>CAXXDN010000002.1:0-1904564 GCA_963667465.2 Dehalococcoidia bacterium | reverse complement strand
GCGACGCCCTGGGCGGTGCTGGCGCGGGCGAGCGAGCCGCGCGAGGCGGCGCGCTCTGAGCACGTCGAAGATCCGCTCGGCGCTGCGCCGCGGCGGACGTCAGCGCAACCTCGAGCGGCGCGCCGCCGCGGTGCGCGACGCGCTGCGCTCCCCGCAACTCGAGGCGCCGCCTGCCGTGAGCCGGGCGTTCGCCGCGAGCACCCGCGCGGCGGTCGCGCAGAATCAGCGAGATCAACCGTCAGCTTACGGAGCTCGAGGCCGCGCTCACGAGCCATTTTGAGCAGCACCCGGACGCCGCAATCTACCGTTCCCTGCCCGGTCTCGGTGTCGTGCTCGGCGCCCGGGTGCTCGGCGAGTTCGGGGACGACCCCGAACGCTACGAGTCGGCGAAGTCCCGCAGGAACTACGCCGGCACCTCGCCGCTCACCGTAGCATCGGGCCGCAAGCGCAGCGTGCGCGCCCGCTTCGTGCGCAACCGCCGGCTCGCCGACGCCGTGGACCGCTGGGCGCTCTGCTCGCTGCAGGCGAGCCCCGGCTGCCATGACTTCTACCACCGCCGCCGCGCCGCGGGCGACCTCCACCACCAGGCGCTGCGCGCTCTCCGGCAACCGCCTCGTCGGCTACCTCCACGGCTGCCTGAAGGCACGTCGCCCCTACGACGAGGCCACCGCCTGGGCGCACCGCCACGACCGCGAACAGCTCGCCGCTTGACGCCTTAGCACCCTGGGGTGTCTCTCCCGCGAGGGGAGAGGGAGCCGGATTGTCCCTTACCCGCACCGTCTCCGGCGAGGGGAGGGAGCCGGTCCCCTCCGATCCCCTCTCCCCCGGAGGGAGAGGGTTAGGGTGAGGGGGGACTCCGGATCCCCTTCCGATCCCCTCTCCCCCGGCGGGAGAGCCAATGTGTTGTGGGGGGAGCCCCCACACCCCCGAGGGTGAGGGGGACTCCGGCGCAGCCGGAGCGCGCGCGCCTCGAGGACTGTTGCGCCGCCGCAGGCTCCTCGCGCGGCGGGGCGTCGGACCCCCTCACCCCCGCCCTCTCCCGCGAGGGGAGAGGGGGCCGGAGCCTCCGCACCTGCACCCTCTCCGGCGAGAGAGCGAGCCGGACACGAAGAAGCGCCCCCGTTGCCGGGGGGCGCTTCGCAATCGGCCGGTGGCCGAAGGTTAGCTGACGCGGCGCGTGGCGAGGCGCGCGACGGCGAGGCCGGCGAGCGCGAGGCTGCCGAGGGCCAGCGCGAGCAACGAGGTGCCAGCGCTGCCAGCGCCGAGCAGTCCGGCGTTGCCGGTGTCAGGCTCGGCCGGCAGATCGGGCATGGCGCCGTCGTCGGGCATGGCGGCGACGGTCAGGGTGACCTCGGAGAGGTCGCCTGCGGACCACGTCGCGGTCTGCTCGGCGGCGTCGCCGTTGACCGTGAAGCTGACGGTGTCGCCGTTCTCAGGCGAGCAGTCGTCCTGGCCGACCTGGATGCTCCACCCCTCGGCGGTGGCGGTGTCGCTGCCGCACTCCGTGCCATCGATCGAGGCGGTGACGATGTCGCCAGCGCTGAGGTTCTGGCCGTAGTACGAGGCCACGTCGGGACCCTGCGCGTGCGCGGGTGTGGAAGCCGAGCGCAAGCGGGCCGAGCAGCAGCGCGAGAAGCGCCGCGGCGAAGCCGAGCCTGGCCGGTCCAATCGTTCGAATCATTCGGTTTCTCCTTGCCGGGCTTGTTTGGAGAGTGGAATACGGTTCCCCGGAACCCCGGCCGAGGCCGGGATTCCGGGGTCCGTCGCTACTCCTGCGGAGTTCTCAGACTGGAGCGCTGCGCGCCCTAGCCTTCGCTCCCCATGGAGCCTTCGCTGTCCATGGGCGTCCGCTTCACAGCTGGAGACCCAGACGAAGGTCATACCGTCGAAGCCGTCCGCGAATGCCGTGGTGAACCCGATGATCGCGAACGCCGGAGCGGTGCTGCTCCAGAGGTGCCATTCGCCATCGGCGTCCTGGACAGCGATCTGCGAGCCGCCGGGGCACTCAGCCGCGGCAGCAGCCGCGAAGGCATCGAGCGAGCCGCCGCTGAAGCTACCAATGTTGCCCTGGACGGTCAGCGTGGCGTCGCCGTCAGGCATGGCCGGCATGTCCGGCTCCTCCGGCATCGCCTCGCCGACCTCGATCAGGATCTGCTCGCGAGCAGTCTGCGTGGTTCCTCGAGTGCCATCCGCCTTCTCGTTCCACGTCCGAACGAGGAACTGAGCAGTGCCCGAGCTGGACGGTGCGAGGTAGCTGAACTTCGCACGGCCGTCGGACGTGCGTCCGGATACGGCGCTGGTAAACACGCCGTCGTCGCTGACCTTGACCACCGAGTAGTGGACCGAGCCCACACGGACGTCCTCGTCGTCGAGCACGGTCAGGTTCACCGTGATCTCACTCAGCGGGTCCCATCCGCTCGGGAGCGTCGCTCGTGATCGTGGCCGGCGCACCGCCGATCTCGATCTCGACCGTCACGTCCGCGGAGCCGTCGGCTGCCGGCCCGGCGATGGTGATGTGGTGTGCGTGCCGCGCGTGGTGTCGTCCGCAGTCGACGCGGTGTTGGCACCGGCCGTCGTCACCTGGATGACGCACTTACCGGCGGCGTTGGTGCCGTTACCCCGTCCACCATAGGGACTCGTTAACATCAGTGCCGTCGACGTCCACTCGGTCAGGGGCGTCGCCACAGGCAGGCAGGTCACCCGCGCCCGCTGCGAGGCCGCCGATGGGGGCGACATCCTTGTCGGCGACGTTGCGCACTACCACCTCGTTGGAACGGGCCTCCGGGCCGACGACGCCGCTCGCGCCGCTCTTGACGTCGACCGGGTGCCCGGCGACGGCGTTGCCGCCTGCGTCCGTCGCGGTCACGACGATGAACGTGCTGCCGCCGATCTGGAGGGCCGTCTGCTCGGCAGCCGCCGTGATCGTCTTGGCCGCGCCGTACATCACGATGTCGGCGGTCTGGGTCAGCGTGCTGCCTGCCAGCCGCACCGTGATGGTCGCGATGTCCGCCACGCCGCCAGCGGTGAACTTCACGGCTGCATAGCCAGCACCATCCACGTCTTCATCCCCAGTATCGGTGCTGGTGGTGACGGTGCCGACCTGGGTGCCGCTGCCGTCGAACTCGATGCCACCTGTAACGTCAGTCCAACCGTCGGGGGCGTCGTCTAGGCCCTCGAGTTCCCCATGACTGGCGATGACCGTCAGGGCCTTCCCACCGATGCCCTTGCCGTTCTGGTCGGTGAGACGGAACGTGAGCGTGCTTTCGTCCGCAGTATCCGAGCCCTCACCAGCGCTGATGGCCTTCGGCGAAGGGCTCGCCGTGAGCTTGGTCGGCACCGGTGCGACGCTGACAGCCAGCTCGTCGGCGGTGGTGACACCGGTCGCCAGCACGGTCTGCTTGACGATGATCCCGCCAGAGCCGGAATCCTTATCGATCTTCACCGCCACGGTGGTGCCGTCGGCGGTGTTGGCGTCACACGTTCCGGTAGTCGTCGCGGGCGAGCAGTAGAGGGTCTGTCCGTCGTTCTGTGCACTCGAGTGCGTGAACGACGCGGACGCGTTCCCAATCGCCGTGATCTCGTACAGGACGAAGCCCCCAGCGCCGTTATGGATGTAGACGGTGTCGCCGTTGTTCTTCTTGATCGGGGTGTCCAGGGGGCTGCCTGTGGCAGTGTCCCGCACCTCCGCCTCGACCGTGGAAGTGGAGACGGACAGCAGCACCGCGAGCGCTACCGCGAAGGCGGCGGCGACGGTGAGGCCGTAGGCTCCCAACTTTGTTACGTACTTCAAATGTTCCCTCTTTCGTAGGAGGTACTCGTTGCGTTGTTGCGTAGCCGTTGCTGCTGCCCGATTGCCCTCCTCGTACGGGGCTTCCGGTTGCGGGGTGGGCCGTATGTGGGGGGCTTGCGCCGCCGCTCGAGCTGGACGCCGCAAACGCCGTCCCGCCGGCCTGTCCGCTGGAAGCCTGTCCTTCCGCTCGCGCCTGCCTGTCCGGCGGGACGCGATGCGCCCCGGACGGCAAAGCCCGGCACATGAAGAGTAACGCGCTGGACGGTCAGGCGGTTAACGGCGCGCGCGCGTCCGGGCCCGCAGCCGGCTCCGGGGAGGCCCCGTCGCTCGCGCTCGGAGCGGGCGGCTTCGATGCGGCCCAGGAGCCGCTGATTCCTCGGAAGCCTGGGTAGGGATCTGGCTCGATCTGGGCCAAAGTGGGGCCTTGTTGGGGATCGGGGCCGGTCTGGCAGGCGCCGGACCCCCTCACCCCCGCCCTCTCCCGCGAGGGGAGAGGGGGCCGGATCTCTTCCGCGGCGGGTGTCGGACCCCTTCCGATTCCCTCTCCCTTGGCGGGAGAGCCAGTGTGTTGTGGGGGGAGCCCCCACGCCCCCGAGGGTGAGGGGGACTCCGGCGCAGCCGGAGCGCGCGCGCCTCGCTGGACTGGTGCGCCATCGGGGCTCTTTGCCCGGCGGGCGCCGGACCCCCTCACCCCCGCCCTCTCCCGCGAGGGGAGAGGGGGCCGGATCCGCTTTGCCGGCGGGGCCGGATCCCCTTCCGATTCCCTCTCGCGCGGCGGGTTCCCTCTCGCGCGGCGGGTTCCCTCTCGCGCGGCGGGCGTCGGACCCCCTCACCCCCGCCCTCTCCCGCGAGGGGAGAGGGGGCCGGATCTCCTTCCGAATCCCCGCCCGCGCTGCGTTAGCCGATCAGGTGGTCGAGCGCTTCGGCGGCCTGATCTTGCTGGCCGGGGAGCATGTGGCCGTAGACGTCCATCGTGAACGAGGCCTGGGTGTGGCCGAGCCGGCGTGAGACTGTCAGCAGGTCGACGCCCGCGAGGATCCACTGGCTCGCGGCGGTGTGCCGCAAGGTGTGGAAGGTCACTTCCCGAGGGCGTTCGATCTTGCTCGCGGCTACCAGCTCCCGGAAGCCCGTGTAGAAGCCGAGCGGCGCCCAGTAGCGGCCGCCTTCACCGGGGAAGACGAGGTTGTGATCCTCCCACGCCGCGCCCAGCCGGAGCCGCGCGGCGTTCTGCTCGGCGCGATGACGGCGCAGCCGCGCCACCGTCCGGGGCGACAGCTCGATCGTGCGGCGCGAGCGGGCCGTCTTCGGGGGAAGCACCAGGAACTCGTTCCTGACGACCTGGAGCGCGCGGAGCACGCGGAAGACGCGGCGCTCGAGGTCGATCGCGTCCCAGGTGGCGCCGAGCAGTTCTCCCCGGCGCGCGCCCGTGGCGAGGGCGAAGCGCATCACCATGTCGTACGCCGTCCCCCCGGCGACGCTCAGCAGCTCGACGATCTCGGCTTCGGCGAGGGCACGGCGCTCGTGTCGCCCGCGCGCCCGTGACGGGTTCGGCACGGCCAATGCGGGGTTTCTGGCGAGCAGTTCTTGCGCGACCGCGGATTGAAGCATCTGGCGAAGCAGGCGGAGGATGCCCCAGACGGTCGCGGGCGCCCTCGATTGCGAGAGGTCGTCCTTCAGCATCCGGATATGGGCGGCCCGAAGCTCCTGCAGGCGCACCGGGCCTACTGCCGGGATCAGGTGGGCCCGGACCATCGAGCGGTACGCTTCAACGGTTGCCGGGGCGAGCGTACCGTCGCGCGCCCGCTGCTCGACCCAGTGCTCCAGCCACTCGCCGGTGGTGATGCGGTGCGGGTCCACGCCTCCATGGTCGCGCTCGTTCAGGGCCTGGCGGAGCGCCCGCAGCGCGTCTCGCTTGGTGCCCCGGACAGTGAACCGGCGGCGGCGGCGTTTTCCGGTCGCGGGGTCGCGCGGAAGTTCGACGGCGACTCGCCAGCGACCGCGCGAACGCTCTTCGAGCGCGCCGGAGCCCCAGTCGCGCCTACCCATGAGCCTCGCCCGCCCGCTGCCGCCCGAGCCACTCACCGCGGAGGGCGCGAGGAGTCCGAATCCCCGTGCCCACGCGGATCGACGGAAGTCCGCCCTGCGCCGGCGGATCGCAGGCGCGGCTGCGCGAGCCGTGGCTGTTCGGGGCAGGGTTGTTCGGGGCGTGGTTGTTCAGGGCGGGGAGCGGCCTTGCGGCTGCGTTGACAGTCGGGATCTCAGGGTCGTTCATTCATGCCTCCTCCACAGGGCGCCGCGCTGGACCCGCCGCGCTGGACCGGCAGGGCCGGTCGCGGGGTTCGTCCCGTTGTATCGCCCGCCTGTGTACCGCACGGCTGTGTCTGCCCGCCTGTGTACCGCGCGCCTGTGTACCGCGCGCCTGTCCGGCCCCCTCTCCTGGGGGAGAGCCAATGTGTTGTGGGGGGAACCCCCACACCCCCGAGGGTGAGGGGGACTCCGGCGCAGCCGGAGCGCGCGCGCCTCGCCGGACTGTTGGGCCGACCTCGGAAGGGGGTGCGCAATGGTCGAAAACGTCCGTCGCGGGGTCGTTCAGCCGGGCTGCGGGGTCAGTTGATCCTGCGCTGGGCGGGGATGGCCCCAGGTTGGCCCCATTTGAGCGGCGCGAACGAGCGAGGGCGGCGAAGAAGCGCGGTGAATACTGGGATCCGTGGAGCGAGTGCGGAGCGCTATGTCCACTTCAAGATCAGTACGTAACAAAGTTGGGAGCCTACGGCCTCACCGTCGCCGCCGCCTTCGCGGTAGCGCTCGCGGTGCTGCTGTCCGTCTCCACGACGACCGCCGAGGCGGCTTTGGGGGACAAGGACGGCAACGACCTCGAGCCCGCGAACACGGCGAACCCCGGGGACACCGTCTACGTCCAGAATGCCGCAACGAGCTACGTGCAGTTCGAGATCACCTCCGTCGCGGGGGCGAGCGGCAGCTTCACGCACGACTCGGCGACCGACGACGGCCAGAAGATCATTTGTAACCCGGCCACGGCCAGCAGCGGCTCGGGTCACTGTGACACCAACACGAGTGACGCTGGCGTGACGGTGGCGCTCAAGATCGATGTCGACTCCAAGGGAGGCCTGATCCGCATCACGCAGACGGACCTCTCTGTGACGACCGGTGGCGTCAGTAGGGACGTTTTGACCGTGGTCGTCGATCCGCTGCCGGCTACGTTGAAGGCCACGGCCGCTTCGACCACGATCGCGTCCGGCGCTGGGAGCACCACCGCCGAGTCCACAACCATCACCGCGACGGTCTTGAACGACCAGGCGACGCCGATCGGGATGAACGGTGTCAGTGTTGGGTTCGTGACCACGAACGGCCAGTTCGACTGCGACAACGACGACACTGTCGATAGCCAGTTGTGCGCGGAAGTCACTGGGAATCTCGACGTCTCAACCGACGGCAGCGGCACCGAGACTCCGGGCCATGCCCGCGTCACGCTCCACGGATCGGGTCGCGCTGGCGTCGCGACGGTGACCATCACCAGCGGCGACCTCGACGCGGTGTCGATTGACGTCACCCTGTCCGGTCCGGCCAAGAACCTGACAGCCGTGCCGCGGCAGAACTCGGTGCATGAAGGCGGCAACGTCTGGATCGACCTGACCGTTACCGACGCTGCGGGCAACCCGGTCAAGAGCCAGATAATCGCCCCGCGCGCGACCAAGGAAGTCGTTGGCCCCGGCGATAAGCCCGAGCCTATCGAGACCGAGCGGGACACGCCGGAAGTTACGGGCGACGGCGCTAGCGCTGCTGGCGTCGGGTACAGCAAGGACTTCATCCACGCCACGGACTCGAAGAAGAGCATCCCGGCGTGTGGTGATGACAACACCGGTTCCTCCGACGGCACCAGCGATGATGTGTTCGGGCCAGGGACCGACGCCGACGGTCGGTGCGTCGTGTACGTGTCTGTGCCGAAGAAGGACGTGGGCGGGGCGACCAAGAGCGCGACTCGTGGCGAGCACACGATCAACTTCCAGATCGGCACTGGCTCGAGCGCAGTCAAGGCCTCGGCCACGATTCAGGTCGCCGGTGGGCCGGCCAGCATCGAGAGCGATGCTCCCGAATACGTCGACCCGCTGAGCGACACGACGATCACGCTGACGGTGCTTGACGACGAGGGTGTCCTCGTCGGCGAGACCCCGATCAACGTCGTCAAGGTCGCCGGCGATGGCCTCGAAGAGGGTAAGGCGACGGTGATGGGGGCGATGACCTCTAACGGCTCGTCGACCTTCAGCTACATCGCCGGCCTCGAGGGTCAGGTTGTCTTCCGCGTCACCGCCGGTAGCGGTGCTGGCGCGATCAGGGACATCATCACGCTGACCGTCGGCGAGGCGATGCCGGAGGAGCCGGAGGAGCCGGCGATGCCTGACGGCGACGCCACGCTGACGGTCCAGGGCAACCTGGGTAGCTTCAGCGGCGGCTCGCTCGATGACCTCGCGGCGGCTGCCGCGGCTAAGTGCCCCGGCGGCTCGCAGATCGCCGTCCAGGACGCCGAGGGCGAATGGCACCTCTGGAGCAGCACCGCTCCGGCGTTCGCGATCATCGGGTTCACCACGGCGTTCGCGGACGGCTTCGACGGTATGACCTTCGTCTGGGTCTCCAGCTGTGAGGCCGACGCCATGGACAGCGAAGGCTCGATGGGGAGCGAAGGCTAGGGCGCACAGCGCTCCAGCCTGAGGACTCCAGAGGAGTAGACACGGACCCCGGAATCCCGGCCTCGGCCGGGGTTCCGGGGAACCGTATTCCCACTCCCCAGCAAAGCCCGGCAACCAGCAAGCCCGGCAAGGAGAAACCGAATGATTCGAACGATTGGACCGGCCAGGCTCGGCTTCGCGGCGGCGCTCCTCGCGCTGCTGCTCGGCCCGCTTGCGCTCGGTTCCCACACCGCACACGCGCAGGGCCCCGACGTGGCCTTGTTCTACGGCCAGAACCTCAGCGAGGGCGACGTCGTCACTGCCTCGATCGATGGCACGGAGTGCGGCAGCGACACCGCCGACGCCGACGGGTGGAGCATCCAGGTCGGCCAGGACGACTGTTCGCCGGAGAACGGCGACACCGTCAGCTTCACGGTCAACGGCGACGCCGCGGCAGAGACCGCGACGTGGTCCGCCGGCGACCTCTCCGAGGTCACCCTGACCGTCGCCGCCATGCCCGACGACGGCGCCATGCCCGATCTGCCGGCAGAGCCTGACACCGGCAACGCCGGACTGGTCGGCGCCGGCAGCGCTGGCAGCACCTCGTTGCTGGCTTTGGCCCTCGGCAGCCTCGCGCTCGCCGGCCTCGCCGCCGCGCGCGTCGCCACGCGCCGCGTCAGCTAACCCTCGGCCACCGGCCGATTGCGAAGCGCCCCCGGCAACGGGGGCGCTTCTTTGTGTCCGCCATCGCCTGCCCTCGCTGGCCGCGCTGGCGCGCGGCGCCCCCTCACCCCCGCCCTCTCCCGCGAGGGGAGAGGGGGCCGGATGCTCGCCTCCGGCGGGGGGCGGACCCCCTTCCGATTCCCTCTCCCCCGGCGGGAGAGGGAGCCGCAGGCGGCATCGGGGCTATCGGCTACAATGAGAGCCTCAACTCCGGGCTTGCCGATCGGAAGATCGTATGTCTAGGTCTGCTCCAGAGCGGTCTGAATCAGAGGCCGAAGGGCGTCGGCTAAGTCCAGCAGAGATCCTTGCTCTGCCTCAGAAAGCCCGAGAGATTCTGAGTCGCAAAGCTGAAGGACCGCTTCGTCGAATGCATCGAAAAAACGCTGCCGGTCGAGGGGACCCTGGGCGGCCAGCCCAACGCTGACAGCCACCAGCAGGAGCAGCGCCTCCGTACTCATAGACCCTCCAGCCGGTCGCGCACTCTAGTCTTTCCCTGCGTCGCTATGCTACCAGCGTGTCAGCGTACGGCTGCGCCGCCCGCACCCCCGCCCTAATGGGGTTCGACCGGACCCTGGAGCGATCTGGGAGACTGGTCTTGGACCGGCCGGCCGGTGAGCACTGCCCCTCCCCGAGACACTGCGATCTCCAGGGAGAGACCGTGCCCCGGCTGGTGCGTCCGGGTGGTCCACAGCACTCCTGGGGTGTCGTGCCCGAGAGCACTGGTCCATTAGGCCGTCGCAGGACCAGCCCGGCAGGTCGCAAACAGCAGCACGAAGCGCAGGAAAGCGAGGCACGATGACCCTCTACGTCGGTGACGACTGGTCCGAAGACCACCACGATGTCCAGCTCATGAACGAGGCCGGCGAACGGCTCGCCGCCAGGCGGCTGCCCGAGGGCGTCGCGGGCGTCGCCGTGCTGCACGAACTGGTTGCCGAGCACGCCTCAGACCCGGGCGCGGTCGTGGTCGGCATCGAGACCGACCGCGGACCCTGGGTCACGGCCCTGCTCGCGGCCGGCTACCGCGTCTACGCGATCAACCCCCGCTCGGCGGCGCGCTACCGTGAGCGTCACCACCTGGGCGGCGCCAAGTCCGACGCCGCCGACGCGAAGCTGCTCGCCGACCTCGTGCGCACCGACCGCCACAACCACCGTCCGCTGGCCGGCGACAGCGACGAGGCTGCCGCGGTGCGCATCCTCGCCCGCGCCCACCAGCAGCTGATCTGGGACCGCGTGCGCCAGACCAACCGGCTGCGCAACGCCCTCAGGGAGTATTTCCCGGCTGCCCTGCAGGCCTTCCCCAGCCTCGCGCACGGCGACGCCCTGGGCGTGCTGGCGCGGGCGAGCGAGCCGCGCGAGGCGGCGCGCCTGAGCACGTCGAAGATCCGCTCGGCGCTGCGCCGCGGCGGACGTCAGCGCAACCTCGAGCGGCGCGCCGCCGCGGTGCGCGACGCGCTGCGCTCCCCGCAACTCGAGGCGCCGCCTGCCGTGAGCCGGGCGTTCGCCGCGAGCACCCGCGCGGCGGTCGCGCAGATCAGCGAGATCAACCGTCAGCTTACGGAGCTCGAGGCCGCGCTCACGAGCCATTTTGAGCAGCACCCGGACGCCGCAATCTACCGTTCCCTGCCCGGTCTCGGTGTCGTGCTCGGCGCCCGGGTGCTCGGCGAGTTCGGGGACGACCCCGAACGCTACGAGTCGGCGAAGTCCCGCAGGAACTACGCCGGCACCTCGCCGCTCACCGTAGCATCGGGCCGCAAGCGCAGCGTGCGCGCCCGCTTCGTGCGCAACCGCCGGCTCGCCGACGCCGTGGACCGCTGGGCGCTCTGCTCGCTGCAGGCGAGCCCCGGCTGCCATGACTTCTACCACCGCCGCCGCGCCGCGGGCGACCTCCACCACCAGGCGCTGCGCGCTCTCGGCAACCGCCTCGTCGGCTACCTCCACGGCTGCCTGAAGGCACGTCGCCCCTACGACGAGGCCACCGCCTGGGCGCACCGCCACGACCGCGAACAGCTCGCCGCTTGACGCCTTAGCACCCTGGGGTGTCTCTCCCCTCGCGGGAGAGGGGATCGGAGGGGGACCGGCTCCCTCCCCTCGCCGGAGACGGTGCGGGTAAGGGACAATCCGGCTCCCTCTCCCCTCGCGGGAGAGGGCGGGGGTGCGGGCGGCGCAGCCGTACGCTGACACGCTGGTAGCATAGCGACGCAGGGAAAGACTAGAGTGCGCGACCGGCTGGAGGGTCTATGAGTACGGAGGCGCTGCTCCTGCTGGTGGCTGTCAGCGTTGGGCTGGCCGCCCAGGGTCCCCTCGACCGGCAGCGTTTTTTCGATGCATTCGACGAAGCGGTCCTTCAGCTTTGCGACTCAGAATCTCTCGGGCTTTCTGAGGCAGAGCAAGGATCTCTGCTGGACTTAGCCGACGCCCTTCGGCCTCTGATTCAGACCGCTCTGGAGCAGACCTAGACATACGATCTTCCGATCGGCAAGCCCGGAGTTGAGGCTCTCATTGTAGCCGATAGCCCCGATGCCGCCTGCGGCTCCCTCTCCCGCCGGGGGAGAGGGGATCGGAGGGGACCGGCTCCCTCCCCTCGCCGGAGACGGTGCGGGTAAGGGACAATCCGGCCCCCTCTCCCCTCGCGGGAGAGGGCGGGGGTGAGGGGGCGCCGCGCGCCAGCGCGGCCAGCGAGGGCAGGCGATGGCGGACACAAAGAAGCGCCCCCGTTGCCGGGGGCGCTTCGCAATCGGCACGGGGCCGAGGGTTAGCTGACGCGGCGCGTGGCGACGCGCGCGGCGGCGAGGCCGGCGAGCGCGAGGCTGCCGAGCGCCAGCGCGAGCAACGAGGAGCTGCCAGCGCTGCCAGCGCCGAGCAGTCCGGCGTTGCCGGTGTCAGGCTCTGCCGGCAGATCGGGCATGGCGCCGTCGTCGGGCATGGCCGAGACGGTCAGGGTGACCTCGGAGAGGTCGCCTGCGGACCATGTCGCGGTCTCCGCCGCGGCGTCGCCGTTCAGCGAGAAGCTGACGGTGGCGCCGTTCTCCGGCGAACAGTCGCCCGGGCCGACCTGGACGACCCACTCGCCAGCGGCGTTGGCGGTGGTGCTGCCGCACTCCGTGCCGTCGATCGAGGCGGCGACGGTGTCGCCCTCGCTGAGGCCGGTGCCGTAGTACTGGGCCGTGTCCGGGCCCTGCGCGTGCGCGGTGTGGAAGCCGAGCGCAAGCGGGCCGAGCAGCAGCGCGAGGAGCGCCGCCGCGAAGCCGAGCCTGGCCGGTCCAATCGTTCGAATCATTCGGTTTCTCCTTGCCGGGCTTGCCGGGCTTGCTGGGGAGTGGAAGACGGTTCCCCGGAACCCCGGCCGAAGCCGGGATCCCGGGGTCCGTCGCTACTCCGTTGGAGTTCTCAGACCGGAGCGCTTGCGCGCTCTAGCCCTCGTCCCCCATGGCGTCCATCTCACACTCGCTGAAGAAGACAGCCGTCATGCCGAAGCCATCAGCCCACGCCGCCTCGAACGGGCTATTGGCGATCGCCACTGTAACGGTGGTGCTGTACGCGGCCGGCCACGAGCCGTCGCTCGCCTGGACCCAGTAGGTCGCACCGCCGGGGCACTCCGCCTCGGCAGCCGCGGCGAGATCTGCGACCGAGCCGCCGCTGAACGAAGCGATCGACGGGGACAGGAAGCTGAGAGCGTCGCCGTCAGGCATGGCCGGCATGTCCGGCTCCTCCGGCATCGCCTCGCCGACGACGACCGAGATGGGCTGCTGGATTTCGCCAGACGTGCCCGGGTTGACCGTAACGAGGAACACCGCGGTGCCCTCGTTCAGCGGAGCGCGGAAGGTGAACGACCCCTGGCCGTCCTTGGTCCTGCCAGTACCCTCGCCAGCCGTGATCTTCCCATCACCCTCGATCTGGTCGATGACCACATCGACTTCACCGACGCGGACGTCTTCGTCGTCCCAGACGGTGTAGGTGATCTTGGTCGAGCTCAGCGGGTCAACGTACTCAGAAGCGTCGCTCGTGACGCTCGACGGTGGGCCACCGACCTGAAGCTCGACGGTCACCTTGTCCACGTCAGAGTTGCGGGTGTAGGTGTCGAGAGCATCAGTCGCAGTGCCCGAGAGGGCATTGATGACGACGCTGTGCGTCCCACGCGCCGCGTCGGCGGCGGCGTCGTTCACGTCCTTCTTGGGAGCCGAGATCTCGATGACGCACTGGCCATCAAGGTTGGTGCCCCGAGCGACACTGGTTCCACTATTGGCCGTGCCGAGCGAACCCTCGACGACATTCTCCGTAGCGGGAGTCGTCGCCCACTACGGCGTCATCGCCACAGGCGCGGATGTCACCCTTGTCGACCGCGTGGTTGCCGTTGGCATCCTTGTCGACATCGTTGTCGCCACTCACCGGCACCGTCTTGGCGGCGGGACCGGTGATGTCCTGCGAGCCGTTCGACTTGGTGGCCACATCCACGACAACGCCCGACACCGGGTTGTTGCCGCAGTCATAGGCGGTCACGACGACGAACGTGGAGCCGCCGATCTCGATCGAACACTGCTCGGGGCTCGCCTCGATCCGGTCCACCGGGCCGAACAGAACGACCTCGGCAGTGGCCGTCAGGTCACCAGCGATGACGGTGATCGTGGCGAGTCCGGCGCGGTTGATACCTGCGAGGGTGGCAACAATCGTGCCAGTCTCGTCGCCATTCTCATCGTCGTTATCGCTGGCTTTGGTCTGCGAGGCGCAAACCTGCGCTGCCGTGCAGTCTGCGCCATCGGCGTCACCAATGACGGACAGGCTACCGCCGGTCGTGATGATGCTCACGGCCGTTGTCGGCAATGCCCGCGTCGTTCCTCGTCGGTCAGCTTGATGTTGACTCGTGGTCGTGCCCTCCGCCGCAGCGATCGTCTTCGCGACCGGCTTGACGGTGAGCGTCGTCGGCACCGGAGCCTGCTTGACTCGCACGAAGTCAGCAGTGGTCGCGCTCGCGCTGCCGCTGATCGTCGTGACGGCGATGATGATGTTCCCGTTCGGGGAATCAGCATCGACTTGAGACCTCGACCTGGATCGAGTTAGGGTTGCTGTCCTTGTCACTGTCTGGCCGTGGCCGGGTTACAAATGATCTTCTGGCCGTCGTCGGTCGCAGCGAGTCCCGTGCGTGAAGCTTGCCGCATCGCCGTGCTGTCGATCCTGAGGTGATCTCGAAGGTGCACGTAGCTCGTCCGCGGCACCGCGGTGGACGTAGACCTTGGTGTCCACCGGGGTTCGCCGTGTTCGCGGGCTCGAGGATCGTTGCCGTCCTTGGTCCCCCAAAGCCGCCTCGGCGGTCTGCGTCGTGGAGACGGACAGCAGCACGGCGAGCGCTACCGCGAAGGCGGCGGCGACGGTGAGGCCGTAGGCTCCCAACTTTGTTACGTATTCAATTGCGACCCCCTCCACCCCCGCGGGGGTGAGGGGGTCCGACGCCCGGCGCAGGAGGGGATCGGAAGGGGGCCGGGCTAGGCGTCCATATGCACGGCGCGACTGGCGAAGCGCCAGCCGTCCGGGGTCTTGCGCCACTCGTCGTGGTAGCTGCCGGTGCCGCTGACGCGAGGCGACGTGTCGCCGGGGTAGCGGCGCGTGCCCAGGAGCATGGTCGTCGTGCGGGCGGTGTCGGGGCCCAGCTCCTCGAAGATCGTGCCGGTCTGGTGGTGACGGCTCTGGTAGCCCTCGGGCATCTCCTCGTGGAGGGCGCGCGCCCACTCGCGGACTCGCCTCGCGGCCCTCCTTGTGGACCAGCGGCTGCTCGCGACCGGCGTAGACCTCGAAGCGAGCGTCCTCCGTGAACAGCTCCGCGTAGCCGTCCGCGTCCTGGCCGTCGTAGGTCCGCGAGTAGTGGGCGATCACCTCGAGGATCGCGAGCCTGTCTTCGCTGCTCATCAGCATCTCCCTGCTCCGGACTGTCCTGCTCCGGGCTGTCCTGCTCCGGGCTGCCCTGCTCCGGGCTACCCTGCTCCGGACTACCCTGCTCCGGACTACCCTGCGTCCCGTACGCAGCGGAAGCCGGTGTTGCCGGCCGAACTGTCGGGTGTGTTCGAGCTGCGCGCGGCTACACGATAGCGGTTGCAGTACGAACGGTGGCAGAGGTACGAGCCGCCGCGGATCACGCGCGCCGCGCCCTCGGGCGGACCGGAGGGGGTTCGCGACCACGCCGGCGGCGCCGCCGTTGCGCTGGTGGTAGTCCGGGCTGAACCAGTCCGCGCACCACTCCCAGACGTTGCCCGCGGTGTTGTAGAGGCCGTAGCCGTTCGGCGCGAAGGCGCGCGCGGGCGCGGTTCCCGGGTAGCCGTCGTCCGCCGTGTTGCGCTCCGGAAACTCGCCCTGCCAGATGTTGCAGCGCTGCTCGCCGCCGGGCTGCAGCTCGTCGCCCCAGGGGTAGCGACGGCCCTCGAGGCCCCCGCGCGCCGCGTACTCCCACTCCGCCTCGCTCGGCAGGCGCGCGCCCGCCCACGCGCAGTAGGCCGTCGCGTCCTGCCAGGAGACATGCACCACCGGATGGTCCATGCGGCCCGCGAGGCGCGAGCCGGGGCCCTCCGGGCGCCGCCAGTCCGCGCCGAAGACCTGCCGCCACCACGGCTGCGAGGCCAGCGCGCGCGTCGGCGGGGGCGTCCTCCGGCAGGAACTGGTTGAAGACGAACGACCAGCCGTAGCGCTCGGCGTCCGTGCGGTAGCCCGAGGCAGCGACGAACTCCTCGAACTGCGCATTGGTGACGGCGGCGACGTCGATGGCGAAGGGGCGCAGGGCGACGCGGCGCACGGGGCCCTCGCCGTCGTCCGGGAAGCCTTCCGCATCGTCAGCGCCCATCAGGAACGTGCCGCCCGGCAGCCGCGCCAGCTCCGCCGCGGCGCCGGGGGCTGGCGCGGCGAGCGGCAGGTCCGGCGAGGGCGCGCCCTCGCCCGGCGGGGGTAGCGCGGCCGGGGCTGCAGCAGGCGGCGCTCAGCAGCGGGATGTTGGGGCGGCGTTCGGCACTGGCTCCATCGACACTGGCTCTATCGGCACTGGCTCGCTCGGCCATGCCGCACTATAGCCCCCTCCGGCAGCGCCGGGGGAGAGGGGATCGGACCGGGGATCCGGCTCCCTCTCCCCTCGCGGGAGAGGGCGGGGGTGAGGGGGTCCGCCGCCCGCCGCAGGAGGGGATCCGAAGCCCGATCCGGCCCCCTCTTCCCTCGCGGGAGAGGGCGGGGGTTGAGGGGGGTCGCAATTGAATACGTAACAAAGTTGGGAGCCTACGGCCTCACCGTCGCCGCCGCCTTCGCGGTAGCGCTCGCCGTGCTGCTGTCCGTCTCCTCGACCGCTGAAGCGGTGGAGCCGGGCAAGAGCATGACGGTCGAGATCGCCGCCAACCCGTCCGACGGTACGGGCGTCGTGCGCGTCGAGATCGATGCGCTGAGTACGGCGAGCGGCAGCTTCGGCTTCAATGGCGAACAGAGCATCGTCTGTAACGACAACGGCAAGTGTGACGTTGGCGAAGACACCGATAGCTCGGCGAGCACGCCGAACGAGAAGGTCGACGGCGACATCTTCATCGTGGTCGACGTCGATTCTGACTCGGCGGATGGATTCATCCTGCTGAAGGTCACCAACGTTCTGGCTTCGGACGGCCCGGCCGTCACCTACCAGTCCGTCGAGGTCGAAACGCTGCCGCAGCCGGCTTCGCTGACTGCCCAGCCCACCTCGACCACGGTCGCGGCCGCTGACGACGACGGCGATTCGGACCAGACCACGATCATGGCCACGGTCAAGAACGACCAGGATCCGGCCGCAGAAGTTGTCGATGAGACCCTCACCTTCATCACCACGCTTGGTCTGCTCGACTGCGACGGCGATGGCGGCGACGCACCCTCGCAGGTGTGTCAGGCCAACACTGTCGACGACCCGGCCACGGCTGACGTCACTGAGGGTCGGGCCACGGTCACCCTCATCGGCGGTGGCCGCGAGGGCCCCGCGACGATCACGATCACCCACGCCACCCTCGACCCGGCGAGCGTCAACGTGACGTTCTACGGCGACGCCAAGAACCTGTCCGCCGAGGCCGACCAGGGCTCGGTTGAGCAGGGTGGCACGGTCGCGGTCGTCCTGACCGTCACCGACTCCGGGGGCAGCCCCGTCAAGGGCGTGGAGCCCACCGGGGCGGCGAAGGATGACGTCGTCGGTCCCGCCGAGAAGTCGAACAAGGTCACGACCGACTTCGGCACCAACCGGGAGAAGGACGGCAAGGTCGTCATCCCGGCCTGTGACGTGCACGAGCCGGTTACGGAAGCACCGGTGAATGATGACGATCCGGCTCTATCGCTCGGATCGTCCGGTACGAACGACGATGGCCAGTGCATCGTCATGGTGATGGCTCCGCCCGAGGATCCGGGCACTGCCGGGGATCAGGCCGCGACTCGCGGCATCCACACCCTCAACTTCGCGCTGGCCAAGCTCACGGCTTCGGTCGAGATCACGGTCGCCGGTGGGCCGGCCAGCATCGAGAGCGATGCTCCCGAGTACGTCGACCCGCTGAGCGACACCACGATCACGGTGACGGTGCGTGACGACGAGGGTGTCCTCGTCGGCGAGACCGACATCAACGTGATCAAGGTCGCCGGCGACGGCCTCGCCGAGGGTGCGGCGACGATGGACGGTGCGCAGACCAAGAACGGCACGGCGAAGTTCAGCTACGCCGCCGGCCTCGAAGGTCAAGTTGTCTTCCGCGTCATCGCCGGTACCGATACTGGCGCGATCAGGGACATCATCACGCTGACCGTCGGCGAGGCGATGCCGGAGGAGCCGGACATGCCGGCCATGCCTGACGGCGACGCTCTCAGCTTCCTGTCCCCGTCGATCGCTTCGTTCAGCGGCGGCTCGGTCGCAGATCTCGCCGCGGCTGCCGAGGCGGAGTGCCCCGGCGGTGCGACCTACTGGGTCCAGGCGAGCGACGGCTCGTGGCCGGCCGCGTACAGCACCACCGTTACAGTGGCGATCGCCAATAGCCCGTTCGAGGCGGCGTGGGCTGATGGCTTCGGCATGACGGCTGTCTTCTTCAGCGAGTGTGAGATGGACGCCATGGGGGACGAGGGCTAGAGCGCGCAAGCGCTCCGGTCTGAGAACTCCAACGGAGTAGCGACGGACCCCGGGATCCCGGCTTCGGCCGGGGTTCCGGGGAACCGTATTCCACTCCCCAGCAAGCCCGGCAAGCCCGGCAAGGAGAAACCGAATGATTCGAACGATTGGACCGGCCAGGCTCGGCTTCGCCGCGGCGCTCCTCGCGCTGCTGCTCGGCCCGCTTGCGCTCGGCTTCCACACCGCACACGCGCAGGGCCCGGACGTGGCGCAGTACTACGGCACCGGCCTCGCCGAGGGCGACACCGTCGCCGCCTGGATCGACGGCACCGAGTGCGCCAGCACCACGGTCAACGCCGCTGGCGAGTGGATCGTCCAGGTCCGCGAGGCCGACTGTTCGGCCGAGGACGGCGCCACCGTCAGCTTCTCGGTCAACGGCGACGCCGCCGAGCAGACCGCAACGTGGTCCGCCGGCGACTCCTCCGAGGTCACCCTGACCGTCGCCGCCATGCCCGACGACGGCGCCATGCCCGATCTGCCGGCAGAGCCTGACACCGGCAACGCCGGCCTCGTCGGCAGCGCTGGCAGCTCCTCGCTGCTCGCGCTGGCCCTCGGCAGCCTCGCGCTCGCCGGCCTCGCCGCCGCGCGCCTCGCCACGCGCCGCGTCAGCTAACCCTCGGCCCTCGCCGCGGACCGCCCTCGGGCGTCCCGGCGCCCCGCCGATTGCGAAGCGCCCCCGTTGCCGGGGGCGCTTCTTCGTGTCCGCCATCGCCTGCCCTCGCTGGCCGCGCTGGCGCGCGGCGCCCCCTCACCCCCGCCCTCTCCCGCGAGGGGAGAGGGGGCCGGATCCCCTTCCGATCCCCTCAGAACATGATCACCTGGCGCGTGACCGCACCTGAGGCCATCGAGTCGAACATCTCGTTGATGTCGTCCAGCGGGCCCCGGAGGGTGATCATCTCGTCAATCATGAGGCGGCCCTGGCTGTAGAGGTCGAGCAGCATCGGCATGTCGATGCGGAAGCGTGTCGAGCCCATGTTGCAGGACTGGAGCTTCTTTTCGCCGCCCAGCATGCGCCAGTCCACCTCAACCTTCTGGCCATCGGGTACGACGCCGATCATCGTGGCCGTCCCGCGCGGACGCAGGACCTGGATCGACTGCTCCACAACGCTGGCCAGCCCGATCGCGTCGAACGAGTAGTCGACGCCGCCGCCGGTCAGCGCACGAATCGCCTCGACAGCATCCTGCGTCTTGCCGTTCACGGTGTCGGTCGCGCCGAACTCGCGGGCGACGTCCAGCTTCTCGTCGATCAGGTCGACGGCGATGATGCGCAGTGCGCCGGCAATGCGCGCGCCCTGGACCACGGAGAGCCCGATTCCGCCGAGGCCGAACACGGCGACCGTGGAGCCCGGCTCGACCGCCGCCGTGCGCAGCGCCGCGCCGACGCCGGTCATCACGCCGCAGCCGACCAGCGCCGCGACGTCGAGCGGGATGTCCTCGCGGATCTTCACGACGCCGTTCTCGTGGAGCAGCATCTGCTCGGCGAAGCTCGAGATGTTCGACTGCGAGGTATTGAGCCGCTCGCCGCGCAGGCTGATCCGCCACGGCTTGAGGTCGAGATCTCGCCCGGGCTTGGTGGGGCAGAGGTTCGCGTGCCCTCGCAGGCACATTTCGCAGGCGCCGCAGAACGAGCCGCGCGCGATCACGTGGTCGCCCGGCTTCACGTACGTCACGCCGCTGCCGACGGCCTCGACGATGCCGGCCGCCTCGTGGCCCAGCAGGGCGGGGACAGGCATCGGTGAGTCGCCGATGATGTTGTGCCAGTCGGAGTGGCAGACGCCGCTGGCCGCGGTTCGCACCAGCACCTCGTCGTCGCGAGGGTCGTCGATTTCGGCGTCCTCGACGACCAGTGGCCCGCCGACCTCGTGGAGGATTGCTGCTTTCACGTGTTGCTCCTTCGCTCCGCTGGCGAGGAGTCTACTCCGGTTCGCCGCGCCCCGGCGCTCGCGGCTGGTCCGAACCGCGGCTGGCCCGAACCGCGCGGGAGGCTCACAGCCCCAGGCGGTCGATCCCGTCCAGCGCGGCTGCGGCATAGCACTGGGCGAAGGTCGGGTGGCCGATCGCGGACTCCGTGAGGTAGTCGACGGCGCCGCCGTGGGCGATGACCGCCTGCCCGAGATGGATCATCTCCGAGGCGCCCTCGCCGATGATGTGCACGCCGAGGAGCTTCCGCGACTCGATCTCGAAGAGCAGCTTCAGGAAGCCGTCCCCGACATCGCCCATGACGATGCTGCGGACGGACTCGCGGTAGCTGGTCTTCCCCACCTCGTAGACGACGCCTTCCTCGGTCAGCTCCGACTCTGTCTTGCCGACCATCGCGACCTCGGGGATCGTGTAGACGGTGTAGGGAAAGAGCCGCGAGTAGTCGCCGGCGGGCAGGCCGAAGGCGTGGCGCGCGGCGATGCGGCCCTGCAGGTAGGAGGTCGAGACGAGGTCCGGGAACCCGATCACGCCGCCGACGGCGTAGATGCCTCCCACCGCGGTCTCGTAGTTCTCGTCCACGCTGAGGCGTCCGCGCTCGTCGGCCTCCAGGCCCGCGGCCGCGAGGTTCAGCGACGCGGTGTTGCCGGTCCGCCCGACGCAGTACATGACGGCGTGGCTGACGATCTGCTTTCCGCTCTCGAGCATGACGCGCACGCGGGGCTCGGCCTCGCCGACCACGTACTCGATGTCGAACACGTTCTCGTTGAGGCGAAGCGTCACGTCGTGCTGACGCAGCTGGTACGCGAGCGCGTCCGCCACCTCGTCATCGGCGAACGGCAGGAGCCGGCTCCCCCGGTCGACGAGCGTCACGCGGGTACCGAGCGCCGCGAAGGTGCTGCCGTGCTCCAGGCCAATCGCGCCGGCGCCGACGACGGTGAGCGTGCGAGGCACCTCGGGGAGGCTCAGCACGTCGTCGCTCACGAGGATCAACCGCCCGTCAGGCTGGACCACCGGGGGCGGGGTGGAGGACGTGCCGACCGCGACCACGATCTTCTCGGCGGTGATCGTGCGGTCCGCCTCGGCTGAGTCGTCGGACAGGTTCAGGCTGTGGCGATCGATGAATGAGGCATCCGCGGTGATCAGCTCGAGGCGGTTCCTGGCGAGCTGGGCGCGCAGCATCTGCGCCTGGTGCTCCATCACGTAGTTCGTGCGGACCAGCAGATCGCTCATCGAGACGTTCTGATTCACGACGTAGGAGCTGCCGTAGACGTTGCGCTCCCGGTAGCCGGTGAGGTGCATCGCGGCCTCGCGCAGAGTCTTGGCCGGGGTGCCGGCGGAGAGGTCGGTCCCGCCAATGTCGGGCAGGCGCTCGATCACGGCCACGCGCCTGGCGAGCTTCGCGGCCTGAAGCGCGGCGTGCTGGCCGGCCGGGCCGGAACCGATCACCACCATGTCGTAGTCGTAAGTCATCACTGCAGGCGTCCTCGATCGACGCTTCGGGCGAAAATACGTTAGCAGAAACGGGCCGGCCCGCTGCGTAATCGGCAGCGAGGGCGCTAGCGGGCCAGTCCCATATACTGGTCAGCGGAGAGGTGTCCGAGTGGTTTAAGGTGCCGCTCTCGAAAAGCGGTAGGCGCAAGCCTCGTGGGTTCGAATCCCACCCTCTCCGCCAGCCCGCGCGCAACCCGAGCGTTCACCTCGCGGAGAGGTGCTGGAGTGGCTGATCAGGCTCGCCTGGAAAGCGGGTAGAGGGTAACACCCTCTCGTGGGTTCGAATCCCACCCTCTCCGCCAGCTGTCTCACGTTTCTCGAGACGGGCCGCGCTGCCGGGAAGCTCGTCCGCCTTACGTCCCGATGCGCTCCGCACGGATGACGATACGGTCCTCGTAGCTCCTCGCCGTGCTGTCGAAATCCCCGCCACAGGTGATCAGCGTGATGCTATCCACCGGCACGTCCGCGGTGAGGATCTCCGCCGTGTTGGAGTTGGCCTTGACCTGGCGCTGCCACACCACCGCGTAGCGCAGCGTCTGGCCGCCGATCTCGACCTCGATCACGTCGCCCGTGGCAAGGAGCGGCAGGTTCCGGAAGATGCCGTCCCCCTGGTAGCGGGCGTTCGCCCACGGGACCCTCGCGCTGTAGTCGACGTGCCCGGAGAACACGGCGTTGCCGCCCGCTCCCGGCGTTCCGCCGAGCCCCTCCCAGGGCGAGAGGTCGTACCAGACCACGTCGCTTGGTCCCGTCGGGTTCTGCATCTGGCCGCCGGACACAAGACGCTGCCCCAGCGCGGCGTCGACGCCGATGATCGGGATACGCAGCCGCCCCAGCGTCGCGTCCGGCGCCTCGCCGAGGGCCGCGTGCAGCGACTCGAGCGTGAAGTAAGTGGGAACCTCCGGCGCCGGCGTGGCGGTCGCCTCGGGTGTTTCCGTCGGGGTGGGGGTCTCTGCCGGCCCCGCCGTCCCGGCCGGCGTTGCTGTCGTGGTGGGGGTCGGCGGCGGCGCTGTGGCCGTGGTGGCCGGCGCCGCTGTCGCGGTCGCCTCGGCGCTGGAGGATGGCGTCGGCGTGGGCGTTGCGGTAGCAGCGACTACGGGCGTCGCGGCCGGAGTGGCAGGGGTGACGACGACGGCGGGCCCGCCTCCGCCGCCGGAGAATGTGAAGGCGATCACGACGCCGAGCAGGACTCCGAGCACGACGCCGAGCGCCGACCAGCGCGTGGTCAGCGACTGCTGGTCCCACCACGCCAGGGCGTGGCCGATCGTGCGTGCCATCGTATCGATGATCTCTCGAAGGGCGTTCATGCCGTCTCCGGGGGTTGTGCGGCGCCGCTCTCGTAGCCGGCGCGCGCAGCCGTTGTGTCCCAACCGCGCCTGCGGGCGGTCCCCCCGGTCCGCACGCGATTAACGATCGCACAAATCGGATGCCGAAGGAAGATCAGGCGCCTCAGCGGCTGCTCCGTGGCCTTGCAACTCTGGCGCGCCGCGGTGCGCCGAGGACCGCGGGTAGCCCGAGAACGCGCCTCGATCGATACTCGATCGCCATAGGACCGCGCTGCGGTATCCGGTCCCGGGCGCGGGGCGAGGCACTCCGGGGAGCTCGGCTTGACCACCTTCGCCTACTGGGTGTTGTTCGTCTTCATCGCCTACTTCGCGGTCCTGATCGGCATCGCGGTCGTGCGCGCCAGGCACATGGACGACATGTCCGACTACGTGTTGGGCGGTCGCAAGATGGGGACGATTACCTCGGCGCTGAGCGCCGCATCCTCGACGGCCAGCGGCTGGACCATGCTGGTCTTCCCCGCGCTCGCCTTCGCGTCCGGGCTGATCCACCTCTGGACGGCGGCCGGCATCGCGCTCGGCGCCTGGCTGGTCTGGACGGTGATGGGACGGCGCCTCCGCCGCTACACCGTCGCCACCGAGGACTCGCTTACCATTCCCGAGTTCTTCGAGAAGCGCTTCCAGGACCGGACCGGGACGCTGCGCACCGTCGCGGCGCTCATCACCGTCTTCTTCATCGTCTTCTACGTCAGCTCCGGCCTGATCGCCGGCGCGAAGCTCCTCGAGGAAGTCTTCGACTTCAGCCACGAGGAGTACCACTGGCTGGGCGTCCTCATCACGCTGGTCGCGATCACCACGTACACCTTCATCGGCGGCTTCCTGGCCGTCTCCCGTACCGATGTCTTCCAGTCGCTGATGATGCTGGGTGGCTTCATCCTGCTGCCGCTGATGTTGATCGTCCTGACCGAAGATCCGTTCCAGGGCCTCGGTTCGACCGGCGAAGGGTTCTGGAACCCCTTCACCGATCCGTCCGGCGACGTGATCGGCCTCGTGTTCATCCTCTCGAGCGCTGGCTGGGGCTTGGGCGCCCTCGGTTCGCAGCGCGTCCTCGCCCGCCTGATGGCGATCGATCGGGAGGAGAGCATCCCCCGCAGCCGCAACATCGGCGTGTCCTGGGTGGTCCTCATGTTCGGTTTCGGTCTGTTGTTGGGCGTCGTGGCCGTGCCGGCGCTCGGCGAGCGCGGGTTGCTCGACCAGGTAACCGCCGATCCGGAGCGCGTCTACCTGATCACGTCCACGGAGTTCTTCCATCCGGTCGTGGCGGGCCTGCTGCTCACGGCGGTGATCGCGGCTGTCATGAGTACCGCGGATTCGCAACTGCTGCTGGCCTCCGCCATTGCGACGGGCGACATGCCGCTCATGAAGCGCCTGAGCAACGCGCTCCGGACCGGCGCCCGCGTCTGGATCGGCCGGTTGATGCTGCTCGTCGTCGGCTCGATCGCGGCCATCTTCTCCGTCTACTACCCGGACTCGGTCTTCAACCTCGTCTCGCTGGCCTGGGGAGGGATGGGAGCGGCCTTCGGGCCCGCGACGCTGCTCGCCCTCTACTGGCGGCGCTTCAACTTCTGGGGGGCCCTCACGTCGATCACGGTCGGCACTCTGGTCGCCACCCTCTGGTGGCTGCTGCCGCTGGGCGCCGAGGCGAGCGCGCCGATCGGTGCGCTCGACGGTCTGTGGGAGGTGATGCAGGCGGACGCGGGCGGCCTCTGGACGATCCAGCCGGCCACGCCAGGCTGCCTGATCGCGACACCGGCAGCCGTGCTGGTCACACTGCTGACGCCCGCTCCGGATGGTGAGATCGGCGAGCTGTTCGACCGCGTCAACGGCCCCGCCGAGGCACGCGCGGCGGACGCCGGCTAGCTTCGAGGCAGCCGGCTCAGCGGTTGCCCTCGCGACGATTCCGCAGATCCTCGTGCAGCTCGCGCTCCGCCTCGGCGCTCGCGCGCCGGCCCTCGGCGATGCCCGTCTCGAGGGCGTCTCGCGCCGCACGCAGCTCGTCGCCGGCGCCTTCGAGCGGGCCGGGCAGCGGCTCGGTGTCCAGGTCACGGCCAAGCAGCGCCCGGGCGGCGGCGTAGCCGGCCGCCGCCGTCCCGGCCACGGCCGCTACCAGCAGGGCGAGCGAGCGCAGGCCGATGCGGCCGCCTGTCGCGCCCGAGGTGCGCCGTTCCGTGATCCGCTCGGCCGCGCGCCCGACCGCCTCGTCGAGCTGCTCGGATGCGCCGATCACCTCGACGACCTGGTAGCGCGGCTCACGCTCGCGCGTGCGGCGGCGCGAGGGCCAGCGCGGTCGCATCAGGAGCCCGGTCCGCGGCCGCGCCGCGCGACGCCGGCCAGCGCTTCCACGCCGCGGCGCACGCCGCGCGCGACGGCGATGACGCGGATCATCGGGGAGATCGCCTGGTCGGAGACGAACTCCACGCTGCCACGCACGGACTGCACCGTGCCGCGCACCTCGTCCACCAGCGGTCGAGCCGACTCCTCGTAGGCGTCTTTGGCGAGGCCGGTGAGCATGCGCACGGCGAAGACGATCGCCAGGGCGGCGATGATCGCGATCAGGAAGAAGACGATCCCGAGTACGCCGTAGACGATGATCACGGTATCGCGCGCCTCGCCCAGCGTGATCTCGACGACGCCGGTGACCAGCGCCCACACGGCTGCGGCGATGGTCGCCGCGATCAGCAACCCGACCAGGATGAGAATCCAGCGCACCCGTGCCTCCAGCCGTCGTGGCGCCTCGAATGCAGCGCCGCCGCACCGTAGAGCGTAGCCCGCGCCGCCACCGAGGCTCAACGCAGCGGCGGTTGTCCTCGCTCAATCGTGCCGCCGCCCGCGACCTCGTGTCCGCGTTCCTCGTCGGCGCGATAGAGCACGATCGCCTGTCCCGGCGCGGCGGCGCGCAGCGGCTGCTCGAAGTCGACGCGGAAACCCTCGGAGCCGAGATCCGCGAAGCGCGCCGGGACCAGCGGCCCGTGTGCGCGAATGCGGGCGAGCAGCGGCTCACCGGGCTGCGGCGCCTCGCGCACCCAGCGCGGGGTGGACGCCTCGACGCCGCTCGCGAGCAGGTCGTCCGCTCCGCCGAGGCGCACCGTGCCGGCTGACGCGTCGATCGCCGTGACGTAGCGCCGCTCGCCGGTCGCGACGCCGAGGCCGCGGCGCTGGCCGACGGTGAAGGCGGCGACGCCGTCGTGTTCGCGCAGCGTGCTGCCGTCGGCGTCGAGGATCTCGCCGGCGCGGGAGCTGTCCCCACGGGCGCGCAGCAGCTCGCGGTAGTCGCCGCCGGGCACGAAGCAGATGTCGGCGCTGTCGGGCTTGTCCGCCACGCCCAGGCCCAGCTCCGAGGCGATCCGCCGCGTCTCGGACTTCGGCAGATCGCCGAGCGGGAAGCGCAGCCGCCCCAGCTGCTCCTGCCCGAGCGTGTAGAGCACGTAGGACTGGTCCTTCGCCTCGTCCGCCGCCGCGTGCAGCGAGAGGCCGCCGCCGGCGCCGTCCAGGCCTGAAGGGCGCTCGCGGATGCGCGCGTAGTGCCCGGTCGCCAGCAGCTCGAAGCCGAGCGCGTCGGCGCGGTCGAGCAGCGTGCGGAACTTCACGCGGTCGTTGCACTCGAGGCAAGGGTTGGGCGTGCGCCCGTTGCGGTAGGCGGACGCGAATACCTCGATCACGTCGCGCTCGAACTCGCGCTCCATGTTGAGCACGTAGTGCGGGATGCCGATGCGCTGCGCGGCGGCGCGCGCGTCGGCGACGTCCTCGACGCCGCAGCAGGCGCGCTTCGAGCGCAGCGCTGTCGGGTCCGCCTCGGTGTAGAGACGCAGCGTCACGCCGACCACCGCGTAGCCGTCGCGATGCAGGATCGCGGCCGCGACCGCCGAGTCGACGCCGCCGGACATCGCCACCAGGATGCGGGAATCGCTCATCGATCCATTGTAGGACGGCAAGCGCGCTAGGCCACCGGCGCTCGAGGAGCAGCGGTCTCCTCTATACTCCAGGCGCCTCGCGGCCGTGACCGCCGCGGGCGTCCAAGGAGGGATGCGCGTCTGGACGGGCTACAGGTTGCGCGCGACGTCGTCGATGCCCTGGTCGATCGCCAGGCGTCAGACGTCGTGCTGCTGGACCTCGCCGGTCTCTCCACCTTCGCCGACTACTTCGTGATCGCCAGCGCCGACAGTGAGCGCCAGATGCGCGCGCTCGCCGACGCCGTCGACGAGATCGCCGCGACGCGCGAGGGCGCCCGCCGTGCCAACCGCCCGCTCTGGGAAGGCCGCAACGAGGACGGCTGGCGGCTCGCGGACCTCGGCGACACGGTGGTGCACATCTTCTCGGTCGAGCAGCGCGCCTACTACAACCTTGAGGGCCTGTGGCAGCGCGCCCGCGAGGTTGTCCACATCCAGTAGCCCCGTGCGCGTGTCGAGGCCGGCCGGCCCGGTGTTCTACGGCTGGTACATCGCGGCCGGCGGCGGCGCGCTCAACCTGATCGCCTTCGGGATCGCCTCGCTCGGTCTGGGTGTGCTGATCGAGCCGATGCAGCAGGAGCTGGGCTGGAGCATCGCGGCGATCTCGCTCGGGTTCTCGCTGCGCAGCTTCGAGCAGGGCCTGCTCGCGCCGATCGGCGGGGTGCTCGTCGATCGGCTCGGCCCGCGGAAGATGATCCTGGCGGGCGTCGTGCTGCTCGCGGGTGGCCTGCTGCTCTTCTCGCAGGCGCACACGCTGCCCGCCTACTACGCGGCGAGCATTATCGCCGCGCTGGGCCAGAGCCTCGGGATGGGCGTGCCGATCAACGCGGCCATGATGAACTGGTTCCAGCGCAAGCGGGCGAGGGCGATGGGCATCGTCGCCGCCGGCCGTGGGGGCGGCTACTTCATCGTCCCGCTGTTCGCGCTGCTCGTGACCGCCGCCGGCTGGCGCGAGGCGCTCGTGATCGTCGCGCTGCTGATCTTCGTCGTCGGAATCGTGGTGGCCCTGCTCGTGCGCGACCGCCCGGAGCACTACGGTCTGCTCCCCGACGGCGAGGCCTTGCCTCAAACGGGAGCCTCCACCACCCCTGCGTCGTCGCTGGTGGGGATGAGCGTGTCCGACGCCCTTCGCCGCCGCGCCTTTTACCTGCTCACGCTCTCGACGGGGTTCACGGCGGGCCAGTCGATCGCCTGGACGGTGCACCAGGTGCCGCACATGACGAACTCGGGATTCTCGCTGCCCGAGGCGGGCCTGGTCGTTGCGATCTACGGGGTGGTGCAGGTCGCGATGCGACCCGCCGTGGGCTGGCTCGCCGACCTCGTCGGGAGGCATGAGCTCTACATCGCGTCGTTCGTCCTGCAGGGCGTCGGGCTGCTCTTCTTCGCGCAGCTCGGCACGGACCGGCTGTGGCTGCTGCCGCTCTACTACCTGACGTACGCGACGGGGCACGCGATCTGGGTGATCCTCTTCATCACGGCGATCGCCGACCACTTCGGACCGCGCCGCTTCGGCACCCTGCAAGGGCTCGCCTCGACGCTCACGATGCCGTTTGGGATGCTCGGGCCGTTCCTCGCGGGGCTCGCGTTCGACGAGTTCGGCAGCTACGAGTTGATCTTCACGATCTACGCCCCGTTGACGGCGCTGTCGGCCGTCTTCGTCATCCTCGCTGGCCGCCCGCGCGGCGAATTCGGTTGATGCGTCAGGAGATCCCGTCGTGCTCCGCGAACGGGTCGAGCACTGCTACGCCGAGCTGCTCGAAGTCGCGAACGTTGCGGGTCACCACCCTCAGGCCGTGGACGACGGCGACCGCGGCGATCATCGCGTCCTGGATCAATGTGTCTGAGCGCCGATGCATCAGCCGCCCCCACTCACGAAAGGCGGCGGCGTCGAGCGTCAGAATGTCGAAGTCGCCGAGCACGCGATCCTCGAGCCAGGCCTCCAGTTCCTCCGCCCTCGCGGCGTCCTGCTCGCGTGTGATCTCAATACCAGCCTGGACTTCACCGATCGTGACCGCGCAAACATGCAGCCGCTCGGCCGGTACATCGCGGATCCAGTCGAGCACCAGTGGATGTGGGCGAGGGCGGCGCAACTCGGAGACGACGTTCGTGTCGAGCAGGTACACGTGGGGCTAATCGAGCCGTGGCGGTGGGCGGCGTCGGAACTCGCGCCGGGGCGGGGTCAGCGCCTCGGTGCGAGGCCCGGCCGCGAGCAGCCACTCCTTGATGTTCGGCCTCGTCAAGCGCTCCATCCGGCGCCACTGGTCGATCGGGACCAGCACGGCGGTCTCGACGCCCCGCTTGGTGACGATCTGTGGCCCTTCAGCGAGGCTTGTCTCGAGTAGCTCGCTGAAGCGCGCC
Organism: Dehalococcoidia bacterium; assembly: GCA_963667465.2. Taxonomy (GTDB): domain Bacteria; phylum Chloroflexota; class Dehalococcoidia; order UBA2979; family UBA2979; genus VXMT01. Next base: position 1,875,186 of record CAXXDN010000002.1, on the reverse strand, counting down.
TTGGCGTCCTGGACCTGCCAGCTCCCGCCCACGTGCACTCCCATCGCCATTTGACTAGGTACCAGACTAGTCAGTGTTTGATCGGGAGGCAACTCGCGCAGGACCGGTCCTGCGCGAGTTGCCCGCGTAGCGGGCGCTACTCCAGGATCCAGCGGTCCGTGTCGCGCTCCCAGGAGGGCGCCGCCTCGTCGCCAAAGAAGAGCGCGATCTCTCGCGCCGCGCTGTCCGGGCTGTCCGAACCGTGCACCAGGTTGCGGCCCACCTCGAGGGCGAGGTCGCCGCGGATCGTGCCCGGCGCGGCCTCGACGGGGTTCGTCGACCCCATCGTCTGGCGCGCGGCGGCGATCGCGTCCGGACCCTCGAACACTGCCGCGATCAGCGGGCTCGAGGTGATGTAGTCAACGAGGCCCGCGAAGAACGGCTTGCCCTCGTGCTCCCCGTAGTGGCGGCGCGCCAGTGCCTCGTCCGCCTGCATCAGGCGCAGCGCCACGAGCCGCAGCCCGCGCCGCTCGAGGCGGCCCAGCACCTCGCCGATCAGCCCGCGCTGGACGGCGTCCGGCTTCACCAGGATCAGCGTGCGTTCCATGTGCGCTCCTTCTCCGTGCGTTCCGCCCGTGTACTCAGTTCGTCCTCGTGCCTGCCGCTGCCCGCGTGATCGGCGGCGGCCGCAGGTACACCACGTCGACCAGCGCCGGATCGCCGTAGGCCTCGTGCAGCTTTGCCAGCCGCACCAGGTCGGCGGCGCGGCGCACGTTCTCCGCGGCGGCCACCGCCGTCCCGTCGCCGCCCTCGAGGGCGGCCAGCAGCTCCTCGCTCAGCTCGCCGCACCAGCGCGCGCCGCGCGGCGCAGCGCCCAGGCAGGCGTCCAGCTCGTCGAGGCGTGGCGCCTCGAGGATCGCGGGAGCCCCGCCGCCGCCGTCCGCGTAGGCGGCCCAGGCGATGCGTCCGCCGCCCGCCTGGTGTGCGGCGACGACCGGCCGGCCGCCTCCGAGGTGCGGGAACGCCGCCGCCTCGAGGCGTGAGACGCCCGCCAGCGGGATGCCGAGCGCGAGCGCGAGCCCTTGCGCCGTCGCCACGCCGCTGCGCAGCCCCGAGTAGCCTCCCGGCCCCGCGTCGACGGCGATCGCCGCGAGTTCGCCGCGCTCGACGCCGGCCTCGCCCAGCGCCGCGTCGATGCCGCCGAGCAGCTCGCGCGAGTAGTTCGTCTCCACCATCCAGCGCCGCTCCGTGAGCAGCTTGTCGCCGTCGAAGAGGGCGACGCCGGCCTGGCTGGAGGCGCTGTCGATGCCCAGTTCGATGCGCCGCATCAGCCACGCCCGCCGAGGCCGTCGAGGATGCGGTGGTAGCGCTCGCCGACGGCGACGAAGGTGAGCCGCCGCTCGTCGTCGCGTTCTGGCGAGAACTCGATCGCGACGAGCAGGTGCTCGCTCGGGAGCGCCTCGAGGCCCCGCTCCGGCCACTCGACCAGCAACGCGCCGTCCGCGGCCTGCTCGGCGAGCGCCAGCTCCTCGACCTCCTCGACCTCCGTCAGCCGGAAGAGGTCGGCGTGGTGCAGCGCATCCGGGCGGTCCGTGCTCCCCGCGCTGCGGCCCTCGGGGCTCGCGAGGTCGTGGCGGGCGAGCAGGACGAAGGTGGGGCTGTTGACCGGCCCGGCGACGCCGAGGCCGGCGCCGACGCCCTGCGCGAGCGTGGTCTTGCCCGCGCCCAGCGGCCCCTGCAGCAGCACCACGTCGCCGGGGCGCAGCAGCCGCGCGAGCCGCCGGCCGAGGGCGCGCGTGCGAGCCGCGCCCTTCGTCGTCACGAGCATGCGGTTGGCGGTGTGCACGTGTCTCGCTCCGTCGCTGGCGGCCGGTCCGTCGCCGACGTGCGGCTCAGCGCAGCTGGTCCCAGCCCGTGGCTGCCGGGTCGATGCGCCGCCCCGCCGGATTGAGGGCGAACGCCTCGCCGGGCGGCTTCGCGGTGACCCGGCCGATGCGTGTCAGCGGCGGCAGTCCGGCCTCGGACTCGCCGCCCGGCCCGAGCGAGTCGAGCGTAGCAGCAGGCCCGCAAAGCGCCAGTTCGTAGTCCTCGCCGCCCCCCAGCGCCAGCGCGAGCGCCCGATCGCGGCCCAGCAGCGCCACGGCGGCCGGGTGCAGCGGCAGCACCGTCGCCTCGATCTCGATGCCCACGCCCGAGGCCTCCGCGACGTGACCGAGGTCCTGCAGCAACCCGTCCGAGAGGTCGATGCCGCAGCGCAGCCCGGCAGTGGCCGCCACGCGTCCGAGCTCGATCCGCGCCATTGGCCGGCGGTGGGCGGCGAGCAGCGTCGCCGCCTCCAGCTGTGCCTCCCGGCCCTCCTCGATCAGCGCCAGGCCGGCGGCTGCGGCGCCCGGCGCCCCGGAGACGGCGACCGCGTCGCCGGGGCGGGCAGCGTCGCGGCGCAGCAAGGCCCCGGCGTCGCGCGCGCTCCCGATCGCCGTCGCGCTGAAGCTCGTACTCGCTGCCCGCGCGATGTTGCCGCCGGCGATGCGCGCGCCGAAGCAGCGGCAGGCCGCGGCCAGCCCGTCCACGAACCTGTCGAGGTCAGCGAGCGTGACGTCGGGGCCGAGCTGCGCGGCGACCAGCAGCGGACCCGGCTCGGCGCCCATCGCGGCGAGGTCGGAGAGGCTGGTCGCGACGCTGCGCCAGCCGACGTCCGCCAGCGACATCGTGTCGCGCCGCCAGTGCGTGCCCTCGGCGAGGCTGTCGACCGTCGCGACGGCCGCCGCGCCCTCGTGTGTCCAGGCCGCCGCGTCGTCGCCCGGGGGCACGAGGATATCGTGTGCGGCGGTGTCGCCGAGGCGCTCGATGATGCGCTCGATCAGCCCGAACTCGCCGAGGTCGCTGAGGCTCATGGGCGCGCTCCGGGCCGCGTCAGGCGCCCGGCCGGCGCAGCTCCTGCGTTTCCCCGTTCTCCTCGATCCAGCCCTCGACGACGGCCGCGTGGATCGCGCGTCCCAGGGCCTTTTGCAGCGCTTGCGAGAGGCGAGCGAAGCGCAGTTGCCGGGCCGCCGTCTTCAGCGCCTGCAGATGCGGGGTCCACTCCCCGGCCGGCAGCGCCGCCTCGAGGGCAGCGCGCAGTTCCTCGTCCGTCACGCTGCCGACGTCGGCGGCCTTCCGCGGCGCCTCGCCCTCGGCGGTCGCCTCGCCCTCGGCGGTCGCCTCGCCCTCGGCGGTCGCCTCGGAGGTGTCGTCTTCGTCCGGGGCGTCCGGCTCCGGGTCGCGCCGCCGTGGCGGCCGGTCCTCGTCGAGGTCGATGAGGGCGATCGCGGCGAGGGTGTCCCCCTCGCCGATGTTCATCACCGCCACGCCCTGCGTGCCTCGACCCTGCTGGCTGATCGTCTCCGCGTGCGTGCGCATCACGATCCCGTCCCGCGAGACGAGGATGATCTCCTGGCCGGTGGTCACGGCGCGCGCGACGGCGAGCGGACCGCTGCGGTCCGTGACGCGGAAGGCGACCATGCCTTTGCCGCCGCGGCCCTTCGTCGGGTACTCCGCGATCGGCGTGCGCTTGCCGACGCCCTGCTCCGAGACGACGAGCAGATCCTCGCCGTCGGTATCGATCACGAGCCCGACCACGCGCTCGCCAGTGCGCAGCCGCATCCCACGCACGCCTCCGGAGGCTCGCGAAGCGACGCGCAGCGAGCCGACCGGGAAGCGGATCGCCCGGCCGCCGCTGCTGACCAGCAGTGCGTCGTGGCTGTCCGCCGCTCCGTGCGCCGCGATCAGGCTGTCGCCGCGCTTCAGCTTCATCGCGATCAGGCCGGCGCGGCGCACGGACTCGAACTGCTCCAGCGGCGTGCGCTTCACGTCGCCGCCCGCCGTCGCCAGGACCATCGAGTCGCGGCTGAAGTCGGCGACCACGACCACGCCGGTGACGCGGTCCGTCGCCTCCATCTCCACGAGGTTCACGACGGGGATGCCGCGCGCCTGACGCGTCGCCTCGGGCGCCTCGTAGCCGCGCAGCGAGTAGACGCGGCCCTGCTGGGTGAAGAGCAGCAGCGAGTCGTGCGTGTCGCAGACGACGAGATGGTTGGCGGCGTCTTCGTCGCGCGTCGGCGCGCCGGTGATGCCGCGCCCGCCGCGGCGCTGGCGGCGGTACGTCTCCAGCGGCACGCGCTTCATGTAGCCGGCGTCCGAGATCGTGACGACGATGCGCTGATGCGGGACCAGGTCCTCCGCCGAGATCTCCTCGGCGGGTCGCGCGAACGCCCGGGTGAGGCGCGCATCGCCGTACTGCTCCTTCAGTTCGGCGCAGTCGTCCTTGATCAGTCCGTCGATCTTCTCCGGGTTCGCGAGCAGATCGCGCAGCCACGCGATCTGCTCGGCGAGCTCCGCGTGTTCGTCCTCGATGCGCTGCCGCTCGAGCGCGGCGAGGCGGCGCAGCTGCATGTCCAGCACGGCCTGCGCCTGCCGCTCCGACAGCCACGGCTCCTCGGTGTCCGCCTCGGCGGACGCCTCGGGGCCCGCCATCAGCGCGGTCTTCGCCGCGTCCGCGGACTCCGAGGCGCGGATCGTCGCGATCACCCAGTCGAGCTGCTCGATCGCCTTCAGCAGGCCCTCGAGGATCTCGGCGCGGTCGAGGGCCTTCTCGAGGTCGAACTCGCTGCGCCTGCGGATCACCTCGCGCCGGTGGTCGATGAACGCCTCCAGCGCCTCCTTGAGGCTGACCGTCTTCGGGCGGCCGTCGACCAGCGCGAGCATGTTGACCGCGAAGGTCGATTGCAGCGCCGTGAGCTTGAACAGCTGCGCCTCCACCGCCGCTGGCGTGCCGGTGCGCGACAGCTCGATCACGATCCGCATGCCATCGCGATCGGACTCGTCGCGCAGGTCGGAGACGCCCTCGATGCGCTTGTTGCGCACGAGGTCGGCGATGCGCTGGATCAGCGTGGATTTGTTGACCTGGTAGGGCAGCTCGGTGACGATCAGCTGGATGCGGCCGGCCTCGGTCTGCTCGTGCGCGATCACGCCCTGCATCGTGACCTTGCCGCGCCCGCTGGCGTAGGCCTGCCGGATCGCCTCGCGCCCGAAGATGCGGCCGCGTGTCGGGAAGTCCGGCCCCTGCACGTGCTCCATCAGCTCGTCGATGCCCGCCTCGGGGCGGTCGATCAGCAGCGTCAGCGCGTCGCAGATCTCGTTGAGGTTGTGCGGCGGGACGTTCGTTGCCATCCCGACCGCGATCCCGCTCGCGCCGTTGAGCAGCAGGTTCGGGATGCGCGAGGGCAGCACCACCGGCTCGTTCACGGAATCGTCGAAGTTCGGCTGGAAGTCCACGGTGTTGCGGTCGAGGTCGGCGAGCAACTCGCTGGCGATCGGGGCGAGGCGCGCCTCGGTGTAGCGCATCTGCGCGGGCGGATCGCCGTCGATCGAGCCGAAGTTGCCCTGCCCGGTGACGAGCGGGTAGCGCATCGTGAAGTCCTGCGCCATCCGCACCAGCGTGTCGTAGATCGCCTGGTCGCCGTGCGGGTGGAACTTGCCCATCACCTCGCCGACCACACGGGCGGTCTTCTTCAGCGCGGAGTTGGGGCCGACCCCCAGCTCCTGCATCCCGAAGAGGATGCGGCGCTGCACCGGCTTGAGCCCGTCGCGCACATCGGGCAGCGCGCGCGAGACGATGACCGACATCGCGTAGTCGAGGTAGGAGTCGCGCATCTCGTCTTCGATGCGCGTGGTCTGGATGCGGTCAGGGGTCTCTTGAACCAACGTCTGCCTCGGACGGGGAGTGCGGGAACGCCCGTATCCTTATTGTACCAGCGCGAGTGGGCAGGAACCCGCCGGCGCCTCTCCCGTCAGCCGGCCGCGATCGCCTCGATCCGCGCGAGGTACGCCCCTGGCTCAGTCGCCGTTCGCTGGGCCCGGCTTGCCGCCTCGCAGAACCACGTCGGAGCGCGCGTACACTGCCTTCCCGCGCAACCTGGTCGCGGGCCGGTGCAAGCCGAACGTGTGCGTGCGGCCGCCTCCCTCCGGTCCGGCTCCGCTGCCCTCGTACTTCCAGTCGCCCTGCTGCAGGAACGCGAGATCGATTCGCCAGACGATCACTGGCCGCTCGCGCTCGTACGTGCCGGTGGTGTCGATGAGGTAGCGCCACACGATGTACCAGCCTGGATGGTCATAGTGCGCTTGCAGCGCCCACGGGCGGATGCTCGCCTTTGACTCGAGCGAGTCCTCAGGGCGGGGCGCATCGCCGCTGCCTCTGCGGCGGAGGTCGGGGAATCGTTGCGCCGCAAGGTCGCGGTTGCGGTGCTTCTCGTACACGCTGTGGATGTCGAGTGCTCGTGTCCCGTAGATGCCGACCAGGCCGCTGAAGAGGTTCGCTTGCTCGAAGTAGATGTCGAGGAGGTCAGCGAGCTCGCGCTCGATGTAGTCGGTCGCGCTGCGAATCGCCGCGATCGTGAGGCCGGGTGGCCGGGCGACTGTGCTATCGAATTCTTGTGGTCGCATCGGGTTCCAGCGGTTGTTGTGGATGCAGCGCTGCCAGCTTCGGGATGGCCTCCTCCGCGAGCCGGAAGAACTCCGCATCGACTTCGATACCGACCGAGGGGATGCCGAGCGCGGTAGCAGCCGCAATAGTTGCGCCCGACCCCATGAACGGGTCGAGGACGACGCCCTCGCCGAGGGGGAGCGAGGCCCGCACGAGCTGGCGCATGAGCAACTGCGGCTTGAGTGACGGATGCGGGGCGATCGCTCGTTCCCGTCCACGGGCCGGGGCGCACTCGAGGACATCCCGGAACGGCGCCTGAGCCGAGGTTCGCCGGAGACCCCCCGTACCCCACTTACGCAGGTTGTCCTGTACGCGGCCCTCGAGCGGTTTGCGGAACAGGCCCCACGGCTCCCAGCTTGACCGCGGCATCACGCTGACGTCCGGGAACTCCTCGTGCGCGTTCTTCGGGCGATCGCCGCCGCGCAGGGTCTTCACGATGCGCACGATCTCGCCGCGCTTCTCGAAGCCTGCGCCGACGAACGGTTCGTAGACGAGATGGGACACCACCGGGTTCGTAGCGATGAAGACGTGGGCGCCAGGCACAACGACACGGAAGAGGAGTCCAGCGAGGCGCTCGAAGAAGCGCGGGATCGCGCGGCGCTCACGTTCGCCGAGTGCGGTGAAGCGAGGCAGCGGCTGCCTCTTCGCACCGTCGAACGCCGGTGGGATGCGCCACACTCCGCCGTTGCCGTTCCGCCGCTTCGCGAGTTGTGCGGGGGTGTACTCCACCACCCCGTACGGCGGGTCCGTGACTACCGCCTCGATAGAGTTCGGTTCGGCGTGGGTGAGCCAGCGAAAGGCGTCCGCGTGGTGGATTTCGTACGCGCTGAACGACGACGAGGAGCCGACCGCCAATGTGGGCGGGTGGATCTCCGGTGCAGCGACCTGTTCCGCGGAACGAGCAATCGAAGGACGTGGCACGCACTCGCCGAGTCGTGGCGGGGAGAGCCTTCGGCGAGACAACTTTAGATTATCCGTTCGCCGCAGTCCACCCTCGCGCCCGTCAGCCGGCCGCGATCGCCTCGATCCGCGCGAGGTACGCCCGCGGCAACCCCGCCGCCCGCCCGCCGCGCAACATCGTTGCGAGGTAGGCCATCGACGGCGCGATGTGCTCCGCCTGCGGTTCCACCACCTGGTAGGCGAGGCAGTCGAGGACTGCGCCGGCTTCGTTGGTCACGGCGACCTCGATCCGCCGGTAGCGCGGCGGCGTGGCGTGCACACCCTCCTGTCGATCGAGGGCGTCCCCGTCCGGGTCAGCGATGCGCCAGACGATGCCCCGGACCTCGGCGCCGGCCTCGGGGCGGACGTCGGCGACGCCGCCACCCCAGCGCTCGCTGCGGCGCGTGAACGCCAGCCGGTAGCCGGGCAGTCGCGCGATCGCCTCAAGGCGGGCGGAGGGGCAGTTCTCGTGCAGCCGCGCCTCGCTGAGGTTGGAGCCGTACGCGAAGTAGCGAAAGCCCGCAGCCGAATCGCTCACCCGGCATCCCGTTGCGGCGTTGCGGCGCAGGCCTCCACGAACGCCTCGAAGATCGGGCGCTGGCTCGCGGCGTCCTCCTCGCGCTCCGGGTGCCACTGCACGGAGAGCACCCAGCGCCGGTCGGGGCGCTCCAGCGCCTCGACGATGCCGTCCGGGGTCGTGCCTGCCACGCGCAGACCCGGCGCGAGGCGGTCGAGCGTGACGGCCTGGTGGTGCCGCGAGTTGACGTGCAGCGAGGGCGCCTCGAACAGGGCCGCGAGGAGCGAGCCCTCCGCGAGCGTGACGTCGTGCCAGCCGGAGTCGATCGCGCCGCCCTCGCCGCTGCGGGCGCGGTGCGGCTCACGCTCGGCGATGTGCTGCAGCAGCGAGCCGCCGTGCGCGACGTTGAGGAGTTGGTGCCCGCGGCAGATCCCCAGCACCGGCAGGTCGCGCTCGAGGGCGTCCAGCAGCAGGGCGGTCTCGAACTCGTCGCGCGCCGCGTTCGTGGCGGTGACATAGCTGGAGGGCGCCTCGCCGTAGCGGGCAGGATCGACGTCGACCCCGCCGCTGATGATCAAACCGTCGTAGTCTTCGATGCGCGTACCGGGCTGCCAGTCCTCGAGGTCGAGCGCCTCCCAATCCGCGCCTGCTGCCTCGAGGCGATCGGCGTAGTCATCCCAGCGCTCGCCGGGTACCTCCTCGGCGCGCGTGACCAGGATCCGGGGTCGGCGCGTGCGGTCGGCGGCGGGGGGTGCGGTCACGGCTGGTTCTCTCGTAGCCGGGGCGCTGCCCGTGGCGCCACGGGCAGCGCCCGCGTCTGGAACAGCCTGTGGGCCGCCCCGGCGGCGGAGCGGATGAGTTGGATGGTCGGGGTGCGCAGATTTGAACTGCGGACCTCGTCGTCCCGAACGACGCGCTCTGCCAAGCTGAGCTACACCCCGACGGCGCCGCGAAGCGCCAGGACCACGATCGTAGCACCGCCCTGATCCGGGCGTCGAGTTCCCGATCCCGCGAGGGGCGGTCTCTTCCTTCGGCTACCGACCCGCAGCCGATTGCAGAACTGTGATCCCCTCGTCCGGAAAACGGCGATCGAGCGAGTAGACAATCGGATCCGGCTCCGACCGCGCAGTTGCCCAGATCAGCGCATCGCCAAAGGAGACGCGGCCCGACGGCCGGCACAGGAACAGCGCCTCGATCACGAGGTGCTTGTCCAGCCGGAAGGTCTCGATATTCGCCTTCCGGAGCAGGGCAATCAGCTGATCGACGATAGCTTGCCTCGGCACATCGTATTCGGAGCGGAGCACGTACGCTGCCTCCACGAGCACGACATCCGTGATCAGCAGCGAATCCTCGCCGTCGATCACCCGCGCGCTGACATCGGCGAGGTCAGGCGGATCTCCGGTGAGATACCGAACGAGCATCGACGTGTCGAGCAGCGCGCTCACCGGGACGGGTCAGGCTCGCGTTCACGCTCCTCCGCGGCATAGCGCCAGGCTCGGTCCCTCGCTCCGTCCCAATCGTCGGGACGTGATTCGCGGCGCACGTAGGCGGCGAGGCTGCCCTTCAGGGACTCGTTGTGGTCGGGAGGCAGGAAGTGCATCTCGACATGGTCGTCGGTAACGCGCTGCATCGCGACCCACCCGGGGCCGATTCCGAGCCGGTCGCGAATGTCCTTCGCGATCACGACCTGGCCCTTGGATCCAACCACGTAGGCCATGGTAGTACCTCCTGGCATTAGTATAACTTGGTGGCTATTGTTGGAGCGAGCATCACGCCGCCGGCCTGAAGCGTGCCGTGCGCGGAGGTCTGCGCTCTCCCGTATCATCTCTGGTGGCGGGATGGAGGGCGCGCCTGTGCGCTTCTGGTTCCCCGCGCCTCCGCGCCTGCGGCCGCTCGCGCTGCTGGCGCTGCTCGCCGCCGCGTTCGCCCTCGCGTCCCTCGCCGACGCTCCCCGGAGCGAGGCCGACCCGCTCGACCTCGGCGAAGAGAACTCCTGGTTGCGCGTCCAGAACATCGGACGGCGCGCCGCCACCATCGAGGTCCAGTTCTTTGACCTCGGCGGGGACTTGATGGGCAGCGACCGCTGCCCACGCAGCGGCGAGTGCGACGCGCTGGCGCCCGGCGACGGCTGGTCGTTCTTCCAGCAGGGCTACGCACCCCTGGACGAGGGCTATCGCGGCTCCGCCGTGGTTACGGTCGATCAGCCCTTCGTCGCCCTGCTCGCCCGCGACGTCTTCCAGGACGGGCTGTTCCGGATCGGCGGAGACGCGCTCAGCCTCGCACCGGGGAGCGCGACGCACTTCGCGCCCGTCGTCCAGCGCACCGCCGAGTACGTCTCCCGCATCTCCGTCGAGAACACCAGCGACACCCTCGAGGCCTGCTTCCAGCTCGTCTACTACGACGAGGGCGCGACCCGGCCGACCACCATCGATCCTCCCGGGGCCACGGAGGGCTGCCCGCGCGGGGGCGCCCTGGTCCCGCCACGCGGCACGCTGCTGCGCGACGAGCACAGCCTGCCGGTGCCGGAGGGCTTCGACGGCTCGGCCGTGGTCCAGGGCCTCACGACGGGGTCGGGCGTGCCCGCGCAGGATCAACTGCCGGCGATGGTGGTCGACACGCGCGAACGCGAGGGACCGGGCCTCGCGACCTACCGCGGCATCGACTACACCGAGATGAGCCGCGACGTGGTGCTCCCGATCGTCGACCGCAACGCCAGCGAGGGCCAGACCACCTGGACGACGCGCTTCCGGATCTTCAACAGCATCCCGCCGGTGCCCAACGAGCTGCAGCTCCTCTTCGCCGGCCACAACGCCGAGGGCGACGAGATCGAGATCGAGCACGAGTTGACGGTCCTCTCGGTGCTGACCTGTGACCAGCGTTACGACGGTATCGCCGGGTGCCTGCCGGATGACGTCTCGCTGCCCGAGACGTTCTTCGGGACGGTGCGGATCCGCGCCGAGTACCCGATTGCCGTGGTCGCACAGCGCCGCTCGGCCGACGGGGCGCTCGCCGACTACCGCGGCTTCACGGCCGCCGAGGCCGCGCGCGAGATCGTGCTGCCGGTGCTCAACAAGAACTTCGGCCCCTGGGGCGGCTTCAATGGCTGGAACTCGTGGTTCCGGGTGGTCGCCTTCGATGGTTCCCGCGCGCGCGTCAACGTGCTCTACTTCTCCAGCCACTTCCCCACGGGGCGGCTCTCCCCGGGCGCAACCGTCAATCACTTCCGCACGCTGCGCCAGTGGGAGGACTCGACCCTGCCCGACGGCTGGGTCGGCGGTGCGGTCGTGATCGCGGACCGCCCGATCATCGTCATCGCCAACCTCGAGAGCGATGTCTTCCAGGGAGATCCCGTGATGCTCTACAACGGGATCGCCGTGCAGTAGCCGGCTCGCGGATGCGAGCGGGCGGGACAAGGGAGCAGCGATGCCGCGCGACGGCTTCATGACCACGCAACAGGTGCTCGCCCGGTTCAGTGCGGGACCGGGCAGCGGCGTCTTCACGGACGGCTCCTGCTACGGCAACCCCGGCCCCGGCGGCTGGGGCGCGGTCCGCGTGCGCGACGGCGTGATCCTCGACGAGCGCCACGGCTCGCATCCCTCCACGACCAACAACCGCATGGAGCTCGAAGCGATGATCGCCGGCCTCGAGCTGATCGACCCGGCCGAGGCGGAAGACGTCTACAGCGACAGCGACCTTGTGGTGCGGACGCTGAACGAGTGGGCCGCCGGCTGGGAGCGCCGCGGCTGGAAGCGCCGCGCCGGCCCGGTCAAGAACCTCGACCTCGTGCAGCGCGCCTGGGCGCTCACGCAGGCGCGGCCGCATGTCCGGATCCGCTGGATTCGCGCGCACGACGGCGCACGCTGGAACGAGTACGCCGACGCCCTCGCGACCGCGTACCTGCGCGACGCGGTCTGAGCCGCCGGGCTCTCGCGACAGGTCTGAGCTGAGACTTGATACCCTGTCCGCACAGGCCATCACGAATGCCGGACGGGCCGGGGGCGCTGCCTCGGCCGTCGCGAACGGACCACCCGCGATGAGCGCGAACACCGGCGAACGGCTGCGGGACGGGCGCGCGGACCCACGCGAGGCGTACCGCTGGTGCGAGCGCTACGCGCGCAGCCACGGCGAGAACTTCACCGTCGTCTCGTGGTTCCTCCCGCGCAAGCTGCGCCCGCACTTCTTCGCCGTCTACGCCTTCTGCCGCTACACCGACGACCTCGGCGACGAGGTGGAGGGCGACCGTCTCGCCCTCCTCGACGAGTGGGAGCGCGAGTTGCGCGAGACCGTCGCGGGCGAGCCGGCGCGTCCACTGCTGACGGCCCTCGCGCGCACCATCGAGGACCGCGCGATCCCGCTCGACCCGTTCCTGCGCCTGATCGAGGCAAACCGCATCGACCAGCGCGTCTCCCGCTTCGAGACCTACGACGACGTGCTCGACTACTGCAGCTACTCCGCCACGCCGGTGGGCCGGATGGTGCTCGCTGTCCTCGGCTACCAGGACGCCGAGCGCGTCGCGCTCTCCGACGCGACCTGCATCGGACTGCAACTCGCGAACTTCTGGCAGGACGTCTCGGTCGACATCGGGAAGGGGCGCAGCTACCTGCCGCAGGAGGACCTGCGCCGCTTCGGCTGCGACGACGCTCAGATCATCCAGGGGCGGTTTGACGAGAACTTCCGGGAGCTGATGCGCTTCCAGGTGGAGCGCGCACGGGCGCTCTTCGCCGAGGGCAGCGCCCTCGAGGCGCTCGTCCCGCGCTCCGTGCGCACCGACATCCGGCTCTTCCGCCTGGGCGGCGAGGCGATCCTCGATGCGATCGAGCGCGCCGGCTACGACACGCTCAGTGCGCGGCCTCGCGTGACGCGCGCCGTGAAGCTGCGCCTCGCGATCGTGCACGGTCTGCGCGTCGCGCTGCGGATCTGATCGCGCGGAGAGGAGGGCGGCGTGGCGTTCGATGTCCTGACGGAACTGGAAGCGCACGGCGACGAGCGCTTCACCCCGGAAGACGCCTACGCCTGGTGCCGCGCCTTCACGAAGGCGCGCGCCTCCAACTTCTACTACGCCTTCACGATTCTTCCCGCCCGGAAGCGAAACGCGATCTACGCCGCCTACGCCTTCAGCGGCTACGTGGACGACATCGCCGACGAGCTGACCGAGCGGTCGCGCCAGGAGGAGGAGATCGCACGGGCGCGGGCGCGCCTCGAGGCCTGTTACGAGGGCGCGCGCCGGGGCCCGCTGTTCATCGCGCTCGGAGACGCCATCGACCGCTTCGGGACGCCGCGCGAGCACTTCGAGGAGCTGGTCAACGGGGTGGAGATGGACTTTACCATCAACCGTTACGAGACCTGGGCGGACCTGCAGCAGTACTGCTACCGCGTCGCCTCGATGGTCGGGCACATCTGCGTCTCGGTCTTCGGGGCCAGGCCGCACCCGCGCGGCGGGGAGTTCGCGGCGAGCATGGGCCTGGGGCTGCAGATCGTGAACATCATGCGCGATGTGAAGGAGGATGCCGCGCGCGGACGTGTCTACTTCCCCGCCGATGAGCTGAGCGCGCACGGCCTGACCGCCGCCGACATCCTCGCCTGCCGCTACGACCACCGCTTCGTCTCGCTGATGGCGGCGCAGGGTCAGCGCGCGCACCACTACTTCCGCCTGGGCCGAGGGCTGCTGCCGCTGCTCGATGTGCGTTCGCGGATGTGCGTGAACGTGCTGCAGGGCGTCTACTTCGAGCTGCTCAAGCGCATCGAGGCGCGCGGCTACGACGTGCTCAACGAGCGGGTGGGCCTGAACGGCTTCGAGAAGCTGAGCGCGATCGCGCGGCTCTGGGCCGGCGCAGCCCTGCTCGGGCCCGCGCGATCGGGCTGATTCCGGCGCGGCCGTGAGGGTCGGCATCATCGGCGCCGGGCTCGCCGGCCTGGCCGCGGGCGTGGAACTCGCCGATCGCGGCCACCAGGTCGAAGTGCTTGAGCGCCGCCCCTGGGCCGGCGGCGCCACCTACTCCTTCCGCGACGAAGAGACCGGCGATGAGATCGACAACGGCCAGCACGTCTTCATGCAGTGCACCACGGCCTACGTGGCCTTCCTCGAACGGCTCGGCACGCTCGGCCTGACGAGGAGGCAGCAGCGGCTGAGCGTACCGGTGTTCGACGAGGCCGGCAGGCGCTCCGATCTGGGGGCCGCGAACCTCCCCTTCGGGCTGCAGCTCGCGCCCTCGCTGCTGCGCTACCGCCACCTCCGCTGGCGGCAGAAGGCGCAGATCGTGCATGCCTTCCTCGCGATCCGCCGGCTCGGGCGCGAGGGGCGTGAGCGCCTCGCGGGCCTGACCTTTGGGCAGTGGCTGCGCGAGCGCGGCCAGACGAGCGACACGGTCCGCGACTTCTGGGACTTTCTCGTGATCCCCACGCTGAACTGCCGCGCCGATCAGGCGAGCGCCAGCCAGGCGCTCTTCGTGATCGAGGAGGGCTTCCAGCGCGACCGCGGTGCGGCTGCGCTCGGCGTCGCCGCCGTCGGGCTCTCTGCGCTGCACGTCGACCCCGCCGTGCGCGCTATCGAGGAGCGCGGCGGGACAGTCTCCACCCGCACGCCGATCGAGCGCATCGAGGTCGTCGGCGGGCGTGTCGAGGCGCTCGTCCTGCGCGACGGGGAACGGCGCGAATTCGATGCCTGCGTGAGCGCCCTCTCGCCGTGGCGGCTGCTGCCGCTGCTGCCCGCCGGCGTGCGCGGCGAGGGCGCGCTCGGAACGCTCGCGCGGTTCGAGCCCGCGCCGATCCTCAACGTGCACCTCTGGTTTGACCGCCCGGTGGCCGGCTTCGACTTCGCCGCCTTCGTCCGCTCCGAGGTGCAGTGGGTCTTCAACCGCAGCCGAGCGGGCGGCGAGGACGAAGCGGAGCGTCAGCACCTCGTGATCTCGATTAGCGCGCCGGGCGAGCTGTTCGCACTCGACGGGGCGGAGTTGCAGGAGCGCCTGCTGCCGCAGTTGCGCGCGGCGCTGCCGGCCGCACGCGGCGCCGAGCTGCTGCACTGGCGGGTGGTGAAGGAGCCGGAGGCGACGTTCGTGCCGTCGGCAGGCCTCGATCGGCCGGGCCCGCGCACGCCGCTCGCGAACCTCTTCCTGGCTGGCGCCTACACGGACACCGGCTGGCCCGCGACGATGGAGTCGGCGGTGCGCAGCGGGCTCGCGGCCGCGGCTGCCGCGGACCCCGATTCGTAGCAGTCAGACCCGCCTGATGCACTGCCACAGCCGCGAGCCCTTGAGTCGCGTCCCTGTCGTACGATGGATGGGCGGCGGACGTACGGAGGGGCAACCCATGGTGCGCGTACCGATCGGGACTGGAAGGCGCCGCGTGCGCGGGCTGGTACTGCTCCTGGCAGTAACCGCGTTCGCGATGACCGGCTGCCTTCGCTACGAGCTGTCGATTAGCGTCAACGACGATGGCTCCGGCGTGGTCGGCACGGTCATCGCGATCAGTGACGCCTTCACGGAGCTCACCGGGGCCAGTAGCGAGGAGCTTGTCCCGACTGACGATCTGTCACCCAGCGTGGAGGTGCAGGAGTACCGCCAGGACGGCTTCACCGGCATCCAGTTCGGGATCCCCTTCGCCAACGAGGCTCAACTTGGCCTCATCACCGCCGGGATGAGCGCCGGCGCCGGCGCCGGCGAGTCCGGCGACCTCACCCTGGAGCGCAACGACGCTGGCGGCTGGACGTTCTCGATGATCGCCGCGGTCCAGGCGGATGAGGGTACGGGGGCCGCGAGCGGTCCTCCGCCCTCGCCTGAGCTCCTGGAGGGCTCCTTCTTCCGCATCCGCATCGCGCTGCCGGGCGCGCTGGCCGAACACAACGCCGACAGCATCGAGGACGGCGCACTCGTCTGGGAGCTGGCCCTCACCGACACCGAGCCGCGCCAACTGACCGCGCGCACAACGGCCGCCGCCCCCGCGCCTCCGAAGTCTGGCCACGGGCCCGCGCTCCTCGAGGGAGCCGCGGCGCAGGGAGACTGGTCTGAGCAGGCTGCCGGTGTGGCTCCGGTGGCGATTGCCACGGCGGGGTTGATTGCCGCGCTGGCCCTGGTCTGGCGCTTCGGTCTGCGCTCGCGGAGGCCGTCGGGAAGCTGACGAGCAGCGGGCGGGCACTGCGCCCGCCCGCCGTTCATTCCTGATCGCCGCTGCGGGCCAGCGGCCCCCAGCGGCCCCGCGCGGCGCGCTCGAGGTCTCAGCGACCCTCGAACTGCGGCTCGCGCCGCTCCATGAACGAGCGGATGCCCTCGGCGTTGTCCTCCGAGTTGAAGAGGTGGCCGATCGCGAGGCTGGTGTAGTCCATCACGCGGTGCAGGTCCTCGTTGTCGTTCATGTAGGTGACTCGCTTGCTGGCGGCGACGCCGAGCGGCGGCCCGCTCGCGATCTGCTCGGCCAGATCCAGCGCCGCGTCCAGCAATTCGTCCTTCGGCACGACCTTCAGCACGAGGCCGAGGTCGAGCGCCTCCTGCGCGTCGATCATGCGCGCCGTCAGCATCAGCTCGAGGCCCCGCTGGTGTCCCAGCTGCTGCGGCAGGAAGTGCCCGAGGCCGTAGTCGCCGAACAGTCCTCGCTTGATCTGCGCCACCTGGAAGCGCGCGTCATCGCCGGCGATCCGCAGGTCGGTCGCGAGGGCGAGCCCGAGGCCCATTCCCACCGCGTAGCCGTTGAGCGCGCCGATCACCGGCACGTCGCAGTCGCGCAGCGCACGCGGCGACTTGATCTCGCTGTGCGGTGGACGCCAGGGCGGCTTGCGCTCCGTGTTGAGGCTGCTGCGTTGCGCCAGGTTGCCGACGTCCGCGCCCGAGCAGAAGGCGCGACCCTCGCCGGTGAGGATCAGGCAGCGTGTGTCGTACTCGCCCTCGTTGAGCGACTGGACGTAGCGCACGATCGCCTCGTCCATCGAGATGTGGAAGGCGTTGAGTTTCTCCGGCCGGTTGAGCCGGATGATGGTCACCGGGCCGCGGTGCTCGAACGTGACCCAGTTGGCGCTCTCGTCGCTGGTCATGGCCGCTCCTCTCGCGAGGGCGCCATGCTAGCGCAGCGGGCACTCGCGGGGGCGTCCGCTGCGAGGGACGCCTCGGTGGCCGCTCCCGAGAGCGCAGCGCCGTCGCCCGGCTGCGGTCTACCCCGCGTAATGCGTGTTCAATGCGGTACCTTGTTGTAGTACCAGGCTGTCCCTTGGGGGCGTCATGACCGCTGGCAGCAATCGCCAGCCCGGGTTCTGGCAATCGAGACTATCGAGGCGGGCGGCGCTGCGCGGCGGCGCGCTCGGCGGCGCCGGCCTCGCGGCGGCGGCGCTCATTGGCTGTGGTACCGGGGATGACGAGGCGCCGTCCGCGCCACCGGCCCGGACCCGGCAGGTCGCGCCCACGACGGCGACGGCGACGGCGGCTGAGCCGGGGTCCGCAACGCCAGGGGAACACCCGACCGCTGCGGCGCCCTCCCCGAGTTCGGCTGCCGCCGCGAATGGACCGCGGCGGGGCGGCGCCTTCCGCATCCACCAGTGGTTCACGCCTCCAAGCCTGGACCCTCACCGCACGCTGGACTTCTCCACGAAGGGCGCGGCCTCCTACATCTACAGCAAGCTGTTCACCCAGACCCCGGCGGTCTTCGAGGAGGCGCCGAATCCGGAGATGATGGGCGATCTGGTCGAGTCCTGGGAGTTCACCCCGGATCGTGAGCAGCTGAGTTTGACGCTTGTCCCCAACGCGACCTTCACCGCTCCGATCAACCGCACCGTGGACTCGGAGGACGTGCGCTTCTCGGTCGAGCGCTTCCGCGGCCTCAATGGACATCATCCGGCGCCGAACGCCTCGCAGCTGGACTTCATTCAGGGGATGGAGACGCCGGACGCGCGCACGATCACGCTCCAGATGTCCCCACTTGCACGCGTGCTCTGGCGGCTGGCCGATGGGTTCAACATGCACATCATGCCGCGCGAGACGGGGAGCGTGTTCGATCCCACCCAGACCATGGTCGGGAGCGGCCCCTTTCTCTGGGACGAGTTGGTCGATGGCGTACGCTTCAACGTGGTCCGCAATCCCGACTGGTTCAACGGACCGGACGTTCCGTATCTCGACGCTGTCCACGAGCTAGTCCTTCAGCCGCTGACCGCACTCACACAGTTCCAGGCGGGCGGGATTGACCTGCTGATTACGCCCACACCCGATTTCGTCCCCGCCCTCGTCAAGAACTACCCCGAGGGCCGCATCGTGCCTCGCAAGGCGCTGGGTTTTGTGTACCTCGCGTTCGGCGAGCCGCGCGACGGCTCCGCGCCGTGGGCCGATCCCCGCGTGCGGCGCGCGATCTCACTGAGCCTCAACCGGGCCGACATGATCACCGCGCTCTACAACGTCGAGGGGCTCGAGGAAGTCGGCCTCGAGGTCGCCAGCCGCGTGCACTGGCACAACATCCTGCCCGCCGGCTTCAGAGGCCAATCGGTGGATCCGCAAACCGACGCGAAGACGGGACGGTGGATCAGGTACGACGTCGCGGAGGCGCGCAAGCTGCTGGAGGCCGCCGGCTACGGCGACGGGTTCGAAGTCCCCTACCACTACACCTCGGCGTTTGGTCCTGCCTGGATCCAGGAGACGGAGATCATCCCCCAGCTCGTGAAAGACACAGGTATCAGGTTCAAGACGAACGTCGTGGACTACGCTGCGGAATACGTGCCGAGGACCTCCCGGGGGGAGTTCGACGGCGTCGCCCTGCAGTTGCAGGTGTTCCCCGGCCTGGAAGACTTCCTCACGGACCTGTACGCCAGCCCGGGCGCCAGTGGCGGCAACCTCAACAAGGTGGAGGACGCCGCGATCGGCGCCGCGGTGGACGAGATCAACACCACCTTCGACATCGACGAGCGTAACGAGAAGGTGCGCAACATCCAGCGCGACCTGCTGGCGGACGCGATGTGGTTCGTTCCCTCCGTGGGTTGGCAGCTCGACTGGGTCGGGCTGAGCCCGCGGGCCGGGATCCCGGACGCCTGGCACGGCAACGGGCGTGGCGACTACCAAGCCTATGGCTTCCCCTGGTGGTGGGTCAACGAGGCATAACGCCCTGCGCGAGTCCGAAACGCACCTGTCGCGCGTGAAGGCCGGACTCGCTCCGCTACGTCCGGGCGAGGAGCCAATGCGTCCGAGCGAGAAGATTCTGGCTTCCCGGTCCCGGAAGGGTCTGGAGATCCGCTGCCCTCGCGGGTGCGTATCGTGTATGATTCTGCGCTACTGACGGCGAAAGTCCGTCGCCGCCACCCGGGAAGGGAAGAAACATGACAGAAGGATCTGACCACGTGAGCAGTTTCTTGCGGACGCGCATCTCACGCCGCGCCGCGCTGCGCGGAGGCGTCATCGGAGGCGCCGGCCTTGCGGCGGCAGCGCTGATCGGCTGCGGCGACGACGACGAGGAGGCCCCGGCTCCGGCAGCCACCGCCGCGCCGACGACGGCCCCGACTGCCGCGCCGACCGAGGAAGCGACCGCGAGGCCGACGGCCGCCCCGGTCGGGACCGCCGCTACCCAGGAGGCGGAGGCGCTGCAGGGCATTCCCGGCGGCAGCTACCGGCGCGCCATCACCGGCACACCGGAAACGCTTGACCCGCACCGCACGCAGAGCAACACCACCAAGGGTGTGTCGGCGCAGATCCACAGCTTCCTGTTCAAGCAGATCGCATCCACGTTCGAGAACGCACCGAACGCGCAGATGGACGGTGACCTCGCCCGCGCCTGGGAGTTCACCCCGGACGGGCTCACGCTGAACATCGAGCTTCGCGACGATGCCAGGTACACCGCGCCGATCAGCCGCGCGGTCGACTCCGAGGACGTGAAGTTCTCGATCGCTCGCTTCCTCGGCACCGATGGCAGCGAGGGCGCACCCAACGCGGTGCAGCTCGACTTCATCGACACGGTGGAGACGCCCGACGCCGGGACCGTGACGCTCGGGTTCAACCGCGTCTTCGCGCGCGCCCTCTGGCGGATGGCGGACGTGTTCAACATGGCAGTCCTCCCGCGCGAGACGGGGACCGCCTACGACCCCACGCAGACGATGATCGGCAGCGGCGCCTGGATGTGGGAAGAGCTGAAGGACGGCGTGAGCTGGACCGTCCAGCGCAATCCGGAGTGGCACAACGCGCCACTGCCCTACTTCGACAAGGTCGAGGAGATCGTGCTGGACCGGGCGACGACCCTGACCCAGTTCCAGGCAGGCAACATCGATCACATCAACACCATCGCGCCGGACGCCGTACCGGGGCTGATCAGTGACTTCCCGGACGGCCGGATTGAGCCGCGCAAGTCGCTCGGTTTCGGCTACATCTCGCGCGGCGAGCCGCGCGACGGTTCCGCTCCGTGGGACGACCCGCGCGTGCGCCACGCCATGTCGCTCGCCCTCGACCGCGAGACGATGATCGAGGGGCTCTACAACGTCCAGCAGCTCGAAGGCGTTGGACTCGACGTCTCCAGCCGCGTGGGCTGGCACAACGTGCTGCCGGCCGGCTACGCGGGCCAGTCGATCGACCCGCGACAGGATGCGGTCACCGGCGCAGCCATCCAGTACAACCTGGAGGAGGCGAACAAGCTGATGCAGGCCGCGGGCCAGGGCGATGGCTTCAGCGTGCCGTACCACTACACCACCCGCTATGGCACGGCCTGGAGTCTGGAAGCCGAGATCATCCCGACCTTCATGAAGGAGATCGGCATCGACTTCCAGATCAACATCGACGACTTCGCCTCGGTGTACACGCCGATGACGTTCCGCGGCGACTTCGATGGTGTTGCCTTCCAGTTGCAGGCCTTCCCGGACCTCGGCGACTACCTCTCCGAGATGTACCGCCCCGGCGCCGGCCGCAACCACAGCAAGGTGGAGGACCAGACCATCGTCGACGCCGTGCTGGACATCAACAGCACGGTCGATGCGGAAGAGCGCAACGACAAGATCCAGAGCATCCAGCGCGACCTGCTGATCGAGCCGTTGTGGTACGTCCCCTCGGTGGCGTGGCAGCTCAACTGGCAGGGCTTCAACAAGCGTCTCCGGACGCCTGATGCCTGGCACGGGAACGGCCGAGGCGGCGAGGCCGTCTTCGCCTGGCCGTGGTGGTGGATCGACGAGAGCGCCTAACCCGCAGTCCGTCGCTAAAGGCTACTCGGCCCCCGGATCACCGGGGGCCGAGTTGTATCTGGAGCAAGCGCTGCGCCGCCGGACCCTCATCACTTGCGCGCGCCGCGCCGCGATTCGCTAGAATGCGGCGGCGCGCCAGCGAACGACCCAGCGAACGACAGGGGACGAGCAGATCCACGTCTACATCCTGCGCCGCATATTGTTGCTCGTCCCGACGATCCTCGGGGTCACGTTCGCTGTGTTCATCGTCGTGCGGCTGCTGCCGGGCGACATCATCGATCAGATCATCTCGGACCAGGCCGAGCCGACGCCCGAGTTCCGAGCCTCCGTTGAAGAGCGGCTGGAGCTGAATCAGGGCGTCCCGCAGGCCTTCGCGGAGTGGCTGATCGCGCTCGCCCAGTTCGACTTCGGCTCTTCCTTTGTGAGCGGGCGGCCGGTCACGGAGCAGTTGACGAACCGGATCCCCGTGACCTTCCAGCTCGGGATCATGGCGATGATCTACTCGATTGCTATCGCGATCCCGATTGGGGTGCTCTCCGCCATCAAACAGGACTCGCTGATCGACTACATCATGCGCAGCTTCGCGATCGCGGCACTGGCTGTTCCCAGCTTCTGGGCCGGCCAGATGGCGATCGTCTACGGCTTCGCCTGGTTTGGCTGGACCCCACCGCTCACCTACGAGTTGTTCTGGGAGAATCCGCTCAGTAATCTCAAGACCACGTGGGTGCCGGCGATCATTCTCGGCTCCTTCCTGTCCGGCTCGGTGATGCGCCTGACCCGCTCGACGATGCTGGAGGTGATGCGACAGGACTACGTGCGGACGGCTCGCGCCAAGGGCCTGACGGACCGGCTGGTCGTTACCCGTCATGCACTGCGTAACGCGGTGCTGCCCGTGATCACGGTGATTGGGTTGCAGGTCAGCGTGCTGATCAGCGGCACGGTGGTGCTCGAACGGATCTTCACGCTCCCGGGCATGGGAACCTTGCTGCTCTTCTCGCTCGAACGGCGCGACTATCCGACGGTGCAGGCGATCGTGCTGCTGGCGGCGATGCTTGTGTTGATCACCAACCTCCTCGTGGACCTCTCGTACGCATTCATCGATCCGCGGATCCGGTACAGCTAATGGCGGCGAACGAGACCGCAAACGGACCGATCGGGTTCTCCGGATCCAGCGAGGGCGTGCTCACGCGGGCGCTTGGCGGCACGCTCAGGTTCATCCGCCGCAAACCGCTCGGGGCCGTGGCGGCGCTGGTCCTGATCGCTCTGTTCGCGGTTGCGATCTCGCCGAGCACCTTCGCCCCCGCCACGTTCGATGAGATCGACCTGCTGAACCGCTTGCAGGGGCCGACACTCGATCACCTCTTCGGCAGCGACAAGCAGGGCCGCGACGTGCTCAGCCGCGTGCTGTTCGGCGCGCGCACTTCCGTCACGATCGGGTTCGCTGCGGTCAGCATCGCCGCAGTGCTCTCCAGTATTGTCGGCATCTCTTCGGGGTACTACGGAGGGAAGTGGGACCTCACCTTCCAGCGCTTCGTGGACATCGTGCAGGCCTTCCCTGGACTGATCTTCATCATCTTCCTGTTCTCAATCTTCACGGCGACGGTTCCCGGCTCTCTTGCCAGCCAGATCGTGCTCGCGCTCACGCTCGGCTTCCTGTTCAGCGCCGGCTCCTCGCGCGTGGTGCGCAGCCAGACGATCTCGACGGTGCAGAACACCTACGTCGAGGCCGCGCGGGTGGTCGGGGCCACCGACAACCGGATCATGCTGCGGCACGTCTTCCCCAATGTGTTCACCGTCATCATCATCAACATCTCCGTGCAGCTCGGCGCGGTGATCCTGATTGAATCGGCGCTGTCGTTCCTCGGGTTCGGTGTGCAGCCGCCGTTCCCGTCGTGGGGGCGAATGCTTCAGGAGGCGCAGGAGGACATGAAGCTGCACCCCTACCTGGCGCTCTTCCCCGGCCTCGCGATCGCGGTCTCCGTCTACGCTCTCAACATGTTCGGCGACGCCCTCCGCGACGTGCTGGACCCGCGCCTGCGAGGCACCGAGTAGCCGCCGAGGTCTGAACGACACGCTGCCGCCCGCGCAAGCGCGGGCCCGCCCTCGACCGGACCGGATGATGTGAACTGCGTGTGTTGCGCTGGTTATCCCTCGGCGGCCATGCGCTCCAGCAACTCGTCGTGGGCGCTGAAGTCGTATGGCTGCGCCTCCGCGTAGCCGCTCTCGAGGTACCAGCGATAGGCGTCGCGCATGCCCTCACGGATGCCGAAGCGCGGCTGCCAGGCGAGGTCGCGCCGCGCCGCCTCCGTCGAGTAGACCTGCGCCGGACGCGTTTGCCAGTAGAAGTAGCGCCCCACCTCGCTGCGCCGGGTGGCGCCGGGCAGGTAGGCGATCTCCGCCTTCCGGCCCACGGCCGCCGCGGCCGCCTGCACGAGCTCGTTGCCGGACTGCGCGTAACGCCCCGTGATGTTGTAGGCGTTGCCGACGGCCTCGTTGCGTTCGATGGCCGCGATCGTCGCATGCGCCAGGTCGCGGCCGTGGCTCTGGTGGAAGAAGAAGTAGCCGTCGCCCGGTACCAGCACGGGCCGCCCCTGCTCGATCCGCTGGAACAGCGAGAACTCGGCGTTCGCGGCGCTGTTGTAGGGTCCGAAGATGTAGGCGGGCCGCAGGCTTACCCAGGGGAACGTGTCCGTCGCGGTCCGTTCGAGCAGCCGCTCGACCGCGATCTTGCCACGGGCGTAGTCCCAGCCCGTGCCGTCGTTCAGCGGGTGTGTCTCCTCGATCGGCAGCAGCTCGCTCGGCCGGTAGACGGAGCTGCTGCTGATGTAGACGTAGCGCCCGATCCGGCCGGCGAACAGCTCGATCACCAGCTCGGCCTCCGCCTGCTGGTAGGCGATGCAGTCGACGATCGCGTCGAACTCGCGGCCCTCGAGGGCGCTGCGTACCTGCTCCGGCTCGTTGCGGTCCGCGCGCAGCCGCTCCACCTCGGCCGGGAAGCTGTCCGGCGTGATGCCGCGGTTGAGCAGCGTGATGGTGTGTCCCTGCTCCAGCAGTTCCTCGCCGATGTGGCGCCCGACGAAGCGTGTGCCGCCGATGATCAGGACGTGCATGCGGTCCTCCCGGAATGGGTCTGCGGGCGCCCCCGGGCGTGCGCGCCGGGCGCGCCGATCAGGCTGCTTCGCTCGCGCCGGTGTCGATCTCGAAGATCGCGAAGGTCTGCTCCGGCTCGCTCTCGTCCCAGGCAACGCGCACCGGCAGGCCCACTTCCAGGCGCTCCCACTCGTCGCCGTCGGGCGCGTGCAGTTGCGCGAGGATGCGTGGGCCCTCCTCGACCTCCACCAGCAGCACCGCGTAGGGCGGCACGAAGGCCGGGTGTCCCATGTTGTGCACCACTGTCCAGCTGTAGATGTGGCCGCGTCCGCTGGAGACGAAGTGCTCGAGGTTGAACGACTGGCACTCGTCGCACATCGGGGCGGGCAGGTAGACGACGCGGTCGCAGTCGAGGCAGCGCTGCAGCAGCAGCTCGTGGCGGTTCATCGCCTCCCAGTAGGGGGCGGAGTCATCCGTCGGGAGGGGCAGCGGGCGCATTGGTCCGGACTCGTCGACGACCATTGGCTGGCCCTCCGCTGCTCAGGCGTTGAAGCCGAGCGGCTCGCTGCCGATCTCCTGCTGCTCCTCGAGCGCGCGAATCGCGTCGTCGTCCACGCCGAGTTCGGCCAGCACCTCGTGGTTGTGCTGGCCGAGCAGCGGTGGCGGCATGCGGTGGCGCAGGTCGAAGGTGCTGAAGCGGAAGGGGAAGGTCTTGAACGGGTGCGTGCCCGTCAGCTCGCGGTCCAGCTTCTGGAAGAAGTCGAGGTGGACGAGGTTCTCGTCCTCGGTGAGCAGGTAAGGCTTGGAGACGCGGCAGCCCATCACACCGGCCGCCTGGAGGGCACGCTCCAGGTCCACCAGGTCGCGATCGCGGACGGCCGCCGCGATCGCGGCGTCGAGGGCGTCCTCGTGCTCTTTGCGACCGGCGGCCGTCGCGAACCGCGCGTCCTCGGCGATGTGCGGCGCATCGATCGCCGTCGCGAGGGCGGCGAACTCCTCGTCGCTGGCCACGGCGATGCTGATCCACTCGTCCTGCCCGGCGACCGGGTAGACGTTGTGCGGCGCCATCGACTCGTGGCGGTTCGCCATCCGCATCCGCGAGGGCTCGCCGTGGCCGACGGCGATGTGCTCCGGGCCGAGCAGGCTGTCGAGCACCTCGCACTGCGGCACCTCGGCGTAGCTGCCCTGGCCGGTGCGCTCCCGGTCGCGCAGCGAGAGCGTGATCGCCGCGAGCGCGTGCATGCCGACGAGCGTGTCTGAGAAGCCGCCGTTGATCAGCGGGCGGTCGTCGGGGTAGCCGGTCAGCTGTGCGACCACGGCCTGCTCGAAGCTCACGCCGTAGCCGACGAAGTGGCCCCACGGCCCGTCCGGTCCGTAGCCGGGCAGCAGCGCGACGATCAGCCGCGGGTTGATCTCGTGGAAGCGCTCGACCGTGAGCCCGAGGTTCGGCAGCACACGGTTCGAGAAGTTGCTGATGACCACGTCTGCCTGCTCGAGCAGCTGCACGAGGAACGCCATCCCCGTCTCGCTGTCCAGGTTCAGCGTGACGCTGCGCTTATTCGGGTTGGTGTCGTTCCAGAGCGCCCCGCGCTCATACCAGCGCTCCGCCGAGGCGTCGACGGCGGTGTAGCGGTAGGAGTCCGGCCGCTGGATCGACTCCACCTTGATCACGTCGGCGCCGAGCGCGCCCATCGTCATCGTGCAGTGCGGACCCGACCAGAACCACGTCAAATCGACCACGCGAATGCCCTCGAAAGGCAGCGCAGGCCCCTCGCCGCCGGACGCGCTCTCACCACCATCGAGGGCGGGCCGCTCCGCCTCGGCCAGGTCGCCGCGCTCGCTCGGGTCGGCGGCGCTGAGCAGGTAGGGGACGCGCGGCGCCTTCACCGTTGCGCCGTCGATTTCCTGCTCGAGGAAGAAGCCGCGCGCGTTGAGCTGCGGGCAGTCCTCGCGCTGTGCGACGGTGTCGACGGGGCCGGCCGGCAGGCGCCAGGCCTGCGATTCGGTGTAGATCTCCTCGCGCGTGCGCGCCGCGAACCAGGGCTCCACGCGCGGCAGCAGATCGTTGCCGTGCTCCTGCCGCCACGCCGGGTCGCGCCCCCACGACTCCTCGAGGATGTCGTCGATCCCGAGCAGTTGGCAGAGCAGCTCCCAGTGCTGGAAGGTGAGCGGAGAGATCGCCGCCCAGCCATCCTTGCAGGGCAGCACGCTGTGCGGCCACTGTGAGGGCCGCCGCTGCATCGCCCCCGCGCCCGCGGTCATGCTGTAGACCATCCACGGCGCGGTCAGGCTCGCGGCCGCGACCGCCTGCTGCGAGAGCTCGATGTACGCGGGGGCCGCGCCGCGCGCCTGGTGGTGCAGCGCGACCAGTAACGAGTCGAAGCCGTAGACGCCGGTCACGCGCGGGTTCATGTCCCCGCCCGGCCGCAGCGGCTCGCGGTCCGGTTCGCCGAGCATCCCCGTCCAGCCGCCGAGCGAGTTCACTCCGAGGTCGGACGCGCGGTAGTCCGCGTACGGACCGTCCAGTGCGAACGGCGTGATCAGCAGGACGGTCGTCCGGCCCTCGAGGGCGCCGCGCAGCGCGTTGGGCGCGAGTCCCAGCATGCGCTCGGTCATGTCCGCGTCGACGACTACCACGTCCGCCTGCTCGCAGGCGGTGCGGGCGTCGGGCGGCGTGGTCGCCAGACCTTCGCCGACGCGCACGGAGGTCGCCCCGCGCGAGACCCACGTCCAGGTCGCGCTGCGGCGTTCGCCGGCCAGCTCGTACCACGGTGGCGCTTCGCGTAGCGCCGCGCCCTCGGGCGGCTCGAGCAGCGTGACGTCCGCGCCCCAGTCGGCGAGGTGCTTCGCTGTCCAGGCGGCGCTGCCCATCGCGCCCGGGATCGCGACGACGCGGACGCCAGCGAGGATGCTCATGGCGAGCGGTCCCGGCTCAAGCCCGCGGGCGGCTGGTCAACACGCCCGGCGAGGCTAGACGAGCTCAAGTGTGATCCGGGCGGTCACGGTGTCAGGCTGGATCTGGTTGTCGATCCGCACGTCCAGGTCAACCAGCTTCTGGCCCTCCTGCTCGTACTTCTTCGTCACCGTGCCGCGCACGGTCAGCAGGTCGCCCGGGCAGTTCGTCGCCCGCATGTCGAAGCTGAGCTTGCGGATGAAGGACTCCGGCCCGCCCCACTCGTTCACGAAGCGTCCGAGCAGACCCTGGTACCACATCGTGTTGAGGAAGATGTCGCGCGCTCCGTTCGCCTTCGCGAACTCCCGGTCGTGGTGGATCGGGTAGAGGTCGCGCGTGCCCGAGGCGTCCATGACCTGGGTGGTCATGGTGATCGGCCCGAACTCAAGCGCCTGCAGGCTGGCGCCCTCGAACACGGTGTCCCAATCGCGGTCCTCGAAGAAGGCCATGGTGTTCCTCCCTGGCGCTGGCGGGCTAGCTGTCCCGCGGCTGGCTCGAGTCGTACATCAGCAGCACGTTGCGGGCGCGGGCGATCAACTCGTCGTCAACCTCGCGCCGATACTCGATGATCGTGATGATAAAGACGCCCTTGCCGACGGCCGTTTGCTTCTCCTCGCTGACGTCGTCGACGTAGCTGGTCTGCTTGATGCGGCCGTCGCCCGGGCCGTACGGCTGCAGGAACTCGTCCTCGCGGGTGACGTTGGTGGCGGTCGTGTAGCCATACTTCGCGACGATCTCGCGAATCGTCTCGGTTGGGTCGTCGCCCTGCGCCTCGATCTCCTGCTCCTCGCGCTCGAGGATGTAGTCGGGCGCCCACCAGTGGCCGCCGGACATCGTCATGATCGAGTGCGGCGGGGCGATGATGCGGCCGAATCGCGTCTGCTTCGCGTAGGTCTCGTCCCAGTAGACAGGGTTGGCGTCGTGGACGGACTCCGCGAAGTTCCAGATCATCGGCGCGTTCAGTTCCGCGCGCGAGAACCTGGATGGCCCTCGCTGGCCGAAGTGCGGCGCGCACTCATCGCGGCAGCTCGTGTCTCGTGCTTCGCTCATCCACGCCTCCCCGAAGCTTGCGATGCGCCCCGTCTGGCGGGAGCGCGGCCCTGACGCCTCGTGGGCCGGATTATACGGGGGCCGCAGCGTCTGCCAACCAACGCGGCGCTGAGGATTGGTGCTGGTTACTATCGGGACGGCCGGAGTAACATCGCTGTGCCAGCGGTCGCGAGTCGGCCCGCCAGGCCATCCGGGAACGGGGTGCATACATGACGCTCTACACCTACCTGCGCTTCAACGGCGACTGCCGGGAGGCCTTCGAGTTCTACCGCTCCGTCTTCGGCGGAGAGTTCGAGCTGATGACCTTCGGCGACGGGCCCGACGACATGCCGGTTCCCGAGGGCGAGCGTGACCTCGTCATGCACGTCTCGTACCCGATCGGGTCGAGTGTGCTGATGGGCAGCGACACGCCATCCTGGTCGCCCGAGCCGACGCAGCCGGGCAACAACTTCTCGATCTCCTGCATGCCGGCCACCAGGGAGGAGACGGACCAGTTCTTCGCGAAGATCTCCGAGGGCGGCGTCGTGACGATGCCCCTCGAGGAGATGTTCTGGGGCGCCTACTTCGGATCCTGCACGGACAAGTTCGGCATCAACTGGCAATTCAACTGCGACCAGGCTCCGTCGCAGTCTGGCTGAGCGGCCCCGGCCGCGCTACGCGGGGCCGATGATCCGCTGCATCTCCTCGGTCGACTCGAACTGAGTCCGAACCTGGCCGGCCCCGACGAACTGAGAGAGCAGTCGGTAGTTCCCCGTCTCGTGGCGAATCCGGCCTGCCACGACGGCTGCGTGGACCCCGGCCCTGTGTGCGAGGCTGAGAACTGCCATCCCGGTCGGTTTCTCCCAAGCGCGGCTGCCGTCCCAGTCGGCTTGTGGGATGAGCGCCTCGCTGGCCCGCTCGTCGGCCTGCGTCTCTTTCGGATGGGTGTCGCCACCCTGCTCATAGCGGAGCGTGAGGTCGTCGACGAACAAAATGTCCTCCCCGCCGTCGAAGTGCAGGCCGACATGCGCAAGCTCGTGCAGGAGCGTGAACCAGAAGTTGTCGATCCGGTCGTAGCGGAGGGTGAGGCCGATCACCGGGCGGCCGTCGGCGAGACGCAGCGCCGCACCGTCGAGATGCGTACGAGGTAGGTGCTTCACGACTTCGAGGGCGATGCCGTGTTCCGCAAGGAAGTCCCTGGCCCGCCTGGGTCCGTCCTCGTGCGGGCTCAGGCGCGCCACCTGTCTGAGGAAGTCCGGCGTTACCGTCCCGGGCTCGTAGGGGCTCTCGGGTAGGCGAGCATTGGCCTCGGCCATTACTTGCCAGCACCACGCCCTGAGCGCGTATTCGTCGGTCTTTGCGTTGACTCGCTGGTGGTCGTTCTTGCGGTAGCTGGCTGAGAGTGCTGCTTCCCGCACTTCCGCCCGCCTCATCAACTCGCGGATCAGTTCCTCGGCGCTGCCTTTCAGGTCGGGGATATCCCGGATCCAATTGCGCTTCGCCAGCTCCTTCAGCGGGAACTTCAAAAAGTCGACGACACCGGCATCCCTGCGCGGTTCCCGGAGCAGAACATCGGCAGGGATTCCGAGATGCTGGTGCAGCGCACGCGCCATCGCCATCGTGATGGTGCGTTTGCCAGCGAGCACCTCGGCGACCCTTGCGCTACTCCCGATGAGGGGGATCAGGTCGCGGCGGTTCAACTGCGCCTGCTCCATGCGGAACTCGATGGCAGCGATCGGATCGGGGTAGCCGAACGGCTCGTCCCGGGACTCGTACAACTCGACGAGATCGGCGAGCACGTCGAGCTCGTCGCTCTCCGGAGTGCCGGCTGCGGCGTCGAAGATCTCGTCGATCCGAGCGAGGGCTCGCTCGAGGTCTTCCTCGGTGCGGATTGGTGCGATGGCCTGCATGTTCCTACACCTCCTCCACGTCTACACGGTCATATGCCGCGTGCGTCCCTATGAATCGCACGTAGACGATGCGCTTCCGGTAGTTGATCCGCGCCACCAGCCGGTAGCTGTTGCCCTTGATCCTGAAGACTGCCCTGTCGGTGCCGACGATGCTGGCGGCTGGATACCCGTCCATCAGCTGTGCAGGTGTACTCCAATCCTCCTTCTCGACCTCGCGGTACCAAGCGAGGAGCGCATGCTCGGCATCAGGGTGTCGCTCCCAGAACTCTCGCAATGTCCGTTTGGACAGTATACGCACAGATTAGCAACCTACGCTAATGCGTACAGGTAATACGCTCCCAAAGAGAACCCATGGTAACAGGGATCTGTTGTTGCGGGCAGGGCGTGCAGAGGACTCCGGGTCGGTGAAGCGCGGAAGAGATCCGGGCTTCGATTTCCGGTGAGGACCGACCACACTGCCGCATGGCCACGCTGCCCGGCCCGCGCCGCCCCCGGCCGCCGTGCTACGCGGGGCCGATGATCCGCTGCATCTCCTCGTCCGTGAAGGCGCGCAGCGTCTCGCTGGAGACGTTGCCCGACTCGGCGATGCTGAACAGGCCGTTCATCATCGCCTCCTCGCTTGGCGCGTCCACCACCGTCACGAGGTCGTAGTGGCCCTGCGTCCAGTAGTGGGCGAGCACGTCGAAGCCCGCGGCCTCATTCAGCTCGCGGATTTCGCTGGCGCGGTGCACCGTCTCCTTCAGATGCTTCCGCCCGGAGTCGGTGAAGCGGTAGAGCACGACGTATCGAGGCATGCGCGCTGTCCTCCCTGATCGCCCGGCCCAGGCCCGCCCGGCCGCGCCGATCGGCTGCCGCGAGGGTAGCGCCACCCCGTAGCGCGCCGCCATTCGCCCTCAGCGCCGCCGCTCGCGCAGCGTCTTCGATGCGATGAACGCCACCACCGCGACGACCACGAGCAGCGTCCCGTTGAGCGTCAGCGCCAGCGGCACGCTCGTCGCCTCCGCCACCGCGCCGAGCGTGAGCGGACCGATCCAGCCCCAGCCGATCGCGAAGTGCCAGCCACCGAGGACGCGCCCGCGCTCCTCGGCGCGCACGTTGAGCTGCAGCATGATCCATTGCAGCGCATCGACCGTCGCCGCCGCAGCGCCGATCCCGACGGTCACGGCGACCGAGAGCCAGAAGATCGTAGAGTTGCCGAGCGCTACCACGAGCAGACCGAACGCCACGAACACGCCGACCAGCATCAGCCCGTGCGGCAGCCGATCGATTGTGAACACGAGCAGCGCAGTGCCGCACATCGCGCCCGCGGCCACCCCCGCGGTGAGCACACCAAGGCGCTCCGGGCCGACCTCGAGGACGCGCTCGGCGACCGCGGGCAGCATGCTTGCGAACGAGATGCCCAGGATCTCGACGGCGATCATCATCCCCAGCAGCAGCCGCACCGTCGGCGTTCGCGCGAGCAGGCGCAGGCCATCCAGGACATCGCGGAAGAGGTGCGCCCGCGCCACGGGCAACCGCGCCGGGGGACGCAGACCGGCGAAGACGGCGGCGGCACAGGCGAGCGGTAACGCTGCGACGAGGAAGGCCGGTTCCGGCCCGAGCCAGCCGATCAGCACGCCGCCGCCGAGCGCGCCAACGGCGCCCACCGCGCGCTCACCGAACGTGGTCAGGCTGATCGCGTTTCCGAGGCGGGTCGTTCCCGCGATCTCCGCCTGGAGCGCCTGCAGCGAGGTGATATGGAACGCCAGCGTGGAGCTCGTTACGAGCACGAGGCCGAGCAGCAGCGGGACCGTCGCCACGTCGACGATCACGACGAGCGCCATCAGGGCGACGGCGCCGGCGCGCACGAGCGCGGTCACCGTCAGCACGCGGCCTCGCGGGAGGCGGTCGGAAACCGCCCCGCCGATGGGGCCGAGCACGAGGTTGGGAATCGCGCGGATGCCAAGGGAGAGTGCGGCGAGCAGCACCGAACCCGTCACGTCGAGCACGAACCAGCCGACCGCGAGGCGCTCCATCCAGAAGCCGAGCGCGAACAGCACCGCGCCGAGCCACACCCGCCGGAAGCGGGGCGCGTGGAATGAGGCGAACACGCCGCCCGCCCCTGTACCGCTGGGCTCGAGGCTGAGCGTCACCGGCGGCGCTACGTCTCCAGCATGTCGAGGGCGGCCAGCATCCGCTCGTGGCGACGCTCGATGAAGCCCCGGGGCCAGGCTTCCGTGAAGACGAAGGGACGGTCCTCGCGGACGCCATCGAGCACCATCCGCCCGATCTCCCTGGGCTCCATGCCCTCCCATTGCTCCACCGGCGCCGGCGCCGGTCCACCGAGCGCCCCGGGGCGGTTGCGCTCGGCATCGAAGATGCGCGAGCGGATGCCGGCCGGGCAGAGCGCCGTGACACCGATCCCGTCGGGCTCGAGCTCGTCGCGAAGCGACTCCGTCATGCCCACGACCGCGTACTTCGAGGTGATGTACGCCCCCGCCAGCATCGTCCTGGGCCGCGGGTACGGGGCGCAGCCGCTGATCGAGCCGGTGTTCACGATGTGCGCGGCGCCGGCCTGCGCTCGCATCCTCGGCACAAACGCGCTGATGCCGTGGATCACCCCGTGCACGTTCACGCCCAGCACCCAGCTCCAGTCGTGCGCCGAGGTGTCGACAAGCCCCTTGAAGATCTGCACGCCCGCGTTGTTGCAGAGCAGGCGCACCTCGCCGAACTCCTCGTAGGCACGCGCCGCCAGCGCCTCGACCGAGGCCGCGTCGGAGACGTCCGTCTCGACGGCGATCGCCTCGCCCCCGGCCTCCCGGATCGCCGAGGCCACACGCTCGGCCTCGGCGAGCTCGATGTCGGCGACGACCACACGCATGCCAGCCTCGTGGCAGACCTGCGCGAGCCCCTCGCCGAGGCCGCTCCCCGCGCCGGTGATGACCGCAACGTCTCTAGGCTGGATCTCCATCACGCACCTCCCTCAGGCGAAGCGGTACTCGCTGAGCGCGCCCACGATCGCCGTCGCGGGCTCCCAGAACTGCGGCAGGTTCCTGAACACCTCGCGAATCGCGGCGTGGTCGCCCGCGTAGCGGGCGTCGTCCGTGAACACGTCCATGCTCGGGAACCGCTCGTAGACGATCGCGAGGTACTCCGGCGCCTCGGCGGTGAGCCGCCGCGTGACAGCGTGGCGAATGTAGGACTCGCGCAGCGGGTGCAGGGCGAAGGTGCGCGGCGAGTGCGCCTCCTGCCACGCGCGATAGAAGTCCTCGAGGCTGACGTCCGCCGGCTTGTCGTTG
Organism: Dehalococcoidia bacterium; assembly: GCA_963667465.2. Taxonomy (GTDB): domain Bacteria; phylum Chloroflexota; class Dehalococcoidia; order UBA2979; family UBA2979; genus VXMT01. The sequence continues at coordinate 1,841,851 of CAXXDN010000002.1, read as the reverse complement.
ATCGCGAACTGCGTAACGCCGGGGACGCGCCCGCCCTCGCCGGGTGAGTGTGGGCAGGCCTGCACCGTCGACTCGGTCACGAGGTAGCCCCACAGCGCGGCGCCGTCGCTCCCGGCGCGTAGCGCCTCCTCGATCGATGCGCGATCGTCGAGGTTCGGCAGCCAGCACTCGAATGCGGCGGCGACCCGCTCGAACTCCCCCTGGATGCGCGCCGGCGCCCGCTCGCGGATCTCGTCCGTCAGGTCCGGGATCAGCAACGCAAGTTGCGAGGCGCCGGCGGCGCGCGCCGCGGGCACCGCAGTCTCGGCCAGCCGCGCCCGCCGCTCCGCGGGCGGCACGCTCCCGCCCTCGAGGACGTAGATCAGCTTCTCCACCAGCGGCCCCCTTGCGCGGAGGCAAGTGTACGCTCCGGCTGGACTTCGGAAGGGAGCTTCGCATGTCACTCGCACTGACGGACCTCGGCACGCTGGCCGTCCGCACCGGCGACTCCTGGCGCTTCTCGCGCGGCCCGCTCGGCGGGCGCTCCACGAGCATCCTCCCCGGCGCGACCTGGGAGAGCGAGCGCGTGCGCGCCGAGGCCGCGTGGATCAATGGCACCTACCGTTCCGGCCGCGAGATCGCCGAGGTCAACGTCCGCGCGATGCTCGAAACCGACGACGGCGCGCTGCTCTACCTCGACTACTTCGGGCGCTTCCGCCCCATGCTGATGGGCTCCGAGGGCGGCCCGGTGATGATGGCGGGCCGCATCGAAACCCCGGACGAGCGCTACGACTGGCTCAACGCCACCCAGGTCGTCGGCAAAGGCACGCTCAGCGACGAGGTCATGACCTACGAGCTGTACGCCCTCGAGTAGCGTCGGGGCTCAGTCCCTCGGCGAGCGCTCGTAGTGCTCCGCCGGGTCGCGGTAGTACGGCCCCTCGATGCGCCGCCGGGCGATGCGCCAGCGGCCCTCGATGCGCACGAGGTCGTCGCGGTAGCGCCGCGCGCCGTTGCTCCAGTGGGTCGCCTCGCGCTCGCCGGCGCGCTGGTAGTTCACGTAGGCGTACGTCTCGACGCTCGCCCGGTCGCCGTCGATCGCGACGCGCTGGTTGCCGAGCAGGTGAGTGCTGCGCCGCCACGGCTCCAGCTCCTCGCGCAGCGAGGCGATCAGGCGCTCGGCGTGCTCGCCGGCGTCCGGGGCGAAGCGGGAGCGCACGAGTTCGAAGTCGCGCCGGTCGAGGCCGACCGCGAACGTCGCTGTCAGATCCTCGATCTCCGCGCGGTCGAGCAGGTAGCGCACGTCCGGGTCGTCCGAGGCCGGGCGCGGCGGGTTCGCGCTCGGGACCGTCGCGGCGTCCGGGCTGCGCTCCGCGAAGCGCCAGCGGCCCTCGTGGCGGACGAGCCGGTCGGTGTAGCGCCTGCCGGCGATGGCCCACTCCGTCTCGCCGTCGGGAGGATCGCGCTGGCTGATGATCGCGGCGGTCCGCATCCCCGCCTCGTCGCCGTCGACCTCGATCAGCTGCGAGCCCATGAAGTGGAGGGTGGAGACGAAGTGCTCGACGCCGCTGATGTATTCGATCAGCGGATCGAGGTCGCGGAACTCGTGGTCGCCGTAGACGGCGCGGAAGCCGGGGGCGAAACAGGCGCGGACGCGGTCGTAGTCGCGCAGGTCGACGCCGAGGGCGTACGACGCCATCAGGTCGCGGATCTCGGCGCGGTCGAGCAGCCATTGGACGGCGGGGTCGCTCGTCTCGACGCCGGTCACACCCGTCGGCGCCCAGCGCGGCTCGACGTTGCGCTCCGCGATGATCCAGCGGCCCTCGCGGCGTTCGAGCCGCTCCGAGTAGCGCCGGTCGGTGGCGTTGTATTCGAATGTCGAGCCGTCGCGCCGCGTCGCGCGATGCATCAGCATCGCGTGGGCCTGCAGGCTTGCCTGGTCGCCGTCGACCTCGATGAACTCGTTGCCGAGGAAGTGCATGGTCGTGTGGAAGCGCGCCACCTGGCGGATGTAGTCCATCATCGTGTCGCGGTCCGGGATCGGCCCGAAGCCCCACGTACCGCCGAGGTCGGGAACGAAGCACGCAGCCTGCACGTCGAACTCGCGGCGGTCGCAGGCCCACGCGTAGCGCATCAGCACGTCGTGAATCTCGGCGCGGTCGAGCAGCAGTTGGACTGCGGCGTCGCGGCCGGGGGCTGGCGTCACGGGCTGGGCTCCTCCGTCGAGCATCGGGTCCGACTGGGCAGTGAACCCGACGCATGGTTCATACTCGGATCATGACGACGACGCGACTCAACACGCATGACGCGGGGACAATCCTGTCCGCGCGCATCGCGGCGCTCAAGCCGGGCGACCGCATCATTCTCTGGAGTCACGATCGCCCCGTGGCCGAGATTCGGCCCCTGGGTGAGCGGCTCGACGAGCCCCGGCCCGTGGGGTTGGGCAAGGGCCTCGCTGATATCCCCGAGTCCTTCTTCGACCCACTTCCCAACGAACTGGTCGACCCGTTCGACGGAAGGTGAGCCGGGGCGTGAGGCCGATCGCCCGCGGCGCTACCCCTCCCCGCCGTCCCGCCGCACCTCGACGCCCGCGAGGCGCTCCATCGCCTTCACGATCGCCTGCGTGCCCTCCTCGCCGAGGCCCATCGCCTCGGTGGCGGTGAGGTACTGGCGCGCGACGGAAGTGACGGCGAGTGGGACGCTGCGCTCCTGCGCCGCCTCGAGGATCAGGCGCAGGTCCTTTTGCTGCAGCTTCACCATGAAGCCGGGCGCGAAGTCGCGCTGCGCCATGCGCGGCCCGAGGTTGGCGAGCTGCCAGGAGCCCGCCGCGCCGCCGGAGACAGCCTCCACCGTCTTCAGCAGGTCCGCGCCCTGCGCGGCCGCGAAGACCAGCGCCTCCGCGACCGCGGCGCAGGTGCCGGCGACGAGGATCTGGTTCACGAGCTTCGTCGTCTGGCCCATGCCGGACGGGCCCATCAGCGTGATGCTGGCGCCCATCGCCTCGAACACCGGGAGGCAGCGATCGAAGGTCTCCTGTTCGCCGCCGACCATGATCGTCAGCGTGCCCTGTTCCGCCCCCCACGAGCCGCCGCTGACCGGCGCGTCGAGCATCGCGATGCCGCGCTCGGCGAGCCGTCCCGCGAGGGCGCGCGTCTCGCCCGGCGCGATCGTGCTCATGTCGATCAGCACCGAGCCCTCGGCGAGCGCCCCGGCGAGGCCGTCCTCGCCCTCGACGGCGGCGAGCACGTCAGGCGTGTCCGGCACCATCGTGATCACGATGCTCGCCACGCGTCCGACCTCGGCGGGCGAGGCGGCGACGGCGACTCCGTGCTCGCGCAGCGCCTCGGCCTTCGCGGGCGTGCGGTTGCAGGCCACGACGCTGAAGCCCGCCTGGGCGAGGTTGCGGGCCATGGGCGCGCCCATGATGCCCGTCCCCACGACGCCGATCTGCTCTCGTTCGGACATCAGCGGCCCTCCCTGCGCTCTCGCGTCAGCGCGCGTTCTCGAGGTAGACGGTCCCGACGACCTGGTCCTCGACGAGTTGCTGGTACTCGGCCTCGCTGAGGCCGATGAGCCCGCAGATCAGCTCCTCATTGTGCTGCCCGAGCGTCGGCGCCGGCCCGCGCACCGGGGTCAGCGAGGTGCGCGAGAACTGCGCCACCGGCCCGGGGTAGGGGTGAGTGCCCGCTGCCGGGTGCGTGAGCTCCTGGAAGAAGCCGCGCTCGACGAGCTGCGGATCGCCGGTCATCTCCGGCTGGTGCAGCAGCGCCGCCGCCGGGACGCCCGCGCGCTGCAGCCGCTCCATCAGCGGCTGCGCCTCGTGCCCGGCGGTCCCGGCGCCGATCTCCGCCTCGATGGCGTCCCGGTTGCGCTGGCGTGAGACGACGTCGGCGTAACGCTCGTCGGCGGCCAGCTCCGGCCGGCCCAGCTCCGCGCAGAGCGCTGCGAACGCCTCGTCCGTCGGCGCGGCGATCGCGATCCAGCGGTCGGCCGCGTCATCGGGACCGGCCGGCGAGGGCGAGGGCGCGCAGGGGAAGATGCCGTACGGCGCGATCGAGGGGTGCGTGTTGCCGGCGTGCCCGTGCGCGCGGCCGTTCATCGAGTAGTCCATGAAGGCGTGGCTGAGGTGTTGCATCACTGCCTCGGCCTGCGAGATCTCGATGAGCTGCCCTCGTCCGCTGCGCTTGCGCGCCCAGAGCGCCGCCTGCAGCGAGAAGGCGACCATCGCGCCCGCGTTCGGGTCGCCGTGCAGCGAGGCGGGCGTCAGCGAGGGGTCGGCGTCGGTGTAGCCGCGCAGCATCGTGTGGCCGACGACCGCCTCCATGACGTTGCCGTAGCCCTTGTAGTGCTCGTACGGCCCGTCGAGCCCGAAGCCCGGGAAGCGCACCATCACCAGCCTCGGGTTGATCGCCGAGAGCGTCTCCCAGTCGATGCCGAGGTTGTCGACGACGTCGGCGGCGCCGTTCTCGATGAACGCGTCCGAGTGCCGGACCAGCTCGTAGAACAGCTCGCGGCCGCGCTCGCGCGAGAGGTCGAGCGTGATCGACTTGCAGCCGCGCTTGCCGTAGTTGAACCAGGCCTGGCGGTCCCAGAAGCCCTCGCTGCCGTCGCGGTCCACGTAGTAGGTGCCGACCGTCCCGGCGAGCATCACCTCGCTCGGGTGGCGCGAGTTCGTGCGCGTCGGGTTGAGGTGCTGGATCGACTCGACCTCGATCACCTCGGCGCCGAGGTCGGACAGCAGCGCGGTGGCGAACGGTCCCGCCCAGACGATCGCCTGCGCGAGCACGCGCACGCCCTCGAGCGGGAGGCGCCGCGGCGCCGTCTCGTTCGTCGCCGCCGCGGAGTCCGGCTGTCCGCTGTCTTGCGAGCTCATCGCTGCGGGCTCGGCTCGCGCCTAGCCCCGCGGGAGGCCGAGGCCGCGCGTGGCGATCACGTTGCGCTGGATCTCGCTGCTCCCGCCGTAAATCGTGTAGGCGACCGTCTGCGCGTACTCGTGGGTGAACTCGCCGTGCAGCGGCGCGCGGTCGTCGCCCGGCCAGAGGTTCGCGTAGAGCCCGAACGCCTTCGTCCCCGTGCGCGATCGGCGCTGGTGAAGCTCTGTCGAGAAGGACTTCCCGATCGATGCCTCGTAGTTCGGAATCAGCCCCGCCGCCTGCATCGAGGCGACACGCTGTGCGAGGCTCTGGCCGACGCGCGCTTCCACGAAGCGGTCGACGATCTCCGCCCGCACGGACGGCAACTCCGCGACGCGCGAGATGCGACTGCCTTCAGCGGTCTGCACGAAGTCGATGAGACGTGCGAGCGCCCGGCGGTCCTCGCCGGTGTCGGAGAGGCTGCCACGGTCGAAGTCCATGAGCGTCATGGCGACGTACCAGCCCTGGTTCTCCTCGCCGATCAGGTTGGCGACGGGTACGCGCACATCGTGGAAGAACGTCTCGCCGTTGCCGGGGTAGTGGAAGGCCATGTTCGGCAGCTGCGCCATCGTGATCCCGGGGTCGTTCAGATTCTCGATCATCAGGAACGAGATGCCGCGGTGCTTGGGCGCCTCCGGGTCGGTGCGGACGAGCGTGTACATCGCATCCGAGGTCAGCGGCTGCGACCACAGCTTCTGCCCGTTCACCACGTACTCGTCGCCGTCGCGGACGGCGCGGCACTGCAACGAGGCGAGGTCGGAGCCGCTGCCGGGCTCGGAGTAGCCCTGCGCCCAGTCAATCTCGCCCGCCGCGATCGGCGGCATGTACTTCGCTTTCTGCTCCTCCGTCCCGTAGACCATGAGCAGCGAGCCGAGGAACATCGCGCCGGTCCCGCCGACGCGCGGCGCGCCGGCGCGCTCGCGCTCCTCGTTGAAGATGAACTGCTCGAGGGTGGTGAACCCGGCGCCGCCGAGATCCTTCGGCCAGGAGGAGGCGACGTAGCCCTCGGCGGCCAGCGCCCTCGCCCATTCCTCGGCGGCGCCCCTGACCGCGGGATCCTCGGAGTAGCGGTCCGTGCCCCACTCGGCGCTGGTGGCGAGGATTTCCTCGCCGTTGGTCGCGCGAATCATGTGCGGGCGGAGTGGCCCGAGGTCCTCGCGGTAGCGCTGGGGGAGGTTGTCCTCAAAGAAGGCCCGCACCTTCGCGCGGAACTCCGCCTGTTCTGGCGAGTCTGCCCAGTCCATCGCTCCCCTCCCGTCGTCGCGGGAGCGATGCTAGCAGCCTCGCGCGGCGCCGGATCGCCCGCCCGCGCCGCACTACCCCCTCGGCAGGCCGAGGCCGCGCGTGGCGATCACGTTGCGCTGAATCTCGCTGCTGCCGCCGTAGATCGTGAACGCCACGGTGCGCGCGTAGTCGTGGGTGTGCTGACCGTGCAGCGGGGCCCGCTCGTCGCCCGGCCAGAGGTTCGCGTAGAGCCCGAACGTCTTCGTCCCCGTGCGCGCGAGGCGCTGGTGCAGCTCGGTCGAGAAGCACTTGCCGATCGACGCCTCGTAGTTCGGGATCAGCCCCGCCGCCTGCATCGAGGCGACGCGCTGCGCGAGGTTCTGCCCGACCCGCGCCTCGATGAAGCGGTCGGCGATCTCTGCCCGCACGGACGGCAACTCGGACCCGCGCGAGACGCGCTCACCCTCCTCGGTCTGCAGGAAGTCGAGGAGGTGGTCCAGGTTCTGACGGTCCTCGCCGGTGTCGGAGAGGCTGCCGCGGTCGAAGTCCATGAGCGTCATGGCGACGTACCAGCCCTGGTTCTCCTCGCCGATCAGGTTGGCGACCGGAACCCGGACGTCGTGGAAGAAGGTCTCGCCGTTCCCCGGGTAGTGGAACGCCATGCTCGGTAGCTGCGCCATCGTGATCCCGGGGTCGTTGAGGTCCTCGATCATCAGGAACGAGATGCCGCGATGCTTTGGCGCCTCGGGATCGGTACGCACGAGGGTGTACATCGCGTCCGAGGTCAGCGGCTGCGACCACAGCTTCTGCCCGTTTACCACGTACTCGTCGCCGTCGCGGACGGCGCGGCATTGCAACGAGGCGAGGTCGGAGCCGCTGCCCGGCTCGGAGTAGCCCTGCGCCCAGTCGATCTCGCCTCGGGCGATCGCCGGCATGTACTTCGCCTTCTGCTCCTCGCTGCCGTAGACCATGAGCAGCGAGCCGAGGAACATCGCGCCGCTGCCGCCGACGCGGGGCGCGCCGGCGCGCTCGCGCTCCTCGTTGAAGATGAACTGCTCGATGGTCGTGAAGCCCGCGCCACCGAGGGGCTTTGGCCAGGACGAGGCGACGTAGCCCTCGTCGGCGAGTGCCTTCGCCCAGTCGTCGGCGGCGCCCTTGACCGCGGGGTCCTCGGAGTAGCGGTCGATGCCCCAGTCAGCGTGCGTGGCGAAGATCTCCTCGCCATTGGAGGCGCGGATCATGTGCGGGCGGAGTGGCCCGAGGTCCTCGCGGTAGCGCTGGGGCAGGTTGTCTTCGAAGAAGGCCCGCACCTTCGCACGGAACGCCGCCTGCTCTGCTGAGTCTGCCCAGTCCATCGCACCCTCCCGTCGTCACGCAGCGATGCTGGCGGCCTCGGGCCGCGCTAGTCCTCGTAAACGATGAACTCCAGCAGGTTGTGGTCGGGGTCGCGCGTGTAGATGCTCACGCCCATGTCGCGACCGCCGCCGCGGCCGCCCTCGCGCGGCACCGGGCCCTCCTCGATCGGTGCGCCGGTCGCCTCGAGGGCGGCTTGCAGGTCCTCGAGGCCGCCGTCCCAGACGAAGCAGAGGTCGCCGCAGCCAGGCTTCGCCGTCGGTCCGCGCAGCGTGAAGTCCTCGCGCGGCCAGAAGTTCGGGCCATGCACGTTGATCTTGTTGTCGCCGAAGGCGATCGAGAAGATCGGCCGCTCCCCGCTGCGGAACGCCTCGGCGTCGAGGATCTCGAAGCCCATGCTCTCGTAGAAGGCCATCAACTCCTCGGGGTGGTCCGTCGGGACCGAGGCGTGGTCGAAGCGGATCACGGGCATCGGCGGCTCCTTACAGGCCGTGGCCGGCCGGGTAGAACTCGGGGATCGGCGGGCGAATGCGGTCCCGCACCCAGCCGGCGGCGATCAGCGGCGCCCATTCCGCCTCGGCGAGCTGCCCGGGCGGCAGCTCGACCTCGATCTCGATCGTCGGCTTGCTACCCGCGATGCGGAAGATGAAGCGATCGAGGCGCTCGTCGTAAGCGCTCTGCACGGGGGCCGGGCCGAAGACCAGCTCGACCACCTCACGGTGCGGGTCGTAGCCCTGCTCGCGCATCTCCGCCATCGCCGCCTCGATGTCGAACGCGCGTCCGCCGCGCGTGCCCGCCGCACTGGCGCGCTGCCGTTCCCGCTGCAGACGGACGACGGTGATGGTCATGTTGCGCTCCCCGCGACGCCGATGCTAGCAGCGCCTGCTACGCGGCGGGTTACGCCCCGTAGCGCTCACCAAGATCGAGGTAGCCCGCCGTGCCGACGATCTCCTCGCGCTCGTTGAACGAGATCATGCGCTCGGCCTGCGCTGCGCTGCTGCCGTCCTCGCCGATCGCCTCCAGCGTGCGCTGCATCGCCCACACCGCCGCGCGCTGGAGGTCCGAGGGGATGATCACGATCCGGTAGCCGAGCGCGGCGAGCCGCCCGGCGGGGACGAGCGGCGTCTTGCCGCCCTGGAACATGTTGATCAGCTTCGGCCCCGGCAGCCGCTCCGCGATCGCCTTGATCTGCGCCTCGCTCTCCGGCGCCTCGACGAAGAGCACATCCGCTCCCGCCTCGCCGTAGCGCTCGGCGCGCTCGAGGGCAGCCTCGAGGCCCTCGACGGCGATCGCGTCGGTGCGCGCGATCAGCACCACGCCGCTGCCCTCCAGCGCTTCGCTGGCCGCGCGCAGCTTCTGCGCCATCTCCTCCACCGGGACGAGCGATTTGTCGTCGAGGTGGCCGCAGCGCTTGGGGAACGTCTGGTCCTCGAGGTGCAGCGCGGCCACGCCGAGGCGTGCGAACTCCTGCACGGCGCGACGTGTGTTGAGCGCGTTGCCGTAGCCCGTGTCCGCGTCCGCGATCACCGGGATCGCGACCGCCTCGACGATCGGGCGGAGGCGGTCGACGACCTCGCCGAGGCCGAGCAGGCCGAGGTCCGGCAGTCCGGCACTGCGTGCGATCGCGCCACCGCTGGCGTAGACGGCGGGGAAGCCCGCCTGCTCGACCAGCCGCGCCGAGAGCCCGTCGAAGACGCCCGGCGCGACGACGACCCCGTCACCCGCGATTAGCTCGCGCAGCCGTGCGGCCGCGGGGATCGTCGCCTGTGTCGCGCTCACGGCGTGGCTCCTGCCGCCGCGGCCGTCGCCACCGCGGGCGTTGCGAGGCGCGAGGCGGGCACCAGCACGCGGCCCTCCATCAGTCGCCGGGCGGTGCGGTAGACCACTACGTCGTCGGCGATCCAATCGCCCTCGCCGCCGCCCTCGTGCCGCACGCTGGCAGCCACGGGCAGGACGCCCGAGGGGTTGCCGAGCCGCAGGTCGGCGGCCGGATTGCCGGGCCGCGTCAGCTCGTGCACCACGCTGCCCTCGATGCGCGCGGCGACGGCGAGGCACATCGCGGCCGTCAGCGGCAGCGCGCGGTGCGCCTGCCCCATCGACATCACGCGCGCCGTGAGGTCGACCGCCTCGGGCGCGACGGCCTCGCCCGCGAGGGTTGTCGCGGGCTGCGGGGCGGCGACGATCGCGATCAACGGGCTCTGCGGCGAGCAGGCGCTCGCCTCCTCTACGCTCGGCGAGAGCCCGAGCCGCAGCGCCGCTGCCCCGCGCACCGCCTCGAGGCGCGCGAGCAGCCCGGCGTCGGCCTCGATCGCGTCGGGCAGCTCGCTGCCGGCCAGGCCGAGGTCTGCGGCGTTGACGGCGACGATGGCCGTCGTCGCGTCCACGATCGAGACGCGCAGGTCGCCGAGGCCGGGGACGGCCAGCGTCTGCGCCGGCGCGCCGCCGGGCAGCAGTTCGCCCGTCACCGCGCCGCCGGGGTCCTGGAACTCGAGGCGGATCGGCGCTCCCTGGCCGGCGACGCCGAGCAAGGGGAAGTCGCCTTCGACGGCGGCGCTCGCGCCGTCGAGCGGGAAGCGGGCCACGATCCGCTTCTGCGTGTTCACGTTGTAGAGCCGCACCGCCGCCCCGCCGTCCGAGCCGACCGAGGGCGTCACAAGGCCCTCATCGACGGCGAACGGGCCGACGGCGGATGTCAGGTTGCCGCAGTTGGTGCGGTAGGCAACCGCCGCCTCGCGGACGGCGACTTGGCCGAAGGTGTACTCGACGTCCGCGTCCGCCCTCGCCGACGGCTCGATGACGACGATCTTGGAGAGGGAGGAGACGCCGCCCCCCAGGCCGTCGAGCTGGCGGCCGTAGGGGTCCGGGCTGCCGAGTGCGCCGAGGAAGATCGGGTCCCAATCCTCGCGGGCCGCGGGCAGCCAGGCGCGCTGGAAGAAGATGCCGCGGCTGGTGCCGCCGCGCATGAACACCGCATCCACCCGTTGCTGCGCCATCGCCGCCCGCCTCTTCTGCTCCGCGCTGCCGCGTCCCTGCGATTCTAGCGGGTGCGCGCCGGTCGACAGCCTGGGCGGCGACCGGCTAGCCTCGCGCGGCGCGGGTCGGGAGGCGGCGGCGGCGATGGCGGACTCCGAACGCGAGGCGCAGGGACCGCCCCTCGAGGGCCTGCGCATCCTCGATCTGACGCAGGGTGTGGCCGGGCCGTACGCGACGAAGCTCTATGCCGACTACGGCGCGGACGTGATCAAGATCGAGCGCCCGGACGGCGGTGATCCCGCGCGCCGCAGCGGTCCCTTCCCGGACGACGAGCCGCATCCGGAGCGGGGCGGCGTCTTCCTCCACATCAACACAGGCAAGCGCAGCGTCACGCTCAACCTCAAGACCGCGAGCGGGCAGCGCATCCTGCAACGCCTCGCCGCGAGCGCGGACCTCGTCGTCGAGAGCTTCCGGCCTGGCGCCCTCGAACGGCTCGGGCTCGACGAGGAGCGGCTCGCCGCGCTGCGTCCGGGGGCCTCGCTGATTCGCATCTCCAACTTCGGGCAGTACGGCCCGTACCGGGACTTCGAGGCCGACGACATGCTGCTCTACGCCACGGGCGGGGTGCTGCAGATCACGGGCGTGCCGGAGCGCGAGCCGATCAAGATCGGGCTCTACGCGCCGCTCTTTCTTGCGGGGGCCGTCGCCGCGGCGATGGCGTTCGGCGCGCTGCTGGCGGCGGACCGCGACGGCGAAGGGCAGACCGTCGACGTCTCGATCCAGGACGTGCTCAGCGCCTCGATGGATCGAGGCGGGCCGAACCTCGTCGCCTGGCAGTACTCGGGCTCGCTGATGCACCTGCGCATGCGCGAGTTGCGGCGCAACGCCATCCCGCGAGGCGTCTACCCCTGCCAGGACGGCTACGTGTTCATCAACGGCACGCTGCAGTGGTGGGACCGCTTCTGCCGCATGATCGGACGCCCCGACCTGATTGACGACGAGGAGACGCTCGCGCGGCTCGAGCACATCGAGCACGGCGGGGACCTCGACGCGCTGGTCTACCCGTGGCTGCTGGAGCGCACGAAGCAACAGGTGATGGAGGAGGCGCAGGAAGTGGGCCTCCCCGTCGGCGCGATCAACACGATGGCGGACGTCTTCGCCGACCCCCACCTCCGCGAGCGCGAGTTCATCACCACGATCGAGCACCCCGAGGCTGGAGCCTTCGAGTTCCCCGGACTGCCCATTCGCATGCACGGCACGCCGGGCGCGCTGCGCCGCGCGCCGCTGCTCGGCGAGCACACCAGCGAGGTATTGACCTCCGAGCTCGGCTACACGCCCGAGGACGTGGTGATCCTCCGGCAGCGCAACATCGTCTGAGCGCGCGGCGCTCCGAGGGCCATGTACAGGCTGCGGCCGGTAAGTGAATCGCGGAACGACAGGCTGTGGCCTGCCGGACGTTACAGCGGCTTCGGCGCGTAGTCGCGGTCGATGCGCAGGACCGAGCCCATCGCCTCGTAGTCCTCGAACGGGAGCTGCGTGCCCTCGCGTGCGACGGGGTCCGAGTGCAGGTCGGAGGCGCGGTCGGCGATGCGCCGCTCGTGCAGGTCCTCGATCTCCGCTTCGCTCAGCCCCAACTCCGCCAGCACCGCGTCCGTGTCCTCCCCGAGGTGCGGCGCCGGTCCCCTGGCGGGGACGCCCTCGCCGTCGAACTTCGCCGGCAGGTAGCGCTGGATCGGCACCCGCCCGAAGTCGCCGATCTGCAGGTCGTCGAAGAACTCGCGCGCGGCCAGGTGCGGGTCCGCGGTCAACTCGTCGGCCTTGAGGACCGGACCTGCCGGAGCGCTCGCCGCCTGCAGCAGGGCGGCAATCTCGAACTTGTCGCGCCCCCGCGTCCAGGCCGCGATCAGCTCGTCGAGGGCGTCGTGGTGCGCCGTGCGCGAGGCGGCGTCGGCGAAGCGCGGGTCGTTCAGCCAGGCTGCGTGGCCGCTCGCGCGGCAGAAGGCCTGCCACTCGGCCTCGTCGCGCAACGAGATCGCCACCCAGTCGTCGTCGCCCGCGCAGGGGTAGGCGCCGCGCACCATGCCCGGCCGGCGATTTCCATCGCGCGTCTGGTGGCGGCCGTTGCGCTGGTAGTCGGCGAACTGCGACTCGAGGACCGGCAGCGTCGCCTCCTGCATCGAGACATCGATGATCTGGCCCTCGCCCGTGCGGTCGCGGTGGATCAGTGCGGCGACGAGGGCGGCCGCCCCGTGCAGCCCCGAGTAGGGGTCGACCCAGGTCTGGCCGGTCTTGGTCGGGCCCTCGCCGCGGTAGCCGGTCACCGTCGGCACGCCCGAGGCGGGTTCCATCGTCATGCCGTTGGCCGGGCGGAAGGCGTTGGGGCCGGTCTGCCCGAAGCCGCTCAGGTGGAGCAGGATCAGGCTCGGGAACTCCTCGTGCAGCTCCTTGAAGTCAAAGCCGAGGCGGGCGACGACGCCGGGCATGAAGTTCTCGACGGCCACGTCGGCCTGGGAGATGAGCCGCCGCACCAGCGCGCGGCCCTCCTCCTGCCCGAGGTCGATCATCGCAGAGCGCGTGCCGGCGTTGCGGACAGTGAAGTAGATGTTGCGGTTCCAGACCTCGCCCGTGATGTCGTTGCGAGGCGGGAAGAGCGTGCGGTTGCCGTAGTTCCCGCCCGGCGTGAACGCCCGCTCGACGCGCACCATGTTCGACCCGAGGTCGGAGAGGATGCGCGTCGCCAGCGGCCCGACCCAGCCCTGCGTCAGCGCGACGACCTTGAGCTCGTCGAAGAAGCGCATCTCAGTCCGCTCCCTCCGCCGCCGCGCTCGCGCGCAGCGCCTCGCCGTCGGCGTCGAGGGCGGGCGCGGGTCCGAAGCGCTGGGGCGTAGCCGACATAATCGCGCCCGCGCCGGTCAGCTTCGCGCCATCCGGCCCGTCATCCCAGTAGTCGCGCTCCGCGAGGTGGTGGTCGCCGAGCAGGTCCTCGACGTCCGGGACGGTGCCGAAGCCGAGCCCCAGCTCGCCGGCGCGCTGGAAGATCTCCTCGCGGGTGTGGCGGGCCAGCCAGGGCAGGGCGACGGCGTCGAACTCGCGCCAGCGGAGGTTGCGCGTCTGTGTCTCCGTGAAGATCGGGCTGTCCTTCATGTCCGGCCGCTCGAGCAGCGTCGAGATCACCCCGGCGAAGTCGTGGTGACCCGTGCCGACCGGCACGAAGGCGATGTAGCCGTCCTTGCAGGCCATGATGTCGTTCGGGTAGCCGGGCAGGATCCGCGAGTAGTAGCGCTTCCGCACCACGCCCGAGCCGAGCCAGACCACGAGGTTGTGGTCGTCCGTCATCGTCAGTGCCTCGTGCGCGGAGATGTCGACGACGTGTGCCCGTTCGCCCCGCCGCGCCGCGGCGACGGCGGCGAGCGCAGCGATGGTCGCGTGCGTTGCCGCGAAGTAGTCGCTGATCTCGATGCCCGCGCTGAGCGGCTCGCGGTCCGGGTCGCCGCTCACGTAGGAGAACCCGGCGAGGCCCTCGATGATGTGACTGTCGGCGTGCCAGGAGGCGTACGGCCCGGTCATGCCGAAGTCGGAGATCGAGACGAAGGTCGTCTCCGGGAAGCGCTCGCCCCAGCGATCCGGATCGCCGAGCGGCAGCTCCGAGGACACCCGCTCGCCCTCGCGCCAGTCGGAGAGCAGCAGGTCCGCGCCCTCGATCAGCCGGGCCGCGAGCGCCGCCTCCTCGTCGCGTTCGAGGTCGAGCACGACGCTGCGCTTGCCGCGGTTGATGGCGGCGTGCAGTCCGCCGCCGTCGGCGTCGGGCTCATCGCCGGTGAACGGGCCCGCGAGGCGGATCGCATCGCCGCCGGGCGGCTCGATGCGGATCACCTCGGCGCCGAACTGTGCGAGCAGTTGCGAGCAGTAGGCGACGGCGCGCCCCGCCGCGATCTCGACGACGCGCACGCCCTCGATGGCTGCGGGCGTCTCGCCCACGGCGTCCGCATCCGGTCGCTGTCCGTTCGACCCGCTCAAGCGCACCGCCCTCCACGCGCGGGATGGCTGCGCCCGATGGTGGTGCGCCCGCGCGCGGCGCGTCAAGCGGGGGAGGGGTCGGAGTGGCCGGGTGTGCTTGCTGCCGGGTGGGGTGCAGCAGGTGGATTGACAAGCAACAGAAGTGTTGTGTACGGTCTGATCGATGAACGCGCGGGAATTCCGCCGCTGGCTGAGCAGGCAGGGCTGCACGTTTCATACCCACAAGGGCGGCAGCGGCCACCTCACCGTCCGGCGGGGCGACCGGACCAGCCAGTTGCCGATGCACGGCGGCCGCAAGGAGTTGGGCCGGGGGCTCGTCGCCAAGATCAAGAAGGACCTGGGGCTTAACTGATGCTCGCCTACCCGATCGTACTTGAGGACGATCATGGCGCCGTGCTGGCTACGTCGCCCGACTTCCCGGAACTGACCACGTTCGGCGACGACCGCGAGGAAGCCCTCGCTCGCGCCGGAGACGCGCTCGAAGAGGCAATCGCTGCCCGCATCCACGACCGGAGGGACATTCCCGCACCCTCTCGAGGCGAAATCTCTGCCGTGCTGCCGACCCTCACCTCGGTCAAGGTGATGCTCTACCAGGGAATGCGGGATCAGGGGGTCGGTAAGGCGGAACTTGCACGTCGCCTGGGCTGGCACATGCCGCAAGTGGACCGTGTGCTCGACGTGAACCACCACTCGCGATTGGATCAGATGGACGCCGCCCTCGGAGCGATCGGGAAGCGCTTGCAGGTGATTGCCGCTCCGGCGCAAGAATCGGCGCTCAGCAGTGGAACAGGCGGCCGATCGGATACGTCTCGATAGCCGCCGGCTACCGGAACGCCGGAGCGACCTCCGAGGCGAAGCGCTCGATGGCGGGCCAGTCGTAGGGGGTGTTCATCATGAGGATCACCTCGTCGAAGCCGCCGTCGGCGTAGCTCTGCACCGCTGCCTGCATCGACTCGGGCGGGCCGCCGATGGTCTGGGCGCGCTGCTCCTCGACGGAGATGCCGCGCCGCCCGGCGGTGCGCTCCGTCCAGCGCTCGTAGATCGCGTCCGGGATCAGCGGCGTGCCTGCGGTCAGCCGGATCTCCTCGAAGCGCCGGCCCACGTCGTTGCAGTGTTGCTTCAGCACCTCGACCTTCGGGGCGAGGTCGGCGGCGGCGCCGACGCCGTTCCAGGCGTCGGCGTGGCGAGCGACGATGTTGAGCGTGCGCCGCTCGCCCGCGCCGCCTACGAGGATCGGCGGGTGCGGCCGCTGCACCGGGGCAGGACGGAACGGGGCCTGGCTGAGGCTGTAGTACTCGCCCTCGAAGGAGACTTCCTCCTCGTCCGACCAGAGCAGCCGGATCAGCTGCAGTGCCTCGTCGAGGCGATCGAGGCGTTCGCGCGCGGAGGGGAACGGCCAGCCGTAGGCCGCGTGCTCGAGCGGGTTGTTGCCCGCGCCGATGCCGAACTCCAGCCGCCCGCCCGAAATCTGGTCGATCGTCGTCGCGGTCTTGGCGAGCAGCGCGGGGTTGCGGAACAGGTTGCCCGTCACCAGCGTGCCGAAGCGCAGCCGCTCCGTCTCCGCGGCGAGCGCTGCGAGCACCACCCAGCCGTCCATGCAGGGCCCCTCGGTGTCGCGTGTGCCGGTCGGCAGGAAGTGGTCGATCGTCCAGGCGCCGTCGTAGCCGAGCGCCTCGATGCGCTGCCATGACTCGGAGAGCTCGTCCCACTCGATGTTCTGCTGCCCGGTCTGGACGCTGAATCGCACCGCTGCCTCCGTCCTCGCGAGCGGCACTCTAGCAGGCGAGGGCGTACGAGCGCGGCCTGCGCGCGGCTAGGTGATCGTGAGCGGGACGCCTTCGGGGCAAAGCGGACAGTCGGCGGGCGCCCAGCTCTCGATGTCGAGCGTGGCGGCGGCGAAGAAAGGCAGGCCGAAGTCGGCGCGCCCGCTCGAGCGGTCGACCAGCACGGTGACGCCGACGGGCTCGCCGCCGGCCTCGCGCACGGCCTCGATCGTGTCGTGGACGGAGCCGCCGCTGGTGACCACGTCGTCGGCGATCAGCACGCGCTCGCCGGGGCTGAGGCGGAAGTCGCGCTGGATCGCGCGGCCGGGCCCGTCTTCGCGGCGCTCGGCGATGATCCCGCGCACACCGAGCTGGCGGGCCAGCTCGTAGGCGAGGATCACGCCGCCGGTGGTGGGGCCGGCCACGGTTTGCGGGTCCAGGTCGCGCGCCGCGTCGGCGAGGCGCGCGCAGATCTCGGCGGTGCGGTCCGGCCACTGCAGCAGGTTGAACTTCTCGACGTAACGGCCGGCGTGGCGGCCGGAGGCGAGCTGGAAGTGACCGTCGAGGAAGGCGCCGCTCTCCTCGAAGGCGGCGATCACCGCGGGGTCGGACGCCTCGTCGGTCGTCACGGGGAGTAACTCACTTCGACGCCGAGCTGTGCGACGGGCTCCTCGTGGCCGACGATGCCGAAGCGGCCGAGCGGCCAGTAGCGCAGCTCGGCACGGCCGACGATCAGGCCCTGGTGGAGCATCCCCCAGGAGTGCGAGTCGTAGGAGTTGTTGCGCGCGTCGCCGAGGACGAAGACGTGGCCAGCGGGGACCGTCTGCGGGCTGAACGAGTAGCTGGGGGCGTGCAGCAGATAGGGCTCGTCCAGTATGGCCCCGTCCACGATCACGCTCCCATCGCTTACCTCGACGGTCTGTCCGGGCAGCGCGACCACGCGCTTGATGAAGTCACGGTCCTGGCCGAGCGGGAAGGCGAAGACGACGACGTCGCCCTGCTCGATCGCGCCGAAGGGCTGCCAGGCGTTCTCCTCGACGAGGGGCAGCCAGGAGAAGTCGAAGGTGCGATAGGCGAGCTTGTTCACCACAACCATGTCGGCGTGCTGGAAGCTCGGCTCCATCGAGCCGCCGTCGACGATGAAGTTCTGCGCGACGCCGCGCACGACGATGAACATCAGCAGGGCGAGCGCGATCACCTCGAGGGTTTCGCTGAGGCCGCGCAGCCCGAACGGCCAGATTCGTTGCAGCGTGCTGCGCTCGTCGGGAGCCGGGTCCGGGGGCTCGAGCGGCGGAGCCCAGGGGTCGCGCTCCGCAAGGCCGCCGTGGCTGGGCGCGTGCGCGAAGCTGAGGGCGCGGACAGGTGGCCGCGCGCCGGCCGGCTCGCGCGGATCGAGGTGCTGGGGAGGCCTGCCCGGGTCCGCCGGCGGCTGATTCACCATCGCATCGAGTATACCCACGCACCCTCTACAGGAAGCCGCACGGGAATCGCGAACCGGCTCCCGCCTCGTGCCTGCTCAGACCCGCTCAGGCCCGCAAGGCTGAGCCGAGGGCGTCCATTCGCTCCCCCGCCACGGCGGCGACGGCGGCGCGCCCCTCCAGCAACGCCGGCCGCGGATCGCGATCGCCGGATGCGGCGATGGCGCGTGCGAAGGCGGCGTGGATCTCCGTGCTGACGTTGAGCTTGCGGATGCCCGCGCGCACGCAGTCGCGCAGCTGTCGGGGCGGCACGCCGGAGCCGCCGTGCAGCACCAGCGGCAGCCCGCGCACCGCCGCCCGCAGCTCGCGCAGCAGCGCCAGGTCGACGGCGCCGGCCAGCCCGTGCGCCGTGCCGACCGAGACGGCGAGCGCGTCGACCTGCGTCTCCTCGACGAAGCGGCGCGCCGCCGTGGGGTCCGTGAGCACGGACTCCGAGGTGACGACGCCCGGCTCGCGCCCGCCGACGTGGCCGAGTTCGGCCTCGAGGGCGACGCCGTGCTCGAGCGCGACCACGGCGGCTTCGCGCGTCTCGCGGATGTTGAGGTCCAGCGGCTTGATTGAGCCGTCGTACATGAGCGAGCTGAAGCCGGCGCGCGCGGCCTCGCGCACCAGTTCGAGATCGTGGCCGTGGTCGAGATGCACGGCTACGGGCACGCGCGTCCGATCGGCAAGCGTGCGCGCGGTCGCGGCGGCGACGGCGACGCCTCCGAAGTGCTCGAGGTTGCCGGGGTTGAACTGCAGCAGCACCGGCGAGCGGCGCGCCTCGGCGGCGTCGAGCACGCCGAGCGCGAGTTCGAGGTTGGAGACGTTGAAGCCGGGCACGGCGTAGCCGCCCCGTTCCGCATCGGCCAGCAACTCGCGGCCTCCGGCAAGCGTCATGCGCCGATCTTCACACGGATCGCCGCTGCGCGGTGCGCGGGGCCATGAGGGCGGACGCGTGCTAGGCTCGCCGAGGCGGGATGGAGCGAACACGAACCGACCCTTGGCGGCGCAACGACACCACGTGGGCGACGACGTTCCGGACCTCGTCCGGCGGGCGCAGCGTGGCGAAATCGCGGCGTACAACACGCTCGTGATCCGCCACCAGAACGCCGCCTACTCGCTCGCCCTCCGCTTTCTGCGCACGCGCGAGGCCGCCGAGGACGTGACGCAGGAGGCGTTCCTCCGCGCCTGGCGCGCCATCGACACCTTCCGGGGCGAGCGCTTCCGCTCGTGGCTGCTCCGTATCGTCGCCAACGCGGCGCGCGACGAACTGCGACGGCGCAAGCGCCGCCCGCAGCGCTCGCTCGACGAGACGTGGGACGACGCCGACATGGCCTCGATCGATCCGGTCGAGCCGGGCCTGGGACCGCAGGAGCGGGCGGAGCAGACGGAGCTGCGAGGGGTGCTGGAGCGCGCGATCGCCGAGCTGCCCGAGGAGTGGCGGATGGTGGTGCTGCTCTCGGACGTGCATGGCATGTCCTACGAGGAGATCGCCGATGCCGTGGACGCGCCGCTCGGCACCGTGAAGTCGCGGCTGAGCCGCGCGCGGGCGCGTTTGCGCCAGTTGCTGATCGAGTCCGGGGAACTTCCCGGGCTCGCGCAGCGTCGGAAGAGCTGAGAGAGGTGAACTGATGCGCCTCTGGGGCTGGCGACGCCGTAGCGATGCCGGGGACGAGGAATGCCCCGAGCCGCTCGACGTGTCCGCGGTCTGGGATGAACAGCTTTCGGCCCACCTCGACGGCGAGCTCGACGAGCACGAGGCCGCCGTCGTGGATGAAGCCATCGAGGCCGATCCCACGCTCGCGGTCCGCCTCAACGAGCTGGCGGCGGTTCGCGACGCGCTCGGCTCGCTGGGCGAGGTGCGCGCGCCGCGCCCCTTCACGCTGGAAGCGCCGCCCACCGCCGCGCGCCGCACGCCGGGCAGGCTGGAGCTGGTGTTCCGCATGGGCGCCGTGGCGGCCGCCGTGGCCTTCGCGATCGTCCTCACAGGCGACATCGCGGGCCTCGGCGGCGAGGGCGTCGAGGGCTGGGGGGTTCGCCCTGGCTTCGGGAGCGGCGAGAGCGAGCAGGCAAGCGCCGCGCCACAGGCCGCGCCGGCTGCGGTCCGCCAGGCGGCGACCGCCGCCACGGCGACATCTGTGGCGACGCAGGCCGCCTCGACTGCCCCGACCGCGCAGCCGCCGGCTGCGGCGGACACCGTCGCAGCGGCCCCCACGCCTCAGCCCACCGTCGCGGCGGTCGCCGCGGCCACTGCCGAGGCGACCGCAGCTGCGAGCGCGCTCGCAGCGCCGGCCTTGCCGACGGTGACAAGGGAATCCCGCGTTGCTGCGCGCAGCGCCGAGCCGGATGAAGCCGCCGCCGCCCCCGCAGCCGAGGAGCTGCCGGAGGCCGCCGCCGGGGCGCCCGAGGCGAGCGCCGAAGAAGCGCCTGCTGCCACTCCCGCTGCCACTCCCGCTGCGGACGAGTCGGCGGACGGCTCCGGCGAAGCCGGCGCCGCCTCCGAGGCGGCGACTCCTGCCGCGGCAGCGGAGGCGGTCCCCGCCGCCACGGCCACCGTGACGCCAGCGATCCCCGACGAGTCCGTACAGGTCGAGGCCGGGGATGGTGACGACGCCGCGCGAGCGCTGCGGAGAGCCGAACAGGGTCTGCTGGTGGCCGCGCTCGCCCTCGTCGGTCTCACGCTGCTGCTGGGCCTGTGGAGACGCCGGGGTGGCGCGGTGTGACGATGGAACCGTGCGCCGCGCACCGGCGTTTAACTGGATGTGCACCCAATGAAGGTCTGAGCGAGGAGGAGCGGACATGAGACGAGCGATCACGATCGTGGGCCTCGCGGCCCTTGCCCTGCTGACCCTGGCAGCTGCCGCCTGCTACGACGTCACCGTCGAGCCCGCGCCTCCGCCCGAGGACAGCGGCGTCACGGTCGCGGCTATCGAGGCAGTCCTCGATCAGGTGGCGTCCGAAGTGGACGGCGGCATCTCCGTCAACGGGACGGGCAGCGTCACCGTGACGCCTGACATCGGCGTGTTCGACATCGGCGTCGAGGTGACCGGGGAGACTGTGGCGCTCGCTCGCAGCGGCGCGGCCGAGGCGATGCAGCAGGTCCGCGACTCCGTGCTCGCCAGTGGCGTGGAGGAGCGTGACATCTCGACCCGCTCCTTCAACATCTACCCGCAGTACGACTACGCCAGGGAAGAGGGCCCGCCAGAGATCATCGGCTACACGGTGAACAACTGGGTCGCGGTCAAGGTCCGCGACATCGACCGGATCTCGGAGGTCCTCGACGACGCTCTGACCGCGGGCGGCGACGCAATCCGCGTCGGCGGCATCTCCTTCCGCGTCGACGAGCCGGAGCAGTACACCGACGAGGCGCGCAAGCTTGCCGTCGAGGACGCACGCGCGCGTGCGCAGCAACTCGCGGACCTCGCGGGCGTCACGCTGGGCAAGGCGCGTGCCATCTCCGAGTCGTCCGGCGGATTCGCGACGCGCGGATTCGCGGATGCCGAGGCGGCGTTTGCCTTCGACTCCTCCTCGCCCTCCTCCTCGCCGGTCTCTCCCGGTGAGAGCCAGGTCTCGGTCAACGTCTACATCGTCTTCGGGATCGACTAATCGACTAGCCGATCGGCCCGTGCGGCTCCGGCCGCGCGGGCGCGGTACCATCGCCGCCCAAGTGCTCGAACGCGGGAGGCGAGGCGCCGCGGTGGCGATCTCAGAACACATGCAACAGGCCCTCGATGAGGGTCGCCGCGCCCTCGGCTGGAGTTCGCCCAATCCAGCCGTTGGCGCCGTCGTCGTGCGCGATGGCGAGGTCGTCGGCGCGGGCCGCACGCAGCCGCCGGGCGGCGACCACGCGGAGGTCGGCGCGTTGCGCGAGGCCGGCGATCGGGCGCGCGGAGCCACGGTCTTCGTCACCCTTGAGCCCTGCGCGCACAGCGGCCGCACGCCGCCCTGCACATTGGCGCTGATCGAGGCCGGCGTCGCAGCCGTCCGTTACGCCGTCGGCGACCCGGATCCGAAGGTGAGCGGAGCGGGCCGGCGCGCCCTCGAGGCCGCCGGCATCGCAGTCGAGGACGGCGACGGCGCGACGGAGGTGAGGGCACAACTGGAGGGTTACCTGCACCAGCGGCGCACGGGCCGGCCCTTCGTGATCGTCAAGTACGCGGCCTCCCTCGACGGACGCATCGCCGCCTCCTCGGGAGACTCGCGCTGGGTCTCCGGTCCGCAGACGCGCGAATGGGCGCACGAGCAGCGCCAGGGCCTCGACGCGATCGTGGTCGGCTCCGGGACCGTCGTCGCCGACGATCCGGAGCTGACCGCGCGCCCGGGAGGCAGCACTCAGGGCGCGCACCAGCCGCTGCGCGTCGTCGCGGACTCGCGCGGACGCACGCCTGCGGCGGCGCGCGTGCTCGCCGGCGAATCGCCGACGCTGATCGCGACAACCGCTGCCTCGCCCGAGGACTGGCGCGAGCGCATGACCGCCTGCGGCGCGGAGGTGCTGGTGCTGACTGAAACCGGTGGCCACGTCGACCTCGACGCGCTGGTCGGGGCGCTCGGCGATCGCGGCGCGCTCACGGTGCTGTTCGAGGGCGGCGGCGTCCTGCTCGGCTCGCTCTTCGACGCACGCCTCGTCGATCGCGTGCAGGCGGTGATCGCGCCCCTCGTGATCGGCGCCGACGCCGCGCCCGCCGCCGTCGCCGGGCGCGGCGTCGAACGCATGGCGCAGGCCCCGCGGCTGCGCGAGGTCACCGTCAGGCGGCTGGGCGAGGACACGCTGATCAGCGGCCTGCCCGCTTGGCCCGACGGGTAGTACGCTTTCCCCGGCGGGAACGAGGTCGAGCGATGTTCACCGGAATCATCGAGGAAGTCGGGGCGGTCCGCGCGCGCGAGGGCGGCGCGCTGGTCATCGCCTGCCGCACGATTCTCGAAGACGTCGCGCTCGGCGACTCGATCGCCGTCAACGGCGTGGACCTGACCGTGCGCACGATCGGCGACGACTCGCTCAGCTTCGACGTGATGCCGGAGACCTTCCGGCGCTCCAATCTCGGCGAGGCCGCGCCCGGGGCGCGGGTGAACCTCGAGCGCTCGGTGCGGCCGGTGGACCGGCTCTCCGGGCACATCGTGCGCGGCGTGGTGGAGACGACCTGCACACTGGACAGCCTGACGCCCGAGGGCGAGGCGATCATCGCCCGCTACCGGCCGCCCGCGGAGTACCTGCCGTACATCCTGATGAAGGGCCCGGTCTGTCTCGACGGCGCCTCGCTCACCGTGATGGCGCGCGACGAGGAGTCGTTTTCCGTCTCGCTGGTGCAGTACACGCAGGAGCACACGAACCTGACGAGCCGCCAGCCCGGTGATAGCATCAATCTGGAGACTGATCTGCTGGCCCGGTATGTCGAGCAACTGCTGGAGGCGCGCTCGTAAGGGATTTGATCCGGGCGGAGCAGGCAAAGGCGGCGGCCGATGTCAGAGCAACCGGCGAACCACGAGGGCGGGTCCTCGCGCGCCAGCACCATCGATTCGAGTCTCGTGATCGAGGTCGGCGCCGCGATCGAGGAGTTCCGCCAGGGCAAGCCGCTCATCATCGTCGACGACGAGGGGCGCGAGAACGAGGGCGACGTCTGCTTCCCCGCGGACGTAGTCACGCCCGACCTGATCAACTTCATGGCCGTGCATGCGCGCGGCCTGATCTGCGTCGCGATGACCGGCGCGCGCCTCGACAAGCTCGGCCTGCCGCTGATGACCTCGCGCAACACCGCCCCGCTGAGCACGGCCTTCACCGTCAGTGTCGAGGCAGCCGAGGGTGTCACGACGGGCATCTCCGCCGGTGACCGCGCTCGCACGGTCGAGGTGCTCGTGAACCCCGAGTCGGGCCCGGAGGATCTGACGCAGCCGGGCCACATGTTCCCGCTGCGCGCGCGTGACGGCGGCGTGCTGGTGCGCGCCGGACAGACCGAGGCCTCGGTCGACCTCGCGAAGCTCGCGGGCCGCTACCCGGCCGCCGTGATCTGCGAAATCATGCGCGAGGACGGCACGATGGCGCGCATGCCTGATCTGATCGAGTTCGGGCGCGAGCACGACATGAGCATCGTCACCGTCAACGACCTGATCGCCTACCGCCTGCGGATGGACTCGCTGATCGAGCGTGTCGCCGAGGCGGCGTTGCCGACGGCCTACGGCGAGTTCCGCGCCGTCACCTACCGCACACTGATCGACGCGAAGGAGCACCAGGCCTTTGTGATCGGCAACGTGGACACCGAGGACCCCATCCTCGCGCGCGTGCATGACCAGTGCGTCACCGGCGACGTCTTCGGCTCGCTGCGCTGCGACTGCGGCGAGCAACTCGAGGAAGCGATCCGGCGCGTCGCCAGCGAAGGCCGGGGCGTGATCGTCTACATGGACCAGGAGGGCCGCGGGATCGGCCTGCACAACAAGATCCGCGCCTACCGCCTGCAGGACAGTGGCCTCGATACCGTCGAGGCGAACGAGGCGCTTGGCCTCCCTGCCGACAGTCGCGAGTACGGCATCGGTATGCAGATACTCGTCGACCTCGGCGTGCGCAAGCTGCGCCTGATGACGAACAACCCGACGAAGCGCTCCGGGCTCGAGGGCTTCGGCCTCGAGATCGTCGAGCGCGTGCCGATCGAGGTCGAGCCGAACGCGCACAACGCGGAGTACCTGCGGACGAAGCGCGAGAAGATGGGCCACATGCTGGAATCGGAAGACCTGGTCTAGCGTGGCCAGCTACGAGGGCGGTCTGGACGGATCGGATCTGCGCATCGCGGTCGTCGTCGCGCGCTTCAACGAGATCGTGACGGAGCCGCTGCTGCGCGGCGCGCTCGCGACTGCTCGGGACCGCGGCGTCGGCGACGACGCGCTCGACGTGGTGCGCGTGCCGGGTGCGTTCGAGCTGCCGCAGGCAGCGCGACGGCTGGCGGGCGTGGGAGGCTACGACGCGATCGTCTGCCTCGGTGCGGTCGTGCGCGGCGAGACGCCGCACTTCGATTATGTGTGCAGCGAGGCGGCGCGAGGGCTTACGATGGTCTCGCAGGAATTTAATCTGCCCGTAGCCTTCGGCGTACTCACCTGCGACACCATGGCGCAGGCGCGGGCCCGCTCCGGCGGATCCGCGGGCAACAAGGGCGACGAGGCCATGCGAGCGGCGCTCGAGATGGCCAACCTGTTCCGGAAGATCGGCTGAGGCCTCGCCGCCGCCGCGGCGCCCCAGGCACAGGAGACACGAGGATGAGCAAGCTCCCCGACGAACTCAAGCACCCCAGCGGCGGCGAACGTCTGCAGGGCACGGCGACCGACGCCGTGCGGCTGGCGCACCGCGGCCTCGATCGCTTCCCGGACCTGGTGAAGCGTCACAAGTTCATCGCCGGCGGCGCGGCGGTCTCCTCGTCGCTGCTGGTGCTCGCCGGCGTCGCGATCGCGCGGCGGCTGCGCAGCGGCCAGAGCGAGGAGGAGGCGATCGCCTCCCTCACCGAGGAGGAGCTCGCCGGCCAGAAGGACGAGCGCGAGCCCTGGACCAACAGCAACGACGACGACGAAGAGACCTCCGAAGCCGGAGCTGAGTCCGTCGCCGAGGGCGTCGTCGTAGAGATCGAGACGGAGCTGGAGACGGCCCCGCCCGGCAACGGCCACGCCCCGGACGAAGCCGTGCAACAGGAAGTGATCCCCGCGAAGCGCGGCCTCTAGCCGCCCTCACCCGATTCTCCGCGCCCTGGCTTTCCCACGGGAGAGCGCCCGCCCGCGGCCCCCCTCGAGGGGGGACCTTTCGTCGCCGCTCGTTTCGCTCCCCGTGGAGCGTCGGAGTGGCGAGCTGCGCTCGCTCCCCCTCACCCCCGCCCCCTCCCGCGGGGGGAGAGGGGGCCGGATCTGCCTCGGGGATTCGGTGCGCCCTCGATGGTTCCGAGGGGGGAGAGGGGGCGCAGCCCCCCACGAACGACGCGCGCCTTGCGCTCGCGGGTGAGGTGCGGTCTCGGGGAGTCTGTCGGGGCCCTCACCCCCGCCCCCTCCCGCGGGAGGAGAGAGGGCCGGCCCGTCATCGGGGGGTTCGGTGCGCCCTCGGAAGCTCCGAGGGGGCGTGGGGGCGCAGCCCCCACAGAAAAGAAAATCCGAGGGTGGGTGGGTGGGCCGGAGCGGCGCGCAGCGCCCGCTCGTCCGGGATGGGGGCTGTGGGGGGCGCAGCCCCCCACAAGAGAGATGCGCTCACGCAACCGCTGTTGCGGTACGCTCCCCGTGGAGACTGAACCGTGGAGCGCTCGCTTCCGCGCCGCATCGCACACTTCGACCTCGACACCTTCTTCGTGTCCGTGGAGCGGGCACGCGACCCCGCGCTGCGAGGCAAGCCGGTGCTCGTCGGCGGGCGGGGCGGGCGCGGTGTCGTCGCCAGCGCCTCGTACGAGTCGCGCGAGTACGGCTGCCATTCGGCGCAGCCGATGTCGCAGGCGCTCCGGCTCTGCCCCGAGGCGGTCGTCGTCCCCCCGGACCTTGAGCGCTACAGCGCCTGCTCGCGCGCCTTCCACGAGATCCTTCGCGACTGCGCACCGATCGTCGAGCCCGGCGGCATCGACGAGGCGTATGCGGACCTGACCGGCCTCGGCGAGGGCGGCACGGGCGCGCGGGCCGCCGCCGGGCGTGTCCGCGAACGCACCCGCGACGAGCTGGACCTGCCCGTCTCCGCCTGCATCGCCGGCTCGCGCACCACCGCCAAGGTCGGCAGCGATCGCGCGAAGCCGGACGGGCTGCTCGAGGTGCCGCCCGGCGAAGACGCGGAGTTCCTCGCGCCGCTGCCGCTGCGCGATCTGCCGCTGGTCGGCCCGCGCCTCGGCGAGCAGCTCACGGCGCTCGGAGTGCGCACGATCGGCGACGCAGCGGCGCTCGACCCGCGCTGGCTGGAGCAGCGCTTCGGCAAGGCCGGACTGCTGCTCGCCGACCGCGCGCGCGGCGTCGACCCGGCCCCGGTCAGCGACGGCGGCCGGGGCGCGAAATCGATCTCGCGTGAAGTCACCTTCGAGGAAGACGTGAACGACCTCGACGAGCTGCGCCGTGTGCTGCGCGCCCACGCCGAGCGGGTCGGCGCGGACCTGCGGCAGCAGAGCCGCCGCGCGCGTACGGTCACGCTCAAACTGCGCTGGTCGGACTTCACGACGCTGACGCGCAGCCGCACGGTCGCGCAGCCCGTGCAGCTGACCGACGAGCTCTCCGGCGTTGGCGTCGCGCTGCTCGGCGAGCTGCTTGCGCGCGAGCGGCTGCGCCCCGTGCGGCTGATCGGCCTCGGCGCCACGAACCTCGTCGAGGACGCGGTGCAGCTCGGCTTCGACGACGCCGAGGCGCGCCGCGCCGCCAGCGTCGATCACACGATCGACGCGATTCGCGGGCGCTACGGCGGCGAGGCGCTCCGGCGTGGCCTGCGGCGAGGGCGCAAGGAGCCGCGCGAGTAGGCGGGGCAGAACCGCCGAGGGCGCTCCGAACCTGCGCAAACCTCGCGGGGCTGCGGGCAGGAGTTCGTACCTACCGAGCATCGTTGCTACCCTACGGTCGCCGAAACGGAAACCTCTCAGGTCTTCTCGTCAGACAGGTAGATTTGCGTGGTATCGAACCAGGATGCAGCAGCGCGCTCCGGACAGCGATCCGGGCCGAACTGGGTCAACCTCGGCCGAGCCTGCGAAATCCTCGGCGTCAACCAGTCGACCGTGCGCCGCTGGGCGGACTCGGGCCAGATCCGCTGCTTCCGCACGCCCGGCGGCCACCGCCGCTTCGCTGAGGAAGACCTGCTCTCGCTGACGCGCGAGGGTCCCGCAGGCGATCTGCGGAGCGCGGCCGTCTCGCAGATCCGCCGCAAGCTGGACGCCGGGCGCGGCGAGACTGGCTGGTACCAGGAGATCGAGGAGTCCGAGCGCGAGGCGCTGCGCCCCCTCGGACGCCGGCTCGTCGAGTTGGTCGGCGAGTACATCGCGGGCCGCCGCCCGCGCGCCGGGATCGAGCACGAGGTCGACGAGATCGGCCGCCACTACGGCGCGCTGCTCGTCGAGCGCGATACGCCGTTGCTGCGGGCGATGGAGGCGTTCACGTTCTTCCGCCGCTCGCTCGACGAGACCGCGAAGCAGATGGCGGAGCGCAACCGCATGGACGCGCGCGAGGCCGCCGCCGCCCGGGAACGCATCGGCGGGCTCGCCGACCGCGTCCTGCTCGGCGTCAGCGCCGCCTACGACGATGGGCAAGACGGCTAGGACGAGGAGGGGCGTGGGCTACTACCCGATCTTCGTGGAGATGGCTGGGCGGCAGGTGCTGCTGGTCGGCGGTGGGCGCGTCGCCGACGAGAAGCTCGGCAAGCTCGTCGACGCCGGCGCGGACGTGACGATCGTCGCGCCCGAGCTGATCCCGCCCGTGCGCGAGGTTGTCGATCAGGGCTGCGCGACGTGGCTCCCGCGCGTCTACGAGGCAGGCGACGTGCGCGGTTTCGAGGTCGTGATGATCGCCACCGACGACGGCGCCGTGAACGCTGGCATCGCTGCCGAGGCGCGCGAGCTCGGCATCTGGGTCAACGCCGCCGACGACGTGGCCAACTGCGACTTCATCCTGCCCTCGCTCGCGAAGCGCGGCCGCATCGCCCTCGCGGCCTCGACCGGCGGTGCGAGCCCGGCGCTGGCGCGCTGGCTGCGCGAGCGCCTCGAGGAGTTCCTGAGCGACGAGGTGACGGCGCTCGGCGATCTGCTCGCCGAGGTGCGCGTGCAGGCCCGCGAGCGCGACCGCCAGTGCGCGGCGAGCTGCGACCGCACGCGACCGCCTCCCCCGCTGCTCTGCGAGGCCTGCCCGAACCGCATCAGCAACGACACCTGGCAGGCCGCTATCGACGACGAACTGCGATCGCTGCTGCGCGCCGGAGAGTACGAGGCCGCTCGCGCCCGTCTGGTGGCGTCACTCGGCCTCGACCGGCCGCTCGCGATCCCGGAGTGGCAGGGGCAGCCGGCATGACGGCGGAGCGAAACGAAGGGCCGGCCGCGATGCTCACGATGGTTGGCGTCAGCCACCGCAACGCGCCGCTGGCCGTGCGCGAACGCTTCGCGATTGCCGCCGAGGCGCTGCCGGACGTCCGCCACGAGGTGGCCGAGCGCTTTGGCGCGGGCGCGATCGTCGCCACCTGCAACCGCCTCGAGTTCTACGTGCCGGGCAATCACGAGCCGACCGAACTCACGAGCTTCCTCTGCGAAGCCGTGGGCGTCGGCCCGGACGTCGGCGCCCGCTACCTGCTGCCGCGTCGCGACGCCGAGGCGGTCAGCCACCTCTACGCCGTCGCCGCAGGGATCGACTCGATGGTGATCGGCGAGTCCGAGATCCTCGGGCAGGTGCGCTCCTCGTTCGCGGCGACGGTCGCGGCCGGCGCCGACACGGCGCTGCTCTCGCGGCTCTTCCACACCGCGATCCGGCTCGGGCGGCGGGCCCGCACGGAGACCGCGATCGGGCACGGCGCGCTCTCGATCTCCTCGATCGCCGCGCAGCAGGCGCGGGAGCTGAGCGCCGACCCGGCCGGCGCGGCCGTGCTCGTCGTCGGGGCCGGCGAGGCGGGGAGGCTGGCCGCCGCCTCGCTCGTCGATCACGGCATCGGTTCGATCGCCGTCAGCAACCGCACGGAGTCGAGGGCCGAGGCGCTCGCCGAGGAGCTGGGCGGGCGCAGCGTGCCCTACGAGAGCCTCGGGACGGAGCTGTCCGCGGCCGACGTGGTGATCGCCGCCACCGACGCGCCGGAGCCCGTGCTCAACAGCGGCCCTGTCGCCAGCGCGCTCGTGCGCCGCGAGGGCGCGCCGCAACTGATCATCGACATCGGCGTGCCGCGCGCCTGCGACCCCGGCATCGCCGCCATCCCCGGCGTGACCTACCGCGACATCGACGACCTCCAGGAGATCGCCGCTACCCACGCGCACGCCCGCGCCGCCGAGGTGCAGGCCGTGGAGCGGCTCGTCGAGGAGGAGACGGGGCGCTTCCTCGAGTGGTGGGAGCACCTCCAGGTCGCCCCCACGATCGCCGCGCTCAGCGAGCGAGCCGAGCAGCTGCGGCAGGGCGAGCTGGAGCGCACGCTGCGGCGGCTCGACCTCGACGAGGGCGAACGCGAGCGCATCGAGGCAATGACGAAGGCGCTCGTGCGCCGCATCCTCCACGACCCGATCTCCGCCCTGCGCGAGCGCGGCGACCGCGATGTCTACGTGGATGCGGTCCGGCAGCTCTTCCGCCTCGACGAGCCGGCGGATCCGCCAGCGGCGCCTTGACCCGGCTGCGCCTCGCCACGCGCGGATCGCGCCTGGCGCTCGCGCAGAGCGAGCTCGTCGCCGGCGCTCTTCGCGCCTCCCACCCCGGCATCGAGATCGAGCTCGTCCGCGTCCGCACCGAGGGCGACATTGACCGCAGCTCGCCGCTCACGGAGATCGGCGGGCGCGGCGTCTTCGTGCGCGCGGTCGAGCAGGCGCTGCTCGACCGGCGGGCGGAGCTCGCCGTGCACTCGCTCAAGGACGTGCCCACCGCCGCCCTCGAGGAGCTGACGCTGGCCGCCATCCTGCCCCGTGGCGACGCGCGCGATGTGCTCGTCGCCTCCGGCGGGCGGCGGCTCGCCGAGCTGCCCGCGGGGGCGCGCGTCGGCAGCGGATCGCGGCGCCGCGCGCTGCTGCTGCGCGCGCTGCGCCCGGACATCGAGGTCGCCCCGATCCGCGGCAACGTCGACACCCGCCTCGGCAAGGTGGAGAGCGGCGAGTACGACGCCGTCGTGCTGGCGGCGGCAGGACTCGCGCGCCTCGGACGGCTCGGGGAGGCGACCCAGCTGTTCGAGCCGATGGAATTCCTGCCCTCGCCCGGGCAGGGCGCGCTCGCCGTGCAGTGCCGCAGCGACGACGCGGCGACGCGCGAGCTGCTGGCGGGCAGCGACGACGCACCTACGCGCGCGGCTGTCGAGGCCGAACGCGGCGTCCTCGCCGAGCTGGGTAGCGGCTGCTCCGTACCCGTCGGCGCCTACGCGCAGTTTGCCGATGGACTGCTGGCGCTGCGCGCGATGATCGGCACGGATGAGGATGGATCAGGGGACGGCGGCGGCGACGGCGGCGGGGTCAGCTTCGGCGACGCCGCTGGACCGGCCGACGAAGCCGAGGCGCTCGGCCGCGGCCTCGCGGAGCAGCTCGGCGCTGCCGGTGTCGCCGGGGCCGGGCCCCGATGAGCGCCCCGCAGCGCGAGGCCGGGCACGTCTGGCTCGTCGGCGCGGGGCCGGGCGATCCGGGCCTCGTGACGCAGGGCGGCCTCGAGGCGCTGCGAGGGGCCGAGGTCGTGCTCTACGACCGCCTCGGCACAGCCGAACTGCTTGCGGAGTGCGCGCCCGGGGCGGAGCTGATCAACGCTGGCAAGGCGCCGGGTGGGTCGGCGATGACGCAGGACGAGATCAACGCCGCGCTCGTCGCCCAGGCGCGCGCCGGTAAGCGTGTCGTGCGCCTCAAGGGCGGCGACCCCTTCGTCTTCGGGCGCGGCGGCGAGGAGCTGGAGGCGCTCGCCGAGGCGGGCCTCGAGGCGACCGTCGTGCCGGGTGTGACCTCGGCGATCGGCGGGGTGGCGGCGGCCGGCATCCCCGTCACGCACCGCGGCGTCGCCGTAAGCTTCGCGGTCGTCACGGGCCACGAGGATCCCACCAAGCCCGCCGCGCAGGTGCGCTGGGCGGAGCTGGCGACGGCGGTCGACACGCTCGTCGTGCTGATGGGTGTCGGCCGCCTCGAGGGCATCGCCCGCGCGCTGATCGAGGGCGGACGCGCGCCCGCGACGCCGAGCGCACTGATCGTCGAGGCGACGACGCCGCGCCAGCGCGTGGTCGAGGCGCCGCTCGATTGCATCGCCGAGTCGGCGCGCACGGCCGAGGTGGAGCCGCCCGCGCTGCTCGTCGTCGGCGAGGTCGTCGCGCTGCGCGAGCGCCTCGCGCCGGCGCTGCGCCGCCCGCTGGCGGGCTGGCGCGTGCTGGTCACGCGCACGCGCCGCCAGGCATCGAGTCTCGCCGAAGCGCTGCGCGCCGAGGGCGCCGAGCCGGTGCTGCTGCCCGCGATCGAGATCGCGCGCCGCGCCGACCCCGAGGCGGTCGACGCCGCCATGGAAGCACTGCTCGATGACGCCTACCACTGGGTCGTCTTCACCTCCGGCAACGCCGTCGAGGCCTGGTTCGACCTCGTGCATGAGGCGGGCGAGGACGCGCGCCTCTTCGCCGGCGCGCACATCGCCGCCGTCGGCGCTGCGACGGCACGCGCCCTCGAAGCGCGCGGGCTAGCGCCGGACCTGATGCCGGAGCGCGCGAGCGGCCGGGACCTCGCCGATCTGCTGGTGCGGGTTGGTGTCGAGGGCGCGCGGGTGCTGGTGCCGCGAGCGGAGCGCGCCGACCCGGCGCCGGTCGAGCGCCTGCGCGCTGCGGGCGCCTCGGTGGACGAGGTCACGCTCTACCTCGCGGCCCCGCCGGCCGACCCGCCGCCCGGAGTGCTGGCCGCACTACGCGCCGGCGAGATCGAGGCGGTGACGTTCACCTCGTCCTCGACGGTGCGCAACCTCGCCGAACTGCTCGGCGGCGACCTCGAGGCCTTGCGAGGCGCCGTCGTCGCCTGCATCGGTCCGCAAACCGCCGAGGCGGCGGTCGAGGCGGGCCTGCCGCCGCAAGTCGTCGCCGCCCACGCCTCGGTCGACGCACTCGTTGCGGCGCTGCGAAGATACGCGGCGAGGGAGGCGTGATGGTTGAGCCGGAACTCGGCAGCATCGAGAACGTAAACCCTCGCGATGTTTGGCCGAACGAGGCGAGCGACTTCACGCCCTGGTTGGCTGAGCACATCGATTCGCTCGGCGAGGCGCTCGGGATGGACATCGAAGTCACGCAGACCGAAGCGGCAGTCGGGGCATTCAGCCTTGATCTGCTCGGCAAGGAGTCGGGTAGCGATCGTGTCGTCATCGTCGAGAACCAGCTGGACCGGACCGACCACGGGCATCTCGGCCAGTTGCTCGCCTACGCCGCTGGCCTCGACGCGAAGATCGTCGTCTGGATCAGCCCAGAGGTGCGCGATGAGCATCGCGAAGCAGTGCACTGGCTCAACGAACAAACCACCGACGCGGTGGCATTCTTCGCAGTCGAGTTAGAGGTGTGGCGGATCGGCAATTCGCTACCTGCGCCGCGCTTCAATGTCGTCGCGCGGCCAAGCGAGTTCCAGCGGAAGCTTGTCAAAGAGACCCAGACCGAGCGAACCGCCAAGCAGATCGCGTACCACGAGTTCTATGCTGACCTGCTGCAGCGCCTGCTCACTGCAAGCCCGTACTTCACGAAGTCGGATCCTGCGAATGTGCGTCACGGCAACGGGATGGACTTTAGCACCGGCCGTTCCGGATTCTTCGTTCAGTGGTCGTTCACTGGGAGCGGCCAATTCCGCGTCGCACTCTCCATCGACACGGGCGACCGAGCCAAGAACAAGTCCGCGTTCGATCAGCTGCAGAACCAGAGCGCTGCCATCGAAGCGGCGATCGGCGATCAACTCACGTGGGAGCGACTGGACAATCGCCAAGCCTCGCGCGTGTTCGCCCACAAGGATGGGAGCGTCGAGTCATCCGAACCTGTGCTGGAGCAGCACAAGCGCTGGGCTGTGGATCTGACGCCACGATTCCGGGAAGTCTTCGCACCCCGCATCGCAGCGCTCGACCTCGACGCCCTCGCCGCCACCACGGAGGAGGCTGCCCCATGACCATCGCGACACGTACACGGGACTTCGCGCGCACGAGGAGGCTGCGCAGTTCCGAGGCGCTGCGCGGGCTGGTCCGCGAGACGCGGCTCGACCCCGCCTCCTTCGTCTACCCGCTGTTCGTCACCGAGGGCTCGGGCATCCGCCAGCCGATCGAGTCGAGGCGGGCCTGCCGCCGCAAGTCGTCGCCGACCGCGCCTCGGTCGACGCACTCGTTGCGGCGCTGCGAAGATACGCGGCGGGGGAGGCGTGATGGTTGAGCCGGAACTTGGCAGCATCGAGAACGTAAACCCTCGCGATGTTTGGCCGAACGAGGCGAGCGACTTCACGCCCTGGTTGGCTGAGCACATCGATTCGCTCGGCGAGGCGCTCGGGATGGACATCGAAGTCACGCAGACCGAAGCGGCAGTCGGGGCATTCAGCCTTGATCTGCTCGGCAAGGAGTCGGGTAGCGATCGTGTCGTCATCGTCGAGAACCAGCTGGACCGGACCGACCACGGGCATCTCGGCCAGTTGCTCGCCTACGCCGCTGGCCTCGACGCGAAGATCGTCGTCTGGATCAGCCCAGAGGTGCGCGATGAGCATCGCGAAGCAGTGCACTGGCTCAACGAGCTCAGCGACGCGGTGGCGTTCTTCGCGGTCGAGTTAGAGGTGTTGCGGATCGATGACTCGGCTCCCGCTCTGCGCTTCAACGTTGTAGAGCAGCCAAGTGACTTCCAACGCGAACTTGCCAAGAAGACCAGGCGCGAGTTGAGCGACAAGGAGAAGGCGTATCAAGCCTTCTATGCGGACTTCGTCGCTGAGTTGGATAAGACGCTACCTGACTTCTTCACGACCCGCCCCGAGTTCTATGCTGGAAACTGGCTGTACGCTCGCACGAGGCACAAGGGATTCTCGATACAGACGTGGTTCGATGCGCAGTCTAGGCTCAAAGTCGTTCTCCGGATCGAGATGCCCGAACAGCCCTTGAACACCGCTGCATTCCTGCGACTCCGGGATGAGCGCGAGACGATCGAGGCGCAGATCGGGGAACGCCTGACGTGGGACGAGCAGCCCCAGAACAAGAGCGCGCTTGTGTTCGCATCGCGCAGCGGGGGCATCGAGTCTTCCGCGGAGGTGCTCGAAGACCAGCGCAAGTGGGCAGTGGACCTGCTCCCCCGGTTCAGTGACGTGTTTAACGCCCGCATCGCCGCGCTAGACCTCGACGCCCTCGCCGCCACCACGGAGGAGGCTGCACCATGACCATCGCGACACGTACGCGGGACTTCGCGCGCACGAGGAGGCTGCGCAGTTCCGAGGCGCTGCGCGGGCTGGTCCGCGAGACCCGGCTCGACCCCGCCTCCTTCGTCTACCCGCTGTTCGTCACCGAGGGCTCCGGCATCCGCCAGCCGATCGAGTCGATGCCGGGGCAGGCGCGCCTCTCGACGGACATGCTCGCCTCGGAGGCTGCTGAGCTGCACGAACTCGGCGTGCGCGCGGTGCTGCTGTTCGGCGTGCCCGACCTCAAGGACGCCGCGGGCAGTGGCGCCTGGGCGAACGACGGCATCACGCAGCGCGCCAGCGAGGCGCTCAAGCAGGCCGACCCCTCGCTGGCCGTGATCGCCGACGTCTGCCTCTGCGAGTACACCGACCACGGGCACTGTGGCCCGATCAACGCCCGCGGCGAGGTGGAGAACGACGCCGCGATCGAGCTGCTCGCGCGCACCTCGGTCTCGCTCGCCGAGGCGGGCGTGGACATGGTCGCGCCCTCGGACATGATGGACGGGCGCGTGGCCGCGATTCGCGAGGCGCTCGACGAGTCCGGCTTCGCGCAGTTGCCGATCATGGCCTACAGCGCGAAGTACGCTTCCGCCTTCTACGGCCCCTTCCGCGAGGCCGCCGACTCCGCCCCGCAGTTCGGCGACCGGCGCGGCTACCAGCTGGACCCGCCCAACGTGCGCGAGGCCGTGCGCGAGGTCGCGATCGACATCGCGGAGCAGGCCGACATCGTCATGGTGAAGCCCGCGCTCGCCTACCTCGACGTTGTGCGCGCGGTGCGTGACTCGACCGAACTGCCGCTCGCGGCGTACAACGTCTCCGGCGAGTACGCGATGCTGAAGGCGGCGGCCGCCAATGGCTGGATCGACGAACGCGGCGCGATCCTCGAGGCGCTGACCTCGATCCGCCGCGCCGGCGCCGACATCCTGCTGACGTACCACGCGAAGGAGGCGGCGCGCTGGCTACGCGAGACGCGGTGACGACAGACAACGGCGCCCCCGCGGCGCCCGCCTTCGACGCGGGCGCCATCCGCGCCGTGGCCTTCGACGGCTACGGCACGCTCCTCGACTGGGACTTCCGCGAGGCGCTCCGCGAAGCGCTCGACCAGCAAGGCCTCGCCGTCGAGGACTTCGAGGAGGCCGCGAAGGGCTTCGAGAAGGCCTGGAACAGCGTCAGCCCCTGGGGCGACCGCGTCGACGACGAGGGCAAGCCGGACCGCGAGTACATGCTCGACGGCCCCGTGCCCGAGTTCATCACGACCTGGGAGATCTGGCGGCGGCAGTTCGCCCGGGTCTTCGAGGACCAGGGCCTCGAGGGCGACCCGGCCGCCGGCGCGAACCACTTCCGCGAGGTGCTGAGCCACGCTCCCGCCTACCCCGGCACGCGCGAGGTGCTCGACGCCCTCGCTGCCGCGGGCTACCGCCTCGCCCTGCTCTCCAACGCGGACGAGGACTTCCTGCAGAGCGCGGTCTCGCACAACCGGCTGCGCTTCTCCGTGATTCAAAGCTCCGAGTCGCTCCGCGCCTACAAGCCGCACCGCACGGTCTTCGAGGTCACCTGCCTCCGCCTCGGCTGCGCGCCCGCCGAGGTGCTCTACGTCGGCGACTCGCCCCAGGCCGATGTGCTGGGCGGGAACCGTGCCGGGTTGCCCGTCGCCTGGGTGCGCCGCAGCGAGGACGCCGAGCTGGCCGAGGACTACCCGGCGCCGGCCCTCGCGATCGACACACTCCCCGAGCTGGCGGAGGCGCTCGGCGTGCTGCTGCCGAGCGCGGTCGCCTCGTGAGCGCCGAGGCCGGCGGCCGCTCGCTCGAACGCTCGCGCGCGCTGATGGCGCGGGCGCGGGCGGTGCTTCCCGGCGGCGTCAACTCGCCGGCGCGCGCCTACCGCGCCGTCGGTGGCGACCCGCTGGTGCTCGACCGCGGCGCGGGCGCCATCGTCGCCGACGCTGACGGCAACGAGTACATCGACTACCTCGGGTCGTTCGGCCCGCTGATCCTCGGCCACGCCCACCCGGCGGTGGTCGAGGCGGTCGGACAGGCGGCGGCGCGCGGCACCTCGTTCGGCGCGCCGACGGAGGCCGAGCTGGAGCTGGCCGAACTGATCGTCGAGGCGCTGCCCTCGGTGGAGATGGTGCGTTTCGTCAACTCCGGGACCGAGGCGGTGATGAGCGCGCTGCGGCTCGCCCGCGCGGCTACCGGGCGCGATCTGATCGTGAAGTTCGAGGGTGGCTACCACGGCCACTCGGACGGCCTGCTCGCCGCCGCAGGCTCCGGCGTCGCAACCCTCGGGCTGCCGGACTCGCCCGGCGTGCCCGCCGCCTTCGCCGCGCAGACGCTGCTCGCCCCCTACAACGCCGCCACGGCCGTCGAGGCGATCTTCGAGGCGCACCCCGGCGCCGTCGCCGCCGTCATCGTCGAGCCCGTCGCCGGCAACATGGGCGTCGTCCCGCCGCGCGACGGCTACCTCGAGGGCCTGCGGCGGCTCTGCGACGCGCACGGCGCGCTGCTCGTCTTCGACGAGGTGATCACCGGCTTCCGCGTCGGCTGGTCCGGCGCGCAGGGCCGCTACGGCGTGCGTCCGGACCTCACGACGCTCGGCAAGGTGATCGGCGGCGGCCTGCCCGTCGGCGCCTACGGCGGCCCACGCGAGCTGCTGGAGCAAATGGCCCCCGCCGGCGGCGTCTATCAGGCCGGCACGCTCTCCGGCAACCCGCTCGCGACGGCCGCCGGCCTCGCGACGCTGCGCACGGTGCAGGCCGACGAGGCCGCGTACGCGCGCCTCGAAGCGCTCGGCGCGCAGCTCGAGGCCGGCGTCACCGAGGCGGCGCGGGCGGCGGGCGTGCCCTTCGCCGTCGCGCGCGCCGGGTCGGCGCTGACCGGCTTCTTCCGCGCCGGGGCGCCCGGCGACTACGCGGAGGCTGCCGAGAGCGACACCGAGCGCTTCGCCCGCTTCCACCGCGCCTTGCTCGAGCGGGGCGTCATGCTGCCGCCCTCGCAGTTCGAGGCCTGGTTCGTCTCCCTCGCCCACGACGAAGCGCTGATCGAGCGCACCGTCGAGGCGCTCGCCGCCGCGCTCCGCGAGGCCGCCCCCGAGGCGTAGCGCCCCGGTCCTACGCCCGC
This sequence comes from Dehalococcoidia bacterium, assembly GCA_963667465.2. Taxonomy (GTDB): domain Bacteria; phylum Chloroflexota; class Dehalococcoidia; order UBA2979; family UBA2979; genus VXMT01. The sequence continues at coordinate 1,804,065 of CAXXDN010000002.1, read as the reverse complement.
GACCGCCAGCCCCGTCCGCGCCTCCCGCAGACCCGCCTGCGCGGGCTTCGGGAACTAATCACCGCCCCGGGACGTACGTATCGGTAACAGCGGGTTGGCGGCGGGCAAGTGCTCCGCACCGGCCCGCGCCGGCCCGCACCGGATTCGCATCCCGGGAGGCCCCAGATGAGAGCATTGGTCCTCGCAATCGGCAGCGTCCTGTCCTTCGCGACCCTCGTCCGGCTCGCGACGGGCGCGCGCGGGGCGGGACGGATCGTGTCCGGGACGCTCGCCCTGGCTGCGCTCGCGGCCGGCCTCGTGCTCAGCGGCTGCGGCGAGGACGAGTTCGAGGCCCCGCAGGCGGCCAGCACCGAGCGCCAGGCGGCGCCGGCCTCGGCGGCGCCGGCGGCTGCGGTCCAGGCGGCTCAGCAGGCGCCGCCGGCGATCCCGCCGGAGGCCGGTGGCTCGGCCAACCCCAACGACCGGCCGCTGCCCCTGATGTTCTTCAAGGGCCACGGTGTCAATCCGTTCATCGATGCCGACGAGGACGCGCTCTCGACCTTCGCCCTCGACGGCGACACGGCGTCCTACGAGATCCTCGGGCTCTACCTCGGGCAGCGCGCCCTGCCGCCACCGGACGCCGTGCGGGTCGAGGAGTTCATCAACAGCCTCCCGCAGGACTACCCGGCCGCCGGGGGCGCCCTGGGCCTGCACCTGGACGCCGCGCCTTCGCCCTTCGGGCCGGAGGACTACGTGCTGCTGCGGGTCGGCGTCAGCAACCCCGCGCCCCCGGAGGAGCGAGGCCCCGTCTCGCTGATCTTCGTCGTGGACGTCTCCGGCTCGATGGAGGCGGACAACCGGATCGGTGTGGCCGGCGAGGTGATCGCGGGCCTGGTCGAGCTGCTGGGCCCGAGGGACCGAGCCGCCCTCGTCAGCTACGGATCGCGCGCCAGCCTCGTCAGCGACTTCGTGGACGGGGATCGCCGCGAGGAGATCGCGAGCGCCGCGCGTGCCCTCGCCACGGGCGGCAGCACCTACGCCGAAGAAGGCCTGCGCCTCGCCTACCGGCTCGCCGCGGCCGATCTCGAGCGCGGCCGGCAGGCCCGGATCGTCCTGCTCTCGGACGGCGTCGCCAACGTCGGCGCGACCGGTCCCGAGTCGATCCTGGAGCTCGTCGACGTGCAGGCGCAGCGCAATGCCGCCCTCACCTCGATCGGCGTCGGTATCAGCGGCAACTACAACGACGTGCTGCTGGAGGCGCTCGCCAACCGCGGCAACGGTACGTACCACTACCTCGCCGACCGCGCGGCCGCTGACCGTTTCCTGGAGGAGAGCGCCCAGGGCGTCTTCACGGAGACCGCGCGCGACGCCCGCATCCAGTTGGAGTTCAACCCGGCCACGGTCCGCAAGTACCGGCTGATCGGCTACGAGAACCGCGCCGTGTCCGACGAGGACTTCCGCGACGACTCGCTCGACTTCGGCGAGCCCGGCTTCGCGCGCGACGTGACCGCCCTCTACGAGCTGCGCCTGCAGGAAGGCGCCGCCCCCGACGCCGCGCTGGCGACCGCCCGGCTGCGCTGGCTCAACCCCTCGAGCGGGCGGCCGGTCGAGATCGAGGAGGGCATCACGGTGGCCGCGATCGCCGCGGAGATCGGAGCGGCCAGTCCGCACTTCCGCCAGACCGCCGCCGCTGCGGAGTTCGCCGAGCTGCTGCGCACGTCGTACTGGGCGCAGTGCGGCAGCCTCGATGCAGTGTCCGAGCTCCTGGCCGGCGTCGGTTCCGAGCTGGGCGAGCACGCCAGCCATGCGACGCTCGTGCGCCGCGTGCGCGCGGCCGCGGAGCTGTTCACGCCCTACTGCTCGTAGCGGTCCGGGTGGGCCCTGTGACGCCGCATTGCAGTGCATCAGAAGTAACTGTTACCGTACCGCGCTTTCGCTGCATCACAAATCGGTTTCCCTGACCGCGCCGCAGTGCGCTTCTATGGTTGCCGCGCGAGAACACGCGGCAACGGAGGCGGAGCCGCGCGCGACGGCGAGCGTAAGGTGGCGGCTCACCGCGATCGGTCGCTATGGCTACGAGGAGGCGTTGAGCCGGATCAGCCAAAACAGTGAGGCGGGCATCAACAAGAGCGCTCCGCAAAGGAGCGCCGCGAGCGCCGGGAGCAACGATGGGCGCCAAACGGCCGCTGCCGAGGCTACGGTAGGTACCAGCACGCTGGTAGTCAGGACTCCCCAGAGTACGGCTTCGTCTGGCACGGGGGCCCGCCGGGCGATCACGACGGCCCAGAGGCTCCAGGCCAGCACGAACCCGCCGAGGCCCGCCAGCGCGACTGAGCAACGGGCGAAAGCGTGCGCCACAGCCTTCGAACGCTGACGGATCGCCAACCCCGCTTCCCTGCAGAAGAGTCGGATGGGACGCGCGCAACGGCATGCCGTACTGAGCGCATCGGACCACGGCCGCGGCTGCAAACTCCCAGCCTATGGCGCGCTGATATCGATCAACCGCCCCTGCCCGCTATTGTAGACGCCCTGATACGTGCGGCTATTGCCGAAGCCGTGTTGAGCGGGAGGCAGGGCAGGCCCGGGTCCGTAGTGCCGTCGAGCAGGCGTTGGCGGGAAGCAGCGGAACAACCCCTCTGGCCGTTCAGCGCCAAGTCCGGGCCAACCTCACGGCATTGGTTGACGAGATGCGCACTGAAAGGCTGTTCCCCGATAGGATTCGTCGAGTGCTAGCTGCGGCTCGTCACGGTACTGCTCCCCGCAAGAGCACGAGCCGCTCCGCTGCTGAACTCACTGACCTCGACAACCTATGGCCGTTCGGTAACTCCGTTCTGATGCACCCCGCCTGATCTTGGTAACAGATCCAATGATGCGATCCGCCGCATTGCCGCGGCTGGTGCTCACCCGTATACTCGCCTAGCGGGCGAAAGCGCGCAGCGCTTGAGCGATTAGGCGGGTCGGGCTCGCCCATGCAGCTTACGGTCCAACAGGAAGCCCTTCACCGCGGCCTGAGCGCCGTGTCGCGCGCCGTACCAGCGCGATCTTCGCTCCCCATCGCCGGTCACATCCTGCTCGAGTCGGGCGACTCGAGCCTCACGCTCTCGGCGACGGATGCCGAGACGATCGCGATCACCTACACGATCGCCTCCGACACCGAGGAAGCCGGGGCGATCACGCTCCCCTCGCGGCTGCTCTCCGACTTCGTCGCCTCGCTCCCGCAGCAGCCGATCAACCTCTCGCTGGCCGAACGCTCGCGCCAGGTCAGCCTCTCCTGTGCCCGCAACGAGGCCTCCATCGGCGGGCAGAGCGCGGACGACTTCCCGCCCATCCCCCCGGTCGAGGACGGAGACTCGCTCACCCTCGATCCGGCCGCGCTTCGGCGCGCAATCAACCAGGTGGTCTTCGCCGCTGCGACGGACAACTCCCGGCCGGTGCTCACCGGCGTCCACTTCGGCATCAAGGGTGACCAGTTGCGCCTCGCCGCCGCCGACGGCTTTCGCCTCGCGGTCCACACGATGGAGCTCGAAGGCAGTCCCCCCGAGCGCGAGGCGATCGTCCCCGCGCGCGCCCTCGGCGAACTGGCGCGGATGCTCGCCGAGGTCGAGGACCCGGTGGAGATGCGCTTCAACGCCGTCGGCACGCAGGTGCTCTTCGACCTCGGCCACGCGACGCTGAGCGCCACGCTGTTGCAGGGCACGTTCCCCAACTACGACCAGTTGATTCCCAGCGCGCACGCCACGCGGACCGAGATCGCCGTCGCCGAGTTCATGCGAGAGACGCGCATCGCCTCGATCTTCGCGCGCGACGGATCCGGCATCGTGCGGCTCGTCGCCACCCCGGGCGAGGACGCCGCGCCCGGTCGGCTGCTGATCACCGCGCGCGCCGAAGAGCTGGGCAACAACGAAGGTGAGCTGGACGCCATCGTCGAAGGCGAGGAGGCGAAGATCGCCTTCAACAGCCGCTATCTGACCGAGGTCCTGCAAGTCCTCGACGCCGACCGGGTCGCCGTCGAAACCAGCTCCCCCTCAAGCCCCGGCGTCCTCCGCCCCGTCGGCGACGACCGCTACACCCACGTCGTCATGCCGATGTTCGTGCAGTGGTGAGAAAAATCCTCGCCAAATCTACCGATTTCGTGCGGGATCACGCCCTCGAGCGCGCCTGACGCTCCGTCGCCGGTTCGCGCGATCGTGATCGAGATCTGCATCGCCTCGGCGACTTCATTGAGCCGACCCGCCTTGACTTCCTCCGCGACGCGCTCCCGCAGCGCCTCACATGTGGCGGCGAACTCGTCGGGGTTCGCCGGAATGCGGGGCGTCGAGCCCGAGCCGTTCAGTCGAGCGATGGTCGCCTCGGCCGGCGAGCGTCGGACGCGGATCGTCTCGAGTTCCTTCTGCAGGTACGCCTCATCGACCTCGCCCATTTGGAAGAGCTTGAGCAGCCGCTGTCGCTGATCGTCGAGCGACGCGACGAGTTGCTGGGCGGCGCTCAAGTCATCATCGCGCGCGTCGTCTGAGGACGCATGCTCCAGCTCGGCCAGCACCACCTCCGGCGAGGCGAGCACCGTGGTGAGCTCGCGCGCCACCGCACGCTCGAGGTCACCTGCGCGGACGTACCGCGCAGGACAGCGGTCGTGGCGCGGACCCGCGTAGGCCCGCCGGCAGCGGTAGTAGCGGTACTTGCCCATCGACGTCTGGCCCACCATCGCGCTGTGGCAGTGTGAGCAACGCACGGTGCCACGGAGGGGATAATCGTTCTTACGCTGTGCCTGGCGCCGCCGCTCCGGGTCGAGGAGCCGGGTCTGCACCGCATCGAACAACTGCTCGGAGATGACCGCCGGTGTCGCGTCCGGCACCTCGATCCACTCCGACTCGTTCCTCAGCGCGACCGTGCGACGCCGCTTGCCGGTGAGTGGATCGCGCCGGTGGCCCGTCTTCGTGCGCTTGAAGATCGTTCGCCCGGCATACCCTGGGTTGCGCAGCATGTTCTTCACGGTCCAGGCCGACCATGCTCGCCCTGTGAAGCTCAGGGTCCCTGCCTCGTTGAGCGCGTTGGTAATGCCGATGATCGACGCGCCGCCGGCGAAGTCCTCGAAGACACGACGGACCACAGCGGCCTGATCGCCGTTGATGACGCGACGGCCGGTGTCGGAGTCGTAGCAGTAGCCGTACATCCCGCGACCTGTCGCCTGGGGAATGCGACCGCTGCGAGCGCGCTCTTCCTTGCCGCGCATCGTGCGCTCAGCGATCTTCTCGCGCTCGACCTCAGCGATGAAGGCGCGCGCGGCAAGGATGAAGCGTCCGACCGCCGTGTCCTCGAAGCGCTCGGTCACGAAGGCCATGGTGACGCCCGCGCCCTCGAACTCGTCGAACAGGATGCCGATGTGATTCTGGCTACGCGAGAGGCGATCGACGGCGAAGGCGACGATCACATCGGCCGTCCCATGCCGGAGCGCTTCACGCAGTTCGGTCAGTCCTTCGCGTTCGAGGAGAGCGCCGCTGTCCGTGTCGCGGATGCGGCGGACGACCTCCCAACCTTGCCCGGTTGCGTACTCCGCGCAGGCACGCTCCTGGGTGTCGAGCGAAGTTCCGTCGCGCTCCTGCGCGTCCGTCGAAACGCGCGAGTAGATAATCGCCTTCATCATTCACCTCCCGGCGCTGGATCACGATACGACGGCCGTCAACTGCGGCCGCGTGGGTGAGCTTCGCTGAGCAGCGGCTCGCCTACGATGCCGACTCGTCGTCCGTGGCGGGGCGATCGCTAGCCCGCGCGACGTGCAACCCATCGAGGAGCCGGCGCCAGAGTTCGCTCCAGGCCCGTGTTCGCGGACCCGTCCGCCAGCGGGTCTCAAGCGCGACGGCGTCATCCTTGGCCGCCGGCTCTCCGGCAGTCCGTGGGGCGTGAGCTTCCCGAGTCTCGCGGTCAGGTGTGCGGTCCATGGTGGTTGTTCGCCCGTGTGATGCGCGCGACAGCGAAGCTGCGGGTCGGGTGCATCGTGCAACAGTCTGGGCGGGGAGTGTCGAGGCGCGGGCCCGCGCGCGGAGTCCCCTGCAAGGGACTTCATTCATGAACGGCCCCGGCGTGTCAGAGCCGGTGAGCGAGGAGGGTTGGTCGAGGAGCGCGGTTGCGCGAGACTGCTGGGGATCCTCGCGGTATTCGCAAAGCTCAAGAGATTTCGATCAACGCCGCCCTCCAACGGATGAGTGCCGGGGCTGCGTCGGCAACCGAGACTGTTCCAAATGCCGATATCCCAAGCCAGGACCGTGGACTGGAAGTGCGCTAGGTGCGGCGAAGCGACCTCGCAGGTCACGTGGCTCGCGATCGACGCCGTTGAGCGCCCAGATCTGGTTGAGCGACTTCCGGACCTGATCGAGTCCAAGTGCTCGAGTTGCGATCGGCCACTGAACCGCTCCATGCCGCTGCTTGTGCTCCGCCTCGCGAAGGCAGCTCCTCTAATCGCGGCACGCGCGAGCGACGACGATCTAGATCCAATCGAGGGCCTTGCCGATATAGTCGCCGTTGTCCGACACGAGTTGGGCGATGCCGTTCGCGAAGTCCCCGGCCCCCCCGTAGTGGTTACGTTCGATGAGCTCGAGGCGGGTGTGGGTCTGGACATAGATGCCGACGCCGAGGCGCTAAGAGCAGGTGCAGGCGACGCCGCTCCTCATGAACCCGCTTATCGAAGACTGCTGATGGCGATCGAGGTCAATCAGAGGCGACAGCGGATCGAGAGTGGGCTTGAGGACCTCGCGCTCGTCGGGAGCGAGGAGCAACTTCGCGAAGTGGTAGAGCGGTGGCCGGAGATCGCGACTGACGAAGCGGAACAGCGCCTCGGACAGCATCTGGAAAGCGCCACGACTGAAGACAGGCGGAGATTCGCCGAGTCGATGCTGCGAACGGCGCAGCTCGTCCGACGGGGAGACTTGAGTGGTGCCTGGTCCGTGCGCGAATCGGTCATCCGCAGATTCTGGGATGAGGAGGTCGTTCCGCGGCAGCGCGCGTTCGAGGATGCGAAGCGCGGAGCGGATCCGAAGGCACTGGCTCAGGCCGGGCTAGATCTACTGGACTTCTTGCCGTCGGGCACCTATCCAGAGCGGCGGGCGGAAGTAGCCGCCAGGACAGCCGCGGCTCTCCTTGAGGGCGAGGGAGCAGACCGCGAGCAGAACATCGAACGCGCCATCGAGTTACTCAGGATGGTGATTTCGATCCTGGACGCGCACCCGGACGTCGATCACCCGCAGCGTCGAGTCCCCACTCTGATGAACTTGAGCATGGCATTCGGGATCCGTCCGCGCGGCGATCCGGCATGGAGCCGCACCCAGAGCATCACACTGCTCAGGGACGCGATCGATCTGTCATGGCAGTCGGGCGACCGCGACAGTTGGGCCATGGCTCAGACCAATCTCGCGCTCCTCCTTCTAAATCGCGGAGATGCAGGTGACGTCGATCAGGCCCGTGAACACCTTGAACTTGCTCTGAATCACCGGTCACGCGAGCGGGATCCCGGAAATTGGGCCTTCACCCAACTGCATCTTGGGATGGCCTACGCGCGTGCCGACTCCGGCGATCGCGGGGCCAATCTGCGTAGGGCCATCCGTCACACCGCGAATGCGCGCGACGGGGCGCGCTCTGCCAGCCAAGCCCCACTCCTCGCTTCTGCCGAGCACAATCTTGCCGCCCAGCAGTACCAGCTCTCGCAATTGGCTGGCATCGCCCCTGCTCATCAATCGGAGCTTCTAGATCGGGCCGAGGCGAGCGCCATGGAGTCGGTGCGACTCAGTCCGGTGGGGGCGTCGCCGCTCCGCTTTGGCCATGCATGGTTCACCATCGGAAAGATCCGCTCGGCACGCGCCGATCAAGATGGCGCGATCGAAGCCCTGAAGATGGCACTCACCGCCTTGTCGGCAGACATGGGGCCGACAGAGGCCCGCGAGGCCAGTCGGCGCCTCATTGCGCTGGCAGAGGAGCGAGACGACGTGGATCTCGCTGCAGATGCTGCACAGCACCTCATTGAGGCTGCAGCATCAGCGATCTCCACCCACTCGCACGCCGACGATCGGATGTCGGAGCATAGCAAGAGCACGACAGATTTTCGCTTCGCTGCACACGCACTGGTGCGCGCGGGTCGTCTAGAGAAGGCCGTGACGGCGCTGGAACTCGGGCGAACCAGGGAGCTCGGCTTGCTTACGTTGGCCGAAAGCATCGATCTCGGTGCGCTGTCCCACCTCGATCCGGGCCTGCGTGTCGAACTTGAGAATGCGATCGCTTCGTTCCGGGCGGACATCCTCGGCTTGGAGGACCGCTCAGCGTCGGATCGCTCGGAGCGGTTCGCGCGGATCCGCTCCGCTTTGCGACAGATCCCAACCTTCGAGAAGGCTCTTGATCCTCCGACTCTCGATGGGATCGGCAAGGTTGCACAGCCCCAACGGCCGCTCGTCTACCTAGGCTCCGCACCCGGAGGCTCGTTCGCGATCATCGTGGACAGAACTGACGATACCGGCATAGAGGTCGAGGCGATCCACGCGCCTGATTGTGACTCGCAGGCGATCGTTCGCATGGCGATGATGGGTCTTGATGCGGACGGGACCCACGTGGGCTCGGCTGCATATCTGGCCGCCCAAGCGCACGCGCCGGAGCATCTCGATACAGCCATCGCGGCCCTCTCGCCCCTCATCGGTGAACAACTGCTTCGCCCTCTCGCAGACTCGCTGGCTGGTCGCGGCGCGTCCGGTGTCACGCTGGTCCCTGCGGGACTCCTCGGGCTGATGCCGCTACATGCTATTGCCTGGAGGGATCCTGCCGGGAGTCAGCGGTGCTTGATCGACGACTTCGATGTGACGTTCGCCCCGTCGGCTCGGCTCCAACTCGCCTGCATGCAACGCGCATCTCGGCAGGATAGTGATCCGATTCGTTTTGTTGGGATCGCTAACCCCCTCCCTCACTCACGCCCGCTCAACGGAGCTGAACTCGAGATCGAGCTCGTTGAAGCACTCGTGCCGGCGGCACAGAGTCTGGTGCTAAAGGGAGCAGAGGCGACGAAGGAGCGGGTGTTGGAGGTACTGCCGCCAGCGACGCACGTCCACTTCGCCTGCCACGGCGGAGGCGGACTCTTGGACCCACTGCTCTCGGCGGCCCTGTCGCTCTCAGGGGAGGAAGAACTCTCCGCCCTCGAAGTTGCCGGCCTGGAGATCCCTGCCCGACTCGTGGTCGCATCCGCGTGCGAGACAGGTGTGGTCCAAGAGTACGAAGCGGTGGATGAAGCTCTCGGCCTCGCGACGGCTTTCGTCGCCGCGGGGGCTGCAGGCGTCATCTCGACGCTCTGGGAGGTGGACGACTTCGCAACTGCCCTCATCGTATCCAGGTTCTACGAGGAGCTCTTCCTCGCGAAGAGGCCACCAGCGGCCGCGCTCCGCGAAGCTCAGCTCTGGCTGCGCGATGCGGACGAAGCTGAGCTCGATGCTTATGAATCAATGCGAGCGCCACTGCGCGCGCTGCCCCGTGGCCGCCGGTCGTCGAGCGTCTCGAATGGGTCGGCACGGTACAGCGCACCATCCTTCTGGGCGGCGTTCGTCTTCAGTGGAGCCTGATGCGACGAGCGGGCCGTCGGCGCTAGTGGACCGGTCGCCCGAGTCCGCGTCCTGGTAGCGGTTCCAATGATGGACCTGTCGCCTACAGGCGCCGCCGCACGTGCGCCCTCGGTAGTAGGTGCTCGAGGTCCATCCGACGGGCCAGGTCCTGGAGGGCGAGCAGGTGGTGCGCGTTGGGGCGCACGCCCTTCCGCCATCGCCAGACGTTGAGCGTGGTGGTCCCGAGCTCGCGGGCGAGCGCCGCCCATGTCAGACCGGACGCCTCTTTGATGCGGACGAGGCTCCTGGCGAATCCGTTGGGGTGTGCGTAGGCGACCCGCCGGGGCCGCGCTCGACGTCGCGGCATGACCTACCTCCCGTCCGGGGACGGGAAGAAGTCCTCGCCGAAGAGGATCTCGATACCGCCCGGGATCCAGCGGGCCAGCTCGACGAGGGCGTGGTAGGCGCTGCCGCTGGGCTCGGTGCCGCGACGCCAGCGGAGTACCTGCTTGCGTTCGACGCCCAGGGCTTCGGCGAAGGCGTCCCATGAGAGGCCACTCGCGTGCTTCAGCCGTTCGAGCCGCTCCGGGAAGTCCTCGGGCAACTCGCCGCTCGGGTAGGGCACGGGACGGCCAGCAATCACCGGTCCGCCGCCGTGAAACGGAAGCCGGGGCGAACTCCTACGGTTCGTCTGGCGTGGACCCGAAGGTGAACAGCTCATGGAAGTCCTCCACCTCGAGGATCCGTTGCAACCGCCGGCGGAGGCGTCCAGATGGGGAGCGCTTGCCGTTGACGAGCATGGACAGGTACCCGGGGCTGATCCCGGCCTCGCGCGCGAGCCAGTTCTGGGAGCGACCGAGAACGGCCAACCGCTCCCAGAGCGGCTCGGGCTTGAGTCTGACCACGGCTCGACGGCGGGGCATGGCGGTGCGTAGTTCCTCGATGATCTGCGTCTGGACAGTGTGGTACTCTATGCGTGACCACAGTGCATGTCAAGAACACCCGTTCTATCCTGTTGGCGCAATCTCCCTCGGCGGGCGAAGGACAGGGGCCCTCAACGCATGACCAGGGATCGCGGATACCGCTGGAAGGACCTTGGGGCGCGCATCCGTGAGGCGCGCAAGGGAGTAGGCCTGACCCAGCGCCAACTCGGTGAGCTCGTCGGCGTTGCTTCGCACACGGTCTGGGCGTGGGAGGCGGGGCGCATGAAGCCCCAGCACGAACACCTCGTCGAGGTGGCGTTCCACTGCGAGACGAGCCCCGAGCATCTCCTGGGGCAATCCGTCGTCGAGTCCGAGTTGCTCAAAGCCGCGGAGGTCTCATTCCGCGACGCGGTTACCGGCCTCCCGCCTGAGGATGTCGAGTCGATTCACAACTTCATCAAGTTCGTTCGGGCTCAACACCGCGAGAGACTGCGCAGCGAGCGATGAATCGCGGCCGGTAGGGACCCTCCCTGGATAGAGGCACGGTCCCGCACGGGGCCAGTAAGTCAGCACCCCCGAGGTGGATCCTCGGGATTCGGCGCTACATCAAGGTCGAGTCAAATGCGGTCGCGCTGATGCAGTTTCCTTACAGTCCGATTACTGCCACACAATAGCTCAAAGAGTACAATACAAGTAGGCAGCTATGTGGTCTTCGACCAGCTTCGCGAGGAGCAGGATAAGATGGGGCCGCTTCAGTCACTAAAGAACGCGGTTAGTCGTTCAGTTCTTCACAATCAAAGCGAGAATAAGTGCAGTTATCCATCGCTTGACTCCTCGGCATTGATGGTTGCTCCGGCGGAGCCTACTACGGGCTACTGATACTCTGCAAACTCCTCCTGGTCCTCGCTCACGCTCGGCTGGCCAGGGGGTAGGTGCGGTAGAACTGCGCTATGGCGCCCCTGCTGGCGGTCTCATTGCGGGTATAGCGCGCTGGCATGGCGGGTGTGCGCCACCGCCCGGCCGTCATGAGGCCGGGCAACTCGACGCCAGCCCGCACAAGGTCCTGTGCCATCCCCACCCGTGGCGAGTGACCGCTGAAGCCGTCCCCGAGCCCCGCCGCCTGCGCGGCTTTCTTGATGCGCTTCGACATCTGGTTTGGCCGCAGCCCGAATATGTTGGCGCTGGTCGGGGCACCGTTTCGTATCGATCCGAGCGCCTCCATGGTCGGGGCGGACACGAACGCGACAACACCGGAACCCTCAGGATCCGTCTTGGAGCGCCGAATCAGGAGGCGCCCCGTCCCGTCAGGTTCCTCTTCTATGTCCAGCCAGGTCAGGGCCGCGGCCTCTGAGACCCTCAGCATGGCGTCGCGCATGAGGCTGATTACCGCGATGTCCAGCCTGCCTCGGGACTCCGCAGTCTCCGCACTCTCCGGCCGCCCGCCCCTGCCGGCTCGCGGCTCGCAGGCTGTCGACCGGATCGCGGCGAGCCCGTCTGCTGTCAGCCCCTTGGCCTGCTTCTGTGCCCTGCCGGCTTTTCGCGTGGCGCTCCTGAGCGTCCTCTTCACCTCCGGCCGAACGCATGGGTTGTCGAACCCTGCCGCCCGGTGGACGAACCCGATGGCTGCGGCTGCCGCTCGCAGCGTTGCCGGCTTGTGCCCGAGTTCCTCGATGCGCTCCGCAAGGTAAGCAGCGACGTGCGCCGGCTCAGCAGGAAGGGCGGGAACACCCCGTCGCATCGCCCACGCGAGGAAGCTCCCCCACTGGCTCCGATAGCTCCTCACGGTATTCCTGGCGACCTCGTGGTCGAGGAGCCCAGCAAGGTTGACGACATCGGACTCCGTCAACTGAGCGGCACCCTCTGAGAGGGGGTCAGGCACGCTCACGGCTACGCCGTCCGGCAGCGTCTCACCAACCACCCCGACCCCATCTGCCCCCGTGGGACCGGCGCTCAGGTCGGGGGGCGCAGCTTGAGACTCTGCCCAGCCGGAGTCAGCCGCCGAACGCAGGGCTGCAGCACTATCCGCGAGGTTCCCAACTCCCCAGAACCGGTGCATCTCAACCGCAGGTCCCAGAGCGAGGGGGCAGGCTCCCCCTGGCTCGCTCTCCACGCCGTACCGGGCTATCCCCCTGAGCGGCTCGGGTGGCTTCCGCTTGGTAGGCAGCACTCGTGGTCCCGTGGGGCACGCGTCACGTCCGCCAGTCATCGCGACTAGAGAGCTAAGGGGTGGATAACTGCACTTATACACGGCTGCTCCGAGAGCCGCCCCTCACGACCCCGACGAAATTGCACACCCCCAGCACACTCACGCGACTCCGGGCTTCATCGAGCCATCTTCACAGCCTCACGGCGGCTTCGCCCTGATGCCGGTGCTGCAAGGGCGTAGCGGGGTAGAGGCACCACAAAACGATGAATCGGGCTCAGCAGCGAGGCTCCACGCTGCGGCAGGAACTGGGCCTGGAGGGTCGTGTTGATGCTGAAGCGGTGGCCAATGGCCTTGGGCTGGAAGTGCAGCCGTGGCCGCTCGAAGTCCTCAGCGAGTTGCAAGTGGACGGCATCGTTGTCGTTGCCGAGCGATTGGAACCTGAGTGGCGACGGTGGGTCATCGCCCACGCCATCGCGCATCGGCTTCTGCATCGAGGTAACCACCTCCTCCTGCGCGATCACGCGGTCCTTGCCAAACGCTACGAGCGAGAAGCCGAGGACTTTGCGTACGGGCTACTCGTCGACGCTGAAGAGGCGCGAGCCGCGGGTCTCGTCGATTCGTGGGAGATCGCCGAGCACTTCGGGGTCCCGGACGAGATGGTTCAGCAGCGAGCCCGGGCCCTGGCCACAGACGTACCACCCCAGCGTCATGCACTGCCCGCGGGATGTCGCGGGACTACCGATGCATGACTCCACACCCCTTGAAGGCAGCCCCTCGGTGAATCCAAGCGGAAAGGACCCGTTGAGATGAGCAGTTCAAGAGACATGCGAGCCTTGGCACGCAGAAGCCGTAGGGCCGTGACCACTACTTTGGTCGTGCTCATCGCGCTCACGGTCTGGCTAAGCGGCCCGGACAATCCAATTCAAGCCCAGACAAGTGACCTAGAGATCGACCCGCAGTTCATCTTGCTCTCCGAGGGGGGGAAGTAGCGCTTCGTTTAACATTGCGCTCCGAAACGCTCCCACGGGCAACGTCACCATGACCATCCGCTCCAACGATACCGGAGCCGTCACCGTGTCACCGGCCACCCGGACCTTCACAACCACAAACTATAGCGACACTCAGACCGTTACGGTGACACCGGTCACCGACTCCGATAGTAACGATGAGCGCAAAGAGGTCACCCTGACCCTTAACGGCGGCGGCTTCAACAACAGACAACAGACTATGAGGGTCCACGTAGCCGACGACGACAACACCGACACGCTCGTCAGCAACTGGTTGCAGAATCCTGAAAACATCAATGCGGCCCGAATCGCGCAGCGCTTCACGACCGGCGACCACGCCGACGGCTACGACATCACCACCATTTCAACGCTGCTTGGTGGCACTCCAGGGGGTGGAACCTTTGACCCGTACTGGTATGAGATGTTGATCCGGGAAAACAACAATGGCAACACACCGGGCAGGATCATCGCCACGATGGTCAATCCATCAAGCTTCAGGGTCCATTCCTCGGACATCAGACTTGGGGCACTCAATACCTGGACAGCTCCGAGCGAAGGGGTCGCGCTGAAAGCCAACACCACATACTGGGTGGAAGTCGGGCAGAGACCCACTTCGTTCTTCCCCCAGCGGGAGTATGGAATACTTCGGCGAGCCCAGACGAGATCAGGGAACGAAGACCCGACGAACGACTCATCATGGAGTCTAGAGAACCAAAATTACCTTTACAGCGCTTACTATGGCAATCGATGGATCCTTAACCGAGGCTGGGTTGCCATGATTCAGATCAAGGGCGAGGAGAGGACTACTCCACCTCCCGTGGGCAAATCGATTATCGGAAATCCAAACAACAAACCCAGCATCAGCGGCAGTGCGCAGGTGGCCAAGACTCTGACTGCAGGAGTCAGCAACCTGTCCAATCCCGATGACAGAAACCAGCCCAAGAACGACAAGGGTAATGGCAACATCGGCAATCCCGTCTACACCTACGACTACCAATGGCAGCGTCAGGATGCCGACACCGGAGCTATTGTGGACGTCAACGACGGGTTCGGCAAATCGTATGTCGTAAAGCTAGAAGACCAAAGCCACAAGCTCAGGGTTCAGGTGTGGCTCACGGACGAGCGAAACAACCGTTCAGGTCCGTATACCAGTTCGCTTACCGGTTTCGTCGCAGCTACAACGTGCATCGATGGCTTCCAATACACGCAAGCCGAAGGCCTTGAGGTGACAGCGGTGGGAGGAAGCCTGACTTCCTTCAGCCCTACCTTCAGTTCCACAACTCACAATTACACTGCGTGGGCCTCACAGGGAACAACTGCACTCACATATGATGTCCAACTTAGCAACAAGGAAGCACACCTGCGTGAGGTCACTTCTTCTCGCCGGGCGAGCATGCTTGACGGTTGGCCCGTGTACGTCGATAAAGCGTTGTTCCACGTAACGGACTATAGGGGCGGTAGCTGCTATCGCTCCACCTATAGGGTGGCAACGTATACTCCTCAGTACACGGGTGTGAGGGTGCAGGGTGAAACCGCACCTGAAGGAGCCACCGAACAGCTGGCTTTTGCGGTCATGTTGCGCCCCGCAGCATCTGAACAGGTATCGGTCGAATACACGACCTCAGATGGCACTGCAACGGCGGGAGCTGACTACGTCGCTGACAGCGGGACACTCATCTTCGAACCGGGCGACACCGAGAAAGTGGTGTTGGTGCAGCTGAAAGATGACGACGTCGTTGAGGGTGATGAGACCGTAACATTGACGCTTTCCAATCCGTCTGGCGCAGCCTTCGTGGTTGGCACGGCAACCGGGCTGATCAAGGACTCCAACGTGTCTGCGGCAGGCGCTCCGACTATCAGTGGTACCGCACGTGTTGGTGAGACATTGACGGCAGAATCCTCGGGGATGTCGGACGCCAACGGTATGACCAATGCGACCTTCAGTTACCAATGGATCCGGAACGACGGTAGCGAGGATTCAGAAATCGCCGGCGCAACTGCTCGCAGTTACTCGCTCGTTGAGGCGGACGAAGGCCAGTACATCAAGGTAAAGGTAAGCTTTACCGACGATGCGAACCACGACGAAGAACTGACCAGCGTCGAGACGAGCGCGGTCGCTCGTAGGCCTAACAGGCCAGCAAGTGGGGCGCCGAATATCGTGGGCTCCGCTCACGTGGCTCAGACACTGAGCGCCGAGGTGTCAAAGGTTGTCGACGCCGATGGTATCGACAACGCGACGTTTATGTACCAGTGGATCAGAAGTGACGGTACCGACGACACAGACATCGCCGGCGAAAGCAACGATACGTACTCGCTGCAGGCAGCCGATGAGGGCAACCACATCAAGTTGCGAGTGACCTTCACCGACGATGCCGGCTACGAAGAGACCCTGACCAGCAGTTCCACTGAGGTCGTGAAGTACGCTCTGATCTCCGGGACGGCGGAGGTCGGTGAGACCCTGAGAGTCGACACTTCTACGATTTCTGACCCGGACGGCATGGTTGACGCAATCTTCAGCTACCAGTGGATCAGTAGCGACGGCACCACCACGTCTGAGATCAGCGGCGCGACTGCTTCGACCTACACACTCAAAGAGTCGGACATCGGTTCGGTCATCAGCGTGCTGGTGAGCTACACCGACGATGCTGACAACGACGAGCAGCTGACCAGCGCCGCGACCGCAATGGTCGCTTGGACTCCGGTCTGGGCTGCGACGATGGCGACGGCAGATGTGTACCAGGACTTCGGGTACGTCAATCTCGACGGATATCAAAGTGGTTCGCTCACCGCTGACAGCTTTGTCGCCGATGGCACCACTTACACGGTCAAGTTGATCGAGGCCTCTGGCTGGTTCTACATCGGCCTCGACAAGGAGATGCCGTTCACATTCAGGCTAGAAGTTGATGGCGTCAAGCTTCACTCAAGCGATGCTACTCATTCGTCGTACAGCTCCACCAGACTGCTCTGGTGGGAGGATCAGAACTTGTACTGGGACTATGGGGACAGGGTTTCCCTTGCTCTGTACCGCATTCGTGAGAGTTCCGCATCTACGGGTGCGACCGGGAGTCCGACGATCGGCGGCACCGCCCAGGTCGGCCAGACACTGACGGCGGACACGTCCGGTATCTCCGACGACGACGGTCTGACCAACGTGTCTTACGAGTACCAGTGGATCCGCAACGATGGATCGACGGACACGGACATTTCCGGCGCGTCAGCATCGACCTACACCCTTGTCGATGCTGACGAGGGCAAAACCATCAAGGTGAAGGTGAACTTCACCGACGATGCTGGCAACGACGAGGAGCTGACCAGTGTGGCGACGGCGGCGGTTGCTGCCGCAGCAACCAACCCCCTGACCGGTTTCACCGTAGTTGATACATCCGGCCGGCCCCAGACGGTACTGGGCACTCTCAGTGACGGCGGGACCCTGACCCTGGACGACCCGGCCAACGGCAGCTACGGCATCCGGGTCGATATAGAGTCGGGAGCTGCAATCGGCAGCGTCCGGCTGCAACTGTCCGGAGGGAAGTCGGTCGACCAGACCGAGGGCACCACCCCCTACTCCCTGTACGGGGATGGAGGAGAGGGCGCGCTCAACGGCCAGTCCCTGCCGGTGGGCAGCTACACCCTGACGGCCACGGCCTACTCGGAGAGAAGGCTGGGCGGCGACCAGCTTGGAACGCTGACCGTCTTCTTCACGGTGGCGGCGGCCAACCGTGCGCCCACGGGAGCGGTGACGATCAGCGGGACCGCCAAGGTGGGGCAGACGTTGACGGCCAACATCTCCGGGATCTCCGACGCCGACGGCCTGACCAACGTGTCCTACGCCTACCAGTGGATTGCGAATGATGGAGCTTCCGACACAGGCATCCAGAACGCCACGGGGTCTACCTACACCATTCTGGCTGCCGACGAGGGCGATAGCATCAAGGTGAAGGTGAGTTTCACCGACGACGCGGGACACAGCGAGACCCTGACCAGTGAGGCGACCGAAGCAGTTTCCCTCGCCGTACAGCGACAACAAGCGAACAGTGCGGCGACGGGAACTCCGACGATCACCGGAACTGCCCAGGTCGGTCAGACCCTGACCGCGGACACTTCCGGGATCTCCGACGCCGACGGCCTGACCAACGTGTCCTACGAGTACCAGTGGATACGGAACGGCAGCACCGACGACTCGGACATCTCAGGGGCCGCGAGCAGCAGCTACACCCTCGTCGACGCCGACCGGGGCAAGACCGTCAAGGTGAGGGTGAGCTTCACCGACGATGCCGACAACGACGAGGAACTGACCAGCGCAGCGACCTCATCTGTGGCGGCTCGGCCCAATTCGCCGGCCACTGGGACCGTTGCCATCAGCGGCACGGCTCAGGTGGCCGGGACGCTGACGGTGGACACGTCAGGTATATCCGACGCCGACGGACTGACCAACGTCTCGTACACCTACCAGTGGATACGGAACGACGGCACGGATGACTCGAACATCTCAGGGGCCACGAGCAACAGCTACACCCTCGTCGGCGCCGACCAGGGTAAGAACCTCAAGGTGAAGGTGAGCTTCACCGACGACGCAGGTTACGACGAGGAGCTAACCAGCACGCCTACTGCTGCTGTGGCGAAGCCCCGCCTTACGGCGATCTTCGCGAATATGCCTTCGTCCCATGGTGGACAGAATGCCTTCGTCTTCGAGTTGAAGTTCAGCGAAGACTTTGGCGTGAGCTACCGGACCCTGCGTGACTCCGCCTTCACCGTAACCAACGGTGCGGTGACGAAGGCTCGGCGCCTGGAACGTCCGGCTAGCATCCGCTGGGAAATCACTGTCGTGCCTGACTCCAACGGTACAGTAACCGTCGAATTGCCGGTCACGACGGACTGTGCGGCCCAGGGTGCCATCTGCACGAGGGATGGCAGGAAACTGTCCGAGTCCCTGGACTTCACTGTCTTCGGTCCCAACTAACGTCGACCGGCTAAGCCGGACAGCGGATGGCGACTCTGCCATCCGCTGTCCGGCAGTGCTCTCTCGACAGCGCAAAGCGAATAGCCGCGATGCTAGCAACAAACAGCCCCGCGGCATCTGCTCCGACGGCGAGGTGATGTACGTCGCCGACGAGAGCGACGAGAGCGACGAGAGCGACGAAGAGCGACGAGAGCGACGAGAGCGACGAGAGCGACGAGAGCGACGAGAGCGACGAGAGCGACGAGAGCGACGAGAGCGACGAGAGAGCCTACACCTACAACATGCCCGACGCGATCGACGCCCGCCTGGCCTCGCTCACCTTGAGCGGTATCGATATCGGGGAGTTCGACCCGAGCCGGACCGACGATGAGGGCATCATCGCCGATGGTGTTACGGAGACGGTCGTGTCAGCGGAGGCGATGCAGCGGCGCACGGATGTCGACATCGACCTACCCGACTCCGACGAGGAGGCGGACGGCCTCCAGGTGGCACTGGAGCGTGTCGAGGCGATCACCGTCACGGTGACCTCGGCGGACCGCAGCCGCGAGCGGATCTACCGCGTGCGGCTCGGTGAGCCGGAGCAGGCGGCCGCGAGCGAGCTCACATTCGACTGCTTCCGCGGCGCGGTCGCCGCCGGCTTCAGTCACGTCGTCTACGGCGGCGGCAGCATCGAGGACCTCGTGGGATGCGCGGAGAGCCGGCACATCACGGCGCTCTGCGCGCTGCACGAGGGCGCCTACGTCTCGTACGTCCTCGGTGCGCCGGAGTTCGTGAACGCGAGCTTCCGCGAGCTGTTCCCTGACGGGCTTCCGTCGCTGACCGCGCTGACCGTGAAGAGCGAGGGGCCGCCGACTGCGGATCCGTTCCTCGACGGAGACGCCGGCGACGAGGTCCTCGTTTCCTCATGGCCGCAGTGCGTGCGCGGCGAGATCGTCGAGGGCTTCAGTCTTGTCCTCTACGAGGGTGGCAGCGTCGATGACCTCGAGGCCTGCGCGGGGAGCCTCGGCGTTACCGCCCTGTACGCCCTGAGCGAGGGCGAGTTCGTCTCTTACATCCTCGGCGCCCCGGAGTTCGTGAACCAGCGATTCCGGGAGCTGTACGCCGATGGTCTGAGCCCCATTGCGCCGCTGGTCGCCAGGAGCGCCGGGCCGTCTGTGGCCAGCGCAGGCACCGACGCTGACGCCGGGAACTAGGCCACCCATTGGATTGCGCGGGGCCGGCGAGTGCGCGGGCGCACAGACCGTGTACCCGATGAACCGGGCACAACAGCGGGGCACGGCGCTGCGGGAGGAGCTAGGACTGCGTGGCCGCGTCGACGCCGAGGCGGTCGCGAACAGCCTCGGCCTCGAGGTGTGGCCCTGGGACTTCGCGGTCCAGACGGAGGTGCAACTGGACGGCCACGTCGCAGTGGCCAGACGGCTCGGCCCGGAGTGGAGGCGCTGGGTGATCGCACACGCTATCGGACACCGGCTCCTGCACCCCGGCAATCACCTCGAGCTGCGCGTCCACACGGACCTGCCCCGGCGCTTCGAGCGGGAGGCGGAGGACTTCGCTCGCGCGCTGCTCATCGACGAACGGGAGGCACTGGCGGAGGGGCTGGTCCACTCCTGTGAGGTGGCGGAGCACTTCGGGGTACCCGACGAGCTGGTCCGCCAATAAGCGTCACTCCTACACGCTCCCGAAGGCGCGACCCTCGAAGACGAGACCGGAAACACGTAGCAGAGGAGATGGACCTTGCATCAAGAACTGACTGACGAACAGGAGCGGATCCGCCTCGAGGGTCTGCGGATTCTGGCCCGCATCATCGCGCGCCACGCCTTCGCCCACCCGAGCGTTTACGAGGACCGGGCGGGGACGGAGCGGCAGGCGCCACCGGACGGCAACCGGAAGGGCGGTGGCTGAGGCGGGGGTGCTTCAGCGGGTCGACGCCATCTATCGCGTTGAGCCCTGACCGTCACGCCGCCGAAGGGAAGGGCTGGGAGCTATCGCCTGAGCCGAGCCAAGCCCTCCCCAGGGGTCCCTCGCTCCGCAACACCGGCTCGTGGGAGACCCACAACGGCACCTCGACCCCGGCGCGGTTCCCTTCGCCCCGTGACACGCGCAGAAAGTGCGCGGCCGCTAGCTCGTCCTCGAAGACGACGAGGACTGCGGGACGCGCACCGTGGTCGTCGGTGGGCCGCGCCGAAGCGTAGTAGCGCAGGTAGGGGGCGAGGCGGGCGGCCATCGTGACGGGGCGGACGGCGCGTCGCTCCCACTCGAGGAAGAACGGCCAGGTCTCGTCCCCGCGACGCAGGATGCCGAAGGCGTCGGGGTGGACGGAGTGGAGCCTGTCGTCGTGGCGAAAGTAGCGGGATGCCCGGTGCGGCGGGTCGAGCCGGACGACCTCCCAGCCCCGCTCGCGGGCCTGCGTTGCCAGCGCAGCGACGAAGCCGTGGACGGCCGCTGTGTGTTCCAGGTGGCGCAGCAGCTGGCGGATGCGCCTGCCGGAGATGTTCCGCCAGGCGAGCGGGCCGTTCGGGTCCGAAGGCTCGGCGCTCCAGCGTCTGCGTGCCAGACCCACGGCAGCGCGGTCGCGGCGGGCGAGCAGGGCGAGCGCGCGGTCGCTGAGGGCAAGGCGGCCGCCGCCGCCGCGAGTCACGAGCCCGGCGTCCGCGAGTGGAAGCACGAGTTGCGAGACTCGTCGGTCGGAGACGCCGAGCAGTCCTCCGAGGTCATGCGGCGTGATCCAGGGCCAGTCGCCGACCAGGTCGAGAGTGCGTTTCGAGGCGGGTCCGATCGCGCTGGGGAGGAGCCAGTCGGGAGTGTCGCGCCCGCCCGGGTGGGGGAGCAACGGCGGCAGCGAGGCTCGCTTGAGCGGGCGCTCCTCGGGCCACGCGCCTCCCCAAGCGGCGTGCGACAGGACCTCGTCGAGCGCGAGGGGAGGCGAGCCCGACGGCGTGCGCCAGACGCGTGAGCCCGCTCCAGCGGAGACGACATCGCGCTCCTGAGCGAGGAAGGTGCTCGAGGGCGCGGCAGCCATCAAGCGGGCGGTGTGGCGCAGGCGCACCTCGTCGGGCATGAGGAGCAGAAACGCACCGAGCCGCGGTCCCTCGCGCAGCCTCCAGAGGCGCTTGGCAAAGGCCGTGCGGTCGGCCGTGTGGCCCTGCCGGACGACGGCCACGGTGCGTCCGTCTTGGAGTGCGATGGCGGCATCCATGGGCATGGCTCGGTACCAGCGGAAGCGGATCGGGTAGGCGATGTCCGAGACCGCCGCGGCGAGGCGGTACACGACGGCGAGCGCGTCGAGCCGCTGGAGGAGGATGCGCCGCCACTGCTCCGAGACGGGATGCAGCCGGAGCAGATCGTCAAAGATCACGTCCTCCTCGCGGGCGAGGCGGCGGAGACCGGCAGCCGTGAGGCAGTAGCGGCGCGTCGAGGGGATGAGCTCCGAGGCGTGTGGCACGGAGATAGCCAGCCCTGCCTTCTCGATCGCCTCGATGCTCGCGTAGACCGCACCCCTCGACCAGCCGGAGACAGCGACCATCTCCAGCCGGTCGAGGAAGGGCATTGCGGCGAGCAGCCGCAGCAGGTCGCGCTCCGGCCTCACTGTTCAGGCTGCCCCTTGCCTCGGTTCGGCCGTTGGAGGTGCTTGCTGCGCTGCTTCGCGCAGGCCGATCCGCGCGATGCGCGCGTCTTCTTCGGCTCGGCGTCTGCCTGGCGCAGGGCCTCGGCACCGGCGCGGAACTCCTCGACGCGCCTGCGGCCCTCCGCCTGTCGCGCCTCGATCTCCTCGGAGGTCAACACGTAGGAGGACGCAGCGGCGCGGATGCGGGCGGCGGTCTCAGCACTCCCCGGCTCGGGCTTGCGCACCATCATCGAGAACGTCGGCATCCGCTCCGAGCCGACGGTGGCCCGCACGTAGCAGTGGTGCACGGGCAGCGAGACGATGTCCTCCTCGGAGATGCGGTCCTTGCCCAACTCCCAGACGAGCTGCCGGGCGTCGTTGCCGGCGACCTGGAAGATGGCGAGGCAGCCGACATTGGCGAGCACGGTGTCGCGCATCGTGAGCGAGAGGTCGGCGAGCTTGGCGAGGCTCTGCGTGGCGAGCACGAACGAGGCCCCGAACTTCCCCAGCTCCGACAGCATCGACTCGTAGTCGACGCCCGGCATCGACTGCATCTCGTCGACCACGACGAGCGCCCCGCGCCGCCGTTCGGGCGGCAGGCCTCCTTGCTCACGGATCACCGAGTCGACGAGGTTGAGCAGCGACGCGCCTACCAGGGCCGCGACGTCGCGCCCGGCCGTGCCCTGGGCAGTGGAGACGAGCAGCACGCCGCCGTCGAGGATCGTGCGCCGCAGGTCGATGGTGGAGCGGGGCTGGCCGAGGATGGCGCGCGCCCGCTTCGAGGAGGCGTAGTAGGAGAGGCGCGTCTGCACGGGCGCGAGCGCCTCGGCACGGTACTCGCGGCGCCAGCCGCCGAAGTCGCGCGCCCACCAGTCGAGCAGGAATGGGTCGCTCACCCGCTCCAGCACGAGGGAGCGGAACCCGTCGTCCGAGAGCAGCCGCAGCCCATCGAGGATCGTGTGCTGCTCCTCGGCCGCCGTGTCGGGGTGGGCGTTGGCCTCGTGCAGCGTCTTCACGGTCTGCTCGAGGATCGACTGCATCCTCGGTCCCCACTGCTCCCAAAGGCCCTTCGCCACGCGCACGACCGAGTCGGCCGTGCGGTCGCGGTCGGCGAAGATGCGCGTGTCGAGCAGGTTGATGCCGGGCGCGCCGCGCTCGTCCCCGAGGTCCACCAGCCGCACGCGGTCGGCCAGCGACTCCGGCACCTGCTCAAGGATCCCGCCCACGAGGTCGGCGTGCGGGTCGACGACGACGATCGCGTCGCCGTCGCGGCCGGCCGCCTTCTCCGCCAGCTTGTGGGTGACGAGGTGGTGCATGAGCGTCGACTTCCCCATGCGGGTGCGCGCCACGTAGAGGTGGTGTCGGTGCAGCAGGTCGGCGGGGAAGTGGATCGGGCGAGGCTTGCCCGCCGTGGTCTCGCCGACGAGGGCGCCGCCACGGACGCCTCGGGCGGAGGGCAGCAGGACCCTCGCACCGGAGCGCTCGACGAGCGGCGTCTCGTCGCCGGCGCCCGGCGGGTGCCACAGCGAGGCAACCTCGCGAACGCCGAGGACGCTGCGGCTGCCGAACAGGCCGGGCCCTGAGGGATGCAGCGCCTCGGGCGTGGGCAGCCCCGCCCGCACCTTGCCGACCTCGAAGCGAGCGCCCGCGGGGTGGTCGTAGTGACGGTAGGCGGCAGCGACCTGGCCGAGCAGCTCGGCGGCTCGGCGCTGCCCCTGTCCGCCCTCTCCACCCGGGAGGATGGCGACCACCTGCAACTCGGCGTCGAAGGCGATGCGCGAGACCTTCTCGCGGATCAGCAGCGGATCGTGGACGCGCGCTCGCGAGCGCTTCCAGCGGTGCCACGCCCAGCCCGCCACCGCGAGCCCGATGACAACGCCCGCGCCGAGCGCGATCGCCTTCCACGGCTCACCGGCCTGCACCCAGAGATAGCCGCGGAAGGCGGCGAGGGCGATCGAGCCGAGGACGGCCATCGTCACGCCGTCGGTCTGCAGCGGCCGCGTCTGGTAGCTGTAGGCGGGGTCGCGCCGCTCATCGAGTGGGCGGCGGTGCGCCTTCTCCTGGTGGTCCTGCGACCAGTCCGGTCCGAGCGAGCGCAGCAGCAGCCTCGCCACGACGCGCTCGCCCGGGCGCAACGCCGAGAGCGCGCCGATCAACGCGAGCAGCGGGTCGGAGCCGGGGTCGAGCAGGTCGTCGTCGCGGAAGACGCGCAGCGGCACGTACTCGGGGCCGCTCGCGCGCAAGGTCATCGACCACGCCTGCTCGTCCTCGCCGAGGCGCAGCGGGTCCTCGTCGGCCGGCACCTCGTGGATGCGCGCCTGCGGGTAGTGGGCGGCGATCTGGCCGCGCACCACCTCCTTGTCGATGCAGCGCGCCATGAGCGTGACGCCGTCGGTGTCGCCGGCGAGTTCGAGCGAGAACGGCTCGGGCACTGCGATCGACTGGAGCAGGTTCTCGATGCCAAGCAGGGTGCGCTCACCCGTGCGCGGCGGCGTCACCGCGAGCAGCACCGGTGGCCTCGGATCAGGCGCGCCGAAGAGCGGGCGCAGAGGATTGAATCTCATCGTGTCCATCCGTTGTGGCTGTTCTGGTTGGCTTCAGCGGTGCGAGCCCGGCCGCCACTCGATCACCTCGGTCTCCTCGGGCGTCGCCTCGATGCGGATCGGGAAGCGGTTGCCGCGGGCGAGCAGCAGCCCGTCGCCGCGCGGGCAGGAGAGCAGCCAGCGCTGCAGGTCCTGTGGCAGGTCGAAGGCGTCGCCGACGGTCGAGATGGCGGCGGCGTCCTGCTGGAGCAGGAGCTTGAAGGCGGCGTTCTGGAGCAGGGCGCGCCCCGAGTGGCCGGTGATGGCGCGCGAGGAGTCCTCCGACAGCAGGTCCTGCACGTCCTGGGTGATGAACTGCAGGCCCAGCCGGTGCTTCCGCGCCCGCTTGGCCATCGAGACCATGAAGGCCGCGCCCTCGGGGTGCTGCATGATCGACCAGACCTCGTCGACGACGAGCAGCCGTGGCTTCGGGTCGCGTGCGGCGGCGGCCCAGACCGTCTCCGTGCAGACCATGGCGGCGGCGGGGCGCAGTTCGGGCTCCAGCAGCCGCAGGTCGAAGACGGTGACGAGCGCTTCGTTGGTGAGCAGGTCGTCGCCCTCGTCGGTGAGCAGGTGGCGCAGGCTGCCCGTGGCGAAGGGCCGCAGCACCCTAGCGAGGTCGGGGTCGCCGTCGGCTTCGTCACCCTTGAGGAACGCGTAGAAGTCGCCGAAGCCGGTGCGCTCTCGAGGCTGCGCGTAGTAGGCGGCGAGGGCGTGGTCGAGGGCTGCGCGGCGCTCGGCGCCGAGCGACTCCCCGATCATCACCTCGATCAGTCGCCGCAGGCTGCCGATGCGCAGTAGCAGTTCCTCCGCATCGCCGCGGTCGATGACGAACGGGTTCATCCCTTCGCCGGCGACGCCGGGCGAGAGCACGCGTCCGCCCGCGGCGCGGGCCATATCGGCGTACTCACCCTCGGGGTCGATGACGTAGGCGGTGACGCCGCGGCAGATGCCGCGCAGCACGCCAAGCTTGGTCGCGAACGACTTCCCGCTACCCGAGCGCGCGAGCACCGCCGTGTTGGCGTTGAGGTGGGTACCGTCCCAGGGGTCGTAGACGACGGGCGACGAGGCCCGCATGTCGATGCCGTAGAGCGTGCCGCCGCGCGTGTCGAGGTCGGGCGGGGAGAAGGGGTAGAGCCGCGCCAGCGACGAGGTGTCGAGCGTGCGCCAGACGGCGACCGCGTTGAGCGCGAGCGGCAGCGTCGAGAGCAGACCCTCGCGCTGGCGGAAGGGAAGGGCGTCGAGCTTGCCAAGGGAGGCGGCGAAGTGCGCCTTCGCCCGCTGCGTAAGCTCCTTGAGCGACTCCTCGTCGTCGGCGTGCAGGGTGACGGAGAGCGAGGCGTGGAAGAGCCGCTCGCGTCCGCGCTGCACCTCGTCGCGCAGCCGCATCACATCCTCGAGGGCGATCTCCGCCTCCGAGGACATCGAGCGGCCGCGCTTGAAGGAGAGGCTCTGCGCCGACTCGAAGCGCACCTTCTGCCACTCCAGCGTGCGCGCCGCCTGAGCGGCCGGGATCGGCCCGAGGTGGAGCGAGAGATCCATGGGCGCGCCCGTCGCCATCAGGTTCTGGAGGAAGCCGGGCGAGAGGGAGCGCGGCCACTTGCCGAGATGCAGCGAGCGCACGAGGCGCGCGCCGACGCGGATGTCGCGGCGGTTGACGGCGACCTCGGTGGGCGCGTCCTCGTCGATCTCGCGGGGCGAGCCGCCGAGCGCCGAGGCGAGCAGCAGCATGCGCAACTGGCGGCCCTCAAGCGGGTGGACGGAGAGCCCGGCGCGCGCGAGCAGGCCGCGCTGGTCGCCGATCCGCTCGTGCTCGCAGACGGCGTAGAAGCGGCGGTCGAGGATGCCGTCGCGGCGCTCCAGCTCGCCGAGCAGGCGCCCGAGCGACCGCGCCGCCGCCTCCGTCTGCGGAGGCAGACCGGGCGGCTCCGCCTCGGCCAGGTCGTCACGCAACTGTCCGAGGCCCGGCGGGTGCTGGCGCACGAGCAGTTGGAGCGGGAAGTCGCAGGCGTTGAGGGCGCCGGCGAAGGCGCCCAGCTTCGGCTCGTCCAACTCGAGGCCAAGCACCTCGCAGACGCCGAGCTTCACGCCGTCGAGCCGCACCGGGCCGTCGTCCTCGAGGTGGGAGAGCATGAAGGCGAGCGGCAGCCCGGGCGGGAGCTTCGGGACGGCGGCTTCGGTCTCGGTTGCTGGCGAGGCTGCCTCGCGGGCGGCTCCGGGCTCCTGCGCGGCGGCGGCCCCGCCTGGCAGGGCCGCCGCCGCGCGCTTCGCGAGTTCGAGTAGTGGTCTCATCGGGATGTGCTCCTTGGTGTCAGGGGACGGGGATGGGGACGACGCCTGCGCGCAGTAGCGCGGCCACGCCCTTGGCCGAGAGCACGAGCACGAGCCCGGCCACCGCCAGGAAGACGGCGCTCTTTGCGCGTCCGCCGCCGCGCTCGTCGGCGCCGTCGGCCATGAGCAGGACGCCCGCCCAGACGATGGCGAAGACGCAGACCCCGGCGGCGGCGTAGGCCAGCGCCGTCAGCGCCTCATCGAAGGCGTCGAGCATGGCCCGCTCCTCGGCCGGGGCCGCGCCGGTCGTGACCAGCGCGACCCCGCCGAGTAGCAGGGCGGTCGTGAGCCGCCTCACCAGACCCACTCCCAGCCGAGCTGCTCGAACCAGTCGCTCAGCTCGTCGCCCGTGACGGGCGTCTGCGTGGGCGGGTCCGGCTCGGGTTCGGGCTCCGGCAGGACGAGGGCGGCGTACGGGTCGTCCGCCCCGACGCTGAGCGCCAGGGCAAGCGACTCCGCCCGGCTGCGGGCGAGCGGCAGCCGCGCCATCACCTCGGCCTCGACGCGCTCCTCGTGGACGACGCTGAAGACGACGTCCTGACGGACGGTCGACGCGGGGGAGTAGCAATCGGCCGTCACGGTGTGCTCCGTGAAGGTGCCGTCCTCGGCTGGGACCGTGAACGTCTCCGTCACGGTGTCGCCGAAGGCGGGGATACCGACCTCCGCCGTCTCCGTGAGCTGCTCGACGCGCCGCGGGTGGTGCGTGAGCTCCACCAGCGGCGGCAGGGCGATCCGCAGCGACGCCTCCAGGTCCGCCTCGATGGCGAGCGCGTGGACGGCCTCGCCCGCCGCGACCGGGAGCCGGAAGCGGGTCTCGCCGCCGGCGACCAAGGCAACAGTCGTTTCCGACGCGCCGGACGCGACCATGACGGTCCCGGTGACAGCAAGGACCCCGCCTTCCAGCAGGGCCGTCATGGTTACGTCGGCGTGACCGGCGACCGTCTGGAGCGCAACCACTTCCTCGGTGGTGCTCACGCACTCCGAGGTGATCGCCCCCTCGATGGCCCCCGCGCTCCAGCCGAGCGAGACGACGCGCAGCGCGCACAGCTCGCCCGTCACCGCGGGCAGCGGATACGGGAGCCGCTCGCCACCGAGGCTGACGGCCCCGGCCTGCCCCAGTTCGTCCTCCCACGAGAAGACGAGCGAGGGCGAAGGGCCGTGCAGCGGCAGGTCGTACTCGGTGCGCGCGCCCTGCTCGAGGGCGGCCGTGCCGAAGAAGCGGAGCGCCCGTCCGTCCGGACCGCCGTAGACCCGCACCGTCAGGTCCAGGTCCGTGGCGGCCCGCAGCGTGACTGCGGCCTGTTCGCTCCTGACCGTGAGCCCCTCGACGAAGAGCCGCCGTCCCGGCACGACGGGTGGGGGTTGGAACTCGATCTCCTCCGAGAACCAGCCCTCCTCGCCGGGGTCCTGGGCCAGCGCCGGGAGCAGCGGCGTGGCGGCGAAGGCGACGGCAAGGACGGCGACCGCCGGGAGCACGCGCCAGCGCCCGAGACGCCGCTTGCCACGCGCCTCCGTCGCCGCCCGTTGCGCTTCCGCCGGCTCCTCGACGCCCTGCCGGCGGCGCTTCCCGAAGAGTCGATGCGGACGAAAGGGCATCCGCCCGTTGCGGCGCTCACCCTCCTTCCGCCTCCGCGACCGGCGCCGCACGACGCGCCTCATGCGACGCGCCATCAGCCGTCGTGGCCTGGAGCCGCTGGACGCGGGCTGCGCCGGTGCGGGCGGCTCGCTCCGCACGAGCTGGGCCGGAGGCCCGGCGTAGCGCCGTGCCCCCAGCCCGAACCGCAGCAGGTCGGCCGCCACGAGCGGCAACCGCCTGCCTCCGACGCGCCCCGCGATCACGGCCAGCCCCGCCAGCCCGAAGAGCACGGCCGCGGCAATGCGCACCTCGGAGGCACCGAGCGGGGCGTAACGGTAGACGCCGTAGGCGAGGGCGCAGACCGCCGTCATCGCCACGATCTGGGGAAACGTGAACCACAGCAGGACACGGTCCTCGGCCTGCACGTGGGTGGGAACCTCGTGTTCTCTCATGGCCTAGGCCCCGTCCGTGGTCGTGGTCGAGCCCTCGGGCTCGGGGACGTCGACGTCCACGACGGGGTTGACGACGGCGTCCATCACCAGTTCGACGACGCCGAAGGCCACCATGGCCAGGACGATGCCGGCGAGTGCGGTCATCATCGCGCTCTTGCCCCGCTCCATCTGGTGCGGCGCGCCCGAGGCGGTGAGGTAGAGGTAGGACCCGTAGATGAAGAAGCCGACGCCGATCGCGCCGACGACTCCGAGCAGGATGCCCACCAGGTTGGAGATGGTCTGAGTCAGGTCTTCCACCTGTACTCGCTCCTCTCGCATTTGCGTGTTCTCGTTCGTGTCTCGGTGCTGCTGCTCGTTCGCCTACCGGCACATCGCCCACCTCCATTTGCGTCTCGATCGGCGCGAAGAGTCCGCGCCGCGTGGTTGCGGTTGTCGTCGTCGCTATTCGCTGCTGCTCCTGGGCGCGCCACCGCCGCCCGAAGAGGGGGTTGCCATATCAGCCGCCGAGCGCACGGCCGTGGTGGCCGCCGAGGCCGCTCCGCCCGCGCCCCCGGCGGCCACTGCCGCACCCACCGGACCACCCGCCGCGCCGCCGCCGATCAGCGCGAGCGAGCGCGCCGAGCGGGCCATCGAGCCGGGCAGGGACATGCCGAAGTAGAGGGTGTGCAGCCAGGCGTCGAAGGTCCCGGTGTTGCCGAGCATCGACGGCACCCGCGTCGCCAGGTAGATGAAGGCGAGCGACATCAGCAGCTTCCAGACCAGCTCCTGTACGGGCTCGCCGGCGCCGATCGCCGCGAACTCGTTGAGGAAGCCGATGCCCAGCGCCAGCGCGATCAACTGGATTGCCTGCTGGAAGACGGTCGTCATGAAGAGCCGCAGCCAGTGCCGCCCCCAGCCCGCCGTGTGCGGGAGGATCCAGAGCCCGAGGGCGATCGGCGCGAGCGCCAGCAGGATGTCGATCAGCGCGAGGCGCAGCACCATCTGCACCACGAGGTAGAGCACGAAGAAGCCGTAGACGAGGTAGAGCAGCGCCAGCAACAGGGCCATGCCCACACTGCCCGCCGCGACAGCGGTGAGGAGGGTGCGCAGCGTCGAGCGCAGCATGTCGCCCGCTGTGACGCCCAGCTCGGCGGCCACGAACCCTGACACGGCGTCGGCCAGGTCGATCACGAGCGCGCACCACCAGAGCGAAGCGGCAGCGGCCACGAGCCCCAGCCCGAGGCGCGGGACCAGCTCGCGCCAGCCCGCCTGTGCGCGGCCGAGGTGGTCGCCCACGATGAGGCTCAGCCCCATCCAGCCGATGATCACCACCAGCGCGCCGGAGGTGATGATCCAGACCGCGGTCCACGCCTGGCGGACGATCTCGTGGTCGTAGGTGAGGCCGGGCGGGGTGCCCGTGAAGATGTCGCTCACGGGGTGGCCTCGCAGGTCTCGGCGTCGTCGCCGGCTGCGCGCTCCACGACGCCGCAGAGCGTTCCGTGCGCCCCCTCGATGATCCAGCGGGCGGCGGCCTTGCCCCAGCGCTCGGGTTCGAGCGCGCCGAGGACCCGGTTCCAGAGGCCACCGGGCTGGTGCGGTGGGATCACGGCGTAGAAGGGCTGTGGCGACTCCGCCAACTCACCCGCGAGCATCACGAGCAGGTAAGGGCGCTCCGGGTCGAGCTCGGGCTGGCTGTCCTCGAAGGGGTACTCGAAGGAGTACTCGCGTCCGTCGCGCCGGTCCTTGCCGCCGTCGCGCACGCGGAACACGGCGCTGAGCCACTCGCCCGTGTCGCCGTGGCGCACGCCGTAGTAGAGGAGCGGGACCGCGCGGTCGAAGACAGGGCGGGCGATGAAGCGCCCATCGTCCTTGCGCTCGACGAGGTCCTCGTCGTTCTCGTTGACGAACACGATGGCGCCGACGGGCGGCTCCTGGGCGAGGGCGGTGCCGCTTGAGGGGATGGCCGCGAGCGCAGCCAACAGCAGCGTCGCCGCCAGCGTCCTCAGCCGCCTTCCCCTACCGGCTCCGATGCTCCACTGCCGTCTCATGGACGCCTCCGTACCCGGCGCATGTGTGTTTCGCGGGTTGCGGAGTGTGGAAGGCCGGTGCCCGTAGCGGAGTCCCCCGCAGGGGACTTCATCGGTGCAGTCCCTTCGGGGACCTCACCCCGATCGGGGCGCCCGTGATGTCATTGGGCTGTACAGGGAATCGACGTTGGTGACAGGTTGTCGTCAGTCCAGAGAACCAAGGCAGACCAACGGAAGCGCGCCCCTACAGGCGGTATCCAGTGAACACCTGGACAGTAGTGCCTGTTCCACGGGTAGCGACAGGCTGTCACCCCGGTTGGACGGCATGAACGGGCAGACCTCAGACGGCGAAGAGCGGGAACGCACGGACGACGCGCAGCTCCTGACGCTGCTGCGCGAGCTGATTCAGGCCGGTGGCCTGCCGGAGACGGCGGAGTTGCTGGGCGTGAGCGCCCGCACCCTGCAGCGGACCATGGCGTCGGGCCGGCTCACCGCGCGCGTGCACGCCGCCCTCGAACTGCGTCGGCTGTCCGAAGAGAGCGCCACTGCGAGCCCGAGGGATGAGGAAGCCGGCGGTCTGGCCCAGAGGCTCGAACACCTCGAGGCCCGCGTGGAGGAACTGGCCGGCGAGCTGCGGGCGACCCGAGCAGCGCCGCCACCTCCCGTCAGAGACGAGCGCACCACCGTGGCTGCGCCCTCCGTGGAGGAGCCGGCAGCAGGCCGGCCGTGGAGGCCCTACCCCCAGCTCATCACCCCGGAACCAGAGCCCGGCGAGGAGCTCGTCTACGGCGAGGCGACGCCGACCATCGTGGCGTGGCGGCAGACGCGGAGCGAGTACCGCGAGGCCACGCACCGGTTGGACAGACTGGATGCCGAGCGGCGCCTGTGGGAACTGGAGGTCGTGCTCATCAGGGACCACGAGCTGACGCTGCCACCGGCCTCGTACCCCTGGGACCGCTTCGACCGTCGCGACGAAGTGTGGGCGCTAGAGCGGTCGCTGGCGGACCTGAGGGGGGCGCGCAGGCGAGCCGTACTGCTGCGCTGGGTGCGGCGCGTGCTCACCCTCGGGTTGTGGTGGAAGTAGCCGAGCCGCAGTACTCGGGCCCCGGTCAGGAGCGGTCGGGAAGGTCCGCGAGCGTGATCAGCGGGAGGGCTGCGCCGGGGTCTTGGGCTACCTCGGCAGCCCTGCGGATGATCATCTTGACCGCCGCTTCGAGGAACAGCGCCTCCTTGCGCGAGAGGTCGGTACCCACGCCGTCAGCCTTGCGTGCCGAGCCTGCTCCTCCTTTGGTGGACGAGAGCTTCTCAATCTCTTTGAGAGCTGCATCGCTGATGTAGTGGTAAGCGGCAGCGCGTGCTCGCTGACCTCCGCGCCCGTGCTTCGATGACAGGTACTTGAGCATGGTGAAACAGAAGTAGGCCACGCCTGGCAGGGGCTCGCGGCCTTCGTAGTAGCCGGACAGCCGACCATACATAGTCGCGACATCCGGGTCGTTCGCCTTAAGAGTCACGCCCGCTGGTGGCGAGGGATAGGCGGGCCGCGTGAGAGTTACCTCCGGGCTCCCGATGGTGAAATGGAAGGCGATGCCGGACGCCGGGACTCTTACGGTCCCCGGAGTCGGTCGCGGAGGGCTTCGGTCGATGACCTCTGCTTCCTGAAATTCCAGGCGAAAGTCGCCTGGTCGTCCATTGAGGCCCGCGTCCATCTCCCAGTTGCGAACGTACGGGCCAACCCTCTCCCGCGCTTCTTCCTTGGTCGAGAAGTGCTCCTTGAGTTCGAAGCGAACGGTTCCGTCCTTGAGTGTCACCCGGAACCCCGGCTCTTCGCGATCAATGGACGGCGCATCGTCGCTGTAGGCCAGGGCAGGGCGATGCTCGATTCTGAAAACCAGCGCGTCGACGTGAGGGTCATTCATCGTACGTGGCATCGTCCCACTCTCGGCCGTTGCGACGCTAATGTCGGCACCGCACAGCTTGGCGTGCGTGCCGTGCTAGGTACGCCCATCTTCGCCCAGACCTCCGCTGGAAGTAGCCCGGGGCGGCCCCAGTCGAAGAGTTGTCGCACTCCTGTTGAACCGGAGTGATCACTTTGGGCCGGAGGGCCCGAAACCCCTTCCATTGGGGGCGGGCGTTCGGCGACACTGCCAAGCAGTTTCCGGCTTTGCCAGCGTTTCCTGCCGTAGAAACCTGGAGGGTCCATCCCGGACCCGGAACGCTCTGACGGATGGAGCTCTGCTCTCCTGACGGCGGTCCAGTGAGGGACATCCGCCTTCCCGCAGCGGGAGGCAGTTGAAGGGTCGAGCGCTGCTCCCCCGACGCTGCCTCGAACACCGGGAGACCGCGGGCGAGTTGCGTTCCGCACTCGACCCCGGAGTCCCTGGGCGGAGTGCGTCCTGCGCTCGGCCCGTTCCCCACGCCCGCCGCCCTTGCACCGTGCCGGCCCGCGACTGACTCGCAGGCCGGCCGCTTCGCATGCGCGGCCAAACCACCCCGTTCCCCGGTCCGGCATCCGACCGTGGGCGGAGTGTGTCCAACGCCAATCGAGCCATGACC
Source organism: Dehalococcoidia bacterium (assembly GCA_963667465.2). Classification (GTDB taxonomy): domain Bacteria; phylum Chloroflexota; class Dehalococcoidia; order UBA2979; family UBA2979; genus VXMT01. Next base: position 1,770,383 of record CAXXDN010000002.1, on the reverse strand, counting down.
CGAGCCACGGATGCCGGCACGGGTCACCAGCAACGCAGCAGTGACGAAGGAGGTCACGAGACATGAACACAGAGCAGAGGGACGCCATGGAGATGCGAGCCGTGGCCCAGCAGTACACGGGACCGAGCGCTGGTCGCATCGCGAACCTCATCCCGACGCGGGTGAGCTTCGAGCGGGGCTGGTTCTGGACGACCACCGCCATCTGCCACGGCGGCGCGTCGGACGGTCTGGCGTTCCGGCAGCGGCCCGACGGCAACGGCATCGACGTGCGCTGCCACACCGGCGGCTGCACGCGCGCCCACGCCGTCACCGCGCTCGAGGGCGCCATCGGGCTGCCCATCTGGACGGCCTACGAGCCGGTGGGCGAGGCCACCCCGGTTCGCCCGAGGCGGCGAGGCCGGAAGCCCGCGGTGGTCGTCGGCTTGGTGGCGCTGCTCGCGGCGCCGCTGCTGCTCGGTCACGGCGGTGAACTGGCCGTGCTCAACGCGGCCGGCCTCGGCATCGGAACGCTCCTCGTCGCACGGCTCCTCGCGAGCCGCCAGCGACGAAGGGTGGTCCGGCGCTGAGGACCCGGGGCTTCGCCCCACCGCATCCACCCAGCCATGGGGCCGTCTCTCCGGAGACGGCCCCTCTTCGTGCTCACGAGGGCGCACAACACTAGCAACGAGACCACCACAAGGGGGACGGTCATGACGATGGCAACGACGACGATCAGCACAGGCGCGACCGCGGCGGGAGACCGCCCCGGCCGAACTCTCGAAGAGCTGGTGGACCGGGTCTTCGAGGCGCTCCTCGGAGCGGTCCCGGAGCCCGAGCGGAGCATCGCCCGCAGCGTCCACGAGGCGCGGCGGCTCCGCCGGGTCGGCGACCTCGACGGGGCGCTCGCACTCCTCGCTGGCGCAGACCTGAAAGGGGCCACGGAGCAGGAGGCGCGCTGGGCGTACGCCGAGTGGCTCGACGTCGCGCGCAGGCGCTTCGCGGGGCGCGAGGCGGTCGTCTACAGCGCGGCCACAGGGCGGGCGGCTGTGCTCGCACCGCACCCCGGCGGGGCGCTGGAGGTGCTGGCAGTCCTCGGGATGCGCTGGCACCCCGGCAAGGCCGTCTCGCGGCGCAGCCTGCGGGGGCTCCGGTCCCTGGCGAAGGGCGGCTCGTGATGGTCGCCGCGCACGCACCCGTCGACATCACGGCACTGAAGGGGCGTCACCCGCTGGGCGACGTCGTGGAGGCGTCGGGTGTGCGGCTGCGCGGCAGGGGCCGCGTCCGCCAGGGCGTCTGCCCCTTCCACGAAGAGGCCGAGGGCAGCTTCACGGTCTACGCCGACACCGAGCGCTTCTACTGCTTCGGCTGCGGCGAAGGCGGCGACGTGCTGGACTTCGTCCGGCGCACCGAGGGCCTGAGCCTGCCGGAGGCGATCCGGAGGCTCGACGCCTTTCCGCCCACGACCGCGCGGGCCCACCTCGGAGCATCTCGACGGGCCGGTGCTCAGACGGCGGTCCCGCCGCCCGACCCGGTGATCGCGACGGCGGCAGCGAGGTACTACGCGGGGCAGCTTCGCGGCAGTCCCGGGGCGAGGGCGTACCTCGCTTCACGCGGGGTCGGCCTCGAGACGACCGCGCGGCTCGGCCTCGGCTACGCGCCGGGGCGCGGGCTGCGCACGGTGCTCGCGTCCGCGGGCTTCGCGGCCGGACGGATCCGCGAGAGCGGGCTCTTCACGGAGCAGGGGGAGCGCTTCGCTGGGATGGTGGTCGTCCCCGAGGTCGCGGGTGGTCGCGTCCGCTGGCTGGCGGGGCGGGCCATCGACCGGGAGCGCTCACCCCGCTTCCAGGCGTTGCCCGGCCCGAAGCCCGTGCTCGGCGTGGGACGGCTCGGTCCCGCGCCGCCGTGGGCGGTCGTGACCGAGGGCGTCTTCGACTGGCTCGTCCTGAGCGAGTGGGGATTGCCCGTCTGCGCCGCCCTCGGCACGCAGGGCATGGAGCGCGTGGCACCCGCCCTGCGTGGCTGCCCCAACGTCTTCCTCGCCTTCGACCGGGACGACGCCGGGCGTGAAGCCACGGCGCGGCTCGGCGACCTGCTCGGCCGCCGCGCCGCCGTCGTGACGCTGCCTGAGGGCGTTGCCGACGTGGCCGAACTGGCTACGCAACCAGACGGGCGCGGGGTCTTCCTGCGCCTCCTCGAACGGGCGGCCCGCGCCGCCCGCTAGCCCACCCATCCCACCCGGCGGACAGCGGACAGCCCGGCTCGCTACGAGCCGGGCCGCCCCCGCGTGCCTGCCCGACCAGCCGCCCACAGAGAGGAGGCGCGATGACCGATGACCGACGGGGCTCCGCCCCGCGCACGGGCCTCCCGCCGGGAGACCCGCAGCAGTCCACCCAGGCAACGCACAGCACGAAGGAGAGACACATGGTAGAGACCACAACCCTCAACGGTCGCCGCAACGGCGCGAGCGCCAACGGCGTCCACCCGGAGCCCGTCACCGAGCGGGATCTCTTGTGGGAGAGCCTCCCGACCGCCGTAACCACGAAGCTGGCCGAGCCCCTCGACGAGGGGCTCGTCTCGCAGCGCAAGGGGCGCGGCAACCGCAGCTACGCCTACCTCGAGGGGCGCACGGCCATCGACCAGGCGAACCGAGTCTTCGGCCACGGCGGCTGGGGCTACGAGCTGGTCGCCCCGGTGGAGCTACGCGAGGGCGAGAGCGTCGACCCGAGGACGGGCGAGGCGAAGCCGTGGCGCGCCTACACCGCGACCGTGCGCGTCACGGTTCCCGGCTCGCCGTCGCGTACCGACGTCGGCTTCCAGGCCGTCGCCGACGAGACGGTCGAGGGCCACGAGACCGCGCACAAGGGCGTCGTGACCAATGCGCTCAAGCGGGCGCTGCGGAGCTACGGCGACCAGTTCGGGAACAGCCTCTACGGCGACGGCGCGACGGGCGACGTCGCGCCGTCGCTGCGCAAGACGCTCGTCGACCTCGGCAACTGCCGGGGCTTCGACGAGGCGAAGGTGCGCTCCGCCGTGCGCGAGCGCACGGGTCGGGACCTCGACGACCTGCCGGTCGCGGCCCTCACCCCGCTGGTGGAGGCCGCCGCGCGGAAGCTCCAGGAGGACGGCGCGAGCGAGACGCCGAAGGCCGCCTGAGCCGCCAGCAGCCAGCGAACGTACGGAAGGAGGTGCCCATCGCAGGTGCCTGAGGCACAAGCGCTGCAGAGACGCTCCCGGACGGGAGCGCACACGGGGCCGTCCTTCGGGGTGGCCCCGCCGTCGTTTCGAACCTAGGTGCGGCGAGGCCGCACCGCCACGGTGACAACCATCACCAACGAAGGAGACTGAAATGTCACGCACGATCAACCGCATCGAGCTGCTGGGCCGCGTCGGGACCGACCCGGAGCTGAAGTACAGCCAGAACGGCACGGCGATCTGCCAGCTCAGGTTGGCGACCGACCGCCGCCGCCAGAACGGCGAGACCGAGGCCGACTGGCACAACGTCGTCTGCTGGGGCAAGCAGGCCGAGGCCGTCGCCGAGTACGTGAAGAAGGGCAACCGCATCTTCGTTGCCGGCTCGCTCGCCCAGAACAGCTACGAGACGCAGGACGGCCAGCGCCGCCACCGCAGCGAGGTGCACGCGCAGGAGGTCATCTTCCTCGACTCGAACGGCAATGGGCGCTCCAACGGCAACGGGAACGGTAGCCGCGACGCCGCCGCCGAGGTCGCGGACGACCAGCCCTTCTAGCCACCTCACGGCACACAGACGCCGTCCGCCACGTCGCGGGCGCACACGGGGCCGCTCCCTCACGGGGGCGGCCCCGCTCTCGTTCCACCCGATCAGCAACACACGAAGGAGAACCGAACATGGCGCGCACTACCGAATGCGCCGCGCTCCCCACCTGGAGCGCGCACACGCTGGTCATGACCCTGCTCGAGGGTCCGGACCACTTCAACGGCCACTGCACCTGCGACGGCTGGTCCTACCGCACCGACGACTGGGCCGACCTCGGGGCGAAGTGGGCCTGGCACTACGTCGCCGAGTCCGGCGGACCCGACGGCCACCCCTCGGCCCGCCAGATCGTGCGGGCCGAGCTCCAGCGCAGCGGCGACTACGGCGGTGACTGTCCCGGCTGCGGTCACCCGATCGTGCGCGGGCGCACGCACTGCCGCGCCTGCGAGCTGGACGCCGCCGCTGCGGCCGGGGACGACCACGGCGACAACTGCGAGCGCAACTGCTGCTGGGAGGACACCGTCGCCCGGCGTCACGCCCGCGACGCCGCCCACCAGCGGGTGGCCTGCCGCAACTGCGGCAACTGCCTCGACTGCGACGACGAGGCTTCGCCCGACCACCAGGACTGCAACTGCCCGCTCGGGCAGGCGATCCCCGTGGAGGTGACGGTATGACCGCCACCGGGCACGCGGACGCGCTGCTCGCGGCGCTCCGCAGCAACCTCGACGTCCTGAGCGAGCTGGCCGTGCGCTACGAGGTCGAGACGCGGCCCGAGCGCGAGCCGGACGCTCCGATCGTCGGCTCGCCGGAGGATGTGCAGCGCCTGCTGGGCCCGGAGATGGCGACGCTCGCGCAGGAGCAGCTGCGCGTGCTGCTGCTCGACCGCCGCAACCGCGTCGTCGGGCAGCGCGTGATCTACCTCGGCAACTGCTACTCGGCGGTCGTGCGGCTCGCCGAGGTGCTGCGGCCGGCGGTCGTCGAGGCCGTCCCCAACCTCATCGTCGTCCACAACCACCCCAGCGGAGACGCGTCACCGAGCACCAACGACGTCGACGTCACGAAGGCGCTGGCGGAGGCGGCGACGCTGCTCGGCATCGAGCTGCTCGACCACATCGTGATCGGCGACGAGGCCGTCAGCCTCCGGGAGCGCGGGCTCTTCGGCGGCTGACGCACACGCGGGCGCTCGCCCGCGCACGAACCACCAGGCACTCAACGGAAGGAGACAGCCCATGCTCGCGGCGCACGCCGCCCCGGACACCCGGGACCTGTACACGATCAGCGCGAACGGCTTCTCGGCCACGGCCGACGCCTTCGCGCGCGACCCCGACAGCGAGGGACTCTGGTTCCTATCGATGGTCGGCGCCCAGAGCGCCCTCAAGGCAATCTGGGCCGCTCTCCTCAAGCGGCCGCCCGAGACCGCGCACCTGCTCGCCGGCACGGATGGGAACGTGCTCTCGGGCGGCTTCCACCGCTGCGAGGTCCCCTACGAAACGCTCGGCACGTGGACGACGAAGATCGCCCGCCTGCCCGTCTCGGGAGGCTGGCACGCCCTCGTCTACACCCGCCTCGCCGAGTACGCCTTCGAGCGGGACGCGTTCCTGCTGCTCGCCCCCGGCGAGGAGGAGGCGCCCGCCCTGCACCACCGCTTCCTCGACCGCCGCAGCCCCCTGCCCCTGCATCGCAACTGGGCGGACTGGCTGTGGCGCCGGGGGCTGGCGGAGGACGAGATCGTGCCGCTGCAGTCGGCCGGCATCGCCGCCTACCGCTGCACCCCGAACGCCGAGGCACTGCGCGAGGACCTCTCGCACGCCGTGGCGGCCGGGACGCTCACGCTGCCGCGGGAGCAGTCAACCAATGAACACCCGGAAGGAGACACGAGATGAGACTGGCAGCCCAGGCGAAGGGCGGGTTCTACCCGACGCCGCCACGAGTCACCGAGATGATCGCGAGCCTGATGCAGGCTCGCAGCACCGTCCGCGGCGAGACGACGCTGCGCATCCTCGACCCCTGCGCGGGGCCGGGGACGCGCTCGCGCAGCTCGCAGCGGGCATCGACCGGCCCGACGGCTCCGCCGTCGAGACCTACGGGGTGGAGCTCCACGCCGAGCGCGCGAAGGAGGCGCAGGACCGCCTCGACCACGTGCTCGGCACGGACCTCTTCCAGACGTCGATCGCCAACGGGGCGTTCGGGCTGCTCTACCTGAACCCGCCGTACGACGACGATGCAGGGGAGGAGAAGCGCACCGAGCACGCGTTCCTGCGCCACTGCACTCGCTATCTGGCCGAGCACGGCCTGCTCGTCTTCGTGGTGCCGAGGCGGCGGCTGGCGGGCTCCGCCAACTACCTCGCCTCGCACTACGCGCGGCTGCGCTGCTGGGCCTTCCCGGACCCGGAGCGCGACGCCTTCGACCAGGTCGTCGTCACCGGCACGCGCAAGGCCGAGGTGCAGTACGACCAGTACAGCGCCGTGCGGCTGCAGGAGTGCATGGAGGGCAACGTCGAGGAGCTGAGCCGCCAGCGCTACCCCGTCTACAACGCCCGGGCGAGCGCGGGTGGCGAGGTGCTCTTCGCCACCCGCACCATCGACCCCGTGGCCGCGGCTGCAGAGTCGAGGGGCTCCGGGCTCTGGGTCAGCGCCACGGTGACCGACGCGCTCTGGCCGGCCGAGGACGGGCGCACGCGGCCGCTCATGCCGCTGCGCCGCGGCCACCTCGCGATGCTGGTCGCGGCGGGGTTCCTCGACAACCTCCAGCTCGAGGCGGACGGCAGCCGCATCCTCGTCAAGGGCAGGACCTCGAAGGAGATGGTCCTCGTCGAGACCACGCCCGAGAAGGAGACCTACCGGGAGCGACTGCGGACCACCGTCGTCGCCCTCGACCTCGACATCGGCGAGATCACAGACATCGCCGCCTGACCGCTCACCTCGAGCGGCACCACGAGGCCCCGCGGTCATGCGATCGCGGGGCCTCGCCACGTCACGACGGACACAACGTCCCTCCGAAGGAAGAGAGGAAGCAGATGCAGATGACCCTGGCCCCGGAGACCTGCGCCCGCTGCGGGCGCTCGATCCTCCCCGGCGAACCCGTCATACGGACGGCGTCGGTCGACCTCGCCTATGGACGGGCCGTCGCCTCCCCGGTGCGGGCCATCCACCTCAAGGGCGGCTGCCACGACGGCGCCGGGCGCGACGCCACGACCGCCTGACGGCTCACCCCAACGAGCCGCACCACGAGGCCCCGCCCTCCCCTACCGGGAACCGGCGGGTCCTCGCTTCATCAAGACCATGGCAATCACGAAAGGAACGGAAACATGGACCTCGCAGGATTCATCGACACGTACCGCGACGCCATCGCCCGGCGGGTGGTGGAGTCCTACCCACCCCGCTACCGGCCCTCCGAGCAGGGCCGCGAACTCCCGCCCCTGTTGCGTGCTCCCCTGGGCGCACAGGCCGACGCCATCCGCGGCGCCGCGCTCTCGCTCGAGGCGCAGCGCGGCACGACTGTCGTCGGCGAGATGGGCACGGGCAAGACCTTCATCGCCGCCTCGGCGGCCTACATGGCCGGCTTCGAGCGGGTGCTCGTGCTCTGCCCGCCGCACCTCACCCGCAAGTGGAAGCGCGAGGTGGAGGCGACGGTGCCCGGCGCCCGCGCCGTGATCGTCGCCTCGATCACCGATCTGGAGCGGCTGCGCACTGCCACCGGCAGTGGACCGCTCTTCACGATCATGTCGCGCGAGCGGGCCAAGCTCTCCTACCGCTGGCAGCCCGCCGTGGTGGAGCGCTGGGCCACCACCGCCCGTGGGCTCGTGCGCCACGAGGAGACGGGCGAGCCGTTCCGGGTGCCGTGCTGCCCGGACTGCCACGAGCAGATCGTCGACAAGGACGGCGTGCCGCTGCTCGGCCGCGACCTCGCGCGCCGCAAGCGCTGGTGCCCGGAGTGCGGCTCCGCGCTCTGGCAGGCCGACCGCTCAGGGCCGAAGCGCTACCCGCTCGCCGACTACGTGAAGCACCGCCTCAAGGGCTTCTTCGACCTGCTCGTCGGCGACGAGGTCCACGAGTACAAGGGCCGCGGCTCCGCCCAGGGCATCGCCGCCGGCGTGCTCGCCGACGCCTGCGGCAAGTCGCTCAGCCTCTCGGGCACGCTCATGGGCGGCTACTCCTCGACGCTCTTCCACCTGCTCTACCGGTTCAGCCCGGAGATCAGGGGGGAGTTCGGGCGCTCCGAGGAGGGCCGCTGGATCGAGCGCTACGGCTTCGTCGAGCACACCATCGGGCGCGACGACGACGTGGCCGAGGAGGACGGGCGCACCAGCCGCCGCCGCAAGTACCGGAAGGTGATCCGGGAGCGTCCGGGGCTCGCCCCCGCCGCGCTCTTCCACCTGATCGGCAACTCGGTGTTCCTCCGGCTCTCCGACGTCGCCGCCGGGCTTCCGCCCTACGAGGAGCGCGTGCTGCTCTCCTCGATGGACACGGAGGCCGGCGCGGCGGGGCTCTCGCAGCGCTCGGGCTACGACGAGCTCTTCGGGACGCTGCGTGCGGCGCTCGCGGACGCGCTCTCGAAGGGTTCCAGAAGGCTGCTCGCGACCTACCTGCAGACGCTGCTCGCCTACCCCGACGGCTGCACGCGCGGCGAGGCGGTCTTCGACCCGGAGAGCGAGGAGCTGCTCGTGCAGGTCCCGCCCCTCCCCGGGGAGCGGCTCTATCCGAAGGAGCAGGCGCTGCTCGACCTGGTGGCCGCGGAGCGGCTGGCGGGCCGCCGGGTGCTCGTCTACGCCACCCACACGGGCACGCGCGACATCACGGGGCGGATGGAGGAGTTCCTCGGCCGCCACGGCCTCCGGGTCGCGGTGATGAAGGCCGACGCCGTGCCGCCCGAGCGCCGCGAGGCGTGGGTGGCGAAGCGCGTCGAGGAGGGCGTCGACGTGCTCGTCTGCCACCCCCGACTCGTGCAGACGGGCCTCGACCTCGTCGACTTCCCGACGATCGTCTGGTTCGAGACGGACTACTCCGTCTACACCATGCGGCAGGCGTCACGGCGCTCCTGGCGCATCGGCCAGACCGAGCCCGTCCAGGTCGTCTTCATGGCCTACCGGAACACCCTGCAGGCCGACGCCCTCAAGCTCGTGGCGAAGAAGCTCCAATCGTCGCTGGCGGTGGAGGGTGAGCTGCCCGAGGACGGCCTCGCCGCCCACGGGGACGACGGCGACGACCTGATGCTCGCCTTGGCCCGCAAGATCGTCGCCGGCGAGGAGGACGCCGACTCAGTCGAGTCGGTGTTCGCGCAGGCCCAGCAGGTCGCGGCCGAGGCCGAGGCGTTGCTGGTCGACGAGGGCTGGCACGAGCCGGAACTGGAGCCGGTGGCTGCCGAAGTCGCGACGGGCGTCGTGGACACCGAGGCCACGGAACCGCAGCGCTCGCTGTTCTCGTGGGCGGAGTTCATGGCCGAGGAGACGGCCGAGCCGAAGCGCCGCAGCCGGAGGTCCGAGCCCGCATCCATCTCGCTCTTCGAGTGGGCGTTGGAAAGGGAGCGGGAGACGGAGCCGGTCGGCCAGAGACGATAGGCCGGGAGCAAACGGGGGAGGCCACCAGCATGTGGTGCGGTGGCCTCCCCTCGGCGTCTATGTGTACGGCCCTTTGCGTTTCAGTCCGCGCAGTCCAGCGACAGGGCAGTCGGCCAGGATCCGAATGCGGTCGTCCCCGCATGCGTCCCCGCCTCCCGTCGCTACGATCCTCCGCCTGACATCCATTCACAGCGTGACTGATCGGTCGTTCACGACGCGGTTGATGGTCTCGGATGCTTCCCCCTAGGCGAACGCTGATAGCCGACCTCGGGCCGACGGCATGGGCGAGGCATATGGTGTGCAGTCCGTCAACGTCGCAGGCGCTTCCGCGCTGGAGGGATGGCGCGCTGACGAATACACTCTCCACCACGACCACTGGTTCGAGCGGAGGAGCCAAGCAAGGCATGCGCGCATTCCAGACAGTGGGGCTCTCTGCCCTTGGCCTGTTCGAGCACTTGGCAGAATCGACTTGGGGCTGGCTGCACGACGCACGGAAGCTGGGGCTCGGCTTTTCTGAAGATACGATTTCGGACCTGGCCATGCTGGAGATCCGCCGGAGCGGATTGAGCGGCATAGACGTTCAACGGGTCTCAAAGCGGAAGGAACGGTTGGTGGGATTCGACTGGCTATGGGTGATTTCCAGACCTGGACACCAGCCAACCATTTGCGTCGTTCAAGCGAAGAAAATGAAGCTAGATCGATCCCAAGCATACTCGTATGGCAGGCTCAGGTATCCGGCTGGTTCGAAGTACCAAATGGATGCTCTTGAAGATTTCGCAGATTGGTTGGGAGCGGTTCCATTGTATTGCTTCTACAATAGCGTTGACTGCGACACAGCGCTGATGTACTGGAACTGTCGTGTACAGCAACCACCAAGTATTCATCAGATCGGATGCACCTTAGCGCCCATTGATGTGGTCCGACCCGTTCACGATGGTCGAGGTCCAAGGAACTTCTGCTCCATTCATTCCTCCCCCAAGGCCTTACCTTGGCGATGCCTGTTCCATCCAGACTGCATGGACTTTGGCTTGGGCGATCGATCAAGTTGGCAGTCTCGGACCTATGGGGGTCCGGGAGAGGCTCGGGCGCTAGAGTTCGTCTCAGCGTTAACTCGCGATAGCGAACGCCCAATTGAACAGGCAGAGTTGATTCGCCGATTTGGTCTGGACGACTTGGTAAGCAGATACGCCACTAAGGGGTTCGTTCCCATACCGGAACGGATTCTTTCTCTCAGGTTGGAAGGCTGACCGCCGTGTCCGCTAGAACCAGAGCCCGTGGAATATTGGACTCGATGAGTCGACCTTGACAGGTCATCCCTCGTGGGCATTACGAGGTATACACAATACTTGGAATATGTCCGGACGGTTCACGAGGGCTTTCAGCGTGGCGACCCGGCCTGCGCTATGCGCCAAGTGGCCTAGCGTATCGTGAGGGGCCAGCCTAGCTGAGCCAGATCGAGAGCGACCAGGGGGCTGCCCCTTCAAAGGCCACTATCCGGCGCCTCGCGGCCGAGTTGTCCGAGGACCCGGACGTGCTGCTGGCCATGGCCGACAAGGTGTCGAGGGTCCTCGAAGAACGAGCGTTCCAGCCGGGTGCAGGATTGTCTCGTAGTCCCCGAGCAGCCGTGACTGGGAGAGCTTCTGCGTTGAGGAGGGTCGGCGGTGCAGCGCAGGCAGCACGCTGACCGTGGCCGCTTGCGTCAGCAAGCTGGCTATGGTCGGGGTCGCGCAAGGCGGCTTGGGAACGCCCCTCTCAGGGCCACGTGCACAGGGCACCGTGGTGTTCCCGCTCGCCGTAGCTTTGCGTGAGTCTCCGCATGTGATACTCATGCAGTCGGCTCGTGCTGTCGCACGGGTCCGTCTGTTCGGCAATAGTCGAAGTCCAGATTCGATGGAGGCAGCCTCCGGATGACCGGTCTACTCGCCGCCCTCACTGATGTAGCCCCCGTCTACGAGATTCCTGATGACGACCTAATCGGTGAGGTGATCGTCCCGGCCATGTCGCATGCCGACGAAGTCTTGGTCGGATCTGGGTACTTCAGCTCACGCTGCTTGGCGCAGGTCGCCCCTGGGCTCGCTGACTTCATAGAGCGCGGCGAGGCGCCCCTCAAGCTTCTGATCAGCCCGGAAATCAGCTCCGAGGACCGAGCGGCGATACAGGAGGGCGTCGCCACCGAACAGGACCTCGCCGATCGGCTGGCGGAAGAAATCTTTGAGGGTGGCGCCTTTTCAGAATCGGCGCTCGTGGAGCACACGAGAGAGTGCTTTGCCTACCTCATCGCCGTAAAGCGTCTCGAGTTGCGGTTCGTTCTCATGGAGGGCGGCATCTACCACAAGAAGCAGTGGCTCGTCCGCGAAGGTGACGCCTGGCTGGCGGTTCACGGTTCTGGCAATGCGACGTCTCGCGGGCTGCTTGTCAACGGTGAGCAAATGACCGTTGACAGGGCTTGGCGCGACGGCGCCGTGGCAGAGCGCCGGGTGGCGAAGCTCGTTGAGCAGTGGCGGAGGCAGTGGGAGGACGAACACCCGCGCTCGCTAACGCTGAGTGCCTCCGCGGGACTCCGATTCGCGGGTCGGGGCTCCAAGCCCGGCCGAGTTCCAACTGTGGACGACTTCTGGGAAGCGTGGCGGCGGGATCACGCCGCCGGCCTCGAACCCGAACTTCCAGTCGGTGCCCTGCCGCCTCAACGCAAGTTGCTAGAAGTGCCAGTCGGCTTGGAGTGGCGAACAGGCCAGTACGCCCATCAAGGTGTGGCCGTGGATGCGTTCCTAGAAGCGCAGGGGCGAGGTGTCCTGGCGATTGCGACAGGCGGTGGCAAGACGCGAGCGGCGCTGATCGCCAGCGTCGAAGCTCAGCGGCGACACCCGGGCCCGATGCTCGTTATCGTGCTCGTGCCATCTAGGCCGCTCATGCAGCAGTGGGCGGACGATATCCGCAGCTTCGGGATCTCCCCAACGCTCCCCAGCAGTGCCCCCCGCGCTGAGCGGCAGAAGCAACTGCAAGAGATCGAGGTTGCCTTGGCTGCGGGTACCCCCCGCACGGAAGTGATCGTCGTCACCAATAGCCTGTTCGCCCAGGATGACGGCATCCGGGAGTTGCTCGCCCGCCTCCCCGCTCAAGTTCGGGTATTCCTCATCGGGGACGAGATGCACAACCTTGGGGCCTCGAAGACCTTCCGCGCCCTCCCGGAGCGCGCGGACCTGCGACTAGGGCTCTCCGCAACGCCCGTGCGGCAATATGACCCTGATGGTACGGACAAGCTGTTCGAGTACTTCGGGGCACAGGTTTTTGAGTTCGGGCTCGGCGATGCGATCGACTCGGGCTGTCTGACTCCGTATGAGTACCATCTCCACGAAGTGGAGATGTCCGAGCGCGAGATCGACAAGTGGAAGGAACTCACTGAGGGACTGAGGAAGGCGGGCTTCAGACTCGACGACGATGGCCAGTCAGTGGTCCCGTCCGCAAAGGCGGAGCGCCTTCTTCGTGAGCGTCGCGCCGTGATCGAGCAGGCCGAAAGGAAGGTCGGAGTACTCCGGGACTTCCTAGAGTCGATGGGGCCATCGACGATCCAGCGCTGCCTCATTTACACCTCAGCGAAACAAGTGATATTGGAGCAGCCGCCCCAAATCGATCAGGTGAACGAGGTTCTCCAAGCGCTGGGGGTCATCAGTCATCGCTTTACTGCCGCCGAAACCTCCCGCCGCGATGCAGCGCGGTGGCTTGAAGCCTTTGGGCGCGGCGACTATCAAGTACTCACCGCTATGAAGGTTCTGGATGAGGGCATCGACATCCCCCAGACCGACACCGCGTTCCTGCTCGCGTCGAGTGCGGTTCGGCGCGAGTGGGTACAGCGTCGTGGACGGATCCTTCGGAGGGCGCCCGGGAAACAGCTGGCGCGGCTGCATGACTTCATCGTTGTGCCGCCCGATACCGAGTCACCGGCCGGTGCATCGATCCTGAGGACCGAGTTGCGGCGCGCAGAGGAATTCGCCAGTCTGGCCGAGAATGAGTGGGATGATGGTGGCCCTCGCAGTGTCATGTCGCGCTACGAATCCCTGGTGTGGGCTGGGAGTTGACAATGGTGATGCTCTCCCGAGATCGGATTTTCGAGGTGCTCCGCGATCGAGTCGCGATTGTCTTGGAGCGCTCTCCGGGCTACCGCGACGATCTCGCCACGGCGCTCATCGAGGTACTCCAGGTGCAAGATTCGGGATCTTCCGAACGAGGCCGCCGAGTGCGAATCAGACAGATCATCGAAGCGGCCAGCGATAAGGTGCACGCGGCGCAACGGGAGGCCCAGTAGTGCGTCTCATTCGTGCTCACGTACGTAACTTCAAGCTGCTCGAAGATGTGCAGCTAGAGTTCTCGACGAAGCGCGACAGACCGCTGACGGTGATCCGCGCCGAGAACGGATCAGGCAAGACCTCCCTGCTCTACGCGTTCCAGTGGGCCTTCTATGGAATGGCCGGCTTGCCGGCCGTAGCGAGATCGCTCCGTCTGACGTCAACGGCGGCTTCGGCAAACGTACCGACCCCAGTGTCGGTGACGATCGAGTTCGAATACGACGACGAGTACGGGACCACAGCGCGCTACCGGCTCGTACGCTCGGTCGTGGAAACACCAACCAAGGATGATGAAGTCGACCGAGAGACTGAACGCGTGCGCCTCCTGAAGATCACGTCAGCCGGAGAGGAAGATCTGAGCGCGCCCGAATCATGGATCAACAACTGGCTACCACAACAATTGCGTGACGTATTCTTCACGGATGGTGATTCGGTGCAAACGTTTATCTCCGCTGAGATCGGGGAACGACAAAGGCAAGCGCAGGTCCAGAACGCTGTCCGCAACTTGCTTGGAATCGAGCGATTCCGAGTGGCTGAGACTGATCTCCAAGCGGTATTTCGGAACCTGCGCCTTGAGGCCGCTAAGTCCGGAGGAGTAGATACTGCCGATCTGGAAACCAGCCTCGCTGCAACTGATGCCCGCATCGATGGCTTGCAATCGACACTCGAGAGGTTGCGCGACCGACAAGCGAATATGGCCGGTCAGCGCGCGACTTGGGACAAAGAGCTCGGAAGCTTACGCGGCATAGGTGACATAGACGAGATCAACGATCGGATTGATCGGGTAACGAGGGGACGAGACCGACTTGAGGATGAACGCTCTGCGGCCATCCAGAAAATGCAGGTGTTCCTAAGGTCCGAGGAGTATTCTTGGATGCTTGTCGGGGAGCAGTTGCGCACAGGATTAGAGCATCTCGATGACTTGGCTGACCGCCGCATTATCCCAGGGGCCTCCGTCGAGGTACTTGTGGACCGACTTGGAATCGACGAGTGCATCTGCGGTCAGTCGCTAGCGCCTGGCACGGAACACCGCGCTCATGTGGAACAACTCCTGGCCCAACAGCGAAGTGTGTCGGATCACCATCAGCGTCTCACTGGACTCTCCTACGTTGCAAGGCAGGCTGCTGCCGAGGAACGCTCCCGGATCGAAGCCGGGCGTGCATTCCAGCAGGTGTCGGCTGAGCTGCTACAGCAATTCACTGCGATAAACGACGAGCTCCAGGTGGCAGGTGTCGAACTCGCGGATCTGGAGAGGAAGCGCAGTCAGATCGATGCGACACGAGTGCACGACTTGGTCGCGCGCCTCGCAGACGTCGAGGCGAAGATCGCGAAGACGAATCGGGATGTCGGCGCGGCAGAACGCGACCTGGCAGAGGCAGAAAGTGGGAGGTCAGAACAGGACCAAGCGCTCAAGCAAGCCCAAGACGAGGCTAAGGTAAGCCTCGCACTCGCGACTAGACGTGACGTCGCGGAGGACCTGGCGAACCTAGCAACCGACGTCCTCAAAGTACTTGAGCGTGACTATGTGGGACGCGTGTCTGCGCGTATGGGCGCACTATTCATGGAGATCGTCGGCGCACCAGACAAATCTGTGCGAGCGGACTTTGGCACGGAGCTGTACGCCGGTGTCCACTTCGATGCCGACTTCAACATCGTCATTGATACAGCCGAGGGCAGGCGACTCGATCCTGACTTCGAGTTGAACGGTGCCTCCAAGCGGGCGCTCACGCTCTCCTTCATCTGGGCGCTCATGGAAGTGTCCGGCGCCACGGCACCGCGGATGATCGACACTCCGCTCGGGATGGTCTCGGGAGGCGTGAAGCACCGCATGGTGGACGCGATCACCATGCCCCCGGCCGATGACGGTCCAGACTTCCAGGTCATCCTCTTCCTGACGCGGGCAGAACTACGTGATGTGGAAGATCTCGTCGACGAGCGTGCCGGCAGCACGATGACGCTCTCGTGCTCAGAGCACTATCCCACGGATCTGATCCATCCATGGCATACCGACTACCCGGTATCGCGCATCTGCGCGTGCGATCATCGGCACTCGTGCCGCCTGTGCGCTCGTCGGTACGACGAGCGTCACGGCGTCCGTTTTCGTGAGACAGGGGTGGGGGCACCATGACACTCGGGGGCGCGAACCCATATACCAGCTACGACGTGTTCATTGCGGCAGACCATCACGAACAGCTTGAGAGCTTCGTGTCGCGGAGCGAGGACGAGCGGAAGGTTTTCTCACGTTGGATCGATGCGTGGTGGGTCGCCATGACGATGGGCGTGCATTCTGGACGGCGGTCACCGCTGCCTAGGGAGTCAAGGAAGATCATCGACGGACGCATTTTCGATTCAGATCCGTGGCGAATCACACACCTCGAACTACTGGCGTTGGCCGAGAACGGATCTGACGCGCTCGAACGGCCTGGCGATGTCATCCGGATGGCCTCCGAGTACGCGAACGCGGGGTTTCCACATCTGCTCGGTCAATTGATAGGTCAAAATGAACCGACCCTCCACCTAATGCTTCAGCTCAAAGCGATTGGTGAGGACGCGGAAGGGGCTATCAGCCCGAGGCTATAAGTTGCGCGAGGTTAGACAGAGTAGACCGTAGATGCGCATCGACTTCGGGTCTTGGTAGGAGTTCCGCAAGTTCCATGTCTCCTCGCTCACTCAGCGCTCGCCGCACGTTCGCGGGCGAGACGTCAACCGCATCAGCCACTAAGGACAGGGCGTTTTCGCTGTCGGCGGTGATGCCCGTCAGCAGGCGGATTGCGTCTATGTCTTCATGGGAGTCGATGTGTTGAGGGACACGCTCGGCGCTTACGCGTCCCTGCTCCAAATCGAAGTCGAGGCGCACTCGTTCGCCTGCGGTGGCTCCTGCTGTGGTCGCCAATACGCGCGCTGATCCAAGCGAGGGGCCTATCGCCGCAGTCATCGGCCACGTGACGTTGAGTGCACCAGACGCATGCAGGAACGAGCGCGGTCGGCCGGGCGAGACACCAAGGGCTACCGCGACGGAGCCGCTCAGAGGGCGACCGCTGCCGCGCAGGAGGTCAGCATCGGCAGGGATCAAGAGACTGACGGAGCGTTCTGACGACCGGAAGGCGCCGGCACAGTTCTCGAGGCTCCCCCCTACGTCGATCGGCTCGTCGTCCATTCGCAGTCGGATGCGGTCCCCTTCAACCACGAACATCGGTGCTGCGGTGTACACCAGGACAGAATTCTCTTTGACGCCGAATTGGCTCACGACTTCACGTACAACCGCAGCGACCTCGATCTCGCCCCCGGCCCCTTCAATACGTTGGGCGATCTCGTCGGTGATGCCTGTGTACTCCTCCATGCCCCACGCCCGAAGCGCCCAGTGAGTCCGGTTGACCCGCACTAGCCGCTCGTCCTCGAAGAACCGAGCTCGCACACCGCGAACGCTGTGACCCTCGCCGACAAGTGCGACTATGCTTTCTGTATCCTCTGGCTCGCCGCGGGCTGCAAGTAGGGCAACGGACTTGTCGACCACGCTGCCCGACCAGACCAACAATCTGTCGCCGTCGTGTTGGAATCGACCGGAGTGCTCAAGCCACGCATCGTGGAACTCTGAGCGTATACCGTGAGCAGCGAGGCAGTCTCGCGCGTCGACCAGCGGGAGAACACCGAACTCGTCGGCCATCGCCTCGATGTCCGCGGGTTCCGGGATGTCGGCCTGCTCGAGTGTCATCCAGCTGTCGCGTTCCCGGAATGGCCCAGCCAGGCGGAGGATGAGCGGGCGCAGGAGCTCAGCAGCATTTTGGCTAGCCCCGCGCAGACTCTTTTCCAGTGCCGACTGCGTGATGTCGTGGGCGATTGGCGCCGTGGCGCCAAGCGACGATCTCAGGTCCGCCGCGCGCCAATGGAGCAAGGTGAAGGGACTTCTCTTCAGAGCGGCCGCGATCTGCGTCTCTGCTTTCAGTTGCAATTGCCGGATGCGTTCACGCGTGACATCTAGCTCTCTCCCGACTACCTCGAGCGTCACGCCATCGATCACGCGGCGGCGATATATGGTGTGCTGCCGCTCGTCCATGTTTGCAAAAAGTCGCTCGGCCAGCTCATCGAGGGTCACATCCAACAGTGCGGGATCCGCCCAGTCCGCCAGAGCGACCAGCCCGAAGTCATCCCACATCGCTGACAGGTCGGCAGGGATAGGCCGCGAGTCGGGGTTCAGTTCAAGGATGTCGTCCAACCGCTTGGCATCGCGTTCCCTGATACCCCAGGTGGCTAGGGTGCGGAGTGCGCCTAGCGAGTTCGCGACGTTGATGCCCCAAGTTCCGGAGTTACGCAAATCGGCCATCGCGGTCTCCAACTGATCCTCGTCGGCGACGAGGTGCTCAGACGGTTCGTCGAGCTCCTCATCGAGGTCTTCGGGGGCGCTATCCTCCACGGCATCACGGGCTTGATGCGAGCGGAGCGATTGCTCGACGCTAGAGGTCAGGATATCGATGACGGTGAGCCAGCCCACGTTCCGGAGCCCGAAAAGCTGCGCAGGAGTCAATTCCGCGACGTCGCCCCATGTAGCGACACCCTCGCGAAGCAACGCGTTGTAGCTGCGCGTCTTGAGGGAAGCGGTCGACACCTGTTCAGATTGCGAGTGGAGCAGTCCTGGCAGCATCGCTCCAATCGGCGTGTCCCAACGGTTGACCAGCTCGGGCGCTGCTACGCGCCCAAGGTCGCGGATTTCGTCGGTGCTTAGGCGATCAAGCCTGCCGTGCAGAGACAAACCGCTGTCAGCAATGTCCTGTGGTTCGATCCTCAGGGTGGCGAGCAGGTCTCCCACGAGATCCATCCGCATAGCTTCCGGCTCCAGATCCATGAGCGCCACGGCCGGCTCAATCTAGCGGCCACCACGGACTGACGCATCCCCCGAGGGGTTCCTCAGTTCCGCAATCCTACGCTCCCGAGAGGGGTTGTTCGGCGAACCAAATCTTGGCGCACCAGCAGAACAAGCGAGGCTCGCGAAGGAGGCGGTCGTGGGCAGCAGAAACTCGGTTTGGTCGGGCACTTACAGATCCACGATCACATCGCGCACGAGTTCGCCCGCGGCCTCAGCCTCGCCCGAGGTAGTGAAGCGCCCAAAGCTGAATCGCACTGACGACTGTGCGTCAGCCTCGCTCAGGCCGAGGGCACGGAGCACATGCGATGGCTCGGGTATGCCGGACGCGCAGGCAGCGCCGGTGGAGGCCGCAAGTCGAGGCTGCAAAGCGCCCAGGATGTCCTGGGCATCGAAGCCCCCGAACCTCACGTTGGCGTTGCCTGGGTGCCGTTTGGTCCACGTCGGCCCGTTCAGTTCGAGGGCGGCAGGGCTACCGAGGAGGCCTTGCACGAACGAGTCGCGCAATCGCGACACACGCTCGCGCTCAAGCGCACCTTCCTCCGAGCGAAGAATGTCGGCGGCCGCCGACATGCCAACGCACAGTGGCACTGGAACGGTGCCGGAGCGCAGTCCGCCCTGTTGCCCCCCGCCATAGATTAGTGGCTCGATGCGATCGTGGTACTCGCGACGAGCGTACAGGGTGCCGATGCCCTTGGGACCATACATCTTGTGGCCGGACAGGCTCACAAGATCGGCATGAACCGTGAGATCGCCAATGTCCATCGCGGAGGGGGCCTGAGCAGCATCACAGTGGAACAGAGCGCCGTGACTCCTGAGCACTCCTGCGATACGCGGGATGTCTTGAATGGTTCCGACCTCGTTGTTTACGGCCATGACTGAGGCGACGAGCACCGAGTCGTCGAGCATGTCCTCGAGTACATCGAGACGCACGAAACCGGCTTCGTCCACCGGGATCACCTCGACCGTGAATTCCTCTCGCTCCTCAAGGACGCGGGCCGCGGCAAGTACGCACTTGTGTTCGATCGCGCTGACCAGGATCCGTCGGCGGCCGGCCGGGGCACGGCGGCCCAAGCCAAGCAGCGCGAGATTGTTCGCCTCGGTCGCTCCCGATGTGAACACCAGTTCGTCGGGGTCGCCGCCAATAAGCGCGGCGATCGACGACGCTGCCTGACGGACGGACTCGGCAGCGCGCCAGCCCTCGACGTGGTCGTCCGAGTGAGGATTGCCGAAAGATTCGCTCCAATACGGCGCCATCTTCTCCACGACCCGCGGGTCCACAGGAGTAGTCGCCTGATAGTCAGCGTAGATTGTTTCGGTGTCGCTCATCAGTTTCGCTCACACGCCCGGCATCCGGCGGACAGGCTGCCGCCGCGGACCGGATAGCCTGCGTGTACAGTACATCGGGCCGTGTGTTACCGTCGCGCTGGACGAAGCGTCCAGTCGGGAAGCCGGATGATCAGGGGCCCACTATACGACGACGGATATCGCCCACAGCTCTCGGGCCACGAGACGTTCCCGCTCCGCCACGGGTGGCTCAAGAAGGCATACGACGCCCTGAGCGAAGCTGAGACCCCTGAGGAAAAGCGAGCGGTCTTCTCCGCCGAGGACGCCATCGCGCGCTTCGGCGTCGGGAAGAACATGGTCGCCTCAATGCGGCATTGGGCGACTGCCGCCGGCGTCATCCGAGAGGACCGCGCTCATCAGGAGCTCGAGCCCACGGACCTCGGGCGGCTCCTCTTCGACCGCACCGAGGGCCTCGACCCCTACATGGAGGCGCCGGCCACCTCTTGGCTCGCGCATTGGAACGTGTCCGGCGACCCCGAAAGGACTACGTGGTTCTGGTCGTTCAGCCACTTCGCAGCGCTCGCGTTCGAGCGCGACACCCTCGTTCGTGGCGTGACCAATCTGGCCGAGGAACGAGCATGGCCGCGGGCATCAATCGCGACGATCAGGAGAGATGTGGCTTGCTTCGTGCGCACATACGTACGGCAGAGCGCGTCGACGTCGGGCGGCTACGAGGACTCACTGGAGTCGCCGCTGGCCGAGCTCGGGCTGATCAAGCGGGTCGGCAGGCGCGACGGCTTCAGGTTTGTGCGCGGCCCGAAGCCATCCCTCGGAGTAGGCGTGCTTGGATACGCCGTCACCGACTTCTGGGAGCGCTTTTCCAAGAACTCGACTACGCTCTCGTTCGAGGCGCTAGCCCACGAGCCGGGCTCACCGGGTCGGGTCTTCGTTCTCGGAGAAGACGACCTCGTCGAGCTGCTCGGCGCATTGGAGGTCGCGTCCGACGGCCGCTACCTATGGTCTGAAACGGCGGGCCTGAAGCAACTCATTCGCGTCCGACCCCTTGCATGCGAGGAGACGTTCGACCTCCTGCGCTCAGAATACGAGAGTGTCGCAGCATGACGCCCCTCGCTGACCGCGTTCGCGTCGCGCGCCGGTTCCAGAGGTCCGTCCGGATCGACGCGGACTTAGCGGATCTGGCGTCGCTGGAAGGGTTCATCTGCCCAAGATCGTCGGCTGTCGCCCTTGTGGCGATGGCGCGGCACGTCGGCGAGTCCGCGCACGCGGCGTTCACTTGGACTGGACCATACGGAGTCGGCAAGTCGAGCCTCGCGGTGGCCTTTGCTGCCGCGCTGAGCGGCCGGGGCGAACTGCAGCGCGCAGCAGGGGCAGCGCTGGGCGACGCGACCGCCGGGGCAATCCGGAGCGCCCTGCCGCCGCGGGAGAAGGGTTGGCGGATCCTGCCTGTGGTTGGCAAGCGCGGACATCCGGCGCAGGCAGTGGGCGAGGCACTTGAGGACGCGCGGCTCGTCAGGCGTGGCCGGTCGGCGGAGTGGAGCGATGGCGAGGTACTCGACAAGCTGTCCGAAGCCGCGAGGCGCACGCCGCGTACAAGCGGCGGGCTTGTCGTTCTCATCGATGAGATGGGCAAGTTCCTCGAAGGGGCTGCGCACGACGGAACCGACATCTACTTCTTCCAAGAGCTCGCGGAGTTGGCCTCGCGTAGCGACCGCCGGCTCATCGTGATCGGCATCCTGCATCAGGCGTTCGAGGAGTACGCACACCGGCTCTCGCGGGAGATGCGAGACGAATGGGCGAAGATCCAGGGACGGTTCGTTGACCTCGCGATCACGGCCGCGCCTGAAGAGCAGATTGATCTCGTCAGTCGCGCAATCGAGAACGGACGCCAGCCGGCTGTGCCCGGCGAATGCGCGACGAACGTCGCGGCCCTAGCGCGACAGCCTGCCATTGCGGACCTGTTGGAGGGTTGCTGGCCACTACACCCAATCGTGGCGTGCCTCCTCGGCCCAATATCACGGCGCCGATTCGGGCAAAACCAGCGCAGCATCTTCGGGTTCCTGAACTCGACTGAGCCGCAGGGTTTTCAGGATTTCCTTCGAACCGCTGCTGGCGCTGATCTGTACACGCCTGAACTCTTGTGGGGCTACCTCCGGTTCAACCTCGAGCCTTCCATCATGGCTTCCCCCGACGGACACCGCTGGGCCCTGGCCGTCGACGCGGTCGAGCGACTCGAGGCCATGGGTGCCGGCGAATTGCACCTCCGGCTGCTGAAGACTATCGGGCTGGTCGATCTCTTCAAGGAGCGGTCTGGATTGGCGCCGAGCCTCGAGCTGCTGAGGATGGCGCTCCAGGCGCACCCCCCCGAGGATATCGAGAGAACCCTTTCTGACCTCCTTCAGTCATCGCTCATCATCTATCGCAAGTACACGGACGCCTACAGCATCTTCGAGGGGAGTGACTTCGATATTGAACAGGCGGTCGAGGAAGCTTACGAGTCGATTGGCACGCTCGACCACGCACGACTGACCGCCCTCGCGGACTTTCAGCCCATCGTTGCGAAACGCCACTACCACGAGACCGGCACGCTCAGGTGGTACGACACCGCCATCGTGCCTCTGGGCGAACTGTCGGAGGCCGCGGCGAGCTATAAGCCCCGGGACGGCTCCTGCGGCGCGTTCCTCCTCGCCTTGCCGACCGAGGGCGACTCGCGGGAACGAGCCGAGCGGGTGGCGCTCGCCGCAACGGCGAGCAATGACAGCCACGACTTGGTGATCGGCGTTGCCGATCGGCCAGCGTGGGCGGTCACTACGCTCGCGAGGGATCTCCTTGCGCTGGAACGCGTTCGCGATCACACGCCGGAGTTGCAGGGGGATCGCGTCGCTCGTATGGAGGTGGGCGGCCGCATCATCGAGCTCCAGGGGCGGATCGAGACTGAACTCGGGCAGGCCCTCAGCGGGGCGCGATGGCGACGCCACGGCCATCGCGTGACACAACTCGACCACGCACAGCTCAACAGCCTGGCTTCGGACCTCGCCGACGAGCGCTTCCCCCAGGCGCCACACCTGCACAACGAGCTCCTGAATCGAACCAAGCCATCGAGCAACGCTATTGCGGCACGGAATATCTTGCTCCGCCGGATGGCGTTGAACGAGGGCGAGGAGCGGCTCGGCATTGAAGGCTTCCCCGCGGAGGGCGGCTTGTTCACCTCACTGATCGAGGGGCCCGGGCTGTACGCCAAGGCGGCCGATGGCTGGCGATTCGTACGTCCGCGGGCGCACGGCAAACTCGCAGCCGCATGGCGGGCTGCGGAGGACCTCGTGCGCAGCAACTCCCACCGGACGGTGTCGATGGCCGAGCTGTACGACATCTGGCGCGAGCCCCCGTTCGGCATCAAGGCTGGGCTCCTCCCGGTGCTGGCCGCGGCCTTCATGCTCTCCAACCAGCGAGACCTCGCCTCTTATCGAGAGGGCGTATTCCAGGCACGCATCACCGACCTCGACATGGACTTCCTCGCTGGGGACGCGAGCGACGTTCAGGTCCGGTGGATGGACCTTCCGGACGTATCCCGCCAACTCTTGTCGGACCTCGCCGACATCGTTCGTGAGGTCGACGACCGGAACCAACTCCCGGACCTTCAGCCAATCGACGTGGCGAGAGGGCTGGTCGCGATCCATGACGAGTTGCCGCTCTGGACGGGCCGCACTCGCAACCTCTCGGCGAATGCTAGCCTCGTGCGCCAGTCGCTCAAACACGCTAAGGATCCCAACAGACTACTCTTTGACGACCTCCCACAGGCGCTGAGCGATCCAGTGGAGCTTGGCCACGAGACGAGCCTCAGAGTCGTCGCGGGACGCGTGCGAGAGGGGCTGCACGAACTACGGGACGCGTACCCCGCGATGCTGCGCCGCTTGAAGCAAACGCTGCTGACAGAGTTGCAAGTGCCGAACGCATCGAGCCGCTCGTTGGACGAGCTGCGTGCTCGTGCCGAGAACATTCGGGAACTTGGCGCCGATCACCGGCAGGAGGCGTTTGCGGTGCGCGTAGCCCAGTTTTATGGGACGCATGCAGACATGGAGGGGCTCGCCGGCCTTGCTCTCAACAAGCCTCCGGATGCCTGGAACGACCAGGACGCGGACCACGCGTCGGTGGTGCTCGCCTCGATGGCACAGGAGTTTGTTCGCAAGGAAGCCTTCGCACACGTGAAGGGTCGGGCGGACAAGCGTCATGCGATGGCCGTTGTTATCGGCATGGACGGGCACCGTGAACTCGCGCACCACGAGTTTGATGTGACGGACGCCGACCGTCCCGAGATCGAGGCGCTGCGAGCACGAATCGAGGGCGTGCTCAATGGGAGCAGCGACAATCGAGACAACGTCGTCCTCGCGGCGCTCGCTGAAGTGAGCGCCCGGCGAATGATCCACGAGTAGGGAGCGCCAGTATGGAACGTCACGTGCTCGGACTTTCTGGTGGTCGCGACAGCGCGGCCCTCGCGGTCTACATGCGCGAGCACCACCCGGAAATCGACGTCGACTACTTCTTCACCGACACCGGGAAGGAGCTGCCCGAGGTCTATGATTTCCTCGCACAGCTCGAGGGCTTCCTCGGCAAGCCCATCACTCGCCTGAACCCGGACCGGAATTTCGACTTCTGGCTCAAGCAGTACAACAACTTCCTACCCTCTCCGCAGACCCGTTGGTGCACCCGCCAGCTGAAGATCCGCCCGTTCGAGCGCTGGGTCGCGCCCATGCTCGAGGACGGCCACACCGTGTTCAGCTACGTCGCCATCCGTGCCGACGAGGAGTACAGAGAGGGCTATGCTTCCAAGCACGACCGCCTCATAGTCAGACTGCCGCTGAAGGATGCGGGCGTCGACAAGGCGGGCGTCCTGGAGATACTCGACGGCGTCGGCCTGGGACTGCCGGCCTACTACGAATGGCGGACGCGCAGCGGCTGCACGTTCTGCTTCTTCCAGCAGAAGATCGAGTGGGTGCGACTGAAGGAACGCCACCCAGACTTCTTTGAGGAAGCGCGCCGCTACGAGAAGACTGCCCTCGACGATGGATCCCCCTTCACGTGGAGCTACGGTGAGTCACTGGACGAGTTGACGCAGCCTGAACGGGTGGAGCAAATCAGGCAGGATCACGAGCAGCGGCTGACGAAAATTCGGGCGACACGGCAGGCCAACCCACTCCGTCCGGACGATGAACCCATCGACATCGATGAGCTCTACGGGCAAACGAAGGTCTGCATTGCGTGCCACAAGTGAGCTCTTCGCCGGACCGCGGAGAACCTGGACCAATGCGTGACGACACAGGTGCGGCGCGCGGGCAGCAACGCGTCATCCCCCGCTCACGAACGTCTTCAACGATTCCCAGTGGTTCTCAGGTTCAACCCCTTGACGTCGTTTCAGATGTCCTAGCACCGCGGGGGTCGTCATGAACCTTGAGGCTAAGGATCTGTTCGAAGCGCAAACCAGTAGCCTTTGGGAAACGTTTATGGCGCACAACAGCTCTGCTGGTTATAAGGTCCCCGAATACCAGCGCGAATACACTTGGGACCGTGACAACATCGAGCGACTCCTTGAAGACTGTCTTAATGGCTTCTCACGCCTCGCCCAACCCGGCAAGCAGGGATTCACCTTCTTAGGGAGCATTATCCTAACACGAGGAGGGCGTGAATCCACTTTTGACGGAGTATCACTCTGGGTCATTGACGGCCAGCAGAGGCTTACCTCTCTGATTCTCACGGCGTGTTCTCTCTTTCAGCTCATCACAGCACACAGGAACGACATCGATGACTCTGACTTAGAGCTCCACGACTGGCTAAACGCCGAATGCGACCGCCAGCTAGTTTCGCTTAGGCAATGCGCCCTTGGGCAGATCCATGGACTCGAAGGCGATGTCTTCTACCCCCGCCTCGTCCGTATGGAAGACCGCCGCGGCAGATCTCATGAGTCGGAATACCAATCGCCAATCGCTCGTTTCATAACAGCTTTTGAGACATATTC
Source organism: Dehalococcoidia bacterium (assembly GCA_963667465.2). GTDB lineage: Bacteria > Chloroflexota > Dehalococcoidia > UBA2979 > UBA2979 > VXMT01. The sequence goes on along the minus strand of CAXXDN010000002.1, from coordinate 1,744,600 downwards.
ATCGAACCCTCTGGCCACCTTTCCACCCAAGGCGTTACCGGGGCCTGCCTCCGATCACTTACTGTCTACCTATGGACTCGTAAGTCAGCGTCTTTCTGACTATCTGTACCAGAACAAATTCAAGAATGACGACGGACCCATTGCCGTTAGCACCGTCGAGCGCACAAGTTTCAATCGCCTTGGCTACGTCGCACTCTGGAGAAGGCTAGACGAGACATCGCAACAGATACGGGACCATCAGGTCGAGCTGACAACAGGATCGAGCATCTGCGAAGGTCTTGCCAGGTTGTTGCTGTTCAGTTCATATTTTATGCAGCGAGTTGTTCTTACGAGAGTAGAGTCGCAGGACGAGGAATATGCGTGGGACATGTTCGATTCCCTCAACACGACAGGCGAGCCCCTCACGGCGCTGGAGACATTCAAGCCGCGTGTGGCGGATCTCGAGAATCGGGGAGGAGATGGATATTTTGGTTCGGTATCACAGAAGCGGTGGGATGAGCTGGAAGGGACGCTGAAGTCAAAGTACCCCGATCCCTCGAGACGCCAGAACGAATCTAAGCGACTCTTGACATCGTTTGCCTTGTATTTGGACGGCTCCAAGCTCCCGCTGGATGCGGCTAGTCAGAGATACTACTTGCGGGACAGGTTCCGGCGAGCGGAGCAATCGCGTATTGAGAATGCCAGAGCACTGGTTGCTGGGCTAGCGCGTGTCGCTGAGTTCCGAGCACAATATTGGGACGTGGCAGCGATAGACGCCCTTGGAGTCAGTGCGCTCGGCCCAGCCGACTCCGACATGCTAAGGCTCTGCCTCCGCTTCATCGCAGATACGAACACTACGTTGGCAATACCTATACTCGCGCGGTACTGGGTTCATCATGGGGATGGCGATAGCGGCAGGTCGTTCCTGCGCGCTACGAAGGCGGTCGCAGCATTTCTCGCCATCAGGCGTGCTACTACGGCCGGAACGGCCGGGATCGATAGCGACTTCCGAAAGCTCATGAAGGACCAACCGGCGACGGGCGGTCATCCTCTTTGCGCTGGAGTGACGCAGAGTAATGATGTCATGACCGTGGAGGAGCTGCAGGCCGAGTTGCGGTGGCTCCTGCTGCGTCAAGATATCGATCTGGAGAACGAGGACGCATGGCGAGACAAGGCGGCGGAGGTAGACCTCGGAGCGCGCGCCCCACAAGCATTGAATCGCTTCCTGCTATTCGCCGCCCACCACAATGCGCGCCGCGACGATAGCCAGCCTGGCATGCTCACGACGGAGAATGTTATTCCGGGGTCTGACATTGTCTTTTTCACCCATGGGAATTGGGTCGAGACTAAGTACGCGACTGTTGAACACGTCGCACCCCAGAGCGATCCTGGCGCTGGGTGGCAGGCGGAGATATACCGACGTCAGATCACTCGGAACCTATTGGGCAACCTCATTCTGCTTCCAGAAAAGGAGAACCAGGCGATAGGAAACGCGCCCTGGTCGAAGAAGCAGGCGTTCTATGCGGCCCTTGCTTCTAAGGATAGCGGTGAGCGCGAGGGCTTCCTGGAAGAAGCAAAAAGGGCTGGATACGGATTCGGCAGAAAGACAGAGAACTTGTTGCGCGGTCAGGAGAGGCTGCACCTGCTCGATCCGGTCGTCGCGGTGGACGAGTGGACCGACGAGATCATACAGAACCGGACGAGGAATATTCTGAGTCTAGCTTGGGCGCAGGTAGCGCCCTGGCTCAATTCCTGACGTGGTTCGGGACTCGTAAGTCGGTGGCACCCTAAAGAGGCAGCGTCGATGAAATAGAAGCCTCCGCGCCGATCGGGCTGGTGGCGAAACCGTGCGTCCGAGGCCCCCGAGCTCATCGAGGCGTTCACGGCGCTGGAGCGGCAGTTCGCGAGCCCCGAGGGAGACACCCTCGTCTCGGAGCCGATCAGCCGCGTGACGCGCAGGCGCCCGTAGTACCGGCGAACGCTCTGGACTCAGGCGAGCGCCTCCATGTAGGGGCGCATCACGCGGGAGACGCGGCACACGCGTGCGTACTCGAAGATCTCGTCGGCGGTGCAGCGGCGCTGACCGAGGCAGTCGCGCAGCGCCTCGACAGCGATGTCCGTGCCGATCTTGTTCCTGAACTTGAAGCAATCCGCCACGGTCTTCGCTGCGGCGTAAGAGGCGCACGGGCACTCCCTCGACGACGTGGGTTTCGACGCCGGCGTCGCGCGCCTCGCCCGAGACGCGCACGATCCGCAGGTGCACGCTGTGCTCCCTCGGGGCCCGATCCTTTGGGCCGATCGCCAGCCAGCTGAAGTCATCGCTCGGAAACTGATCCAAACAGCGCTCGGATGGTGATCCACCTCGGGGCGTGTCCCAGCATCTCCAGCGGCGGGGCCGCGGAGGGCTGGGGGAAGGGATGCTCCGAGTGCAAGACGTGCACGTGCTGCGGCACAAGGTGCTGGTCGAGGGGCTGAGCCGGCGGCAGGTCGCCCGGGAGCTGGGCATCAGCCGCAACACCGTGCGGCGCTACCTGACGCTGGCCGAGCCGGTGCGGGTCGAGCGCGAGCCACGCAGGAAGCCGGTGCTCGAACGGGTGCAGCCGCGACTCGACGAGCTGCTGGAGGAGTGGTCGGGGCGCACGACGCCGAAGCAGCGGCTGACGGCGACCAGGCTGCACCGCCAGCTGTGCGAGGAGGGCTACGAGGTCGGGGTGACGCTGGTGCGCGGCTACCTGCGGGAGTGGCGACGGCAGCGCGCCGAGGTCTTCGTACCGCTGGTGCACCGCCCGGGCGACGAGGCCCAGGTCGACTTCTTCGAGGTCACCGTCGAGGTGGGCGGCGAGCGCCGCAAGGCCTGGAAGTTCCTCATGCGGCTGATGTACTCGGGCCGCGACTTCGTCCGGCTCTACGACCGCCAGGACCAGATCGCCTTCCTCGACGGCCACGTACGGGCGTTCGCCCACTTCGGCGGGGTGCCCGCGCGCATCGTCTACGACAACCTCGCAGCGGCGGTACAGCGCGTGCAGTTCCCCAGGCGCCGGCTCACCGAGCGCTTTGAGGCGCTGGTCAGCCACTACCTGTACGAGCCCTGCTTCGCGCGGCCCGGCGAGGGCCACGACAAGGGCGGGGTCGAGGCGCGCGGCAGGGGTGTGCGGCTGCAGCACCTCACGCCGATCCCGCGCGGCGACTCGCTGGCCGCGCTCTCGGACTTGCTGCAGGGGGAGGTCGACCGCCACGCCGCGCCGCGGGTGCGCGAGCGCTTCGCCGAGGAAGGGCCACTGCTGCGCCCCGAGCCCGCTGTCGCGTTCGAGGCGCGGCGGGTGCGGGATGTCGCGGTGAGCCGCAGTGCGCTGGTGCGCGTCGAGGGGGCCTGGTACTCGGCGCCGAGCCGCTGGGCGGGCCTGCGGGCAACGGCGCTGATCGGCACCGACGAGCTGACGCTGCGCTGCCGCGGCGAGGAGGTCGTACACCCGCGGCAGCGCTTCGGCGGCCGCCGGGTGGACTACCGGCACTACCTCGCCGAGCTGGCGCGCAAGCCCCAGGCGGTGCGGCAGGTGGCGCCCGAGCTGGTCGCGGCGCTGGGCGAGCCCTTCGGGCGGCTCTGGACGCGACTGGAGCGCGAGCAGGGCGCCCAGGAGGGGGCGCGCACCCTCGCGCGGCTGCTGCGGTCCGTGGACGAGCACGGCGAGCAGCGGGTGCGCGAGGTGCTGGAGCAGGCGCTCGCCGGCGGGTCATTCGACGAGCTCGCCGTGCAGCGCCTGTTCGCTGCGGCGCAGGCCCAGGCGGCGGTGACGGTGCCCGAGGCGCTGCGCGGCTACGAGGTCGAGCGCACTCCGGCCTCCGTCTACGACCGGCTGCTCGTTGCGGCGGCGCCGTGAGCGAGGTGGCGCGCGCGGCCGTCATCGAGGCGCACTGCCGGGAGCTGAAGCTGCCCACGGTGCGCCGCTCCTACCCCGAGCTCGTGCGCGAGGCGACGCAGCACGGCTGGGACTACGAGGAGTTCCTCGTGCAGCTGCTCGAGGCCGAGGTGCTGGCCCGCCGCGACAGCGCCGTGGCGCGCCTGCTGCGCCAGGCGCGCTTCCCCGACCTCAAGACCTTCGAGCAGCTCGACTGGGATGCCTTGCAGGGCGTCGCACGGCCGCAGCTCGCCCAGCTTGCCGCCTGCGAGTACATCGAGCGCGCCGAGGACATCGTCATCGCCGGGCCGATCGGCACCGGCAAGACGCACCTCGCGATCGCGCTCGGCGTCGAGGCCGCCCGCCGCCGCCACCGCGTCGCCTTCGTGCGCGCGGCCGACCTCGTGCGCGAGCTGGTCGAGGCGCGCGACGAGCTCACGCTCTCGCGGCTGCACCAGCGCTACCTGCGTGTGGCGCTGCTGATCGTCGACGAGCTCGGCTTCGTGCCCTTCGAGCGCGCCGGCGGAGAGCTCCTCTTTCAACCTCCTCGCCGACCGCTACGAGCGGCGCTCGACGATCGTCACCACCAACCTCGCCTTCAGCGAGTGGGTGCAGGTCTTCGGCGACGAGAAGCTCACCACGGCGTTGCTCGACCGCCTCGGGCACCACGCTCAGATCCTCACGACGCGCGGCGCTTCCTACCGGACCCGCCACAGAACACAGACCTGACCTGATCCACGAAGGAATCAGCACCAGGAACGCCAGCAGGGATCATCGCACCGGAGTGGATCACCATCCGGCCGCTGACCTGGATCACTTTCCGAGCGCTGTTGACAGCCAGACCTCGGCCGGCGCCTGCGTAGTGAGACCATGGACCGCAGCGCCGAGAGCAGGCAGACAACCCCTCGTGGCGTCCGCTTCGAGACCTCCGCGAGCGAGCGGTGCTCATTTGGTGCGGCATCGGGCAGCGCATACAGGCCACGGCCGAGCCTCTCCAGCAGACCTCTGCGTGCCAGCTGCGCGAGGGAGCCTCCTGGAACGCCCGCCGACTCGAGGTCGCGGGAACGTACCAGCCCGGCCTTGCGCACGAGGGGTCAGGTCAGCCTGCTCGTCGCCCGTAGCGAGCCGCCGATCAGGTCACCGGCGACGGACGTAGGCAGGATGCGCGCCTCCGGGAGCGCGTCGACGAGCAGGCGTGGCGCCTGAATCGCGCCGCGTCGTCCGCCGCACACAGGCACGTTGCCCCCTCACCGCAGGCACAGGCTTGATGCTCAGCGACGCAGGCACGGCCTACAGGGCCCAAGCGACGCTCGCGCAGTGACACTGGACGGCGCTTGGCCGGCCTCCTCCGTCAACAAGCAAATGGATGGGACTGTGGCAAAGCTCGCACCCAAAGAGTGCTAGCGCTTCTCGATAGGTGGCGGTAACGAGCCGGAATTCCGCTGCCGACAAGCGCAAGAGTTCGTTCCAGTGTATCTGGGCGTTGACGGACCACTCGTGAATCTTCATCTCAGTGTGCGCACGAGCGCGCGCGGCTTGGCGATCCTCAAGCCGCTGAATCGCCGAGACGTTATTCAAGTCTTGCGCTCGACGGATGCCTTTCGTGATCAGCGTCTTGAGTGTCTCAAACGCTGGTCCAGCGAGATCCCCAGCTTGGTACTGGGCGGTTGCGCGCAGGCGAACCGGTGCACGAATCGCATCGCAGACGTTGAAGAGTGTTTCTTCGACATGGCGGCGCAGGGTCTCGGCTGCTGCGGGCACGTCTGCGTCATCGAGCTGGCTTTCGATTCGAGTCCAAACATCCACCGCCCTGCCTACGGACGGTCCGCTCTCTAGATTCCATGTACGGAACTCCCATCGATCAGCAGGGCGAATGACGCCGGATGACTGGAGGTAGCTCGCCCACGCGCGATCGTGAGTGGTGAGGATGAACTGGGTGGTTGGAAAGTGGACCTTCAGCAGCTCCGCGACCTTGGCCCGGTGATCCATGTCAACGGACATGACGACATCGTCGAGCAAGAGTAGGTCAGGGGCAGCGCCACCGGTGAGGACTTCCGCAAGCGCGAGGAAGAGGCATAGCCCCATGCTGTCTTGGTGGCCTTCGCTGTGGACGGCGTTAGGGGAATACCGTCCCACCGCGTGGAAGTCGACAGCGAGGTCGACTCCCCCGCGTTGGTCCGGCCCGAGGTCGGCGGCGAAGGATTCTGCTTCCTCTGGGTGAAGGAAGCGGTAGAGCTCGACGAACCGATCCCGAACTGCATCGTAGAGTTCGTGCAGTACCTCATCGCGCGACGCAAGGAAGCTGTCGTGTAGTAGTGTTGCACTCGTGGCAAGCCGCCGAGCAGCACTTGTCTCCGTCTCGGCATCCCGGAGATTCCGGACTTCTTGATCAGTCCGGATCAGTTGCTCGCGTGCCTGAGTGCGGGCCTGCGGCTCCTGTTCTATCGGAATGGCGGCGGCGAAGTCAGCGAAGCGCTGCGCCAACGATTCGTCGGGCACTATCGCCGCAGCAATCACTACGCGCTGCTCAACGGTTGAAAGCGCGTCAATGGGATCGGCCAACGCCGCCACCGTTTGGCCAAGTGTCCTGTTCCATTCGGAGAACCATTGGGGTAAGACCGCGGGATCCATTTCGGCCACAGCATCGAGAGCAGCTGACGTACGCGCTGCAACGCCATTTAAGCGTGTGCGCAGGCGCTCGGCGGCATCTGCGATCTTCTGCTTAGCTTCTCGCACTGTGCGGGTCGTGTCATGCTTCCGGTTGAGGTGGTCGGCGAGGCGTCCCGCGTCCCACTGTGTGTCGCAAAGTGGGCACATGCCGGTCCCGTCAAGGAGCGATATCCCCCCGTCCACCACGGCCGCGAGAGACAGGATTCGCTCGTGGTCGACGATTGCCATGAGGCTGTCGGATGCTTCACACGCGTCCTGGAAGTCGCGCCGGACGTCCGCGAGTAGTTGAGAGTCGACGAGTAGCTCTGCAAGAGTGCTTACTGCCGTGCGCGCGGTAACCCGCCTTGCGGCAGCTTCGTCGAGTGGTCGCGTTGGAGGAGCCCCTGCCGCGGCATCATCATCGAGAGTGGCGATCGGTTCGAGGGCAAGCAGTTGGCGTTGTTCATTGATGGCCCCAACGATGGCGTCATGGTCGTAAGCCGGAACGTGTGATATCGCCGCCAGGCGCATGCGCTGCTGCGCGACTCGATCGCTTGCCGCGGTGTCAGCGGTCTTGCCGGCGTTCCGCAAGGTGACAAGCTGCTTGCGGACCTGCTCGATCGGTGACAGGTTGAGGAGTTCGTTGATTTGGGCACCGCGGTCGCCTGGAGGAACGGTGACTACGGACAAGATATCTCGGCGAGTCAGAAGGTGTTGTCCGCGGCCTGACACGCGGAGGAACTCTGGAGAGACTGCCGGATCAGCTACGAGCGCGTTGGGTTGAGATACCGAGCGGCTGACTTGGTGTGTTGCGCCATCGTCCAGGATCACCTCGGCGTCGACCCGGGCGTGCTCCGGTTTTGTGCGGACGTGTGGGCCGTGCCGCAGGAGCGACAGTCCGCCCGCACCGCGCCCGGACAGTCTCGTTACATCGCCGCGCAAGAGGAAGTCCACGGCGTCGACGACCCCGCTCTTCCCGACCCCGTTATCACCCCAGATTACGGCGCTTCGTCCCTCGAGCGGGATCGAGAGGTGGCGAATGCCGCGGAAGTCAGTGATGGTCAGCGAGCTAATCTTCATCGCTTTGGGCCTCGGCTGTATCCGCGGGCTCCTCGATCAACGCGCTCAGCTCGGCGATAGACCTGAGGTGGCCGGCGGCGAGCGCTTTCATCACGTGTGCAACTTCAGCGACGTCGAGCACACCCGACGCGGCGAGCTTCTCAGCCGTGCGGCGCAGGACTGACTCTAGCATTCTTCCCCACTTGCCTGGAGTCGGGACGACGGTCTTTGGAACGGCCTGCGCCCGACAATGATGAGACTCACTATCTCGTGGTCCAGCGCCCAGCGACAGGGGACCAGACAAACGATTGACCTCGCCCCGCGCACAATCAGCGAGGAGAGGTCCAGAACGTCCGTCGCGGCAGCCTCCCGAGTGACCAAGCTACGCCGATCGGCCGCTTCGGCGCGGGTCAAGCTTGTACTTATGGCCTTGGGTACCAAGGTTCGTTCTGGTCGAGGTGCCCGATGTAGACGTAGGTGAGCCCGTTGCCGTGGTCGACCGGGGCGAAGAGCTCGTGCCACTCGTTGACATAGAAGCGTCCGCCCTGCCAACCCTTCACGGCCTGAGTGCGGTCTGCAAAGGCGCGCGCCGCAGCCATCCCGACCATTGAACTCAGCGTGACGTTCCTGGTCACGTTCGGCCGCAGTTGTGTCCGGTAGTACACATCCCCGCCCCCAGCCTTCAGGATGTAGGGGATTCCGGGGTGAGGCCCGTCCCAAATGTCTCCGGGCGAGAGAGGCCGTCCTGCCAGGTCGACACCCTCGCCTGAGAGCGTCGTTCCCTCGAACTCGAATCGAAGGGGCATGTCATAGTCACCGGCGACGTAGTAGGTGCCGTCTACGACCGGGACGATGACTTGGCCGTACTCGTTGACGTAGAACGGGCCGTTTGGCCCTTCACCCATAGACGTCTTGACGGCGTTCACCATCTCCACGAGATCGGGGTGGCTCTTGGTGGTCGCGAGCCATTCCTCCCCGTCTCCGCTCAGGTAGCGGAGCGCGACAACCGGACGACCCTCGATCGTCCGGACGGCGTACTTCGCGTCGCGATTGACGTTCCGTGGCCAGTTTCCCCCGAACACTGGGAATGCGCTCATCTCAGCCCTCCTTCAAGAACCACTGCCTGAATTCGATGCGACCGACATAGCGCGGTTCCCAGCGCTCGTACGGCCAGCTTCCGACCGGGACCTTCGTTAACACGAACCCGCCATAGGCGGCCAGGAAGCGGACAGCGCCATGTCCTCGGAGGTGGCGTAGTGCACTGATCAGTTCGCTGTCCTGAGCCCGTGGAAGGAGCTTCCCGCCCCCACCTTCACCAACCCCCCAGAAGTAGAGCTCGCTCCGACGACTCAGGTGGTGCGGCACGCCGACGTACGGGCGATTCCAGACGTCGCCAGCACTCAGAACAGAGTTGTCTGCGAGATCAAAAGTCCCGTAGCCGACTGCGTTGTTCATGAATTCCAGCGGCCCCGTGCATTCGGCCACGATCGCGACACGCGGGTCGCCCGGAGTCGGTGCCGGGACGAGGATCTGTCCGTACTCGTTGATGAGGAAAGAGCCACCTTGTCCTCCGCCGAGGAATGCCTTTCCCCGGTTGACGGCGGAGGCGAGTGCAGCGGCGCCGGCCGAGTCAACCATCGGACACTCAGCAATCATGCCGTCGAACGCCCACTCGACAACTGGCCACCACAGGTCATCGACGAGCCGCACGTGGAAGGCGGTGGTCTCCCCCGGGATCCTCGCGTAGCGTCCCGACCATAGGTGCGGCGTCACCGGGGCGACTGCGAACGGAGTCATGGGGCGTGCTCCTCAACTGGGAACAGGTTCCCTGCTTCCGCGATGATGAAGCGCGCGGTGCCCTTCTCGCGCCAGAATGCGTGTCCGAGCTCGTTAACGAAGAACTTCGATATCGGACCATGGGTGCGATTGAGCCGCCTCAGGATATCGACGAGCGTCTCAGCCTGATCGCCAGAGGCGAACACCTCGCCCCCGCGAGGACGGCGCATCGCGACAACGCCCGCTCGGCGCCTGCGGAATCTGAGTTCCTGCGCCGGCTCTAGTGGACCGTCATACAGATCGCCCGGATACAATCCGCTAGCGTCGACGCGAGCCGGCGCATGGTTAGCGCCGAAATCGAATGGCTCCGCTAGGCGTCCGCCGAAACGTACGATCCAGCCGCCGCCCTGACTTGGCACGAGCACCAGGACGAGTTGCTGCTGAGGCGTAACCTTGAATCGACCTGGCTGCCCCTTCAGCTTGATGATTGTTTCCGGGACATCTTGAGGATTGACCGCGATCCGCCCATCGAGGGAGGAGACGTTCCCGAGAGAATCGCTTGAGAACTCTTCGCCGTCGTACCGCCCGGGCCACTCGTCGCCGAGGGCGAGGGCGGCGGCGTCGATGCCGCCTTCGGCCGGGATCGCAGCACGGGGTGGTGCGCCGAGTTCGACTGCCTCCGCCGGGGGGTCCCACGTGAAGTAACGATTTCGATCGAGGCCGATGAGCTTATTCCAGTCTTCCCGCTCATAGATCGCCTCGTCGACCGTGTCCCGGACGTAGAGAACACAAACCCGCGATGTCTTTTCTTCGCCCTCGGGCCCGCGATGGCGCCGAAGGACGCGACCGATGCTCTGAATCCGTTGGCGTGGTGAGCTCGAGGAGGCGACGATGATCCCAAGATCTGCTTCGGGGACGTTGAATCCCTCGATGAGCGAACGTGCCGATACGACCACTTGCGCAGCACCGCTTCGGAAGAGCTCCAGGCTGGTCTCACGCAACTCCGCCGGGAGCTCGCTATGTTCCATGACCGCGGGCACGTCTTCGGACTCGAGTAGCTCAAAGAGGCGGACAACCTCGTCGATGCTCTCGTGAAACAGAATCACGCGCGCACCGGGACGGGCTTCCAGAGTCTCGCGCACAAGAGCGAGCGTTGCGCTCTTTCTGCCCTGCGCTCGGTACAACAGCTGTTTGCGTCGGGTTGTATCGTTCACGAACCGAGACGCGAGTCCAGCAAGATCACCAGACCGGGCCGCAACCCGTCGCGCCCAGGACAGCAGGCGCTCTCCTCCGCCCGCCCTACGTGCTGTGGCGGATGAGTGGAGCAGATCCCTTCTCGTTTCGGTGATCGAGTTGCTCAGCGTGGTGTATTGGTGTACCTCCCTCGCCGTCAGTGGCAGGCCATAGTGGTCAATCTCAAAGGGCGGAAGCACGTCGAGGTCGAGCGCCTGAGCGAAGCTCATCTCGTAGACGATCGGACCGAACCCGTTGCGCGCCCATTCGACGTGTGCGCCCGTCCCCTCGTCGTCCTCGCCGTCGCCACGCTCTGGCGTCGCGGACAGACCGAGGGAGTAAGCCCGACGCGTGTCGAGGACGCGCGACATCTCGGGCGCCCCGACACGGTGACACTCGTCCCCCACGAGCAGTAGGTGCCGCCCCAAATCCTCACCGACCAGTTGCGGCATTTTCTTCCGGGCGGAGGCGAGCACGGCGATTAGGATCCGTGTCGCTTCGTCAAACGTGCCGAATTGGCCGCCTCCCAGGCGGCCGACGGACTGCTCCGGAAGGTTCGAGTGCTCACGTATCATCTCGTACCACTGGTTCATCAGACGATGGTGGGTACGACGATGGCGACGCGAAGTTCGGGATCGAGGCGCTGGAGACGTTCAATGATGGCCAGCGCAACAACGGTCTTGCCCGCACCTGTGACAACCTTGATGGTGCCACGTCGATCCCCGCGGAACCACGCTTCGCAAGCGGATTCCTGCCACGAGTGCAGCCCCAGCTTCCGTGTCATCTGCCAGGCTTGAGGCAGGCCGGCGGCGCGCCCACGCTCTGGCTCCGGACGACTTGAGAGCTGCGCGTCTCCGCCTCGAGCCGATCTGCCGATCCACTCGCGAAGCCGCAGTTGCTGCAGCGTCAGGCGCTCAGCCGAGGAGAGGTCCGTCATCGTTGCTCCCCATTCGCACTATCGCGCCCATCCCCGGGTAGGGTCGGGATCATTGCCCCCACAGCTTGTCGTCCTCCGAGAGGGCCTCAAGTGTCTCCGCGGCTGCGGATTGTGCTCTCTCTACAGGGAGGGCCAAGTGCGCCAGGCGAGCATTGACCTCCGCGTTTAACTCGGCGAGCCAAGCGCCGCGTTGTCGCTCCATCACGCGGGCCGGCTCCCAGTCGAGAATCGACTCCCCATACTTCTCGATAAGTGGGAAGAACGGGTCATACCCGTTGCCCGTGTCACCCCGCCGCTCGGCTTCAAGCAAGCAGGCGAGCCTCTTCAGTTCGAACAGCTCCCCAGCGCCCTCCACTACGATACGAACCTGGAGCGGCCAATCGGAACGGGCCATCCATTTCGCTAGAGGCCGTGCCTCCGCGTCCAGGCACGGAACGATGTACGCGAGCCTATGGCCCGGGTGGCGTCCCCAGGCGCGACGCTCGTCACGACGCAGGGCACCGAATCCACGTGTATTCAGCGAAACGCGTTCGCTCGCCCACACGTACTCCTCAAGGAAGCCGGCATTCTGGGGGCATCCGATCGTCTCGAGCGCCCGCAGCACGAACTGCCGTGTCGAGCGTTCTTCCTCTCGCCGCCTACTTTCACTCGCGACTTCTTGAAGCTCCTTGACGAGCCTGGAGCGCATTCGCTCGAAGCGCGCCTGAGACTCAGCCGCACCCACGAGTGCTACGGGATCCACCGTCGGGTCCACCACCTGCGCGATCAAGCGGTCAAGCGCGACGCGCTCGCTTGTGAGGACGGTGTCGAGCTCTGCCCGTAGACGGTCGAACGTCTTCGTCATGTCCACGCGAGTCTAGCGTGGTATCACCACGTCAGCAACCGTGGCGGAATGAGGGTCACGGCGGGAGATACTGGGTGCGACGCGAGAAGGCCGACCAATCGGGCGGCCGTTCTAGGCGACGAGCCGGGCGAGCGGCCGTGGAGCTGGAATTCTCACGCAGATGACGTTCGGACCGTGCAACCGTGCGTTCGAGGCCCCGAGCTCATCGAGACGATCAAGGCACGGGAGCGGCAACTGGACGAGCAGGGAAACGCTCGTCTCAGAGCGCGTCCCCCCGGCGCCCGGTATGCGGCGGCTCGGATCTTTCCCCCTGGGCAGAAAAGGCGCGTCCTCCGGTATCGGTTCTCGGAAGACCGCGAATTCACGGTTCTTGAGGATAGGCCAGGAGCGGTGCGGGCGGCGATTAGGCGCGTGTGGGACCGCGTGAGCCAGGAGTTCGGTATCCGTGCTGTCGCGGCCCGCCCGTGTGTGACGGCTTTCTTGTCGCCGGCGGTGACGACGATCTGGACTCAGTTGGGGTCACGCGATCTGGAGCCCCAAGACCTCGAGTGCGTGAGTCACGTGGGGATCGTCGGGCTGGACCGGTTCGGCATCGAGCAGGTGGAGCGGCTCGGGCGAGCCTGAGGCCGGCTCGAAGACGGCCCAGTTGGATGTACTGTCGTCGAGGCGAGAGTGGTAACGGATGCCGGCGAGCGGTTCGGCTCCGGCAGTGCGGCACTCGTAGATGAGCCGCGAGACGTCCTGGGTGAAGCCACGGGGAGCTGTGAGGCGAATCGCGGCTGCATCGATGTCCGTTAGGCCATGATGAATCGCTCTGCCCGCGAGGCGCGCGTACTAACGAGAGCGACGCGGCCGCGCCGATGTCCGCGTAGGTTCCGATGAGTTCGGCCACACCCATGAGCCGGTTGTCGAACCACTCCCTGGGAACCGTCCCCGCTGCAATCGGGTCGTCCCGACCGGCGATCTCACTGAGCCCTGCGATGACGGCGAGGTCCGGGCGGAACCGGGCAAGCGTCTCGAGCAGTGCACCGAAGCGGGTCGAACTGGCATAGAGGACGCGGTACGCTCCCTCCAGATCGTCCCAGCGGTTGCCGAAGGTCCCGTCGAGACTCGCCTGGCTCCAGTCGGGCCATGACCAGGGTTCGGGAGCGCGGGCGAGGCGGAAAACCGGACCGGCGGGGGCTACGGTTTCCAGATCGCAACTCATCCGCCCGCCAGAAAGGCGCGCACGGCGCCGATCACCTCGGGGCCCACCTCGTCGAGATCGCCTTCGCGGAGCAGGCGCAGCGGGGAGCGGTCGTCAAGTTGCGGGTTGAGCCCCTGGAACCAGGCCTGCGCGATGGCGGCCGAGTCCGCGGCGGCGATCGGGGCGGCAGCCTGCAGCGCGGTGCGCAGCCGCCGTTGGACATCGGCGTTCGGCTTGCGCGAACCGTCCGCCCACTGGTGGACAGCGCGCGTTTCCTTGACCGAGCCCAGGTACGCGCAGAGCCTCGGGCCGAGGATATCGCGTACCTCGCGAACTACTTCGGGGAACGTCGAGCGGGTGGCACGCACATGAGCTTCGTAGTCCGGGCGGGCAACGGGTGTCGATGTCACTCAGCCACCTCCTCCGTGCGAACAGAGTGTACCAGTAGATATCCCACATTACATCACATGGCGATCACAAGTTGCAGCACGGGCACGGAGCTGGTGAGCCGTCCACCGTTCCATCCACTACCGGAGCCTCGTCTGGATACCGTAGCGGTCTTGGACGGCCCTTCTGACCTAGGGTGGCGCGGCGTCTTGCCAGAATTTGCTAGCGTTGCGTCCTGAGCAGCGACCGTGGCTATAGCTCGTCGAGCGAGTACGCCAGTCAATTGATCCGCAAGGACCAGGATTGCCAGCGCCTGCGGGTCCAGCTCCTCGAAGGCGCGGCGTCGTCACCGGTAGTCACTGCCGATGCGGACTACGTCAGCCGGCTTCGCCGACCCGATCGCGAAGCCCGGCCAGCGGTGAGATAGCGCTCGAGGACCGATCATAGGCGCCGCGTGCGACGGGCCTCAGAACGCCAGCGTCAGAGACAACCTGGCGCACCCTTTTTCGCACGACCGGAGCTTCATACCCCTCTTGTTCGAGTGGTGAGAAACCGGCCCTCGGTGCTCTGGGGGCGAGGCAATCGTGCTCAGTTCGGCCGCTGGGGCACAGGGCGTGAGGGATCCGCGATGGCCGTATCGCCCTCCGGGCTCGCGAGACCTCGCTCGAATGCTGTGAACGCATCGATGAGTTCGGGCGCCTCGAACGCCCGATTGCGTCGGCCGACTGTGATCTGGACCAGGATCCCCGCGCGCACCAGTTGGTCCATCGCCTGGCTCGTCGCTCGCTGCGAGCGGCCGATGAGATCCGCGGCGACGGACGCGGTCAGAACGGGCGCCTCGGGGAGCGTGTCGATGAGCAGGCGGAGCGCCGAGTCGCGCCGCGCGGGACCGGCTCGCTCGAGCCATTCCGCCTGGAGCGCCTGCACCCGCTCCTCGAAGCGCGCAGCGTCGCCCGCGGCACGCAGGCAGGCTTCGGCGGCGAGCGCGACCCAGCGGTCGAAGCCGTCTCGCGCTTCGGCGCTGTCGGGCGGCCCGACGTAGCGCGTCGCGGTCAGGCCGGACACGTAGGCCGAAGACCATGTCGCCAGCACCAGTGAGATGGGCGGTTGGACGCGGAGGCCCAGGCCGCGGCGCCGCAGCACCAGATGGATCAGGGCACGGCCCACGCGTCCGTTGCCGTCCACGAACGGGTGGATGGTCTCGAACTGCGCGTGCGTGATCGCTGCCTGGACCAGCGGTGGCCACGCATCGGCGCTGGCGAAGGCGCAGAGGTCATCGAACAGGTCCTCCACGATCTCGGGGGGTGGCGGTACGAACGCCGCGGCGCACGGGTTGTACCCGGAGCCTCCGATCCAGTTCTGCTGGTCTCGCAGTCGCCCGCCGTGCTCCTCAAGCGGCGTGCCGGCGAGCAGCAGGCGGTGCATCTCCAGCAGGACAGCCGGCTCAATCGGGTCGCCCGGCCCCACGGTCTCGACGCCCATCGACATTGCGTCGATGTTGGCCAGCACCTCCTCGGCCGTACGATCCCGCGGGTCATTGCCGAGACGGCGCGCCGCATCGGCACGGAGCAGCCGCCGGCCCCCGACCACCAGTCCTTCGATGCGAGACGACGCGACAGATTCGGCGCGCAGGATCAGTCGGGCGAGGGAGCGGGTGCCGGCGAGCGCGGTAGCCGATTCATCGAGACGCACGAGCGCGGCCTCGGCCGCGGCGACATCCGCGGTTACCTCGCCCGAGAGCGCGAAGTCGCGGCCGGCGAGCGGATCCGGCAGGTATGTGTCGTAGTTGCAGGGCCGCCGCTCGCGGTAGGTCTGCCCGGTCGGGCTCCCCTGCCACTGTCGGCGCTCGTAGCCAGCCATATCAACCTCTCGTGCTGAATGTTACCAGATAACCTCCTATATGGAGCCGTGCTATCGGAGGTTAGGGTCGCCTGCACGACCCGCTGGGATCCCGCTACGCGAGCTCGGGTCGCAGGAGACGGGGCGACCCGAGGGCCACCGCATCCAGAAAGACCTATCAGCCCGTACGTCAACCGGGCCATCACGCCACTCGTCGCCAAGGGCGACGGGTTACCAGCGACGGGATTAGGGCATCGGGAAGTGAATGGAAACTATCCCGGGGCGACGTGCGCAGTTGTGCCGCTGCGGGGTGGCGTGCGAGAGTCTACGCGGTCAGGAAAGGACGCGCAGATGACGAATCTCGACGAGTCTAACAATCTTCATTTGTTTCATATCGCCGAAGCACTCGACAGGCTCGCCGACACCATGCTGTGGCGTGAGTACCGCGATCTTGCAGCAGCGCGCGACTACAACAGCATCGGGGATGACCTGCTGATGAAGCGGCTCAATCACTTACGTGAAGTGCTGCCCGCCAAGCTGCCCCGCACCAGCAACTGAGCGAGCGGCCCGACGGCGCCGCTCGCGTTGTGTCGGGAGCGTTCGGGCGGATGTGGCGGAACTGGCTGACGCCACGGGTTGGCGCCCGGAGGGCGACCATAGGGCGCGCCGTAGGGGTTCGGGTGCGCTTCGCTCGCGCCCGCATTGCTGCCTCTCCAAGTATCCTTGAGCCAGGCCTCCCCACCGTGGCACCACAGGGGGATCCATGCCCTCGACGTTCGGCGATGTCTCCTTCTTCTTAAGCCGGGTATCGAGTTGCCGCCTGTGACCGACTCGAACCACTGCCGCACACGGCTTCTTTCTGATGAGCCCGCTGCTGAGGACACGTTCGGTGGTCCGCACGACCGACTCGCCACGGCCATCGCTGATCTTGTTCGCCACGAGGGTGGCGGCAAGGCCATCGGTCTCGAAGGAGGCTGGGGTGCAGGCAAGTCCACGGTCGTGACGCTTGTCACCCAAAGGCTCGAAGAAGGCGGTGCGGGGAACACGCGTGTTGCCGTATTCGACGTGTGGGCACACCAGGGAGACCCTCTTCGGCGGACGTTCCTTGAGAAGCTCATCCGGCATATGCAGGACGCTGGCTGGGTCCATCGTGACAACTGGGATAAGCGCGTTGAGCACCTGACGAAGCGACGGCGCGAAGAGACTCAGCGCGTGATTCCGCAGCTTACCCGGTACGGGATCGCCTTCGCGCTCTCGCTACTTGCGATCCCAACCGGATCGGCCCTGATCGCGGCAGGCGCGACGGCGCTCACTGCTGAGAACCCATCAACTGTCGGCGCGGCCCGGTTCCTCGGGATTGGTCTCGTTGGGGTTCTGGCCCCGCTTCTCGTTCTTACGGCGGCCGGGATTCACCGATGGGTGCGCCGCCGTGGCGAATGCGGGGCGAAGGCGGCTGACGACCACTCAGGCGGATTGCCCGCATTGGTAACGGGCCAATCCACTACGGAGAGCCGGACATTGGTCACTGAGACGCACGATCCCACCTCCGTGGAGTTCGAATCCATCTTCCGGGATCTCTGCGACGAGGCCCTTGAAGACGAGGGGGAACGTCAGTTGGTGTTGGCGATTGATAACCTCGATCGCGTGGATCCCGAAAACGCGCTGGCCGTATGGTCGACCCTACAGACCTTCCTGCAGTACAGCGAGCACGAACGCCCAAAGTGGTTTCGCCGACTCTGGGTACTCGTCCCGTTCGACCGTACCGGCATCCTGAGTCTATGGGGCGACGGCATCACGGGTGAGCGCGAGGGTGCGGTCGCCCAGTCCTTCCTCGACAAGACCTTCCAGATCCGCTTCCGAATCCCACCTCCAGCCATATCGAACTGGCGCAACTACCTCAGCGCGGCCCTCGCCGAGGCCTTGCCGGAGCACTCGGAGGAGGACTTCCACGGTGTCTACCGCGCCTTCGCATTGCGCAGCGGACTCGAGGCTGCGAAACCGAAACCGCGCGATCTGAAGTTGTTCGTCAATGAGCTCGGCGCGGTCCATCGGCAGTGGCAGCACGCAGACGGGCTTACGCTCTCGGACCTCGCCTGCTTCGTGCTGCTCCAGCGTGATGAAGTTGCGGAGACAGCACTTCGCTCCGCGGCAGGAAACGAAGACGCCTTGTTCGCGGAGGAATTGCTTGGGGACGGGTGGCGGGACACCCTGGCAGTCCTCTACTTCAATGCTCCAATCAGGCAAGCCAGAGAGATGGTCCTCAGAGACCCGATCGAGACCGCCCTCAGCGCTGCTGACGGCGAAGCACTGCGCGCACTGGAAGCCGCTCATGGCGACGGATTCTGGGCCGTCTTCGAAGACTCGGTCCCGGCTGGCGCCGGAGAATGGGGTGACGTAGGGCCGCAAGACTTCGCGCGGGCAGCGACGGCGCTAGACACGAGCGGGCTCTTCGGAGACTCGGCTCCGCCGCAGCGCCGGGAAGCAGCATCGGTTCTGGAGCGTGTTAGCGCGGCTGCAGTCGCAGTAAGGGCGTGGCAGCCGTTCACCGAGGAGGCCGCCGGGGGATTGGTCTCGCTCTGCCGGGTTGCCGGTACCGAGACCTCGTTCACTGAGCAACTCCTGAGCGCGGTTGCTGCGGCTAGCGTCCAACAGGAGCAGGAGGAGCCCTCCGGCGCGCAAGTGTCCCCTCATGGGTGGATGAGTGCGGCGTTCGTCCTGCTTCGAGGCTTGGACGAACTCGGCGTCGCTTCGGCACTCCGAGTACCGCTGTCCGCGGATCAATGGCTGGAAGTCGCTCCGCAATTCCGGAGCGACGACCCGGGCGGACGCCTGTGGCAGCGGCTTGAGCTGATAGAAGCGGAAGAGATCGATACTGCCCTCTCCGAGCGCAGCACACCGGAGCAGATTGACAGCGACATCATCTCGCTGCTCGAAGTAACCCTGCGCACCCCGGCTACAGGGTCACTCACGCGTACCACGAACCAGTTGTTCGACAGCGTCCGGAACGCCGAAGGAGTGGGTGCTCAACAGATCGCACTGGTGATGCGAGCGCTGACAGCTTGCCGCTCTGCGGGTCTCGTCGACAACGCAAGCTACGAGCGCCTTGCCACGGAGGGATCCCTGCTCCACCACTTGTATCAGGCTGTCTCCGAGGCGCACGCCGAGGCCACGGCCAGATGCGCGTTCGCGTACCTCCAGTCGATTCCTGACGCCCGGGAGCCGAACCAACACATCGGCAACTCGCCGCTCGGGCATGAGCCGCTTCTTGAGTTGTTGCGCAATCCGGACAGCGTGCCTGGTGCGCTCGACGAATTCGTTTCCATCGCCCGCCAAGAGGGAGGGCTACCAGAGCTGGCGCGCATCCTCGACGAGGAGCCACCCGAACCCACGTTGCTCAATGAGGCCTTCAGGGATCTGATCGACGATGATCCAGCCGTGAACGATTCCGGGTTTGTCCAGGGGCATTGGGGCAAGATCCGGTCGAATCTGCCAGATCCAGAAGACGGCGACGCTACCGATGCATTCCAAGAATTCGTGCGGGGCTTGCCGTCACGGACCGATGTTTCGGCACTGATCGTCACTGGGCGGTTCGAGCCAAGTGGCGCTCCACTCTACTTGGCCATCCTGCGAGCCGGTGATGATGAAGCGCTATCGGCCTGGTGCGCTGTCGGCCTGCGGTCCGTTGCAGCGGAAACTTGGGCTGAGTCGCTCAAGGAGAACGATGACCTCGTTGCCTTAGTCCTAGAACTACACCGGCGCCGCGAGACCATTGAGCTGGGAACGGACTATCTGGATGGCCTCACGTCACACGCTCAAGCGGCCGTAAGCGCGGATGGCGACAGCGGCATCAGTGAGTCTCTACCCGAGCTAGTGGAAGTCCTGGGTGACGAGAACGAGGATCTACTGACTCGCCGCGCGTATGAGGCCCTCGAGGGGGCTGATGGAACGGCGACGAGGCCATTCTTCGACCTCTACGGCGGACTCGTCGCCGAAAAGGCCTTCTTGCTGACGCAGCGCGGCTTCGTCGACCGTGTGTGCCGACCGTTCCTTGTCCAGAACAATGCCAACGGCCTCAGTTGGCTCGCGGACGTGTTCCGCTCGGCACCGGACCTTCTTGGGGAGCACAGCGACCGGAGCGCTGTCCAAGACTTCCGCAGTCGGGTGCGCAGGGCCTTGGACCCAACGGGAGAAGGTGAAGAGGTTTCTGAGGCGGTGCGCAGACTCGCTGACGCTCTCGGGATTGAACCAGAACCACCGGAGCCTCCACCTGACGAGTCGGAGTCCGAGGCAGGTCATGCCGAGACGACGGGCTCTACTCCCCTTGAGTGACTATCAATGTTCCTCGGTACTCCCGCTGGAGGAACGAGCAGCAAGCCGGAGAGGGATCCACGCGGGTGTGCGCCACCCCTGCCACGCTCGCCACGAGCGGCACCGTCTGCCGGAGAGGGTAACGGGCGGGGTCGCCCCGCGAGGATTCGGACTACGGGAGCGCCGCGCAGCTCGGCGCCTCAGAATGAGAGCGCCAGATACAGCCTGGCGCACCCTTTTTCGCACGACCGGAGCTTCATGCCTTGTTTCCTCCCGTGGTGAGAAATCGCGGTTGGCGGTCTCGGAGGGTGTCAGCGCCCTTGGTAGGGGCATCTCAGAGACGCCCTACGAAGGCGCGCCCGATTCCGAGCGGGCCCTCGCCGGTGTCAGCCTTTGGATCGTGTTCTTCGCGAGCGCATGCCAGCTCGCTGTCGAAGACGCCGGGCGGTGCGAGGCCCCGGAACTCATCGAGGCTCTCACGGCGCTGAAGCGGCAGTCGCGAGCCCCGAAGGAGACGCCTTCGTCTCGGAACCCCCGATCAGGCGCGTCCCGCCCGGGCGTCGATAGGGACCACAGAAGCTCGGGACTCATGCGAGTGCCTCCAAGTAGGGGCGCATCACGCGCGAGACGCGGCAGACGCGAGCGTATTCGAAGAGTTCGTCGGCGGTGCAGCGGCGCTGTTCGAGGCAGTCGCGCAGCGCCTCGACAGCGATGTCGGTGCCAATCTTGTTCCTGAACTTGAAGCAGTCCGCCACGGTCTTCGCCGCACCGTAGACGCGGACAGGCACGCCCTCGACGACATGTGTCTCGACGCCTGCATCGCGCGCCTCGCCCGAGGCGCGCACGATCCGCAGGTGCACGCTGTGCTCCCTCGGGGCCCGATCCTTTGGCCCGATCGCCAGCCAGACCTCGGCCGGCGCCTGGGTAGTGAGTCCGTGAAAGCGCAGTGCCGAGAGCAGGCAGACTACCGCTCGTGGCGTCCGCTTCGAGACCTCCGCGAGCGAGCGGTGCTCACTTGGTGCGGCACCGGGCACCGCATACAGGCCACGGCCGAGCCTCTCCAGCAGACCTCTCTGCGCCAGTTGCGCGAGGGAGCCTCCCGGAACGCCGGCCGACTCGAGGTCGCGCGGACGTACCAGCCCGGCCTCTCGCACGAGGTCGAGGATCTCTTCCGTGCCCGCTTTGCTCATGGTCCGATAGTGCTTTGATACGTTGGACGATGTCAATAAGTACCGACATTACATCACCGCCTCGCCGATGTCTGGGCCCGGAGTTCCTGGGGTGAGCCGGAAGAGCGCCGTGGGCGGCATCCTTACCCGATTCGAGCTCGTTCGCGGTGAGCGTCGGGATCTCGGGTCGCTGTTCTGGAGGAGGGCCTCGGTATACTGAAAGTCCACAGTCCACTCTATGGAAGAAAAGTCACGTCCTCTGATATACTGACCTACATTGCGAGGGCAAAGTGTCCAGTCTTACAGAAGACAATCGAGTCACGATGTACCGCGAGGGCAGCTTGGCAGCCGGCCTCGGGCGTCGGCGGCGAGCGCAGCTGGCCGTGCTTCATCGGAGGTTCCCTGGTCCGTTCAACGCCACTCGGGCAGCGTCGGTGCTCGGTACGGCGATCGGACCCACGCGCCGTCTGCTCGCGGCGCTCGCTGCTGGCGGCTGGCTCTCGCGTGTGCGCCCAGGCTGGTACATCGCAGTCCCGCTTGAGGCCTCCGAGCCGAGCGAGTGGCGAGAAGATCCATGGATCGTGGCCGCAACCCTGTTCAGTCCAGGTTACATCGGAGGTTGGAGCGCCGCAGAGCACTGGGGGCTGACGGACCAGATCTTCAGCGTCATCTACGTCGTCGCTGGAAAGAAGGTCACGCCTACTCGACAGTTGGTTCAGGGTACGGACTTCACCATTCGGAGCGTGCCCAGGGAGGCACTGTTCGGCACGCGGCGTGTCTGGCGCCGACAGGTGGCTGTCGATGTGTCCGACCCACACCGCACCATCATCGATGTTCTCGACGTGCCGGGTGCGGCGGGAGGTGCGCTGCATGCCTCCGAAGTCCTCACCACGTACTTCGAGAGTGCCGGTGCCGATCCAGCACGTCTCCTGGAGTACGGCGACCGGCTGGGCCGCGGTACCGTCTTCAAGCGGCTCGGGTACCTGGTGGAGCGGCAGCAGCTTGCGGACACGAGCTTCATCGGCGCGTGTCACAGCCGGATCACTCGTGGCTTGAGCTGGCTCGATCCTGCCGGCCCGCGGGAAGGCCGGATCGTCTCGCGTTGGAATCTCCGCGTGAACGTGGGGCGGCTTGCTCCTGTTGAGGAGGCTCGACCGTGATCGGTCGTGCCGACATCGACGACCGCGTGCGCGCCTGGGGTCTCCGCGAGGACGTAGTCGAGAAGGACTACGCCCTCGGGTGGGTGCTATGGGGTATCGGGGCCGACCCACTACTCGGCCGGACGTGGGTTTTCAAGGGCGGGACGTGCCTGAAGAAGTGCTACATCGAGACGTACCGGTTCTCCGAGGACCTCGACTTCACGGTTCTTGAAAAGGGGCCGATAGAGCCGGAAGAGGTGCTCGCGGCGGTCGAGCGTGTACTCGACCGTGTCAGTCAGGAGTCCGGCATCGACTTCGCGGTGCGACCACCCATCTGCAGGAGCCGTTCGTCCGGAGCATCAGCAGAGGGGCGACTCTACTATCGCGGGCCGCGCAACGCGCCCGGTCCAGCGAGCATCAAGCTCGACCTGACCACAGACGAAGTCGTGGTGCGGCCGTCGGTCCTGAGGTCCATCAGCCACGACTATCCCGATGCACTGCCCGAGCCGGCGCAAGTTCGCTGCTACGGCTTCGAGGAGGTCTTCGCCGAGAAGCTGCGCGCGATGGGCGAGCGGTCGAGGCCGCGGGACCTCTACGACATCATCAACCTCTTCCGTCGGCCGGACCTCTTGCCGTACGCCGCACTGGTCCGCGAGATCCTGGCCGAGAAGTGCTCGTCGAAAGGGATCGCCATCCCTTCAGTCGAGAGCATCCGGACTTCCCCGATGTTCGACGAGCTCGAAACCGAGTGGGCGAACATGCTCGACCACCAGTTGAGAGCCCTCCCGGACTTCAACCACTTCTGGTCCGAGCTGCCGCGGCTCTTCGCCTGGCTCAACGGTGAAGAGTCCCCTGAGCCCGTACCGCTGGCGGCGGAGGACGATCTCTGGACACCGCCACCGACCTTCTGGACGACGGGGTTGGGGAACCGCATTGAGCCCGTCCGGTTTGCAGCTGTGAACCGCTTGCTCGTTGATCTTGGGTACCAGGGTGGGAATCGGCTGATTGAGCCGTACTCGTTGAGGCAGTCACGGGCGGGGGACATCCTTCTCCACGCGCTACGGGCGGAGAGTCGTGAGCACCGAGCGTACCGGCTTGATCGCATCGAGTCGGCCCGAGTCACAACCCAGCCGTTCACTCCGAACTACGCTATCGAATTCCCAGAGTCCCGAGCGATCCCAGCGCTCCCGTCGGCCGCCGGCACGCAAGCGTCAGGGGCGCCGTAGGCCTGCCCCTTAGATGGACTTCAGCCGCTGTTCCAGGGCATCTTGCAAGTGGTAGATGATCCCTCGGAGTCCTGACTCAGACGATCCTTCAGTTCGTGCGGAATAGTGCTCAAGAGCACGCATCATGGCTCTCGATACATCTTCCGAGTTCATTGTTGGGCGCCACGCTAGCAGCTGGTTCGCCATCGTGCGGCCAACCTCGGCAGGTTCGGCGTCTGTCACGTTCTGTGGCTCAGGCACGCACCCTCCCCGTCGTTTCCTCTAGCGTGGATGCTAGCAAACCCTGCTCCAGCTGGCACGCACTGGCTTGCCCCCGCGCGAGCTCGTAGGGCGGGGTTCAGCTCAGGATGTTGGACCTCACGCGCCAGGGGTGATGCGCGTCCCGTCGTGGAGCTCTCGCCACGCCGGCTGCGTGTACCGTCGCTACGTTAGGTTCGCGGCGAGTGCCACGACCGCCGCTGTGACCAAGGCCACCCCCGCCACACCGACAACGTCGGTCACAAGAGAACCGGGGTATCGAGCCAAGTCGGCCACATTCCCGAACTCTGCGGACAGCTCCTTCAGTGGGGGTTGCAGTTCAGCCTCATAGAGATCGCGGTTTGCCTGTTCGGCCAAGCGCGAGGTGACGATGAGCGAGAGCCCAATCAGGAGCGCAGGAATGCTCCAGGACGAGGACGATGCCTCAACGAACGCGGTAAGCGATTCCGCATCGCTCCCGTCTCCAACCCAGCTGCGCACGAACACCGCAGAGGTGCCGATGAGGAGCACCCAGGCTTTACTCCAGGCCGATAGGCTCGGGCGTGGCCGATTCACGGGCCCTAGGTCGTCCCCCAATGCGGTGAGCGAGCCTCGATTTCCGTCTCCGGTGGGGATCGATTTGCCGTACAGATCGAAGAACGTCACCAAGCACTCACGCACTCGGCGCTCGAGGGACGCTCTAACTTGGGGGCTGAGCGCACTCGTCAGTAGCCAAGCCAGTGGAAACCCAACGAGGAACGCGTACGAGAAGGGGATCCCGACAAGCAGGAAGAGTGCAGCTGCAAGTTCCGTCGCATCAGTCACACGTGCGTGATCGAGTACTGACCCGATGATCACGAGAAGCACAGCCGGGAGGAAGAGGGGAGCCCAGCTTGACCAGTTGCGCGGGACTCGCGGATCGCACCAAGTGAGCATCTGGTGCAGCCTCGCGAAGTCGTTGTAGCGGTACGCGACGAGCGCCAATGTGACTCGCCGGCGCGAGGATTCGTAGTCTGCAGGAAAGGGTGGTCGCGGTTCAGCGTTTTCAGCCATGGTTCATACCCTGAGCTTGCGGGCCGCCGGGCTAGTGTTGCCTCACTGGTCGACCCTCAACGTGTGTCTCCGAGTTTCGCGCGGGTCACCCTCGACCCGCTCTCGGCACCTTCAGCCACCTCGGCACGATCCGCCGCCAGAGAGGCAGGCGTGGCTCGGACTCCGTCTCCGCGAAGGAGCGCAGCCAGATGACTTTGTTGCGCCGGATGTAGTAGTGCGACTGGCACTCGAAGCTCGAGTTGCCTATCGACGGGCAGAGAGAGATCGACTCGCCGTCAAAGGTCAGGCTCCAATCGTGTGCGCTGAGCGGGGTCACGACCTCGTTGCCGCATCCGCAGCAACACCTGTGCAGGGCCGTCGCGAAGGCGACAGAGACGTACAGCACCCCATCGGCAAGATGCTCTGGGATGTGATGGACGAACTCGTGATCGAGGGCCGCTCTACGGCTCATGCTCGCGCTTCATTGACCAGGTGGTTGCCGTCAATCTGGTACCAGCTGGAGTGCTCCTGTCCCAGATCCAGGTAGAACCCCATGAGCTTCTTCCACTTAAGGACGGCGAGGGCGGCGTTCAGCGCGTTGAGGTCCGCGATCTGGATATTCTGCGAATAGTCGTCATCCCCGGGTGGGGGCATAAGTGGGATCGTCGAGAGAACGTGATCGCGGTCGTCCGGCGTCGCAGACGTGACTCGCAACTGCCCGAGCAACGCCCCGTCAACCTCGCTAACACCCATCCCCACATCGACGAACCGTACGCCGGCGCCCAGCAGCGTCTCGACCGCCAGCCTCCTGGCATCGGCGTCATCCACGGCCACGAACGCGAAGTCCATGGATGACAGAATGTCGGTTGTGCCCTGATCGAGGTAGCCGTGACCGATGATGTTGCGGTGCATGTTGGAATAGATGCTGCGGAGGTAGTCGGACTTCCTGGGTCGTGCCCTGAGTACGTTGACCGATGGCGCGCCGGGAGCCCGGAAGGCGTTGTGCTGGCCAAAGACGTCGCCGTCGAAGAGGTGGATCTCGCCGACCGGCGTCTTCGCGACGAGATCGAGAATGTACGATCCCGTGCCCCCGAGCCCAACGATCGCTACCGCAGCGAGCGTGAGCTTCTCTGTGATCGCAGCGATTTCGGACCGGCTCGACGCTGTATCGACGTACTGGAACACCGAGTTTGTGTCCTCCTCGGGGACCACAATGAACGTCCGAGCCGTCGCTGCAGGGTCGATGGCCTGCGCGTAGCCGGACAGGATTTCCGCGTACGTCGACATCTTCGCGTAGTAGTCCGCGTAGCCGGCTGCCGGCTTGCTTGAGAACTTGTGCCGAGCGACCAGGCCGCCGCCCAGGTCCCACTGACCAGCAGAATGAATGATGTTGCTTAGAGGCTTCCCGTCGCTGTTGCACGGTGCCCGCCCAGTAAACATCACGACATGACTGCTCGGGCGGGCAGCGACATCCCCTGCGAGGTCGAGTGGGGAGACGAGAGTGGCGCGCTCGACGACACGCTCCTCGGTTACGTAGGGAACTTGCTTCAGCAGGAGGTGGCCGCCGCGCACCTCGATTTCGTAGCCCTCGTCCGCGAGCCGCTGGAGATCGGGGCTACGACTTATCAGTTGCGGTGGCATTGAAGACGGTTCCGTCCTCGACCTTGACCTGACCGCCGGGGCGGAGCCGACCATCGGGCGGGCGGCCAGCGCCGTTACGGTAGGTGACGGTGAACTCCCAGTTCGGACCCGAAGGCAACGGGTCGAAGGCGAGTGCGAGCACTTCGCTGAACGAGAGCTCGTCCGACGTGACGATCCGCTCGCGGCCGTTCACAATGATCGTGATCTTGTCCTTGTCGTCAGGCATCGCGGATCCTCCTCTGAACCACTTGTGCACTGGTGTACCGTAATCGGTACAGCACCAACCTAGCGCGCGGCGGCCAGTTGTGTCAAACTGCGCTTGGTGCGGCGTACCACTTTACGCACAGGGGGACGTGTGGCGGCTGGCAACCGCGACCTCGGTGACCTAGGACGGCTCGTCGCGGCCGAGCGGAACCGGCGCGGAATGAGTCTCCGCGAGGCCGCCGACACCGTCGGGATTCCGTTCAACACCCTGGCCCGAGTCGAGAAAGGCCACGTACCGGACCTACCGAAGTTCAAGCGTCTCGTCGAGTGGTGTGGGGCGGACATCGCCGAGTTCTTCGAGCCCCTCGAGAAAGCTGCGGTGACCACTGACGTGATCGCGGAGCACCTTCGCTCGGATCGCAATCTTCCCCCGGATGCGGCTGATCGAATCGCAGGGATCGTAAAGGACCTCTACGCGGCGTTGGCCCGTCCTGAAAGAGTCGCGGCGGTGCATCTGAGGGCAGCGAAGACGTTCAGGCCCGACGCTGCTCACACCCTCGGGGAACTGGTGAACGACCTGCACGAGGCGCTCTTGAGGGAATCACAGGATGGCGCTTCGTAGGGGGTTCAAGTCAGAAGCGGAGAGGATCGCGAAGAGCGTGAGGGTGGACCTCGGGTTGGCGGCTGCTGACCCGGTCACGCCCGAGGCCCTAGCGGAACTCCTCGGTGTCGAGGTCCGATCGGGAGAGGACTTGATCCCGCGCAGCCGATTCGTTGCCCTCGATGAGCTACAGCCCGATGCGTTCTCAGCCTGCACGTTCCGTCCTTCAGACGATCGCGTAGTGATCGTGTTCAATCCCCTGTCTGCGCCCCCCCGCCGGGCGAGTGACCTTGCGCACGAACTCGGGCACATCCTGCTCGACCACGACCTGAGCCGAATCGAAACGCTCGGCGACGTCACCTTCCTCTCTTGTGATCCTGTTCAGGAGGAGGAGGCAGCCTGGTTGTCTGGGTGCCTTCTCCTTCCTCGACCGCTACTCCTTGCGGAGATCCGTCGAGGGGCGACCGCAAGCGATATCGCAAAGCGTCACGGCGTCAGTGAGACCATGGCGCGGTACCGTTTGAACGTCACCGGGGTGGCGAGACAGAACGCGGCGCGGAAGCGCAAGCGAGTTGCACCACGATAGAGGGGAAGCCAGTCTCAGGGACCATCAGTTCCTCCGGCCTGGCACTTAGTGGCCCATGTTTCTGGTTCTGCGCGGGTCCGCTCCCTGCAGAGCACGGTGAGCGCTCCGAACGCGACTTGTGACCGCACACCCGCAACTGGATAGGTCGGGAGGTATCAGGTGCTCGTGTACTACGTTCCACACGTCCAAGCGCTCGGCGGCAGCCCTCAGGCCGCCGAACTGGGAAGGCGGTGGCTCGCCGAGCATGCGCGCGAGGGCATTGCATTCATTCTTGTGCCGACGACTAGGCAGGCGTCATCGAACGATGTAATCCGCGCGCTCACGTCGAGTGGTGTGCGGTGGAGCATCCCGAGGAATTTCCCGCCTCACGACTGGCCGGGTGGTCCCGTGCTCGCTCCTTGGTCCGATGACAAGGTTCTTGAGTGCATCGATCGCTGGTCCGAGCGCATTACCTCCGTATGCATCCTGAAGTGGGTGGAAGACAGCTGTCGGGATTGGCTAACAGCTCGCGGGGCCCGAGACGTCACTGCGCCCGCCAGTGAGCCTCTCGTTCCGGGCATCAGGGACGGCGTTGTACTAGCCGCCATGGAGGACATCACAACTGTCGTCAACTTGGCAAACGACCTTGCAACAGGTCGAGACCGGACTGACGCTATACGCAGA
Source organism: Dehalococcoidia bacterium (assembly GCA_963667465.2). Taxonomy (GTDB): domain Bacteria; phylum Chloroflexota; class Dehalococcoidia; order UBA2979; family UBA2979; genus VXMT01. Next base: position 1,716,009 of record CAXXDN010000002.1, on the reverse strand, counting down.
CTTCAGTACCTCAGGCGGTGGGATCATGATCTCAACGCCGACGAAATAGTCCCGTGGGCCCTGGCTAACGGTTGGTCCCAGGCGGGCGTTGCGGTGCTGCGCGACATCATCGAGCGGATCAATGCCGACCGCAGCTTCAGAGGCCTCGACTGGGGTCCCATCAGGGACAGGGGCAGCTTGCTCAAGAGGTGGGAGCAGAGGGCAGGCTCATAACGCGCAGGCCGGCCGTGTGGCCTACAATCGCACTCCCCATGCAGCGTGCCCAGAGTTGACACGGGCACGATCGGCCAAAGAGCGTCACAAGAAACTGGACCTCGCGTTCGTTGGCGAACAGGATCTGGCACTCCCGCATGAGAGCCAGCGCCTGCGTCCGGTGCGAGACGGGAGCGCTTCCCTCAACACAGGCCCGCTGGGCCGACGAAAGGATGGCTGTGATGAGGATGAACCCTATGCACGCAGCAGGCGGATTCACGCACCACATCAGCACTGAATGCCCAGATTGGAAGACCGTGTCGCTGGCGCGACGCATCGAGGGCAGCGGCGACAAGCCAGTCTGCTCCAACTGCACTAGGCTTCTCCAACGCGACAAAGGCTAGGCTCTCGAAGGCGGCTCAGGCACACGAGCACCCAAGCCCACGTGGAAGGTGTGGCTGCAGGAGTCGCACGAGGACTGATCATGAGCGCCGGGCGTGACGGACGTCAGAACGAGAGCGCCAGGTACAACCTGGCGCACCCTTTTTCGCACGACCGGAGCTTCATACCGATGTTTGTTCAATGGTCTTAAACTCAGTGCAGGATTGAGCAGATTCTGCGGGTTTGAGCGGCAGAATCCCCTCGATCGTCACTTCTTCGCGGGTCGCGGTGGCGTTCACCTGCATCGCCTCGAGCACGACCTGTTGATTCGCCGGTCCGGCTTCATCGAGTCGCGCGGCAATGGCTGCACACGCTTCATGAAGGAGCCCTTCATCAACATCCTCACCCAGCGGCGTTCGGGCGCTTGTGAGCGAGGCCAACTCGCCGTTGAGCATCGCCCGCCGCTGCTGCACCTCGCGGAACTGCGCGCGGACCACGTCGCCGTCGACCTCGTCGTAGCCGAAGAGCCGCACAAGGCGCTCCTCGCGCCTCTGGAGCGCCGCCAGTTCCGCCTCAAGGCCCTCGCGCGCTTCACTGTCGGCGTCCGACCCGCCCTGCTGTCGTAGTTCGCTCAGGACGACTTCCGGGGCGGTAAGCACCTTGCGCACCTCGGCGTGGATCTCTTGCTCCAGCGCCTCCGCCGGGACGTAGCGAGCCGTACAGTGGTGGCCCGTGTTGCGAGCGTAGGCGTGACGGCAGCGATAGTACGCGTAGCTCTTGCCCTTGGCGCTGAGCGTGTGTCCCACCATCGCGCTGCGACAAACGCCGCAGCGCAGACGGCCGCGCAGCACGTAGTCTCGCTTCGGCGTGGAACGCCGTTTCGTGCGCTCGGGGTCGTTCAGGATCGCCTGGACGCGCTCCCACAGGTCGTGCTCGATGATTGCTGGCGTGGCGTCCGGAATCTCGATCCGCTCCTCCTCGGGCCGCTCGACGACACGCGTCCGCCTGCGCCTCCCGGCGGCCGGCACCCGAACGCGCTTTGTCCGTCGGTACACCGTGCGGCCGATGTAGGCCTCGTTGAGTAGCGACCGACGGACGGTGATCGGGTACCAGCGCCCCCCTGAGAACGCGGGGATGCCGGCCTCGTTGAGCTCGTTGGAGACGGCCGAGAAGCTGCGGGTTGCGGCGTAGCGCTCGAAGATGCGCCGGACGACCGCAGCCTGGAACGGCTCAACCTCGCGGCGACCGGTGCCGGCGTTGTAGGTGTATCCATAGCAGCCGCGCCCGAACGCCTGCGGGAGGCGCCCGCTGCGCGCCCGCTCCTCCTTGCCGCGCATCGTGCGCTCGGCGATCTTCTCCCGCTCGACCTCGGCGATGAACGCGCGCGCGGCGAGGATGAAGCGCCCCACGGCCGTGTCCTCGAAGCGCTCGGTCACGAACTCCAGGCGCACGCCAGCGCGCTCGAACTCGTCGAAGAGGATGCCGATGTGGTTCTGGCTGCGTGAGAGGCGGTCAACGGCAAAGGCGACGACCACCTCCGCTTCTCCCCTTCGCAGCGCCTCCCGCAACTCGTCGAGGCCGTCACGTTCGAGCATCCCGCCGCTCGCGGCTTCGCGGATACGGCGCACCACACGCCAGCCGCGGTCGGCGGCCACCTCGTCGCGGGCGCGCTCCTGCGTATCGAGCGAGGTTCCGTCGCGTTCCTGGGCGTCGGTCGAGACGCGGGAGTAGATGATTGCTCGCATAGCAGTCTCCGTCGGGTCGGGGATGTGAGTCATCGGCATCGCTCGTTCCAGCCTACCGGTCGAGGCAAGCGAAACGGCCGGGTAGAAGGCGGGAGCCGGGGAGAGGGGCGCTGGTCAGCGTCCTCGGCGCCGTTCCCGCTCACCGCTTGCGGACGCTCCCTCGGAGCGAGGGGGAAGGAGTTCGTCGGGAGCGAGCAGCCAGCGCCACAGCTCGTCCCAGGCGCGCGTCCGCGGTCCAGACTTCCACCTGACCCGTATCCGGGACGACGTGGGGTCATCATCGGTGGCCGGGCCGGCCAGTGGGTGCTCGTTACTGCTCGACACGGGCCACTCCCGTAGCGTTCGCGCACGGAACGCGTGCTGCCGCTTCGATCGTGGCCGGACGGGAGGTGGTTCCGTAATCCCCCGAAGGGCACTGCACGGATGCAGTGGTGCGGGACGCCGGCGTTGGCGGGCATGACGACCGGTTCTACCAGCGCTCGCGGGCGCTCGCCGTGGGCAGCAAGTGTTCGAGGCCAAGGCGGCGCGCGAGATCCTGGAGTGCGAGGAGATTGCGGGTATTCGGAAGCACGCCGTTGCGCCAGCGCCACAGGTTGGAGTCGGTCGTGCCGAGCCGACGGGCCAGCTCCGTCCACGTCAGGCCGGACGCCTCCTTCAGGCGCTCGAACGCTCCGGCGAAGTCGCCGGGCACGTCGTAGGCGGCGCGCGGGGAGCGAGGGCGCTGGCGCGGCACGGCCTCAGCCCTCCCCGCGTCGGGGGAGGAAGTCCTCGCCCATGAGGATGTCGAGCCCGCCCGGAATCCAGCGCGCCAGCCTGACGAGGGCGTGGTGGGCCCCGCCGCACGGCTCCGTGCCCCGGCGCCAGCGCAGCACCTGCTTCGCCTCCACTCCCAGCGCCTCGGCGAAGGCGTCCCAGGTGAGGCCGCTGGCCCGCTTCAGGCGGTCGACGCGCGCGGAGAAATCCGGCGGCAGCGCGCCGTTGCCGAAGGGCACAGGCTGGCCAGCGATCACGGGGCCGCCAGCGTAGTGCGACAGGCGCGGAGCGACCTCATGCCTCGTCTGGCGGTGGCCTGAAGAAGAACAGCTCATGAACGTCCTCCACCTCGAGGATCCGCATCAGCCCGCGCCTGACGCGACCGGAGGCCGCGCGCTTGCCATTGGCGAGCATGGAGAGGTAGCCGCGACTGATGCCGGCCTCGCGCGCGACCCAGTTCTGCGAGCGCCCGAGCACGTTCAGGCGCTGCCAGAACGCCTCCTGCCTGAGCATGGCCACGGGTCGTGCCGGGTGTCGCATGGGCTGCGGGACTCCTCGTTGGCGTTCTCTGCTTAGAGGTGTAGACTCTATGTATACACAGAGTCGGTGTCAAGACGGAACGACGCCGGGGATCCGCAGCAATGAACAGGAGTTGCGTGCCATGGCCGATGACCAGGGCTACCGCTGGAAGGCACTCGGCGCCCGGATCCGCGCGGCGCGCATGGGCGCGGGCCTGACCCAGAAAGAACTGGCCGGCCTCGTCGGGGTCGCCTCGAACACCGCCTGGGCCTGGGAGGCGGGCCGCATGAAGCCGGTCCACGACAACCTCGTTGAGATCGCCTTCCACTGCGGCACCGGCGTACGCGAACTGGAAGGCCGGGACGTCGTCATCTCGGAGCTACGCAAGGAGGCGGAGGTCTCGTTCCGTGACGCCGTCGACGACCTGCCCGATGAGGACGTGCAGTCGATCCAGGAGTTCATCGACTTCGTGCGCCGGCGGCGCCAGAGGCGCAAGCGAGGCGAGCGGTGACCCGGGCGCGGCGACGGGCGGGGACGCTGCGCCAGAAGCTGGGCCTGCGCGGGCGCGTGGACGCCGTGGCGGTCGCCAACGAGCTCGGGCTGGAGGTCTGGCCGTGGCACTTCGAGGTGCAGAAGGAGATGCAGATCGACGGCCAGATCGCGGTGGCGAAGCGACTGGAACCAGAGTGGCGGCGCTGGGTGATCGCCCACGCCATCGCGCACCGCCTGATGCATCCGGGCAATCACATCGAGCAGCGCGAGCACACCGACCTGCCGCGCCCATGGGAGCGCGAGGCGGAGGACTTCGCGCACGCGCTCCTCATCGACGAGGACGAGGCGCTGGAAGCTGGCTTCGTCTACGCATGGGAAGTCGCGGAACACTTCGGAGTGCCCGGCGAGGTAGTGCGGGTGCAGGCGCGGCTCCCCGAGAACGGAGGTATTCCATGAGAGTCACAGTATCCAGAAGAGACTGGATGCCCGCCCTGGTCGAGGCGATCGCCGAGCACGGGGCCGAGCACGGCTACCCGCCGACGGTCCGCGACCTGCAGAAGCGGACCGGTGCGAGTTCCACTTCGGTGGTCGCGTACCGGCTGGCGGCGTGCGAGCGCGCCGGCCTTATCAGGCGCGTCCCCGGACGGGCGCGCGCGATCACGCTGACGGACGAAGGACGGGCATTCGCCGCGTCGCACTCCGAGGAGCGACCGACAGCAGCCTGAGCCCGGCAGATCGCGAGCCGCCTCGCTTGTCATCGGGTCCGAGAGGGGCGGTGCGGCAAACAGCGAGCGGCCCTCGATTGGGCGAGATTACGCGACCGGTACCCGTCGGCGCTTCAGGCGAACATCCACGTCGTAGCCGAGCACGCGCGCCACGGCGTGCAGGGTCTCGAGGCGCGGGCTGTGCTCGGCCGACTCGAGACGGGCGATCGCGCTTCGCGGCACTCCGACGGCGTCGGCGAGCTGCTGCTGGGTCCAGCGCTTTCGTTCGCGCAGGGCGCGCAGCTGGCCGACGATCGCGCGGCGCAGTCGCAGGGTCTCGTACTCCGCCTGGATGTCGGGATCGGCGGTGACGATCTGTTCAATGTGTGGTCTGGCGTTCCTAGCCATGACGGCTCCTCCAGTCTGCAAGCCGCCGCTGGGCGGTGGCGAGCGCTCTTCGATCGAGGCGCTGCGCTTGCTTCCGCCAGGCGTGGAGGAGGACGTAGCGACCTCCATGCTCGGCGTAGGCAATCCGGTGCGAGCGCGGGCGCAACTCGAAGATGCGCGCGTTGCGGTCGATGATGCGGGCATCAGGCATGCGCAGCGCGCTCCCCTGTTCCTCCAGCTCCACGATCAGATCGAGGATCGCCGCCACATCGCGTTTGTCCCCCGAGCGCCCAAGTCGTTCGACGTACGCGGCAACGGGTTCGTCCCCCCTCGCTGTCTCGTAGTAGACGACCTCCGGCATGCATGGAGCGTATCATATATGTGACGGGCTCAGCAGGCAGGGGAGCCGCGCCCGACGGGGTGTCGCGGACCTGCACGGGGCGTGAGCGCGACCTCCGGTGGACGTTGAGCGGCGCACCCGATGAGGGGGCCGCCCGCTGCCGTACCTCAGGCGGACTGGCGCCAGGGGCGCGAGGGTTCGGCGGTGGCAACCGTGCGCCAGGCGGCTCCCAGCGGCCCTTGCCGTTGCAGCAGCGCGCGGTGCGAGACGCCTAGCGGAACCTCGACGGGGGCGCGTTTCATCTGCGCGCGGGCGACGCCCAGGAAGTGGTGAGCGGCGAGTTCGTCCTCGAAGACGACGAGCACGGCGGGGCGGACGCCGTGGTCGTCCGTGGGGCGTTGCGAGGCGTAGTAGCGCAGGTAGGGCGCGAGGCGCGCGGTCATCGTCGAGGGCCTCACGGCGCGGCGCTCCCACTCCAGGAAGAACGGCCACGGCTTCCCGTCCGTGCGCAGGACGCCGAAGGCGTCCGGGTGGACGGAGTAGACGGCAACTCCGTCCCGGAAGTAACGCGAGGCGCGGTGCGGCGGGTCGATCTGCACCACCTCCCGGCCGTGTTCCCGCGCCTGCTTCGCGAGCGCCGCGACAAACCAGTGGACGGCGGCCGTGTGCTCGATCGTGCGCAGGAGCTGGCGGCTGCGCCTGCCGGAGACGTTGCGCCACCCGAGCGGCGCGGCGGGGTGCAGCGGCCGGGCGCTCCAGCGCGAGCGAGCGAGATGGACGGCGGAGCGGTCGCGGCGCGCGAGCAGTTCCAGCCCGCGGTCGCCGAGCACGAGCCTCCCCGAGACGCGGTTCGCGAGGGCGGCCTCCTCGATCGGCTGCAGGAGCTGCGAGACGCGCCGCGGCGAGACGCCGAGCAGCTCGCCCAGGTGGGCGGGCGCGATCCACGGCCAGTCGGCGATGAGGCCGAGGACGCGCTTCTCCGCCGGCCTGAGCAGGGCGGGGAGCAGCCAGCCCGGCGCCCGGTGGAGCTCGGCCAGTTGGAGGTCGCGTGGGACCGTCGCCCGGGTGAGCGGCTCCTCCTGCGGCCAGGCGCGACTGTCCCCCACGTGCGTGAGCGCCTCGCCGAGCGAGAGCCACGGCGAGCCGGCAGCCGTGCGCCAGACGCGCGCCGCAGCCCCGGAAGCGACCACATCCCGTTCGAGTCCAAGGAAGGAGGGGGCGGACGCCCGCGCCATCAGCCGCGCCGTGTGGCGCAACCGCACGGGGTCCGGGACGAGCAGCAGGTAGGCACCCGGGCGCGGCCCCTCGCGCAGCCGCCAGAGGCGCTTGGCGAAGGACGTGCGGTCGGCCGTCTCGCCCTGCCGCACGACGAACAATGTGCGCCCGTCGGGGAGCGCGACCGCGGCGTCCATCGGCTGCGCCCGGTACCAGCGGAAGCGCAGCGGCCAGGACTGGCCGGTGATCGCCGAAGCGAGCCGGTAGACCGAGGCCACCGCGTCGAGGCGCTCCAGCAGGAGCCGCCGCCAGTGCGCCGTGAGCGGCCGCGAGCGCAGCAACTCGTCCAGGCCCATTCCCTGCTCTTCGGCGAGCCGCTGCAGCCCGGCGAGCGTGAGGGAGTAGCGCTGCGTCGGGGCGACGAGCTCGAAGGCGTGGGGGAGGGACGCGACGAGCCCTGCTTCCTCCAACGCCTCGCAGTTGGCGTAGACCGCGCCCCTCGACCAGCCGGAGAGCGCGGCCATCTCCAGCCGGTCCAGGAAGGGCGCTTCTCCGAGCAGCCGCAACAGGTCGCGCTCGACGGTCACGCCGCGCCCTCGGCGGAGGCGCCGTCCGGCGTCTGGTTGCGCTTGCTGCGCGACCGCTTCCCGCGCGACTCCTCCCCGGACGCACCGGCCTTGTCCGGGGAGGAATCGGGTCCACCGTTGCTGGTCCCGTCCTCGGCCTTGCCAGCCTTCTCGCGCTCTTCGAGCCGGCGCTCGACGCGCCTGCGCCCCTCGGCGCGCTGCGCCGCGATCTCCTCGTCGGTGAGCAGGTAGGCGGATGCCTCCGAGCGGATACGCGCCGCCGTCTCCGCACTCCCCTCGTCGGGCTTGAGCACCTCCATCGAGAAGGCGGGCGTGCGCTCCGTCCCGACCGTCGCGCGCACGTAAGCGTGGTGCACGGGCAGCGAGACGATGTCCTCCTCGGAGACGCGCTCGCGGTCCAGCTCCCAGACGAGCTGGCGCGCGTCCGTGCCCGCCACCTGGAAGACGGCGAGGCAGCCGATGTTGGCGAGCAGCGTGTCGCGCATCGTCGGCGAGAGCTCGTCGAGCTTGGCGAGGCTCTGGGTGGCGAGCACGAGCGACGCCCCGAACTTGCCCAGCTCGGAGAGCATCGACTCGTAGTCGACGCCCGGCATCGACTGCATCTCGTCGACGACCACGAGAGCGCCGCGGCGCTGCTCGGGCGGCAGCTCGCCCTGCTCGCGGATCACGGCGTCGACAAGGTTGAGGACGGAGGCGCCGACGAGCGCAGCGACGTCGCGCCCGGCCGCGCCCTGCGCCGTCGACACCAGCAGCACGCCCCCGTCCAGGATCGTGCGCCTGAGGTCGATCGTAGAGCGGGGCTGGCCGAGGATCGCCCGCGCGCGCTTCGACGAGGCGTAGTAGGAGAGCCTCGTCTGCACGGGCGCGAGCGCGTCGGCCTGGTACTGGCGCGTCCACGAGGCGAAGTCGCGCGCCCACCAGTCGAGCAGGAACTCGTCCGTGACCCGCTCCCGCACGAGTGAGCGAAACTTATCGTGCGAGAGCAGCCGCAGCCCGTCGAGGATCGTGAGCTGCTCGTCGGCGGGCGTGTCCGGGTGGGCGTTGTACTCGTGCAGGGTCTTCACGACCTGCTCGAGGATCGACTGCATGCGCGGGCCCCACTGCTCCCAGAGCCCGCGCGCCACGCGCACGACCGAGTCGGCGGTGCGGTCGCGGTCGCTGAAGACGCGCGTGTCGAGCAGGTTGACGCCGGGGTAGCCGCCACTGCCCGCGAGGTCGACCAGCCGCACCTGCCCCGCCAGGGACTCGGGCACCTGCTCGAGGATGCTCTCCACGAGGTCGGCGTGGGGGTCGACGACGACGATCGCGTCGCCATCCCTTCCCGCCGCCTTCTCCTCGAGCTTGTGGACGACGAGATGCTGCATGAGCGTCGACTTGCCCATGCGCGTGCGCGCCACGTAGAGGTGGTGGCGGCGCAGCAAGTCGTGGGAGAAATGAATCGGCCGGGGATCGCCGGCGGTGGTCTCGCCCACGAGCGCGCCCCGGGCGACGCCGCTCACCGGGGGGAGCAGCACGCGCGCGCCCGAGCGCTCCACGAGCGGCGTCTCGTCCTTCGCCCCCGGCGGATGCCAGAGCGCGGCGACCTCGCGCACGCCAAGCACGCTGCGGGCGCCGAGCAGGCCGGGGCCGGCCGGATGCAGCGCCGCCGGATCGGGCAGGGCGGGCCGCATCCGGCCCATCCGGAAGCGCGCCCCTGCGGGGTGGTCGTAGTTGCCGTAGGCGGCCGCCACCTCCCCGAGCAGCGCCTCGGCCCGCTCTCGACCCTCGTCCGGCTTCGTCCCGGGCACGATGGCGACGACCTCGATGTCGGCCTCGAAGGCGACGCGCGAGACCTTCTCCCGGATCAGCAGCGGGTCGTGGACGCGGTTGCGCGAGCGCTGCCAGCGCGCCCACGCCCAGCCGGCGACGCCGAGCGCGAGGGCGACGCCCGTCCCGAGGGCGACCGTCTTCCACTCCTCCCCCGCCTGCCACCAGCGGTAGCCCTGGAGGAGCCCCGCGCCGGCGACCGCCAGCAGCGCGGCGCCCGTGAGCTCGACGCGGTGCCGCCGCGACTCGCTGATCTGGTACGAGTCGGCCCGGTCCTGCACGGCTGGCTGGTGCGCCCTGGCCTGGTGGCCCCGCGACCAGTCGGGGCCGAGCGAGCGCAGCCGCAGCCGCGCCACAACGCGTTCGCCCGCGCCCACGTCCGAGAGGGCGCCGAGGAGGGCCAGCAGCGGGTCCGAGCCGGCGTCCAGCAGGTCGTCGTCGCTGAAGACCCGCAGCGGCACATACTCCGGCCCGCTCGCGCGCAGCGTCATCGCCCACGCCTGCTCGCCCGCCTCCAGTCGCAGCGGGTCCTCGGCCGACTCCAGCCGGTCGATGCGGGCCTGCGGGTAACGGGCGGAAAGCTGCTGCCGGACCACCTGTTGATCCAGGCAGCGCGCCATCAGCGTAACCCCGTCGGCGTCGCCGCAGAGCTCGAGCGAGAAGGGCTCGGGCGCGGCGATCGACGCCAGAAGATTCTCGACGGCGAGGAGCGTGCGCTCGCCCGTGCGCGGCGGTGTCACTGCCAGCAGCACGGGCTCGGTGGGAGTGGACTGGTGGAAGGGGTTGAATCGCATGGTGTGGTTCCTTTCGGTGCTGTGGTTCGCGTTCGATCGGTTGAACGGGTTGCGTCGCATGTGGCGACTCCTTTCTGAACGTGGGTGGTCTGGTGCGGTGGTCATGGGCGCGCGGTCGTGGTCATCGGGCCTGGTCCTCCGTGTCCCTATCGGTCGTCGCGGTCGGCGGCGCGCTCGCGCTGCGAGGCGGGCCGCCACTCGATCAGCTCGGCCTCCTCGGGCGTCGCTTCGATGCGGATGGGGAAGCGGTTGCCGCGCGCGAGCAGGAGCCCGTCGCCGCGCGGGCAGGAGAGCAGCCAGCGCTGCAGGTCCGCGGGCAAGTCGAAGGCGTCGCCGACGGTCGAGATGGCGGCGGCGTCCTGCTGGAGGAGGAGCTTGAAGGCGGCGTTCTGGAGGAGGGCGCGCCCCGAGTGGCCGGTGATCGCGCGCGAAGGATCCTCCGAGAGCAGGTCCTGCACATCCTGGGTGATGAACTGCAGCCCGAGGCGGTGTTTCCTCGCGCGCTTGGCCATGCTCACCATGAAGGCCGCGCCCTCGGGGTGCTGCATGATCGACCAGACCTCGTCGACGACCAGCAGACGCGGGCGAGGGTCGCGCGCGGCGGCAGCCCAGACCGTCTCGGTGCAGACCATCGTGGCGGCGGGGCGCAGCTCCGGCTCCAGCAGATGCAGGTCGAAGACCGTCACCAGTGCCTCGTTCGTGAGCAGGTCGTCGCCCTCGTCGGAGAGCAGGTGGCGCAGGCTGCCCGTGGCGAAGGGCCGCAGCAGCCTCGCGAGCGCCGGATCGCCGTCGGCCTCGTCGCCCTTCAGGAATGCGTAGAAGTCGGAGAAGCCGGTGCGCTCGCCTGACTGCGCGTAGTAGGCGGCGAGGGCGTGGTCGAGCGAGGCCCGGCGCTCTGCGCCCAGCGACTCGCCCACCATCACCTCGATCAGCCGTCTGAGGCTGCCGATACGCTGCAGCAGCTCCTCCGCGTCGCCGGAGTCGATGACGAAGGGGTTCATGCCCTGGCCGTCCACGCCGGGCGAGAGCACGCGCCCGCCGGCCGCGCGGGCCATGTCGGCGTACTCGCCCTCCGGGTCGATCACGTAGGCGACGACGCCCCGGCAGATCCCGCGCAACACGCCCAGCTTGGTGGCAAACGATTTTCCCGAGCCGGAACGCGCGAGCACGGCGGTGTTGGCGTTGAGGTGGGTGCCGTCCCAGGGGTCGTAGACGACCGGCGACGAAGCCCGCAGATCGATGCCGCGCAGGTCGCCGCCGCGCGTATCGAGGTCGGGCGGCGAGAACGGATAGAGCATCGCCAGCGAGCTGGTGTCGAGCGTGCGCCACGAGGCGACGGCGTTGAGGCCCAGCGGGAGCGTCGAGAGCAGCCCCTCGCGCTGGCGGAAGGGGAGGGCGTCGAGCTTGCCGAGCGTCGACGCGAAGTGCGCCTTCGCCGTCTGCGTGATCTCGGCGAGGGAGTCCTCGTCGGGGGCGTGGAGGGTGAGCGAGAGCGAGGAGTGGAAGAGTCGCTCGCGTCCTCGCTGCACCTCGTCGCGCAGCCGCATCACGTCCTCGAGGGCGATCTCCGCCTCCGAGGAGAGGCTCTTGCCCTTTCGAACGGAGAGGCTCTGCGCCGACTCGAAGCGCACCTTCTGCCACTCCAGCGTGCGCGCGGCCACGGCGGCAGGAATGGGGCCGAGGTGGAGGGAGAGGTCCATGGGCGCGCCCGTCGCCAGCAGCCCCTGCAGGAAGCCGGGAGAGAGCGAGCGCGGCCACTTCGCAAGGTGCAGCGAGCGCGCGAGATGGCCCCCGAGTCGGATCTCGCGGCGGTTGAGCTCGACCGCCACCTCCGTCTCCTCGTTGATCTCCCTGGGAGAGCCGCCGAGGGCTGAGGCCAGCACGAGCATGCGCAACTGGCGGCCGGTGAGCGGGTGGATGGAGAGGCCGGCGCGCACGAGCAGCGAGCGCAGCTCGTCCATGCGCTCGCGCTCGCAGACGGCGTAGAAGCGGCGGTCGAGGATGCCCTCGCGCCGTTCCAGCTCGCCCAGCAGCCGCCTGAGCGACTCCGCCGCCGCGCGTGTCCGTGCCGGCAGGCCCTCCGGCTGAGCGGCCTCAAGGTCGTCGCGCAGCTTGCCCAGGCCCGGCGGGTGCTGGCGCACGAGCAGTTGCAGGGGGAAGTCGCAGGCGTTGAGGGCGCCCGCGAAGGCCCCCAGCTTCGGCTCGTCCAGCTCCAGCCCCAGCACCTCGCAGACGCCGAGCTTCTGGCCGTCGAGGCGCACGGGGCCGTCGTCCTCGAGGTGCGAGAGCATGAAGGCGAGCGGCAGCCCGAGCGGGGGCTTCGGCGCGGCGTGCTCCTCTTCGGTCGCCGCACGCCTCGTGATCTGAAGTAGCTGTCTCATCGTGATCGTCCTTTGCTTGAGGGTCAGGGCGTGAAGAAGGGAAGGACGCCCGCGCGCAGGAGGGCGGCGACGCCCTTCGCGGAGAGCACGAGCGCGAGGCCGGCCACGGCCAGGAAGACGGCGCTGCGAGCACGCCCGAGGCCGCGCTCCTCGGCGCCGTCGGCCATGAGCAGGAAGCCCGCCCAGACCAGGGAGAAGACGCACAGCCCCGAGGCGGCGTAGGCCATCGCCGTGAGCGCCTCGTCGAAGGCGTCGAGCATGGCCTGCTCCTCCTCCGGGGCCGCGCCGGCCGTGACCAGCGCGACCCCGGCGAGCAGCAGGACGGACGTGGCCCGCCTCACCACGGCCACTCCCAGCCGAGCTCCTCGAACCACTCGCCCAGCTCGCCGCTGCCGGCGGGTACCGGCGTGACAAGCTCGGGCTCGGGTTCGGGCTTCGGGACAGTGAGCGCCCGGTAGGCGTCGTCCGACCACAGGCTCGATGAGAACGCCAGCGTCTCCGTCCGGGTGCGCGTGAGAGGCGCCCGCTCAACCACCGCGGCCTCGATCCGCTCGGCGTGGACGACGGTGAAGACGACGTCCTGGCTGACGGTCGAGGCCGGGACGGAACAGCTCGCGGTGACGCTGTGCTCCGTGAAGGTGCCGTCCCCGTTGGGGATGGTCACCGTTTCCCCGGAAGCGGGGATGCTCACCGATGCAGTCTCGGTGAGGCGCTCCGTGCGCTCGGGGTGATGGGTGAGCTCCACCAGCGGCGGCAGCGGGATACGCAGCGTTGCCTGCAGCGCCGCCTCCATGGCAAGCGCGTGGACGCCCTCGCTCGCCGCCACCGGCAGCCGGAAGCGGGTCTCGCCGCCAGCGACGAAGGCGACTGCCGTCTCCCTCGCGCCCGACGAAACCGTGAGCGTCCCGGTCACGGCCGTGACCTCCGCGTCGAGCAGCGCCGTGACCGTCTGGGAGTGGTGGCCCGCGCTCACCGGCAGGTCCACCCGCTCCTCGATCGCGCTCACGCACGCTGAGGCAACGGCGCCTTCGACAGCGCCCGCGCTCCACTTGAGGGAGACGACGCGCAGGCTGCAAAGCTCGCCTGCTACTACTGGCAGCGGCCACGGCAGCCGCTCGCCGTCGAGTGAGAGCGCCCCCGCCTGCCCGAGCCCGTCCCGCCAGGAGAAGACGACCGACGGACTCGGCCCGTCGAGGGGCAGGTCGTACGTCGCGCGCTCGCCCTCATCGAGGGATGTGGTCGCGTAGTAGCGCGAAGTGTCGCCCTCGGGGCCGCCGTAGACGCGTACCGTGAGCCGCAGCTCCGTGGCTGCCCGCAGGACGACCTCCGCCCGCTCCCCGCTGACCGTGAGGCCCTCGACGAAGAGCCGCCGTCCGGCGACCGGGGGTGGTGGCTGGAACTCGATCTCCTCGGAGCTCCATCCCGCCTCGCCCGGCTCCTGGGCGAGCGCCGCCGCCAGCGGCAGCGTGCTGAGCGCGACCAGCGCGAGGGCGGCCGCCGCGAGAAAACTCTTCCAGAAGCCGCGCTTCCCGCGCCGCTGCTGGCCGAGCCGTTGCTCGCGGTCCTCGCGGGCCGCCGGTGCTCCGTCCGGCTCCTCGCCGGCGCGCCGCCTGCCGAAGAGGCGCTGCGGGCGGAAGGGCAGGCGCCCGGTGCGGCGCTCGCCCTCCTTCCGCTTCCGGGCGGTGCGCCGCGTCCTGCGCAGCATGCGCCGCGCCAGCAGCCGCAGAGGATCGCCCTCGCGGCCCCCGGGCGACTGCACGGGAGCGGGCGGCTCGCCGCGCACGAGCTCGGCGGGAGGCCCGGCGTAGCGCCGCGCCCCGAAGGCGTAGCGCAGCAGGTCGGCCGCCACGAGCGGCAGCCGCCTGCCGTTGACGCGGCCCGCCACGACGGCGAAGCCGACGAGCCCGAAGAGCCCTGCCGCCGCGATGCGCACGCCCGCGGGACCGACGGGTGCGTAGTGGTAGAGACCGTAGGCGAGGGCGCAGACGGCCGTCATCGCCACGATCTGGGGGAAGGTCAGCCACAGCAGGACGCGGTCCTCGGCCTGCACGTGGGTGGGGACTTCGTGCGCTCGCACGGCTAGCCTCCCGCCTTGGGCGTCGGGAGGGCCTTCGGGTCGGGAACGTCGCCCACCTTGACCGCGGGGTTGACGACGGCGTCCATCACCAGCTCGACGACGCCGAAGGCGACCATCGCCAGCACGATGCCGGCGAGCGCCGTCATCATCGCGCTCTTGCCACGCTCCATCTGGTGGGGCGCGCCGCTGGCGGTGAGGTAGAGGTAGGACCCGTAGATGAAGAAGCCGACGCCGATCGCGCCGACGACCCCGAGCAGGATGCCCACCAGGTTTGAGATCGTTTGAACCAGGTCTTGCACTTATTTCGCTCCTTGCAGTTGCTGTGTGGTCGTCTCTCGGTGCTGCTCGTTCGCCTACCGGCACATCGCTCCGCTCCTCCGCTCGTCGTCGTGGTTGGGGCTACTCGCCGCTGCTGCGGGGCAGGCCCGAGCCGGGCGCGGCGTTGCCGCCGCCGGCGGAGGGCGTCGAGGACTGGGTTGCGGAGCTCACGCCGGACGCGGCTGCAGACGCACCAGCGCCCGCGGCGGCTCCCGCCGCTCCCGCTGCGACCGCACCGGCGGGACCGCCGGCCGCGCCGCCGCCCGCAAGCAAGCCGACCGAGCGCGCCGAGCGCGCCAGCGAGCCGGGGAGGGACATGCCGAAGTAGAGGGTGTGCAGCCAGGCGTCGAAGGTCCCGGCGTTGCCGAGCATCGAGGGCACGCGCGTAGCCAGGTAGATGAAGGCGAGCGACATCAGCAGCTTCCAGGCGAGGTCCTGCATCGCGTCGCCCGAGCCGATCGCGGCGTACTCGTTGAGGAAGCCGATGCCGAGCGCCAGCGCCACGAGCTGGATCGCCTGCTGGAAGACGGTCGTCATGAAGAGCCGCAGCCAGTGCCGGCCCCAGCCCGCCGTGTGCGGCAGGATCCAGAGCCCGAGGGCGACCGGCGCGAGCGCCAGCAGGATGTCGATCAGCGCCAGGCGCAGCACCATCTGCACGACGAGGTAGAGCACGAAGAAGCCGTAGACGAGGTAGATCAGCGCCAGTAGCAGGGCCATGCCCACGCTGCCGACCTGCACCGCCCGCAGCAGCGTCTCGAGCGTCGAGCGCAGCATGTCGCCGGCGGTCACGCCGAGTTCTGCGGCGATGAAGCCCGACACCGCGTCGGCGATGTCGATGACGAGCGCGCACCACCACAGCGACGCGGCGGCGGCGACCAGTCCGAGCGCGAGGCGCGGGACCAGCTCGCGCCAGCCCGCCTGCGCCCTGCCCACGTGGTCGCCGACGATCAGGCTGATGCCCATCCAGCCGACGATCACGACGAGCGCCCCGGAGGTAACGACCCAGACGGCCATCCACGCCTGGCGCACGATCTCGTGGTCGTAGGTGAGGCCGGCGGGCGTGCCCGTGAAGATGTCGCTCACGGGGAGACCTCGCAGGCCTCGGCGTCTGCGCCAGAGGCGCGCTCGACGACGCCGCAGAGCATCCCGTGCGCGCCCTCGATCAGCCACGCGGCGATCGCCCGGCCCCAGCGCTCGGGGTCGAGCGCGCCCAGCACTTTGTTCCAGATGCCGCCCGGCTCGTGGATGGGGATGACGGCGTAGAAGTGCCCGTTCACCTCCGCCCAGCTCTTCGCGAGCATCACGAGCAGGTAGGGGCGCTCCGGGTCGAGTGCGGTCTGGCCGTCCTCGAAGGGGTACTCGAAGGAGTACTCCCAGCCGTCGCGGCGCTCCTTCTCGCCGCCGCGCAGCCGGTACATGGGCACGACCCACTCGCCCGTGTCGCCGTCGCGCACGCCGAAGTAGACGATCGGCAGCTCGCGGTCGAAGACGGGCCGGGCGATGAAGCGCCCGTCGCCCTTGCGCTCGACGAGGTCCTCGTCGTCCGCGTTGACGAGGACGATCGGGGAGTCGGGGTCGGGCGGCTGCTGGGCGAGGGCCGTCCCGCTCGAGGGGACGGCCGCGAGCGCTGCCAGCAGCAGCGCCGCTCCGAGCGCCCGCAGGCGCCTCGCCCTACCGGATGTGGTCTTCGTGTTCGTGTGCCGTCGCACGCCGTGGCCTCCTTGTGGTCGGTGGCAGTGACGGCAATCGAGTGTGTAGAGGGGGGCGGCGCTGCGGAATGCCTTGTAAGGGGGGCCGCGCGTGGCCCCCCTTATGGGGCGTGGGCGGCCGGGACGCGGTGTGATGTGGTAGCCGTGTAAGGAGAAAAGACGTTGGTCACGGAATGGGGCAAGGCCCGAAACCACAGTGATTCCAGGGGGAAACGGCCCCTACAGGACGGGCTGGACGCGAAGTCGCAGTCCGGGGCGCGTTCCACGTCCATGGGTCAGAAACCCCGGGAATTGGGTCATCGGGCGCAGCCGCGGACGCGGCCGGATGGGTCAGAAACCCCGGGAAATGGGTCAAGCGGGAACATGGATGCAGACGGCGCGGGCAACGACGTGACAGGCGGTGACGGAGCAGCGCCGAACCTCGACACCGTGCGTGAGCTGCGGCTGCTGGCGGTCCTGCGCGACCTGGTGGAGCGGCACAGCCAGGGCGAGGCCGCGGAGCTGCTGGGCATCGGCCGCAAGACGATCTGGCGGAGCATGACCTCGGGCCGGCTCACCCCGCACCTCGCGAACGCGCTGGAGCAGTGGCTCGTGGCGGCCGACCGCGCCGCGCTCAGCGCCGTCGAGGAGCGGGTGACCGCCCTCGAAGGGCGGCTCGCCGCGCTGGACGACTCGTTGGAGGCCGGATTCGGCGCGCTGCGGAGCGAGCTTGCGGGACTGAGGGAGAGCGGGGCCCCGGCGCCGCGCCGCCGGGAACCGCGGCCGGCGCAGGCGACGCCCGTGTCGGCGGGACGGAGTGCGCGGACGGACGCGCGTGCAGCGGGCGACCGGGACCTGCCGTGGCGACCGTACCCGCAGCTCGTGACGGCAGAGCCGCAGCCCGGCGAGGAGCACCTCTACGGCGAGGCGACCGCGCACGTCGTCGCCTGGCGGCAGGCGCGCATGGAGGCGCGCGAGGGTCGGGGGAGGCTGGAGCGGCTCGACGCCGAGCTGCGCATGCGCGAGCTCGAGCTGATGCTCATCGGCGACCACGAGTTGACGCTCCCGCCGGCGGTCTACCCCTGGGACCGCGCCGACCGCCGCAACGAGCTGTGGCAGCGACGGCAGGTGCTCGCGGACGTGCGCGCAGACCGCAAGAGCGCGCTCTGGCGGCGCCGCGTGCGGCGCCTGCTCACCCTCGGACTGTGGCCGAAGTAAGCGCCTGTCGCAGCACAGCCGACTTCCTGTCGCAGCGGGGCAAGTGATTCCGGCGGAACGGCCCCGAACCCCCTTCCCTTCCGCGCAGGCGTTTCCGACACTCGAACGCAGTTTCCGGCTTTTCCAGCGTTTCCTGCCTGAGAAACCTGGAGGGTCCATCCCGGACCCGGACGACCCGACGGATCGAGCCTCGCTCTCCCGAAGGCCGGCCAGTGAGGGACAACCGCTTCCCGCGGCGGGAGGCGTCCGAAGGGTCGAGCTCTGCTCCCCGGAGGCCGCCTCGAACGCCGGGAGACCGCGTGGCGAGTCGCGTTCAGCACTCGGCCCCGGAGTCCCTGGGAGCACTGCGCCCCGAACCGGACGCATTGAGAGCCAGTCCACCCAGCCCCGGTCCCGATTCCCGCTGCGGAGTCGAGGCCACCAGCAACCACTCCACCAGGAAGAAGGAGGTCGCAACGACCATGCATGAAGAACACGCAACAGGGATGGACGCGATGGAGCTGCGCGCCGTCGCCCAGCGCTACACCGGACCAGGCGCCCGGGACATCGCGCAGCGCATCCCCCACCCGGTCGTCTTCGAGCGGGGCTGGTTCCGCACGACGACGGCCGTCTGCCACGGGGGCGACGACGTGGACGGACTCGCGTTCCGGCAGCGCCCCGACGGCAACGGCATCGACGTGCACTGCCACACAGGCGGCTGCACGCGGGCGCACGTCATCACGGCGATCGAGGGCGTCATCGGCCTGCCCATCTGGACGGCCTATGCGCCGGCGGAGGCCGCTCCGGCGACCGCCGCGCCGGCGCACTTCGTGACCACGGAGCGGCTCCTGTTCTGGTGCGGCGGGGGACTCGCGCTGGCGGTCCCGCTGCTGCTCGGTCACGGCTACGACGCGGCCCTCCTGAACGTGGTCGGGTACAGCCTCGGCTACGCCCTCATGGGGCACTTCGCCACCGGCTGGTTGCGGGCGGCCCGCCGCCACGGCTGACCTCCGGCACCCGCACCGCACGGCCATCACGAACTGGGGCCGCCTCTGACGGGGCGGCCCCTCTGCTTGCCCGCGAGGGCGCACGACCACCCCGTTCCCCCGGTCCGGCATCCGACCGTGGGCGGAGTGTATCCAGCAGCAACTGAGCCATGACCCGCGCCAGGGATGCCGGATCGAGTCGCCAGCAACAGCAACGAGCACGCAGTGACGAGGAGGTCACGGAATGAACGCAGAGCACATGGACGCCATGGAGATGCGAGCGGCAGCGCAGCGGTACACGGGACCGAGCGCAGGCCGCATCGCGGGCCTCATCCCGCACGAAGTGAGCTTCGAGCGGGGCTGGTTCCGGACGAGCGCCGCCGTCTGCCACGAGGGCGATGAGCCCGACGGGCTGGCGTTCCGGCAGCGGCCCGACGGCAACGGCATCGACGTGCGCTGCCACAGCGGCGGCTGCACGCGCGGCCACATCGTGACAGCGCTCGAGGGCCTCATCGGCCTGCCCATCTGGACGGCCTACGAGCCGGTAGACGAGCCCGTCGCCGGGGCTCCGCGCAGGCCGTGGCCGACGCGGAGGCTCGCGGTCATCGCGGGGCTGGCGGCGCTGCTCGCGGCGCCGCTGCTGCTCGGCCACGGGCTGGAGACGGCCGCCGCGAACGTTGCCGCCCTCGGCGTTGCGGGAGCGCTCCTCGCGGGGCTTCCCGGCAAGACGAGGAGGGCCTTCCGCTCCTGACGACCCGGGGCTTCGCCCCACCACATCCATCCAGCCATGGGGCCGTCCCTCCGGGGGCGGCCCCACTTCTTGCCCGCGAGGGCGCACGAGACGCGAACAGCACAGACGCCAGAAGGAGGCGCGAGATGACGATGGCAACGACGACGATGAGCACGGCTGCGACCACGGTGGGAGGCCGCCCCGGACGCAGCCTCGAGGAACTGGTTGACCGCATCTTCGAGGCGCTCCTCGGAGCGACCCCGGAGACAACCCCGCCGCAGGGCATCGCCCGCAGCGTCCACGAGGCGCGGCGGCTGCGGCAGGCGGGCGACCTCGACGGGGCGCTCGCGGTCCTCGCGAGCGTGGACCTGAAGCGGGCCACGGCCGAGGAAACGCGTTGGGCGTACGGCGAGTGGCTCGGCGTGGCGCGCAGGCGCTTCGGCGACCGCGAGGCGGTCGTCTACAGCCCCGGCACGGGCCGGGCCGCCGTGCTCGCCCCGCACCCCGGCGGGGCGCTGGAGGTGCTGGCCGTCCTGGGCATGCGCTGGCCTGTTGGAAAACTCGTCTCGCGGCGCAGCCTGCGGGGCCTCCGGCCCCTCGCGAAGGGCGGCTCGCAGTGACCGCCGGATACGCGCCGGTGGACATCGCGGCGCTCAAGGAGCGCCATCCGCTGGGCGACGTCGTGGAGGCGGCCGGGGTGCGGCTGCGCGGCAGGGGCCGCGTCCGCCAGGGCGTCTGCCCCTTCCACGAGGAGGCGGAAGGAAGCTTCACGGTCTACGCCGATTCGCAGCGCTGGTACTGCTTCGGCTGCGGCGCGGGCGGCGACGTGCTGGACTTCATCCGGCGCACAGAGGGCCTGAGCCTGCCGGAGGCGATCCGCAGGCTCGATGCCTCTCCTCCCACCACTGCTCCCGTCCGTCACACGACCCGTGAACGGCGCACCCGCGAGGCGGTCGCGCCGCCCGACCCGGCGCTGATGACGGCGGCGGCGCGGTACTACGCGGGGGAGCTTCAGCGGAGCCGCGAGGCGCGGGCGTACCTCGCCTCGCGGGGCGTCGGTCTCGACACCGCCACGCGGCTCGGCCTCGGCTACGCGCCGGGGCGCGGGCTGCGCAAGGCGCTCGCGTCCGCCGGCTTCGCCGCCGGACGGATCCGCGAGAGCGGGCTGTTCACGGAGCGGGGCGAGCGCTTCGGCGGGATGGTCGTCGTCCCCGAGGTGGCCGGCGGACGCGTCCGCTGGCTGGCGGGGCGGGCCATCGACGCGGAGCGCAGGCCGCGCTTCCAGGCGCTGCCCGGCCCCAAGCTCCTGCTCGGCATGGGGCGGGTCGGGTTCGCCCCGCCCTGGGCGGTCGTCGCCGAGGGCGTGTTCGACTGGCTCGTCCTGGGCGAGTGGGGCATCCCCGCCTGCGCCGCCCTGGGGACGCAGGGCATGGAACGCGTTGCCGCCGCCCTGCGCGGCTGCCCGCACGTCTTCCTCGCCTTCGACCATGACGCCGCCGGACACGAAGCCGCGGCGGCGCTCAGCGGCCTCCTTGGCCGCCGAGCCGCGGTTGTGGACCTGCCGGACGGCATCGCCGACGTGGCCGACCTCGCAGGCCGGCCAGACGGACGCAGGGTGTTCCTGCGCCTGCTCGAACGGGCGGCCCGCGCCGCCCGCTAACCCACCCATCCCACGCGACGGACACCGGACAGCCCGGCTCCATGCGAGCCGGGCGGCATCCGTGTGCCCGCCGGACCAACCGCCGACCGGAAGGAGGCGCGATGACCGATGACCGACGGGGCTCCGCCCCGCGCACGGCCCTCCCTTCGGGGAGGTCCGCAGCAGTCCACCCAGGCAACGAGCAGCACGAAGGAGAGAGACATGGCAGAGACCACCACCCTCAACGGCCGCCGCAACGGCGTCCACCCAGAACCAACCATCCCCGAGCGCGAACTGCTCTGGGACAGCCTCCCGCCCGCCGTCACCACGAAGCTGGCCGAGCCCCTCGACGAGGGCCTCGTCTCGCACCGCAGGGGGCGCAGGGGCCGCAGCTTCGCCTACCTCGAGGGGCGCACCGCCATCGACCAGGCCAACCGGGTCTTCGGCCACGGCGGCTGGGGCTACGACCTGGTCGGCCCCGTCGAACTGCGGGAGGGCGAGAGCGTCGACCCGAAGACGGGTGAGGCGAAGCCCTGGCGGGCCTACGCCGCCACCGTGCGGGTCACCGTGCCCGGCTCCCCGCCGCGCACTGACACCGGCTTCCAGGCCGTCTCCGACGACACCGTCGAGGGCCACGAGACCGCGCACAAGGGAGCGGTGACCGACGCGCTCAAGCGGGCGCTGCGGAGCTACGGCGACCAGTTCGGCAACAGCCTCTACGGCGACGGCGCGACGGGCGACCTCGCGCCGTCGCTGCGCAAGACGCTCGTCGACCTCGGCCAGTGCCGGGGCTTCGACGAGGCGAAAGTCCGGTCCGCCGTGCGCGAGCGCACGGGCCGTGACCTCGACGAGCTGCCGGTGGCGGCCCTCACCCCGCTGGTGGAGGCCGCCGCGCGCAAGCTCCAGCAGGACAACGCGGGCGAGGAGTCCCGCGCCGAGGAGACGCCGAAGGCTGCCTGAGCGGCTCGTAGGCCATCGCACGAACGAAAGGAGGTGCCGATCGCGGGTGCCTGAATCACAAGCACTGAAGAGTCGCTCCCGATGCGGGAGCGCGAACGGGGCCGTCCTTCGGGGCGGCCCCGCCGTCGTTTCGAACCAGGTGCGGCTCTCGCCGCACCACCACGGTGACAACCATCACCAGAAGGAGAATCTGAAATGTCACGCACCATGAACCGCGTCGAGCTGCTGGGCCGGGTAGGCACGGAGCCGGAGCTGCGTTACTCGCAGAACGGCACGGCCATCTGCCAGCTCAGACTGGCGACCGACCGCCGCCGCCAGAACGGCGAGACCGAGGCCGACTGGCACTCGGTCGTCTGCTGGGGCAAGCAGGCCGAGGCCGTCGCCGAGTACGTCAAGAAGGGCAACAGGGTGTTCGTCGCGGGCTCGCTCGCGCAGAACACGTACGAGACGCAGGACGGCGAGCGCCGGCACCGCACCGAGGTGCACGCGCAGGAGGTCATCTTCCTCGACTCGAACGGCAACGGGGGCAACGGGCGTTCCAACGGCAACGGCAGCCGCGAGGCTGTCGCCGCCGAGGTCGCGGACGACCAGCCCTTCTAAGCCACGACCGGCGCACAGACGCCGCCCGCCTGAGCGCGGGCGCACACGGGGCCGCTCCCTCACGGGGGCGGCCCTGCTCTCGTTCTACCCGATCAGCAACACGACGAAGGAGAACCGAACATGGCACGCACGAGCGAACGCGACGCGCTCCCCACCTGGAGCGCGCACACGCTGGTCATGACCCTGCTCGAGGGCCCCGACCACTTCAACGGCCACTGCACCTGCGACCGCTGGTCCTATCGCACCGACGACTGGGACGACCTCGGGGCGAGATGGGCCTGGCACTACGTCGCCGAGTCGGGCGGACCCGACGACCACCCGCTCGCCCGCACGATCGTGCGGCGCGAGCTGGAGCGGCACGGCGAGTACGGCGGGGACTGCGCGGGCTGCGGCTACCCCGTCATCAAGGGGCGCACGCACTGCCGCAGCTGCGAGCCGGAGGCCGCGGCCGGCGACGACCACGGGGACAACTGCGAGCGCAACTGCTGCTGGGAAGCCACGGTCGCCAGGCGGCACGCCCGCGACGCCGCCCACCAGCGGGTCGCGTGCCGCAACTGCGGCCTCTGCCTCGACTGCGACGATCCTGCCTCGCCCGACCACGAGGACTGCATCTGCCCGCTCGGGCAGGCCATCCCCGTGGAGGTGGCGGCATGACGGCGAAGCACGAGGACGCCCTGCTGGACGCCCTCCGCCAGAACCTGCACGTGCTGGGCGAGCTGGCCGTGCGCTACGAGGTCGAGGTCGACCCCGAGCGCGCGGACGACGCCCCCGCGCTCTGCTCCCCGCAGGACGTGCAGCGCCTGCTGGGGCCGGAGATGGGGGCGCTCGCTCAGGAGCAGGTGCGGGTGCTGCTGCTCGACCGGCGCAACCGGGTGGTCGGGCAGCGCGTCCTGTACCAGGGCAACTGCTACTCGTCGGTGGTTCGCCCCGCCGAGGTGCTGCGCCCGGCGGTGGTGGCGGCCGTGCCTCACATCATCATCGCCCATAACCACCCCTCCGGCGACGCCTCGCCCAGTCCCGACGACATCAAGGTCACGAAGGACCTGGCGGAGGCGGCGAAGCTGCTCGGCGTCGAGTTGCTCGACCACGTCGTCATCGGCAGGAGCGAGGCCATCAGCCTCAAGGACCGCGGCCTCTTCTAGGGCGCGGCGCACGCGGGACACCCCCGCGCTGCCACCCATTCACTACCGGAAGGAGAACAGCCCATGCTCGCGGCCGACGCCGCCATCAACCCGGACGACCTGTACACGATCAGCGCGGGAGGGTTCTCGGCAACCGCCGACGCCTTCGCGCGCGACCCCGACAGCGAGGGACTCTGGTTCCTCTCCATGGTCGGCGCCCAGAGCGCCCTCAAGGCAATCTGGGCCGCCCTCCTCAAGCGGCCCCCGGAGAGCGCCCACCTGCTCGCCGGAACGGACGGCCTCGCCCTCTCCGGCGGCTTCCACCGCTGCGAGGTACCACACGAGACGATCGGCACGTGGACGACCAAGATCGCGCGGCTCCCGGTTTCGGGGGGGCTGGCACGCGATGGTCTACACCCGCATGGCCGAGTACGCCTTCGAGCGGGACGCGTTCCTGCTGCTCGCCCCCGGCGAGGCGAGGGCCCCGGCTCTCCACCATCGCTTCCTCGACCGCCGCAGTCCCCTGCCCCTGCACCGCAACTGGGCGGAGTGGCTCTGGCGGCGGGGCCTGGCGAAGGGCGAGATCTCACCCCTGCAGTCGGCGGGTGTCCACGCCTGGCGCTGCACCCCCGACGCCGAGGCACTGCGCGAGGACCTCTCCGTAGCGGTCGGCTCGGGACTGCTCACGCTACCGCCGGAGGGCGCGCAGCCAATGACAACGACGAACGGAACGAAAGGAGACACGAGATGAGACTGGCCGCGCAGTTCAAGGGAGGCTTCTACCCGACCCCGCCACGCGTCACGGAGATGATCGCGACCCTCGCGCAGGCTCGGACGGTGACCCGTGGCGAGACGACGCTGCGCATCCTCGACCCCTGCTGCGGGGCCGGGGACGCGCTCGCGCAACTCGCCTCCGCCATCGAGCGCCCCGACGGAGCGCAGGTGGAGACCTACGGGGTGGAGCTCCACGCCGAGCGCGCGAAGGAGGCGGAGAGCCGCCTCGACCACGCGCTGGGCACGGGCCTCTTCCAGACCGCGATCGCCAACGGGGCCTTCGGGCTGCTCTACCTGAACTCGCCCTACGACAATGACGCCGCAGACGACGAGAAGCGCACGGAGCAGGCGTTCCTGCGCCAGACGACGCGCTATCTCACGGAGGGCGGGCTGCTGGTCTTCGTCGTGCCGCTGCGGCGGCTGGCGGAGTCGGCGCGCTACCTCGCCTCACACTACCGGAGCCTGCGCGTCTGGGCCTTCCCGGAGCCCGAGCGCGAGGCCTTCGGCCAGGTCGTCGTCACCGGCCTCCGCAAGGCCGAGGTGCAGTACGACCAGTACGCCGCCGTCGCGCTGCAGGAGGCGATCGAGGGCAACCTCGAGGAGCTGACCCCGCAGCGCTACCCGGTCTACAACGCCCCGGCGACGGCGGACGGCGAGGTGCTCTTCGCCACGCGCACGGTTGACCCCATCGCGGCCGCTGCGGAAGCACGGCGCTCCGGGCTCTGGGTGAGCACGACCGTAACGGACGCGCTCTGGCCGTCCGAGGACGCCCGCACGCGGCCGCTCATGCCGCTGCGGCGCGGGCACCTCGCGATGCTGGTCGCGGCCGGCTTCCTCGACAACCTCCAGCTCGAGGGCGCCGGCGGGCGCATCCTCGTCAAGGGCCGCACGAGTAAGGAGATGCTGCTCGTCGAGACCACGCGCGAGAAGGAGGTCTACCGGGAGCGGCTGCGCACCACCGTGGTCGCGCTCGACCTCGACCTCGGCGAGATCACCGACATCGCCGCCTGAAGGAGGCAAGAACGATGCAGCTGCCCCTCGACCCGGAGACCTGCGCCCGCTGCGGTCGGCCGATCCGACCCGGCGAGCCGGTGATGCGGACCGCGGAGGTGGACCTCGTCAGCGGACGGGCCGTCTCCTCCCCGGTGACGGCCATCCATCTCACGGACGGCTGCGAGCGCGCGCAGCGCGACGCCGCATAGACGGCTCCTCTCGGAGCCGCATCCACGAGGCCCCGCGGTCACTGCGATCGCGGGGCCTCGCCACGTCACGACCCAGAACAAGAAGGAAGGAACGGAACCATGGACCTCGCAGGATTCATCGACACGTACCGGGACGCCATTGCCCGGCGGGTGGTGGAGTCCTACCCGCCCCGCTACCGGCCCTCGGAGCAGGGCCGCCCACTCCCACGCCTGCTGCGCACCCCGCTGGGCGCTCAGGCTGACGCCATCCGCGGCGCGGCGCTCTCGCTTGAGGCGCAGCGCGGCACGACCGTCGTCGGGGAGATGGGCACGGGCAAGACCTTCATCGCGGCTTCAGCCGCCTACATGGCGGGCTTCGAGCGAGTGCTCGTGCTTTGCCCGCCGCACCTGACGCGCAAGTGGAAGCGCGAGGTCGAGGAGACGGTGCCCGGCGCCCGAGCTGTCATCGTCGCCTCGATCACCGACCTCGAGCGGCTGCGGACCGCGACCGGCGACGGCCCGCTCTTCGCGGTGATGAGCCGCGAACGGGCGAAGCTCTCCTACCGCTGGCAGCCCGCCGTCGTCGAGCGCTGGGCCACGACGGCGCGTGGCCTCGTGCGCGACGAGGAGACGGGCGAGCCCTTCCGGGTGCCCTGCTGCCCCGACTGCCACGAGCAGATCGTGGACAAGGACGGGGTGCCGCTGCTCGCCCGCGACCTCGCCCGCCGCAAGCGCACCTGCAGCGAGTGCGGCGCCGCGCTCTGGCAGGCCGACCGCTCCGGCCCGAAGCGCTACCCGCTCAGCGACTACGTGAAGCACCGCCTGCGGGGCTTCTTCGAGCTGCTGATCGGTGACGAGGTTCATGAGTTCAAGGCAAGAGGCTCCGCGCAGGGCATCGCCGCCGGCGTCCTCGCTGACGCCTGCGGCAAATCGCTCTCGCTGAGCGGCACGCTCATGGGCGGCTACTCCTCGACGCTCTTCCACCTGCTCTACCGGTTCAGCCCGGAGATCCGGGGGGAGTTCGGGCGCTCCGAGGAGAGCCGCTGGATCGAGCGCTACGGCTTCGTCGAGCACACGATCGGGCGCGACGACGGCGACTCCTTCGAGGACGGGCGCACCAGCAGGCGCAAGCGCTACCGCAAGGTAGTGCGCGAGCGCCCGGTCTGGCCCCCGCCGCGTTGTTCCACCTGATCGGCAACTCGGTCTTCCTGCGGCTCGCCGACGTCGCCGGCGGTCTCCCGCCCTACGAGGAGCGCGTCCTGCTCTCCTCGATGGACACGGAGCCGGACGGGAACGGGCTCTCGCAGCGCTCGGGCTACGACGAGCTCTACGGGACGCTCAGGGCGGCGCTCGCCGACGCGCTCTCGAAGGGCTCGCGGCGACTGCTCGCCACCTACCTGCAGACGCTGCTCGCCTACCCCGACGGCTGCACGCAGGGCGAGACGGTCTTCGACCCGGAGTCGGAGGAGCTGCTCGTGCAGGTGCCGCCCCTCCCCGAGGACCGGCTCTACCCGAAGGAGCAGGCGCTCGTCGACCTCGTCGCCGCCGAGCGGCTGGCGGGACGCCGCGTGCTCGTCTACGCGACCCACACCGGAACGCGCGACATCACCGGGCGCATGGAGGAGTTCCTGGGCAGGCACGGCTTCCGGGTTGCGGTCATGAAGGCCGACGCGGTGCCGCCGGAGCGCCGCGAGGCGTGGGTGGCGAAGCGGGTCGAGGAGGGTGTCGATGTGCTCGTCTGCCATCCCCGGCTGGTCCAGACGGGTCTCGACCTCGTGGAGTTCCCGACCCTGTGTTGGTACGAGACGGATTACAGCGTGTACACGATGAGGCAGGCGTCACGGCGCTCCTGGCGCATCGGCCAGACCGAGCCCGTCCAGGTCGTCTTCATGGCCTACCGGAACACCCTGCAGGCGGACGCCCTCAAGCTCGTGGCGCAGAAGCTCCAGAGCTCGCTGGCCGTCGAGGGCGAACTGCCCGAGGACGGCCTCGCCGCCTACGGGGACGAAGGCGACGATCTGATGCTGGCCCTGGCGAGGAAGATCGTCGCGGGCGAGGAGGATGCCGGCTCGGTCGAATCGGTGTTCGAGCAGGCGCGGCAGGTCGCGGCGGAGGCCGAGGCGCTGCTGGTCGACGAGGGCTGGCACGCATCCGAGCCGGAGCCAGTGCTGGTGACGGCCGGGGCCGGACCGGGAGCGGAGCCGGTCGTCCGTGGCGACGCCGCGGAGGCGGCTGCTCGCGAGCGGCAGCGCACGCTGTTCTCGTGGGCGGAGTTCATGGCCGGGAAGCCGGAGGAGCCGCTACCGCCCCGGGGTCGCCGCCACGACGAGGCTCCAACGCTCTCGCTCTTCGAGTGGGCGCTGGAGCGGGAGCAGGAAGGCTCACTCGCGGGAGCGGCCTGATCAACGGGACGGGTGGGGGCATCGCCACTGCGGCGGTGCCCCCCGTCTCCGTCCATGTGTGCGGGCTTTCGTCGTGCCCGAAGCGCACTGGAAGCCCGCCGACGTCAGATAGTCTGATCAGCACTGTTCGCAGCTACCACGACGACAACAAGCATCGTCCAAGCTACGACCAAAACTGGCTCCGAGTGCTCATCGCGTTTCGGCGCCGAAACACATGCGACGCTCCAATCCTTTCCGGCGTCCGGAGCAAGAGCCGAAGAGCAAATCTGGGACGGCTGAACCCCAATCCGCCAGGGGCTGGAGCGCCTGGAGCAGAGATATCGTGAAGAGTTGTGGATCGCCAGATGGAGAGATCAGGCGGCGTCCCTCTCGTGAGTTGATTCGTAGCTGCCGTCCGGGCTGACCGCTCGCTCCTGGAGCACCCCGTCCACGAAGACGCCGCCGGACCGGACGACGGCGACGAGATGCGGTGTGTTCACCCGCCGCCAGCGTTGCTGCGCTGAGTCGAGCAGCTTGTAGGCCATCGCCAAACCCCGCTGAGCGCGAGCTTGCGCCCTTGGTGACGCGCTGGCGCAGCCGCACCGTGGCGAAGGTCGATTCGATCGGGTTCGTCGTGCGCAGGTGCACGTGGTGCTCGGCAGGGACGTTGTGGAAGGCCAGCAGCCGCTCGAGGTCGTCGCTGACCTTCGCCGTCGCCTTCGGCCACTGCGCGACCTGCTCGCCAAAGGCGCGCGCCGCATCGAGCGCCTCGGCGCGTGTCGCCGCCCCCGAGACGGCGTGCAGCGTTCGCTTCGCCTCTCCCATGCACGCGCTGCGGCAGCGCCGCCAGCACGTTCTGGTTCTTGTGCACCCAGCAACGCTGCTCGCGCGTGCGGGCAAAGACCTCCCGGAGCGCCGCCCAGAAGCCGAGCGCGCCATCACCGACAGCCAGTTCGGGGCACGCATGCCGCGCGCGCAGGTCCCGCAGCAGATCGAGCCAGGACTGCGTGTCCTCGCGGTAGCCGTCCACAACGGCCACGAGTTTCTTGCGGCCGTCGGGACGCACCCCGACCAGCACCAGGCAGCACAGCCGGTCCTCCTCGAGGCGCACGTTGAAGTGCACGCCGTCCGCCCAGAGGTAGACGTAGTCGACCCCACCGCTGCAGGTTGAACGGTTGGCGAAGCTACAGGTTTCCAAGAACGCCAGCCAGAGATCACTGCTGGTACCATTTCGCCGGCGCCCGCCAGGTCGAACTCGTTCCGGGGAGTTGTCCGTGACTGATCATGAAGGCGCGATTGCTCTCTACACGTTCCTCAAGGAGTTCGTCCAACTCCGGACCAGGACGGTCCGGGACGTTTCTCAGTACGAGCAGGTCATCTGGGCGGTCGACGTTCCACGCGAACCTGGATGTGACTCAATCGCGTGGCATCGCGAGGAGCCTGAAGCGCCGGATGAGGTGTGGCTGGAAATCCGGAAGCCACGCCTAACGCGGCCCCCTGAGCCACCGGAATTGGCGCGCGACTGGGTGCGGCCGGGCCAGTTGGACGACTCCAGCCTCGATCTCCCTGAGTTGTACGAGACCATACTTGGCGAGTCTCCGGAGAACCCGCCGTTGAGGCGAGAAGACCACCCCGAGGTAGAGGCGGCCTGGGATACGTACATTGCGGATCGCTGGTGGCACTGGGCTGAGCAGGATCGGCGCGAGCAGGCCGTGCAGGGTGTCTACACGGAACTCTTCTCGATGTTCCAGCGGCAGCAGCGCCTGGGGGAGAACTTCGAGATCGTCTTCGGGTTCGGGTATCTCAGTTGGAACTCGCCGGACGGGCAGACGGTGGGCCGGCACTTGGCGGTCGCTCGCGTGAGCGTCGCCTTCGATACGACGAGCGGAACGCTGACGGTCACTCCAGCGGGTGAGGGTGCTCGCCCGTCGCTCGAACAGGACATGTTGGACCCGCAATATCGGCCCGACCCAGAACTCCTCAGCTCGATAGAGGAAACGTTGGATGGGATCGGCGACTCCCTCTGGGCCGCCGGTCCAATAGATGGACTTCTCAAGAGTTGGGTGCACTCCGTCTCTCCCGAGGGTGAGTACAGCGATGAACTCGAACGCGTCGCAAGCGCGGGCGACAACCCGATCGTCCACTTCGCACCTGCGCTGATCCTTCGAAGAAGGTCCGAACGCTCATTCCTTCGCGCGTTCGAGGACATCATCACCCAGCTGGAGGCTGGGGAGCCCGTTCCCGAAGGGGTATCACGGTTCATCAGCGTCTCTGGGGATCAGGACCGCGACAGTCTGGTTCACCAAGGTGGCAACGGAGCCCGCGCGGGCGAGACATTCTTCCCGCTCCCAGCGAACGATGCGCAGCAGCGAATCGTGGAGCGGCTTGTTGAGAACCAGGGTGTGCTGGTCCAGGGGCCTCCGGGCACGGGGAAGTCGCACACCATCGTGAACCTGATCTGCCACTCGCTCGCCAAAGGGGAGCGGGTGCTCGTCACGAGTCACGCGGTGCGCGCCCTCAAAGTGCTTCAACGCATGATTCGGGAGCGTGTGCCCGATCTCGCGCCACTCTCTGTCGTGCTACTCGGCGACGACCGTGAAGCTCTGGCCGCGATGGAGGAGTCCGTTCAGGGGATTACGACTCGGCAGAATACGTGGGACCCGGAGACGAGCAGTAAGGCCATAGCACGACTCGAACTCGGGCTGGATCAGGCAAGGAGACGCCAGGCGAGGATCTTCGCGGATCTCCGTGCGATTCGAGAGCGGGAGACCCTTACTTTCGATGCGAGATTCGGATACACCGGCACGCTGGCGCTGATCGCGCAGACACTGCGTGGCGAGCGCGAATCTCTCTCCTGGATCGGTGACGTCATCCCGGAAGAACTCGACCCGCCGCTCACCGTGGCCGAGTTCAGCGAGCTCGTGGCACTGCTCAGGAACGAGAGTCTCTCGGATTGGGAGGCAAGTGGGCGCGTGGGCATCGACCTCAAGCACCTGCCCGACACCGAGTCGTTCGAGCAGGCTGTGCAAGGTGAGTCCGAGGCACAGGAGACCTACAACGAGAGTGCCTCCATCCGCCAGCGGCCTGAGTACGGCGCGTTGGAGGTGATGCCGCCGGAGGAACGCTCCGAACTACGGCATGGGCTATCCGAACTCATCCAGCTCATCGAGCGGATCCATCGTCGGCCGCTGCCATGGGTCTCAACTGCTACGAGGCAGATTCTCGGAGACTACGAGCGTAGCTGGCGGCAACTCCACGAGGACACATCGAGGGTAGTGGAGTCGACGGTTGAACTGGCCGGATGGCTGGATGAGAACCCGATCACTCCGGAGCCGGATTTCGACCTCCAGAAGCTCCGCGGGGACGCCGCGGAGCTTCTGGAGCACCTGGAGGGTGGCGGCGGCTGGGGAATCGGGCCGTTCCGTTCCGCCGTGGTGAAGCGGGCGCTATACATCCGACGGTTGAGGATCGGCGGGCGGTTGTGCGAAACGGCGGAGACCATCAATGACCTCGTGCGGCGCCTCCATGCCGAACTCGAATTCCGTCACCTGCGGGAACGATGGGCACCCAACCAGGAACTGACTGCGGCGACTTTCACTGACGGCGTTGCCGAACTCGCCGACCTTTGTGAGCCACTCGAAGAAGCCTTTGAGGCGCTCAGAATGTCTGCCGAGCTGTCGCGGACGCTGGCCCGTGTCCCCGGAGGTCCCGAGCCCGACTGGTCCGATCTAGCAGCACTTCGTGGCTTGCGTGAGACCCTCGCCGCTGTTGACGCAACAGAGCGGTACGAGTCAGCTCGGAGCAAAATCCAGCAGGCACTCGAGGAGTTGCGCGCGCAGCAACGTGCCGGGCGACTCGACCCGACCTCTGAGGGCTTGCGGGCCGCCATCAGCGAGCGCAGCACTACCGCCTACACCGAGGCTAGGCAACGAGCCGCAGCCAACGTCGCACTCGAACGGCAGCTCAAGCGTAGACGGACGCTGCATGAACGGCTGGCGGGTGGGGCGCCGGAACTGGCCGGGGTGCTCGCCGAGGCTCCAGCCGATCCTGTATGGGATGGGCGGGCGGGAGACTTCGACCGTGCCTGGAACTGGTCGCGGGCGCAGGCTTGGGTCATCCGCATGGCGGCCCCGGATGCCGAGCAGCAGCATCGGCTGGAGCTCGAGAACGCGAAGCAGACCATCGCTCGGGTGGTAGAGCAGCTAGCGGCGGAGAAGGCTTGGGCTCACTGCTTCGAGCGTATGACAGAGCACGAACGGCAACACCTGGTCGCCTGGTCGAAAGCGGTGCGCTCGATCGCCGGAGGATTCGGCAAGTACGCACCGATGCACCGTCGCAGCGCGAAGGAGCACCTTGACGAGAGCAGGTCCGCAATCCCGGCATGGGTCATGCCGCTGCACCGAGTGGCGGAGACCATACGGCCGGGCTCCGAACTCTTCGACATCGCCATCATCGACGAGGCCAGCCAGTCCGGGCCGGAAGCGCTGTTGCTCGCCTATCTGGCGAAGAAGCTCGTGGTCGTAGGAGACGACAAGCAGATTCATCCGACGTACGCGGGCGTCAACTTCGAGGATGTCAACCAGCTCCGCGAGCGATACATCTCGGATCTCCCGCACGCGGACGCGTACGGCGTGAACCAGAGCTTCTTCGACCTGGCCGAAATCCGTTACAGGGGTCGTATCAGACTGCGCGAGCACTTCCGTTGCATGCCTGAGATCATCCAGTTCTCCAACAACCTCTGGTACCAGGGCGAGCCACTCATTCCGCTGAGGCAGTATGGAGCCGGCCGCCTCGAACCCACCATCGACGTGCGGCCCGTAGCCGACGGATACCTGAGGGGGAGCGGGCGGCGCAACGTGAATCCTCCAGAGGCGGAGGCAATCGTCGAGGAGATCACCCGGCTCTGCGCTGACGATGCCTATCGCGGCAAGACAATGGGCGTCATCAGCTTGGTCGGCGACGCCCAGGCACGTGAGATCGAGACGCAGCTGTTGCGTGCGCTCGGACCGGAGGAAATCGAGCGGCGGCAACTCGTGTGCGGCGACGCCTACGCATTCCAGGGTGACGAACGCGACGTGATCTTCCTGAGCATGGTCTCAGCGCCACGAGAGAACCGTCGCATTCCAGCGATGACCGACGCGGCTGCGCAACGACGGTTCAATGTGGCAGCAAGTCGAGCACGCGATCAGCTGTACCTGTTCCACACCGCCACCCTCGCTGATCTCAATCCAAGCTGCCTGCGGTACCAGCTCCTCGAGTACTGCCTGAACCCGTCCGTGAAGGTTTCTGATGTTGCAGGACTCGACGTGGCCGACCTCGAGCAGCTCGCGTTCAGGGCTGATAGGCAACGTGTGAGTCCGCCGACCCCCTTCGACAGCTGGTTCGAAGTCGACGTGTTCCTTCGCATCGCCCGCCGAGGGTACCGCGTGATTCCACAGTTCGAGGTCGGCGGCTACAGGATCGATCTCGTCGTCCAGGGCATGGACGGGAGTCTGGCCGTGGAGTGCGACGGGGATGCTTGGCACGGTCCGGATCGCTATGAGGATGATGCTGCGCGCCAGCGTGATCTGGAGCGCTGCGGCTGGGTGTTCTGGAGGATCCGCGGGAGCGCGTTCCACCTCAATCCTGACGAGGCACTCGAGGATCTTTGGGAGATGCTCAAGCGCCGCCGCATCCTCCCTGCGGCCGAGACGGATGCCGGACGCGACGTACCGGGCGAGGTGAAGGTTGAGGCGGAGCCCGTACCCGCAGTTCCGGTAGGGAAGCCAGACGGGATCGAGATTGCGGCGGAGTCCGGCCGGCCGGAACAGGCTACGGGAGCAGACGAGAGAGAGGTCACGGCAGCGTCCGGCCCGACGCAGGTCAAAGTGATCGATGCTGGCGAGATCGCCGCCGAGCCCGACCGGACGAGCCGAGTCCGTAAGGCGGACGAGGCTACGCCGTCGGTCGAAGAACTCGCCTCCCCAGACGTGTCGCCAAGAATCGAGGATGCTGCCCTCCTACAGCCGGCACTGGGATGGTCGCCGCTCGAGGCGGCGGCTGAGAATGCGGACGGAATCCGCACACTTGCTCCTTATGAGACGTGGAGTCCAGCCGAAGCGATTCCCGACCCACGCACTGCAAGCCAGACCCGACTCGCTGAGCTCCTCACGGAGGTGGTGGCCCGGGAAGGACCCGTCATTGCGATTCGCGCCTATCGTCTGCTCAATCGTGCCTCCGGGAGCCAGCGGCTAACCATGCCGGCGCGGCGAGCGTTCAATCGGGCCTGCGCCGCAGCCGAACGATCTGGCCTCATCGAGGCCACGAACCCGCTCCGAAAGGACGGACAGGCTCAGCGTGTGCTCCGGGTACCAGGCGACTCGGAGGTTGTCCTTCGTGAGCGCGGTCCACGCGCTCTCGACGAGCTCCCCCCGGACGAGGTCGCGATGATGTTGCGGGAACTTCGCCAGGCTGACCCGACTCTGGATTCCGAGTCTCTCAAGCGGAGGGCGCTTGAGAGACTCGGTTGGGTTCGACTGACCCGCAATGCGAGCACATTCCTCGATGAATGCGTCTCGCTGGCGTAGGGAGTAGAGCGGTTTGGAGTCTCACCGGGTTGGAATCGTGAGCACACCGAAATGATCGCTCGCGCCTGGGACTGCCTGGGTCGTTGGGGACACGGGGCGAGGGACGTATGAACACGCGGACGCACGGCGAGCTGGCGAGCTTCATCTGGAGCATCTGCAACCTGCTGCGCGGACCCTACAAGCGCAACGAGTACCGCAAGGTCATCCTCCCCCTCACCGTGCGGCGCTTCGACTGCGTGCTCGCCGGGACGAGATCCCGCTCAACCGCCACTTCTACGTGTACGAGCCCCCACGCACGCTCGAGGAGATCGAGAAGGATCTCGAGGTGCTGGAGCGGGAGATCACGGGCCTGCTCTCGGATGTCGCGAGAAGCTGACGCCATGGCTGGGAAGCATCGAGCTGCATGAAGCGAGTTGCCTGAGCCATGCCGAAGGTGCGCGAAGCGATCCGGATAGTGGAGCGCGACGGCTGGTACCATGTGGGGACACGGGGCAGCCACCGTCACTTCCGCCACCCCGAGAAGCTCGGCAAGGTCACCATTCCGGGCAAGATGGGGGATGAGATTCCGAGGGGTACATGGCTCAACATCCAGAGACAGGCAGGCCTCAGGAGAGCACGATGAAGCTGACCTACGCCGTGGTCATTGAGCAGACCCCAAATAACTACGGCGCCTACGCGCCGGACGTGCCGGGCTGCATCAGCACGGCTGACACCCCGGATGAGATGCTCGCGATGATCCGCGAGGCGCTTGCCTTCCATATCGAGGCCCTGATCGAGGACGGCGACCCAGTACCGGAGCCCAACATGTCCATCGATGACGCCATCGCGTACCACAGCCAGGCCCTCTCCGATGCAGATGAGGAGTTGCTGGCCACATACGGCGACGCCCCGCCGACGCTCTCGACGCGGTTCGAGTTGGTCGAGATCGAGGTTTCGGCCCTACAGCCCGAGGCCGTGTAGGTCTCGCCCGCTTCGCCGACGGAATGGCAGATCCGCCCGACCTAGCAGACGCCCGGCCTGCCCTACAGGCCTCAAGATCGATGAGCCTGAGGTCGACCCGAGCCCCGTGGCGCTGTGACTGTCCTCGACCGGAAATGGCGACTATCCTGCGGTCCTCGCGGCGTTGGCCCAGCGGATCACCACCCACGACAGGTTAGTGAGGCCTTAGGTACGCCCCCGACACCCGCGGAGGAACTATGGAGTTCGCCTTGGTGGACGGAGAGAGACGGAAGCCAACCACGGGAAGGCGAGGCGTCTGCCAGTGCTGCGGTGCCGCAATGATCGCGAAGTGCGGGCGCATCAAGATGTGGCATTGGGCGCACTGGCCCCGGACCAGTTGCGAGCCCTGGTGGGGCGGCGAGACGAAATGGCACCGGGAGTGGAAGGGCCGGTTCCCCGAGGCTTGGCGGGAGATCGTGCAAATCGACGACCGGACAGGTGAGAAGCACATTGCCGACCTAAAGACGCCGAGCGATCTGGTGATCGAGTTCCAGCACTCTCCGCTCGGCGATCTGGAACTGCTCAGCCGGGAGATCTTCTACGAGGACATGATCTGGGTGGTCGTGCATGTCGGTCGAGACCCGGAGGTAAATGATCGCTCTCATGTTCTGTATCCTTCCGCTCCATTCTACTCCTGGGCGTCGGCTGCGGGGGGAGCATGCGGTCCCTCACCGTCGAGCTCAGCGGAGAAGTCCCGCAGCATCGTGGCCCACAGCTTGAGCCATGCGCTCGTCGGTGGGTCCGCGTAGGTGCGGTACGCTGGCCCCCAGCCAAACGGCGACAGGGGGCGGTGATGAGTGATTCCGGGCAGGACCTCCTTGAGGCGGCACGACGGTTCAGCTTCGGCGGGCGGATGGACGCATCGGATTCGGGGCCGATCTTCGTACGCGGGTCGGGCTCCGAGGTCGAGGATGTCAACGGCAAGCGCTACCTGGATTTCAACTCCGGGCAGATGTGCGCCTGGCTGGGGCACAACCACCCGGCGATCGTCGAAGCCGTGGCCGAGGCCTGCGCGCGGCTGATCCACGCGCACAGCAGCTACTACAACGACCAGGAGATCCGGCTGGCCGAACGGCTGGCAGGGCTCCTCCCGAGTCCCCTTCGCAAGAGCCTGTTCCTGCAGTCGGGTGCGGACGCCAACGAGGCGGCAATCGCGATCGCACGGAAGTACACGGGCGGGTTCGAAGTGGCCAGTCCGCATGTGTCCTTCCACGGGATGTCGGACACAACGAGGGGGCTCACGTTCGCCGGATGGCACCGGGGATACGGCCCTCCGCAGCCGGGCCTGATGGCGATGCTCGCGCCGTACTGCTACCGCTGTCCGATCGCTCTCGAGCCCGATTCATGCGGTCTCGCCTGCCTGGACGCTTCGTTCGAGCTGATCGACGCGCAGACAACGTCGCGGCCTGCGGCTGTGCTGACCGAGCCGATCTTCTCCGCCGGCGGGGTCATCGAACCGCCAGAGGGCTGGCTGCCCGAGCTCAAAGCGCGCTGCCGCGAGCGCGACATGCTGCTGATCCTCGACGAAGAACAGACAGGACTGGGCAAGACGGGCGACACCTTCGCGTTCGAGCAGGAAGGGGTCGTACCGGACATCCTCACACTGGCAAAGCACTTCGGCGGCGGCGTCTGCCTTTCGTCGGTGAGCACATCGGCGGAGATCGAGGAGCGCGTCGTCGCCGACGAATTCATCGTTACGCATTCGCACTCGAACGACCCGCTCGCCTGCGCAGCCGGGCGGGCAACGCTGGACGTACTCGAAGGGGAGGGGCTGGCAGGCACCGCGAGGCGGCTTGGCGGTCGCCTGAAGTCGAAGCTGCGGGCGCTGGCGGAGCGCTTCGAGGTGATCGGCGACGTGCGCGGTCGGGGACTGCTGCTGGGGGTGGAGCTTGTCCGTAGTCGCGGGACGAAGGAGCCGGCGACCTCGGAAGGGCGCGCCATTGCCCAACGCTGCCTGGAGGACGGGCTGATCTTCAGCCTGCGACGGGAGGGTTCGGTCTTGCGCTTCGTGCCGCCGGCGAGCACGACCGAGGACCAGATCGACGAGGCGGTGACGATCCTCGAGAAGGCGGTCGTGGAGGTCTGCGAGTAGGCCGCGAGGTCTTCGAGGAGTACCGGCCCGCGGACGGTCACCTAGGAACTACAGCCGTCCGAACGTAAGTGGAGGCAATGGGGTAGGTATTGGCCCAAACGGCCACCCCACAGTCGTGGCCGACGACCGCACGGTCCTGAGGCTGGTGCTCTCGCCCGGACAAGCCCACGACGCCCCCTGGGGACGGGAGTTATTGCGTCGGCGTGGTCCACAGTCAGGGAGCCCGGCATTGCTGATGGATCGTGCCTACGAGGGCGACAAGACACGGGCCCTTGCCGAGGAACTGGGCTACTGCCCGGAGGTGCCGCCGATGCGCACCCGGGCCCAGCCCTGGCAGTACAACCGCGTCCTCTACCGTCGCCGCAACGAGGTCGAACGCTTCTTCCGTCGACTCAAGCGCTTCCGGCGTATCGCCACCCGCTACGACAAGCTGGACTGTGTCTTCCTCGCCTTCATCCACCTCGCCCTCGTCTACGACGCCCTCCAGCTAACGTGAACAGGCCCTAGGCGAGCGCGCTGTCAGCCCACGCGTCCTACAATCGCCCCTGATGCTGAACACGCAGCTTTCGATGGGCACGATCATCGAAGGGCCGTTCTGGCCCGAGCCGCTGCGCGTCCTCAACGTGCGGGACCTCGACACCTCGGTACGCATCGAGGCCGTCGGTACCGAGTCGGCCCAGCACTACGACCGGACGATCTCGCGCGAGCAGTTCGAGCGCGAGGTCACCACAGTCACTGGAGGGCGCCACACCTTCGACGCGGAGCCCGTACTCTTCCGGCTCGCGGTCGAGGCGCTTCGCACGCACCTGGCTCACGCCTTCGACCCACAGTTCGCGGTGTCCGTCTCGCAGGT
The DNA here is from genome assembly GCA_963667465.2 of Dehalococcoidia bacterium. Taxonomy (GTDB): domain Bacteria; phylum Chloroflexota; class Dehalococcoidia; order UBA2979; family UBA2979; genus VXMT01. Next base: position 1,677,551 of record CAXXDN010000002.1, on the reverse strand, counting down.
CGACCCGCTGCCCCACCAGCTCGACGCGGTCTACAAGCACATGCTGCCGCTGCCGCGCATCCGCTTCCTGCTCGCGGACGACCCCGGCGCCGGTAAGACGATCATGGCGGGCCTCCTCCTCCGGGAGCTGATGCAGCGCGGCGATGTTTCACGTGTCCTGGTGCTCTGCCCGAAGGCCCTGACGGACCAGTGGCGGCGGGAGATGTGGGAGCGATTCCGCGAGCGGTTCACGCTGGTTGCCGGCGAGTCGGTCTCCAGCGGCTTCGGACAGAACGTCTGGGTCGAGAACGACCAGGTGGTCGCGTCCGTCGATTTGGCCATTCAGGACCACATCCTGCCCGGGCTTGAGCAGTCGGCACACATCGATCTTGAGCGTGAGCGCATCCGTACACGGATTGTAAGCGCAGCCGGCGCCGGCGGCGGTTTCGACGGCGTCGTGGCCGCCGACATCATTGGCGGCGATGGCCACGCGAACCGGGACGATGAACGCCGAGGCGGCGACTACGCCAGGCTCGGCGTCGCACGCGGAGTAGCCACGACCTTGCTCGCGCACTCGTTCGGCGGGCTTACTCAGAGCGGCGCAACCACTCAGGAACTCCACCTCGGATCGGCCGCGCCGAACCTCGGTCCCGAGTACGTCACGGAAGTGCTGAGGACGCTGGAGGAGTCGCTCTGGTACGTCCACCGCGAGGGCGACCGCCTGCGCTTCCAGACCCGCTTAGAGCCTGTGCCGGGGCCACCGGCGGGGGATCGGATCGGCGAGGGGCCGTCGAGGTGCTCGGGACCCAACTGCCTGCCTTCCGTCCGTGAGCAGGCGCATCCGCACGATTGCGGATCGAACGCGCTCTTGCCGTATCCTCGGAACGTCTCCCCGCCAGGGAGTTGCAGATGCCCGACATACACTCCGGCCTCCAGACTGAGGTTCTCACGCCCCACACGGGCGGCGGGGTTCAGTTCACGCTCGCGAAGGTGACGCACGGCCGGGATCAGATAGACTACGGGCTTCACTCGTCGGTCACTTCGTACTTCCTGAGCGGAGTCCGCCAGCAGGACTTCTTGGAGCAACTCGGCTTCCGACTGAAGGATTGCCCGTTCGCTTCGGGCGACGAAGCCTACTGCCTTGCTGTAGAAGCGAGCTTAGACGCTGAGGCATTCGCGGATGCATTCGGCCTGGCTTTCGACGCGCTGCGCGATGCCAGTCGCCATCTCGAGCGGTGCGGTTTCTATCTTGAGAGTCGGGATTTCCCAGCAAAGGCTTGGACACGTGGCGGCGATGGTCATAAAGGCACGAACCAAGAACGCATGAAGGAGTCGGGTGACGGGCACTTCGAGTTCGTCTTCTCTTGGTTGGAGCAAGGCAGCAGTGAGGGATGGACGACCCACTATCGGGCAAAGGAGCAACCACCATCGCCTGAGATGCAATCTGTCCTCGAGTTCCTGGGTTTGTGTACCTCAGAGCAGTGCATCGACTTCAACTTCGAGCCCTGCAGGTGGAGGCACGTGCGGCGTGATACGCGGGGTGACGCGTTCTTGGGGAACAACAACAAGGTCCATGGATGGTTCGACGCGCACCCAGAGCATTTTGCGAGCGGCATCGAAGACTTGCTGCGAGCTGAGAAGCTGCTTCGCCCGTTCGGGCTTGGTTTCCTACAGGCAAGCACGAGCAATAGTGGGCCAGTGCGGATCCCCAAAGCTCCCGCCGGTCGCAGGCACAGTGGCACGAAGGAAGACGCCGAGCACTACGAGGTAGCCATCTCTTTCGCGGGGACCGAGCGCGAACGTGCTGAAGAGTTGGCCCTCTGCCTCCGTGACCGTGGCGTGAATGTCTTCTACGACGCGTTCTTCGGTGCTCAACTTTGGGGAAAGAACCTCGCTGAGTTCTTCGATGACATCTACCGGAGGCGCGCGCGGTACTGCGTCATGTTTGTCTCTGAGGCGTACCGCGACCGGATGTGGACGACGCACGAGCGCAGGAGCGCCATCGCCCGCTCGGTCGAGCAGCGCGACGAGTACATCCTGCCGATCGTTGTTGAGCAGGCTGATCTCTCCGGTTTGGCACCCACTCTTGGATACGTGTCAGCTCATGAACTCACGATAGAAGAGATTGCGGAAATGGTTGTGAAGAAGCTCGCGGCGTCAACAGCGCCCGGAAAGTGAGCCAGAACAGTGTCGATGGGTCAACGATTCCATGAGTCCCCAGCCAGCGGCCAGGAGGTGGCAGCTGCATATGGGCGAGCGCTCGCCACGGGCGCTACTGGTAGATGATGATGCCGGGCGGGCGGTCGAGGCGCTGCACGTCCGGCGGGCCCATGACCGGCGTGTCGCTTTCGAAGAGGAGCTTGAGGGCCGGACGCTCGGAGGGCTCGGGGAGCGCGAAGCGCTCGTAGCCCGCGAGCTTGTCCTCGACGGCGCCAGGGCCGTCCATGCTGATCGAGAGCACGACGTTGGCGAGATCGTCGATCTCGCTGCGGCGCTCGATCATACCTTCCCCGGACTGGTGCACGATCAGGATCTTTGGGGGCAGGCCGCCGTCGCGCACGAGCGCGGCGAGGTAGCGCTGGACCGCGTTCACCTGCTCCGCCGTGATCGAGCCGGCGGCGAGCCCGGGGCGCACCCCGAGGCGCCGCGTCGCGAACTCGGGGTCGAGGGCGAGGTGCACGAAGGGCTCGCGCAGGAAGGGTTCGAGCAGCCGCGCCTCGGCGAGCGGATCGCTCCAGCCGATCTGGACGTCGAGGAAGAGCAGCAGTCCGTGCTCGCGGGCGGCCTCGACGTAGCGCGCGATTTCGTCGTCGGCGAGCCGGCCCAGCCAGGTTCCGTCGGGCGTGGGCTCGGCCTGTGCGACGCCGGCGACGAGGTGGTAGGCGGGGACGACGCCACGCTCGCCGTTGTGCTCGTCGTGGACCCTGGCCCACGCGGACGCCTGGGCGGCGATCGCGGCCGGCGTCGCCGTGCCGAGCACGCCCAGTTCCGGCGCGCCGGGGTAGCCGAACAATGCGACGATCTGCGGCCCGGGGAGCTCCTGCGTGGCCGGCTGCGCGGCCCCGCCGGCGCTCGCCTCGTCCCCGGCCGCGACCGCGGGGGGCGGGCCGCCGAAGACGCGGTCGGGAAGCTCGTCCTCGATCGGCGTGTTGCGGCGGATCAGCGCGGCGAGGGTCGTGGTTTGCAACTCGGCGAGCAGGCCGGGGTTGGCGAGGAAGTAGGGGTCGCGCTCGTACCAGTAGCGGTCCCCGTCGCGCAGGCGGCGAAACTGGTCGACGAGGATCGTGCGGAAGGTTTCGCCCAGCATCGCGCCCGGCACGTGGTCCTCGGCCAGCCCGCCCGCCCAGAGATCGAGCCCGTCGATCGAGCGGTAGGCCCGCTGCAGCGCGTCCTGCACCCCGGGGGCGGATGAGACATCGGCAAGGGTCTGGGCCGGCGGCAGGCCGTAGGCGCTGCGGGCCGAGTTGTAGTCCGGGAGTCCGTGGTCGCGGTTGCGCTGGATGTTCAGCGCCGCGAGGTCGCGCAGCGGGCCTCCCGGCGCGCCGAAGAGCATGCTGCGCACCTCGTCGACGAGCAGCAGGTCGATCTCCTGCGCGGGCGCGGCGGCGAGGCCCCGGAGGAAGCCGGAGACGCCGTGCTCCTCGACCAGCGCCGGGTTGAAGAAGACCTCCGCCAGCGAGAAGTCGCGCCTGTGCCCCGCCCCGTCGATGTGCAGGAGGGTGGGCGACAGCATCGTGTGGCCGAAGCGGAACGCCGCCGTCGAGAACTCGGTTGCGATGCCCGGGTCGACGCCCGGATCGTAGCCGCCGTAGGGAGCGAGGGCGTCCGGGCCGAGCAGCAGCGGCAGGAACTCGTTGTAAGTGATGGCCTGGATGAGCGCGCCGACGATCTTGCGGGCCAGCTCGAAGATCTGCTGGCCGCCCAGCTCGGGGTTCGCGGATGCGATCATCCCGGCGAGCCGGTTGTGCTCCCTCAGGAACACGGTGTGCAGCGCGGTCAAGCCGACCTGCTCGTTCACCCGGATGTCCCCGGCGAGGTAGAGCGACGTGGTCCGGCGGGTATTGCCGGGGTCGTTCGGGAGCCGGTCCTCGTTGTAGGGCAGCAGCCGGCCGGCGCTGGAGGCCCGGAGCCTGCCGGTGCCGTCGTTCGTGCGGAGGGCGCGCGTGCGCGCCTGGTCGGAGCCGTAGACGTTGGAGGCGTCGATGAACGCCGTTACCGCGTTGATCTGCGCCCTCGGGTTGTCCGGCCCCGTGCCCGTGGCCGGGTCGAACGCGGAGCGATTGAACGGCATCGTGAGGACGCCGCCGAGGCGATCGAACAACGGATCCTCCCGGGGGATGGCGATCGGCAGCGGCTCGGGCGGGCTCGCCTCCGGGGTGAGGCTGAGGTCGTGGTCCAGGAACTGGCCCCACTGCCACACCATGTTCGTGAGCCCCGCGGCGCTTGGGACGGGTCCGGCCTGGGCCGCGAGGATATTGCTGATGGCGCGTGGCTCCGGCAGGCCGGATGGCGGAACGCCAGTCAGGCCGTACGCCACGGAGACGTCGGCCACCCGGAGGAGCCGCGCGTGCGCCGTGCCGAGCTCCGGGTCGCCGCGGTTGTTGCCCCAGCCGTCGATCGACCGCGGCTCGAACGCCGGGGGGAACTCGCGCAGGGAGACGGAAACGGTAGCGCCGCTGCGCCAGCCGGGTTCCGCCCCGGTCCAGCTGAAGATTTGCCGGCCGCCGCCGCGCGCGTCCGCGAGATTCAGCCACACGTCCCCGAGGCGCAGCGTCAGGCGCTCGGCCCCGTCGCCGAGCGCCGGCGCGAACGCGATCAACACGCGCCAGGCACCGGCCTCATCGCGTGAGCGGTTCTGGGCGATGTTCGTGACGGTGTAGGTGACGCCTCGGTACGAGAACGTATCGTTCGTGAGGCGGCCGAAGCTGCGCTCCGGCAGGGTGCTGTAGCCCCCGAGGACGCGGTCGACGCCCGCCCGCATGCTTGCGGACCACAGCTCGCTGCCTCGCGCTCCAGCGGCCCCATCGAACTCGGCGTGGGCGACGGCGGGGGCGTGTGGCGCAGGTCCCAGAGTCAGATACAGACCAATGACCACGGCGAGGAGGCCAACGGCGCCCGGCCGTTTACGGATGTGACGCGCTCGCCGCGCCTGCACCCGCGTTCGACGAACGGGCATCCCCATTTTCGTAGGGTGTGGCGGCGAAGAGCCCACAGTCAGCTCCGAGTTTCCCCACCACGACCGTAGTATAGCCGCAATCCGTGCGGGGCGTTACTGCCGCCAACCCCGGCCGCCAGGTCATCCTCCGGGCCGGCACTGCGAAGGCACGGTCATTGAGACCGGTCTGGTCGAGGCCATGTGTTCTCTGAACGAGAACGGCCTCGGGCGACGGTCCGCCTCGCGCCGGTCGGTGAGCGTCTGAGCGGCTTGGCATCTCGGTAAGCTGGGACCGAGCCCCGGCAGCGCATGGTTCGCGAGCAGCGTCAAGCCGGTTGCGTTGCCCGCTGCGTCGATGCTCCAGCGCTTGGCGTTCGTGGGGTCGCCGTCGGCGACCCCAGGCAACACGTCGATCTCGTAGGCAGGTGCCGTGCTGCCCTGCGCGTCGGCATCCGTCAGTCGCGCGGGCAGCGCAAGCGTCAGCCCGATCAGTGTGGCGGCGCCGAACGCCAAGAGGACGCCGCGCAGCACGGCGCTACTCGAACATGCTCTCGGCGAGCGCGATCAGCTTTGCCGCGTGGCCGCTCCAGTGGAGCGTGTAGAGCACGCCCGTCGCCTCGTCCCACACGTGCACGGTCGTGGGGAACTGTTTGGCAGTGAGGCTACGGTGTACCCGCGCGGGCCGGCCCGCGATCTGCAGCGTCTCGCGGACGCTGGTCCGGCTACCGTTGTAGTAGGTTTCGCTGGCCTGCTTTGGCGAGTACTTCGCATTGATTCCTGCGGCGGAGACGGTCAGATCGAGGCCGTTGTAGTAGGCCGTGAAGTACCCTGCTTCGGCTTCATCCCCGCTCACAGCGTAGGAGAACTTCCAACCCTCCGACAGCTCCGGCTCGCGCCAATGGGGCAACTTGCGCGCCTCGGCCAGGCTCGTCGCCTCTGCCGACGGGATCGTGGGACGCGCAGGCATTCGAGGGCCCACAGGCTTCGTGGAACCGGTCCAGCCAGCAGGGACGAGCTGGAAGATGCCGTGGACCACCGGCACGGTGAGCGAGAGGCCGCCGAGGACAGGCAATGGCCCGAAGTCGGCCACTCCCGCAGTGGATGCGGCGACCATGCCGCCACAGCCCGTGAAGGCATACGACACCGGCTTGACCCCGAACTCGCGGTGGTTGCTCGTCGTGTCGGTAGCGAGTGCGACTGCTCCCGGTGCCCTCATCACCTGGTAGCGCGTCCAGCAGTCGTTGGCGATGCGCCACTCGAACATGTCGCCGGCGGTGACCGTGCCGTAGAACGAGGCGCGCGAGACCCCGGCACCATCGGTGAGGTTGATGCGCAGCGTGTCGGCCTCCTCGCGCCAGCCCTCGTAGGTCGTCAGCACCGTCGCGGTTGCGCCAGCGGACGCGCGCTCCGCGCCTGCCTGCGCGCCGCCCCCGTTCGCGAGGAAGGCGTAGCTGCCCGCCGCCGTCACAGCGCCGGTCGTGTCGTAGGTCGAGTAGCGGAGCGTGGTGGGTGCGCTGTTCTTCGCGAACGTCGCGGAGGCTGTGCGGTCCGCGTCCAGCGTGAGCGAGCACGTCGCCGAGGTCGCTGGCGTGCCAGCGCAGTCATCACCCCACGAGGAGAGGCCGTACCCATCAGCGGCGGTCGCCGTGACGGTGACGACTGTCCCCGCAGCGTGGCTCTCCCCGGCTGGGCCCGCGCTGAGGCTTCCACCTGTCGCGGCGGAGAGCGCCAGCGCGTAGGTCGTCGGGGTCACGGTCGCGGTCGGCGGCGCGGTGTCGGTCGGGGTCACGGGCAGGATGAACTTCTTCGCGATCTCGATCGTCGCATCGGGGTCGTTCTGGCGGGCGAGCGGGCCGCCACGCACGTTGTAGACCAGCCCCGTTGCCGGATCAAAGATTATCGCTTGAGCCTCCGATCCGTCGTGTTTCACACGCGAGTAAGACACGTGTGCCGGACGCCCATCGATGATGACGAACTCGTTGATCCGCGCGGCTTCGCTGAAGGGCAACCCCATGCGGTAGACGCCGAGCGGCCACTTCTGGAGTTGCCATATGTAGACGTCAAGACTGCCGCCGTCAGCATGGGAGTACCAGCCTTCCAGTTCCCCGTAGCCCATGTGCACGCCCCCCCGCCAGCCGGGTCCGAGGTCCGGGTCGGGGAGGGGATCCGGCGGCCACGTGATAGCAGGTGGGGCGACAGGCGGAGCCAGGGATCGGGCGACAGGGACCGGTCCGGTCCAACTCGTAGGGACAATCACCCACGGTCCGTGCCATGTGGGGACCTTGAAGTCGCCCGTCCGCAGGTACGCGGGCTTCCATGTGAAGTCACGCATCGCGGTGGCGGTCGCTGACGAGCGCTCACCGCCCTGAGCGGTGTCACCCGGCGCACTGCGACCGCTGGCCACCGTGCCGCTGCAACCCGTGTACGTGTACGAGTAGGGCCAGATCACAAACTCGCGCGGCGAGGTTCCCGGCTTGATCGCCGTCACGAGGTAGCGCACCCAGCAATCGCTCGCCTCCCGCCACTCGAACGTGTCGCCCACCCCCACCGTGCCGTAGAAGCTCGCGCGCGAGACGCCCGAGCCGTCGGTGACGTGGATGCGCAGGGTGTCGGCCTCGGTACGCAGGCCTTCGTAGGTCGTGATGGCGACCGGGGTGGTGGACCCTTCCGACTGGCGCGCGCCCTCGTCCCCGCCCTCCCTCTGGCTGCCAGCGCCGTTCGCCGTGAGGAATGCGTAGCTGCCGGCGGTCGCCGCCTGCCCGGTCGTGTCGTACGTGCTGTAGCGGAGCGTGGTGGGTGCGCTGTTCTTCGCGAACGTCGCGGAGGCTGTGCGGTCCGCGTCCATCGTGAGCGAGCACGTCGTCGAGGTAGCAGGCGTGCCAGCGCAATCATCGCCCCACGAGGAGAGGCCGTACCCATCGGCAGCGTTCGCCGTGACGGTGACGACTGTTCCCGCAGCGTGGCTCCCCCCGGCGGGGTCCGCACTCAGGCTTCCACCCGTCGCGGCGGAGAGCGTTAGCGCGTAGGTCGTCGGGGTCACGGTCGCGGTCGCGGTCGCGGGCAGGATGAACTTCTTCGCGAGCTCGATCGTCGCCTCGGGGTCGTTCTGGCGGGCGAGCGGGCCGTCACTCACGTTGTAGACCAGCCCCGTTGCCGGATCAAAGATTATCGCTTGAGCCTCCGATCCGTCGTGTTTCACACGCGAGTAAGACACGTGTGCCGGACGCCCATCTATGATGACGAACTCGTTGATCCGCGCGGCTTTGCTGGGGGGCAACCCCATGCGGTAGACGTCAAGCGGCCACTTCTGGAGTTGCCATATGTAGGCGCTCAGGATGCCCCCGTCGCTGTGCGAGTACCAGCCTTCGAGTTCGCTTGGCGGATAGCCGGGCGTAATGCCGCCGCGCCAGCCGGCTCCGAGGTCCGGGTCGGGGAGGGGATCCGGCGGCCACGTGATAGCAGGTGGGGCGACAGGCGGAGCCAGGGATCGGGCGACAGGGACCGGTCCGGTCCAACTCGTAGGGACAATCAGCCACGGGCCGTGCCAGGTCGGGACCTTGAAGTCGCCCGTCCGCAGGTACGCGGGCTTCCATGTGAAGTCACGCATCGCGGTGGCGGTCGCTGGCGAGCGCTCACCGCCCTGAGCGGTGTCACCCGGCGCACTGCGACCGCTGGCCACCGTGCCGCTGCAACCGGTGTACGTGTACGAGTAGGGCCAGATCACAAACTCGCGCGGCGAGGTTCCCGGCTTGACAGCGGTCACGAGGTAGCGCACCCAGCAATCGCTCGCCTCGCGCCACTCGAACGTGTCGCCCACCCCCACCGTGCCGTAGAAGCTCGCGCGCGAGACGCCGGAACCGTCGGTGACGTGGATGCGCAGCGTGTCGGCCTCGGTACGCAGGCCCTCGTAGGTCGTGATGGCGACCGGGGTGGTGGACCCTTCCGACTGGCGCGCGCCCCCGTCTCCGCCCTCCCGCTGGCTGCCAGCGCCGTTCGCCGTGAGGAAGGCGTAGCTCCCGGCCGTCGCCGCCTGCCCGGTCGTGTCGTAGGTCGAGTAGCGGAGCGTGGTGGGTGCGCTGTTCTTCGCGAACGTCGCGGAGGCTGTGCGGTCCGCGTCCATCGTGAGCGAGCACGTCGCCGAGGTCGCTGGCGTGCCAGCGCGTTCCACCCATACGGACTCCGCCAAGCGGTCGAAGAGGGAGTCGACATCCGCTTCGCTCGACCCGCGCACCCTGGCAGAGTTCGATTCGCGCACCCCGGCGGACGATGGCGTCCAGCGGTTGCACTCCGAGCCGTCCTCGAGGTCGAGGCAGATCCAAGAGTCGCCCTGATAATGTTGCAGAATGAGGCCTGGAGGGGCGTACGAGCCGTCCTCACCTACCTCCGGGATCACCACGGCGTCGACGCGCAGCGTCAGACCAGGCGGAATGTCGAAGATGAGAGGCACCGATTGGTCGTCCCACCGGAACTGGTACGCGCCTGCCGTCAACGGGCCGTACTCGCAGCTAACGTCGATCGGCTCCGCACAGTCTGCCAAACCGACATGCACGACATCGTTATTCGCGACGGTACGCAGCAGCGGCGGCACGCAGCCCGCGAAAGCGTTGCCAGCGATGTAGGCGTGCGTGAGCCTGGTGAGCTGCCCCAGTTTCGACGGCAGCCTGCCCGTGAGCTTGTTCCCGTTCAGCCGCAACTCGGTCAGCCCGGTAAGCTCCCCAATCAATCCCGAGACCTGCCCGGTCAGCCCATTGTTCGCCAGGTGCAGCTTCGTCACGCGCCGGGGCGACCCGCCGACAGTTACGCCCGTCCAGCTCGTCATTGCCGTCCCGGGTGTCCAGTTGAGGGTGCCGGTTTCCGAGAGCGTGTCCCTCAGTGCCAGCAGCCGCGCGCAGTCGTCGACGAGTCTGCTGTTGACGGACGGGTTCGGCACCGCCGGCCCGCTCTCGCACGTCAACTCGGTGAAGGTGGCCTTTGCGGTCTTGTCGGCGTCCATCGTGAGCGAGCACGTCATCGAGGTAGTGGGCGTGCCAGCGCAGTCATCGCCCCAGGACGACAAACCGTACCCATCAGCGGCCGTCGCCGTGACGGTGACGACTGTCCCTGTGGTGTGGGTCGCGCCAGTGGGGTCCGCACTGAAGTTTAGCCAGAGGCCGCTCACGACGGCGAGCGAGACGACGACGCTGACCGCGACGAGCAGCCACGCGCGCCGCGCCATCGCAAGCCGCCTCGCCATCGTTCGCAGGTGCGTCAGGGCATTGCTCGCATGCTGCCCGCCGACTCTGTGCTTCCATCAATCTACACCGAGCGTGGTTGCCTCGGCGTACTCACAGGCTAGGACTCAGCCGCCTGGGGGCGCGGGAGCGCCGCGCGCACGCGCTCGGCGTTGGGGAGCGAGGCGACGGGGTTGGTCGCTGCGATCCACACCACCTTCAGTTCGTCGCACTCGAGCGCCCCGACCAGCTCGATCGCGGTAAGGCCGGTTCGGCCGGAGATCGAGCCCGGGCAGCACGTCGTACTCGTAATCCGGAGGCGGAGGGACGGGCGGCTCCTCGGCTCCGGCCGAACCGGGTGCGATCCCGAGCGCGCCGAGCACGCCGAACGCGAGCGCAGAGAGCGCGAGGGCGCGCGCCCACGTCAGGGGGACGCGCACTCGCTCGCGCTCAGGAACAGGCTGCAGGCGATGCGGACAAGGCGCTCGACCGCTCCGGGAGCGTCGACATGGAGGCTTCCATCGTTCCCCCACACGAAGTACGCAGTCTCGCTCGCGGCGTCGTAGACCCACATCCTGGTCGGGAACACCGTGACCTGGTTTGGACCTGCAGGGCTGTATTGCACCCACGCCGGGCGGCCCGCGACCACGATCGGCTCCACCACCGTGAGGCCTGCACTCGTCGTCCAGCTCGACACCTTCGCACCTGCGCGAGTCCCGGCGGGGTAGTAGATGCCCTCGATCTCCAGCGCCGGGTACCCGCCAGCGTTGTTCCAGGCCGCTCCATAACCGGTGTAGTTGTAGCCGTTCGACTCCCCGCCCAGTGCGAGCGCGAACGTCCAGTCCTCCGGCAGGGCTCCCGCCGCCGGCTCTCGCCAGTAGGGCAGCCCGCGCGCCACCGCAAGATCAGTCGTCCTCAGTTCGCGCTGGCGGAGGCGGACCTCGCTCGCATCCTCCGGCCTCACGCGAGGCAAGGCGGCCACGTCCGCGCGCGGCTGGGTGAGCGCACCTGGCTCCGGCCGTACGCCGGGTGCGTACTGCCAGGGGCCGTGCACGACGGCGAAGGACTGGAGGCTGGTCCCGCCGTAGGCCGCAAGCGGCAGCGCGGAGGCCGCGGTGATCGTCGCGGCGGCGGGCGCTGTCGACGCAGCTCTCTGCCCGGCCCCTCCCGCACCCGCCGGGAGCGAGCCCGACTGGCAGCCCTGGAAGACGTACGTCTCGGGCTGCACTCCGAACTCGCGGTAGGCCGCGGTCGCCGCTGGCGAGGAGGTCACGCGGTAGCGCACGAAGCAGTCATCGCTCGTGCGCCACTCGACCAGGTCGCCCACCGCCACGGCGCCGTAGTAGACATCGCGCAGGGTGCCGTCGGCGTCGGCACGGTGGATCTTCAGCATAGTCGCGTCCCGGCGGAGCCCCTCGTAGGTCGTGACGACCGCGAGCGACCCCGCGGTCCCGTCCGTCGCCGCGCTGCCGTCTCGTGACGCCTCGCTGGCGCTCGCCTCGAGGAAGGCGTAGCTGCCGGCCGTCGTGACGGCGCCGGTCGTGTCGTAGGTGTCGTAGCGCAGCGAGGCGGGCGCGGGAGTGTCGTCGTCCTGGACGGTGACCCCTGCCGCGGCTGGCGAGCCGACCGTGTAGCCCGAGCCCGCCGTGACCGTCGCCGTGACGACGCTGTCCGGCTCGTCCACGGCGTCGTCCTCGGTCGGGACGTCGAGCGCGGCGCTCGCCGCGCCCGCGGGGATGGTCAGCGAGGCGGGCGCTGTGCCGCTCAGCGTGCTGCCCGTCTCGTTCACGCTCAGCGCCACCGTCAGCGCGGCGACGGTGGTACCCGTGCGGCTGACCACGAAGCGTGCAGGGCGCCCCTCGCTTACCGAGCTCGACGCCGCAGTGATCGTTACAACCGGCAATGGTGCGGGTGTCGCCGTGGCCGTCGGCGTCGCCGTGGCCGTCGGAGTCGGCGTGGGCGTCGGCGTAGCAGTCGCCGTAGCAGTGGCAGTCGATGTGGCAGTCGCGGTGGCGGTCGGCGTGGGAGTGGGCGTGGCGCAGTCCTTGATCGAGAGCTTCCCGAGGTCGTTGCTCGATACCTTGCGCAGCACGGGCGGCACGCAGCCCGTGAAGGCGTTGCCCGAAACCTTCAACGTCGAGAGCCCATCCAGGTTCGCGGGCAGGCTGCCGCTCAGCTTGTTGCCGTTCACGGTCAGGTGCCGCAGCGAGGCCGACTGACCCAGTTCCTCTGGGATGGACCCGCTCAGCTGGTTGCCGGCCAGGTGCAGCGCCCACAGCGGTGGGCCTGACCCCAACTCCTTCGGAATGCCCCCCGTGAGCTGGTTGCCGGTGACGCTCAGGTAGCTGAGCGCGTCGAGTTGCCCCCACTCCTTCGGAATGCCGCCCGTGAGCTGGTTGTCGTTCAGGGCCAGGCTCACGAGAGCGGTCAACTCCGAGAGGCGGGCGGGCAGCGTACCCGCAAGCCCCCTGTCGATGAGGTTCACGGTCGTGACCCGCCCCGACTGCACGTGCACGCCGTCCCAGCTCGCGATCGCGAGGCCGGCGCTCCAGTTCAGGGTCGCGGTCCCCGCCAGTTGTGACTTGAGACTGAGCAGCACCTCGCAGTCACTCGCGAGTGCGCCGCCAGCAGGCGTGGCCCCGCCCGTCTCACACGCGGTTTGCGCCTGCGCGGCGCCGCCGCCGCTGCCGAAGCCCAGCCAGAGGCCGCCGACGACGGCGAGCGAGACGAGGACGCTGACCGCGGCGAGCAGCCACGCGCGCTGCCCAATCGCAAGCCGCCTCGCCATCGTTCGCAGGTGCGTCAGGGCATTGCTCGCATGCTGCCCGCCCGACTCTGTGCTTCCATCAATCTACACCGATCGTGGTTGCCTCGGCGTGGCCATGGGCCGGGACTCAGCCGCCTGGGGGGCGCTGGAGCGACGCGCGCACGCACTCGGCGTTGGGGAGCGAGGCGACGGGGTCGGTAGCGGCGATCCACACCACCTTCAGTTCGTCGCACTCGAGCGCCCCGACCAGCTCGATCGCGGTAAGGCCGGGCCGGTCGGAGATCGAGCCGGGCAGCACGTCGTACTCGTAATCCGGAGGCGGAGGGACGGGCGGCTCCTCGGCTCCGGCCGAACCGGGTGCGATCCCGAGCGCGCCGAGCACGCCGAACGCGAGCGCAGAGACCGCAAGGGCGCGCGCCCGCGTCAGGGGGACGCGCACTCGCTCGCGCTCAGGAACAGGCTGCAGGCGATGCGGACGAGGCGCTCGACCGCTCCGGGAGCACCGTATAGGAGGCTCGAATCGTTCCCCCAGACGAAGTACGCGGTCTCGCTCGCGGCGTCGTAGACCCACACCCTGGTTGCACCGATGGCCAGATGACCTGGCCCCGGCGGGCTGTACTTCACCCACGCCGGACGGCCCGCGACCACGATCGGCTCCACCACGAGTAGCTTGCCGTCACTCGTCGTCCAGCTCGACACCTTCGCACCTGCGCGAGTCCCGGCGGGGTAGTAGATGCCCTCGATCTCCAGCGCCGAGTACCCGCCAGCGTTACTCCAGACCGCTACATAGCCGGTGTAGTTGTAGCCGTTCGACTCCCCGCCCACAGCGACCGCGAACGTCCAGCCCTCCGGCAGGGCGCCTGCCGCCGGTTCCCGCCAGGCCGGCAGCCCGCGCGCCACCGCGAGGTCGGTCGTCCTCAGTGAGCGCTGGCGGAGGAGGACCTCGCTCGCATCCTCCGGCCTCACGCGAGGCAAGGCGGCCACGTCCGCGCGCGGCTGGGTGAGCTTGCCCGGCTCGCGCGGCGCGCTGGGTGCGTACTGCCAGGGACCGTGCACGACGGCGAAGGACTGGAGGCTGGTCCCGCCGTAGCCCGCAAGCGGCAGCGCGGAGGCCGCGGTGATCGTCGCGGCGGCGGGCGCTGTCGACGCAGCTCTCTGCCCGGCCCCTCCCGCACCCGCCGGGAGCGAGCCCGACTGGCAGCCCTGGAAGACGTACGTCTCGGGCTGCACTCCGAACTCGCGGTAGGCCGCGGTCGCCGCTGGCGAGGAGGTCACGCGGTAGCGCACGAAACAATCATCGCTCGTGCGCCACTCGATCAGGTCGCCCACCGCCACGGCGCCGTAGTAGACATCGCGCAGGGTGCCGTCTGCGTCGGCACGGCTGATCTTCAGCATAGTCGCGTCCCGGCGGAGTCCCTCGTAGGTCGTGACGACCGCGAGCGACCCCGCGGTCCCGTCCGTCGCCGCGCTGCCGTCTCGTGACGCCTCGCTGGCGCTCGCCTCGAGGAAGGCGTAGCTGCCGGCCGTCGTGACGGCGCCGGTCGTGTCGTAGGTGTCGTAGCGCAGCGAGGCGGGCGCGGGAGCGTCGTCGTCCTGGACGGTGACCCCCGCCGCGGCTGGCGAGCCGGCCGTGTAGCCCGAGCCCGCCGTTAGCGTCGCCGTGACGACGCTGTCCGGCTCGTCCGCGGCGTCGTCCTCGGTCGGGACGTCGAGCGCGGCGCTCGCCGCGCCCGCGGGGATGGTCAGCGAGGCGGGCGCTGTGCCGCTCAGCGTGCTGCCCGTCTCGTTCACGCTCAGCGCCACCGTCAGCGCCGCGACGGTGGTACCCGTGCGGTTGACCACGAAGCGCGCGGGCTGTCCCTCGCCTACCGAGCTCGCCGCCGCAGTGATCGTTACAACCGGCAATGGTGTGGGTGTCGCCGTGGCCGTCGGAGTCGCCGTGGCCGTCGGAGTCGGCGTCGCGGTCGCGGTCGGCGTGGGGGTGGGCGTGGCGGTCGGCGCAGCCGTCGCAACCATGGGCTCGGGCGTGACGTCGTTACCGAAGCCGCAAGTTGCGATCACGGCGCCAAGAACAACGAAGGCTGCCGCTGCGGCCAACTGGCGCAGGGACGAAGCCGAGGGCATTCGCCTCGCCATAATGCCATCCTTGCGTCAAGGTCACGTTCCGGGGCGAGAATGGAATCCCCGCTGGCTCGAGACCGGGCAGGATGTCGTATTCACAGCGCGTCTCCTCACCCATGACTCGCACTGGATCCACGCCTGGTGACACGCCGAATGGTATCGCAGGCAGGGTGAGCCAAGCGACGATCACGGAGAGTGCGGCGCTAGTGATACGTTGCACGATGACCTGGTCGGCGAAGAGGCTTCGGGCCATCGCCACTACTCCCTTGAGCCGATCGCCCCTCCGGCTCGCCTGCTGCCTTCACCAGGAGTCCGGGCATTGCTCCCTTGTTCGTTCGGAGCGGTGCCTTGAGGCGACTCACACTGTGTCCATGTGATGCCGTAGACTGTGACCGAAATGCAGCCTAACCTAATATCAGGTAAAAGTATAAACGTCCAATTCTGATTGGCCTGGACGAATTCTGGGGGGAGGGGTAGCGGTGACGTCACAACGGATTGTCCGGCTGCTGCTGCCGATTGGGATGCTTGCGGTCGCCACTGTGGCGGCGTTGCTTACAGCCGGCTGTGGTGGGGATGACGAACGGCAGCTCACGGTCTACTCCGGCCGCAGCCGGGACCTGATCGGGCCGCTGCTCGAACGCTTCGCCGAGGAGACCGGCATCAACGTCAAGGTGCGCTACGGAGGCACCGCCCAGCTCGCCGCGCTGTTGATCGAGGAAGGCGAGCGCAGCCCGGCCGACATCTACATCGCGCAGGACGCGGGCGCGCTCGGCGCGGTCCAGGCGGCAGGACTCTTCGCCGACCTCGACGACGATGTGCTTGCGCTCGTGCCCTCGGCCTACCGCTCGCGCGAGGGGCAGTGGGTCGGGCTCTCCGGCCGCGCGCGCGTGCTGGTCTACAACACGGAGGCCCTCGATCCCTCAGAGCTACCGACCTCGATCTTCGGGTTGACGGACCCGAAGTGGCGCGGGCGCGTTGCCTGGGCGCCCGCCAACGGCTCGTTCCAGGCGTGGGCCACCGCGCTCCACGTCGGCGAGGGCGAGGAGGCTGCGCGCGCCTGGCTGGAGGGCATGAAGGCGAACGACGCGGCCGAGTACCCGAACAACACCTCGATCGTCGCCGCCGTCGGCCGTGGCGAGATCGATGTCGGCCTCGTCAACCACTACTATCTGCTCCGCTTCCTTGCGGAGGAGGGCGAGGGCTTCCCCGCGCGCAACTACCACACCGGCCCCGGCGACATCGGCACGCTCGTCAACGTGACGGGCGCCGGTGTTCTGCGAACCTCGGAGCGCACCGGCGAGGCGCGCGAGTTCCTCGAGTTCATGCTCGGCGAGGAGGCGCAGCGCTACTACGCCGAGACGAACTCCGAGTACCCGCTGATCGCGGGCGTGCCGAGTGCGCCGCAGCTCACGCCCATCGCCGAGCTGCAGCCGCCGGACATCGACCTCAGCGACCTCGCGGACCTCGAAGGTACGCTGCGCCTGCTGCGCACGGCCGGTGTGCTGCCGTAGGCGGACTCGGCCGAGGCATCGGGGCGAGGATTGAGGCGACACGAGAGATGGGTAGAGCAGGGCAACCAGCGACAACCACGGCGGGCCGGCCCCGGGACCCCGCTATTCGCGGGGCGGGCCTGCTGCTGCTGCTCACGGCGGCTGCCACAATGGTGATGGTCTTCGCGCGCGTCTCCGCGGATGCCGACCGACCCGACCTGCTGGAATCCATCCGCGCAATCGCCGCCAACAAGGCCATGTACAGCCTGAGCGGCGCCGCGCGTCTCGGCTCCGGGCTCACGTTGATCGTGGGAGCATGGTTCCTCTGGAGAACCTGGGTTGTTCGAGAACGATTCGGCTCGCCCAGCGTGCCCCTCCTCGCCGTCTCCGGCGCCTTCACCGCCGTATCCGGCGTGTGCGCCCTTGCGCTGGCTGCGTCCGCGCCGGCCGCGTCGGCGGCGGCGGCCCTCAGCGCCGTGGACGCCTCGACCGAGGCGGTCGCGGGCGTCCGCTGGGTCACGGGCACGCTAGGGTTCGCGGCCGCGGGGTTGGCGCTGCTGGCGGTGGCGCAGCGACAGTGGAAGGCCGGCGGCGCGATCCGGCGCTTTGCACCGGGTTCGCTGGCGCTCGGGATCGCGATGCAGTTCATCTGGGTGGATGCCGCAACGATCGTGCACCGGATCAGCGGTGTCGCCTTCGTGCTGTGGCTGATCGCGATCGCCCTGATGCTGCTGACAGGCCGGGTAGAGCGCCACTTCGCCGCGCTGCAGGGCTCATCCCGGGCGGGCGATCGCTAGCACGGCCGGGCCGCCCGACGGCCGCACGGCGTCCGCTTGCGCCGCTGCCTGATCGCGCCACCCGGGTTCGCCGGACGGCGGGGCTACCCTCGGCGGTCCGGATCCAGCCAGTAGCGGCGGTGCTGGAACGGGTAGCCGGGAAGCGCGACGCGGCTTGCAGCTCGCTCGCGAACAGGCGGGCTGCACCGACTGGCGAAGCGGGAGTCAGGGCGCGCTTCCGGCCGTGGCCGCGGGCGAGGCGTCGAGGGCGTGCAGCGCGGGCAGGGCGCCGTCCGCGAAGAGCCGCATGCTGCGCTCAGCGACCGTGTAGGGCATCGTGCCGTACTTGAAGACGATCACGAACTCGCGCGCGCCGGTCATACCCTGGATGTAGCGCAACCGCTCGAGGCACTGCTCGGGCGTGCCCCAGACCTGCGTCAGCGCGCTCTCGCGGGCGAGTTGCTCCGGCGTCGAGTTGAGGCGCCGCTCGGCCGCCTGGGCGTAGTGCTCGTATCCGGTCGCCTCGAGGAAGTGGGTCGGCTCGTCCCACTCGTAGTGGCGGTTGGTGCCGTCCTTCATCTCGCCGAAGTAGCGCAGCAGCCCGGCCCACGCCTCCTCCTCGGTCTCCGCGCAGACGGCGTTGACGACGACGGTGGGCTGCCCGGGGGGATAGCCGTGCACCGCGCGCGCGGCGTTGTAGCGGCCGACCTCGTCGCCGTAGTCCTCCCACGGTTTGTGGTTGAGCAGCAGCAATCCGAGCCCCTCGCGCCCGGCGATCTCGAGTGTCTCGGCGCTGTTCCCCGCGACCATGAAGCGCTCGGTCAGGTCCGTGCTGCGTGGACGCGGCCGCAGCGAGGTCTCGGCGACCGAGTAGTGCTCGCCCTCGTAGGAGAAGCGCTCCTGCGTGAGCGCCCGGCGCAGGATCTCGAGGCCCTCGAGGAAGCGCGCGCGGGACTCGCCCATCGGGATCCCCCGCGGATCGAATTCGCGTCGCGCCGCGCCCCGCCCGATGCCGACGAAGAGGCGGCGGCCCTGCAGCAGGTTGTCGACCATCGCGATCTCCTCGGCGACGCGCAGCGGGTCGTGCCAGGGCAGCACGATCACCATCGTCCCGATGTCGACGCGGCGCGTGCGGCCAGCGAGGTTCGCGAGGAAAAGGAGGGGACTCGGCGTCAGGTTGAGCGGCGAGAAGTGGTGCTCGACCGCCCAGATCGAGTCGTAGCCGAGCGGCTCGATCTGCTCGGCGAGCGCCAGCTCGTCGTCGTAGGTCGCCTGGTCCGGGGACGGCTGCTGCTGGCTGCCGTCGCGGCCCTCGAAGCGGTCCCAGTCGCCGTGGTTTTGCGTGAAGAGTGAGACGCCGACTCGCACGCGGGTACTCCCCGGGCTACAAGGCCTGCCGAACGGGATCGACCGTCGTCAGGAGACCGGGCCCTCGGTCTGCTCGAACAGCATGGTGATGGGCGGGGGGTCGCGCTGGATCGTCTCCGTCGGCCTGATTCGCCCGTCGACCCGGGCAGCGTGGACCTCCTCGAAGAGCGCGGCCGGGTCGTCCGTCTCCACCTCGTAGATCGCGAGGTAGCGGCGGCCGAGGGCGTCGTCGCCGGGCAGGAACTGGTGCTCCGAGCGCGTGAAGCGGCGCGCGGACAGTACTGAGTCGAACTGCAGGAAATCCGGGACGTGGATGTCCGAGTACCACTCGTTGAACTCGTCATCCACGTCGTCACTCACCGAATTCGACAGGACCACGAACACGTACCTGGCCATGCGTCCCTCCCCGAACCGCGCGTATGATACGCGACCGCCGGGCGCCCGTGAGCGAGGGCAGCGGACCCGCAAGGGCGCCTCCGGGGAGTCAGGACCAGCGCATGCAACTCGGCGTTGTGCTTCCCGAGCGCGAGATCGGCACGGATCCGGCCGTGGTTCGCGACTACGCGCAGGCCGCCGAGGAGCTCGGCTACGACTTCCTCGTGACCGCGGACCATGTGCTCGGCGCCGATCGCCGCCGCTACCCGGACCTGCCCGGGCCCTACGGCCACCAGGCGGCGATCCACGAGCCGCTGGTGCTGTTCGGCTTCCTCGCGGCGGTGACCACGCGGCTGCGGCTGATCACAAACGTGCTCATCCTGCCCCAGCGGCAGACGGCGCTGGTGGCGAAGCAGGCGGCGGAGATCGACCTGCTCTCGGGCGGGCGGCTGGTCCTCGGCGTGGGGAACGGCTGGAACCACGTCGAGTACGAGGCGCTGGGCGAGGACTTCCGCACACGGGGACGCCGCCTCGACGAGCAGGTCAGGCTGCTGCGCGACCTCTGGGAGCAGCCGCTGCTCACGTTCGAGGGGCGCTTCGACCAGGTGCGCGACGCGGGAATCAACCCTCGCCCGGCGCGGGCGATCCCGATCTGGATGGGCGGGATGGCCGGGCGGGTCCTCGAGCGCATCGGACGCCTCGGCGACGGGTGGTCGCCGCGGCTGCTCTCGGACGACCTCGACCAGGCCCTGCCGGACGTGGAGCGCCGGCGCGAGCGCATCGGCGTCGCTGCGCGGGCCGCCGGCCGCGATCCGGCCGCGATCGCCCTGCTGCTGCGCGTCCGCGCCGGGACGCTCGAGGAGCAACTGGTGCAGGCGAGGCGTTACCGTGAGGCCGGAGCGACGCACTGCTCGATCGATACGCAGGGAGACGCGTCGTACGACTCGGGCGAGGCCGGGCGCAGTCCCGCACAACACATCGAGGCGATCCGGGCCTTCCGCGAGGCACTGGAGTAGCGCGAGTCACCGCACTCGCCCTGGTGGACAGGGAGGCACGACGATGAGGGCAGCGGTCCTGCACCAGGTCAGAGAGCCACTCGTGATCGAGGATGTGGACGTCGCCGACCCGGGTGAGAACGAGGTGCTGGTCAAGATCGCCGCCAGCGGCGTCTGCCACAGCGACCTGCACCGCATCCACGGCGACTTTCCCTCGCCGCTCCCGATGGTGATGGGGCACGAGGGCGCCGGCGTCGTCGAGGCCCTCGGGCCGGGTGTGTCGGGACTGGCGGTCGGCGACCACGTGGTCCTCAGCATCGGGCCGTACTGCGGGCACTGCGAGGTTTGTGCTCGCGGCAAGACCAGCCTCTGCGAGATCTCGGCGCAGGCTCGCCCGCTCGGGACGCTGCTCGACGGCACGACGCGGCTCTCGAAGGGGGGCGAGCCGCGCAGCCACCACTCCTTCGTCTCGTCGTTCGCCGAGTACGCCGTCGCGCCTGCGAGCGGCGCGATCCCGATCCGCAAGGACGCGCCGCTCGACATGGCCGCGCTCGTCGGCTGCGGGGTGACCACCGGCGTGGCGGCGGTGACCAATGACGCGCAGGTTCGTACGGGCGAACGCGTCGCGGTCTTCGGCTGCGGCGGCGTCGGGCTCAACGTGGTCCAGGCCTCGGCGCTCGCGGGCGCCGAGCTGATCGTCGCCGTCGACCTCCTCGACTCGAAGCTGCGGCTTGCTGAGGAGTTCGGGGCCACGCACGTCGTGAACGCCTCGGACGGCGATCCGGTGGAGCAGATCCGCGAGATCACGAGGGGCGGCGTCGACCATGCCTTCGAGGTAATCGGCTCGCCCGCGGTGGTGCTGCAGGCAATGCGCAGCGTCGCCCCCGGCGGACACACCTACGTGATCGGCGTGCTGCCGATCGACACGGAGCTGCGCCTGCCCTGGTACGAGGTCATGGGGCGGCGTCAGCACCTCCAGATGGCCGGCTTCGAGGGCGCGCAGCCACGGGCCGACATCCCCCGCGTCATCAACCTCTACATGGCTGGCAAGCTGAAGCTGGACGAGCTCGTCTCGCGCACGTTCGCCCTCGACGAGGTGAACCAGGCGATCGGAGCGCTCGAGCGCGGCGAGGTCGCGCGCAGCCTCGTCTATCCCGCCTAGCCGGCGCCTGCACGACCGATGGCGGATCCAGGCGGCGCGCTGGCGGGAATCGCGATCCTCGATCTGACGCAGGGGATCGCCGGTCCCTACTGCACGAAGCTGTTCTCCGACTACGGGGCCGACGTCCTGAAGGTCGAGCGCCCGGGGAGCGGCGACCCCTCGCGGCGCGCGGGACCGTTTCCGGACGACGTGCCGCACCCGGAGCGATCCGGGCTCTTCCTCGATCTCAACACCGGGAAGCGGAGCCTCACGCTCAACCTCAAGGCGGAGACGGGCCAGCGCATCCTGAGACACCTCGCCCGCGAGGCCGATCTCGTCGTCGAGAGCTTCCGGCCGGGCACGCTCGCGCGCCTCGGGCTGGACTCGGCGGCGCTGGACGACGCCAACCCGGCGGCGACCCTGGTCTCGATCAGCAACTTCGGGCAGTCCGGCCCCTACCGCGACCTCGAGGCCGACGACATGCTCGTCTACGCGCTGAGCGGCGGGCAGGCGGTGACCGGCGTGCCGGGGCGCGAGCCGAACAAGCTGGGGCTCTACGCCCCCCTGTTCTACGCGGGCGCCACGGCCGCCACGATCGCGTTCGGGGCCTTCATGGCGGCGCGGCGCTCAGGAGCCGGTGAGCGGGTGGACCTCTCGATCCACGAGGTGCTCGCCACCAGCATGGACCGCGCTGCGCAGAACCTGATGTCCCTTGAGTACAGCGGGGCGGCGCACCGTACGATCGAGGCGCACCACCGCGCGAGCGCGTTCCCCGGAGGCGTCTACGGTGGGCAGCTGCCCTGCAAGGACGGCTACATCACCATCATGTGCTACCCGCACTGGTGGGACCGCTTCTGCCGGATGATCGGGCGGCCCGACCTCATTGACGACGCCTCGTACGTCGAGCGCCTCCAGGATCCCGAGTTCGGTCCGGAGATCGATGCGCTGTTCCTCCCCTGGGTGCTGGAGCGCACGAAGGCGGAGGTGATGCAGCAGGCGCAGTCGCACGGCGTCCCGGTCGCCGCGCTGCACACGATGGCGGACATCTTCGACGACCCGCAGCTGCGAGAGCGCGCGTACTTCACGCCGCTCGACCACCCGGAGGCGGGACGCCTCGAGTACCCCGGGCCGCCGTTCAAGCTCTCGGAGACACCCGCGAGCATCCGGCGGGCGCCGCTGCTCGGCGAACACACCAGCGAGGTGCTGACCGGCAGGCTCGGCTACTCCCCGCAGGAGGCCGTGGTTCTGCGGCAGCGAGGGGTGGTGTAGCCGTGACCGACCCCACCCCCGCCGCCGGCCTGCCGCTCGAGGGCGTCCGCGTGCTCTCGAACGCGACGGTCTGGGCGGGCCCCTCGGCGACGCTGCACCTCGCCGACCTCGGGGCGGACGTGATCGAGATCGAGTCGATCCAGCACATGAACCGCACCCGCATGCCCGCCCGCCACATCGCGCCCGAGCTGATGGAGGGGCCGACCGGGGCGCTGTTCGTCGATCGCGATGCGAGCGAGGGCTTCTGGAACCGCAACGCCAACTTCAACTACGGCAAGCGCGGCCACAGGAGCGTCACGCTCAACCTGACGGACCCGGAGGGCCTTGAGCTGTTCCATGACCTTGTGCGCATCTCGGACGTCTTCCTGGAGAACAACGCCGCGGATGTGGTGGAGCGACTGGGGATCGGCTTCGAGACGCTGTCCGAGCTGAACCCGCGCCTGGTGATGGGGCGGTTCCCCGGCTTCGGGATCAGCGGCCCGTACCGCAACTTCAAGGGCTACGCGCCGACGATGGAGGCCGCGGCCGGCCACACCTACCTGCGGGGCTACCGCGACAGCGACCCCTCCTGGACGCCGGGCAGCGGACACGGAGACCCGAACGCCGGCGTCCACCTGGCCTTCGCGATCCAGGCCGCGCTGTTCGCCCGGGAGCGCACGGGCAGGGGGCAGCTGATCGACCTCTCGCACGTCGAGGCCGTGCTGCACCACCTCGCCTATGCCTTCATGGACTACTCGATGAACCGCCGGGTGCAGGGAACATGGGGCAACCGCCACCCTTCCAACGCGCCCAACGGGTTCTTCCCGTGCGCTGGCGACGACGAGTGGATCGGCATCGCGGTGCCCTCGGACGAGGCGTTCGCCGCGCTCGCCGAGGCGATGGGCCAGCCGGAGCTGGCCGCCGACCCGCGGTTCGGGGAGGCCGTCTTGCGGCATCGCCACCAGGACGACCTCGAGCCGCTGGTCGCGGAGTGGACGCGCCGCCACCCCGCCCGCGGGCTGCGGGAACAGCTGCAGGCGGCGGGCATACCGGCCGCCGAGGTGCTGCCTCCCGAGGCGCTCCGCGACGATCCACAGCTCCTCGCGCGCGGCTTCTGGGTGGAGGTGGAGCATCCCGCCGCGGGCAGGCACCACTACCCCGCGCCGGTCGGGAGACTGGAGCGCCACCCGCTTCGCATCCGCGGTCCCGCCCCGCTGCTCGGCCAGCACAACGAGGCAGTGCTGAAGGGGCTGCTCGGGGTGAGCGACGCCCGCTACGAGGGGTTGCGCGAACGCCAGGTCATCGGCGACGCGTACCTCGAGAGCGCGACGTAGCAACGGTTGCGTTCCCGCCGGCAGGTACGCCGAACGATTGACACGTTCGGCGTGCGGCTCCTATGACATCAGGACGACGTACATCTGGAGGGAGCGTGCGGTGAAGAAGTTCTTCGGGCTCGCGATGCTGCTGTTCGCGTTGCTCGCAATGGCGCTGGTCGCCTGCGATGACGGCGATGACGACGATGGCGAGGCGACACCGGCAGCAACGGCGGCGCCCACGACCGCACCAACGGCTGTCCCGGCGACGGCGACCCCCACGCCGACAGCGGCAGCAACAGAGGCGCCGGCTGCCCTCGATGAGGACAACCCGTTCCGGATTGCCGTGATCAAGAACATCACGGGAATCTTCGGCACCTTCGCGACCTCGAACCTCGTCGGCTTCGAGGCCGCGGTCGACCTGATCAACGAGAGTGGCGGCATCCTCGGCCGCAAGGTCGAGTACGAGCTCTTCGACGCCCAATCGGACATCCCGAAGGGCGTGGAGATCATCAACGAGGTGCTGCTCGGCGACACGCAGTTCCACGCGGTCTACCCGCAGTCGATCGGTATGCAGGCGGTCGCTCCGTTCATCAACGAGGCGGGGATCATCTCCTTCTCCAACTCGGGTGACGCCGCGCTCACCGACCCGTCAGTGAGCCCGTGGACCTTCGAGCTCCCGGCGCTCGCCCGCGTGCAGGGCGAGAGCATCGCCTGCCTGCTGCCGCAGCTGGGGCACACGAAGTACGCGGTGCTGACCGGCCCGGGCCCCTACTGGGACGACAATCGCGCGGCCTGGGAGGAGGCGTTCCCGCAGCTCGGCCTTGAGATCACGGCGGTCGAGGTCGTGCCGTTCGGCACCCCGGACATGACCGCGCAGATGCAGAAGCTGCAGGCCTCCGGGCCCGACGCGCTGCTCTTCGATCTCTTCGGCCCCGACATCCTGTTCGCGTTCCAGGCGATGGAGAACATCGGCTTCGACGTCCCCGTGGTCGGCGGGAACAGCGCCTCCACAACGGACTGGGGTTTCGTCTTCACAGACATCGAGGCGGAGACGCCGGCCGGCACGATCCTCACCGCCTGGGACATCAACGTGCGACGGCCCGACGGTCTGTCGCCCAGCCAGCAGCAGCTGCTGGACGCGGTCAGCGCCAGGACCGACCAGATCAACGGCGTGCTCTACCAGTACGCCTTCGGCTTCGACACCGCGATGCTGATCCGCTACGCGGCCGACACCGCCGGCTCGGACGACCAGGCAGCGATGCTGGCGGCGCTCGAGGGCCTCGGCGCGGTCGAGGACCAGTCCGCCCTCGGCTTCACCCTGGCGCCGCGCTACGACTTCAGCCCTACCTTCCACGGGCTCGCCTCGGTGCCGCTGAGCACAGTGAACCCGGGCATCGCGGTGGACGGCTTCCTCGACTGGGGTGGCATCGACTGGGAGGCCCCCTGCACGAACTAGTCGGGCACGACGAGCGGGCCGTCGCGGGCGAACACCCGCGGTGGCCCCCGGCAGCGGGAGCCTCGATGTGAGCGTCGGCAAGGTGCGCACGGTCCTCGGCGATGTCGAGCCGGGCGCGCTCGGCCCGACGATGATGCACGAGCACCTGCTCATCACCTTCGGCCGCTGGCTGATCGAGCAGGGCGAGGAGTTCGACTGGTTCGAGGCGTTCGGCTGGGATCGCGACGACCCGCGCGCCACGGCCCCGATCAGCTGGGAGACCAGCGCCTTCGTCCGCCGCCGCGGTCACCCCGACAACTTCCTCCTCGACGACGTCGACCTCGCAATCGAGGAGACGGCCCGCTACGCCGCCGCCGGCGGCGGGACGATTGTCGACTCGACGAACGCCGACATGACGCGCGACGCCTCGGCGCTGCGCCGCATCTCGGAGGCCACGGGCGTGCACGTGGTCATGGGCTCCGGGAACTACTGGTGGCGCCACCACCCGCCCGACATGGACAGCCGCAGCGAAGAGCAACTCAGTGACGAGATCGTGCGCGAGGTGACCGAAGGCTGCGACGGGACCGAGAGCCGCGCGGGCATCATCGGCGAGGTCGCCTGCGACTACCCGATGCACCCGAACGAGCGGAAGGCGCTGCGGGCCGCGGCGCACGCGTCCCGTCGCACAGGCGTCGCGTTGCAGGTGCATCCGGGCCGTGATCCACGGGCGCCACAGGACATCGTCGACACGGTGATCGAGGCCGGAGGCGACCCGGAGCGCACGATCATCTGCCACCTGGACCGCACCTTCTTCGACCCCGAGCAGTCGATCGCCCTCGCGGCGAGCGGCTGTTACCTCGAGTTCGACCTGTTCGGGCTGGAGGTGTACGACCTGGCGCCGCTCGAGCTGCCCAACGACGTCATGCGCATCAACCACCTTCAGCGCCTGATCGCCGAGGGGTTGACCGGCCAGTTGCTCGTCTCGCAGGACATCTGCCGCAGGACCAGCCTCGTGCGCTACGGCGGCGACGGCTACGCGCACATCCTGGAGAACGTCTTGCCGCTGATGCGCCGCAAGGGCGTGAGCGAGGACGAGATCGAGGCGATCCTCGTGCGCAATCCGGCGCGCATCCTCGCGATGGTCGAGCCCTCGGCCTGAGCTCAGGCCTCGCGGCCGATGTAGACCTCGCGCAGGGCGCGGTGCTCCGCGACCTCCGCGGGGCTGCCCTCCAGCACGACCCGCCCGAGATCGAGGACGTAGAGCCGGTCGCAGATCGGCAGCGTCTTGTCCACGACCTGCTCCGCGAGCAGGATCGCCGTTCCCTCGTCACGGAGGACTGTGAGCGCGCCCAGGACCTCGTTCACCAGCGCGGGCGCGAGGCCTTGCGAGGGCTCGTCGACCATCAGCAGCCGCGGGTGCGCCATCATCGCCTGCGCCAGCACCAGCATCTGCTGCTCTCCGCCCGAGAGGGTCTCCGCAGGATCACGAAGCTTCCGCTCCAGCACCGGGAAGAGGCCGAAGACGCGCTCGAGGTCGGCGCGCACCTGCTGCCGCTTCCCGCGCTGCGCGAACGCGCCGAGCGTGAGGTTGTCCTGCACGGACAGCTCCGTGAAGAGCTGCTTGCCCTCCTGCGCGAACGCGACGCCGAGGCGGACGATCTTGTGAGCGGGCACCCCGCCGAGCCCCTGGCCCTCGAACGTGATCGAGCCGCGGAAGGGGACCAGCCCGGCGATCGCACGCATCGTCGTCGTCTTCCCGGCGCCGTTGCGTCCGAGCAGCGCGACGAACTCGCCCGCGCCGACCTCGAGCGACAGATCGTGCAGCACCGGGAGGCCGCCGTAGGCGACTCGCAAGTCGCGGATCTCAAGCATCGGGCTCTCCCGTGTCCACCTCGAACTGCTCGCCCAGGTAGGAGGCGATCACGGCCGGGTCGCGCTGCACCTCGGCCGGCGGGCCCAGCGCGATCCGCTCGCCGCGATCGAGAACGGTCACGCTGTCCGCTACGGACATGACAAACGGCACGTTGTGCTCAACGAGCACGATCGCCAGCCCCAGCTCCCGGAGCTGCAGCAACAGCCGGCCGAGCGCCTCCGTCTCGGCGCCGGAGAGGCCGGACGCCGGCTCGTCCAGCAGGAGCACGCGCGGGCCGGTTGCGAGCGCCCGGGCAACGTCGAGCAGTCGCTGCTGGCCGGACGGGAGCGCCGCGGCAGGAATGTCGGCGACGCCCTCGAGGCCGACCGCCGCGAGGAGCGCGCGCGCCTGTGCTCGCGACGCCCGCCCCGCCGCACGCGCGCGCGGCAGCTGGAGCAGGTACTCCACGAGCGTGGCGCGCCGGTCCATGAACATCCCCGCGAGCACGTTCTCAAGCGCCGTGAGCTCCGGCACGACGTTCGGCGCCTGGAACGTCCGGGCGATGCCAGCCCGTACGCGACCGTGAGGCGCGAGGCCGCCGATGTCGCCCTTGTCGACCCGGATCGCGCCGCCATCGATGGTGTAGTACCCGAGCACGAGGTTGAGGAAGGTGGTCTTGCCGGATCCGTTCGGCCCGATCAGCGCCGAGATCCGGGCGGGCGCAGCTTCGAAGTCGAGATCGCGCAGGGCGGCGACACCACCGAACGACTTGGAGACCCCGGTCGCGGACAGCCCGGCGCGATCCGGCGAGACGCGGAGCCGCGCGGCGACGTCCTCCGTCAGCAGCGCACCGCTGGCCTCGCCGCTCGCGGCGCCGGGCTTTGCCTGCGCGGACGCGGGCGCTGGAGCGCCGGGTGCGAGCGGGACGAGGCGGAGGCGCAGCAGGCCGACCCACTTCATCGTCTCATGCACGACCCCGCGCGGGATCAGCACCATCCCCACGATCAGGAAGCTGCCGTAGATGATCAGCTCGTAGCGCTCGAAGGCGTCGAAGAACTGCGGGACATACTGCAGGATGCCTGTGCCGACGATTGGACCCGCGAGCGTCCCCATCCCGCCGAACATGATGCTGGCGGCAATGAGGAACGAGAGGTCCGCGGGGAAATTCCCCTGCGCGATGCCCGTCTCCGTGTGCACCCAGATGATCCCCGCCAGCGCCGCCGGCACGGAGGAGAACACGTAGGCCAGCATCTTCGCCCGGACCGTTGAGGCGCCAAGCGCCTGCACGGCCACGTCGCTGTGGCGCATCGTCGCGAGGGCGAGCCCCCAGGGCGACGAGAAGAGGTTCCGCGTGAGCAGGTAGACGCCGGCGATGCTCGCAACGATCAGCCAGTAGGTCTCGCGCCGGCCGAATACTTGCCCGAGCGCCTCGATCCGCGGCACGCCGAAGAGGCCGAGGCCGCCGCCCGTGTACTCCTCGAGCACGTCCAGGCTCGTCGCGATGTCCGGGATCACGACCGCGAAGTAGAACGTGACGATGGCGAAGTACCAGGCGCTGACCCGCAAGCCCACGAGGCCCATTGCCACGCCGAGCACCACGGTGGCGACGATCGTGATCGGCGCCGCCTGGAGCGGCGACAACCCGAAGTCCTCGTGCGTGGTGAGGGCGCCGGAGATGTAGGCCGCCGCCGCAAACAGGCCCGCGACGCCGAGGAAGAGCTCGCCCGCACGCCCCAGCGAGACGTTCAGGCCCATCGCGATCAGCGCGAACAGCCCGATCACATAGAGACGCCGTAGCAGTAGCTGGTCATCGACAACGAGCGGCCACAGCGCAAAGACCGCGAGGACCGCGAGCAGCAGCACTGTGCCCGTGCCCGGCGAGTACGCGACCCGCCTGGCGAGGGTGCGCAGGGCGCCCGCATCGCTCCTCTTCATGCTCGCGCTAGACATGGCGCTCGACCTGTCGCCCGAACAGCCCCTGCGGGCGGATCAGCAGGATCGCCGCCAGCAGCGGCAGCGGGACGAGATTGCGGAAGTCGACATCGATCCAGAGGATCGCCAGCGCCTCGGCCACGCCGATCAGCAGGCCGCCGGCCAGGGCGCCGACGTGCCGGCCCCAACCGCCGATGGCGATCGCCAGGAACCCCTTGAGCGCGATCAGCACTCCGGAGTTGAACGAGGCGAACGTGATCGGCGCGATCAGCCAGCCGGCGATGCCCCCGAGCGCCCCAGCGACGACGAAGGAGCCGATACCGAGCAGCCCGACGTTGATTCCCCGGAGCTGCGCCAGCTCGCGGTTGAGCGCGGTCGCCACCATGGCCTTGCCAATGATCGTCTTGCGATCGGCAAGCTCGAGTAGCGCGACCAGCGCCGCCGCGCCGATGATCGTCACCATGAAGTCGACGCGGAACGGCGAGCCCAGGAGGCTGATGGGCGCCCTGTCGACGAACGCCGGGACGCGCAGCGGGTCCGGGCCCCACTGCAGCTCGGCGACGTTGCGCAGGACCACCGACATGCCGAGCGTGGTGAGCACCCAGCCGAAGCTCAACGCCTTCGTGAGCGGCGCGATCGCGATGCGCTCCACGCCGAATCCGAGGACGGCCGTCGCACCGATGATCACGGGCAGCGCCGCAAGCGGGGAGAACCCGTGCGTCACGAGCAGGCTGAACGCGATCAGCCCGCCCCAGCTGACGATGTCGCCCTGGGCGAGATTGAAGACGCGCGTCGCGCGATAGACGAGGTTGTACCCGAGCGCGACCAGGACGTAGACGCTCCCGACCCCGAGGCCAGAGTAGAACGCCGTGAGCACGATCCTCTGGTCAACGCCGAAGATGTCCATCTACCAGCCTCGCTGCCGGCCCGCGGCATCTCGCGCACATGCTAGGTCGGCGCGGCAGCACGATCCCGCGCTGCGCCCGGCT
Source organism: Dehalococcoidia bacterium (assembly GCA_963667465.2). Lineage (GTDB taxonomy): Bacteria > Chloroflexota > Dehalococcoidia > UBA2979 > UBA2979 > VXMT01. Next base: position 1,647,402 of record CAXXDN010000002.1, on the reverse strand, counting down.
CTGCCTCGGGACTGTACCGCGCCCGCGCCCGCCATGGCCTGATCGCAGCGCCGAGCGCGCGGAGGAAGGCGCCAACGCGGTACCGTAGGCTGCGCGCGCCGCACGATGCGCAGGACGGGCGCGCACCTCGGCTCCGAGGGGAACTGCTCGACGAGGGGGAGGGCATGACGACCGAAACCAGCCGCGCGGAACTCGACGCCGTCGTGGTCGGCGCCGGATTCTCCGGCATGTACATGCTCCACAGGCTGCGTGACCTGCTCGGCCTGTCGGCGCGCGTCTTCGAGGCGGCGGACGATGTCGGCGGCACCTGGTACTGGAACCGCTATCCCGGCGCGCGCTGCGACTCCGAGTCGTACGTCTACTGCTTCTCGTTCGACAAGGAGCTCTCCCAGGAGTGGAACTGGAGCGGGAAGTACCCGGAGCAGCCGGAGATCCTGCGCTACCTCAACCATGTCGCCGACCGGTTTGAGCTGCGCCCCGACATCCAGTTCGGGACGCGCGTCACCGCCGCGCACTTTCGCGAGGACCTGAGCCGCTGGGAGATCGAGACCGACCAGGGCGACCGCGTACTCGCCCGCTACTTCATCACCGCAATCGGCTGCCTCTCAACGGCGCAGGTTCCCGACATCGAGGGACTCGATAGCTTCGCGGGCGACTGGTACCACACCGGCGCGTGGCCCCACGAGGGCGTCGACCTCGCAGGCAAGCGCGTCGGCGTGATCGGCACGGGTTCGAGCGGCGTGCAGTCGATCCCGGTGATCGCGAACCAGGCACGGCAGGTGACCGTCTTCCAGCGCACGCCGCAGTACACGATCCCGGCCCGCCACGGCACGGTTACGCCCGAGTTCCTCGACGGCATCAAGAGCCAGTACGACGAGATCTTCGAGAAGACGCGCTGGTCGAGGAGCGGCTATCCCTACCCTCCGGCCGACCGCTCGGCGCTCGAGGTCGACGACGAGGAGCGGCGCGCGGTCTACGAGGACGCGTGGGAGCAGGGCGGGTTCCGCTTCCTGAGCGTGACGTTCAACGACATCCTGCTCGACCGGCAGGCCAACGACACCGCCTCGGAGTTCATCCGTTCGAAGATCCGTGAAATCGTGCGCGACTCCGATACCGCCGAGAAGCTGGTCCCGCGCGACTACCCCTTCGCGGCGAAGCGTACGCTGATCGACACCGACTACTACGAGACCTACAACCGCGACAACGTCGAACTGGTCGACATCCGCCACGACCCGATCGAGACGATCACCGCGACGGGCATCCGCACCCGCGATGGCGACTGGGACCTCGACATCATCGTCCTCGCAACGGGCTTCGACGCAATGACCGGGCCCTTCAACCGCATCGACATCCGCGGCCGGGCCGACGTCGCGCTCCGCGACAAGTGGGCGGAAGGGCCGGAGACCTACCTCGGGCTGGCCTCGGCGGGGTTCCCCAACATGTTCATGATCACCGGTCCCGGCAGCCCGTCCGTGCTGAGCAACATGCCGGTCTCGATCGAGCAGCACGTCGAATGGATCTCGGGACTCGTCGAGCACATGGTCGAGTCCGGCATCGAGATCGCCGAGGCGGACGCCGCCGCCGAGGCGGACTGGATCGAGCACGTCAGCGACGTGGCGAGCAAGACGCTCTACCCGCTTGCGGACTCGTGGTATCTGGGCGCCAACATCCCCGGCAAGCCGCGCGTGTTCATGCCGTACGCCGGCGGCGTGGGGATCTACCGCGCGAAGTGCGACGAGATCGCCGAGGCCGGCTACGAGGGGTTCGTGCTCACGGCAGGGGAGGCCCTCCGCACCCGCTGATTCGCGGGCGCTGGTGGTAACGGCCAGCGGACGCCGTGATAACGTGCCGCCCGAATGAGTATCAGTGGCGGCGCCGTGGCAGGCGCGCAAAGGACTCCTGCAGTGCTCACGATCGACTGCCAGGTTCACGCTTACGAACGCGACCGTCCCGAGCGACCCTGGCCGGCACGCTCGCCGGCCCCTCCGCAGTGACCGGTGACGACATGGTCTCGGCGATGGACGCCCTCGGCGTCGACGGGGCGCTCCTGGTCTCCCCGTTCAGGATGTACCGCTACGACGCGAGCTATGCGCTTGAAGTGCACGCCCGGCAGCCCGGGCGCTTCGGCCTGATCAAGCCCATCGACGCGGGAGCCTCCGATGCCGGCGACGAAGTCGCCCGCTGGGCCGCAACGCCCGGGGTCGTCGGGGCACGTGTGATCCTGACCGGGCTGGACCCGGACGCGACGGCCGATCACCCCGGGCTCAATCAGATCCTGGCTGCGGGAGCGGCGAACGACATTCCGATCAACGTGTTGTGCTGGCGGAAGCTCGATCTGCTCGCGGAGCTCGCCCGGCGCCATCCCAACACCCGGATCGTGATCGACCACCTGGGCATACCCCAGCCCTTCCAGCCGCCTCCACCCGAGCGACCCTTCGCCGACTTGCCCGCCGTCCTCGATCTGGCGGAGTTCGACAATGTCGCGATCAAGGTGTCGGGGGCATGCACGCTGTCGCGGGAGCCGTTTCCGTACGACGATATCTGGGAACCGCTGGGCCAGGTCTTTGAGGCGTTTGGGTTCGAGCGTTGCATGTGGGGCACCGACTGGACCCGCGCGGTCGAGTTGCTGACCTACGAGCAGGGTGTCGAGGCGTTCCGCGTCACCGACCAGCTCACGGAGTCAGAGCGGTCGGCCCTCATGGGGGGCAGCCTCGCGCAAATCTACTCGTGGACGCCCGGTAGCTAGCAACCGCCGGGACGACAAGCAGCGCACTCACCCGGCGCCGCCTCGCAGCCGGCCCGCTCTCCAGGGAGGACGCAGCAGCAGATGCGAACCATTCACTACGGGGTCGGCGCGATGGGTGCGCTGATCGCAACGACCGCGCTCGCCCGGCGCGACATCGAGGTCGTCGCCGCCTTCGACAGCGATCCGGCGAAGCTCGGGCAGGACCTCGGTAGCGTCGTCGGCGAGGCAGCGATCGGGGTGACCATCGCGGACCCCGCGGTGGGGGACTGGCCGGAGGCGGACGTGGTCTTGCACGCCACCGTCTCCAGCCTCGACGCCGTCCTGCCGCAGCTCACGCAGGCGCTCACGCGCGGCCTCGATGTGGTTTCGATCTGCGAGGAACTCTCCTTCGCCTACGAGCGGCCCGAGCTGGCGGCCCGGCTCGACGCGCTCGCTCGCGAGCACGGCGCAACGCTGCTCGCGACCGGGGTGAACCCCGGCTTCGCGATGGACACGTTGCCCATCGTGCTCTCCGCGGTCTCGAACAACGTCGAGTCGGTCACTGTCACGCGCGTCCTCGATGCGGCGCAACGGCGGCTCCCCTTCCAGCAGAAGGTGGGCGTCGGTATGGCCCTCGACGAGTTCAACGAGCGGGTCGCCACCGGCGGCTTCGGGCACATCGGGCTGCGCGAATCGGCGGCGGCGATCGCCCACGCCTTCGGCTGGGAACCGTTCGAGTTCGAACACTCGCTCAAGCCGGTGATCGCGGGGGCGGAGACCGGCCACGAGGCCCTGCAGCCGGGCGACGTCGCCGGCATCTGCGAAGAGCTCACGCTGAAGCATGGCGGCGCCCCGCTCGTGACGATGAAGCTGACGATGGCCGCCGGCGTCGGTGACTCGCGAGACGAGGTCGAGATCGCCGGCGATCCCCCCGTGCAGGTTCACGCGATCGGCGGGTTCCACGGCGACCGCTCGACCGCCGGTATCGCGGTCAACGCGGTGCGGGCAGCCCGGGCGGCCGCGCCCGGCTACTACACGATGCGCGACCTGCCGCCCGTGCACTGGACGGCGGACGAGGCGAGCGGCGGCGGCGATTAGCGAGGACGGCGCCACAAGCCCACGGCGCGTGTTCCGGACACCATTACGCAGTGCGCACGCCGGGGAGTATTACGATGTGGCAGCGTGGAACCCGATCGGTCCGCTCGCTGCCGGAGGCTCCGCCTCACGATGGACAACGCGGCGCACCTGGGAGTTGACGACTCGTGGCAACGGTCCGGCTGTCCTCGGGCAACATCCTGGAAGTGCGGGACTCCCTCTACAACTTCGTGAGGGACGAGGCCGTCGCAGGCACCGCCTGGACCGCCGCTGGAGTGTTCGAGGTCCTCGCTGAGCTGGTCGAGGAGTTCGGCCCTCCCAACCGTGAGTTCCTGGCCAGGCGGGCCGCTGTCCAGCAGCAGATCGACGACTACTACCGGGAGAAGCGCCGCAACGGCTGGGCGCCCGCCGAGCAGTCGGCCGCCGGGGACGCAGGGGACCTCGAGCGCTTCCTCGTGGAGATCGGCTACCTCGCTGCCGAGCGGGCGGTGGACTTCGAGGTGGCTACCCCGCAGCTCGATCCCGAGATGGACCAGAACGGACCCGAACTGGTCACCCCCGTCACCAACGCCAGCATGGCCGTCGGCGGGGCCAACGCTCGCTGGGGCAGCCTCTACGACGCGTATTTCCTGAGCGACATTCGCTCCGGGATCGACGCCGAGGAGCAGCGGCCCGCCCGGCTCAGGATGGTCGTGGAGGAGACCAACGCCTTCCTCGATGAGCATGTCAGCGCCTGGCAGGGCGGCGTCGGCTTCGACTCGATCGAGGCCTACTCGGTGAGCCGCAAGGACGACGGCGCATACGAACTGGTGGGCCGGACCTCGGACGGCGCCGACGTAAGACTGGAGCACCCGGACAAGTTCATCGGGTTCAACCTGGACGACGAGGCGGAACTCGCGGACTTCCTCCTGGCGGACAACGGCCTGCGGATCCAGGTCCAGCTCTACGAGGGAGGAACGGTCGACCCGGTCAACGGCCAGTTCAGGGACCTGGTTGTCGAGTCCGCCCTCACCAACATCATCGATTTCGAGGACGCCGTGTCCGTGGTCGACGCCGACGATCTGGTGGAGGGGCTGCGCAACTACCTCGGCCTGATTCGGGGCAGCCTCACGGGCTACGGCTCCCGGGGCAACCTGAAGCAGCTCAACTCCGACAAGCCGTACCGCGACGTCAACGGCGAGGAGCGGACGCTCAAGGCGACCAGCCTGATGTCGGTGCGGAACGTCTCGATCCACATGTACACCGACGCCGTCACCCTGGGCGGCGAGGAAGTACCGGAGCGGATCGTCGGCGTGCTGTTGACCACCCTCATCGCCAGCGCCCATGACCGGGGCTCCAACGGGGAGCCCCGTGCAGACGGCGAGGGCGCCATGCCCGTCCGCGGTCCGAACAGCGGCCGCGGCTTCGTCTACCAGGTCACTCCCAAGCTCCACACGGCCGAGGAGGTCGCTGGGCAGATGCGGTTCTTCGAGGCGGTGGAGTGCGGCCTGGGGCTGCCCGCCGGGACCATGCTGATCGGGATCATGAACGAGGAACTCGGCATGACCCTGCAGCTCCCCCAGGCGTTGCAGGCCGCCCGCAACCGGGTCTTCTTCACCAACACCGGATTCCTCGACCGCACCGGCTCTCAGCTTCGCGCGCAGATGTACGCCGGACCCGTCGACCTGCGGGAGGACCTGAACCAGGCGACGTTCAACACGAGCTACGAGCTCGACAACGTCGACGTAAGCCTGCGGGCCGGGCTTCACCGCCACGGCAAGGTGGGCAAGGGGATGCAGGTCAGGAACCGCGCCATGGCCGAGATGCTGCAGCGCAAGATCGACCATCCTCGCAGCGGCGGCAACACGGCCTGGGTGCCCGCCCCCTACCCCAGCGACCTGCACTCGCTGCACTACCACATGGTGGATGTCGACGAGGTTCAGCGGGTCATCCTCGACTCGGCTGCCGCCCCGGTGTCCCGCGCCTCCCTCCTCGCGTTCCCGATCTTGAGTGAAGGCAAGCTGGACGCCACCGGGGTCAGGGAGCACGCCGTCCTCCGCTACGCCCACAGCATGGTGGCGTACGTGGAGCCGTGGGTGCGGCGAGGCGTTGGCTGCAGCGGGGTACCAGACTTCGACCAGATCGAGGAGATGAAGGACCGCGCCACCGAGCGCATCGACGGCGCGATCCTGGCCAACTGGAGGCTCCACGGCGTGATCAGCCAGGCCGACATCGAGGACGCGGTCAGGAAGGCGGCCGCGATCGTGGACGAGCAGAGCGCCGCCGTGTCCGGCTACGTCCCCCTGGCCGACACCCGGGAGAAGCAGGACAGCATGCTCGCTGAGCCGGCCCTGGCCGCGGTCCTGGAGATCATCGACGACGCCCTCTCATCGCCCAGCGCCTACGTGGAACCGGCCCTCTTCCGGAACCGCCGCAGCGTGAAGGCCGGCTGAGACGGCTGAGATCGCGGATAGTGACGGACGCACCGCGCCGGTCATGCAATGCTGAGCGACCAGTGCGGCGCGCAAGGGCGGCAACGAGCCAGAGGACCTGCTGATGACCTTCGCGATCAACCACATCCACCTCAAGTCCCACGACCCGCGGAAGAGCGCGGAGTGGTGGGTCGCGGCGTTCAACTTCGAGATCGTGAATGACTTCGTCCGTGAGGTCGGTGACCGCTTCGTGGCCACGCGCAGCGAGAACGGCATCACGGTCAATATCTCCGGCCCGCGCAGCGGCGAGACGCTCGGTCCCGGCGACGCCGGTGTGCACGAGGGGTTGGAGCATTTCGGGATCGACTCGGTGGACCTCGAGGCGGACATCGAGCGACTCGAGGCGCTCGGAGCCGAGGTGCTGGAGGGGCCGGTCGACTTCGGCGCCATTCGCGTCTGCTGGATGCGAGCCCCCGACGACGTCAGGATCGAGCTGATCCAGCAAGTTGAGGGCTAGCCCGGAGGCAGGCCCCCAATCGCTACCCCGGGTAACGCCGCGCCCGCGCCCCTCGCGTCCTGATCCATCGCAGCCGCGCGCGAGTGGCTGCGCGGCGTGGCTCCGGCTACTGCGCCGCAGCAGCCTCGAAGGTCGCGGCGATCGAGCGCCGCAGCATCGCGTCCACGTCGTCCTCGGTCGCGCCGTTGGCGAGCAGCCACGGCACCTCGTGCCGGGGCACGCGAGTCCAGCAGTCGCTGCGGCGTTCGTCCGACCAGCCGCCCCAGACGCCCGCCGGTGAGCCGTCGTGGCCGAGGCAAACCTGCTCGGCGTATCCCGCCTGGGCCAGCGCCAGCGCTAGCGCGGACCGCTCGGCAACGTAGTCATCCTCTGTGGAGAAGAAGCGGTCGAGGCCGACCGTCGCCCCGCGGGCCGCGAGGCCGCGCAGGTAGTCGAGGTCCTGCGTGTCGTTGGAGTGGCCGATGGTCACGGCGCGCAGGTCGAGGCCCTCGTCCTCGAAGATGTCGAGCAACGGCGTGCCGAGCTCGTCGACCGCTCGCGTGTGGCAGGAGATGGGTACGCCCGACGCCTTCGAGGCGCGCGCCGCCGCGCGGGCCGTCCGCTCCAGCATGTCACGCGGCGAGTTCCGTCCTGCCGGCTCATCGAGCCGGTACTCGATGTCCCAGGCGAGCTTGATCGCGCCGGCGCGGATCCGGGTGCCCTCGATGCCTTCGTCGATCTCGCGCGCGAAGTGCGCCGCGATCTCGTCCTCGTCCCAGCCGTTGTAGATCACGGGCACCCAGCGATAGACGCCGGTGGCGCACACGATGTTGAGCGGCGAGCGCTCTGCGACCGCCTCGAACAGCCAGACCTGGCGGCCGAGGTCGAAGGGCGTCAGGTCGATGAGCGAGTCGATCCCGGCGTCGTGGGCCACTCCCAGCGCCTCGAGGCAGCGGTCGACCATCTCTGCCCGGTCGAGCAACCCGGGGACACGCTCCATCCCGGCCGTGCCGTTGGTCAGATGCTCATGCGACAGCGTGCGTCCGAGTTCGGAGCTGGGGATGGGACCGCGGATCGTCTGCACCAGCGACATGCGCTGCCTCCGTCGAACGAGCGAATCGGCTCTCCGTGCGACTCACTCCATCAGCAGCACGCTGCGTGCGACGTCGCCGCGATCGAGGGCTGCGTAGGCCTCGTTGATCTCGTCGAGCGGGTAGGTGCGGCTGACCAGCGGGTCTACCTGCAGGCGGCCGCCCATGTAGAGCTCGACCATCTTCGGGAGGTCGAGCCAGGGGCGGGCGGAGCCGTACCAGGAGCCGCGCAGCACCTTCTCCGTGCGCGGAAGCGAGAGCGCGGGGATGGTCATCATGTCGTCCTCGGGCGCCATTCCCACGACCACCGTCGTGCCGCCGAGCCGCGTCGACTCGTAGCAGTCGACGATCGTCTTCGAGAAGCCGATCGCCTCGAACGCGTAGTCCACGCCGCCACCGGTCAGTTCCAGCACCCGGGCCGCGGTGTCGCCCTCGCTCGCGTCGAGGATGTCGGTCGCGCCGAACTGCTTCGCGTACTCGAGCTTGTTGGCCTTCAGGTCGACGGCGATGATCCGCTCCGCCCCGGCCAGCACGGCGCCCTGGATGCAGTTCAGGCCGACGCCGCCGCAGCCGATCACCAGCACCGAGCTGCCGGCCTCGACTCGCGCGGTGTTGATGACCGCGCCGACGCCGGTCATCACCGAGCAGCCGATCAGCGCGGCCTTGTCGAGCGGCACGTCGTCGCGGACGGGCACCGCGCCGGATTCGGGGACGACGGCGTACTCGGCGAACGAGGCGGTTCGCGCGAAGTGGTTGAGGTCCCGCCCGGCCGTGGTGTGCAGCCGCGCGGTGCCGTCGAAGAGCAGCCAGCGCTCGCTGTCCGATCCGTTGCAGAGCACGGGCTCGCCGCGGGTGCAGTGGTCGCACCAGCCGCAGTTTGGCCGGAAGTTGAGGATCACCCGGTCGCCCGGCCGCACCCGCCCGACTCCCGCGCCCACCCGCTCGACGGTGCCGGCGGCCTCGTGGCCGAGCACCATCGGCAGCGGCGGCGTCCACTCGCCCTTCATCACGTGGTAGTCGGAGTGACAGACGCCGGCCGCCGCGATGCGCACCAGCACCTCGCCGTCCTTCGGGTCGTCGAGCTGCACGGGCTCGACGACCAGCGGGGTGTTCGCCTCGTAGAGCACTGCCGCCTTGATCTCCATCGTGACCCCTCCAACTGCCGGTCGTGGCCCGGCCTGGATTCTAGCGCGCGGCCGCGCGGCTTCGGCCTCAGCCTCTGCGCCGAGCGGACCGCAGCGTCTCACATTGCGGGGCCCCGCCCGGCTCTGAGGGCGCGCCCACCAATCGTGTTGGCAGTCAGGCTGGCGAGCCTCCTCACCCTCACCCTCCCCCCCGGAGAGGGGCCGGATCGACGCACGAACCTTCCGGGGGGCTCCGAGCCTCCCCGGCGCTACTTCGACATGCCGACCGCGGCGGGCCGCCTGCTTCCTCGGCGAGCGCGAAGGTGCGCAGCCGCTGGCGGTACAGTACGTCCTCGGGGGTCATGGCGGTGGTCCTTCCTGTGCTGCTACACACAGCAGGATGTACCGCCTGGCCCCTATCTCAGAAGGCCGGCACCTGTCGCAGCTACTCGGGAATAGGACAGCCTAGGCTGGCGGCAACGGGATGGTGATCGCGCGAGTCCCGCCGGGCCAGGTCGGGACGAACGTCGCCTTCGTCCCCACGCCGCCACTGACGACGATCAGCACGTCCTCCGGCGTCCGGGCCACCCGCAGGACGCCCTCGTGCGGTAGCCCGAGTTCCTGGCGGCGCACGGTCGTGCGCTCGACGATGGCGGGGGTCAGCGCCTCGTAGCTCACGCTGGCACGCGCGAAGAGCTCGCGCTGGAGCCGTCGCCGGTCCCAACCGTGCGAATCGAGGAGCCAGGCGCTCTCCGGGGGAAGCAGCACGAGCGCCTGTCCACCGCCGAACGTCCCCTCGCCCCCGGCGTTGCCCTCGATCGTCATCGAGCCGGCCAGGGCGTGGGCGAGGTCCTCCGGGCTCGTGGCCGGCAGCACCACCTCGACGTTGCCGACGGCCCCGACGACGGTGACCGTGCTCACGCCGGCGGGGAGGCCGAGCGCCACTCGCAGTGGCGGCCAGGGGCTGCCGGCCTCCTGTTCCGCGACGCACCAGGTGTACTTGCCGGGCTGACCATGCGTCGCCATGTCCGAGATGCCGGGCAGGGCGAGCCCCAGGTTCTGGAGCACGAGCCGGAGCGCCCGACCGATAGTCGCATTCGCGCGTGATCCCTGCCCCAGGCTGTTCGCCCCGGCGTTCATCCCGATCCGCGAGACGACAGGCCCGCCGACGATCACCAGGGGAGTCGCCGCGCCCGTCGTTGCCTGAATGCCGGTCAGGTTGAAGTCGGGATCGGCGACGGCCTTGACGGCGGCGGCGACCACGGGGAGGTGCTCGGGCGCACAGCCCGCCAGCACCGCGTTCGCCGCGACGTCGCGGAGTGTCGGTGGGACGCGGGCGGGCGCCAGCATCGGGAACAGCGAGCCGGCCGGGACGCCGCCGCCGGCCAGCATCGCCCCGATGCGCTCCTCCGTCGGAGGGACGAGGGGAAGACCGTCGCCGAGACCGGCCTCGGAGAGGCGGGTGTTGACCGCCTCGTAGTCGCCGCCGAGCGAGATGTCGGCGAGGCGATCGCGGAAGGGCCGGGTGTCGATGCGCCGCCGCGCTTGAGCCACGTTCGTCACGCCTTCAGACCGCTACGAGCACGACCGCCCCGAGGAACGGTACCAGGTAGTGCCGGCCCTTGCCTGGGCCGCCGAACCCATGCGCCAACGCGCGGCCACCGGCCGTCAGGCATCGTCCCTGCCCGGGTCGAGCCGCGCGAGGAGCGCGGTCAGCAGCTCCATCCGCGGGGCCGGGACGCCGAGGGCGCGCGCGCGGCGGGCGGGCTCGGCGAAGATGGCGTCCACCTCGATGGCGCGGCCCTCGAGGTAGTCGATGAGGGTGCTGGGGCGGTAGGGGCCCATCGCGTCGGTCAGCGTGAACATGCGCGAGCTGACGGCCTCGCCGTCGATGCGCTCGGGGCTGCCGGCGGCGGCAAGTTCGGCGTTGCCGGCGGCGACGACCTCCTCCATGAGTGCGCGCGCCTCGGCGCGCAGGGCGGGGTCGCCGACGATCGCCTCGGTGTCAACGCCGCCGGCGGCGACGGTGAGGCCATTGAACGGCACGTTCCAGCAGAGCTTCTCCCAGCGCGCGCGCAACAACGAGGGCTGGCGGGCGACCTCGACGGTCGCGTCCTGCCAGAGCGCGAGGGCGCGGTCGAGCTCGGCGGGGTCGTCGCCGAGGTGCGCGATGCCGACCTGGCCGTACTCGATGTGGTGGATGACGCCCGGTTCGCCCCGGTTGATGCAGGTGAAGGCGAGCCCGCCGAAGACACGTTCGCTGCCGAGCGAGGCGGCGAGGCGCTCCTCGATGCCGAGGCCGTTCATGATGGCAAGCACGCGCGTCCCGGGTGCAAGGCAGGGACGGATCAGGGCGGCTGCTTCCTCGAGGGCGGTGGTCTTGAGGCCGCAGAGCACCCAGTCGACGGGGCCGATGGCGGCGGGGTCGCGGGCGATCGCCGGGCGTTCGAGCGCGAAGTCGCCATGGTGTGACTCGATGCGCAGGCCACGCTCGGCGACGGCGTCGTAGTCGCGGCGAAGGAGAAAGCGCACGTCGTGACCGGCCTGCGCGAGGCGCGCGCCGTAGTAGGAGCCGACCGCCCCGGCGCCGATGACGGCTACGGTGGCCACGGGAGGCGATGCTAGCACGCGGTAGCCGGCAGGCAACGGTGCCCCGCCCCGCCCGCTCGCTAGTTGTAGTTCCCCGACCACACGTCGGTCTCGGGGAAGAATTGGCTCCACGCGAACCAGAACGACTGGTGCGTCGCGATCGGCTCGCCGTCGCGATCGAAGGCGGCGAGCGCGCCTGCGACGATCCGCACCGTGACGCCGTCGTGCTCGACCGACAGGCCCTGCGCCAGCGCCGCGCGAACGGGCGCCTCGGGAAACGCGACCGTCACGCGGTCCGTGCGAACTCCGAGCACGTAGTCCTGCACCGGCAGGCGCGGGTCCACGTCGCCGATCGGGAAGATCGGCCCGTCATCGTCTCGTCCACCGAGGGGGTCAGCGGGGTAGCTCCGCCCGATGCCGCCGTCCTCGGCCACGATCGTCGTCGCGGGGTGGCCGGCCTTCCACTCGCCCCACGTCGCCACGGCGACCGTCAGCGGTTCCAGTTCGAGCCCCGCATCCTGCAGCGGCCCGCTGACGGCGCGCCCCCGGAACGTGTCGAAGAACGAGAACGTGTGCAGGTCGAACATCACCTTGTTGGATCGGGACAGCAGGCCGGACGTGCGGAGTTCGAGCGTACCGCGGGGCGTCGGGGCGCCCTCGGGGAGTGCGTCGGTGAAGAACGCCTGGGCCGTGCCGCAGAGCGTGCAGTAGACGAGGGCGATTCGTCTGCCGCCGAGGGTGTCGTTGACCAGCTCGTGCACCTGCAGCTGGTTCTGCGGGTAGGCGCGCGCCTCGCCGTTCAGCTCGACGCCGAAGACCAGCTGATCGTCGGGGTACCAGTCACCTCCGGCGGCGGCAGTGACGGCCGGATCGTTGAGTGCGGGGATGCAGCCGCAGAACGGATCGAGCTCCTCGATCGGCCGGTCCTCGCTGTAGACCGGTCGATCGTCGATCCCGACGCCGCCCCAGGAGATCAGGCGCCAGTCGACCGCGGCGTCGGCGTCGTCGAAGAACGGGGCCCACTCCTCGACGAGCGTGGTGTAGACCCTGCCCTTCCATTGCCGGTAGCCGTCCGGTGCGGGGACGTCGTTCGCGATCAGGTGGTTGCTGGCCTTCACCCAGAAGTCGACGGCGTCCTCGGGCTGTCCCGTCAGCGTTGCGAAGGCGGTCACCAGCGCTCCATGGGTGCCCGAGGGTCCGGGCGGGACGAACCGCAACATGTCCACGATCATCCACGCGCGCCGGATGTCGCCGGACTCCCCGACTCTCCTGATCCTCGCAATCTCGAAGTTAGGGGTGGAGTCCGCGAGGAAGCTCAGATCCCGCTCGACACCCGGACCCGCGGTGGGCGAAGCCGACGCGGTCGCGTCGGGGCCCGCATCGCGCGGGCTCACGGCCTCGCCGTCCGCGCAGGCGAGCAGCGCGGCCGCTGCGAGCGCGATCGCCAGCTGCGCCAGCCGCGTTGGTCCCATCCCGCACCTCGATCTGTGGACTCGCCGAAGAACGGCTGGCACCCGGAAGTCACGGCGCCCCGAGACCAACGACACAGCCGGCGGGCCGGCGGGGGCTAGTCCGCCAGCGCGGGCATCAGTTCCTCAGCGGTGATTCGCAGGCTCCGCATGATCGCGTCGTGCGGGAGATCGCCGATCTGCATGAAGCACATCAGGCGGTCCACGCCGATGTCCTTGTAGCGCTGCATCTTCCGCCGGCACGTCTCGACATCGCCGATGATGATCGAGTCCAGCGGATCGAGCGTCTCGTAGGCCTCCTCGGGCGAGACATCCCGCCCGGCCGCTGCATGACGAAGCAGCCGCACCACCGGGTTCGGATCGTCGAGGTCCTCTTCGCTCGCCGGGGCCGCCGGCGCGTCCTCGGAGACCGTGATCCGCGAGGCGGCGCCCTCGAGGACCTCGCCGCGGATCGAGTCGTAGAAGATCTCGGGGTCCACCCTGAAGACGGCGGGCGCCGAGTTCACGTACCACATTGCCGCGGCGGCAGCCCCGCTCTCGATCGCCTCGCGCTTGGTCTTGGCGCAGTGCACGAAGGTGAACACGGCGGTCTGGTCGTTGACGAAATCACCGACCGGCTCGCAGTCCTTGAGGCCGTCGCGGTACTCGTCCAGCAGGCTCGCCATCACCTCGAGCGGCTGCATCAGCGTGGTGGCGAGCACGCCGACCCCGAGGTTCCCGGCCATCCGGAAGGAGTCCGGGCTCGAGGTGGTCTGCCACATCGGCGGGTGGGGCTGCTGCAACGGCTTCGGGATCACGTTGCGCTCAGGGATCTCGAACAGGTCGCTCTGGAAAGAGAACGGGCTCTCCGTCCACATCCCCTTCACCATCTGCATGCACTGCCGGACCTGCTCCAGCGAGCTCTCGGGGTCGACGCCGAACGTCTCCCACTCGAGGCCGCCCGAGCGCGCGAATCCGATCTCGGCACGACCGTGGCTGAGCCGGTCGAGTGTCGCCGCGCGCTCCGCGACGCGGATCGGGTGATTCACCACGAACGGCGCCAGCACCCCCGAGTGTCCGAGCCGCAGCCGGCTCGTCTGCTGCGAGATCGCGGTGAGCAGCAGCTCGGGAGCCGAGCTGTAGCTGAACTCGGTAGCTCCGTGGTGCTCGACCTGCCACCAGCACTCGTAGCCGAGCTCGTCGGCGAGGCGCGCCTGCTCGAGGGACTCCTCGATGACGTCCTGCTCGTGGTCGTCACCCCAGCTCGCGCGGGCCTTCTGGATCTCCGTAAAGACGTCGAGTTTCACGAGCGTGCTCCTCTCCGGGTCAGCGTCCGCGATAGACGGGCGGCCGACGCTCGACCCAGGCTCTCATCGACTCAGTCGTGTCCTCGAGCCCCGCGACGAACTCGCGGGTCTCGCGCTCGAGGTCGCGGACCTGCTGCGTCGGCCGCGGGCGGACCTCGGTCAGCAGCTGCTTTGTCCGCTGGAGATGCACCGGCGGCAAGGCGGCGAGATTCGCCGCCAGCTCCCCGGCCTTCTGCAGCAACTGGTCCGGCGGGACCACGTGATTCACGAACCCCAACTCGTAGCCGCGGCCTGCGTCCAGCTCGACGCCGCCGAGCAGCATCTCCATCGCCGACTGCCACGGCAACTGTTCGAGGATGGCGAGGCTGTAGTGGCCGATCGTGCCGCCGTGCCGGATCTGCTGCATCTGGAACTTCGTGCCCTCGGCGGCCACGATCATGTCGCAGCCCAGCGCCATCACGAAGCCGGCCGCGATCGCGTAGCCATGCACCGCCGCGATGGTCGGCTTCGCTGTTTGCGGCACCAGGTCCTGGCTGAGGATCTCGGTGTAGCCCCTGCGCCCACCGTGCCCCTCCTCGAGCGATTCCTTGAGGTCGCGGCCGGCGCAGAATGCGCGACCGCGCCCGGTGAAGATCGCGACGCGCGCCTCGGGATCCTCGTTGAAGCGCACCCACGCCTCACAGAGGTCGTCGCGAAGCGTGCCCCCCATCGCGTTGAGGCGCTCGGGCCGGTTGAGCGCGATCGTCACCACGTGGTCCTGCTGCTCGTACTCGATGAGCGACATGGGATGCTCCCCGCTGGGCCGGGCCTCACGCCCCGCCGGGGCGATGATAGAGGCATGGAGACCGCGGGCACGAGCCGACACCACTCCCCGGCGCTTGCCGAATGCCCGGGCTGTCCAGGGGTGGATCAGTCTCCTCCCGCCCACCGCCGGGTCCGTCGGGGATGTCCTGGCGAAGGTGCAGATCCTCATCGAGTGAGGCTCAAGGTGTGACGGGAGGGGGTCGGCCCGCCTGATTCACCTTGCCGAGCCCGCAACGCCGCTATAGTGCTCCTCGGGGGCGGGAGCACGCGATGAGCCGGGTCAGCGGCCGCTACTGCATCGTCGGCGTCGGGGAGACCGAGTACTCGCGCTGGTCGGGCCGGACCACGCTCTCGATGGCCTGCGAGGCGATCCTCAAGGCCGCCCGCGACGCGGGCCTCGCCATCGACGAGATCGACGGCATCACCAGCCATCAGACCTCCGCCGGCGACTCCTGCACGAACGACCAGGTCGCGACCGCGCTCGGCATCCGCACCAACGTGGGCGTCGACATCCTCGGCGGCGGCAACAGCATCGGCCAGCTCGTGCACCAGTCCGTCGGCCTGCTCGAGGGCGGCCACTGCGAAGCGATCGCGATCTTCCGCTCGATGAACGGTCGCTCCGGCGTGCGCATGGGCGGCGGCGCCCCCACCGCCCGAGGCTCGGAGCCCGGGGCCGCGCAGCCCCAACTCGCGAGCGGCATGAACCAGTACGAGATCCCGTGGGGGATCCGCGGCGCGCCCACCCGCTTCGCGATGGAAGCGATGGCCTACCTCCACCGCTACGGCTACAGCACGCTCAACATGGCCGAGCTTGCCGTCACCCAGCGCAAGGCCGCGACCAACAACCCGAAGGCCACGCGCCGCGAGGTGATCACCATCGACGACCACCAGAACTCGCGCTGGATCACGAAGCCGTTCCGGCTGCTCGACTGCTGCCAGGAGAACGACGTCGCCGGCTGCCTGATCCTCACCTCCGCGGAGCGGGCGCGTGACCTCGCGCAGCCGCCCGTCTACATCCTCGGCGGGAACGCGCGCGCCTCCTCCTACCAGCCGTACTGGGTCTGGGCACTGCAGGACGTCAACGCCGGCTGGAGCAAGTACATCGGCGAGCGCGCCTTCACCAACGCCGGCATCGACCGCGAGGACATCGACATCGTCACGATGTACGACAACTTCACCACCACGCCGATGAAGTACCTCGAGGCGTTCGGCTTCTGCGGCGAGGGCGAGGGCGGAGCCTTCATCGGCGATGGGCGGATCGGCCTCGACGGCGAGCTGCCGCAGAACACCAACGGCGGCCAACTCTCCGAGGGCTACGCCCACGGCGTCGGCTACCTGATCGAGATGACGCGCCAGCTGCGCGGCAAGGCCGACGACTACTGCCCCGGCTGGGCGGACGGGGAGCACCACTACGACCGCGCGGGCGGCTGCCGCCAGGTCCGCAGCCGCGAGGACCGGCGGAGCGACAATTGGAACGACCCGAGCCCCCCGACGATCTCGTTCAGCGTCGGCGGCGGCGGCACCGCCCAGGGCTGGTCCGTCGCGCTGCGCCGCTAGCAGCGCCGGGGAGGCACGATGCCGGGGCCAATCGACTACTCGCTGATCAACCACCAGCCCGACCTCGACAGCGCCGGCTGGTGGGAAGGCACGGCCGCGCACCGCCTGCTCGTCCGCAGCTGCGAGGATTGCGCGCACCGCTGGTTCCCACCCGGCCCGGTCTGCCCCTCGTGCCGCTCGCTGAACCTCGGCTGGCACGAGTCCGCAGGGCGGGGCGTGATCGCAGGCTACGTCGTCGTCTGCCACCCGGTGCTCGCCGCCTTCCGCGAGGCAGTCCCCTACGTTGTCGCGCTCGTCGAGCTTCCCGACTGCGCGAACGCGAATGGCGAGCCGGTGCGCATCGGCGGCGTGCTCGTCGACGACGAGGACGCCGCGGCAATCGGCGCGCCCGTCGAGGTGGTCTACGATCACGCGCCGGAGGACGCCTTCGTCGTGCCGCGCTGGCGCGTCAGCGGCGAGGCGGCCGACGGCTGGCGTTTCGAGAACTGAGGCGGCGATGAGCGAGCGATCTGGCGGGCAGCCGGCCCGCGGCGGTGCGCGTGCCCTCGAGGGCGTGCGCGTCGTCGATCTCAGCTGGGTGCGCGCCGGGCCCTGGGGCACGCGCATCCTCGGCACGCTCGGCGCGGAGGTGATCAAGGTCGAGTGGCCCGCGCCCGGCTCTGTCCACCACAACGACCGCTACACGAACACCGGCCGGCCCGAGCACATCGAGCCGAACCTCAACAACAGCCACTGGTTCAGCGAGAAGAACGTCAACAAGCGCAGCGTCACCCTCAACCTTCGCAACCTGCGAGGCCGCGAGTTGCTGAAGCGCCTGATCGCCGTCTCCGACGTCGTGATCGAGAACTTCACGTCGCGGGTGATGCAGCGCTGGGAGCTCGGCTACGAGCAGCTGCGTGAGATCAAGCAGGACATCATCTACGTCTCGCTCTCCGCCCTCGGGCACACCGGCCGCGATCACCCCTATCGCACCTACGGGCCGAGCGCGCAGGCGCTCTCCGGGATGACGTTCCTCTCCGGGCTGCCGGGCGAGCCGCCGGCCGGCTGGGGCTGGTCGTACCTCGATGACACCGGAGGCATCTACGGTGCGATCGCCGTGATGACGGCGCTCCACCACCGCCACGTGACCGGCCGCGGCCAGCATGTCGACCTCTCGCAGGTCGGCTCGGGGATCGCGCTCGCCGGAGCGGCGATCCTCGACGCGACCGTCAACGGCCGGCCGATGCGCCGCGAGGGCTTCCCGCCCGGCAACCGCACGCACTGGCCGGGGACGCCGCTCCTCGACAACTACCGCGGCCCGCTGGTCGCCCCCCACAACGCCTACCGCACGGCCCCCGGCGGCTACAACGACTGGTGCGCGATCGTCTGCCGCGACGACGAGCAATGGAGCGCCCTCGCCGGAGTGATGGGCGACCCCGAGTGGGCGCGCGCGTCCCGCTTCGCCGCCAACGACGGCCGGGTCGCGCACCAGGAGGATCTCGACCATCAGATCGAGGCGTGGACGCAGACCCTCGAGAAGTACGAGCTGGCCGAACGCTGCCAGGCTGCCGGCGTCCCCGCGATGCCCGTCCAGAGCAACGAGGACCGCGTCACGCGCGATCCGCAGCTCCGCCATCGCGGGATGTTCACGGAGCTTCCGCACGCCGGGCTCGGCCCGATGGGCTACCAGAACCTCCCCTTCCGCGCATCGGCGACCGGGACCACGTCGCGCAGGGCCGCTCCGCTCATTGGGGAGCACAATCGCGAGGTGCTGTGCGGCCTGCTCGGCCTCAGCGCGGAGGAGCTTGGCGAGGGCTACCGGGACGGCTCGATCTGGCCCGACGACCTGCCGATCGAGCCTTACCTTGAGGCGGAGGCGGCAGCCGGATCTGGAGCCGCCTCGTGACGGCCGGCGGCCCGCTCGCGGATCTCCGCGTGGTCGAGCTGGCCGGCGAGCAGGGCCAGTGGTGCGGACGGCTGCTCGCCGACCTCGGCGCGGACGTGATCAAGGTCGAGCCGCCGGGAGGCGCGCCCGAGCGCCGGGTCGGTCCCTACCACCACGACGAGCCGCACCCGGACCGCAGTCTCTCCTTCTGGCACTACAACAGCGGCAAGCGCGGGATCACGCTCGACATCGAGAGTGCCGAGGGCGGCCCGATGCTGCGTCGCCTCGTCGCCGGCGCCGACGTCTTCCTCGAGACGCAGCCGCCCGGCCGGCTGGCGGCGCTCGGTCTCGGCCCGGACGAGTTGCGCAGCGCCGACCCGCGGCTGATCTACTGCTCGCTCACGCCCTTCGGTCAGGACGGCCCCTGGCGCGACTTCCAGACGACGGACCTCGTGCAACTGGCGGCCGGCGGCCAGATGGCGCAGTGCGGCTACGACGAGGAGGACAACCCGGACGCGCCGCCGATCGCGCCGGGCGGCGGCAACGCCTGGCACATCGGCTGCCACTTCGCCCTCGTCGCGATCAGCGCCGCGATCGTCTACCGCGACATGAGCGGTGAGGGCCAGCACCTCGATGTCTCGATCCACGAGGCCTGCTCGCTCACCACGGAGTCGGCGATCCCAACCTACTTCTCGACTGGCCGTGTCGTCCGCCGCCAGACGGGCCGCCACTCGGCCTGGTCGATGCCGCGCCCCCGGACGCAGTACCTCTGCAAGGACGGCACCTACATCAACGCGATGTTCAACCAGCGGATCTCGCCCGAGCGGGTCCGCATCTTCGCCGAGTGGATGGACGAGTACGGCGCCGCCGCCGACCTCCTGGACGAGCGCTACCGCGACGCGCAGGTCGTCGAGGAGAGCCAGGAGCACATCGCGGACGTGTTGCACGCCTTCTTCCCGCAGGTCACCGCCGAGGAGGCCTGCCGGGGGGCGCAGGAGCGCGGGCTGCCGTGGGGCGCCGTGCGCAGCGTCGACGAGATCCTCGCGGACCCGCACTGGGAGGACCGCGGCTACTGGGTCGACGTCGAACATCCCGAGCTCGGCGACAGCTTCCGCTACCCCGGCAGCTGGGGTCTGTACTCCGACTCCCCGCTCGCGATCACGCGCCGCGCTCCCCTCGTCGGCGAGCACACCGCTGAGGTGCTGGCGGAGATCGGCCTCGACGCCGGGGAGATCGAGTCGCTACGCGCGGCCGGCGCGATCTAGCTGTACCAGCAGTGTCCGGAAGAGCCACCCAATGTAATGCTATTTGCAGTACACTCGCGGCATGCCGATTCGCGAGGCGCTGATCATCGAGGCCGGTGCTGAGCGCTTTCGCTGCTACTACGACGCGGAGGTACCAGAGATGCTGCACATCACATTGCGGCACGGTACGACGCCGGAGGATGCGACCCGCACGTTCTTCAACGGGGGAGAGAGTTCTTGGGATGAGGCGCGACAGCGGTTTGAGAGCGCGACCGAAACGCACGGCCTCTACTGGACGCGCCACCCCCACGACGACTCGGTGATCGTGATCAGCTGCTTCGAACGGGAGGAGGAATGATGGCCAGGCCGCGCAAGTCCCGCGAGATGAAAGTCGTCGACGAGCGTGTCGAGGAAGACGCCAGCGTCTCCGAACTCGTCTCGCGTCTGGAGGCTGAGGCCGACCGGGAGCTCGCGACCGGCAGCGTCACCCTGCGCTGGGGTAAGGGCCAGATCGCCGTCGTGAAGCGCGCGGCGGCGATCCTCGGTGTCCCGTACCAGACCTATCTCAAGCAGGTGGTGTTCCGGCAGGCGCTCGCGGATATCGAGCACGCCGAGGCGGTGCTCGCCCCGGACGCACAGGCCAGGGGCTCCCGCCGCCGCTCACGATCGCGCGACAGCTGACGCACGGGCTCGCACAGCCCGCATGCGCCGAGGGGAAGGCAACGAATGACCACCTACGTCTACGTCTCACTGCAGGGCGACGACAAGATCCTGCGCTACGTGATGGACCCCACCGATGGCCGGCTCGAGCAGCGGCACGAGATCGAGGTGTCGGGGGGACCGGCGCCACTCGCCCTCGATCCCGAGCGGAGGCGCATGTACGTCGGGCGCCGCAACGAGCGCCTGATGTCGAGCTTCGATGTTGACCCCGACACGGGCGATCTCTCGATGACGGGGACGGTACCGCTCGAGGGTGAGCCGAACTTCGTCGCCACCGACCGCAACGGGAACTTCCTGTTCTCGTCCTACTACTTCATCGGCAAGGTGGCCGTGCACCCGCTGGACGCCGCCGGCGCCCTCGGCGGTCCGGCCGTGCACTGGCTCGACACGGCGACCGGGGCGCACTCGATCCAGACGGACCCCTCGAACCGCTTCGTCTTCGTTCCGCACATCGAGAACCGGGGCCCCAACGCGGTCTTCCAGTTCAGGTTCGACGAACGCAGCGGCGAGCTGACGCCCAACGACCCGGCCATGGCCAAGCCCGAGGGCGAGGACGGGCCGCGCCACCTCTGCTTCCATCCGGACAAGGACCTTGTCTACACCTCGAACGAGCAGGGCTGCAGCGTGACTGCCTGGGCATTCGACCGGGAGAGCGGAACGCTCGCTCCCGTGCAGACCGTCTCGACGCTCCCCGCCGACTTCGACGGTGGCAACTCCTGCTCGCAGATCCAGATCACCCCGTCGGGGAGGTTCCTCTTCGCACCGAACCGGGGGCACAACAGCGTCGCGAGCTTCGCCCTCGATGACGCGACGGGGCTACTGACGGCCACCGGACGCGTCGCGGCCGAGCCCGTCCCGCGCGCGTTCGGCCTCGATCCGAGCGGGCGCTTCGTGTTCGCCAGCGGGCTCGAGTCCGGCCGCCTCACCTCGTACCGGGTGGACGGCGAGAGCGGGACGCTCACGCCGCTCGAGACGTACGAGGTCGGCGAGACGCCTATGTGGGTGTTGCCCACGATGCTGCCGTAGGCGTCGCGGCCGGAGCGGCCTACTCGTCCTCTGCCGGCTCCTCCGCGATCACGCCGCGCGCCACGAGGTCGTCGATCTCCGCCTCGAGGAAGCCGATGCTGTCCAGCAGCTCGCGGCTGTGCTCGCCCGGCTTCGACGCCCCGCGCTCCGCTCCGCCGGGCGTGCGCGAGTGCTTCACGGGAGTGTTCGAGACCGTCAGCGTCCCGCCGGTCCACGTCGGCAGCTCGCGGAACATGTCGCGCGCCCGGAGATGCGGATCCCGCGCCACGTCCGCGACGTTGTTCAGCGGCGCCACCAGGAACTGGTCCTTCAGCGTCTCCAGCCAGTGATCCCGCGGCTTCCGCCGCGTCGCCGCGAACATCAGCGGCTCCAGCTCTGCGTAGTTCTGCGTTCGCAGCGCGTTCTCCGCGAAGCGCGGATCCACCGCGAGTTCGTCCGCCTCGATCATGCCGCAGAAGAGCTGCCAGCCGTGGTCTCGCACTCCAGCCACCACGAACCAGCCGTCGCTCGCCGGGAATGCCTGGTGGGGCGTGCTCAGCGGGTGCCGCAGTCCCGCCCGCGGCTGCACCTCGCCCGTTGCGAAGTGGCGCACGATCGCGTTCTCCATGAGCGCCACCTGGGCGTCGACCATCGCGACGTCGACGTGCTGACCGAGGCCGCTCGAGTTGCGCTCCACCAGCGCCGAGAGCACTCCGATCGCGGTGAAGATCCCCCCGGCCATGTCGCCGATCGAGTACCCCGCGCGCGA
Organism: Dehalococcoidia bacterium; assembly: GCA_963667465.2. GTDB lineage: Bacteria > Chloroflexota > Dehalococcoidia > UBA2979 > UBA2979 > VXMT01. The sequence goes on along the minus strand of CAXXDN010000002.1, from coordinate 1,625,153 downwards.
GGGCGACGGATCGCTCTCGTGCCCGGTCGTGCTCATCACTCCACCCGTCGCCTGGGCGATGATGTCGACGGCGCCCCGCTCCCGGTAGGGCCCCGTCTGCCCGAACCCGGACGTCGAGGCGTAGACCAGCGCCGGATTCAGCGCCGACAGCGCCTCGTACCCGAAGCCGAGGCGCTCCATCGTCCCCGGCGAGAAGTTCTCGGTGACGACGTCGGCGCGCCGCACCAGCCGGTGCACGATCTCCGTCGCCTCGGGCGCCTTGAGGTCGAGCATGATGCTCTTCTTGCCCCGGTTGATCGAGAAGAAGTAGGTGCTGACCCCGTGCACGTAGGGCCCGTTCCCGCGCCGCCGCTCCGTCTGGAACGGCGTCTCGATCTTCCACACCTCCGCCCCGAGGTCCGCGAGAATCATCACCCCGTAGGGGCCGGCCATCGCCCAGGTGAAGTCGAGCACCGTAATCCCGCTCAGCGGTCCCGCCATCGCAACCTCCGGGTCCTGCGCCGACCTGACGTGTGCCGTTCGCTCTCCATGCGGCGCGCCGCAGCGGCGAGCTCGGCCGCCCGGCTGCGGAGGCGTCTCCCGCGGGGCCGGGCCGCGCATCGAGTCTACAGATCGAGTCGCGCGAGACCCGGCGCTCCCGGGCCGAGCGCCGGCCCTCAGCGCATCATCCGCCCGCCGTTGACGTACAGCGCCTGGCCGGTGATGAAGCCCGAGCGCTCCGAGGCGAGGAAGGCGCAGGCCCAGGCGACGTCCTCGGGCGTGCCCCAGCGGCCCAGCGGGACGGCGTCCGGCCCGCTCTCGGGCGGGCGCCCGTCGCGCTCGCCGCTCACGTCGATGGCCGCGGGGGCGACCATGTTGGCGGTGATGCCGTGGCGCCCGAGATCGGCCGCGAGCGCCCTCGTGAGGCCGAGCAGGCCCGCCTTGCCCGCGAGCGTGTGCACCCGGCCGGGTTCGACGCCGAAGCCGCCGCCGATGTGGATGATGCGGCCCCGGCCCCGCTCGATCATCGAGGGCGCGACCGCCTGCGCGAGGTGGAACGAGGCGTCGAGGTTGGTCGCGAGCGAGCGCCGCCACTCCTCGGGGCTGATGTCGAGGACGCTCTGGTGCGGACGGGTGGCGGCGTTGCTGACGGAGATGTCGATCGCGGAGAAGCGCCGCAGCGCCTTGTCAACGATCGCGCCCACCGCGTCCGCGTCGCCCACGTCGCCGAGTGCCACGAGGGCGTCCGCACCGAGCGTGCGGGCCTCCTCCGCGACCGCCTCGGCCTCGGCGCGGTTGCTGCGCGCGTTGACGACGACGTTCGCGCCACGGGCCGCGAACTCGAGCAGGATGGCGCGTCCGAGGTTGCGGCCGGAACCGGTGATGAGCGCGGTCTTGCCCTCGAGATCGCGGTCGGCTGTCACGCGTTCGCTCCCCTCGCGGCAGGCGCAGGCTCGCTCGCAGGCCGCCGGCGCGGAGACTAGCATCCAGCTGGAGTCCGGGGCGTCAAGCTCCGATGCGAGTCTCCGGCTGGCGCGGCGGCGAGGGGGAACGAGAGTGCAAGAACTCAGCGGCCGGGTGGCGATCGTCGCGGGAGTCGGGAACCTCGGGCTCGCGCTGGCGCGACGCTTCGCGGAGGAGCGGATGCGGGTCGTGCTGGCGGACATCGACGCCGCGGGACTGGCGAGCGCGGAGGCCGAGCTGCGCGCGGCGGGCGCGAGCTGCCTCGCGGTGCCGACGGATGTCGGGGCGCTCGCCGCGGTGCAGGCTCTCGCCGAGCGCGCGCTGGAGGAATTCGGCGCGGTGCATGTGCTCTGCAACAACGTCGGCGTGAACCCGCGCAGCGCGAATCTCTGGGAGGCGAGCGACGCGGACTGGCGCTGGACGCTCGACGGCAACCTCTGGGGCACCGTGCACGCCGTGCGCGTCTTCGTGCCGATCATGCTGGCGCAGGGCGAGGGGCACATCGTCAACACCACGACTGTCCCGGCCTTCGGCGGGCGGCGCGGCAACAGTCCGTACGTAGTGAGCAAGGGCGCGATCGTGACGCTGACCGAGGTGCTGCACCACGAGCTTGCCGAGGCCGGCGCGATGGTGCGGGCCTCGCTCCTCATACCCGGTCGCATCTCCGGTGGAATCGCGAAGAGCGAACGTCCGGCGGAGTACCGCGAGCCCGGCGACGAGGAGCGGGTGGCGCTGGAGCGCGAGCGCTACGAGGCGCGGATGCGCGACCGGCAAGCGGAGCCTGAGGGCGAATACCGGACACCCGGGGAGATCGCCGATCTGGTCTGTGCAGCGATCCGCGAGGAGCGCTTCTACGTGCTCACGCAGCCGGAAAAGGCCATCGAACAGGTACGGCGTCGCACCGAGGCGATCGCCTCGGGCGGGGAGCCGGTGCTGTTCAGCGGCTGATCGGCCCCGCGAAGGTCGCTTGGCGGCGACGTGCCCGTCCGGCCTGGCGAGTGTCCGCTTCCCCGGCAAGGCGCTACGCTCTGGCGCGTCTGAGAATCTGAGGCGTCCGAAGGGGTTTCCCATGCAGCAACTCGAACTCGTCCCGTACCTCCTCTACGAGAAGGAGGACAACGGGATCCTCTGGATCAAGTTCAACCGACCCGAGATGCTCAACGCCGCCGTCGGCGGTCCCGAGCGGACCGGCACGCTGGCCAAGGTCGGCGAGTACATGCGCGCCGGCGACGACGACCCGGACGTCAAGGTGATCGTGCTGACCGGTGTCGGGCGCGGCTTCTGCGCGGGCGTGAACGTCAGGGGCACCGACCTTGGCGACTTCCAGCGCGGCGACAACTTCCTCGGCAACGCACCGTACGAGGCCGGCGGGCTCGATGCGACGCGCCAGCGTTTCTACTACGGCATCACCAAGCTGATGAAGGACATCTCGTTCATCCGCAAGCCGACGGTCGCGATGGTCAACGGCGTGGCAGCCGGGTTCGGCATGGACATGGCGCTGCAATGCGACATCCGCTACGGCAGCGAGCACACGCGCTTCATCTCCTACCACCAGGTCGGCCAGATCATCGAGAACGGCGGCGCCTACTACCTGACGAGACTGGCCGGCCTCGGTCGCGCGCTCGAGTTCTCCTTCACCGGCCACCTCGACGGCGCGACGGCCGCGGAGTGGGGCGTCCTGAACAGGCTCGTCCCCGCCGAGGACCTCGAGGCGGAGGTGCGTGCGCTGTGCGACCGCATCATGCGCAACCCGCCGCTGGTCTCCTGGGTCAACAAGCGGGTGATCCGGGCGGCCATGGACACCACGCTCGAACACACGGCCGTGCTGACCTCGAACGCCTCACCGATTCCCGGCACCTCCGAGGACGCCGCCGAGGCTCGTGCGGCGCTCGGCGAGCGGCGCGAGCCCGTGTTCAAGGGTCGCTGAGCGAGGCTGGGTGATGACGCAGGCCAGCGCGACGGGCTACGACCCGCGGGCCCATGAGCCCCTGAGGTTCCACGACGCCGCCCAGCGCTTCCGCAGCGGCGCTGACACGCCCCGCGACTACCTCGAGCGCTGCCTGACGACCATCGAGGAGCGCGAGCCGGTGGTGCAGGCCTTCGCGTACCTCAACCGGGACTCGGCGCGCGCGGCCGCCGACGCGAGCACGGAGCGCTGGGCCGCGGGCGAGCCGCGCTCCCCGATCGACGGCATGCCCGTCGGGATCAAGGACCTCCTCGAGACGAAGGACATGCCGACCGAGTACGGCTGCGAGGCGTTCAGCGGGAACTTCCCGGAGCGCGACAACGCCGCCGTCTGGGCGCTGCGGCAGGCGGGCGCCGTGATCCTCGGGAAGACCGTGACGGCCGAGCTCGGCGGCGCGCACCCGGGGCCAACGACCAATCCGTTCGACCCCCGGCGCTCGCCGGGCGGCTCCTCGTCGGGATCGGCGGCCGCGGTCGCGGCGCGCATGCTCCCGGCGGCGATTGGCTCGCAGGTCGGCGGTTCGATCATCCGGCCCGCCGGCTACTGCGGGAACGTCGCCCTCAAGCCGACGCAGGGCGGCATCAACCGCGGCGAGCGGCAGGCGACAAGCATGAGCACGCACGGCGTCCACGCGGGCTGCATCGAGGACATGTGGCAGGTCGCCATCGAGATCGTGCGGCGGGCGGGAGGCGATCGCGGCTGGCCCGGCCTGGACGGGCCCGCGACGACCCCTGAGCCGCGCAAGCCCGAGCGGCTGATCGTCCTCGAGACGCAGGGCTGGGCCGAGCTTGACGAATCCAGCAAGGAGGGCTTCTCGGCAGCCCTCGGTCAGTTGAGCGAGCTGGGCGTCCGGCTCCTGCGGCGAACGGACAACCCGCTGGTCGAATCGCTCGAGCGCGCCGTCGGCGATGCGAGCGAGGTGTGTAACGCGATCACCGGCTGGGAGAACCGCTGGGCGACGCGCAACCTCGTCGACCAGCACCCGGACGGCGTCAGCGAGCGGGCGAAGGCCGTGCTTGCGCGGGCAGAGGCGATGGCGGTGGACGACTACCGGGCGGCGCTGCTCGCCCGCGAGGCCGCCCAGGCGGCGCACGCCACCCTCGCCGCATCCGCCGACGCGATCATCACACTCTCCTGCCCGGGCCCCGCGCACGTCTGGCTCGGCGACGAGCCGGGCGCGCCACTGGCCGCGCGCCCGACGGGCGATCCGGTGTTCAACTTCCCGAGTTCGATGCTGTTCGCCCCGGCAGTGAGCATGCCGCTCATGAGTGTCGGCGGGATGCCCGTCGGCGTGCAGGTCTTCGGCCAGCCGCACCAGGACGCCGCGATGACGGCGATCGCTCGCTGGCTGCTCGGAGCGGTGGCGCCGGTTGTCGTCGGTTAGCGCTGGCGAGTGGCTGAACGGTCGGCCGTAGCTCCTGCGCACTCAGCCGGCGTTCGAAGGGCAAGCCGTCCCCAAAATGTGAAGCCACGCCCGCCAGACTGCATGCGTAATACGGCGAGGGGGAACTGAACAGGCTCGTCCCTGCCGAGGACCTCGAGGCGGAGCTGCGTGCGCTGTGCGACCGCATCATGCGCAACCCGCCGCTGGTCTCCCGGGTCAACAAGCGGGTGATCCGGGCGGCCATGGACACCACGCTCGAACACACGGCCGTGCTGACCTCGAACGCCTCGCCCATTCCCCGCACCTCGGAGGACGCCGCCGAGGCTCGCGCGGCGCTCGGCGAGCGGCGCGAGCCCGTGTTCAAGGGTCGCTGAGCGGTCGGCTCGCGCCGCCTCGTGCGTCAGCTCTCGAGGATGAGCCGCGTCAGCGCGTCCGGCTCGCTGAGCATGGGGTAGTGGCCGGTGTCGAGCTCGAGCCAGGTGGCGCCGAACGTCTCCGCGGTGCGGCGCTGGTGGGCCTCGCCGGGGTTCTGCGCCTGCCTGCACCAGATGACCGCGACGTCCCAGTCCTGATCCCAGAACGACTCCAGCACGACGGGCTGCGTGACGGTTCCGCCGGGGCGACCCCGAAAGCGCTCGCCTGCCCACGCAGCCGTCTCGGGCGGGAGGCCGTGGAGCAGGCGCGCCAGGTGCCCCTCGGTCGGGCGGCCGGTCGCCGTGGCGGGGGTCCGCGGCCGCTGGAGGACGTCCGCGCTGGTCTCGCCGTGCTTCAGCACGAGCGCGTCGACAAAGACGAGGCGGGCGATCCGCTCGCGTGCGAGCTCCGCCGTCCTCGTCGCCACCATCCCGCCCGACGAGGTGCCGACCAGCACCACGTCGCCAAGGTCTTCGTAGAAGAGCAGCTCCGCGATCTCGTCGGCCTGTGACTCGACAGTGATGCCCGGCCGGTCCTGCTCCGACCGCTCGCCGCAGCCGTCGAGCGACGGCGCGTACACGTCATGGCCCGCTGCGCGGAGCCGCCGCGCGACGGGGCCCCAGATCCAGCCGCCCTGGTATGCGCCGTGGATGAGCACGAATGCGGTCATCGGTTCCCTCCTCGCACGGAATCGCCTCGCTCGTTACCCCTCGAGGATGAGCCGCGTCAGCGCGTCCGGCTCGCTGAGCATCGGGTAGTGGCCGGTGTCGAGCTCGTGCCAGCGAGCGCCGAGCGCCTCCGCGCAGCGGCGCTGGTGCGCCTCGCCGGGGTTCGCGGCGCGCCGGCACCAGATCACCGAGGCGTCCCACTCCCGGTCCCAGAACGAGTCCAGCACCACGGGCTCGGCGAATGCCGCGGCGGGGTGCAAGCCGAAGCGCTCCGCCGCCCACTCGGCGCTCTCGCGCGGGAGATCGCGGAGCAGGTCCGCGAGGCGTTCCTCGGAGGGCCGGCCGGTCGCCACGTCGCTGTTGATTGGCCTCGGCCGGTTCACGATATCGCCGATGGTCTCGCCGGGCTTGAGGACGAGCGCGTCGACGAAGACGAGGCGAGCCACCCGCTCGCGCGCGAGCTCGGCCGTCCTCGCCGCGACCATTCCGCCCGACGACGTCCCGACGAGGACCACGTCGCTCAGGTCCTCGTAGAAGAGCAACTGCGCGGTCTCCTCCGCCTGCGACTCCGTGGTGATGCCGGGCCGCAGCTGTGTCGCCCGCTCGCCGCAGCCGTCCAGCGACGGCGCGTGCGCGACATGGCCCTCGGCGTGCAGCCGTGCGGCGACGGGGGCCCAGATCCAGCCGCCCTGGTATGCGCCGTGGATGAGCACGAATGCGGTCACTGTTCTCCTCCTCGCACGGAAGCGCTCTCGCCGGCTCGCCCCGTTGCAGTTCGCAGTTCGTCGCCAAGCCTATAGCAGCGGTACGGCGATGGCGGCCTGAGCGGGGATGCGGCTATCGTTGGCGGGCGGAATTCGCTGGGAGACTGAACGTGAAGATCGGACTGCTGCTCACCTCGCACCCGGACCCGGAGACGTCGCCGTATCCGCATCAGTCGGTCCACGCACGCGTCACCAACGAGGTGCTGACCGCTGAGGAGAACGGGTACGACAGCGTCTGGATCGCGGAGCATCACTTCTCGAACGCGTACGGCATCCTGCCCGACCCGTTCAGCTACCTGTCCTACCTCGCCGCGAAGACCAGCCGCATCAAGCTCGGCGCGGCCGTCATGGTCGTGCCGCTGCACCATCCCCTGCGGATCGTCGAGAACGCGGCCTTCGTCGACATCCTGAGCGACGGCCGCTTCCAGCTCGGCCTTGGTTCCGGCTACCGGCCCTACGAGTTCGAGGGCCTCGGCGTCGACTACGACGAGCGGCACGTGATGATGCGGGAGGAGGCGGTGCCGCTGATCCTGCAGGGCTTCTTCGACAAGCGCGTCAACGTGGACGGCCAGTTCTTCAAGATCACGATGGACGAGCAGAGCGAGGTCTTCCCGCAGCCGATCCAGCAGCCCCATCCGCCGATCTACATGGCGGCCGGCACGGAAGGCTCGATGGCGTACGCGGCCCGCAACGGCTTCGGCCTCATGCAGTCCGCACTGCCATCGATCGAGACGATCGGCGAACACGTGGCGTTCTACCGCGAGCACATGGCGGAGGCGCAGGCTCCCTACAGCCGGAACCCGGCCTTCGGCGATGTCGACGTCGCCCGCATGGTCTATGTCGCCGAGTCGGACGCGATCGCCCGCGAGGAGTCCGAAGAGGGCATCGTGCGCCACATGACGAGCTTCCTGCTCAGCGGGAGGACCGGCAGCTACCTCGGCGACGTCACCGAGAAGAGCGACGAGGATGCGTTCGCCTACGAGAAGATCACCCGGGACACCGTGCTGCACGGGTCGCCGGACACGGTGTTGCGCCGCCTCGAGGAGTTGGCCCGGGCGGGCGCCTCGTCGGTGATGATCCACTACCCGCCGTACTACGGCCCCGCGAAGACGACGAAGATGCTCGAGCTGTTCGCGCGAGAGGTGCTGCCGCATGTCGGCGCGTTCGAGCAGGCCGGCGCCGGCGCGGCCCTCGCGAGGGCCGGCGTCCCGGCGACCGGGTAGGGGGCATCACCATGGCCGACACCTCGTTCGCTCGCTTCGAAGGCAAGGTGGCGCTGATCACCGGGGCCGCCAGCGGCATCTGCCGCTCCGCCGCCGGGATCATCGCCGCCGAGGGCGGCACGATCGCCGCCGTCGACAACAACAAGGAGCTGCTCGACCGCGCGCTGGAGGCCCTCGCGGCGGCCGGCGGAGGCGAGCACCACGCCTATCACGCCAACGCACTCGAGCAGGCGGAAGTGGACGCCGTCGTCGCCGGCGCGGTCGAGCGCTTCGGCAGGATCGACATTCTCATCAACGGTGTCGGCGGCTCCACGATCATCGCGAGGCGGGGCGCCACGACCGATCAGTTGACGCTGGAGGAGTGGCAGACGGTGCTGGACTTCAACCTCACCGGGACCTTCCTGTTCTGCAACGCCGTGATTCCCCACATGACCCGGCAGGGCGGCGGCAAGATCGTGAACTTCTCCTCCCGATCGAGTCGCGGGAGGAGTCCGACGAGTTCGGCGGCCTACGCCACAGCCAAGGGCGGCATCATCTCGTTCACGGCGAAGCTTGCGACGGAAGTCGGCCCTGCAGGCATCAACGTCAACGCGATCGCACCCGCGACCACCATGACCGAGCGCATCGTTCGCGAGTATGAGCAGCGGCCGGCAGGGTCGCGCGAGCGCCAGGTGGCCGCGATTCCGCTGGGCCGCGTCGCCGAGCCGATCGACCAGGCGAACGTCGCCTGCTTCCTCGCCTCGTCGCACGCGGACTTCGTAACCGGTGTGACCATCGATGTGACGGGCGGCGGCTAGCCGCGCTCCTCGATCAGCTCCCACTTGTAGCCGCCCTCGACCTCGCGGATGCGGCCGAGCGAGAGGATCGGGAAGTGGCCGCTGGTCACGATCGCGTCCTTCTCGACCGCCAACCGCGCGACCTTGCCGCGCGATCGCGTGGACTCGGCGGGATCGAGGTCGACCTGCGGGATCCAGTCGTGGTGCTCGAGGTGGACCGGGTGGTGCGCAGCGTCGCCGAGCAGCAGCAGGTTGGTCCCCTGCGAGGCGGCGAGGACGGTGCAGTGGCCGGGCGTGTGGCCCGGCGCGGGAACCATCGTGAGCGCCTCGCTGACTGCGAACTCGCCCGCGGTGGCCTCGACGCGGCCGGCCGCGATGACGGGGTTGATGCGGCGGCGCACGTTCTCTGCCATCGGGTTGTCGTCGGAGGCGCTGCCGGTCCAGTAGTTCAGTTCGTTCTCGTGCACGTAGAAGGTGGCGTTGGGGAACATCAGCCGGTCGTCCTCGTTGTCGTGGATGTTCCAGCCGACGTGGTCGCCGTGCAGGTGCGTGTGGATCACGCGGTCGATCTCCTCGAGCCGCACGCCGAGCTCGGTGATGCGCTCGGGCAGCTCCCCGCCCCCGGAGATACCCATCGCGAGGGCGGGCACGCCGTAGCCGGTGTCGATCAGCGTGATGTGGCCGTCGCCGCGGATCAGGAACGAGCCGAAGTTGAAGGGCACGGGGTCCTCGGGGTCTGTGATGCCGATTGCGCTCGTCCAGGCCGCCGGGTCGACGTCGCGGAAGAAGCCCCCGAGGGCGCGATCCGGCGCGCCGTCGCTGAGCGCCGCGATCTCGAGTCCACCGATGGTGAAGGTCTCGCTGAGCTTGGGCATCGCCCTGCCTCCTCTGCTCCGTGTGCGCCTCGCTGCGCGCTCGTCGGGAGGGGAGCATAGCGCGCCCGGGAGCGCCCGGCCTCGTGCGGCGGTTGCCGACCGATCCGCGCGGCCCATATCATCGTGCCAAGCATCACGATCGATCACGCCCGCGCCCGGCAGCAGCCCGGAGGCGGCGGCTGGAGCACACGATGGCGATACCGATGGCGTACCTGCGCGGCGAGTTCATGCCGCTCGCGGACGCGAAGATCGGCGTCATGACCCACGCCTTCAACTACGGAACGGCCGTCTTCGAGGGCATCCGCGGCAACTGGAACGGCGACCAGGGCGAGCTCTACCTCTTCAAGGTTCGCGAGCATGTCGAGCGCCTTCGCCAGAGCGCGAAGATTATGCGCATGGCGCTGAGGGCAAGCGACGACGAACTGGTCGACCAGATCCAGGAGCTGGCCGTGCGCAGCGAGTTCCGCGAGGACGTCTACGTCCGCCCCATCGTCTACAAGTCCTCCGAGATCCTCGGCGTCCGCATGCACAACCTGGAGGACGACTACCTGCTCTTCCTCGCGCCTTTCGGCGCCTACCTGGACCCGGAGGCGGGCGCGCGCTGCATGACCTCCTCGTGGCGGCGAGTCGACGACACCTCGATTCCGGCGCGGGCGAAGGTGAACGGGCTCTACGTCAACAACGCGATGGCGAAGACGGAGGCGGAGCTCGCCGGGTTCGACGAGGCGATCCTGCTCAACCAGGACGGCCACGTCTCCGAGGGCTCCGGCGAGAACATCGCGATCCTGCGCCGCGGCCGGATCATCACCCCGCCGCCGCAGGACAACATCCTCGAGGGCATCACGCTCGAGACCGCGCTGCAGATCGCGCGGGAGGAGCTTGGCATGGAGGTCGAGGAGCGCACGATCGACCGCTCCGAGCTCTACATCGCCGACGAGGTGTTCATGACGGGCACCGCCGCGCACGTCACGCCCGTCGTCGAGGTCGACCGCGTGCCGGTCGGCGACGGGCGACCCGGGCCGGTCACGATGCAGCTGCAGGACCGCTACTTCCAGGCAATCACGGGCCGCCTCCCCCAGTACGCCGAGTGGCTCACGCCCGTCTACTCCGGCGCCGCCGTCGGCGCGTGACGCCGCCGCGTCCGCGCTGAGCCACGCGGCGAAACGGCTCGACCGCTTCGATGCAGTACCGACCCGCTCGCACCTCCGGCCTGGTCGTGGGCGGCGTGCTTACCGGCTGGGCGCTCGCCGTCGCGCTGTTGCTGTTCGCAATCGGGCTGAGCCGGGAGCTCGGGTTCGAGGGCTGGCTCGCTTACAGCGCGTCGCTGCTGGCGGCGGCGATCGCGGTACTCCTCGGCTACTGGACCTGGGCGCTGTGGACGCTGTCCTACCATCTGGACCGCAACGCGCTGCTGATCCGCTGGGGCTGGACGCAGCAGGTGATCCCGCTCGGCTCGATCGAGCGGCTGATGCCGGCCGAGTCCGTCGGCATCGCGCGGGCAGGAGGCGCCTCCTGGTGGGGCAGCCAGATCGGGCGGGCGACGGTCGAGCCAATCGGCCCGGTGCTGTGCTACGCCACCGATCGCGTCCCGGAGCAGATGGTCTACGTGGTCACGCCGGAGCACAGCTACGCGCTCACCATCGCCGATCCGCAGGACTTCGCGCGGCAGGTGCTGATCCGGCAAGAACTCGGCCCGACCGCGCAGTTGGAGCACGAAGCGCGCCGCAACGGGCCGTGGCCGCTGCGCACGAACGACCGCATCGCGCTGCTGATTGCCGGCCTCGCCGCACTCGGCGGCGTCGGCGTCTGGTTGCAGATCGCCCTCCGCCATCGCGAGGTGCCCGCGACGGTTCCCCTCCACCTCACCGCCGGCGAGGCCGCGGAATTCATCGCGCGTCCCGCGCTGATCGAGCTGGGGAGCGCCGCGACCGTGATCCTGATCGCCGGGCTGGCGATCGGGCTGCTCGTGCATGCTCGCGAGCGCATCGCCGGGCGGCTCGTCTTCGCGGCGGCGGCCGTGGTGCAGGCGATCTTCCTCGCCGCGACCGCGATCGCCATCGGCTGAGCCACCGCGAGCCTGACCGCAACGACGACCGGGAGTAGCATCCGCGCGTGGACGTCGAGGCGATCGTAGTCGGAGCCGGCCCGGCCGGCAGCACCGCAGCGCGCGAGCTGGCGCAGCGCGGCGTCGACACGCTGCTGCTCGATCGCGCGCGCTTCCCTCGTGACAAGCCCTGCGGCGGAGGCGTCACGGTGCGCTGCGACGCACTCCTGCCCTTCTCGCTCGAACCAGTCGTCGAGGACGTCGTCCAGGGGGCCGTGATCCAGCTGCGCCACGGCCGGAAGGTGGCGCTCCGCCACGACGACCCGCTGACCTACATCACGCAACGCAGCCGCCTCGACCACTTCCTCGTCGAGCAGGCGCAGCAGTCGGGGGTGGAGTTCCGCGACGGCCAGCGCGTGCGCCAGGTCACGCGCCTCGGTGGCGGCGGCTACGAGGTGGCCGTCGGCAACGGCGCCGCGCCGGAGCTGCACCACGCGCGCGTCGTGATCGGAGCGGACGGCGCGAACGGCGTCGTCGGCTCCTCGCTCGGCTACGAGCACGCCGAGGAGAGCGGTGTGGGCCTCGAGGGCAACTTCCCCTGTCCGGACGGGCCGCCGGAGTGGCTGCGCGGCAACGTCGTACTGCAGCTCGGGGCGATGACCGGCGGGTACGGCTGGCTGTTCCCCAAGGAGGACCACGTCAACGTCGGCGTCGGCTGCTGGAAGGCCACGGCCGGCGACCTGCGCCCGCAGCTCCACGCGCTGTGCCGCGACTACGGCATCGACCCGGACCGCCTCGAGTCACTGCGCGGCCACCACCTGCCGATGCGCCGTCACGGCAGCACGCTGGCCGCCGACGGATCGGCGCTGATCGGCGACGCCGCGGGCCTGATCGACCCGCTCTCCGGCGAGGGCATCCTCGCCGCGATCTCCTCGGGCGCGGCCGTCGCGCCGGTGGCGCACGACTACCTGCGAGGCGAGCGCGACTCGCTGCGCGACTATCAGCAACTGATGGAGCGCGAGCTGCTGCCCGAGATCGCGATCTCGAAGGGGCTGATGGAGGTCTTCTACCTCTACCCGCCGCCGTTCATCTGGGCCTTGCAGCGCTCCGGCCGCGTCTGGAGCCACTGCGCGAAGCTGATCCGCGGCGACGAGACGTACGCCGACGTGGTGCGCACCGGCGGCCCCTTCGCGCACATCGTGCACCCCCTCGGCGCCCTCGCGCGGTCGATTACGCGGAGGCGCTACGGGCGGCCGTAGGGGTGGGGCGCGGCGCTGCTAGCGTCGCCAGCCGACGGCGCTGCTGAGGGCGCTGCTTACGAAGTGGTTGAGGCTGACGCCCTCGCGGCGGGCCTCGTCGGCCAGTGCCTTGTGCAGCCCGCTCGGCAGCCGAACCCGGAACTGGCCGCTGTACCGGGTTGTCTCGTCGTCGCGCGGCTCGGGAATCGGCCGGCCCGCTTCGAGGGCGGCGCTGATCCAGCCGTGCATCGCGTCGCGCACGGAGGCGAGCGCCTCGGCCTCGGTGTCGCCGTCGGACATGCAGCCAGGCAGCTCCTCGACCGTCGCGAACCAGTAGGCGCCGTCGCCGTCATCGCGCTGCTGGAGGCGGATGTGGTAGGGGCGCTCCAACAGGGCTGCGGCGTTCATCGCTGAACCTCCCGTATCGCCTTGATCGCCTCATCGACGTAGACCGCGCGAACGGGATTCCGGCTCTGAGGGATCGTCAAGATGCGGACGAGGTCCGGGTGCCGGTAGACGCGATGCGAGCCGCGTCCCTCACGGGCGATGAACCCTGCCCGGACGAGGATGCGGTGCAGTTCGGCAGGGCGGACGTTCCGCCGCTTCCGCGCCAACCGCTCCAACTCGTCCACAGGTGAACGGTACCAAATGAGGTGTGGTACCGCAAACGGGACCGTATCGCCTCCTTCTCACGCACTGTTGACGGTGCCCGCGGGACGCGCGGATACTGTCCGTCTGATGAGGGCAACACTCCCCGGTCCACACCTGCCCCGATGGCGCCTGGCCGCGTCCGCGCCGGCGCGCCTGCTCGTCCTCCTGCTCGTACTGCGCTAGGCGGCGCCGCCATAGAGGTCGCGCCGCCAATCAGCCCGCGTGTCGGGCTGCCGGTCGTTCACAACAACCACACAACACACAGCGTGAAGCGCAAGAACCGGAAGAGACGGAACCCACGATGAGAATGAGCGGCGCCGATATCGTCCTCGAGAGCCTGAAGCGCGTGGGCATCGATACCGTATTCGGCTACCCCGGCGGGGTCGTCCTCCCGCTCTACGACCGCTGGCCCTCCCACCCCGAGGTGCGCCACATCCTGGTGCGCCATGAGCAGGGCGGCGGCCATGCCGCCGACGGCTACGCCCGCGCCGCGGGCCGCCTCGGCTGCGCGCTCGCCACCTCCGGCCCGGGCGCGACAAACCTCGTGACGGCGGTCCAGAACGCGATGATGGATTCGGTGCCGACGCTGTTCGTGACCGGCAATGTCGCGCGCAACCTGATCGGGCGGGACGGCTTCCAGGAGGCCGATGCCACGGGAATCCTGACGCCGTGCGTGAAGCACAACTACCTGGTCATGCACGCCGAGAACCTCGCGCACACCTTCGCCGAGGCGGCCTACCTCGCGACCACCGGCAGGCCCGGCCCCGTCCACATCGACATCCCCAAGGACGTCTTCATCGACGAGGCCGAGTTCGTCTGGCCGGGCGAGGTCTCGGTTCGCGGCTACGACCCCCCCGCCGCCGCCGCCGAGGCCGACATCGCGCGCGCGGCCGAGCTGATCGACCAGGCCGAGCGGCCGCTGATCATCGCCGGACACGGCGTGATCCTCGGCGAGGCCTGCGAGGATCTGCGACAGTTCGCCGAGCACACCGGCATCCCCGTGCTCAACACGCTGCTCGGCCTTGGCAGCATCCCGCGCACGCACGTGCTCTCCTACGGGATGATGGGCATGCACGGCTCCTACGAGGCGAACATGGCCGCCTCGAACGCCGACCTCGTGATCGGCATCGGCAACCGCATGGACGACCGCGCGATCGGGCGCTTCAACGACTTCAACCGCCACGCCAAGCTGATCCACGTCGACATCGACGCCGGCGAGCACGGCAAGAACCTGCCGACCGCGGTCCCGATCCTCGGGCACGTCAAGGACGTGCTGCCGCAGCTCCGCGCCGCGACGCGGCAGCGCTCGCACCTCGACTGGATCCGCTGGATCGACGAGGTGCGCGACGACCACTCGCACTCGCTGGCGATCCCGAGCGGGCCGCAGATGACCTCGCAGGGCGTCATCAAGCGCATCTCCGAGCAGTGCGACGACGAGACGGTGATCGTCACCGGCGTCGGGCAGCACCAGATGTGGGCCGCCCAGCACATGCGCTTCAGCTACCCGAACCAGCTGATCACCTCGGGCGGCCTCGGCACGATGGGCTTCGAGGTCCCCGCCGCGATGGGCGCGCAGGTCGCGAAGCCCGACTCGCTGGTCTGGTCGATCTGCGGCGACGGTGGTTTCCAGATGACGCTCCAGGAGCTGGCCACGATGGTGGACGAGAACCTGCCGGTGAAGATGGCGATCATCAACAACGGCTACCTCGGCATGGTCCGCCAGTGGCAGGAGCTGTTCTACGCGGACAACTACGTCTCCGTCGCGATCAGCCAGCCCGACTTCGTCAAGCTCGCCGAGGCCTACGGCATCAAGGCGCTGCGTGTCACCGACGCCGACAAGATCGACGGCGCCATCGAGGAGGCCAACGACCACGACGGCCCGGTCCTCGTCGACTTCCAGGTCGAGGCCGAGGGCAACGTCTGGCCGATGGTCCCCGCCGGCTCGGCGCTGTCCGAGACCGTCGAGGCGCCCCGGCCTGAAACCCCGAGCGAGGTGGCCCGATGAGCGGCGAGCTGCGCAAGCACACCGTCGTCGCGTTGGTCGAGGACCGCCCCGGCGTCCTCAATCGCGTCGCCTCGCTGTTCCGGCGGCGCGGCTTCAACATCGACTCGCTCGCCGTCGGCACCACCGAGGAGCCGGGCATCTCGCGCATGACCATCGTCGTCGCGAGCGACAACGGCATCGTCGACCAGGTGGAGAAGCAGCTTGCAAAGCTGATCGACGTGATCGAGGTGGCCGACCTGACCGGCGAGGACGCGGTGATCCGCGAGCTGGCGCTGATCAAGGTGGCGTGCACCACGGAGCAGCGTCGCGAGGTGCTCGATCTGGTCGACATCTTCCGCGCGCGCGCGGTGGACGTCGCGCCGGGCAGCCTGATCATCCAGATCGTCGCGGAGGAGCGGCAGTTCAACTCGCTGATCGAGAACCTCGAGCCGTACGGGATCCTCGAGATGACCCGCACGGGCCGGATCGCGATGCTGCGAGGCGACGAGACCACCGCGATGCACGATCCGGAGTCCGAGGAGCTGCAGCGCTTCCGCGGAAGCTCCGGGCGCCGTCCGGAGGGCGAACTGCCGTACGTGAGCGACTAGCGGCCCGCGGAGCGGGCGACGCCGGCCACCCGGATCAACCGGGCTCGCGGCGCGGAGAGGACGAGACGTGGCCAGGATCTTCTACGACGAGGACGCAGACCTCGGGTTGCTGCAGGACCGCCGGATCGGCGTGATCGGCTACGGCTCGCAGGGGCACGCGCACGCGCTGAACCTGCAGGACTCCGGCCTCACGGTCGCCGTCGGCCTCTACCCCGGCTCGCCCTCGTGGGAGAAGGCGCAGGGCGACGGCCTGACGGTCGGCAGCGTCGCCGACGTGGCGCGCGACTCGGACGTGCTGATGATGCTCGTCCCGGACCAGGTGCAGCGCCAGGTCTACGAGGACCACGTCGCCCCGCACATGGCCGAGGGCAAGACGCTGATGTTCGCCCACGGCTTCAACGTGCACTTCAACCAGATCGACGCCCCGGCCGATGTCGACGTCACGATGATCGCGCCGAAGGGGCCGGGTCACCTCGTGCGCCGCGAATACCTGAGCGGGCTTGGGGTGCCGGCGCTGGTCGCCATCCACCAGGACGCCAGCGAGTCCGCGTTGCAGATCGCGCTGGCCTACGGCAAGGGCATCGGCAGCGCGCGCGCCGGGATCCTGCAGACGACGTTCCTGGAGGAGACAGAGACGGACCTGTTCGGCGAGCAGGTGATCCTTTGCGGCGGGCTGACCTCGCTGATCAAGGCCGCCTACGAGACGCTCGTCGAGGCCGGCTACCAGCCCGAGTCCGCCTACTTCGAGACCTTCCACGAGGTGAAGCTGATCGTCGACCTGCTCTACGAGGGCGGTATGGAGTACATGCGCTACTCGATCAGCGATACCGCCGAGTACGGCGACTACACGCGCGGCCCGCGCGTGATCGACCCCGGCGTCAAGGACCGCATGCGCGCAATCCTCGACGAGATTCGCAGCGGCCAGTTCGCGAGCGAGTGGATCGCCGAGAATCAGGCCGGCCGCGCGCGCTTCCTGGCGCTGCGCCGCCTCAACGCGGAGCACCCGATCGAGGAGGTCGGCAAGGAAGTGCGGGCGATGATGAAGTGGCTGGGAGAGCAGAAGTAGCGATGTCGTCCTTCGCCCTCGCGCCTGCCGGCAGCGTCCGCGCCGCCCCGCTCGCCCTGCCGGGCGGCCTCACGCTTCTCCGGCCCTCCGCCGCGTGAGCGGTCGGGAGGGCCCGGACAGCGAGGGCGCGAGCACGCGAGCGCCCACAGCAGCAGCAGCGGCACGGGTGAGGACAGTGACGAAACGATGAGCGACAAGGTCTATATCTTCGACACCACGCTCCGCGACGGCGAGCAATCCGCCGGCGTGGGCTTCACGATGGAGGACAAACTCGAGGTGGCG
Organism: Dehalococcoidia bacterium; assembly: GCA_963667465.2. Lineage (GTDB taxonomy): Bacteria > Chloroflexota > Dehalococcoidia > UBA2979 > UBA2979 > VXMT01. The sequence continues at coordinate 1,607,767 of CAXXDN010000002.1, read as the reverse complement.
CGGCAGCTCGCCCGCCTCAACGTGGACATCATCGAGGCGGGCTTCCCGTTCTCCTCGCCGGGTGACTTCGAGGCGGTCTCGCTGATCGCGCGCGAGGTGCGCGGCCCGATGATCGCGGGTCTCGCGCGGGCGCACCCGGACGACGTGGACTCGTGCTGGAACGCGGTCTCGCAGGCGGAGACGCCGCGCATCCACGTCTTCATCTCGGCCAGCGAGATTCACATGGCGCACCAGCTGCGCAAGAACCGCGAGGACGTGATGGAGATGGCGCGCGCCGCCGTCGCCCGCGCCGCCGGCTACTGCCCGGACGTCGAGTTCTCGCCGATGGACGCCACGCGCTCCGACTCGGATTTCGTCTACCAGCTGCTCGAGGCGGCGATCGAGGAGGGCGCGACCACGGTCAACATCCCGGACACGGTCGGATACGCGCTGCCGCAGGAGTTCGGCGCCCTGATCGCCTCGGTAGCCGAGAACGTGCCGAACATCGACAAGGCGCGCATCTCCGTGCACTGCCACAACGACCTCGGACTTGCGACGGCAAACTCGCTGGCCGGCGTGCTCAACGGCGCGCGCCAGGTGGAGGGCGCGATTAACGGCATCGGCGAGCGTGCGGGCAACACCTCCCTCGAAGAGGTGATCATGGCGATCAAGACCCGCGCCGACTACTCGGGCCTGCACACGGACGTGCGCACGCCGGAGCTGCACCAGGCGAGCCGCATCGTCGAGCGTGTTTCCGGCATGGCGGTGCAGTCCAACAAGGCGGTGGTCGGGAAGAACGCCTTCCGCCACTCCTCGGGCATCCACCAGGACGGCGTGCTCAAGCTGCGCGAGACCTACGAGATCATGGACCCCGCCGACATCGGTGTCCCCACGGGCGACTCGATCGTGCTGACCAAGGTCTCCGGCCGCCACGGCCTGCGCTCCCGCATCGCCGACCTCGGCGTCGACCTCGACGACGCGGTGCTCGACCGCGTCTACGAGGCGTTCAAGGACGTGGCCGACCGCAAGGACGAAGTAGACGACCGCGACCTGCAAGCGATCCTCAGCGAGCAGGCGCAGGTACAGGTCCACGAGCAGTGGCAGCTCGACCTCGTGCAGGTCTCGGCGGGCGACCACTCCTCCCCGACGGCGACGGTGCGACTGGTGGATCCGGGGGGCGAACTGCAACAGGACGCCGCCATCGGCACCGGCCCGGTCGACGCGATCTACCAGGCGATCAACCGCGTGATGGGCGTCGAGAACGAGCTGACCGAGTTCAGCGTGAAGTCCGTCACCGAGGGCATCGACGCCGTCGGCGAGGTTACGATCCGCATCGAGGCGTCGGGCCGTACCTACACCGGCCGCGCCGCCGACACGGACATCCTCGTCGCCTCGGCGCGGGCCTACATGCACGCGCTCAACCGCTACCTCAACACGACCTCGCCGCAGACCGCGGCGGCCGCCTCGGGTTAGGAGCGGGGACGCGAGCGGTCAGTCGAGCGGCGGGATGCGGCCGGGCGACTCGCCGCGCTGCACGCGCTCCCAGGCCTCGTGGAGTTCGGCCTGACGCAGCATGGCCCACTCGATGACCAGCGCCGCGGCGCGTGGCGGCAGCCGTCCGCGGCACCGCCGGACGGTCGATCGCGACCGACGCGTAGTCGCCGCCGTGGCGTGCGTGGAAGTGGGGAGGCCCCGTGCTCGCGCGCGTACATGGCGATCACGATGCCGTTGAAGCGGCAGAGCTCAGGCACCGGCCTCCAGCGCTCGCAGGCCCGGCATTACTTCCTCGGCGGACTTGCCGGTGAGCTCAAGGTAGAGCGCGTCCGCGCACAGATCGAGCTCCTCGCTCCAGGCGACCGAGCCGTGTGGGGTGAGGTGGACCGACTCGAAGAACGCGCGATCACTCCACGCGGCGAATACGCCCTGGAGGGCAACGTCCGAGAGATCAATTTCGCCCTCCGTGCCGTCCTCGAAGCGCAGCCAGATGCACCAGCCCTCGCGGGGCTCGACGACGATAGGGGGGATCATCGCGTCCATGCGCGGCTCCTTCGGCATGCGCTCTGAGCGCTGCCTGTGGTCCGGGGCGGGCGGGCCAAGCCTGGGCGCCCGTCAGCGCTTCAGGAAGCGTACTCGTCCTCGCCCGCCCGCTGCGGCAGTCAAGCGCCGGCATCGTACAATAGGCGGCGCTGCACGAGATGGGAGCACCGATGACGACACCGCGCACGCTGTCCGAGAAGATCTGGGACGCGCACGTCGTCGAGAGCCCGCTGGCCGACGCCGCTCGCCGCGAGGCGCTCGGCGCGGAGGCGGACGCCGGTCCGCAAGCCGAACTGCTCTACATCGACCTGCACCTCGTGCACGAGGTGACCTCGCCGCAGGCGTTCGAGGGGCTGCGCCTGAGCGGCCGAACGGTGCGCCGGCCGGACCTGACGCTCGCCACCGTCGACCACAACGTGCCGACCATCGGGCGGGACCAGCCGAACCCGGACCCGCTCTCGGCGACGCAGATCCAGGTGCTGTCGGACAACTGCCGCGAGTTCGGCCTGCCGCTCTACGGGATCTTCGACACGCGCCAGGGGATCGTGCACGTGATCGGGCCGGAGCAGGGCGTGACCCAGCCCGGCCTGACCATCGTCTGCGGCGATAGCCACACCTCCACGCACGGCGCCTTCGGCGCGCTCGCCTTCGGCATCGGCACTTCCGAGGTCGAGCACGTGCTGGCGACGCAGACGCTGCGCCAGTCGCGCCCGATGACGATGTCTGTCGAGGTCACGGGCGAGCTTGGCCCCGGCGTCATGGCGAAAGACGTGATCCTCGCGATCATCAACAAGATCGGAGTCGACGGGGGCGTCGGCTACGTCATCGAGTACCGCGGCGAGGTGATTCGCAGCCTCTCGATGGACGGCCGCATGACGGTCTGCAACATGTCGATCGAGGGCGGCGCGCGCGCAGGCCTGATCGCCCCGGACGAGACCACCTTCGAGTACGTGAAGGGCCGCCCCCGCGCCCCGCAGGGCGAGGCCTGGGAGCAGGCCGTCGAGTACTGGCGCACCCTGCCCACCGACGAGGGCGCGCGCTTCGACCGCGAGGTGGTCCTCGACGGCGCGGCGATCGAACCCTTCGTCACCTGGGGCACGAACCCCGGTCAGAGCGTGCAGATCGGCGACGTCGTGCCGGACCCCTCGAGCTTCGAGGAGCCGGCCCGCCGCGAGGCGGCGACGCGCGCGCTGGAGTACATGGACCTCGCGGCCGGCACGCCGATCCGCGAGATCGCGATCGACCGAGTCTTCCTCGGCTCCTGCACGAACGCGCGCATCGACGACCTGCGCGCCGCGGCGAGCATCGTCGAGGGCAAGCAGGTCGCCTCGAGTGTGCATGCGATGGTTGTGCCCGGCTCCGGCCTCGTGAAGGCGCAGGCCGAGCAGGAAGGCCTCGACGCGATCTTCACGGCGGCGGGCTTCGAGTGGCGCGACGCCGGCTGCTCGATGTGCCTTGGCATGAACCCCGACATCCTGCTGCCGGGCGAGCGCTGCGCCTCCACCTCCAACCGCAACTTCGAGGGCCGGCAGGGCCCGGGCGGCCGCACGCACCTGGTGAGCCCGCCGATGGCGGCGGCGGCGGCGATCGCCGGACGCTTCGTGGATGTGAGGGAGCTGGCCTGATGGACCCGATCAGCCGTGTCGTCGGTAAAGCCATCCCGCTCAACCGCGCCAACGTTGACACCGACCAGATCATCCCCGCGAAGTACCTCAAGCGGATCGAGCGCACCGGCTACGGCCCGTTCGCCTTCGAGGCCTGGCGCGCCGACCCGGACTTCGTGCTCAACAACCCGGCCTACGAGGGCGCGCCGATCCTGATCGCGCAGCAGAACCTCGGCTCCGGATCCAGCCGCGAGCACGCCGTGTGGGCGATCCAGGGCCTCGGCGTGAGTGCGCTGATCGCGCCCACCTTCGCCGATATCTTCAAGAACAACTGCTTCCAGGGCGGCGTCCTCACCGTCGAGCTGGCGCAGGAGGATGTCGACTGGCTCATAGCGCGCGCCGAGGAGACGCCCGACGCGGAGATCGAGGTGGACCTCGAGACGCAGACGGTGCGCGCCGGCCCCGGCTGGGAGCGCACGTTCGAGATCGACGCCTTCCGCAAGTACCGCCTGCTGCGCGGCCTCGACGACATCGGGATGACGCTCGAGTACGAGGCCGATGTCGCGGCGTTCGAGCAGACGCGATCACCGCTGCTGCCCACGGTGACGGCGGACTGACCGCGCAGGATCTCGCCGCCGTCCTCGCCCGCGCCGTTTCCGGCGCCGACCCCGCGAGCGCGCGCGTCATCGGCGAAGGCTGGGGCGCGACGGCGTACCGCCTCGGGGACCGCACGGTCCGTGTGCTCAAGCCGTTCGCCTACGACTGGGAGCTGGAGGCAGGCTACGCGCGCGAGCCCGCGCTGCTCGCCCTGCTCGCCGCCCGCGGCGTCCCCGCGCCGGCCAACGCCGGGGCCCTCCTCGGTGACGACGGGCGCGTGCGTGCCGTCTCCTACGACTACATCGAGGGCGTCACCGTCGGCGCCCTGGGCCGCGCGGCGCGGGCGACACTCGCGCGCGAGGTTGGCGCCGCGCTCACCGCGCTGCACGCGACGCCCTCCGGGGAGGCGCGCGCGCTCGGCGTGCCCGATATCGACCTCGGCGAGGAACTGTACCGCCCGATGGTGGAGGCCTGCCTGCCGCACCTCGGGCCTCGTGGGCGGGCGTGGCTTGAGCGCCGCTTCGCTACATTCATCGAGGGCGGCGGGTCGCGCGACGCCTCGCGCGCGCTCGTGCACGGCGACCTCGGTTGCGTGCACCTGCTCGCCGAAACGGAGGGCCGCCTCGCCGGCATCATCGACTGGACCGAAGTGATGATCGCCGACCCGGCGTACGACCTCGCGGCGCTGCTTGCGACCTGCCCGCGCGGCTTCGCCGAGCGCGTGGTCAGAGCGTACGAGGGTCCGGCGAGCCTCGACCCGGACATGCGCCGCCGCGTGGAGTTCTACGTCAGTATGCTGCCGCTGTGGCTGGTGCGTTTCGGCGGCGACATCGGCGGCGGCGAGCCGCGCCGCGCAGGCGTTCGCCGCATCGCCGCGCGGGCGGCCGCGGCGGCACGGGCCGAGCGTCGGGCCGGGCGATAGACGCTAGCCCGCCCCGCGCTACACTCCGCCCGCGCGCAAGGAGGCCAGCGTGGCCGTATTCGACATCCTCGTACTGCCGGGCGACGGCATCGGGCCGGAGGTAACCGCCGAGGGCGTGCGCGCCCTCGAAGCGATCGGCTCGCGCTTCGGCCACGACTTCCGTACCAGCGAGGAACTGGTCGGCGGCGCCTGCATCGACGCGCACGGCAGCGCGATCCTGCCCGAGACGATCGAGGCGGCCGAGCGCGCCGACGCTGTGCTCTGGGGCGCCGTCGGCGGCCCGAAGTGGGACGACCCGCGCGCCAGCGTGCGTCCGGAGCAGGGCCTGCTCGCGCTGCGCTCCTCGCTCGGCCTCTGGGCGAACCTGCGCCCGGTCACGGTCGACCCGGCGCTGATCGACAGCTCGACGCTCAAGCCGGAGGTGCTGCGCGGCGTCGACATCCTCGTGATCCGCGAGCTGACGAGCGGCATCTACTTCGGCCGGCCGCAGGAGCGGCGCACGATCGACGGCCGCCGCGCGGCGGTCGACTCGATGACCTACAACGAGGACGAGATCGCCCGCGTCGCGCACCTCGGGTTCCAGCTCGCGCGGGGGCGGCGCGGCCGCGTGACGAGCGTGGACAAGGCGAACATCCTCGAAACCTCGCGGCTCTGGCGCGAGGTGGTCGAGGAGGTGCGGCCCGAGTACCCGGACGTCGAGCTGGAACACGTGCTCGTCGACGCGGCAGCGATGCACCTGATCCGCCGTCCCGCGGACTTCGACGTGGTGATCACCAGCAACCTCTTCGGCGATATCCTCACGGACGAGGCCTCGATGCTCGCGGGGTCGCTGGGCATGCTGCCCTCGGCCTCGCTCGGCGAAGTGCGCGAGGACGGGCGCGGGCGCGGGCTCTACGAGCCGATCCATGGCAGCGCGCCGGACATCGCCGGCCAGGGCGTCGCGAACCCGCTGGCAATGTTCCTCTGCACGGCGCTGCTGCTGCGGCACTCGTGCGGCCTCGAGGCGGAGGCGCAGGCGCTGGAGGCCGCGGTCGCCGCGGCGATCGGCGACGGCCTGCGCACCGCCGACATCGCCGCCGCAGGTGAGGACGCGCTCGGCACCCGCGAGATGGCGGAGGCGGTGCTGGAGCGGCTGGCGGGGTCAGTACAGGGTTGACGGCCGGGGTGCTGTAGTAGACGATCCTCTCTGGAAAACCGGGCAGGAGCCCGAACTGCCGCCGGATGGCAGAGGCTTTCCCTTCGGGGATAGGAATCCGCCCGTCGCCCCCGCTCAGCGGGGGCGTTGCTATTGGTGGCTCAAGGCCAGCGCCTTGTCACACCACGGCCACTGATCCGCTCGAAGTACACGTCGGCCCACTTCTTGCCCTGGGCACGGCGGTTCATCACGCCTGCGACATAATCCGCCAGTTGCAGCAGCCTGTCGGACCGGGAGTCGTTTGCCTTGACCTTCTTGATTCGGCCCGATCCGTGAAGGGTCCGCACTTCTCGTTGCAAGTAACTCTTGAGCTGCCGCTGGAACGTCCGCTCACCGCTTCGGTCCAGCATCACGATCGCATCGCGCCACCCGGCCGAAACGTCCTTGAGAGCTGTGCCGCACACCCACTTGTAGAGCGAGTCCTTGGAGTTGAAGCCGGGGCCATAGAGCTTCCCTGGATCCTTGTTGAGCACGAACACTCGGTACGTGAATCCGTATGACTTGACTGCATCGAGGAAGCTGATGCGTGTGGCGTGCGAGTCCTTCGAGAACTTGAACTCGCGCGATCCGCGCCCCAACTCCTCAGCCAGGTTCTCGATGTCCTGCGTGCACTGGGAGGCCTCGCCGTGATCTTCGAACATCACGACGGCGAGGACGAAGAAGTCACTCGATCCGCGATCGATCTTCCGGCCGACGTCACCAGATTCGTCGATAAAGACCAACATGAGCGAGTCACGATACGACATTGAGCACACTCGGACCCGCAACTCGGTATCGAGGCGTCCTCAGCGCCTCGTCTGGCCTCAACCCGCCGCCGCCGCATACAATGATCGCCATGACGCACGCTGCGACTGCACGCAGGAAGGCGAGGCGCGCCGTCCGGCCATCGAGGCCGGCGGCGTCGATCATCGCGCGCGGCTAGCGCATCCCAACCCACTCCACGGCGCTCATGGCCTGCGAGACAGCTTCCGCACGCCCGACGATCGATGAGCGCGCCAGCACGGAACGGCGATAGACCATGAGCAGCTCTCCGGCCGCCCCACAGGGCGTGCGCCTCTACGACACCACACTCCGCGACGGCCTCGGCATGGAGGGCCTCTCCCTCTCCGTCGAGGACAAGATCGCGATCGCCCGGCGGCTCGACGAGATCGGCGTTGACTACGTCGAGGGCGGCTACCCCGGCTCCAACCCGAAGGACGCCGAGTTCTTCGAGCGCATGCGCGAGACCCCGCTCCAGAATGCGAAGCTCGTCGCCTTCGGCTCGACGCGGCGCGCCGGCGGCGATGCGGCCAGCGATCCGGCGCTGCTCGCCGTGCTGGAGAGCGAGACGCCCGCCGTCACGCTCGTCGGCAAGTCGTCCGCTGTACAGGTCCGCGAAGTCCTCGAAACCACCGAGGAGGAGAACCTGGCGATGATCGCCGACTCCGTGCGCCTGCTCGTCGAGCAGGGCCGCGAGGTGGTCTTCGACGCCGAGCATTTCTTCGACGGCTACGCCGACGATCCGCGCTACGCGATCGCCACGCTGCGCGCGGCTGCCGGCGCGGGCGCCGGCACCGTCACGCTCTGCGACACCAACGGTGGTTCGATGCCCGGCGCGGTCGTCGCGGGCGTCGGCGAGGCGCTGCGCGCGGTCGACTGCGCGATCGGCATTCACGTGCATAACGACGCCGACCTCGCGGTGGCGAACACGCTGCTCGCCGTGCAGGCGGGCGCGACGCAGGTGCAGGCTTGCCTCAACGGCTGGGGCGAGCGCTGCGGCAACGCGAACATCATCTCCGTGATCGCCAACCTCAAGCTCAAGCTCGGCCTCGACGTGGTCAGCGACGAGCAGCTCGAACGGCTGACGGACCTCGCGCACTTCGCCTCGGATCTGGCGAACCTGGCGCCGAACCCGCAGCAGCCTTACGTCGGGACCAGCGCGTTCGCGCACAAGGCGGGGCTGCACGTCGCGGCGATCACCAAGTCCGCCGGGTCCTACACGCACGTCGATCCCGGAGCGGTCGGCAACATCGAGCGCGTGCTCGTCTCCGAGCTGTCGGGACGGCGCAACATCGTCGCCAAGCTGGCCGAGGACAGCGTCGACATCGAGCTGAGCGACGCGCAGGCGCGCGATCTCGCCGAGCAGGTGAAGGAGCAGGAGGCGAAGGGCTTCCAGTACGAGTCCGCCGAGGCCTCCTTCGAGCTGCTGGTGCGCCGCGCGATCGGCGGCTACCGGGCGCCCTTCAGCCTCGAGGACTTCCTTGTCGTCGAGCGCCGCCACCACGAGCGCGGCGAGGGCGAGAACGAGATGCTGGCCGAGGCGATGGTGAAGGTGCAGGTCGGGGAGACGCTGAGCCAGACCGCCGCCGACGGCAACGGGCCCGTCTCGGCCCTCGATGCCGCGGTCCGGCGCGCGCTGCTGGAGTCCTTCCCGGACCTTGAGCGCGTGCACCTCGTGGACTACAAGGTGCGGATCATCAACCCCGACGGCGGCGCGGACGCCGCCGTGCGCGTGCTCATCGAGTCTACCGACGGCGTGCGCCTCTGGCGCACCGTTGGCGCCTCCACGGACGTGGTCGAGGCGTCATGGCTGGCGCTGCAGGACTCGTACGAGTATTGGCTGCTGCACCACGGCCAGGTGGCGGCCCGCTAGCCGCGAACGACACGACGGCTCACCGGCCCGCGTGGAGCCGGTGAGAGTGCGTGAGGCGCTGGGTCCTCGGAGTGCCTACAGGCGCAGCTTGCCGTGGGACGGCTGCCGGCGGCGCTGCTTGCCCGCGGCCAGCCGCTCCTCTTCGAGCAGCTCCTGAGGATCGGCAACCTCGGTCTCGTGGACGTGGCCGCAAGCGATGCAGCTTGCGAACTTCCCGTACCAGTCGTCCTCGGTGATCATCAGGCCGCTGCAGCGAGGGCACTGCTTGGGAGGCGCAGTCGTGATCATGGTCCAGCCCCTGCCTCGACCCGGCGCTGCGTGCGATGCAACGGCGGGCGCTTGCCGGAATCCCTCCGGCCGAGACTGGATCGCCTTGCCTCCGGGGTTAGCTGACGGGTTCGGGTCGATCCAGCTGACCCGCCCTCGCAAGGAGTAGGCTCCGTGCTGAGGGTTAACCCCAGTGGGTGGTTCCCCCGGTCCCCGCAGCTGCGGGAATTCGGCAGGGCACGTGGCGGCTGAGTGCCAATGCGCCCCGTCACAAGCCATTTGTCTTGGCTTGTGACGGGCGGATCATAGGGCCCGATCCTCGTTTGTCAAGTATTTCACAATCGAATTCCGGGATGATCCGCCGAAATCGTGCGATTTCGCACAAGTTGGTCGCCATAATCGAACGCGATAGCCCTCTACGAGGCCCGGACGGCATACTGCGCCGGACCGCCGGACGCCCCCGGCTGGCGTGCGCCCTGGAGCGCCAATGCCGTCTCGATCCGACCCCGCCGCCGCGATCGCCGCCGCCGCCGCCGCGATCGCGCCCCCCGCTGCCCGGGCTGCGGCCGAGGCGCGCGCCCGCCAGGACCGCCTCACGAAGCCGCCGGGCGCGCTCGGACGCCTCGAGGAGCTCGCAGTGCGCATCGCCGGGATGCGCGGCTGCGCACGCCCGCGGCTCGATCAGCGGCTCGTAGTGGTGGCGGCCGCCGACCACGGGGTTGCCGCCCGAGGCGTCTCCGCCTATCCGCCCGAGGTGACGGCGCAGATGGTCGCGAACTTCCTCGCGGGGGGCGCGGCGATCAACGTGCTCGCCGATCACGCCGGGGCGCACGTGCGCATTGTCGATGCCGGCGTGTTGCGCGCGGTCGAGGGCGAGAGGGAGGCCGGAGAGCGTGAGCGGTCCGGCAGCCCGGCGCTCGCGTGCCTCGACCTGCCGCGCGGCAGCGGCGACATCACTGAGGGCCCGGCGATGAGCAGGGAGACCGCCGAGCGAGCGATTGCCGCCGGTATCGCACTGGTCGAGGAGGAGTGCGCGGGGCCGGGGCTCGACATCGTCGGCTGCGGCGAGATGGGCATCGGCAACAGCACCGCCGCCGCCGCGTTGATCGCGGCCGCGACCGAACGGCCTCCCGACTCCGTGACCGGGCGTGGCAGCGGCGTCAAGGGCGCGGCGCTGCGGGCGAAGATCGCGGCCGTCGAGGCCGCGCTCGCCGCGAATCGCCCGGACCGCGCGGACGGCGTGGCGCTGCTCGCGGCGCTCGGCGGGCACGAGATCGGCGTGCTGGCCGGGGTCTACCTCGGCGCGGCGGCGGCGCGGATCCCCGCGCTGATGGACGGCCTGATCTCGGGCGCCGCCGCGCTGGTCGCTGCCGTGATCGCGCCGGGGGTGCGAGACTACATCGTCGCCTCGCACCGCTCGCCCGAGCCCGGACACGCGGTGGTGCTGGAGGCGCTCGAGGCCGAGCCGCTGCTGGACCTCGGGCTGCGGCTTGGTGAGGGGAGCGGCGCCGCGCTTGGCATCTCGCTCTGCGTCGCCGCCTGCCGCGTGCTCGACGAGATGGCGACCTTCGGCGAGGCTGGGGTATCGGACACCCCGCCGCGCGGCTGAGGAGCCGGGTAGGGTCAGGAGCCGGGCAGGTCAGGAGGGATTGATGGGCGCCTTCGCGGAACTGCGTGCGCAACTCGCTGCGCTTTTGATCGCCCTCGAGTTCATCACGCCGCTGCGGCTGCGCGCCGTGCGGACCTGGGACGACCGCAGCTTCGGACGGGCGCTCGGCTGGTATCCGGCGATCGGACTGCTGATCGGCCTGTGCCTGGCCCTGATCGATTCACTGCTCGGCGAGCTGCTGCCGGTGGGCGTCGTCTCGGCGGTACTGATCGCCTTCCTCGCGGTGATCAGCGCTGGTCTGCACCTCGACGGCGTCGCCGACACCGCCGACGGCATGGCGCTGCAAGGCGATCGTGCGCAGCGCCTCGGCGTGATGAGCGCCGGCAACGTGGGCCCCGCGGGCGTGATGGCGCTGGTGATCGTGCTGATCGTGCAGTGGTCCGCGCTCGCTGCCCTCGATGGCGAGATTCGCACCGCCGGGCTGGTGCTCGCGCCGGCGCTGGCGCGCTGGTCCGTGGCGCCGATCGTCGTGCTGTTCCCGCCGGCGCGGCCTCGAGGGCTGGGCTACGCGCTGCGGCAGGGCGCCTGGCCGCTGGCGGCCCCGCTCTCCGCCGCAATCGCCTTCGCCGCCGCGTTCGCGCTGTTCGGCGCGGGAGGGCTGGTCCTGCCGCTCGTTGCATTCGCGGGCGCGCTGATCCTCTCCGCTGCCGCCGCGAGGATGCTCCACGGCGTGACGGGCGACACGCACGGCGCGGCAATCGAGATCGCCCAGGCGACGACGCTGATCGCGCTCGTGGCCGCCTCGTCCGAGGGCTGGCTCGAGCAGCTCCTCTTTACCTAGCCGAGCTGCGCTCTCGGACGTCCAGCATGGGTGAGATCAGCTTCGTCACCGGGGGCGCACGCTCCGGCAAGAGCCGCTTCGCCGAACGGCTGGCACGCGACGCCGGCCACCCGCTCGTCTACCTCGTGACCATGGTCGCGAGCGACGAGGAGCTGGCCGCCCGGATCGAGGCGCACCGCCGCGACCGGCCGGCCGCCGCCCGCACGCTCGAGGCGCCGCGTGACCCGGTGGGCGCCCTCGCGGAGGCGGACGGCGCTGCGTGCGTGCTGCTCGACTGCCTCTCGCTGTGGGTGAGCAACCGCCTGCTCGAGCTCGGCGAGGCGCCGACCCTCGAGGCGGTCGCCGCCCTCGACGCCGAACTGGACGGCGAGGCCGAGCGGCTGATCGCCACCGCACGCGCGCGTGAGGGCGAGACGATCGTGGTGACGAACGAGGTCGGCGCGGGCCTGGTGCCGGCGTACCCGCTTGGCCGCCACTACCGCGATCTGCTGGGCCGCGTGAACCAGCGCGTCGCCGCCGCCGCCGATCGCGCCTGGCTGCTGGTCGCCGGACGCCCGCTGCCGCTGCCGCCCGCGTCCTGAGTCCCTCGAGGGCGTCAGCTCAGCTGGTGATCCAGGCGCGCAGTGTCGCCTCCACGGTGATCGGCTGTCCGTCGCGGACCACGGTCAGCGTGACCGTGTCGCCCACGTCGTGGCTGTCGATGATCCGGGCGAGCTCCTGGACGTCGTTCACCGCGACGCCGTCGATCGCGGTGATCACGTCGCCGCCACGGTCGAGGCCGGAGCCATCCGGGGTCGAGGCGGCGACCAGGCCGGCGGCGGCGGCGGCGCTGTCCGGCACGACGTGGGTGACGTAGACGCCTCGCTCATTGTCGACACCGGCGTCCCCGGCGCTGATCACGTCCAGCCCGATGCCTGCGATGCCGAGCTGCGGGTGCTCGATCTCCTCGCCCGCGATCAGTGCGGGGATGAAGCGCCGCGCCGTGTTCGAGGGCACCGCGTAGCCGACGCCCACGAATACACGCTGGCCGGAGGGGTTCTCGAGCGCTGTGTTGATGCCGATCACCTCGCCGTCGGCGTTGAAGAGCGGACCGCCCGAGTTGCCGGGGTTCACGGCGGCGTCGGTCTGCAGCACGCCGCGGATGCGGTGCCCGCCCGGTTCGCCGTCGGACTCCCGCCCCAGGCCGCTGATGATGCCGGACGTCACGGTGAAGCCGAGCCCGAAGGGGTTGCCGATGGCGAAGACCGGCTCGCCGACGCGGACCGTGCCGGAGTCCCCGAACGTGGCGGGAGTGAGCGATTCGGCGGGCAGCTCGGCGCGGATCACCGCCAGGTCGTTCCCGGCGTCGGACCCCATCACTTCCGCCGTCGCCGTCGTGCCGTCGGGCAATTCGACGACGATGCTCGTGGCGTTCTCGATCACGTGGCGGTTCGTGAGGATGTGCCCGTCGCGGTCGATCACCATCCCGCTCCCCGTGCCTGCTGCGCCCACGCGGATCTGCACGATCGACGGCATCACCCGATCGACCAGGTCCGGCAGGTCGGGGAGCGCCACCGCCGGTTCCCCGGCCAGAGCCGGCGTCGGGGTGGCCTCGGGGGTCGCGCTGGGCCGCGCGGTCGCCGTCGCCGTCGCGGCCGGGGTCACGGCGGTCGGGGTCACGGCGGTCGGGGTCACGGCGGTCGGGGTCGAGGTGGCCGCTGGGCTGGATGTTGGCGCAGGCCGCGCCGTTGGCGAGGGGGCGGGCGGCTCCGCTGGGGCGGTCGCAAGAGTGGCGGTCGCGACGGCGACGCTCGTCTCCGGCGCTCCGCGCTCGCCGTCGCCCGCGACATTGACGGCCAGCAGACCGCCGAGCGTCATCGAGGCAACGATGATGACGGCCATCCCGATGGTGTTGATCCAGGTGCTTCGCCGCACTGTGCACCTCCGTGGTGTGCCGGGAGGACAGCGGCTGGAGCCCTGCGCGCCGCAGATCCACCGTACGGCGGCGCACCGTAACCGGAGCGTTAAGTGGCTTCGTGCTCCGGAGCGTCCGCGGGAGGGGTCCAGACCGTGCGATCCTCGATGCCCTCGGCGCGGTAGCGCGCCGCGTTCTCGGAGTAGGGCATCGGACCCTCGGCCTCGCGCTTGAGGCGCTCGATGCGGTCCGGCGCGGCCTCCCGCACCTTGCCCGGCACGCCGAGCACGAGCGAGTAGGGCGGCGTCTCCATCCTCGGAGGCACCAGCGCGCCGGCGCCGACGATCGAGTTCGCGCCGACCACCGCGCCGGGCATTACCGTGGAGTTGTTGCCGACCAGCACGCCGTCGCCGATCTCCTTGCAGTGGATGACGACGGCGTGGCCGATCGTGACGTCGTCGCCAATCGTCAGCGGCTCGTCGTTGTGGATCACGACGTTGTCTTGCACGCTCACGTCCGCGCCGATGCGGATCGACGCGTAGTCGCCGCGGATCACCGCGCCCGGCCAGACGGAGCTGCGCTCGCCGATCACCACGTCGCCGATGATTGTCGCGCCCGGCGCGATCCAGGCGCTGGCCGCGATCTGCGGCGTCTTGCCGTCGAAGGGGATGATCACGACCGGCCGCCCGTGTAGAGCGCGTAGCCGCCCCCCGTGGGCGCCGAGGCGTCCAACTCCGTGAGCAGGCCGGCGACCAGCGCCGCCGAGGCGCGGCCGAGCAGCAGTCCGCGCAGGCCCTTGCGAGGGCGGACCAACCGCACGCGCCGCGGCGTCTGCGCCTGCTCCGCCGCCCAGTCGATCACGTCGTCGAGGTCACCGGTGGCGTCGATCAGTTGGCGCTCGATCGCGTCGGCGGCGGCGAAGACCTCGCCGGTGGCGAACTCGCGGACGTGGTCGCTGTCGAGGCCACGCCCGGCGGCGACGCTTTCGACGAACAGCTCGTAGAGCGAGTCGAGCAGGCGTTGCTCCTTCTCGCGTTCCTCCTCGGTGGGCTCGCGGAAGGGGGAGAGCATGTCCTTGAGGCGGCCGGATTTGCCGACGTGCATCTGCACGCCGAGGCGGTCGAGCGCCTCGTGCACGATCGGGCGGTAGGAGATGACGCCGATCGCACCGACGATCGCCGAGGGCAGGGCGACGATCCGCTCGCACGAGGCGGCGATCATGTAACCGCCGGAGGCGCCGATCCCGCCGATGAACGCGGCGGTCGGCTTCTCCTCGCGCAGCCGCCGCACGGCCCGCGCGATCATCTCCGAGCCAACCGCCGTGCCGCCGGGTGAGTCGATGTTGAGGACCACCGCGCGGACCGACTGGTCCTCGCGCAGCTGCGCGAGCAAGCGCGTGAAGTCCATCGGACGGACTGCCGGTCCGATCATGCCCTGCAGGTCTACGACGGCCACCGCCGGGGGCCGCATCCGGTCCAGCCACTGCACGAAAGGGACCTCCCCGCTGCCCGGGGAGTGTACGACAACCGGCTCGTTCAACCGCGCCGTGGCCGGTTTACAGATGACATGGAGCGGCCTGAGCGCTAGGTTGGGGTTGTCCGGCTGCCGGGCGGGGGACGGAGACAATCGCCGAGGGAGGCGTTGTGCGTCGTCGGACGCTGTTGTTGCTCGCCCTGTTCGCGCTGGCCGTCGCGGCCGTCGCGGCCGTCGGCTGCGAGCAGGCGGCCGATCTGATCCCGGGCGAGGAACCCACCCCCGCTCCGTCGGCGCCTGCCGCCACGGCCGCCGCCGGATCCGCCATCACTCCCGCCGCTCCCGCCGACGCGCAGGCGCCCGCCTCCGCTCCGGCTCCCGACTCGACGCCGGCGCTCCTGCTGCTCCCGATAGACTTGCGGCCCGCCGGCGCTGCGGAAGACGCGGCCGACGCCGACGCCCAGAACGACGAGGCCGCGGTGACTGCCGTGCAGGACGCCGAGCCGGATCCGGATGAGTTCCGCGCGAAGCTCGCGCGCAGCGTCGTGCAGGTGCTGGTCACCGATCCGGAACGGAGCCCGCCGATCGTGCGCGATGGCAGCGGCGTCGTGATTGATGTCGCTCACGGGCTGATCCTGACGAGCTCTCACGTCGTCGACCCGTTCGAGGCGGACGGTACGAGGCGCTACTCGGAGATCGCCATCGCCGTCAGTCCGATTCCCGGCGAGGAGCCGGTGGTCGCCTACCGCGCCGTTCTCGCGGCGCTCGATCCGGTCTCGGAGCTCGCGGTGCTGCGTGTCGTGGCGCTGCTTGATGAGATCGGCGGCGCGCCTGCCGCCGCCGCAAGCGAGGTTGTCGCGAGCGAGGACGTGGCGGACGGCTCCGGCGACACGGGCGGGGCGCTGCTCGTGCTGCCGGCGGCCGGGATCGGCGACTCGAGCACCCTCACGAACGGTGATTCGCTGCTGATCCTCGGGCACCCGGGGCTGCATCCCTCGGGCGCCGAGACGCCGCAGGCGGTCACGGTGACCGAGGCCACGCTGTCCGGCGGTCGCGGTGACTCGGCGCTCGGCGATCGCGCCTGGCTGAAGACGGACGCGTTGCTGCCGCACGGCTACGGCGGGGCCGCCGTCTACAACAGCGCCGGCGATCTGATCGGCATCGCCGCGCAATCCAGCTACAACGCTACCGTGCCGATCGTTCACGTCCGCCCGCTGGAGCTGGCGGCAGCGGTGCTCGATCAGGCGCGCGAGTCAAGCAGGGGCGCGCCCTATGTGCCGCCGCTCTCGCACCCCGGCGGCGTGCCGGGTACCTCGCTCGCCGCTCCTGAAGACGGCATTGTGATCGGCGCGCCGCAATTCGCGGCCGAGGTGATCGAGGAGGACGGGGAGCGGAACCTCTTCGACTACGGCCGGGCTTTCTCCTGGCGGACGACGGAGCTGCAGTACGAGTTCGTCGCGCAGGGCATCCCGAACGGCGCGATCGTGCAGGAGTTCTGGTACTACTACGACTCCTTCCAGGACCACCTCTCCTCCACCTACCGCTGGACGAGCGGTCCCTTCGCCGTGGTGTCGGACCGGCTCTCCTCGCCCAACCGCTCCGGCATTCCCGACGGCCGGTGGACGCTCGAGGTATGGGTCGACGGCCAGCTGCGCGCCTCGGGCCGCGCTTACGTCGGGGTGTGGACGCCCACGCCGTGGGTTGGCCAGTTGCGCTTCGGCTCGACGATGAGCCGGATCGAGCCCGGCAAGGCCGAGCCGCCCGAGGTAGGCTCACCCCAGCTGCTGGCGTTCTTCGAGTACCAGGGCGCCTCGACGGCGGAGCACCTGCGCTGGCGCGTCTTCCGCGATGGCGAACTTGCCTACGAGTCGCCGCAGGTTCCCTGGCGGGGCGGCGAGAGCGGGACCTGGTGGGTCGGCCTGCCGTTCGAGGACGGCCTCCAGGCAGGGCGCTGGACGTTCGAGATCATGTTCGACGACGTCGAGCGCGCCAGCGGACGCATCTCGATCTGGCGCTAGCTGTCCGGCGGCGTCCCGGCTTGCCAGCGAAACGTGCGCCTCGAGGCGTTCGGAGAGCGCGGGCGAGTAGACCAGCGGTGTCGGCAGCGGCAGCAGGCCGGCGAGCGCCTCGGCGGCCTGCCGGATCTCCTCGGTGCCCGGCGGCGCCTCGGGCTCGCGCGGGCTCACTTGAGCGTGCCGTCGTCGTTGTAGATCGCGTCCACGAACGAGCCGTCGAAGACCGTCGAGACATCGACCGGACCGTCGAAGGCCGGGTCGAACCCGATCAGGACGGCCTGCAGCGCCTCCCACTGGTCGAGCGTGGCGCGGCCCATGCCGTTGGCGCGCTGCGCGTTGCGCAGGTCGGTCTCCAGCAGGTAGCGCTGGTGCGACGCGTCGGCGCCCTCGGCGTGAGTCAGCACGATCTCGATCGCGCGCTCGACGTTGGCCGCGGCGTAGTTGGCGCCACGCATCGCGGCGCGCACGAACGCCTGCACGAGGTCGCGGTCGTCGGCGATCGTGTCCGCGTGCGCGAGGAGCGTCAGGCCGAGCGTGGCGACGCCGTGGTCGGCCGGGTCGAAGACGTTGACCTCGAAACCGGCGTTGCGGATCCGGTTCGGCTCGTTGCTGAGGAAGACGGGGAAGACGTCGACGCCGCCCTCGATGAAGACGCGCTCATCGAAGGGCACGCCGATCAGGTCGACGTCGTCCGCCTCGAGGCCCGCCGTGGCGAGCAGGGCGAGCAGCTCGGCCGGCACGACGCCGGCCTTGAAGCCGACGCTGCGGCCGGCGAAGTCGGCAGGGGTGTCGATGCCGGAGGTGGCGTGCGCGACGAAGCCCTGGTCGCCGCGCTGCCCGAACAGCGCGACCGCGCGCACGGGGGTCTCGGCCGCGCGGCGCCGCATGAGTTGCGCCGCGGTGCCCGTGGTGAAGTGGACGTCACCGGCGAGCAGCAGCTGCAGGTGCTCGCCCTGCGTGGAGTGCTGGATCGCGACGGCGAGGCCCTCCTCGGCGAAATAGCCCTGCGCGGCGGCGACGTAGACGGCGGTGAAGGGCAGCGTGGCCTGCGGCCGGAAGCCGGCCATGAACGTGACCTCGCGCAGTTCGGCCTCGCCCTCGTCATCGCCGCAGGCCGCGGCGAGGAGCCCGCCGAGCAGCAGCAGCGCGAGCAGTCCCGCCGTCGTGACGTTGCGCGTGCGTAGTCTCGCTCGGCTCATTCGTCGCGCCATCCCTCGGCCGCTCTCGCGCTCGCCAGCATCGGCGCTCGCCAGCATCGGCGCTGGCGGCCTTACGGTCCCGCCGAGGAGTCGTGCCAGAAGAGCAGTCGCCGCTCGATCAGGGCGAGCGCGGCGGTGAACGCCACGCCGATCACCGCGAGCACGATGATCGCGCCGAACAGCGTCGGCGTGTCGAAGTCCCCGTGCGCGATCACGATCATCTGGCCGACGCCGGAGTCGGCCCGGATCCACTCGGCGATCACGGCCCCGATCAGCGCCAGCGGAATCGAGATCCTCAGCCCGGCGAAGAGGTAAGGCAGAGCGGAGGGCAGCCGCAGCCGCCACAGCACCTGCCAGCGCGAGGCGCCGAGCGCGAGGAAGAAGTCGTGCGTCGCCGCGTCGATCGTTCGCAGGCCGGTGATCGTGTTCACGAGCATCGGGAAGAACGTGATCAGCGCGGCGACGATGAACTTGGGCCAGACGCCGAAGCCGAACCAGATCACGATCAGCGGCGCGACCGCGACGATCGGGGTCACCTTGACGAGGATGGCGAACGGGTAGATCGAGCGCTCGATCACCCGCGAGTGCGCCATCAGCACGCCGAGCAGGAAGGCGCTGCCAGCGCCCAGCAGCAGCCCGCCGAGCGCGTGCTGTGCGGAGACGCTGCCCGCCTCGATGAAGCGCGAGGGGTCCTCGCTCAGTGTCTCGATCACCTGCGACGGTGCGGGCGCGAGGTAGATCGGCACCTCGCGGACGCGGATCCAGAGCTCCCAGACCAGCACCAGCAGCAGCGCGGCAGCCAGCGGCGGGGCTGCGGTCAGGAGCAGCTCGCGGCGCGAGGGTAGCGCCCAGCCTCGGGCGGGCGGTGGCTGCGCGACGTAGAGCGTCGCGTCCAGCAGATCCGCCTCGTCGCGCGAGGTCTCGCGCGGCGGGGGGAGCCGCCGCAGCGAGACGCCCGTGCCGGCCTCGCCGGCGGCGGCCTCGCCGGGGATGCCGTCGAGCAGGTCCGCGACGTCCGAGGTGGTTGCGGGGCGCATCAGGCGTCGCCCTCGAGCGCGGCGCGGATGCGCGCGACGTGCGCCGCGAACGGCGGTGTCTCCTCGATGTCCTCGGCGCGCGGCCGCGGCAGCTCGACCGACAGGTTGGCGACGATGCGCCCGGGCCCGGGGCTCATCACGACCACGCGGTCGGAGAGCAGCACCGCCTCGCGGATCGAGTGCGTAACGAACAGCACGGAGATGCGCTCGCGCTCCCAGATCCGCAGCAGCTCGCGCCGCAGCTCCTCGCGAGAGAGCTCGTCGAGCGCGCCGAACGGCTCGTCCATCAGCAGGAGCCGCGGCTCGTGCGCCAGCGCCCGCGCGAGCGCGACGCGCTGGCGCATGCCTCCGGAGAGCTCGCGCGGGTGGAAGTCGGCGAAGGCGCGGATGCCGACCCGCCCGAGCTGCGCGAGCACGTCGGCGCGCGAGGCGCGCCCGCCGGCCAGCTCGTGCGTCAGCGCGACGTTGCCCGCCGCCGTGCGCCACGGCAGCAGGCCGGGCTCCTGCGTAACAAGCCCGACCGCGGGCGCGCCCCGGCGCCGCCCCGGATCCTCCCCCAGCACCTGCACCGAGCCGCTGGAGGGCGTCAGCAGCCCCGCCGCGATGCGCAGCAGCGTCGTCTTGCCGCAACCGCTCGGCCCGACAAGCGAGACGAATTCGCCGGCGCCGACCTCGATCGTCACGTTGTCCAGCGAGCGCAGCGGCGCGGCGCCGCGCCGCCCGGGGTAGCGATGCGCGATCGCGCGCAGCTCGAGGGCGGGCGAAGCCACCTCCACCGTCGCAGCCTGCTCGCTCATCTTCGCTGCTCCAGTCTTGCGGCGGCCGGTTGCTGCTGTCCGCCGCCCGCCGGTAGGCTTCGCGCGGCTCATTGTACGGACAGGCGGCGGGTTGCACCGGGCTGCTCGCGCCGATCCGGCGGGCGTCGCCGGCGGGCTGACCACCAAGGAATCGAGGACTGCGGATGTCTCGCACCATCGCCCTGATCGGCGGCACCGGGCCAGAGGGCCGCGGCCTCGCCGTACGCTTCGCGCTCGCCGGCCGCGACGTTGTGATCGGCAGCCGCGACGCCGCTCGCGGCGAGAGCATCGCCGCGGAGCTGCGCGCGAGCATCGAGGGCCGCGAGGGCGTCGGTGACGTACGCGGCGCGGCGAACGCGGACGCTGTCGCGCAGGCGGATCTCGTCGTCGTCACCGTCCCCTACGACGGCCACGCCGCCACGCTCGCCGACCTCGCCGGGGCACTCGCCGGCAAGATCGTCGTCGACGCGGTGGTGCCGGTGCGCTTCGAGCGCGGCCCTCGCCCGGTCGAGGTCGAGGCCGGCTCCGCCACCGAGGAGGCGGCCGCACTGCTGCCGGACTCGCGCGTGATCGGCGCGTTCCACAACCTCTCCGCCGAGATCCTGCTCGACCCCGACCAGCCTGTGCACGCCGACGTGCTGGTGACCGGCGGTAACGAGGAGGCGAAGCGCACGGTGTTCGCCCTCGCCGAGGAGATCGAGGGCGTGCGCGCCGTCGACGCCGGCCCGCTGCGCTACTCGCGCTTCGTCGAGGGCCTGACGATCCTGCTGATCGGCATCAACATCCGTCACCGCGCCCAGACCCACGTGGAGATCTCCGGACTGCCCGAGTGAGCGCCCCTTCCTACCCGGACGTACGCGTGATCGGCGTCGCCGGGATGCCGCTCGTCGAGGAAGGCGACGACATCGCCGCCCTCGCGATCGAGGCCGCCGCTGCCCAGTGCACGCCGTTCCTCGATGGCGACGCGATCGTGGTCGCGCAGCGCATCGTCTCCAAGGCCGAGGGCCGCGTGCTGCCGCTCGACGAGTTCGAGCCCTCGCCCTTCGCGCTCGAGTGGTCCGAGGCGTGGGACAAGGACCCGCGCCAGACAGAGGCGGTGTTGCGCGAGTCCGTGCGCGTCGTGCGGCAGCTGAAGGGCGTGCTGATTACGGAGACGCGCCACGGCTTCGTCTGCGCCAACAGCGGCGTCGACGCCTCGAACGTCGGCGGCACGGACCTGATCTCGCTGCTGCCGGTCGACCCGGACGCCTCGGCCCGCGCCTTCCGCGACAGCGTGCGCGAGCGACTCGGCATCGGACTGGCGGTGATCGTGAGCGACACCTTCGGGCGGGCTTGGCGGACGGGCCAGACGAACATCGCGATTGGCCTCGCGGGCCTGCGCCCGCTGCGCCCGCTGGAGGGTCTGCCGGACCTCGACGGCCGCATCATGCGCGTGAGCACGCCCTGCCCCGCCGACGAGATCGCCGGAGCCGCCGGCCTCTCGATGCCGAAGAGCGAGGGCGTCCCGGTCGTCATCGTGCGCGGCTACCCCTACGAGCGCGGCGAGGGATCGGCCCGCGAGATCGTGCGTGGCGTCGAGGACGACCTCTTCCCGTAGTACGCGCGCCTCTGCTGCCGGGAGCTGCGCCCCTCGTCCCCCACGCCCCCTCGGAACCATCGAGGGCGCACGCGACGCGCGAGGGCGGATCCGGCCCCTCTCCCCCGGCGGGAGAGGGCGGGGGGTGAGGGCGCACGCGACTTGCGAGTTGGAAGGCCGGCCCCCTCTCCCCCGGCGGGACCCTTGCGTAACTGGCGAAATCGGCAGATCCGGGGAAGCCGGGGCGACGGGCGGCCCTGCGAGGGCCGTTGGCGGCCTGGGGCGGGGCGCGGCGGAGGCCTCAGACCGTGCCCGGGGCGCACTCCGCCCCGGGACAGGCCTCAGGCGGGGGGCAGACGGACCGCCCGTTTCAGGTTGTAGGCCGTGCACTTCAGCCATAGCTCGGTTGCGTTCGGTTCCAGCCCCATGTAGCGCACCCGGCGGTAGCCGTAGCTGCGCTTCAGCGTCCCGAAGACCTGCTCGACCGGCGCGCGCACGCGCGAGATCAGCGCGTTGCGCCGCCGCCGCCAGCGCGGCAGCTCCGGGTGGTGCTTGTTCGGGCGGTGCATGATCCGGTCCTTGACCCCCCGCGACTTCAGCCGCGCGCGCCGCGCCTTCGTGTCGTACGCCTTGTCGGCGTAGACGGCCGCCTCATCGCCGGCCAGCAGACGGTCCGCCGGCTCCGTGTCGTTCACGTTCGCCGGCGTCAGCAGCGCCTGCCGGATCAGCCCGGAGCCGGCGTCCATCCCGATGTGCGCCTTGTAGCCGAAGTGCGCCGCGCCGCCCTTGCGCGTCCAGGCCGCGTCGGGGTCGGTCTCGCTGCTCGCGCCCGGGCCTCGCCCCAGCGGCGGCCGCCGCGCCTGTGCCTCGATGATGGTGGCGTCGACCAGCGTCCCCTGCTTGACCAGCAGCCCCCGCTCTTCCAGTTGACGGCCCAGCTCGGCGAACACGCGCTCCGCGAGGCCGTGCCTGCTGAGTTGCTTGCGGAAGCGGCTGATCGTCGAGTGGTCGGGTGTGCCGTCGTCCCAGCCCAGGCCGGCGAACCTGCGGAACGAGATGCGGTCGCGCAGCGCCTCCTCGATCGCCGGGTCAGAGGCCGCGTACCACTGCTGCAGGAGCATTACCTTGAGCATCGTCAGCGGCGGGTACGCGGGCCTGCCCCGGGGCGCGGCATGCACCCCGTCGACGACCGCCCCGATGCGCTCCCAGTCCAGCGCGGCGCCGATCCGCTCGAGGGTATCGTTGCGTCCGAGCTCCTCGGGGATCCACCCCTCCGCGAGCGACCGCTGACCGGTTCGCCGATGCATGGCGCCACTCCCCACGCTGCTTCGCCCCCGCCCCCGCACTTTGCCCCTCGCG
The DNA here is from genome assembly GCA_963667465.2 of Dehalococcoidia bacterium. Classification (GTDB taxonomy): domain Bacteria; phylum Chloroflexota; class Dehalococcoidia; order UBA2979; family UBA2979; genus VXMT01. Next base: position 1,584,734 of record CAXXDN010000002.1, on the reverse strand, counting down.
GCGGCATTACGCAAAGGTCTCCCCGGCGGGTTAGACACCCCAGGGTGCTAAGGCGTCAAGCGGCGAGCTGTTCGCGGTCGTGGCGGTGCGCCCAGGCGGTGGCCTCGTCGTAGGGGCGACGTGCCTTCAGGCAGCCGTGGAGGTAGCCGACGAGGCGGTTGCCGAGAGCGCGCAGCGCCTGGTGGTGGAGGTCGCCCGCGGCGCGGCGGCGGTGGTAGAAGTCATGGCAGCCGGGGCTCGCCTGCAGCGAGCAGAGCGCCCAGCGGTCCACGGCGTCGGCGAGCCGGCGGTTGCGCACGAAGCGGGCGCGCACGCTGCGCTTGCGGCCCGATGCTACGGTGAGCGGCGAGGTGCCGGCGTAGTTCCTGCGGGACTTCGCCGACTCGTAGCGTTCGGGGTCGTCCCCGAACTCGCCGAGCACCCGGGCGCCGAGCACGACACCGAGACCGGGCAGGGAACGGTAGATTGCGGCGTCCGGGTGCTGCTCAAAATGGCTCGTGAGCGCGGCCTCGAGCTCCGTAAGCTGACGGTTGATCTCGCTGATCTGCGCGACCGCCGCGCGGGTGCTCGCGGCGAACGCCCGGCTCACGGCAGGCGGCGCCTCGAGTTGCGGGGAGCGCAGCGCGTCGCGCACCGCGGCGGCGCGCCGCTCGAGGTTGCGCTGACGTCCGCCGCGGCGCAGCGCCGAGCGGATCTTCGACGTGCTCAGGCGCGCCGCCTCGCGCGGCTCGCTCGCCCGCGCCAGCACGCCCAGGGCGTCGCCGTGCGCGAGGCTGGGGAAGGCCTGCAGGGCAGCCGGGAAATACTCCCTGAGGGCGTTGCGCAGCCGGTTGGTCTGGCGCACGCGGTCCCAGATCAGCTGCTGGTGGGCGCGGGCGAGGATGCGCACCGCGGCAGCCTCGTCGCTGTCGCCGGCCAGCGGACGGTGGTTGTGGCGGTCGGTGCGCACGAGGTCGGCGAGCAGCTTCGCGTCGGCGGCGTCGGACTTGGCGCCGCCCAGGTGGTGACGCTCACGGTAGCGCGCCGCCGAGCGGGGGTTGATCGCGTAGACGCGGTAGCCGGCCGCGAGCAGGGCCGTGACCCAGGGTCCGCGGTCGGTCTCGATGCCGACCACGACCGCGCCCGGGTCTGAGGCGTGCTCGGCAACCAGTTCGTGCAGCACGGCGACGCCCGCGACGCCCTCGGGCAGCCGCCTGGCGGCGAGCCGTTCGCCGGCCTCGTTCATGAGCTGGACATCGTGGTGGTCTTCGGACCAGTCGTCACCGACGTAGAGGGTCATCGTGCCTCGCTTTCCTGCGCTTCGTGCTGCTGTTTGCGACCTGCCGGGCTGGTCCTGCGACGGCCTAATGGACCAGTGCTCTCGGGCACGACACCCCAGGAGTGCTGTGGACCACCCGGACGCACCAGCCGGGGCACGGTCTCTCCCTGGAGATCGCAGTGTCTCGGGGAGGGGCAGTGCTCACCGGCCGGCCGGTCCAAGACCAGTCTCCCAGATCGCTCCAGGGTCCGGTCGAACCCCATTAGGGCGGGGTGGGGGCGCACGCGACGCGCGAGTTGGAAGTCCGGCCCCCTCTCCCCCGGCGGGAGAGGGGGGGTGAGGGGGCTCGCCCGCAGCCCGCGCGCGTGCCGGTTGCGGCGCTCGAGGCGCAGCGCTCGAGGGTGGTCCGGCTCGCTCCCCTCACGGGTGAGGGCCCGGCGCTCGGCGGCGCTCCGCAGTGGCAAGCGGGCCGCGACGCACGTAGCATCGGGCGCGCGCACGCCGCTCCCCGGCGAGGACGCCTCGAACGATGGCCGACGAGCAGCAGGCTGACCTCGCGGGCGAGGAGGACGAGCAGCAGGAGCAGCCCGGACGGCTGCGCTCGCCGCTACTCGACGACGGCCAGCCCGCCTTCCACTGGTGGCTGCTGCTGCCCGGCATCGCGGTCGCGCTGCTCTGGGCGCTCTATCGCGGGGTCACGGCGGACGAGGGCGGAACCGGCGAGTTCGTCGCGCAGCTGCTCTGGCCGGGCCCCGTGGTCCTCGTGGTCACCACGATCGCCGCCTGGCTCGGCTGGCGGCTGGATCTCGACTAGGCCGGGACGGACGCGATGCTGCATCTCTACCTCGGATCGACGCAGGCCAACCGCGACTCGGACGACTTCCGCCTGCGCGAGGCCTACCGCGCCCTGCGCGCACGCCTCGACACAGACGGGATGCTCGATCTCAACACCGCGGAGCTGCCCGTCCGCGGTCTCACGGCCGGGGCGCTCGCCGGGCAGGCCTCGACGGTGCCGTTCCTCGCCAACGCGCGCGTGATCGTGGTCGAAGGTTTGATCGTCTCGCTCGGCGCGGGCCGCGGCGTCGCCGACGAATGGCAGCCGCTGCTCGACGCACTGCCGGTGCTGCCGGACACCAACCACCTCGTGCTGCTGGAGCCAGCCCCCACCCGCGAGGCGCGGACGACGCTCGGCCGCTCGCCGCTGCTGCGCGCGCTGCGCGCCCTCGAGGGCGCCGACGTGCAGCAGTTCGAGGCGATGCGCCTCTACGGCCGCGGCGGCAACGAGGTGGCCGCCTGGCTGATCGAGCGCGCGCGGCGGATCGGCGCGGAGATCGAGCCTGCCGCCGCCGAACGCCTCAGCCAGCTGCTCGGCGCGGACCTCTGGGCGCTCAGCAACGAGCTGGACAAGCTCGCGCGCCTCGCCGGGGAGCGGCCCGTCAGCGTCGCCGACGTCGAGCTGCTCACCACGGCCGCGCGCGACGAGGACGTGTTCGCGCTCGTCGACGACGCCGTCGAGGGCCGGACCGCGAGCGCGTTGCTGCGGCTGCGCGGGCTGATCGAGGGTGGCGCCGAGCATCCCGGCCGCCTCCAGGCGCTGATCGCGCGCCAGCTGCGCAATCTGATCCGCGCCGCCGAGCTGATCGAGCAGGGCGCGAGCCGCGAGGAGATCGGCCGCGCCACCGGCGTGACGCACCCCTACCCGCTCGGCCGCCTCGTCACGCAGGCGGAGACGATCGGCCGCCCCGCTGCCGAGCGCGCGCTGCGCGCGGTGGAGGCGGCGGACCATGCGGTCAAGACGGGCCGCTATGCGGACGTGCTCGCCCTCGAGCTGCTGCTCACCAGCCTCCCGCGATCGGCGCGAGGAGTGCGCGGCAGGGCGAGGCCCGGCGCCGCGCCGGCGCGCTAGGGATCACGGCAGGCGCCGCGCAGGGCGCAAGCCCGCGCCCCGCCTGCCGGGGGCTACGCCCCGGCTCCAGTCCGGCAGGGATAGCCGGACTGGCCGCCGCTGGCCGCGGTTGCAGCGCCGCCGGGGGGCCCCCCACGAGAGACCGGCGCGAGGCTCCAGACGTTCGTTGCCGCCTGGAGGTTCGGCGAGCGCCCGCACCCCCGCCCTCCCCCTCGGGGAGAGAGGGGACCGGATTCGCCCTCGCACGTCGCGAGCGCCCTCGCTGGTTCCGAGGGGGGCGTGGGGGCACAGCCCCGACAGAAGGAACATCCGAGGGCGGGTGGGTGGGTTCGAGCGGCCCCGCGAGGTATCCCTCGCATCTTCGGGATCGCCTTGCGCATGCTCGTCCGGGATGGGGTGTGGGGGCGCAGCCCCCACAGGCGACACACGGGTTGCGGCGGAGAGCCGAGGCGCGCCGGACTCTTGCCCAAGCCACTCGCCGGAGGCGCGGTGCGGCGAGCGGCGTCCTACGAGAGGCGGATCGAGGAGAGGACGCGGCCCTGCACCTTGACGTTCTCGGGCGCGGTGTAGATCGGATCCATCGCCGAGTTCATCGGCTGTAGCCGGATGCGGCTGCCCTCGTGGAAGAACTTCTTGAGCGTGGTCTCGTTCTCGTCGTGCAGCCAGACGGCCACCATGTCGCCGTCGTCGCAGCTCTGCGTCGGCTCGAGGATCACGATGTCCCCATCGTCGATCAGCGCGTCGATCATCGAGGTTCCCTGGACTGTCAGCGCGAAGGCGTTCGAGCGGCCGCGGGTCTGTGCCTCGGTGACGGGGACCTCCTCGTAACCGGGTGGCAGCGTGTCCGGCGGCATCGGGATCGGCGAGCCGGCGGCGATCGCGCCGACGAGCGGGACGGTCATGCTGCCGCGCCGCCGTCCGGTGCCGTCGAGCAGCTCGATCGCGCGCGAGACCTCGCGGTCGCGCCGGATGTAGCCGCGCTCTTCGAGGCGCTTGAGGTTGTAGTCCACGACCGAGGTGGAGGAGATCTCGCAGCCCTGCTGGATGTCACGGATCGAGGGTGGATAGTCCTTCTCGAGCAGGAAGGAGCGCAGGAAGTCGAGGATGCGCTGCTGCTTGTCTGACAGTCCGGAGCTGCGGTCGCGCGCCGAGTCCCGTCCCTCTTGCATCTCCGTCATCACTGTCACCTCGCTCCCGCCCGGCAATTCGCCCCCGTGCGCCTGCCGGGTACATATGTTCGCAACAAACGTATCCCCTGCTGCGGTCTTGCGTCAAGCGCCGCCCGTCACCCCGGCCGGGGCGGACACGAGGTAGTCGCGCCAGTAGTGGGCGCGCCAGTAGTGGGCGCGCCAATAGTGGGCGCGCCCGTAGTGGGCGCGCCAATAGTGGGCGGGCTGGCGTTCAGGCGGACGGGGTGGTGGTGTCCTCCGTGCCGTCGGTCGCTTCGGCTGTGTCCTCGCGGGTGGCATGGCTTTCCTTGCGCTGCAGCTCGCGTTCGAAGGCGTCGACGGCGGGGCGCAGTGGGGCCGGGGTGGCGCCGCGCGCGGCGGTCCGCGCGGCAGCGCGCGCGGCGCTGCCGGCCGCGCCGCGCAGCTCGTCCTCGTGCTCGCGTGCGAACTCCGCGGTGTCCTGCGCGACGCGCGAGACCTGCGGCTTCAGCGCCTTGCCGATGACCTCGCCCTTGTGCACTGCTTCGCGAGCGAGGCGCTCCGCCTCCGGCTTCGCGCGTTCGGCAGCTTCGCGCACCGTTCCGAGGGCGTCCTTCGCGGCCTGCTCCGCTGCCGGACGTCGCCGCTCGGCTTCCTCGCGAGCGCTCGCCGCTCCCTCGGCGGCGAGGCGTTGCGCCTGCTCGGCCAGCGCGCGCACGTGCGGCGCGGCGTCGGCCGCTGCCGCCTCGGCGCGTCGCTTGAGCTGCGCGGCGAGGCCACCCGCGCCGAGCGCGGCGCCGCGTCCGCGCAGCCGCTTCCGCCTCTTGGGGGCGTCGGCGGGGGCGTCGGCGCTGTCCTGCTCTTCCGGGCGGCCGGCGCCGCTCACGAGCCGCCTCCGAGGCGTGCCCGCGCCTCGCGAATCGCGAAGGCGACCATGCCTGCGGTGGGCAGGCGGTTCCAGCCCTCGGGCGTGCTGTAGTAGCGCTCGCCGGAGGTCGTCTCCGGCGGCTCACGCTCGCCGTACTCAATGTCCAGGCCCTCGATGCGGATCGTCGGTGAGCCGAGGCAGCGTAGCGCGCGCGCCTCGTCGTCCGAGGAGACCTCGATCGTCTCGATGGCGGCGTCGTCGAGCCCGGCGGCGGCGCTACCCTCGGCTATCACGGTCAGCGCCTCCCCGGCGATCGCGTCGCCGCGGGCGATGTAGAGATCGATGTTCATGCGTACTCCCTGCGCCACCTAGCCTACGGCTCGCGTCCGCGCCGCGCACGCCGCCACGTCTCGACGAGCGTCAGCCGGCAAGCTCGTCGATCGCTTCCAGTGCCTTGCGAACGTAGACCGGCAGCAACGGGCGCCGGTAAGGGACGACGAGCCGGGCACGTCGCTGCGGGTGCGTGAAGATGTGATGGCTCCCCTTCGTGCGGACGAGCGTGAAGCCCGCGGACTCAAGAACCGCTCGCAGTTCGTCCAGCCTGACACCATGGGGACTCCGACGTAGTCGCTCGATGCGCTTTGCGTCTCTCACGGACGGAGTAGTACCATATACAGTAGCGCCAAAGGAGCGCGCAATGGATGTGCAGGACTATCTGAGGCTCCCGTATCACGTCGGGATGATACGCAGCGAGACGGCCGACGGCGATGCCGGATGGGTCTCGTGGGTGGAGGAGTTGGACGGCTGCATCTCCCAGGGAGACACGCCCGCCGAGGCGGCGTCGATGATCTACGAGGCGATGGAGCTCTGGATCGAGATCGCCCTCGAGGATGGTGACGCAGTGCCATTCCCACGCCCCGATCCGGCCCACAGCGGCCGCTTCCAGGTGCGACTGCCATCGTCGCTCCATACCGCGCTCGTTCGGGCGGCCGAACGCGAGGGCGTGAGCCTCAACCAGTACGTCAGCACCTCGCTCGCCGCGGCCTCGGGCTGGTGGGAGGTTGGCGAGGAAGTCGGGGCGCGAGCGTCCTGACGCGACTGGCGCAGGCGAGTCTGCAACGTCATCCCTCGCCCCGCGCACGCCGCCACGTCTCGACGATCTCCGGGTCGTGGGGGAAGGCGAGGTCGGGGAGCGCGTCGGGCGGGAAGAAGCCGACCTCCAGCGCCTCCGGCCCGGGCCGCGGCGTGCCGCCGCTGATCCGCCCGGCCCAGGCGATGAACACCACCGGGTCGCCCGAGCTGCTGTAGACGCCGAGCAGGCGCTCGATCTCGATCTCGACCGCGGCCTCCTCGAGGGTTTCGCGCCGCGCGGCCTCCTCGACCGACTCGCCGCGGTCGACGAAGCCGGAGGGGAACGACCAGAAGCCGTACATCGGGTCGTGGTTGCGGCGCACGAGCAGGATCGCGCCCTCGTGCTCGATCACGACGCCGGTGGCGAGCTTGGGGTTCTCCCAGCGCACGAAGTCGCAGCTCGGGCAGGCCGGCGGCCGGCGACCGGAGGCCGCAACGGGCGCGGTCTCCGAGGCCGCTTCGAGGGCGGTCCCGCAGTTCGGGCAGTAGCCGGGCCCCGCGACCGTCTCGTGACCGTGGCCGTGGTCGGCTGTCATGGCGGATCTGTCACTGGACGGCCGTCAGCGCACCGTCAGCGGAAGAGGCCGACGCGGCGGAAGCGCTCGAGGTAGCGGCCGTCCTCCTCGCGCCAGCGCTCGCGCACCATTTCGGCGAAGTCCGCGCGCCCGCCGAATTGGCTGACGTGCGCGAGCAGCCCCTCGATCTTCGTGTCGGCCACGCTCGAGATGTCGACCTCGACGGTCGGCTCGTTCGCGCCCCAGAGGTAGAGCTCGCGCACCTTGTGGGTGGGCAGGCCGCCCTCGACCTGCTCGGGGAAGTTGAGGCGGTCGCGGGCGGTGGGGTAGACGGCGTCGACGGCGGCGAGGCCGCTGATGCGGTGGTCGTTGTGGTTCACGAAGGAGTTGTTGATGATCACCGGCTCCGGGTCGTGGGTGTAGACGGCGAACGGCTGGAACGCGCGGATCTCGCGCGTGACCGCCCCCAGCAGCTCCCGTGAGTAGACCAGCTCCCCGTCCGTATAGCCGAGGAAGACGACCGAGCCGACGCCGAGGATGCGCGCCGCCTCGCGCTGCTCGCGCTCGCGCGCGGCGACGAGCGTCTCCGGAGTGAAGGCCGGGTCGTCGGACCCCTTCGAGCCGTCGGTGACGACGAGGTAGCGGACCTCCCAGCCCGCCCCGGCGAGCAGCGCCGCCGTCCCGCCCGCGCCGAAGTCGGCGTCGTCCGGGTGAGCCGCCACCACGAGGGCGCGGCGGAGCTCGCCCTCGTCCGGATCCGGCTCGCCGGGCGGCTGGCCGCCGAAGAGGTCTTCCAGGCTCGCGCTCATCGGGGCTCCGTTTCGGGTGCTGCGCTCGTGGTCGCGTGCGCCATCCTAGCGCGCGTCCGCCGTGTCGGGCGGCCAGTTGCTCATCCCGCGTGCGGCGGCGGCCTGGCGGTGGCGCGCCCCGTTCACCACCAGCGAGGCGAGCGCGAAGAAGAGGATCGAGATCGCCACCACGCCCACCATGATCGTGAGCGCGAGGCGGTACGAGCCCGTCGCGTCGAACAGCGCGCCGGCGGCGATCGGGCCGAGCGCCGTACCCGGGAACGCGAGCATCATCATCGCGCCGGTGATCGTCCCGAAGTGGCGGACGCCGAACGCACGATTGATCAGCGTCGGCTCCAGCATCGGCACGAAGGCGCCGCCGAGGCCCCACATCATGACGAAGACGGCGAGGCTTGGCGTGGACGTGGAGATCACCACCGTCATGAGCGCCGCGACCTGTGTCAGCGCGACCACGATCGCGAGCAGGAAGACGCGGCGGATCCGCCCCAGCACCAGCAACCCGAACGGCAACCTCGAAAAGCCGCGCACGGCGGCGCCGATGGCGACGACGAGCGCCGCCTGCTCGACCCCGCTCGTTTCGAAGAAGTCCAGCTGCAGGGTGGAGAACGTAGCGGGCGCGATGAAGAAGGTCATGAACGCGCCGGCGAGCAGCCAGAGGCAGGCGACCGCAGCGCTTCTCCGATCGAGAATCCGGCGGTCTCGGAGGAGCTCGCCCGCGCCTCGCTCTCCGTCATGCCCTCGACCTGCGAGCCGATCTCGGCGGGACGGTCGTAGACCAGCAGCAGCGCGATCAGCCCGTTGATGAGCACGAGCAGCAGCGCGCTGGTGATCATCACCGCCGACCAGTCCCAGCGCTCCTCGACCATCGAGAGCGGCAGCACCCCGATGCCGGCGATGCCGAAGCCGATGGTGAGCACGCCGAGCGCCATCTGGCGGCGCCGCTGGAACCAGCGCGTTACCAGCCAGCTGTAGGCGACCGGGAAGATCATCGAACGCCCGACGCTGACGACGCCCCAGCCGACGCCGATCTGCCACAGCTCATTCGCCTGGGAGGTCGCCAGCAGCGCCACGGCGGACATCGCGGATCCGACGAGGATCGTCTCGCGCGCACCGCGCGTGTCCATCCAGCGGCCGGCCAGCGGCCCGGAGACCGCGGAAACCAGTGAGCCCAGCATGAACGCGACGACCACCGGGAAGCGCCGGGCCTCGCCGTCCACGGCGAACTCCTCGGCGAGCGCCGGGATGTAGATCGTGATCGTCCAGAACATCGTGGCGGCCGCGATGCTCGAGCAGAGGATCCCCAGGACGAGGATCACCCATCCGTAGTAGACCGGACTGCGGAGTGCGATGGCGCGTCTCAGGGGACGGTCTCGCGAGTCGTCGCGGCAGCCCCTGCCGAACCGTCCGCGCCCTCCGGCGCCTCGTCCTCGGCGAGCTGTCGCGCCTCGACGGCCGCGATGCGCAGGTCGTCCATCTCGGCGATCGCGAACTCGTAGCCGCCGAGGTCGATCGTGTCGCCGACTTGCGGGATCTCGCGCAGGTGCTCCAGCAGCAGGCCCGCCACCGTCTTGTAGGGACCGGGCTCGACCTCGATGCCGAGCAGCTCGCCGAGCGCGTCCACGCTCTCGGCGGCGTCGATGCGCACGATGCCGCCGGGGCGGCGCACGGCGGCCTCCTCGGGAACCTCGAACTCGTCTTGCAACTCGCCGACGATCTCCTCGAGCACGTTCTCGAGGGTGACGATGCCGTCGGTGCCGCCGTACTCGTCGACGGCGATGGCGATCTGCGTGCGGCGCACGCGCATCAGGCGCAGCAGCTCCTGCACGCTCATCTGCGCCGGGACCATCAGCGGCTCACGGGTCAGCGAGTCCAGCGAGGCGTCGCCCTCGACGAGCAAGAGGTCGCGCGCGTGCAGCACGCCGATCACGTTGTCGAGATCGTCGCGGTAGACGGGGTATCGCGAGTGGCGGTGCTCCTTCGCGAAGGCCGTCGCCTCGGCGACGGGCGTCCCGGCGGGGATCGCGATCACCTCGGGGCGGGGGGTCATCACGCTCTCCACGTTGAGGCTGGAGAAGCGGATCACGCGCTGCAGCATGAACTCCTGCTGTGCGTTGAGCTCGCCCGCATCGTGGCTCGCGCGCACCACGAGGCGCAGCTCCTCGGAGCCGAGGTGCTTCTCGGATTCGACGTCGCGGCTCACGCCGAGCAGCTTCGAGGCAGCCCAGCCGCTCTCGTTGAGGATCCAGATCGCGGGGCGGAACGCGGCGCGGAAGAGCCGCAGCGGGCCGGCGATGAGCAGCGCGACGCGCTCCGGGTACTGCAGCGCGACGCCCTTCGGCGCCAGCTCGCCGGCGATCACGTGCAGCGCGGTGATGATGGTGAAGGCGATCGCCACGGCGACGGCGTGCCCGCCGATCGGGCCGACGACGGGCTCGACCAGGCCGGCCAGCGCGGGCTCGCCGATCCAGCCGAGGGCGAGGCTGGCGAGGGTGATGCCGAACTGGCAGGCGGCGATGTAGCTGTCGAGGTTGCGGATGCCGTCGTCGACATTGCGCGAGCCGGGCGCCCCCTCGGCGAGGAGCTGCTGCACGCGCGTGCTTCGCACGGTGACGAGCGCGAACTCGGCAGCGACGAAGAAGCCGTTGAGCAACACAAGGAAAAGGACGGCGAGCAGACCGCCGCCGATTTCGAGCACAGTGCCCTCCCAGGCCCTAGCAGGTTATCGAGCGTACTACAGCGCGCGCGGAGCGGCGCGGGGTGTAGCATTCGGCGGGTGTCGCGGGGTACAGTGTGCGGAACAAACGTTCTAGGATGGTGCCATGGCCGACCGCAGCGCGATTGAGTGGACCGAGGCGACGTGGAACCCGGTGACGGGTTGCACGCAGCTCTCACCCGGCTGCGCCAACTGCTACGCGAAGCGCTTCGCGGAGCGCTTCCGTGGTGTGCCGGGGCACCCCTACGAGCAAGGCTTCGACGTCGTCTTGCGGCCTGAGCGGCTGGAGCAGCCGCTGAAGTGGAAGCGCCCGCGGACGATCTTCGTGAATAGCATGAGCGACCTGTTCCACGAGGAGGTCGCCGATTCCTTCGTCGCCGAGGTGTTCGACGTGATGGAGCGAGCGCACTGGCACAAGTTCCAGGTGCTCACCAAGCGGCCGGAGCGCGCTGCGGACCTTGCGCCGGCGCTTCCGTGGCCGGACAACATCTGGCTCGGCGTCTCCGTCGAGAACCAGCGCTGGACGACGCGCATCGACGAACTGCGGACGATCGACGCGAGTGTCCGCTTCCTCTCCTGCGAGCCGCTGCTCGGCCCGCTTGACCTCGACCTCGATGGCATCCACTGGGTGATCGCAGGCGGTGAGAGCGGACCCCGATCCCGTCCAATGCGGCCAGAGTGGGCCCGCTCCATCCGCGACCAGTGCCGCGCCGCCCGCGTCCCCTTCTTCTTCAAGCAATGGGGCGCCCACGACGCCTCGGGGATGCGGATGAGCAAGAAGGCCGCGGGCCGCCTGCTCGACGGGCGGACATGGGACGGCGTGCCGGCCTAATGCGGATCGTGCAGTGACTGACCTCATAGCAGGTGACGGCCTGCCTGCCTTTCCGCTGCAACCATGGACTCGGACGAAGCTCTTTCTGATCGAACGCTACCTCGACATCTTCACGGTAGGTATGCGCAGAAGGTGGAGATTGGTCTATGCCGATCTCTTCTCCGGTCCGGGCCTCTGTGTGGATGAGGCAAGTAGAGAGGAACGTCCCGGCTCAGCTCTGTTGGCTGCGCGGCGAGGGGAGTTCGACGCGCTCTTCTTGAACGACGTCAGTGCTGAGGCAGTCGCGGCGCTGAGGCAGCGCGTCGGTGAGAAAGATACGCGGAAGGTCCGATTGACTGCGTTGGATTGCAACGAAGCTGCAGTTGCCGCCCGCGAGCACCTCTTTCCGCCGACATCCGCAAGCGGAACTCTGGGTCTGGCCGTCATTGACCCGACGGCGTTCCAAGTCTCCTTCGATGCCATTCGGGAGATGACCGCGGACCTGCGGGTCGATCTCATCATTACATTCATGACCGGGTACATTCTTCGCTTCATTGGCGAGCCGTCACTGGAGGGAAGGCTCGATCGCTTCTTCGGGACACCTGAGTGGCGCGATCTCATTCCCGGCATCCATCGGGGAAGGTTGACGTACCGCGCTCTGCTCGATCTCTACGAGACACAACTTCGCTCGATCGGATATTCAGTCTTTGATGATCGCCAACAGGCGCGAAATCGAGCTGGAGCGAGCATCTACCACATGGTCTTCGCCAGTAAGGACCCGCGAGGCGGGGACTTCTGGCAGAAGATTAGCGAGCGAGACGATGTGGGCCGCGCGCGGCTGCCCGGGTTCTAACCTACTCCCGGCCCAGCCGCAGCCCCAGCACATCCGCAAGCTCGACCAGCGCGGGAATCGCCGTCGCGCCGTGGAGGGCGCCGGCCTCGAGGGCGCGGGCGATGGTGAGCAGGGTTTCGATGGCGCGAGGGGTGTCGAAGTCGTCGTCCATGGCGTCCATGAACTCGTTGCGCAGCGGCTGCACGCGTAGCTGGTCCGGCGGGCCTCCGGTGCTCGTGGCCGCGCGGCGGAGGAGCGCTGCTTGCTCCTCGGCGCGCGCGAGGACGGCATCGATCCAGGGGTGCTCTTCGCGGTAGTGCGTGCCGAGCAGCGCGAGGCGGATCGCGTCCGGCGCGTGGCCTGCCTCCAGCAGCTCGCCGACCTTGACGAGGTTGCCGAGCGACTTGGACATCTTCACGCCGTCCAGCGTGAGCGTGCCGATATGCATCCAGCAGCCGACGAACGGCGCCACCCCCGTCGCATGCTCCGACTGCACGATCTCGGACTCGTGGTGCGGGTAGACCAGGTCGCTCCCGCCGCCGTGGATGTCGATCCGGTCGCCGAGGTTCGCGCGCGCCATCGCGGAGCACTCGATGTGCCAGCCGGGGCGGCCACGCCCCCAGGGCGCATCGAATGCTGCGCCCGGGTAGTCCGAGGGCTGCCAGAGCAGGAAGTCGAGCGAGTCGCGCTTCAGGTGCTCGGGCTCCTCGGGCATCGTGTCCGTGCGGGGGGCGTTGCGCAGCTGGTCCGGCGTCATGCCGCTGAGCGCGCCGAAGGCGGGCGCGCTCCGTGCGTCGAAGAAGACGTGGCCCGCGGCCTCGTAGGCGTGGCCGCGCTCCAGCAGCAGCGAGATCAGCTCGACGATCTCGGGGATGCTTCCGGAGACGCTTGGGTAGGCGTCCGGGCGCAGCACGTTGAGCGCGTCCATGTCCTCCAGGAACCGGGTGTGTGTCTCCTCGGTCAGCTCCGCGATGGAGAGGCCGCGCTGGGCGGAGACGCGCACCATGTCGTCGTCGATGTCGGTGATGTTCTGGATGTGCCGCACCTCGAAGGACTGGAACTCGAGGTAGCGGCGCACGACGTCGAAGACGACGTAGGTGAGCGCGTGTCCGAGGTGCCCGGCGTCGTAGGGCGTGATGCCGCAGACATACATGAGGACGCGGCGATCCTCGATCGGTCGGAACGGCTCCGTGCGGCGGGAGAGCGTGTGGTGGATCCCGAGCAGCAGCGGCTCCTCGTCGTGCGGACCGGGTCGCCGGGCTTGTGTCGCCGCGCGATCCCCTGCGATCTCGCCGCTGGTGACCCGCGAGCGGCGCCGCGCATCGTAGCATGAGCACCGGCGTGATCGAGGCCGCGCGAAGCCGCGCGCGGCGTAGCCGGAGGAGGGCGCGGTGCTGCTTGCACGGGCACGGGTTCGGGGCAGGGTGGTGCATGCGATCGTCGAGGACGGCGCGCTGCACCTGATCCGCGGCGGCCTCTTCGGCCGGCGCGAGCGCAGCGGGGAGGTCGTGCCGCTCGAGGAGGCGCGCCTGCTCGCGCCGACGCGCCCATCGAAGGTGCTCGCGATCGGCCTCAACTATCGCAGCCACCTCGATTCCGGCGCGGCGCAATCGGCGGGCGCGCGCCCGGCGCCCGCGCAGCCGGAACCGTTCATCAAGACGCCGAGCTCCGTGATCGGCCCCGGCGAGGCGATCGTGCTGCCGCCCGGCGCCGGCCGCGTCGACGAGGAGGGCGAAGTGGTTGCGGTGATCGGCCGCCGCGGGCGCAACATCCCCGAGGAGCGCGTGGACGACTACGTCCTCGGCTACACCTGCGGCAACGACGTCTCCGCGCGCCCGTGGCAGCGTGGCGATCTCCAGTGGTGGCGCGCCAAGTCCGCCGACACCTTCACCGCCGTCGGCCCCTGGATCGCGACCGACCTCGACCCGGAGACGATCCCGATTGCGGTGCGACTCAACGGCGAGGAGATCCAGAACGCAACGACGGCCGACCTGATCCACTCGATCCGGCGCTGCATCGCGCAGATCTCGAGCGCGATGACGCTCGAGCGTGGTGACCTGATCTTCACCGGCACACCCGGCGAGACGCACCAACTCGCCGACGGCGACATCGTCGCGGTCGAGGTCGGCGGCGTCGGGGTGCTGCGCAACCCGGTGGTCGAGGGCTGAGCGCCCGCGCGGTCTGACCGGCCGGCCCGGTCGGTTGGAGGAGAGGGCGCGATGACCGACGGCGGCCGCACGCTGCGCCTCGCCCTGTTGCAACTCCCCGCCTTCGAGCTGGCCGACCACGAGGCGGCCTGGGAGGAACTGCTGCGCCGCATCGACGAGGCCGCGGCCGGCTCCTCGGGCGGAGCGCCAGACCTGATCGTGCTCCCCGAAGCGAGCTATCCGGCCTACTACCTGCACTCGCGTGAGGCCTACGAGGCGGCCAACGTCTACGCCGACGAGGAGGTCGAGGACGTCCTCGGGGAGCACGCGGCGCGCCACGGCTGCGCGATCGCGGTCGGCCTCGTGCAGCGGGGCGGCGACGACGCGGCGAGCGACGGCCTGCTGCGCAACGTGGCGGTGCTGTTCGGGCGCGACGGACGCGTGGCGGCCCGACAGCCCAAGCGCTTCCTCTGGCACTTCGATCGCCACTGGTTCGCGCCCGGCGAGGCGGGAGCACCGATCGCCGTCAAGGCGGCCGGTGCGGGAACTGCCGAGGCGGTGGGCCAGGCCGGGCTGTTCATCTGCTCGGACGGCCGCCTGCCGGAGATCACGCGCGAGCTTGCCCTTGGCGGCGCCGAGCTGCTCCTGGACTGCACGGCGTGGGTCTCCTCGGGCCGCGACCCGGCGGCGCTCTCCAACCCGCAGGTCGACTACATGCTGGCGGCGCGGGCAATCGAGAACGGCGCCTGGATCGCCGCCGCCGACAAGGTCGGCGTCGAGGCGGACAGCATCGTCTATGCCGGACGCAGCGGTGTCGTCGACCCGAGCGGACGCTGGCGCGCGCAGGCGCCGAGCGATAGCCCGGGGATCGTGCACGCTGTCATCGACCTCGACGAGGCGAACGGGCCGCCCGTCGCCCCGCGCATCGAGCTGTACGGCGCGGCGGCGGTCTCCGGTGACTCGCTGACCGAGCCGGCCGCGCCCGCGGACGCGCAGGTCGTCCGGGTGGCTGCTGCGGCCATCGAGGTCTCGCCGTCGGCCGTGGCGCTGATGGAGCGGCTGCGCGCCCTCGTCACCACGCTCGCCACGCAGGGCGCGGAGCTCGTCGTGTTGCCGGATCTCGCGAGGACGGACGCGCACGCGCTGGACGAGGGTGAGCTGCTGCCGTTGCTGCGGACGCTCAGCGCGGACGCCGGCGTGATGCTCGCCGTCGGCCTCGCCGAGCGCGACGGCGCGGCCACCTGCAAGCGGCTCTCGCTGCTCGACGGCGGCGAGGTGATCGCGTCCTGCCGGCAGGCGCACCTCGACGAGGCGGAGCGGGCGGCCGGCTACAGCCCCGGCGCCGACCCGCCGCCGCTGGTGGAGACGCGCCTCGGACGGATCGGGCTGCTGCTCGCCGGCGACGCGCTCGCGCCGGAGCCGGCGCGCGGGCTGCGGCTACAGGGCGCGGAGTTGCTGGTCTGGTGCGCGCAGCCGCTGCCCGGTTTCGCGCCCGAGGCGGTGCGCGCCCTCGCGCGGTCACGGGCCGCGGAGAACCGTGTGTGGCTCGCGGCGTCCGCAGGTTCCGAGGAAGCAGGCGGCGCGTACGTTGTCGACCCCTCGGGCGCAGTCGCCGCCGAGGCGCTGGCCGGACGCCCACTCGCGGTCGCGGCGGACGTGCAGCGCGGGCTGGTGCGCTCGAGTCGGCTCGCGCCGGACACCGACCCGATCGCGGAGCACCGGCCGGCGAGCTACCTCACAAGCGGCGAGTCCTGAGCGAAGAGCCGCGCCCTCGCACCGGGCGGTACTCCTCGCTCAGCTCCAGCTCCGAGGCCGCTCCGCGCAGTGGGTGCAGATGAGGGTGGGGTCCGCACTGTGGCACGTGTTCGGCGGCTGCACGCCCTCGCGCCACCTCGGCGAGGTCCGGCGGTCAGTCCCAGAGCTTGCGGCGCTCCTGGCAGTGGGTGCAGACGACAGCCAGCACCTTCGCGGGCGGCTGCACCGAGTGGTCCGCGATCTCTCGTTCGCGGATGTGCTCGCGACAGAACAGCATCCGGCAGCGCGAGCACTGGTGACGCATCCGCTCCGCGCAGTTCTCCACCGCGCACACGCTCATGCGATTCGCCGCGGACACGCGGCTGCGCCACTCCGCGTGCGCTCGCAGGTCGTGCAGCTTCTCGCTGCAGCGCTTGCCGGCGCAGACGTCCATGTAGTCCTCGGCGCGCTCGCCGTGCTCCTCGCAGAACGGGCGGCCGCAGTAGACGCAGTCGGTGATGGCGTCGCGACTGCAGCCGCGCCGCAGGAAGCCCGATCCGAATCCGCAGGTCTGTGCGTTCACGGCGACGCCGCCGTTTCCCGGCGCCGCGCCTCGGGGTCGCTTCGGGACGGCGAGGGCGGGACCGATTGGCATTCTTGCACAGGCACGCCGCCCCGCGCGCCTGTCGGGATCAGTTCGGCGACGTTCCCGCGCTCTGGATCTGCAGTCTGATCTGCGTGTAGTCCTCGTTTTCCTCGAACGTGTCGAACGAGGCCGAGCCCTGCAGTGCCCTGTCCTCCGAGGCGAATTCGAGGATCGTCGAGAAGCCCACTGCCTGATCCTCGATGATCTCCCAGCCCTCGGCTTCGATCCGCTCGCGGTAGAGGTCCGCGATCTCGAACGATGATCCTGCCGCGAGTACCGTCAGCTGGTACCCGGAGGCGCCGGGCTGGCTGCTCCAGAACAGCTCCGTCACGATCTGGTCGCCCTCGATCAGGGAGGCGGCGGGGAACCGGTCGGGCAGCGTCCGTCCATACTCCGGCAGTTCGTACTCGGGCTCCTCCGGCGGGATCGCGGGCTGGGTCTGGATCAGGTAGATGACCGTCGAGCTGGGGTCCGGCTCCGCCGTGACAGCGGCGCCATCCCCGGCAGCGTCGCCGTCGCCGTTCCCCTCTGCCTCGGTTGCATCGTCCGGCGCGTCCGGATCGGGCGTGCGCGGCAGGATCCAGGCGAGGCCGGTGACGTCGGCGCTGATCGTGTTCTGGAACTGGAAGACGCCGAGGTCCTCGTTCGAGCTGGCGCCCGTCACCTGCCACGGCGACTGGTCCACCTGCTCGCCGACGAGCCGCTCGGCATCGATTTGCGCGCCGGGCGTGTCGTAGACGATGAAGAACTCGAGCTCGCCGTTCGTCCGCCGCGTCAAGACTGATCCGAGGAGTTCACCCTCGGGGTGCACCGGCAGCGCGACGGGCAGGTCGATGAACAGATCGTCGGCGATGGCGCTCGGGTCTTCGGCCGCTGCGATGCCCGCGGCGAAGCGCGCGAAGGCGTCGTTGCGGTCGGCGTCCCAGAGCTCGGCGAAGGCCGCGGGTTCCATGCCCGCGACCTCGGCGATGGAGCTGAGGCGCTCGTCGGCGGCCTCGACGGCGCTGGAGATGACCGCGACGACGGTCGGGTTTAGCGCCACCTGGAGGCCGGGGACGATGGCCGCGGCCCGCGACTCGACGATGGTGCCGAGCGGCTCGCCGACGGTCATCAGCCGGGCGGCGACGGCGGCGCCCACCTCGGCGTCGGTCGCGGACGGCTCGGCCGCCGGCCCCTCGCCGTCCTGGCAGGCGGCGATCAGCACGGCGAACAGCAGGGCAAGTATGGCCGCGCCGGCGGTGCGCGCTCGTCGCATCAGGAGTCCTGTCCATGCGAGCGGAACGCCAGTCACCGCAAGCCCGAGCAGTGCGATGGATGGGGTGGGTGAGGGGATTTGAACCCCCGATCTCCAGGGCCACAACCTGGCGCCTTTGACCGCTAGGCGACACCCACCACGCCGCGCCGCGGCCACGGGCCGCGCAGATCGAGTGTATCAGCGCCCCGCACTCACCGGCGAGGGACGCAGGAGCCGGTTTGGTCCCTGCCGCGACGGCTACTGCGGGGCGATGGCGCGGTACTTGCCGCGGAAGAAGAGCAGCGGGTCCGCGTCCGGGCGGACGATCTCGCAACTGGCGACCTCGCCGACGAAGATCTTGTGGTCGCCGCCGTCGAGGATGTTGTGCGTGCGGCAGTCCAGCCAGGCGATGGACCCCTCGATCAGCGGCGAGCCGAGGTCGCTCAGGTGGTACGCCGTGTCGCCCATCGGGTTGTCGGGCGAGGTGGTGCCGGCGAAGAAGTTGCAGACGGACTCCTGGTCGTCGGCCAGGATGTTGATCGCGAACTTGCCCGCCTGGTCGATCACCGGGTAGGAGGTGGCCTTGAGGTCGACGCAAACGAGGAAGAGCGTCGGCTCCAGCGAGAGCGCGGAGATCGCGTTCGCCGTCAGGCCGCGCGGACCATCGTCGCCGATCATCGTGATCACGGAGACGCCGGTCGCGAAGTTGCCGCAGACATTGCGGAACATGCGGGTATCGACGCCGGAGGAACTGGTCGTCATGGTCGCATCCTCTCAGAGGCGCTGCGGCGGAGGTTGGCCGGCCGCACTGGTAGACTGAGAGATACCGGACCGCGCCGCCGAGCGCCACCCCGGCGGGGGCGGCCGGAGCCCCTCGGGACGCTCTCCGAATCGAGGCCAAGCATGTCGCCGAACCCCGCCCTGCAATGCCCGCGTGACGGGTCCGACCTGATCGTCGAGCACATGCACGGCATCGAGGTCGACCACTGTGGCGCCTGCAACGGGCGCTGGCTGGACCATCACGAGCTCGACGAACTCGAGGCGACAAGGGCGGACGAGGACGAGCGCCGCGGCACGATCCGCTACTCGGAACGCGACTCGGACCTGGACTGTCCCGTCTGCGGCGAGCGGATGGCCGCCTTCAACTACCGCGCCTACGACCTGGAACTCGACACGTGCCGCGAAGAGCATGGCTTCTGGCTCGACGCCGGCGAGGAAGGCCGCGTACGCGACATCATCGACGAGCGTGTGCGTGGCCTGGAGCGCTCCCTCTCCGCCGAGGCAGCGTGGGGCGACTTCCTCGACGGCCTCGGGGGGCGGGGCGGAGGCGGGGCCTGGGGCTCCGTGCGCCGCTTCTTCGGCGGACGCCGCTGACGACGCGCCCGGCCCGGCGCAGCCCGCTGCATACAATCGCCGCATGAGGGCGCTCGCATGACCACCGAGACCGCCGGCCGCGCCGGGGGTTCCCCTGCGTTCGACGCTGCCGGGGCGATGGCGCGGCACATCGAGGCCGGGGACCAGCTCGCCGCGCTCACGCTCGCCCGCGAGCTGCACCCCGCGCAGCTGGCGGATGCTTTCGCCGGCATCGATCTCGAGGTCAGCGCGCTGCTGGTGCAGCGCCTGGCGCCGCGCGAGCTGGGCGCCGCGATTGCCTACCTGGAGCCGCACTACCGCGAGGACCTGCTCGTCGGCCTCGCACCGGAACGCATCGCGCAGGTGCTGGACGGCGTCGCCGACGATGTGGCAACGGACATCGTCCAGGACCTCCCGGAGGAGATGGGCCAGCAAGTGCTGGCTGCGCTCTCCGAGCGGCAGCAGCACGCGATCGACCACCTCATGGCGCACGAGGAGGAGAGCGCCGGCGGCCGCATGACCGGGCAGCGCATCGCGATGCCGCCCGAGCTGCTCGCCGGCGAGGCGATCGACGAGCTGCGCGCGCTCCGCCCCGACGCGACGCAGCCCTTCTATATCTACGTCACCGACGCGGACGGCCGCCTCGCGGGCGTCGTCAACCTGCGCTCCCTGCTGATCGCTCCTCCCGAAACGCCGATCGCCGAACTCGCCGCGCGTGACGTGGTATCCGTGACCGCCGCCACCGACCAGGAGGAGGCGGCGCGCGTGCTCAAGCAGTACAAGCTGCTCTCCCTGCCTGTCGTCGATGACGACGGGCGCCTGCTCGGCGCGATCACCGCCGACGACCTGATCGACGTGCTCGAGGACGAGGCCACCGAGGACATGTTCCGGCAGGTTGGCGTCCACGAGGACGAGGACCTGCGATCGATAGCGCGCTCGGTCCGGTTCCGGCTGCCGTGGCTGCTGGTGAACCTGCTGACGGTGCTGCTCGCGGGGTTCGTCGTCGCGCTGTTCGAGAGCACGATCGCCCGCGTCGCGGTGCTTGCGGCGTTCCTGCCGGTGGTCGCGGGGCAGGGCGGCAACGCCGGCATCCAGACGCTGACCGTTGTGATCCGTTCGCTCGCCGTCGGACGCCTCCAGGGGCGCAACGTCTGGCAGGTGGTGCTGCACGAGGCGGCGACGGGGCTGCTCAATGGCCTCGTGATCGGCGTGGCGGTCGGCCTCGTGGCGTGGCTCTGGCAGGGGAGCGCCGCGCTCGGCCTGATCGTCGGCCTTGCCCTCGCCGCGAACATGCTCGTCGGCGTCGTCGCCGGGGTGTTGATCCCGATGGGACTGCAGCGCTTCCGTTCCGACCCCGCCCTTTCGGCGGGGATCTGGCTCACGACGGCGACGGACGTGCTCGGCTTCGCCGGCTTCCTCAGCCTCGCCGCGCTGTTCGTGAGCGCAATCGACTGACCGTCGCGAGACTGACCGTCGCGAGGGGGGTCGCGCGCGCTCAGACCTCGGAGTAGCGGAAGCAGCCGGTCACGTGGTCGTTCACGAGGCCAGTCGCCTGCAGGTAGGCGTAGCAGATCGTCGGGCCGACGAAGTTGAACCCGCGCGCCCGCAGATCGCGGCTCAGCGCCCTCGACTGCTCCGTCTCGGCCGGAAGCTCAGCGAGCGCCGCGAAGGCGTTACGCCGGGGCGCCCCGCCGGCGAATGCCCAGACATAGGTGTCGAACGAGCCGTGCTCGGCCTGCACCTCGAGGAAGGCGGCGGCATTGCGCACTGCGGAAGCGATCTTCGCGCGGTTGCGGATGATCCCGGCGTCCCCGAGCAGGCGCTCGCGATCCTCGTCGCCGAAGCGGGCGACGGCGGCCGGGTCGAAGCCGGCGAAGGCGGCGCGGTAGCCCTCGCGGCGTGCGAGCACGGTGCGCCAGCTTAGCCCGGCCTGTGCCCCCTCGAGGATCAGGAACTCGAAGTGGGTGCGATCGTCGTGGACGGCCACGCCCCACTCGCGGTCGTGGTAGTCGCGCATCAGCGCGTCACCGCCCGCCGCCCACTCGCAGCGGGTGCGGCCGTCAGCCACGCGGTGACCGATCTGCCGGCGTGATCGTGCGGATGGTGCAACCGAACGTCACCATGGTGCTGCGCGGCACGTGGCGCATCAGCCGCGAGGCGGCCAGCGCTTGTCTATGAGGTGTGCAGCGATCCAGACCGTGACTACGCAGGCAACCCCGGCCGCAATCGCGACTGCCGCGGGACCAGGCGTGAGCCGGAGCACGGCGATGCCGCCAAGGATGGCGACGGCGTTATAGACCAGGAAGCGCACTCCCCCACCCAGAAGCCGCCGGGTGCTCCACTGCTGGCGGTCCATCGCCGTTCCCTTCCCGGCGGCCCTGCGGGCTGGGTCGAGCCGTCACGCGCGTCCCCTACTCGCCCGCCTCCGCGATCAGCGGCGCGGGCGCGTAGCTGTCGTCGTCGCGGGCGGCGTCGAGGGCGGAGAGCAGCCGCGCCAGCGTTGCGTAGCCGACGTCTTGCCCCCACGTCACCGGGCCGCGCGGGTAGTTCGTCGCGTGCTGCATTGCCGCGTCGATGTCCTCGGCGCTGGCCGCGCCGTCGCCGAGGGCGCGCGCGGCCTCGTTCAGCACCGAGCCGAGGATCCGCGCGAAGGCGTAGCGCTCCGCCGCGCTCGCCTGCGCGAGCGCCTCGGGGTCGCACAGCGCGGCCGCCTCGACGAAGGCGTCGACGGCGGCCGTGAGCTCCGGTGAGAGATCCAGCGGCGAGCCCTCGCCGCCGGCGTTCTCGCCGGGCGGGTCGCTGCCGTAGTCGTAGACGCCGCTGCCGGTCTTGCGGCCGAGCTGGCCGTCCTCGACGAGGCGGGCCTGCGCGGCCGGCGGCTCGAAGCGGGCGGGCTGGCCGGAGCGCTCGAAGACGGAGACCGTGACCGCGTAGTTGACCTCGAGTCCGACGAGGTCGGCGACCTGCATCGGGCCCATGCGGAACTGCCCCAGCTTGCGCATCGCGCCGTCGATCACGTCCGGCCCGCCGACGCCCTCGTCGAGCATCCGGAAGGCCTCGACGTAGGAGCTGCGGGCGACGCGGTTGACGATGAAGCCGGGCGCGTCCGCAGTGCGGGCGGCCACCTTGCCCCAGGCGCTCGCCGTCTCCGCCACCAGGCCGGCGGCGGCGTCGCTCGTCGCCTCGGCGGCCACGACCTCCACGAGCGCCATCACCGGCGCGGGGTTGAAGAAGTGCATCCCGACCACGCGCGAGGGGTTGCGCAGCGGGCTCGCGATCGCGCCGACGGCGAGCGACGAGGTATTGGTCGCCAGCACCGCGTCGGCGGGGGCGGCCGCGTCGAGCTGCGCGAACAGCGCCTGCTTGGCGTCGAGCTCCTCGACCACCGCCTCGACGATGAGTTCGACGCCCTCGAGGTCGTCGATGGAGCCCTCGACAAGGCGTGCGAGGACGGCGGCGTGCTCCTCCGCGGACATCGCGCCGCGGTCGACCTGGCGCTGGAGGCGCGCGCCCACGGACTCGCGGGCGCGCTCGACGGCGCCGGGCTGCGTGTCGATCAGCCGCACGGTGCAGCCGTGCGTCACCGCCACCTGGGCGATGCCTGCGCCCATCGTGCCGGCGCCGAAGATTGCGACCTGTTCGACGGCCATCGTGCTAGCAGCGCTCGATCACGGCGGCCATGCCCTGGCCGCCGCCGATGCACATCGTCTCGAGGCCGATCTCGGCGTCGTTGCGCTCCATCTCGTGGAGCAGCGTCGCCATGATCCGCACGCCGGTCGCGCCGACGGGGTGGCCGATGGAGATCCCGGAGCCGTTCACGTTGACGCGGTCCCAGTCGGAGTCGCTCAGGCCCCACTCGCGCGTGACGCCGAGCACCTGGGCTGCGAACGCCTCGTTGAGCTCGATGAGGTCCATGTCGCCGAAGTCCATGCCGACCTGATCGAAGGCCTTCTTAGCGGCCGGGACAGGGCCCATGCCCATCAGCTTCGGCGGCACGCCGGCGACCGACCAGCCGCGCAGCTTGCCCATCGCCGTGAGGCCGAGGTCGGCGGCCCGCTCGGGCGTGGTCACGATGCAGACCGCGGCGGCGTCGTTCTGGCCGCTCGCGTTGCCCGCTGTCACGGTCGACTCGGGGTCGTCCGCGGAGTAGACGGCGCGCAGCCGCGCGAGCGATTCCAGCGAGGTGTCGCGCCGCGGGTGCTCGTCCGTGCCGACGATCACCGGGTCGCCGCGGCGCTGCGGGACGGCCACGGGCACGATCTCCGCGTCGAAGCGGCCCTCGTCCTGCGCGGCGACGGCGCGCTGGTGCGAGCGCAGCGCGAGGGCGTCCTGCTCCTCGCGCGGGATGCCGTACTCGCGGCGCACGTTCTCGGCGGTCTCGATCATGCCGCCGGGCACCGGGTGGCGGTAGCTGCCCGCGGTCACGCGCGCCCGCGCGAGGCGGTCGTGCAGTTCGATCGCGCCGTTGTTCGGGCCCCAGCGCGGCGCGCTCGAGTAGAACTCGACGGTGCTCATGCTCTCCGCGCCGCCCGCGAGGACGACGTCCGAGACGCCGGTCTGGACCTGCATCGCGGCGTAGCAGATCGCCTGCAGGCCGGAGCCGCAGCGGCGATCGAGTTGCAGGCCCGGCGTCTCGACGGGCAGCCCGGCGTGCAGCGCCGCGACGCGGCCCACCGCGGGCGCCTCACCGCTCGGGTAGCACTGCCCGAACACCACGTCGTCGATCGCCGCGGGGTCGAGCTCGGTGCGCTCAAGCAGCGCCTCGATGACGGTCGCCGCCAGCGTCGTCACGTCGATGTCCCGGAAGACGCCGCCGTAGCGCCCCACGGGGGTTCGCAGCGGGTTACAGATCACGGCCTCGCGCATGCGCCTGCTCCTCTACCAATCCGTACGTACCAGTCGGGCGCGCGGGCTCCCTCGCCGCGTCGCCGCCGCCATGGTAGCGGGAGAGCGGCGAACGAGCGCCATCGGCCCCGGCTACTCGCTCAGCTTGCGGCGATCTGCTGGGCGTGCTCCTGAAGGTGCAGTCCCACGAGGCTCATCCCGCGCTCGCCGTTCATGCCCGGCCGCAGCTCCTGCTCGAGCTGCTCGGCCGTCACGTCCGCCCAGGCGGCGTCCGAGTGCGCGCTGGAGGCGGCGAACGCCTCGAGGGCCTCGGCGGCGCTGGCGAGCGACAGCTCAGCGCGCTCGATGCTCGCCTGCTCGCCGGAGCTGAGGCTGACGCCCCAGTTGGCGAAGGCGTAGTCGACGCTGATCGTGTGCTCGGCGGTCTCGCGCCGCGTCCACTCGTCGCCCTCGGGCTGGCCCTCCCAGGCGTCGGCGGCGCCCTCGAGGGCGGCCCGGAAGGCGGCGCGCCCCTCCGCGATCTGTTCCCGCAGTTCGTCCGGTGTCGCCATCGGTCACCCCCTGACACGCGAGGCAGAGCGGCCTCGCGGCGCAGTGTAGCGGCGTCCGGCGCCGGGTGTGGCTAGCGTGAGGGCTCCCAGCGGAAGCGCCGCACGGCCACAATCGCCCCCGCGATGCCCCAGGCGGCGATCACCGCGAGGTTCCCGAGCTCCAGACCGGACCCCTCCTCGAACGGGTTGAACGCCGTCTGGAGCGCGATCGAGAGATGCTTCACGGGGAACACATCGCCGGCCAGGCCGAGCCAGGCCGGGGCGTTGTCCCGCAGCGGGATGAACACGTCCGAGACGAACAGCAGCGGCAGGATGATCGCATTGACGACGGCCGGGGCGGCCTCGCTGTTGGGGATGAACGCCGTCGTCGCGAGCCCGAGCGCGGCGAAGGCGGCCGCGCCGATGACGAGCGAGAGCAGGAACGCCGGCAGCGTGCTGGTCGGCGCGTCGACGCTGTAGAAGACGAGGCCGAACGCGGTCACGACGATCACGAGCAGCATCGCGATCACTGTCATGAACAGCACCTTCGCCCCGAGGTACGCGGCCTTCGGCAGCGGCGTGCCGGCGATTCGCTTGAGCTGCCCCTGGTCGCGCGCGAACGAGATCGACATTGCGAGTCCCGTGTAGCAGGCGTTGATCACGCTGAACGCGGCGATCGCCGGGATGTAGAAGGTCGAGGTGTTCGTGGTGCCGCCTTCGAGGTCGATCGGCTCGTTGCCGAAGATCAGGTTGAAGATCACGAGGAAGATCAGCGGGAAAAAGAATGTGAAGAAGGCGGCCGCCGGGTTGCGCGTGAAGGCCAGCCGCTCGTAGCGGAGCTGGCGGATCAGGAGCCGCGCGCCGGTCACACCGGCGCTCCGGTCTCGTCGTCCGGGCCAACGCCCGAGGTCAGACCGAGGTACACGTCCTCCAGCGTCGCGCGCTCCACGCGCAGATCGGCGAGCTCGATGCCGGCGGCGAGCGCCCGCCCGGTCAGCTCGTGCAGCAGCTCGGTGGGTGAGTCGCCGCGCAGTTCGTATCCGCCGTGGCCGTCGTCGCGCGCGCCCTCGATGCCGTCGAGGATGGCGGCGTGGCCCTCGGGCAGGTGGAAGGAAATGGCGGCGGCGGCGCCCTGCCCCATCAACTCGGCGGGCGAGCCCTCGGCGACGATCGCGCCGTTGACGATCACGCCGACGCGGTCGGCCAGGTGCTCGGCCTCATCCATGTAGTGCGTGGTCAGCAGCACCGTTGCGCCGGAGGAGCGCAGGTTGCGCACCATGTCCCAGGCTTGGCGGCGCGCGGCCGGGTCGAAGCCCGTCGTTGGCTCGTCCAGGAACAGCAGCTCCGGGTCGCCGGCGAGGGCGATCGCGACATCGAGGCGGCGCTGCTGGCCGCCGGAGAGCCTGCGTACGCGCTGGTCGCGCTGCTCGCCGAGCCCGACGATCTCGATGATCTCGTCGAGCGGGCGGGGCTGCGGGTAGTAGCCGCGGTACTGCTCGATCGCCTCGGCCACCTTGAGGTACGGCTCGACGCCCGTGGTCTGCAGCACGATGCCGATGCGCTCGCGCAGCGTCTGCTCGTGCCGCGCCGGGTCGTGGCCCAGCACGCTGACCTCGCCGCCGTCTCGGTCGCGGTGGCCCTCGAGGATCTCGACGGTCGTCGTCTTGCCGGCGCCGTTCGGACCGAGCAGCGCGTAGACCTCACCGCGTGCGATCTCGAGATCGACCCCGCGCACGGCCTCGATCGCGCCGTAGTCCTTGCGCAGGCCGTGCACCGTGATCGCCGCATCGCTTGCCATCCGGCGAGTCTAGCCGCGGCCTGCGCTACGGACCTGCGAGGCCGGTTTGGCTACTGCGCGTAGGGGAGGCGCTGGGGATCCTCGGGGCAGAAGGCGTACCCGATGGCCTCGCAGGGATCCTCGTCCGACTCGGTGGATTCGAGGGCGTCGAGCCGCCGGAAGGCGACCTTGAAGAGGGCGCTGCTCAGTCGCAGCTCCTCCAGCAGCTCTGGCAGGTCGCCGAGCAGCGTAGTGTCGCCCCCGAGGAGGAGCGTCAGCTCCTCAACGGCGTCCTCGAGGCGCGTGAGGCGGGCATTGAGCGTGGCGAGTGCCAGCTCCAGCTCCGCGAGCTCGGAGCTGCTCGCCCCCGATCCGCCGTTGCCGTCCCGCGCCGCCTGCTCCCCGCCGTCCCCGCACGCGCCGAACAGCAGCGCGAGACATGCGAGGGCCAGTGCGGTTCGGCTGAGGGCGGTCCGGCTGAGGGCAGCCAGGCTGAGGGCGGTCCGGCTGAGGGCAGCGCGGGTGAGGGCGGTCCGGCTGAGGGCGGTCCGGCTGAGGGCGGTCCGGCTGAGGGCGGTCCGGCTGAGGGCGGCCAGGCTGAGGGCAGTGCGGCTGCGTGCTGCGTGCATGCGGGCCCTCCCCTCGCTACTGCAGCGGCAGCGGCGGCTGCCACCAGGCGGGGCGCTCGCTCACCTCGATGCGCTCGACCCACTTCACCCAGTGATAGCCGCGCCGTCCCGGGGCGACCAGCCGCACGGGGAAGCCATGCCCCGTGCTCAGCCGATCGCCGCCCACGTGCGTCGCCAGCAGCAGCCTCTCCGCCTCGCCGAGGCCGAAGCGCCGGCTGTAGCCGGTGGCGGAGATCGCCCGGACGCTCTGCGCCTCCCCGGAGACACCGGCGCGCGCGAGCAGCGAGGAAAGCGGGACGCCGCTCCAGTCCTGCCGGGTGTACCAGCCGCCGGTGCAGTCCAGCGTGGCGCGCAGCGACTGCTGCGGCAGCTCGCCCAGCTCACGATAGCCGAGCACGTACGGTGCGGAGACCGCGCCGCGCAGCTCGAGCCGCCAGGCGTCGGCGGCGATGCGCTGCCGCGAGTCGCTGAGCCAGTTGGTGACCGGGTATGCGTTGCCCTCGAAGCTTGCCTCCTCGCGCGAGCCGGTGAAGCGCCGGTCGGGGCCGGCCGAGACCGTCGAGGCGAGGGCGAGGCCGCGCCAGAACACGAAACCTCCCGCGCCGACGGCGAGCAGGCGCAGCACGGCGCGGCGGCTGGTGAAGTCGGTGTGTCGCACGCGCGGCCAGCGCAGCGCGGCGTGGAGGGCGAACGGCGGCACGAGCAGGGAGGCGAGAATCGCGTGCAGCACCAGCGGGCGCATGTCGCCGTAGAACGGCGCGGGCAGGCTGCCCCGTCCGGCCACGGCCCACCAGCTGCCCGTCGCGAGCGTGCCGACGAAGAGCACGCCCAGCGCGCCCGGCGCGACCGACCACGGCCCCGCGCCGCGCCGCGCGAACGAGCGCATCACGATGCGCCACTTCCAGATCAGCAGCACGACCAGCGAGAGCCCGCCGATGCCGTGCAGCCAGAACACCCAGGCTCCCTCGGGCCTGCCGACGAGGAAGCTGCCGAGCCCGGACGCGAGTTCGACTAGCAGCAGGGCGAGGATCGTGAGGTTCACGGCGCGCGAACTCACCGGGGGCCTCCCCTCGCCTCGGCGCGAGCGTACACCCGCTGCGCCTCCGCCCGCCGTCCGTGGTAGCGTGCGGCCCGCTGCGCGAACGGGGCGCCGGAAGGGGCGGGCAATGAGGGTTCTGGTCATGGGCGGCACGCGCTTCAATGGGCTCGCGCTCGTCCGCGAGCTGGCCCGGCACGGCCACGAGGTGACGATCTTCAACCGCGGCCGCACCGAGGCGGAGATCCCCCTCGGCGTGCGCAGGCTGCTCGGCGACCGCACGGACCACGCCGGCATGGCCGAGGTCTTCGCCAACGAGGACTTCGACTGCATCTACGACATCTCCGCCTACACGCCGGACGACGTGCGCGGGATGATCGAGATCTTCCGGGGCCGCACCGGCCACTACGTGTTCGCCAGCTCGACCGTGATCTACGCGACCAGCAGCGTGCTCCCGATCACCGAGGACTTCCCTGTCGACCGCTCCTCGAAGCAGGGCCAGTACGGCCTCGACAAGCTGGAGTGCGAGGCGATGCTGCTGGACGAGCACCGCCGCAACGGCTTCCCCGCGACGATCGTGCCGTTCTCGATGGTGTTCGGGCCGAACAACATCATCCCGGAGCGCGAGCAGCGCATGTTCAGCCGCCTGCTCGCCGGGCGACCGGTGCTGATCCCCGGCGACGGATCGACCGTCAGCCAGATCGGCCACGTCGACGACGAGGCACGCGCACTGCGCATGCTGATGCAGCGCCCGATCACCTACGGCAAGCGCTACAACCTCACCGGCCGCGACTCCTGGACGGACGAGGGCTACGTCGACACCTTCGCCGAGGTCACCGGCGTCGAGGCGCGCAAGGTCTTCATCCCGCCCGCCGTCATGGACCAGCTCTACGACGACGAGCTGATCCTCGACGTGACGGACGTGGCGAGCTATCGCAGTATCCGCACGGCGAGCTCGAGCACCCCCGACGCGCACCAGAACCTGCGCTTCCTGCAGCAGCTGATCCAGCGCCTCGCGCCGTACATCCATCGCTGGAACCAGGGCGCCGTCTTCAGCATCGACAGGCTGCGCCGCGACGTCGGCTTCGAGCCGGAGTACACGTTCCCACGCGCCGTGGAGCACACCTACGAGTGGTACCGCCGCGAGGGCCTGCACGAGACCCGCGAGTTCGATTTCCGCTGGGAGGACGCTCTGCTCCAGCATCTCGGCAAGGCGTGAGTGCTGACATGAACGTCGACGACTACATGCAGCGGCCGTACGCCCGCATCCTCGAGTCGGACGAGAATGGCTGCTGGTCCGCGCGCGTGCTCGAACTCGAAGGGTGCTTCAGCGGGGGTGACACGCCCGACGAGGCGAACCGCAGCCTCAGCGAGGCGATGAGCCTCTGGATCGAGTTCCAGCTCGAGCACGGCTACGAGATCCCGGAGCCGATCGACCCGGCCACCGGCTGGGACGAAGCGGATGCGCTCGCCACCGCCCGCCGCGAGGCCGCCCCGGCTGCGTAGCCCTCAGCGCAGCTTCCAGTCCGGATCGCGGCGCTCGACGAAGGAGCGCGCGCCCTCGCGCACGTCCTCGATCGTCGGGTTGGCCGCGGAGATCGCGCGGGCGTTTGCCATGCCGTCGGCGAGGCCGCGGTCGAGGCTCTCCCAGACCGCCTGCTTCGCCAGCCGCACGGCGTGCGGCGCGTTGCGCAGCACCGTGCGCGCCAGCTGCCCGGCCGCCTCGCGCAGCTCGCCGGGCGGGACCAGCTCGCCGACGAAGCCGACCTGGTAGGCGCGCTCCGCCGTCATCCGCCCGTGGCGTCCGAGGAAGATCAGGCGCAGCGCCTCGTGCAGCGGCATCGCCCGCGCCAGCTCCGCCGCGCCCAGCGCCGGCACCAGGCCAACGCTCGTGCGCGCGTCGCTGAACCAGGCGTTCTCCGAGGCGATCAGCAGGTCGCAGTCGGCGACGATCTGCATGCCGACGCCGGTGCAGACGCCGTTGACGGCGCCGATCACTGGCTTCGTGACGCCATTCGCGCGCGGCGAGACACGCGTCTCGCGGGTCTGCTCGGAGGCCCCGCCGTCGGCGCTGCGCGCGAAGGCCCCGGCGCGCTCCTTCACGTCCATCCCGGCGCAGAAGGCGAACTCGCCGGCGCCGCTGATGATCGCGATGCGCGCCTCCTCGTCGGCCTCGAAGCGCAGCCAGGTGTCCGGGAGGTCGATACTCATGTTGCGCCGGGTCAGCGCGTTGCGCCGCTCCGGGCGGTTGATCGTGATCCAGGCGATGCGGTCGCGCAGCTCGTACGCGATGTCCTGCTCGCTCATCGTGCCGCTCCCGCTACTCGATCACGCCGCCGGCGCGCAGCGACTCGATCGCGGCGGGCGTCAGGCCGGCCTCCGCCAGCACCTCGTCGCTGTCCGCCCCGAGGATTGGCGCGGGCCCCTGCACGCGGGTCGGCGTGCCGCTCATGTCCAGCACCGGCCCCATCACCTGCTGCGGTCCGGTCAACGGGTGATCGAGGTGCGCCATGAATCCGGCCGCCTGCACCTGTGGGTCGTCGGAGAGCTCCTCCGGCGCCTGGACGGGCGCGATCGGCACGCCGGCCGCGCTGAACTCCTCGATCAGTTCCGCCGTGCTGCGCGCCGCGAGGTAGGCGGCGATCGTCTGCTCGCGGTAGTCGTTGAATGCCGCGCTGGCGGGGTCGTCGACGTCGAAGTCCGGGTCGTCGCTGCGATCGCCCTCGATGCCGGCGATGCGCCGCACGGTGTCGCGGATGCGCGGGGTGATCGCACCGAGCTGGATGACGCCGTCGCTGGTGGCGAAGGCGCGCGAGAAGCCGCGCCAGGCCGCCTCCGAGCGTCGCGAGTTGCGCCGCGCCTCCAGGACGGCGGGGTACGGCTTGCCGGCGGCGCGCGCCTCGCGGATGCGCTCCACCATCGGGTCGCGGAACGTCGCGTCCTCGACGGGCTCGCGCATCACCTGCGTCGGCTGGATCGAGAGCGCGGCCTGCAGCAGCGCCGTGTCGATGCGCTGGCCCTCGCCCGTGCGCTCGCGGTGGTAGAGGGCGGAGACGATGCCGACGGCGGCGGCGAGGCCGGCTCCATGGTCCGCGATCACCGAGCAGGAGACGGTTTGCGGCACCCCCTCCGGGGACACCTTGCCGTCGCCGACGGTGAGCCCGGAGTAGGCGCAGATCACGGGGTCGTTCGCGCCGAGGTCGCGCATCGGTCCGGTCGTGCCCCAGCCGCTGATCTGGCAGTAGATCAGGTCCGGCCGCGCCTCGCGCAGCGTCTCGAAGTCGATGCCGAGGCGCTCGGCGATATTGGCGCGGAAATTGTTGGTCACCACGTCGAAGCCGCTCACGAGCTCGCGGATCAGCTCGCGGCCCCGCGGCTCGCCGATGTCGATGACGATGCTGCGCTTGCCGCGGTTGAGCGACTGGAAGCGCTTGCCCTCGTGGGGGACGACCGCGCCCCAGTTGCGGTGGAAGTCGCCGCCCGGCCGCTCCACCTTCACCACCTCGGCGCCGAGGTCGGAGAGGATGCAGCCGAGGTATGGTCCGGCCACGATCTGCGAGAACTCCAGCACGCGGATTCCCGCCAGTGCTCCTGCGTCCATCGGCATCCTCCCCACAATCCGGCCACCTCGGGGCGTGGCCTGCCCGCATTCTGCCAAACACCGCGCTCGCGCTGGGCCGCGGCGGCCCCGACCGCTGCTAGCGCAGGGCGCGATCAAACGCAGGCCTCGTGCGTACGGCGAGCACCAGGCTCACGATCGCGAACGCGACGGCGAGGGCGTAGGCGGCGCGCCAGCCGTCGATGAAGGAGGCGGCGGCGCCAGGAGTCTCCGCGATCTCGCTGAGCGGGATGTCGAAGCCACCGGCGGCCATGATCGCGGCGACGACGCCGGCGGCGATCGCCTGTCCGAGGACGTTGCCGGCGTTCCTCGTGAGGTTGGTCAGCGCGCCGACGACGCCGAGGCGCGAGGCGGCGACGGAACCCATGATCGCGCTGTTGTTGGGCACGTTCCAGGTTCCCATCCCGAGACCGGTCCCGAGCAGCAGCAGCGCCACGATGAGGATCGGCGTGCCGCCGTCGAAGAGCGCCATCGGCAGGGTGACGAGCAGCAAGATCCCGAAGCCCAGGATCGCGAAGGGGCGCGTGCCGAAGCGGTCTGAGAGCCGCCCCGAGCCCTGGGCGGCGATGCCCATGCCGAGCGAGGTGAGGAAGATTAACCCTCCGGCGGCGGCCTCTTCCAGCTCCCGCACGCTGATCAGGTAGATCGGGATCAGGAAGCGCGAGATGGTCATCGACATGAAACCGCCGAGGCGCGCGAGCACGGCCATGCTGAACACGGGGTTCTCGAACAGCCGCAGCTCCAGCATCGGCGCCTTGGTGCGCAGCTCGTGGCGCGCGAACGCCACGAACAGCAGCACCACGGCGGCGAGGCTGGCGAGCATCGGCAGTGACGTCCAGCCAAGATTGAGCGGGTTGTTGATCGTCAGCACCAGCAGCGCAATCGCCGCCGCGGAGAGCAGCGCGCCGGCGTAGTCGAACGGCGCGCGCTCGTCGCGCGGCTGGTTCATGCGCGCGTCGTCGAGGATCAGGTAGCCCCAGACGAGCGCGATGCTCGTCGGGATCAGCACCAGTACGAACAGCGCCTCCCAGGGCAGCCACTGGAGCACGAGGCCGCCCACGATCGGCCCCGATGCGCCGCCGATCGCGACCGCGGTCGTCTGCGCGCCGATCGCCTTGCCGCGCTCTTCCGGCGGGAACACCGAGACCACCATCGCGGTGCCGACCGACTGCCCCATCGAGTTACCGGTGGCCATCAGCACGCGCGCGGCGATCAAGGCGCCGAACGTCGGCGCGAACACGGTGGCGATCGCGCCGCCGCCATACACCAGCAATCCCAGCAGGTGGACGCGCCTCCGGCCGACGATGTCGGCGAGCCGCCCCAGCGGCATCATCAGCGCGCTGATCGTCAGCGCCTGCGCGATCACGACCCAGGAGACCTCGCGCAGCGTGACCCCGAAGTCGTCGGCGATCGCGGCGAGCGCGACGAAGACCATCGAGATGCTCATCACCTGCGTGAAGAAGGAGATCCCGATCGCGCTGAAGGCCCACCACTTGTAGTTGTCGCCGGAGCCGGGCGCGTGCGGCCTCAGGGAGCTGCCGGGGCCTCGGGGAACGCGCAAGGCCGGTCCGTCACCTTCGAGAGCCGGGCGAGTGGCCGGGCAGGCCCGCACCGCTCGGCGGAGTCTAGCCCTCGCGGCCCGCGAGGGCGCGCTCGCGCTGTGCCGGACGGCGCCGCTGATCGGCGACGAGCTCGCCGCCTACCACCCGGATCACGGTCACCTCGTGGCCGGCGGCGTCGTCCCGCCGCACGGGCACCCCTACGGAGACCACGACGCCTCACAGGGCCGAGTCGAAGGGTCAGCGTCGCTGACCTGCTTCGGCGCCCTGCACCGCGGCGTCGCGGCCCAGCAGCGCGCCTCGCAGGCGGCGCACGACCTGGCTGCCGACCTCGGCCGTCCGCGGGCCGCGGCGACCGAGGGCGGCGCGATCGTGTTCACCCACGGCGGCGACCGCCTACGCGCGCGGCGGGAAGGCGATCGAGGCATTGGCGAGGGTCACGGTGCCGTAGCGGGGGCGCGTCCGGGGGCGGCGCCGGATGGCGGGAGTGCGTGGGAGTCGAACCCACCCGGGACTACCACGTAGCCCCACAACGGTTTTGAAGACCGCGGGCGCCACCGGACACCATCCACTCCCGCACTGATTCTGCGAGCGCAGCCAAGCAATCCGCAAGGGAGGGGACTACGGATGCAGCGGCTCGTCGTATGATCGGCGTCGTGCGACCGTGGTTCGAGGACCGGCAAGGCGCCCGGGACCGCAGGTGACAACAATGAGACGCAGCCCACGGCTACCGTCCGCCAGGGCCGCCGTCGCGGCCGTCGGCGTTGCGATCCTCGCCGCGCTCGCAGCGGCCTGCGGATCGGGCGAGGACGCCCCGCCGCAGTCGCTCGACTTCTCCGCGCGCGCCGTGGGCGAGGCGTTCGACCCGGAGGTGCAACCCGTCGTACTCAACTCGGCGCTGGGCGTCGGCCCCAACCGCCTCGCCTTCGGGTTCTTCCGATCCGACGCCTCGCTGATCCTCGAGGCGAGCGGCAGCGTGCGGCTCTACCGGCTCGACGAGTCCCGGCAGGGTTCCTTCGTTACGAGCTATGACCTGGATCGCGCCGCGTTCAGCCAGCAACTCGACCACGAGCACGCGGACGGCTCGACGCACGTCCACGACGACGCATTCGCCGCCGTCTTCTACGCGACCGTCGAGTTCGACCGCACGGGCGACTGGGCCGCCTCGCTGGACGTCGAGATCGAGGGCGAGCGCTATCGTGGCCTGCTCGTGCAGCCGTTCAACGTGCTGGAGCGCACGCCCGAGCCGCAGGTGGGCGACCCGCTGCCGGAGAGCCCGCACCTGACGCTGCGCCACGGCGCGGACATCACGCTGGTCAGTAGCATGGTCAGGCCGGTCATCGAGATGAACGAGCTGACCGTGCCCGAGGCGGTCGCGACCGGGAAGCCGGTGCTCGTCGCGATCGCGACGCCGGCGTACTGCCAGAGCCGCTTCTGCGGCCCGCTGATGGAGGCGGTCGTCGTCCCGCTCTGGGAGGAGTTCGGCGACGAGGTGCAGTTCGTGCACATCGAACCGTTCATCCTCGAGGCGGTGCGCACGACGGGCCGCCTCGTCCCGATCCCGCTGCTCCGGGACTGGCAGCTCCAGACCGAGCCGTGGGTCTTCATCGCCGCCCCGGGCGGCGTCATCATCGCCAGGTTCGAGGGCGTCGCCTCGCTCGAGGAGGTGCGCGCCGCCCTCGTCGCCGCGATCGGCGCGCAGTAGCGGCGAAGCGCGTGGCAGTGTCGGCCTGCGTGAGCTCCTGCCCAACTTCGAGGAGCCATCAGGTAGCGGGGCCTCAGCGGGATGTATGGGGTTCCCCTATGCACGCCGACAGTCTAAGGTGGCCCCTCACTTTCGCACTCTGGTCTGGATGGGGGGGGTATGACTCTCGTAATGGAATCGATCCTGAACCGCCGCAGGATGTTCGCCTTACTGGCAGCAGTGGCGGCGCTCGCGCTCCTGCTCTCAGCCTGTGGCGACGACGACGAGCCGGCCCCGGTGGCCACCGCCGCGCCGGCGACTGCCGCGCCGGTCGAGGCGTCCGAGGCGGAGGAAGCCACGGCGGGCGTCGTTGAACCAAGGCCCGAGGGGGCCAGGGAGGTTCGCGTCTCCCTCTCCGAATGGGCGGTCACGCCGGCCGTCGCCAGCGTTGACGCGGGGGACGTCTACTTCCTCGTGGACAACCTGGGACCGGTAGACCCGCACGAGTTCGTGATAGTCCGTTCGGATCTCCCGATCGACCAGTTGCCGACGGACGACACCGGGTTCGTGCCCGAGGACCAGATCGACCTGGTCGGTGAGATCGAACCGTTCACGCCGGCGACTTCGGCGTCCGGGGTGTTCAACCTGACGCCAGGCCGCTACATCCTGATCTGCAACATCGTCGAGCTCGAAGAGGGCGAGTGGGAGAGCCACTACCTCGAGGGCATGCGGGCCGAGTTCATCGTTGAGGAGCCGGAGTCCGCCGCCTCCGAGGCCTCCGAGGCCGAGAGCGCCGTGGAGGGCGTCGTCGAACCGCAGCCCGAGGGGTCGACCGAGGTCCGCGTCTTCCTCTCCGAGTGGGCGGTCACGTCGTCCGTGGCCAGCGTTGCCGCGGGGGACATCTACTTCCTCGTGGACAACCTGGGACCGGTAGACCCGCACGAGTTCGTGGTGATTCGCTCGGACCTCCCGGTCGACGGGTTGCCGACGGACGACACCGGGTTCGTCCCTGAAGACGCCATCGATGTGGTGGGTGAGATTGAGCCGTTCCTGCCCGCGAGTTCGGCGTCTATTGTGTTCAACCTGACACCGGGCAGGTACTTGCTGATCTGCAACATCGTCGAACTCGAAGAGGGCGAGTGGGAAAGCCACTACCTGGAAGGCATGAGAGTCGAGTTCATCGTCGAATAGGAACGCACGCCGCCGCTGCACGGCAATTCCTGCCCGCCGCGCAGCGGCAGCAGGCGCGCTGAGCCCCCGCGCTGAGCCCCCTAAGGGCGCGCCGCCGGGGTGCCGATGCCCTGCTCCGCCTCGTAGAAGAAGAAGGCGTACTGGCTCGCGCCGATCAGCTCGTCCTCGCCCTCCGGCGGGTGACGGTAGAAGGACGTCAGCAGCGTCAGGAAGTGGCCCTCGCCGAGGCGGGTGCGCTTGCGCGCGGTGCAGTTCGCGACCTCGGAGCGGGTGTAGAGCCAATCGCCGGGGCGTAGCGGTGCGCCGTAGTCCTGCCGGACGCGCTGCGCCGCGTAGCGCGTCGTGCCCGGCGGCCGCCAGTCACCCGAGAGCAGCGTCGTGATCAGCCGGTTCGCGAGCACCCGTCCGCCCTCCAGCTCGCGCGAGGGCGGCCACGGCTTCACGCTCGGCGCGTCCGGGTCCGCCAGCTCGAACGGCTCTCCGAAGTGGCTGGGGCGGCCCATCATCCAGGTGAAGAGCGAGGGCAGCGGCGCGATCACGCCGCCGTGGCGGCTGCCGCGGGCGTACTCGCTGTCGTAGTAGAGCGGGTTGGCGTCCTCGACCATGTCCGCCCAGTACATGATCTGCGCCTCGCTCACCGGGTAGCCGCCCCACAGCGGGTCCGTCTGCTGGCCGATCCAGGGCTTCGCGAATTCCGGCAGCTCCGGGTCGATCTCTACCGAGGGCTTCGTGAAGCCCTCGCGGAGGCGCACCGCGCCACCCTTCCGTGAGGGCAGCGCGAGGTCCGCGCCGGCCCGCGCGACGTAGCCGCCGCTCTCCGTGCGCGCGGCGAGCGCGAGCTCGACGCGGGGCTCGCCGTCCTCCTCGAAGCGGCGGGTGACCTCGCCCTCGACGGTGACGGTGTCGCCGGGGTGGATGAAGCCGGTCATGTGCAGCCAGGTGCTGCGGAAGTCGCTGTCGGGGCCGAGCCAGTCCGTGGCGAAGCGCGCGAACAGGCCCTGATGCCACATCGTGTTCATCCAGCTGTCGCGGTTGCCGCTGGTGCGCTGCGCGTAGTCCGTGTAGTGGTGCACGGGGTTGAAGTCGCGCATCCCGACCACGGCGAGGATGCCCGTCCGGAAGGTGATCGGCAGCTCAAGATCGGGCAGGCGATCGCCCTCGTTCACGTCCTCCCACAGCCTCGATCCTCCGGCTTCGGACATCGCGACGCTCCCTTCGGCACGGACCCGGCGTGACGCGGCGATGATAGCGCGCCCGCGAGTAGGGCCCCGCGCCGCTATGATCGCGGCGGAGGGACGCCGCATGACCCTGCCCGAGCTGCACCCGATCGTCGAGCGCGCGCGCGAACTCTCGCCACTCGTGCGCGCCGCCTCCGACGAGATCGAGAAGACCCGCCGCGTCCCCGAGGAGCTGGACGCCACGCTCGAGGCGGCCGGCCTCTACCAGCTCTACCTGCCGGAGGCCTACGGCGGCCCCCAGGCCGACCCTCGCTCCGCCGCGAGCGCCATCGAGGAGATCTCGAGCGCCGACGGCTCCACGGGCTGGGTCTGCATGATCGGCTCGGTACTGAGCCGCCGCTTCGCCTGGATGGACCCGGAGACCGTGCACGCGATGAAGGCCATGACCGGCTCGCTGCGGGCGGCCGGCTCCAACCGCGCCCTCGGCCGCGCGCAACGCGAGGGCGCGGGCTACCGGGTCAACGGGCGCTGGGACTTCCAGAGCGGCGTCGAGCACTCCAGCTGGATGTTCGGCAACTGCGTGCTGATGGACGGCGCCGAGCCGCTGCGCGACGAGAACGGCGTGCCGCGCACCCGCGCCGCTGCCGTACCCGTGTGCGACGGCGAGATCATCGACACCTGGCACGTCGTCGGGCTGCGTGGGACGGGCAGCTTCGACTTCGAGATCGACAACCTCTACGTACCCGCCGAGCACACGGTCTCGCGCCTGGAGCCGCCCGCGATCGAGAGCCCGCTCTACCGTGCGCGCTTCTACGGCATCTGGAGCCACACCGTGCACGCCGGCTGCGCGCTCGGCATCGCGCGCGGCGCGATCGACGAGCTGCGCGACCTCGCCTCGGGGCGCGGGTCCACCGGATCGCGCACGCTGCTGCGCGACCGCGAGCGCGTCCAGCGGATGGTGGGCGAAGCCGAGGCGATCGTCCGCTCGGCGCGCGCCTACCTCCTCGACGCTGTCGCCGAGGCCTGGGAGGCATCGGAGCAGCGCATCGCCAACCCGACGCGCGAGATCGCGAACGTCCGGTTGGCGATCACGCACGCGGGCCACGAGTCGGCGCGCGCCGTCGATCTCGCCTTCTCGGCTGCGGGCACGAACGCCGCCCACACCGCCAACCGCCTCGAACGCTACTTCCGCGACGTGCACGTCGCGGTGCAGCACGCTGCCGCGGCGCCCGGCAACTACGAGGGCGCGGGCCGCGTCTTCCTCGGCCTGCCGTCGGG
This sequence comes from Dehalococcoidia bacterium, assembly GCA_963667465.2. GTDB lineage: Bacteria > Chloroflexota > Dehalococcoidia > UBA2979 > UBA2979 > VXMT01. The sequence continues at coordinate 1,546,303 of CAXXDN010000002.1, read as the reverse complement.
GCTGCCCGGCTGGTAGCGCCGGGCGGCGCCGCCCCGTTCCACGGCGGGCGGCTGGTATCCTCCTCCTCTGGCGTCCGCCACGGGCGGCGCCGCGCGGCGAGGGGGCCACGTGGTTGGAGATGCAGCAGTCGGAGCAGCAATGCCCGGTGCGGACGCGCCGTCGGCGGAGGCCGTGCGCGCGCTCGCCGAGGCGGCGGCGGCGATTCGCGAGAACGTCGCGCAGGTCATCGTCGGCGCCGAGGAGCCGCTGCAGCTGCTGCTGGTCGCGCTGCTCGCGCGCGGACACGTCCTGCTGGAGGACGTGCCGGGCACCGGCAAGACGATGGCGGCACGCGCCTTCGCGCGCTCGATCGGCGCGGACTTCCACCGCATCCAGTGCACCCCGGACCTGATGCCCTCGGACATCGTCGGCGTCCACTACTACTCCCAGAAGAGCGGCGAGTTCGAGTTCCGTGAGGGGCCGATCATGGCCCCGGTCGTGCTTGTCGACGAGGTCAACCGCGCCACCCCACGCACCCAGTCCGCGCTGTTGGAGGCGATGGAGGAGCGCACCGTCACCGTGGAGGGCGAGACACGCGTGCTGCCGGACCCGTTCCTCGTGCTCGCGACCCAGAACCCGATCGAACTCGAAGGCACCTTCCCGCTCCCCGAGGCGCAGCTCGACCGCTTCCTGCTGCGGCTGCGCATGGGCTACCCCGGCGAGTCCGACGAGGTCGCCGTGCTGCGCCGCTTCGAGGGCGAGTCCCCGCTCGATCGCCTCGAGCCGGTGGTCTCGGCGAGCGAGTTGACGGCGCTCTCGGCCTCGCTGCCGCAGGTGCATGTCGAGGACGACGTGGCGCGCTACCTGGTGCAGGTGGTGCGCGCGACGCGCGAGCACGCGGCGTTCGACCTGGGCTGCAGCCCCCGCGCCTCGCTCGCGCTGTTCCGGGCGCTGCGCGCCCTCGCCGCGATCGAGGGCCGCGACTACGTGCGCCCGGACGACGTGAAGCGGCTCGCGCCCGCCGTGCTCGCGCACCGCCTCGTGCTCAGCTCGCAGACGCAGCTGCGAGGGCGCACGGCGGACGACCTGATCGACGAGATCCTGCGCGAGTTGCCCGTGCCCGTCGTCGACAGCCGCCCCGCAGCGGCCGGCTAGGCCCGAAGGGCAGCCCCCGTGCGGTCGCTGCTGACCGAGGCCTGGATCGGTTGCTGCCTGGCGCTCGTCTTCGCCGGCGTGCTGGCCGGCTCCGCGCCGCTTATCGGCCTGGGCGCGCTGGTGCTCGGCGCGGGCGGCGCGGCGCGGCTCTGGGCGCGCCTCGCGCTCGAGGGCGTCGAGTACCGCCGGGAGCTGTCCGAGCGGCGCGCCTTCACCGGCGAGCAGGTGGGCCTGCGGCTCCACCTCGCCAACCGCAAGCTGCTGCCCGTGCCCTGGATCGAGTTGCGCGAGCGTCTGCCCGAGGCCGCCCCGCTCACCGAGGGCCACACCACGCCCACCGGGCAGCACGGCGCGGTCTACCTCACGCGCACGACCTCGCTGCGTTCCGGGGACCGCCTCGAGTGGCCGCTCACGCTGCACGCCGTGCAGCGCGGCTACCACCGCCTCGGCCCGGCGCGGCTTTCCTCGGGCGACCTGTTCGGGCTGTTCGATCGCGAACTGGCTGCAGGAGGCGTAGACACGCTCATCGTCTATCCCCGCACCTACCCGCTGCCGGACCTGGGAATTGGCAGCGACCGCCCGTTCGGCGAGTTGCGCGGCGGCCGGCGCATCTTCCCCGACCCGGTCAAGGTGATCGGCGTGCGCGACTACGTCCCCGGCGATCCGCTCAAGCAGGTCGATTGGAAGGCGACGGCGCGCGCGCAGCGGCTGCAATCCCGGCTCTACGAGCCATCGAGGGCGCTCGCGGTCGTCGTCGCGCTGGACGTGATGACGCTGCCGCACACCTGGGAGGGCACGGACCCGGTGCTGCTGGAGCGCGGCGTGACGGTCGCCGCCTCGCTCGCTCGCGCCGCCTTCGAGTCGCACGCCGCGCTCGGCCTGCTGACGAACGGCGCGCTGCCGGAGGCGGACCGCCCGATCCGGCTGGGCGCGGGGCGCCGCCCGGACCAGCTCGCGCGGGTCCTCGAGGCGCTGGCGGGCGCGAACCCGTTCGCGATGGCGCCGCTGGCGCTGGAGCTGGAACGCCGCGGCGAGGCGCTGCCGATCGGCGCGAGCGTCGTCGTCGTGGCGGCGTTGATGACCGACGACCTGGTCGCCTCGCTGGAGCGGCTGCGCCGCGAACGCCACGAGGTGCACGTTGTGAAGACCTCGTCCGCACCGTGGACGGTGGACACCGGCTCGATCCGCGTGACGGAGGTCGCCCTCTACATGGAGCGGCTCGAGCAGGAAGCGCTGGCGGAGGCCGAGGCTTCCCTGGGGCCGCCGCGGGCGCGGGAGGTGCTGTCGCGCACGGCGCCGCGGCGGGAAGGCCCCGCGCGATGAGCTGGCGCGCGCCGCTCGCGGCGTTCTTCTTCCTGGCGGCAGAGGCGCTGCTCTGGTTCGTCGTGCTGCGTTCCTTCGCAACGGGGCTGGAGCGCGACGCCTTCCGCGACCTGGCCCGCGAGATCCGGTCCGGTATCGGCAAAGGCGACTTCCTGGAGCCCGACCGTGCGGAGGCCGCGCGCCAGATCGCGGAGCAGGCGGGTGAGAGTGCGATCGGGGGACCCGCGCTGCCGTTGATCGTGCTGGTCGCGGTCGGCGGGTACACGCTGATGCGCGTGCTCGGGCGGAGCAAGCTGCCGGTCTCCTCGCGCGCCGCAGCCGGGCTGCTCGTCTCTATCGTCGCGCTCAGTGTGGTGCTGCAACTCGCGCTCGCCGATGCGCCACTGTGGGGCGCGGCGCCCTGGAATGACGGGATCCTCGCGGACTTGCGAGGCCAGGGCGGGAGCACGTTCAGCGGCGCGATCGACCCTCAGGCGTTCGTGGCCGACCCGGACCCCGATCGCGTGCTCGGCGCCTCGAGGGCGGTGACGGTCGGCGGCCTCGTCCTGATCTGGCTGCGCTTTCTCTTTGCGGGACGCAGTCCCGTCAACTTCGAGCGCAGCCTGCGCAGCTTCGGGGTGGGGTTCGCGGTCGCGGTCGCCGTCGCCTTCATCGCGGCCGTCTCGGACGCGGACGTGGCGGGCTGGCTCGTGCTGCCCTACTTCCTGCTCGGCGCACTCTCGCTCGCGACCGCACACGCCGCTCGCGCGCCGGAGGACCCAACCGCCGCGCGCCGCGATGCGCCGTGGGTGTTCTCGGTGCTCGGCACCGTCGCCGCGCTCAGCGCGGTGATGGCGCTCTTCATCCTGCTCGCACTGTTCGACGCGCAGCGCTTGCTGGAGCCGATCGGCCGAGGCCTGGTCGCGGTGCTCGCGTGGGTGCTGATCATCATCGTCACGCCCATCTTCTGGGTGGTCGAGTGGTTGATCGGGCAGTTCGCCAGCGACTTCGAGTTCCAGGAGGTGCGCATCGAGGTGGCGGACGGGCCGCTGGAACCAGACGAGGAGCGTGAGGCGCGCGTCAGGATTCCCGGCTGGATCGGTGACGCCGCACGCGCCTTCGCCGTCGCCGGCGCCCTCTGGGTCGCCTACCGCGTGTCGCGCTGGCTGTTCTCGCGCTCCCAGCGCGAGACAACCGAGCAGTACGCCGAGCTTCGCGAAGAGGACCAGGGCGGCGGCGGCCTTGGCTCGATGTTGCGCTCGCTGATCCCGGGTACACATCGCAGGCAGGCGGCCGACTCGCGCTGGCTGGCGCTCAACCGCGCCTACCGGCTCTTCGGCCGAATGCTCGTTGCCTCGCGGCTGCGCGGCGTCGAGCGCCGGCCCGGGCAGACGGCGCTGGAGTTCGGCATCGTCGCCGGCCAGCGCCTCGACACGCCGCTCTTCGCCCGCATCGCCGATGCGTTCGACGGCCTCCGCTACGGGCGCCACGAGCCCCTGCCCGGCCGCCTCGACGACCTCGAGCGCGAGTTCGCGGCCTGGGAGCTGGCGAACCCGCTGCCCGAAGACGCGGAGGACAGCGAGGAGGGTGAGTCGTAGCGGAGCCGCCTACCCCGGGCCGCCGCGCTTGCCTGCGCACGCCGCCGCCGCCTACTCTCGATGGGTGGTAGGCCGCCTTGCCGATCATCCCTCCAGCGCTCCCGTGAGCGCCCCCGCATCGGTCGGAATCTTCGACTCGGGTGTCGGCGGGCTCTCCGTCGTCGCCGCCATCCACCAGCTCCGTCCCGGCCTGTCGTTGCGCTACGTCGCCGACACGGCGTGCTTCCCCTACGGCGAACGTCCGCCTGGGGAGATCGCCGAGCGCTCCCTCGCGATCGGTGGTGAGCTGATCGAGGCCGGAGCGCGGCTGCTGGTGGTCGCCTGCAACACCGCCTCCTCGGCGGCGCTCGAGGCGTTGCGGGAGCGGTTCGGCGTGCCGCTGGTAGGCATGGAGCCGCCGCTCAAGCCGGCCGTCGAGCGCAGCCGCAGCGGCCGCGTCGCGCTGCTCGTCACGCCCGCCACGGCCGAGGGCGCGCGCCTGGCGCGCCTGCACCACAGCTACGCCGGGGACAGCCACGTGCTCACGATCCCGATGCCCGGCCTCGCTGACCTCGTTGAAGGCGGCGAGGTCTCCGGGCCGCGCGTCGAGGCGCTGCTCGGTGATGCGCTCGCCGGGCTGCCCTCGGAGGGCGTCGACGAGGTCGCGCTCGGCTGCACGCACTACGGCTTCGTGCGGCCGGCGCTGCGCGCGCTGCTCGGCGAGGGCGTCGAGCTGATCGACACGGCGGAGCCGGTCGCGCGGCGCGTGCTGCAGCAGCTCGAGGAGCACGCGATCACGATTGCCCAGGACGGCGACGGGACCGTGCCGTGCGCCGTCAGCGGAGACCCGAGCGCCTTCGAGGCGGCCGTCGAGCGGCTGCGCGCCTCGGGCGTTACGCTGCCGCCGCTGCGAGTCTCCCGGGGGGTGGCGGCATGAGCGCGCGGGCGAGCTTCCGCGAGAAGTACGAGGCCGCCGCCGCGGCGAACGACTCGCTGCTCTGCGTCGGCCTCGATCCCGACCCCTCGCGCCTCGCCCCGGGCGCTGACATCGACGCCTGGCTGCGCGAGGTGATCGAGGCGACCTCGGATCTGGTGTGCTGCTATAAGCCCAACGCTGCCTTCTTCGAGGCGCGCGGCTCGGTCGGCATGGAGGCCCTGCTGCAGCTGATCGAGGGCATCCCGAATGAGATCCCGGTGCTGCTCGACGCGAAGCGCGGCGATGTCGGCCACTCGGCAGAGTTCTACGCGCGCGCCGTCTTCGAGGTGCTGGGCGCCGACGCCGTGACGGTCAACTCCTACCTCGGCGGGGACGCGGTCGAGCCGTTCCTGGCCTACGAGGATCGCCATGCGTTCGTGCTCTGCCGCACCTCGAACGCCGGGGCCGGCGAGCTGCAGGACCGAGCGGTCGGCGGAGGCCGGCCGCTCTACCTGGAGGTGGCGGCGCGCGCGAACGAGTGGAACACGCGCGGCAACGTCGGACTGGTCGTCGGCGCGACGTACCCGGAGGAGGCGCGCGCGATCCGCGAGCTGTGTCCGGAGCTGCTGTTCCTGATGCCCGGCGTCGGGGCGCAGGCCGGAGAGCTGGAGGCCGCCGTGCACGCCGCGCTCGACGCGCGTGGCGGCGGGATCATCGTCAACGCCTCGCGCAGCGTGCTCTACCCCGAGGCGGGCGGCGCCGCGGCCTCGCGCGCTGCGGCGCAGCACCTGCGAGACGCGATCCGCGAGACGGTACGGACGGCGGGCCACAACGCCGGCCACGCAGGGCAAGCGGACTGAGCGGCGATGGCCCTCGATCTGCGCGTCGGCGACGTGCTGCGGCTGCGGCGCAAGCATCCCTGCGGCGGTTTCGACTGGGATGTCGTGCGCGTCGGCGCGGACATCGGGCTGTGCTGCCGCGAGTGCGGGCGGCGTGTGCTGATGGACCGCCCGACGCTGCGCCGCCGCGCGAAGGAGCTGCTGGAGCGCGGTCCGGCGCTCGATCCGGCGATCGAAGCCGCGCTCGAGGGTCGCGGATCACCCCCTCCGGGCGCTGCCGGAGTAGACTGACCGCCTCGCGGGGCGTTTCGTTGACGCCTCGCGGAGGCCGTACCTAGACTCGATTCGATCGCGGGGACGTGGGGCATCGCGTCATGATCGAGATGACCATCGAGAGCATTCGCGTCAGTCTCCGCAACTACCAGCGGGTCGTGATCCTGCGCGAGAAGGGATCGGACCGCTACCTGCCGATCTGGATCGGCGCCGCCGAGGCGGACGCGATCGCGGTGCGACTGCAAAACCACTCCGTCGCACGCCCCCTGACCCATGATCTGCTCAGCAACGTGATCGGCGAATTCGGCGGCGCCGTGAAGCACGTCGTCGTCAACGACCTCGAGAACGACACCTTCTACGCCCGCATCACCGTCGAGCATCCGGGAGGCACGGTAGAGATCGACTCGCGCCCCTCGGACGCGATCGCGCTGGCCGTGCGCGCCGAGGCGCCGATCTACGCCGAGGAGTCCGTGCTGGACCGCGCCGGGGTGCTGCTCAGCGCCGAGGGCGAGGTGGTGGTCGGCGACAGCCGGGCCTCCTCCGTGACGGAGGAGGAGCTGGAGAAACTCTCCGCCTTCAGCGAGTTCATCGGGGAGCTCGATCTCGACGACCTTGGCGAAGGCGAGACCAGGGACGAGTGAGACCGTGACGGCGTCCGAAGTTCATTCGTGCCACTTCTCACAATCGGTTTGATCACGTGATCGGCCCGTGCTAGGCTCCCGACGGCCACGGCCCGGACGGGGTGTATCCGTCTGGAGGTCGCCCGCCCTCGGACTGGTCGGCATCGGCTCGTATCTGGCGGTGTCGATTGCCGGAATGGCCATCATCGGGAGTCTGCTCGATCGTCACTTCGGAACGGATCCGCTGCTGACGCTCCTGTTCCTGGTGCTGGGCCTGTTGGCGGGATTTCTCGGTGCCTATCGTCAGTTGCGGCGGCTGCTGGACAGCGCCGCCGAGGCGGACGGGCGGAAGGGTCGCTAGATGCGGGGCTGGCTCGTCGCCATCGTCGTGGTGGTCCTGATCGTCGGCGGCTTCTTCCTGATCAAGCCGCCCACCCCGGCGATCATTCTTGCCCCCGAACACGTCTTCGACATCGGCTCGCTCGAGGTCACCAACACGATGTTCACCTCCTGGGTGGTCGTCGCCCTGCTGATCGTCACCGCCGTGTACGCCAGCCGCTCCATGACCCTCGTGCCCTCCGGGCTGAGCGGGGCGATCGAGGCGTTCGTCGGCGGCTTCTACGGCTTCATCGAGAACGTCGTCGGCGAGGCCAACGCGCGGCGCTTCTTCCCGGTGGTCGCGACGATCTTCTTCTACGTGCTGGTCTCCAACTACGTCGGCCTGCTGCCCATCAACTTCGCGGTCGGCGTCACCGAACCCGACCACGGCGAGATCCAGGCCGTCTTCGAGCAGACCAGCATCGCCGGCGTCGACCTCGCCTACATCCCGCTGCAGGCGGACACCGTCGACACCTCGGAGGCGGCTGCGCTGGAGCCGCACGAGGAGGGTGGCGCCTTCTCCGGCCTGCTCGCGCCGCTGTTCCGCTCGGTGATGACGGATGTCAACGCGCCGCTCGCGCTGGCGCTGATGTCGTTCATCTTCGTCGAGTACTGGGGGCTCTCCGCGCTCGGACTCGGGTACCTCAAGAAGTTCTTCGCCTTCGGCCCCCTGCTGCGAGGCAAACCGATGGGGATCATCGACGTCTTCGTCGGCTTGCTGGAGCTGATCTCGGAGCTGATCCGGATCGTCTCGTTCACCTTCCGTCTGTTCGGCAACATTTTCGCCGGCGAGGTACTGTTGCTGATGATGAGCTTCCTGGTGCCGCTGGTGCTGATTAACGTCTTCTACGGCCTGGAGCTGTTCGTCGGACTGATCCAGGCATTTGTGTTCGCAATGCTCACGCTCGTCTTCGCCCAGACTGCCGTCAGCCATCACGGCGACGAGCACGAGGAGCACGAGGGCGCGCATGAGGGAAGATCGGAGCAGCAGCTCGGGCCTGCAGGGCCGGAGCAGGTAGGACGCGGAGTCCTGGTAAGGGAGTAAGCCGCAATGACAGTGGGAGCAAAGGTGGGATCGACGCTGATGCCGTACCTCGGCCGGGCCGCGCTGGCCCTCGGCCTCGGGGTGCTGGCCTGGCTGGCGATGTCCGGCGTGGCCGGGGCGCAGGAGGTGGACAACACGTACACCGCCGACGCCAGCAAGTACCTCGCCGCCGGCATCGCGATGGGCCTCGGGGCCTTCGGGCCGGCGATTGGCATCGGATACCTGGGCGGCAAGGCGATGGAGGCGCTCGGGCGCAACCCCGAGGCGGCCGGCCCGATCCAGACGAACATGATCCTTGCGATCGCGTTCGCCGAGGCGATCGGCATCTACGCCCTCGTCGTCGCCATCCTGATCGGCTTCGTCTTCTAGACGAGTTGGCTTCGTCTTCGAGGCGAGCCGCAGCGAGCGGGGCGAGCATGATCCACCGAGTACGCAGCCGGATGGGGAGCGCGCGGCGGCGCGGCCTGCGGCTGGGCGCCGTGGCCGCGGGCGTGCTGCTTGCGGCGGCGCCCGCCACGGCCTTCGCCGCGGAGGAGGGGCCAGCGGGCATTGCCGCCCTGGGCTTCAGCCTGCCCGCGCTCGTCTCCAACCTGATCAACTTCACGATCCTGCTGATCGTGCTCCGGCTCTTCCTCTACAAGCCGGTGCTGAGGCTGCTGGACGAGCGCAAGCGGCGCATCCAGGAAGGCCTCGATCAAGCCGCCCAGGCGGCCTCGCAGGCGTCGGCCAGCGAGCAGGAATCGCGGGCGGCGATCGAGCAGGCGCAGAGCGAGGCGCGGGAGCTGGTTGCGCAGGCGCAGCAGAGCGCCGCGCAACTGCGCACCCAGCTCGAGGAACGCGCCCGCGCCGACGCCGAACAGATCGTCGAGCGAGCGCGCGAGGAAGTGCGCGTCGAACGCGATCAGGCGATCGAACAACTGAGGCGCGAGTTCGCCGACCTCACGATCACCGCCGCCGAGCGGGTCATGCGCCAGTCGCTTGACCGCGCGGCGCACCAACGGCTGATCGACGAGGTGCTCGTTAACAGCGAGCTCGGCGACCAGAACTAGCGAACGAGGGGCGAGGCATGGCCCAGGCAGCAGGCGCACGAGACGTCGCGGGCCGTCGCTACGCCCTCGCCATCATGGAGTTCGTCGCCGCGGACCCGGACAGCACCGCTGCCTGGGAAGACGCGGTTGGCGGCCTCGATGCGCTGACCGGGCGCCCGGCCTACGTGGCCGCGCTGCAGGGTGACGGCATGACGGACGAGGGCTTCCAGTCGGTCGCGCGCCGTGCCGTCCCGGAAATCGGGCAGCTGCAGCTCAACCTGCTGCGGCTGCTGCGGCGCAAGGGCCGGCTCGCGCTTGGCCCCTCGATTGCCTCGTACGTGCGGGAGCTGCTGGACGAGCGGCGCGGCGTCGCCCGTGCCGAGGTCCGCACCGCCGTCGAGATCGACGAGGAACGGCGGCAGTGGTTCGCCACCCGGCTCGGCGAGCTCACGGGGCAGCAGATCGAGATCAGTGCAGAGGTCGATCCGGACCTGATCGGCGGCGCCGTGGTACGCATCGGCGACCGGCTGATCGATGGTTCGGCGCGCTCGCGCTTGCGCGCGCTGCGCTCGCAACTGGCGTAGGAACACGGTCGAGCGGCGGGCCCGGCCCGCCCACGACCACGGGGGAGACGCGATGGTTCGGGCAGAAGAGATCGCTTCGATCCTCAAGGAGCAGATCGAGAACTTCGATGCGGACGTCATCGAGGCCAACGTCGGCACGGTCGTGGAGGCGAGCGATGGTATCGCGCGCATCCACGGTCTTGGCCAGTGCCTTGCCTCGGAGCTCGTCGAGTTCAGCAACGGCACTCGCGGCCTTGCGCTGAACCTCGAGGAGGAGACCGTCGGCGCGATCATTCTCGGCGACTACACCGACATCAAGGAGGGCGACGAGGTCCGCACGACCGGGCTGGTCGCCTCCGTGCCGGTCGGCGACGAGCTGATCGGCCGCGTCGTCAACCCGCTTGGTGATCCGATCGACGAGCGCGGTCCCGTGACTGCGGGTCAGCGCTTCCCCGTCGAGCGGGTCGCGCCCGACGTGGTCGCGCGCGAGTCGGTGAGTGAGCCGGTGCAGACGGGCATCAAGGCGATCGACGCGATGATCCCGATCGGCCGCGGGCAGCGCGAGCTGATCATCGGCGACCGCTCGATCGGCAAGAGTGCGATTGCGATCGACGCGATCATCAACCAGCGCGGCGGCGACCTGATCTGCATCTACGTCGCGGTTGGCCAGAAGGACTCGAAGGTCGCGCAGACGGTCGCCACGCTCGAGCAACACGGTGCGATGGAGCACACGATCGTTGTCTCCGCCTCGGCGGCGGAGTCCGCGGCGTTGCAGTACCTGGCGCCGTACTCGGGCTGCGCGATGGGCGAGTACTTCATGGAGCAGGGCAAGGACGTGCTGATCGTCTACGACGACCTCACCAAGCACGCCTGGGCCTATCGCCAGATCTCGCTGCTGCTGAAGCGCCCGCCCGGCCGCGAGGCCTACCCGGGCGACGTCTTCTACCTGCACTCGCGGCTGCTGGAGCGCGCGGCGCGCCTCGACGAGGCGCACGGTGGCGGCTCGCTGACCGCGCTGCCAATCATCGAGACGCAGGCGGGCGACGTCTCCGCCTACATCCCGACCAACGTGATCTCGATCACCGACGGCCAGATCTTCCTCGAGAACGACCTCTTCAACGCCGGGCAGCGGCCCGCCGTGAACCCCGGTATCTCCGTCTCGCGGGTCGGCGGCGCCGCGCAACGGCGCGCGATGCGCTCCGTGGCCGGCACGCTGCGGCTGGATCTCTCGCAGTTCCGTGAGTTGCAGGCGTTCGCCCAGTTCGGCACGGAGGACCTGGACCCGGCGACGCGCCGCCAGCTGGAGCGCGGCCAGCGCCTCACCGAGGTGCTTAAGCAGCCGCAGTACGAGCCGCTCTCGCTCGGCCAGCAGGTCGCGATCCTCTACGCCGGCGCGGAGGGCTACCTCGACGACGTGCCGGTCGAGAAGGTCGCCGACTTCGAGCGCGCGCTGCACGAGCAGCTGCAGGCGACTGCGGCCGGCGTGATCGAGGCGATCGAGCGCACCGGCGAGGTCGAGGGCGACACCGAGGAGCAGTTGAAGGCAGCGATCGAGCAGTTCAAGGGCTCGGTTGCCTACTAGGCGAGACGCAGTGGCCCCTCGGGGGTCGCGGAACGGGGAGCAGCGGTAGATGCCAGGCGCCGGCCAGGTCCGGGCAATCCGCGGGCGGATCAAGTCCGTCGAGAACACCGCCAAGGTCACCAAGGCGATGGAGCTCGTCGCGGCCTCCAAGATGCGTCGCGCCCAGGATCGCGCGCTCGCCGCGCGGCCCTACTCGGAGCGCATGCGCGCCGTGCTCGCGCGCCTCGCCGGCTCGCCCGAGGCGCGAGGCGGCGGCGACGCGGACTCGCTGCACCCGCTGCTGGACGAGCGCGCCGTCAAGCACTTCGCGTTCATCCACATCACCGCCAACCGCGGGCTCGCGGGCGGCCTCAACGCAAACATGAACCGCGCCGGCGCCAACCTCGCGCTCGAGCGGCAGCCGCACGTCGAGCGCGTCTCGGTGATCTCGGTCGGGCGCAAGGGGCGCGACTTCTTCCGCCGCGCCGGCTTCCCGCAGATCGCGGAGTTCACCGACCTCGGCGACTACCCAACGATGGGCGACACGCTGCCGATCTCGCGGATCGTAACCGAGGACTACATCAACGGCGAGATCGATCAGGTCTACGTCGGCTTCCAGCAATTCATCAACACCGCCGTGCAGCGTCCGACCGTGCGCCAGCTGCTGCCGATCGAGCCGCCCGAGGACATGGGTGAGTCGCTGGGCGGCGGGGCGGACTTCATCTTCGAGCCCTCGCCGCAGGCGCTGCTGGAGACGCTGCTGCCGCGCTACGTGGAGATGCAGGTCTTCGAGGCAATCCTCGAGGCCGCGGCGTCCGAGCAGTCGGCGCGCATGGTCGCGATGCGCGCCGCCACCGACGCGGCGAACGACATGGTCGCGGACCTCACGCTGACCTACAACAAGGCACGGCAGGAACTGATCACCAGCGAGCTGCTCGACATCGTCGGCGGCACGGCGGCGATCGAGGCGTAACGAAGCAAGCGAGGCAGAGCGAGCCGCGCGCGAGCGCGCCCGCTCAGGAGCAAGGCGGACAGTATGAGCAGCGGACTTGTACGGCAGGTCATCGGCACGGTCGTCGACGTGGAGTTCCCCGACGGCGACCTGCCCGAGATCTACAACGCCGTCAACATCGCGATGGGTGAGAACGGCGAAACGCGCACGCTCGTCACCGAAGTGCAGCAGCACCTCGGCAACAACTGGGTGCGCTGCCTCGCGCTCGACTCGACGGACGGCCTGCAGCGCGGCGCGAGCGCCGAGGACACCGGCGCGCCGATCGCCGTGCCGGTCGGTCCGGCCACCCTTGGGCGCATCTTCAACGTGCTCGGCGAGCCGCTCGACCCGGGCGAGGCGATCCCGGCGGACGCCGTGCGCCGCCCGATCCACCGCCCCCCGCCCGCCTACGCCGAGCAGGAGACCGAGGCGCAGATGCTGGAGACCGGCATCAAGGTGATCGACCTGATCGCGCCGCTCGCTCGCGGCGGCAAGGTCGGCCTCTTCGGCGGCGCGGGCGTCGGCAAGACCGTCGTCAACACGGAGCTGATCCGCAACCTGGCCACCGAGCACGGCGGCCTCTCTGTCTTCGCCGGCGTCGGCGAGCGCTCGCGCGAGGGCAACGACCTCTGGCACGAGATGGAGGAGTCCGGCGTCCTCGACAAGACGGCGCTGGTCTTCGGCCAGATGAACGAGCCGCCCGGCGTGCGGCTCCGCATCGGCCTCACCGGCCTGACGATGGCGGAGTACTTCCGCGACGACGAGGGCCGTGACGTGCTGCTCTTCATCGACAACATCTACCGCTACACGCTCGCCGGGATGGAGGTCTCGGCGCTGCTCGGCCGAATGCCCTCGGCGGTCGGCTACCAGCCGACGCTGGCGACCGAGATCGGCGAGCTCGAGGAGCGCATCACCTCGACGAAGCAGGGCTCGATCACCTCCTTCCAGGCGATCTACGTGCCTGCCGACGACTACACCGACCCGGGCGTCTCGACGACGTTCGGCCACCTCGACGCGGTCGTGGCGCTGGAGCGCGCGCTCGCGGAGCAGGGGCTGTACCCGGCGATGGACCCGCTGACCTCGAACAGCCGCATCCTGGACCCGAACGTCGTGGGCCAGGAGCACTACGATGCAGCCTCCGGCGTGCTGCGCACGCTGCAGCGCTACAAGGACCTGCAGGACATCATCGCCATCCTCGGCATCGAGGAGCTCACCGAGGACGACAAGCAGGCGGTGGCGCGCGCGCGCCGCATCCAGCGCTTCCTCACGCAGCCGTTCTTCGTCGCCGAGCAGTTCACCGGCCGCGGCGGCCGCTACGTCCCGGTCGCCGAGACCGTGCGCGGCTTCACCGAGATCCTCGAGGGCAAGCACGACGAGCTGCCGGAGAACGCCTTCTACATGGTCGGCACCATCGACGAGGCGGTCGAGAACGCCCGCGAGATGGCCGAGGAGGACTAACGCTTGGCCCCGCTCAGGCTCTCAATCGTCACGGCAGAGCAGCCCGTCCTCGATCGGGACGACGTGCAGCGCGTGATCGTGCCCACCACCGAGGGCCAGATCACCGTGCTGCCGAGCCACGCCGCGCTGATGGCCAGCCTCGATGTCGGCGAACTGATCGCCGTCGGCAGCGACGGCGAAGAGGACATCGTCGTCCACGGCGGCTTCATCCAGGTCTTGCACGACGAGGTCACCGTGCTCGCCGACGCCGCCGAACGAGTCGACGAGATCGACGAGGCGCGAGCGGAGGCGGCGCGCGATCGCGCTCGCGAGCGCCTCGAGGGCCACGTCGCCTCGGACGAGGTGGTCGACCTCGCGCGAGCGCGCATCTCTCTGCTGCGCGCGGAGGCGCGCATCCGCATCCGCCGCCGCCGGCGCGGCGCGGGAGCCCCGCCCGCTCCCCGCTAGTCCCTCCGGACCGCGACGTTCATGCCCGCCTCGCCGCCCTACCAGGAAGGTGAAGATGTTCCCGTCCGCGTGCCCGGCCGGCGCCGCCCTCAATGGGTTGTTGCGCTCTCGGTTGGTGCGTCCCCGGCGTGCGAGGCGGGCTGCGCCCGCTCCCCCTCACCCTCCGCCCTCTCCCGCGAGGGGAGAGGGGACCGGACCCGCCCTCTGCTCTCTCTCCCGGGGAGAGGGTTGGGAGGGGGACGGGCTCGGCCTCCGGCTCCCTCTCCTGGGGGAGAGGGTTGGGGTGAGGGGGCTCGCCCGCGGCCACTCGTGTCCCGATCGGTTGGTTGCTGCGGGAGCTGTCAGGGCGGTTAGGCGAGAGCCTTCGGGCGTGGCTACGTCGAGAGGCGCGTTGTGTCCCACACTCTTGCGCCTCGCGGGCCGGGCGGGATGCGTCGTATCCTTGGTGCTGGCGGGGGCCGGAGGCCCCATGAGTGAGCAGCTCGTCATTCACGGTGGGCAGGCGCTGAGCGGACGCCTCCCCGCGTCCGGCTCCAAGAACGCCGCGCTTTACGCCCTCGCCGCGCCGCTGCTCACCTCCGATCCCGTCACCCTGCACAACGTCCCCGAGATCGCTGACATCGAGGGCATGGGCCGCGTCCTGCGCGCCCTCGGCGCAACGTTCGAGGTCGATGGCGGCAACGTCTCGATCGACGCCTCGGGCGTGACCGAGACCGTTGCGCCGCAGGACCTCGCGATCGCGCTGCGCGCCTCGTTCCTGGTGATGGGGCCGCTGCTCGCCCGCTTCGGCGAGGCCGCCTCCCCGTCGCCGGGTGGCGACGTGATCGGCGTCCGGCCGCTCGATGTGCACCTCGCCGGCTTCCGTGCGCTGGGCGCGGACGTGCGCCGCGAGGGGCAGAACTTCATCGCGCGCGGCCGCCTGCGCGGGGCGCGCATCTTCCTCGACTACCCGAGCGTGCTCGGCACCGTGAACGTGCTGTTCGCCGCCGCGCTTGCCGAGGGCGAGACCGTGATCGTGAACGCCGCGGCCGAGCCCGAGGTGGCGATGGCCGCCGAGATGCTCGCCGCGATGGGCGCGCGCATCAGCGGGCACGGCTCGAACACGATCACCGTCGAGGGCGTCGAGCGCCTGCACGGCGTCGACTTCACGATCATCCCCGACCGGATCGAGAGCGGCACCTACCTGCTGGCCGGAGTCGCCACGGGCGGCGACGTCGCCATCGAGGGCGCACGCGCCGACCACCTGGACTCGCTGCTGACGAAGCTCAGCGAGGCCGGTGCGGGCGTCGAGGTCGCGCCGCAGTACGTGCGCGCGTGCGCGCCTTCGGACGGCGTGCCGCTGCGCGCGGTGCAGCTCCAGGCCGTGCCGTACCCCGGCTTCCCGACGGATCTGCACGCACCGATGGCGGCGGCCCTGACCCAGGCCGAGGGTGTCTCCACGATCCATGAGCGCGTCTTCGAGAACCGCCTGCTCTACCTCGGCGAGTTGCGCGCGATGGGCGCGCGGATGACCGCGGGAGGCCAGTCCGTAATCATCGAGGGGCCGACGCCGCTTGTCGGCGGCGCGGTGCGGGCGCTCGACGTGCGGGCGGCCGCGGCGGTCGTGATCGGCGGGCTCTGCGCCAGCGACGAGACGATCGTGCGCGACCTCGTGCATCTCGATCGCGGCTATCCACGCATCGAGGAGCGGCTGACCGCGCTAGGCGCGACGGTGTTCAGGCGCTAAGGTCGAAAGCCGGAGGCGGCGGCGCCTCAGCAGGCAGGGGCGCAGACTTCCGGCGAATGTTCACCAGACGACTCGGCATCGATCTCGGTACGGCACGCGTACTCGTCTCCGAGCGGGGGCGCGGCATCGTGCTGGAAGAACCCGCCGTCGTTGCGCTGACCGAGCGCGAGAACGCGGTTGCCGCCGTCGGCCGGGAGGCCTACGAGATGATCGGCCGCCACCCCGGCACGATCCGCGTGATCCGGCCGATGCGCGATGGCGCCATCGCCGACTACCTGATTACCGAGGCGCTGCTGCGCTACCTCATCGGCGAGGTGATGGGCCGCCTCCGGATCGTCCGTCCGGAGGTGATGGTCTCCACGCCGTACGGCGTGACCCGCGTCGAGCAGCGCGCGGTGCGCGACGCGGCCGAGGCGGCGGGCAGCCGCCGTCCGGCGCACCTCATCCCGGAGCCGCTGGCCGCGGCGATCGGCGCCGAGATTCCCGTCGGCTCGCCTCGCGGGCACATGCTGCTCAACATCGGCGGCGGCAGGGCGGAGGCCGCCGTGATCTCGATGTTCGGGATCGTCGCCGCCGAGTCGATCCGCGTGGCGGGCGATCGTTTGAACGAGGCGGTCGCGCTCTATGTCCGGAGACGACATAACCTGGCGATCGGCGAGCGCTCCGCCGAGGAATTGAAGATCGCCATCGGCTCGGCAATCCCGCTCGAGGACGAGGAGACCGCAGCGGTGCGCGGCCGCGATCAGATCACGGGCCTGCCGCGCACCGTGACGGTGCGCTCGTCCGAGGTGACGCAGGCGATCCAGGAGCACCTCGACAGCATCGTGCAGACCGTGCGCTCCGTGCTGGAGCGCACCCCGCCCGAGCTGGCCGCGGACGTGATCGATCACGGCGTCGTGCTGACCGGCGGTGGTGCGCGTCTGCGCCACCTGGACTCGCTGTTGATGCATGAGGTCGGCGTGCCGGTGCACGTCGCCGACGAGCCGGACCGCTGCGTCGCGCGCGGCGCGGGCGTGGCGCTGGACTACCTCGATGTGATCGCGCGCAGCATCCCCACCGAGGAAGAATCGCTGATCGCCGATACGCCGTAGCGGGGCGGCGCGCCGCCCCGCGCCTCAATCCTCGATGTCGGCGTAGACGCGGAAGCCGTAGTCGTTGTAGCGCCGCTCGGGAGCCAGCGAGGAGCGCGCGGCGATCCGCGTGACCTTCACCCGATGCCGCCACGATCCGCCTCGCGAGGCACGGCGCTGGCCCTCGACAGGCCCGCGCGGGTTGTCGAGGGCCTCGGCGTCGTAGCCGGCGGCGTACCAGTCACTGCACCACTCGTGCACGTTCTCCGCCATGTGGTACAGGCCAAAGCCGTTCGGCGGCGAGGAGCCGACCGGCTGCGGGCGGTCCATCCCCGCCGCGCCGAGGGCGAACGGCCCCTCCTCCCAGGGCTCGTCGCCCCAGGGGAAGCGCACGCCCTCGACGCCTCCGCGCGCGGCGTACTCGCGTTCCGCCTCGGTCGGCAGGCGGCAGCGACGTCCGAGGACACTGCCGAGCCACTCACAGTAGACGACCGCGTCGAACCAGGAGACGCCGACCACCGGGCAGCCGGGCGCATTGAAGCGCGGGTCGTCCCGGAAGCGCGGGGCCTCGTGGCCGGTGGCTTCGAGGAAGGCGGCGTACGCGGCGTTCGTCACGGGCGTGACGGCGACGGCGAACGGATCGAGGCGCACCACGCGGAGCGGCTGCTCGTCGGGGCGCAGCGGCGAGCCCATGCGGAACGCGCCGCCGGGGAGCTCGACGAAGGCCGTCGAGGCAGGGTCCGCGCCCGCCGGGCGGCTGGAATCGTGGTCGTTCGTCGGGGGGGCGGGGCTGGTCACGAGTCGATGCTAGCAGCGCCGTCCGGGAATCGCTTTCGCTGGACGCTAGTGCGCGCTTGTGCAAGCCTTCCCAATACGGATCGGGTTCGGAACCGATACGCCTGTAATACTCGAATACTCAGTGGAGGGTTGCGTTGCCGCTACCGGCTGACATCCCCGAGGTGGTCATCGACCGCCTCCCCATCTACTACCGCTGGCTTGCCCGCATGGACGCGGAAGGGCGCTCGACGGTCTCCTCGCAGGAGCTGGGAGACGCGCTCGGCGTGACGCCCGCGCAGATCCGCAAGGACCTCGCCTACTTCGGGCGCTTCGGGAAGCAGGGCAGCGGGTACTCGGTCGTGCGGCTCGTCGAGGAGCTGCGGCTGATCCTCGGGCTGAACCGCCGCTGGCGCATGTTGCTGGTGGGCGTGGGCCGCCTCGGGCGCGCGATCGCCTCGTACCAGGGCTTCGGGCCGGATGGTTTCGACCTCGTCGGCGTCTACGACGCCAGCGAGGAGGAGATCGGCGGCGAGGTCGGCGGAATCACCGTGCGCGACGTGCGCGAAATGGAGTCCTCGCTGTGCGCGGAGTCGGCGGACATTGGCATCGTCGCCGTGCCCGCGGAGGCCGCGCAGGAGGTAATCGACGCCCTCGTGCGTGCTGGCGTGCGCTCGATCCTCAACTACGCGCCGATCACGGTGCAGGTGCCGCGCGGCGTGCGCATCCGGCGCATCGACCCGCTGCTTTCACTGCAGAGCATGACGTACCACCTGAGCCTCGAGTCGGACGCGGCCGGCGAGCCGGAATCGGCCGCCGCGCGCGCCTCGGCCTAGCGCGAGCGCCTGAGGGCGAGGCGCAGCAGCAGGCTGCCCACCGCCAGACCGATCAGCGCACCCACCATGTCCGCGATCCAGTCGCCGAGCGACGGCTCGCGCCCTTCGATCGGGCCCTGTGCCAGCTCCGTGACGGCGGCGAAGATCCAGATCGCGAGCAGCACCATCGCAAGTACGCGCACCGGCGATCGCGTCGCCGCCCGGCTGGTGGCATAGCGCAGCGCCACCGGCACGCCGAGCAGCGCGAAGAGCAGCGCGTGCCAGACCGCGCAGGGCATGCCCAGCGGGCAGCCGGACAGCGCGCCGCCTGTCGGTAGCAGCGTGGCGGCGAGGACCAGCGCCCCGGCGATCAGCACGCCGAGCGTGGCCCAGGCGCTCAGGACTTCGCGCGTCAGCATGGACGTCCCTCGTGGTGCCGCTGCGCGGGCGCGCGTTCCTGCCGCCGCGCGGTCGTACAATCGCCGCATCCCCGAGGATAGGGCAGGGCAGCGCCGTGCGGCAGCGAGGCTGGACGATCGAGGCGTGGACACCGCCGCCGGGCGGTGACGCGCTGGAGCGCGCCGCGCTGGCGCTGCGGCACGTGCCGGGTCTCGCCTGGCTGGACTCCGCGCTCCCGCACCCGCTGCGCGGGCGCTGGTCGATCCTCGCGGCGCGGCCGCGCTGGACACTGAGCGCCCGTGGTCGCCTCATCCGCCGCGCCTCCCCGGACCGCGTCGAGGAGTTCGAGGGCGATCCGATCGCCGTCGCCGCCCGGGCGATCGAGACCGGACAGCGCGAGTGGGAGGCTGTCGCGGGCGCCTCGGCCGCGCGCGCCGCGCTGCCCTTCGCCGGGGGCGCGATCGGCTACCTCGGATTCGAGCTGGCGCGGCACATCGAGCGTCTGCCCGCGACGACCCTCGACGACGTCGGCGCGCCCGACCTCGCGCTCGGCTGGTACGACGCCGCCCTGCTCTGGGACGCGATCGAGCGGCGCGGCTGGCTCAGCGGCGCGCCACAGGCCGTCGCCGCGCTGCGCGCCGATCTCGCCTGCATCGAGGACGCAGGGTGGCTTGCGGATGTCGCGGACGCGGAGGCGTGCGCGCCGCTTGCCGACGGTTCGGGCCGCCTCGCGCGCTTCGAGCCGAACATGGAGCGCGGCGAGTACCTGGAGCGCGCCGAGGCGGCGCGACGCTACATCGCCGCCGGCGACATCTACCAGGTCAACCTCTCGCAGCGCTTCTGCGCGCCGCTGCCGGTCCCCGGCTTCGAGGCCTACCGGCGGCTGCGGCGCGCCAGCCCCGCGCCCTTCGCCGCCTACCTCGATGCGACCGGAGGCGCCGACGGGGGTATCGAGGTGCTCTCGTCGTCGCCGGAGCGGCTGCTGCTGGTTGACGGGGAGCGCCTGGAGACGCGGCCGATCAAGGGCACCCGCCCGCGTGGCCGCGACGCCGCAGAGGACGCCCGCCTGGCCGCCGAGCTGCGCGCGAGCGCCAAGGATGCCGCCGAGCACGTGATGATCGTCGACCTCGAACGCAACGACCTCGGGCGGATCGCCGAGGTCGGCAGCGTCGCCGTGCCGCAGCTCGCACGGCTGGAGTCCTACTCGCACGTGCACCACCTGACCTCGTCGGTGACGGCGAGCAGGCGGCGCGGCGTGGGCCTCGATGCGACGCTGCGGGCGATGCTGCCGGGCGGGTCGATCAGCGGCGCGCCGAAGATCCGCGCGCTCGAGATCATCGACGAACTGGAGCCGACGGTGCGAGGGGTCTACACGGGCGCGATCGGCTACTTCTCCGCGCATGGCCGCAGCGACCTCAACGTGGCGATCCGCACGATCACCGTCGCGCGCGGCCACGCCTACGCGCACGCCGGCGGCGCGATCGTGCACGACTCCGCCGTCGAGGCCGAGTACCTCGAGACGCTGGACAAGGCGCGCGGCATGGCGCGGGCGCTGGGCGTGCTGCTGCCGGACGAGGTGTTGCCCGAGGAGCCGGCGCCGCAGCGGCGTACTCCGGCGGGCGCCGTCGCGGGCGTACGCTGAGCGTGTCCGGCTACGTCTGGCTGAACGGCGAGCTGCTGCCGCGCTCCGAGGCGAGCGTGCCGATCGACGATCGCGGCTTCCTCTACGGCGCGGCCTGCTTCGAGACGTTGCGCGCCCTTGGCGGCGCCGTGTTCCGGCTGGGCCGCCACCTCGATCGCCTCGAGGCGGGCCTGCGGGCGATGGGAGTGGAGCCGCCGCCGCGCGACGTGCTGCAGACCGCGATCGCCGAGACGCTGGAGGCGAACGCCCTGCCCGAGGCGCGCGTGCGTCTCACGGTGAGCGCCGGCTCCGGCGGCGCGCGGCCCGGCCTCGAGCCTGCGGGGGAGCCGCTGGTGCTCGTGACGGCGCAGCCGGTCCCGGAAGCCGTCGCTCCCTCGCGTGCGCTCGTCGCGCGAGGCGCGCGCGTGACGGCGGACCGTCCGCTGCCGTTCGCGAAGACCGTGAGCTACCTCGGACCGCTGCTCGCTCTCGAGGAGGCGCGGCGCGCCGGGCTGGACCAGGCGCTGCTGCTCAACCTCGACGGCGACGTCGTCGAGGCCTCGACCGCCAACGTCTTCGCCGTGCTCGCCGGGGAGGACGGCGAAGGGGGTGTGCTGGTCACACCGCCGCTCGAGGCGGGGGCGCTGCCCGGCGTCACGCGCGAGGCCGTGCTGGAGTGCGCGCGCGGGCTCGGCCTCGAGACCGCGGAGCGGCGGTTGCCGCTCGCGGAGCTGCTTGCGGCGCGCGAGGCGCTGCTGACCAACAGCATCGTCGGTGTGCAGCCGCTCGCCGAGCTGCGCGACGGCGATCGCCGCTACGAGTTCGCTGCGCCGGGCCCGCTCACGCGCGCCCTGATCGAAGCGTACCAGGAGGCGGTGGCGCGCGAGTGCGGTGTCGCTCCGTCGGCCTGAGCGGGCGTCCGAGGCCGGTCGCGCCCCCGCGCCTCGACGCGGGGAGTATCCTCGCCGCAACCGGAGCACGAGGGGAGACCGCCAATGACCACGTCGCGCGACGCGATGGCTGAGGTAGCGCCACACCTGCGCAAGATTACGGACGAGCTGGTGTTTGGGGAGATCTGGGAGCGGCCGGAACTCTCGAAGCGCGATCGCAGCCTGATCACCGTCTCGGTGCTGGTGGCGCTGTACCGCACGGGGCAGCTGCCCGGGCACTTCCAGCGCGCCCTCGACAACGGGCTGAGCAAGGAAGAGATCGGCGAGCTGCTGACGCACGTCGCCTTCTACGCCGGCTGGCCGACTGTCGCCAACGCAGTCCGCATCGCGCAAGAGGTGTTCGACCAGCAGTAGCCCGCCCAGGGCGGGCTACGCTGCGCGCGCGGGCGAGTCCCGCGCAGGAAGGGGCAACCATGCCCGCGCTCGAAGGCATGAGAGTGCTGGACATGACTCAGTACGAGGCAGGCACGTCCTGCACGCAGGCCCTCGCCTGGCTTGGAGCCGACATCGTCAAGCTCGAACGGCCGGGCATGGGCGATCCCGGCCGCGGGGTCGCACGCGGCATCGATCCACGCCCCTACTTCCTCAACTGGAACTCGAACAAGCGCAGCGTCGCAATGGACCTGAGCAAGCCCGAGGGCCGGGAGCTGTTCCTGCAGCTGGTGCCGCGCTTCGACATCTTCGTCGAAAACTACGGGCCGGGCGTGATCGAGAAGCTGGACATCGACTACCCGGTGCTGCGCGAGCTGCACCCCCCGCTCATCTACGGGCGCATCAAGGGCTTCGGCCTCGAGGGCCCCTACGCGCACTTCAAGTCCTACGACATGGTCGCCCAGGCGATGGGCGGCGCCTTCTCCGTCACCGGTTTCGAGGACGGACCACCGATCCGGCCCGGACTCACCATCGGCGACGCGGGGACCGGCATGCAGATGGCGCTCGCGATCACGGCCGCCTTCGTCCAGCGGCAGCGCACCGGCGAGGGCCAGTTCATCGAGCTCTCGATGCAGGAGGCGATGACCTACTACATGCGCACGGTCATCGCGAACGGGTCGGAGTGGGGCGCCTCGGCCGCGCCGCGCCGCGGCAACCGCAGCGGTCCCGGCACGGACCTCTACCCCTGCAAGCCCTTCGGCCCCAACGACTACGTCTACCTGATGGTCGTCACCACGCGGCAGTGGGACACACTCTGCACCGCGATCGACCGCACCGACATGCTCACCGACCCGCGCTTCGCCACCGAGCAGGCGCGGCTGGATCACGCCGAGGAGCTGCGCGAGGAGATCACGAAGTGGACCAGCCAGTACACCAAGCACGAGGCGATGCAGATCCTCGGCGATGGTGACGTGCCGGCCGGCGCCACCCTCGACACCTACGATCTGCACCACGATCCGCACCTCGTCTCGCGCGGCTTCGTGCAGGAGGCGGAGCACCCGCAGGCGGGGACGCTGCGCTTCATGGGCTGGCCGCCCCGCATGTCGGAGAGCAAGGTGCCGATCGTCTCGGCGCCGCTGCTCGGCGAGCACACCGTCGAGGTGCTGGGCGAGGAGCTCGGACTCGGCGCCGGCGAACTCGCGCCGCTGCTCGAGGGCGGCGTGATCGCGCAGTCGGACGGGCCGCCGCGCGAAACGAATGGCGACGCCCCGGCGGGCGAGGCTCAGGAGGAGGCGCGCAGCGCCGCCGCGAGCCGCTCGCGGTAGTCCTCGTCGATCCGCAGTACCGAGCCCTGCTCCACGTAGGCCTCGAGGTCCATGACGCGCGTCGAGCGCATGGCGTCGGATTGCAGCACGCTCAGGTCCGGAGCCGTGATGCCGGCGTCGAACAGCCGCTGCCGTTCCTCGGCTGACAGACCCGCCTCGCTGAGCACGGCCTCGGTGTGCTCGTCCACGATGGGAGCGCGGCCGGGCGGCGGGTACGGCTCGCCGTCGAAGAGCGCGGGGATGTAGCGCTGCAGCGGGATCGCTCCGAAGTCCGGCAACTCGACCGGCTCAAAGAAGCGCCGGGCGCGCAGCTGCTCGTTCGTGAAGACCTCGTCGGGTCGGAGCGCCGCGCCGGCGGGCACGCCCGCCGCTTGCAGCGTCTCCATCGCCTCGACGTTGGTCCGGCCGATCGCCCACTCGCTGAGGATCGCGTCGATCTCGTCGTGTGAGGCGGTGCGGGCGGCGGCGTCGCGGAAGCGCTCGCCGCGGGCGAGCTCAGGGCGGCCGATCGCCTCGCAGAGCGCTGCCCACTCGCCGTCGCCGCGCGCGCTGATCGCCACGAAGGCATCGTCGCCCTCGCAGCGGTAGGCGCCGCGCACCATGCCGGGGCGGCGGTTGCCGACGGGGGCGTGCACGCGGCCGTTGAGCAGCGCGTCCATCACGTGCGCCCCGCTGAGCTGGATCATCGCCTCCTGCATCGCCACATCGACGTGCTGACCGCGGCCGCTCCGCTCGCGCGCCAGCAGCGCCGTCAGCACCCCGGCCACGGCGTGCATCCCGGAGAACGCGTCGCCGAGCGTGTTGCCCGCGAGGATCGGCGGCTCGCCCTCGTAGCCGGTGACTGCCGAGATGCCGGCGGCCGGCTCGATCGTCTGGCCGAGCGCCGGGTTGTCGCTGTTCGGCCCGGTCTGCCCGTAGCCGCAGACCGAGACCATGACGAGCTGCGGGTGGCGCTCCTTCAGCGAGGCGTAGTCCAGCGAGTAGCGGCGCAGCACCGGCGGCGTGAAGTTCTCGATCAGCACGTCCGCCTCGGCGAGCAGGCGGTGCAGCACCTCCTGTCCTTCCTCAGTGGCGTAGTCGAGCGTGAGCGCGCGCTTGCCCGCGTTGCGCGCGAGGAAGTACGTCGAGCGGTTCCAGTACGCGCCGTTCGCGTCGTTGCCGGCGATGAAGCCGCTGCGCAGCGTGCCGGGCAGGTGCGGGCGCTCGACCTTCACCACGTCCGCGCCGAGGTCGGCGAGCGAGCGGCCGATGTGCGGCCCCGCCCAGACGCGGGAGAGGTCGATCACCTTCAGACCGGCGAGGGCGCCGCGCCGCCCCCGCACGCCCTCGCCCGCCTCGCGCGGCGCGGGCCACGGCTGCGCGTCGTGCTCGCCGAGGGCCGGCGGGGCGCCGGAGCGCAGCGGCGTCTCGGTCAGGCGGAAGGGCGGGCCGAGCGTGCGCGCTCCGCCGGGTGGAGGGTCGAAGAAGCCGCGCACGTTGAGGTGCTCGTCCTCGAGCAGCTCGGTGGCGCGCAGCACGTACCCGAAGGGCAGCCGCAGCTCGCGCGCCCGCTCCACCACCTCGTCGGCGCTGTGCTCGGCGAGCCAGGGGAGGATCAGGGCATCGAAGTCCTGCCAGTTCAGCACGCGCTCGCGCAGCTCGGCGAGGATCGGCGCCTCCGCCAGCTCGGGCCTGCCGATCAGCTCCGCGAGCGGCGGGGCGGAGTTGGCCTGCATGATGAAGGCGACCGCTCCAGCCTTGCAGGGCAGCACGTCCATCGGATACGCGATCAGCACGCGCGAGTAATAGCGGCGGCGAATCGCGCCCGTGCCGGCGTAGACTGCCAGCGTGTGATCGTCCGCCAGCGCGAGCGATTCGAGGGACGAGACGTCGACGAAGCCTCGTCCGCCGTCGAACAGCGCCGCCGTCGCGGCGACGTAGCCGTTGACCCCGGCGAAGTAGTCGGCGATGTCGACGCCCATGGCGAGCGGCTCGCGGTCCGGGTTGCCGGTGACGTAGGAGAACCCGGACAGCGCCTCGATCACCTGGCTGTCCGCCCGGTACGAGGCGTACGGGCCGGTCGCGCCGAACGGGCTCACCGAGACGTACGTCACGCCGGGGAAGCGCCGCGCGAACTCCTCGGGGTCGTCGAGTGGCAGCGCCGAGTCCGCCTGGTGCGAGCTGAGCAGCAGGTCGCAGTCCTCGACGAGCGCCTCGACGGCTGCCGTGCCCTCGGCGCTCGTGGCGGCGGCGGCGACGCTGCGCTTGCCGCCGTTGAGCACGCGGTGCATGCCACCCTCGTCGAGGCTGAAGCGGTCGCCGGGAAAGGGGCCCTGCAGGCGGACCTCGTCGCCCTCGGGAGGCTCGACGCGCACGATGTCCGCGCCGGCCTGGGCGAGCAGCTGCCCGCAGTAGGCCACGGCCGCGCCGGCCGCGATCTCGACGACGCGCAGGCCCGTCAGCGGGCCGGGAGCCTCAGACATCCGGACGCCTCCCTCCCGCGCGGGCCCGGTCGCGGGCGTCGCGAGCGCGCCGAGCATGGCACAGACCGCCGCCCCGCAGCGACCCGCTTGCCGCGGATGCCTCGCTCAGGCCCCGGCAGTGGCGTCAGCGCGCCGATCGGCTACCATTCGGCGCGCCGCCCGCGGGCGGCGTGTCGAGACTCTGCGCGAAGGGGGACGAAGCGATGGAGATCCGCGAGGACTGGCTCGCGCTGGTGCAGGAAGAGATCGTCGAGCCGGAGCGGCCGATCGTCGATCCGCATCACCACTTCTTCTACAACAGCGAGCACGGCTTCGAGGACTACCTGCTCGAGCACTACTGGGCGGACATGGACACCCACAACGTGGAGCAGACCGTGTTCATCGAGTGCGGGGCGATGTTCCGCGAGGACGGCCCGGAGGACCTCAAGCCTGTCGGCCAGACGGAGTGGGTGGCGGGCCTCGCCGCCGAGGCGGAGCAGGCCCCGGCGGGCAAGGCGCGGGTGCGCGCCATCGTCGGCACCGCCGACCTGATGCTCGGCTCGGGCGTGCGCCGCTGCCTGGAGACGCAAATGGAGGTCACGCCGCTGTTCAAGGGCATCCGCTACATCGTCGCCTGGGACGAAAGCGACACCGTGCCGAGCATGCCGGCCCTGACCAGCGGCGAGGCCTACCGCGATCCGAACTTCCGCGCGGGCTTCGCGGAACTGGCCTCGCTGGGGCTGATGTTCGACGGCTGGCACTATCACCCGCAGACGCCCTACCTGACGGAGCTGGCGCGCGACTTCCCGGACACGACGATCGTGCTCGACCACCTCGGGACGCCGCTCAACACCGGCCCCTACGCGAGCCAGGCCGACGAGATCTTCGAGGTCTGGAAGCAGGGGATCTCGGAGCTCGCGGCGCTGCCGAACACCTACATCAAGCTCGGCGGGATGCTGATGCCGTGGAACGGCTTTGGCTGGGAGGCGCGCGAGCGGCCGGGCACCTCGGACGAGCTGGTCGCGCTGCAGAGCCGCTACTACCTGCACGCGATCGAGGCGTTCGGTCCGGAGCGCGCGATGTTCGAGAGCAACTTCCCGGCGGACAAGCCCTCGGTCTCGTTCCATGTGGTCTGGAACGCCTTCAAGAAGCTGGTTGCGGACTTCTCCGAGTCCGAGAAGGACCGCCTGTTCCGCGGGACCGCGATGGAGGTCTACGGCCTCGAGCCGATGGAGTAGGCGCGGGGCGTAGCGCCGCGGGCCGAGCCCTCGAGGCTCAGTCCGCGGCGGTCAGCGCCAGCGTGCCGCGCGCCGAGGCGGCGACCAGCGTGACGGTCGCGACCATGACCAGCGCCCCCGCCGTCCAGAACACGGCGGAGACGCCGAGCAGCGTCGCGACGACGCCGAGGACGACCGCTCCGGTCAACCCGCCGACGTCCCATGCGAGTTGCAGCACCGCCGCAGCGCGCCCCTTCTCGCTGACCGGCACGCGATCGACGGCGAGCGAGAGCAGGCCGGTGTGCGATGCGCCGAGGCCCAGCCCGACCAGCGCCGCGGCGAACCAGAGCATCGGCGGCGACTGCGCGACGGCGACGATCCACATCCCGATGCAGGCCAGAAGCAGCGCGGGCACCGTCACTGGCACGCGCCCCAGCCGGTCGGACATGCTCCCGGCGAGGGGCCGGATCAGCATCGCGCCCGCGCCGGAGACGAGGAAGAACAGCCCGACGTTGCCGAGCTCTCGGTCGCTGCCGTGCAGCGGCAGGAAGGCCGAGGCGGCGACGATCGAGAACGTGACCGAGAGGAAGATCAGCATCGGGAAGATCGCGCGCCGTGCGATGAGCGCGGAGCCGTCCCCGGCCTGCGCCTCGCTTGCCGGCTCGTCGATTGCTTGGACCACCAGCAGCGTCGCCAGCGAGGTGGAGGCGGCGACGATGAAGACCGCGTCGTAGCCCCACAGCGCGGCGATCGCGACGCCCAGGGCCGGCGTGATCATCTGTGCGGAGCTCGTCGCCATCCCGAAGTAGCCGAGGCCCTCGCCGCGCCGGGCGGGCGGAGCCAGCTCGGCGGCCAGCGAGGCGGCCGCGGTGGGGAACAGCGCCATGCCGATGCCCTGCCCGACGCGCAGGACGAAGAGCGAGATCACGTCCTCCGACAAGACCATCAGCACCGTGGAGAGAGCCATTGTCAGGATGCCAATGCGCTGCAGGCGCTTGCGGTGCCCCCGGTCGCTCCAGCGCCCCACGAAGGGCCGCAGCACGAGGGGCACGAACCCGAAGCCGCCCACAATCACGCCGATCTGCCACTTCTCCCCACCGATCGAGTCGATGTACTCGGGGAGCACCGAGACGAGGTAGAAGAAGCTGCCGAAGAAGCCCACCGTGCCGAGGGCGTTGAGGATGAAGTCGAGCGTCCAGAGCGGGGGTCCGGGCGCCGCCGCGCCCGCTCGCGGGTCCGGGGTGGCGCCTGCATCGGTACGTTGTGCGCCGGGGTTCGTCATCGACTCTGCGCACCCTTCGCCCGCGCTCGCGGCTCGCATGATACCGCTGAGGGCGGCAAGCCCTCCCCCGGAGTCGTATCCTGAGCGGTCCGAGTGACCGGAGGTTGTGATGGGCCGGCGCTACACCCGTCTGACGCACCCGCTCGTCCGCGAGGGCGGCGCGCTGCGGCGCGCCTCGTGGGACGAGGCGCTCGACCGCGCGGCCACGGGCATCCGGCGCGCGACGGAGGCGCACGGCCCGACCTCCTTCGGCCTGTTCAGCTGCTCGAAGGGCACGAACGAGCTGAACTACGCCGCGCAGAAACTCGCCCGCGCCGTGATCGGCAGCAACAACATCGACAGCTGCAATCGCACCTGACATGCCCCCAGCGTCGCCGGTCTGGCGATGGTGTTTGGCCTGGGAGGCGGGACCAGCTCCTACCAGGAGACCGAGGACACCGAGCTGATCGTGCTCTGGGGCTCGAACGCCCGCGAGACCCACCCGATCTACTTCCACCACGTACTCGCGGGTATCCGCAACGGCGCGCGGCTGATCGTCGTCGATCCCCGCCGCACGACCACCTCGGAGTGGGCGGACCTCTGGCTCGGCCCCGATGTCGGCTCCGACATCGCGCTCGCGAACGCCGTCGGACGCGAGATCATCCACGCCGGTCTCGCCCACCGCGAGTTCGTCGAGCGGGCGACGGAGCACTTTGAGGCGTACCGCGAGTCCGTCGAGCCGTACACGCTGGAGCGCGCCGAAGCGATCTCGGGCGTACCGGCCGAGGCGATCCGCGAACTGGCGCACGCCTACGGCAGCGCCGGGACGGCGCAGCTCTGCTGGACGCTCGGCATCACCGAACACCACAACGCCACCGACCACGTGCTGGCGCTGATCAACCTCGCGCTGCTGACCGGGCACGTCGGTCGCCCCGGCTCCGGCCTCAACCCGCTGCGCGGCCAGAACAACGTGCAGGGCGGCGGCGACGTGGGCGCCGTGCCGACCCGGCTGCCGGGCTTCCAGAGGGTCCAGGACGACGCGGCGCGCGCGCGCTTCGAAGAGGCGTGGGGCGTCACCGTGCCGCCGCGCAACGGCTGGCACCTCACGCAGATGTTCGAGGCGATGGAGCGCGGCGAGCTGCGCGCGCTCTACGTGATCGGCGAGAACCCCGCGCAGTCCGAGGCCGACGTGCAGCGCGCGCGGCGGCTGATCGAGGGCCTCGACCACCTCGTCGTGCAGGACATCGTGCTCACCAGGACCGCCGAGCTGGCCGACGTGGTGCTCCCGGCCGCCGCCGCCTGGGCGGAGACCGAGGGTACCGTGACCAACAGCGAGCGCCGCGTGCAGCGCGTGCGCAAGGCGCTCGACCCGCCCGGCGAGGCGCGCGACGACCTCGACGCTGTCTTCGCACTCGCGGAACGCCTCGGCGCGGACTGGGGCGCCCCGGAGGCGGAGCAGGTCTGGGACGAGCTGCGCGGGCTCTCGCCGCTCCACGGCGGGATGAGCTACGCGCGCCTCGAGGAGCTGGGCGGCATCCAGTGGCCCTGCACAGACGAGCAGGATCCCGGAGCGGTGTTCCTCCACGGGCGGCTCTGGAGCGCCCCACTCGAGGGCCCGCGCGTCCCCTTCCACCCCGTCGAGCACGTCCCGCCGGTCGACGAACTGACCGCGGAGTATCCGATCCGGCTGACAACAGGTCGCCGCCTCGACTCCTACAACACGGGGGTGCAGACCGCCGGCTACGGCTCGCCGCTGCGCCGGCCGGAGACGCTCGACATCTCGCCCGAGGACGGCGCGCGCCTCGGCGTGGCGGACGGCGAGCGGGTGCGCGTCTGCTCGCGGCGTGGCGAGCTGGAGGCGCCGGTGCGCTACGCCTCGGAACTGCGGCCGGGGCTTGCCTTCATGACGCTGCACTTCCCCGACGATGTCGACACCAACCGCCTCACGATCGAGGCCTGGGATCCGAAGTCCGGCACCTCCGAGTTCAAGGCCTCGGCGATCCGTATTGAGAAGATCGGCTGAGGGCCGTGGAAGTCCATCGTCTCCCCACTCCCGCCTCGGCGGCGGAGCGCGCCGCTGTCGATGCGCTGCTCGGGCCGCCGCCCGATCCGGACGACGGCGGCCCGGGTCGCAGCGAGCAAGGCCGCCCGCAGCAGGCCCGCGAGGAGCGGCAGCTGCTGCTGCCCGCGCTGCACGCCGTGCAGGACGCGATCGGCTGGATCAGCGCGGGGGCTCTCGGCTACGTCTGCGAGCGCCTGCGGGTCCCGCCCGCCGAGGCCTACGGCGTCGCCGAGTCCTACGCGCTGCTCTCCACGCGCGAGCGCCCGCCGCGCGTCGCCCACCTCTGCGACGACATCGTTTGCCGCAACGCCGGTGCTGACGCGCTTGCCGGCGAGGTCGCGCGCGGCCTCGAAGCGGACGAGGGCGCGATGTGGGAGCCGAGCCCCTGCCTCGGCGTCTGCGAGCGAGCGCCCGCGGCGCTGCTGCAGATCGCCGGCGGCGAGGACCGCGTGCTCGCTGCGGCGGACGCGCCCGCGGTGCTCGCCGGGCTGCGTGGCGACGGAGGCGCGGACGAGGCCCCCGAGGCGGCCGTCTCGGCTCCGCAGGCCGCCGAGCCGCGCGCGAACGGGCTGCGGCTGCTTGGGCGCGTCGGACTTGTGGACCCGGCGAGCCTCGATGCCTACCGCACGCACGGCGGCTATGAGGCGTTGCGTGTCGCGCTGGAGCGCGGGCAGCAGTGGGTGATCGACGAGCTGATCGCCTCGCGGCTGCAGGGGCGCGGCGGCGCGGCGTTCCCGGCGGGCCGCAAGTGGGCGGACGTGGCGAACGCCGCGACGCGGCCTCGCTACATCGTCTGCAACGCCGACGAGTCCGAGCCGGGCACCTTCAAGGACCGCGTGCTCATGGAGCACGACCCGTTCGCGCTGATCGAGGCGATGACGATCGCCGGCGTAACCACGGGCGCGGAGCGCGGCTACCTCTACATCCGTCGCGAGTACCCGCTGGCAACCGCGCGCCTCGAGGCCGCAATCACGCAGGCCGAGGCGGCGCGGCTGCTCGGCGGCGACGTGCTCGGCTCGGGCCTGCGCTTCGAGATTGAGATTCGGCGCGGCGCGGGCGCCTACATCTGTGGCGAGGAGACGGCGCTCTTCAACTCCATCGAGGGCTACCGCGGCGAGCCGCGCAACAAGCCGCCGTACCCGACGCAGGCCGGCCTCTTCGGCAAGCCGACCCTCGTCAACAACGTCGAGACGTTCGCCAACGTCCCCGCGATCGTCCTCGAGGGCGGGGACGCCTTCGCCGAGACCGGCACCGCGGGCTCGACGGGCACGAAGCTCTTCTGCCTCGCCGGCAGCGTCGCCCGCCCCGGTGTCTACGAAGTCCCGTTCGGAGCGACGCTGCGCGATCTGATCGCGCTCGCCGGCGGCGTGGAGGGTCGCGGCGACCCAAAGGCGGTCCTGCTGGGAGGCGCGGCCGGCTCGTTCGTGACCGCCGCGCAGCTCGATCTGCCGCTCACCTTCGAGGACGCGCGAACCGCCGGCGTCTCGCTCGGCTCCGGCGCGGTGACGGTCTTCGGCGAGTCTGTGGACCTCGCGGACGCGACGCGGCGCATCGCCGCCTTCTTCCGCGACGAGTCCTGCGGCCAGTGCGTGCCCTGCCGCATCGGCACCGTGCGCCAGGAGGAGGCGCTGCACCGCCTCGCCAGCACGAACGGCAACGCCGGCGACGAGATCGCGATCCTCGACGATATCGCGAGGGCGATGACGGACGCATCGATCTGCGGGCTCGGCCAGACGGCGGGCATCGCGGTGCAGTCCGCGATTGACCTCGGGCTGCTCGATCGCGAGAGGAGCGCGCCGTGACGAGCGAGCCTCAACCGCTGGTCGAGTTGACCGTGGACGGTACGCCCGTCTGGGTGCCGGAAGGCGCGAGCGTCCTCGCTGCCTGCCGCGCCGCTGGCGTCGGCCCGCCCACGCTCTGCTACCTCGAAGGCCTCACGCCCGCCAACGCCTGCCGCGCCTGCGTTGTCGAGCTCGAGGGCTCGCGCGCGCTGGTCGCCTCCTGCTCGCGGCAGGCCGAGGACGGCATGGCGGTGACGGCGACCTCCGAACGTGTCGAGCACAGCCGCCGGCTCGTGCTCGAACTGCTCGCCTCGGCGGTCGATCTCTCGACGGCTGAGCCGCAGCTGCGGCACTGGCTGGAGGAGTACGGCGTCGCGCCGGAGCGCTACGGGCCGCCCGCTCCCGCGGGCGGCGGCGAGGCGGAGCGCCCTCGGCCGGGCCACCACGCGCCGCCGGACGCCGAGCACGCGGCGACGCAGGCGCAGCCGGCGAGGCTCGACAACGACCTCTACGTGCGCGACTTCTCGAAGTGCATCCTCTGCTACCGCTGCGTCGAGGCCTGCGGCGTCGACGCCCAGCACACCTTCGCGATCGCCGTTGCCGGGCGCGGCTTCGACGCCACCATCGCGACGGAGTACGACACGTCGCTGCCCGACTCGGCCTGCGTCTTCTGCGGCAACTGCATCGCCGTCTGTCCCACCGGGGCGTTGATGTTCAAGAGCGAGCACGAGCTGCGCGCCGCCGGCGAGTGGGACGAGGAGCGCCAGACCATCACGACGACCGTCTGCCCCTACTGCGGGGTCGGCTGTAACCTCGAGCTGCACGTGCAGGACAACGAGATCGTGAAGGTCACCTCGCCCTCCGACCACTCCGTGACCGGCGGCCATCTCTGCATCAAGGGTCGCTTCGGCTTCCAGCATGTGCAGGCCCTCGAGGACGGTGAGGAGTGAGCCGGTGAGCGAGCCAAGCGACGCCGGCGGCATTCCCTTCCCCGACTACGCGTTGCTCGACCGCGCGGGCGCGTCGCAGTGGATGTTCTTCCCGCGTCCCGACCCCGGCCCGCCGCCGCCCGGCGCCAGCGACCACCAGATCGCGGTCGAGCCGGGCATCAGCATCTCCGCCCGCCTCTACACCGGGACAGCGGCCGCCCCGCCGCGACCGCTGGTCCTCTACTTCCACGGCAACGGCGAGGTGGTGAGCGACCACGACGGGATCGACCGTCTCTACCGCGAGATCGGCCTCGACCTGTTCGTCGCGGAGTTCCGCGGATACGGCAAGAGCGGCGGCCGGGCCTCGATGGCCGCGCTCGTCGGCGATGCAATGCCGGCGCTGGAGTACGCGGCGGCGCTGCAGGAGGAGCGTGGCGGCGGCCCGCTGTTCGTCATGGGCCGCAGCATGGGCACCCAGCCCGCGCTGGAGGTGGCGGCGCGCGCCGGCGACCGCGTGCGCGGGCTGATCATCGAAAGCGGCGCGGCCAGCGCGCGCCGCTCGATCGCGCGCTTCGGCCTCGAAGACGAGCCGGGCGCCGCCGAGTTCATCGAGGCGCACGAGACGAAGGTCCGCTCGATCCGGATCCCTTCGCTGCAGATCCATGGCGCTGCGGACGACCTCGCCCCGATCGAGCTGGCTGCGGAGCTCTACGACCAGCTCGAAAACGAGCGCCGCGAGTTCGTCCCGATCGAGGGCGTCGGCCACAACGACATCCTCTGGATCGGCCGTCACGAGTACTTCGCCGCGATCCGCGCCTTCGTGGACTCGCTGCTGGAGTAGGGCGAGCGGGTCAGCGAATGGGTCGCAGCTTGGAGAGGGACGACGGCAGCCGGATCACGATGTCGCTGACGTCTGCCCCGTCCACCTCGATCACCGTGATGCTGCCGGTGGAGAAGCCGTCGCCTCCACCGTACTGGCCGAAGGTGATCCAGTTCCCATCAACGTGTTCCATGAGCGTCAGACGGTACGAGCCGTTCGCCACTGCGAACCTGAACGTGCCGTCTGCCGCCGTACGTGCGAACTCGATGTAGGCTCCCGCCGACGAGTGCCACCGAAGCCAGAGCCCGGCGCCCTCGACCGGCGCGCCGTCGGGGCCGAGCACGACGCCGCGGATCTGTGGCAGCGCCGGCGCGATGTCTGCGCGGTGGACCGCGAAGTCCTCGTAGAAGGCGTCGACGGTGAGGCCGAACGCGCCCTCGAACGCGTCCCGCCAACTTGCGCTGGAGGGGAGTAGGCGGAAGTACTCGAAGATCGCCTCGTCGCCGGCGAGTTCGGCGAGCCGTTCCGCTGCGAGGAGTCCGAGCGCCCAGCCGCTCTGGGCCACTTCATTAGCCGCGTCCCAGCCCTCGGATGCCTCCAGGCGGCGCAGGTCGGTGGTATTCGCTTGTGCCCGTTCAACGCGAATGGTGCGCTCGTCTTCGTAGTTCGCGATCCCGGCTGCCTCCCGGGAGAGCAGGTCCGCGTGCACCACGGTGCCGAGGTACAGCCACTGCGGGCCCCAGTGACTGTAACCGTCATCGGCTGTGGGGAGTGCGCTCCGCGGCGCCAGCTCTTCGCGCACGGTGCCGAAGTACAAGCGCCCGAAGTGTCGCCCCAGTGGGTCGCTGCACGACGCCGCATACAGGAATGCGGGGCCATTCCACCCGGAGCAGAGGTCCGCGTCCGGCCCACGCTCGAACAGCATCCAGTGAATGGGGGCCAGCGACCCGACGTTGGCGCCGACGAAGACCGTGGACTCCACGCTCTCGATCCCGAAGCGGTCGGAGAAGAGCGCCACCACCTTCTCCACCGCGGACTCATGGGTAGCGCGGTCGCTTGCCTCGATGTCGCCGAGGAACACGACAACGGGGCCCTCGCGATCGTCTGCGAGGTGGGGCAGCAGCGGGTCGATCTCGGGCCAGTAGTCCTCGAACGTCGCGTAGAAGTCGCCGACGGTGAGATCGAACGCGCCTTCGAAGGCCTCCTCCCAGCCCTCCGATGAGGGCAGCTGCCGGTAGTAGTCGGTCAGCGCCTCGGGGCCGGCATGTTCGGCGAGCCAATCGGCGGCGAGGAAGCCGAGGCGGTAATGGCCGCGCTCGGCGGCGTCATCGACGGTTTCGAGGCTGGAGAGCATGGGAACATCGCCTGTGAGCATGACGCGGGCCAGCTCCCAGCTGCGCCTGAGCTCCAATCCTTCGCTTGCCGGTAGGCGTTGTCCGATCACGGCGCGGTGCAAGGCTTCCCCGTAGACGGCGACCCCCTCCGTCAACCACGCCGGACCCCACGAGGCGCCCTCGGCGAGCTTGTTCTGCAGGACATGCACGTACTCGTGGGCGAGCACGAGATCGCGGTTCTTGCAGGTGAAGACCTGGAAGATGACGTTGTGGGAGTAGTCCCCGCAGAGATTGAGATTCTCATGGCCGCGAACAGCGAGGTACTCCGGCGTGATCGCCTCCAGGCCTGACCCGACGTAGACCGTGAAGTCCGAGGCCTTGCTGCCGAACTGCCCGGAGAAGATCTCCCGAGTCGCCTGAAGTGAGGCACGCATGTCCTCCTGCGCCTCCGGGTCGATCTCCCCAACGAAGACGAAGGCCGGCTCATCCGAGGGGTCTGCGAGGTGCGGCAGGAGCGGGGCTCGCTCGAAGCGGGAGACCTCGAAGGCATCGTAGAAGCGCTCGGCGCTGAGGCCGAACGCGCCCTCGAACGCCTCCTGCCAGCTCGCGCTGGACGGGAGCAGGCGGTAGTAGCCGAGGATTGCCGCCTCCCCGGCGCGTTGGGCAAGCGACTCGATTGCAAGGAAGCCGAGCGCCGTCGTTGCCGGACCCCCGGCCGCGTCCCGTCCGTCCAGGCTCGCGGTGCTGCTCAGCGGCAGCGCGGTGCGCCGGGCCGCGGCGATGAGCCCGGTCCGCAACCGGTCATACGGCACGCTGCCGTAGGTGGCGCGGTACGCCGCGTCCGCGTACGCGTCCACCCCGTTCAGCAGCCACATCGGCCCGTAGCGGCTGTGACCTTCCTCCGGCTCCGGGACCTCCGCTCGAGGGGCCATGTGCAAGACGAGGGCGCGGAAGTACCGCTCCCCCATCCGCGATTCGGGCGCCCCGTAGCACGATGCGGAATGGTGCAGACTGCTCCCATCGTTGAAGGAGCACCATCGATCCGGAAGGTCGCGCCCGCCCCACTCACGGTATGCCCGATGCAGAGAGTCCACGTCCGCGTATACGTGCGCCCTGAGCTCGGCGGCCTCCGGGGTACCGAGGCGCTTGATGAAGAGACTGCGGGCGCGCTGGTACGCATCGGCGATCGCGAGCGCCGTCTCCGTGTCCAGGTCGTCCACGAACACGACCGGCGGCGGGTCCGTGCCCTGCGGCCACCAGAGCGTCTTCCCGGTGAGATCGATCCGCAGCCCGTCGCCCGGAGTGACGGCGTCCAGCACGCCGGCGGTGTTCGCGTCGTCCGGATCGTACGTCTCGTAGCCCTGCGTCACGGGATCCCAGAGCCTCGCCCGCACGACGGCGTTGCCAAGGCGTGCGAGGGCGTCCTCGAGGCTTGCCGGTCCGCCGAACCAGGCCGCGAGGTTGAGCCCCCTGTGTAGCTGCAGCAGCACGCTCTCCGCCCCGGCAGGGCGCGTCCACTCGACGGTCTCGTTGCCGCCGATCCAGAACCAGAGGCCCATGCCAGGCGTCAGCAGCCTCAGTCCGTGCGCCGCCGAACGGCTGCGGGGGCGAGCCTGCACCCACGCCCCGGCTTCGGCGTCCCGAGCCGACACCTGCTGCAGCGCGGGAAGCTCCTCGAACA
This sequence comes from Dehalococcoidia bacterium, assembly GCA_963667465.2. Classification (GTDB taxonomy): domain Bacteria; phylum Chloroflexota; class Dehalococcoidia; order UBA2979; family UBA2979; genus VXMT01. The sequence goes on along the minus strand of CAXXDN010000002.1, from coordinate 1,509,592 downwards.
GGTCCGCGACGGGCGTCTCGGGGCCGACCCAGCCGACCAGATTCCAGCCCGGATGGAGTCTCGTGGTGATCGTGGCCGAGTCTTCCGACGCCGACTCGGCTTCCGCGATCCCACTACCCGATGCCAGCCCCCAGCCGATCGCGAGCGCGACGGCCAGCGACGCAAACAACCGAGGGACGAGGCGTTTCCTGTGCACGATTCCGCCTGACTCACCAGTGCCGTGGGAGCCTACAGCAGGAGTGATCGACTCCGAGGCGTGCGAGCATCAGCTCAGTGGGCGATGCCCTCGGCGACGAGCTGGGACAGCTCCTCGGCGCCCACGCCGAGCAGGTCGCCGTAGACGTACTCGTTGTGCTGGCCGAGCGTCGGGGCGGCCTCCGTGGCGATGCGCGAGCCGTTGATGAGCCAGGGCAGGGCGATCACCTCGAGCTGGCCCATGCGCGGGTGCTCGACGCTGCTCCAGAGGCCGCGCGCGCGGACGTGCTCGTCCAGGTAGAGGTCGCGCGCGGTCGCGCTCGGCGCGGCCGCCACGCCGAGGCCTTGCAACTCCTCGATCAGTTCGTCGCGCTCGCGCCCGCGGGTCCAGTCGGCGATCGCCTCGTCGATCGTGTGCTCCTGCGCCTTGCGTGCGCGGGCGTCCCAGCGCGGGTCGAGCCGCCAGTCGCCGAGGTGTTCGGCGAGCCGCATCCACTGCGCGTCCGTCTCGACCGCGACCACGAGGTAGGCTTGCTCGCCCTCGATCGGGAGGCACTGGTAGACGTTGTGCGGGGCGAGCTGTTCGTGGCGGTTGCCGAGCGGCTCGGCAACGCAGCCGCGCAGCTGCCATTCGACCAGCTGGTCGCCGACCAGTGCGGCGCCGGCCTCCTGGGCTGCGACGTCGACGTGGATCGCGCTGTCGCTGCGATCGCGGGCGTGCAGCCCGGCGAGCGTGGCCATCGCGACGGCGGTGCCGACGCGCTGGTCGAGCGGTCCCCGGTACTCGGCGGGGACGCTGCGGTCGTAGCCGCTGAGGCCGGACAGCCCGGAGGTTGCTCCGAAGACGGCGGCGTAGCCACTCATGTGCCCGTCCGGCTGCGTCGCGCCGTTGGCCGAGAGCGAGACCATGACGAGCCGCGGGTTGACCTCGATCAGGCGGTCGAAGCCGAGGCCGAGGCGGTCAATGGTGCCGGGCCGGAAGCCCTCGATCAGCACGTCGGCGTCGGCGACGAGCCGGCGGAGGAAGTCGCGCCCGCGCTCCTGCGAGATGTCCATGGCGACGCTGCGCTTGCCCATGTTGTCTTCGTTGAAGCGGTAGCCCTTGTCGATCCAGTCATCCGTCTTGCGGTCGGCGAGCGAGACGGACTGGTGACGCCGGGAGTGGCGGAACGGGTCGATCCGGCGGTGGCTCTCAACCTTGAGGATCTCCGCCCCGAAGGCGCAGAGGATCATGTTGGCGTAGGGCCCGGCCTGGTACCAGGTCAGGTCCAGCACGCGCGTGCCGCGCAGCCAGTCGAGCGGGCGCTGCGGGTCGGCGGTCGCGCGAATCGCGGGCGCGGCGCTCACCGCGGGCGCGGCGGGCAGGTCGCGCAGCGTGTCCTCGTTGTGCGCGCCGGCCGAGGGCGTCGTGGCCGGCGCGGAGCCGTTCGCGGGGCCGGGCCGCCAGGCGGGGCCGCGGGCCTCGCGCACGATGTAGGGCTGGGCGGGGACCTCGGCGGTCGTGCCGTCCGGCAGGGCCACGGTCTGGAGGAACTCGCGGAGGCGCAGCTGCTCGCAAGTGAGCAGATCGCCCATCAGGCGCACCGGGCCGCCGGGCACGTCGTACTCGCGCAGCGCGTCGAAGATCTCGGTGCGCGTGCGCTCGCGCAGCCAGGGCTCGAAGAGCTGGTTGAGCTCCTCGGTGTGCGCGCTTCGGTCGTCGGCGGTCTCGCCGAGTTCGGTCGCCCACTCCGGGTCGCCCGAGGCGGCGACGAAGCGCTCCCACATGTGCTGCTGCGCCGGGAGCACCTCGGCCCAGCCGTCCTTGCACTCGACCAGGCCGAGCACGGCGACCTCGCGCAGCGCGCGCGTGTCGAGGTAGCGGTCGTTGGGCCACTTCACGATGTCCTGGCGGCAGAGCGACATCGCCGCCTCCTGCCACGAGAGATCGAGGAAGGTCGGCTCGCGCTCGGCGTCCGGCCAGCCTGCCAGCCAGCCGAGCATCCCGACAACGGCCGCCGACCCCGTGTCGAGCTCCGCGATGCTCGCGGGCACGCGCAGCGGCGGGCCGTCCGGGTAGCGGTCGTAGCCGATGCCGCCGTGGAAGAAGTAGGCCTCGCCGCCGGCGTGGTGCGCCGTCAGGTGGTTCGCCGCCCACTCGGCGTGGGGGCCGAAGCGCCCGAACGGCGTGATCGAGACGGCGAGCGCGCAGCGCCCGCTGCCCGGCAGCGCCTCGAAGTCGATGCCCAGCTCCTGCCAGTGCGAGCCGCGATGCGAGTCGACCAGCACGTCGCAGTCGGCGATCAGCCGCAGCAGCGTCTCCCGGCCTCCGGCGGTCGTATCGTCGAGGGTGACGCTGCGCTTGCCGGCGCTGGTGTAGGCGAACAGCGCCGAGCTGTCGCCGCCGGGCGGCGTGTAGCCCTCGCGGCGCAGTGCGCTCCCGCCGGGCGGTTCGAGCTTCGTGACCGTCGCTCCGAGGTCGCCGAGCATGCGGGCGGCGAAGGCGGAGGCCGCGCTCTCGCCGTACTCGAGGACGCGGAGCCCGTCGAGCAGCGCGGGAGCGGGGCCGAGCGGTTCGCCGGTGTGGCCGTTGCGCTGCGCACTCACCGCAGCACCCCCGCCTCGTCGAGCGCCTCGATCTCCTCGTCGCTCAGCTCGAGCAGCTCGCGCAGCACCTCGGCGCTGTGCTGGCCAAGCATCGGGGCGGGTTCGCGCACGTAGCCGGGCGTCTCGCTGAGGCGGATCGCCTGCCCGTAGACGGGCTCGCGGCCGAGCACCGGGTTCTCGACCCAGGTGAAGCCCTCGCGCGCGAGCAGGTGGTGGTCGAAGAGTCGCTCGCTGACGGCGAGGCAGGGCGAGGCGATCACGCCGTGGCTCTGTAGCAGCTCGGCCAGCTCGTCGCGGTCGCGCGTCGCGGTCCAGGCGCGCACGTGCTCGTTCAGCTCGTCGCGGGCGGCGAGGCGCCCCCCGGCGCTGGCGAAGCGCTCGTCGCTCGCCCAGTCCGGGTGCTCCATCGCCTCGACGATGCCGGCCCAGTCGGCGTCGTCGTGGACCTCGAGGACGAGCCAGTGGTCGTCGCCGGCGCAGCCGAAGACGCCCGCGGGAGCGCCCGGCACTGCGGCGTCGCCAAGCGGGCCGGCAACGCGGCCGTTCAGCTCGCAGTCGAGCAGGGGTGTCGCGAGCGCCGCGACCATCGCCTCCCACATCGAGACATCGATGTAGGAGCCTTCGCCGGTGAGCCGCCGCCGTTCGAGGGCGCTCAGCGCGAGCAGCGCGGAGTGCAGCCCGACGTTCGGGTCGGCGTAGGCGTGGCCCATGCCGAGCGGCGCCTCGCCCCCGTAGCCGACGAGGCTGTCGAGGCCGGTGATGCCGCCGACGGTGGGGCCGTAGGCGCGCAGCCGGGCGTCGATGCCGTCCTGCCCGGCGAGCGTCTGCGAGATCATGATGATGTCGGGCCGGAGCTTGCGCAGCTCCTCGTAGCCGAAGCCGAGCCGCGGGAGCGCCCCGGGTCGCCAGTTCTCGATCAGGATGTCGGCGTGCGGCACGATCCGCCGCAGCACGTCGCGGCCCTCCTCGGTCTTGAGGTTGAGCGCGAGGCTGCGCTTGTTGCGCGAGGTGTTGTGGAAGAGCGGGTTCTGGTTCGGGTCGTACTCCGTCCCGATGATCGGCCGCCCGCGGCGGGCGATGTCGAGGTTCGAGCGCGATTCGACCTTGACCACGTCCGCCCCGAAGTCGGACAGCACCTGCCCGCAGATCGAGCCGGCCCAGACCATGCCGAGGTCGAGCACGCGGACGCCCTCGAGGATGTCGAGGGTGGCGGGGCGCTCGCCGTCAGATGACGTCATCGCCCCGTAGCCTTTCGATCTCGGCAGCGTCGAGCCCGATCAGGGCGCCGTAGACCTCGTCGTTGTGCTCGCCGAGGCGCGGCGCGCGCAGCAGCGCGGCGCCGGTCGGGTCCGTCTCGGGCGGGGCGTCGTCCTCGGCGTTGCGCCAGCGGAAGGGGGAGCCGGCGGCGGTGAACTGCTCGCCGTTGGGGTGCGCCAGTTCGCGGAAGAGTCCGAGGTGCAGCAGCTGTTCCTCTTCCAGCACCTCGTGCATCTGGCGCACCGGCGAGAACGGCAGTTGCCGCTCGCGCGCCTGCTCGAACAGCTCGTTCTTGGTGTGCTGCAGCAGGTAGCTCTCGATGTACGTGTCGAGCAGGTCGGCGTACCTGTCGCCGTTCACGATGCGGTCCTGGTACTCCGGGTCGTCGCCCCAGGCCGGGCTGCCCATCATCTCGAGCAGGCCGCGCCACTCCTTCTGCGACATCGCGTGGATGCGGAAGAAGCCGTCCTTGCAGCGCAGCATCGCGTTCGGGTAGAGACCGCCCTGGCTGCGCCGCCCGTGGCGCTGGAACTGGCGGCTGTCGAACACCCAGTGCGTCGCCGCCAGCCCCGTATGCACCGAGGACAGCACGTCCACGATCGAGATGTCGGCGACCTGGCCGCGGCCCGGCTGTCCGCCCCGCCCGAGCACCGTAAACAACGTGGCGATCGCGACCGCGAGGCCGCCCTGCGTCAGCGCGAGGTCCTGCGGCGGCGGGATCGGAGCGCGGTCCTCCTCGCCGAAATAGAGGGTCAGCCCTCCGTAGGCGCTGATCGTCGCCGGGCTGCCGCGCCAGTGCGCGCGCGGCCCGGTGAGGCCGAACGGGGTGATCGAGACCACGCTGAGCGGCCGGTCGCCGTCGGCGTGCCGCTCGCAGAGCGCAAGCAGCTCGTCGTGGCTCGCGCCGAAGCGCTCGTCGACGATCAGCACGTCCGTCTGGTCGAGCAGACGCTCCAGCAGCTCGCGACCCTCCGGCCGCGTCCAGTCGAGGGTGACCGAGCGCTTGCCGCGGTTGAAGTAGCTGAAGAGCCCGCTCGCCTCGGGGTCCGGCTCGTCGTCCCGGAAGGGGCCGGCCTGCCTCGAGGAGTCTCCGCTGCCGGTCCGCTCCACCTTGGTGACGGCCGCGCCCAGATCGTGCAGCAGGCGTCCCGCGAAGGGGCCCGGCACGCCCTCGGCGATCTCGAGGATGCGCAGGTGCGAGAGCGGTCCCGCGACCGTCGGCTGCAACGCCGCGTGCGCTTCGGTCACCGGCTGCCTCCGGCTACTGGTCCGGGACGCCTACGTGCTTGTAGTCGTGCGCCTGCGGGCCCGGCTCGACCGGAGGCAGGCCGAGCGGCTCGAGCACCGTCTCCGGACCCCACGTCGGGTACGCCGGCTGGCCGCTCGCGGGCAGCTTCGGCATCCCGCCCGCGCGTGAGGGCAGCACGACGATCGCCTGGCCGGGCGCGGTGGTCTCGCCGATCTGGTTCGTCGCCCAGAAGTCGCACACGACCTGGTGCTCGCCGTCCACGACGCGCTTGTCGATGACGCGGCCCTGGTAGGTCTGGAGGTCGCCGATGATGCCGAACCTGCGGATCTGGACCCAGAGCCGCTTCAGCCAGGCGTCGTCGCCCATCCAGTTGGTCATGAAGCTGGCGCTCCAGGCGATGCGTTGCGCGCCGTAGTCGTAGGCCGCAGGGACACCGACCTCGCGCGCGAAGTCGTCCTCCCAGTGCACTCGCTCGACAATGTCCCAGACGCGTTGCTTGTCCCGGGCGTAGGCGCCGGAGTGGCGCTGGCGGAACTCGTAGTCGGAGCGGCCGGTGCGCGCGTAGGGACCACCCGCGCCGGTCTCCCATGAGACGGCGTCGGTGATGCGGAAGGGCCCGCGCACCATCTCGCCCATCTCGTCGCCGACGTTCACGTCCTCCCAGTAGCGAGGCTCGGCGCCGCGCGGGATCTCGTTGGCGTAGGCCTCGTCGATGCGTGCGAGCTCCTCGTCGGACCAGACGGTCGGCTCGCGGAAGACGCTCTTGCGCTGGGCGGCGGTGTTGCGCTCGGTGCGGAAGCGCCAGTGCACGGCCTTGCAGATGACCTCGTGGTTCTGGTTGCGGTACAGCGTCTCCATGTGCTGGAGCACCTGGCGGCCCGCGAACTGGCCCTGCTTCAGGGAGAAGCCGGCCTCGTACTGCACGCGGTAGATGCGGTCGCCCTCAACCATTGGCTGGTACCACTCCCAGTCGTGGCCGGAGTACATGCCGTGGACGCCGGGCAGGCCGCCGCCGCGGCCGGACTCGCGCTCGGCGCTGGTCAGGTCGCGGCCTTCCTGGATGCCGGCCCCGAGCAGGATGCAGGGCGGCGCGACGATCGTCCCCCAGCGTGAGTTCCGGGCATAGTCCTCGTTCGTATAGAGCGGGTTCGTGTCGCCCGCGCCGAGCGAGAAGCCGCGCACGGCGTCGGCGTTGATCTGCGTGTACTTCTGGCGGTCGCCGCGCATCGCGGGAATACCCCGCCGCGCGCGCAGGCCGGCCAGGCCCTCGTCGCTGATCTTGGGGAACTGTCGTTCCTCGGTAGTTGTCATTGCTGGTGGGATCCCCTTTCGGCGAGCGCGCGCCCCGCGCGCCACGGTTGGTTATACCACCTGCCCGCGCTGATCGCGGGCCGTTCGGCAGGGGCTGCCGCGAGGCCCCTTGCTCGAATGGGGTTCGACCAGCCCCTCAGAGGAGAGGGGAGCGGATCTCCGGAAGGTTCCCGACCAGGGGGTGTGGGGGGCGCGGCCCCCCGCAAGAGGGATGGATTCCGGCTTCCGCCGGAATGACGAGGAGGGGGAGCCGGAACGACGAGACGGTGCCGGACCGGCCTGAGGAGCCGGGTGCATCCTCGACAGGACCGAGGGGGTGTGGGGGCGTAGCCCCCACAGAAAGAAATCCGAGGGCGGGTGGGTGGGCCAGAGCCGCGCGCAGCGCGTGCTCGTCCGGGATGGGGGTGTGGGGGGGCGCAGCCCCCCACAGCAGACGCGCACTCGGCTTCGGAATCTCGCTCCCCAGGAGAGAGGGCAAGAACCAGCTGCCTAGTCCGGGAAGGTGATCGCCGGCTTGATCTCCTCCCACCGCTGCATCCCGGCCATCGCCTCGTTTATCCGCTCCAGCGGGTAGTGGTTGGAGATCATCTCCATCCAGTCGAAGCGGTCGCGGTGGCGGCGCACGAACTCGAGCGCTCGATGGTAGTGCTGCACCGCCGCCGAGGACGTGCCGATGATCCTCGCGTGCTTGCGCACGATGTCGGAGGGCGCGAACGGGAACGTCTCGCCGTGTAGCTGGCCGATCACCAGGTAGCGTCCGCCGCGCCGCAGCATCGCGAACCCTTCGGGGAAGGCGCTCTTCGCGCCGGAGACCTCGATCACCACGTCCGCGCCGAGGCCGTCCGTCCACTCCATCACCTGCGCGTGACGCTCGGCGGGATCGGGGACCTCGTCGATGTCGAGCGTGTGCCCGGCGCCCCACTTGCGGGCGAGCTCGAGGCGGCGCTTCGGCCCGCCGATCACGATCGGGTCGGGCGGTCCGCCGGTCACGACGCGGGCGAGCGTGAAGAGGCCGAGCGGACCGGAGCCCTGGATGACCACGCGATGGCGGTCGTCCAGCTCGCCGACCCGGTCGAGGCCGTGGATCACGGTGCGCAGCGCGCAGGAGACGGCGGCGGCGACCTCGTCCGGCACGTCGTCCGGCACGCGCACGCAGCCCGAGGTAGGGAAGACGTAGCCGTACTCGGCGAAGCCGCCGGTGAGGTAGGGGAACTCCTCGGTCGAGCCGTGCCAGCGGCGGCGGTTGAGGCAGAGCGTGCGCTCGTGCTCCACCGTGCAGTTGAGGCAGCTCCCGCAGAAGCCGTGCGTCCAGACGATGCGGTCGCCCTCGCGCAGGGGCGTGCCGATCGAGTCGTGCGTGCGGCCCTCGCTGCGCGCGATGCGCCCGGTCATCTCGTGGCCGAGGATGCTCGGGAACTCGTCCTCCGCGAAGGAGGAGGAGCCCTCCCAGGCGTGCACATCGGTGGCGCAGATCGAGGCCATCGACATCTTCACGAGGATGCCGCCGGGCTCCAGTTCCTGCGGCACGCGCACGTCGATCAGCTCCATCGGCTTGCCCGCGCCGACCATCGCGGCTGCCTTGCAGGTGGTCGGGATCTCTGCCATCACGCGCTCGCCTCCTTCGTCGCCGCGGGGTTGTACCCGCGGTCATGCCCGATCTCCGTGTCGACGATCATCTTGCTGATCCGCCACCCTTCATCGAGGCGCACGAACGCGAAGGTGTACGTGCCCTCGTGGACGTGGCGCTCGAAGCCCTCGTCGCTCGCGACGCTGCGCACGAGCGTGAAGTACGAAGTCAGCCAGCCCTCGTTGCCGTCGTCCGAGAGCCGGATCAGCGGCGCGGCGAACATGTGCCGGACCGTCGTCCGGCGCCCGCGCCGGTAGCGCGAGGCCTCGCCGAGCGATTTCCCGTCCCGCGTCGGCAGCACGGGGTTGCGGTACAGCTCGCGCAGCGTGTCCTTGCCCTTGACGCGCTCGTCGAGGGTACCCGTGAGCACGCGCTCCACGTCGTCGCTGTAGAGCGCGAGGACGCCCTCGGTGTCGCGGGCGTCGGAGAAGTGGCCGTAGCGCATCATCAGGTCGTGGATCGCCTCTTTCGCCTCGAGGCGCGCGACCCGCTCCTCGAGGCTGGCGGGCTCCCGTTCGACCATGCGGATCACGTCGTCGCGAAGGATGTCGGTCTCGCTCGTCATCGTTGCCGTCTTCCCCCGCTCAGCGGTTCACGCCGCCGTCGACGTTCACGGTCTGCCCCGTGATGAACGAGGCCTGATCGGATGCAAGGTAGGTGATGGCAGCGGCCAGTTCCTCGGGCAGGCCCACGCGGCCGAGCGGGTTCAGCCGCCCGAAGCCCTCGATCTCCTCGGGCGTGCGGTTACGCCGCATCAGCGGCGTCAGCACCGGTCCCGGTGCGACGCAGTTCACGCGGATGTTCTGGGCGGCGTGGTCCAGCGCCATGCCCTTGGTGAGCGCGATCACCCCGCCCTTGGCCGCGACATAGCCGGGGTTGAGCGGCTGTCCGGAGACGCCCGATCCCGACGAGACGTTGACGATCGCCCCGCCCCCCGCCTCGGCGATGTGCGGGATGGCGTACTTCGACATCAGGAAGACGCTCGTCAGGTTCAGCTCGAGCAGGTCGCGCCACTCCGCCTCCGGCAGGTCGACGACGCTGAACTGTGGGAGGCTGCCGCCGACCACGTTGGCGAGGATGTCGAGCCGCCCGAAGGCCGCGACGGTCTCGGCGACGATCCGCTCGGCGCCGGCGGAGCTGGTCACGTCGCCCTCGATGACGGTTGCCGTGCCGCCCTGCTCCGCGATCGTCGCGGCGGTCTCGCGCGCGGCGTCGGGGTCGATGTCGGCGACGGCGACGCTGGCGCCGTCGGCCGCGAAGCGCAGGCTGACGGCCTGCGCGATCCCGGAGCCGCCTCCGGTCACCAGAGCCACTTTGTCCTCGAAGCGAACAGTCATCAGCGCCCCCTGGCCGCGAGCGGCAGTATAGCCGTGCGCCGCGCCGCGCTATGGTGACGTGCGCTGCGAGAGGGGCGAGGCATGGGCTACCTGATGGACGGCATCCGCATGGACGGCCGGGTCGCCGTCGTGACCGGCGCCGGTGAGGGCATCGGCCGCGCGATCGCGATCGGCGCGGCCGACGCCGGCGCGAGCGTCGTGATCGGCGAGATCAACGAGGAGACCGGGGCGCGAACCGCGGCCGAGATCAGCGAGGCCGGCGGGCAGGCGCACTTCATCCCCACCGACGTGCGCCAGGCGGACTCCATCCGCGCCCTCGTCGCGGGCGCGCGCGAGCACTTCGGGCGCATCGACGCGATGTTCAACAACGCGGGTGGCAACTTCCAACTCCCCGCCCTCGATGTCTCGGAGAACGGCTTCGAGGCGGTCCTGCGCATGAACCTCAAGGCAGCCTTCATCGGCAGCCAGGCAGCCGCGCGCGCGATGATCGAGGAGGGCCACGGCGGCAGCATCGTCAATACCTCCTCGAACGCCGCCTTCAAGTCGACCGGCATCGGCATCGCCTCCTACACGGCGGCGAAGGCGGGCATCCTCGGCCTGACGCGGGAGCTGGCGGCGGAGTGGGCGCCCTACGGGATTCGCGTCAACGCGATCGCCCCCGGCGGGGTCGACAGCGCGGGCCGGACGAAGAACATGGACCCCGACCGCGAGAGCGAGCGCGTGTCGGACTACGGGCTGCTGAAACGGCTGGCCCCGCCCGAGGAGTTCGGCGCGGGCGCCGTCTTCCTCGCCTCGGACCTGGCGAACCACATCACCGGGCACACGCTCGCGATCGACGGAGGCGGGGGCATCTCCTGAGGGCTTCGGCTCCGTCGGGGCGCGGGACTGGCTCCTCGGAGCCCTTCGGATGGGGGTGTGGGGGCGCAGCCCCCCACACCAGACACGCAAGCGCCCTCGATGGTTCGGTCGCACGCGGGACGCTGGAGTCCCCCTGACCCTGGCCCTCTCCCGCCGGGGGAGAGGGGACCGGACGGGCTGCGAGACCTATTCGAGCTCCGCGTGCGCGAACAGCACGGCGAATGCCTTGCACCAGATCACCGCGGCACGGAACGTCGAGGGGTCGACATCGTCGGGCACCTCGTAGTTCACGTTGCCCTGCGTGGCGCGGATCTCGCTCAGCTCGATCGCGCCTTCGGCGAACACGTCGCCGTCGGGGTCGGGCGTGAGGTAGATGAACAGGTCGGGCCCGTTGCGCACGGCGTAGTCCTGGAAGCGGAGGATCACCGAGCCGTCCGGGGCACGAACCAGCAGCACCTGCCCGCTCCCCGTGTGGAACGAGTCCGCGCCCATCAGCTCGCCCATCGAGATCAGCGAGCCCTGCCCCGAGGGCGTCGCGGTCGCGGTCGCCGCCGTCGCGGTCGCCGCCGCCTCTTCGGTCGGGGCCGGCGAGGACTCAGCGCTCGCCGCCGTCGGCGACGCGGCAGCCTCGGTAGCGGCCTGCGTCGGCGCCTCGGTAGCGGTCGCCGTCTCCGTGGCGGCAGCACCTGCCGCAGCCGTGGGGCTCGCCGTCGGCATGCCGGCGACCTCGAAGCCGAGGTCTTCGTCGAGCGTCGCGCCCTCGTCCCAGAGCGGCGAGGCGAGCCAGTAGCTGATCACGCCAGCGACAACGAGGCCTGCGATGGCGACGACCAGGCCGGCAGCCCAGCGCAGCGGGTAGCGGCCCGGGCCGGCCTCGACCAACAGCAGCCGCGATGTGCGCCCTCCGACGCAGGCAAGGATGCTGAGCGTGAACAGCCCGATCGCTGGCGTCAGCAGCACATGAATGAGCAGGAACCCGACGCCGCCGGCAATCGCTGCGACGACGACCGAGCCGATCGAGACGCCGCGCCAGAGCGCCGCGCCGGCGACGATCGTGGCAAGCGCCGCGCCGAGGCCGAGCACGACGCGCGCCGCGCCACCCTCGAACGGGAGCAGGCGCGCCGGGCCCTCGCGCAGGAAGTCCGTGACGGGTTGTGAGGCGAGCACGATCACGCTCGCCGCGAGGCCCGCGAGGATCGCCAGCACCAGCAGCAGCCGTTGTAGCGATCGGGCTCGTTCCGGGGTCAACAGGGTCGGCTCGTTCATGGCTCGCGCCCTTCTCGGGACACCTGATTCCCCCTCGATCCACCTTAGCACCGCGGGACATAAGCGCGCGACGGGGGTGGGCGCGTTCGCCTCGATCCGCGTACTGTTCGGTGCGCGGCCTGGCCATGTCCCGCGTAGCGATCGGGAGGACGGATCATGAACACGCGCAACCTGGCGATCCTGCATCGCCGCCCGGACGTGAGCCCCGAGGAGTTCCAGCGCTACTGGCTGGAGACGCACTCCGGCTTCGTCGTCAAGGTGCCTTCGGTCTATCGCTTCGGGACGAACCTCGTGATCGAGTCGCGCATCGAGGGCCTTCAGCCCGACGCGATGGGCGAGCTGTGGTGGCGCACGCCCGAGGACTCCGAGATCGGCTTCAGCATCCCCGAGGGGCAGCGCGCGTTGCAGAGCGGGCACAACATCATCGACCAGCCGCGCAACACCGGCATCGTCCTCGACAGGCTCAGGGAGTTCCTGCCCGAAGGCGCAGCCGATCCGCCGCCGACCGTGCGCAGCATGTCGATCCTGCACCGCCGTCCGGACGTCAGCCCCGAGGAGTTCGAGCGCTACTGGCACGAGGAGCACGCGCCGCAGGTGCTGGAGCTGCCGGGCGTGGTCAAGTTCGCCACGAACCGCGTGCGCGCCTGCAGGTTCGAAGGCCTCGATCCCGACTACATCGGCGAAACGTGGTGGGAGAATGAGGCGGCCTGGGCCGCGCGCTTCGACCAGTCCGAGTACGACTCGCTGATGGCCGGTGGCGCCGCGATCATCGACCAGTCCCGGAACACCTCGATCGCGCTGCGCGAGCTGGAGACGTTCTACCCGTCCGAGGAGGCCTGAGCCCGGCGGCGCGCGGTATCATCGCGCGGGCCGCGGGCGCACCCGCCCTCGGAGCAGCCAGGGAGTAGCGCGTGGAGTGGGCTGATACGCCGGAGCAAGCCGCGTTCCGCGCGGCCGTGAGCGAACTCGTCGAGACGTCGCTGCCGGAGCACTACCGCAAGATCCGCGGTGGGCCCGGCGGCTCCGGCGAGGAGTGGCAGATCGACCGCATCTCCGAGGACCCGGTCGTGCGCGATGCCGCCTGGAGCTGGGCGCGCGCGCTCGCCGATCGCGGCTGGATCGCCCCGGCCTGGCCCGTCGAGTACGGCGGCGGCGGGATGACCTCGGTGGAGCAGTTCATCCTCAACCACGAGCTCGCGAAGGCCGAGGCGCCGCAGGTCGGCGGGCAGGGCATTTCGCAGATCGGCCCGGCGATCATCATCCACGGCACGGAGGAGCTGAAGGCCGAGCACATCTCGAAGACGCTCTCCGGGGAGCGCGCCTGGTGCCAGGGCTTCTCCGAGCCGGGCGCCGGCTCGGACCTCGCCTCGTTGCAGACGAGGGCGGTCCGCGACGGCGACGAGTACACCGTGAACGGGCAGAAGATCTGGACCTCGCGCGCCCACGCGGCGGACCACATCGCGCTGCTCGTGCGCACCGACCCGGACGCCGCGAAGCACCGCGGCATCTCCTTCCTGCTGGTGGACATGGCAGCGCCGGGTATCTCGACCCGGCCGCTGATCAACATGGCCGACGAGCACGGCTTCAACGAGGTCTTCTTCGACAACGTGAGCGTCCCCGCCGGCAACCTCGTCGGCGAGGAAAACCGCGGCTGGTACGTGAGCGTGACGCTGCTCGACTTCGAGCGCTCGCGGATCCGCCAGACCGTGGACGCGCAGCGCTCGATCGAGCGCCTCGTCGCCTTCATCGGCTCGCCGGAGGGCATGGCGAAGTCGCGCACGTCCGAGTCCGCGACGATCCGCCACGAGATCGCCGACCGGGCGATCGAGGTGGAGGTGGTCTTCAACCTCGCGTTCCGGGTCGTCTCGATGCAGGGCGCCGGCCTGGTCCCGAACTACGAGGCCTCGATGCTGCAGATGAGTGTCTTCGAGACGATCCAGCGCACGTCGCGCACGACGGCGAAGGCGCTGGGGCTGTACGGCCAACTCTGGGGCGGGGACGGCAGCGGCCACGCGCCGCTGGAGGGCGAGCCGGCCAAGGCCTACGTCCGCCACGTCTCGCGCACGATTGCCGGCGGCAGCAGCGAGATCCAGCGCAACATCATCGCCACGCGCGGCCTCGGCCTGCCTCGCGGCTAGCGCGCGGCGTCGTGATCAGCAGGGAGCGGTAGTCATGGCTTACGAGGCACAGTTCGTCCGCTACGAGGTCGATGGCCACGTCGCTGTCATCACGATGAACCGGCCGGAGCGCCTCAACGCCTTCGGCCAGGTGATGGGCGACGAGCTCGGCGGCGCCTGGATGGAGGCGATCGACGACGATCAGGTGCGCGCAGTCGTGCTTACCGGCGAGGGCCGGGTCTTCAGCGCGGGCCGCGACATCAAGGAACAGGCCGAGCACGGCATCCGCGGCAACGCGCTCGCCGATTCGCGGGCGAAGATCCTCGGCTTCCAGCTCGTGCCGGACACCTCGAAGCCGATCATCGCGGCCGTGCGGGGCGGCGCCTGGGGCGCGGGCCTCTACATGGTCTGCGGGTCGGACATCTCTGTCCTCGCGAACGATGCGACGATCGCCTTCTCGTCCGTTCCGACGGGCGTTCTCGGTTCGGCGCTGGTGCCGATGATGAACGGACTCTCCTGGCTGCCCGGCTGCGAGATGATGCTGCGCGGCCACCGCTTCCCGGCGCAGCGCGCCTACGAGGTCGGCCTCGCGAACCACGTGGTGCCCTCGGAAGCGGTGTTGCCGACGGCGCTGAGCATCGCGCACGAACTGGCGGCGCTGCCGCCAGTGCACGTGCAGGTCACGAAGCGCCAGCTGATGATGGCGCGCCCGCGCCCGACGGCCTACCAGATCACGATCGACTACCCGCAGGCGCAGCACTCGCTGTTCGCCCTCGACGACACGACCGAGGCGGCGGCGGCGTTTGCGGAGAAGCGCAAGCCGGTCTTCAAGGGCCGCTAGCAGGCGACAGGACTCTCGCCCGTCACTGTTGTGGTGGGCGCTTTGCGATCGGACGCGAGGATAGCTCGCAGACCCCCACGCTCCATCCCGGACGAGCACGCGCTCCGCGCGGCTCGGACCCGTCCACCCGCCCTCGGATTTTCTTTCTGTGCGGGCGCAGCCCCCACGCAGGCGACAGCTACCCGGCTCGCCATAAACGCGCCCTCGGTTACACTCCGCCCGACGGCGAAACGGAGGCAGGCATGCTCAAGCGGTTCGAGACGCTCTACACCGGCCACGTGGACCTCGACAACATCGGCTACGGCGGCACGCCGGTCATGGAGCGCCACTACTCAAACGAGGTGCTCGCGGGGGCACACGACAAGGCAGAGAAGGTCGCGAAGGCGGTCGATGACCTCGGCTACTACTCGTTCTGGACGGCCGAGCACCACTTCCAGCCCGAGGGCTACGAGTGCCTGCCGAACCTGCTGATGCTCTACGTCCATCTCGCCCACGTCACCGAGAACGTCAAGCTCGGCTGCGGCTTCAACATCGCGCCGATGTGGCACCCGCTGCGCCTCGCCGAGGACTTCGCCGTCGCCGACATCCTCACCGGCGGGCGCGTCATCATGGGCGTCGGGCGCGGCTACCACACGCGCGAGGTCGAGACCTTCGGCGCGCCGCTGCTGGACCAGGACGCGAACCGCGACCTGTTCGAGGAGCAGGTGGAGATCCTGCTCAAGGCGCTGCGCGAGGATCGCTTCTCGCACCACGGCAAGCACTACGACCTGCCGCCGAGCCCGCCCGTCGATTACCGGGGCGACCCGCTCGAGGAGCTCTCGCTGGTGCCGCGGCCGACGCACCCGGTCGAGTGCTGGCAGCCGATCCAGGGGGCGACGGAGCGCGGGCTGGACTTCATGGTCAAGCACGGGCTCAAGGGCATGACCGGCGGCGGCGTCGCCGCGAGCGGCATCATGCTCCCCGTCGTCGAGGCCTGGCAGGCCGCCCACGCCCGGGCCGGTCGCGAGACCGAGCTGGGCGAGGACCTGAGCGTCGGCTTCCACTTCTACATCGCCGACAGCCAGGAGGAGGCGATCCGCCGGCTGCAGCCCTACTTCCAGGAGAACATCAAGATGTTCGGGCCGCTGCGTCTGCTGCGCTCGCTCAACGACGAGCAGATCGAGAACCTCAAGTCCACGGAGGCGGCGGTCGCCGACACGACGCTGCCGCGGCTCGAAGACTCGGTCGCCAACGGCAGCGTGCTGTGCGGCACCGCCGAGCAGATCATCGAGCGCCTGCACGCCCTCGAGGAGGAGGTCCCCGGCCTCGAGAGCATCACGCTCGGCCACCCCTCCGGCGTGACGGCGGACGAGATCATCGAGCAGTACCAGCGCTTCGCCGAGGACGTGATGCCGGCCTTCGCTGGCCGCACGGAGCTGGTGGGCGCGCAGGCGTAGCCGCACTCGGCCGGACGTCGCAGGAGCACGCGCTGCGCGCGGCTCACCCACCCACCCGCCCTCGGAGGTTTCCTTGTGGGGGGCTGTGCCCCCACGCCCCCGCCTGGGAGCCAGCGGCCTACTGCTCCACTGATCCGAGTGCCCGTCCGGCGCGTGGCTGCGGAGGCCGCATCCGAGACCTTCGCGAGTCGCGTGCTGGTGGCGAGGTGACCCGCCACTCTCGACACGCTCTCGATGTCCGCGCGATCTCGCCGCAGGCTACGGCCGGAGCCGGGCGGCTGGTCCAGAGCGGCGAGGGCCGAACCCTTGGCGACCCTGCGGCGTTGGGGCCTTGCGAGGGTCCGCCGGGGCCTGGTCTGCAACTCCGGCCGGGCGTGGGGGCGGAGCCCCCACATCGGGGAAACTCCGAGGGCGGGTGGGTGGGCCGAGCACGCGCTGCGCGCTCATCCGACTTGCGAGCGTGCTGACGACTGCGAGGCGCCTCACCCGCCGGGAAGCGCAACGAACTCCGAGGTGAGACGCCTCAGCGCTGCACGCCGGGCAGCAGGAAGCCGTGCGTGGTCGAGTGGTGGGGGAGCGGGCCCTGGCCCACCGGCGTCACCTTCGTCTCAGCGTCCCAACCGGGGTACGAGGGCTGGCCGTTCGCCGGGATGCGCACCTCGCCGTGCTCGCGTGAAGGCAGCAGCACGATCGCCTGGCCGGGCGCCGTCACCTCGCCGCGCTGGTTCGCCGCCCAGATGTCGCAGATCACCTGCGGCTCGCCGTCCTCGACCTGCTTGGCGATCACCTCGCCGCGGTACCACTGCACGTCGGCCTCGACGTTGAAGCGGCGCACCTGCACCCAGAGCCGCTTGAGGAAGCCGGAGTCGCCCATCCAGTTCGTCACCAGCGTGCTCGCCCAGGCGATGCGCTGGGGGCCGTAGTCGTAGAGCCCGGGCACGCCCACCTCGCGAGCGAACTCGCTCTCCCAGTGGACGCGCTCCGGGATGTCCGGGATGCCGTAACGGTTCTTCGAGTAGGCTCGCGGGTGCCGCTGGCGGTAGTCGAAGTCCACCTTGCCGCTGCGCGCGAAGACGCCGCCCCAGCCGATGTCCCAGGCGACCGCGTCCGTCGCGCGGTAAGGCCCGCGCACGATGCTGTCGAGGGCGTCGCCGACCTGCACATCCTCCCAGTAGCGCGGCTCAGCGCCGCGCGGGCGCTCGTTCGCGTACGCCTCGTCGATGCGTTCGAGCTCCTCGTCGCTGTACTCGTGCTGCTCCCACTCGTACTTCCTGCGCTCGCGCGCGCCGTCGCGCTCGGTTCGCATCGACCACTCGACCTCCTTCGCCAGCACCTCGCCGTGCTGGTTGCGGAAGAGGCTCTCGGTGAGGGCGAGCACCTGGCGGCCGGCGAAGACGCCCGACTTCTCCTGAGCGTCGGAGAGGTAGCCGACGCGATAGATCTCGTCGCCCTCGCGCAGCGGCTGGTACCACTCCCAGTCGGCGCCGGAGAACATGCCATGGACGCCGGGCAGTCCGCCGCCGCGGCCCTCCTCGCGCTCTTGTGCGGTCAACGGGCGGCCCTCGACCAGGCCGGCGTTGAAGAGGATCGTCGGTGGTGCGACGACGGAGCCCCAGTGCGAGGCGCGGGCGTAGGCGGCGTCCGTGTAGAGCGGGTTCGCGTCGCCGCTGCCGGTGGCGAAGATGTGCGCCGAGTCCTGGTTGATCAACGTGAACAGGCCGCGCTTCGCGCCGTAGCGCCGCGCCTCGTTGGGGATGCCGATGCGACTGCGCATCGCCGCCAGCCCCGCTTCCGTGATCGTCCCGTGCTCTGTCGCCGAGGTCATCGCGTACCCCCTCCGAGGTTCCGAGGTCTCCGGGCGCCGAGGGTAGCAAGTTGACGGCCGCCTGGCGCAAACATGACCGAGGCGCCGCGGATCCCGCGGCGCCTCGGCGTTGGTCGTCTGGAGCGGCGCTGCCGCCGCTGCAGGACTCGCTAGGAGTCGATCGGCGAGTCCTCGCGGTTGCCGTACTCGGTCCACGATCCGTCGTAGACACGCACGTCGTCGTAGCCGAGCAGATCGCTGAGGACGAACCAGGTGTGCGTGGCGCGCACGGCCGTCTGGCACAGCGTGTAGATCGTGCCGTCCGCCTCAACGCCTTCGCCCTCGTAGAGCGTCCGCAGCTCGGCGGCCGGCTTGAAGCGGCCGTTCTCGTCGAGCGCACGGCTCCACTCCACGTTCACCGACTCCGGGATGTGACCGCCGCGGTCGGCGCGCACGTCGCGCCCGGAGTACTCCTCGGCCGAGCGTGCGTCGCAGACGAGGACGCTCGGGTCGTCGATCGAGGCGATGATGTCGTCCCAGCCGACGACGATGTCGTTGTTGGGGTCGGAGGCGAACTCGTAGCTGGCGGCCGTGATGGCCGGCGTCGCGGTGCTGATCTCGCGGCCCTCGGACTCCCAGAGCGGGAAGTCACCGTCGAGCAGCCGCACGTCCTCGTGCCCGTAGACGGCGAGCACCCAGAGGCCACGCGAGCCCCAGATCGAGCCGCGCTGGTCGTAGAAGACGATCGTCGTGTCGGCAGTCGCGCCGATTGCACCGAACGCGGAGGCCACGTCCGCCGCGGGCGGGATCAGGCCCGCTACGCCGTCGATCTCGACCTGGAGCGCGGTGCGCGGGATCTGCACCGCGCCCGGGATGTGTCCCTCGGCGTAGGCGTCCGCGCCGCGCAGGTCGATCAGCAGCACCGAGTCGCTATCGAGGTTGTCCTCGATCCACTGCGTGGTGACGAGCCGCGACGTGTCGGCATAGCCGCGATCATCGAGGCCGGTCACCTGCGCCACCTCGTCGTCGCCGCCGCAGGCGGCGATCAGCGCCGCGCTTGCCAGCACCAGCAGCGCGAGCAGGCCGGTAGTACGGCCAAACAGCCTTGTTCCTCGTCTCGTTGCGGTCTGTTGTCTCATCGTGCTCCTCGCATTCAACTCATCCGTGGACCGGACGCTCTGCCCGGCCTCCTGATTCGTGTGCCGTTAGCCCGCTGCCGCCGCCTCGGCGTTGAAGATGTGGATCTCCCACTCGCCGGGGCGTCGTTCGTTGATCTCGCAGCCGTAGCCGCGCTTCATCGCCTCGGGCGGGATCGTCGAGAGCGCGGGCGGGTGGTCCGTCCAGACCCGCAGCTCCGGCACGCCGGGCTGCACGTCGTCGAGCTCCCGGTTGGTGCGCAGCATGGGGTACGGACAGATCTCGCCGCGCACGTCCAGCACCGGCGCCTCGTTCTCGTTCGTCATGGAGTCTCCCCCCCTTACTCCCTGGTGGAGCTGTTCCCTGATTCAGCAGTCGCCACCGCGCGCTTGCCCGGCGACAGACTCAACTCGCGTGCGCCGTCCGAGGGCGGCTCGACGCGGCAGCGCACGCCGCGCTCGGCAGCCGCCGGCAGCACGTACGTGGCGACGACGTCGAGGTTCGTGACGATCCGTAGCGCCGCGCCCCCGGCGGCGCGCTCGACGGCGGCGTGCGCGCTCTGCAGCTGCTCGGCGGGCGGGCGGCCGCGCAGGTCCAACACCTCGGGAGCCGCGCCGCTCACGGGAACCGCCGGATGAACGCGGTGCCCGCGTAGGCGCCGACGACGAGCGCGATGGCGTAGACCCAGCCGTTGAGTGCGAGCGAGGGGATCGCCGAGAAGAAGGCGCCGAGGGTGCAGCCGAGCCCGAGCCCCGCGCCGTAGCCCATCACCACCCCGCCCGCGAGCGACTGCACGTAGCGACGCGGCCCGCGCGGCACGCGCAGCCGGAACTCTCGAGCCAGCAGCGCCGCCGTGAACGCCCCGGCGATGATCCCCGCGTTGAGCATGAACGCGTCGCTGAACCACGTGCCCTCGACGAAGCGCGGAACGCAGCCGGGGATGTCGCTGATGCCCTTCAGTTCGCCGACCCCGGCGCCGATGTTGGCGGCGAAGTCCGTGGACCACCTCGACAGCTCGCCGACGACGCCGAGCGGGCGGTAGCGGATGAAGATCAGGATGTTGACCGCCGCCAGCGCGACGCCGCCGATCAGCGGCGTCCACTCGGCTCGGAAGACCTTCCGGGCGAGGGCGGTGAGCGTCGTCTCCGGCTCGGCGCTGGTCGCTGCCGCGCTGCTGATCGGGATCGTGAAGGACACACCGGAGTAGCCGCGCCGCTCCCACCACGAGACGGCGAAAAAGGCGAGGCCAAGTAGCGCGAAGGTGATCACGATCGCGCCGGTGTAGCTGAGGTCGGTGGGGAGCCAGGAGATGCGGTCGCTGCTGATCTGATTGTCCCACCACCAGTTCCAGGTGCGGGCCATCGCGTAGAGCCCGATCAGCACGCCGCCGATCGCGACCCAGGAGCCGATGTAGCCCTCGCCCATGCGGTAGAGCGAGCCGCTGACGCAGCCGCCGGAGAGCACCATGCCGAAGCCGAAGAGCAGCCCGCCGAGCACGGTCGCGATGCCGAGCGGCAGGATGTGCGCGTCGGCCGGCAGCACACCCGATCCGGGGTTTGGGACGACGGTGGCCATGATCATCGCGAAGCCGGCGGTGCCGACGGCGAGGCCGGCGATGATGCCTCGCAGCATCCGGCCCTGGCGCATGAGGAAGAGGTCGCGGAAGCCGGCGACGAAGCAGAAGCGGCTGCGCTGGCAGATCGCGCCGAAGGCGACGCCGGAGATCCAGAACACGGGCCAGGCCGCGTCCGTGCGCAGTGCGAGCACGTACACGATCGCGAGCCCCACGAGGGCGAGCAGACCTCCAGCGGTCGAGCGATCGAGCGTGCGCACAGTGGCGGGGAGAGCGGTCATGGGCGAAATGTTCACATAGTCAGGTGACTAACGCAACAATATCCGCGGCGCTGTGCAGTTGACCCCTGTCGCGATGGACTCTAGAGATCACTCAGCAACTCACCGCAGCGCGAGGAGCGAGGATGCCGAAACAGTCTCCCGTACCGGACGAACTCGACCAGCCCTTCTGGGACGCCTGTAACGAGGGGCGGTTCGTGATCCAGAACTGCACCTCGTGCGACAGGCTGCAGCATCCCCCGGAGCCGGAGTGTTTCGGCTGCGGCTCCGCCGACGACCTTGAGTGGCGCGAGCTGAGCGGCCGCGGCCGGATCCACAGCTACAGCGTGGTCTACGACAACACCGTTGCGCTGCGCATCCCGGATCAGCCGTTCAACCTCGCCGTGATCGAGCTGGAGGAGGATCCCGAGATCACGCTGGTGTCCAACCTCCCCGGCATCCCGCTCGACGAGGTCGAGATCGGGGCCGCGGTTACGGTGACCTTCGAGGAGACGCATGCCACAGGCCAGAAGGTCCCCGAGTGGGAGCTGGCCGAGTAACAACCCGCCCGAAGCGACGCGGCACAGCCCGAAAGGAATCGCCGATGCCCACGCCCAACCGTCTTGGCAGCAACGCGCCCGAATCGATCTTCCGCAGCCAGGAGGGGCTGGGGGTCTGGGAGCACAAGGGCAAGGTTGCGGCGGTCGGCATCGGCCACTCGCCGACGGCACGCCGCTGGGATGGCACTGCCGAGAACACGATCGGCGCCTGGAGCCTGCTGGCGCTACGCAAGGCGATCGATGACGCCGGCGTGCCGCCGGAGGAGATCGACGGGCTCGTCTTCCTGCCGACGACCACGACCGGCGCGCACTGGCCCGCTGACCGGCCGATCCCGATGGACGTCGTCAACGCCTACGAGACCACCGACGATCCTCTCGATGGCATCGCCAAGCTCACCGACACGTGGCTGCTCAAGAACATGCCGGAGCTGACGAACGTCAAGTTCGTCATGGCGGGGATGGACTGCATGTCCAACGCGATCGCGATCGCCGCGCAGGCCGTCGGCGACGGGATGACCGGTACCTGCCTGGTGCTGAAGGCCTGGCACAATCTCGAGGGCCGCTACAGCCACGGTGGCGCAAATGCCGAGGAGACGATCTCCGGAAACCAGAAGTGGTCGAACCCCTACGGTTCAGCGAACTCCTGGGGCACGGCCCAGCAGTTCCAGCGCTACCTCTGGAAGTACGGCAAGACCAAGGAGATGATGACGCCCTTCATGGTGAACTCCCGGCGCAACGGCCTGATGTTCCCCGAGGGCTACTGGTACCAGCACCGTCCCGAGGAGCTCACCCCCGAGGACTACCAGGAGTCGCGCTGGATCGCCAAGCCGGCCAACCTCTTCGACAACGACATTCCGATCCACACTGCGGCGGCGTATGTCATCACCACGGCCGAGCGCGCGAAGGACATGAAGCAGAAGCCCGCCTACATCCTCAACCACGCCGCCGACCGCACGATCCAGCGCGGGCTCAACCAGCCCCTCGAGGAGGCACAGCGGTCCTGCGCGAGCACCGGGCGCAAGCTCCTCGAAGGCGCCGGGATCAGCGCGAGCGACCTGAGCTTCGAGAACATGTACGACGGGTTCAGCCTTTTCCACGTCTTCCACATGGAGGGCCTCGGTTTCGCCGGCGTGAAGGAGGGCGAGGGCCTCGACCTCTTCCAGGAGGACATCAGTATCGAGGGCCCGCACCCCGTCTCGCCCAGCGGCGGCAACGTCGGCAGCGGGCGCACCCGCTTCTGGATGCACACCGACTCGATCCAGCAGATCCAGGGGCGCGCCGGCGACCGGCAGATCAGCAAGCCGGCCGAGATCGGAGTCTCCGGCGGCCCGCTGCCGCTCTACCACGCCGACTTCATCGTCTGGGGCGCAAGCCCCGACTAGGCCCTCGGCCCGTTCCTCAGTGGCCGGTCGCCGTGAGGTAGTTGCGGTGGAAGCGGCGCTCGTCCTCGTGGTCGGGTTGCCAACCCTCGAACAGCGCTGAGCCGTCGAGCGTGCGGACCGGCCGCTGCAACTCGTGCAGCAGCGGCAGGGTGTTGACGATGCGGCTCGTCAGTGTCGCCGGGTCGCCGGTGCAGAGCGCCAGCGAGGCCTCGACGAACGTCTCCATCGGCTCCGTGCCCTCCGGCGGCACGCCGACGGAGACCGAGAGCGGCGTGGCGATCGCGCCGGTTGGGGCGAGGCTGTTGACGGCGATGCCGTCCGCGTAGAGCTCCATCGCCGCGCCAGTAGTGACGCGGTCGAGGAACGCCTTCGTGCCGCCGTAGATGCAGGAGCCACCCATCGGGCTGGCCGGGCCGCCGCCGACGGGGGTCGGGCGGGGCGCCGCCTGCTGCGAGGAGACGAAGAGGAGCCAGCCCTCGCCGTGCTCGCGCATGCCGGGGATGACGGCCTTCGCCAGATCCCAGCCGCCCCAGACGTTGACCAGCACGCCGCGCATGAACCACTCCGCCTCGGTCTCGGCGAACGGGATGTGCCAGTCCATCCGGAACTCGCGCGGTGCGGCCGCGCTGTGCACGAGGATGTCCGGCGAGCGCCCGAAGGCCGCCACGACCTCCTCGACGACCGCGCCCTTGTCCGCCTCCGTGTCGGCGATGTCCGCTCGCACGGCGATCGCCTCGCCGCCGATCCCGGCGATGAGCGCGAGGCCCTCGTCGAGCGTGCCGGAGAGGTCCGTGCGCCGCGTCGCCTCGTCGCGGCCGATCAGGGCGACGCGCGCGCCCTCGGCGGCCATGCGCACCGCGATCGCCTGTCCGATGCCCCGGCTCGCCCCCGTAATCAGGGCGACGCGGCCCTCCAGTTCTTGCGCCACTGCGTGCTCCTCTCCTCGCTGCCCGTCCTGAGCGCCGCGCGCTACCCCGGCGGCACCGCCGGCCGCGCCGTCGTGTGCGTGACGCCGCCGTCGGAGAGCAGGCTGTGCCCGGTCACGTACGCGGAGAGCCGCGAGGCGAAGAAGACCGCGAGGCCTCCCGTCTCCAGCGGGTCGCCGAGGCGGGCGAGCGGCGGCGCCTTCGCGGCGGCCTCGCGGAAGGCGACCGTCGCCGGGTCGGTGTTCGCCGCTGCCTTCTCCGTCAGGTGCGTGCCGGGCACGATGCAGTTGACGCGGATTCCGTGCGGGGCGAGCTCCATCGCGAGCGTCTTCGTCATGTGGATCACGCCCGCCTTCGCCGCCCCGTAGGCGACGATGTTGGGCGCGCCGACGATCCCGCTCGAGGACGCGATGGTGACGATGCGGCCCGCGATCCCCCGCTCGACCATGCTTCTCGCCTCGGCCTGGGAGCAGAGGTAGGAGCTCGTCAGGTTCTGATCGACGATGTCGTGCCAGAGCTCGGTCGAGTAGTCGAGGAACGGCCGCAGCCCCGTCGGGTTGCCGACGTTGTTGACCGCCACGTCGAGCCCGCCGAGGCGCGCGACGACCTCCTCGACCATCGCGCTGACCTGGTCCTCCTCGCGCACGTTGGCGATGACGACCTCGGCCTGGCGGCCGAGCGCCTCGATCTCGCGAGCTGTGGCCGAGGCAGTCTCCTCGTCGAGGTCGGCGATGGCGATGTGGCAGCCGGCGCGGGCGAGCTGGAGTGCGCAGCCCTTGCCGATGCCGCGCGCGCCTCCGGTGACGAGCGCCACCTGGTCGACGAGTCCAAGCTGCTCAGGGTCCATCTGAAACGCCATGCGGCACCTCCCGGCGCCACTGTAGCCCCTGCGGCGGCGCGCCCGTGCACACGGCAGCGCCGGCGCAGTACCGTAGGCGCGCGAGGAAACGAGGCCGACCTGCCATGCCGAACGACAGCACACCGATCATCGACTGCCAGGTGCATGCCTACGAGCGCAACAGCCCGGAGAACCCCTGGGTTGGCGAGCTGACGGGGCCCGAGGAGGTCACCGGCGAGCAGATGGTCGAAGCGATGGACGAGGTGGGCGTCGACGGCGCCCTGCTGATCTCGCCCTACCGCATCTACGGCTACGACGGCAGCTACGCGCTGGCGATGGGAGCCAGGTATCCGGACCGCTTCGGGCTGATCAGGCCGTTCGACCCCCTCTCGGAGACGGTCGGGGCGGAGGTCGAGGAGTGGACGGCCAACCCCGGCGTGGTCGGCGCCCGGATCGTGCTCAGGTATGTGGAGATCGAGGCCGACCACCCCGGTCTCGATCAGGTGATGGAGGCCGGCGCGGCGGCGGACATCCCCGTCAACGTGCTGTGCACCAGCAAGGTGCCGCTCTTCCGCGAAATCGCGCGGCGGCACCCGAACACGCAGCTCGTCATCGACCACCTCGGCCTGACGCAGCCGCACCACCCGCCACCGCCCGACGAGCCATGGGCCGAGCTCGACGAGGTGCTGACGCTGGCCGAGTTCGACCACGTCGCGATCAAGGTGTCCGGCGCCTGCACGCTGGCGCACGAGCCGTTCCCGTACCCCGACATCTGGGAGCCGCTGAGCCGGGTCTTCGAGGCGTTCGGGTTCGATCGCTGCCTGTGGGGGACCGACTGGACGCGAGCCGTCAACCTGCTCACCTACGGGCAGGGCGTCGAGGCGTTCCGGGTCACTGACCAGCTCTCCGACAGCGAGCGCGCGGCGCTGATGGGCGGCAGCCTGGAGCGCATCTACGGCTGGTCCCCGGGCGGGTCCGCCGCGGGGTAGCGAGGCGGCCTGATTCACCGTTGGTAGGCCCGGGAGGGATCGAACCTCCGACCGATGGATTAAAAGTCCACTGCTCTACCGCTGAGCTACGGGCCCGATCGCATTGAACCCGCCTCCACGGCGGCCTGTCCACTCGCCAACCACCGGCCACCCAGCGCCATCCGGGCGTTGGAGGCGCGAGCGCGCGCCGTCACGCTGTGCGCCCTCGCAAGTGGCGAGGCGCGAAGGGACGGTGCGGGATGGCGGTGACGGACGTGAGCGGGCAGGCGCCGCTGGGGAAACCGGCGGGCAGCGTGCGCGCCTACCTGGCGATGGGCATTGTCGGGTCGTTCGCGGTGACGCACGCGGCGGCGGCCGCCTGGCTGCTCCAGATCGGACGCATCGAGGCGGCGATCGGGCTGCTTGGCGCGCTCGCGCTCGAGGCGGGGACGGTCACCGGCTTCTACTTCGGCAGCCGCGGCGGACGGGCGAACACCGGGAGCGCCTGAGCGCCGCCCGTCACGCCTCGGACGGCACGCCGTCCGTCGCCAGGCCGTGCGCGTGCAGCAGCGTTGGATCGCCGAGGATCTCGGCCGTCGGCCCGTCGGCGACGATGTGCCCGCCGTCGAGCACCAGGGCGCGCGTCGCGAGCTCGCGGGCGAGGCCGAGGTCGTGCGTCGCCAGCAGCTGCGTCTGCGGCAGGGCGCGCAGCAGCGCGATCAGCTCCGCGCGGGCGCCCGGCGCGAGCGAGGCGGTGGGCTCGTCGAGCGCGAGGATGGCAGGCCGCATCGAAAGCACCGTGGCGATCGCGATCCGCTTCTTCTCGCCGAGGCTGAGGCGGTGCGGGGTACGCGCCTCGTAGCCGCTCATCCCCACCTCGGCGAGGGCGGCCTGCGCCCGTCGCAGCACCTCGTTCTCGACCAGCCCCTGGTGCAGCGGCCCGTAGGAGACGTCGTCGAGCACGGTCGGCGAGAAGAGCTGGTCGTCCGGGTTTGAGAAGAGCAGCCCGACCTGCGCGCGGATCGCGGCGAGGCTCGAGTCCTCCAGCAGCCGCCCGCGCACCTCGATCGCGCCTTCGCCCCGCAGCAGCCCGTTGAGCTGCAAGAGCAGCGTCGACTTCCCCGCGCCGTTCGGCCCGAGCAGCGCCACCCGCTCGCCGGCCGCGATCTCGAGGTCGATACCGTCGAGGCCGGGCGTGCCGTCGGGGTAGACGTAGCGCACGCCGCGCAGCGCGAGGTCGGCCACCGCGGGTGGCTGCGCGGCTGTCATAGCCGCACCGCGACCTGCACGGCGTAGCCGTAGAGCGCGAGCGCCACGGCCGCGACGACGCCGGCGAAGTGCAACGGAGGCGCGGCGAGGAAGCGCGGCTCGCCGTCGTAGCCGCGCGCGCGCATCGCGCCGTGTACCCGCTCGCTGCGCTCCAGCGAGCGCACGAACAACGTCCCCACAAGGTGGCCCGCGACCCGCGCCCGCCAGCGCAGCCCGCCGCCCGGTCGTTGGCCCTCGAGGGCGCCGCTGCGGCTGGCGCGCGCCTGCAGCATCCGCGACGCCTCGTCGCCGACCACGAAGAGGTAGCGGTAGGCGAACTCGACCGTCGCGACGAGAAGCTTCGGGACGCGCAGCGTCCGCAGGGCGCGCAGCAGGTCCGGCTGCTGCGTGGTCGCCGTCAGCACGACCGCGATCACCACCGAGAGCCACGACTTGCCGAGGATCGTGAGCACCGCCATGAGGCCTTCGTCGCTGACCGTCCAACCGAGCAGCGGCAGCGTCGCGATCGTCTCGCCGGAGCGGGTGAAGAGCAGCGGCACGGCGACGAGCAGGAACGGCGCGGCGATCAGCGAGCGCCGCAGCACGAGCAGCGGCGGCAGCTTCGCCGCAGCGACAATCGCCGCAGCCGGCAGGGCGAGCAGCGCGAGAGCGATCGCATCGCCCTCGCGGGTCAGCGTGACGGCGAAGATGCAGGCGAGCGCGGCGATCAGCTTGAGCCGCGCGTCGCAGCGGTGGATGGCGCTCTCGCGCGCCTCGTAGCGCTCGACGAGCGCGTGCAGGGCCATGCCGACGAATCCGCCGCCCGGCGCGCTAGGGCGGCCCGATCGGGGTGCTGTCGCGTGCCTCGCGGCGGGACGAGCGCGTGCGCAGGGCCCAGCCGGCCAGCAGCGCGACCGTGGCGACCACGGCCACCCCGATCACCCCCGCGAAGATTGTCGAGCGTGTCTCGTCCTCGACGCCGGGAACCGTGTAGTCGGGCAGCAGCGAGTGCGGCGCGTCTTGCGCGCGGTCGGCGAAGCCCTGGTCCGCGGCGACACGCTCGAGGCCATCCGGCTGGGCCGAGGCGTTCGGGGCGAGCGCGAACACGACAAGCAGCGCGACCGCGAGTCCACCCGCGAGCAGCGCGAGGTTGCGGCGGCGCATCGTTACACCCCCACCCGGGCAGGCCTCGAGAGCAGGTCCGGCCTTGCCGTGCGCACGAGGGCGAGCGCGCCGAGCGTGATCGCGCCCTCGCCGATGCCGATCAGCGCGTGCACGCCGACCAGCGCGGGCAGCGCGACCTCGAGGGACGAGGTGCCGGAGACGGCAAGCTGCAGCGCGGTCGCGATCGCTGCCGCCTCAACGGAGAGCCAGGCCGCGGCGAAGGCGGCGACGGCGGGCAGCACCGGGTGCAGCCTGCCGAGCGGCGAGAGCCCTCGGTAGACGGCCCAGCTCACGAGCACGGTGAGCACGGCGATGTTGAGCGTGT
Organism: Dehalococcoidia bacterium; assembly: GCA_963667465.2. Taxonomy (GTDB): domain Bacteria; phylum Chloroflexota; class Dehalococcoidia; order UBA2979; family UBA2979; genus VXMT01. The sequence continues at coordinate 1,481,330 of CAXXDN010000002.1, read as the reverse complement.
TCACACCGAGCGCGGCCAGCCCGCCGTCCTGGAAGAGCAGCGCCTGCAATGCGACCACCGCGGTCATCACGATGATCGCCGCCCATGGCCCGAGCAGGATCGCGGCGAGCGCCCCGCCGAGCAGGTGCCCCGAGGTGCCGCCCGCGACGGGGAAGTTGACCATCTGCGCGGCGAAGATGAAGGCGGCGCTGACGCCCATCAGCGGGATCGCGCGCTCCTCCAGGTTGCGGTCCGCCTTCCGCGCCGCGAAGGCGATCAGACCCGCGGCGGCGACCCAGCCGACGGCGGCGACCGGCGCGCTGACGAAGCCGTCCGGGATGTGCAGCGCGGGCTGCGCAGTCGTCGCGATTGCGCCCAGCGGGTCTGCGGCTGCCATCGCGCGCGTCCCTCGCTAGCCCGCGGCGTCCGGGCCGCAGTCCGCGCAGCGCCCGGGGATCGCCAGGTGGCGGATGTCGGCCGTGAAGCCCGCGCGCTCGCGGATCTCCGCCTCCGCGATCTGGAGCGAGGAGAGGTCGACCTCCTCGGTGGCGCCGCAGCCGCGGCACTCGAGGTGGTGGTGCGTGGTGTCCGGGTCGTTCCACTCATAGACGGAGATGCCGGAGGCGCCGCGCAGCTCGGAGGTGAGGTGCAGGTCCGTGGAGGTCTCGAGGGTGCGGTAGACGGTGGAGAGCGAGATGTCGGCGTGGGGGTCGTTGTCGCGGACGCGCTCGAGGATCTGTTCGGCGCTCTGGTGGTCGCTGGCGTGGCGCAGGGCGCTGAGGATCTTGGCGCGCTGGATGGTGAGCCTGCGGCCTCGTTCGCGTACGGCCTGGGCGATTTCGGGCTCGCAGCTCACGGTCGCCTCCTGCAAATCTTCGCAGCAGCATTGTAGCGCAGCAGGGAGTGGTTGCGGTAGCGATTCTCCGTTGCTGGCCGTGAGTTCGCGACGTTACCGAGGTGAACGGTCTTGTCGGCCGCCTGTTGCGGCAGGCTGCACCGAGGATCCGGAACTCAGGTCCCGAGGCTCCTGTGCGAATTGTGAGGAGCCGGCCCGTTCGTAGCGATCGCCCCTTGCCAGCTGCTCTCGGAGCAGGCCAGCCACGCGCTGCGAGACGCTTATCTCCTGCCGGGCCGCCGAGACCTCCCACTGGGCGGACTCGCGCGTCTCCTCGTCTGTGTGCATCAGTCATGAGCCTCACGGCTGAGCGCGTTTGAGTGATTGTCCAGCCGAATGCCAGCGCTGGCGCGAATGCCGACCCTCGTTCCCGCCCCACCTGCGCGGTCAACGGTGCGATCACGTACCATCGCGCACGCACACGTCACAGCCGCACGGAAGGCGGGGCTCCGATGGCGAAGATCAACGGCGAGACCATCATCGCGCGCGCACTCAAGACGCAGGGCGTCGAGACCATCTACGGGGTGGTCGGCATCCCCGTCAGCGGCATCGCTGCCGCCGCCCAGCGCGAGGGCATCCGCTACTACGGCATGCGCCACGAGATGCCCGCGACGTACGCCGGGCAGGCGACCGGCTACCTCAACGGCCGCATCGGCGTCAGCCTCGTCGTCTCCGGACCGGGCGCGCTCAACGCCGTCGGCGCTTTCGCCAACGCCTGGTCCAACCGCTGGCCGCTGCTGATGCTCGGTGGCGCCTCCGACGCGACCCGCGCCGACATGGGCGACTTCCAGGAGGCCGAGCAGGTCGCCGCGATGGCCCCCTACGCCAAGTACGCGCGCCGCGCCGAGAGCACCGAGCGCCTCCCGCTCTACGTCGCCGAGGCCGTGCGCAAGGCGATCAACGGCACCCCCGGCCCGTCCTACCTCGACCTGCCGGGCAACATCATCTTCGACGAGGTCGACGAGGAAGACGTCGAGTGGGCGCCGCGCGTGCCGGACCCGCCGCGCCTGCGCGCCGACGACTCGGCCGTCGCGGATGCCCTCGCCGCCCTCAAGACCGCCGAGCAGCCGCTGATCGTGATCGGCAAGGGCGTCTCCTTCGGCCGCGCCGAGGCGGAGATGCGCCGCTTCGTCGAGCAGACCGGCATCCCCTACCTCGCGATGCCCATGGCGCGCGGGATCCTGCCCGACGACCACCCGCAGTCGATCGCGGCGGCGCGCAGCTTCGTGCTGAAGAACACGGACCTCGTATTCCTCGCCGCCGCCCGCCTCAACTGGATGCTGCACTTCGGCCAGCCGCCGCGCTGGCGCGACGACGTGCGCGTCGTCCAGCTCGACTCCAACCCCGAGGAGATCGGCGTCAACGTGCCGACCGAGGTCGGCCTCGTCGGCGACGCGAAGGTGACGCTCGGCCAGCTGCTCGACGCGCTCGACGAGGAGCCGTGGCAGTTCCCGCAGGACTCCGAGTGGCTGCAGACCGTGCGTTCCGAGGCGCGCAAGAACCAGGAGCTGGTCGAAGGCATGATCGGCGCGGGCCGCGACGGCGAGCCGTTCGGCTACTACACCACGCTCGACATCGTGCGCCGGCTGGCTCCTCGCGACGCCGTCTACGTCACCGAGGGCGAGGGCACGATGGCGATCGGCCGCACGCTGCTCGATAACTTCGCGGCGCGCCAGCGCCTCGACGCGGGCAGCTTCGGCTCAATGGGCCTCGGTCACGGCTTCGCGGTCGCCGCCCAGGTCGAGAACCCGAACCAGCGCGTGATCTGCGTGCAGGGCGACTCGGCGTTCGGCTTCGCCGGCATGGAGTGCGAGGTGGCCGTGCGCCACGGGCTGCCGATCACCTGGGTGGTGGTCAACAACAACGGCATCGGCGGGACGCCGCTCGAGCACTTCGAGCGCGAGACCCTGCCCCCGGGCGGCCTCAACCCCGGCACGCGCTACGACAAGGTGATGGAAGGCCTTGGCGGCGTCGGCTACCACTGCGAGACGCCGGAGCAGATCGAGGCGGCGCTGGAGGAGGCGCTGACGCTCGACGGCCCCTCGCTGATCCACGTCCCGATCGACCCGCAGGCGAAGCGCAAGCCGCAGGAGTTCCGCTGGCTCGCCCCGCGCTAGCGGCGACCCGCAGCGAAAGGACCGAGGCGATGAGCGACCCACTGCGGACCCGGCTCTGCGAGGAGTACGGCGCCGAATACCCGATCGTCGCCTTCGCACACACCCGCGACGTGACCGCCGCCGCCTCCAACGCCGGCGGCATCGGGGTCCTCGGCGCGAGCACGCACACGATCGAGGAGATGCGGGCCGACATCAGGTGGATCAAGGAGCGCGTCGGCGACCGCCCCTACGGCGTCGACATCACGATCCCCTCGTCCTACGTGCGTGGCAACCAGGAGGAGCTGGAGGCCCAGATCCCGCAGGGTCACCGCGACTGGGTCGAGCAGTTAATGCGCGACAACGACATTCCCGACCCGAAGGGACCGCCGCCCGAGGACGTGCGCTTGCGCGGCCTGCGCGATACGCGCACGAAGCTCGAAATCATGATGGAGGAGCGGATCCCGATCTTCGCCTCCGGCCTCGGCAGCCCGGCCTTCATCCTCGACGAGATGCACGACGCGGGCGTGAAGGTCTGGGGTCTGATCGGCCTCGCCCGGCAGGCGCGGCGTGAGCTGGAGGCCGGGCTCGATCTGCTGATCGCGCAGGGCCAGGACTCGGCCGGCCACACCGGCCGCATCGGCACCTTCTCGATCGTTCCCGAGGTCGTAGAGCTGGCGAGGGAGTTCGACACGCCGATCCTCGCCGCGGGCGGCATCACCACCGGCCGCCACATCGTCGCCGCGCTCACGCTCGGCGCCGTCGGCGTCTGGACGGGCACGATGTGGCAGGCGACGCACGAGTCGGCGACGGAGATGTGGGCGAAGCAGAAGCTGCTCGACGCGAAGGCGTCGGACGCCTGGGTCTCGACGGCCGGCGACGGCAAGCGCTCTCGAGGCGTGCGCAACCGCTACCTCGAGTCCTGGGAAGCGGCGGACGCCCCGCAGCACTTGCCGATGCCGCTGCAGGGTCTGCTCAACAACAACCTGCGCCAGGCGATCGACGAGCACGAGCTGCGCGACTGGCAGGGCGTCGCTGCCGGCCAGGGCGTCGGCTTCATCCGCGAGATCAAGCCCGTCCGCCAGGTCGTCCTCGACCTGGTCGAGGAAGCCTACGACGCCATCGAGGCGATGCAGCTCGGTCCTGAGTAGCGCGCCCTCCCTCTGATCCCCTCTCCCCCGGCGGGAGAGGGTTAGGGTGAGGGGGACTCCGGCGCAGCCGGAGCGTGCGCCGCCGAGCCTGTCGTCGCGCCTCGCCCGCCGCCTGCCCTCGCTGGCCGCGCTGGCGCGCGGCGCCCCCTCACCCCCGCCCTCTCCCGCGAGGGGAGAGGGGGCCGGACCGCCCTCGGGAGTTGGGTGCGCCTTCGGGAGTCGGATGCCCCCTTGAGGGTGGCGCCGCAGGCGACGGCCAAGGGGGCGTGGGGGCGCAGCCCCCACATCAAGAAAAATCCGAGGGTGGGTGGGTGGGCCAGAGCCGCGCGCAGCGCGTGCTCGTCCGGGATGGGGGTGTGGGGGGCGCAGCCCCCCGCGAAAGACGCGCGGGCGGCTTCGTGGCCACATCCGCCCTCGTGGCACGGAGCGGCGCTGCGCGCCGGGCCCTCACCCTCCGCCCTCTCCCTCGGGGAGAGGGGACCGGCGGCGGCGGAGTCAGGGCGCCTCGGGGGGGTCCATCATCCAGCGGGCGACGCGCGGTTCCCCCTCGGTGCGCGCCCAGTCCTCGGAGTTCGGCTCGGCGGCGAGCAGGCGCTCGGCGCCGCGCACCTGGCGGCGCAGCCAGCGCACGTCCCACATGTTCGTGCCCGCGCCCTCGAGCAGCTCCCGGTGGGCGTCCCGATAGACCTCGAGGGCGTCACGCAGACGCCGATCGCCGGCCAGCGCCATCTCGGCCAGGCGGATCGCGCCGCCCGCGTCGCCGCCGTCGAGCAGCGCGCGTGCCCGCCGCGTCAGCGCCTCCGGCCCCGCGAGCGCGGCTATCTCGGTGTTGATCGCGGATGGCGTGTCGGAGAGCAGTTCCGAGGTCGATTCGTAGTGGAACCAGCCGCCGTAGGACTCGACGATCGCGCGCACGCCCCAGGCGACCTTGCCGTAGCGCTCGTCGACCTCGAGCTCCGGGGGCAGCCGGATCTCGCGCATCAGCTCGAACGGGGTCTTGCCGGCGTTCATGCCGCGCAGCGTCCCCTCGAGCACGTAGGCGACGGCGTCGCGCAGCTTCGTCAGCTCGCGCGCGATGTGATCGCGACCGGTGATCGGGTCGAAGTGGCCGGTGATCAGCAGCTCCGGCTGCAGGTCGCGCAGCAGCTCGACGGTCTCGATGTAGGCGTGGGCGAAGCGGTACTTGTCGCCTCGGATCGTGTAGAGGTTCGGGAAGGTGGGGAAGAGCGGGCCGAGGATGTTGCCGCTGAAGAGGATGTCGTGTTGCGGCAGGTGCACGCAGGCGTTGTCGATCGTCTCGCCGCCCGGCGCGGAGTGCAGCTCGAAGCGCAGCCCGCCGAGCTCGAACGCGTAGTCCTGGTCGAAGGCGATGTCCGGCACGACGGGCTCGGGCGCGGTGACGCGCACACCGCGTCCGAAATAGACCTTGTTGCGCCAGAGGCGATAGCCGGGGATGCGCCGGTCGTCCTCCTGACAGCGCCGCAGGTTGCGCTGCGCGATCACCTGCACGCCCTCGCGGCGGTACTCAGGCACCCCGCCGACGTGGTCGACATGGCCCTGCGTGAGCAGGATGTAGCGGAGCGGCCCGTCGCTGACCCTGTCGAACTTGCGATGGTGCACGGGGGCCTCGAAGTCCATCCCGGCGTTGATCAGCACGTCGCCGTCCGCGGTGGTGACGAGGTAGCTGTTGCTGGTCCCGTGGGACATGTAGATGAACGGGGTGATCTGCACGGCCTGGGTGTCCTGCGCCGTCGTCGCGATCATCTCCATCGAGCCCGGTCGCTGCTCGGCCATGCTTCTGTCCTCCTCCGCTGCTCAGTCCGCGCGGCGGATCTGGAGCGTGACCAGCCCCCGGGCGACGAGGTCGCCGGCTTCGTTGCGCACCTCGACGTCGATGAAGGCGACCCGCCCTCCGGCTCGCGTTACGCGGCCCTCGGCGGTGACCTCGCCGCCGGTCACCGCCGCGAGGTAGCTGACGTGCATATCGGTCGTTGCGAGGCCGCGCCAGGGCGGCTCGTCCGCGCCTCGCAACGTGCGGGTCGCCGAGGCGGCGGCGGAGTCGATCAGCGTCGCGATCGCGCCGCCGTGCAGCACACGCCGCTCGCCGAAGGTGCGCAGGTCCTCGCGCATCGCGAGGCGCAGCCGTACCCGGCCGACCTCCGCATCATCGAGCTCGATGCCGATCGTCTCCCAGAAGGGAACCTTGCCGATCAGCTCGATCAGCCGCGGATCGATCTGCGCGTTGCCCACCACGCGGCGCCTAGGGTCGGCCCGCGCCCGGCACGTCGACGCGCACCGTTTCGATGAAGCCGCGCGTGCGGCCCGGCACGATCTTGCGCGTCGGGCGCACCGAGGTGAGCAGGAACAGCGTCTGGCGGTCCTCGCCGCCGAGCATGCAGGCGACGCCGAGCTTGCCCGCCTGCAGCGGGATGCGGTCGGCGATCTCGCCGCCCTCGCGGACGCGCACGAACTCGTTCGTGTAGGGCGAGGCGACCCAGACCGCGATCTCGGCGTCGAGGCAGATGCCGTCCGGCATTGCGCTGCCGACCTCGGCCCAGACTCGCTTGTTGGAGAGCCCGCCGGCGGCGTCGATGTCGAAGGCGGAGAGCCGGTTGGCATAGGTCTCGGCGAAGATCAGCGTGCCGCCGTCGGGCGTGATCACCATCCCGTTCGGCGACATCACCCCGTCCGCCGCGAGCTGCGTGGAGCCGTCGGGGTCGACGCGGATGATCTCGGACGTCTCCGGCGTGTTGGCAACGCCGGCCTCCTGGAAGTAGGCGAGGATGTGCGGGGCGAAGGGCCGCAGGTGGTCCGGCCGCGGCGTGTCCGGCGGCCCCCGGCGGCCGAGGCTGCTCACGTAGGCGCGTCCGGAGGCGTCGACGACCATGTCGTTAGGGTGCTCGGAGACGAGCCCGCTCAGGTCGGCGTACTCGCTGAGCGCGCCGTCGGCGATGCGCATCAGGCGCTTCTCCGTCATGTTGACGACGATCGCGCTGCCGTCGTCGAGGAAGCCGAGGCCGGAGGGGCGGAAGAAGCACTCCGCGACGACGTCCGGTTCGCCCTCGGGAGTGAGTGTCATCACGCGGTGCTCGTGCATCTCGGAGAACCAGAGCCTGCCGTCGTGCCAGCGCGGGCCCTCGGGGAAGAGCAGCCCGTCCAGCAGCACCGATGGCGCATGCACAGGCGACATCGCAACCTCCTCGTAGCGCCATGCGGCGGCGTCAGCACGCTACGGCGCTCGCCGCCGCGCCGTCAACGCGGCGCGCCACCCGCGCCCGGCGGGGCGCGAGGCGCTATCCTCGCGGGCGACGAGCGGCGGATGGCGAGGGGAGCAGCCGTGAGCGAGTCGAGCCGCATCGTGCTGCCCGCGCCCACCGGCGCGCCCTCGCGCGCGCACGCGCTGCCCGCGGCGCGGCCCGCCTCGCTCGAGGGCGCGCGGCTGCTGCTGATCGACAACGGGCAGGTGCAGCCCTCGCTGCCCCGCTACGGGCCGCTGGTCGAGTGGCTCGCCGAGGACCTCGAGGCGGCCGTGCCCGGCGTGGTGATCGATTGCCGCGATGAGGACCTGATCCAGTTCCAGGAGGACGAGCTCGCCCGACTGCGGGCGGAAATCCTCGCTGGCGGCTACGCCGGGCTGGTGATCGCGGTCTGCCACGCCGGGGTGACGGCGTCCTCGACGGTGCTGTCGCTCGCCCTCGAACGCGAGGGGCTGCCCTGCGTGTTGCTCGCCACCGGGCTGGGCGGCCCGCTCGCCGCGACGATGGCGGCGCACGACGTGCCCGGGCTCCCGGTCATCGAGGTGCCGTGGCTGCGCGGCATGGACGACGCGGCCGTCGCGGCCTCTCGCGCCGAGCGCGCGGCCGCCGTCGTGGCGGCGCTGACGACGCCGCCCGAGCGTCTCGCCGCCGCCGCGGCGGACAACCCGGCCGTCGGCGACCCCGCCGCCGGGCTGGCGGAGTTCGAGGTCGACGAAGCGGACGCCAGCGCCGCGCTCTACGAGCGCTTCGAGCCGCTCCAGCTCGGCGACGGCTTCCCCGTTGTCGCGCCCACCGGGGAGCGGATCGCGGCGCTGCTCGCCGCCTCGCCGCTGCCGCCCGAGGAGACGCTGATCGGCCCGCCGATGCCGAGCGGGTCGTCGATCACGGTGCGCAATCTTGCGATCAACGCGGTGCTCGCCGGCTGTCGCCCGGCCTACTTCCCCGTGGTGCTGGCGGCGGTGCGGGCGATGGCCGCCCCGGAGTACCGCTTCTTCCACACCGCGATCACCACGCACCCCGGCGGTGTCGCGATCGTCGTCAGCGGACCGATCGCCGAGGAGCTGGGCATCGCCTCGGGGCAGGGCTGCCTCGGCCCCGGCTTCCGCGCCAACGCGACGATCGGGCGCGCCGTCAATCTCACGCTGATCAACGTGGCGCGCTCGATCCCCGGCCGCTCCAGCCTCGCCACGCACGCCTCGGCCGCGCAGTACTCCTACTGCTTCGCCGAGCGCCTCGCGGGCCACCCCTGGCGGCCGCTGCACGAGGAGCACGCGGACGCCTCGACGAGCACGGTCACCGTGCTCAAGTGCGAGCCGCCGCACAACGTGCTGAGCATGATCGGCACGAAGCCGGAGCAGCTGCTGACGGCGACCGCCTCGGTCGCGGCGACGCTCGGGACCAACACCTTCCGCTACCCCGGCGACCACCTCGTGATCATGAACCCGGTGGACGCGGCGAACCTCGCCGACGAGGGCTGGACGAAGGACGATGTGCGCCAGTTCCTCTTCGAGCACGCGCGCATCGACCGCTCGGAGCTGCCGGCGAAGCGCTACACGCTCTCCTCGCCCACCTGGTTCGAGCACACCGATCGTGTGCCGGTGGCGCGTACGCCCGAGGAGTTCCACATCGTCGTCGCGGGCGGCATCGGCGCGCAGTTCATGATCGCGCCGCCGTGGGGTCTCAGCCGCGCCGTCACGAGGGCCATCGAAACGAGCTAACAGCAGGGGGAGGCGCATGGAGATCGGCATCGGCGTCAAGTTCAAGCGCGCCCCGGACGCCGCGCAGAGCTGGTCCGACGTCTACGAGGAGTGGATCGAGTACGCCCGCGCCGCCGACCGCCTCGGCTACGACTTTATCGTCGTGCCGGAGCACCACTCGGTGGCGATCGGCTACAACCCGACGCCCTTCCTCACGCTGACCGCGCTCGCGCGCGAGACCGGGCAGATCCGCCTGGCGACGCAGCCGCTGCTGCTCCCGCTCTACCACCCCGTGCACGTCGCCGAGCAACTCGCCGTCCTCGATCTGCTCTCGAACGGGCGCGCGATGCTCGGCATCGGCGTCGGCTACCGCGAGGGCGACTTCGAGGCGTTCGGCGTTCCGCGCCGCGAGCGCGGCGACCGCACGGACGAGGCGCTGACGATCCTGCTCGGCGCGCTGCGCGAGCGCGGGTTCAGCCACGCGGGCCGCTACCACAGCGCGAGCGGCGTCGATCTGCTCCCGCCGCCGATCCAGCGGCCCCACCCGAAGGTCTACGTCACGGCCCGCAGCCGCCCCGCGCTCGCGCGCGCGGTGCGCTTCGGCCTCGGCGTGAACACGTTGCACCGCGAGGCGATCGGGCGCGGCGTCTACACCGACTACTGCGAACTCGCGGAGGAGCACGGCGTGGACCCGGCGACGCTCGACTTCACGATCGTGCGCAACGGCTACATCGCGGCGGACGCCGCCGAGGCGGTGCGCATCGGCGCGCCGTTCATCGAGGGCCGGACCGAGTACATGGCCGCCGGCGAGTTCGCCGGACGCGACGAGTACCCTCGCGACGTCACGCAGGTGGCGGCGGACTCGGGCGCCTCGTTCGCGACCGAGGGCGAACTGATCGGCACGCCCGCGATGTGGATCGAGGCGCTGCAAGCGGACATCGAGGCGCTGTCCGGCCCGATCCCGTTCACCGGCTGGACGCTGGGCATCCGCCCGGAGGGCATGTCCCTCGAGGACGGCCTCGGCGCCCTCGAGCTGTTCGCCGCCGAGGTGCTGCCCTGGGTCCACGCGCAGGAGCCGCGCTGACGCCTCGCTGAGTCCTACTTTGCGCCGCTGCGCTAAGCGCCTGCCAGGGGGGGCTATAGTGCGCGGGCGAGGCACGGCGGGCTCGCAACGGCGAGAGGGGAGCACCATGGCAGGGGCACTGGACGGCATTCGCGTCGTCGACTTCGGGCACTACATCGCGGGACCGCTCGCGGGGATGCTGCTCGCCGATCAGGGCGCCGACGTGGTCAAGATCGACCCGCCCGGCGGCCCGCGCTGGGACACCCCGGCCAACGCTACCTGGAACCGCGCCAAGCGCAGCATCACGCTCGACCTCAAGGACGCGGAGGACCTCGAGACCGCGCGGCGGCTCGTGGCGAGCGCCGACGTGCTGATCGAGAACTTCCGGCCCGGCGTCATGGACCGCCTTGGCCTCGGCGCGGACGCGCTGATCGAGGCCAACCCGCGGCTGATCTACTGCTCGATTCCCGGCTTCGCCGCCGACGATCCGCGCGCCGGCGTGGCCGCCTGGGAGGGCGTGGTCGGCGCGGCGACCGCCAGCTACACGAATGCCGGCGACGGCCTCGCGCGCGCTGACAACCCCGTGGTGACGGCCATCCCGATCTCGTCCTCGTACGGCGCCTTCCTCGGTGTGGTCTCGATTGCGATGGCGCTCAACGCGCGCGAGCGCGACGGCGCCGGGCAGCGTATCGAGGCGCCGCTCTTCGACGCGACCTTCGCGGCGATCGGGTCGAGCGGCCTGCGCGTGCACGACCCCGCGAAGCGCGCGCCCGAGCGCTCCGCCGGCTGGGTGCGGCAGTACGAGTGCAGCGATGGCCGCTGGATCCAGTTCCACGCCGCCAACCAGCGCTTCGTCGACCGCTTCATCGACAAGGCCGGCCTCGGCGCCTGGCGCGAGGAAGGCCTGCACCTCAGCGAGGAGGTCGCGAAGGACCCGGAGAAGAGCGCGGAGCTGCTGCGGCGCATGGAAGCGCTCATGAAGACGCGCACGGCGAAGGAGTGGGAGCAGTTCGTCAACGACGCCCTCGTCTGCTGCTCGGTGATCTACGAGGCCAGCGAGTGGATGCGCGAGGAGCACGCGCGCGCCTCGAAGCAGGTCGTCGAGGTGGAGGACCCCGGGTACGGCACGATGCTGCAGCCGGGGGTAAACCCTCGTCTCTACGGATCGCCGGGCGAGGTCCGGAGCGCCGCCCCGGCGCCCGACGCGGACCGCGACGAGGTGCTCGGCCCCTGGCTCGAGGCCGCGCCGGAGCCGGCGTCCCCGCCGCAGACGCGGCTGCTGCACAAGGCCCTCGAGGGCCTCAAGGTGCTCGACCTCTGCATCATCCTCGCCGGGCCCACCTGCGGGCGGACGCTCGCCGAGTTCGGGGCCGAGGTCGTGAAGATCGATGACCCGAACCGCGCCGGCGGCGTGCGCATGCACAACGACGTCAACCGCGGCAAGCAGAGCATGCTGCTGGACCTCAAGACCGGGGAGGGCCGCGAGCTGTTCTGGAAGCTCGCCGAGGAAGCAGACGTGGTCGTCCAGAACCTGCGCGGCGGCCGCATCGAGGTGCTGGGCCTGGACTATGAGGAGCTGCGCCGGCGCAACCCGAACGTCGTCTACGCTTCGATCAACGCCTACGGGCACGAGGGACCGTGGGAGGAGCGCCCCGGCTGGGAGCAGCTCGCGCAGGCGGCGTCGGGGATGCAGGCGCGCTTCGCGAGCGACCGGCCATACCGCCAGCCCTTCCCGATCAACGACTACGGCACCGGGCTGATGGGCGCCTACGGCGTCGCGCTGGCTCTGTTCCATCGCCAGCGCAGCGGCGAAGGCCAGCACGTCAAGGCCGCGCTCGCCTACACGGCCTGCACGCTCCAGTCGCCGTTCTTCCAGGACTACGAGGGCAAGGTCTGGGACGAGCCGCGCGGCCAGGAAGCGCTCGGCTGGAACCCGCTCCAGCACCTTTACCGCGCCAGCGACCGTTGGCTCTTCCTCGGCGCGACGGCCGGCCAGTTGCCCGCGATCGGCGAGGTCGCAGGCCTCGAGGGCGCCGCGGGACTCGATGGCGATGCGCTCCGCGAGTTCCTCGCCAAGCGCATCGCGCAGGCGACGGCGGATGAGTGGACGGAGCGGCTGACGGCAGTCGGCGCCGGCGCGGCGCCGGTACGGACCGTGCGCGAGCTGATGACCGACGAGTGGGTACAGGAGCACGGGCTGAGCCTCACGCGCGAACACGCGGAGATCGGCCTCGTCACCACCAACGGCCCCTCACCGCGGCTCTCGCGCACGCCTCCGGAGCCCGGCGATCCGGCCTCCAAGCCGGGCTCGGACGCGCGGGAGGTACTGGAGGCGCGCGGCCTCGCCGAGGACTACGAACGCCTGCTGGCCGAGGGCGTGATCGCCGTCGACGGCGTCGTCGCCAGCTAGCGGCGACGGAAGGGAGCGAAAGCGTGCGTTACATCATCTACGGCGCCGGAGGCGTCGGCGCCACGATTGGCGCCCGGCTCTTCCACGGCGGGCACGACACCGTGCTGATCTGCCGCGGCGACCACCTGACTGCGATCCAGGAGCGGGGCCTGGAGTTCGTCACCCACGACCTCGGGACGATCAATCTGCAGATCCCCGCCGTCGGCCACCCGAACGAGATCGAGTGGACCGGGGACGACGTCGTGATCCTCGGGATGAAGACACAGGACACCGAGGGCGCCCTGCTCGACCTCGAGGCGTCAACGGGCGGGATCGAGCCGCCGATCATCTGCGCGCAGAACGGCGTCGAGAACGAGCGCCGTGCGTTGCGCCGCTTCCCGCGCGTCTACGGCATGGTCGCCCGCCTGCCCGGCACCTACCTCGAGGCGGGCGTGATCGAGAACCACGCCCGGCCTGTCGGTGGCCTGCTCGACGTCGGGCGCTACCCGGAGGGCAGCGATGAACTGATCGAGCAGGTCTCCGAGGACCTGCGCTGCTGCAACTTCGCCTCGCGCGTCGAGCCGCGGATCACCCGCTGGAAGTACGCCAAGCTGATCCGCAACCTCGCGAACGGCCTCGTCGGCTGCGTCGGTATCGACGTGGACGTGGACGACTTCCGGCGAGCGCTGGTGAAGGAGGCGCTCATGGTCTACGACGCGGCAAACCTCGACTATGCCAGCCCGGCCGAGGAGGCGGAGCACCGCGACGTGGACGGTTACGTGACCGAGGCGATCGGCGACAGCCCGCGGCTCGGCAACTCGAGCTGGCAGAGCTTGATCCGCGCCACAGGCACGATCGAGACGGACTACCTGAACGGCGAGATCGTGATGATCGGCATCGGCGCCGGCGTACCCACGCCCTACAACCGCGTGATCCAGCGCGCCTCGGCGTGGATGGCGCGCGAGCACAAGCAGCCGGGCGCGCTCACCCTCGAGGACCTCGAGCGCATGGTCGAGGAGGAGAAGGCGGCGGCCGCGAGTTAGGCGTCCCCGAGCACGATCCGGCGGTCGCCGAGCGGCTGGATGGGGCGGTTCGTGGGCCCGCCACCGAGGGCAAGCAGCGCGTCGACCTGCGCCTGTGAGATTGTCAGCGGGTCGTGCATGACGTGCCAGGCAACGCCCTCGTCGCAGGGCGGCGTCGTCTTCGATCCGTCGTAGTGGTAGCAGGCCGCACCCCCGGGGACGAAGGCCGCCGCGTTGAGGGCGACGCCCCCGCTGACGGTCTCACCCGTCGCCGGTGCGGCATCGAGGATCGCCTGCACGATCGGGCTGGCCTCGCCTGGCTCGAAGAGCAGCGCCACGACCGCGAAGTCGTCGGCGGCGTCGGTGTGGACCAGGTGCAGCTCGGCCGCGAAGTCCGCCCCCTCGACGCGGTGCTCCGAGGGCGCGTGCATGTGCAGCGACGCCAGTTCGTAGGTGCGGTCGCCCGACGTCAGGGTGTTCCCCGCCTCGAAGTCCACGTGCACGGCCTTGCCGTCGTTGCGCACGGCGGAGGCGTCACCGTCGTACGAGAAGGAGAGCGGACCGCGGTTGCCGCGCTCGTAGCCGGTGATGTCCACCGGCGACTGTTGCTCGCCGCCACATGCTGCGTAGGCCTCGGACAGCGACGCCCAGTGCGCCGGCCCGATTGGCCCCGCGTATCCCCACTCGGCGGCTGCCACGGTCGCCTCCCGTCTCCGCGTGCTCGTCGCAGGCTGGCTACGCCTCGATCTGCGGGAGGCCCGCCTTGAGGCGCAGCGCGTTGATCGTGCGGCGCAGCCCCTCGCGCAGCGAGAACGCCGGCTCGTAGCCGATCTGCTCCCTGGTCGTCGAGAGGTCGTAGCCCGCCGAGCCGTCGCGCATGCCGGGCAGCACCGTGATCTGCGCGTCCGGCATCAGCTTCTGTACGATCGCGGCGGCGTCTCGCACGACCACGTCCTCGCCGCCGACGGTGAGCCCGGCCGGCTCGGTGCCGAGCGTCTGGCTCGCGAGCACGGCGGCGCGCGCGACGTCCTCGACGTAGACGAGGTTCTGCACGTCGTCGCCGTAGGGCACCTCGGCGGGCTCGTCCATCGCCGGCTTCTCGATCAGCTCCGTGAGGTGTACGGCGCGGCTGCCGCGCTCGACCGTCAGCGCCTTGCCGTAGCCGTAGACGATCGAGAAGCGCAGGCCGACCGCGTCGAGCTGCCGCTCGCGCCGGTAGTTGAGGGTGAGCTGCTCGAGGAAGGTCTTGCACGCGCCGTAGAGGCGCACCGGAGCGTGGTAGTCGTCGTTCGCGATGCCCTCGCCGGAGCGCACGCTGGTCGGCCCGAAGACGGCGATCGAGCTGGCCCACACGACCTTCTCCGCGCCTGCTTCGAGCGCCGCCTCGAAGACGTGGATCGTGCCCTCGATGTTGACCTGCACCGTGCGCAGCGGGTTGAACTCGCTGCCCGCGCCGAGCGTCGAGGCGAGGTGCACGACGCGCTCCGGCTGCGCCTCGCGGAAGGTGCGCAGCAGCAGCGGCAGGTCGCGCACGTCGCCGGAGACGACGCGCACGTCGTGCGGCGGCTCGCCGAGCACATCCTCGAGGAACGCGAGGTTGGGCTGGAGGTCGTAGACGGTGACGTTGTGCCCAGCCCTCAGCAGGTCGCGCACGACGTACGCACCAACGAAGCCCGTGCCTCCCGTGACCACGTAACGCATCGAGGCCGCTCCTCTCCTGGTCAGGCGCCCCTGGCCGGGCGTCGCTACCCGGTCATCGCTAGCCGGGCGCCGCGCCGGCCTCGATGGCTGCGGGCGCCGGAGCGGGCCGGCCGTCGCGGAAGCGCGGCGCGACCTCCGTCGCGAACAGCTCGAGTGAGCGCTGGACCCGTTCGAACGGGACGCCGGGGATGGTGAAGCGCCCAAAGATGTGCTCGACGCCCTGGTCGCGCAGCGCCTGCACCTGCCCCGCGACCGTGTCTGGCGATCCGAAGAGCTGCGGGACGTCGGTGCGAGCGGCGTCGCCGCTGGCGAGCTCGCGCTGCTGCCAGCGCTGCACCCAGTGCTCGTAGCCCTCCGGCACCTTGCCGTCGTGCCCGATCGGCGAGCCGACCTCGCGCAGGACGCGCAGGCTCCACGAGGCGTCGACGCGCTCGAGTTCGGCATGCGCGGCCTCGTCGCTCTCGGCGACGAAGACGTTTTGCAGGCAGGGCAGGTCGTGGCCCTCGGGGTCGCGGCCATGTGCGCGCATCCGCTCGCGCCAGTGTGCGATCACCTCGGGCGCGCGGCCGAGGACGTCGGTCGGGCCGCCGACGATGACGGGCAGCCCGCGGCTCGCCGCGAGGTCGATGCTGGCCGGGGTGGTGCTGACGGCCTGGTAGATCGGCGGGTGTGGCTGCTGCAGCGGCTTCGGGTAGACCGTGATCGCGTCCTCGGCGGCGATGCGCAGGTGCGCGCCCTCGTAGACCAGCGGCTCGTCGGTCCAGGCGCCCACCAGCACGTCGAGGCTCTCGATGAAGCGCGCACGCGCTTCGTCGATGTCGACGCCGAGGCCGGCGAACTCGCGTTGCTGGTAGCCGATGCCGACGCCCACGTCGACGCGACCGCGGCTGAGGTGATCGACGATCGCCACCTGCTCGGCGACGCGCACGGGATTGTGCAGCGGCAGCACGATCACCGCCGTGCCGATGCGAATGCGCTCCGTGCGCGCGGCGATGTGAGCGGCCATCACCATCGTGTCGGCGAGGATGCCGTGACGCGAGAAGTGGTGCTCGCCGAGCCAGAAGCTGTCGAGGCCGAGGCGGTCGGACTGCACCGCGAGCTCGACCAGCTGCGCGAGGACCTCGCCGTGGCTCTCGCTCTCATGCCAGGAGCCGAAGCTGAAACCGCCGAAGCGCATCCGGGCCTCCTCCGTGCGCCCCGTCCGGTCTCGCCGACGGTGACGCGTGGCGATGATACCGCGCCCCCGCGGCTCGTCGGGTTGTCTCGTAGGCAACGCTGCAGGCGACGTGTCAGAATGCGCCCGGCGACGAGGAGCTGGCGATGGCGACGTACTTCCTGCTGCTGACGATGACGCCCGAGGGCCGGGCGGCTTCGCTCGAGGATCCCGAGCGCCTGCTGCGCATCGAGGCGGAGATCCAGGCCGAGGGCGTCGAGACGCTCGGTCTCTACGGTGTGCTCGGGGAGTACGACTTCGTGAGCGTCGTCGAGGCCGGCGACAACGAGTCGATCGCGAACTTCTCGCTCGAGCTGGGCGTGCGCGCCGGCGCGCACATCACGACGATGCCGGCGATCCCGATCGGCCGCTTCGAGCGCCACGAGCCGCGCGGACCCGGCTCGGGCTCGACCGGTATCGAACTGGAGCTGCCGGAGGCGATCGCCGGCTCAGGCGAGGGTAGCGGCCCCGAAGGGGCCGCGCCCGTCTAGCCTCGCCCGGCCCTGTCGCGCGCCTCGCTGCTAGCCGCCGACGAGCGGCAGTGAGAGTTCGTCCTTGGACCAGGGGCTGCCGCCGCCACCGAGCAGCTCGTTCAGTTCGCGGTCGTAGAAGAACTCGCTGTCACCGAAGGCCGGCTCGAGCTCATCGAGCCAACTCGCGGTCTCACTGTAGCGGGCAAAGAAGGGGCGGCCGACCCAGTCCGGGTTGCGGCCCTGCAGCATGCGCAGCACCATCACGCGCTCGCCTGCCGCTCTGGTGACGCCGAGCACCTGCACCTTGCCGGGCGTGGCCGACATGCTGGGCCCGCGCACGGTGCGGGCGACTCCGCTGACCTTCGAGTAGGCCTCGCGGAAGATCTCCCAGCAGCGCCAGAGCGGCAGCTCGAAGTAGCGCTTCGCGCCGGTGTCGCGCGCCACGAAGAGGTAGTAGGGGATGCAGCCCGTCTGGGCCTGCAGCCGCCACATCCGGGCGAGCGCGTCCGGGTCGTCGTTGATGTGCTTCAGCAGCGGCGTCTGGGTCCGAATCTGCGCTCCGGTCTCGCGCAGCACGCGGATCGCCTCGAGGGCGGGCGGCGCCTCGACCTCAACGGGGTGGTTGAAGTGCGACATCATCGCCAGCTGGCGGCCGGAGGCGACCACCTTGCGGAACAGCTCCAGCAGCTCATCGGCGTCGTCGTCGGAGATCAGGCGGTGCGGCCAGTAGGCGAGCGCCTTCGAGCCGATGCGAATCGTCGAGATGTTCGGGGCGCGGCCGGGCTCCAGCAGCGGCTCGATGTAGCCGCGCAGGATCCGTGTCTTCATGATCAGCGGGTCACCGCCGGTGAAGAGGATGTCGCTGATCTCGGGGTGCTCCTCGACATAGTCGCGCAGCAACTCGCCCTCGCGCATCGCGAACTTGAGGCCCTCCATGCCGACGAACTGCGGCCAGCGGAAGCAGAACGTGCAGTAGGCGTGGCAGGTCTGCCCCTGGCTGGGGAAGAACAGCACGGTCTCGCGGTACTTGTGCTGCATGCCTTGCAGCGGCTTGCCGTTGAGCATGGGCACGTTGTGCTCCATCTGCCCGGCAGGGTGCGGGTTGAGCGTCAGCCGGATCTCGTTCGCGGCCGCCCGCACCTCGGCGTTGTCCGCGCCGCTTGCCAGCAGCGAGGCCATCTGGTCGTAGTGCTCCGGGTCGAGCATGTCGCGCTGCGGGAAGGTGAGCCGGAACATCGGGTCTTCCGGCACGCGGTCCCAGTCGATCAGGTGGTCCATCACGTAGCGGTTGGACTTGAACGGCAGCACCTGGGCGACGACACGGATGTCCTGGCGCAGCTCCTCGGCGATGCCCTGGATCTGCGGCACCTTCTCGAAGTTGCGGATGTTGATCGCCTCGTACGGCTCCTCGAGGATTTCCGCGGCCTCGGCTGCCGCGCCGTTGCCGGGCAGGACGGCTGAAAGCTGGGTGGGGGACTCGATAGCCATTGCGGCCTCCTCTATCGCTGCGCGCGCGGCGGTACGCCGCACGACGTGCTGGGTTGGCGATACCGGAACGACCGTGATTGCCTGCCGGGCGCTGTGCGCCGGACAGGCCCTGCGGGGGCCGCCCCAAGTGCGCCTGCGGGGTTAGCTGACGGGTTCGGCGCTTAGGTCGCCTACCGGGGGCGCGAGGCCGCTCAGCGCCTCGTTGCCACCGGATTCACCCCTGCGGTTGGTTCCCCCGCCCCCGTCCCATCCGCGAACGAGGTTCGGCTGCGTCGCGGGAACCCGTCGGCTCCCTGCAACTCCAATAGAACAGGGCCGCCGCCCGCCCGTCAAGCACCCGCGAGCGTGCTACCGTCCCGCCATGCCCGACTGGCCATTCGAACCACCGATCAGCCCGATGGAGGCGCGCGTCCGCGAGCGCATGCCGGAGCCGCCCGGCTGGGCCTACGAGCCCAAGTGGGACGGCTTCCGCGCCCTCGCCTGGTCCGACAGCGGGACGCACGAGGCGCGCCTCGACAGCCGCAACCGGAAACCGCTGCTGCGCTACTTCCCGGAGCTTGCGCCCGCCCTCGAGGCCCTGCCCTCGGGCACCATCGTCGACGCCGAGGTGTTGGTCGTGATCGGCGATGCGAGCGACTTCGACGCGCTCCAGCAGCGCGTCCACCCCGCCGCGTCGCGCATCACGAGGCTCGCGGAGGAGACGCCCGCCTGCCTCGTTGCCTTCGACCTGCTGGCCCACGAGGGCGAGGACCTGCGCGAGCAGCCCTTCGCCGAGCGCCGAGCGCGCCTCGCCGCGCTGCTCGGCGGCCTCGAGGAGCTGTGGCGGCTCACGCCCTCGACGGAGGACGCGGAGACCGCGCGCCACTGGTTCGAGGAGTTCGAGGCGGCCGGCTGCGACGGCATCGTCGCGAAGCGCCTCGACGGGCGCTACGTCGCGGGCAAGCGCGAGCTGTTGAAGATCAAGCGCCGCCGCAGCGTCGACGCTGTGGTCGGCGGCTACCGGCTGCACAAGCGGGGCGACCGCCTCGGCTCGCTGCTGCTCGGGCTCTACGACGAGGCCGGGGCGATGCACTTCGTCGGCCACACCTCGGGCTTCCCGGACGAGCAGCGGGTCGCGCTGCTGGAGGAGTTCTCGGCGCTGGCCGCCGGGGACAGCTTTGGCGAGGAGGCGCGCCGGCCCGGCGCGGAGAGCCGCTGGAGCGGCGGTCGCGACACCTCGTGGACGCCAGTAAGGCCGGAGATCGTCGTGGAGGTCAGCTACGACCAGATCAGCGGTGGGCGCTTCCGCCACGCCACCCGCTTCGAGCGCTTCCGCCCCGACAAGGATCCCGGGGACTGCACGTTCGGGCAGCTCGCGCGCGACGACGGCCCCGGCTTCCTCGAGATCATCGAGCGCTAGCCTCGCCGCGCATCCTGCTGTTCCCTCTCCCCCGGCGGGAGCGGGTGAGGGTGAGGGGGTGCGGGCGCAGCCCGCCGGTTGCGCAACGGACCCTGCGAGGGCATGCGCGCGTCGCCTGCGGGGAGCGCAACACCCCACCCCCCCAGCCCGGACAAGCGGGGGCTGCGCCCCGCTCTGGCCCACCCGCCCGCCCTCGGATGTTCTTGCTGTGGGGGCTGCGCCCCCCACGCCCCCACCCGGACCGTCGAGGGCGCACGACGCTCCGATGCCCGGATCCACCCCGCTCACGCCCCCCGCGCACCCCTCGCGAGACCCTTGCAGAACCGTCATTCCGGCGAAAGCCGGAATCCAGGGCGCCGGAATCCAGGGGCGCCGGAATCCAGGGGCGGTGGAGTAGCCTCGCTGCGACGGCATCCCGCGAGCGCAATCCCCCTGCGGGCGGTATCGTGCGCCGCGCGGGGCAATGAGGGGCCGGGCGATGGTGGACAGACCGAGCGGGCAGAAGGAGACGATGGCGCCGTATCGCGTGCTCCCGGCCCCGGACGCGCTGACCGAGCCCTACTGGGAGGCCGCGCGCCGCGAGGCGCTCGCGATCCAGCAATGCCAGGGCTGCCTGCGCTTCCACCACCCGCCCGTCTACTTCTGCACGAACTGCCACGACGAGGCTGCGGATCTCGCGTTCGCCGAGGTGAGCGGACGGGGCGCCGTCTACAGCTACTACATCCACGAGGACTCCGACATCCGCGCCTTCGGGGAGAAGACGCCGTACCCGGTGGTGATGGTGGAGCTGGAGGAGCAGGCGGGGCTGTTCGTCCTCGCGAACCTGCTCGACTGCGACTACGCTGAGATCGCTGCCGGAATGGGCGTCGAGGTCGTGTTCGAGCGGGCGAGCGACGAGATCGTGTTCCCGCAGTTCCGGCCCGCGCGCAAAGATTCGGCGGGGTAGCGCCATGGCGATCGAATTCCCGCCTGGCAAGCGCCCCTGCTTTATCGGCGTCGGCTACAGCCCCTGCCACCGCTATGCGCCTCGTTCGCTCGGCAGCATCGCGTACGAGGCGGTCACGAACGCGGTGGCGGACGCCGGCATCGAACTGGCGCAGATCGACGGCATCGCCGTCTACCCGAACCCGCTCGGGGTCAACCGCGGGATCGTCGGCCACGACGTCATCCCCGCGACCTACATGATGCGGATGCTCGGCCTCCCCAACGTGCGCTGGTTCAACCAGTCGAACTGGTCGATGATCGCCGCGAGCGTGATCGAGGCCGCGAACGCGCTCGCCGCCGGGGCCTGCGACTACGCCCTCGTCTACCGCGCGCTCCACCACCCCGCCGGCGTCCGCTATCACGACAACCCGGCGACGACCGCGGGCGGCGAGAACCAGTTCACCGTCCCTTACGGCCACGGCGGCGGCGGACCGCGCCAGGCGCTCCACTTCCAGCGCTACCTCGAGAAGTACGGCGCGCCTCGCGAGGCGCTCGCGGACGCCGTGCTCAACGCCCACACGCACGCCCAGCTCAACGAGAACGCCGCCTGGTACGGGCGCGAGATCACCCGCGACGACTACCTCAACGCCCGGATCATCTCCTGGCCGATGAGCCTCTTCGACTACGACATGCCTGTCGATGGCGCCGGCGCCGTGATCATGACAACCGAGGATCGCGCACGTGGCACGCCCCATCCCGGCGGCTACATCGCCGGCCACGCCATGACGCCGCACAACCTCGAGCGCGGCGGGATCATCGAGTCGCTCGAGGATCTCTACGAGATGGACGGGCTGCACGCGGAGAACCTCTATCGCAGCGCCGGCCTGGGCCCCGAGGACGTCGACGTCCTGCACCTCTACGACGGCTTCAGCCCGATGATGTGGACGCGGATGGAGACCTTCCGCTTCTGCGGCGAGGGCGAGGCCCACGCCTGGGCGACGGCCGAGCGCCTCGCGCTGGACGGGGACCAGCCCTTCAACACCTCCGGCGGCAACCTCGGTGAGGGTCGCCTGCACGGCATGGCCCACGTCGCGGAGACCGCTCGCCAGATGATGGGCACCGCCGGTCCTCGCCAGATCGCGGACGCCGAGGTCGCGCTCTGTGAGGTTGGGCCGTTCGCGATGGGGGCGAGCTTCATCTGCACCCGCGAATAGCGGAGGAGGTCGGGCCGTGTCCGGACCGCTGAGCGGCATCGTTGTGATCGAGGCCGCCAACTGGCTCGCCGCGCCGAGCACCGGTGCGCTGATGGCCGACCTCGGTGCGGACGTCGTGAAGGTGGAGCCGCCGGGCGGCGACCCGTTCCGCGGCTATGACCAGCGCGCGAGCGGCTACGACCATGACTTCGCGCTCAACTACGCCTTCGAGCTCGACAACCGTGGGAAGCGGTCGATCACTGTCGACCTCACGAGCGAGGGCGGCCCGGGCCTCGTGTGGCGGCTCTGCGAGCGCGCAGATGTGTTCCTGACCAACCTCACGCAGCCCCGGCGCGAGCGCTACGGACTCACCGAGGACGCGCTGCGCGCCGTGCGCCCCTCGATCATCTACGCGTCCCTCACCGGCTACGGGACGCGCGGTCCGGATTCGGAGCGGGCGGGCTTCGACTACTCGGCGTTCTGGGCGCGCGCCGGGGTGATGGCGGCGCTGCAACAGCCGCCAGGCTCGCCCCCGCCACTCAACCGGCCGGGCCAGGGCGACCACATGACGAGCGTCACCCTGCTCGCCGCCGTGCTCGCCGCCCTCCGGCTGCGCGACCAGAGCGGCGAGGGGCAGTACGTGGAAGTCACCCTGCAGGGCACCGGGCTGTGGAGCGTCGGCACGGACTTCTCCGCCGCGCTCGTCGCCGGCCAGGCTGCCCCGCGGCACGATCGCGAGGCGCCGCCGAACCCGATCTGGAACTCGTACCAGACGAGGGACGGGCGCTGGATCGTGTTGGTGATGCTGCAACCGGACCGCTACTGGGACCAGTTCTGCGCCGCGATCGGGCGGCCGGAGTTGGCGCTGGATGGACGCAGCGCGGCGGAGCGCTTCGCCGAGGAGCGCCGCGAGCTGGCCGCGACAATCTCGGAAACCTTCGCCGCACAGGACCTCGCCTACTGGTCGGGCCGTCTCGACGAGCACGGGGTGATCTGGGCGCCGGCCGCCGAGCTGCCGGAGGTGATCGCCGACCCGCAGGTGCGCGAGTACGGCTGGATCCGGGAAGTGGAGCATCCCGAGGCAGGCGCGTACCAGACGCTCGGCACGCCCTTCCAGATCCGCTCCACCGACCTCGGACCACGCGGACCGGCGCCGGCGAGCGGAGAACACACGCACGAGGTGCTGCGCGAGTTCGGCATCGGTGAGGACGAGCAGGCACGGCTCGCGGAACGCGGCGTCTTCGGCTAACGCACGGTCGGCTGTCCGGCGTCGCGCGTCGGTTAGACTGCTGCCCTCGATCGAGCGTCCCGAGCGGGGGTGCGGGTCGAGGCGGAGGGCGGGGTCGGCGTGGACAAGGGTACGAAGGTAATCGCCGCCGGAGCGGTCGAGGTCGCCATGAGTTACCGGGGAGACATCCCGGGCGACGGCGGGTTGTGCATCCAAATCTACGCGGACATCGATGGACAGGACACGGAGCTGCTGCGCTTCGATTGCTTCGCCGAGGCGCCCCACTACCACTACGGCCCGGAGCTGGGTAACGAGCGCCTGATGCTGGACGCGACGGCGGCCGGTGATCCCCTCGACTGGGTGTTGGAGCGTTTCGAGCGCGGCCGCCTGCGACCGATGATCGAGCGCGCGGGCTATCCAAACCTTGCGGCTTCGCTGGATGAAGACGCGTTCCAGGCGGCGTTGCCGGGCGTCGGCGACGAAGCGCGAGCGATCGTCGCGCAGCACACCTCGTAGGTCGACGGCGGACGGATGATGCGCTGAGGGGCGATCTACGCCTTCGGGGGTGGCGCGCGCCTCTGTTGTGGGGGGCTGCGCCCCCCACGCCCCCATCCCGGAGGAGCACGCGCTGCGCGCGGCTCCGGCCCACCCACCCACCCTCGGAATCTCTTCATGTGGGGGCTGCGCCCCCACGCCCCCACGCGGAGCGCCTGCCCGGCGACCGCCGCCCCACCCGATCGCCCCCTGGTCACGGCGGCCCTCGGTTCCGCCCTCGGAGCTTCTTCATGTGGGAGCTGCGCCCCACGCCCCGCCCGGAGCGGCCGCCCTGCAACTGCCGCCTCCGCACGAGCGCCTCGAGGTCAGACCGGACCCCTCGGCCCCGCCCTCGGAGCTTCTTCATGTAGGGGCTGTGCCCCACGCCCC
Organism: Dehalococcoidia bacterium; assembly: GCA_963667465.2. Lineage (GTDB taxonomy): Bacteria > Chloroflexota > Dehalococcoidia > UBA2979 > UBA2979 > VXMT01. The sequence continues at coordinate 1,457,241 of CAXXDN010000002.1, read as the reverse complement.
GCACGGAGCGCCCGCCCCCGCAACTGCCGCCCCCGCACGAGCGCCTCGAGGTCAGGCCGGACCCCTCGGCCCCGCCTTCGGGATTTCGGAGCGGATCGGGACTTTCTCTCGGGCGTGCTGGATTCCGGCTTTCGCCGGAATGACGGATGGGAGGGGGCGGAGCAGGCGCCAGTGGGCCTGGCTGAGCGGGCGCTACGCCTTCGGGGCCGCGCGCTTCGAGGGCTGGACCCGCGGCCGTTCGCCTGGTTGCTTCGGGTAGTGCGGCGGCCACGGTGCGTCGCCGATTCCGCGCGCCTCGTCGGCCTCCGCGAGCGCCAGCAGGCCGTCGAGGCGGCCCGGCGGCGCCTCGATCGTCGCGGCGACGTCGCCGCGGGCGTCCCAGCGCTCGGCGAACGCCTCAAGGTCGAGTGCGTGCGGGTCGATCGTTTCGAGTTCGTCCCAGGCGAAGGGGGCGGAGACGAGGCCGGTGTGGCGCACGCTGTAGGCGCTGGCGATCGTCTTGTCGCGCGCGTTCTGGTTGTAGTCGATGAAGACGCCGCGCCGTTGCTCCTTCCACCACTCGGTGGTGGCGAGGCCGGGCTCGCGGCGCTCGACCTCGCGGGCGAGCGCCAGCGAGGCGCGCCGCACCTCGTGGAAGCTCCAGCGCGGCTCGATTGGCACGTAGATGTGGATGCCGCGCGAGCCCGAGGTCTTGGGACGGCCCTCCAGACCGTGCTCGATGAGCACGTCGCGGCAGAGCGCGGCGACCGCGCGCGCCAGCTCGAAGTCGGAGCCCTCGGCTGGATCGAGGTCGAGCCGCAGCTCGTCGGGGTGGTCGAGGTCCTCGGTGGTGACGGGCCAGCTGTGCAGGTCGAGGCAGTTGAGCTGCACCATCCAGATCACGTCCTGCAACTCGCGCGCGACGACCATGCGGCCGGGCCGCGCGGAGGGGAAGGTGATCCAGGCGGTCTCGCGCGCCGCCTTCGGCGCGCGCTTCTGGTAGAAGGGCTCGCCGCCCGCGCCTTGCGGCCAGCGCTTGAGCAGGCAGGGCCGCCCGCCGATGGCGCGCAGCACGCCCGCGGCGCAGCGCAGGTAGTGCTCGGCGACGTCGAGCTTCGTCCAGCCCCGCTCGGGGAACATCACCTTGTCCGGGCTGGACAGCCGCACCGCGACGCCCTCGGCGTCGACCAGCGTCTCTTTGCGCGCCATCGGGACGCCCTCAGCGGCGGCCGGAAGACCGCGCCTAGACCTGCGACTTCCAGGCGTCGATGGCGCCGCGCACGCCGAGTTCGCGGACGCTGGCGCGCAGCTTGTCGACCTCGGGCGAGAAGTGGGCGATGGCGTCAAGTTCGGCGCCTGCGCGGAGCGAGGAGCGGAAGCCCTGGATCTCCTGGATGCGGTTCGCGGTCAGCTTGTGGATCACGAGCACGTCCTTCGGGACGAGCGCGATGCGCTGCGCGTAGTCGAGGACGTAGGCGTCGAGCTGGTCCGCCGGGACGGCCTCGTTGAAGAGGCCGAGCTCCGCCGCCTCGGTGCCCGTGATGAACTCGCCGGAGGGGAAGGCGTAGCGCTTCGCCTTCTTCGGCCCGATATGCCAGGCCCAGAATGCCGTCACGAAGCCCGCGCCGAGGGGCAGCTGCGGCCCGCTGCCGACGCGCGTGTCCTCGGCGGCGAAGGTCACATCGCAGATGCTCGCCAGCTGCGTGCCGCCGGCGATGCAGTAGCCGTGCACCTTCGCGATGATCGGCAGCCGGATCTCGGGGATGCGCAGCCAGGTCAGCAGGCGAGTCTCGATCAGGTCGCGGTCGAGGGCCGGCGACCAGGGCCGGTCGTGATCGCGCTGCTCGCCGATCTCGTAGCCGGTTGAGAAGGCACGGCCTGCGCCCTGCACGATGGCGACGTGCACGCCGGGGTCGGCGGCGGCCTGCTCGAGGTAGCCGACCAGCTCGTTGATCAGCGGTGTGTTCATCGCGTTCAGCCGCTCGGGCCGGTTCAGCGTCGCTGTCGCGATTCGGCCCTCCACCTCGTACTCAACGAACTCGCCCATCGCTCACCTCCACTCGCTCGTCGTCGTGGGGAGTATAGCGAGGCCGCGCCTTGCCACTCCCGGCGCTGCCACCCGGACGAATCTCGATTAGGATGCGCGCAGAAGGCCGCGCGCCCGCTCCCCGTGTCCGAGGAGGTCCCGACCCATGAGCGAGTCGCTTGCGCTCCTGCACGAGCAGGGCCAGAGCACCTGGCTCGACTTCATCAGCCGCGGCTTCCTCGATTCCGGCGAGTTGCAGCGCCTGATCGATGACGAGTGGGTCTCCGGGCTGACCTCCAACCCGACGATCTTCGGCAAGGCAATCGCCGGCTCATCCGACTACGACGACGAGCTGCGCGCCCTCGCCGACGCCGGGGTGAGCGACCCCTACGACGCCTTCGTGCGCCTCGCCGGCGCCGACCTGCGCCGCGCCGCCGACGCGCTGCGCCCGATCTACGAGGCGGGCGGAGGCGCGGACGGCTACGTCTCCTTCGAGCTGCCGCCGGGCGTCGAGCACGACTCGCAGCGCTCGATCGCCGAGGCGCGCCGCCTCGTCGAGGCGGTCGGCCGGCCCAACGTGATGATCAAGGTGCCCGGCACGCCCAACGCGCCTGAGACCGTTGAGCGCCTGATCGGCGAGGGCGTCAACGTCAACATCACCCTGCTCTTCGACATCGCCGTCTACGAGGCGGTCGCGCGCGCCTATGTCGCCGGGCTCGAACGCGCGCTCGAGGCGGGGCGCGACCTCTCCGCGATCGCCTCGGTCGCCTCGTTCTTCGTCTCGCGCGTCGATACGCAGGTGGACGGGCGGCTGGCGGACAACTCGCCGCTGCGCGGGAAGGCAGGCGTCGCCAACGCGCGCGCCGCCTACGCGCGCTTCGCCGAGGTCTTCTCGGGCGGGATGTGGGACGGCCTCGCGGCCGCGGGGGCGCGCGTGCAGCGCCCGCTCTGGGCCTCGACCGGCACAAAAAACGCCGCCTACCCGGACGTGCTCTACGTCGACAACCTCGTCGCGCCGCACACGGTGAACACGCTGCCGGAGCCGACGCTCAACGCCTTCGCCGACCACGGCGACGCCTCGCACGCGATCACGCGCGAGGACGAGGCCGAGGCCGAGGCGACGCTCGCCGCCCTCGGCGAGGCGGGCGTGGACCTCGAGGCGGTGACGGACCAGCTGCTCATCGATGGGCTTGACGCGTTCGAGGCGGACTTCCTTGCGCTGCTGCGCTGCATCGACGAGGCGCTGACCGCGATCCGCTCCGGCAGCGCCCGCATCGAGGGCAGCCTCGGCCCGATCGCGGTCACCACGAGCGAGGCGCTCGACCAGATCACGCGCGAGGACACCGCCGGCCGCCTGCAGGTGGGCGATCACACGCTCTGGGCAGACGAGCCGGCGGGCATCGCCGATCGCCTCGGCTGGCTGACGGCGCCGGAGGACTTCGCAGGACGCGTCGAGGAGATCGAGGCGTTCGCCCGCGAGGCGGTCGCCGAGGGCCTCGACGACATCGTGCTGCTCGGGATGGGCGGCTCCAGCCTCGTTGCCGAAGTCGTCGCGGGCACGCACGGCAGCGCACCCGGCCACCCGGCGCTCAGCGTCCTCGATACGACCGACCCGGCGGAGATCCGCGCCCTCGACGCGCGCCTCGATCTCTCGCGCACGCTGTTCGTCGTCGCCAGCAAGTCGGGCACAACGGTGGAGACGCGCTCGCAGCTCGACTACTTCTGGTCGCGCGTCCCGGACGGCGCGCGCTTCGTCGCGATCACGGACCCGGCTACGCCGCTCGCCGAACTCGCGGAGGAGCGAGGCTTCCGGCAGGTCTTCCTCAACCCGCAGGAGATTGGCGGGCGCTACTCCGCGCTCTCGTACTTCGGCCTCGTGCCGGCGGCGCTGCTCGGGGTCGATTTGCGTGGCCTGCTCGCGCCCGCGGTCGAGCTACAACGCGCCTGTGGGGCCTGCGCGCCGCCCGCCGACAACCCCGGCGTGCGGCTCGGCGCCATCCTCAGTGCGGCTGCCGGGAGCGGGCGCGACAAGCTGACGCTCGTGCTGCCGCCGCCGCTCGCCGCCCTCGGGGCGTGGATCGAGCAACTGGTCGCCGAGTCCACCGGCAAGGACGGCAGCGGCATCGTGCCCGTCGAGGGCGAGCCGCTCGGTCCGCCCGAGGTTTACGGCGCCGACCGGCTGTTCGTCGCCTACGGCGACCACGAGGGCCTCGCGGCGCTCGAACAGGCCGGCCAGCCCGTCGCGCGGCTGCCGCTGGGCGACGCAGCCGGCCTCGGCGCGGAGTTCTACCGCTGGGAGGTCGCCACCGCCGTCGCCGCCTCCCTGCTCGGCGTCCAGCCCTTCGACGAACCCAACGTCCAGCAGGCGAAGGACGCGACCGCCCGCATCCTCGGCAGCAGCGAGCCGGTCGAGGCGCCCTCGACGCCCGCCGCGGCCGAGCTGCTTGCGGGCGCGGGACCCGGCGACTACATCGCGCTGCTGGCGTTCCTGCCTCGCAGCGAGGCCAACGTCGAGGCGCTGCAGGCCGCGCGCGTTCGCCTGCGCGACCGCTACCGCGCCGCCGCGACAGTCGGGTTCGGCCCGCGCTTCCTGCACTCGACCGGCCAGCTGCACAAGGGCGGTCCGGACAGCGCCATCTGTATCCAGGTCGTGCGCGACGAGGACGACGACCTCGCGATCCCCGGCCGGGCGGCCGGCTTCGGCGAGCTGCAGCGGGCGCAGGCGCTCGGCGACCTCGAGTCGCTGCACGTGCTCGGCCGCCGCGTCGCGCGCGTGACGATCGAGGAGCTGGCGGAGCTGGGCGCGTGAAGATCGGGCTCGCCGGCCTCGGGCGCATGGGTGGCGGCCTCCGCGAACGCCTCCGCCGCGCCGGGCACGAGGTCGTCGGCTACGACCTCGCCGCCGACCTGCGTGACGCCGACTCGCTGGAGGCGATGGTCGCCACGCTCGATCCGCCGCGCACCGTCTGGCTGATGCTCCCCTCCGGCGAGGCCACGGAGAGCGCCTTCCAGGAGCTACTCGGTCTGCTCTCGGCGGGCGATCTCGTGATCGAGGGCGGCAACAGCCGCTACACGGACTCGATCCGGCGGGCCGGGGAGGCAGCCGAACGCGGGTTGCGCTTCCTCGATTGCGGCGTCTCCGGCGGTGTCTGGGGCCTCGAACACGGGTACTGCCTCATGGTCGGCGGCGCCGCGGACGCCTTCGCCGACGCCGAGCCGCTGTTCGCGGCGCTCGCCCTCGAGGGTGGCTACGCGCACCTCGGCCCGAGCGGGTCGGGGCACTACGTGAAGATGGTCCACAACGGCATCGAGTACGGGCTGATGCAGGCCTACGCCGAGGGCTTCGAGCTGCTCGACGCTTACGACGAGGAGCTCGACCTGGCGGCGATCGCCGGGCTCTGGCAGCGGGGCTCCGTGGTGCGCTCGTGGCTGCTCGAGCTGGCGGAGCGCGCGCTGGAGGGCGACCCCGATTTGAGCCGCATCCAGCCCTACGTCGAGGACTCCGGCGAAGGCCGCTGGACCGTGATCGAGGGCGTCGAGCGGGGCGTGCCGGTGGACGTGATCGCGGGATCGCTGTGGGCGCGCTTCGCCTCGCGCGGTGAGCACACCTTCGCACTGCGGCTGCTCGCCGCGCTGCGCAACGAGTTCGGCGGCCACGCCGTGCGTGAGGCCTAGATGCCCCGCGAGGCGGTCCTCGCAGCCGACCTCGGCGGCACGAATCTGCGCGTCGCCGTCGTCACGCCCGAGGGCGGGATCGTCGCCCGCTCTGCGCAGCCCACGCCGCCGGACGACCCCGCGGCGCTGCCCCGCCTGATGCGCGAGGTCGCGGACGCTGCGAGCGAGAACCTGCGCGGCGCCATCGTCGGCGTTCCGGCCGTGGTGGACTACGAGCACGGCGTGGCGGGGCGCATGCCGAACCTGACCGCCTGGGAGGGCCACCTCGCCGCGCAACCGCTCGCGGACGCCTGCGGCCTGTCCGCCGTCCTCGTGAACGACGCCGACCTCGCCGCCGTCGGCGAGCACCGCTACGGCGCGGGCCGCGGCGCCGACGACATGGTCTACCTCACGATCAGCACGGGCATCGGCGGCGGCGTGCTGATCGGCGGGCAGCTGCTGCACGCCAAGCGTTCGCTCGCCGAAATCGGCCAGTCGACGATCGACCACCGCGAACTGCGCACCCTCGAATCACTCGGCGCCGGTCCCGCCCTCGAGCGGCTCTCCGGCCTGAGCGGGGCGGAGGTCACGCGGCGCGCGCAGGCGGGCGACGAGAAGGCGCTCGGCTGGTTCCGCGAGATCGCGGTGGCGATCGCGGTCGGCGTCGCGAACGCGATCGAGGCGTACATGCCGGAGCGCGTCGTGATTGGCGGCGGGGTTGCCTCGGCGGGTCCGTTGCTGCTCGATCCGCTGCGCGAGCGGCTGGGCGAGCTGCACAGCGCGCAGCTGCTGGACCCCTCGCAGGTGGTGCCTGCGAGCGGCGGTGACGACGTGGGCCTGCGCGGCGCCTGGCCGCTCTGGGAGTACGCCGCCACACGCAAGGCCGGCGCCACGCTCGCGCCGCGGCAGCCGGGCGGCGGCGTCGCGAGCGACTGAGCGCCCGCCGTCGCTCCGCTTCATCACCAGTCACGGGTGCCGATCCGCTGTCAGGTCCGGGCGGGATCGGGAGACGACTGCACTGGCAGGGTCTCGCGCACTACCCTGCCGAGCTGCCCCGCCGAGCTGCCCCGCCGAGCTGCCCCGGATACCAGGAAGACCTGGCCTGGATCTGCGCGGAGGGGTCCCCGCTCGCGAGCCGCATCAGCGCGATCCTCGACCCGTCCGAGGAGACCGCTGAGCACCTGGAACGCTGGCTGCGCGCCGAGAGAACGCTGGCCGGGGTCCGGGAGCTGGTCCGCGAGCAGGCGCCGGGGGCGTCCTGCCGGGCTACCCGAACGCCTCGCGGAGCCGGTCGACCACCGTGCTGAGGACCACGAGGCGGGCGTAGCGCTTCTGCTCGGCGCTGACGAGCACCCAGGGCGCAACGTCGGTGTGGGTACGCTCGAACATCTCGTCGGTCGCGTGCATGTAGAGGTCCCAGGCCTCGCGGTTGCGCCAGTCGTCCGGGGTCAGCTTGTAACGCTTGAACGGGTCCGAGCCGCGCTGCTCGAAGCGGCGCAGCTGCTCCTCCCTGGAGATGTGCATCCAGAACTTGATGATGACGGTCCCGCCATCGTGGTAGAGGCGCTCGAACTCGCAGATCTCGCGGTAGCCGCGTTCCCAGTCCGAGCGCGGGGTCAGGCCCTCGACGCGCTCGACGAGCACGCGGCCGTACCAGGAGCGGTCGAAGACGGCGATCCGCCCGCGCCGTGGCATGCGGGCGTGGAAGCGCTGCAGGTAGTGCCCCAGCAGCTCGAGGGACGTGGGCGCTCCGATCCCGTGGACGCGCACCCCGCGCGGATCGAGGTGTCCCGCGAGGCGCGCGATCGTGCCCCCCTTGCCCCCGGCGTCGACGCCCTCGAAGACGATCACCGCGGCAGCGTGCTCGTCGTCGCGCATCCGCACCTGCAAGTGCAGGAGTTCGAGCTGCAACTCCTGCAGCCGTTCGTGGTAGGGCTTTCGCTTCACCCGCAGCGTCGGGTCGAAATCGGCGATCTGCGGCGCGCGGTTGTTATCTCCTGACACAGGGTGTTCCTCGCTACGTAGTGATAGCACCATACGGCGCGATTTGCTCGCGGATCACCGAGGCGTCCCCGGCGATCGCGATCGTCAGCTCCTCGGGGCGCAGGTACGCAGTCGCAAGTTCGCTGACCTGCGCCGGCGTCACCGCGTAGACGCGATCGACGTACTGCTCGGCATAGCTCGCGCCCAGCTCGTGGAAGTCGAGGAAGCCGAGCTGCCCGAGCAGGCCTGCGGGCGTTGCGTTGCGCACCAGCATCCCGCCGGCCATGAAGCGCTGGACGCCCTCGAGCTCCCCGGTCGAGGGCGGCTCGGCGCGCAGGCGCTCGATCTCGGCGAAGATCTCGTGCAGCGAGTCGCCGGTGTGGGCGCTCGTCACGTCCGAGGCGTGCATCCAGTAGGCGTCGCGGTAGTGCACGGCGATGGTGCTGCGCGGCGAGTACGTGTAGCCCTTGTCTTCGCGCAGGTTGAGGGTGATGCGCGACATAAACGCACCGCCGAGCAGCGTATCGACCACCGTCAGCGGCAGGTAGTCCTCGTGCGAGGGGTCCGGCGCCGGCAGCCCCAGGCGGATCGTCGACTGCTCCGCGCCCGGGCGGTCGATGAGGTGGATCGCGCGCTCGCTGCCCGGCGAGGGCGGCGCGATCAGCGGCGCGGGCCCGGCAGTCCAGCCCTCGAAGGCATCGCGCAGCGCCTGCTCGGTCGCTGCGAGGTCGAAGCGGCCGGCTACGTACACGTGTGCGCGCGCCGCGCCGAACTCGTCGGCGACGAAGCCGCGTACATCCTCGCTGCCCAGCGTCTCGACATCCGCGCGAGCGGGCAGCACGCGCGCGTAGGGGTGATCGCCGTAGAGCGCGGCGTGGAAGCGCTCCAGCGCCAGCACGCTGGGCTCCGTCGCGGCGACGGCCAGCTCGCGCAGCAGCTCCGCGCGCAGCCGCTCCAGCTCGTCCTTGGGCAGGCGCGGCCGCGTGGCGACCTCGCCGAGCAGCCGCAGTGCCTCGGGCGTGGACTCGGACAGCACCTGCACGTCGAGCGTGGTCGAGTCGTCGCCGCTATGCGTATCGAGCCGTCCGCCGCAGCGGGCGATTCGTGCCGCCAGCTCGCCCGCGTCGAGGTCTCCCGCGCCTTCCTTGAGGTAACGCGAGGCGAGCTCGGCGAGCCCCGAGGCGCCCTCGCGCTCGTCGAGGCCGCCGGCGCGCAGGGACACGCGCACGAACGCCTTCGGCACCGCGCCGTACTCGATGAAGGTGGCGCGCAGCCCGTTGCCGAGCGTGAGGTCCGTGCGCTCCGGCAGGCGGAACGGGGCCGGGGCGCCCGCGGTCGGTCGCGCGCTCATTGGGCGCTCGCTCCCGGTTCGACGGCGATCACGGTGCGCGCCTCGGGGCGCAGGTACTCGCGCGCGGTCTCGAGGACCAGCTCAGGGCTGAGGGCGCGCAGTTCGGCCTCGAGGCGGTTGACGCGCTCCGGGTCGTCGTCGAACAGCGTGAACGAGGCCAGCAGATCGGCGCGCCCGATCGCCGGGTACATCCCGCCGCCGACCGTGGAGTAGAGGCCGGAGCGAGCCTTCACGAGCGCGAGCTCGAACGCCCCGGCGTCGATCGCGGTCTCGCGTAGCGGGGCGATCAGCTCCTCGGCGGCCTCGACGATTGTCTCCGGCGGCGTCTCCGCGTCGTGGATCAGCGAGCAGGTCCAGAGCAGCGGCGTGCGCGCGCTGAACATGTTGCCGAGGAAGTTGATCCCCGCGTCGACCTCGCCGCAGTAGCCGCGGCGGCTGACCAACTCGCGATGTAGCAGCGAGTCGTCGCCTCCCGCGAGCAGCTGGTGCAGCACGCCCATCGCGAGGTATTCGGGCGTATCGCGCTCGGGCGTGTGGTAGGCAAAGGCGAGGGCCGGCTGGCTGGCGAGCGGGTCCGCCTTCGTGAACGCCTGCTCGCGCTCCTGCCGCGGCTCGGCGAGGTCCGGCGGCGGCGGGGCGGGCGCGCCCTCGATCGATCCGAAGTGCCGGTCGGCCAGCGCGAACGCCTCCCCGGCGTCCACGTCGCCGACGATCACGAGCACTGCGTTCCGGGGCGAGTAGTAGTCGCCGAAGAAGGCCCACACATCGTCGAGGCTGGCGGCGTCGAGGTCCTCGAACTCGCCGTAGCCGTTGTGGGAGTTGTGCCAGTTGCGGAAGGCGCGCTCGCCCATGTCGATCCAGGGGAAGCCGCCGTAGGGGCGGTTGAGGACGTTGACGCGGACCTCGTTCTTGACCACGTCGCGCTGGTTGTCGAGCTCCTCCCGGGTGATGCGCGGCCCGCGCATGCGGTCCGCCTCCAGCCAGAGCGCGAGCTCCAGCGCGGGCTTGGGGAGCACCTCGAAGTAGTTGGTGTAGTCGGTGCGCGTGGTGCCGTTGAGCACGCCGCCGTTCTGCTGCACGAGCTGCACGAGCTCCATCTTCGCCAGCTGGCCCGAGCCCTGGAACATCAGGTGCTCGAAGAGGTGCGCGAAACCGGAGCGCCCTCGCGGCTCGAGCCGGAAGCCGACCTCGTAGTAGACGGCGACGGCGACGATCGGCGCCGAGTCGTCCGGCGAGACGACGACGCGCAGCCCGTTGCCGAGCCGCCGGTAGTGCACCGGCACGTGGAGCGCGAACGCGCCGTCGTCCGCCATCGGGCCTGCCTCTCGCCGGGCGCTGCGTATGCGCCGCGCGCAGGGTAGCGCGCCGCGAGGCGGCGGCGCGAGGGCGCAAGTGCGGGATTGCGGCGAGCGGCGAACGTTCACGGTCTTTTGACAGCACGCGCTGCCGTGCATCGGAAGTAGCGGTTACCGGGCCCACGGGACCAGCTCGCCGCAGCACAACAGGATTGCCATCGAAATCCGCGCGCCTGACCCGGCGCGGCATCTCCCCGAGCGGCTAACTAGGCCAAGTGCTGTGACTCGCGCTCTGAGAACCGATAGCCACCATCACGAGGGCAGCTCCGAGAAGATGCGCCGCTCGGACTTCGCCAAGGGCTGTCCCTCCTGACGCGAGCGCACTCCATACGGGTTACGCCGTGCTACGATAGCCCGCCTCATCACAAGCATAGGTGATGTGGCCGAGACGGGATCGCGCGTCTCCCTGCGGTGCTGCGTCATGCCTGCTTGTGGTGAGCGGTATCCCGTTCACCGTAGGGAGGCATCACCTTGCAGTTCGTGCTTGCCGTTGTTCTGGCGATCGCTCTCCACCTTGGATTCAGCCTGAGCCCGTTCTTGCCGTGGCTCCCGGACGATGTTCTGTCAGACGAGTTGTTCGATCTCGTCCTCTCCACGGACCGGGAATGCACAGCGGTGGACGCGGTAGATCGCGTCATCGAGAGCGTCGCCGAGGTCACCGCGGTACGTCGATCAGGCGATGGATGGGGCACGGCGTTCTATCTTGGGGACGGGTACTGGGCTACGGCAGCCCATGTGGTGGACGGCGCCCGGCGCATCCACATCGAAAACACGATCGTGGATGTCCCGAACGCACGCCTCGTCGGCGCCATCGGTCTTCCCACCGACGTGGCCGTATTGCACGCGCCGGCTATGACTGATGCCGAAGGAGAGGACGTGCTCTTGGCGCTGGCCTTCTCAGAGTTTGGCGGTCTCGGCGACACGGTGCTCGCATTCGGGTACAGCCAGGCACGGACGCACTACGCCACGGTCACGCAGGGCATCTACTCTGCGGGGTTCTTTGACTACGTGGAGCCAGACCTGCACCTGATGCGCACCGACGCGCCGCTGAACCGAGGGGATAGCGGCGGGCCTATCGTGGATCTCTGCGGCGCGGTAGTCGGGATGATCCAGGAAGGCGCTACGGACACGCAGGTCGAAGGCGACGGTGGTGGCATCTCGTGGCGCAGTTTGCCCGCAGTGATCGAGACACTACTCGCAGATGAATAATGCTATGCAGCCTCTTCGGCTCCGGGAAGGAAGCACGCACCAATCGAACATAGACGACCTTCCTTCATTCGTTTCGGACCCGGCGGACCCTAGGACGGAGCCCCAGGTCGAGATGTGGCAAGAAGGTGCGCCGGGGCCTCGCCGAAGCGACGGCCGCGGGTTGCGCCGCCATCCTGCGGCGTGAGTTCGAGTCCGGCCGCCAGGTCGCGACGCTCCACTGCGGATGGTTGCCTGCAACAGACGCCCCGGCCATCCACGCTGGCCGCGACCAGGTTGCGCTGCGCTGCGGCCCATCCTGATAACAGGTCCAATGATGCGATGCACGCGCTATCGGCAGAACGATCGCGATGCTACGATTATTCGTGCCGACGGCTCCCCACGTTCGCGGGCATCCAGCGCGGACGGTCCGGCCGCCCGGTCACTTGAGGCAATACGGCGCACTGCGTCACGCATCACCCGTCCCGGGAGGACACTATGGCCGACTACCTCGACCGTCCCGTTTCTGACCTCAACATCGCCGGCACGATCCCCCTGCCGACGCCCTCGGAGTTCGAGGCCGAGTTGCCGATTCCCGCAGACGTGCTGGAGACAGTCGTGCGGGGTCGCCGCGAGATCGAGGAGATCCTGTCCGGCCGCGACGACCGGATGCTGTTCGTCGCCGGCCCCTGCTCGATCCACGACGAGCGCTCCGCGATGGAGTACGCCCAGCGCCTCGCGAGCCTCGCCCGCGAGATCGAGGACCGCGTGCTGGTCGTGATGCGCGCCTACTTCGAGAAGCCGCGCACGACCGTCGGCTGGAAGGGCCTGATCTACGACCCGAACCTCGATGGATCGTTCAACATCGACGCCGGGCTCCGCCGCGCACGCCAGCTGCTGATCGACATCGGGGGCCTCGGGCTGCCGATGGGCACGGAGTTCCTGGACCCGATTGCACCGCAGTACCTGGCGGACCTCATCTCCTGGGTCGCCGTCGGCGCGCGCACCACGGAGAGCCAGACGCACCGCCAGATGGCGAGCGGCCTGAGCATGCCCGTCGGCTTCAAGAACAGCACGGACGGCAACATCGAGGTCGCCGTGAACGCGCTGCTCTCGGCGCGCGAGCCGCACGCGTTTCTGGGCATCGACCGCGAGGGTCGGACCTGCACGGTGCAGACGAGTGGCAACCCCTACGGGCACATCGTGCTGCGCGGGGGGAGCGACGGGACGAACTTCGACGCTGAGTCCGTGTGCGCGACGCACGAGCAACTCGAGGCCGCCAGCCTCACCCCGACCGTGCTCGTCGACTGCAGCCACGCCAACTCCGGCAAGGACCACCGCCGCCAGTCGATCGCCTTCCGCGACGTGATCGCGCAGCGCGCGGAGGGCAACCGCGGGATCATCGGCCTGATGCTCGAGAGTCACCTCAACGAGGGCAACCAGTCCCTCGGCGACGACCCGAACGCGCTCCGCTACGGCGTCTCGATCACCGATGCCTGCATCGGCTGGGACGAGACGGTCGAGCTGCTGCGCGAGGCCGCCGTAGCGCTCGCGCCCGTCGCCGCCACCGCGTAGCACCCGGACGCAATCGCCTCAGCGCTCCGAAGCCTCGCGCGGCGAGGCCCAGCGCGGCTCCTCGACGCCCTCGCGCCGGTTGACGGCGCGCGCCGCGACGAACAGGAAGTCCGAGAGCCGGTTGAGGTAGACCAGCAGCTCGATCGCGACCTCCTCCAGGGTTGTCAGCGAGACCACGCGCCGCTCGGCGCGGCGGCAGACGGTCCGCGCGTGGTGCAGCGCGGCGGCGACCGGTGCGCCACCGGGCAGGATGAACTGCGTCAGGGGCTCCAGCTCCTGCTCCAGCGCATCGATCCAGCCCTCGAGGCGCTCGCTCGCACCCTCGGCGAGCAACGGCGTGACCTTGCCGCTCGCCGCGCGTTCGCGCGCGTCCGGTGTGGCCAGCTCGCCGCCGAGGTCGAACAGCGTCGACTGGATCTCGTGCAGCATCCCCCCGAGGTCGGGCGAAGCCTCGCCGTCGAGCCCTGCGGCGGCGACGCCGAGGGCGGCGTTCAGCTCGTCGACGGCGCCGTAGGCCTCGACGCGAGCGTCGTCCTTGGGGACGCGCGGCCCGCCGAACAGCCCGGTGTCGCCCTCGTCGCCGGTGCGTGTGTAGATCTTCACGGGCCAGCCCTCCCGGCCTGCGCGCTCGCTACTCCGTGTACGCTTCGATGAAGGCGCGCAGCGCAGCGAGGTGCTCGCCGACGGTGGCCATGCCGGAGGTGTTGGTGCTCACGGTGAAGCGCGTCGCGCCCATCCCGCGCCACAGCTCGGCGCGCCGCAGCTGCTCGTCGAGGTCCTTGCCCTTCGTGCTGACGCTGAGGTTGAAGCCCAGCTTCGAGGGGTCGCGGCCGGCCGCCTCCGCGGCGGCGAGCACGCGATCGCGGCGCGGCAGGAAACCCTCGGGACTGTGGAAGCGCGGCGGCACGAGCCAGCCATCGCCGAGGCGTCCCGTGCGCTCCATCATCACGCGCGCGTAGCCGCCCATCCAGATCGGGATGCGGCGCCCGGGCAGCGGGTTGATGCCGGCGGCGCGGACGGCGTGATGCTCGCCCTCGAAGGTCACGAGGGACTCCTCCCAGAGCCGGTGCAGCAGTCCGATCTGCTCCTCGATGCGTGAGCCGCGCGTCGCGAAGTCGACGCCCAGCGCCTCGTACTCGACCTCGTTCCAGCCGCTGCCGATGCCCAGCTCGAGCCGTCCGCCGGAGAGGAGGTCGACCTCGGCCGCCTGCTTGGCGACAAGCGCGGTCTGGCGCTGCGAGAGGATCAGCACGCTGGTGATGAGCTTGATGCGCGAGGTCAGCGCGGCGACGTAGCCGAACATCACGAGCGGCTCGCGGAAGATCGCGTGGTGCGTGTATGGCCCCTCCAACTCGTACTGCGACGCGTCGGCGCCAAGCACGTGGTCGGCGGCGCGGATGTGCGTGTAGCCGAGCTGCTCGACGCCCTGCACGTAGTCGCGCAGCGCCCCGTTGTCGCTTCCGATCGCACGCTGCGGGAATCCCGCTCCAAGCTCCACAGGCCGCCTCCTCTGCTGCGTCCTCGATGCGTGCGCGGGTGCTCAGCCGCCGAGCCGCGCGCTCGGGTTGGAGCGGGTCAGGACGCTCTCGGCCCGCTGCCGCACCCACGGATCAATATCATCGTGCGTCAGGACCCAAAAGCGCTGCTCGCGGATCGCCCCGACGACCCACTCGGCTACCTCGGCGGGCAGCATGCCGCTGCTCTCCATGGCGTCGCGCAGGCGGGCGCGCCCGGAGCCCTCGGTCGCTTGCTCCGCGCTGCGCAGCGCCTCCGGCCGGTTGCGCTCGGCGTCCAGGATGTTCGTGCGGATCAGGCCGGGACAGAGCACCGAGGCGCGCACGGGCGCTCCGCGCAGCTCCAGCTCCAGGTGCAGCGACTCGGTCAACGCGACCACGCCCGCCTTGCTCGTGCCGTAGACGGTGTTGAACGGCGTCGCGGCCAGTCCCGCGAACGACGAAGTGTTGACGACGTGGCCTTCCTCGCCGCTGTCGAGCATCCTCGGAACGAACGAGCGCACGCCATGGATGACGCCCCAGAGGTTGACGCCGAGGATCCATTGCCAGTCGGCGATGGTCGTGTCCTGGGTCGGGCCGCGGCCTCCGCCGACGCCGGCGTTGTTGCACAGCACGTGCACCGCGCCGAACGCCTCGTAGGCGCGATCGGCGAGCGCCTCGACGCTCGCCGCAATCGAGACGTCGGTCTCGACGGCGAGCAGCTCCGCGCCCGTGTCGCGCAGCTCGCCCGAGGCCGCTTCGAGGGCGTCACGCTCGACATCGGCGAGCACGACGCGCATGCCCTCCCCGGCGAAGCGCCGGGCGAGCCCGCGCCCGATGCCGCTCCCCGCTCCGGTGACGACCGCCACGCGGCCCTCGAGGTCCTGCACTCGCTCATTCCTCCTCGCGGCCCGCTCCGGCCTACCCGCGCGGCCTCACCTGCGGGTTCGCGCGCGCCAGGATGCCGTCGGCGCGGCGGCGTATCCACGGGTCGATGTCGTCGTGGGTGAGGATCCAGAAGCGCTGCTTACGGATGGCGTCGAAGACCTTCGCTGCGACCGTGGCGGGCTGGATCGCGTTCCGCGCGAACTCGTCGCGCAGCCGTTCCTGGACCGGATCCGGGCGCGGTGCGCCGGGATTCTGTAGTTCCTCGGGCCGGTTGCGCTGGGAGTCGAGGATGTTTGTGCGCACGATGCCCGGACAGAGCACCGAGGCGCGCACGGGCGCGTCGCGGAGTTCGAGCTCGAGTTGCAGCGACTCAGTGAGGGCCACGACGCCGGCCTTGCTCACGCCGTAGGGGGCGTTGCCGGGCAGCGGAGTCAGCCCCGCGATCGAGGCGGTGTTGACGACGTGGCCTTCCTCGCCGCCCTCGATCATCCGGGGGACGAACGAGCGCACGCCGTGGACCACGCCCCAGAGGTTGACGCCCAGCGTCCATTGCCAGTCCGCAAGCGTCGCCCGGTAGGAGGCGACGTTCGCGCCGCCGACCCCGGCGTTGTTGCAGACCACGTGCACCGCGCCGAACGCCTCCCAGGCGCGGTCCGCGAGGGCGTCCACGCTCTCCGCGCTCGAGACATCCGTCTCGACGCCGAGCACCTCGGCGCCGCCGTCGCGCAGCTCCCCCGCGGTCGCATCGAGGGCGTCGCGCTCGACGTCGGCGAGCACGACGCGCATGCCGGCCTCGGCGAAGCGCTCCGCCATGGCGCGGCCGATCCCGCTCGCCCCGCCGGTGACGACGGCCACGCGGCCCTTGAACTGCTGCATCGCGGCGTCCCTTCCGCCAGGCCCGGCGGTTACGAGGAGCCCCGCGCGGCTCCGGGCGGGGTGCGCAGGATGCGCTCGGTGAAGTAGCCGCCGGTCGCGCGGTCCAGCGCCATGAACTTTGGGATGTCTTCGTAGATCTCGCGCCGTCCCTCGTCGGAGTCGTAGCGCTCCTCGTGGAAGGCTTCGCGCGATCGCATGTGCAGCTCGACGATGCCGAAGACGTCCGGGTCCGCGCCCGCGCCGGCCAGCGGGGCGTGCACGACGTTCTGCACGTAGTGCTGCATCCCGACGTGGATGCGCATCGCGAGCGGCGTGTGGACGTCCAGCCAGTGGCGCGCGCACTGCTCGTGCGAGCGTCCCGGCGCGATCCGCATCAGCGTCATCATCTTCACGCCCGGCGTCAGCTCGCCGTCCGCCCAGTCGCGCTCGTAGCGCTTCCGGTAGTGCTCCTCGACCGTCCAGCCCTGGAGGCGGGCGATGCCGTCCATGCCCGCGAGGGCGTTCGCGAAGGCTGCGAACGTTCCGTCCTCAGCCCAGACGTCGTTCGCCCAGATGGCGACCAGCGCGTCCGCCATCGGCCCTTCCGGTCCGCCGCGGTCCCAGCGCTCGCCGCTGGCGAGGTCGGCGAGGTTGAGCGTGAGGCCGAGCGGCGGCGGCACGGCGCCGCTGCCGAGCACCGTCTCCGCGCAGCGGTCGAGCACATCCCACTGGACGTCCAGTGGCTCGAGGTCGCGCTCCGCCCAGAGCGCCAGGATTGCCTTGATCACCGCGCCGGCTCCTCTCCCGCCTCGCTGCGGGCGCACGCTACCATGCGCGCGAGTGCGGGAGTGGCGCGATGCTGCCCGCACGGGAGGCTGCGATGCGTGCCGGCGCGCTTGATGGGATCCGGGTGCTCGAGTTCTCGGTGGTGGTCGCCGGGCCCGTCTGCGGCGTGATCCTCGGCGACCTCGGGGCGGACGTGGTGAAGGTGGAGCCGCCCGGCGGCGAGCCGCACCGCCGCAACCGCGCGGTCGTGCCGAACGAGGGCAAGCTCTTCCAGAACTTCAACCGTGGCAAGCGCAGCCTCGTCGTCGACCTCGGCCGCGAGGAGGGGCGGGCGCTGATTCACCGGCTCGTGCCGCAGACGGACGTAGTCGTCGTGAACTACCGGCTCGGCGTGGCGAAGCGCCTCGGCATCGACTACGAGACGTTGCGGGCGATCCGCCCGGACCTGATCTACGTGGAGAGCACGGGCTTTGGGACGCGCGGGCGGCTCGCCGGGTTCCCGGCCTCGGACATCGTCGCGCAGGCCTACTCGGGGTTGATGGCGGGCGAGGGCAAGGTGGGCGCGGGCGGCGAGCCGCTGGCGCTCAAGGCCGGCGCCTGGGCCGACTACATGACCGGCATCGCCACCGCGATGGGCGTGGCCACGGCCCTCTACCACCGCCAGCGAACCGGCGAGGGCCAGAAGGTCTCCGGCTCGCTGCTGCGCTCGGCGATGTACGGGCAGGGCCACATCACGATGCGCGAGCCGGTGTCGGACAGCGTCGTGCGCGACACGACGATGGCGAAGATCGACGAGGCGCGCGCACGGGGCGCCGACTACCGCGAAGTGATCGAGATCCGCATGGCCGGCCGCGAGCTGGGGACGCAGTTCGCGCTCTACTACAACGGCTACCAGGCGAAGGACGGCGGCGTCGTCCTCGGTGCGCTCACCAAGGCGAACCGCGACGCGATGCGCGAGGTGCTCGGCCTCGAGGGCGAGAACTGCGACGACCCGGACTACGACGCCCTCGACCCGGTCAACCTCGCCGCGGCCGATCGCTGGAAGCAGGTGATCCGCGATCGCATCGCCGAGCGCACGGTCGCCGAGTGGGTCGAGGCGTTCGAGGCGGCGGGCACGCCGGTCTCGCCGGTCAACCTGCCGGAGGAAATGTCCGACGACCCGCAGGTCGCCGCCGAGGGCATCATGGCGGACCTCGAACACGAAGTGACTGGCCCGCAGCGCGTCGTCGGCCCGATCATCGAGCTCTCGGAGACGCCGGCGAAGGCCCGCGCCGCCGCCCCGCCGGTCGGCCGCCACACGCGCGAACTGCTGCGCGAGTTCGGCCTGCCCGAGCACGAGATCGACGCGCTTGTCGCCTCGGGCGTTGCGGCGGAGGGCGCGTAGGGGCCGAGCCGATGGACCGCGACCTGTCCACCGCGCAGTCGTACAACTTCAGCCTCGGCTACATCGTGCGCTGGCTGTTCAGCGTCGCCGTGCTGCGCCGCCGCCGGCGGCTCGGGCCGGACTCACGCGAGCTGCTGCGGGGCGCGCAGCCGCGCCCGCGCGTCGTGGGCCTCGAGCGCGTGCCCGTCGAGGGCCCGTGCATCGTGGTGATGAACCACTACGAGCGTCCGGGCCTGCGCGTCTGGTGGTGCGCGGCGCTGGTCGGCGCCGCGCTCGAGAGCCATCGCGGGGGCGATCCGCCTCTGCACTGGCTGATCACCGACCGCTTCGAGGGCTTCCGCTTCGCTGGTTTGCCGATGCCGGACCGGCTGATGGCGTGGCTGCTCGGCAAGATCGGCGACGCCTACGGGCTGCTGCTCGTCGCGCGACCAGACGCCGAGGTGCGCTCCCGCTCGTCGCTGCTGCGCGAGGCGCGCGCGATCGTGCGTGCGGGCTCGGTGCTGGGCATCACGCCCGAGGCGGCGAGCGGGTCCGGGCCGGAGCTGGCGGCTGCCTGGCCGGGGTCCGGCGCGGCGCTCTCGTGGTTGTCTGCGGGAACCACGCCGCTGGTGCCGGTGGCCGTCCGCGACGACGAGGACGGCGCGCTCCTCGCGACCTTCGGCGAGCCGTTCACGCTGGAGCGAATGAGCGACGAGGACGGCGCGCGGGCGGTGATGGGCGCCGTCACGGCGCTGTTGCCCCGGGAGCTGCGGGGCGTCTACGGCGAGGCGTGAGCGCGATCGCGTAGCATGCCGGGACCGGCGCGAGCCGGGTGGAGGGCGGCGTGACAGACGAAGAGCGGCCGCTGCGCACCAGGGTCTTCTACGCCAGCGGATCCGTCTCCGGGAACGTCATCTCGCAGGCCTTCTCGCTGTGGCTGATCTTCTTCTACGCGCCGCCGTCCGACAGGGACGACCTGACCACCCGTGTCCCCGGGATCGGACTGCCTGGTCTCGATATCGGCGGGTTCTCGTTTCCGGACGAGCTCGCGCCGCGCGTCGTGCTCGGCCTCATGCTGACCGGCGCACGCATCGTCGAGTCGATCGACGACCCGGTCGTTGGCTACCTGACCGATCGCACGAGGTCGCGCTGGGGGCGGCGGATTCCCTGGATCCTGCTGGGGACGCCCTGGTGGGCGCTGCTGTTCGCGCTGCTCTTCGCACCGCCGGTTGCTGGCGAGAGCTTCGCGAACCTGCTCTGGCTGGTCGTGATCCTCGAGATCTTCTGGCTGTCCAGCAACATCTCGGGAGCTCCGCTGGAGGCGCTGCTCCCGCACATCGCGAAGTCGCACCAGCATCGGGTGACGGTGGCGGCGTACCAGTTGAGTTTCGGGGTCTTCGGCGCATTCATCGGGCTCTCGATCAGCTCGCTGCTGGTGGACATCGTGGGCTTCACGACGATGGCGGCGATCATGGCCGCCGTCGCGCTGGCGACGCGCTATACGGCGCTGTTCGGGTGCTGGAGCCACGCGAAGAGCGACGATCAGCCCTCGACGCCGGGCTTCAAGCGGTCGGTCCGCGAGACGTTCTCCAACAAGCAGTTTGTCGCGTTCCTGCCGAGCTTCATCTTCTTCCGCATCGCCCAGCTGATGCTGACAGCGCTGTTCCCCTTCTACGTCTCGGCGGCGCTCTCGACGAGCGAAGTGTTCGGCCGCAACGGCTCCGACGACGCGGGCCTCTTCACCTTTGCTCTCACGGTCATCGTGATCCTCGGCGTGCTGATCGGGATCGCGATCTTCACGCCACTGGCGAGGCGCAGGGGCAACGCGTACGCCTTCCGCACGGCGATGCTGTGGGGCATGGGAGGGCTCTTCCTGCTCTTCTTCGCTGGCTTCATGCCGGGAATCTCCAGGGTGGCGCAGGCGGCGGGGGTGATCCTCGTCACCGGGATACCGCTGGCCGGCATCCTGATGCTGCCCAACATCCTGATCGCCGACATCGTGGACCACGACGCGCAGCGCACCTCGACGCGCCGCGAGGGGATGTTCTACGGCTCGCAGAACCTGCTGGAGAAGAGCGCCTCGGCCTTCGCGCCGCTGCTGCTCGCGATTGTGCTGCTCGCCGGCGACAGCGCGAGCGACCCGCTGGGCGTGCGGCTCGTCGGCCCGGTCGCAGGGGTGCTGGTGTTCATCGGCTTCCTCTCCTTCCGCGGCTACACGCTCGGCGAACGGACGGCCGGGGAGTCAGAGCGGGTGGAGCAGCCCGCGCCGCCCGCCGATTGACGGTTGCGAAGCCGCAGCCCTATCGTCGTTCACGAGGAAGGAGGTGATGCCCACATGGATGATGAACGTAGTCACGAGGTCGAGGACCACCGGTGGGACATCTCCACGGAGGTGTCTGCGGGCTGATCCTGGGCCCGTGTGACTGAGAAGAACACCCCGGCCATCGGCCGGGGTGTTCTGCGTCCGGGAGGTTCCGCTGATGGTGGCCGACGCAGCTTTCGATTACGAGCGCTTTGCCGCGCTGCGCGGCGGCGGGCGCATCGGCGCGCGGGTCCACGCCGTCGCCGCTACGACCTCGACGATGGACGACGCGCGTGCGGGCGCGGACGGGCGCGGCACGGCGGGATGCGGCGACGCCTACCTCGCGGGCGAGCAGACCGCCGGCCGAGGGCGTTTCGGGCGGCGCTGGGTTGCGGCGCCTGGCGCCGCGCTGCTCGTCACCTTCCACCTCTGCCCCGCCGCCGGACCGCACACGCCGCTGCTCAGCGCCGCCGGCGGCCTCGCCACCGCCGAGGCGGTCGAGGCGGCTTGCGGCCTCGGCGTGACGCTCAAGTGGCCGAACGACGTACTGGCCGGGGGCCGCAAGCTGGCGGGCATCCTCGCCGACGCGCGGTCCGCGCGCGGGAACGTCGAGGTGTTCCTCGGTATCGGCGTGAACCTGCGCGAGGCTGCGACAGCAGGACTGCCGCCCGACGAGCGGGCGCGCGCGACGAGCATCGAGGGCGCGGGCGTTACGCCGCCGGACGCCGAGACGCTGCTCGCCGAGCTGTCGAGGGCGCTTGAGCGGCGCGTCGTGCAGATCGAGCGCGACCCGGCGGCGTTCCTCGCCGACTGGAGCGTGCGCCTCGAGACGATCGGGCGGCCCGTGCAGCTCGCCCCCGCCGGTCCCGAGGCCGGCGGAGACGCCGTCGAAGGTGTCGCCGTTGGCGTCACCGCGACGGGCGAGCTGAAGCTGCGCCTCGACGACGGTTCGGAGCGCAGGTTCGCCGCCGGTGACGTGACGACACTGTGAGCGGCGATACCCGGCCACGCAGCATCGGCGGCCCTCTCCCCATGTCATGGTACGATTGCGTTATAGAGAACGGGGAGACCGCAACCATGAACGAGCCAAGCCCGCACCTGCTGTGCCCACCGTCCAGGCACAGGGCGGGGCCCCTCACCTGCAACAACCTACGTGGGAACTACAGCTAGGCGGTACGTTCCACGTTGGCGGAAGGGGCTGCTCGTAGGCGGATCAACTCCCATGCGCGCTGGCGCATGCAAGAGCGGGGCATACCCGTTCGGGCAGTTGACGCGGTCCTGGAGCATTACCACACTAGCCGTCCGGCGGGACCCCGTCCGGGGGCGAGGCCAGCGGTGATCTATATTGGAGAGTGGAATGGACGCGACCTCCGCGTCTATGTCGAGCGGGATTCGGACCCGCCCCTCGTGACGACGGCGGCCTGGGAGAACTGACATGCCGGAGGCGACCTACGATCACGAAGGGGACATCCTGTACGTGCGGTTGCGGGATGGCGAGTCCCCGGCGAGCCAGGCGTTCCTTGACGACCTTCGAATCCTCGACTACTCCGCCGATGGAGGAGTCCTCGGTGTTGAGTTCATCGGTGCGAGCACCGGGATCGACTTGAGCGACATGCCTTTCGCTCAGCAGGTGGAGCAACTGATCGGCGAGAGTGGACATTCGTTCCCGATTTTCGCCTAGCCCAGGCGGCGTTTCCGCCAGGGCATGAACGCGCCGCGCTTGCCCTCGCAGGGCGGTGCTCCTACGATCAGCATGATGCGTACGTACGAGATCAGCGGCGGGCGCGCGCATGCGCATAGCCATCGGGGCGAGGAGTCGCCGCCGCGAAGCCGCTTGCATCGATAGCCGGAACGCTGATGCCAGTGACACGCCGCGGCGGAACCCCGTCGCGGCGTTTCTGTGTGAGCAGACAGGCGTCGCCGTCCCGGCTCCCCACGAAACCGGACCACCAGCACGAACCGTGAGAGTGAGACGAGCGTGACCGAACCCGAAACAGAAGCCAGCAACCCCGCCTCCGCCGGCCGCACCGAGGGCCTCCGCAGCCGCGGCATGCACGACATCGGACCGGACCAGATGCGCCGCTTCCGGCGCGCCGAGGCGCGCTTCCTCGAGGTGACCTCCGCGGCCGGCTACCAGGAGATCCGTACGCCCACCGTGGAGCCGCTGCACCTCTTCACCAGCGCCGGGGCGCTCTCGCCGCAGTTGCTGGACCGCGTCTACTCCTTCCTCGACTGGGACGGCTGGAGCGGCGAGCGGATGGTGCTGCGGCCGGACAGCACACTGCCGGCGGTCCGCTGGTTTGAGAGCCAGGCCGGCGCCTCCGTGGGCGAGCCCGCGCGGCTGAGCTACGTGCAGCCCGTCTACCGCTTCGACGCCGGGGACGGCGAGCGCGAGCTGTGGCAGTGCGGCGTGGAGCTGTTCGGTCTCGCCGCCCCCGAGGGCGACGTGGAGCTGCTGGGCCTCGCGCGCGAGCTGTTGAGCGCCCTCGGACTTGGCGAGCTGCGCTTCGAGCTCGCCCACGCCGGGCTGTTGCGCGCTGCGCTGGCGGCGACCGGGCTCGACCCGGCCGGGCAGATCGAGGCGCTCGACCGCGTGATCGAGGGCGGCGAGGACGCCGTCGAGGCCGTGGCCGGCGAGCTCGCGGCCGCGAGCCCGGAGCGGGCGACCGGCCTGCGCCTGCTGCTGGAGATTCGCGGCGGGGCCGGGGGCTACCTCGACAACGTCGAGGCGGCGCTGCCGGAGGCGGCACAGCCGATCGCGGAACTCCGCGCAGCAGTGAGCACGCTCGAGGAAGCGGGGGTTGCCTGCGACCTGGCGCCGGCGGCCGGGGGCAGCTTCGAGTACTACACAGGCCTCACCTTCCGCGTCCTCGCGGGGAACGAGGCCTGCCTGCTGGGTGGCCGCTACGACCGCATGGCCGAGGCGATCGGCGGACGGCCCGCGCCCGCCTCGGGCTTCGCCGCCGACCTGCTGCGCCTCGCCGCGCTCGCGCCGGAGGCGGCGTCGTGATCCGCGTCGCGCTGCCGCGCGGCGACCTGCGCGCGCCGCTCGCCGAGCGCCTGCGAGCGGCCGGCTTCGCCGTCGAGGGCTACGAGGGCGGATCGCGCGCCTACCGCTTCCCTGTCGAAGGCCGGCCGGGCGTGGTCGTGCGCGTCTTCGCCGAGGAGGACATTCCAATCCAGGTCGCGCTCGGCCAGTACGATCTCGGCATCACCAGCCGCGCCTGGATCGATGAACTGCTCGCGCGCTACCCGCTCGACTCGCTGACGCCGCTGCGTCCGCTCGACCTCGGAGGCCGGCGGCTCGTGCTCGCGGCGCCCGAGGGCGTCACGCTCGACCGCCTCGCGGCGACGCCGGGCGTGCGGGTGACGACGACGCACCCGAACCTGGCGGCGCGTGCGCTCAACTACCTGCGCGTGCCGGACTACCGCGTGATCGAGGTCTGGGGCCAGCCCGAGGCGTGGCCACCCGAGGACGCCGACGCCGCGATCCTCAGCGTGCCGCTCGACGCGGCGGCGGCCGGCGCCGTCCTCGCCCGCGAGGGGCTGGCCGTCGTCGCCGAGGTGCAGCGCGGCTCGGCCACGCTCGTCGCAAACCGCGACGCGCTCGCGAGTCGCGATCTCGCGGAGGCGCTCGGGCCGCTGCTCGCGCTGCCGGCGGGCGACCGGGACGCCTCCGAGGCGCGCCCGCTGCCGCGCGGCAACGGCCGCACCGGCGGCCTTGAGGGCATCGCCTCGCGGACCTCGGATAACGATCGTGGCGTCTTCCGGCTTGCGCTGCCGGACGGGCACGCGCAGCGGCACACCGTCGAGGCGCTTGCCTCCGCCGGACTTCGCTTCGAGGGCTACGGCGACGGCGCCACCGACCGCCACCCGCGCTCCGGTATCGAGGGCTTCGAGGTAAAGGTGATCCGCCCGCAGGACATGCCGCAGGCCGTCGCGCTCGGCTGCTTCGACCTCGCGCTGACGGGGCGCGACTGGCTGGCTGCGCACCGCGCGGCGTTCCCGCTCTCGCCGGTCGCCGAGCTGTGCGACCTGCGCCGCAGCCGCTATCGCCTCGGAGCCGTCGTGCCCGAGGCCGTGCCCGCCGAGACGATCGCCGAGGCGATTGCGTGGTGGCGGCGCGACGACCCAAAGCGGCCGATCCGCGTCGCCTCGGAGTACGTTGCGCTGGCCGACCACTACGCGCGCGAGCGGCACCTCGGGCGCTACCAGGTGCTGCCGATCTCCGGGGCATCCGAGGGCTTCGTGCCGGACGACGCCGAGATCCTGATCGAGGGCACGGAGACGGGCTCCACCCTGCGCGCCAACCGGCTCCGTATGATCGACGTCATCATGGAGTCGACGAACTGCGCGATCGGATCGACGGAGCGTCCGCCGGGTGCGCGCGGCGAGCTGCGCGACGATCTGGTCGAGCGGCTGCGGGCGGGAGCCGCGGAGGTCTGACGTGCCCTCACTGGGATCGCACCTCGCCAGTGCCTACGGGCTGGCCGACCGTCTCGGCCACCCGTGCATCGACGCCGATCGCGGGTCCTACTACCTGGGCTCCACGGCGCCGGACATCCGCGTGCTGCTGCGCGTGGATCGCCGTCTGACGCACTTCTTCGAGCTCGACGACTTCGAGCAGCAGGACTCGGTGGCGCGCATGTTCGAGGAGCACCCGGACCTCCGGAACGTCGCCGGCCTCAACGAGAGCACGAGGGCGTTCGTGGCGGGCTACGTCACGCACCTGCTGATGGACGAGCACTACATCCAGAGCGTCTACCGCCGCTTCTTCGGTGAGCGCTCGTCGCTCGGCGGCGATCTGCGCGCCAACATCCTCGACCGCGCCCTGCAGTACGAGATGAACCGTCGCGAGCTGGAGAACGACGCCGCCCTCGCGGAGATTCGCACCGCCATCGACACGACCGAGGCGGCGATCGCCGTCGGCTTCATCGAGGAACGGCTGTGGCCGGAGTGGCGCGACTTCACACGCGGCATCACCTACCAGCGCCCGGACTGGGAGCGCTTCCCGCGCGTGATGCAGATCCACTTGCGGCGCGGCGGTTTCAGCGAGGAGGAGGTCGAGGAGGTCGCGCAGAACCCGGGCGGGCTGATCCAGGAGTCGCTCTCGCACGTCACCGAGCAGGAGGTCACGCGCTACCTCGAGGAGGCGACCGAGCTGGCCGCCGAGCGCCTCCGCGAATACCTGCCGCGGCGCTGATGGCTGCCACCACGCCCGCGCTGCGCATCGTCGAGGGCGCCACGGCCGCTCGCGCCGGCGTGCTGCGGCGCGACCCGCTTGGCGACCCCGCGCTGCCGCCGCCCGTGCGCGCCTCGATCCGCGAGACGTTCGGCGCGGACCTGAGCGCCTCCGAGGTGGTCGCGCGGATCGTCGCGCGAGTGCGCGAGGAGGGCGACGCAGCGGTACGCGCCTTCTCGCAGCGCTTCGACGGCTCCGCGGACGCGCCACTCGAGGTGGGCCGCGAGGAGATCGAGGCGGCGTTCGCGGAGACGCCCGACGAGCTGCTCGACTCGCTGCGCTTCGCCGCCGACCGCGTGCGCCACTACCACGAGCGCCAGTTGGCGCACGGCCCGCGCTCCTTCCTCGAGGACGGCGTCGGCATGACGGTACAGCCGATCGTGAGGGCGGGCGTCTATATGACCGGCAGCGTGGCGGTGCTGCCCTCCTCGGTGCTGCACACGGCGCTGCCCGGACTCGTCGCGGGCGTGCCGGATCGCATCGGCGTCACGGCCGCGCGCGAGGACGGCAGCGTGCACCCGCTGAAGCTGGTGGCGGCCGAGCTCGCCGGGGTGCAGCGCATCTTCCGCGCCTCGGGCGCGCAGGCGATCGCGGCGCTGGCGCTGGGCACGGAGACGATCCCGCGCGCCGACAAGATCTTCGGGCCGGGCAACGTCTTCGTGACGCTCGCCAAGCAGCAGCTCTTCGGCGAGGTCGGCATCGACGCGATCTATGGCCCGACCGAGACGCTCGTGCTCGCCGACGACGAGGCCGCGCCCGACCTCTGCGCCGCAGACCTGCTGGCGCAGGCGGAGCACGACGCCCTCGCGAGGCCGGTGCTGATCACGACCACGCGCGCGCACGCCGAGGCGGTGCAGGCCGAGGTCGAGCGCCAGCTCGCAGATCTCGAGCGAGGCGCGATCGCGCGCGCGGCGGTCGAGGGCGGTGGGGCGGTCGTCGCGGGCAGCCTCGACGAGGCGGTGGCGCTCGCCAACGAGTTCGCGCCGGAGCACCTCTGCCTGCTGACGCGCGAGCCGGAGGCGATCGCGCCGCAGATCACGCAGGCGGGCGGCGTCTTCGTCGGCGACCACTCGCCCGAGGTGCTCGGCGACTACGTCGCGGGGCCGAGCCACGTCATGCCCACCGGCGGCTCGGCGCGTTACGCCTCGCCACTCTCGGTGCTCGACTTCCTGAAGGTCAGCTCCGTGATCGCGCTGCCGGAAGGCGCACTCGCCGAGCTCGGGCCGCACGCCGCGCGGCTGGCCCGCGCCGAGGGACTGACCGGCCACGCCCGCTCGATCGAGCGCAGGCTGGAGGGACTGTGATGACGGACTCCGCGAGCTTCGACCTCGAGGGCGCGCTGCGCCCGCCGCTGCGCTCGCTGCGCGGCTACGAGCCGATCGACCCGCCCGCGCAGCTCGCCGCCCGCTACGGCGTCGCGCCGGAGGCGATCGTCAAGCTCGACGGCAACGAGAACCCCTACGGCGCTTCCCCGCGAGCCCTGGCGGCGCTCGCGGGCGGCTACGCCGCGCACCGCTACCCGGACCCGGAGCAGCGAAGGCTGCGTGACGCCCTCGGCGCGCGCCATGAAGTGCCGCCGGAGTGCATCGTCGCCGGTGCGGGCGCCGACGAGATCATCGACCTCGTCTTCCGCATCTTCGTCGATGCGGGCGACCGTGTCGTGATCGCCTCGCCGACGTTCGGGATGTATCCCTTCGGCGCGGAGATCGCGGGTGCCGAGCTGGTCGACGTGCCGAGGCGCGGCGACTGGTCGGTGGACCTCGACGCGCTCCTCGCGGCCTGCGAGGGCGCGAAGGCCGTCTTCCTGCCCTCGCCCAACAACCCGACGGGCGGGCTGCTGCCGCAGGGCGCAGCCGAGCGCCTGCGCGCGAGCGGCGCGATCGTTGTCATCGACGAGGCCTACGTGGAGTTCGCAAGCGGCTACGGGGGAGTGCACAGCGGATCGCCGAGCCTCGTGGCCGACGCAACGAGCGAGGGAGGCGCGCCGCTGATCGTGCTGCGCACGTTCAGCAAGTGGGCCGGTCTGGCCGGGCTGCGTGTCGGCTACGGCGTGATGCCGGCCTCGGTCGCCGCGCTGCTGATGCAGTGCAAGCAGCCCTACGGCGTGAGCACCGCCGCCGAGGCGGCCGCGCTCGCCTCGCTGGAGGACGCGGCGCTGCTCGACGAGCGCGCCTGCGAGATCGCCGGGGAGCGTGACCGCCTGGCGGTGCAGCTGCGCGCGGGCGGCTGGCTGGAGCCCGTGCCCTCGCAGGCCAACTTCCTGCTCTGCCGCCTCACCGCCGGCAGCGGGGCGGCGCTGCGCGAGGCGCTGGCGCGGCGCGGCGTCTTCGTGCGCTTCTTCGGCCACGAGCGCCTGCGCGACCACGTCCGCATCTCGGTCGGCACTCCCGCTGACAGCGCGCGTCTGCTCGCGGCACTGTCCGAGGCGCGTCAAGACATTGAGGGGCAGCCAGGTAGCAAAAGTGGCTGAAGTCAACAAGCGTCAACCACATGATCCTTGTTTGTGGTAGACAGAGCTTAACTTAAGCCGTACGCTCGATGGGCGCACCGGAAAGGTCGGCCCCATGGTCGAGATCAAGAGCGAGACCTATTTGCGCGTCCGCGAGGCCTACGAGGCGGGCGAGCTTGACGTGCTCGGCGGCCAGACGCGGCTCGCCGAGGAGCTTGGCGTGACCCGCCAGGCGATCAACACCAACCTCAAGCGCGTCAAGCGCGACCTCGATGGCGGCGCCCGCCGCGCCACCCTCGACCGCAGCACCGCCGAGACCCGCATCCACGTCGAGATCGACATCGACGGCACCGGCCGCGCCGAGATCGCGACCGGCGTCGGCTTCTATGACCACGTCCTCGAGGCGTTCGCCAAGCACGGCCGCTTCGACCTCGAACTGCGCTGCGAGGGCGACCTGCACGTCGACGAGCACCACACGATGGAGGACTGCGCGCTGGCGCTCGGCACGGCCGTCGACGAGGCGCTGGGCGACCGCTCCGGCCTCGTGCGCATGGGCGACGCGACCGTGCCGCTCGACGAGGCGCTGGTGCAGGCGGTGGTCGACTGTTCGGGCCGTCCCTACGCCGCGATCGCTTTCGACTGGGGCAGCGAGCGAATCGGCCAGGCGCCGACGGAGATGATCGGCCACGCCCTGCAATCGTTCTCGCAGGGCGCGCGCTGCGCGCTGCACGTCCGCCAGCTCGCCGGCGCGAACGACCACCACATCGCCGAGGCCGCCTTCAAGGCGCTCGGGCGCGCCCTCGATGCCGCCACTCGCCGCGATCCGCGCATCGCCGGCGAGGTGCCGAGCACCAAGGGCACGCTGACGGCGTGAGGGCGTCGTGAGCGACAGCACTGCCGCGCCGCGCGGCGTCGTGCACTGCGCTGACGGTGTGGCGGTCGCGCGCACCCTCGAGGACGAAAGCGTCGACCTCGTCTACCTCGACCCGCCGTTCAACACCGGCCGGCGGCAGACGCGCGAGCAGCTGCGCACGCGACGGGTCGCGGACGGGGAGGGCGACCGCAGCGGCTTCGGCGGGCGTCGCTACGAGACCGAGCGGCTGGGCAGCCGCTCCTTCGAGGACGACCGCGACGATTACCTCGGCTTCCTCGAGCCGTTCCTCGTCGAGGCGCAGCGGGTGCTCGCGCCCTCGGGCAGCCTCTACCTGCACCTCGACTACCGCGAGGTGCACTACGCGAAGGTGCTGGCGGACGGGATCTTCGGTCGTGTCAACTTCGTCAACGAGATCATCTGGGCCTATGACTACGGCGCGCGGCCGAAGCGGCGTTGGCCGGCGAAGCACGACAACATCCTCTTCTACGCGAAGGACGCCGCGCGCAACCGCTTCAACGCCGAGGACATCGAGCGCATCCCCTACATGGCGCCCGGCCTCGTGGGCCCCGAGAAGGCGGCGCGCGGCAAGCTGCCGACGGACACCTGGTGGCACACGATCGTGAGCCCGACGGGCAAGGAGAAGCTGGGCTACCCGACGCAGAAGCCGATCGGTGTCCTCGAGCGGATCGTGCGCGCCTCCTCGCCGCCCGGCGGGCTGGTCTGCGACTTCGTCGCGGGCAGCGGCACGACGGGCGAGGCGGCGCTGCGCCACGGCCGCCGCTTCGTCCTCGCCGACAGCTCGCCGGAGGCGTTCGCGGTGATGCGCCGCCGCTTCGCGTCGTGCGAGGGCGTCGTGTTTCGCGAGCAGGCGGACATCCGGCCCCCTCTCCCCCTGCGGGAGAGGGCGGGGGGTGAGGGTCCGGCGAAGGGGGAGGCCTGATGCAGGATCGCTACGCGGGCGACATCGGCGACTTCGGCAAGTACGGATTGCTGCGCGCCCTCTGCGGCGACGATCTTCGCCTTGGCGTGCTGTGGTACCGCGTGCCGGACGAGGAGGGCGACGGCGACGGTGGGATCACGGACTACCTCGATTCGCCGGAAGCGGGCCTGCGCAGGTGCGACCCCGATCTCTTCGACGAGTTGCAAGATGTTGTCGCGGCCGAGCGCTCTGTCGCCGCGGTGCAGAGACGGCGAATCCTGCCGGAAGGGACCGCATTCTTCGATGAAGCGCTGAGCTTTGAGGCCCGGGAGTCGCCCAACGATCGCTTGCTGAAGCGCGACGGCTGGCTGCAGCGAGGGCTCGACACCGTGCGAGAGGCGGACGTCGTCTTCGTCGATCCCGACAATGGTCTTGCACCCCGCCGTACCAGCCCTACAGCGTCAAACGGTCCGAAGTACGCCTACCACGACGATCTCGCCCGCTGCTGGGAGCGAGGACAGAGCATCGTCATCTACCAGCACGCGAAGCGGCAGCCGATAGATCAACAGATCGCGGAGCTCACCGACGGCATCCGCGGCCGCTTCGGCCGAGCGCTCAATCCGATCGTGCTGCGCTGGCGTCGCAAAGTCCCGCGGTGCTTCGTGATCCTGCCGTCGAAGGACCACGGCGAGCTGCTTGCTGCACGGGTGCGCACTCTCCTCGACTCCCCGTGGGGACAGCGGCAGCAGGGCTACCAGACTCCGCACTTCGAATTGATGGAAGACGTTCGGCGGGCCGCGCCAGGTCGCGAGGCGGCGAGTGACACCACCACCGACATCCTCGCCTTCGCCCTCGAGCTGGCGGACGCCGCCGACGCGATCGCGATGCGGGACTATCGAGGCGAGCACGCCGTGGAGCGCAAGGCCGACGGCACGTACGTGACGCCTGCCGACCGCGAGATCGAGGCGTTGCTGCGCGAGCGCATCGCCGAGCGCTACCCGGCGCACGCCGTCCTCGGCGAGGAGCAGGGCGACGACGAGGGCTCCGGGGAAGCCGAGGCGCGCTGGATCCTCGACCCGATCGACGGGACTCACAGCTACATGCGCGGCATCCCCGTGTGGGGGACGCTGATCGCCTGCGAGCGCGACGGAAGCATCGAGGTCGGCGTCGTCTCCGCGCCGGCGCTCGGGACGCGCTGGTGGGCGGGCCACGGCCTCGGGGCGTACCGGGGAGCGACCGGCTCCCGTGGCGCGGGCGAGCGCATCCACGTCTCGGACGCGGCGACGCTGTCAGCGGCGCAGGTCGTGTACGGCGAGACGGTCGCGACCCTCGAGCGCTGGCCGGGTGCGCGGGCGCTGCTCGGCGAGGCCTGGCGGGTGCGCGGGTTCGGCGACTTCTGGGGCTTCTGCCTCGTCGCCGAGGGCGCGGCCGACGTCATGCTGGACGGCGTCGATCTGCACCCGTGGGACGTGGCCGCCCTGGTCCCGATCGTCGAGGAAGCCGGGGGCCGCATCACGGACGCCGCGGGCGCCGCAGCAGAGGGCGCGGGACCGCGCATCGCCTCGAACGGCCGGCTCCACGACGAGGTGCTGCGGAGGCTGGGAACGCCGGGCGCCGCGTAGCGGCGCAGCGCGGCGCTTGGTACCTCATCCCATTCCGCTATCATGTCCGCCGTCGCGGAGACGTGACCGCAGCCGATCCCCGATCGTTGTCACCTCCCCAGCGCGCCGTAGCAAATTGAGGAGGCCGCCATGCTCGTCACGATCCTCTCGAAGCGCCGTCCCGCCGCCATCCTGGCGGCTTCGGGCGTCCTCGCGCTCGTGCTCTTCCTGTTGTTCTCCGGCACGGCCCAGGCCCAGCAGGCCGAGATCGGGGCCGAGGCCGCGTTCATCCTCAACACCTTCTCGTTCCTCGTCTGGGGCGCGCTCGTGATGTGGATGTGCGCCGGCTTCACGATGCTCGAGTCGGGCTCGGTGCGCACCAAGAACGCGTCGATGATCTGCCTCAAGAACATCGGCCTCTACTCGATCGCGGGGCTGGCCTACTTCTTCATCGGCTACAACCTGATGTACGTCGACATCGTCGGCGGCGTAATCGGCTCCTTCAACCTGCTCTACGGCCCGACCTCCGAGGAGATCGCCCTCGTGGCGGGGGAGGGTGACGCGGCCGCGATCGTGGCGAACAACAGCTACTCGACGATGTCCGACTGGTTCTTCCAGATGGTCTTCGTCGCGACCGCGGCCTCGATTGTCTCGGGTGCGCTGGCCGAGCGCGTCAAGATGTGGACGTTCTTCCTCTTCACGCTGGCGCTGACGGCGCTGATCTACCCGATCGTCGGCGCGTGGACGTGGGGCGGCGGCTGGCTGGCCGAGCTGGGGTTCCAGGACTTCGCCGGCTCCACCATCGTGCACGGCGTCGGCGGCTGGGCTGCCCTCGCCGGGATCCTCGTGGTCGGTCCGAGGCTCGGTAAGTTCCGTCGCGACGGCACGCCGCGGTCGACGCCGCCCTCGAACATCCTGGTGGTGACGCTGGGCGTCTTCATCCTCTGGTTCGGCTGGTTCGGGTTCAACGGCGGCTCGCAGCTCGCGCTGGGCAGCGCCTCCGACGCGGTGGCGATGAGCCACGTGCTCGTCAACACGAACCTCGCGGCGGCGGCCGGCGTGATGGCCGCCCTCGGTCTCTCTCGCTACATTCTCGGGCGGATGGACCTCTTCGCGGGCCTGAACGGCGCGATTGCGGGGCTCGTCTCGATCACCGCCGGGCCGGACATCACCGAGCACTACTGGGCGGTGATCATCGGCGCGATCGGCGGGATCATCTGTACCGCCGGGTTGAGGTTGATGGAGAAGCTCCAGCTCGACGACGTGGTGGGCGCGGTGCCCGCCCACCTCTTCGCCGGCATCTGGGGCACGCTGGCCGCCTCGATCGTGGCGGGGGCGGACCTCGGCGTGCAGATCGTCGGCGTGCTCTCGGTAGGCGCCTTCGTGTTCACGGTCTCCTGGGTGCTCTGGCAGGTGCTGGCG
Organism: Dehalococcoidia bacterium; assembly: GCA_963667465.2. Lineage (GTDB taxonomy): Bacteria > Chloroflexota > Dehalococcoidia > UBA2979 > UBA2979 > VXMT01. Next base: position 1,423,939 of record CAXXDN010000002.1, on the reverse strand, counting down.
AGGACGCTGAGCGTCCGCGTAGCGCCCGAGGTCGAGCGCCTCGGCCAGGACGCGGGCGAGCTGGGTCTCGAGGCCTACCCCGAGTTCGTGCTCATGCCGGAGGAGTTCTACGACGACGACGAGGACTGAGCGCGCGCCCTCGCACCTGCTCTCCGCTCGCATAGCGTCGCCAGCGCCGCCCACGGCGTGGGGGCGCGACGCTTGCTGCGGGAGGGGCAGCGCGCAGCAGCTCGCGGGCGCGGTGAGCGCCCGCGGCCACGAGGGCGACCGCGGCGACTGAGGCGAGCACGATCCAGGCCGTCCGGTCCGCGCTCGCAGCAGCGTCGAGCTGCCTGCGCAGCGCCTCGACACTCGAGGGCGACGTGTAGGCGCCGGCGTCCGCAGCGTCGGCCGGTGCCGCCGATGTCGCGCCCGCCTCCGGCGCTGCAATCCCATCCGGCGGGGCGGGCCCCTCGAGGTGTCCGGGGGAGGGCTGCTCGGCGACGGCCGCCTCGATCAGCCGGCCGGCCGGGTCGAAGCGGCGCTGCAGCGAGCGCCCGGCCGGCGGCGCCTTGAGCGGCGGCTCGTCCACGCTGCCGTCGCTGCCGTAGGACAGCGCATCGATGATCGCGCCGTCCGTCGTGGCGAGTGCGAGGCGGTCACCGGAGTTGCCGAGGCCGTTGAACAGCCCGCTGCCCTGCCGCAGCGCGATGGCGTCCCCGATCTCCGCCTGCGGCCCCGCGACGACGATCGCGCCGCCGGGTGGCAGCGTCAGCGTGGGCAGGGCGATCCAGCCGTGGTTGTCGGCGAGGAGCAGACCCGCGAGCGGGACGGCGGCCGCGCCCACGTTGGCGACCTCGATCCATTCGTACTCCGCATCGGGGCCGCTCTGGACCGGATCGGGCAGCAGTTCCGTGATGCGCAGCAGCACCGCCGAGGCGCTGCGCAGGTGGTACGGCTCCAGCGCCGGCAGCGCGCCCTCGCCCGAGGTCGCCGCGGGGGGAGGGGACGTCCGAGCCGCCGCTTCCGGCGACGGCGACGCGGGGCTCTCAGCGGGGGCAGGCGGTGTCGGGGCGGGCGCTGGCGGGGCGGCGGGCGTAAAGGCGACATCGTCGGCGTGCAGGACGGCGGGAGTCTCGCCCGCAGGACGCAGCATGACGCGCAGTTGCGCACTGCGAGCCTCGTCGGGCGCGCGGATCGCGCCGGTCGAGACCGCGGCAAAGGAGTCGCCAACGCCCTCGAGGGCATCCGAGTCGGCGACGGAGAGCTGTGGCCCGCTCGCGTCTTCAGAGGCGTACCAGGCCACGCGGAGGCGGGCGAGCGCGGCATTGTCGCCGAGCCGCAGCGAACCCGTGGCCTCGTACCAGCGGCCGCCCTCGACGGCGAAGGGCTGGTGCAGCCAGGCCGTCGTGTCGCTGCGTGCGGTGAGCGCGGCAGCCCGCGAGGCGCCCTCGGAGACCACGAGGGCATCTCCGGCGTGGGCGCGCCAGCCGTAGGGCGTCTCGCCGGGCAGCTCGAAGTCGCCGTTGGTGAGGGAGGCGAAGAACGCTGGCGCCTCCTCGGGAGCGAGGGAGGCGGCTTCCGGCGGCGTGTCGGGCGTCGCGGGTGCAGGAGGCGCGGTGCGGGTGAAGGACACGTCATCGGTGACGAGGGTTGCCGGGGCTTCAGCGGCGGGGCGCAGCATGATGCGGAGTTGTGCGCTGCGCGCCTCGTCGGGTGCGCGGATTGCGCCGGTGGTGACGGTGGCGAGGGAGTCGCCCGCGCCCTCGAGTTCCCCGGAGTCCGCGATGGAGAGCTGCGGCCCGCTCGCGTCTTCCGAGGCGTACCAGGCGACGCGAATGCGGGCGAGGTCCGCGCCCGCGCCGGGCTGGAGCCTCCCGGCTACCTCGTACCAGCGCCCGCCCTCGACGGCGCACGACTGGTGCAGCCAGGCAATCGCCGCGCCCTCCGACGTGAGCAGGGCGGCGCGCGAGCCGCCCTCGGAAGTGACGAGGGCGTTCCCGGCGTGGGCGCGCCAGCCGTAGGGTGTATCGCCCGGCAGCTCGAAGTCGCCGTTGGTGAGGGCGACGAAGAACGAGGGCGCCGCCTCGGGCGGCCGCAACCGTTGCGTGGGCGGAGCCTCGGAGGTCACGTCCGGCGGCGGCGGAGCGGTGCGGGCAAAGGACACGTCGTCGGCGCGCAGGACGGCCGGAGCCGCGCTCGCCGGCCGGACCATCACCCGCAGCTCCGCGCTGCGAGCCTCGTCGGGCGCGCGGATCGCGCCGGTGGAGACGGGCGTGAACGAGTCGCCGACGCCGCTGAGCTCGGCGGAGTCGTCCGTGGAGAGCTGCGCGCCGCTCGCGTCGTCCGAGGCGTACCAGGCGACGCGGATGCGGGTGAGGGAGGCGTTGGAGACCGCGCGCAGCCGCCCACTGACCTCGTACCAGCGTCCGCCCTCGATGGCGAAGGACTGGTGCAGCCAGGCTGTGGAACTCCCTCGCGAGGTAAGCGTGACGCTGCGTGAGCCCCCGTTGGAGGCGACGAGGGCCGAGCCCGCGTGGGCGCGCCAGCCGTAGGGCGTGTCGCCCGGCAGCTCGAAGTCGCCGTTCGTCAGCGCGACGAAGAATGTTGGCATCGCCTCGGGTGTGGGCACGGGCACGGGAGTCCTCACGACGGTTGTGCTCGGCGGCGGCGCGGTGCGTTCGAAGCGCACGTCGTCCGCGCGCAGCACGGCGGGCGCCACGCTTGCGGGCCGGAGCATGACTCGCAGTTGCGCGCTCCGCGCGTTGTCGGGCGCACGGATCGGGCCTGTGGAGACGGTCGTGGAGGAGTCGCCGACGCCGAGGACCTCGTCGGCGTCGGCCGTGGAGAGCTGCGCGCCGCTCGCGTCTTCCGAGGCGTACCAGGCGATGCGGATGCGCGCGAGCGCGGCGTTGGACACGGGCCGAAGCAGGCCGGACGCCTCGTACCAGTGTCCGCCCTCGACGGCGAAGGACTGGTGCAGCCAGGCCGTCGCGCTCCCGCGCGAGGTGAGCGTGACGGTTCGCGAGCCGCCCGCGGGCGTGACGATGGCCTCGGCGGCGTGCGCGCCCCAGCCGTATGGTGTCGCGCCTGGCAGTTCGAAGTCGCCGTTGGTGAGTGAGGCGAAGAAGGTGGGCTCAGCTGCGGTAGTCGCGGTCGGGGTAACGGTCGGCGTTTCGGTCGGGGTCGGAGTAGCGGTCGGCGTCGGCGTTTCGGTCGGGGTCGGCGTGGGCGGCGGCGGGGCGGCCGTGAGTTCCGCCGAGTCCAGGTAGAACACGGCCCCGCTCGCGGAGACCTCAGCGGTCACCCGCAGACGAGCGTACGTGGCGTCGGTCGGCGCCGCGACTGGAGCGATCTCAACGCGCTGCCAGCCCGCCGTCGGAGTCTCGATCCGCTGCGTAGTCGGAACGCCGACACGGGTTCCGTCCGCGCCGACGAACTCGAGGCTCACCTCCATCCGGAGGACGTTTGGGCCCGCGGGATCAGCGGGGGCGTCGCTGCGAAGCCACACGCGGAGCGTATGCGCGGCCCCCGGCGCGACTCGCACGTCCCAGTATTGGGTCATCACCGTCACGCGGCCCGGCCCGCTCGTAGTGACCTTCGCTGCGGCGGCGCCTGACTGAACGGGCTCGCCGACAGCCTCGAGGACTGCTCCGGCTGGCTGCACCCAGCCGTCCAGCCCGTCCTCGAAGCCGCCGTTGGGCAGGAGGTTCTGCGGATCCGCCGGGGACTGCGCGTGGCTGCCGGTGGTGCTGAGGGCCGCGAGTGCGAGCGCGCCGACGAGCAGCGCGAGCGTTGCGGAACGCCGCAATCCGATTCCCCTGCCTGTGCGCTGGCGAGAGAACGAGGCCCCCGCCAATGGTCCCGCGCAGCTAATCGGTATCACACATTCATGTTGAGACCAACTAGTGTTAGCAAGAAAATGTTGCTGACGCAGGGGGATTCAGCAGTGCCCAGGGGCGCCTGGCTCGCGCACGCTCTCTTCGGTGTCCCGCTGGCTGTGGGCTGGCGTGGCGCGTGCACGGCTGTCGTGATCGTCGGCTTGTGCGTCCTGCTATCCACCGCTCCCACAGTCCAGGCTGCCGACGAGGCGGCAAGTGCGCCGCGAGACAGTCGCTTGCACCCACGGAGCCTCCTGGCCGGTGACCCGCTCGGCGCCCTCGATGGCGTTCGGGCGCAGCAGACGCCGACGCCCGAAGACGACCTCCCGGACGTCTCGCTGACGCTCGGTGGCGCCTCTCACACGGTCGACGTGGCGGGCTACTTCAGCGATGCCGTGCATGGCTACGAGGTAACGGCAGCTCCCAACGGCATCGTCCGCATCTCGCGGTCGGGGACCGAGGTCACCCTCGAGCCGGTTGCGGTGGGCTCGGCGACCGTCACAGTCAGGGGCCGGAAGCTGCGTGGCAGCGAGCGCAAGCGCTTCGCCGTCACTGTGGTGGCCATGGTCGCTGCCCCCACCGCAACCGGCAGCATCGCCGCCCTCACCCTCACCGAGGGCGTTACCCACGCCGTGACGGCCTCCGACTACTTCGAGGGCGCGGGGATCACCTACACGGCAGCGTCCTCGGACACGGCGGCCGCGACGGTCGAGGTCGCGGGCGCGGACGTAACAGTGAAGGCGGTCGCCGCCGGGAGCGCGACGGTCACCGTGACTGCGACCAACTCGGGCGGAAGCGCGGAGCAGCGCTTCGCCGTCACAGTGCTGCCGCCCGCTCCGGCGACCGTCGGCAGCATCGGGGCCGTGACCCTCGCCGAGGGCGAGACGCACGTGGAGGATGTTTCGGCCCACTTCAGCGGCGAGGGGATCACCTACACGGCAGAGTCCTCGAACGTGGCGGTCGCCACCGTGGCGACGGAGGCCGCTGCGGTCACGGTCAAGGCGGTTGCGCCGGGCGACGCGACGGTGACGGTGACGGCCACCAATGCCGGCGGCAGCGCCGGGCAGTCATTCGCCGTCACTGTCCAGCTCCCAGCCGTGACGCTCACTCGAGGGGACGCGCGGACACTCGAGCTCGCGGACCATTTTGGAGAGGAGGCGACGGGCTACGGCGCAGCGGTCGCTCCGGCAGGCATCGTCGGGCTCGCGCTGACCGGCTCGCAGCTGACGCTCACCGCCCTCGCCTCTGGCAACGCGACGGTCACCCTCGAGGTGACGAGCGCGGACGGTACTGCGGAGCATAGCTTGGCCGTCACGGTGCTGCCGCCCGCGCCGGCGGCCGTCGGCAGCATCGAGGCCGTGATCCTCGCCGAGCGCGAGACGCACATGGAGGACGCCGCGGCCCACTTCAACGGCGAGGGGATCACCTACACGGCGGAGTCCTCGAAAGCGGCGGTCGCCACCGTGGCTGTGGAGGGCACGACGGTCACGGTCACGGCGGTCGGCGCGGGCGACGCGACGGTGACGCTGACCGCGACAAACGCAGGCGGGAGCGTCGGGCAGTCCTTCTCCGTCACCGTCCAGCTCCCCTCGATCATCCTGGCGGAGGACGGAACGCGGACGATCGAGCTCGCCGACTACTTCGGCGCCGATGTCACCGGCTACGAGGTGGCGGTCTCCCCGAGCGGCATCGTCCACGCCTCGCGATCGGGATCGCAGCTCACGCTCACGGCCGTCGCGGCGGGCAGCGCGACGGTGACGGTGACGGCGACGAGCCCCGGAGGGCGCGCAGAGCAAGGGTTCGCCGTCACCGTGGTCCCGCCCGCGCCCGGGACTGTCGGCAGCATCGAGGCAGTCACGATCATCGAGGACGCAACGCACGCCGAGGACGTAGCGAGCTACTTCGAGGGCGAGGGGGTCACCTACGGTGCTGTGTCCTCGGATGAAGCGGTGGCGACGGTCGAGGTGGATGGGTCGGAGGTCACCGTGACAGCGGTCGCGGCGGGCAGCGCGACAGTGACGGTGACGGCGACGAGCCCCGGAGGGCGCGCCGAGCAAGGGTTCGCCGTCACCGTGGTCCCGCCCGCGCCCGGGACTGTCGGGAGCATCGAGGCAGTCACGATCATCGAGGACGCAACGCACGCCGAGGACGCATCGAGCTACTTCGAGGGCGAGGGGGTCACCTACGGCGCTATGTCCTCGGACACGGAAGTGGCGACGGTCGAGGTGGAGGGGTCGGAGGTCACCGTGACAGCGGTCGCGGCGGGCAGCGCGACGGTGACGGTGACGGCGACGAACGGCGGGGGCAGCGCCGAGCAGGGTTTCCTCGTCACGGTCGTGTCGCCCGCGCCGGTCGCCGTCGGGAGCATCGAGGCAGTCACGATCATCGAGGACGCAACGCACGCCGAGGACGCAGCGAGCTACTTCGAGGGCGAGGGGGTCACCTACGGCGCTATGTCCTCGGACACGGAAGTGGCGACGGTCGAGGTGGAGGGGTCGGAGGTCACCGTGACAGCGGTCGCGGCGGGCAGCGCCACAGTGACGGTGACGGCGACGAACGGCGGGGGCAGCGCCGAGCAGGGTTTCCTCGTCACGGTCGTGTCGCCCGCGCCGGTCGCCGTCGGGAGCATCGAGGCAGTCACGATCATCGAGGACGCAACGCACACCGAGGACGTAGCGAGCTACTTCGAGGGCGAGGGGGTCACCTACGGCGCTGTGTCCTCGGACACGGAAGTGGCGACGGTCGCGGTGGAGGGGTCGGAGGTCACCGTGACAGCGGTCGCGGCGGGCAGCGCCACAGTGACGGTGACGGCGACGAACGGCGGGGGCAGCGCCGAGCAGGGTTTCCTCGTCACGGTCGTGTCGCCCGCGCCGGTCGCCGTCGGGAGCATCGAGGCAGTCACGATCATCGAGGACGCAACGCACGCCGAGGACGTAGCGAGCTACTTCGAGGGCGAGGGGGTCACCTACGGCGCTATGTCCTCGGACACGGAGGTGGCGACGGTCGAGGTGGATGGGTCGGAGGTCACCGTGACAGCGGTCGCGGCGGGCAGCGCGACGGTGACGGTGACGGCGACGAATATGAGCGGGAGTGAGCAGCAGGAGTTCGTCGTCGAGGTGCGATTGGCTGCGCCGCTGGCGATCGGAGCGATCGCGGACATAGCGCTGCGCGAGGATGGGGTTGCTCGCGAAATCGAACTGGCGGACCAATTCGGCGGCGTCGTCGAGGGCTACGACGCGTCCGCGACGCCTGCCGGTGTCGTGCACGTCTGGGAATCGGGTGGGCGGCTGACGCTCACGCCGCTCGCCTCGGGCGTCGCCGTCGTGACGGTGGCGGCGACGAACGCGGGGGGTGTGGCGCAGCAGGCCTTCCTGTCCACCGTCCGCGACGGTGCGCCCCGGGCACTGGGAACCACACCTCTCGTGGAGATCGTCGAGGGCGACCACTCGATCATCGGCGTTTCTTCGTACTTCGAGGGCGAAGGCGTCACGTTCGCGGCGGAGTCATCGAGGCCCGGCGTCGTGGCGGTCGAGGCGCATGGCGAGACCACCGTGGTCTCGGGGCTCGCCGTGGGTATTGCGCTCGTGACCGTAACCGCGACGAACGAAGCCGGGAGCGCCGCGCAGGAGCTCGTCGTGGTCGTCTCGAGGCGCGCCCCAAAGGTGCGGGACGGCATCGAGGCCCTCACCCTCACCAGCGGAGGCGCGGCACGGACCATCGACCTCTCGATTCACTTCAGTGGATCCCTCACGCGGTTCGGAGCGATCGCGGAGCGGACCGGCATCGTGCACCTCTGGGAATCGGCTGGGCGGCTGACGTTCACGCCGCTGGCCGCCGGCTCCTCGACCGTCACCGTCTGGTCGGCGAACACCGGAGGCACGGCGAGCCAGACCTTCGATGTGAGCGTGAGACCGCGCGCGCCACGGGCGCTGGCCTCCAGCACGCTCCTGACGCTGTCGATGGACGGACGGCCGCTGAGCGTCGAGCTCGCGAACTACTTTGGTGGCAATGTCGAGCGCTACGCGCTGGCGGCGACTCCGGGCGGGGTTGTCCACCGCTGGGAGTCGGGCGGGCTCCTGACGTTGACGCCCCTCGCGGCGGGGCTGGCGACGCTGGAGGTGACGGCGCTGAACGCGGGCGGCAGCGCCGAGCAGCAGTTCACGGTCGTGGTGCAACCCGCCCCGCCGACGGCGCTGGGCCGGATCGTGGCGGCCCCGCTCGCGGCGGGAGGCGCCGGGCAGGAGATCGCCCTCGCAGACTACTTCGATGGCGAGGTGGCCCATTACGAGGTGGTGTCGCGGCCCGACGGCATCCTGCATCTCTGGGAGTCCGGCGGGCGGCTGAGGCTCACGCCGCTCTCGGCCGGTGTCGCGACTGTCACGGTGACGGTGAGCAACGGTAGCGGGAGCGCCAGTCAGATCTTCGCCGTGGCGGTCGCTCCCGCCGCGCCGCAGACGCCCGGCCGCGCAGAGCGCATCGCGCTCGCCGAGGGTGGGGCCGTGCGTGAGATCGACCTCGGGGACTACTTCGGCGGCGAGGCCGCTCGCTACCACCTCACGGCGGACCGCGGCGGCGTGGTCCACGGCTGGGAGTCGGCTGGCCGGCTGACGCTCACCCCGCTGGCTGCAGGCGTCGCGACGGTCGTCGTGACGGCGACAAACTCCGCCGGCAGCGCCGAGCAGCCCTTCATCGTCACGGTCGGCGCCGCTGCTCCGGAGGCGCTCGGCCGCCTCGAGGGCAGCACGCTCAACGAGGCGGGGGAGTCGCACGAAATCGAGCTCGCGGACTACTTCAGCGGCGCGATCGCGCGCTACCGCGTCTCGGCGGACCCGGCCGGAGTCGTGCACGCTTGGGTGTCGGAGGGACGGCTGCGGCTCACGCCGCTGGCCGCGGGCGTCGCCATGGTCGCCGTGACGGCCTCGAATGAGGGCGGGAGCGCCCGTCAGGAGTTCGCCGTCGTCGTGGAGTGAGCGCGCCGCCTAACGGACGCGCGGGGTCGGGGTGTCGATCCGCAGGCTGCGGCGGGCGATGCGCCAGCCCTCGGAGGTGCGGCGCCACTCGTCGCGGTAGACGCCGGTGGTCGAGGGGATCGGGATCACGTCGCCGGGGCCCTGCCGGGCGGAGAGCAGTATGGTGCGGGTGCGCGCGGCGTCCTCGCCGAGCTCGTCGAAGACGGTCCCGCTCTGGTTGTGGCGGGTTTGCTCGTCCGGCGGGTGGGGGCGCAGGCCGGGCCGCTCGCCGCTGTGGGTGGCGCGCGCCCAGCGTCGGATCGCCTCGCGGCCCTCGTTGTGGATCACCGGCTCGTCGCCGCGGGTGAAGACCTCGAACACCGCGTCCTCGGTGAAGAGGGCGGCGTACACGTCGGAGTCCTTCCCGTCCCAGGCGTACGAGTAGCGTCCGATCTGATCGAGGATTGCGAGCCGGTCGTCTGCACTCATCCGCAGCCTCCGCGCGACAGTCTACCGCGCCGCCCCTCCCGGCGCGGCCAGCGACGACGCGGTCAGTGACGACGCGGCCAGTGGCGACGCGGCCAGTGACGACGCGGCCAGTGACGACGCGGCCAGGGCGCGCCCGCTATGCTCCTCGACGCGGGCGCGCCCGGCGTTGGCGCGGAGCGACGAGGGGGACGCGATGAGCGAGTTCGAGGGTCAGGTGGTGATCGTCACCGGTTCCGCGGGCGCCGGAGTCGGGCAGGCGACGGCTCGCCGCTTCGCAGCAGAGGGCGCCGAGGTCGTCGTCAGCGACCTGAACGAGAAGCGCACGCTCGCCGTCGGCGAGTCGCTCGCCGGGGAGCATGACCGCGACTTCCTCGCGATCTCCTGCGATGTCTCCAACCAGGAGTCGGTCGCCGAGCTGATCGGGAAGACGATCGAGCGCTACGGGCGGATCGACCACCTGATCAACAACGCCTACCGCGACATGGAAACGCCGTTCCTGGAGATGGACGACGACACCTGGCACACGCCGATCAACGTCTGCCTGCACGGCACCTACTACTGCACGAAGGCGGCGGTGCCACACATGATCGAGCAGGGCGGCGGCAACATCGTCAACTTCGCCTCGGTGGTGACGTGGCGGGGCGGGCAGGGCCGCGCGCAGTACGCGGCGGCGAAGGCGGGGATCATCGCCTTCACGCGCGTGATCGCCCTCGAGCTGGGCGAGCACAACATCCGCGCGAACACCGTTGCCCCCAGCTCGGTCTGGAACGAGTGGATGGGCCGCACGATGGGCACTGTCCCCGAGGGCAGCGACGAGCACCCGCTGAACCGCTCGGCGATGCCAGACGAGCTGGCGGGCCTCGTACGCTACCTCTGCAGCAAGGAGTCCGAGTACATCACCGGCGAGGTGATCTCGGTCGGCGGGCAGCGTCCGTAGCGCCTCGCGCTACCGCGCGTTGACGCCCTGAGGCGCCCTCCGTACGGTGAGCCGCGGCTGAACGAGTCGCGGCGCTGACGCCGCAGCCCACCCGCAGGATTGAGGAGGCGCGCCATCCCGCTGCACCCCCAGGCTCAGGAGTTTCTCAACGCGTTCATCGAGTGGGACTCGGCATTCCCGCCGATCCCGGAGCGGCCACCGGCGCCCTGGCGGGACGGCCTCGCGGCGATGCAGGCCGAGGCGGCCGCGGCGGGCATGGGCCCGGCGGTTCACGCCGAGGAGGACCGCACGATTTCCGGCCCGGGGGGCGAGATCCCGGTCCGCATCATGAAGCCAGGGCCTGGTGACTCATACCCGCTGCTGGTCTGGTACCACGGCGGCGGCTGGGTGATCGGCGGGCTCGACAGCGGCGTCGAGGCGCTGCGCCTCCTCGCGAACGTCGCCAACTGCGTGATCGTCTCGGTCGACTACCGGCTGGCGCCCGAGCATCCCTATCCCGCGCCGCTCGATGACTGCTGGGCGGCGCTGGAGTGGGCGGTGGCCAACGCCGCGGACCTCGGCGCCGACGCGGGCCGGTTGGCCGTCGGCGGTGACAGCGCGGGCGGGAACCTCGCGGCGGTCGTCGCCCAGAAGGCGCGCGACGAGGACGGCCCGGCGATCGGATTCCAGTTGCTGGTCTGCCCCGTCACCGACAGCGACTTCGAGCGTGACTCCTACCACGAGTTCGGCGACCCCAGGTACCTGCTCTCCAGCGAGATGATGAAGTGGTTCTGGCGCCACTACGTCGGCGACGGCGACATGACCGACCCGCGCGTCGCGCCACTGCGTGCGGAGAGCCTCGAGGGCCTGCCCGCCGCGCACATGGTGATCTCTGGCTACGACGTGCTGCGCGACGAGGGGTTGGCCTACGCGGCGCGCCTCGAGGACGCCGGCGTGGACGTCACGCTATCCCTCGCCGACGACCAGCCGCACGACTACTGGATCGCCCTCGGGATGATCGACGAGGCGGAACGCGCGGTTGCCGAGGCGGCGCGCCAGCTGACGAGGGCCTTCCAGCAGGCCTGACCGGTCGCCCTCCGCACTCCCGTATACTCAGCGCCGCTCGCGCGAGTTCGGAGGTCTGGGATGAAGATCGGCGTCGGGATGTTCGTGACCGGCTACACGGTCGATGCCGTGACGTTCGCGCGCGCCGCCGAGGATCACGGCTTCGAGTCGATCTGGGTACCGGACCACCCGGTGCTGCCGGTCGATCCCGAGACGCCGTACCGCCGCCCGGGGCAGGCGATCCCGCAGCTCTACGGGGAGATGGCGGACCCCTTCGTGCTGCTCTCGTTCATCGCGGCCGTCACCTCGAAGGTGCGGCTGGGGACGGGTGTGACGCTGCTACCGGAGCGCCACCCGCTGACGCTGGCGAACACCGTCGGCACCCTCGACAACTTCTCGAACGGGCGCGTCACGCTCGGCGTCGGGGCCGGCTGGCTGCGTGAGGAGATCGAGCTCTACGGCACGGACTTCGCCGACCGCTGGGGTTACGCCAACGAGTCGATCCTCGCGATGAAGAAGCTCTGGGAGCACGGCAGCGCCAGCTTCGAGGGCAAGCGCATCCGCTTCGGCGAGGTGCGCTGCGACCCGATCCCGAAGCAGCGCCCGCATCCGCCCGTGCTGATCGGCGCGCCGGCCTCGGAGCGCACGTTCCGGCGCATCGCGCGCGTTGGCGACGGCTGGCTGCCGGTGATGGCGTCGCCCGAGGAGTGCGAGAGCGGGCGGCGCGAGATCGAGCGCTGGTGTGCCGAGCTGGGGCGCGACGCCTCGAAGATGGAGATCACCGTCTTCGCGATGGACGCCACGCCGGAGACGCAGCGCGCGTACGAGTCGGCGGGCGCGGACCGGCTGGTCGTCGGGGTCTACAACCACCCGGGCACGCCGCTGCCGTACGAGCGCTGGGGAGAGGTGCGCGCGGCCGCCCTCGCGGGAGGACGGCCGCCGGCCGAGGAGACGATGCGCGTGCTCGCGAGCGTCGCGGAGCATGCGCAGCTGTAGCGCCGGAGGGCGCTGAGGAGGAGGAGATACGTGGGTGAGTTCGTCGGATATGAGGTCGAGAACCACGTGGCCACGATCACGTTCAACCGGCCCGAGCGGCTGAACGCGTTCAACCAGCAGATGGGCAACGAGTTCCGCCAGGCGCTGCTCGACTTCGACGAGAACGACGATGCCTGGGTGGCGATCATCACCGGCACCGGCCGCTCATTTTGCGCCGGACGCGACATCAAGGCGCAGGTCGAGGCCGGCGAGGCGACCCTGCCGCGCTACTCCTACGAGTACAACATCTTCGGTGTCGTGGACACGGACAAGCCGATGATCGCGGCGGTGAACGGATTCGCGATCGGCCTCGGCTGGTACATCACCGTGGGCTGCGACTTCCGCATCGCGGCCGAGTCCGCGCAGTTCGGGATGGCCGAGATCCCGACCGGGCTGATGGGCCCGTACTGGTTCTCCGCCGTCGAGTCGCTGCCGTGGTGCATCGGCGCGGAGCTGACGCTGATCGGCGACCGCATCGACGCGCGGCGCGCCTACCAGCACGGCCTCGTCAACGAGGTCGTCGCCGACGATCAGTTGCTGGAGACAGCGCAGAGCTGGGCCGACCGCGTGCTCGCGCTCCCGCCCCAGCACGTCTACCGCACGAAGGCGCTGATGCGCTCGATGCGCAACATGCCGGACGCGCCGATGCTCGACCGCGAGGTCGAGGCGCGCACGCACCTCAACGACCTCGACGACACGATGGAGGCGGCGGTCGCCTTCGCGGAGAAGCGCACGCCAGTGTTCAAGGGCCGCTAGCCCGGGGATCCGGAGCAACGAGCAGCGACACAGCAGGCGCGACCAGCGGAAAGGCGGTTGGCGTGGAGTACCAGGACATCAGCTACGAGGTGCACGACGGCATCGCGACGATCACGCTCAACCGGCCCGAGCGGATGAACTCGTTCAGCGAGCAACTGTTGGCGAGCTGGGCTGCCGCCATCACGGAGGCCGCCGAGGACGAGAGCGTGCGCGTCGTTGTCGTGACCGGCGCGGGGCGCGCCTTCTGCGCTGGCGCCGATGTGAAGGCGCGCGCCGAGGAGAACGCGATCCTCGCCTCGGACGAGAGCTGGACGCCGGCGATGCGCCGCAACTCGCTGCGCTACAGCGTGCAGCGCGTGCCGCAGGCGCTGCAGTACCTGGACAAGCCCTACCTCGTCGCGATCAACGGCGCGGCGGTCGGCGCCGGCATGGACATGTGCTCGATGGCGGATATCCGCATCGCCTCGGATCAGGCGCGCTTCGGGATGGCCTACGTCAACGTCGGGCTGATTCCCGGCGACGGCGGGGCCTGGCTGCTGCCCCGGCTGGTCGGCCTGCAGAAGGCGCTCGAGCTGATCTGGAGCGGCGATCTGTTCAGCGCAGAGGAGGCGCTCGAGATCGGCTACGTCTCGCGCGTCGTCCCGCACGAATCGCTGATGGACGAGGTCTACGCGTACGCCGCGAAGCTCGCCTCCGGCCCGCCGATCACGATGCAGATGGCGAAACGGCTGGTCTACCGCGGCCAGAGCAGCTCGTTCACCGAGGCGCTCGAGGCCGCCCAGGCGGCGATGACCATCGTCCAGACCTCGGACGACGCGGCCGAGGGCCCGAAGGCCTTCTCGGAGAAGCGCAAGCCCGTCTTCAAGGGGCGCTAGCCCTCCGGTCCTCTCGCCTCTTGCGGGAGAGCCCTCCGGTCCGAGGGAGACGGATCGGGTGAAGGAGAGTCCGGGGCCTTCTCCCGAGGCCCGAGGCCAAACCCGAAGGAGGCTCCCCATGGGCGTACGCGCCGAGCGGATGCTGGCGCAGCTCGACGCCGCGTTCGAGGGCGACACGACGCACTCGCTCGCTGCGAACGTCGCGTCCGTGCGCAGCGAGGACTGGGACTGGCTGCCGCCGAACGGGGCGCGCTCGATCCGCGCGATCGTGCAGCACGCCGGCGCCGCGAAGCTGATGTACGGCGATCGCGCCTTTGGCGACGGCTCCCTCGCGATGGACGACCCGCTCGTGCAGGGTGAGGGAGCGCTCGGCACCCCCGAGGGCGGGGCCAAGTGGCTGCGCGAGGCGCACGAGGGCCTGCGCGCCGCCCTCGCGGTCCTCGACGACGCCGAGCTCGAGGAGGAGCAGGCGACGCCATGGGGCGGAACCATGCCGCTCGCCGACATCCTGCACGTGCTGATGCGCCACGACCTCTACCACGCGGGCGAGATCAACCACCTGCGCGCCCTCGCGCAGGACAACGATGCGTGGGCGTGGTAGGCGCCTGGGCCTGGTAGCGGCCTCGAGGGCTACTCGACGGGCGGCGGCGGGCCGTAGCGCTCGCGCGCGGCGGCGAAGCCGTGGGCGCGCGCGTAGTCGCCGCCGGTGTGCCCGCCCTCCGAGCGTGAGATCAGGGTGTTCTGCGTGGCGGTGTAGCGCGCCACCGTGCGGAAGCCCAGCTGGTCCTCGGCCTGGTTGATGGCGTGCTTCTTGAGCCGCAGCAGCTGCACTGGCGTCTTCGCGATCCAGGCGGCCAGCCGCTGCGTCTCGGCGTCGAGCCGCTCGGCCGGGTAGGCCTTCGCCGCGAAGCCCCACTCGACGGCCTCGAGGCCGCTGAGCAGGCTGCCGCTGGTGAAGTTCATCAACTTCGCGCGCTGCGCGCCGACGCGGAAGACCCACCAGTCCGCGATCCAGTCGTTCGGCCAGCCGGGTACGCCGATCCGCGCGTCCTCGGCGGCGACGACGATGTCGCAGCAGATCGCGAGCTGTGTGGCGAGGCCGACGCAGTGCCCGTGTACCTGCGCGATCGTCGCCTTCGGCACGTCGCGCACGCGCAGCATGAAGTCCTGCAGTCCCGTGACGCCGCGCTGCGCCGCCGCCAGGTCGTCGTTGATGCCGATGTTCGCCTTCACGTCCATGCCCGCCGAGAAGTCCGGCCCGTCCGCCTTGATCACGATCACGGCGATCGAGTCGTCCTCGCCGGCGCGCGCCAGGCACTCGTCCAGCTCGCCGCGCAACTGGTTGCCGAGGGCGTTTCGCTTCTCCGCCCGGTTGAGCGTCAGCGTCAACACCGCGCCGTTCTGCTCGTCGAGGACATGTCGTTCGCTCATGGCTTGCTCCTTCGCGCGCAGCCTAGCGCCTCGCGCGGCGCGACGTGCTGCCGGCGGCGCGGCGGGCCTCAGAAGACTGCGCGCTCGCCGTTCGCGCTATCCGGTTCGCCGTGCGGCTCCGGCTCCTCCGGAAGGTCCGCCTCCGGCTCCACGAATACCTCGGGCAGGGGGCCGTCGCCCCACCACTCGATCTCCGGCTGCAGCCGCACGCCGGAGTGATCGAGGACGCGACGCTGCACCTCGGCCATCAGCTGGACCATCTCGGCGACGCTCGCCCCGCCGTCGTGGACGAAGAAGTTGGCGTGCAGCTCGCTGACCCGCGCCTCGCCGACGGCGAGGCCCTTGCAACCGGCCGCCTCGATCAGCCGTCCGGCGTAGTCGCCCTCGGGGTTGGTGAAGACCGAGCCGGCGTTCGGCCCGGCGGTCGGCTGCGTGGCCTGGCGGTGCGCGAGCAGCTCGCGCAGATCCGCCTCGATCTCCTCGCTCGGGCGTGGGCGCAGCCGCAGCGTCGCGCCAAGGACCATGACGCCCGCCCCGCGCAGCGAGGAGCGGCGGTAGCCGAAGTAGAGCTGGTCGCGCGGGAGCGTCATGCGACCGCGTCCGCCGAGCACCTCGACGGACTCGACGAGGTTGCCGATCGCGCGGCCGTCGCCGATGCCGGCGTTGCTGTTGAGCGCGCCGCCGACGGCGCCGGGGATGCCGATCGCGAACTCGAGGCCGCCGAGGCCGCGGTCGGCGGCAGCGCGGCTGAGCGCGGGCAGCATCACCGCCGCCCCGGCGCTGACGCGATCGTCCTCGAAGCGATAGGAGCCGGTGGCGCGCCGCAGCGAGACGACGAGGGCGTCGACGCCCTCGTCGGCGACGAGCAGGTTGGAGCCGCCGCCGAGCACGCGCACGGAGAGCGCCTCGTCGCGCGCCCAGCGGAGGAGCCGCTCGAGCTGTGCGACGTCCTCGGGGATCGCGAAGTAGCGCGCGGGCCCGCCAAGCCGCAGGTAGGTATGCCGCGCGAGCGGCACGTCGTGGTGCACCTCGATGCCTGGGGGCGGGGGCGCGGTCATGGCCTCCATGGTAGGCGAGGCGCGGGTTGCGGGCTGCGCGAGAGCGGTGCGGGCGCCTCGCCGGGACACGCGGGTCATACAAGAGGCGGTATGCGTATCCACTCAGCTCGTCGTGGGCGGGGGGGCACGCTGATCGACGCGGACACGGGCTCAATACTCGCCATCGATCCTTCGACGGGCACGGAGGTCGAACGCGTCACGAGCTCACCCGCTGTCGATGTCCTGTTCGATCAGATCAGCGCGTCGATCCGCAGGGCGGACTGGCCGATCGCGCCACCAGGGGTACATGGCGGACGCGAGCGCGGTTGACCGCCGATCGCGCGCTGCCTACGCTCCAGCGACCGACACCGCGAGACGTGACGAACGAGCGAGGCCGCGCGCGCGATGATCGACTTTGGCCTCGTGGACGTGGTGGACGCCGAGGCGATCGGCGAGCCGGGCCAGCGCACCTTCCGCCTACGCGCCCGCTCCGGCGCGATGCGCGCCGCGCTCTGGATGGAGAAGGAGCAGCTCACCGTCCTCGGCCGCGCGATCTCGCGGCTGCTCGCCGACCGCGCCCCACGGCGCGAAGATCCGCTTCCCGCACCGCCCGGCATGGGCGAGTTCGGCGACCCCGACATCGAGTTGCAGGTGGCGCGGCTTGGCCTCGACTACAGCGAGGATGGCGGCGGGCGCGTGCGCCTGCTCGCCGACGACCAGGAGGCGCTGACGCAGGGCGCGACCCCCGCCTTCCGCATGGAGATCGGCCGCGACGCAGCGCGCTCGCTCGTCGCTCGCATCGGCTCGGTCGTCGCCGCGGGACGCCCGCGCTGCCCGCTCTGCGGGCGGCCGCTCGAGGGCGACGGGACGCACTTCTGCCCCGGCGCCAACGGCCACTCGGACGAGGAGGAAATACCGGTCGAGGGCGAGGACGAGGACTTCCCCTAGCAGCCACGGCGCAGTCGCGCGATTCTTGGGGTGGATGCCCGGCACGCAGTCCACGGAGGTGGGAGATGACGTTTGACCCCCGGCACCGCAGCCGTACGGTCGTCGACGGGCCGGACCGCGCGCCCGCGCGCTCGTACCTCAAGTCAGTCGGACTCTCCAGCGAGGACCTGCAGCGCCCGCTGGTGATGGTCGCGCACAGCTGGATCGGCACGATGCCCTGCAACTTCAGCCAGCGCGAGTTGGCGCAGCACGTCATGGCCGGCGTGCGCGCCGCCGGCGGCACGCCGATGGAGGTCAACACCGTCTCGATCAGCGACGGCATCTCGATGGGCACGCAGGGCATGAAGGCCTCGCTGATCAGCCGCGAGCTGATCGCCGACTCGATTGAGCTGTGCGGCATCGGCTACGGCTTCGACGCGGCGGTCGTCCTCGTCGGCTGCGACAAGACGATCCCCGCGGCCACGCTCGCCCTCGCGCGCCTCGACATCCCGAGCCTCGCGCTCTACAGCGGATCGATCGACCCGGGCGTGCTCGACGGGCGCGACCTGACGATCCAGGACGTCTTCGAGGGCGTCGGCCAGCACGCCGCCGGCACGATCACCGACGAGCAACTGACGGCGATCGAGGACGCCGCCTGCCCCGGCGCGGGCGCCTGCGGCGCGCAGTACACCGCCAACACCATGGCGATGGTGCTCGAGTTCCTCGGCATCGCGCCGATGGGCAGTGGCTCGGTCGGCGCCACCGACCCGCGCAAGGACCGCGTCGGCTTCGAGGCCGGGCAGCTGGTGATGGACGTGCTGCAGCGTGGGCTGAAGCCGAGCGAGATCCTCACGCGCGAGGCGATCGAGAACGGCATCGCCTGCGCCGCCGCCACGGGCGGCTCGACGAACGTGGTGCTGCACCTGCTCGCGCTCGCGCGCGAGGCAGGCATCCCGCTCGAGATCGACGACTTCGACGAGATCAGCGAGCAGACGCCGCTGATCGGCGACCTGCGGCCGGGCGGGCGCTACGTCGCGCTCGACCTCGACCGCGCGGGCGGCATCCAGCTCGTCGCCCAGCGCCTCGTTGAGGGCGGCAAGGTCCACGGCGGCGTCATGACGGTCACCGGCCGGACGCTGGCCGAGGAGGCCGCGGACGCCGTCGAGACGCCGGGCCAGGACGTCGTGCGCTCGCTCGACGACCCGCTGAAGGAGACGGGCGGCCTCGTGATCCTGCATGGCAGCCTCGCGCCCGACGGCTGCGTGGTGAAGGTCGCGGGCTACGAGCGGACGCAGCACCGCGGCCCGGCGCGCGTCTTCGAGCAGGAGGAGGACGCCCTCGCGGCCGTGCTCGCCGGCTCGATCAACGAGGGCGACGTGCTGGTGATCCGCAACGAGGGCCCGGTCGGCGGACCGGGCATGCGCGAGATGCTGGGCGTGACCGCGGCGCTGGTCGGCGCGGGCCTCGGCGAGACGGTGGCGCTGCTCACGGACGGGCGCTTCAGCGGCGCGACGCGCGGGCTGATGGCCGGCCACGTCGCGCCCGAGGCCGCCGCGGGCGGCCCGATCGCCGCCGTCCGCGAGGGCGACACGATCGCCTTCGACATCGACGGTCGCACGCTCGACCTCGAGGTGGACGCGGCGGAGGTGGAGCGCCGCCTCGAGGAGTGGACGCCGCCCCCGCCGCGCTGGGAGCGCGGCGTGTTCGCGAAGTACGCGCGCTCCGTCTCGAGCGCCGCGGAGGGCGCGATCACGGGGTAGCCGCGGCCGGCCGCCTGTTCCCGCTCCCTCGGGGAACCTCGCGAAACTCCCGTTTCGAGAGCGGTCCGGCCCCCTCGCCCCTTGCGGGAGAGGGCGGGGTGAGGGGATCGGAGGAGGCTGCGGCGCCCTGAATCTCCCACCCCACCTCAGCCTGGGAGCGACCTGGCGGAGCCAGGCCTCGCAGCGAGCCCGGCGGGGCTATCGCTATACGTGCTAGGCTCCTCGCATGGCGGGGGAAGACACCAACATTCGCTTCTGCTGGACCCTGCGTCCCGACGACGCCGTGCGCATCGGCGCGGCGCTCAACGCCTCGCACCCGCAGGAGCTCAAGGTCGGCGACGCGCCCTCGATGCCCGGCGGCGATCCCGACGTCGAGGATCTGCTGCTCTCCGTTGGCCTGCACCTCGACCAGGAGCCCGCGGAGCTGGTCGGGTCGCTCAGGCACCTCGACGGCATCGCGACGGTCTCCGTGCTGACCGAGTCGCTCGAGGATCTGATGCACACTGCGCCGACGGGCTTCATCGTCGATACGCGCTTCGACTCGGTGCAGATCGAGGAGCACCAGGCTGTCGGTCGCGGGACGATCGTGCTCGTCGACGGCGAGGGTGCGCGACTGCTCGGATCGCGGCAGGAGGCCGCGGTCGAGCGGGCGCTCGCGGACGCCGGCGCGGCCCACGCGGTCTGACCCGCCGCGCCGCTCTCGCCGGCGCGACTCCTACTGCGCCACAGGCTGGATCGAGTACACCTCGCGACCGTCGAGGGTGCGAACGGCGCGGCCCAGCTCGAGGAGCAGCGGGCTGCTGTACGCCACGCGCCCGGTGAGCGTCCGCGGGTCGCCGGCGCAGAGCGCCAGCGCGGCCTCCGCCATGAACTCGACAGGCTCGATGATCTCCGGCCGATCGGGGGAGAGCACCCCGGCCGCCTCGACGCTGGGCGTGCGCACGGCTCGCGTGGGGGCGAGCGAGTTGACGGCGATGCCGTCCTCGTGCAGCTCGGCCGCGAGGCCGCTGCCAAAGCGGTGCAGCGCCGCCTTCAGCGAGGCGTAGAGCACGAGGCCGAGGGTGCGGGCCGACTCGTTGTAGGGCGGTCCCTCGGGGTGGCGCGCCGTGACCGAGCCGATGTTGACGATCCAGCCGCCGCCAAGCTCGCGCATCCCCGGGATGACCCGCTGGGAGAGCTCGAACGGCGCACGGAAGTACTGGGCCACCGTGTAGTCGTAGTCCTCGGGGGAGACGTCGGCGGCCGGTGAGTACGAGGCCGTCCCCGCGTTGTTCACCAGCACGTCGATCGGTCCCAGCTCGGCCTGCACCGCCTCGATCAGCCGGGCGCGGTCGGCGGCCTGCGTGATGTCCGCCCGGACCGGGAAGGCGCTCCCGCCTGCGTCCTCGATCAGCCGCACCGTCTCCGCGAGCGTCCCCGGGAACGTCGAGGATGTGTCGAGGCTCCTCGCGACGACGGCGACGTGCGCCCCCGCCGCCGCGAAGCGCCGGGCGATCGCGAGCCCGATCCCCCGGCTCGCCCCGGTCACAACGGCGACGCGGCCTTCGAGTTCACGGCCGGGGGCGGTCATCGCGAGTCGGGGTCGAGGATAGCGTTCCAGGCGGAGAGGCCGAAGCCGCCGTCGAGGTGGACCGTCTGGCCGACGAGCATCGGCGCCTCGCCGGAGCAGACCCAGGCGACGGCGGCGGCGACGTCCTCGGGGGCAACGTTGCGGCCGGCCGGGACGTGCGGGCGCACGGCGTCGGAGACGCCGCTGCGGTAGGAGTGCTCGCCCTCGGAGGCCTCGACCCAGCCGGCGGAGACGGCGTTGACGCGGATCCCGCGCGGGGCAAGCTCGACGGCGAGGTAGCGCGTCAGCGAGGCGAGCGCCGCCTTGCTCACGGCCACTGCCGAGTAGTCCGGCATGTACTGCCAGGCCCCCGGCGAGAGCAGGTTGACGATGCTGCCGCCGCCGCGCTCCTCCATCAGCGGCACGGCGGCCTGCGCGGCCTGCCAGGGGCCGAACAGGTTCACGTCCATCGTCGAGTGCAGGTGGCCCGGGCGCTGGGAGATCGCCGGCCTCGGACGCTCGAGGCCGCGCGCGGCGTTATTCACCAGCAGGTCGACGCCGCCCCACTCCGCGACGCGTGCGAACAGCGCGGCCATGTCGTCGCGGTCCCCGGCGTCGGCGCGCACCGCCTCTGCCCCGACGCCTCGGGCGCGGCACGCGGCGGCGGTCTGCTCGGCGGCCTCGGCGCTGCGCGCGTAGTTGACGAGCACGTGGCAGCCCTCGGCAGCGAGGCGCAGCGAGATCGCGCGGCCGATGCCGCGCGAGCCGCCGATGACGACGGCGCGCTTCCCGGCCAGCGAGGGGTAGGTCGCGGCCTGGTCGGCGCTCACGGTGCGCTCACCTCGTGAGGGCCGAAGGGCCCCTTCGCGGGCTCGATCAGTACGCCGACGGCCCACTCATAGCCGTCCGGGTCGCGCACCAGCGTCTCGCGCCAGCCGTGGCCCTTGTCCGTCGCCGCGGCGACGAGCTGCGCGCCATGCTCGCGGGCGCGCGCCTCGACGGCGTCGGGGTCGATACCGAGCAGCCGCAGCTGCGCGCCGACGCCGCGCGTCGCGCCCTCGGCGAGGTCGGTGCTCCAGGGGTGCTCGTCGTGGGTGTGGTCGGCGTGCAGCATCACCTCGGCGGGGCCGACGCGGACGGCGGCGAAATCGATGTCGCGGTAGTGCACCTCGGCATCGAGGACGTCGCGGTAGAAGGCAGCGGCGCGCTCGGTGTCGCTGACCAGCAGGTTGAGGGCGAGCGGCGGCAGCAGCGCGCCGTAGCGGAAGCCGGGCAGCCATGGCAGCGTGCCCTCGCGGCGCAATCGCGTTCCCATCAGCGTTCCTCCCCGGGCGGCAGCGCGGCGAGCGCCGCGATCTGCTCGGCGTGATCGCGGTCGTGGTTGGCGAGGTGGTCCAGCACCTCGAGGATCGAGCGCGCGTGGGACGGCGTCGGGTGGCGCGTCGTCACGTCCGGGTCCGCGCCGAGGCCACCGAGGAGCGCGAGCGTGGTGGCGCGCTGCTCCTCGAGGCTCTCCGTCAGCTGCGGCAGGGTGTTGAGGTGAGCGGGGCGGCGGACGCCGCGGAAGCGCGTCACGGCCTCGCCGCGCAGCGCCGCCTCGATCCACCCACGCCAGCAGCGATCGGAGTCGGCGACGTGCCACAGCACCTCGCGGATCGACCAGCGCCGGTCGCCCTCGGCGGCTGGGTCCGGCGGCCGGCGTACGAAGTGCGGCTGATCGAGGTCCCGCAGAGCGCCGAGCAACGCCTCGCGCGCCGCGGCGAGGCGGGTCAGGCGCTCGTCCAGCCTGGCCTCGGATGCGGCGTCGGTCGGCGCGGCGGTCATGGGCAGAGGATACAGGCGGCAGCCGGTCTTGGAGTGTCGGCGCGGGCCTCAGCGCTCGTGGGCCATGTTGCTGTAGAAGGGCAGGAGGCGGCCCGGCTGGCCCCACTCCTCGCGGCGTCCGGGCGCCGCCTGCTCCGGCTCGATCAGGCCGCGCTCAACCGCGAACTCCGGCGCGTAGACCGTGAGGCCCGAGTAGAACAGCGGATGCTTCGAGGATGCGATGAGCGCGCAGGTGCGCGCCGCCGCCAGCGGCGAGTCGTGGTTGCGCGGGTCGTAGGCGTCGCCGCGCTGCACCGCCTTGCGCTCCACCGCCACATCGCCCGGCTCGACGTTGACGACGGCGATGCCGTCCTCGCGCAGCTCCTTGGCGAGCGCGGGCCCGATGCGGTTGAAGGCCGCCTTGCTGACCCCGTAGGAGAGGCCGCCGCGACCGGTCCAGTGCCCCGTCGGCAGCTTCGCCGACTCCATGACGCCCTCGAGCGAGCTGATGTGCAGGATCAGCCCGCTGCCCTGCTCGACCATCAGCGGCGCAATCATCGTGAGCAGGTAGAGCGGCGCGAGCGCGTTGACGCGCATCGAGTCCTCGAGGACCTCGTAGGGCGTGTCGAGGAAGCGGTCCTTGAAGCCCGGCCCCACGTAGCGCGCGTTGTTGACGAAGACATCGATGCCGCCGAACTCGGCAATCGCCGTCTCGATCAGCGCGTCCATGTCGGCGCGGCTCATCAGGTCGCAGCGGACGGGGAGCCCGCGCCGTCCCGTCTGCTCGATCTGCGCGACGGTGTCGCGCAGGCTGCCGCCGGGGACGGGCTGCACGTTCGACTCGTGGACGGTTTCCGCCAGCTCCTGCGGCTCGCCCTCCTCGAGGGTGCGGGCGGCGGCGATCACGTCGTAGCCGGCCTCGGCGAGGGCGACGGCGGTCGCCTTGCCGATGCCGCGGCTGGCGCCGGTCACCAGCGCCACCCTGCGTTCGGCCTGCTGCCCGGACATGCGCGCCTCCCCTGCTCCTGCCCATCCGCTCCCGCTCTCCCCGAAGGAGAGGTTGGGGTGAGGGCCTTCGGCACAGTATCGCAGCAGTCCGGCAAAGCGCCGGGGTCGCGGGCATCAGGCGGGGCGCTATCATCGGCTGCGCCGGCCTCGGGAGCGCCGGCGGCGCGGAGGTGAGACGGATGGCGCAAGACCCGCTGCAGACGCGGCTTTGCGAGGAGTACGGCTGCGAATACCCGATCATCGCCTTCGCGCACACGCGCGACGTGACGGTCGCGGTCTCCAACGCGGGCGGCATCGGCATGCTCGGCCAGAGCACCGTCACCGCCGAGGAGATGCGCACCAACATTCGCTGGGTCAAAGAGCGCGTCGGCGACCGCCCCTTCGGCGTCGACATCACCATCCCGTCCTCCTACGTCGAAGGCACGCGCGAGGAGCTGGAGTCACAGATCCCGCAGAGCCACTGGGACTTCATCGATCGGCTGATCGAGGAGAACGAGATCCCCGAGCCCAAGACGCCGGCGCCGTGGGGCAACACACGGCTGCGCGGGCTGGCCGAGACGCGCGCCAAGCTCGAGATCATGATGGAGGAGCAGATCCCGATCTTCGCCTCCGGCCTCGGCAGCCCCGCGTTCGTGCTGAACGAGATGCACGATGCGGGGGTGAAGGTCTGGGGCCTGATCGGCCTCGCGAGGCAGGCCGCGCGCGAACTCGAGGCGGGGCTCGACCTGATCATCGCGCAGGGGCAGGACTCGGCCGGCCACACCGGCCGGATGGGCACCTTCTCGCTGGTCCGCGAGGTGACCGCGCTGGCCGAGGCCCACGACACGCCGATCGTCGCGGCGGGCGGGATCACGACCGGCGCGCACATCGTCGCCGCGCTCGCCCTCGGGGCGGTCGGCGTCTGGACGGGCACGATCTGGCAGGCGACGCACGAGTCGGAGACGAAGCAGTGGGAGAAGCAGCGGCTGCTGCAGGCGCAGAACCAGGACGCCTGGGTTTCGACCGCGATGGACGGCAAGCGCAACCGCGGCATCCGCAACAAGTACTACGAGGCGTGGGAGGCTGAGGGCTCGCCCGAGCCGCTGCCGATGCCGCTGCAGGACATCGTCGGCGGCAAGCTGCTGCAGGCGGCGGAGGACTGGGACCTCGAGGACTGGGCGGGCCCGGTCGCCGCCGGGCAGGGCGTCGGCTTCGTCAAGGAGATCAAGCCCGCGCGGCAGGTGGTGTTCGACCTGATGGAAGAGGCCTACGACACCCTCGAGCGGATGGGACACGCCGCCGCGGGAGCGTAGCGGCGAGGCAAGCGAATCGCGGGAAGGGAACGGACAGATGGCGGACGAGCTGAAGTTCGAGGTCAGGGGGCACGTCGCCTGGCTGACGATGAACCGGCCCGAGGTGCACAACGCGCTGAGCTACGCCCTCAACCAGGCGTTGGCCGACGCCTGGGAGGAAGTCAAGAACAACGACGACATCTGGATCGCCGTGCTCACCGGCGCGGGGCGCTCGTTCTGCTCCGGCATGGACCTCAAGGAGCGCGCCCAGGTGGACGCGAGCGGCGAGGACTGGAGCAAGAAGCACACTATCGGCAACGCCATGCCTGACGGTGTCTGGAAGCCCGTCATCGCCGCCATCCGTGGCTACTGCCTCGCGGGCGGCTGGCAGCTTGCGCAGCTTTCCGACTTCCGCTTCGTGTCCGACCAGGCAACGCTCGGCATCCGCGAGGTCAAGCGCGGCCTGATGCCCGCCTGGACGGTGGATCTGCCACGCATCATTGGCCTCGGGAACGCCCTCGAGGTCGTGCTGACGGGCGAATACATCACGCCGCAGCGCGCATTGGAGATGGGCTTCGCGACGCGCGTGGTGCCGGACGACAAGCTTTACGAAGAGGTCGAGGCGTTCGCCGCGATCCTCGAGGAGAACGCGCCGCTCTCCGTGCGCGGCCTCAAGGAAGTGCTCTACCGCGGCGTCACCCTGACCCGCCAGGAGGGCATGCAGATCGCCCAGCACATCCTCGCCCCGATCAAGTTCAGCGAGGACATCAAGGAGGGCCCGCGCGCCTTCGCGGAGAAGCGCCAGCCGGTTTGGAAGGGCCGCTAACCCTCGCGGTCCCGGCCGTGTAGCGCCCGGGGCGGCCCTCCGGCCCCCGCTCCCCTGGCGGGAGAGGGTTGGGGTGAGGGGGCGCGCGGCGTAGCCCCGCGAGTGTCGGACGCCGGAAGGGACGAACGCACTTCCTGCTGTCTAGTGCAGCCAGATCCGAGCGACGTTCATCGACCACAGGGGCGCATAGCGCAACTCAACGATCTCTACGTCATCCGGCACTTCGAAGTACACAAGACCTTCGATATGTCCCCCACGGACGAGATCGACGTCGTCTATCGCCTCCGGGCAGTCCGCGCAGCCGAAGTCAGCGTCGCGGTGTATCCCGTCCGCGTCGACTAGTTCGAAGCCGAGGAATGCGGAGACGTTGTACTCGTCGTCCGCGTCTCCCCGGACGTTCCGCGCCAGAACGCGCACTGCATAGTTCGCGGTGCTAAATCGGTTGTAGCTGTCGGTCTCGACCGGGCCATGATCGAGGACAGTGAGGTCGAGGCTTCCGACCTGGACCACGTCGCCAACCCTCGGTTGCCTGGGGAGGCGCTCCGGCGCTGGCACCGAGGGTTCCGTGCCGGCCTCGTTCCCTGTCTGCGTGAGATCGATTCTTGCCTTGTTGCGGGAGAGGAGCGGTTCGTAGATCAGTTCGACCGGCTCACGATCCGGTAGGAACTCAAAGTATACGTACCCGAGAACGCTGCGACCCGGCGGAAGGTAGACCTCTCCGATCTGCGACGGACAGCCAGCACAACTCAATCCAGCGTCATGAACGACGCCATTCGGATCGACGAGTTTGAAGGCCCAGAACGCCGACAGGTTGTACTCCGCACCCTCATCCCCGCGAGCGTTCGTCGCGAGTACGCGGACTCGGAGATTCTGGTCGTTGAACGAGTTGAAGTCGGTCGTATCGATTCGCTCGATCCCGAGGACGGTAAGGTCCAGGCTGCCGACCTGAACCCGATCACCAAGCGAAGGATCTTCTGGCGTCGCCTCAGGTGTGGCGGTTGGTGTCGGTTCGGGGGTTGGCGTCGGTGTGCCTTCGCTTGCTGGCGACGGGCTGGCGCTCGGAGCGAGCGCTTGCGCTGGCGTCGCTGTTGCCGCGGTCGGCGCTGTGGCTGTGGCCTGCCGGTCGCCGTCAGGTGCCTGCTCCTCCTCTGGTGCAGGCGAGATGGCACCGAGGACTATGAGCGCGGCGAACAGCGCGCCGATGACCCAAGCGACCTTCCACCGCCGGCGTAGTCCACTCCACCATTGCCACAAAGATCCCAACCTGCACCTCACTAGCCTGAATGCTACTTATAGTCTGTCGATATATTGTCATCAACCGGCCTAGCGTGCCCTTGGGCAAGTGGTGCGCAAACGGTCGGCGCGGGTGCAGCAGCGACGGCGTGCGTTCGGGGAGCGCGTGCGCGGGCTACGGCGTGTTCGCGGGCTCTCGCAGGAGGCGCTCGCTGACCTTGCCGGGCTACATCGGACCTACGTCGGCTCGGTCGAGCGAGGAGAGCGCAACATCTCGCTCGACAACATCCATGCACTCGCCGATGCACTGGGGGTGGCAGCGGCCGATCTACTCGTGGCTGGCGGAGCGTGAGCACCCGCGCGCGTAAGGCCGGAAGGGACTAACGGCGATGCCTGAAGCCCCAAGGCACGATCTGCTGCTGCGCGGCGGGACGCTGCTCGACCCGGCGCAGGGCGTCCACGCACAGCGTGACGTCGCGTTCCGGGGCGGGCGGGTCAGCGCCGTCGCCGATCGCGTCGATGCAGGGACGGCCGTCGAGGTTGTCGACGTGAGCGGGCGGCTGGTGACGCCCGGACTGATCGACCTGCATGGGCACTTCTATCACGGCGGCACCACCAGCGCGGTTCACGCCGACGCGTCCTGCCTGCCCTCGGGGGTGACGACGGGCCTCGACGCCGGGAGCGCGGGCATCGCCAACTACGGGGCGATGCGCGACTACGTCTTCCCGGCGCATCGCGTGCGGCTGCTCGCGCTGCTGCACATCGGCGCCGTCGGGCTGGCGCACGGGCGCACGGTCGGCGGCGAGCTGCGCGACCTGCGGCTGATCGACGCCGACGCGACCGCCGCCGAGATCCGCGCCAACCCCGGCTTCCTGTTCGGTGTGAAAGTGCGGATGCAGCGCGACGCCGTCGCGCACTGGGACGCGCGCGAGGCGCTGGCACTGGCGCGCCAGGCGGCCGACGACTCCGGCTCGCTGCTGATGGTGCACGTCAGCGGCACGCCGATCCCGCTGCCCGAGATTCTCGAGCTGCTCGGCGAGGGCGATGTGGTGACGCACGCCTACAACGGGCACACCGAGCACATGCTCGACGGGCGCGGGGCGGTGCGGCCGGAGGTGCTGGCGGCGCGCGAGCGCGGCGTGGTGATGGACGTCGGCCACGCCGGCGTGCACTTCGACATCGAGGTCACGAGGCAGGCGATCGCGCAGGGCTTCCCGCCCTCGACGATCAGCACCGACATCCACGTCCCCCCGCCGGGCCGCGTTACCTACGGCATGCACGAGCTGATCCCGCAGCTGCATGCGCTCGGCATGTCACTCGGGGACGCCGTCGAGGCGAGCACCGCCGCTCCGGCTGCGGTCCTCGGGCTGGGCGACGAGATCGGCTCGCTCGCGCCCGGCATGGCCGGTGACGCCGCGGTTTTCGATCTCGTCGAAGGCCCCGTTACCTGGGTCGACATGTCCGGGCACAGCGTCGAGGGCGAGTTGAACCTCGCTCCCGCCTGCACCGTACTCGGCGGCGAGGTGGCCTGGCGGGCGGCGTAGCGACGCTTCGGGCAGCCCGCCGTCTGCCGGGACTTGCGGTGTGGGGCGGGCTCGGCCACCATCGCCACGCCAAGACGTGTATCGGGTCTCAGGAGGAGGCTCATGCGCACGCGCCGGACGCTCGCTCTTGGCCTGACGGCCCTCATGCTGCTGCTCGCGGCCTGCAACCCGTTCCAGTCCTCGGAGGAGCGGGTGCTGACCATCCTCTACTGGCAGGCGCCGACGCTGCCCGGGCCATACCTGGCGGCGGGCACAAAGGATCGGGACGGCGGGGCGATCACGCTCGAACCGCTGGCCAGCTACGATCCGGACGGCAACCTCGTGCCGCGGCTCGCCGCCGAGATCCCGACGCTCGCGAACGGCGGGCTGTCCGCCGATCTGATGTCGATGACCTGGACGCTGCGCGAGGGCCTCAAGTGGTCCGACGGCAGCGACATGACCGCCGAGGACGTCGTCTTCACCTGGCGCTACTGCACCGACGAGGCCACGGGCTGCATCGCGCATAGCGCCTTCGCCGAGATCGCCACCGTCGAGGCTGTCGATGCGCTCACCGTGCGCATCACCTTCGATGCGCCCACGCAGTACCCGTACAACGCCTTCGTGAGCGCTGGCTCACCGATCCTCAGCAGCGCGCAGTTCGCCGGCTGCGTCGGCGCGGCGGCTACATCCTGCGAGGAGCAGAACACGCTTCCGCTGGGCACCGGCCCCTACCGCATCGTCGAGTTCATGCCGAACAAGCAGGCGGTTTACGAGCGCAACCCGCACTACCGTGGCGAGGATCCGTACTTCGATCGCGTGGTCCTCAAGGGTGGCGGCGACGCGATCACGGCGGCGCGGGCCGTACTGGAGACGGGCGAGGCCGACTACGCCTGGAACCTGCAACTGCGGCCGGACGAGGTTACGCAGTTCGAGGGCGCCGGCACGGGCGTGGTCGTCACGGCCTTTGCCAGCGACGTCGAGCGGATCGTCGTCAACCAGACGAACCCCGACCCCGCGCTCGGCGACGACCGCTCCGAGTACCTCGCTGGGCGGAACCCGCACCCCTTCCTGACGTTCACGCCGATCCCGCGGGCGATGTCGATGGCGATCGACCGCACGCTGCTTGCCGACCGGCTCTACGGGTTCGCGGGCGGGCCGACGTGCAACCTGATCACGGGGCCTCCGCGCTACGTCTCATCCGCGAACGGCGGATGCCTTGTCCAGGACATCGAGGGCGCGATGCGGCTGCTGGACGAGAGCGGGGTCGTCGACAGCGACGCTGATGGGATCCGCGAGTACCAGGGCGTGCCACTGCGCATCGTCTACCAGACCTCGACGAACACGGTGCGCCAGGAAACGCAGGCCCTCGTGCGCGACTGGTGGCGTCAGATTGGCATCGAGGCCGAGCTGGTGGACCACGATGCCAGCCTGTTATTCGGCGGCGATCCGGTGGAGAGTCCCGACGAGTCGTACCGCAGGTTCTTCGCTGACGTGCAGATGTACACGACCGGACCCGGCATCGATCCTCAGGAGTACCTGTCCGGCCTGCGTTGTGACCACATCCAGAGGCGCGACAACAACTGGGGCGACGACAACGTCGCTCGCGCCTGCAATCCGGAGTACGACGCGCTGTATGAGCAGCTGGCGGCGACCACCCTCGGGCCCGAGCGCGAGGAGCTGGTCAAGCGCCTCAACGACATCGTCGTGCAGCACTACTACGAGATCCCGCTCGTGAATCGGGCCCTGGTGTCCGCGCACCTCAATACGCTCCAGGGCGTGCGCATGAACGCCTGGGACAGCGAGCTGTGGAATATCGCGGAGTGGCGCCGCTGAGCGACGCCGGGGACCGGGCGCGTGAGATGGTGCGCTACTCGGACCAGCCGCTGATCTTCGAGGGCGTCACGGTAATCAGGCTGAACGGCGTCATCCGCGAGAGGATCTCCTCGGCGTACGGCGGCCCCTCGACGTCTCCCATGTAGTTCCGCGCCATGGTGTGCACGAGCTCGCGGATGTCCACGCCCGCGGAGACCTCGGCCGTGCCGGTGACGATGACGTAGCGGTAGGGCCGGCCAGGCGTGGCGACGGAGATGGAGACGCGCGGGTCGTTCGCGATGTTGCGCAGTTTCACCGCCGTCGGCCGCGCGAAGACCTTGACCACCTCGCCATCCCAGTGGAACCAGACCGGCGCAACGTGGGGCGAGCCGTCCGGCCGCACCGTGGCGAGGTCGGCGATGCGCCCTTCGCGCAGGAAGGCGTCGGCCGCTTCCGGCGTCATCACGTTAGTACCCGCCTTGTTGCTCGAAGATGCGGCGCAGGTTGTGGGTCGTGATCTCTTCGATCTGCTCCTCGGGCACGTCGCGATCGCGCAGGCCGGGGATGACCTTCGTGGGGATCGTGAGGTAGTTCCACTCCGGGAACTGCGTGTCGCGGATGTGGCGGGGGACGTTGAGCGAGAACGACCCGGCGTCATGCGAGACCACCATGCGGTCCGCATAACCGTGGCTGCACAGCTCGGCGATCACGTCCGTGCGCTTCTCCGTGTCCGCGCCGATCTTCGTGCCGTAGCGGTCCATCCCGATCGTGCTGCCGCGGTCCATGACGCTCATCAGGTAATCGAGGTCGTCCGTGTCGCCGGAGTGCCCGATCACCACGCGCGTCAGGTCGACGCCCTCGGCTTCGAAGACGTCCTGCTGGTCCCGGCCGGTGCCGTGGAACGGGTTGGAGTGCGTCATGATCGGCACGCCGGTCGCGCGATGGGTGAGCGCGCCCGCGCGCAGCATCAGCTCGTTGAGCGGGTCCACTTCCTCCTCGGTTGCGAGCTTGATGCAGGCGGCCTTCACGCCGCTGTCGGCGATGCCCTGCTCGATGTCCATCACGAACAACTCGACGACCGGCTCGGGCGTGCGCCGCTCGAAGTAGCGGGGAATGCGCCGGTGCACGCCGGTGGCGACGATGATCTGCATCTTCGTGCCCTCGGCGACGCGGCGGATGATCGAGGCGTCCCGCCCCAGATCGACCGTCGTGAGGTCGACCACCGTGCGCACGCCGAGGTCGTGGACCTCGTCGAGCCGCGCCTGCGCGTCCACGATCTCCTTCTCGACGTCGATCACGTGCGGCCAGTTGTGCCGCACGGCGAGGTCGCCGCTGATGATGTGCTCGTGCGAGAGCGTGAAGCCGAGCTTCGCCGTGTCGACGGGGCCGAGTGCGGTTTCGACGGTGGGCATGGGGCTCCTCCTTCCTCGCCAGCGGCCGGTCAGGCCGGCCGTACTTCGATCCAGGCCAGGCGCACATCCGGCGCCCGTGAGCGCGCGAGCGCGCGCCGGCGCTCCCCGTACTTCTCGTCGAGCAGCGCGTCGGCGATGGCGACGCGCGGGTCCGAGTCCTCGAGGATTCGCGCCGCGCCGTCGATCCACGGGCCGCTCACGACACCCGCCGCGTCACAGATCGCGACCCGTACGGCGCTGCCGTTGCGGATCCGCTTCAGCTTGCCGGCGGCAGCCTGCGAGCGCGCGTAGAGCGCGCCCTCGTGCAGGCCGAACCAGAGCGCGGTCGGGACGGCCTCGCCGCTGCGCCTGAACGTGGCGAGGCTCACGTGGTCCTCGTCCTCGAGGCTGGCGAACGCGTCCTGGTCGCTCATCGCACCCCTCGCTAGCTGTCGAAGAGGAAGATCTGGCGGGCCTCATCGGCGGCGATGGCGGCGTCGAACATGGCCGGCGCGTCGTCGATCGTGCCGCGGTTGGTGATCATGGC
The DNA here is from genome assembly GCA_963667465.2 of Dehalococcoidia bacterium. Lineage (GTDB taxonomy): Bacteria > Chloroflexota > Dehalococcoidia > UBA2979 > UBA2979 > VXMT01. The sequence goes on along the minus strand of CAXXDN010000002.1, from coordinate 1,391,876 downwards.
GTCGAGCTTGAGCTTGCCGCTGAGGTACATGTCGACATAACGCGGGATGTCCACCTTCAGCCGGTTCGACCCCATCGAGGAGCCCTGCAGCTTCTTCTCGCGCAGCAGGTCGCGGCCCGCGATGCTGATCTCCGAGCCGATCGGCATCACGCCGATGACGGTGCAGGTGCCGCCGGCGCGGAGTGCGTCGAAGGCCTGGCGTCCGACCTCGGGCTTGCCGATCGCCTCGAAGGTGTAGTCCGCACCACCGCCGGTGATGTCGCGGATCGCCTCGACGGGGTCGGTCTCGGCGCCGTTGACGACGTGCGTGGCTCCGATGTTGCTGGCATTGGCGAGCTTGTCGTCGCGAATGTCGACGGCGATAACGGTGCGCGCGCCGGCGACGACGGCGCCGTTGAGCGCGCTGAGGCCGACGCCGCCCGTGCCGAAGACGGCGACCGTGCTCCCGGGCTCGACCCGCGCGGTCCGCAGCGCGGCGCCGAAGCCGGTGGTGACGCCGCAGCCGATCAGCGAGGCGCGGTCGAGGGGCATGTCCTCGCGGATCTTCACCAGCCCGTTCTTGTGCAGCAGCATGTACTCCGCGTGGCTCCCGACGCGCGCGTGCTGGTGCACGCCCACGCCGTCGCGCGAGAGCCGCGGGGGGTCGTCGGCGCCGCGCTCCGGCTTCAGCTCGCAGAGGTTGCTGCGGCCGGTCAGGCAGTCGACGCACTCCCCGCAGTAGACGGAGAGGCAGGCGATCACGTGGTCGCCCGGCTGGAACTCCGTGACGCCGGGACCGACGGCCTCGACGACGCCGGCGCCCTCGTGGCCGAAGACGGCGGGGTAGGGCATGGCGGAGGTGCCGTCGAAGTAGTGGAGGTCGCTGCCGCAGATGCCACTGGCGGCGGTCTTGACGAGCACCTCGCCTGCGATTGGCTCGTCGATCTCGACGTTTTCGATGGTGATCGGCTTGCCGACGTCATGGAAGATCACTGCTCGCATGGGGGCTCCCTCCGGCCTCAGTGCGCGCGGCGGGCGCCGCGACGGCTCAGGGATTCTATCCTGCGCACGTGCGCAGCGTGATGGCCGCGCGTGACGCGCGCGGGCGGCGCGTGGTACGGATGGCCCCGCACGAGGGTCGCGAGGCGGGCCGAGGGGGTGCGCGATGCAGGAGTTCGCCGGCAAGGTGGCGGTGGTGATGGGCGGCGGCGGCGTGCTCGGCGCCGCCATGGCGCGCCGCTTCGCCCGCGAGGGCATGGCGGTCGCCGTCGCCGACTTCGACAGGGACGCCCTCGCGGCGACGCAGGAGGAACTGCTGGAGCGCGGCGCGCGAGTGATCGCCGTCGAGACCGACATCTCGAGCGGCGAGAGCGTCGAGGCGCTGGCCGTACGCGTGACGGAGGAGCTCGGCGGCGTCCACGTGCTCTGCAACAACGTCGGCATCAACACCCGCGACGTGTCGGTCTGGACGACGAGCGAGCGCGACTGGCAATGGGCACTCGGGACCAACCTCTGGGGCATGATCCACGCGCTGCGCGTCTTCGTCCCGATCATGCTGGAAGGCGGCGAGGAGGGGCACATCGTCAACACCGCCTCGACGGCGGGCCTCGCGGGGCGGCCGGGCACCGGCAGCTACGTGGTCACGAAGAGCGCCGTGCTGGCGCTGAGCGAGGTGCTCTGGCACGAACTGAAGCAGGAAGAGGCAGCGGTCAGCGTCTCCGTGCTGATCCCGCACATCCGCGGAGCGGTCACCCGCACGCGCCGGCCCGAGGAGTTCACGAACGCCGGCCAGGAGGATCAGGCGGAGCTCGACATGGAGCGCTACCACGTGCGCCTCGCCGTCTCGCAGAGCCGCACGGACTACCCGACAGCAGACGAGATCGCCGGGCACGTCGTGGAGGCGATCCAGGAGGATCGCTTCTATATCATCAGCCGCCCGGACATCGGCCATGCGATCGCGCGCGCCCGTGCCGAGGCGATCGTGGACGGCAAGGCGCCGGCGAGGGCGGGCATGGAGTATCACCAGCGTCACGAGACGGACGCACCCGGTCAGGCCTAGCAGCAGTCAGAGCCAGATGCGCGCCGGGAGGCGCGGGTCGCGAGGAGGTTCCGATGGTTCGCGTAGCGGTCCTGGACGACTACCAGAGCGTCGCGCTGGAGATGGCGGACTGGTCCAGCCTCCCGGCGGGGACGGATGTGCAGGTGTTCTCCGACCACCTGGACGACATCGACGCGGTCGCGGAGCGGCTGCGCGAGTTCGAGATCGTCGTCGCGATGCGCGAACGCACGCCGTTCCAGCGCGACCTGCTGGAGAAGCTGCCCAGGCTTGAGCTGCTGATCACAACCGGCAACCAGAACGCGGCGATCGATGTCGAGGCGGCGCGCGAGCTCGGCGCGATCGTCTCCGGGACCGGCTCGCTCGGCTTCGGAACGTCGGAACTGACGTGGGCGCTGATCCTCGCGCTCGCCCGGCAGATCACGCGCGAGGACCGCGCCATCCGCGAGGGCGGCTGGCAGGTCGCGCTCGGGCAGGGCCTGCGAGGCGGGACGCTCGGCATCCTCGGCCTCGGCAATCTCGGCAAGCAGGTGGCGCGGATCGGCGCGGCCTTCGGGATGACGCTGCTCGCCTGGAGTCAGAACCTGACGGAGGAGCGCGCGAAGGAGGCAGGGGCGGAGCTCGTGGAGTTCGAGGAGCTGCTGGAGCGCTCGGACGTCGTCACGATCCACCTCAAGCTCAGCGAGCGCACGCGAGGGCTGATCGGCGAGGCCGAGCTGGCGGCGATGAAGGAGGGCGCCTACATCATCAACACCTCGCGCGGGCCGATCATCGACGAGGACGCACTCGTCGAGGCGCTCGCGGCGGGCACAATCGCAGGCGCCGGCCTCGACACCTTCGACCGCGAGCCGCTGCCGCTCGACCACCCGCTGCGGAGCCTCCCGAACACGGTGCTCACGCCGCACGTCGGCTACGTGATCGAGGACGGCTACCGGGTCTACTACGAGGAGGCCGTCGAGGACATCGCCGCCTTCCTCCGCGGGTCGCCGGTGCGGGTGATCGAGGAGAACGCCGGCTACCAGTCCGGCATCTAGGCGGCGCGGCGGACGCGGGCTTGGCGGGGCGGTCGCATGCGCATCACCGTGCTGGCCGGCGGCGTCGGAGCCGCGCGCTTCCTCGACGGGCTCTGCCGCGTCGTCGACCCGGCCGAGGTAACCATCGTCTGCAACGTCGGCGACGACTTCGAGTGGCGCGGCCTGCACGTATCGCCTGACATCGACACGGTCAGCTACACGCTCGCCGGCCTCGAGGGCGAGCAGGGCTGGGGCCGCCGCGGCGACAGCTTCACGATGCTCGACGAGCTCGCGGCGCTGGGCGAGGAGCCGTGGTTCCGCATCGGCGACCGCGACGTGGCGACGCACCTCTGGCGCAGCGAGCGGCTGCGCGGCGGCGAGCCGCTGAGCGCCGTCACGGCGGAGCTGACGCGGCGGCGCGGCCTGCGCTTCCGGCTGCTGCCCGTGACCGACGACCCGCACCCGACCGTCGTAGTGACGCCCGAGGGCGAGCTGAGCTTCCAGGACTACTTCGTGCGCGGCCGCGCTACGGCGACCGTCACCGGGCTCCGCTTCCCCGGCGCTGCGGAGGCGCGGCCCGCGCCCGGCGTGATCGAGGCGATCGAGGAAGCGGACGCCGTGATCGTCGCGCCGAGCAACCCGTTCGTCTCGATCGACCCGCTGCTCGCCGTGCCCGGCGTGCGCGATGCCCTCGAGGGCTCGCGGGCCGTTCGCGTCGCGGTCAGCCCGATCGTCGGTGGTGAGGCGGTGAAGGGTCCGGCGGCGGCGATCATGCGCAGCCTCGGCCACGAGACCTCGGCACTGGGCGTGGCGCGGCTTTATTCCGGCCTGGTGGACGCCTTCCTCCTCGATGCGATCGACGCCGCCCTTGGCGACGCCGTCGAGGCGCTGGGCCTGCGCGCCGTCGTCTGCGACACGATGATGACAAGCACCGGGCGGCGCGAGGCGCTGGCACGTCGCGCCCTCGAGGCGGTGACGCTGTGAGCGCCGAACCCGGCGCCCTGTGCGTGATCGTGCCGGTCAAGAGCCTCGGCGAGGCGAAGTCGCGGCTCGCGGCGGTATTCGGACCGCGCCAGCGCGCCGAGCTGGTGCTGGCGATGCTGGAGGACGTGCTGAGCGCCGCCCGCGCGGCGCACGATGGGCCGCTGCTGCTGGTCACGCCAGACGAGGAGTACGCGCCCGCCGCCAGACGCGCGGGCGCCGAGCTCATCGCAGACGCGGGCGGCGGCTACAACGCCGCCGTCGCCCAGGCCCTCGCCGCTGCCGGCGCCCGCGAGGCGGGCGCGGCGCTGCTGCTGCCCGCCGACCAGTCACGCGCGCAGCCCCCGGACCTGCGCAGCGCCATCGAGGCGCTCGAGGAGCACGCGGTCGTCGTTGCGCCGTCGCGCGACGGCGGGACGGGGCTGCTCGGGCTGCGCCCGCCGGACGCGATCGCGCCCGCCTTCGGTGTCGGGTCGGCTGCGCGCCACCGCGCGCTCGGCGAGGCGGCCGGGCTGGCCGTCGCCTGGCTCGAGCTGCCCTCGCTGCGCGACGACGTGGACGAGGCAGGCGACCTGCTGCGCGGCGCGACACCCCTCGGCGAGGCAACAGCCGCCTTCGTCGTGGGGCACGCCTCGCTGCTGGAACAGGTCTCCGAAGACGGATAGGAATCCGACGCCCCGCAACGCCGCGCAGGGCTATTCTTGATCCATGAGCAGCGCATCATCCAGGCCCGGATTCCAGGAAGATCGCGCCGCCCTCGAAGGGCTGCTCGGACCTGCCGGGGAACTGGACGCGGATCTGCTGCGCTGGACCGCCACGCGCGCGCCAGGCGGCGACGGCGCTCGCACCGGGCTCCCCTACGACCCCGACAGCCACGAGGCCGTCTACTACCACCACGACGCCGCGTCCGGCCTGCGTGCGCTTGTCGCGCTGCACTCGTCGGTGCTCGGTCCGGGCTTCGGCGGCGCGCGCTGGCGGCCCTACGAGCAGATCAGCGAGGCGCTGATCGACGTGCTCCGGCTCTCGGCGGCGATGACGGCGAAGTCGGCGGTCGCAGGCCTCGACTACGGCGGCGGGAAGGCTGCGATCGTCGGCGACCCGGCCGCTAAGACGCCCGAGCTGCTCGCGGCCTACGGGCGCTTCGTCGAGCGCCTCGGAGGGCGTTACATAACCACCACCGACGTCGGCACGACGCTCGACGACCTGCGGGCGATCGCGAAACAGACGCAGCACCTCGCCGGCGTCGCGCGGGGCGGCCGGCACGACGTGGACACCTCGGAACCGACGGCGCGCACCGTGATCAACGGGATGCACGCGGCCTGCGAGTTCGCCTTCGGCAACAGCTTGCTGGTTGGGCGGCGGGTCGTCGTCGTGGGCACGGGCAAGGTCGGCGGCAAGGTGGCGCGCCGGGCGGCCGCCGCGGGCGCCGCCGTGGCCGTCGCGGACCTGTTCGAGGACCTCGCTGTGGACCTCGCACGCGAGATCGGCGGCGAGGCGATCGCCCTCGAGGGCGCCTACCTGCAGCCCTGCGATGTGCTCTCGCCGAACGCCCTGGGCGGGGTGCTCAACCCGCAGTCGATCACCCAGCTGCGCTGCCGCGTCGTCTGCGGCGCGGCGAACAACCAGCTGCTGCACGACCCCGCCGACGCCGAGTTGCTCGCCGCGCGCGGCATCCTCTACGTGCCCGACTACATCGTGAGCTCGGGCGGCGTGGTCGCCGCCGGTATCGACCACGCCGCCGGCGGCGCCGATCGCATCGAGGAGCTCCTCACTCGCGTCGGCCCGACGACGCTGGAGCTGCTGCACCGCGCGGAGCGCGAGGGCAGCTCGACCGCCGAGGCGGCGCTGCGCAGCGTCGATGCGCGCCTCGCGCGCGTGCCGGCAGCCTGAGGGCGAGGCGGACGCGTGGCTGGCCCGGACGCGGACGCCGCAGCGCGGCGGCGCGCCTGGGAGGAGCGTGTCGCTGCCGAGGGCCGCGAGTTGCCGGGGCCGTTCCAGACGGTCTCCTCCCGTCCGATCCAGCGGGTCTACGACGAGACCGATCTCGCGGCGCGCGGCATCGAGGCGGCGCGCGACCTCGGACTGCCGGGCGAGCCGCCCTACACGCGCGGCATCCACCCGACCGGCTACCGCGGCAGGCCGTGGACGATTCGCCAGTTCGCCGGCTTCGGCACCGCCGAGGAGACCAACGCGCGCTTCCTCGACCTGCTCGCCCACGGCGAGACCGGCCTGAGCATGGCCTTCGACCTGCCGACGCTGATGGGCTACGACCCGGACGAGGCGATCGCCGCGGGCGAGTTCGGCAAGTGCGGAGTCGGGGTTTCCTCGCTGGCCGACATGGAGATCCTGCTCGATCGGGTGCCGCTCGACGAGGTCACAGTCTCGATGACGATCAACGGCCCGGCGGCGGCGATCTGGGCGATGTTCATCGCCGCCGCGGAGCGGCGAGGCATCCCGCGCGCGAAGCTCGGCGGCACGCTGCAGAACGACATCCTCAAGGAGTACATCGCCCAGAACGAGTTCATCTTCCCGCCGCGCGAGAGCATGCGGCTCGTCACCGACACCATCGAGTTCGCGACCCGCGAGCTGCCGCTCTGGAACAGCATCAGCATCAGCGGCTACCACATCCGCGAGGCCGGTAGCACCGCCGCACAGGAGTTGGCGTTCACCCTCGCCAGCGGCTTCGAGTACGTCCGCTGGGCGCTCGAGCGCGGGCTCGCGATCGACGAGTTCGCACCGCGGCTCTCGTTTTTCTTCAACGCGCACAGCGACTTCTTCGAGGAGATCGCGAAGTACCGCGCCGCCCGCCGGATCTGGGCGAAGGAGCTGCGCGACAGCTTCGGCGCGACCAACCCACGCTCGTGGTGGATGCGCTTCCACGCGCAGACGGCGGGAGTCTCGCTGACCGACGTGCAGCCCGAGGTGAACCTCGTGCGCGTCGCCCTGCAGGCGCTCTCCGCCGTCCTCGGCGGCACGCAGTCGCTGCACACCAACGCGATGGACGAGGCGCTGGCGCTGCCCAGCGAGAAGGCCGCGCGGCTGGCCGTGCGCACCCAGCAGGTGCTGCTCCACGAGACCGGCGCCGCCAACAGCGTCGATCCCCTCGGCGGCTCCTACATGGTCGAGTCGCTGACCAGCGACATCGAGCGCGAGGCCTACGAGTACTTCGCCCGCATCGAGGACCTCGGCGGCATGATCCCGGCCCTCGAGAGCGGCTTCCCGCAGCGCGAGATCGCCGAGGCGGCCTACCGCTTCGAGCGCGAGCTTGCCGAGGGCGAGCGCGCGATCGTCGGCGTCACCGACCACGAGGTGGACGAACCGATCGAGATCCCGATCCTCGAGTTCGACCCGGAGGGCGAGGCGCGCCACCTCGAGCGGCTCGAGCGTGTGCGCGCCACCCGCGACGCGGCGGCCGCGCGCCACGCGCTCGCGCAACTCGCCGAGGCGTGCCGCGATCCGCGGGAGAACGTGATGCCGCTGCTGATCGATGCGGCGAACGCCTACTGCACGCTCGGCGAGATCACGAACACGATGCGGGACGCCCTCGGCGAGTACGAACAGCCGACCTTCGTTTAGGCTGCACCAGGCCAGGCAACGAGAGACCTCAGGAAGCGGAGGACGCGATGGACGGGCGATTCGAGGACAAGACGGCGCTGATCACCGGCGGCGCGGGTGGAATCGGACGCGCGACCGCGCTGCGACTCGCCCGCGAGGGCGCGCGCATCGTGCTTGTCGACCTCGACGCAGTGAGCCTCGTCGCCGCGGCGGCGCCGGTGCGCGAGGCCGGCGCCGAGGTACTGACTCTCGAGGCCGACGTGCGGCACGCCGACGAGGTCGAGCGCTACGTCGAGCGCGCGACGGAGCACTTCGGCGGCATCGACGTGTTCTTCAACAACGCGGGGATCGAGGGCACGGTGCATCCGCTCACGGAGTACCCGGAGGAGCTGTTCGACCGCGTGATCGCGATCAACCTCAAGGGCGTGTGGCTGGGCATGAAGTACGTCGTGCCGGGGATGATCGACCGTGGCGGCGGCTCGATCGTCAATACCTCCTCGGTGGCGGGTTTGGGCGCGACGCCGGGCATTGTTGCCTACGGTGCGAGCAAGCACGCCGTGGTGGGGATGACGAAGACCGCGTCGCTCGAGTTCGGCGACGCGGGCGTGCGCGTCAACGCCGTCTGCCCCTCGCCGATCAACACGCAGATGATGCGCCGTCTGGAGGCGAGCCGCACGCCCGACAGCCCGGACACCACCCGCCGCCAGTACGAACAGCGCAACCCGATGGCCCGCTACGGCGAGGCGGAGGAGGTCGCCGCGCTCGTCACCTTCCTGCTCAGCGACGACTCCTCCTACATCAACGGCGCGATCTACAACATCGATGGCGGCGGCCGCGCGCGCTGAGGCCCGCCGAGCCGCACCGAGCCGCACCGAGCCGCCGAAGGCAGCGAGGAACCTCGATGGACGCCGACGCCGGACTGCCGCCCGAGATCGCCGCCCTGCGCCGCACCGCGCGCGACTTCGCCGACCGCGAGCTGCGCCCGCGCGTCGAAGAGATGGAGGCGGAGGAGCGCATCGCGGACGAGGTGATCGCGCTGCTGGGCGAGGTTGGCTTCTTCGGCACGCCCTTCCCCGCCGAGTGGGGCGGCGCCGAGCTCGGCCAGATCGGCTTCGCGATCGCCCTCGAGGAGCTGTCGCGCGCCCACGTCTCGACGGCGCTCGTGCTCGCCGCCTCGACCGGCCTCGCGGCCCCGCTGATCGAGCGCTTCGGTAGCGACGGGCAGCGCGATCGCTGGCTGCACGGACTCGTCAGCGGCGAGGTCGTCGGCTCGTTCTGCCTGACCGAGCCCGGCGGCGGCAGCGACGTGCCGGCGCTGCGCACGACCGCGCGCGCCGACGGCGACGACTACGTCCTCGATGGCGAGAAGGCCTACGTCACCAACGGCGACCGCGCCGGCGTCTACCTCGTCTTTGCGAAGACCGCGCCGGAGCGCGGGCGCGAGGGCATCTCGCTGTTCGCAGTCGAGGGCGGCTCGCCGGGCCTCGAGGTCGCGCGCCTCGAGGACAAGATGGGGCTGCGCGCCTCATCGACTGCGCACGTGATCCTCGACGGCGTGCGCACGTCGCGCGCGAGCCTCATCGGCGAGGTGGATGGGGGCTTCCGGCTCGCGCTCTCGGTGCTCAACGGATCGCGCGTCGGCATTGGGGCGATGTGCCTCGGCGTGGCGAAGGAGGCGCTGGAGCTTGGCTGGCGCTACGCGCACGAGCGCGAGCTGTTCGGGCAGACGGTCGGCGATTTCCAGGTGACGCAGCACGCCTTCGCGGACATGGCGATCGAGGTGATGGCCGCGGAGTCGCTGATCTACCGCACGGCGCTGCAGCTCGACGCCGGCGAGGACGTGGCCGCGGAAGCCTCGATCTGCAAGGTCTACGCCAGCGAGGCGGCGCAGCGGGTGGTCGACCGTTCGCTCCAGCTGCACGGCGGCGTCGGCTACCTGCGCGGCTCCCCGATCGAGCGCCTCTACCGCGACATCCGCGTCGCCCGCATCTACGAGGGCGCCAGCGAGGTGCAGCGCAACAACATCTACCGCGTGCTGCGCCGCCAGCGCGGCTAGCTCAGCAGCGCGAGGTAGGCGATCTGCGGGATGTCCCGCATGTAGAACAGCGGGTCCTTGCCCTCGTGGCCAGCTCCGACCACTGCTGCGACCAGGCTCCTGCTATCGCCCACGCGTAGTGCACTTCGTCTCCAGCGGGGATCCGCCATCCGAAGTCACCGGCCGCGGAAGGCCGGGGAGTGTGGCGCCGGAACGGGCTTCGAGGAAGCGCCAGCAGCGGTGGTGGCTAGCGCTGGGCAGGGATCATGGATCCAAGCTCCGAAGGCGGATCTCGAGACGGCAACCAAGAGCCTTCGCCGCAGCCGCAAGAGTGTCGACAGACGGTGAATGCCGACCCGACTCGAGGCGGCTCACGACTGACCGGCTCGTCCCCATCGCGATCGCCAATTCGGCCTGCGTAAGCCCTGAGCGGCGCCGCGCATCCAGCAACTCCCGGACGACAGCGAATCTAGCTTCGAGTCTCTCGTATTCCTCCCGAACACGCTCGTCGGTGCGAAGAAGACGCTCGAGGAATGCCTCGTAGGTTCTGTCTTCCGCGCTCACATCCCCCACTCCCTGCTACTGGGCGTCGCCACCCGTGGGGTGTCGTGCGCACCAGTCGGCGGAGGCCCTCTGAGCACGCTCGATATCCAAGCGTGATGGCTTCGAACCCCGCTTCCTCCACGCGTGAAAGAGAACGAACTCGCCTGCGTGGTGGCCATATGCGATCCGGTGGGCACCTGCCCTTAGTTCCAGGAGACCCCGAGTGCCGACTACCTTCCGAGCGGACTTGCCGAGCGCGGAAAGGTCAGCACCGAATGCGACTAGGAGATCGATATGCCGCAAGATGCCTGCCAGTTCCTGCGCCCGTCCCGATCGGCCCACTCGATCCAGATAGACGCGTACCGGCTGCTTCCCACCCTCGGTCTCGTAGAACGAGACCTGGTGTTTCACAGTTCGAGATTCCTCTCCTATCGCGCTTCACCTGCGATTCGTCGCGGCTCCGACAGACTTCCGAGCAGTGGGCGCTTGGCTGCTGTCGCAGAGTCGCATCGAGCGCGTTCGACGACTTCGCCGGCGCGGGGGAGGACTCGACCTCCGGACGGTACCAAATATGCGACACCGCGTCTACAGCACGAAGGAGATCGACGTGCCCGCGGGATCCGGGGGCGCCTCGTCGCGCTCGCGGTCGCGGTCGAAGACGCGGGCGAGCGAGTTGCCGGCGAGGTCCTCGATCCGCGGGTCGATCGCGAGGCGGTACTTGCCGGCCGCCCACGGCGCGGCGGGGGTGAAGGTCCACGAGCGCTCGTCGGGCCCGCTGCCGGGACGCCCTCGGACCGGGTGGCCGGCGTCGTCGCTGACCTCGAGGGAGTGCTGGAGCAGCGTCGAGGAGAACTCCTCGTTCGACGCGCCCGCGACGAGCAGCGTGCCGTCCACCTAGTCCAGGTCCGTGACGGTCACGGTGCGCAGCCCCCCACGCGCGATGCGCAGGGTCACGCCCGGTCCCGTCTCGATCTGTTCGCCGTCCGCGCTGTCGTCAGGCAGCACCTGGACGCCGGTCCGCTCGTCGCCGGTGTCTGGAGCGTCCTCGATGGTCGTGCAGGCAAACGGGACGCCTTCGAGGGGGACGTCGACCACCTGGCCGTCAGCCTCGACGCGGGCGATCACCGGGATGGCGCCTGACCCGTTGCCGCGCATCACGGACAGGTAGACCTCTTTCGTCAACGGGCAGACGGCCATGTCGCGGATCGAGACGTCCTCGCTCGCGCAGCCGAGGCGCGAGGCAGGCGCGCGTCGAGGTTGCGAACGCCTGGGAGGCGGGCGCGGGACCGGCGGGCCCGAAGCCGAGCGAGAACTCCACGATCGGGGTGCTCGCGTTGTCCGCCACGAAGAGGATGCCGTCCGGCCCGAACGCGATCGGCCCCACCGACTTGGTGTCGGGTGTCCCGACCGAGAGTCCGAGGTCGGCGTATCGTTCTGCCGTCGCTTGCTCGCTCATTGCACCCTCCCGAAAGCCGTCCGCTGGCTGCCGGCGGCAGGGCGGCATTCCGGGAGCGGCATTACAGATGGTTGTGAACCGCGCCGGCGGAGTGCGCCGGGATGGCGGCAAGAGGAAGCGCTCGGGCTGCATCAGCGGCGGCGGGTCGTGAGGTTCCGTGCGTTTCGTGCACGGCTGGCGCCGAGGCGTACCGGGTGCAGCGCCGGGCGCGAAGCGGGCCCGGTGATACACTGGATCAGGCGCTCACGCGGGCGAGTCCTGCGAGCCCCTCCGGGCGGCCCAGCCTGAGCGCGAGGAGCGTCCCGGACCGATGAAATCCCGCTGGATGCGCAACTCCTTCATCTACCTGATCATCCTCGGCGCGGTCATCCTGGCCGTCGTCATGTTCCTGCGCCCCTCCTCCACCTCGCGCGAGATCCCGCTCTCCGACGTGATCTCGCAGGCGCAGGCCGGCAACGTCGTCTCGATCAAGGCCTCGGGTGACACGCTCGAGGTGCAGCTGCGGGGCGAGCGCGAGCCGCTGAGCTCGCGCAAGGAAGAGTCCGCCTCGATCGTCGAGATCCTGCGTGAGAGCGGCGTGCCCGTGACCGGCGAGGGCGCCGTCGAGATCGAGGTCACCGGGCCCAGCCAGTTCGGCAATATCTTCGGGCTGTTCTTCAACTTCCTGCCGCTGATCCTGTTCGGCGGGATCCTGATCTTCATGATGCGTCAGGCGCAGGGCTCCAACTCCCAGGCGATGTCTTTCGGACGCAGCCGCGCGAGGATGTTCACCGGCCAGAAGCCGACCGTCACCTTCCTCGACGTCGCCGGGCAGGACGAGGCGAAGCAGGAGCTCGCCGAGATCGTCGAGTTCCTCAAGTTCCCGGAGAAGTTCGCCGCCCTCGGGGCGCGCATCCCGCACGGCGTGCTGCTGGTCGGCTCCCCCGGCACGGGCAAGACGCTGCTCGCGCGCGCCGTCTCCGGCGAGGCGGGCGTGCCCTTCTTCTCGATCTCGGGCTCCGAGTTCGTCGAGATGTTCGTCGGCGTCGGCGCCAGCCGTGTACGCGACCTCTTCGAGCAGGCCAAGCGCAACTCCCCGGCGATCGTCTTCGTCGACGAGATCGACGCGGTCGGGCGGCAGCGCGGGGCGGGCCTCGGCGGCTCGCACGACGAGCGCGAGCAGACGCTGAACCAGATCCTGGTCGAGATGGACGGCTTCGACTCCAGCTCGAGCGTGATCGTGGTGGCGGCCACCAACCGCCCGGACATCCTCGACCCGGCGCTAATGCGGCCGGGCCGCTTCGACCGCCAGGTGACGCTGGACCTGCCGGACGTGAAGGGCCGCCGCGCCGTGCTCGACGTGCACGTCAAGGGCAAGCCGCTGGACACGGACGTCGACCTCGAGAAGGTCGCGAAGCAGACGCCGGGGTTCTCCGGCGCGGACCTCTCGAACCTCGTCAACGAGGGCGCGATTCTCGCCGCGCGGCGCAACAAGAAGCGGATCGGGATGCCCGACCTCAACGAGGCCGTGGACCGTGTGATCGCGGGGCCGGAGCGCAAGTCGCGCGTGATCACGCCCCTGGAAAAGCGGATCATCGCCTACCACGAGGGCGGGCACGCGGTCGCCGGGCACTTCCTGCCGAAGGCGGACCCGGTCTTCAAGGTCACGATCGTTGCGCGCGGCATGGCCGGCGGTTTCACCCGCTCGCTGCCCGCGGACGACCGCCGCCTGCAGGACCGCTCCTACTACGAGGCGCTGATGGCGCAGGCCCTCGGCGGACATGTCGCCGAGGAGATGATCTTCGGCGAGCCGACCACCGGCGCGCACGACGACATCGGCAAGGTCACCCACATCGCCCGCGAGATGGTTACGCAGTGGGGCATGAGCGAGCGGCTCGGTCCCCGCACCTTCGGCCGCCGCGACTCGATGGTTTTCCTCGGGCGCGACATCGCCGAGCAGCGCGACTACTCCGAGCGCACCGCCGAGGAGATCGACGAGGAGGTGCGCCGCATCGTCGAGGAAGCGCACGAGCGCTGCCGCGAAGTGCTGCGCGAGCATCGCGAGAAGCTCGACGAGCTGGCCGAGGCGCTGATCGAGGTCGAGACGATCGAAGGCGACGACCTGCAGCGCCTGCTCGGCCCGGCCGAGGGCCGCGAGCCGCCTCCCGAGCCGGCTCCGCCCCCGCCCGAGGACGCCCCCGGCGCCGAAGCTGGCGAAGACCTCGAAGCTGAGCAACCGGTTGGCCGCCCCGGCCTGGCCTGGGGTCAGTCCAGCGCCGCGCCGCCTTCCGGCGGCGGATAGCCGCCGCCCGCCCGGAGCACTCCGGACCTGCTGTCGCCCGCACGCAGCGCGAGAGCGATCTTGTCCTCGAGGCGCGCGACCTCGAGGCCCGGCGAGGCGCCCGCGCGCCGTCACGCTTCCGAGGACGGCTCCGCGGCGGCCAGCGTGGTCTCGGCGGCCTCCTTCGACTGCTGCTCTTCGCGCATCGCCTTGCGGTAGCTCTTGAGGAACTCGCGCTGGGCGAGGACGAACCAGATCGCGGCGCCGAGGCCGAGGCCGATGCGCAGCGCGGGGTGCTCATCGAGCTTGCCCTCGGGCGTGAGCACGGCCTGCCCGAGAATCCAGCCGGCGCCGACCCAGGCCGAGTTGGCGATGACCGCGCCGAGGAAGTCGAGCGGCATCCAGAGGCGCAGGGGCATGCGAATCGCGCCCGCCCCGAACGGCCCCAGCGTCCGCGTCCAGCTGTTGAGGTGATAGAAGGGGATCAGCCACAGCGTCTTGCCGCCGACGATCATCTTCCCGATCCGCAAGTGAGGGCCGAAGCGGGTGCGCTCGAGCCGGCTTCCGCCCCAGCGCCCGAGCGCGTAGGACAGCGTGTCTCCGAGGATCGTGCCGAAGAACGCGAGCGCGAAGATCATGCCGATCGGCGTTCCCTGGTCATCGGCGAAGGCGCCTCCGAGGAACATCATGATCACGCCGGGGTAGATTAGGCCCAGACCGACCGTCGCCTCGATCAGCGCCGAGGCGAAAACGACCGGCGCGCCGAAGCGGTCGAACAGGTCGTTCGCAATCAGGAACATCTGGTCCGCGACCCAGTTGAGGGCGTCGTACGGCGCGGTGATGACGTCGACAAACTCCACCGCGAACCTCCGCTTGAGGCATCCGGCGGCGCGCCTTCATTGACGCTCCGCGCCCGGCCTGCCTAGGATCGTAACGGTCGCCCCTGCGATCACTACACGCCAGCGGCGCACCACGAGCATCGACCAGCGGAGTACGACGCCATCTCCTACGCAATCATCCGCACCGGCGGGAAGCAGTACCGCGTGAGCGAAGGCGACCAGCTCGCCGTCGAGCGGCTCGAGGTGCCCGAGGGCGCCGAGGTCGAGTTCGACGTGCTGCTCGTCTCCGACGGTGACGACGTGACGGTTGGCGACCCGACCGTCGAGGGCGCCTCGGTGGCTGCGCGCATCGACGAGCACACGCGCGACAAGAAGGTGCTGGTCTTCAAGTACAAGAACAAGACACGCCGTCGCGTGCTGCGCGGGCATCGCCAGCAGCGCACGCGCATCACGATCACCGGCATCAGCGCCGGGGCGTAGCGGGAAGCGGGGTCGAGGCGATGGCTCACAAGAAGTCCGGGGGATCCAGCCGTAACGGCCGCGACTCCAACGCACAGCGGTTGGGCGTGAAGCGCTTCGACGGCCAGTTCGTGACCGCGGGTTCGATCCTCGTGCGCCAGCGCGGGACGCGCATCCACGCCGGCCCGCACGTCGGGATTGGCCGCGATCACACGCTCTGGGCGAAGGTGGACGGCAAGGTCAAGTTCAGCCCCTACGCCAAGGGGCGGCGCAAGCAGGTCTCGATCCAGCCCGTGGCGGCCGGAGGGTAGCGCCCGGATGAAGGACAGCATCCACCCCGACTACGACTACGTCTGCTTCGTCGACATCTCCACCGGCGAGGAGTACCTGACGCGCTCCACGATGACCTCCGAGGAGCGCCGCGAGGTCAACGGCGTCGAGGCGTACATCGTGCGCGTCGACATCAGCGCCAGCTCGCACCCGTTCTTCACGGGCGAGCAGCGCATCGTCGACACCGCCGGCCAGGTCGAGCGCTTCCGCCGCCGCTACGCCCGCCTGCAAGAGAGCGAATAGCGCGCGGCGCACTTCCCTTCCCTGCAAGACCCTGGCCTTCCCTGCAAGACCCTGGCACTCCCTCGTCGCGTCCGCCTGCGGACGCTTCCGCCGTCGCGTCGTAGGCTGAGTGTGTGAGCACAGCGAGCACGGGTCCGGCGATCAGGGCGAGAGCGAACTACGGCGGCCAGGCCGTCGTCGAGGGCGTCATGATCCGCGGACCGCGCGCCGTCGCGACGGCGGTGCGCAAGCCGGACGGCGAGATCGCCGTCCGCAGCAAATTGCTCGGCGGCCTCTACAGCGCCCGGTTGCGGCGCGTCCCGCTGCTGCGCGGCGTGCTGGTGCTCTGGGAGACGCTCGCGCTCGGCATCTCCGCACTCACCTGGTCCTCGGCCGTCGCGAACGACGAGGTGGACGAGCACGGGGAGGCGAAGCCGCTCGGCGTCGCGGGCTGGGTGTTCCTCGCGCTGATGCTGCTGATCGCGCTCGCCGTCTTCTTCGCCGGGCCGGTGGCGGCGACGGCGTGGCTGGAGCGCCGCTTCCCCTCGCCGTTGGTGATCGCCTTCGAGGGCGTGCTGCGGATCGGGCTGCTGATCGGCTACATCTGGCTGATCGGACGCTCGCAGGAGGTCGCGCGAGTCTTCCAGTACCACGCTGCAGAGCACATGACGATCAGCGCCTTCGAGCATGGCCGCGAGCTGACCGTGCAGGCGATCCGGCGCTTCCCCAAGGAGCACCCGCGCTGCGGCACCTCGTTCCTGCTGACCGTCGCCGTGATCGCCGCGCTCGCCTTCATCCTCGTGGGCGCGGAGCCGCTCTGGTGGCGCTTCGCCTCGCGGCTGGCGCTGGTGCCGCTGATCGCCGGGGTCGCCTACGAGGCGATCCGTTTCGCCGGCAACCGCCTCGACCGGCCGCTCGTGCAGGCGCTGTTCTCCGCCAACATCGCGCTCCAGCACCTCACCACACGCCCGCCCGACGATGCGCAGATCCAGGTGGCGGTCGCCTCGCTGGCGGCGGTGCTCGAGCAGGAAGGCGCGACGCCGGAGGGCGCGCCCCGCTAATCTTCCGCAAGCAGTCCGGGCAGCTCGGCCAGCGATCGCACCCGCAGGATCGAGGCGTCCTCGACACGGTCGGCGCGGTCGAGCAGCACGGAATGCAGGCCGGCGGCGCGCGCCGGTGGTAGTCGTTGTCCAGGCGATCGCCGATCGCGAGCGTCGTCTCCGGACGGCCGCCCGCCCGCTCCACTGCGCTGGCGAAGAAGGCCGGGTCCGGCTTCGAGATGCCGACCTCCTCGGCGTAGTGCCTGGCGGCGAAGTAGCCGTCGAGGCCCATCGAGGCGAGGGATACGTTGCCGTTGGAGGCAGCCACGAGCGGCAATCCGCGGGCGTGCAGCCCGGCGAGCACGGGCTCCGCGTCCGGGAACACGGCCGTCGCCTCGTCGCGCGCGCTGTAGTAGCGGTCGTGCAACTCGTCGAGCGCCCACGGCTCCTCGATCGCGAAGGCCTCGAGGATGCGCCGGAACGACTCACGCCGGATCGCCACCAGTTGGCGGCCGCGCCACGCCGGGTCGCGCGCCACCTCGTTGCGCAAGGCCTGCAGCCGCCGCGGATCCACCTCGACGCCGCCGGCGCGCCGGGAGACCTCCTGCGCGACGACCTCGAGGCCTCCGTCGATCGCGCGGCTGAAGTCCACGAGCGTGCCGTCGATGTCGAAGATGACGAGCGAAACGGAGAAGGGCGGGGCGCTCACCGGCGGAGGCGCGTCAGGCGGACGGCGAGCCGACGAGGCGTGGCGCTGCGCCTTCCGGCTCGACGAAGCAGGAGTGCGCGCCGGTGTGGCAGACGGCGCCGCCGAGCAGCTCCACCTGCAGGACGAGCGCATCTGAGTCGCAGTCGGTGCGGATCTCGTGGACGCGCACGTAGTCGCCGGAGGTCGCGCCCTTGTGCCACAGCTCCTGGCGGCTGCGCGACCAGAACACGGCCTGGCCGAGCTCGAGTGTCTGGCGCAACGACTCGGCATTCATGTAGCCGAGCATCACTACCTCGTGGCTGAGGTGGTCCTGGAGGATCGCGGGGATCAGTCCCTGCGCGTCGTAGCGAACCTCGGAAGGGTCAATCACGCTCCGTCTCCCTCGTCCGGGCCGCCCTCGGCATCCGCGTCCGCTACGGGCCGCATCGGGATGCCGCGGTCCGAGAGGTAGCGCTTGAGGTCGGCGATGTCGTACGTGCCGAAGTGAAAGATGGAGGCGGCGAGCACGGCCTCCGCGCCGCCCTCGGTGAGCGCCTCGTAGAGGTGCTCCGGTGTGCCCGCGCCGCCCGAGGCGATCACCGGCACCTCGACCGAGTCGCTGATTGCGCGCAGCAGCTCCAGGTCGTAGCCGGTCTGGTGGCCGTCCTTGTCCATCGAGGTGACCAGCAGCTCACCGGAGCCGCGTTCGACCGCCTCGCGGGCCCAGCCGAGCGCGTCGATGCCGGTGGGGGTGCGGCCGCCGTGGGTGTAGACCTCCCAGCCAGCGTCCGGGTTGTCCGCCTCGCGGCGCTTGGCGTCGAGAGCGACGACGATGCATTGCGAGCCGAAGCCGTGCGCGCCCTCGCCGATCAGCGCGGGCCGCTCGACGGCGGCGGTGTTGAGCGAGACCTTGTCGGCTCCCATCTCGAGCATCATGCGCACGTCCTCGGTCGAGCGGATTCCGCCGCCCACGGTGAACGGCACGAAGACCTGGTCCGCGGTGCGCGCCACCATCTGGTAGACGCTCGGCCGGTTGTCCGAGGAGGCGGTGATGTCGAGGAAGACCAACTCGTCGGCGCCCGCCTGTTCGTACGAGGCGGCCAGCTCGACCGGGTCGCCGGCGTCGCGCAGCTCGACGAAGGAGATCCCCTTCACCACGCGCCCGCGATCGACGTCGAAGCAGGGGATGATGCGCTTCGTCAGCATCGGCTCAGCGCCCCGTCCCCGGCGCGCGCCCCGGCGGCCTCATGCGACGGCCAGCGCCTCGGGGAGCGACACCTCGCCGGTGTACAGGGCGCGCCCGACGATCGCCGCCTCGACGCCGCAGTCGGAGAGCCGCCGCAGGTCGTCGAGCGTGCTCACGCCGCCGGCGGCGATGACCGCGATCGAGGTTTCCGAGACCATCGCCTCGTACATCTCGAAGTTTGGTGCGCCGCGCACGCCGTCGCGGTCGATGTCGGTATAGACGATGCGCTCGACACCGATCGAGGCGAGCTGGCGGATGAACGCGGTCGCGTTCACATCGCTGCCCTCGGTCCAGCCCTGCGTCTGCACGACGCCGTTGCGCGCATCGACGGAGACGATAAGCCGGTCACGGGCGACGGCGACGGCCTCGCGCAGCAGGTCCGGGTCGCGGACGGCAGCGGTGCCGAGCACCACGCGGTTTACGCCGCCATCGAGGGCGGCGCGCACAGTCTCGATGTCACGGAGGCCGCCGCCGGTCTGCACGGCCGCGCCGACAGTGTGGATGATGCGCCGCACCAGCGTCGCGTTGACCTGCTGCCCCGCGCGCGCGCCATCAAGGTCCACGATGTGGATGCGTCGCGCGCCGAGGGCGGCCCAGCGCACGGCGACGGCGACCGGGTCGTCGTCGAATACCGTCTCGCGTTCGTAGTCGCCCTGGCTGAGGCGAACGCACTGCCCGCCGCGGATGTCGATGGCCGGGATCACCTCCATCAGGCGCTCCCTCCGCTGGCGGCTGCCGCTGCGGGCGCGATCGAGCCGCCGTTGAGTGCGAGCCGCAGGAAGTTGTCGTAGAGCCGCAGGCCGTCCGCGCCGGACTTCTCCGGGTGGAACTGCGTCGCGATCAGGTTGCCCCGCCCGACGATCGAGGCGAACGGCACGCCGTGCTCGGTGCTGGCGATCGTCAGCGCGGGATCGTCAGGGCGCGGGTAGTAGGAATGCACGAAGTAGGCGTACGCGCCGTCGTCGACGCCCTCGAGGACCGGGTGCGGGCGCGTGAAGCGCAAGGTGTTCCAGCCCATGTGCGGGACGGTCAGCCCTCCGGGGAAGCGCACGATGCGCCCTGGCAGCACGCCGAGGCACTCATGCTCGCCGCCCTCCTCGGAAATGTCGAAGAGCGCCTGCATGCCCATGCAGACGCCGAGGAAGGGACGGTCGGCGGCGATGTACTCGCGGAGCGGCTCGACGAGGTTCGTGCGGCGCAGGTTGGCCATCGTGTCCGCGGCGGCGCCGACGCCGGGGAGGATCAGCGCGCGGGCAGCGTCCACGGCCTCGGGGTCGGAGGTGACGACGGGCTCGATACCGGCGTGGCGAACCGCCCGCGCGACGCTGCGCAGGTTGCCCGCCCCGTAATCGACAATGACGACCTCGGCCAAGTTCCGGGTCTCCTCAGTGCAGCTGATCCGATTCTAGCAAGCGCCCGCCCTTATACTCAGCATGATGACCACGCCCGAGCCCGCAGGAGCGCACGAGGCGGCGCGCGAGCTCGAGGAGCTGCGCTCCCTCGTCCGCTACCACGAGCACCGCTATCACGTCCTCGACGATCCGGAGATCGGCGACTCGGAGTACGACGCGCTCTACCGCCGGCTCGTGGATCTCGAGGCCGACTTCCCCGATCTCGTCACGCCCGACTCCCCGACCCGGCGCGTCGGCGGCGCGGTCGCCGAGGGCTTCGCTGCCGTCGAGCATCGCGAGCCGATGCTCTCACTCAGCAACGCCTTCGACGGCGAGGAGTTGCGCGCCTGGTACGCCCGCGTGCTGCGGCTGCTCGAGGTGGAGGAGGTAGCGCTCGTCTGCGAGCCGAAGATCGACGGCCTCGCGATCTCGCTCGTCTACCGCGACGGCGCGCTCGAAGTCGGCGCGACGCGCGGCGACGGCCTGCGCGGCGAGGACATCACAGCCAACCTGCGCACCGTCCGCGAGATCCCCCTGCGCGTGGAGGGAGAGGACATCCCGCCCGCCTTCGAGGTGCGCGGCGAGGTCTATCTCTCGCAGGAGGAGTTCGAGCGCCTCAACGCGGAGCGCGCCGAGGCCGGCGAGCCGCTTTACATGAACCCGCGCAACACCGCTGCCGGCTCGCTGCGGCAGCTCGATCCGTCCGTCACGGCGCAGCGCCGCCTCCAGCTGTTCGGCTACCAGCGCGGCTGGACCGAGGGCGCCGCCCTGCCATCGAGTCACTGGGGAGCGCTGCAATGGCTGCGCGAGGCCGGCTTCCCGATCAACCCGCACGCGCAGCGCTTCGAGGGCATCGACGACGCGGTGGCGTTCTGCGAGCAGTGGGTTCGGCGGCGCGGCGAGCTGGCGTACGCCATCGACGGCGTCGTCGTGAAGGTGGACGACGTCGCGCAGCAGCGGCAGCTTGGGGTCGTGGGGCGGGAGCCGCGCTGGGCGACGGCGTACAAGTTCCCGGCCGAGCAGGCGGTGACGCGGCTGCGCGACATCCAGGTTTCGGTTGGCCGCACGGGCGCGCTGACGCCGTTCGCCGTCCTCGATCCGGTGGTGGTCGGCGGCGCGCGCGTGAGCGTGGCGACGCTGCACAACGCGGAGCAGGTGGAGGCGAAGGGGCTGCTGATCGGCGACGACGTGATCGTGCAGCGTGCCGGCGAGGTGATCCCGGAGGTTGTCGGGCCCGTCCTCCCCGCTCGCGAGGGCCGCGAGGACGAGCTGCGCCCGTTCGAGGCCCCGACACACTGCCCGGTCTGTGCGACGCCGGTGGGTACCGGCGGACCGGTATCGCGCTGCCCGAACCTGCGCTGCCCGCCTCGCGTGGCGCGCACCGTCGAGCACTTCGCCTCGCGCGGCGCGATGGACATCGAGGGCTTCGGCGAGAAGGGGGCGGCCCGCCTCACCGAGCTCGGCTTTATCCACGACGTCGCCGACATCTACGCCCTGCCGGAGCGTCGCGAGGAGCTGCTCGCCCTCGATGGCATCGGCGAGAAGACGCTCGACAACCTCTTCGCGCAGATCGAGGCGAGCAAGCAGCGGCCGCTGCGGCGGCTGCTTGTGGCGCTCAGCATCCGCCACGTCGGCGGCGAGACCGCGCGCGACATCGCCGTGCACTTCGGCGAAATGGCGCAGCTGCGCGCCGCCGCCGTCGAGGAGATCGAGGCGATCGACGGCGTCGGCCCGATCGTCGCGCAAGCGCTGCACGAGTACCTGCAGGACGCCGCCAACGGCGACGAGATCGATCGCCTCGCTGCGGCGGGGGTGCGGATGGACGACGACACGTCGGCGCGCGGCGGGCCGCTCGAGGGCGACATCGTCGTGGTGACGGGCGCCCTCGAGCGCTGGTCCCGGAACGAGGTGGAGGCGCTGATCAAAGAGCTGGGCGGGCGCGTGAGCGGCGCGGTCGGGAAGCAGACCAGCTACCTGCTCGCCGGTGCGGGCGGCGGCGCCAAGCGCGCGCGAGCCGAGGCCCTGGAGACCGAGATTCTCGGCGAGGACGAGTTCCTCGAGCGCCTGCGCGAGCGCGGCTGGGACAGCGGGGAGTAGTCCCCGACGACTTGTCCACAAGGCGCGCCGCGTATGGCTATACTGAGGCTGCGGGCGCCTGCGGCGGGGCCCCGCTGGCCGCTCCCCTCGCAACGCGCGGGGAGAGCGCGCGTTGGCACATTCGGGATGAACGCCGCGAAAAGGGGACCCCTCGTGGCCTTCAACCCGTTGTCGAGCTTCCTCGGCATCTTCTCGCACGACATCGGCATCGACCTCGGCACCGCCAACACACTGGTTTCCGTGCGCGGGCGCGGCATCGTGGTCGACGAGCCGTCCGTGGTCGCGATCGACACGGTGTCGAAGCGCGTGCTCGCGATTGGCGACGAGGCGAAGCTGATGGTCGGGCGCACGCCCTCGACGATCGTAGCGGTGCGGCCGCTGCGCGACGGCGTGATCTCCGACTTCTCGGTGACGGAGCGGATGCTTCAGCACTTCATCCGCCAGGTGCACGAGCGCTTCGGGATCGGCATCCCGAAGCCGCGCGTGGTGGTCGGCATTCCGTCCGGCGCGACCGAGGTGGAGAAGCGCGCCGTCCATGACGCGGCGATCGCCGCCAGCGCACGCTCCTGCTTCCTGATCGAGGAGCCGATGGCCTCCGCGATCGGATCGAAGCTGCCGGTCATGAACCCCGCCGGTCAGATGATCGTCGACATCGGCGGCGGCACCACCGAGGTCGCCGTGATCGCCCTCGGCGGCATCGTGGTCTCGACGTCGGTGCGGGCAGCGGGGGACGCGATGGACCACGCGCTGATGCAGTACGCGCGGCAGGTCCACAACATGCTGATCGGCGAACGCAGCGCCGAGTCGGTCAAGATCGAGGCCGGTTCCGCCTACCCGCTCGAGGATGAAGGTCGCGTCGACCTGCGGGGGCGCGACCTCGCGACCGGGCTGCCGAAGTCCGTGGAGGTCTCGACGGTCGAGGTGCGGGACGCGCTCTCGCCGATCACGAGCGAGATCGTCCACGCGGTGCAGGCGACGATCGAGCAGACGCCGCCCGAGCTGGTTGCAGACCTGATGCTGCATGGCATCGCGATGGCGGGCGGGGGCGCGATGCTGCGCGGTCTCGATCGGCGAATCTCCGCCGAGACGCGCTACCCCACCTACGTGGCCCAGGACCCGCTCCGCTCGGTCGTGCGCGGCTGCGCCGAGACCCTCGAGGAAGCCGAGACGCTGCGCAAGGTACAGGCGCGGATCAGCCAGCGCCGGCCGGTGCGGTAGCGAGCACCGGCGGGACGGGCCAGGGGCGCGATCTGCTAGACTCGGAATGGCCGGGTGGACAGGCGCCGACACCACGTATCTGCCGCAGCTGACGATCTGATCTCGGCGCGGTCCGGACTCCTCAACACTGATCGGATCGTGCGGAGGGCGCACTCGTGGCCGTTCTACGCCACGCCTTCTGGCTGATCGCACTCCTGACGCTGGCAGGCGCCCTGCTCGCGGGCTCGCGGGCGCAGGGCGCCGCGGGAATCGAGGAGCGCGGCGGCCTGATCGTCGCGCCGTTCATCGGGGCCGCCACCAACATCGCCCGCAGCATCTCCGACGCCGCCCAGCACGGCGGCCGCGTGCAGGAGCTGAGCAGCGAGAACGCCGCGCTGCGTCAGCAGATCGCCCGCCTCGAGGGCGAGAACGCGAGGCTCCGCGAGTCCGTCATCACGAGCGGGCAACTGGCCGATCTGCGGGCCGCCGCGGGCGCCGAGGATGTCGGCTCCACGCTCGCCGCTGTGGTCGTGCTGCGCGATCCGGCGCCCGGCCGCGACGTGATCGTGATCGACCGGGGCGCGCGCGACGGCGTGCGCAAGGGGCAGGCCGTACTCGGCAGCGGCGCCACGCTGATCGGGGTCGTGTCCTCTGTGCAGGACCAGCGCGCGCGTGTGCGGCTGCTGAGCGATCCGCAATCCGCGATCGCCGCGGTCGTGCAGTCCACGCGAACGCAGACCGCGCTCACCGGTAGCCGCGAGGGCCTGCGGCTCGAGTTCGCACCGATCGCGGCGCCGATCAGCGAGGGCGACCTCGTGATGACCTCGGCGCTGATCGGCGGGCTGCCAGGCGGACTGCTCGCCGGCCTCGTGACGGAGGTGGACCGCAGCGGGCAGGACCTGTTCGCCGACATCCGGGTCGAACCGCTCGCGACGTACGACCGGCTCGATCACGTGCTCGTGATCACGGAGCAATCGCGGACGGCGTCGGCGACGGGGACGGACAAGTGACACCATGACCGGGATTCTGCTGTTCCGGCTCGCGTTCGCCTGCGTGGCCACGCTGCTCGGCGTTGGCGCGGCGCTGCTGCAACTCGGGTCGACGCCGATCTGGATCGATCAACCGCTGGCTGCGCCCGTGTTGCCGCTGGTCCTGATCGCGGGCTGGGGCGCCGCGCGCGGCTTCGGCGAGGTCATCGCCGCGACGATTCTCGCCGCGATCGTGCTGGGCGTCGCCTCTGAGGAGCGCGCGGGCTGGTTCCTGCTTGCGATGCTCCCCACCGCGGCGCTGCTGATCCCCGCCACCGCCTTGCGCCGCTGGGAGCGACTGCTGCTGGCGCCCGTGGCGGCGGCGCTCGGCGCCGTCGCGTTCCAGGCGCTGATGCGCTTCTCGAGCGGTCTCGGCGCGCTCTCCGCCGATCAGCAGAACCAGCTGTTCGAGGGGGTAACCTGGACCGCCGCGGCCGCTCTTGTGCTCGCGGTCGTCCTCGCCGGCGGCGGGTGGGCGCTACGCTGGCGACCGGCCGTCGATAGCGACGCGCCGTGGAGGTTGTTCGAATGAACCACCAGCGCCTGTTGGCACTACAGGCCGTCGGCGCGCTGTTGCTGCTGGTGCTCGCCGTGCAGCTCGTCCGCCTCCAGCTCTACGGCGAGGTACCCGCCCTCGCCGCTTCACGGAATGCGCCACAGGCCGCCGTCAGCGGGGAGTTCGTACGGAGCATCCCGGTGGAGCCGCTGCGCGGACTGATCACCGATCGGCGCGGCTCGATCCTCGCGTACAACGTGGCCACGTTCTCCCTGGCGCTCGTGCCCGGCGACCTGCCGGCCGACCCTGCGGAGCGCCTGGACGCGCTGCGCGCCATCGAGCGCATCGGCCTGGCGCCCCGCTCCGCGATCGAGGACGCGCTCGCCCAGCCGCTCGCGGGGATCGATCCGTTCGCACCGTTGACGCTGCGCGAGGGCTTCGACCGCGAGGAGGCGATCGCGCTGCGCGCCGCGCTTGCGGACGTGCCCGCCGCGCGGGTGCGCACGGCGCCCCGGCGCGTCTACGGTGGCGGCGACCTGCTGGCGCACATGATCGGCTACGTGGGGCCGATCACCGCCGAGCAGGCTGAAACCTACCTCGCGGACGGATACCGCCTCGACGCGCAGGTGGGGCGCGCGGGCGTGGAGCTGAGCTACGAGTCCGAGCTGCGTGGCGAGGACGGGCAGCGGCTGGTGATCTCGGACCCCGTCGGCCGCGAGCTGCGCAGCCTTGGCGCCGACCCGGCGCGCGGCGGCGTGGACCTGGTGCTGAGCATCGACTCGGAGCTGCAGCGCGCGGCGACGGCAGCGCTCCGCAAGGGCATCGAGCAGGGCATCGATTACGCCGTCAATGTCGAGAACCGCAACCCGGAGGACCTCGCCCGCTCCGGAGCGGCGGTGCTGCTGGACGTGCGCAGCGGCGAGTTGCTGGCGCTGGCCACCTACCCCTCGTACGACGCGAGCGCCTTCGCCTGGCACAACCGCGGCGAGGATATCGCCGCGTTGCTGAACGACCCGGCCCGCCCGCTGGTGCATCGCGCCTACATGGAGGCGCCGGCGCCCGGCTCGATCTTCAAGCCGTTCGTCGGGGCGGCGGCACTGCAGGAGGGTGTCGCCACTCCCACGACCCGGATTTTCAGCAGCGGCGCCCTGCAGATCCGCTCCATCTATGACCCCGAGGTCGTCTACACGTTCCGGGACTGGGCGCCGCACGGGCTGCTGGACTTCTACACGGGACTGACGCGCTCCTCGGACGTCTACTACTACTACCTCGCCGGCGGCTACGACCAGGACGGCGAGGTGTTCGAGGGTCTGGGGGTGGGGCGCGTGGCCGAGTACGCGCGGGCGTTCGGGTTCGGAGCGCCGACCGGTCTGGACCTCCCGGGCGAATCGTCCGGTCTCGTCCCGGATGCTTCCTGGAAGGAAGAGGTGATCGGCGAGCCGTGGGTGCTGGGCGACAGCTACAACCTGGGGATCGGGCAGGGCTACCTCGAAGTCACGCCGCTGCAGATGGCGGTCGCGACGGCCGCGCTCGCCAACGGCGGCGACCTGCTCGTACCCCGCGTCGCGAGCGCGATACGGACCCTCGACGGCATGGTGCCGCTCGAGCGCCAGGTCGCGGGCACCGTGCCCGTCGACGCCAGGCACCTGGAAGTGGTCCGCGAGGCGCTGCGCCGAGCCGCCGACGAGGGCGGGACGGCGCTTCGCGGCGAGCCCGCGGGCATTGAGATCGGCGGCAAGACCGGTACGGCCGAGTTCGGCCAGAGGAACGCCGAAGGTTTGCTTGCCTCCCACGGCTGGTACAGCGGCTTCGCGCCGTACGACGAGCCCGAGGTCGCGATTGTCGTCTACCTCGAGTATGGCGTCGGCGCGACGCACGCCGGGCCGGTCGCGAAGGAGATCCTCACGGCCTACTTCAGCACGGACGTGAGCCCGGAGGATGAGTGGTACGGGACTCAGGCGGCCACGGTCGGGAGGGCGCAGCCATGATCCGCGAAGCGCTGACCGGACCGCTCCAGCGCAGCGATGTCTCGCTCTGGGCCGCCGTCTTCGTGCTCGCCTCGTTGGGCCTGGTCAGCGTGTACTCGGCCACCCTCGCCGAGCCGCCGCATCCGCTGCTGACCCCTGCCGCCCTGCGCCAGGCGGTGATCGTCGTTGTGGGAATGGGGGCGATGGTCTTCGCGGCGCGATTCGACTACCGGCTGCTGCGGCAGGGAAGCGCCGCGCTCTACCTGCTCGCGATAGCGCTGCTCTTGCTCGCCGCCGTAGCCGGAGAGACGGAGTACGGAGCGCGGCGCTGGCTCAACGTGGGGGGCGCCACGTTCCAGCCCTCGGAGCTGGCGAAGCTGGCGCTGGTGCTCGCGCTCGCCTCGTACGCGAGCGCGAGGACGCCGCGGCTTCCGGCCCTGCTGTTCACGCTCGGGCTGCTCGGAGCGCTGACGCTGCCGGTGCTGGCGCAGCCGGACACGGGCACGACGCTGGTGCTGATCGTCGGCTGGCTTGCCGTGGTCCTGGTCTGGGGCGCGCCGCTGCGCACGCTCGGCGGGCTGTTTGCCACACTGGCGGGGGTGATGCCGCTGCTCTACGCGCTGGCGGTTCCGGACTACCAGCGCGAACGCATCGCGGTGTTCCTCAACCCCGAGCGCGATCCGCTCGGGACCGGCTACACCCTGCGCCAGGCAGAGACCGCGCTCGCCGAGGGCGGCGCCACCGGCAGCGGGCTGTTCGGGGGCAGCGAGTCGCACCTCTACGGCATCCTCGCGCGTTCGAGCGACTTCGTGTTCGCGCTGATCGGCGAGGAGCTGGGGCTGATCGGGACGCTGACCGTGGTCGTGCTGTTCGCGCTGCTTGGCTGGCGGGGGTTCGAGGCCGCACGCCACGCACCGGACACGTTCGGGAGGCTGCTGGCGGCCGGGCTGACCGCCCTGCTGCTGGGCCAGGCGATCCTCAACATGGCGGTGAACGTGCGCCTCTTCCCGGCGACGGGCCTGCCGTTGCCGTTCATCTCCCAGGGCGGTACTTCGCTGATCGCAACCTTCCTCGCCGTCGGCCTGCTGCAGAGCATCTACGCCCATCGCGCCCTGCCGCGCCTGCCCCTCGGTGAGCCGCCAGGTCCGGGCGAGGCGAGGTCACGGGAGCGCTGACGCGGCGGCCGCGACCATGACGAGAAGGCGTACGGGTGCGTGCTGCGTGAGCGCGCAGCGGGCCTCGAGTTGCTGGTGTTGGAGCACGCCGAACAGCCCGAGGCGGGACTGCAGGTTCCGGGCGGCACGGTGGCGCGCGCCGAGCCCCCGCTCGCGGCTGTCGCGCGCGAGGTGCTCGAGGAGAACGGCCTCGCCGTCGAGGGCTGGGAGGCGGCCGCGACGCTCGATCACGAGGACGTACCGGGCTCGGCTACGCCCGGGCCGCAGCGCTGGCACTGCTTCGCGACGACGCCCGGGATGCCGCCGCCGGACTCCTGGCGCTTCGAACATCGCGGCTTCGCGAGCGAACGGGGGCTGCGCTTCGAGTACCACTGGATCGCGTTGGCCGGCGGCGTACCGCTCGCCGGGCGGCAGGAGGAGGCGCGGCGGGCGGGTCGCTGCCTGGGTCGCGGAGCGCCGGTAGCGGCGCGGCGGAAGGCTTCCATCAGGCATCGGACGCAACGCGCGCGGGGGATGGGGACGAAGCGAGGGCCGCCCAGCGGGCGGCCCTCGTGTATGCGAACTCAGGCGAGGAGTCAGGGTGTGAGGACGGGCTCCTGCTCCTCCTCCTCCGCCGGGGGCTCCGGCGGAGGCTCCGGCGGGGGGGCGCTGGCGATCTGCTCCGCCGTGACCTCGCCGTCGACGTAGTCGAGGCGGATCGTGGCGCCCTCGGAGAACTCTCCTTCGAGGAGTGCGTCGGAGAGGCGATCTTCGACCTCGTTCTGGATGACGCGACGCAGCGGGCGTGCGCCGAAGACCGGGTCGAAGCCCTTCTCGCCGAGGTAGTCGAGCAGCGCCTTGCTGACCTCGATCGTGATCTCCTTCTCGCGGAGGTTGTCCCGCACGTCCTTCAGTTCGAGGTCCACGATCTCTCGAATGTGCTCCTCCTGGAGCGCGTGGAAGACGACGGACTGGTCGATGCGGTTGAGGAACTCGGGCCGGAAGACGCGCTTCATCTCCTCGGTGACCTTGTCCTTCATCCGCTCGTACATCTGCTCGGCGGTCTTGGCGTCGTCGGTCGCCGTGTTGAAGCCGAAGCGGCTGTCCTTGCGGATCAGGTCGGAGCCGACGTTCGAGGTCTGGATGATGATGGTGTTGCGGAAGTCCACCTTGCGGCCCTTGGCGTCGGACAGGTGCCCGTCGTCGAAGATCTGGAGCAGCATGTTGTAGACGTCCGGGTGCGCCTTCTCGATCTCATCGAGGAGGATCAGGCAGTAGCTGCGCCGCCGCACCAGGTCCGTCAGCTGCCCGCCGTCGTCGTAGCCGACGTAGCCGGGTGGCGAACCGACGAGCCGCGAGACGGTGTGTTTCTCCATGAACTCGGACATGTCGAGGCGGACGATGTTGTCCTTCGAGCCGAACATGAACTCGGCGAGCGTCTCGGCGAGGTAGGTTTTCCCCACCCCGGTCGGCCCGAGGAACATGAACACGCCGATCGGGCGCTTCGGGTTCTTGAGCCCCGCCCGCGCCCGGCGCACGGCCTTCGCGACGGCGCCGATCGCCTCGTCCTGCCCGATCACGCGGTCGCGGAGGAACTGCTCCATCTCGATCAGGCGCGCGGTCTCCTCGGAGGCGATGCGGGTCAGCGGGATGCCGGTCCACATCGAGACGACATCGCGGATGTCCTCGTCGCCGACCATCAGCTCGCTGCTCTCGCGCTCGGTCTGGACCTCCTGCTCGAGCTCCTCAAGTTTGGCCTGGAGGCGCACCTCGCGCTCGCGCAGCTCGGCGGCGTACTCGTACTGCTGGCTGCCGATCGCCTGGTCCTTCTCGCGGCGCAGCGCATCAAGGCCCTTCGTGGCGTCGCGGACGGAGGGCGGCGTCGAGTGGCGGCGAATGCGCACGCGCGCCGAAGCCTCGTCGATCAGGTCGATCGCCTTGTCCGGCAGGAAGCGGTCGGAGACGTAGCGTGCGGACAGCTCGGCGGCGGCCTTGATCGCGTCGTCGCTGATGCGCAGCTTGTGGTGCTCCTCGTACGCCCCGCGGATGCCCTTGAGGATCTCGACGGTCTCCTCGGTCGAGGGCTCGTCGACACGCACCGGCTGGAAGCGGCGCTCGAGCGCGGCGTCGCGCTCGATGTGCTTGCGGTACTCGTCGAGGGTCGTCGCGCCGATCGCCTGCAACTCGCCGCGGGCGAGTGCGGGCTTGAGGATGTTAGCGGCGTCGACGGCGCCCTCGGCGGCGCCGGCCCCGACGAGCATGTGCAGCTCGTCGATGAAGAGGATGCAGTTCTTCGCGGAGCGGATCTCTTCGATCACCTTCTTGAGGCGCTCCTCGAACTCGCCGCGGTACTTGGTGCCGGCGACGAGCGAGCCGATGTCGAGCGTGAGCATGCGCTTGCCAAGCAGCGTCTCGGGCGCGTCGCCCTGCACGATGCGATGCGCCAGGCCCTCGGCGATCGAGGTCTTGCCGACGCCCGGTTCGCCGATCAGCACGGGGTTGTTCTTGGTACGGCGCGAGAGGATCTGTACGACGCGCTCGATCTCCAGCTCGCGGCCGATCACGGGGTCGAGCTGGCTGCTGCGCGCGGCGGCGGTGAGGTCCACGCCGAGTTGGTCGAGCGTCGGCGTGCGCGCCGACTGGCGGCCGCCGGAGCCGGCCGCCGCAGCGCCCTGCGGCTGCGTCTGCGCGAGGATGCGAGTGGTCTCGCCGCGCACCCGCTCGAGGTTCACGCCGAGGCTCTCGAGTACGCCCGCCGCGATGCCTTCGCCCTCGCGGACGAGGCCGAGCAGCAGGTGTTCGGTGCCGATGTAGGAGTGGTTGAGGCGGCGCGCCTCGTCGACGGCCAGCTCGATCACGCGCTTGGCGCGGGGGGTCAGGCCGATCTCGCCGCTGGTCGTGCGATCGCCGCGACCGATGATGAACTCGACGGCGGAGCGCACCTTGTTGAGCTCCACGCCGAGGTTGGAGAGCACCTTGGCTGCCACGCCGTCGCCCTCGCGGACGAGGCCCAGCAGCAGGTGCTCGGTGCCGATGTAGTTGTGGTTGAAGCGTTGCGCTTCCTCTTGGGCGAGGGTGAGCACACGGCGGGCCCGTTCGGTGAATTTGTCGAACCGGTCCGCCATTCCGCCACTCCCGTCGTGCGCATTAAGGCTACCACGGCCCCGAGCGGCGTTCGAGGCTGGACGCCGCGGCCGTACGCTTACGTCTATCGCCGGTCACGCTCGCTACCGGCCGGTTCGCGGACCGGCCGGTGTTGTTTGCTGCGAGGACGCCGGCTGCGTGGCGCTAGTCCTCTGTGGACTCCTGGGAGGCGAGCTCCTCCTGCGCCTGCTTCATGGCAGCAGCCATCGCGGTCATCGGCGGGGCCTCGGGGCGGCGCGGGGCGCCCTGGTCGGCGCCGCCACCGCGGCGGCTGCGCTCCTCGGAGCGAGCCTCGCGCTCCGCGTCGGCCTCGGCCTGGCGCGCGGTGTAGCGCTCTTCGACGGCGGCGCACTCGTTCGGGAACTCCTCGCGCGCCTCGTCGGCGACGCCCATGACGCGCCCGTGGTCATCGAAGCTCCAGCCGCGGATCTCGGCCTCCTGCCGGCCCTCGCGCAGCGAGAGCCCGAGGCGGTGCCGGTCGTGCTCGATGCGCACGATCTTGAGCGGCACGACGTCGCCCTCGGTGAGGATCTCGTCGGGGGCGTTGATCCGGCGGTCGACCAGCTCCGAGACGTGCGCGAGGCCCTCGACGGGCCCGGGCAGGCGTGTGAAGGCGCCGAAGGCGACGACCTTGGTGACGACGCCCGGCACCACGTCGCCGACCTCGTAGCGGGCGATCAGGTCCTGCCACTGCTCGGGGGCGGCGCGGCGCACGGAGAGCGCGATCTTCTTGTTCTCGCGGTCGATCCGCATGACGAAGACGTCGATCTCCTGGCCGATGCTGAAGAGCTGCTCCGGGTCCGCGTTGCGGTCCCAGGAGAGCTCGGAGAGGTGCGCGAGGCCGTCGGCCCCGCCGAGGTCGACGAAGACGCCGAAGTTGCGGATCGAGGTGACCTTGCCGGTACGGACTTCGCCCTCCGTGAGCTCGCCCAGCAGGCGCTCCTTCTGCTCGGCGCGCCATTCCTGCATGGCGGCGCGCTCGGAGAGGATGGCGCGGTTGCGGCGGCGGTTGATCTCGATCACCTTCATGCGCAGCACGCGGCCGACCTGGTCGGAGAGCGGGTTGGCGCCGTCGCTGCCGGGCTTGGCGCCGACAACCTGCGACATCGGGATGAAGGTGTTGACGCCCTCGACGTTGGCGAGCAGGCCGCCCTTGTTGAAGCCGGTGATCTCCGCCTCGAAGATCTCGCCGCTTTCGAAGCGATCCTGCAGGATCCGCCAGCCCTGTTCGCCGCGCGCGCGGTCGATCGAGAGCTGGACCTGGCCGTCCTCGGTCTCCGCCTGCTGCACGTAGGCGAGTACCTTCTCGCCGATGCTGAGCCGCGAGAGCGGGTCGGAGCCGAGCGAGTGCATCTCCTGGACGGGGACGATGCCCTCGGACTTGGAGCCGATGTCGACGAGGTCGATCAGGACGCCGTCGCGCTCGATGCTCATGACGGCGCCTTCGATCACTTCGCCGCGGCGCAGCTGGCGCGGTTCGGGCGCTTCGCCGGCGTCGAGCAGTGCGCCCATGTCGAGGATCTCTTCCTCGGCAGCGGGTGCGGGTGCTGGCGTCGGTTCGGGCTGGGGCGGTGGTGTGGCTTCGGCCACTGCTGCGGGAGCGCCGGCCGACGGCTCGGCCTGCTCCGGGGTGTCGGGATTCGTCAAGGTATGCTCGGTCCTCCTGTCCTGGGTTCGCCGCCGCTGGCCTGTTACGGGCCGCCGGCAGCCGGGGGATCATATCACGCGGCCCGGTAGCGCTCTGCCTCGGGGCGAACTCGGGGCGAACGGGCCGGGACACGGAGCGAGCCGGCTCCGTATGGGCCGGCTCGCATGAGTCCTGGCAGTGGCCTATTTTCCGCACCCGGTTGCCCGGGGAGTATCGTCAGCGCTGCGGCGTTTCACTTCCGTGTTCGGGATGGGAACGGGTGGTTCCACCGCGCTCTAACCACCAGGACCATCAAGTATGGAGGCGGGCGCGGTGGCGGGCAAGCGCCGGGGCCACTCTCGAGGGCCCCGGACAGCAACACGGGCGCAGCGGTTGCTGCGCCCGTGTGATTGGTTTGGTAGCGGGAGAGGGATTCGAACCCCCGACCTTCGGGTTATGAGCCCGACGAGCTACCACTGCTCCATCCCGCGACGTTCCGGATTGCTCCGGGTCCGGCACTGTTCCGGCTGGAATCAGTATAGCGGCTCCGGTGCTCCCGGTTGCGGGCGCCGCCGGTGGGGAGCCCGCGGGAAGACGAACGTGAGGGGAGCGGTTGGCGACGGCGGGGAACGCCGAGGGTGCTTGATGAAGGGTCAAGCCCTCGACCATTAGTACCACTCAGCTACACGCATTGCTGCGCTTCCACCTGTGGCCTATCAAGCGGGTAGTCTTCCCGCGGTCTTACCTGGTTCACCCAGTGGGAGGCCTCATCTTGGAGTTGGCTTCGCGCTTAGATGCTTTCAGCGCTTATCCGTTCCGGACTTGGCTACCCGGCGATGCCCCTGGCGGGACAACCGGCACACCAGAGGTCCGTCCACCCCGGTCCTCTCGTACTAGGGGCAGCGCTCCTCAAGCCTCCTACGCCCACAGCGGATAGAGACCGAACTGTCTCACGACGTTCTGAACCCAGCTCGCGTACCGCTTTAATGGGCGAACAGCCCAACCCTTGGGACCTGATTCAGCCCCAGGATGCGACGAGCCGACATCGAGGTGCCAAACCCTGCCGTCGATATGAACTCTTGGGCAGGATCAGCCTGTTATCCCCGGGGTAGCTTGTATCCGATAAGCCACGGCCCTTCCACACGGGACCGTAGGATCACTTTGGCCGACTTTCGTCCCTGCTCGACATGTCCGTCTCGCAGTCAAGCCCCCTTCTGCCAATACACGCGTCGGGTGATTGCCATCCACCCTGAGGGGACCATTGCGCGCCTCCGTTACCTTTTGGGAGGCGACCGCCCCAGTCAAACTGCCCACCAGGCGCTGTTCCCATGCTTGCTCACAGGTTAGGAGGACAAACCTGGAAGAGTGGTATTTCACTGTTGGCTCCCCGCTCCCCAAGAGGAACGGTTCACAGCCTCCCACTTATCCTACGCAGTCCAAGCCCGGCCTCCAGCGCCAAGCTGCAGTAAAGCTCCACGGGGTCTTTTTGTCCGGCTGCGGGTAGGCCGCATCTTCACGGCCATTTCAATTTCGCCGAGTCCTTCGTTGAGACAGCGCCCAGATCGTTACGCCATTCGTGCGGGTCGGAACTTACCCGACAAGGAATTTCGCTACCTTAGGACCGTTATAGTTACGGCCGCCGTTCACCGGGGCTTCGGTTCGCGGCTTGCACCGCTCTCCTTAACCTTCCGGCACTGGGCAGGCGTCAGCCCCTATACATCCGCTTACGCGTTCGCAGAGACCTGTGTTTTTGTTAAACAGTCGCCTGGGCCTGCTCTCTGCGGCCCCGGCCGTGCTCAGGACGCGAAGTCCTTCACCGGCCAGGGCGCTCCTTCTCCCGAAGTTACGGAGCGAGATTGCCGAGTTCCTTAACGAAGGTTCTCTCGATCACCTGACGGTACTTACCGCCGCCCACCAGTGTCGGTTTGCGGTACGGGCACTGCGGCTGCTCGGCAGCGAGGCTTTTCTTGCTGGTATGGACTCGACCGGGTCGCTTTGACTGACGTCTCCGCTTCTCTCCAGCCCTCCGCTTGACCCGGGGGCGGATTTGCCTACCCCCGGACGCCTACGGCTGAAGAACGGACCATGTCCAATCGGCCCGCCCAGCCTATCCTTCCAGGTCACCCCTCCTGCCTCGAACGCAGCCGCGGTGGGGCAGGAATACTAACCTGCTGTCCATCGCCTACGACTCTCGTCCTTGGCTTAGGCCCGCCTAACCCTACGCGGATAAACCTTGCGTAGGAACCCTTGGGCTTACGGTGTCCCGGTTTCTCACCGGAATTACGCTACTCATGCCGACATTCTCACTTCCGCGCGCTCCACCGGAGGTCACCCTGCCGGCTTCACTGCTGCGCGGAACGCTCCCCTACCGACCGCTCTCCCGAGGGAGAACGATCCCCTGGCTTCGGCACCATGCTTGAGCCCCGTTACATTGTCGGCGCCCGATCACTCGACCAGTGAGCTGTTACGCACTCTTTCAATGATGGCTGCTTCTGGGCCAACATCCTGGCTGTCTTTGCGACCGGACATCCTTTCACACTAAGCATGGATTTAGGGGCCTTAGCCGAGGGTCTGGGCTGTTTCCCTTTCGACAACGAAGCTTAGCCCCCGCTGTCTCACTCCCGTATTCTTATGCACTGGCATTCGCGGTTTGGATGGGTTTGGTAAGCGGTAAGCCCCCTAGCCCAACCAGAGCCCTACCTCCAGTGCACATCACACGAGGCTGCGCCTAAACGCATTTCGGGGAGAACCAGCTATCTCCTGGTTCGATTAGCATTTCACCCCTACCCACAGGTCATCCAACCACTTTGCAACGTAGGAAGGTTCGCGCCTCCACGAGGTCTTACCCTCGCTTCACGCTGCCCATGGGTAGCTCACCAGGTTTCGGGTCTGCATCCCGCGACTGTGGGCGCCCTGTTCAGACTCGCTTTCGCTCCGGCTCCGCGACTCCCGTCGCTTAACCTTGCCACGGAACGCAACTCGTCGGCTCATTCTTCAATAGGCACGCCGTCACCCGGCTTGCGCCAGGCTCCGACTGCTTGTAGGCACACGGTTTCAGGGACTGTTTCACTCCCCTCCCGGGGTGCTTTTCACCTTTCCCTCACGGTACTGGTTCGCTATCGGTCGTCACGGGTATTTAGCCTTGGGAAGTGGTCTCCCCGGATTCCCACGGGATTTCTCGTGTCCCGTGGTACTCAGGATCCCGGCGGGAGCCGCACAGATTTCGCCTACGGGGCTCTCACCCCCTTTGGCGGACCGTTCCAGGTCCTTCGGCTATCCGTGCCGGCGCTCCCGTGTCGCCGGTCCTGCAACCCCGCCCCCACAAGTGGGAACGGTTTGGGCTGCTCCCCGTTCGCTCGCCGCTACTAGGGGAATCTTTTCTTCTCCTCGAGGTACTGAGATGTTTCAGTTCCCCCGGTTCCCTCGATCCGGCCTATGTGTTCAGCCGGTCGTGACCCGCCATTACGCGGGCCGGGTTGCCCCATTCGGAAATCCCCGGTTCAGCTTGCTAGACAGCTCGCCGAGGCTTTTCGCAGTCTTGCCACGTCCTTCATCGGCCCGTGACGCCAAGGCATCCACCGTGCGCCCTTTGTAGCTTGACCCTTCATCAGGCACTCTCCGCGTTCCGCCCACGCCGCCTCCACAGCCCCGAGGGGCCGCGACGGCAACGCAGGCAAACGCCGTTCGTGTTGCCTTTGCTCTTGTCACGTTCATCTTCCGTTGGAAATGCGCCTGCGGGGCCAGAGCCCCGCGCCAACGCCGCGTGCGCGGCGTGGTCGCCATCTTCGGCAGTCCCTGAAGCGAGTGGTGGAGCCGGGGGGACTCGAACCCCCGACTTCCGCCTTGCAAAGGCGGCGCTCTCCCAGCTGAGCTACGGCCCCTCGCGCCGCTACGGCGCACCGGCAAGCGCTTGGTGGGCCATCCTGGATTCGAACCAGGGACCTCAGTCTTATCAGGACTGCGCTCTAACCAGCTGAGCTAATGGCCCCCGCGTGCATCGCCGGCCGGTGGCCGGGCCGCCGCCTCCGCCGCGTTCGCCCTCGCGGGCGTACTGAGAGAGGCGGCGTGATTGCCGGGGCGGCGCCCGTCCGCTCCGGGGCCGGCACATGGCCGGCCCCGCGGACATCTACCGCTGGATAGCAGCCGGAAGCAGCGCGCCGGATTCGTCCGCGCGGTGCGCGTACCCGACTTGCCGCCGGCGAGGCGCGCACGCCTCGCAACCGCTACCCCGGGGCGAACCCCGAAGTGGCGGGCGACAACGCCGATCGACCCTGGAGCTCCTGACCGGGCCGCCCCACACACCGTGCGGCGCGGACTGATCCGGTTCGTGCTCCCTAGAAAGGAGGTGATCCAGCCGCAGCTTCCGCTACGGCTACCTTGTTACGACTTCGTCCCAGTCGCCGGTCCCACCCTGGGCACCTGCGTCCCGAAGGTTCGCGCAGTGACTTTAGGTGTTACCGACTCCCATGACGTGACGGGCGGTGTGTACAAGGCCCGGGAACGTATTCACCGCAGTATGGCTGACCTGCGGTTACTAGCAACTCCGGCTTCATGCAGGCGAGTTGCAGCCTGCAATCCGAACTGAGGACAGCTTTATCCGATTAGCTCCACCTCGCGGTTTGGCAACGGTCTGTACTGCCCATTGTAGCGTGCGAGTAGCCCAGGGCGTAAGAGCCATGCTGACTTGACGTCATCCCCGCCTTCCTCCCGGTTGCTCCGGGCAGTCTCGCTAGAGAAATCCAACTAGCGACAAGGGTTGCGCTCGTTGCGGGACTTAACCCAACACCTCACGGCACGAGCTGACGACAGCCATGCAGCATCTGTGAAGAGGCCCTAAGGAAACCGGCTTTCACCGGCGGTCCTCAACATGTCAAGCCCTGGTAAGGTTCTTCGCGTAGCTTCGAATTAAACCGCACGCTCCGCTGCTTGTGCGGGCCCCCGTCAATTCCTTTGAGTTTTAGCCTTGCGGCCGTAGTCCCCAGGCGGAGCACTTATCGCGTTAGCTGCGCTACCGAGGGGGTCGATACCCCCGACAGCTAGTGCTCATCGTTTACGGCGTGGACTACCCGGGTATCTAATCCGGTTCGCTCCCCACGCTTTCGCGCCTCAGCGTCAGGCCACCCCCAGAGAGTCGCTTTCGCCACTGGTGTTCCTCCCGATATCTACGCATTCCACCACTACACCGGGAATTCCACTCTCCTCTAGGCGCCTCGAGATCGGCAGTATCCGGGGACCCCTCACAGTTGAGCCGTGAGATTTCACCCCGGACTGACCGGTCCGCCTGCGCGCGCTTTACGCCCAGTAAATCCGGACAACGCTCGCCACCTACGTATTACCGCGGCTGCTGGCACGTAGTTAGCCGTGGCTTATTCGCGAGGTACCGTCAGATCTTCGTCCCTCGCAAAAGGAGTTTACAACCCGAAGGCCTTCTTCCCCCACGCGGCGTTGCTGCGTCAGGCTTTCGCCCATTGCGCAAAATTCCTTGCTGCTGCCTCCCGCAGGAGTCTGGGCCGTGTCTCAGTCCCAGTGTGGCTGACCACCCTCTCAGGCCAGCTATGGATCGTCGCCTTGGTAGGCCGTTACCCCACCAACCAGCTAATCCGCCGCAGGCCCCTCCGAAAGCGCCCGAAGGCTTTGGTCCGTAGACCGTATGCGGTATTAGCCTCCGTTTCCGGAGGTTATCCCCCACTTCCGGGCAGGTTCCTACGTGTTACTCACCCGTTCGCCGCTTTCCGCCGGCCGAAGCCGGTTTCGTCGCGCGACTTGCATGCATAAGGCACGCCGCCAGCGTTTATCCTGAGCCAGGATCAAACTCTCCACTCAATACCCGGCCGTCTCCGGAGCGGCGAACCGCGCCTTCGGCAACCGTGAGTGCCGTACATTTCCCCGCGCGCACACCTTCGCCCGGACGCCACGAGGACGTGCCGAAACCCAGCCGCGCACAGGATTGACGGGAATCCTGTATCTGCTTCTGACTGCTATCCAGATGTAAATGTCCGACGCGCTCCCTGCGGAAGGCGTTCGAAGAGGATAGCACGATCCGGCCGAGGGGCAACAGCGGTCAGACCTCAGCCCCCGCCCGGCCCGCGCCGCCGGAGCCGCAGCTCCGTGTCCTCCGTCCACGCCTCGCCGCCCGCGAGGTCCAGCCGCGCCCCACGCCGGTCCGCGATGCGCAGCAGCGCCTCGAGCTGGTCCGCGGCCAGGGTCAGCCCCAGCTCCGCCCCCGCGCCGCGCAAGACCCGCGACCCGACGGCCTGCGGCAAGCCGCGCAGCCCCGCGCGCTCGATTCGCGCGCCCGCGCCGTCGACCCGCACGATGCGCGCCGACTCGGCGGCGGCCCAGACCTCGAGCGCCTCGTCGTCGCGGCGGGCGCGGCGGGCGAAGCCGGCCAGCGCCTCGGCGGCGCGCGGGTTCAGACGCCGCAGCTCCGGCAGCACCCTGCGCCGCACGCGGTTGCGGTCGAAGACGAGCGTCTCGTTACCCGGATCGCGGCGCGGTGCGAGCCCGTGTTCCGCCAGCCTGAGCGCGTCGAGGTAGCCGATCACCTCGGCGCGGCGCACGCCGAGCAGCGGTCGCAGCAGCCGCGGCGCGGCGTCTCCCGCGGCCGCCACGCCCTCGAGCGGCACGGGCCACGGCGCAGCGGGCGCCATGCCCGCCGCGCCGGCCAGGCCGGCGCCGCGCGTCAGCCGCAGCAGCACCGTCTCCGCCTGGTCGTCCAGCGTGTGTCCGGTCACGCAGGCCGAGGCTCCGACCTCGATCGCGACGGCGCCCAGCCAGCGGTAGCGCGCCTGCCGCGCCGCATCCTCCGAGGCCGCGATCGGCGCTTCCGGCGCCCCGGCCAGGCAGCGCACACCGAGCGTCCCGGCCAGCGCCTCGACTGCGGCGCGATCCGCCCGCGTCTCCGCGGGAGGCCGCAGGCCGTGGTCGAACGTCGCGGCCAGCACCTCGCCGCCTGCTGCCTCCTGCCGCGCGCGCACGACGGCGACCAGCGCGGCGCTGGAGTCCGGCCCGCCCGAACAGGCTACGAGCAGTGGCCGCGCGTCCGAAGCTGCAGCACCGAGGGCGCCACCGACGCGCCGCTCGAATGCGCCCGTCGCGCGATTGCGCGCGAGTGCTTCGGCGCGCGGCCGGGGAAGCGGCTGCAAGGGCTCGAAGGCAGTCATGCGGTCAGCGTAACGCCCCGCGCGCGGGTTGCGGGTGCGGCGGGCAGCAGGCTGGGTCAGGCCGCGTTAGCGATCGAAGAGCACTTCCCACCAGCGCTCGCCGGGCTGGCGCCCCGACTCTTCCGAGGGCGGCGCATCGACGACGACCTCCGTCTCACCGGGGTAGACGAGGCCGAACTCGCTGCGCGCGACGGCCTCGACGTACTCGTCTGAGACCAGGTACTCGCGCAAGCCCTCGAGCTCGGCCTGGCGGGTGCGCAGCTCGTGGATCTCGGTCTCGACGGCGCGCCGTTCCTCGGCCAGGCGGAAGTTCTGCGCGGCGGTCTGGAGGGCGGCGTAACCGAACAGCGCCAGCAGCAGCGCCACCAGGGGGAACACGACGTGTAACGGGCCGAAGGCGAGCAGCCGCGGCCTGGGGAGATGGAACCGCATTGCGCCCCTCGAGCGCCGGACCCGCCAGCACTTACCGTAACAGCCGCCCCGCCGCACGACAATAACTGGCGACCGGGCTGGCGGAGCGCTACTCCTCCCCGCTGAGGTGGCAGCGATCGTTCAGCGTGACCACGGACCAGCCCGGCGGCTCGTCGTCCTCGCCGGGCCGCCGCTCCGCTACGGTCAGCGAGGCGAGGCCCAGCTCGAAGCGCCGCGCCGCCGCCAGCGGCACGCCGATTACGCGCGCGAGCAGCGCCTTCAGTGCGAGGTTGTGCGAGACAACGGCGACCTCCGTGAAGCCATCGCCCTCCGCGTGACGGGCGGCAATCTCGTCGAGGGCGGCGAGCATCCGCGCCTGCGCCTCGCGCATCGTCTCGCCGCCGGGGAAGCGCAGGTCGGCGATGTCCTCGTCGCGCCAGCGCTCGATGAAGTCGGCGTACTGCTCGCGGATCTGCTCGATCGTCTGGCCATCGAGGTCGCCGTGGTCGAGTTCGTGAAGTCGCTCGTCGACGGCCGCCTCGAGGCCGATCGCGCGGCCGGCGACGGCCGCGGTCTCGCGCGCGCGCAGGGCGGGGCTGCAGTAGAGCGCGACGGGGCGGTAGGCGGCGAACGCCTCGGTGGCGGCCTCCGCCTGGCGGTGTCCGCGCTCCGTCAGCGGGTGATCGATGCGGCCCTGCGTCTGGCCGGCGGCGTTGCCCCTGGCCTCGGCGTGACGCAGCAGCAGGAAGCGTACGTTCACGGCGTCAGCCCGAGGAACGCCCGCAGGACCGGGTGCTCCCGCACTTCCTCGAGGCTGAGAGGCGGCGATCCGGGCTCGACGTCGTCGCCGTAGAAGCCGATGAACCAGATCAGCAGGTTGGCGTGCCAGTAGAGGAAGCCGTTCGGCGGCTCGCAGCCCTCCACCAGCGGCTCCGCGCGCTGCCCCGTCCGCCAGTCCTCCTGCCGCGCCTCGTTGTTCGGGTAGACCCACAGCACCCAGACCGCGAAGCGCCCCTCGGTCGCGTCCTCCGCGGCCATGAACGGCAGCCCCTCGACCGCCGCGCCGGCGCAGGCGGAGGCGGGGTCGTAGAGATCTGTCAGCACGACGCCGCCCGGCGCGAGCGCGTCCGCGAGGTCCGAGAGCGAGTACGGGACGCCCTCGGCGCTGACGGGCGGAGGCGTCGCCGCACCCGGCGTTCGTGTCGCCGTCGCCGACGGCGTGGGCGGAGGCGTCGGCGTGGCCCGCGGCGTCTCGGGCTCGGTTGGTGTGGCGGTTGGGCTCAAGGCGGGCGTGGCCGTCACCGTCGCCGTCCGCGTGGTCGCCGTGGTGGCTGTCGCCGGCGCCTCCGGCCGGGCGTCCTCGCCGTTCTCGCCGCGGCCGCAGCGGAGCGTGACTACCGAGGCCACCACCGCGACGAGCAGCACGAAGAAGGCGACCCGCGACGCGGCGATCAAGCCCGGCCCTCCCCGGCGCTCGCCAGCACTGGCTCACCAAGCCGCAGCGCGGTGCGCACGACGCTCGCCGGACGTGCCTCGACGCCCAGCGCCGTGAGCACGGAGGCCGGGCGGCCGGTGCGCTGCTCGTTCAGCTCCAGGTCCATAGCCAGGACCAGCCGCTCGCCCTCCTCGCGCAGCGCGAGGTCGCGGATCGCCGCCCGCAGGTCGTAGCGCCGCGTCTTCGCGCCGCGCTGCTCCTCCCAGTCGAGCGTGTCGAGGGCGAGCAGCGCAGCGAGCCGCGCCCCGACCTCGGCAGCGTCGAGGGCGCCTGGCTCGAAGGCGACCTCGTAGGTCGCGCTGCGGATCTGCGACTGGAGCGAGGGCAACTCGTGCGCCGCCTCTTCGGCGGCGAGCAGCGTCAGGCCCTGCGGCAGTACCGCCTGGAGGCGGCGCACGAACTCCTCGGGCGCGACGGGCGGCGACAGCCAGATGTCCAGCAGCTCGCGCTCGCCGACGGTGCCGACGGGCAGCGGCGCGCCGAGGGCGATCCGCGCGTGCGGCGTGAAGCCCTGGGTGTAGGCGAGTGGCAGGCGCGCGCGCCGCAGGCTGCGCTCCCACGTGCGCATCAGGTCCAGGTGCGCGATGTAGCGCAGCGTGTCCGCCTTGCGGTACGTCACGCGCAGTCGCTGGGGCCGTTCGTCCTGGCTCATCGCCCTTCGAGTGTAGCCCTCAGTCGCGCTCTCGCGCCCAGCCGTCTTTCACGCCCCGCAGCAGGGCGGCGGCAGCCGAGCGAGGGTCGCGGCGGCGCGCGGCCACCTCCTCGACGAGCTGCTCGAGGACGCCCGCGCGGCGCGCGGCCTCCAGCGCCTCGCGGTGCAGCGCGGCGCGGGCGAGCGAGATTACCTGCGCCCGCGCCAGATCGCGGCGCGCCTCCCCGGCGTGCTCGGATCCGCGCAGGTACGCCTGGTGGTCGTCGATCGCGTCCACCAGCTCCTCGACACCCTCGCCGGCCCGCGCCACCGCCTTGAGGATCGGTGGCTTCCAGGCGCGCTCGCCGGCGAGGGCGAGCAGCGCCCGCAACTGGGTCGCGGCGGTGTCTGCGCCGGCGAGGTCGGCCTTGTTCACCACCATCACCTGCGCGACCTCCATCAGCCCGGCCTTCAGCGACTGCACCTCGTCGCCGCCCGCCGGCATCGTGACCAGCACCGTCGTCTGCGTCGCCGTCGCGACCTCGACCTCGTCCTGGCCCGCGCCGACGGTCTCGACGATCACCACGTCGTAGCCGGCGGCGTCCATCACGTCGACCACGCCGGAGGCGGTCTCCGCGAGGCCGCCGAGGTTGCCGCGAGAGGCCATCGAGCGCATGAACACCCCGGAGTCCGAGGTCAGGTCCTGCATCCGGATGCGGTCGCCGAGGATCGCGCCGTGCGAGAACGGCGACGAGGGGTCGACCGCGACGATCCCGACGCTGCGCCCGCGCTCGCGCTGCGCCCTCGCCAGCCGCCCGACGAGCGTAGACTTGCCGACGCCGGCCGAGCCGGTGACGCCGACCGTGCGGGCGTGGCCCGTCCGCGGGTAGAGGCCCGCGAGGACGGCGCGACCCGTCCTGGTGTCGGCCTCGACGTGCGTGATGGCGCGAGCGAGGGCGCGCCGGTCGCCTTCGTTAACGCCCGCGATCAGCTCGGCTGCGTCCACTCCAGCTCAGGCGGTGGGGCTCGCCGCGTGATCGCGGACGAACTCGATGATGGCCTCGGTGTTGGTGCCGGGGCCGAAGACGCCGGAGAAGCCCAGCTCCTGCACCACCGGAATGTCGGCCTCCGGGATGATGCCGCCGCAGAACAGCAGCACGTCGTCCACACCGCGCTCATCGAGGGCGCTCACGACGCGGGGGAACAGCTCGAGGTGCGCGCCGGAGAGGATCGAGAGGCCGACGACCTGCACATCCTCCTGCAGGGCCGCCTCCGCAATCATCTCGGGCGTCTGGCGGATGCCGGTGTAGATCACTTCCATCCCGGCATCGCGCAGGGCACGGGCCACCACCTTGGCGCCGCGGTCGTGCCCGTCGAGGCCGGGTTTCGCGATCAGGACGCGGATCGCCTGCTCGTCAGTCATGGGGAGTCTCCTGGCCAACCGTTGCTGCGTTCCTGTCGGCAAGTCTACCAAGCCGAAGCCGTCCGGCTCAGCCCGCGCGCCGGTTCAGCCGACGTACTCCAGCAGTTGGATGCGGATGCCGAAGGCCTGATCGGCGCTGATCTCCGAGCGCCGCGTACCCGGCAGCACGCCCACCACAGCGTCAGGCACATCCAGCCCCGCCGCCCGGTAGCGGGCGATCTCCGCATCGAGGTCGGCGACCTCGATTGCGGTCATCGGCGACGCGCCCTCGCGCAGATCGCCGCGCGCAAGCGGCGAGTCCGGCCCGTTCGGCGCGAGCAGTTCGAGCATGCACTGCCCGATCGGGAACTGCCCGATCAGCATCCCCGACTCCTCGACATGGATTTGAGCGTGCTCCTCGATGCCGGCGACCTCGCCCCAGCGGGCCCGCGCCGCCTCGTAGTCCGTCACGCGGGCGGCGAGGTGGTCGAAGCCCTTCTCCGACGAGGCATGGCGGTCCTCGACCTCGGCGAGCTCGACGAGCACGCCGTGCATCGAGCGCGGGTGCAGGAAGGCGATCTCGCCGGCCAGTCCGTAGCGCGGCTCCTCGTCGATCAGCTCGACGCCGAGCGCGCGGATGCGCGCCAGCTCGGCGCGGATGTCGTCCGTGCGCAGGCAGATGTGGTGCAACGTCGGGCCGCGGCTTTCGAGGAAGCGCGCCACGCCGGTGTCGTCGCGCACGGGCTGAAGCAGCTCGTACTCGTTCTCGCCGAAGGGCAGCAGCACGCCGCGCACGCCCTGCTCCTCGACGACCTCGTCCTTGGCGACGGTCAGCCCCATGACGTCGCGGTAGAAGCCGAGCGCCTCATCGGCGTCCGGCACGACGATCCCGACGTGGTGCAGCAGGTCGATCAAGCGCCCTGCTCCCGCCGCCAGGCGCGGATCGCCTCAATGT
Source organism: Dehalococcoidia bacterium (assembly GCA_963667465.2). Taxonomy (GTDB): domain Bacteria; phylum Chloroflexota; class Dehalococcoidia; order UBA2979; family UBA2979; genus VXMT01. The sequence continues at coordinate 1,347,016 of CAXXDN010000002.1, read as the reverse complement.
GTTCGCCGTCATGGTGGGCGGCGTCCGCGAGGCGGTACGGAGTGCGGCCCTCCGCATAGCGCTCGGGCTCGAGCGCGCGCAGGCCGCGGATCGCCTCGTCGTGTTCCTCGCGGGCGGCGCGCAGCCGCGCCATCACGGTCTCCCAGGGCTGGCCGCGCAGCTCCGCAACGGAGGCCGCGTTGTAAGCGTCGTCGGCTGCTTCCGGGTCGTCGCGGTTCGGCTCGTAGCCGGGCACCGCGGGCCGTTCGCCGGCGGTGACGGCCCGCAGCGCGTGGCTCCAGCCCTGCTGCCAGCGGGCGAGGTGCGCGAGCACGTCCTGCACGGACCACTGCTGCGGGCCGTACCAGCCCTCGGTCCGCCGCTCGGCGGGCAGCGCGTCGATCGCGTCCAGCAGATCGGCGCGCGCCTGTGCGTTGCTCTCGATGATCGCGTCGACGGCGTCAGGCATCGTGGGCGCGCCTCATATCGTGACGACCTCCTGGTACTCGCCCCACTCCTCGCGGAGCACGCCACAGATCTCGCCGATCGTGGCGTAAGCCTCAACCGCCGCGATCAGCAGGGGCATCATGTTCTCGTCGCTCCGCGCGGCGGCACGGATGTCCGCCAGCGCGCCGTCGACGGTGGCGTTGTCGCGCTCGGCGCGCAGGACCGCGAGGCGCTCCGACTGGCGCGTTTGCACCGAGCGGTCGTGCTGCGCCAGCGGCGGCACCTCGAGCTCCTCGGTCTGGAAGCGGTTGACGCCGACGACGATCCGCTCCTCGCGCTCCTGCATGCGCTGCAGGCGGAACGCGCTCTCCTGGATCTCGCGCTGCTGGAACCCCTCCTCGATGCCGGTCAGGGCGCCGCCGATGTCCTCGATGCGCCGCAGGTAGGCGTTCGCCTCCTCCTCGACGCGGTCGGTCAGTTCCTCGATGTAGTAGGAGCCGGCCAGCGGGTCGATCACATCGGCCACGCCGGACTCGAAGCCGATCAGCTGTTGCGTGCGCAGCGCCATCTCGACCGACTCTTCGGTCGGCAGCGCCAGCGCCTCGTCCCACGAGTTAGTGTGCAGCGACTGCGTGCCGCCGAGGACGGCGGAGAGCGCCTGCAGCGCGGTCCGCACGACGTTGTTCATCGGCTGTTGCGCGGTCAGCGTCGCCCCGCCGGTCTGGGTGTGGAAGCGCAGCATCTGCGAGCGCGGGTTTGTCGACCCGTAGCGCTCGGTAGCGATCTCGGCCCACATCCGCCGCGAGGCGCGGAACTTTGCGATCTCCTCGAGGAAGTTCGAGTGGCAGGCCCAGAAGAAGGAGAGCCGGGGCGCGAACTCGTCGAACTCCAGCCCCGCCTCGAGCGCCGCGTCGACGTACTCGATCGCGTCGGCGAAGGTGAAGGCCAGTTCCTGGGCGGCCGTGCAGCCCGCCTCGCGCATGTGGTAGCCGGAGATCGAGATCGTGTTCCAGCTTGGCAGCTCGTCCTTGCACCAGGCAAAGACGTCCGTGATCAGCCGCAGCGAGGGGCGCGGCGGGAAGATGTAGGTGCCGCGCGCGATGTACTCCTTGAGGATGTCGTTCTGGGTGGTGCCGCCGACCTTCGCGAGATCCGCGCCCTGCTTCTTCGCCGCTGCTACGTACATCGCGAGCAGGATCGGCCCCGTCGCGTTGATCGTCATCGAGGTGGTGACGCGCTCCAGCGGCAGTCCTTCGGTCAGCGTCTCCATGTCCTGCAGCGAGGCGATCGCCACGCCCACCTTGCCGACCTCGCCGTCGGCCTGCGGGTCGTCCGAGTCGTAGCCGATCTGCGTCGGCAGGTCGAAGGCGACGGAGAGGCCGGTCTGGCCCTGCTCGAGCAGGAAGCGGTAGCGGCGGTTGGATTCCTCGGCGTCGGCGAAGCCGGCGTACTGGCGCATCGTCCAGAGGCGCCCGCGGTACATCGTCGGCTGGACGCCGCGTGTGAACGGGTACTCGCCGGGGTAGCCGAGCTTCTCGTGGTAGTTCCACTCGGCAAGGTCTTCGGGCGAGTACAGGGGGTCGAGCTCGGCGCCGGAGGAGCTCTCGAAGCGGGGCTGGCGCTCGGCGTTGCGCTCGATCGCCTTCGCGTAGGGGCCCTGCTCCCGCCACTCGCGCGCGCTTCTGCTGGCCATGCGCTCCTCCGCCGTTACGTCGCCGCGCCGAGTGTAGGCAGCCGTGCGGGTCAACGCTAGCGGCGCACGCCGACGCGGCCCGCGGCCTCAGCCTCCGCGAACCAGGTCCCGCGCCTCGACGATCGCGCGCAGCTTCGCCTCGGCGACATCCGCGGAAGCGACGGGGTTGTCCGCGAAGGTCGCGAAGCCGCAATCCGGGGTCAGCAGCACGCGTTCCTCGCCGAACAACTCGATCGCACGGGCGATGCGCCGGCGGATCTCCTCGACCGGCTCCACCGCGGCGAGCTTCTGGTTAACGACGCCGCTGGCGACTCGCTTGTCCTCGGGCAGGTCGCGCAACACGGCCAGTTCGCCGGCGCGCGGCGTCGACAGCTCGAGGAACAGCGTGCCCACCGGCGCGCGCCCGAGGAAGCCGAGCAGCGGGCGGTAGTCGCCGGCGAGGGCCGCCGACTCGTCCGGCGTCCAGTTGCCGCGACAGACGTGCAGCGCAAGCGACTCGGGCGGGAGTCCGCGCACGACCTCGTCGAGCAGGCCCGCGGCGAAGTCCAGCTCCGAGGCCGATTCGAGCCGCTCGCTCAGCGCGCCGCACATGAAGCTGCGGGTGGCGCCGGGGCTGCCGTGCACCACCTCCGTCAGCGCCGGCTCGTCGAACTGCACCAGCGCCGCGCCCGAGGCGAGCAGGAAGTGCGCCTCCTCGCGCAGTACACGCACCACGTCGCGGGCGAGCTCCTCGCGGCTCTCGTAGGGACGATCGGTCAGGCAGTCGAGCCACATCATGCGCGTCAGCAGATATGGTCCCGGGAGCGCGACCTTCACGGGGGACTTCGCGCGGGGTGCGACGAACTCCAGCTCGTGCAGGGCCAGCGAGCGGCTGCGCCCGAGCGGCCCGTAGACCACGGGGTGCCGCACCTCCGCGGCCGGCACGTCGAGCACGCGCAGCTCCTCCTCGAACTCCGCCGGGTCGTCGACGATCGCCGTGAGGTCACTGAGCGGAATCAACTGGCAGTTGTCGAGGCGGCCGCCCACGAAGCTCGCGTAGTTGTCGCGCCGCTGCTCGCCGTCGGACACGACGTCGGCGCCGGCCCGCAGCTGTGCGGCGAGGCTCAGCTGGACCGCGTCGTCGGCAGTCGCCTGGAACTCCGCCTCGCTGAGCCGGCCCTCGAGGCGGTCGTGCATCGCGCGCAGCATCCAGCGCGGCCGCGGCCAGCTGCCCACGCCCATCACCGAGAGCGGCGCGATCTCCGTCGGAGCGGCCGGATCGGGCAGCGACTCCGGGATCGTCACCTCCACCCGCAGTTGCTCGCCGACCGTGCGCACCGCGGGTGTGGATGCCGCACGGACCGCGGACGGCGCAGCGGCCGCCTGCGCGCGCTCGCCGAGCGGGCCCTTGCTCACGAGGTAGCTGCGCTGCTCGCCGTGCTTCGTCCACGAGACCAGCTCGTTGCTTGTCAGCCGGCACCAGGCCGGCAGCTCGACCTCGACGGTCGAGTCGGTCGAGAGGATTTCGAGCAGGCCGCCGGGTTCGAGCGGGTCGATGTGCCGGCGGATCAGGAGCAGCAGGCCCCCGCCGCAATCGAGGTTGCCGCCGTCGAAGCTGACGTCGGGCTCGTGGGTGTGCCGCTCGATCGGGTCCATCGATCTGCCGGGCGGCGAGCCGGATCTAGTACGAGATCGAGGGCGTGCCGTCGGCGAGAAACTCGACTAGCTTCGCGCCGCCGACGATCACCGCGCCGTCGACGAGGTTGTCCGTGTCGAGGCCGCGCTTGTTGTAGCAGGGCGCGCAGACGTAGATTTCGCCGCCGCCCTCGGCGAACAGGCCCATCAGTTCGGCGAGCGCCATGAAGCCGTCCTCGTGGATGTCGTCGGCATAGCCCTGCTCGGCCAGTCGCACGCCCTCGGTGCTGAGGAACACGACGGTCTCCTGCTCGGAGCCGAGGGCGGCGTTGGCCACGACGAAAGCGACCGTCGCCCTGTCAGGGTCGTCGCCCGCATGGGTGAGGCTCACGCAAAACTTCCCGGCCAAGATCGTTCCCTTCCTCGCGGCTCCTCGCGGCCTACGCGCGCTGAGTCTGCTCGATCCAGTAGTGCGGGTGCTCCGCCTGCAGCAAGCGGTGGCCCGTGAGGCGGCACCACGCCGGAATGTCCTCGGGGGCTCCGAGGTCGGAGGCCGTCAGCTTGAAGACCTCGCCCGGGCTGAGTTTCCGCATCCGCGTCCTGAGCAGGATGATCACCTCGCCGCATCCCATGTCGCCAGCATCCCATTCGTCGGCGACGTGCATGCCTGCCCTCGCACCACGCGATTCGCTACAGGAAGGGTATCGGCTGGCAGCGCTGACGGCACACGCGGCCGCCTGCCGCGTCGGCCTAGCGCGCGTCGGGCGGCTCGACCGTGACGGAGATGATGTCGGTGTCGTGGTACTGCTGGTGGCGGACCGAGGAGGCGTAGTTGCGCAGCAGCCGCAGCGAGACGTCCTGCTCCACCATCGTCTCCGAGTCGTGCTGCTGGAGCTGGCGCAGCCGGTCCTCCATGTTCTCGTCGTTGCCTCCCCCGATGAACTCGAGGTCGGCCACCGGCCCGTCGCTGGAGGCCAGCACAATCAACTGGCGTTCCTCCGTCTCCTCGTCGTCCTCGCCTTCCGTGAGGAGCCCTTCGAGGTCGAGCGGGGCCAGGGTGAGAAGCGTCTCCTCCGCGACGGCGCTGAGCCGGTCCTTCATTGCGTCGTCCCAACCACGGCGCTCGGCGAAGCGGGCGATGAACTCGTTGAGTTGCGGGAGGGCGTCGATGTGGAGTTGGGACTGGAAGCGCGCGCGCCGCGGGTTGGTGAATTCCAGGTAGAGGATCATCACGACGGCGGCGAGGCCGCCGGTGGTGATGCCGCTCGCGAGCATCGCGTTCAGGACCGGGCCGAGGTCCGGCAGGGCGAAGAGCTTGAACTGGAAGGCCGCGCCGATCCAGAAGCAGACCCCCGCGACCGCGATCTTCTCGTTGTTCTGCTCGTGCTGGATCACCGTCCGCGCGCCGTCGACGAACAGCGTGCCCGTCACCATGATCAGGTACCCCGTCATCACCGGCCCCGGGATGCTGCTCAGCAGCCCGGACACCTTCGGCAGGAACGCCAGCAGGATGAAGAAGATCCCGATGCTGTAGCCGAGCGAGCGGGACGCGACGCCCGTGATGTGCGTGAACGCGATGATGCCCGGATTGATCGCGTTGGGCACCGTGCCCCCGATGGCGGCCAGCAGGTTGCTCGCGCCGCCGCCCGCGACGGCGCCCTGCACCTGGCGGAAGTCGACCGCCCGGTCCTCGCGCCACGCGACGCGCTGCATGGAGATCGATGCGCCGTTCGCCTGGATCGAGATGATCACCCCGAGGAACAGGAAGGCCGGGACCAGCGTCCAGAACTCGAGCCCGAAGTCCAGCCCCAATCCCGGATACTCGGCCGGCAGCCCGATCCAGGCGGCCTGGGCCACCCGCTCGGTGTCGAAGATCCCGAGCGCCCCGGCCACGACGCACCCGACGATGATGCCGGCGATCGGCCCCCAGAATCGCAGCAGCGGCGACCTGCGCAGCGTCAGCGCGGCGGCGACAACCATCGTCACGAGCGCGGTCAGGGACGCCTCATCCGGGTCCACCTGCGTGGCATCGTCCAGCAGGTCGAACACCACCGAGGCCAGGGTGATCGAGAGGATCATCATCACCGTGCCGCCGACAGTCGGTGTGACGACGCGCCGCAGGATGAACAGCCATCTGGAGATCGCGATCTGGGCGACCGCCGCCAGCAGCAGCAGCGTCGTCAGCGTCGCCGGACCCCCATCCTGCACCGCGGTGATGCAGAACGGGATCGCGAACGCCGCCGTGAACATCGGCAGCGTCGCGCCCGCGCCGACGAAGCCGAGCCGCCGTACCTGGATCAGCGTCGACACGCCGACGACGATCAGCGAGGCGAAGACCATCCACACGACGTAGGGCTCGCCCCGGCCCGAGGCGTCGGCGACGATCACCGGGGTGACCAGCAGGGTGGCGGATGCGATCAGGCTGAACTGCGCACCGAGGCCCAGGGTTCTGAGTAGCGGTGGGCTCTCGTTCGCCTCGTACTGAGGGTTGCCGAGGGCTGGCGCCGTCAAAGGCTGCCTCCGGTGACCGGGGAGTCGGACTGGTGGCCCTCACCTGCCGGCGGGCGGCGCCACCTCCGGGTTCACTGCCACACTATAGGCCGGGCGGGCCGCCCGCGGGGCGGCGCAGCGCGGGCGCTACCGGACGAAGCTGTCGGTGTTCAGCACCGGCTGGGTACTGCGGTCCCCGCAGAGCACGACCAGCAGGTTGCTGTGCGGCAGGACGGCGAACAGCCCGAAGCAGACGAAGAGGCTGACCGGGAACGGGATGCGCGCGTAGGGCTGCACGCGCCTGGAGTTGGTGGGCGATGGAGGGCTCGAACCTCCGACCTCCCGGGTGTAAACCGGACGCTCTTGCCTGCTGAGCTAATCGCCCCGGCGCACGGGCGCCCGTATCGAGGTCACGCCCTGCCCGTACTGCCTTCGATGCTAGGAGCGTGCCGATCGAGGGGTCAACCGCGCGGGCGGCGCGGCCCTCGCCGGCGCTACTGCCCCGGCGGCGGCTCGTCCGTCCGGCGCCGCAGCAGCGATCCGAGGCCGACGACGAACCAGAGGTAGCCGAGGATCAGCACCAGCTCGAACAGCCCTCGCACGTAGGGCCCTGCCAGCGCCTCCACCAGGTCGCCGCCCAGCCAGAGGTTGACGAGCAGCGCGGCGAAGATCACAAGATGCCGCGGCCAACCCATCGTCCGCCTCCGTGCTCCCGCACGCGAGCAGGGTAACGCAGCCGATGCCCGACTTCGAAGCGAGCGCCGCCGAGCCAGCGCCGGACTCCACCGCGCCCGCCGCCGGGGAGATCGGCCAGCTCAGCCTCGCCGAGATCGAGGAGGCGATCGGCGAGATCGAGCGCCGCATCGCCGTCGCGCTGCGCGCCCTCGGCGAGCGGGCCGCCGACGAGCCGGCCACCTCCGGCCGCTCCCCCCGCCTCGCGGTCGCGGAGCTGGCGGCGGAGCTGGAGCTGACTGCGTTCGCCCTCGCGGCGCTCGCAGGCGGCGCTGCGCTTCCCGCGGACGGCGACCGCCGTCCCGCGCTCGCCGCGGCGCTGATGTACGCGGCCCCGACGATCCCCGCGCTGCTGCAGCGGCTCGACCAAGACCGCCGCCTGCTCGTCTCGCTCGCGCGAACCTCCGAGGAGCATGCGGCCCCGGAGGAGAACGGCAGACTGCGCCGCCTGCTCGTGGAGGGCGGATTGGGTGCGGCCGCGCGCTGCGCGATGGCGCTCGAAGCCGCCCTCGCACGCCTCGCCGAGGCCGCCGAGGCCGCAGCGGAGGCGCCCGACAGGCCGTGAGGGCTGCGATCGCATAGAATCGGGCGCGCTCAGAACCTCAATCCTTGGAAGGAGCTCCCCGGATGCAGTCACGCACGGTCATCTTTGCCGAAATGGGCAAGCCCCTGCTCGTCGAGCAGGTCGACTACGACGACGAGGTCGCGCCCGGTCACGCCCTCGTGCGCAACTTCGCGAGCGGCGTCTGCCACTCGCAGCTGCACGCCCTGCACGGGCACACCAACCCCACCTTCCCCACCGTGCTCGGCCACGAGTCCACCGGCGAGGTCGTCGCCGTCGGGGACGGGGTGGACCACATTGTTCCCGGCGACAAGGTGCTGGTCGGCTGGCTGCCGAGGAACCCGCAGCCGGGCACCGGCCGCACCGTCTCCACCGCACCCGTGCGCTGGAAGGGCGAGGACCTCAACGGCCACGCCGGCATCTACACCTGGTCCGAGCACACCATCTGCAACGCCGAGTTCGTGCTCAAGGTTCCGGACGACACCCCCAACGAGGTCACCTCGATCATCGGTTGCGCGGTGATGACGGGCTCCGGTGCGGTCACCAACTCGTTGAACGTGCAGAAGGGCGAGTCCTGCGCGGTCTACGGTGTCGGCGGCGTCGGCCTCTGCGCGATCGCCGCGGCCGCCGTGCGCGATGCGGACCCGATCATCGCCGTCGACCTCTCGGACGAGAAGCTGGAGTTCGCGAAGCACTTCGGCGCGAACGTGCTGATCAACGCCCGCGAGGTGGACCCCGTCGAGGAGATCATCCGCATCACCGACGGCGGCGCGGACTACGCCATCGACGCGATCGGCGCGCCGGAGACGACGGGCCAGATCATCGACTCGGTGCGGCCCTCGCAGTGGGACGGGCGGCGCGGCGGGGTTGCCGCGATCATCGGCTCCGGCATCGGCCGCCAGGAAATCCCGACACGCTCGATGCTGCAAGGGGAGCGGACGCTGATCGGCACGCTCGGCGGCTCCTGCGTCCCGGAGAAGGACTTCCCGGAGTTCCTGCGCTGGTACAACGAGGGCCAGTTGGACCTCGACGCGCTGGTCACGGAGCGCCACCCGATCGAGGGCATCAACGAAGCCGTCGGCCGCCTCGAGCGCGGCGAGGTCTTCGGCCGCAGCATCCTGACCTTCTAGGGAGGGGCTCTCCAGCCCCTCCCTCTGGTACGAGTCACCTGCTGTGGGGGGCGCAGCCCCCCACGCCCCCATCCCGGACGAGCGCGCGCTGCTCGCGGCTCGACCCACCCACCCGCCCTCAGTGGATGCGGGGCTGCGCCCCGCGCCGCCTCATGTGGGGGCTGCGCCCCCACGCCCCCATGGGCCCCATGGGCCGGCGCCTGCGGCGCGGCCTTCGAGCGCGGACCCGAAGCCCGAGGGCGCACCCGAAGCCCGAGGGCGCACCCGGACCCGTCCCCGGCGAGACCTTTTCAGAATCGTCCAGTCCGGCGCCTGTCCCGTCATTCCGTCGAAGCCGGAATCAAGGGGCGGTGGGTAGCCTGAATTGCCGCATTCCAGGCCTTGCGTTGCTCCATTCAGGGACTTGCGGGGTCCCCGTGGGAAAGGTGAGGGCCGGGACGGCCTGAGACTTCCGAAGCTACCGCCGCTTCTCGAGGAGCTGACGGGTGAGCTCGGCGTGGGCGGCGTGCTCCGCCGTGTGCTGCGCGGTGAAGATCAGCAGGTCGCGGCCCGTGACCTCGCCGCGGCGCGGGTGCTGCCGCACCTCGTCCAGCGCCTCGTCGGGCAGCGCCGCGAGGCGCTCGCCGATCTCGGCGCGCAGGCTCGCCCAGCGCGCGACGGGCGCCTCGGCCGTCGCCTCGGAGGCGACGAATTCCGCGTCCCGGTCGCGTGATCGGGGCTCGCCGCACAGCACCCCGAGCAGCGTCTCGTCGAGCGCCCCGAGGATGTGCGTGGCGAGCACGAAGAGGCTGTTGGTCTCCGGCCCCGCCGGACGCCAGTTCAGTTCGTCGGCCTCGAGGCCATCGAGCGTGGCTACGATCTGGTCGACCGAGTGCTCGATGTAGGACCAGAACCGCGCGGCCTCGCCACTGCTCATCGCTCACCGCCCCTCCCGGTGGATTGTAGCGGCGGACCCGGCGCGGCGAGGGCAGACCGCATCGACAGCGACGGGGTTGCGCGCCTAAGATCGCGGGCACGGCAGGGTAGCTCAGTGGTAGAGCAGCGGACTCATAAGCCGTCGGTCGCCGGTTCAAATCCGGCCCCTGCTACCAACCCCGACGCACGGCACGCCTGAACGCCGGGACGCCCTCGGCCGCCGCTCCCGCCCCGAGGCTGGAGGGGCTGCGGCTAGCGGCCCTTCCAGACCGGCTGGCGCTTTTCCGCGAAGGCACGCTTCGCCTCGGCGGAGTCCTCCGTCTTCGAGAGGATCGCCGTCTGCGTCTGCTCGTAGCGATAGCCGTTCTTGATGTCCATGTTCTCGATCACGTTGAGCGTGGACTTCACCATCTGGACGCCGAGCGGCATCTTCGAGGCGACCACCCGCGCCTCGGCCATCGCCTCGTCCATCAGCTGCTCCGGCGGCACCACGCGCAGCACCGCACCAGCCGTCAGCGCCTGCTGGGCGTTGATGCGCTGGCCCGTCATGTTCGCCCAGCGCAGCCAGCCGGCCGGGAAGATGCGGCCCATCTGGCTCGCCCCGCCGAGCAGCCCGACGTTCACCTCCGGCAGCCCGAACGTCGCGTTCTCCGAGGCGATCAGGAAGTCGCAGCAGGCGGCCAGCGCCATCCCGGCGCCCAGCGCGTGCCCGTTGATCGCGCCGATCACCGGCACCGCGCACTCCACGAGCGCGTTGTAGCGCTCGCGGGCGGCACGGCTGGTCGCCAGCCGCGTGCCTGGCGGAGGCGTCGTCCCCGCCTCGCGCGCCCCGCGCTTCACGTCCGCGCCTGCGCAGAACGCGCGCGTCCCGGCGCCGGTGAGGATGCAGACGCGCACATCGTCCCGATCTGCGAACGAGTCGAGCACTTCGATCATGTTCCAGTCGCGGTCCATCGCGTTGACCGGCGGGTTGTCCATCGTGATCACGGCGATGTAGTCCGATACCTCAAGGTGCAGTTGCGACATCTTGTCCCCCTCTCGCGCCCCCTCCGGCCGCGTGCAGCAGCCATCGAGGCGCCTTGGCAGGCACTATACTGATAGAGAGGTGGCATTCCCGCCCCGCCTGGCTGACGCTGGAGATCACGGGAAGCGGCGGCGAGCCATGACCCGCATCCATCAGCCGGAGAGCGGCCTCCGCGCCACGGACCCGCAGCGGCGCATGTACCGCGACATGCTGCTCGCGCGCGAGCCCAACGACCGCGTGCTGACCCTCAACCGCCAGGGCCGGGCCGCCTTCGCCATGCCCGGCACCGGCCACGAGGCCGCCCGGGTCGGCTCCGAGCCGGCCCGCGAACTGCGCGACCCCGGCGAGCGCGCTCGCGCCCGCACGCTCACGCGCGTCGAGCTGATCGATGCGACGCTCACGATCGACAACACCGGCGCCTGCGGCTCGCTGATCTCGCAGCCGATCGTCCCGCTCGGCCAGGTTGCAATCGTCACCACCGAGGCGAGCCGCCGCGAGCTGCGCAGCGTTCCCGGGGACGACGGCGGCGACGCCTTCGCGCCGTGCTCGGTCATGAACCTCGCGATCAGCTTCGACCACCGCGCCCTCGACGGCGCCGAGGCGGGCGCCCTCATGGCCGCCCTCAAGGCCAGCCTCGAGGCGATCGGCCCCGACGACCCGCTGGACCGAGGCGCTGCACCATGACCGATCCTTTCGTCGATCGCCTCGCGGGTTACGTCAGCAGCCTCGAGTACGTGGACCTGCCGGGCGAGGTGGTGCACCAGGTCAAGCGGCTGGTCATCGATTCCGTGGGTTGCGGTTTGGGAGCGAGCGATGCTGCCCCGGTGCGCGCCGCCCGGGACCTGGCCCTCGAGGTGCGCGGCTCGTCACCGGCCACGCTGCTTGGGACGACCGAGACGACCACACCCGACATGGCCGCCTTCGTGAACGGCGCCATGGTGCGCTACCTGGACTTCAACGACACCTACAACGGCCAGGACGCCGCCCACCCCTCCGACAACATCCCCGCGGTGCTGGCCGCCGCCGAGGCGCAACGAGCGTCGGGCTCGGAGCTGATCGCGGCGGTCACGCTCGCCTACGAGGTGCAGGCTGCCTGGGCGGACAGCTTCCAGCTCGCCTCGGGTGGTGTCTGGGATCAAGCCGCCTACGCCGCCATCTCCGCACCGCTCGGCGCGGGCAAGGTGATCGGCCTGACGCTGGAGCAACTCGCGGAAGCGCTGCGCATCTCTGTGGTCAGCAGCATGACGCTCGGCGAGGCCCGGCGCGGGACCATCTCCCACTGGAAGGCCGCGGCGGTCCCGAGCGCGGGCCGCAACGGCGTCTTCGCAGCGATGCTCGCCCGCCACGGGATGACCGGTCCGCCCAACGTGTTCACCGGCTCGCACGGGTTCTTCGAGGGCGTGACGGGCGCCCCTGTCGAGCTCGCGCCCCTGGCTCGGGAGGATGGGAACGACCGCGCATTTCGGCTGATGGAATCGCGCTTCAAGCGATTTCCGGCGGGCTTCTACTCCCAGACAGCGATCGAGGGCGCGATCGAGGCCCGCGGGGTGCTCGGCATCGCCAGCGCGAACGAGGTGGAGCACGTCCACATCCGCACGTTCGAGAGCGGCAAACGGGTCATGGCGGGCGACCCCACGCGCTGGCGCCCCGCGACGCGCGAGACCGCCGACCACAGCCTCCCCTACGTCGTCGCCTGCGCGCTCCGCTTCGGCACGCTTGAGCCCGCCCACTTCGAGGACGATGTTCTGCGAGACCCGCTGTTGCTGGACCTGATGCAGCGGATCGAGGTCGTGCAGGACCCGGAATGCGACGCCGCCTGGCCGGAAGCCATCCTCAACATCCTGACCGTGCGCACCTCGGACGGCCGTGAGTACACGGCGGCCGTCCCCTACTACAGCGGGCACTTCAAGCGGCCGATGAGCGACTCCGACGTCGAGGACAAGTTCCGAGGGCTCACGACAGGCCTGCTCGACGAGCCCCGTCAGCGGGCGGCGCTGGACCGCCTCTGGCGCCTCGACGAGGAGACCGACCTCGGCGGGCTCATGGTAGCGCTCGCCATTCCGTAGCCAGCCTTCCCTCGCCGCGCCCTCGCCGGGAAGGAATGCCGGCCTTCGCCAACCGCTCACTTGCCTGATCGGTATCGCCGTGCCTAGCATGCGGTCGTGGTTGCCGTACTCGAACGACCGCGCCGCACCTCGAAGCCCACGTGGCAGGTGGAGAACGCCCTCTGGCGCGAGGGCTGCGAGCGCGTCGCGGGTGTCGACGAGGTGGGACGAGGTCCGCTAGCGGGGCCCGTCGTCGCCGGCGCGGTGGTGCTGCGCTACTCGCGTGCCGGCTGGGTGCGGCGGCTGCGCGACTCCAAGCAGCTCGACGCGGCCGCCCGCGAGGAACTCGCCGCCCGGATCCGCCGCCACTGCGACTACGGCATCGGAGTCGTCTCCTCGCACGTGATCGACCAGCTCGGCATGACGGCGGCGACGCGACTGGCGATGCGCCGCGCGGTCGAGCAGCTCGAGCGGCCACCGGACGCGCTGATCGTCGACGGCCGCGAGGTCGTCGAGTGCGAGACGCGTCAGCACGCGGTGATCGACGGCGACGCGCTCTGCCCCTCGGTGGCCGCGGCGAGCATCGTCGCCAAGGTCGCGCGCGACCGCATGATGGACGAGCTGGAGCGGCGCTTCCCCGGCTACGGCTTCGCGCGCAACAAGGGCTACGCCACCGCCGAGCACCGCGAGGCGCTGCGCCGCCTCGGCCATTCCAGCGTGCACCGCCTGCTCTTCGCCCCGGTCCGCGAGGTGCTGTCGAGCCGCCCGCGCTGATGTCGAGGGCGACCGACCGGCTGGGGCGCTCCGGCGAGCGCCTGGCCGCCGACTATCTCAGCGCGCGCGGCTACCGGCTGGTCGACCGTAACGTGCGCCGTCGCGAGGGCGAGGTCGACCTGGTCGCGCTGCAGGGCGGCACGCTGGTCTTCGTCGAGGTGAAGCTGCGGCGTCCGCGCCAGGCGGGACGCGCCATCGAGCAATTGAGCGCGCGCAAGCAGCGGCGCCTGCGCGAGCTGGCGGCGGCCTACGGCATGGAGCACCCCGAACTGCCCGCCGATCAGCGCATCGACCTCGTGGCGATCGATCTCGCCGCCGATGGGTCCGTCGCCTCGTTCCAGCACATCCGCAGCGCCGTGGAGGGGTGAGGTCGGGTGACCGCTACGGAAAGAACCGGTAGATGTCTCGCCGGTGCAGGAATCTGATCAGTACCGCTGTGCCACCGTCCAGCACGAGTCCGAGCCGATAATCCCCGATCCGGACGCGGTAGTAGCGCCCGGGTCCCCTGATTCGGGCGACGCCGGAGATTGCAGGTAGGTTTGGCGCAGATTCCAGATCGTCGATGAGCCCCTCGACCCTGCCGCGAATTTCGGTGCCGCGCACTCGCCTCAGGTCGCGGATGAAGCTGGGCGTGAACTCAACCTCCATCCCGATCCCGCAGGATGGACATGACCTCTTCCTTGCTGACACGCTCGGTCGTCAGGCCCTCTTCGATGGCACGGGCGAGCGCAGCATCTTCCGCCCCCTCGGTGGGATGCACCTGCTCGTCGACGGTCAACGCCACCTCCGCACCCTCTTCGAGGCCCAGGGGCTCCAGCGGCTCGAGCTTGCCGCCGGTGAACCGGGCTCTGACCCTCCTGAGCACCATGATTGCCCCCACAGGCTGTGGGCCCATCATCGCATAGCCGAGGCGCAGCGGGCTGTTGCGAGGACGGCGCGGGCCGCTACACTTTGAGCACCATGCCGATCTACCAGTACGACTGCGCGGACTGCGCCGACACCGTCGAGGTCTTCTTCCGCTCCGTCTCGGCGACGAGCGAGCCGAAGTGCCCGGAGTGCGGCGGCGCGCGGCTGACCCGCCTGGTCTCCCAGTTCGCCCGCGTGCGCTCCGACGCGGACCGCCTCTCCGAGGTGGACTTCACCGAACACGAGGCCGCCCTCGAACGCGGCGACGAGCGCGGCTTCGCGAAGTGGGCCCGCCAGGCCAGCGCCGAGTACGACGAGGTGCTCGGCTCCAACTACCGCGAACTCGCCGAGCAGGCCGAGGCCGGCGAGGACCCCGTCGAGCGGATCGACGCCGGCTACACCTTCCGCCACAAGGTGCAGGAGGCCAAGGTGAAGAAGAGCCTCGGGAACCCGGATTAGCCGCCTGCCCATCTACGAGTACCGCTGCGAGGAGTGCGAGGGCCTGACCAACCTCTTCGTGCGCTCGATGCGCCACGACCCCGAGGCGCCGCAGTGCGAGCACTGCGGCTCCGCCCGCACCGCGCGCCAGATCTCCTCCGTCGCCCGGCTCAAGACCGACCAGGACGTGATCGACGAGTACGGCGCGCCCGGCGCGGGCGCCAGTCCCGAGGACCAGTATCGTGACCCGCGCCAGATCGGCCGCTGGGTCGAGCAGCGCTTCGAGGAGTACGGAATGGAGCTGCCCGGCGAGACGCGCGAGATGATCGACGCCGCACGCGAGGGCGAGCTGCCCGGCCCCGCGCAGGACGCCTGAGCACGTGCCCGACGAAGGGACCGGCTTCGGCGCCGAGCTGGCACACGCCGTCGAGGGCATCCGCGCGGACCTCGAGGCGACGAACGCCGCGCGGGAGGCTGCGCTGCCGCTCTGCCGCGGCGCAGTCCGCTCCTCGGCGAACTGCATCCGCGCCGTCCATCGTGGCGACGCGGATGCCGCTGCGCGACTCCTCGAGGAGGCGCGGGCCGCCCTCGCCGAGGCCGCGACGGCGACCGGGGGCTTCCCGCAGATCGCCCACGCGGGCTTCATGCACGACGCGCAGAAGGAGTACGCGGAGGCGGCGATCACGCTCGCGCTGATCGCCGGCCGCGTGCTGCCGACGCCGCAGTCGCTTGGCGTGCGCGGCGTCTCCTACCTGCACGGGATCGCCGAAGCGATCGGCGAGCTGCGCCGCCACGTGCTGGACTCGCTGCGCGCCGAGGACCTCGATCGTTGCGAGGCGATGCTCGAGCGGATGGACGAGATGCAGTCGTTGCTGGTGACGATCGACTACCCGGACGCGATGACCTCCAACCTGCGGCGCGCCACCGACGTGACGCGCGGCATCATCGAGCGCACGCGCGGCGACCTGACGCTGGCCGCACAGCAGCAGCGGCTCGCGAGCCGGCTCGATGCCCTCGCGGGCGGGGAAGCGGACGGCTCGTCGCAGGCTGATATTGCATAGGCGCTATCGCGCATTATCAACCGTGGTGCTAACATACCGGAGGGTGGCGCGCGCGGCGTGTGTGCGCGAGCATGCCCGGCTGACGGGTTCTGTACGCAACGAGTTGGGGGCGACATGGAGATCCTCTGGATCGCGATTGCGGCAGCGCTGATCGCGCTTGTATTCGCAGTCGTGGCGGCTCAGCGGATTCTGGGCGAGGACGAGGGCGACGAGACGATGCGCTCGATCGCCGGGCAGATTCAGGTCGGCGCGGCGGCGTTCCTGCGGCGGGAGTACTCCTTCATCGCCGTCTTCGTCGTCGTCGTCGCGGTAGTGCTGCTGCTCTTCCGTGATCTCGACGTGCTCGACAAGCTGCCGGGCGCCGACGGCCAACTGACGGACGCGCCGCGCTTCGCGATCGCTTACGTCGTCGGCGCGATTGCATCGGCGGCGGCGGGCTACATCGGGATGTTCATCGCCGTGCGCGCCAACGTGCGCACTACCGCGAAGGCCCGCGAGGGGCTGAACCCGGCGCTGCGCGTCGCGTTCTCCTCGGGCTCGGTGATGGGCATGACCGTCGTTGGCATCAGCCTGGCCTGTCTCGCCGTGCTCTACCTGATCTTCCAGGACGTCGGTCCGCTGACCGGCTTCGCCTTCGGCGCATCCTCGATCGCGCTGTTCGCGCGCGTCGGCGGCGGCATCTACACGAAGGCCGCCGATGTGGGCGCCGACCTCGTGGGCAAGGTCGAGGCCGGCATCCCCGAGGATGACCCGCGCAACCCGGCGACCATCGCCGACAACGTCGGCGACAACGTCGGCGATGTCGCGGGCATGGGCGCCGACCTCTTCGAGTCCTACACCGGCTCGGTCGTCGCGACGATGTCGCTCGCGACGATCGCGATCGTCGGCGCGGGCCAGCGCGACGTCTTCGACGCCGGAGCGATCGCCGACTACGCCGGCGACGCGTTCGTGCTGCCGTTCCTCGTCATGGCGATCGGCATCGCGTCCTCGATCATCGGCACGTTCCTCGTGCGCACGAGCGAGGACGCGACGATGGGCCGGCTGCTCTGGGCGCTGCGCACCGGGATCTTCTCGGCGGGCGGCCTGGTGCTGATCGGCACGTTCATCGCCGTGACCGTGATGGAGCTCAAGTACGACCTGTTCTGGGTCGTGCTCGTCGGCCTCGTCGCAGGGCAGATCATCGGCACGGCGACCGAGTACTACACGGCGTTCGAGTTCTCTCCGACGAAGAAGCTGGCGGAGCAGGCGGAGACCGGCGCGGGCACCGTGATCATCGGCGGCCTCGGGCTGGGCATGCTCTCGACGGCCATCCCGCTGCTGACGATCGTCGTCGCGATCGGCATCACCTTCGAGCTGGCCGGGCTGTACGGGATCGCGCTCGCCGCGGTCGGCATGCTCTCCACGCTCGGCGTCACCCTCGCCAGCGACGCCTACGGCCCCGTCGCCGACAACGCCGGCGGCATCGCCGAGCAGGCGTCGCTGCCGCCCGAGGTGCGCGAGCGCACGGACGCCCTCGACAGCCTCGGCAACACGACGGCGGCGACGGGCAAGGGCTTCGCCATCGGCTCCGCCGTGCTGACGGCGATGGCGCTGATGTTCACATACCAGCAGGTGATCAGCTCCGACGGCGAGCTCTCCTTCGACCTGCTCGACGTGACCGTGCTGACGGGCGTCCTGATCGGCGCGCTGATGCCGTTCCTGTTCGCCGCGCTGACGATGGCGGCAGTGGGGCGCGCAGCGATGGCGATGGTCAACGAGGTGCGCCGCCAGTTCCGCGAGCACCCCGGCATCATGGACGGCTCGGAGGATCCGGACTCCGCGCTCGCGGTCACGATCGCGACCAACGGCGCGATCCGCGAGATGGTCATCCCCGGCACGATCGCCGTGGTGGTGCCCGTCGCGGTCGGTATCTTCATCGGGCCACAGGCGCTCGGCGGGCTGCTCGCCGGCTCGATCGCCGCGGGCGCGCTGCTTGCGCTGATGATGGCGAACGCCGGCGGCGCCTGGGACAACGCGAAGAAGTACATCGAGGCGGGCGCGCATGGCGGCAAGGGCTCCGAGGCCCACGCCGCCGCGGTGATCGGCGACACGGTGGGCGACCCGTTCAAGGACACCTCGGGCCCGTCGCTCAACATCCTGCTGAAGCTGATGGCGATCGTCGCCGTCGTATTCGGTCCGCTGTTCATCTAGCCGCACCGGCGCGGCGGCGCGGACGCGAACCGGACGGGGCCGGGCCGCAAGGCCTGGCCCCGCTGACGCTCAAGGGTGTTCCGGCCGCGGGCGGGTTTGCCGGGCAGGGCCCCGGCCGTATGGTTTTCTCATGAAGACGACGCGGAACAGCGACGCTGCCGCGCCCGGCCGGCTGCGGGCGCAGCACGCAGCGCCGGACGAGGCTGCGCCCGCTCCGGGTGGCGCGATCGCCGGCTGGCGAGGGAGTGCGGGCGGCGCGTGAGTCAGACGAAGGGTGAGCGACGTGAGCAGAAGCAACGCAAGAGACGCGAGATGCGCACGCACGGCTTCAGCCTGAAGAACATCCAGCGGCTGATCGGTGAACGCGCGCGCCGGCTGAGGAAGCGAGAGAAGCGAGCGCGTTCATGACGGCGGCCGATCCGCTGCGTTGACCCCGCCCCGCTCCGGCAGGCGGCTCGTCATTGAGGGCAGTGCGGGGCGGTGCTACGCTCGCCCGCGTCCACCGGCGCCTGTCAGCACACGACGTAACGAGGAGTCCGCGTGACCGACGCTGCTCTCGACACTCCCGCAGCCGCGTCGGTCGAGCTCGAGACGCTGATCTCGCTGGCCAAGCGGCGCGGCTTCGTCTTTCCCTCGGCGGAGATCTACGGCGGCTTCGCCTCCACCTACGATTACGGCCCGCTCGGCGTCGAGATGAAGCGCAACATCCGCGACTCGTGGTGGCGGAGCATGGTCCAGGAGCGCACCGACATCGTCGGCATCGAGGCGGCGATGATCACCAACCCGAAGGTCTGGCAGGCCTCCGGCCATGTCGACAGCTTCGCCGACCCGCTCGTCGACTGTCTCGCCTGCCGCGCCCGCGTGCGCGCGGACCACATCGCGGACAACGCGTGCCCGTCCTGCGGCGAGGTGGGGCGCTTCACCGAGGAGCGGCAGTTCAACCTGCTGTTTCGCACCTTCGTGGGGCCCGTGCAGGACGACGCGGCGGTTGCCTACCTGCGGCCGGAGACGGCGCAGGGCATGTTCGTCAACTTCGAGCTGGTGCAGCAGTCGACGCGGCGGCGGCTGCCCTTCGGCATCGCCCAGATCGGCAAGTCCTTCCGCAACGAGATCACCACCGGGCACTTCACCTTCCGCATGCTCGAGTTCGAGCAGATGGAGATGGAGTACTTCTGCGACCCGGCAGAATCGATGGAGTGGCACGAGTACTGGAAGCAGGAGCGGCTGCGCTGGTACGAGTCGCTCGGTGTACGCCCGGAGCGGCTCAGGCTGCGCGACCACACCGCCGAGGAGCTCTCGCACTACTCGCGCGGGACCTCGGACGTCGAATACCTCTACCCCTGGGGCTGGGGCGAACTTGAGGGCATCGCGCACCGTGGCGACTTCGACCTCGGGGCCCACGCAAGCGCCTCGGGCAAGTCGCTGACGTACTTCGATCAGGAGCGTGGCGAACACATCGTGCCGCATGTGGTGGAGCCGGCGGCTGGCGTCGATCGCATCATGCTCACGCTGCTGGTCGATGCCTACGACGAGGAAGTGGACGAGCGGGGTGAGAAGCGCGTGCTGCTGCGCCTCGCGCCAGCGGTCGCGCCGACGACCGTGGCGGTGCTGCCGCTCTCGCGCAACGAGCGGCTGGTGCCGACGGCGCGCCGCGTCTGGGAACTGCTGCGACCACACTTCCGAACCCAGTACGATGACTCGCAGTCCATCGGCCGCCGCTACCGGCGGCAGGACGAGGTCGGCACGCCGCTCTGCGTAACGGTCGATTTCGAGACGCTGGACGACGATGCGGTTACTATCCGGGAACGCGATACGATGTCGCAGATTCGTGTGCCCCTCGATGGCGTCGTCGAGGCGCTGCGCGAGCGGATTGAGGCGCTGCGGCCGGTAGTGCGGGAGGCGGGACCAAGTGAGTGACCACCAGGGCAGGAAAGAGCTGAAGTTCCTGCATACGTCCGATGTGCATCTCGGGGCCTACGACCACAGTAAGGCCGAACGCACGATGGAGCGCCGGCAGGAGATGCACGACACCTTCCGCGCGGTGATCGACCTGTCGATCACGGAGCGCGTGGACTTCATGGTGATCGCGGGCGACTTCTTCGACAACGCCCGCGTCCAGGAGGACACGATGCAGTTCGCCGGCGAGCAGCTGGCGCGCGTGCCCGGTCCGGTGATCCTGCTGCCCGGCAACCACGACCACGTCGGGCCCGGCTCCGTCTATGACCGGCTCGACCTGACCGAGCTGGCGCCGAACCTGCGCCTGATGCGCACCCCCGAGGGCGAGTCCGTCATGCTCCGCGATCTCAACGTGGAGCTCTGGGGCCGCAGCCACACCGAGCTCGACCCGAACTTCCGCCCGTTCGAGGACGCGCCGCGGCGCGGTGAAGCAGACTGGCACATCGGCGTCGGGCACGGGCACTTCCTGCACCCGATGTCCGCCGACCACAGCTCGTACCACATCTACGAGGACCACTTCTCCGTTCTCGACCACGACTACTTTGCACTGGGGCACTGGGAGCAGCAGACGCGCGTCGCCGCCGGCGATGGGCTCGCCGCCTACTCCGGCGCGCCGGACGGACTCGCCGGTCACACCGGCGGGCGCGTCCTGATGGTGCACCTCGAGAGCGACGGCACCGTGCGGCTCGAGTCGCACCCGCTCCGCGAGGGCGCCGAGCGGCTCGCCCACGACGACATCCCGATCCTCGAGGGTTCGCCGATGCCGGTGCGGTAGCGACCGGGAGCTCCCGCAGACATGAAGAAGCGCCGCGAGAGCGGCGCTTCTGCTTGCCGGTTGCGGTATGCCGCGAGGGCCGTGGGCCCGGAGTGCTGCTAGGCCGGCACCCTCTCGCGTGCCGCGGAGGCGTCCTGGTACCACAGCACGTTGATCTCCGCGAAGGCGGACTGGTCGTCCGGGAGGTCGTCCTCAGCGTAGATCGCGTTCACCGGGCAGGCCGGCTCGCACGCGCCGCAGTCGATGCACTCATCCGGATCGATGTAGAGCATCCGGTCCTCACCCTCCTCGAAGTGGATGCAGTCGACCGGGCAGACATCGACGCAGGACTGGTCCATGACATCGATACAAGGCTGAGTGATGTAGTAGGTCATCCCGCAGGGCATCCCTTCACGGTGGTCCGGTTACCTCGATTCTAGGATCGGGGCGGCATCGGGACAAGCGAGGGCGGCCCGCCCCGTGCCCGGACTTCCGCGCCCGAACCCCCGTGCTCGCAGTCAGCGGCGGCGAAAGAGCCGCCGCCAGAGGCTGCGCCCCTCGCCGGACGGCGCCGCCTCGGCGGAAGCGTGCGCTGCCTCGGCGGCGCGGGCGGCCTCCACCTGCGCGGACGCCTCGCGGACGGCGGCATCGAGACGGCGGCGCAGCATCACCCCCTGCGAGGCGAGATCGAGCGCCCCGCCCTCCTCGGCCGCGAGGTCGGGGAAGAGGCGCGCCAACGCCGCGGCGAAGCCGGGCACGACCGAGCGGCCCTCGCTCAGTTCGTACTGCTTGAGCTCGTTGACGGCGCCGTGCAGCGCCTCGCCGAGTCGCGAGAGCTGGTAGGGCGTGACATCGATCGTCGTCACCGCGAGGCCGAGTTGCTCCTCGATGACCGGCTGCAGCGGCCCCAGCCCGCCCTCGTGCGGTTGCAGTGTCGCCGCGTCCAACTCCGAGCCCGGCCGCCCGAGGTGGTAGACGACCGCCAGGGCGGCAAGCCGCGCATCGTCTGGCTGAAGGCGTATGGTAGTCATGGAACACCGTTCGATTAGCAGGCGGTAGCGCCTGTGCCAGCGTACAGCGCTTCACCCGCGCGAGACGCGAGAGGGGACAGCGATGACGAATGAGGTGCAAGCGGACGCGACATGGTCCGCGCTCAGTGAGACCGAAGCGTCAACGCGAGTCTCCGAGATGCGGCAGCGCTTCGATGTGTTGGCCGGTCTCGACCAGCCTTCGCGCGAGCAGCAGGCCCAGTCGATGATCCTCGCCGAGTATGCGCTCGGCGATGAGGCACTGGCCGACTTCACGGAGAGCCGCCTGCGCTCGTGGTTGAGCCTCGCCGAGGACAACTTCCCGGGAGCGCAGGACGTGGCGAGCGCCTACAACAAGGCGTTCGAGCGTGTGCCGGGCGGGATAGCGATGCACCGCGCGGCCCTCGTGCACACGGTCGCGCGCGACCGGCTCACGCCGGAGGACATGGACGTGCTCTTCGAGCTGATCCCGCGCCTTGTCGCGAATGTGCCGCGCGCCAGCCAGGAGGCCGTCGAGCACGCCGCCGAGCTCGCCCGGCGGGCGGCGGCGAATGAGCCGGCAGCAGCGAGTGGCGGCAAGCCCTGGTGGAAGTTCTGGTAGCGCCCGCGGCGTGAGCAGGCCCCTACGCCCGCGCCGCAGCCTTCGGCGCGCGCTTGCGCCTGCGTGACGCGGCGGCGCGCGGCTTCGCGCCGTTGTCCGAGGGCGCCACGCGGTCCTCGGGCTCCACGCCGTGCTGCGCGAGCGCGGCACGCAGGAAGCGGCCGGTTGCCGAGGCGTCGACGGTGGCGACGAGCTCCGGGGGACCCTCAGCGAGCAGCTCTCCGCCGCGCTCCCCGCCTTCGGGACCGAGGTCGATCACCCAGTCCGCGTTCTTGATCACGTCCAGCTGGTGCTCGATCACGATCACGGTGTTGCCCTGGTCGGCCAGCCGCTGCAGCACGCCGAGCAGCGCCTCGATGTCCGCGAAGGAGAGGCCCGTGGTCGGCTCGTCGAGGATGTAGACCGTGCGGCCGGTGGCGCGCCTCGAGAGTTCCGTGGCGAGCTTGACGCGCTGCGCCTCGCCCCCGGAGAGCGTGGTTGCCGGCTGGCCGAGCCGGATGTAGCCGAGCCCGACGGCGTGGAGCGTCTCCAGCTTGCGCTTCGCGCGCGGGAAGGCGTCGAAGAACTCGAGCGCCTCCGTCACGGTCATGCGCAGCACCTCGGCGATGGTCTTGCCGCGGAAGCGGATCTCGAGCGCTTCGCGGTTGTAGCGGTCGCCCTGGCAGACCTCGCAGGGCACGGTCACGTCGGGCAGGAACTGCATCTCGATCTGGTTGTAGCCGTCGCCCTTGCAGGCCTCGCAGCGGCCGCCCTTCACGTTGAAGGAGAAGCGGCCCGGCTTATAGCCGCGCGCCCGCGACTCCGGCACGGTCGCGAACAGCTCGCGCACCACCGTGAACAGCCCCGTGTAGGTCGCCGGGTTCGATCGCGGCGTGCGTCCGATCGGCGACTGGTCGATCACGACCGCCTTGTCGACGTGCGCGAGGCCCTCGATGCTGCGGTGCGCGCCGGGGCGCTCGCGGGCGCGGTGCAGGTCGTGCGCGAGGCGCTTCGCCAGGATCTCGTTGACCAGCGTCGACTTGCCGGAGCCGGAGACGCCGGTCACGCAGATCAGCGTGCCAAGCGGGAACGCGACATCGAGTTCCTTGAGGTTGTGGGCGCTCGCGCCGCGCACGACCAGCGCCTCGCCGTTGCCCTCGCGGCGCGTCTCCGGCATCGGGATGATGCGCTTGCCGGAGAGGTACTGCGCGGTAATCGACTTGCGGTTGCGCATCACCTGCTGCGGCGTGCCGGCGGCCACCACCTCGCCGCCGTGCTCGCCGGCGCCGGGGCCGAGGTCGATCAGGTGGTCGGCGGCGAGCATCATCGCCTCGTCGTGCTCGACGACGAGCACGGTGTTGCCGAGGTCACGCAGCCGCGTCAGCGTGCGGATCAGCCGCTGGTTGTCGACGGCGTGGAGGCCAACCGAGGGCTCGTCGCAGACGTAGAGCACGCCCATCAGCGCCGATCCGATCTGCGTCGCCAGCCGGATGCGCTGCCCTTCGCCGCCCGAGAGCGTCCCCGAGGCGCGGTCGAGCGTGAGGTATTGCAGGCCCACGTCGCGCAGGAAGACCAGGCGGTTCTCGATCTCCTGCAGGATCTGGCGCGCGATCTGGCGCTCCCGCGCCGAGAGCGGCGAGTCCTCCGCGCGCAGCCGCTCGACCCAGGCGAGCGCGTCGCCGACCGAGTTGCGGACGGTCTCGGCGATCGAGCGGCCGTCGACGGAGACGGCGAGCATCTCCGGCTTGAGCCGCGCGCCGCGGCAGTCCGGGCAAGGTGCGGCGACCATGTAGCGCTCGAGGTCGTTGCGCACCCAGTCGGACTCGGTCTCGCGGTAGCGGCGCTCGAGGTTGGGAAGCACGCCCTCCCAGGCGATCGCGTAGTCGCGGTCGCGGCCTCCGCGCGTGCGGTAGGAGACGTGAATGCGGCCGTCCGCACCGTCCATCAGCGCCGCCCACTGGCGGTCGTCCAGCTGCTCGAGCGGCGTGTCGAGGTCGAAGCCGTAGGCGCGCGCGAGCGCCTCGAGGCGGCGGCGATACCAGCTCAGTGTCGTGCTGAGCCGCTGGTAGGGCAGGATCGCGCCCTCGTTGATCGTCAGCTTCGGATTGGGCACGACGAGGTCGGAGTCCAGTTCCATGCGGAGGCCGAGGCCGGTGCAGGTGGCGCAGGCGCCGTGCGGGCTGTTGAAGGAGAAGTTGCGCGGCTCGATCTCGCCCACCGAGTAGGGTGGGTGCGTCGTGTTCGGACAGGCGAAGTGCTCACTGAACGTCTCCTCCGGACGGTCCTCCGGCGCGAACAGCAGGACTCCCTCGCCGAGCTTGAGCGCCTGCTCCACGGAGTCCGAGATGCGCTGCCGCGTCGCCTCGGCTTCCTCGTCGCCGACCTCGGGCGTGACGAGGCGGTCGACAACGACGTCGATGTCGTGCCACTCGTAGCGTTCGAGGTCGAACTGCTCCTCGACATCGCGCACGACGCCGTCGACGCGCACGCGCACGAACCCGGCGCGGCGTACGGCCTCGAAGACCTGCTCGTGCAGCCCGCGGCGGTGCTGCACGACCGGGGCGAGCAGCATCGCGCGTGTGCCGGGGGGCTCGGCGAGGACCGCGTCGACGATCTGCTGGATCGTCTGGCGGCGGATCACCTGGCCGCAGTGCGGGCAGTAGGGGACGCCGACACGGGCGAAGAGCAGCCGCAGGTAGTCGTAGATCTCGGTCACGGTCGCGACCGTGGAGCGCGGGTTCTTCGAGACGCCCTTCTGGTCGATTGAGATCGCGGGCGAGAGACCGTCGATGTAGTCGACGTCCGGCTTCTCCATCAGCCCGAGGAACTGGCGGGCGTAGGCGGACAGGGACTCTACATAACGCCTCTGTCCCTCGGCGTAGATGGTGTCGAAGGCGAGCGAGGACTTCCCGGAGCCGCTGAGCCCGGTGATGACGACGAGGCGGTCGCGAGGAATCTCGACGGAGATGTTCTTGAGATTGTGCTCGCGAGCCCCGGTGACGGCGATACGGTCGGTCGGCAGAGTCCACCTCGATCGTGGTGGGGGAGGGCGGCGTGAGCAGGGGACGGCGCCCCTCGGCGGTTCGAATGGGCGTTCGCTGCCATCGTAGCGCCGTGCCCCCGGCGGCGCCAGCGCGAAAGGCTCCGGATCGCGGCGTCAGCGCGTGGGATCGAGGACGGTCAGGAACGGGAAGCGACGGAAGTCGGCGTCGCGTGTGCAGATCCTGCTGATGCCGTGCTCGCGCATCAGTACCGCCGTATGGAGGTCATGGACCACGTTCCCACGGATCGCCGGCAGCTCGGACAGCGTTTGGCTCAGGACAGCAGCGTGACGTTCGGTAGCGAGGAGCAGACCGAAGCCCGGCGACGCGAGCAGTTCCTCGATGAACTCGCGAGCCTTGTCGATTCGAAGTGGGGACGGGAACACGCGAGCGTGGGTACTGACACGGAGGAACTCGTAGCAGATGTTCCAGGTCAGGTACGCCGGAGACGGATCGCGGCGCGCCTCATCGAGCAGCCTGCCGCATGCGTCGTGGAACCCCGACGCCTCGTTGGCGGCGTCGAGCAGGACGTTAGTGTCGAAGACCAGCAGGGCGCCTACGCTCCTGCCGTCGCGTACGGGCCGTCTCCGCCCATCACCGCATCCAGCGCGTCGCGATCGGCCACATCAACTCGCGGCTCGCCCCCGTTCCATGTCGGGAGTGGCGGCAGTTCCGCCCCGACGGAGCCCGAGGAAGTTTCGTCATCAAGGATGCGCCGCAGGCCCGCCTCGACGAGCGCGGACATAGTGGTGTCGCGCCGCGCGGCTTCCTCGCGCAGCCGCTTCATCACGGTATCGTCGATGTTCAGGGTCGTCTTCATATGGAAAACCATACGGCCGCTGTTTTCGCCCGGCAACTGCCGCCAGCGCGAAGGGCCGTTTACACCAGCTCCGGCGGCTCCTTGTCGTCGAGCTGGCCGAGCTGGCGGCGCAGCTCCGCCTCGATCTCGCCGAGGTGGTCCTCGGTGATCCCCATCGAGGAGAGCGTGTCGCGGATCAGGCGCTGCACCTCGTCCATCTCGCGGCGCAGCAGTGCGTCGGCAATCTCCAACTGCGTCTCGACGGCGCGGAAGCCTTCGCGGCGCGGCGTTGCGTCCTCCATCGCCAGGATCGTTGCCATCAGGCGCGTGAACAGCGTCGAGGTGCGGGCGATGCGCACGCGGTCGTCGGGATCCTCGGGGAACTCGCCCGTGACCGTGACCTCGAGGCCGGTGCTGGTGTCGGTCGCCACGTACTGGTTGGGCATGGGCTCCGTCGCGGCTCGCTCGCTCGCTCGTCGCGCGCATGGTAGCGCGCGAGGGCGGTGGCGGCTCCCCGCTACGCGGCGGCGGGCTAGAATCCGCCCGCGCGCGACGGCGCGCGAGAGGGGGCCGCGATGAAGCTCGGACTGCAGGCGCCGATGGAGGAGGACTGGCGGGAAACGCTGGAGAAGGTGCGGATCGCCGAGGACCTCGGCGTGGAGTACATCACCAGCGGTGGCGAGTCCTGGGGCCCCTCCGCGATTCCCTGGCTCACATTACTCGCCGAGCACACCGAGCGCGCAACGATCCTGCCCTCGATCCTCAACGTCTTCTCGCGCAGCCCGGCCACTCTGGCACAGGAGTTCGCGCGGCTTGAGCAGATCTCCGATGGGCGGATGGCGCTCGGCCTCGGCTCCTCCGGGCACCTCGTGATCGAGGACTTCTTCGGCGTGCCGTTCGAGCGGCCGCTGCGCCGCATCCGCGAGTACGTGGAGATCTTCCAGTTGCTGATGGCCGGTCAGCGGCTGGAGTACGAGGGCGAGCTGTTCCAGCTCCAGCGCGGCTTCCGGCTGGACTTCCTGCGCGTGCGCGACAGCGTCCCCGTCTGGATCGCCGCGATCACCCCTCGCTCGATCCGCCAGACCGGCGAGATCGCCGACGGCATCCTCCCCATCCACTGGCCGACCCGGCTCCTCCCGCAACTGCGTGAGCAGCTCGAGGAAGGCGCGCGCAGCGCCGGTCGCGACGCCTCGGCGATCACGATCGCCCCGTTCACCAACGTCTTCGTCCTCGACGGCAACGCCGACGAGGACGAGCGCAAGTGGATGGCGGCCCGCGCGCACGTGCACCACTACGTGAACCGCATGGGCGACTTCTACTGGCAGATGCTCAGCCGCGCCGGCCACGCCGACGAGGTCGCCGCCTCGAAGGCTGCCTGGGGCGAGCGCGACCGCGAGGCCTCGCTGGCCGCGCTCAGCGACGAGATGATCGCGGGCATCCAGGTGATTGGGCCGATCGAGGAGGTGCGCGAACGCCTCGCCGAGCGTGCCCGCCTCGGAGCCGATGTGCAGATGCTCTACATGCCGGAGGGCGACCCGCGCGAGGTCGGCCGCGTGCTGGAGTCGCTGCTCGCCTGACCCGCCGCCGCACTACAGCGCGCGGAAGGTGCGCTTGCCCTCGACGCGCACGATGTGGCCGAAGCCCGGCGCCGGGCGCATGCTATCGAACCGCGCCTCAGCTCGTGCGAGCACGCCGCCGCGCCGGCGTCGTCTCCTCCTCGCGGCTGGGAAGCGCGATCACGGAGCGCGAGGGCATCACGTCCTCCTTGCGCTGGTTGAAGACGGAGCCGTGCACCTCGATGCAATGCTCGCCGTCCTCGTCGACGAACTTGCGCGTGACGGTGTTCTGGAACGTCATCGCGTCGCCGAGGTAGACGAAGCGCCGGTAGTCGCAGGAGTTGTGCTTGATCCAGGCGTCGTCGCCGACCGCGTGGATCAGCGATTGCAGCTGGTAGGACTGGCGTGCCGCGCCGAGGTCGTAGGCGCCGGGCAGCCCGGCGGTGCGGGCCGCCTCATTGTCCACATGCACGATCTCGATCGGTTCGCGGGAGTTGCTCGCCGGGTGCAGCATCCCGAGCGCGGGAGTGTCGAGGATGCCGCGGATCGAGCGCGAGTAGCCGTTGAGGATGGCGCGCGCCGAGAACCAGCAGATCATGTCCCACATGCGCAGCGGGCCCTTGACCAGCGTCTCCAGCGCCGTGTCCTCCTCGACGTCCTCCCACCACAGCGGCTCACCCCCGCGGATCTGCTCCGGCTCGCGCGCCGAGGCTTCCTCGATCACGAGCCGCTCTTCGTCCGTCCAGGGGTGCGGCACCTCGAGGCGCGTGTCACGGCCTTTGCGGCGCGTGCTGCTGCGCTCGACGCGCAGGTTGCGCACGTGGGAGCGCGCGACGACCTCCCCCCGCTGGTTCGTCCAGTCGCCCCGGTAGTGCTCGATGATCGAGCGCTGGGCGAAGCGCGACTCGTCGCGCTCCTCGATCTCGTCGAAGACGATCGAGGTACGGATCGTGTCGCCCTCGTAGATGGGCGCGAGCAGCTCCCAGGCGGTGCCGATGTTGTAGCCCATCACGCCGCGCAGGCCATGCATCGCGTTGCCGAGGTGGATGCGGTAGAGCGCGCCGGGCGGCGCCACCAGGGCGCCGAACGGCCCGGAGGCAGCGTACGCCGGGTCCTGCCAGAGCGGGTTGGAGTCGCCGATGGCGCGCGCGAAGATGTCGATTGCCGAGCGGTCGAGCAGGCCCTCGGCCTCCCAGCTGCGGCCGAGCCGCGTGCGGTGCCGGTCGAGCATCTCGTCACTGAGTACGCCCTCGACCGCCCAGCGCGGCTTCTGCTCCTTCTGCTCCGTCATTGGTCGCCTCCTGTCCGTTCGCGTTCGTTTCCATGGTCGCCGTCGCGGCGGATCCCGCAGGTGACGCGCGCCTTCGCGTTGATCGCTCCGTCCGAGGCGTCGCGCAGCTCCACGTCGCCGACGGCGAGACGGCCGCCGCGGCGCAGCAGCCGCGCCTCGGCGATCGTGCGCTCCCCGCGTGCCGAGGAAAGGTAGGAGACGCTCAGCTCCAGCGTCGGCCCCTGCCGCTCGCCCGGCCGCAGCACGGTCCCGGTGCAGAGCTGCATCGCCGCGTCGGCCAGCGAGGCGACGACGCCCCCGTTGAGCGAGTTGCGGACCCCGCGCAGCGGCATCCGCGAACGCTCGACTGCCAGGCGCGCGTAGCCCTCGCGCAGCTCCTCGACCTCGATCCCGAAGACGTCGAAGAGCGGCCCGGCAGCCGCGCCGCTGGAGCTCACGAGGCCCCCGCCACCGGCCGCAGCGAGTAGGTGGTCAGCCCGCGCGCCACCAGCTCGCCGCCTGGCGCGCGCGCTTCGAGATCCAGGTGCGTGGCGTAGTCTGCCCAGTTCGCGACCCGCGCGCTCACCTCGACGGTGTCGGGCAGGCTACCGGGTGTGTCGATGAAGGAGAGGTGCAGCTCGGCGGTGCCGTTCGCGACCTGCACGCCGTCCTCGAGTTGCGAGGTGACCGCGGAGATCGCCGCGAGGTCCGCGGCGATCGTGAGCGAGCTGCGGTACAGCACCTCGTCGGCGTCCTCGGGGCGGTCGACGCGCATCCGCGCGTAGCCGTGCTCGACGCTATCGCCGCGGATGCCGAGGCGCTGGAGGATCGGACGCTGCCAGCGGCGCCGCCAGTCGTCGAGGTCGGGAACGGGCACGCTGCTCGCCGCGCGGGGCTACGCGCCCACGCCGTACTGCTCGGCGAAGTCACGGATCGCGCTGAGGTGCTGCTCAGGTGTGTAGCCCTGCTCCATGGTGCTGATGTGCAGGTGTGTGACGCCCGCGGCCTCCGCCCCCTCGGCCAGCTCGAGCTGCTCGTCCGGGTCGAGGCCCACGACGTGCAGGTTGCTGCTGAGCCCAAGCGCCGAGGGGTCGCGTCCAGCGGTGCGGGCGGCGCTGAAGAACTTCTGGGCCTCGAGGGCGATCCGTTCGGGGTCGCCGCGGTAGGCGCGCGGGACGTGCCAGCCGTCGGCGAGGCGGCCGGCGCGCTCGACCGCGACGTCGGCCAGCGCCCCGATCCAGATCGGGATCGGGCGTTCCGGCAGCGGGTTCAGCCCGGCCTTGGTGACGCGGTCGAAGTCGCCCTCGAAGCTGATGACGGGCTCGCTCCAGAGCTGCCGCAGCAGCCCGATCTGCTCCTCCATGCGGCGCCCGCGCGTGCGGTAGCTCTCGCCCAGCGCCTCGAACTCGACCGAGTTCCAGCCGACGCCGACGCCGAGGATGAGCCGCCCGCCGCCCGCGAGGATGTCGATCTGCGCGCACTGCTTGGCGACGAGCGCAGTCTGCCGCTGCGGCAGCACCAGCACGCCGGTCATGAACTCGAGGTTGCTCGTCAGCCCCGCGAGGAAGCCGAACAACACGAACGGCTCGTGGAAGGCGTTCTCGTGCGTGTAGGGCGGCGTCACGCGTCTCCCGTAGGGGCCGAGCCAGGCGCCGCCCTCGGGGCGGTCGGGGTGTGCGCCGAGGACGTGGTCGTAGGCGACGAGGCGGGTGTAGCCGAGGTCCTCGGCGGCCTGCGCATAGTCGCGGATCGCGATCGGGTCGGTACCCATCTCGTTCGTGGGAAAGACGACGCCCAGTTCCATCTCCGCCCCCGTTCCGCGCCAGCGATGCGGCGCGCCGGGATGGTACCGTAGCCGCGGCCCACGAGGGCCAGAGGCCCTCGCGAAGGCGCGCTCGCCGGCGGCGCGAGAAGGGCGCGAGAAGGGCGCGAGAAGGGTAGGGACTGTGCTGATCGGGCATTTCACGGAACGGCCCTACCAGGACGAGGAGCATGGCTTCTTCGGCTCCACCACGCGCGAGGCCTACTTCGACCTCGGGCTCAGCAACAAGGACTACGACCCGCGCCTCGGCTCGATGCTCTACCACCGCTACCTCGACGAGAAGCTCGCCGCCGAGGAGGCTGGCTTCGACGCGCTGATGCTCAACGAGCACCACAGCACACCCGCCTGCATGGGCGGGGTGATGAACGTCGAGGCCGCGATCCTCGCGCGGATCACGAAGCAGCCGCGGATCCTGTTGCTCGGCAACATCCTTCCGATCTGGGAAGACCCGCTCTGGCTCGCCGAGTCGCTGGCCGAGATCGACATGATCTCGCGCGGCCGCCTCGTCACCGGCTGGGTGCACGGCTCGGGGCGCGAGAGCGTCTCGCACAACGCCCAGCCCCCGTTCAACCGCCAGCGCTTCGAGGAGGCGCACGACTTCATCGTGGAGGCATGGACGAGGCCCGGCCCGTTCCGCTGGGAGGGCGAGCACTACAACTACCGCTACGTGAACCCCTTCACGCGTCCCTACCAGCAGCCGCACCCGCCGATCTGGATTCCCGGCGGCGGCAGCAAGGAAAGCACCGACTGGGCGGCCGCACACCGCTACCCCTACGTGATGCTCGCGACCGCCCCCGAGGCGACGCGCCAGTCCTTCGCGTTCTACGACGAGCACGCCCGCGAGCACGGCTACGAGGCGGGCCCGCAGCACCGCGGCTACCTCTTTAAGGTCCACGTCGAGGCGACCGACGAGCTCGCCTTCGAGGTCGGCCGCAAGTACATCCAGGGGCCGCCCAACCCCTTCCTCGAGGGCAACCAGGGCGGCGTCCATCGCCACCTGCAGAACCTGCCCGGGCTTGCGCCGCGCAACCGCACGATGCCGGCCGCCGCGCTCAACCGCGCCACCGCCTACTCGCGCGGCCTCGCCGCGCCGCCCGAGAGCAGCAAGGAACTCTCGACGATCGAGCGCTCCGCCGGCACCTACGAGCAGCAGGTCGAGCGCATGACGATCATCACCGGGTCGCCGAAGACGGTGATCGAGAAGCTGCGCTACATCCTCGAGCTGTTGCGGCCCGGAACGATCATCCTCTGGGACGGCGAGGGGGCGATGAGCCACGAGGACCAGATGCGCAGCATGAAGCTGATGGGCGAGGAAGTGCTCCCCGCCGTGCGCGAGATCGGGGCCTCGCTGGAGCTGCACAGCCCCTTCGAGGTGAATCCGGCGACGAACCAGCCCGCCGAGGCCGCCGCAACCTAGCGGCGAACGACGCGAGCGCCGCAGGCCGCCTCGATGCGCCGTCTACGCGCGCAACGCGTCGATGTCGAAGTCGTCCGGTACGGGCACCACGACCGAGCACCGAGGCAGCTCGACGGTGCGCGTGATGTGGCCGCGGCCGGTCAGGTCGTCGGCCAGCAGCACGTCGCCAGGGCCGAGCTGGCGCTTCGTGCCGTCGGCGCACTCCATCTCGGCCCGGCCGGCGACGTTGATCACGAACTGGCGGCGGGGAGCGACGTGCCAGTCCATCACGTTCTCGGCATCGGCCTCGCGCATGCTGATGCTCTGCGCCGGGAGGTGCTCCGTGCGCTTGCCGAGCCCCATCGCCGCCGTGAAGTTGATCTCGATGTCCTCGAAGTGCGATTCCCCGTCGTCGCCCGTGTAGATGCGCGTGATCCGCATCGCGGTGTACCCCCTCACTGCCTGCGCTCTGCGCCGCACGCCATGCTAGCAGCCGCGGGATCGGAGCCCCGATGAGCCTTGCCGACGCGCTGCGCCGCCGCCGCTCGATCCGCGGCCTGCAGGGCCCGCCGCTCAGCCGCGAGGAGATCGAGGCCCTGGTTGAGCTGGCGCTGCTCGCTCCCGCCCCGCACCACACGCGCCCCTGGCGCTTCGCCTCGATCTCGCAGCAGCGTCGCGTCGCGCTGGCCGCGGCGATGGGCGCCGCCTGGGAGGCGGACATGGTCCGCGACGGCCTCGACGAGGCCGTGCGCCGCCGCGCCCTCGAGCGCTCGCGCGGCCGCATCGAGGGCGCCCCGACGCTGCTGCTCGGCTGCCTCGTCGGCGAGGGGCTGAACACGTACCCCGACGAGGAGCGCACCCGCGCCGAGTGGACGATGGCCGCGCACTCCTTCGGCGCGGCGCTCCAGAACCTGCTGCTCGAGGCCAGCGAGTGTGGCCTCGGCGCCTACTGGATGGCCGCGCCGCTCTACACGCCGGACGAGGTGCGGCGCGTCCTCGAACTGCCCGTTGACTGGCGGCCGCAGGCGTTCATCGCCCTCGGCCGCCGCCGCGCCGACTACCGCCCGTTCGATCGCCCCTCGCCCGACCTCGGCGGGAGCCTGATCGAGCGCTGACGCCTCGCGAGGCGGGCGCCGCAGGGTGCTAGGCTCTCGCGCGAGGGAAGGAGGCGCGACGTGCTGCACAGCCTGATGAGCGACGACCATCCCCTGACGCTCGCCATGCTGTTCGAGCGCGCCGCGACGCAATTCCCCGGCAACGAGCTCGTCAGCCGCTTCCCCGACGGCAGCATCCACCGCTACACCTACGCCGACTTCGCACGTCGCACGCGCAAGCTGGCGAACGCCCTCGCGACGCTCGGCATCGAGCCCGGCGACCGTGTCGCGACGCTCTGCTGGAACGAGCATCGCCACCTCGAGCTCTACTTCGCCGTGCCGCTGAGCGGCGCGGTGGTGCATACGCTCAACGCGCGCCTGCACCCCGACGAGCTGACCTACATCGTCAACGACGCCGCCGACCGCGCGCTCTTCGTCCACAGCTCGCTGCTCGACGCCTTCGCGGAGATCCGCGACCGCGTCTCCGTGGAGCATGTGATCGTCATCCCCGACGACGGTCTGACGCCCGAGGGCTACCGCGACTACGAGGAGCTGATCGCGGACGAGCCGGAGGAGTTCGAGCCGCCCCCGCTGGACGAGCGCCAGGCCTCGGGGATGTGCCACACCTCGGGCACGACGGGGCGCCCCAAGGGCGTGCTCTACAGCCACCGCTCGACGACCCTGCTGGCCCTGATGAGCTGCATGACGGACACCGTCGGCGTCCGCGAGCGCGACGCGGTCCTGCCGGTGGTGCCGATGTACCACGCGAACGCCTGGGGCCTGCCCTACGCCGCGACCTACGCGGGCGCGAAGCAGGTCTTCCCCGGCCGCGACCTCAGCGCCGAGTCCCTGCTGTGCCTGTTCGCCGACGAGCGCGTCACCCTCACCGGCGGCGTGCCGACCGTCTTCCTCGACGTGCTGCGCACGCTCGACGAGCGGCCCGGCGAGTGGGACCTGTCCGCGCTGCGATCGATGCTCATCGGCGGATCGGCCGCGCCACCCTCGCTGATCGAGGGCTTCGACCGCCACGGGCTGCACGTCACCCACGCCTGGGGGATGACCGAGATGAACCCGCTCGGCAGCATCGCCAACCTCAAGCGCGCGCACGACGGGCTCGATGAGGCCGGCACACTCGAGGCGCGGGCGCGCCAGGGCCCCGCCCAGCCGCTGATCCAGTTCCGCCACGTGGCCGAGGACGGCACGGTGCAGCCCTGGGACGGGCAGGCCCTCGGCGAGTTGCAGGTGCGCGGGCCGACGATCGCGCGCGCCTACTACGGCGTCGATCGCGCCGACGACTTCGTCGGCGACGGCTGGTTCCGGACCGGCGACATCGTGACGATCGACGAGCACGGCTCGATCCTGATCGCCGACCGCGCGCGCGACGTGGTGAAGTCCGGCGGCGAGTGGATCAGCAGCGTTGCGCTCGAGAACGCGCTGATGGCGCACCCCGGCGTCGTCGAGGCGGCCGTCTTCGCCGCCGAGGACGAGCGCTGGGGCGAACGCCCGCTCGCCGCCGTCGTCGGCGCGCCTGGCGCGAGCGTCAGCGGCGAGGAGCTGCGCGAGTTCATCGAGCCACAGTTCCTGCGCTGGTGGCTGCCCGCCGAGTTCATCCCCGTCGACGCGCTGCCCAAGACCTCGACCGGCAAGTTCGACAAGGTCGCGCTGCGCGAACGCTACGGGCGGCGATTGATCGAGGGCGCTCAGTAGCGCGAGGCGGGCGACGTGGACACGCGAATCCTCGACTGGGACGACGCAGGGCCTGCTCGTGGCGCTCGGCGATCGCTTCGCTGAGGACCCTGTCGTCCGGGGCGTGCCGCGCGGAGGCAGCCACGTCTCCTCGCTTCCTCGAGGCGATCCGCGCGGACGGCGCTGGCGAGGCCTGAGCAAGCGCCTACGCGAACCCCCGGCGCGCGAGGAAGCGCGGGTTGCTGACCCGCGTGGCGTCGAGCGCGCGCGCGCGCAGCCAGGCGGCGAGGGCGTCCCGCTTCGGGCCAGCGTCGTAGCGGCCCGCGCGGATCTCGGCCGTCAGTCGCGACTCGGCGTCACGCAGCGCGGCGCGCATGTCCTCGCCCGGCCCGGCGGCCGGGGCGCCCTCGATGGCGGCGAGGCCGGCGAGGGCGCGGCGGGCGGGCGCCTCACCCGCCTCCAGCTCCCGCGCGGCGATGCCCATCGCGTTGTCGGCCATCAGCAGGGCGTAGCGCTGCGCCCCGGGGACGTGCGGTGCAAGGTCGTCCAGCAGCGCGCCTCGTGCCGCCTCCAGCAGCGCCGCGCCGTCGAGCAGGTCGGCCGCCGGGGGCGGGTCCTCCGAGGCAGGCGACGGCGCCCCGGCCGTGTCCGCGCCGCTGCCATAGTCGCCGCGCTCGCCCTCCTCGATCAGTGTCAGCACTTCGAGCTCGACCTCGTCGACGATGCGGCCCGTGAGGGCGAGTTCGAGCGAAGGCTGGCGGCCGCTGCTGTGGCGCTCGCCCTGGTGGATCGCGATCACGGCCCAGCGGACGTGCGCCATCACCTCCCAGTAGTGGAGCGCTCCCGGCGGCAGCTCCCGCCCGTAGCCGCGTGCGAAGTCGGCGAGGTCGCCGAGGCCGCCGGCGCGGCGGTCGTAACGGTTGAAGCGCCAGGCGCGGGCGCTCAACCAGCCGGGGTCCTCGAGCGGGTCGCCCCAGCGTGCGAACTCCCAGTCGAGCACGCCGCGCAGCCCGTCCTCGCCCACGATGAAATTGCCGGTCCGATAGTCGCTGTGCACCAGCACCAGGTGCTCAGTCTGCGGGGCCTCATGCTCCAGCCAGCGCAGTCCCCACTCCAGCGCGGGCCGCGGCTTCGGATGCGCGTCGAGGGCGGACCGGTACTCGGCGACGGCGGCCAGCGCCGGGCTCGGATCGGGGACGTGCAGCCACTCGAGCCCGGCCCGGCCGGGCGTGATCGTCTGGATCCGCGCGAGCTCCTCGCCGATCTGCTCGAGCAGCGCCGGACGCGGGCCACCGAGCGTCTCGTCGCGCACCAGCAGGTGCCCCGCCGCGACGCCCTCGACGAAGCGCCAGATCGAAAAGGCGCGCCCGATGACGGAGTCGTCGGCCTGCCAGAGCGGCTCGGGCACGGCGACGCCGGCCTCGAAGGCCGCGCGCGCGATCGCGAACTCCCGCTTGACGCTGTGGCTCTCCTCCAGCGTCGCGTCGCCCTCGGCGCGCAGCACGAGGGCAACGGGCTCTCCGGCGAGCGGGCCGCCCTCGAAGGCCACGTCGATGCGCCAGTGCTGGTGGATCGCGCCGCCCGCGAGCGTCGTTGTGTCCTCGATGCGGGCGCGCTCGGCGCCGGCTGCTGCGGCGAGCCAGGCCGCGAGGGGGTCGCGTGTCCCCTCGTCGGCGAGGTCGAGCGGCGGCGTGGCGGAGCTCACTGCCAGCTCCAGAAGTCGTGCTCTTCCTGCATGTAGAGCCGGGCCAGCACCATCTTGTGCACCTCGGACGCGCCGTCGACGAGCCGCGCCTGGCGGGCGTAGCGGTACATCCACTCCAGCGGCGTGTCCTTCGAGTAGCCATGTGCGCCGCAGAGCTGGATCGCGGTGTCGACGGCCTTGTGCAGCGTCTCGGAGACGTGGATCTTCGCCATCGAGACGTCCTGGCGCGCGAAGTCGCCCTGGTCGAGCCGCCACGCTGCGCGCATCGTGAGCAGGCGGCCGACCTCGATCGCCATCGCGACCTCGCCGAGCATCCACTGCACGCCCTCGTGCTCGTGCAGCTTCTGCCCGAAGCTCTCGCGCTCGCGCACGTAGCCGGCGGCGATCGACATTGCGCGCTGCGCCATGCCGAGCCAGCGCATGCAGTGCGTCAGGCGAGCCGTCCCGAGGCGAATCTGTGTCGCCTTCAGCCCCTCGCCGACCTCCATCAGTCGCTGCTCGTCGGGGATCACGAGGTCGTCGAAGCGCAGCTCGCAGTGCCCGCCGTGCTCCTCGGGGCCCATGATCGGGATGCGCCGCTCGATCTCCCAGCCGGGCTGGCCGGCGTCGAAGAGGAAGGCGGTCAGGCCGCGGCGCTCGTCGTCGCCGGTGCGCGCGACGAGGATGAAGTGCTGCGCCTCCGCCCCGCCAGTGATGAACCACTTGCGCCCGTTGATGCGCCAGTGTTCGCCGTCGCGCTCGGCAGTGGTCAGCATCATCGAGGGGTCCGAGCCGGAGCCCGGCGCGGGCTCGGTCATGGCGAACGCCGAGCGCACGCGGCCCTCGATGATCGGGTCGAGCCAGCGCTCCTTCTGCGCCTCCGTGCCGACGCGTTCGAGCAGGATCATGTTGCCGTCGTCGGGCGCGGCGCAGTTGAAGCAGGCCGGGCCGAACAGCGCGCGGCCCATCTCCTCGTAGCAGGCCGCCATGCCCGCCACGCCGAGGCCGAGCCCGCCGCGCTCGCGCGGCATCTGAGGCGCCCACAGGCCCTGTGCCTTGACCTCGGCGCGCACGTCCTCGAGCAGGTCGAGGCGGATGTTCTCGTGCTCGTCCCAGGAGTCCGGGTCGGCTTCGAGGGGGATGATGCGCGTCTGCGTGAAGTCCCGGATGCGGCGGCGCAGCTCGTCCACCTCCGGCGCGAGCGTGAAGTCCACCGCCTGCCTCCTTGCGATCGCGGGTCGCCCGCGAAGATAGCGCAGCGCGTCCGCCCTCGGCGCGCCGCCCTCGGCAGGGCCGCGGCGCGAACGTACAATCGAGAGTGCTCAGTGGCGCACCCCGAGGGCGCGTGGTTGCGTGAGGACGCGACGATGACGACGAACCCGTACCGCGAGTTGCCGGCGATCGAGCGGCTGCTGGCGCACCCGCGCGTCGCCCCGCTCGCCGAGCGCCACGGCCACGACGCGATCGTGCGCGTCGCGCGCGAGGTCCTCGACGACTACCGCGACGCGATCGAGCGCTCCGGCGCGCTGCCCGAGCAGCCGGCTGCCGAGGCGGTCGCCGATCGCGCCGCGGGCCTGGAGCCGAGCCTGCGCCGCGTCGTCAACGCGAGCGGCGTCATCATCCACACCAACCTCGGACGCGCGCCACTCTCGGACGCGACGGTCGCCGCGATGGCCGCCGCCTCCGAGGGCTACTCCAACCTCGAGTTCGATCTCGAGGCCGGGGCGCGCGGCTCGCGCTTCAGCCACCTCGCCGAGCTGCTCGCGCGCGTGACGGGCGCGGAGGCCGGCATCGCGGTCAACAACAATGCCTCGGCGCTGCTGCTCGCGCTCTCCGCGCTCTGCGCCGGGGGCGAGGTGGTGATCGCGCGCGGCCAACTCGTCGAGATTGGCGGCGGCTTCCGCATTCCCGACGTGATGCGCCAGTCCGGCGCCACCCTCGTCGAGGTCGGCACCACGAACCGCACCTACCTGCGCGACTACGCCGAGGCGATCAGCGAGCGGACCGTCGCGCTGCTGCGCGTCCACGCCTCGAACTTCCGCGTTGTAGGCTTCACCGAGGAGACGCCGCTCCCCGGGCTGGCTTCGCTCGCCCGCGAGCGCGGGCTGCTGCTGATCGACGACCTCGGCAGCGGAGCGCTGCTCGATCCTCGCGAGTACGGGCTCGGCGAAGAGCCGCTGGTGCGCGACTCGATCGCGGCCGGGGTGGACGTGGCGCTGTTCTCCGGCGACAAGCTGATCGGCGGACCGCAGGCGGGCGTCGCCGTCGGCCGCGAGGGCGCGATCGGCACGATGCAGCGCCACCCGCTCGCCCGCGCGGTGCGCATGGACAAGGCCTCGATCGCCGGACTGGCCGCCACCCTCGGCCACTACGCGCGCGGCGAGGCCAGCGAGGAGATCCCGATCTGGCGCATGATCGCCGCCTCGCCCGTCGGGCTGCGGCGGCGCGCGCGCCGCTGGGCGCGCGTCTGCGGCGACGAGGCGGACGCCTCCCTCGACACGGCGCGCTCGATGATCGGCGGCGGCTCGCTCCCGGGCGAGGGCCTCGAGTCGCCGGTCTGCGCAGTCGCCGCGCCACCGGGCGGCGCCGCCGCCTTCGCCGCCGCCTTGCGCGCCGCCGACCCGCCGATCGTCGCGCGCATCGAGCGCGGCGCGGTGCTGCTCGACCCGCGTACGGTCGAGCCCGCCGCCGACCGCTACGTCGCCGGTGCACTGGCCGCACTCTGCCACCCGGGCGAGGGCGGCCCGGAGCAGTCCCCTGGACGATAAGGCGCTCGCCGTCCTCGAGTTCCCGGCAATCCGGGAGCGGCTCGCTCGCGCGACGTCGTTCTCCGCCGGGCGCGAGCTGGCGCTGGAGCTGCGCCCCGTCGCCGACCGCGATCGCGCCGTCCGCCGCCAGCGCGAGACCGCCGAGGCGGTGCGCCTGCGGACCCTGCGCGTCGAGGTCGGGCTGGGCGGCGTGCGCGACGTGCGGCCCCCGGCGCGCGCGGCGGGGCGCGGGCAGGTACTCGCGCCCTCGGAGCTGCTGGAGATCGCCGACCTCGCGAGGGCCTCGACGCGGCTGCGGCGCACCTTTGCGCGGGTGCGCCAGGAGACCCCGTTGCTCTCCACGCGCGCCGCCGGGCTCGCCGACCTCGAGGCGCTGCGCGGGCTGATCGCCGCCGCCGTCGACGGGCGCGGCGAGGTGCGGGACTCGGCGAGCCGCGAGCTCGAGGCAATCCGCCGCGAGCGCGACGCCGTACACGGCCGCCTGCAGCAGCGCATGGAGGCGCTGCTGCGCTCCTCGGCGCTGCGCCCGGCGCTGCAGGACCCGATCGTCACGCTGCGCGACGGGCGCTACGTGCTGCCCGTGCGCGCCGAGTCGCGCAGCGCCGTGCCCGGCATCGTCCACGACACCTCTGCCTCCGGCGCGACGATCTACGTCGAGCCGCTCGCCGTGATCGACCTCGGCAACCGCTGGCGCGAGCTGCAGGCGCAGGAGCGCCACGAGATCGAGCGCATCATGCGCACCATCTCCGAGGCCGCCGGCGAGGCCGAGCACGAGCTGGTCGACGCCGTCGAGCGCCTCGCGAGGATCGACCTCGCGCTGGCCAAGGCGAGTCTCGCCGCGGAGATCGGCGCCGCCGACCTCACCGAGGCGGGCAGCGACGTCCCGTGGCTCGTCGAGGCCCCCGCCACGCTCCACCTCGTGGAGGCGCGGCACCCGCTGCTCGAGGGCGCGGTCGTGCCCGTCAGCATCGAGGCGGGCGGCGAGACGCGGGCGCTGCTGATCACCGGGCCGAACACCGGCGGCAAGACCGTCGCCCTCAAGACCGCCGGGCTGCTCTCGCTGATGGCCCTCGCCGGTTTGCCCGTCCCGGCCGACAAGGGCACGCGCATCCCCGTCTACGACGCCGTCTTCGCCGACATCGGCGACGAGCAGTCGATCGAGCAGTCGCTCTCCACCTTCTCGGGCCACGTCACCGCGATCATCGACATCCTCGAGCGCACCGGGGAACGCTCGCTCGTGCTCCTCGACGAGCTTGGCGCGGGCACCGACCCGACCGAGGGCGCGGCGCTCGCGATCGCGATCGCCGGACGGTTGATCGAGGCGGGCGCCACGCTGATCGCAACGACTCACCACAGCGAGCTGAAACTGTTCGCGCACCGCGACCCGGCGGTGCGCAACGCCTCGGTGGAGTTCGATGTCGAGACGCTCGCGCCGACCTACCGGCTGCGCATCGGCGTGCCGGGCCAGTCCAACGCGCTCGCCATCGCCGAGCGGCTCGGCATGCCCGGCGCGATCATCGAGGCCGCGCGCGAAGGCCTGTCGCACGAGCAGCGCGACCTCGAGGCCGTGCTCGGCGAGCTGCGCGCCCAACTGAGCGCCGCCGAGGATCGCGCCGACCGCGCCGCCGCCGCCCGCGCCGCCGCCGAGGAACTGCGCGCCGACCTCGAGCAGCAGCTCGCGGCGCTGGCCGACGAGGGCGAGCGGCTGCGCGCCGAGTCGCGCGAGCGCGTCCGCGCGGAGGTGCGCGACGCGGAGCGGATGCTGCAACGCGCGCGCCGCGAGGTGGAGTCGGCGCGCCTCGAGCAGGCGGCGGCCGACCTCGAACGCGCCCGCGAGGCTGCTGCGGCGCTCGCGCCCGAGCCGCCACCGGAGCCGGAGCCGCCGAGCGAAGACTCGCCCGCCCCTCGGGAGCGAGTCGCGGCGAGGGCGCCGCGCACGCTGCCTGTCCCGGAGGTCGGCTCGCACGTCTGGCTGCGCGGCATCGGTTCGCCGGGCGAGGCGCTGAGCGAGCCGGACGAGGCGGGCGAGTTCCAGGTGCAGCTCGGCGCGCTGCGCACCCGCGTGCGCCTCGCCCAGGTCGAGCGTATCGAGCAGCCCGGCGGCGAGGTGATCGTCGCGGTGCGCACGCCGCCCGCGCCGAACGCCCCCGAGCAGATCGAGATCCGCGGCCAGATCGTCGCCGAGGCGCTGCCCTCGGTCGAAGCCTTCCTCGACGACGCGGCGAGGGCCGGGCGCGAGCGCGTGCGCATCATCCACGGCAAGGGCACCGGCGCGCTGCGCCGCGCCGTCCGCGAGCTGCTCGACGGCCACCCCCTGGTCACCGCCTACGAAACCGCCACGCGCCAGGAAGGCGGCGACGGCGTCACCGTCGCCCTCCTCGCCGCCGTCCGGTAGCAGGCTTGCAGGGTCGGCGCGCGTTAGACTCTGGCGCATGAGCCCGGGCACGCACGAACAGACCGTGAACGATGCACTGGGCGAAGTGCTGCGCGGGCTGCGACGCCCGGACAGTTGGACGGTCCACTCCGAGGCCACAGGCGGCGTGCTCCAGGGCGGCGGCCGCCCTGACGTGCTCGTGCTCGAAGCGTCAGGCTGGCCCGTGGTGATCGAGGCCGAGCTGGCGAACCACGCGAGCGCCGAGGCAGACGCGATCGCGCGGCTGGGGAAGAAGCCCAGCGGCAATGCGCACCAGATCGAGACGGCGATTGCCCTCGTCTATCCGCCCGCGTTTCAGCAGTTGCAGGATGGACCGCTGCGCGCGGCGATCCGGAGGACCGACGCGCTCGAGTACGCGCTCTACACGGCGACGGACGACGAGCCGGAGCGGTTGCCCGGAGCGGGGTGGCTGCGTGGCTCGGTACGTGACCTCGCGATGCTCGTGCAGCGCGCAGCCACGCCCGCTCCCCGCGTCCAGGCGCTTGCCGACGAACTGGAGCACGGCGTCGAGGAGGCTGCGGAGGCGTCCGCGGAGCGCCACGAGTACGACGGCGATCGAGGCCGTGCGCTGGCCGGAGTTCTCGAACAGACCGACGACCCGGGTGGCCAGTCGCGGCGCATGGCGATGACAGTGATCGTCAACGCGGTGGTGTTCCACGAAGCGCTCGCCCAGGCCGACTTCCAGGTTGCCCCGGAGGGCGACGAGCGGCCCGTGCGGACGGTCGAGGCGTTCCGGACGGACGGCATATTCGATCGCGAGGCGCTGCTCGCCGAATGGGACGCGATCCTCGAACGCAACTACTGGCCGATCTTCGGCACGGCGAAGGCGCTGCTCGATCCCTCCCGTGACCATTCCCTGCCCGCTGAAACCGCTCAGGCCGTGCTCGCACCACTGTGGAGGACGGCGCAGCGGCTGGTCGCAGGCGGCATCACCCGCTCGCACGACCTTACGGGCGTGGTCTTCCAGCGGTTGATCGCCGACCGCAAGTTCCTCGCCACGTACTACACGCGGCCCGCCGCCGCGGCCCTGCTGGCGGGCCTCGCACTGCCGACCGACCGGCCGCCGGGCGGGGCCGAGTGGGGCGACGAGGACACCCTGGCCTCGCTCCAGATCGGCGACTTTGCCTGTGGGACGGGCACGCTGCTCTCCGCCGCCTACTCGCGGCTCTCGTTACTGCACGAACTGCATGGCGGCGATCCCGCGAAGCTCCACGGACCGATGATGAAGAACGGTCTCGTCGGCCTCGACGTGCTCAACATCGCCGTACACCTCACTGCCGCCATGCTCGCCGGCTCCCAGCCCGCCACGCCGTTCGAGGGGGAGTGCCTGTTGACGATGCCGTACGGTCGGCAGCGCGGACGCCAGGTGCGGATTGGCTCGCTCGACCTGCTCGCGGCGCACGAGCAGCCGCGCCTCATCGGCCAGGCGGCTGCCACGACTGCGGGCGGTCGCCGACCAGAGGACGTTCAGGACCTCGTGACCCGCGTGGCCCATGGTCAGTTCGACCTTGTGATCATGAATCCCCCGTTCACCCGTCCCACGAACCACGAGGCAGCTCACGCCGACGTACCCATCCCGGCCTACGCCGCGTTCGACACCACCCCGCGGGAACAGGCACGAATGTCCGCGCGTGTGCGAAGCCTGACGGACGACGCCCCGTCGAACGACAACGCCGGGCTGGCGTCGCACTTCGCCGAGCTCGCGCACCGCAAGGTGCGGATCGGCGCTGCCGCGGACGACGACGGAAGCGAGGTGCACCGCACGTTTAGTGTGGGAGGAGCGGTGGCGCTCGTGCTGCCACTCAGCGCGGTAAGCGGTGGATCGTGGGATGCGATCCGCGCGCAGTGGTGCGAGCATTATCGCGACGCGCTCGTGGTGACGATCGCTGGG
Source organism: Dehalococcoidia bacterium (assembly GCA_963667465.2). Classification (GTDB taxonomy): domain Bacteria; phylum Chloroflexota; class Dehalococcoidia; order UBA2979; family UBA2979; genus VXMT01. The sequence goes on along the minus strand of CAXXDN010000002.1, from coordinate 1,303,257 downwards.
GCCGCATCTGAAGCCAGCTCGTTCTCTGCGGACACGGGCATGGCCGAGTGCCTCGTGGTGGCTACCCGTGATACGGTAGTGTCAGAGACGACCGACCGACCGACCGACCGACCGACCGACCGACCGACCGACCGACCGACCGACCGACCGACCGACCGACCGACCGACCGACCGACCGACCGACCGACCGACCGACCGACCGACCGACCGACCGACCGACCGACCGACCGACCGACCGACCGACCGACCGACCGACCGACCGACCGACCGACCGACCGACCGACCGACCGACCGACCGACCGACCGACCGACCGACCGACCGACCGACCGACCGACCGAGATCAGTCTTCGCCGTACTCAGCCAGCAGCCGACGTCCGCCATCCGCAGCCAGCTCATCGCTGACGCGATCCGGCGCACGATCGGGCAAGGCCGAATACGGCGACTGGAGGACGGCCCAGTGGGCAGCACTCCCATCCTCCTCGGCGACGACCACTGCGGCCACCTGCTCGATTGCCCTCTTCCTGACGAGGGGCCGTGGCCGCTGGTCGGCGTCGCCGACATGTCGCTGGCGCAGGCCGCCTACTCTCTCGCACGCGGACTTCTCGTCTCGCCCCGCGACCCGGGCGCCGTCGGCGTCCGCGTCCCCGTGGCCCCCATCGCCGATTTCGCTGGGCGCGGGCCGGTTCACCGCGACATTACGGAAACGACCCGCAGCGGGTACGCTCGTGGCCCATTCGAGCGCCTCCAACCTCCGCTCAACCCTGTCCCTACCTACCCGATGCTGTGGGCGCACGACAACAAGCGGGAACGCAGGCTCGTAGTCGAGGCTGACGCCGAGGGCCAGATCAAGGCTGGGGTGCCCGACGCCCAGCCCGCGATCAACGAGAAGGCAGCCCGCATTTGGGCGACCGCCACGCGCGTGCACTACAGCACCGACGTGCAGTTCAACTCGCAGTCCCTCATCGTCGCGATAACCGAGCGGCGTTGCATCGGAGGGCGGGCCTGGCCATCTGTGATCTTCGAGAACCGCGATCACGAGTACGCCTTCGTGCTGTGGTGTAACTCGACGCTCGGGCTCCTGCTGCACTGGTGGACGGCGAACAAGACGCAATCCGGGCGCGGGACGACGACCGTCACAGGCATCCCGCGTATCCCGGCGCTTGACGTGCGGGAGTTGTCGGCGGAGCAACACCGCGCCGCACAAGACGCCTTCGAGGCTCTTCGGACGCGGCAGTTCCTGCCGTTCGACCAGATCGACGAGGACGAGGCGCGTGCCGAACTCGATCGTGCGCTACTGGTGGACGTACTCGGGCTGCCCGACTCGCTCTGCGAGCCGGACGGGCCGATGGCGCTGCTTCGGCGCAAGCTCGCGGCCGAGCCGCAGATCCATGGCGGCAAGCGCACGCGCGTCGTCTTCAGCGGCGGCGGCGAACGCAGCGAACGCCGCAAGGACCGCTGAGGCCCGCCGCCCGCCACGCCCACCCCTTGCGTTGACGCTATCGGGGTGCGGGTGGACGATAATCCCGCCCATTGAGCCGACCTGAATCCCCGTCCCCGGAGGCACCGTGAACCTGCGTACGCCGGGCCCGATTCCCGTTCCCGCGGAAGTCGTCGAGGCCGGCTCGGCACCCATGATCAACCATCGCGGCCCGGAGTTCGCCGAGCTGATCGGCGAGATCCACGAGGGCCTGCGCTACGCCTGCCGCACCACCAACGACGTGCTCACCCTGTCCGGCTCCGGCACCTCCGGCATGGAGGCCGCCGTCGTTAACCACGTCTCGCCCGGCGACCGCGTGCTCGTGGTGACGATCGGCGTCTTCGGCGAGCGCTTCCTGGAGCTGATCCGCATCTACGGCGGCGACCCGGTGCACCTCGGCTTCGTGTACGGCAGCGCCGCCGACCCGGCACGCATCGACGACGCCCTCGCCGCGGACCCCGCGATCCGCGCCGTGCTCGTGACGCACAACGAGACCTCGACGGGTGTGACCAACCCGCTCGAGGAGATCGCGCGGGTCGTCCGCAAGCACGACCGGCTGCTGATCGTCGACGCCATCTCGTCGCTCTCCTCGATTCCGCTGGAGACGGACGCGTGGGGCCTGGACGTGGTCGTGTCCGGCTCGCAGAAGGGCTGGATGACGGCGCCGGGGCTCGCCTTCGTCAGCGTCAGCGATCGCGCCTGGGAGGCGCAGGAGCGCTGCACCACGCCCCGCATGTACCTCGACCTGCGGCGGGCGCAGAGCTCGCAGGAGGCCGGCCAGACGCCGTGGACGCCGGCGATCTCGCTCATGTTCCAGTTGCGGCAGGCGCTGCGCATGCTGCGCGCCGAGGGCATGGAGGCCGTCTGGGCGCGCCACCACGCGACCGCCTCGCGCGTCCGCGCCGGCCTCGAGACACTGGGCCTCGAGCTCTACGGCGCCGAGGGCTTCCGCTCCGACACCGTGACCGCCATGCTGCCGCCCGAGGGCATCTCCGCCGACGAGGTCCGGGCGATCGCCCGCACGGACTACGACACCGTCTTCGCCGGCGGCCAGGCGAGCCTCGGAGGCAAGATCATCCGCTTCGGCCACCTCGGCTATACGACCGACAAGGATGTCGCAGGAGGCCTCGAGGCGCTGCGCGGCAGCCTCGCGAAGCTCGGCCACGCCGTGCCGGCGGCGGCCGGCGGGTAGCGCGCGGAGCGACGGAGGCCCGCTCGATGGCGACCGTCCTCGTCGCCGACCAGATCGCCGAACAGGGCATCGAGCGCCTGCGGGAACGTCACGACACCGTCGTCCGCACCGGCCTGAGCGAGGACGAACTCGTCGAGGCCGTCGCCGAGGTGACCGGCATCATCGTGCGCAGCCAGACCCAGGTGACCGCGCGCGTGATCGAGGCCGCCCCTCAGCTCGAGGTGATTGGCCGCGCCGGCGTCGGCGTCGACAACATCGACCTCGCTGCGGCGACGGCGCGCGGCGTCGTCGTCGTCAACGCGCCGCTGTCCAACACCCTGTCCGCCATCGAGCACGCCTTCGCGATGCTGCTCGCGGTCGCGCGCAACGTGCCGCAGGGCCACGCCTCGCTGCGCGAGGGGCGCTGGGAGCGCAGCAGGCTGCAGGGCGTCGAGCTGGCCGGGCACACGCTCGGCGTGGTTGGCCTCGGGCGCATCGGCTCGGGCGTGGCCCAGCGCGCGCGCGCCTTCGAGATGCGCGTCGTCGCGCACGACCCGTTCGTCTCCAGCGAGCGCGCGGCCTCACTTGGCGTCGAGCTGGTCTCGCTCGACGAGCTGCTGGAGCAGTCCGATTTCGTGACGCTGCACACCGCGCTGCACGAGGGCACGCGCGGCCTGATCGGCAGCGAACAGCTGGCGCGCATGAAGCCGGGCGCCTACCTCGTGAACACCGCGCGCGGCGCGCTCGTCGACGAGCAGGCCCTGCACGAAGCCGTCGAGGGCGGCGTGATCGCCGGGGCCGCGATCGACGTCTTCAGCGAGGAACCGGCGATCGGCAACGTGCTCACGACCACCTCCGGCGTCGTCGTCACGCCGCACCTCGCCGCCTCCACGGCCGAGGCGCAGGACCGCGCCGCCGTCGAGGTGGTCGACGAGGTGCTGGCGGTGCTCGCGGGGCGGCCCGCCCGCTTCGCCGTCAACGCGCCGCTGGTGGACCCGGAGACGATGGCGATCATCGGCCCCTACCTCGACGCTGCCGAGGTCGCCGCGAGCGTCGCGTCCCAGCTGCAGGGCGGCCAGCTAGCGCAGCTGCGCATCGACTACCTCGGCGAGATCGCGAACCACGAGGTGGGCCCGCTGCGCGCGGCCGCGATCGTTGGCGTGCTGGAGCCCGTCTCGCACGGCAAGGTGACGATCGTCAACGCCGACCAGGAGGCGCGGCAGCACGGCATCGGCATCGTCGAGGACCGCGGCGCGGCACGTGAGCCCTACGCGAACCTCGTGGTCGTGCGCGTCATCTCGGACGGCGGCTCCACCGGCGTGTCCGCCACCCACACACAGGCTGGCGTGCGCATCGTCGGCATCGACGGCTTCGAGGTCGAGTTCGCCCCCGGCGCGGCGCCCTACGTGCTCGCGGTCGAGAACGTCGACCGGCCCGGCATGGTCGGGCGCGTCGGCAGCCTGCTCGGCGACTGGTCGATCAACATCAACTTCATGTCCGTGGCCAGCGGCGAGGAGGGCCGGGCGCTGATGGTGCTCGGCATCGACCGCCCGCTGACAGCCTCCGAGCGCGCCGCCCTCGAGACGCTCGACGCGATCTCCGGCGTGCGGCAGATCAACCTTACCTAGCTGTAGTTCGCGGCCGGCCCGCGCGGTCAGTCGAGGCGGTTGAGGACCATCCCCGTCGCGAGCTTCGGGTAGAAATAGGTCGCCTTCTGCGGCATCACGCCGCCGGCGCTCGCCATCGCGACGACCCGATCGACGCTCGGCGGATTGACGAGGAAGGCGAGGCGGCCCGGCTCGGCCCGTACCCACTCCGCGGCGTGTGCGGCGTCCTCGCTGAACTGCACGCGTCCCGCGCGCAGCTCCGCGGCGTCGATGCCGAGCAGCGGCTCGAGGATCGTCTGGTTGAGGATCTGCGCGTCGAGCGCGCGTGACGCCGCGGACCACTCGGCGGGCATCAGCGCGTCGATCTCCTCGGGCGAACGAGGGCGCAGCAGGTGCAGCCCGCCGCCCGGGAGCCCGATGACGCCGAACGTGCCGGGTTGCGACGCCTCCGCCTGCACGGCCTCCCAGAGCCGCCCGGCGGCCTCGGCGCCCGCGCCGCCCGGCGCGAGCGGCTCGATGTCGTAGCGGGCCTCGATGCCTCCGACAAGACGCGCGGACACATCCGCGCCGGGCACGAGGCGGTGCGTGGGGAAGATGTCGAGGCCCGGAGCGTTCGCGGGCACGAGGCAGGCGAGCATCCAGCGGCGCCCCTCCTCGTCGCGGCCTGCGAGGTGTTCGAGCGCCGTCTCGTAGCGGTGGTGGCCATCGGCGATCGTGACCGGCGCGGCTGCGGCCGCCTCGACGAGCCGCGCGATCTCCGAGGGGTCGTCGATCACCCAGAGCCGGTGCTCGTCGCCCCGGCCGTCCGTGGCAGCGAACGCCGGCTCGCGCGCGGCGACCTCTGCGAGCAGCGTCGTCGCGTCCGTGTTCGCACCGGAGATCACGAGGATCGGGCTCACGTTCGCCTGCGTCGCCTCCATGAGCGCCAGCCGCTCCGCTTTCGGTGCGGCCATCGTGCGCTCGTGCGGCAGCACCTCGCCGGCCTCATAGGGGGTCAGGCGCAGCCGCGCGAAGTAGCCCCGCCGGACGCGGGGCGGGCCAGCGTCGCCCTCGATGCGCGTGCGCTGCTCGTAGGCGTAGAGCGCGGGTGCGGCCTCGCGCAGCAGGACGCCCTCGGCCTCCCATGCGCGCAGCGCAGCCGCCGCGCCCTCGAAGCGCTCGCCGCCGCCGCGAGGCGCCTCGACGCGACCGATGTTGTAGGGCGAGCTGGCGTGCAGGGCGGCCACCTCGTCCTCGTCGACCACGTCGTAGGGCGGGGCGATGACGGCGTCCGGGTTCACGCGCGAGGGGTCGTAGCGGAGTCCGCGGAAGGGGGCGATCTCGACGATGGGAGGTCTCCTCGATTGCGCCGGGGTAGCCGCTCCCGGCGGGCCGCGGTTAGGCTGCGGCGGAGCGTTCGCCGGGCCACAGCGCGCCCGCGTGGAAGGTATTGCCGATCACATTCGAGCGCTACTGCATCTTCTGCCGGATCATCGCCGGCCAGGCCCCGGCCGACGTGCTCCACGACTCCGAGCGCGTGATCGTCTTCCGCAACCAGCTGCGCTGGGTGCCGGTGATGCTGCTCGCCGTACCCCGGGAGCACATGACCCAGGAGCAGCTCTGGGAGAGCGACCTGCTCGCCGAGGTGGGGCGTATCGCCTCGGAAGTGGGGCGCGAGCACTGCCCGAACGGCTACCGGCTGGTCTCGAACGCCGGCTGGGAGGCCAAGCAGTCGCAGGAGCACGCGCACATCCACGTGCTGGGCGGCACGTTCCTCGGCGACTACGTGAACCCCGGCGGCTTCTGGTAGCGGCTCAGCGCTGAGCCGCGCGCTCCGCGGCGACCGCCTCGCGTTGCGCCTCGAACAGCTCCGCGATGCCCTCCGTTGCGACCGCGACGACGCGATCGAGGTCGCCGCGGGAGAACGGCGCGCGCTCGGCCGTGCCCTGCACCTCGACGAGCTTGCCGGTGCCGAGCTGCACGACGTTGAAGTCCGTCTCCGCGCTCGAATCCTCGTCGTAGTCGAGGTCGAGCAGCGCGCTCCCCCCGCTGAGGCCGACCGAGATCGCAGCGACCTGCGTCGTCAGCGGCGAGGCGGCGATTGCGCCGCCACGGTCGAGCCAGTCGACCGCCAGCGCCAGCGCGACCCAGCCGCCGGTGACCGCCGCGCAGCGGGTGCCGCCGTCGGCCTGGATGACGTCGCAATCGACGGTGATCGTCTGCTCGCCGAGGCGGTCGAGGTCCAGCGCCGCGCGCAGCGAGCGGCCGATCAGGCGCTGGATCTCCTGCGAGCGTCCGCTCTGCCTGCCCTCGCGCGCCTCGCGGCGGCCGCGCGTGTGCGTCGCGCGCGGCAGCATCCCGTACTCCGCGGTCACCCAACCGGAGCCGGTGCCTCGAAGCCAGCGCGGTACGCCGGGCTCGACGCTCGCCGCGCAGAGCACGCGCGTATCGCCCATCGAGATCAGCGCGGAGCCCTCGGCGTGCCGCAGCACGCCGGTCTCGATCGTGAGCGACCGCAGTTCCTCGAGGCCGCGCCCGTGCCGCCGACTGACCATCGCTGGCCCCCGCTCGTTGCCTTCGATTCACCCTAGCACGCGATCAGCGCGAGCTCCGTACCCAGAGCCGTTCGCCGTCGGAGCGCAACGTCACGTCGCCGTGTTCGTCGGTGCGGAAGAGCGCGATCCCCGCGTAGCGCGCGACCACATCCGCGTGCGGATGGCCGTGCGGGTTGCGCGCACCGACCGAGGCGATCGCGACCCGCGGCTCGACCGCTGCGATGAAGACCGCGCTCGACGAGGTGCGCGAGCCGTGGTGCGGGAGCACCAGCGCGTCTGCTCGCAGATCCTGCCCGCTCGAGGCCAGCCACTGCTCGGCGGGCGCCTCGATGTCCGCGGGCAGCAGGATCCGCCGCTCGCCGATAGTCACGAGCAGCACGAGCGAGCGGTTGTTGGGGCCGCGGTGCTCACGCCCGCCCGTGACGACCGGCGGCGAGAGCACCGCGATCGAGGTCCGCTCACTGAGCCGGATGCGGTCGCCGATGTCGAGTGCCTGTGTCCCCGCCGAGGCGCCCTCCGGAGCGACGACGGCAAGCGTGCCCTCGCTGGCGAGCAACACGCCGACGCGGAGGCGGCGCTCCAGCTCGGCGAGCCCGCCGGAGTGGTCGCTGTCGCCGTGCGTAAGCAGTATGGCGTCGAGACTGCGGCCCTCGAGGGCGCGCGGCAACGCAGTCAGCACCGCGCCGTCGCCCGGACCGGTGTCCACCAGCACGGCCGCCCCGCCGTCGCGCACGAGGATCGCCGACCCCTGCCCGACGTCGAGCACGGTTACGCTCGCCAGCCCGTCCGGGGGCGTGAGCACCGCCAGCCAGAGCCCCACGGCGGCCGCCGCGAGCGCGACCGGCGCAGCGAGGCGCGCTCGCTGCCCCGGCAGCGAGATCTGCGTCGTCCCGCGATTGAGCAGCCAGACGAGGCCGCCGAGCAGCGCGAACCAGCCCGCGGCCGCAAGGGGCGGCGGCCGTAGCTCCACCATTGAGAGCGGCAACGCCGCCAGCGCCTCGACGGCGGCGACGAAGGCGGCCGGCGCGAACACGCCGGCGACCTCGACGAACCGCGCGACGGGAGCGAGCCAGCCGAACAGCGCCGCGATCACGGCGACCAGCACCGTCGCCTCGTAGAGCGGCGCGACGACGACGTTGGCGGGCGCCTGCAGCAGCGGCAGCGTCCCGAAGGCGGCGGCTTGCACCGGCAGTACCGCGAGCGAGGCGCCGACGGCGACCGCGGCGCCCTCGACGAATCCGGTCGCAAGGCCGGACGGCGCGACGCCGAGGCGCGCGAGGGCGCGGTCACGCAGCGGCGGTGCGAGCAGCAGCACGCCGGCGGTCGCCGTCGCACTGAGTTGGAAGGCGACGTCGCGAATCAGCAGCGGCCGCAGCGCGAGCATCAGCGCGAGCGCGTAGAGCAGGTAGATCCAGGCGGGCGTGCGCCTCCCCGAGAGCGCGGCGATCGCGATGCCGACGGCCATGATTGCTGCTCGCACCACCGGAGGCTCGGCGCCCGTGAGCACCACGTAGCCGGGCAGCAGCGCCAGCGCGATCAGCGCCGCCTGCCGCCTCGCGACGACCGCGCTCAGCAGCCCGACGGCCGTCCCGAGGAGCAGCGCGATGTTCTGCCCGGAGACCACCAGCAGGTGCGTCGTGCCGGTGCGGCGCAGGTCCTCCTCGAGGCCCGCGGGCATCGTCCGCTGCCGTCCGAGCAGCATGCCCGCCGCCAGCGACGCCTCCGGCTCCGGCAGGGCGCGCTCGATGTTGCCGAGCGCCCAGCGCCGCAGCCCGCGCAGCGCGTCGACCAGCGCGTGCTCGGCGTCGCGTTCGAGCAGCGTCCAGCGCTCCGGGTAGGCGGCGATGGCGTGGATGCCGCGGCTGCGCAGGAACGCTGCGTAGTCGAACTCCTCGAACGCGCCGGGACGCTCGACCTCGACCCTCGCCGCGATGCGGTCGCCCGCCCGTAGCGGCTGTCGCGGCGTCGGCAGGGTGAGCCGCAGGCCGCCCTCGGCCGCCGCGCCGCCGATCGACTCGACGCGCAGATCGATGCGCGTGATCGCGCCCGACAACCGCGGGTCGGAGCGCACCACGCCCGTGATCTCGTGCACGCCCTCGAGGCTGGCGAGGGGCGGCGGCGGCGTCGCGTCGGCCTCGCTGCCCCGCGCGTGGCCGGCCGCGGCGAGCGCGGCGACGGCGAGCAGCACGAGCAGCGTGCGGCTGCCCCACCCGCGGTGCAGCAGCACGGCGGCCGAGGCGATGGCAAGCGCGGCCAGCAGCATCAGCGGCCATGGCCCGCCGACCAGCACTCCGCCGATGGAGCCGACGATGAACGCCGCCGCCGCCAGCGGAAGGGCGGGAACGCGCTCCGTCATCGCGCCGTGACCATGTCGCGGATGCCCTCGTAGACGTGCTCCGGGATCGCGCCGCGCGCGGTGAGGTCGTCCGTCGTCTCGTACGGGCCGGCGCGCTCGCGCTCCGCGACGATCGCCGCCGCGTAGGCAGCACCGATGCCGGGGAGCGCCTCGAGGTCCACGCGCGTGGCGCTGTTCACGTCGAGCAGCGCCACGGCCTCGCCGATCCTCGGCACACGCACGGCGTCCTCGTCGACGACGCGGCGCGAGAGGTTGAGCGGGGCGGTGTCGGCGTCCGCGACGAGCCCGCCGGCGAGGGCGATTGCGTCGGCGACACGGTCACCGGGCGAGGCGACGACCACCTGCGGCTGCAACACCGCGCCCGAGACGTCGACCCGGATCTCATCGACGCCGGGGCTCGGATCGCGCCGCTCGATCTCGATGCCGCGCGTGTCTCCCGAGCGCAGCGCGAGAACGGCGAGCGCCGCGACGATCGCAAGGCCGAGCGCGATCTGGAGGGCGGCGCGGGCGCCTGGCAGCCCACGAAGCTGGTGGAGGTGCAACACGCGCTCGAGTGCGCCGGCTACTCGTCGTCCTCGATCAACTGGCGCAACAGCGCCTTGAGCCGTGGCGAGCGATCCAGCTCCTTGCGAAGCGGCCGCAGCTCGCGCTCGTTGATGATCAAGGGGCGCCGTTCAAGTTCCCCCTCGGGGTCGTAGGCGGCGAAGCGGATCGCCAACTGGCCGGCCTTCTCGCCGGTCTCGTAGCGCATCAGTTGCAGCGAGGGCGCGTGGAGGCCGCCCTCGATCGACGCCTCCTCGACGATCCTGCCGCCGCCCCAGAGCAGATTGAACGGGCGCGGGATCCGCCGTTGGGCCATGGTTCATCCCCTCCGCTGCGTGCGGGATGCCTCGCGCGCCTGCCTGCAGGGCGCGGCGGCGCGTAGCATAACGTGAGCGCCGCGCCGGAGGAGCCCCGACCCGTGACAACACCGAACGACCACAGCAGTGACCCCGTCCACCTCACCGCGAGCGAGGCCGCGCGGCGCATCGCGGAGGGCTCGCTGACCTCCGAGGCGCTTGTACGCGCCTGCCTCGCACGCACCGAGGAGCGCGAGCCGCTGATCCGCGCCTGGGCGGCGATCGATCCGGACGACGCCCTCGAGCGCGCGCGGGCGGCCGACGCAGCCACGCCGGCCGGTCCGCTGCACGGCGTGCCGTTCGGCGTGAAGGACATCTTCGACACCGCCGAGCTACCGACCCGGTACGGCTCGCCGCTCTACGAGGACCACCAGGCCGCGCGCGACTGCGGCGCGGTCGCAGCGCTGCGCGAGGCCGGTGCGCTGGTCCTCGGCAAGACCGTCACCACCGAGTTCGCCTTCCGCACGCCCGGCCCAACGCGCAATCCGCACCAGCCCGCGCACACCCCCGGCGGATCGTCGAGCGGTTCCGCGGCGGCCGTCGCCGATGGCATGGTTCCGATCGCCCTCGGCTCCCAGACTGGCGGTTCGACGATTCGGCCGGCTGCCTTCTGCGGCATCTTTGCGTTCAAGCCGACCTACGGCTTCGTCAACAGCGACGGCGTTCACCCGCTGGCCACCGCGCTCGACACGGTCGGCTGGTTCGCGCGCAGCATCGAGGACCTCGCGCTCGTCGGCGCGGTGCTCAGCACCACGCAGTCCGCGGCGCTGGAGCCGCCCACGCAGCCGCTGCGCATCGGCGTGGTGCGCACGCCGGAGTGGGGGCGCGTCTCGCCGACCGGGCAGCGCGCCATCGAGGAGACGGCCGCGACGATCGCCGCCGCAGGTGGACAGGTCTCCGACCTCGATCTTCCGGCGGAGTGCGACGGGCTGGGCGATGCCTGGGACGTGATCGTCGCTGCGGGTGCGGCGAGCGCGTTCGCAACCGAGTACCGCGATCGGCGCGACGGCCTCAGCTCCGCGCTGCGCGAGCTGATCGAACGCGGGCACGCCCTCGGCGCCGCCGAGCGTAGCGCGGCCGAGTCGCTGGCCCTGCACTGCCGCGCGGCGGTCAGCGAGACCTTCGCGCAGTTCGACGCCTTCCTCACGCCGAGCGCGCCCGGCGAGGCCCCGGCGGGCATCGCGACGACGGGCGACCCGCTCTGCAACCGCGTCTGGACGCTGCTGCGTTTGCCCTGCGTCGCCCTCCCGGCCGGGGCGGGCGAGGGCGGCCTGCCGGTCGGCGTCCAGCTCGTCGGCCGGCACGGCGGCGACCAGTCGCTGCTGGAGCTGGCGAACGCCGTCGCCGATCTGCTCCCGCCACCCGCGTTCCCCGGCGAAGCTCCGGCCTAGACCCCGCGAGCGCTGCCGGCGCGTCTTGTCCCTTCGCGGCATACTGTCCGAGCCGCTCGACGGCATATACTGGACATATACTGGACGGCAGCCGACCCACCGAATCACACCGGACAGCAGGAGCTAGCGGTGACTCCCCGCCATCTTTCCTCGATCCTCGATCTCTCGCCGGGGGAACTCGGCGATCTGCTTGACGCGGCACTCGCGATCAAGCGCGACGGCTGCGGGCCCGTGCTCGCGGGCCAGTCGCTGGCGCTGGTCTTCGAGAAGCCCTCGCTGCGTACGCGTGTCTCCTTCGAGGTCGCGATGCAGCGCCTCGGCGGGCGCGCGATCTACCTTGGCCCGCAGGAGATCGGCCCCGGCGAGCGCGAGCCGGTGCGCGACATCGCTCGGGTGCTGGGGCGCATGACGCACGGCATCGCCGCGCGCACCTACTCGCATGAGACGGTCGTCGAGTTCGCGGAGTGGGCCGGCGTGCCGGTGATCAACGCCCTCAGCGACCGTGAGCATCCCTGCCAGGCGCTCGCCGACCTGCTGACGCTGCGCGAGCGCTTCTCGACGCTGCGCGGCCTGAAGGTCGCCTACCTCGGGGAGGGCAACAACGTCGCGCGTGCGCTCGCCTACGCGAGCGTGCTGGCCGGCATCGAGCTGCGCTGCGCCTCGCCCGAGGGCTACGCGCTGAGCGACGCCGACCTCGATCGCGCACACGCGGCTGCCGGGGGCGGCAGCGTCGAGCGCTTCAGTGATCCCGAGGCGGCGGTCGCGGATGTCGCCGCCGTCTACACGGACGTGTGGGCCTCGATGGGCGACGAGGACAAGCTGCAGAGCCGGATCGAGGCATTCGCGGCGTTCCGCCTCGACGAGGCGCTGCTCGAGTCCGCTCCGCCGGACGCGCTGGTGATGCACGACATGCCGGCGCATCGCGGCGAGGAAATCAGCGCCGGCGTGATGGAGTCGCCGCGTTCGGTGATCTTCGATCAGGCGGAGAACCGTTTGCACATGCAGCAGGCGGTGCTCGCCTGGCTCTTGGGCGGCAGCGCCGGCTGATCCCGGGCTGCGGGGAGCACCACACCTTCCCCGGCACGCGCGGTCCACTGAAGAGGAGGCGTCCAGGTGCCGGAAATCCCGGACGGCGTGCGCGATGTCGCCGGACGCCTCGACGCGGGCGCCGTGCTCGACGTCCTGTTGATCACGGCGGCGATCTACTGGCTGCTGCTGTTGCTGCGCGGCACCACGGCGATGACCGTGCTGCGCGGCGTCTCCGTGCTGCTCTTCGGCGCGTTCCTGCTGGCCCGGATCTTCGACCTGAGCGTCGTCAACTGGATCCTGGAGCGCACGATCACCGGTCTCGTGATCGGCGTGATCATCGTCTTCCATCCAGAGATCCGCCGCGCCCTCGAGCGGCTGGGGCGCACCGGCTGGCGGCCCTCGCTCGTCCGCGCGCAGCAGGAGCAGAGCATCGAGCACGTCGTGCGCTCGGCGCTGCGACTCTCGCGGCAGCGCCACGGCGCCCTCGTCGTGATGGAGCGCGAGACCGGGCTGCAGGAGGTGATCGACACCGGCGTGCCACTTGGTTCCGAGCTGACGCCGGAGATCCTCGGCAGCATCTTCGCGCCCGGCACGCCGTTGCACGACGGCGCGGTGATCGTGCGTTCGGACCGGATCGTCGCCGCCGGCTGCACGCTGCCGCTCTCTGAGGCGCCGCTCCCGGCAGACCTCGGTATGCGGCATCGCGCTGCCCTCGGCATCACCGAGGGCAGTGACGCAGTCGTGCTCACCGTCTCCGAGGAGAGCGGCTCAATCTCGCTGGCCTCGCAGGGGCGGATGCTCACGGACGTGGACGAGGAGCGCCTGCGCCCGCAGCTGCGCCGGCTGTTCGATCTGACGGGCGAGGGCTCCGCGGGCGAGCTTCCGTTGCAGGGTGGCGCCGCGCCGCGCAGCGAGGCGTCCTGAGATGGCGTTCTCGAACCTTCGGCGGTCGCTCCTCACCGATCTTCGGGAGATGCTCGCGACCTTCTGGCGACGCAGCCTGGGCGCGGTGCGCGAAACGCCGCGCTTGCTGCTGATCTCCTTCGTACTCGGGGTTGCGATCTGGATCCTGGTCACCGAGGAGGAGAACCCGACCCGCAGCGGGCTGCTCCCCGCCCCAATCGAGGTCGTTGCCGTCAACGTCGGGCGCGAGGTCGCCGTGGCCAACGCGTTGCCGTCCGCCAGCATCCGCATCGCGGCGCCCGACGAGCGCTGGGACAGCCTGACCAGCGCCAACTTCCGCGCCATCGTCGACCTGAACGGCCTCAGCGCGCGCGAGCAGACCGTCCCCGTGCGCGTCGAGGTGAACGACGCGCGCGGCGTCCGCGTCATCAGCGTGGAGCCCCCGGCGATCCTCGTGAACCTCGAGCAGATCGTGACGCGCCGGGTGCCGGTCGACGCGCGCATCGTCGGAGCGCTGCCCCGCGGCTTCGCCGCCGGCGAGGCGGTGCCCGAGCCCGCCAACGTCGAGGTCTCCGGACCCGAGTCGCTTGTCGACCTCGTGGTCAGCGCTGGCGCGGACATCAACGTCACGGGGCTGACCGTCGGGATCTCGCAATCCCTCCGGCTCGTCTCCCGCGGAGCCGGCGGCGGGGAGATCCGGGGCGTCACGATCGATCCGCCCAACGTCCAAATCGACGTGGCCATCGAGCAGACGGTGCTCACCCGCACCGTACCGCTCGGAGTTGAGTTGCTCGGGCAGCCGGCGCCCGGTTACCGCGTCGAAGATGTCCAGATTCAGCCCGGCGTCTTCGATGTCGAGGGCAGCTTCGACGTGCTCCAGACCATCGACAGCCTCTCGCTGGGTCAGGTGCTGCTCGACGGCGCGCGCGCGAACCTGAGCGTCGCGCGCTCGCCGAGCCTGCCGCCCGGCGTGAGCGCCCTGTCCGGCGAGGAAGTCGACATCATCGTCTCCATCGCGCCGATCCGGGGCTCGGTCGCCGTCCCGATCGTGCCGAGGCTGGTCGGGATTCCCAGCGGACTGAAGGGCTCCCTCGGCCAGCTTGTGATCACCGTCGTGGTGGAGGGCGACCTCCCGGTCCTCAACGCCCTCGACCCCGGCGACATCCTCGCCGAGGTCGATGCGAGCGGACGGAGGCCGGGCGTGTCGCTGGTCACTGTGGTCGTCGAGGCGCCGCCGGGGGTGCGAGTGAGCGAGGTGCGGCCCCGGCAGCTTGAGCTTACGCTTCGGGAGATCGCCACGCCGACTCCGACTCCAACACCGACGGCGTCTCCGGAAGCTACCGCGGAGAGCTCCGAATGACCCGAGACGCACCCCTGGTCGCGATCATCGGCCGCCCCAACGTCGGCAAGTCGGCGCTGTTCAACCGGCTGACGCGCTCACGCCGCGCGCTCGTCGAGCGCCTTCCCGGCACCACGCGCGATCGCCAGTACGGCGTCTGCCACTGGCGCGGCCGCGAGTTCCGCGTCGTCGATACCGGCGGCCTCGAAGGCCCCGAGGACGACCCCTTCGACACGCCGATCCGCGAGCAGGTGGGGCAGGCGCTCTCCGAGGCCGGCCTGCTGCTGTTCGTGGTCGACGCAGCGAACGCGCTGACCGCGGCGGACCACGCGATCGCCGAGCAGCTGCGCCGCGCCGGGCGGCCCACGATCGTCGTCGCCAACAAGAGCGACCGCCGCGAGGCGCGGGCGAACGTGCACGAGGCGCACGCGCTCGGCCTCGGCGATCCGCTGCTGATCTCCGCCTACCACGCCGAGGGCATCGGCGACCTGCTCGACCTCGTCTTCGCTGCGCTGCCGGAGGCGCCGGACGAGCCCGCCGCCGCCGAGGACGGCGACCGCCCGCTGCGGATCGCGATCGTCGGGCGGCCCAACGTCGGCAAGTCCTCGCTCGTGAACGCGATCCTCGGCGAGGAGCGGGTGATCGTCTCCGAGGTGCCCGGCGCGACGCGCGACGCCATCGATTCCCCGTTCGGCTGGGAAGGGCGAGCGATGGTGCTGATCGACACGGCCGGCATCCGCCGTCGCGGCAAGATCGGCCGCGGGGCGGAGCGCCACTCCGTGCAGCAAGCAGAGGGCGCGATCGCGCGCGCCGACGTGGTCGTGTTGCTGATCGATCCCTCAGAGCCGATCGCCGCGCAGGATTCGCATATCGCCGGGCGTGCGATCGAGCGCGGCACGGGGCTGCTGCTCGCCGTCAACAAGTGGGATCTCGCCGAGCCCGGCACCGACCGCCACCAGTTCGCCAAGCGGATCGATCGCCGCTACCGCTTCGCGCCGTGGGCTCCGGTCCACTTCATCTCGGCGCTGACCGGCGACGGCATCGCGGAGCTGTTGCAGCTCGCGATCCACGTGCAGGAGGTGCGGCGGCGGCGTGTGCAGACCTCGGAGCTGAATCGCGTGCTGCTGCGCGCGGTGGCGCAGCAGCCGCCGCGCTACCAGGGGCAGCGACGGCTTAAGGTGCTCTACGTGACGCAGGCCGAGGTGGAGCCGCCTACGTTCGTCTTCTTCGTGAATGATCCAGATCTGCTTCATTTCGCTTATCGTCGGTTCCTGGAGAATCGCATCCGGGACGCCTTCGGGTTCGAAGGCACCGCGATCCGGATGCGCTTCCGCAGCCGCAGCCCGGACCAGGTGGAGGCGTTGGCGTGATTGCCGCACTGCTCGTCCTGATTGGCTACCTCATCGGGTCGATCCCGTTCGGCGTGCTCGTCGGACGGATCTACCGAGGGGTGGACGTGCGCGACTACGGCTCCGGCAAGACGGGCTTCACCAACACCCTGCGCTCGCTCGGCTGGGGCGCCGCGCTGATCGTCATCACCGCGGACATCGCGAAGGGCGCCATACCCGTGCTGATCGGGCGTTTCGTCTTTGACGACCCGTGGGCGGTCGCGCTCGGCGGCGTGGCCGCGGTGGCCGGTCACATGTTCCCGATCTTCGCCCGCTTCCGCGGCGGCCGGGGGGCGGCGACGGCGTTCGGCGCCTTCGCCGTAATCGCGCCGATCGCCGGCGTGGTCCTCATCGTCTGCGCGGCGATCGCGCTGGCGGCGACGCGCTACGCCTCGCTGACGACAATCACCGCCACGGCGGCGGGGTGTGCCTCGGTGGTCGCCCTTGTCGTCGCCGGCTGGCTACCCGTTCACTACCTGCTGTTCGCCTTCGCGGTGACTGCCTCGATCGAGCTCGGGCACATCGGCAACATCCGGCGCCTGTTGGCCGGCGTGGAGCCCAAGCTCGGGCAGGGTGGCGCGCCGCGCGCGGGCGGTGCCTGAGCGCGAGGCGGTCCCGGCGCCGATTCGCCGGGCCGCCGTCGTCGGCGCCACCGGCTGGGGCGTAACGCTCGCGATCCTGCTCGCGCGCAACGGCGTCTCCGTCACCCTGCTCGCCCGCAGCGACGAGGAAGCCGCGCGCCTGCGCTCCGCCGGCGGGCACGACCGCCTTCCGGGCGTGGCGTTCCCCGCCGGCCTCGCGATCTCCGCCGGGCACGCCGCACTCGAGGCCGCGGACCTGATCTGCTTCGTCGTCCCGGCGCAGACGATGGCGGAGAACGCCGCCGCCGTTGCGGCGTGCGTGCCGCCGTCCACGCCGTTGCTGTCTTGCTCGAAGGGCATCGAGAGCGAGAGCGGACGCCGCATGACAGAGGTGCTGGCCGCGCAACTGCCGGGCCGGCCGCTCGCCGCCCTGTCCGGGCCGAATCTCTCGCGGGAGGTCGCCGCCGGGCTCCCCGGCGCGACCGTGATCGCCTCCGCCGACCGCTCGCTCGACGCGATTCGCGCCGCATTCCACAGCGCGTCCTTCCGCGTCTACACCAGCCACGACGTCGTCGGGGTCGAGTTCGGCGGGGCACTCAAGAACATCATCGCGATCGCGGCCGGGATGGTCGACGCCTTCGGCTTCGGCGACAACGCGAAGGGGGCGCTCATCGCGCGTGGCCTGGCCGAGATGTCGAGGCTCGGCGTGGCCGCCGGCGCCGAGCGGCTGACCTTCCAGGGCCTCGCCGGTGTGGGCGACCTGATGGCCAGCTCCTACAGCCCGCTCGCGCGTAACCGCCGCCTCGGCGAACTGATCGGCGGCGGGGCGACCCGCACCGACGCCCTCGCCAGCATCGGCGAGACCGTCGAGGGCGTCACGACGACCCCCGCCGCGTTGCGCCTCGCCGCCCGCCTCGGCGTCGAGCTGCCGATCGCCGAGGCATTGCAAGCGATCCTCGACGGGGAGATCTCTCCGCAGGAGGCGATGGCCGCCTTGCTGGGGCGCGACCCGATGGCGGAGCTAGCCTGACGGCGGACCGTTGCCCGTGAGCGCTGATAGACTGCCGTTCGGAGGTCGAATATGAGCCCTCCCGATCCGACAGACGGAGCTGGTGACGGCGTCGATCCCATCGACGATGCGTTGTCGCGCGCGTACCCGCCTCCGGCGGAGGTCCTCGCCGCGATCGCGGACGAAGCGGCGCCGATTCCGTTCGCCGACCTGCCCGCGCTGAGCAACCCGGACGACGCCACGGCCGGTCGCGTCCTGGCCCTCTGGAGCCGCCTCACGCCGAACCGCCGCCGCGACTTCCTCGCGGCGCTGGAGCAGCTTTCCGAGGATGACGCGACGCTGGAGTTCGAGCGCATCCAGCTCTCCGCCCTGTACGACCCGGACACCGCGACGCGTATCCTCGCGATCCGCGGACTCTGGGAGAGCGAGCGACCGGAGTACGCGGCCGTCCTGCTTGACATCGTGCGTGACGACGCCGAGGCGAGCGTGCGCGCCGCCGCCGCCGAGGGCCTCGGGAGCTTCGTCATCGGCAACGAGTTCGGGATGCTCCCCGTCGAGCTCGGCGAGCGCCTGCTGGAGACGCTGCGCGACCGCATCGAGGACGTGACGGAGGAGGACGAGGTAAGCGGCACGGCGCTGGCCGCGCTGGGAGCGTCCTCCGACGAGTGGGTGGCCGAGCTGATCGCGGAGTACTACGAGATGGGCAGCATCCGGCTGCGCCGCGCCGCCGTCGAGGCGATGGGCCGCCACGGCTCCGACGACTGGCTGCCCGTGCTGATCCAGACCTTCGAGGACGATGACGAGGACGTGCGCGCCGCCGCCGCGATCTCCGCCGGGAATCTGCTCCTCGAGGCCGCGGTCGAGCCGCTGACACTGCTACTCGAGGACGAGGAGGAAGAGGTACAGGTCGCCGCGATCCGCGCGCTCGGCGAGATTGCCGGAGACCGGGCGGAGCAGATCCTGCAGGACCTGCTCCGCAGCCCCGAGCCGCACATCGCCGAGGCGGCCCAGCTCGCCGCCGAGGAGGCGCGCATGATGTCCGTCGACTTCGAGGGGGATGACGCGTTGCCATGGACCGACGCCTCGTGAGCTCCGAAGACGGCGTGCGCGAGATCTGGTCGGCCGGCGGCGTCGTCTACCGGCGTGGCGGAGAATCCGGCCTCGAGGTCGTGCTCGTGGCGCGGCCGCGCGAGCGGCTCTGGGCGTTGCCCAAGGGCAAACCCGAGCGCGGCGAGAGCATCGAACAGACCGCGCTGCGCGAGGTCGCGGAGGAGACGGGGCTGCAGGTCGTCATCGACGGGAGCGAACCGGTCGGCTCGATCCGCTACACCTACGAGGTGCCGGGCAGGCCCGGGCGCGTCTACAAGGTGGTGCACCACTACCTGATGCAGCCGACCGGCGGCGACTTCGGCGGCCACGACGGCGAGTACGACCTGGTCGAGTGGTACGACGCGCACGAGGCGTGCAAGCGGATGACGTATCCCAACGAACGCGCGATCGTCGAGCGGGCGATCGAGGCACTGAACGGCGAGGGGGCGGCGCGATGACCGCCACCGCGCCGCGAGTGATCGCCGAGGGCCGCCTCGTGCGCCTGCGCGAGAAGCAGATCGAGGACGCCTGGCGCGACTACACCTGGCGCAGGGACCGCGAACTCGCCGACTACGACGCGACGCGCCCGATCACCATGACCTTCCGCGCCTACACGGCCACCATCACCGAGGATCTGCGGCGCCCCTCCCGGTTCCGGCGCACGTTCGCCATCGAGGATCGCGAGAGCGCCCGGCACATCGGCAACGTCATGTACTACGGGTACGACTCGTACCTCGGAGAGGCCGAGTTGGGCATCACGATCGGGGAGCGGGCGTACTGGTCGAGGGGGTACGGCAGCGAGGCCGTGCGCTGCCTGCTCGGGCATCTCTTCACCGAGCTGGAACTGCGGCGCGTCTACCTGCACACGCTCACGACGAACACCCGCGCGCAGCAGGCCTTCCGGCACGCCGGCTTCCGCCGCCTCCGCTCCGTGCGGCGCGACGGCTACGACTTCGAGCGGATGGAGATCAGCCGCGAGGAGTACGCGCTGCAGGAGCGCGCCGCGGCTGCGGAGGCGTGTGAGCGCGAGCAGGGCGGGTTACCGAGCGCGCCCGGCGCTGGCGCGCTGTAGGGGCCGGTGCTACCTTCTCGCTCGATGCCGGACCGAGCGGTTCGGGGGCCCGATCGTGGGTCGTGGCGTCCCGGTTCGGGGGACGCGCAACCCCGTCACGGGGACCGCTGAGGAGCGCGCCCGGGTGATTCCAGAGCTGTTCGGACGCGTCGGGGTACTGATCGTCCTGGGTGTGGTCTTCCCCGCGCTCCCGCTTGTTGCCTCGTTCGCCTTCTACCTGCTGCGCCGCCGCCCCCAGAACCCGGACCCCATCAAGCACGCCACCTACGAGTGCGGCGTGGAGTCCGAGGGCAACGCCTGGGGCCAGTTCAACGCCCGCTACTACCTGTTCGCGCTCGGCTTCGTGATCTTCGACGTGGAGGTCGTCTTCCTCTATCCGTGGGCGCTGCAGTACGGGGTGCTCGATACCGACGCGCTGTTCAAGGCCGCGATCTTCGTCGGCGTCCTTGCATTCGGCCTCGCCTACGCCTGGCGGCGCGGCGCGCTGGAGTGGCGCTAGCATGCCGGCGGGCCCCCGGCAGCTGAGCGGCGAGGCCGTCGCGGCGCCCCTCGCCGCCGCCGTACCCGACGCCATCCTGCGCGCCACCGAGGAGTGGGTCGAGGTGCGCCCCGAGCGCATCGCGGACGTGCTGCGCTTCCTCCACGACGACGCCGACCTCGACGCGCGCCAGCTCAGCAACCTCTGCGCCGTCGACCGCCACGACCGCTTCGAGGTCGTCTACCACCTGCAATCGCTCGACCGGAATCACCAGATCGTCGTCAAGGCGATCGTCGGCGAGCACGAGGCGCCCGGGCTGCCCAGCGCCTACGGCGTGTACAGGGGCGCGCTGCTGCAGGAGCGTGAGGTCTACGACCTGATGGGCATCCGCTTCGAGGGCCACCCGGACCTGCGCCGCATGTTCCTCTGGGAGGGCTACCCCGGCTTCCCGCTGCGCAAGGACTTCCTGCAGATCCCCGAACACCACCCCGGCCTGCCGAAGTTCCCCTTCGAGGAATCCGGGGTGCAGGCGCGATGACGGTGTTGCGATGACCGCCGCGACCGAGCCGTACGTCCTGAACATCGGGCCACAGCACCCCTCGACCCACGGGGTGTTCCGGCTGCGCGTCGTGATGGACGGCGAGCGCATCCAGGACGTCGAGATGGTCGTCGGCTACCTCCACCGCTCGATGGAGAAGCTGGCCGAGGAGCGCACCTACACGCAGAACATCCCCTTCACCGACCGCGCCGACTACCTGGCGGCGATGAGCGGCAACCTCGGCTACTGCCTCGCCGTCGAGCGCCTCGCGGGCGTCGAGGTGCCGGAGCGCGCCTCCTGCCTGCGTGTGATCTTCGCGGAGCTGCAGCGCATCGCCAGCCACTCGATGGCCAACGGCACGTTCGTCAACGACGCCGGCGCCTGGCAGACGCCGCTGATGTACATGTTCCGCGAGCGCGAGCGCATCCTCGACCTGTTCGAAATGACCTGCGGCGCGCGCCTCACCACGAACTACATGCGCATCGGCGGCGTCGCCTTCGATCCGCCCGCCGAGTTCTACCCGGCGATCGAATCCCTGGTTGACGAGCTGCCGGAGCGCATCGAGGAGTACGCCGAGCTGCTCGTCGACAACGAGATCCTGCTCGCGCGCGGCCGCGGCGTCGGCATCATCTCCGCCGAGGACGCGATCAACGGCTCGCTCGTCGGGCCCATGCTGCGCGGCTCGGGCGTGCCCTGGGACCTGCGCAAGGCCGAGCCCTACTGTGGCTACGACCGCTTCGACTTCGAGATCCCGGTCGGCCGCCAGGGCGACGCGTATGACCGCTTCCTCGTGCGCCTCGAGGAAGTCCGCCAGTCAACGAAGATCATCCGCCAGGCGCTCGACGCGCTGCCCTCCGGCCCGCACAAGACGCAGATCCCGCTCGCGCTGCGCCCCGACCCGGGCGAGGCCTACGCCCGCGTCGAGGGCCCTCGCGGCGAGCTTGGCTTCTACGTGGTGTCGGACGGCGGGTCCGCGCCGTTCCGCTTCCACATCCGCGCGCCCTCGCTGATCAACCTCTCGCTGCTGCGCGAGATGGCGATCGGCGCGTCGCTGCCGGACGCGATCGTCGCCCTCGGCTCCGTCGACATCGTCGTCGGGGAGATCGACCGATGAGCTCGCTGCGGGTGGGCCGACGGCTGCCGGCGCGCACGGTCCCGCGCGCGCTCGTGGCGCTCGGCGCCCTCGTCGCGATCGGGTTCGTCGCCGTCAACGTCGCGATCGGCTACGTCGTGATCGACGGGCGGCTCGACGGACAGTGGTACGACGTGCGCGACCTCGGCATCGGCGTGCAGGAGCTGCGCGAGTGGCTGGACGATCGCAACGCCGACCAGCCGGGCGTCCTCGACTTCCTCGGTCAGCACTGGATCTCCTACGCCGTCACAGCGCTGCTCGGCGCGACCGGCATCCTCAGCATCGTCGGCGGCGCGCTGCTGGTTCTGATCTGGGTCGAGCGGCGGCTGATCGGGCGCATGCAGATTCGCCGGGGGCCGAACCGTGTTGGGCCGTTCGGCCTGCTCCAGCCCGTCGCCGACGCGGTCAAGCTGATCCAGAAGGAAGTGCTGATGCCGCGCGGCGCCGACAAGGTGCTGTTCTTCCTCCCGCCCGCGCTGATCTTCATCCCGATGATCGTCGCCTGGGGTCCGATCCCGTGGGGCCCGCAGATGTCGTACCTAGACGTGCACGTCGGCATCCTCTTCCTGATCGCGGTCAGCTCGCTCACCACGCTGGCGATCTTCATGGCCGGCTGGTCGTCGAATAACCACTACGCGCTGCTCGGCGCGATGCGCACCATCGCGATGATGATCTCCTACGAGATTCCGCTCTCGATCGCGCTGCTCTCAGTCGTCCTGCTCAGCGGCTCGATGCAGCTCTCGACGATCGTCGAGTGGCAGTCGACCCACAACGTCTGGCTCGCCGCCCTGCTCCCGCTGGCGATGTTCACGTACTTCTTCTCCTCGACGGCCGAGCTGAACCGCACGCCCAACGACATCGCCGAGGCTGAGTCGGAGATCGTCGCGGGCTTCCACACCGAGTACTCCGGGATGAAGTTCGGGCTGTTCTACGCCGTCGAGCTGGGCAACGCGCTCTTCGTCGCGGCGCTCACGGCGACGTTGTTCCTCGGCGGCTGGTCGCTGTTCGGCCTCGAGGAGTGGATACCCGGCTACCTGATCCTCGGCGCGAAGATCTCGGCGGCGTACTTCCTGCTCGTCTGGCTGCGAGGCACCCTGCCGCGCTTCCGCCTGGACCAGTTGATGAAGTTCGCCTGGCAGTTCCTGATCCCGCTCTCGCTGATCAACCTGCTCGTCGTGGCCGTCGAGGTGTCGCTCTTCGCGCGCTGGGAGGTCAAGGGCATCGTCAGCCTCGGGCTCTTCGCGATCGTCAACTGGGCGGTCGCGATCATCCTCGTACGTGAGTGGGCGCGCCGCATGGGCTACCGCCCCGAGCGCGAGGCGGTGCGGCAGCCGATCCTCACCCGGGGTGTCGGCGGGCTGCAGGCCGCGCGGCGGCTTGGCGCATCGGAACTGGGGACGCAGGCCTGATGGACTCCGCCGGCATCATCGTCGCCTTCTGGCTGCTCTCCGCGATCGCGGTCGGCTCCGCCGTCGGCGTCTTCCTCGCGAGGAACCTGATCCATGCCGTGGTGCTCCTCGTGCTCTCCTTCGTCGCCACCGCCGGGCTGTTCGTAACGCTCTCCGCGGACTTCATCGCCGCCGCGCAGGTGCTGATCTACGCGGGCGCGATTCCCGTGCTGATGGTCTTCGCCGTGATGCTCACCCCGCTCGCGGGGCGCGACAACGGCAACTCGCTCTACGTCGTGCCCGGCGTGCTGCTCGGGGGCGCCTTCGCGGTGCTCGTCGCGATCGTCGCGATCGATGCCGAATGGGGCGCAGCCGGCGCTGCCGCGCTCGCCGGCCAGTCGTTCGAGACCACTGCCGACGCGATCGGCGACGCGCTGCTGGGGCGCTACGTGCTCGCCTTCGAGGTCGCCTCGGTGCTGCTGCTCGCCGCGCTGATCGGTGCGATCGTGCTGGTCCGGGAGGACGAGCCGGCATGAGCGTCGAGCTGGCCCACTACCTGACCGTCGGCGCGATGATCTTCGGCGCGGGCATCGCGATCGCGCTCTCCAAGCGCAACGCGATCGCGGTCCTCATGGGCGTCGAGCTGATGCTCAACGGCGTCAACCTCACCTTCCTCGCCTTCTCGCGCTTCGGCGGCGCGTTCGACTCCGCCGACGCGCCGCTGGCGGGCCACGTCTTCGTCGTCTTCGTACTCACCGTCGCGGCAGCCGAGGCGGCCGTCGCGCTGGCGATGGCGGTGCTGATCTATCGACGACGCGAGACGGTCGACCTCGATCGCATCAACCTGATGCGCTGGTAGGGGGGCGCGGATGTGGGTCAAGTTCATGGACGCGCCCGACGGCTACGCCGCCGCGATGTGGTGGGAGCTGTTCAACACGGAAGCCGTCTCCGTACGCATCGTGCCGCCCCTCGAGGTCGGTCCGATGTCCGCGCCGCGCGAGATCTGGGCGCCCGACGGCAAGACCCACGTCGCCCGCGAAGTGCTGAACAAGATCTAGCGGCGATGCGTACACGCGGAACCAGAAGGGACGCTGGCGAGGCCTGATGCTGCTCGGTCAAGTCCCCGAATCCGTCGTCTGGGCGATCTACTTCGCCCCGGTCGCCTCGACGCTGCTGATCACCGCCGGGCTGATCGCGCGGCGGCTGTTCGGCTTCCCGTTCCGCGACGCGTGGGCGGGGCGGCTCACCATCGCCGCGATCGGCATCGCCTTCCTCGCAGCGCTGTGGACGCTCGACAGCTCGATCGGCGCGGACGGCGAGGCGCTCGGCTTCCAGCCACACCTCTGGCTGAACCTGTTCGACCTGCACATCGAGATGGGTGTGAGGATCGACGGCCTCTCGGCGATCATGGCCGTGGTCGTCACCAGCGTCTCGTTGCTCGTCCAGATCTACTCGGTCGGCTACATGCACGGCGACAGCGGGTACGCGCGCTACTTCGCCTTCATGTCGCTGTTCACGGCGGCGATGCTGGGACTCGTGCTCGCCTCCAGCCTGCTCCAGCTGTTCGTGCACTGGGAGCTGGTCGGGCTCGCCTCGTACCTGCTGATTGGCTTCTGGTTCCACCGGCCCGCGGCGGCGGCGGCCGCAAAGAAGGCGTTCATCGTCACGCGCTTCGGCGACTTCGCCTTCCTGCTGGCGGTGCTGCTGATCTTCGGCAAGACCGGCACCTTCGACATCCACGAGATCAACGAGCTGGCGCTTGCCGGCGCGCTGTCCTCGTCGGTGCTGGTCGGCTTCACCATCGGCCTGCTCTCCGGAGCAATCGGCAAGTCCGCGCAGTTCCCGCTGCACATCTGGCTGCCGGACGCGATGGAGGGCCCGACGCCCGTCTCCGCGCTGATTCACGCGGCGACGATGGTCGTTGCCGGCGTCTACCTGATCGCGCGCATGTTCCCGAGCTTCGAGGCCGCACCCGCCGAGGTGCTGGACCTCGTGGCCTACGTGGGCGGCTTCACGGCGCTGCTGGCGGCGGTGCTCGGGCTGGTGCAGACGGACATCAAGCGCGTGCTTGCCTACTCGACGATCTCGCAGATCGGCTACATGGTGCTGGCGCTGGGCGTGCTCGGCTACGTGGCGGCGATCTTCCACCTCTTCACGCACGCGTTCTTCAAGGCGCTGCTCTTCCTCGGGTCAGGGTCTGTCAACCACGCGACGCACACCTTCGACATGCGCCGCATGGGCGGGCTGCGCTCGTACATGCCCGTCACCTACGCGACGTTCGTGATCGGCGCGCTCTCGCTGTCCGGTGTCTTCCCCCTCGCGGGGTTCTGGAGCAAGGACGAGATCCTGCTCGACGCCTGGAAGTACGACAAGCTGCTCTTCGTGATCGGCGTCGCCGTCGCCTTCATGACTGCGCTCTACATGTTCCGCGCGATCTTCATGACCTTCTGGGGCGAGTACCGCGGCGGCGAGGAACCCGAGGCCGGCCACGAGGACTTCTCGTCCGTCCCGCACGAGTCGCCGCCCTCGATGGCGTTCCCGCTGATCATCCTCGCGGTGCCTGCCATCTTCGCCGGGCTGTTCGCCCTCGGCAGCGGCTTCACGCACCTGATCGAGGGCTCGCTCCCCGCCGAGCTGCGCCACGGCAAGCCCAGCATCGAGGGTATCGTCGTCGCGGCCTCGCTCGTTGCTGCGCTCGCCGGGATCGGGGCCGCCGCCGCGGTCTACCTCTACCGCAATCCGGCCCCGGAGGCTGTTGCCGCACGCCTCGGGCCGCTGCCGGGCATCGTGGAGCGGAAGTACTACCTCGACTTCCTCGCGGAGACGGTGGTCGTGCGCTGGATCCTCAACGCCGGTCTGCAGCGCAGCGCCGACCTCTTCGACCGCTACGTCGTGGACGCGATCGTGAACGGGATCGGCACGGCGACGCGGCTCGCCGGCGACGGGCTGCGCCGCGCCGAGGCCGGCTACGTGCAGGCCTACACCTCGCTCTTCTTCATCGGCATCGTGATCGCGGTCGTCGTGGTCGCGGTGTTCGGCACTGACGTGGTGGGTCGCTGATGCTGTCGGTCTTCGTCTTCCTGCCGGCCGTCGGGGCCCTGCTGATCGCGACGCTGCCGCGGCACCGCCGGGCCGACGCGCGCTGGATCGCGCTCTTCTTCAGCACGATCACCTTCATCGTCGGCATCGTGATCTTCGCCCGCCTCGACCACGCCGCCGAGGGCTACCAGCTGGTCGACCAATTCGAGTGGATCCGCGGGAGCGACACCGGATTCGCGGTGCAATACGTGCTCGGCGTGGACGGCCTCTCGGCGCCGCTGGTGCTGCTCACGGGGCTGCTCGGGCTGGCCTCGGTGCTGGTCTCCTGGCGCGTCGACAAGCGGGTCAAGGAGTACTTCGCCTGGCTGCTGGTGCTGGAGACCGCCGTCGCGGGGGTCTTCACCTCGCTCGACCTGATCCAGTTCTTCTTCTTCTGGGAGCTGGAGCTGCTCCCGATGTACATGCTGATCAGCATCTGGGGCAGCGGGCGGCCGCGCTACAGCGCGATGAAGTTCCTGCTGTTCACGATGGCCGGCTCCGCGCTGATGCTCGCCGGCTTCCTCGTGCTTGGTCTCCAGGCCGGGACGTTCGACATCGCCGTGCTCACCGCCAACCCGCCGACCGAGGCGCTGGTGCCGCTCAGCGTCGTGTTCTGGTTGATCATCGTCGCCTTCCTCATCAAGCTGCCGGTCTTCCCCGTGCATACCTGGCTGCCCGACGCCCACACGGACGCGCCGACGGCGGTCTCGGTGATGCTGGCCGGCGTGCTGCTGAAGATGGGCGGCTACGGCATCCTGCGCATCGTGCTGCCGATCCTGCCCGGCGAGGCGCAGGACTTCCGCGTAATCCTCGCGGCGATCGCCGCCTTCTCCGTGATCTACGGCGCTGTGCTGACGCTGCAGCAGCGCGATCTCAAACGGCTCGTCGCCTACTCTTCGGTCTCGCATATGGGCTACGTGCTGCTCGGCGTCTCCGCGATGGGGGCGGCCGGCCTCTCCGGCGCGGCGCTGCAGATGTTCTCGCACGGCGTCATCACGGGTCTGCTCTTCATCGTCGTCGGCGTGATGTACGACCGCACGCACACGCGGCAGATCTCCGACATGAGCGGGCTGCTGCACCAGATGCCGCTGCTCGGCCTCGTCGCGATCATCGCGGGCTTCGCCGCGCTCGGCCTGCCCGCGCTGAGCGGCTTCGTCGCCGAGTTCGCGGTCTTCGCCGGAACGCTGCAGGTGCACCCGGCGGCGACGATCATCTCCGTCTTCGGGGTTGTGCTCGCCGCCGGCTACATCC
Organism: Dehalococcoidia bacterium; assembly: GCA_963667465.2. GTDB lineage: Bacteria > Chloroflexota > Dehalococcoidia > UBA2979 > UBA2979 > VXMT01. The sequence continues at coordinate 1,275,546 of CAXXDN010000002.1, read as the reverse complement.
TCTGGGCCGTGCAGCGCGTCTTCACCGGCCCCGCCGACGAGCGCTGGTCCGGCCTCGGCGACGCGACCGAGTGGTACGAGCTCGCCGCGATGGCCGCGATGCTGGTCTTCATCATCGGCGTCGGCGTCTATCCGCGACTGCTTACCGACGTGGTTGAGCTCGGCATCGAGCCGATCGCGCAGATCGTGCAGGCTGCCGCATGAACTGGTACGAACAGATCCACCACATCGGCCCGGCCTTCGCGCTGCTGCTCGGCGCGGGCATCGTGATGACCGCCGACCTGATCGCGCCGCGCCGCGCGCCCGTCGTCGCGATCACCATCCTCGTGCTGGTCGCGGCGGGCGTCTGGGCGATCGTGCAGGCCGCCTCCGGCACCGAAGGCTCCGCACTGGCGGGCGCCGTCGTCGTCGACCGCTTCGCGCTGTTCTTCGCCTTCCTGCTCATCGGCGTCGCGCTCGCCGTCGTGATCGCCACCTCCGAGGGCCTCGCGCGCGTCCAGCACCGCCCCGAGTTCTTCGCGCTGCTGCTGACGGCAACCGGGGCGATGGTCCTGCTCGCGCAGTCCAACGACCTGATCGCGATCTTCGTGGCTCTCGAAACGACCTCGATTGCACAGTTCGTGCTGGCCGGCATCGCTCGCGACGACCGATCCTCCGAGGCAGGCATCAAGTACCTGCTGAGCGGGGCCGTCGCCGCCGCCGTGCTGCTCTACGGCTTCGCCTTCCTGTTCGGCCTCTCCGGCACCACCTCGCTCGAGGGCATCGCCGCCTTCGTGCAGACGGGGTCGGACGGGACGCAGCTGGCGCTCGTGCTCGGCCTCGTGCTGGTCGTGGCGGGGCTCGGCTTCAAGATGTCGCTCGCGCCGTTCCAGGCCTGGGTGCCTGACGTCTACGAGGGCTCCCCGACGACCGTCACCACCTTCCTCTCGGTCGCCTCGAAGGCGGCGGGCTTCGCGGTCGCGCTGCGCATCTTCTACGGCGGCCTCGGAGGCGGCGACACCTTCATCGCCGAGCACTGGGCGGCGCTGATCGCCGTGCTCGCGGCGGCCTCGATGTGCTTCGGGAACGCCGCCGCGATCTTGCAGACGAACGTGAAGCGGCTGCTCGCGTACTCCTCGATCGCGCAGGCGGGCAACATCGCAGTCGGGCTCGCGGCGGTGGCCGCGGGGAGCGTCGCCGGGCCCTCGGCGGTGCTCTTCTTCCTCGGCGCCTACGCGGCGACGAACGTGGGCGCGTTCCTCTGCGTCATCGTCGTCTCGGAGCGGATCGGCGTCGAGGATGTGAGCGGCTACGCCGGCCTGATGAAGCGCTCGCCGGTGGTTGCCGGCGTGCTGGTGCTCTGTCTGCTCTCGCTAACGGGCATCCCGCCGGCCGCGGGCTTCCTCGCGAAGCTCTACGTCTTCAACAGCGCGGTCCAATCCGGGCACGACTGGCTGGTCTGGCTCGTCGTCATCGCCGTGCTCAACTCGGCGGTCTCGGCGTTCTACTACCTGCGCTGGGTGCGCACGATGGTGCTGGACGAGCCCGAGGACGAGGCGCCGTTCCACGCGAGCACGCCGGTGCAGGCCGTGCTCGGCCTCGCCGCCGTCGCCGTGCTGTTCTTCGGCCTGATCCCCGCGCCGCTGCTCGGCGCCGCCCAGCGCGCCGCCGAGACGCTGGTCATCGTCACTCCGTAGCGAGGCTGCCCACACTGTCTTGTGGGGGCTGCGCCCCCCACGCCCCCATCCGGGACGAGCACGCGCTGCGCGCGGCTCCAGCCCACCCACCTGCCCTCGGTTGTTTCTGTGGGGCCCTGCTCCCACGGGGAGTGCAACGGGCTGTCCGGAAGGCGGATGTGCGTCTCTTGCGGAACCCCTCGAACTCGATGGCGCAAGGGCGGCGCGGCAGCCCGAGTGCGTTCGTGACCCCCGCGCAACCTCGAGGGTCCGGCGAGCCCCCTCACCCCCTCCCTAATGGGGTTCGACCGGACCCTGGAGCGATCTGGGAGACTGGTCTTGGACCGGCCGGCCGGTGAGCACTGCCCCTCCCCGAGACACTGCGATCTCCAGGGAGAGACCGTGCCCCGGCTGGTGCGTCCGGGTGGTCCACAGCACTCCTGGGGTGTCGTGCCCGAGAGCACTGGTCCATTAGGCCGTCGCAGGACCAGCCCGGCAGGTCGCAAACAGCAGCACGAAGCGCAGGAAAGCGAGGCACGATGACCCTCTACGTCGGTGACGACTGGTCCGAAGACCACCACGATGTCCAGCTCATGAACGAGGCCGGCGAACGGCTCGCCGCCAGGCGGCTGCCCGAGGGCGTCGCGGGCGTCGCCGTGCTGCACGAACTGGTTGCCGAGCACGCCTCAGACCCGGGCGCGGTCGTGGTCGGCATCGAGACCGACCGCGGACCCTGGGTCACGGCCCTGCTCGCGGCCGGCTACCGCGTCTACGCGATCAACCCCCGCTCGGCGGCGCGCTACCGTGAGCGTCACCACCTGGGCGGCGCCAAGTCCGACGCCGCCGACGCGAAGCTGCTCGCCGACCTCGTGCGCACCGACCGCCACAACCACCGTCCGCTGGCCGGCGACAGCGACGAGGCTGCCGCGGTGCGCATCCTCGCCCGCGCCCACCAGCAGCTGATCTGGGACCGCGTGCGCCAGACCAACCGGCTGCGCAACGCCCTCAGGGAGTATTTCCCGGCTGCCCTGCAGGCCTTCCCCAGCCTCGCGCACGGCGACGCCCTGGGCGTGCTGGCGCGGGCGAGCGAGCCGCGCGAGGCGGCGCGCCTGAGCACGTCGAAGATCCGCTCGGCGCTGCGCCGCGGCGGACGTCAGCGCAACCTCGAGCGGCGCGCCGCCGCGGTGCGCGACGCGCTGCGCTCCCCGCAACTCGAGGCGCCGCCTGCCGTGAGCCGGGCGTTCGCCGCGAGCACCCGCGCGGCGGTCGCGCAGATCAGCGAGATCAACCGTCAGCTTACGGAGCTCGAGGCCGCGCTCACGAGCCATTTTGAGCAGCACCCGGACGCCGCAATCTACCGTTCCCTGCCCGGTCTCGGTGTCGTGCTCGGCGCCCGGGTGCTCGGCGAGTTCGGGGACGACCCCGAACGCTACGAGTCGGCGAAGTCCCGCAGGAACTACGCCGGCACCTCGCCGCTCACCGTAGCATCGGGCCGCAAGCGCAGCGTGCGCGCCCGCTTCGTGCGCAACCGCCGGCTCGCCGACGCCGTGGACCGCTGGGCGCTCTGCTCGCTGCAGGCGAGCCCCGGCTGCCATGACTTCTACCACCGCCGCCGCGCCGCGGGCGACCTCCACCACCAGGCGCTGCGCGCTCTCGGCAACCGCCTCGTCGGCTACCTCCACGGCTGCCTGAAGGCACGTCGCCCCTACGACGAGGCCACCGCCTGGGCGCACCGCCACGACCGCGAACAGCTCGCCGCTTGACGCCTTAGCACCCTGGGGTGTCTCTCCCCCAGGAGAGGGGGCCGGAGGTGGAACTGTGAGGCGATGCCGGAGCGGGGGGTGTGGGGGCGCAGCCCCCACAGAGAACACAATCCGGGGCGGGTGGGTGGGTGCGAGCCGCGCGCAGCGCAGGCTCGTCCGAGTCCCTCGTGCGCAACAGGCTTCGAGGCGCCTCGGAGCCCTCGAGGGGTCTGCCCGTCAGTCCCCGTGCTGGCCGTGACCGCCGCCGGCGGCGTGGATCTCGCCGCCGAGCACGGCCTCCTCGCGCTCGCGCATCGCCACCGCGTCCTCCGCGGCGTCGTGGTCGTAGCCGAGCAGGTGCAGCAGGCCGTGCAGCACGACGTGGTGGAGCTCCGTCTCGAAGGCGAGATCCGCGTCCTCCGCCTGGCGGCTCACCGCGGGCGTGGAGACGGCGATATCGCCGAGGAACGGCGGGGGTTCGTCGTCGCTGCGGGGATCGTCGTTCGGCGCCGTCTCCCCTTCCTCGGCGGGGAAGGCGAGCACGTCCGTGAAGTCCTCGATGCCGCGGTGCTCGCGGTTGAGCCGCAGCAGCAACTCGTCGCCGGCGAAGAGCAGCGCGACAGCGGCGGCGTCGAGGCCCTCGCTCACGAGCGCACGGCGGATCATCGCGCGTACGGGGCGCACGTCGAGGTCGCGCGCCGCGCCATCCACCTCGATCGAGATCTGGTAGGCCATGGATCGAGGGTACAGGCGGCCACGGTTGCGCGCCGCGAGCGCGATTGACGGCGGCCGGACGGCCTCCGGCGCGCCGCGCTGCTACACTGGCCGCGCGGCGACGGCCGAATCCCCCGGCCGGAGCATGGGGTGTCGGTGAGCCAGGAAGTCCTCTACCGCAAGTGGCGCCCCGGCGGCTTCGCCGAGGTTGCCGGACAGGGCCCGATCACCACGACGCTGCGCAACGCGGTTGCCGCGGACTCGCCCGCACACGCCTACCTCTTCACCGGCCCGCGCGGCACCGGCAAGACCAGCACCGGACGCATCCTCGCCAAGGCCGTGAACTGCGAGGCCCCCCGCGAGGGCGAGCCGGACAACGCCTGCACCTCCTGCCTCGCCTTCAACGAGGGCCGGGCGCTCGATCTGATCGAGCTCGACGCCGCCTCCAACCGCGGCATCGACGAGGTGCGTGCGCTGCGCGAGAGCGTCGGCTACGCGCCCAACGCGGGCACATACAAGGTCTACCTCGTGGACGAGGTCCACATGCTGACGGACGCGGCCTTCAACGCGCTGCTCAAGACTCTCGAGGAGCCGCCGGCCCACGTCATCTTCGTGCTCGCCACTACCGAGCCGCATCGCATCCCGCCGACGATCAGCTCGCGCTGCCAGCGTTTCGACTTCCGCCGCGCCTCGCTGCCCGCGCTTGTCGAGCGCATCGGCGTGATCGCCGAGGGCGAGGGCATCAGTGTCGCTGAGGGCGGCCCGGAGTTGATCGCCCGCCAGGCCGGCGGCTCGTTCCGCGATGCCGTCAACCTGCTCGACCAGCTCGCCGCCTACCATGGCAGCGACCTGGACCTCGAGGCAGTGCAGCAGGGCCTCGGCCTCGTCGTCGACGACCGTGCGGCGGCGCTCGCGCGTGCGGCGGTGAGCCGGGACCTGCCGGCCGGGCTTGCGCTGCTCGCCTCCGTGCGAGACGACGGCATCGAGGTGCGGGCGTTCGTCCGGGAGGTGGTGCAAACGCTGCGCACGCTGCTGCTTTTGCGCGCGGGCGCGCACGAGGAGCTCGGGCTGTCCGACGCCCAGCTCGCGGAGCTGCGGCCAATCGCCGAGCAGACGCAGGCGGCGGACATCGTCGCGGCGTTGCGCGCCCTCGGCGAGATCGACTTCGCGGGCGACGCCTACGACGCACTGCCGGCGGAGATCGCCTTCGCCTCGCTCGCCGTCGGGCTTCCGGCGGAGGGGGACGCCCTCGCGACGCCTGAGGCGCCGCCGCAGCCCGCTCCGGCGGCCCAGCCGGCTGCGCAGGCCCGCCGCGAGCCCGCGCCGCGCCGCGAGCGCCCGCCGCAGCCGCGCGGTGGGCAGCAACCGGCCGCGCCTGCCGGGCCGCGCCCGCCGCAGCCGCGCGCTGAGCCGGCGCCCGCAGCTGCCCAGCGCGCCACCACGCCCGCCCGGCGCGGGCCGCCTCCGCCCGTCCTGCCCGAGGGCGAGGACGCTGCGCCGGAGCTCGCCGCGCTGCGCGAACGCCACGCCGAGATCCGCGACGGCGCGCGCGCGGTGCACCAGACGGCCGGCGCGCTGCTCAACTCCCGTTGCTACATCAAGAGCTTCGAGGGCGACACGGTTGAGATCGGCTTCCAGTCGAACCTCCTGGTTGAGAAGGCACTCGGCGATCCGGCGGTGCTGGAGGCGATGAGCACAGCCGTCGGTGGCGTTGCGGGCCGCGAGGTGAAGGTCGTGCCGGTGGTCTGGGAGGCGCTGCAGGGCGCCGCGCCGCCGCGCGCCGCTGCGTCGCCCGCCTCGGCGGCGCCCGCGGGCCCAGCGGGCGCCGCACCGCCCCCCGGCGGGCCGCCCGCCGAGCGCAGCGTCCGCGAGAGCGGCGGTCACCTCTTCGAGGAGGCGCGGAAGCTCGGCGCGGTCCCGATCGAGGACTGACGGCCGGCGTGCGATCCACCCGTAGACACGCAGCGCGCGCGACGGCGCACTCCCTCCCGGAGCGGCGGTCGTGACGCTGCGCGAGGGCGGCACCGGCTCCTCGATCTCACGTCTCGTCGAGGCCTTCCGGCGGCTGCCGGGCGTCGGGCCGAAGTCCGCGCAGCGCCTTGCCTACCATGTGCTGCGCTCGCCGGCGGGCGAGGCGCGCGACCTCGCCGAGGCGCTGATCGAGGTCAAGGAGCGCACCGTCTTCTGCTCGCGCTGCCAGCAGATCAGCGACGGCGACCCCTGCCCGATCTGCCTCGACGGGCAGCGCGACCGCAGCGTCATCTGCGTCGTCGAGGAGCCGCTGGACCTCGTGGCGATCGAGCGTACGCAGGGCTACCACGGGCTCTACCACGTGCTGCACGGCGTGATCTCGCCGGCCGACGGCGTCGGGCCCGAGGACCTGCGAATCCGCGAGCTGCTGCGCCGGCTCGACGGCGCCGAACGGCCGGCGCACGCGGACGGGGAGGAGCCGGCAGCGGCGTCGGCCGTCCCTGTCGCCGAGGTGATCGTCGCCACGAACCCGAACCTCGAGGGCGAAGCGACGGCGATGTACCTCGCGCGGCTGATCGAGCCGCTGGGCGTGCGCGTCACGCGGCTCGCGCGCGGTCTGCCCGCCGGCGCGGACCTGGAGTACGCAGACAACGTCACGCTCGAGCGCGCCCTCGAGCATCGTCAGCGCGTCGAATAGCCGCTTCCAGACGCTCGTTGGTGGCGCGCCGATTGACATCGGCCCCGCCCATTGCGAGACTCCCCGACGCTGCAGAACTCTCGCGCCCGACGAAGGGCGCAGCCGGGAGCGGGGCGCAGGGCCGCATGACGCAATACATCATCAAGCGCCTGCTTGCGGCGATTCCGACGATCTTCCTGGTCTCCGTCATCATCTTCTGCCTGATGCGCCTGATCCCGGGCGACGTGGTGGAGAAGCTGGCCATTTCCGACGGCGGTAGCGCCCCGAGCGAGGAGTTCCTCAACCAGCGCCGTGCGGAGTTGGGCCTCGATCGCTCGTGGCCGCACCAGTACAAGTGCTGGGCGCTCGGTGATGCCCTGAACAACATCAGCGCGATCGGCGGCTGCGAGGGCGGTGGCCTGCTGCGCGGCGACCTCGGGGATTCGCTGCGCACGAGGAACTCGATCAACGACCTGATCAAGTCGCGCCTGCCGCTGAGCATCGAGCTTGTGCTGATGGCGGTGCTGCTGGCCCCTGCGCTGGCGGTACCGCTGGGCATCATCTCCGCGGTGAAACAGGACAGCCCGCTCGACTATGGGGCGCGGCTCTTTACCGTCCTCGGGCTTTCCGGTCCTGACTTCGTGTGGGGGACCCTGCTGATCCTGTTCCTGACGGTATACCTCGACGATGTGACGTTCGGGTTGTTCCAGTCGTGGCTGCCGCCGCTCTACGAACCAATCCTCGATAACCCGTGGGCGAACTTCCAGGCGCTGATCCTCGCGGCCCTGATCATCGGCTACCGGTTGTCCGCGATCAGCGCCCGCATGATGCGGTCGACGATGCTTGAAGTGCTGCGCGAGGACTACGTGCGAACGGCCCGCGCCAAGGGGCTCGCGGAGCGCCCGGTCATCCTGAAGCACGCGCTGCGGAACGCCGTTATCCCCGTGCTGACCATCATGGCGGGGCAGATCACCTTCCTCTTCGGCGGCACCGTGATCGTGGAGCAGATGTTCCGCCTGCCCGGCCTGGGCCGCCTCACCCTGGAATCGGTGAGGATCGGCGACTATCCGGTCGTGCAGGCTACCGTGCTGCTGATGTCGATCGTGTTCATCCTGGTGAACCTCGCGGTTGATCTTGCCTACGGGCTGATCGACCCGCGCATCAGGTACTCATAGCAGGGAGCAGCGCGTGGCTGAGCAGACCACCCCGGCGCCGGCAATCCGCGATTTCGCGACCGATGGGCGCCATCCCGCGCTGGACGCGACGATCCGTATCTTCAAGTCGCCGGTCGGTGGAATCTCGACGGCGGTGCTCGCGGTGTTGGTCCTCGGCGCGATCTTTGCCGACGTGGGCCCCGACCCGTACCAATCCTCGCGGGACGTCCTCGTGGGGCCGAGCGCGTCGCATCCGTTCGGTACGGACGACCTCGGACGGGACCAGTTGTCGCGTCTGATGCATGGTGCGCGGATCTCGCTCTGGGTGGGGTTCCTCGCCACAGCAGGCGGCTGCCTTGTGGGTGCGGCCTGGGGCCTGCTGTCGGGGTTCGCCGGTAGTTGGCTGGATCTCCTCTCGCAGCGCCTTGTCGACGCGATGCTGGCGATCCCCGGGCTCGTGTTGGCGCTAATCTTCGCCGCGGTCTTCACTCCGGGAGTGACGACGGGGATCATCGCGATCATCCTGATCATCATCCCCTTCAACGCACGCGTGATCCGCAGTGCCGTGCTCGCCGTCAAGGAGAACGTCTACGTCGAGGCGGCCAGAGTGATCGGGGCCGGTCCGGGCCGGATCATGCTGCGCCACATCCTCCCGAACGTAGTGGCCCCGATCCTGATCATGATGTCCACCGTCCTGGGGGCGGCGATCCTGATCGAGGCCGGGCTCGCCTTCCTCGGCATGGGCGCCCAGCCGCCGACGCCGTCCTGGGGCCTGATGCTGAGCGATAAGGGCCGCCAGTTCATGGAACTGGCGCCCTGGCTCGCGATCTTCCCGGCCATCGCGATCATGGTCACGGTCCTTGCGTTCAACCTGCTCGGCGACGTCGTGCGCGATGTGCTGGACCCGCGGCTGCGTGGGTCGCGCTAGCCGCACGAACGACTTCGCTTGACGTTCGGGAACAGTTCCGGAATCCAGCATCGGCAATCGTAATCCGCCGCCGCCGCCGGTACTTGTGCGCGAACGCACAGAACCGTACGGTGGTACTCGGCGTATAGCCATCAGTGCCTGCGTGCGTGTGGGCGAGCTCGTGATCGAGGAGGACCCATGACAGAACAAGCAAGCAACGGACAGGGGCTGTCCAGGCTGATCGGGTCTCGCGTCAGCCGCCGCAGCGTCATCCGCGGCGGCGTGATCGGCGCGGCCGGCCTGACGGCAGCAGCCTTGATCGGCTGCGGCGACGACGACGACGACGCTCCCGCGGCAACTCCGGCGCCGACGCAGGCGGCGGCTCCGACCGCCTCGGCGACTCCCGTCCCGACCGCTGCCATCGTGCGGACCGCGACGCCCGAGCCGACGCCGACGCCGACAGCGGCGGCGGGCGCCACGGCGACGGCCACCCCGGCCCCCACGCCGGAAGGCGCCGGGTATCCGACCGAGCCGTCCTACGACTACATCGGCAATGCCCGCACTGACGGCGCGCCCTTCGCCTACGGTTGGGCGGAGCCGGACAAGAAGCCGGTCGCCGGCGGCATCCTCACCTACGGCACATCGCTGATCCACTCGAGCTTCGACAACATCACCTCGGGTGGCGGTCTGACACAGTCGGCCAACACGATGGTTGGCGACATGCTCGTCGGGTACCACCAGGGCCCGGACTTCAACGTCTACCAGATGGAGCTCAACCCGGACTTCGGCCTGGCGACGGGCTGGGAGGTTGCCCCGGACGGGCTCTCGCTGACCTTCGCGCTGCGCGAGGCGAACTACCACAACGTGGCGCCGGTCAACGGCCGGGCGCTGGTCGCCAACGACGTGGCGCAGGCCTACACGCGCATGCGGAGCGGCCGCCAGGCCGGCCTGCTGCTGGGCCTCGAGTCTGCCGAGGCGGTGGACGACCGCACGGTGCGCTTCAACATGTCGCGCCCGAACGCGGACATCCTCGTCGTGGCGGGCAACCGCGAGACGCCGATCTACCCGCCGGAGGTCTACGACGCGGGGATCGCGGACACGACGCCGATCGGTACCGGCCCCGGCATCCTCGACAAGGAGAACACGGTCCAGGACCAGCGGATGGTGTTCGCGGCCAACCCCGACTACTGGGGCGGCGCGCCGCTGCTCGACGCGTTCCACTTCGACACGATCCAGGACTCGGAGACGCGCAAGGCCGCGTTCCGCACCGGGCAGACGCACCACGGCCTGCCCTCCGTGCGGACAGAGGAACTGGACGCGCTGTGGGGCAGCGTCCCGGGCATGAACGTGATGAGCAACCCGTCGCTGATGGGTATCCTCATCTTCGCGGTCAACTCCAACGTCGCGCCGTTCAACGACACCCGCGTGCGCCGCGCCCTCAAGCTCGGCATGGATGTGGACCGCTACCTCGCGATCCGCTACCCGGGCCAGCGCTTCCCCGACTCGATCCCCGCCTTCGGCTGGCCGTTCTACTCCGACTCGTACCCGGGTCGCGACGCCTTCGGCAGCACCGGCCCGTACGACCCGGAGCAGGCGGCACAGCTGCTCGCGGCGGCCGGCGTCGAGGAGGGTCACCAGATCCGCCACCGCTCGCCAGCCGGGTTCACGAACCCGGCCGTGGAGACGGAGCTGCTGTTCGAGGACATGCGGGCGCTCGGCTTCGCGCCGGAGATGCTGCCGGCCGACGGCGCGGCCTTCTCGAAGCAGTACTACAGCCAGGGCTTCTCGGACCCCGAGGCGCGGGACGCGGACATGATCCAGGGCTGGTCGACCGCGGCTCCGACCGCGAACGGGTACTTCTGGGAGAACATCCACTCCCAGTCGACGACGCAGCACTTCAACATCGAGGACGCGGTCATCGACGACCTTGCCGACAAGCAGTTCGGTGAGTTCGACACGGACGCGCGGCGCGAGATGTTCACGCAGATCATCGATCAGATGAACGAAGAGGCCTACTGGCTGGACAAGGTGCCGGCCTCGGCAGGCATCTTCATCGTGCGGCCGGAAGTGCGCTTCGTGCGCTTCCACGGTCCGTACATCGGCCTCCACAGCTTCTGGGACTGGGGCTACGCCTTCCACAAGACGTGGCTCGACAACGAGAACCTGGATCAGACTCTCACGGTGGACCTCCGCGGCTAGACCCGCACGAGGCGAGAGAACCGGGAGCCGGCCCGCGGGCCGGCTCCCGTCGTTTAACCTGTAACCATGCCCGCGCGCGCCCCCCGCGTTACACCGGAACAGGGCGCCGGATAATCGTAGTCCGGCGATGTTGTCCGCACTTGCGCGGGGTTGCACAGAACCGTACCGTAGCGCGGAGCGTGCAGCGATCAGAAGGCCTGCGAAGCAGGTTTCGGTTCGTGATCGAGGAGGACCCATGACAGAACAAGCAAGCAACGGGCAGGGGCTGTCCAGGCTGATCGGGTCTCGCGTCAGCCGCCGCAGCGTCATCCGCGGCGGCGTCATCGGCGCGGTCGGCCTGACGGCAGCAGCCTTGATCGGCTGCGGCGACGACGACGACGACGCTCCGGCGGCAACTCCGGCGCCGACGCAGGCGGCGGCGCCGACCGCCTCGGCGACTCCCGTCCCGACCGCTGCCATCGTGCGGACCGCGACGCCCGAGCCGACGCCGACGCCGACAGCGGCGGCGGGCGCCACGGCGACGGCCACTCCGGCCCCCACGCCGGAGGGCGCCGGGTATCCGACCGAGCCGTCCTACGACTACATCGGCAATGCCCGCACTGACGGCGCGCCCTTCGCCTACGGTTGGGCGGAGCCGGACAAGAAGCCGGTCGCCGGCGGCATCCTCACGTACGGCACATCGCTGATCCACTCGAGCTTCGACAACATCACCTCGGGTGGCGGTCTGACGCAGTCGACCAACACGATGGTTGGCGACATGCTCGTCGGGTACCACCAGGGCCCGGACTTCAACGTCTACCAGATGGAGCTCAACCCGGACTTCGGCCTCGCCACCGGGTGGGAAGTTGCGCCGGACGGTCTGACGCTGACCTTCGCGCTGCGTGAGGCGAACTACCACAACGTGGCGCCCGTGAACGGCCGGGCGATGGTCGCCAACGACGTGGCGCAGGCCTACACGCGCATGCAGAGCGGCCGCCAGGCCGGCCTGCTGCTCGGCCTCGAGTCTGCCGAGGCGGTGGACGACCGCACGGTGCGCTTCAACATGTCGAAGGCAAACGCGGACATCCTCGTCGTGGCGGGCAACCGCGAGACGCCGATCTACCCGCCGGAGGTCTACGACGCCGGGATCGCGGACACGACGCCGATCGGCACCGGCCCCGGCATCCTCGACAAGGAGAACACGGTCCAGGACCAGCGGATGGTGTTCGTGGGCAACCCCGACTACTGGGGCGGCGCGCCGCTGCTGGACGCGTTCCACTTCGACACGATCCAGGACCCCGAGACACGCAAGGCCGCGTTCCGCACCGGGCAGACGCACCACGGTCTGCCCACCCTGCGGACAGAGGAACTGGACGCGCTGTGGGGCAGCGTCCCGGGCATGAACGTGATGAACAACCCGTCGCTGATGGGCATCTCGATCTACGCGGTGAACTCCAACGTCGCGCCCTTCAACGACACGCGCGTGCGCCGCGCCCTCAAGCTCGGCATGGACGTGGACCGCTACCTGGCGATCCGCTACCCGGGTCAGAAGTGGCCGGACGCGCTGCCCGCCTTCGGCTGGCCGTTCTACTCCGACTCGTACCCGGGCCGCGACGCCTTCGGCAGCACCGGCGCGTACGACCCGGAGCAGGCGGCACAGCTGCTCGCGGCGGCCGGCGTCGAGCCGGGACTCACGGTTCGCCACCGCTCTCCGCTCGGATTCGCAGGGTTGGGCCCGGACACGGAGCTGATCTTCGAGGACATGCGGGCGCTCGGCTTCGCGCCGGAGTTGCTGCCGGCCGACGGCGCCGCCTTCTCGAAGCACTACTACAGCCAGGGCTTCTCCGACCCTGAGGCGCGGGAGTCGGAGATGATCCAGGGCTGGTCGACCGCGGCTCCGACCGCGAACGGGTACTTCTGGGAGAACATCCACTCCCAGTCGACGACGCAGCACTTCAACATCGTGGACCCGGTCATCGACGAGCTTGCCGACAAGCAGTTCGGTGAGTTCGACACGGACGCGCGGCGCGAGATGTTCACGCAGATCATCGACCAGATGAACGAGGAGGCGTACTGGATGGACAAGGTGCCGGCCTCGGCAGGCATCTTCATCGTGCGGCCGGAAGTGCGCTTTGTGCGCTTCCACGGTCCGTACATCGGCCTCCACAGCTTCTGGGACTGGGGCTACGCCTTCCACAAGACGTGGCTCGACAACGAGAACGTGGATCAGACTCTCACGGTGGACCTCCGCGGCTAGACCCGCACGAGGCGAGAGAACCGGGAGCCGGCCCGCGGGCCGGCTCCCGTCGTTTAACCTGTAACCATGCCCGCGCGCGCCCCCCGCGTTACCCGCAGCGAGGCGGTGGTGATCCGCCACCGGCGCTTCGGCGACAGCGATCGCATCGTCACGCTGCTCACCCCCGCGCGCGGGAAGATCGACGCGATCGCCAAGGGCGCGCTGCGCCCGCGGAGCAGGCTCGCGGGTCACCTGGAGCCGGTGACCCACGCCGAGGTGCTGCTCGCCCACGGCCGCAACCTCGACATCATCACCCAGGCCCAGACGATCGAGGGCTTCGCCACGATTCGCGACGACCTCGACAGGCTCAGCCTCGCGTTCTACCTGCTCGAGCTCGCCGACCGCTTCACCGTCGAGCATGCCGAGGCGGACGCCGTCTACCGCCTGCTGTTGGTCGCGCTGCTGCGCCTCGCGCGGGGTGACGGCGAGCAGCTCGTCGCGAGGTCGTTCGAGCTGGGGCTGCTCGATGCGACGGGCTTTCGGCCGGAGTGGCGCAACTGCGCCGCCTGCGGGGAGCCGGTCTCGCTCGAAACCCTGGCCTGGTCGCCGCTCGCCGGAGGCGTGATCTGCACGGCCTGCCGGGGCTCGCACCCGGAGGCGGGGCCGATCGACGCCTCCGTGCTGAAGGTGCTGCGCTACATCCAGCAGGAGCCGTACGAGGAGGCCGCGCGCGTGCGCCTTACGCCTGAGCTCGCCTCCGGCCTGGAGCGGGTGATGCACGAGCTGATGCGCGCGATGGCCGAGCGCGATCTGGGCAGCGCGCGCTTCCTCTCCGAGGTGCGCCAGACGCCTCGGGCGGCGGACGGCGACGAGTCGTCTGCGGTGGCGCCTGCGGGGAGTGCATCGGCTGAGCCGTTGCCCGCGTATACTGAGCGGGACAACCTGAACGCCTGACTGACGGATCGAGGAGACGCGGCATGCCGCTCTACGAGTACTACTGCGAAGGTTGCGACGGCATCTTCGAGCTGATTCGCCCTGTGCGCGAGTCTTCGGACCCGCAGCCGTGCGTCGTCTGCGACGGCGACGGCCGGCGCCTCATGCCGACCGAGGTGCACGCCTTCACCATGCGCGGCGGGATGCCGCGCCGCATCCCGGACCAGAACCTCTACTGGACGCCCAAGGGGCAGTCCACGAAGCCGATGCAGACGAACGACATGACGAAGATGGAGCCCTTCCTCGTGAAGGATCCGCGCGTCGTGCCCGCCGCCACGAAGGTTACGGCCGAGGAAGTCGCCGCGAGGAAGGCCGCGGTGCAGGTCCGCGAGCGCGTCAAGGGCAGCGGCTCGCGTGGCCGCCGCCGCGCGCGCGGTGAGGGCAAGGGCGCCTCGTAGCCTCTGACTCCCGAGGTCTGAGTTGCCCCGCGCAGCGCCTCAGCTGCGACGCGCGAGCACGTACTCCGTCAGAGACTCGAAGGTTTCGCGCGGCTGGCCGCCGGGGAGCGGCTCAAGCGACGCCGCAGCCTGCTCGGCGAAGCGCTGCGCCGTCTCCATCGACTCCTCGAGGAGCCCGGACTCGCGGATCTCGCTGATCGCGCGTTGCAGGTTCGCCCGTCTGCGGACGCCCGCGAAGGCGCGCCGGATCGGGTTGTCCTCAGGGTAGCGGTCCAGGTAGAGCAGCGCGGGCAGCGTCAGCGTTCCGGCCAGCAAGTCGGACCCGACCGGCTTGCCGAGCTCCTCGGCCGTAGCGCTGAAGTCGAGCACGTCGTCGACCACCTGGAAGGCCATGCCGAGCTGCTCGCCGAACCGGCGGACCGGCTCGATGAGCGGCTCGGGCGCGTCGCACACGATCGCCCCGCCCTCGGCGGCGGTGGCAAAGAGCGAGGCGGTCTTGCCATGGATGCGATCGAGGTAGCGCCGCACGTCCGGCGAATACTCGTAGGCCGCGAGGTCCTGGCTCAGCTCGCCGCGCGCCATGACGCGCAGCGTCTCGGCGAAGTTGCGGACCACGCGCAGGTTGCCGGTCAGCGCCACGAAGTGGGCGGCGTGAGCGAACATGTAGTCGCCGAGCATCACGCTCGGCCCGTTGTTGAACTGCGCGGCCACCGTCGGCCGCCCTCGCCGCTCCTCCGCCTGGTCGATCACGTCGTCGTGGACGAGCGTCGCCGTGTGCAGCAGCTCGACGCTCGCGGCCATCGGCACGAGCAGGTCGAGGTCGTAGCGCCCGAGGCGCCCCGCGAGCAGCGTCAGCGCCGGCCGCAACCGCTTGCCGCCGCCGCCGAGCACCGCGCCCAGCATCTCGCGCAGCCACGGAAACTCGACATCGCGCAGCGAGTCGAGCAGCTCGTCGACGCGCGGCAGGTCGTCCGCGACGGGGCCGTAGACCTCGAACTGGCTGGCCGGCGCGGTCATCGAGGCAGCTCGAAGCCAAAGAGCCGCGCGGCGTTCCCGGCCGTGACGCGCGCCACGTGCTCCGGCGTGTCGCCGCGCAGCTGCGCGACGAAGGCGATCGTCTCGAGGAGGTAGGCCGGCTCGTTGCGCCGCCCGCGATGCGACTGCGGCGTCAGTGCCGGTGCATCGGTCTCGACCAGCAGCTGCTCGAGCGGCGCCGTCCTCGCGACGTTCTGGCGCTGCGTGCCGCCCGGGTAGGTGACGGGGCCGGGAATCGAGAGCAGGAAGCCGAGCGCGCGGTAGCGCTCACCCAGCTCCGCGTCGCCCGCGTAGCAGTGCATCATCCCGATCTCGCGGTCCGGCCCCAGGTAGCGCCCCGAGTGGCGCGCCCATTCCTCGATCACCGCGTACGACTCCTCGTCGGAGTCGCGGCTGTGGATCACGACGGGCAGCGAGGCCTCGCGCGCCAGGTCCAACTGGTAACGGAAGGCCTCGTACTGGATGTCGTGCGGCGAGAGATTGCGGTAGAAGTCCAGCCCCATCTCGCCGAGGCCGACGAAGCGCCCGCTGTGCGCCTGCTCGTGCAGCTGCTCGCGCTGCTCCGGCAGGTCCTTCGCACGGTGCGGGTGCAGCCCGGCGACGGCGTGGACCCGCTCGTCGGCCGCGGCGAGGGCGTACGCCTCCTCGCTGCTCGGCGCGCTGCCGCCGACCTCGACGACGGCGGTGAGGCCGGAGCCCCAGGCGCGCTCCATCACCTCGGCGTGGTCCTCGGAGAACGCGCCGGACCAGGTGTGTGCGTGTGCGTCGACGATCGGGGCGTCGAGGGGGCTCATCGTGTGCTCGTCCTCCGTTGCCCGGCCTACTGGCCGAGCCGCGCCTCTTCTTCGTCGACCAGCGACTCGTCGAGCTTGCGGAACAGCGGCGCCGGCTCGGGCAGGGGCGTGCCCGGCGCGACGGGCGTGCGAGTCCAGCCCGCCGCCTCGATGTCGCCCTCGCAGCCGGCGAGGGCCCACGCGCGCGGCGAGGTGAAGGGCAGGAACGGCTGCAGCAGCGTGGCCAGCCCGGCGATCGCCTGGATCGCCGTCGAGAGCGTCTCCGCCGCCGACTCGCGGTCCTCGCGCACGGCCGCCCACGGTGCGCGCTCATCGAGGTAGCGGTTCGCCTCCTGCGCGACGCCCATCGCGGTCTGCAGGGCTGCGCGCAGGCGCAGCCCGTCGATGTGCGCGCCGACCTCCTCGAAGGCCGCGTCGACGCGCGCGAGCAGCGCCGCCGACCCCGCCGAGGGCGCTGCCTCGGCGCCCGGTACGCGCGCGTCGAAGTGACGTCGCGTCAGGGTGAGCACGCGGTGCACGAGGTTGCCCCAGCGCGCGACCAGTTCGTCGTTGTTGCGGCGCACGTATTCGGCCCACGTGAAGTCCGTGTCGGAGGTCTCGGGCATCATCGCGGTCAGCCCGTAGCGCAGCGGGTCCGGGTCGTGGCGGTCGAGGTAGTCCGGCATCCAGATCGCCCAGTTGCGCGAGGACGAGGCTTTCGAGCCGGAGATCGTGACGTACTGGTTCGCGGGGACGTCGTAGGGCAGGTTGAGGCCGCCGTAGCCGAGCAGCATGGCCGGCCAGATGGTGGTGTGGAAGGGGACGTTGTCCTTGCCCTGGAAGTAGACGGTCCGCGCCGCCGGATCCTTCCACCACGCCTCCCAGGCGTCCGGCTGCCCCGAGTTCTGCGCCCACTCCTTCGTCGCGGAGAGGTAGCCGATCACCGCCTCGAACCAGACGTAGATGCGCTTCTCGTCCCAGCCCTCGAGGGGTACGGGCACGCCCCACTCGATGTCGCGCGTGATCGCGCGGTCGTGCAGTCCCTCGCGCAACAGGCCGAGCGTGAAGTTGCGCACGGCCGGCCGCCAGTGTGTCTGCGGATCGACCCACTCGAGCAACTGGTCGTTGAACTCGCTGAGTTTGAGGAAGCAGTGGTTGGTCCGGCGCGGCTCCGGGGTCGCCTCGGAGAGCCGGGAGCGCGGCGCGATCAACTCGAGGGCGTCCATCGTGCGTCCGCACTCGTCGCACTGGTCGCCGCGCGCGCCGTCGTAGCCACAGTAGGGGCACTCACCTTCGACATAACGATCGGGCAGGAAGCGTTCGGCCTCGGGGTCGAACAGCATCGTCATCTCGGCCTCGTAGATGTGGCCCTGCTCGTGGAGGCGCAGGAAGAGGTCCTGCGTCACCGCGGCGTGGTTCGCCGTGCCGGTCGAGGTGAACAGGTCGAACGAGATGCCGAAGCGCTCAAAGGTGTCGAGGAAGGAGGCGTGGGCGCGCTCGATCACGGCCTCGGGGGTAGAGCCCTCCTCCTCGGCGCGGATCGTCACGGGGGTGCCGTGCACGTCGGAGCCCGAGACCATCAGCGTGCGGTCGCCGCGCATGCGGTGGTAGCGGGAGAAGATGTCGGCAGGCAGGTATGCGCCGGCGATCTGGCCCGCGTGCAGCGCGCTGTTTGCATAGGGCCACGCGACCGCGGCGAGGACCGTCTCAGCCATCGCTCGAATCGTAGCACCTGCACCCCGCAGGGCCACCTGCCGCACACTGCCGCACAGCGGGGCGTCGCGGTACGCTGCGTTCCCGTGAGGCTCTCGATCATCGTCCCGGCCTTCAACGAAGCGGACTACGTGGCCGCCACGCTCGACTCGATCGAGGTCGCCGCAACCCGCCTGCTCGACCGCATCGATGGGACGGTCGAGACGATCGTCGTCGACAACAACAGCACCGACCGGACCGCCGCCGTCGCCCTCGTGGGGGGCGCGAGGGTGATCCACGAGCCCGGGCAGGGCATCGCGCGCGCACGTAACGCGGGCGCCCGCCACGCCGAGGGCGACGTGCTCGTCTTCGTCGACGCCGACGTGATCGTGCCGCCCACGTTCCTCCAGGCGATCCATGCGGTGCTGGACGACCCGACCTGCCTCGGCGGCGCCGTCGCCGTCGACTACCGGCCGCAGCGCCGCCTCGCGAGGCTCTACCTGCGCGCCTCGCGGCTGCTCGCGCGGCTCACGCGCATGGCGCAGGGCGCCGCGCAGTTCTGCCGCGCGTCCGCCTTCGAGGAGGCCGGCGGCTACGACGAGACGGCGTGGATCGGCGAGGACTCCGACTTCTACCGGAGCCTCAAGCGGCTCGCGCGCGACACGGGGCGCAAGGTCGCGCTCATCCGGCAGCCGCGCGTCCAGCCCTCGACGCGGCGGTTCGACAAGTGGCCGCTGTGGCGGATTCTGATCTGGACGAACCCGCTGTTCATCGCGTTGCTGCGCCGCCGCAAGGCGGTCTGGCGGGGCTGGTACGCGCGCCCGGTGCGGTAGCCCTCGCGCGATGCTCGCGGCCCGCCGAGGCCCGGTTCGCGCGTTTCGGGGGCCCCGACATTGACCCCCGATCGGGGTGGCCCTACCATCCTCAAAAGCAGGGTGACCGTGGCGGGACCCATGCGACAACCTGGCTATCGAAGTCCTCGGGCGCATCCCGGGCAAGACCCCTCCCCCGCGGCGGGGTCTTTGTGTATCTGCGCCTCCAGGCACTCTCCCCGATCGCAGTGCCCGCCGCTCAGAGTCACCTGAGCGTGACGGGGGAGGGGCCACGACGATGACGGCAGCAGAGCGCAAGAGCCTTGAGCGCGCCTGGGGATTCGACGATGTCGCGATCGTCCCCGGCGCCGTCACCACCAACCCCGATCTCGTCGAGCCGGCCTTCACCCTCGGCGCGCACTCCTTCCCCGTCCCGATCCTCGCCTCGGCGATGGACGCCGTCGTCGACCCCTCCTTCGCCGGCGCCCTCACGAAGGCGGGCGGCCTCGCCGTCCTCAACCTCGAGGGCGTGCAAACGCGCTACGAGGACACCGCGGGCATTTACGAGGAGATCGCCGCCGCCAACCTCGATCACTCGACCGAGATCATCCAGCACGTCTACTCGCAGCCGATTCGCGACGACCTCGTCGGGCGGCGTATCGAGGAGATTATCGAGCTCGGCGGCGTCGCCGCCGTGAGCGCCACGCCGCAGAACACGAAGCGCCTTGCCCCCGTCGCCAGGGACGCGGGGGCCAGCTTCTTCGCCGTGCAGTCCACCGTCACCACCGCCCGCCACGTCTCGCGCTCCCTGCGCGGCCTGCGCCTCGACGAGCTCGTCGAGCAGATCGACCCTCTCCCCGTACTCGTCGGCAACACGGTCGACACGGGTGCGGCGCTGGAGCTGATGGAGACGGGCATCCACGCGATCCTCGTCGGCGTGGGGCCGGGGGCGGCGTGCACCTCGCGCGAGGTGCTGGGCATCGGCATCCCGCAGGTCAGCGCGACGCTCGACACGGCCTACGCGCGCGACCTCTACCACGAGCAGACGGGCCGCTACGTGCCGATCATTACGGACGGCGGCATCCGCACCGGCGGCGACCTCTCGAAGTCGATCTGCGCCGGGGCCGACGCGGTCATGATCGGCTCCCCCTTCGCCGCGACGAAGGAGGCGCCGGGCCGCGGCTACCACTGGGGCATGGCGACTCCGCACGCGGAGCTGCCTCGAGGCGTGCGCGTGCACGTCGGCCAGCCGCGGACGCTGGACACGCTGCTCTTCGGCCCGACCTCGCGCACGGACGGCACCGAGAACCTCGTCGGCGCCCTGCGCACCTCGATGGCCACGTGTGGCGCCCAGTCCATCGCCGACTTCCACGCCGCGAGGATGGTCATCGCCCCCTCGATCAAGACGGAGGGAAAGATCTACCAGATCGCGCAGCAGATGCCGGGGTAGGGGCGGCGGCGCTATCGGTTCGCATTGTGGCACACATGAATCATCCGCTATACTCCCTGTGCAGTATTGGCCAGGGCGGAGGTGCCGCGTCCCGGTTGAGAACCATGCCGACCTCACGCCGGATGCGTGCGATGTCTGCGCGTATGTCGTCGAGAGTCCCGGCGCCGACTTGCGGTACGAGCACGGACTCGTGAACCTCGCGAGCTACCTCCTCATGTCGGACCTCGCGCTTGCAGGCGGTGGGCCGCTGCCGCTCCGGTCGCTCGCCCTGAACACGGCTGGCGCCGAGCCGGGGCCCGTTCACCAGATGGAGCCGCGGCACTGGTACTGGGCGATCTGGCACGAACGCGATGTCCTGCTGTCCCTGAGGGAGGGTTGGAGACGATGAAGCCGACGGACAAGGTTCGCGACGCCTACCGCGAGTACCTCCAGGGTGAGCGGCCCTTCGACGAGGTAGTGGACCTCGCAGAGCGTACGTGGGAGTCGATCCGCTCCGGCCTCCCCCCGAGGGGCGAGCCGGCGTCCGGCGAGGTCGAGGCGAAGCGGCTGTTGCCGCCTTGACGGCGGTGAGCCACTCCACGACGCCAGTGCGCTGGACAGGCGCGTTGTGCGAATCCGCACATGTGAAGCCCTCGGCAGAGACGGCCGGGGGCTTTCCGCATCTTCAGGAACTCTCAATACCCCCGCCGCGCCTCCAACACCCGCCGGTTGCCAGCCAGATCGCGGTGCACCTCGACAGTCACGTCAGCATCGCCGCCGCCGAGGGCGGATGTGAGCCAGTCGGCGACGAAGGGGGATTGGCCGCCGCCGAGCTCGAGCAGGACGGCGGCGGGGCCGTCCGCGAGGTGCTCCGGGAGCTGGTCGACGAGGCGGCGGACCAGCGCGAGGCCGTCGTCGCCGCCGTCGACTGCGAGGCGCGGCTCGCCGGCGCGGATCTCCTCGGGCAGGCGCTCGTACTCGTCGGTCGGGATGTAGGGCAGGTTCGCGGCGACCACGTCGAGCGGCTCGCCGATCGGCTCCAGCAGGTCGCCGGCGAGCAGCACCACGCGCTCCAGCGGCCCCAGCCGCGCGCGGTTGCGGCCCGCCCAGGCCAGCGCCTCTGTCGAGGCGTCCGTCGCGAAGACCTTCGCCGAGGGCGCATGCCGCGCGATCGCGATCGCGACCGCGCCGCTGCCCGTGCCCGCGTCGGCCACGCGCACGATTCGCCGGGCGTTCGGGTGCTCGCGGATCGCCGCCAGCGCCGCCTCGACCAGGGTCTCGGTCTCCGGGCGCGGGATCAGCGCGCCGGGGCCGACCTCGAAGGTCAGGCCGTGGAACTCGCGGCGTCCGAGGATGTAGGCGAGTGGTTCGCGCGCCATGCGCCGCAACAGCAGCGCCTCGAAGCCCTCGCGCGCCTCGGGCGGCGGCGTGTCGCGGCCGGCCGCGATCACCTGCGCGCGGCTCAGCCTCGCCGCCTCGCCGTAGAGCAGGTCGACCTCCAGCCGCGCCTCGTCGAGGCTCTCCGCGGCCCAGGCGGCGACCAGCCCTTGCGCCGCCTCCAGCAGCAACGAGCCGACGGTGTCCGCGGGGCCGTGTGGATCGAGCGCCATCGGGCGGCGGTCAGGTCGTCGCGGCCTGCTGCAGGAGGCGCGACTGCTCCTCCATCGCGACGGCGTCGATCAGCGCGTCGATCTCGCCGTCGAGGATGCGCGGGAGGCCGTGCTTCGTGAGCCGCACGCGGTGGTCGGTCACGCGGTCGTCGGGGAAGTTGTAGGTGCGGATCTTCTCCGAGCGGTCGCCGCTCCCCACCTGCGAGCGGCGTACGTCGGCGACCTCGGCGGCGGCCTTCGCGCGCTCGAGGTCGTAGAGGCGGGCGCGCAGCACGCTCTCCGCCTTCGCGCGGTTCTTGGCCTGCGAGCGCTCGTCCTGGCAGACGACGACGATGCCGGTCGGCTCGTGCGTGAAGCGCACGGCGGTGGCGACCTTGTTGACGTTCTGCCCGCCCGCGCTGGAGGCGTGGAAGATGTCCGTCCGCACCTCGCCCCAGTCGATGTCCACCTCCACCTCGTCGACCTCGGGCAGCACGGCGACCGTGGCCGTCGAGGTGTGGATGCGACCCTGCGACTCGGTTTCCGGGACGCGCTGCACGCGGTGCACGCCGGACTCGTGCTTCATACGGCGGTAGGCGTCCTCGCCGGACAGCTCGAAGGTCATCTCGCGGTAGCCGCCGGGTCCGGCCTCGGAGGTGTTGAGCACCTCCAGCCGCCAGCCCTGGCGCTCGGCGTAGCGCTGGTACATGCGGAACAGGTCGGCGGCGAAGAGCGCGGCCTCTTCGCCGCCCGCGCCGGCGCGGATCTCGATGATCGCGTCCTTCTCGTCGGCGGGATCGCGAGGCAGCAGCGCGAGCTTCAGCTCCTCCTCGAGGTCGGCGAACAGCGGCGTCAGCCGCTCCTCCTCCTCGCGGGCCAGTTCGCGCTCGTCGTCGTCGCCGGAGCGCAGCAGGTCGCGCGCGTCGGCGAGGGCTTCCTCTGTCTCGCGGAAGCGCCGTCCGAGATCGACGATTGGCTCGAGGCGCGAGCGTTCGCGGGCGAGTTCGGCCATGCGGCGGTGGTCGGAGGCCACCTCCGGATCGCTGAGGAGCTGCGTCAACTCCTCGAAGCGCGCCTCGATCTCCGCGATGCGTTCGTGCATGGGACTAGGGTAGCAGGGGGCGGGTCCGGGAGCCCGCGCGGGGCCCGGTGCTACGATGTGTGCGGCGACGTGTGTCGCGCGGGAGGGCACGATGGCGAGGCGCAAGGTCTCGATTGGCCTCGGCGACGAGACGCTCGGCCGGCTGGATGCGCTCGGCCGCGAGTCGGGCGAGTCCCGCTCGGCGGCGGCCGCACGGCTGGTCGAGGAGGGGCTGCGCATGGCGCGGCATCCCTGGGTGTTCTTCCGCGACGGGCCAGCCGGGCGCAGGGCCGTGCTCATGGGCGGACCCGACGTGTGGCAGGTAGCCGACGTGTTCCTCGGACAACCGATGGGCAGCGAAGAGGCTATCGAACGCACCGTGGACCGGACGGTTGATCTCATGGGTCAGCCGCGCCACCTCATGCGAGCGGCTCTGCTCTACTACCTCGACTACCCGGACGAGATTGAGGACTGGATCAACCGCAACGCCGAGGAAGCCGAGCAGGCCGAGACTGAGTGGCTCCGTAAGCGGGAACTGCTCCGCGCTTGAAGCTGCTGCTCGATGAGATGTTGGTCTGAGTTCGTCGCGTAGCGGCGCTACAGCGGCCGGTTCGCGACCACGGGCTCCGACGCCAGCAACTCGCGCAAGGTGGCGAGGTCCGGCAGCCTGAGGATTCGCGAGACGCCGTCGTCCAGGGCCTTGCGCGCCGGGCAGTGCGCCATTGCCGGCAGCCGCTCGAACTCCTCATCCGCCATCTTGTCGAACAGGGCCGCGAGGTTCCCGCGCTGCCGCGCCGAGAGTGCTCCCATGTCGAGCACCGGGAGCCGTTCGAGATCGGCCTTCTTCAGCCCGACCCAGCTCCCCTCCGTGCTGGTCCGCTGTGCGAGCAGCGTTAGCAGGCCGAGGCTCGAATTGAGCCAGGCGGCCAGCGCCCGCTCGCTCACCGCATCTCCAATGCGAACGGGCCACCAGACGTTGGACAGCACGCGCGTCGTGCACCGCATGGCAGCAATTCTGGCCGTGTCGAGTCGCAGTCGTTCGGCAACAAGGAGCTGCCCTGCCTTCGGCCACAACTGGGCCGCCGCCTTCAAGTGGCGTCCCGGTCGGGCTTTGACGAGCGGGGCCAGATAGCAGTCCGGCTCCGTCACGAGACGCTTCCTCTGCTCGGTGTCGTGGTTCTCCACCATTGGATAGGCGGTCACTGCAGCTGTACGCTCGAAGCCGTCCCACACATCGCGGCGGTCGGGGCCGACTTGGCCGAGTTCGCCTAGGGCGCAGAGCGGGATGTCGACGGGATCGCCCTCGCCCGGGATCCAGACCTCGCCGTCGTCGAGCAGCCCGAGTGCGCCGCGAACCAGGTCGGCGCGGGCGAACTGCATGCCGGACCACTGCTTACCGGCGAGCCGCGACGCGGGCATCGAGAACGCCTCGCCGATGTGCAGGCCGTCCGCTTCGAGCAGCGCCGTGCCTGAATCCTCGAGCAGCGCGGGCGTGGTTGCGGTGATCGCCTGCGCGGCTCGGTGCGCGTCCAGCACGCCGTCCGGGTTCCGCCAGAGGTTGATGAACACCGTCCGGTGCTCTTCTTCGACACGTTCGACAGGACGGCGCGTGGCGATGAGCAGCACCTCCGAGAGGGACGTGCTGTCCGAGAAATTCCATCGTTGCGGGTCGTGGGATGCGATCACCATGTCGAGCATGAAATCGAGCTCGATGAGGGCTCGCGTGCGTTCCCACGACGGGCCAGTGCACACGGTGGAGGGGAGCACGAGCGCGAGGCGTCCCTCGCCGCGCCGCAGTTTGGGTGCCGCCGTCGCTACGAACGCGGCGGCCAGGCCGGGTGTGGACGACCCTTGTCGTTGCTCAAACTCGCCGCGCCGCTGACGCAGGCGGCGGGACAGCTCGGTTTGCAGTTGACGCCGCTCCGCCGCGGGCAGGCTGCCGAATAGCAGGTTTCCACCCACTGAGCGGGTGAATGGCGGGTTCATGATTGCGAGGTCGAGCTCCGGCAGCGTCGCGGTGACGCCCTCGGCCGCGCCGCGCGCCCCCTCGCCGGATACCCGCTCGCCGCCCCGCGTGGAGATGCCCGCCGCGTCCATCGAGAGCGTGTACTGGACCGGCGCTTCGTTCTCGCCGAGGAAGTCGAGCGAGCCGAGCGAGGTGGTCTCGCCCTCGACGCCGAGCGGCATGACGTAGAGGTTCATGCGGTCGAACTGGATCTCCGGGTTCAGCATCGCAAGGCTCGTGGCCGCGAAGTGCACAGCCGAAAGCTGCACGTCGTAACCGTGCAGGGCCTGCTCGACCATCGCCTTGTGCAACTCGGCGGCGCGTTGCCCACCGGCGTCGCGGTGGCGGCGTTCGACCTCGCTGGCGGCGGCCATCAGCAGTGTGCCCGTGCCGCACGCGAGGTCGGCGATGTTGAGCGAGGCCGGGAACTCGTGATCACTCCAGTCGACGCGCGGCGGCCAGTCTTGGAACACCAGTCGGGAGAGCAGCGTGGCCGCGGGCACGGACGTGTAGTAGGCGCCGGTGAACTTTGCGTCGCTCAGCAACGTATGGAACAGTCGCCCGGACAGGTCGTGCCCTTCGACGCGGCGCGTGTCCTCCATCGCCTTGACGAGCGGCGCGAGGACCGCGTTGGCGGTGTCCTCCGGCGCGTCGGCGACCACGCCGAGAATCTCGCCCGCGAGCTCAAAGACGGGCACGTAGTCGATGTCGTCGCAGATCGACCGCCACGCCGCGTGCAGCCCAGCGAGGCCGTTGCGCATCGCTTCGTCCACTGTCCGCACATCGCCGTTGACGGCGGCGAGGCGATCCTGGAATGCGAGGGCGTTGAAGAGTACAAGGCAGCCGATGCGCAGGGCGGCGGCGCGATCCTTCTCCTGATCCGTCTCGGCGATAAGGTCGGCGATGCGCCGGGCGATGCGGGCATGGCCGGTGAGCGCGCCGACGGCGTCCTCAACGGCCCATCCGATTCTCTTCGCGGCTGCCTCTACGCTGTCGAAGCCCTCAAGTTCCAGCGGCAAGTTGCGCAACTGGTCAGCCAAGGCGGCTACAGAGCCCGTCCGGACTCTGGAGTCGGGGTGGCGCAGGCTACGCGAGCCGTGGATCCACCATTGAAGGTCCTGAGCTCCCCGGAGCACGGCGGCGGTGTCCTCCGCGCGCCGTAGGCGATCGGGATAGAGCAGGCCGATGGCGCCGAGCGCGTCGGGGAACCTCGACAGGCGCGCGTCGAGTTGGGCGTGGAGCGCGGTCGCGGAGCCGTCCCACTTGCAGTCCATGATCACGGAGTCCTTACCGTACAGCGCGACCCGCACGTCGGGGACGCCAGAGCGGCTTCGGCGCTCCGCTCGCGCCTTGATGCCGTGATCCTTGAGCAGCTCGGCCAGCAGGACGTTGACAACTTCCTCGCGGGTGGTCTCGGGATCGCTCTGCCGGGATCGTCGCGCCACCCTGCTACTCCCCCCGTACCGCCGCCGCCGCGTCCCCCATCGCCACCTCGAACTGGTCGCCGTCCGTCGCGAGCGGCTTGAGCTGGACGACGCCGCGGGCGGCTTCGTCGTCGCCGACGATGGCGGCGTAGCGCGCGCCCGAGGCGTTTGCGCCTCGCAGCTGCGCGCGGAGGGAGCGGCCGGGGACGCCGGCGCGCACGGCGAGGCCCGCCGCGCGCAGCACCTGCGCGAGGCGCAGCGCCGCCGCCGGGCCGTGCGCGCCGAGTGGGATCGTCGCGACATCAAGCGCGGCGACAGGCGGCGCCTCGACGCCGCGCTCTCGCATGTTGAGCAGCGTGCGCTCGATGCCCGTCGCGAAGCCGGTGCCGGGCGTCGGCGGGCCGCCGAGCAGCTCAATCAGGCCGTCGTAGCGGCCACCCGCGCCGACGGTCGACTGCCCGCCGGCCTCGCCGTCCTCCGAGGGCGGCTCGAACTCCCAGACGGTGCGCGCGTAGTAGTCCAGCCCGCGCACGATGCGCGGGGCGACCTCGTAGGCGACGCCCGCGGCGTCCAGCAGGGAGCGCACGCTGGCGAAGTGCTCGGCGTCCTCGGCGGAGAGGTGGTCGAGGATACTCGGCGCCTCGCGCAGCGCCGCGTGGGAGGCGTCCTCCTTCGAGTCGAGGATGCGCAGCGGGTTCGTCTCGAAGCGCCGCTGCGAGTCGTGCGAGAGCGTCTCGAGGTGCGGGCGGAGGTGCTCGCGCAGGTGCGCGGTGTAGCCGCGCCGCGTCTCCGCCGTGCCGATCGAGTTGATGCGCAGCACGAGGTTGTCGAGCCCGAGTTCGCGAAAGATCGCGTGTTGCAGCTCGATCACCTCGGCGTCGGCGGCGGGCGAGGAGTCGCCGATGCACTCCGCGCCGAGCTGCCAGAGCTGGCGGTAGCGGCCCGCCTGCGGGCGGTCGTAGCGGAACATCGGGCCGAAGTAGTAGAGGCGCACCGGTTGCGGGCGGCTCGCCATGCCGTGCTCGAGGTAGGCGCGGCAGACGGACGCGGTGCCCTCGGGACGTAGCGCCAGCTCGCCGCCGCCGCGGTCCTCGAAGACGTACATCTCCTTGGAGACGATGTCGCTCTCGCCGCCCGAGGTGCGCGCGAAGACGCGCGCGTCCTCGACGATCGGGGTCGCGATCAGGGAGTAGCCGAACGACCCGGCGACGCGCTCCGTGGTGTCGCGGACGAAGCGCCAGGCGGCCTCGTCCTCCGGCAACAGGTCGCTCATGCCGCGCGGCGCCTGCAGGTCCGCCATCGTTCCCTCCGGGGCGCGGTCCGCCGCATTCCAGCCTACGGCCTCGCCGCCGCTGGCGCAGTGTGCCGGGCGGCTCGCCATGGCGAGCGTTGCGGCGATGCCACATCCGGCATACGCTCAGAGCCCATGACCGGCAACGGACGCAGCGAGCAAGGCAGCGCGGTTCACGCACAGCCGGACGGCTCGGCCGAGTTGCTCGACGCGCTCCGCGACTATCTCCCCGACGAACGCGTCGAGGCCGCGCGCGAGGCCTACGTCTACGCCGCCGAATGCCACGAGGGCCAGCTGCGGAAGTCCGGCGATCCCTACATCGTTCATCCCGTGTCGGTCGCCCGCCTCGTGGCAGGGTTGAACATGGACGTGCACACCGTCCAGGCGGCGCTGCTCCACGACGTGATCGAGGACTGCGGCGTCAGCGCCCGCGAGCTGGGCCAGCGCTTCGGCGCCGAGGTCGTGAGCCTCGTCGAAGGCGCCACGAAGATCGAGCACCTGCCCTCGGCAGGTGTCGCGCTGGGCGCGCGCAAGAGCGCCGAGGACGCCGAGACGCTGCGCAAGATGCTGGTGGCGATGGCGGAGGACGTCCGCGTCGTCATCGTCAAGATCGCCGACCGGCTGCACAACATGCAGACGATCCAGTACCTGGATCCGGAGCGGCAGCGCGAGATCGCACGCGAGACGATGGACATCTACGCGCCGCTCGCGAGCCGGCTCGGGATCTGGCAGATGAAGTGGCAGCTCGAAGACCTCGCGTTCCGCGTGCTCGAGCCGGAGCACTACCGGCGCGTCGCCTCCACGCTCGCCTCACGGCGGGCCGAGCGCGAGCGCTTCGTCCGCCGGGTCGAGCGTGGGCTGCGCGAGGCCCTCGAGGATGCGGGCATCGAGGCCGAGGTGATCGGGCGGGTCAAGCACCTCTACTCGATCCACGAGAAGATGCAGCGCTACGCCGCCGAAGGGAAATCCTTCGACCAGATCCACGACCTGCTCGCCGTGCGCGTGATCGTCAACTCGGTCGCCGAGTGCTACCACGCGCTCGGCGTCGTCCACCAGACCTGGCACCCGATCCCGAACAGCTTCGACGACTACGTCGGTAATCCCAAGGAGTCGATGTACCAGTCGCTGCACACGAGTGTGCTCGGCCCCGGCGCGCGCCCCTTCGAGGTGCAGATCCGCACCCGCGAGATGCACGAGGTCGCCGAGTACGGCGTCGCCGCCCACTGGGCCTACAAGGAGCACGCCAGCGCGCGCGACCGCCAGTACGAGGAGCGCATGGCCTGGCTGCGCCACCTCATCGAGTGGCAGCAGGAAGCATCCGGCACCGAGGACTTCCTCGACTCGGTGAAGACGGACGTCTTCCGTGACCAGGTCTTCGTCTTCACGCCTCGCGGCGATGTACGTGTGCTGCCCGCCGGCTCGACCCCGATCGACTTCGCCTACCGCATCCACACCGACCTCGGGCATCACTGCACGGGCGCGAGGGTCAACGGCCGGCTGGTGGCGCTGGGCACGAAGCTGCAGAACGGGGACGTGATCGAGATCGTCCGCGGGCGGCGCGACGGCGGGCCCTCGCGGGACTGGTTGAACCCGGAGCTCGGCTACCTCGGCTCGAGTCACGCCCGCCAGAAGGTGCGGCAGTGGTTCCGGCGGCAGAAGCGCGGCGAGAACGTCGCCAAGGGTCGCGAACTGCTCGAACGAGAGCGCAAGCGCATGGGGATCGCCGAGGTCCCGGACGAGCTGCATCGCGAGTTCCACTACGAGTCCTTCGAGGACATGCTCGCGGCGATCGGCTACGGTGACGTCTCGCTGCAGGCGCTCGGCCAGAAGCTCGCCGATCAACTGCCCGAGCAGCCCGCGATCACCACGCGTGCACCCTCGGTACGGCGCGGGCCGCCTAACGTGCGCGTGCTGGGCTCCGCGGGGCTGCACGTCACGCTCGCGCGCTGCTGTGGCCCGCTGCCGGGCGACGACATCATCGGCTACGTCACGCGATCGCGAGGCGTCACGGTGCACCGCCGCGACTGTCACAACACGCGCAGCGACGCAGAACCGCAGCGCTTCGTCGAGTGCGACTGGGGCCGCGAGGGCGAGCTCTACGCCGCCGCCGTCGAGGTCCACGCCTGGGACCGCGTCGGGTTGCTGCGCGACATCAGCACACTGGTAGCCGCGGAGCGGGTCAACATGGTCGCCGTGCGTACCGAGCACGAGGACCGCATGACGATCATCCACCTCACCCTCGAGACGGAGGGACGCGCCCAGGTCTCGCGCCTGATGAGCCGCCTCGACAGCGTGCGCGGCGTCGTCTCGGTCACCCGCTCCGAGGGCTGAGCGCGGTTCGGCCTGACACGGGGTTGCCACGAAGCGAACGGGTGTGCTACAACCTGCACATGGCACTCGCAAAGGTTCGCAGCGGAGCAGTAGTGGGCATCGACGGCATCCCCGTCGATGTCGAGGTGGATATCGGAAGCGGCTTGCCCGCGTTCCAGATCGTGGGGTTGCCGGACACGGCTGTGCAGGAGGCGAAGGAGCGCGTACGCGCGGCGATCCGCAATGCGGGCTTCGAGTTCCCGCTGCGGCGCATCACCGTCAACCTCGCCCCCGCGGACGTGCGCAAGCAGGGCCCGCTCTACGACCTGCCGATTGCGGTCGCGATCCTCGTGGCCTCGCACCAGGTGCCCGACCGTTTCGAGGAGATGGCGCTGCTCGGCGAGCTCTCGCTCGACGGGCGCCTGCGTCACGTCAGCGGCGTGCTGCCGCTCGTCTCGATGTGCGCCGACCAGGGCATCGGCACGGCGGTGGTGCCGCCGGACGACGTCGCCGAGGCGCGGCTCGCCGAGCTGGTGGACGTGCGCGGCCTCGCCACCCTCTCCGATGTGCGCGCCGAGCCGGACGGCTGGGCCTGCGAGGACGGCGACGACGAGCCCGACGAGCTTCCCAGGCCTGCGTTCGACCTCGCGGCGGTGCATGGGCAGGAGCACGTCAAGCGCGCGCTGGAGGTCGCCGCCGCGGGCGGGCACAACGTCATGCTGCAGGGCCCGCCCGGCTCCGGGAAGACGCTGCTGGCGCGCTGCGTGCCCGGCCTGCTGCCGGAGCTGACTTCGGCGGAGGCGCTGCAGGTCACGAAGGTCTACTCGGTCGCCGGGATGATGGGCCAGGACCGCCCGTTCATCCGCCAGCGGCCCTTCCGCGCCCCGCATCACACCATCTCGCACGCCGGCCTGGTCGGCGGCGGCAGCATAATCCGGCCGGGCGAGATCTCGCTCGCGCACCGCGGCGTGCTCTTCCTCGACGAGTTCCCGGAGTACCCGGGGAGCGCCCTCGAGGCGTTGCGCGAGCCGCTGGAGGCGGGCTCGGTCACGATCTCGCGCGTGCGCGGCTCCGTCAGCTTCCCCGCGCGCATTCTGCTCGTCGCGGCGATGAACCCCTGCCCCTGCGGCTACTACGGCGACAGCCGGCGCTCCTGCGCCTGTCCGGAGGCGACCGTCTCGCGCTATCAGCGCCGCGTCTCCGGGCCGCTGCTCGACCGCTTCGACCTCTTTGTCGACGTGCCGCGCGTCGAGTACGACGACCTGACGCGCGCACCCTCGGGCGAGTCGAGCGCCGAAGTGCGCGAGCGCGTCGAGGTCGCCCGCGCCCGGCAGCGCGAGCGGCTCGCCGGCACTGACGCCGCCGCCGGCGACGCGCTGACCAACGCGGAGATGGGGCCGCAGGAGGTGCGGCGCTTCTGCCAGCAACAGCTCGAGGCCGGCGCGGAGCCGCTGCTCGCGGCGGCTATGGAGCAGATCGGCCTCTCGGCGCGCGCCTTCCATCGCGTGCTGCGTGTCGCCCGCACCATCGCCGACCTCGAGGGCGCCGACGAGATCTCGTCCGCGCACCTCGCCGAGGCAATCCAGTACCGGCGCAGGGGGCGCGAGTAGGCGATACTGCGCCCATGGCACTGCAACCCTTCCGCATCGACTTCGGCGAGGCCGCGATCGCGGATCTCCACAGGCGCATCGACGAGGCGCGCTGGCCCTCGATCCCGTTCCCGACGGGCTGGTCCGCCGGTACCGACGACGCCGTGCTGCGCGACCTCGGGCGCCACTGGCGGCACGAGTTCGACTGGTTCAAGGTGCAGGACTCGCTCAACCGGCTCACGCACCTGCGCGGCCCCGTCGACGACGCGCGCGAGGCGCTGCACTGCGTCGTTCTCGGGACGGGCGAAGGGCGCACGCCACTGCTGCTGCTGCACGGCTGGCCGGGCTCGTTCATCGAGCTGCTGCCCGCGGCGGAGCTGCTCGCGGACGGCGTCGCGGGCGCGCCCGGCTTCGAGGTCGTCGTGCCCTCGCTGCCGGGCTACGGGTTCTCCGAGGCGGCGCGGGAGCCGGGGATGCACCCGGGCCGGATCGCGGAGCGCATGCACGCGCTGATGACGGAGCTTGGCCACGAGCGCTACGGCGTGCAGGGCGGCGACTGGGGCTCCGTCATCGGAGCGCGGCTGACGCACCAGCAGCCACAGGCCGTGCTGGGGCTGCACCTCAACTTCCCGTCGGGACTCGTGCTGGCCTCGCCGGACACGCCGCTCTCGGCCGAGGAGGCCGAGTGGCGCGAGCAGATGGCGGAGTGGCGCGATCTCGAGGGCGCCTACGGCCACATCCAGGGCACGAAGCCACAGACGCTCGCCTACTCGCTCAACGACTCACCGATCGGATTGCTCGCCTGGATCCTCGAGAAGTTCCAGGCGTGGAGCGAGCCGGGCGAGCTCTGGGAGACGTTCGATCGCGACGCGGTGCTGGCGAACGTGACGCTCTACTGGCTGACCGGCAGCGCACTGTCGGCGGCACGCACCTACTACGAGAGCCGCCGCGAGTCGCCGCCGTTCCGCGCCTCGGCGGCCCCGCCCGTGCCGATGGCGTTCGCGCGCTTCCGGGGCGAGCCGTGGACGGCGCCCCGAGCGGTCCTCGAGCGTTCCTACCGGCTCGTCCGCTGGAGCGAACCGCCGCGCGGCGGCCACTTCGCGGCGATGGAGCAGCCGCAGCTGTTCGCGGAGGACGTGGCGGCGTTCTTCGCCGAGGTCACGGCCGGCGAGGCATAGCGCACGCGCTTGCCGACGACGAAGCGCGCTCCCTACACTGATCGTCGCGCCCTCGTAGCTCAGGGGATAGAGCACCGGCCTCCGGAGCCGGGTGCGCAGGTTCGAATCCTGCCGAGGGTACCAAGCGAAACCGTGTTGCGAATGTCCTCAGGCAGGCTGATCGCCGCGACATCCTTCCGGCGATGCGGCTGTCGGGCGGTGTCGGGATGGTGTAGCGGATCGTGGCCGTCGCGGGCTTGACCGCGATCTCCTTGACGAATGACCGGATGAACGCACGCGCCTCGTTGTCGAGGTGGCGAGAGCTGTCGGAGGCGCAGCTCGCCGCAGCACTCCCTGCTCGCTGACCTCGGTGCTCCGCTCCTCGCCTGCCGCCTGCCCCTCGCCCCACACGGACAGCGGCGTCCCGGCCGGGACGCCGTCGGTGAACAGCGCGCGGAAGGGTGCGTTCACGAACTCCGACACTCCGTTCACTCCAAGGATGTAAGAGACCCAGGTTCCGTCGTGCAGCGCGTACAGTGCTGTGACCCCGAGGCTCTCGGCGCACGCAGCGAGATCCTCGAGGCTGCCGCCCTCGTACACCACGAGGCTGAAGCGTTCCGATAGCTCGCCGCTGAGGCAGGTCGGGGAGGGCTCGGCGACCTCGGGTGCGGGTGGGGCCGGCGACACCGGACCCGCGCTGCGCACGATCAGCGGCGTCGCGGCCGGGACGCCGTCGGCAAACAGCGCGTGGAAAGGTGCGTTCACGAAGTCCGGCGCGCCGGAGTGGTAGGACACCCAGTCGCCGTCCACGAGGACGTAGAGCGCCGTGGCGTGGCGGCCCTCCGCACAGGCCACGAGCTCGTCGAGGCTGCCGCCCTCGTACACCACGAGGCTGAAGCCGACGTTGACGGCGCCGCGCAGGCAGCTCGCGGACGGCCCGGCCTCGGCGATCTCGGCGAGCTCGGCGAGCTCGGCGAGGCGCACGCGGTAGCTGCGCTCACGGCTGCCGTCCTCCGAGGTGACGGTGATCACGATCTGCTCGACCGCGGTCAGTGCGACCTGGTGTCCCGCGGCCGCCGTGTCGTCGTCTGCCGGCTCGATCACGACCGTGGCGTCCGCTTGTGCCGCCTCGGCCTCGACCGTCGTCGTCGTCACGCCCTCGGCTGCCACCCCGTCGTACTCGGTGCGGCGGGGGTCGAACTCTCCGAAGTTGACCCCGCTGAGCTCCAGTGAGGTGAGGCGGGCATCGATCGCCGCGGGCATGTTGTAGCTGTAGATCCTGCCGTCGTTGGCGTCGGCGACGTACATCAGGACGCCGTCGGACCAGATGCCGCGCGGGCTGTTGTTGCTTGCGCGGGAGAGGTGGGTGAAGTCCTCGTCAGCGACGCGTTCGAGGGCCGGCGGCTCATTCGCCGGTTCCCCTCCCTCAGGCACAGCGGTCTCAGGCAGAGCGGGCACACGGTAGGCCCAGATCTGCTTGAGGCCGTGGTCGGACACCCAGAACGAGACGCCGTCGGACCAGAGGCCGCGGGGGTCGTGGTTGCGTGAGTCGAGGGAGTACTCAGCGAGGAGGTCGCCGCTGGCGAGGTCGTAGGCGAAGAGGCTGTCCTTCCCGCCGTCGAGCACCCACATGGTCTCCCCGTCCGACCAGATGCCGCGCGCGTCGGCGTTCCGGTCGTGCAGCTCGAATTCACGGTCCTCGAGGCGCTCGCCCGTGGCGAGGACCGAGGCAAAGAGCTTGTCCTGGCCGCTGTCGGAGACCCACACCGTCGTGCCGTCCGACCAGATCCCGCGGGGGGAGCGGTTGCGCTCGGCGAGCGCGAACTCACGGTCCTCAAGGCGCTCGCCGCTCTCGAGGTCGTAGGCGTAGACGGCGTCGCCGGCGCCGGATGCGTTGTGGAGCAGCCAAAGGGTCGCGCCGTCCGACCACAGCCCCGTGGGCATCGCGTGGCCGCTGTCGAGTTCATCGAGGTCACGGTCGACGGTCCATTCGAAGTCAGCCTCGCTCGGGGTCAGGTCGCGCGCCGGGCCGTCGTCGGTGATCCCGCCGCCATCGACGAAGCTGCCCCCCGAGTCGGCGCTGGTGGGTTCCCGATCGGGCGCCCGCGGACTGTCGTTGTCGGTGATGGTCAGCGTGTGGACCGTCGGGCTGCCCAGCGTGTACCCCGTGCCGCTGGTGAGGGTCAGGATGACCGTCTCGGCGCTTTCCCGCGCGCTGTCGTCATTGATGGCGACCCGGATGGTCGCGGAGGTCGCTCCAGCCGCGACGCTCAGCGTGCCGGAGTTCTGGATGGTGAAGTCGTTGCCGCTGCCCGCTGTCGCCGTGCCGGTGACGCTGTACCTGACCGACAAGCCACCCGAAGGTGCAGCCGAGGACAGGTTGACCCTCACGTTGCGAGTGCCGGCGCTCTCAGCCGCACTCGAAGACGCCGAGGCGAGTGAAGCTGAAGGCAGCGCGGGGCCTGAGCCGTCGTTGTCGTTGATGGTCAGCGTGTGGACCGTCGGGCTGCCCAGCGTGTACCCCGTGCCGCTGCTGAGGGTCAGGATGACCGTCTCGGCGCTTTCCCGCGCGTTGTCGTCATTGATGGCGACCGGGATGGTGGCGGAGGTCGCTCCAGCCGCGATGCTCAGCGTGCCGGAGTTCTGGATCGTGAAGTCGTTGCCGCTGCCACCCGTCGCCGTTCCGGTGGCGCTGTAGCCGATGGTGACACCGCCCGAAGGGGCGCCTGAGGACAGGTTGACCGTGACATTGCGAGTGCCGGCGCTCTCCGCCGCGCTCGAAGCTGCCGAGGTGAAGGACGCCGCGGGCTGTGACGCATTGTCGTTGTCGTTGATGGTCAGCGTGTGGACCGTCGTGCTGCCCGGCGTGTAACCCGTGCCGCCGCTGAGGGTCAGGATGACCGTCTCGGCGTTCTCGGTGGCGCTGTCGTCATTGATGGCGACCGGGATGGTCGCGGAGCTCGCTCCAGCCGCGATGCTCAGCGTGCCGGAGTTCTGAATCGTGAAGTCGTTGCTGCCTCCAGCCCTCGCGGTGCCGCTGACGGTGTAGCGGACCGTGAGGCCGCCCGAGGGCGCAGGCCGGGTGAGATTCACACGCACGCCGGTCGAGCCGCCGCCCTCGCCCACGCTCGATGACGCCGAGGAGAAGGACACTGCGGGGGTGGGGTCGTCGTTGTCGTTGACGTCGACAGAGCCGCCGCCGCCGGCGTTGTAGCCGGGGCCGTCGTTCACGAACACCTGCACGAACCCGTCAGCCTCGTCGGTACTGTCGTTCACGGTGGGGACGGTGAAGCTCGCGGAGGTTGCGCCTGCGTTCAGGGTGATGGTTCTCACGCCCTCGTGGCTCGCGGCCACGAAGTCCTGGCCGGGGGGCTCCACGACCTCGACGTTCACCGTGAGGCGTGCGGTCGGCGCCGGGGCGGCGTTCACCGTGAAGCTGGCTGCGCTGCCTTCCGTCACCGCGGGGCCGCCGTCGATGGTGATCCGGGGCAAATTGGGCCCCACCGTGGTGCTGGTGTCGTCGTCGTCGACGGCGACCGGCCGATCGATGCTCAGTGCGTTGGCGCCGCCGTAGTCCCCGCCCGACGTCCTGTAGGTCAGGGTTGCCGTGTCGTCGACCGCGTCATTGTCCTGCGCTGCCGCTATCGTCACCGTCCGATCCCGGCTCCAGAGATTGCTGCCGCTGGGGTTGAAGGTGAGCGAGGTAGGGCTGACCGTCACGTCCGGGTTGTTGGAGGCGATGTTGACCGTAACCGCGGCCGTCGGCTGCGACGACAACCTGACCTTGATCGTGCCGCTGTCGCCCTCGTCGATGTCTGGCCAGCTCCGATAGAACGTCAGGCCGCGGGTGTCGTCGTCCCTCAGGGTGACCTTTGTCGTTCTCCTGCTGTTGTTCACCTTGTAGCCGCTGCCGTTTTGCAGCGTGAACACGATGGTCTCGTCATTCTCGTCCAGGCCGTCATTGTTGATCCTCAGCAGGATCGAGACGGTGTGGGTGTTCGCGGGCAGTCTGATGCTGCACGGTGAGGACGTGCAGCCGTCAATGGTGTAGTCCTTGCCCTCGCCGCGCTCCGCCGTACCGCTCACCGTGTAGTTGATGGTACGAGCTGTTCCCCACAGCTCGTGCCCGTCGGCGACTTGAACAGAGATCCTGACCGGGGCGGTGCCAAACTCAGCGACCCACCGGGTCGCAAAATCCAGCTGCACCCCGTCATTACGATTGCGGATTACAGTTTCTTGCTGGGAGCGCTTTTGGGAATCGGTCACGGCATAGCCGGCGCCGGCCAGAATTTTGGCGACCACCTTGCCGTTATCTTCCCTGGCGTATCTTGCATTGGTGGGGATGGTGAACTTCACGGATTGCTTGCCGGCGCGAATGACGACGGTCCGGTCGCCTTCCTGTCCGCTGGGGACGTAGTTGGCGCCGCCGCCGGTGGTTTCCTCGACGTTGAGCTTGATGGTCAGGTCGGCGGCAGGAGCCGCGCTCGCCGTGACGGTGAACGACGCGTCCCCGCCCTCATCGACTCTCTTGAGTCCCTTGATCGAGATCACGGGGTCCGGCGTCTGAGCGTTGGCCTCGGGCGCCGACGGGGCCAACGCAATCCACAGGACGATCAGCGCCGCCGCCAGCCGAAGCGGCAGCCTGGCGATCTTCCGCGGCGCCATACGGAGAAGGTAAACGGGGGCTTGTCGCAACATACGCATCACCCGTGCTGCGAACTCCAGAGCAGACACATCTGCCATGCCCCCTTTTGATATAGCGCGTATGCGCTTTCTCTGTCAAGTGCTGAAGTGGGGGGCGCAGCCTGGGAGGCAGCCCGTGCCCGGAGACGCCGAGCGTCAGGCCAACATCATGCTCGCGGTCACGCGGAGTCGTTCGGTACCGCCGGCGGCCCCAACGGCCGCTTCTTCAGCACCCTGGTAGCGGGAAGAGCAAGGCGCCGTCGCGACAACAACGCCCTGCCCGAGCGCTGGACGCCGGGCGGTGACGAGTCGTCCGGGAGCTGAATGCCACCACGCGCTCCAGGCCGCCGAGCTGCCCTTCGCGGTTACAGCGCCCGGCCGCGCCGAGGGTGCCAGCAGACATAACAGCCGGGACCATCGTGGCCGGCCCTGAGGTTGTGCTCCCGTACTGTGTCGTCAGGGTCGGCAGCGCTAGTGGGTGCCATGCGCGGCCATGACGGTGGGCATTCCCTGCATGCCGCGGAGGAGGTTGATCTCCCCGCGGTGGCCGTTGAAGTGACCCATCATGTGCAGCGAGATCGCCTCGCCGACGCTCTCGCTGCCGTTGCGGGCCGGGATCTCCCGCTCGAGATCGTCCTCTGTGGCGTCCGCCAGGAACTGGGACGTGCGCTCGAAGACGGCGTCCTGGTAGCTGCCGAGCGCTGCGAGGTCTGCGACACGGACCTGCCGGGCGTCCGCGTCGGACATGCCGGTGCCGAAGCCCTCGAGGGAGAGTCCGGTGCGGTTCGCCCACTCCTCGTTCCAGACCTGAGGCTCATCCGTCACGCGGCTGATGATCAGGTCCTCGACGCGCGAGGTGTGCCAGAGGCACCAGGCGATCGAGTGGCTTCCGTCCTCCGGGACGAAGTGCAGCTGCTCGTCGCTGCCGTTGCGCGCGTCGATGAGGGCGGCGTGCGTGAACTCGAGGCTGCGCTGGATGAATGCGACGGTACTCATGGCTCCCCCTCTGCTCGGCGTAATCCGATCCGCACGATAGCCTGATCCACGGGCGCTGTCCCAGGCGATCCGCTACACCGCCAGCTCGTTCGTGGCTTCGACCAGGCGGGCCCGCCGGCGGCTGGCGATTACCCTCCGCCGAGTTCGTAGTACATTCGCCGAGGCCAGCGGAGGTCAGGCAACCCGCAGCCCAGGCAACCCGCAGTGAGCAGGCGAGGAGACGCGCGTGAGCAACGATCGCCGAAGGCAGCGCCGCAGCCAGCGACAGCGCGCGCGCCGCAGCCAGTTGCGCGGCTACGATCCCGCCGGCCCGGTGGAGTTCCCCGGCATCTTTGGCTGGCTGCAGCGCCGCCAACGAGTGCTCTTCGCCGTCGGCATCGTGGTGCTGGTCCTCAGCCTCGGCGCTGTCTTCATCACTGCGCCGTTCGGGAACCAGTCGCCCGACCCGACCACGACCACGACCCCAACGCCGACCGAGGCGGCCGCAGCGGCCGGCGGGACCTCCGAACCGACGGCGGAGCCTACGCCGGAGCCGACGCCGACGCCGGACGCAGACGGGGTCCTCCGCACGTACAGTGAGCCCCCGGCGATGGAGATCGATCCATCCAACCGCTACGAGGCGCTGATCCGGACGGAACGCGGCGACATCCGGGTGGAGCTGCTGCCGCAGGAGGCGCCCGGCTACGTCAACAACTTCGTCTTCCTCGCGCGCAACCGCTTCTTCGACGGCCTCACCTTCCACCGCGTAATCACCGGCTTCGTTGCCCAGGGCGGCGACCCCACGGGTGGGGGCGCGGGCGGTCCCGGCTACAGTCTCGACGAGGAGACGAACGAGCTGCCGTTCGAGGCCGGGGTGCTCTCGATGGCGAAGTCCACCACCGTGAGTGGCTCGCAGTTCTTCATCACACTGGAGCCGACCCCGTTTCTGGAGCCCGACTTCACCGTCTTCGGCCGCGTGATCGGGGGCCTCGACATCGCTCGCTCGCTGACGGCGCGCGAGCCCGGCCCGGGCTCGCCGCCCGCCGATCGCATCCTCAGCATTGAGATCACGGAGACGGCGGGGGGAGGCGAGTAGCGTGGCGCGCCGCTACGAGGAGCCGGCCCCGGTGGGGCTGGCCGAGGACGGCGCCTGCCACGCGGTCCTCGAGACAGCGCGCGGCGTGATCCGCATTCGATTGCGTCCCGACCTGGCCCCGCAGGCGGTTAACTCCTTCGTATTCCTCGCTCGCGAGGGGTTCTACGACGGTACGACGTTCCACCGCGTAATCCCGGGGTTCATCGCGCAAGGCGGCGACCCGACGGGCCGAGGCCACGGCGGGCCCGGCTACCGGCTACCCGACGAGCTGTCGGATGAGCCGTTCGCGGCGGGCGCGGTCGGGCTGGCCAACTCCGGACCGGACAGCAACGGCTCGCAGTTCTTCATCGCGCTCGCTGACGCGCCGCAGCTCACCGGGCGCTTCAGCTACCTCGGCAGCGTCGAGGACGGCCTCGAGGCGGCGCGCGCGCTCTCGCCACGCGACCCCGCGGCAGAGGGCGAACTGCCGGCCGGCGACCTGTTGCACTCCGTCGCGATCGTGGAGTCGGCGACAGGGGCGTCGGCCGCGGACGCATAGCCCCGGACGCGCCCTCGGCGGGCGCTTCTCGCAGGGCGTGCGGGAGTGGTGATGGCTGGCGACCCCGAGCGGATTCGAACCGCCGATCTCCACCGTGACAGGGTGGCGTGTTAGACCGCTACACTACGGGGCCGCGTACCCCTTGATGGTAGATGCGCGCGCCGAGGGGGGTCAATCGCCGGGACGGCGCCGCGATGGCCAGCGCGGCTTCGGAGGCAGCTATTCCGTACTGCGAGCGCCACCGCGATGTCGAGACCGAACTGCGCTGCGGACGCTGCGAGGTGGCGATCTGCCCGCGCTGCATGGTCCACGCGCCGGGTGGCATCCGCTGCCCGGACTGCGCGCAGCTGCGCCGCCCCCCGATGTACGAGCTGGGGGCCGGGCACTACCTGCGGGCCGGCGCCGTCGCGCTGCTCGGCGCCCTGGCGATCGGCGTCGCCTCGGCGCTGCTGCTCCCGCCGAGTCCGGTAGGCGGCCTGCTGCAGTTCGCGATCGCGCTGTTCGGCGGCATTGGCGCGGCGACCCTCCTGGCCCGATTGTTCGATGTGGTCACGAACCGCAAGCGGGGGCGCGCGCTGCAACTGCTCGCCGCGGGCGCGATCGTGGCAGCGGCGCTGCTGCGCCTGCTGGTCTCCGGCGAGGTGGACCTGATCACGCAGGACGCAGGCGGCATCATCTTCGCGGTGATCGGCGCGATCGTCGCCTGGAACCGCCTCGCGTAGCCCTCGAGGAGCGCGGTTGCGCCGGCTACCTGAGCCGGTCGATGAGCACGAGCAGTACCAGCAGGCTACCGCAGACCGCGCTGATCATCGCGATCCTCAGCAGCTCACCGCCGATGAACGGCGCGTCGCGCTCGAGTAGCCTCCGAGGGCGCTCGCTGGCGGCCGCCCGCGCGGCGGAGGTCGTGCCCGGGGCGGGCGGTCCGGGCGGCGGGGGGCCGGGCAGGGGAGTGCGCCGGGGCCGGCTGCGCTGCCTGCGTGAGCGTCGGGACATCTCGCCTCCGGGTGCTTCTCCGCGAGTGTAGCGGCGGGCCGCCCTCGAAGGCTATCCGGGTGTCGGTTCGGGAACGCGGCAGCCGCGCTCGCGCGCCGCATCGAGGAAGGCGTCGGTCACGGCGTCCGGCAGCGGGATCTCGCCCGGCTGGCGCTCGTCCTCGCGATCGATGCCGTGGTAGTCGGAGCCGCCGAGCGCGAACAGCCCCAGGCGTTCGGCCAGCGTGGCCAGCTCCTCGACAAGCTCCGGCTCGTAGCCCTTGTAGTAGGCCTCGAGGCCGAACGCGCCGGCCGCCGCAAGCTCGGCGGCGACGCTCGGGTAGTCGTCGGTGAACGAGGGGTGGGCGAAGACGGCAAGGCCGCCCGCCTCGCGGATCATCGCGATCGCCTCGGCGGGAGCGAGCTTCGGGCGTTCGGCGTAAGCCGGGCCGTTGCGGCCGATGAAGCGGTCGAAGGCCTCGTTGAAGCTCTCGATGTGCCCGGCTTCGAGCAGCGCCTGCGCGATGTGCGGGCGACCGACGGAGGCTTCGCCCGCCAGCTCCTGCACGCGCGACCACTCGATCGGTGCGCCCAGCCGTTCGAGGGCGTCGATGATGCGCCGCGCCCGCTCGATCCGCCCAGCGCGGAAGCGCTCGAGCTGCTCGACCAGCTCGCGGCGCTCGCGGTCGATGAAGTAGCCGAGGATGTGCACCTCGGTGCCCGGCACGTCGCAGGACAGCTCGACGCCGGGCACGAGCGTGAAGCCGGGGTGGCGCGCAGCCGCGGCCTCTGCCTCAGCGAGGCCGTCGAGGGTGTCGTGGTCGGTCAGCGCCATGACGCGGACGCCGCGGCCGGCCGCCAGATCGACGAGCCCGGCGGGCGAGCGCAGGCCGTCGGAGCAGGTCGAGTGCGTGTGGAAGTCGCCACGGCTCACGAGGCGGCCCGTCCGCGCCTCGGACGTCTCGCGTGGCGGCGTGCCGTC
This sequence comes from Dehalococcoidia bacterium, assembly GCA_963667465.2. Classification (GTDB taxonomy): domain Bacteria; phylum Chloroflexota; class Dehalococcoidia; order UBA2979; family UBA2979; genus VXMT01. Next base: position 1,233,491 of record CAXXDN010000002.1, on the reverse strand, counting down.
CTCACCACAGCGGGAGCACGCGGTCGACGCGCTCGATGCCGGTCGCCAGCCCGCTCGCGTCGTCGATCTCGATCAGCACGGAGTTGAAGACGCCGTCCTCGCCGGAGGCGACCGGCAGGCGCGTCGGCATCCCGGTCAGGAAGCGGCTGATCACGGACTCGATGTCGTCGCCGATCACTGAGTCGCGCACGCCGACCATGCCGAGGTCGCCGACGGCGGCGGTGCCAGCGGCGAGCAGCCGCGCGTCCGCCGTCGGCACGTGGGTGTGCGTCCCGACAACGGCGGCGACCCGCCCGTCGAGGTACCAGGCGAGCGCCTGCTGCTCGCTGGACGCCTCGGCGTGAAAGTCGACGACGACGCTGTTGCCGGGCGCGACGTCCTCGAGCAGTTGATCGACGACGCGGAACGGGTCGTCGACGACGGCCGGCATGAAGACGCGGCCCATCAGGTTGATCACGGTCAGTCCGTCGATCGTGCAGACGCCGCGGCCGGGGACCACCGGCGGGTAGTTGGCGGGGCGCAGCACGGGCCAGTCGCGGTTGAGGGCGGGGACGAACTCGCGCACGTCGAAGATGTGGTTGCCGGAGGTGAGGACGTCGACACCGGCGGCGAACAGCTCGTTGGCGGTGCGTTCGGTGAGACCTCGTCCGCGCGCGGCGTTCTCGCCGTTGGCGATCACCCGGTCGATAGCGAGGGCGTCACGCAGCTCAGGCAGCGCCGAGCCGACGATTTCGCGGCCAGGCCGGCCGACGATGTCGCCGACCATGAGGACGCGCACGGGTTAGCGCGCGACCGCGCTGGCGCGCGTCTCCCGGACGACCGTGACCCGGATCTGGCCGGGGTACTGCAGCGTCTCCTCGACCTTGCGCGAGACATCGCGCGCAAGCCGCGTGGCCGCGAGGTCGTCGACCTCCTCCGGCCGCACCAGCACGCGGATCTCGCGTCCCGCCTGGATGGCGAAGGACTGCTCGACACCGTCGAAAGAGTTGGCGACCGCCTCGAGGGCTTCGAGGCGCTTTACGTACTGCTCGATCGAGTCGCGGCGGGCGCCGGGGCGGCTGCCCGAGATCGCGTCGGCGATGATTACGATCAGCGCCTCGGCTGTCTCCGGCGTGATCTCCTCGTGGTGCGCCTCGATGCAGTGGACGATCTCGTCGCCGACGCCGAAGCGGCGTGCGATCTCGGCGCCGAGCGCGGCGTGCGTGCCTTCCATCTCGCGGTCCACGGCCTTGCCGAGGTCGTGCAGCAGTCCGCCGAGGCGGGCCGTCTCCACGTCGGCGCCGAGTTCGTGCGCCAGCGCGACCGCGAGCCACGAAGTCTCCACGCAGTGGCGCAGCTGGTTCTGGCCGTATGAGTACCGGAAGCGCAGCTTGCCCAGGGTCTTCGCGACCTCGGGGTGGAGCGCCGCCACCTCGGCGTCGACGAGGGCCTGCTCGCCCGCCTCGATGACCATCCGCTCGACCTCGCTCTGCGCCTTATCGACGGCGTCCTCAATGCGGCTCGGCTGGATGCGCCCGTCCTGCACGAGGCGCGCGAGCGCGACCCGCGCGACCTCGCGGCGCACCGGGTCGAAGCCGACGACGGTGACGACCTCGGGGGTGTCATCGATCAGGAGGTCGCAGCCGGTGGCCGCCTCGAAGGCGCGGATGTTGCGGCCCTCGCGGCCGATGATCCGGCCTTTCAGTTCGTCGGAGGGAATCGGCACCACGGAGACGGTTGCCTCCGCCGTGATCTCGGACGTCATGCGCTGCATGACGGTGGCGAGGATCTTGCGTCCGCGCATGTCCGCCTCGGCCCGGGTGGCGGCCTCCATCGCGCGCACGCGGCGCGCGGACTCGTCGCGCAGTTCGCCGTCGAGGCTGTCGAGCAGCAGGTCGCGCGCCTCGTCGGCGCTCAGCGCGGCGATCCGCTCGAGCTCACCGCGAAGCTGCGACTCCTGCTCGCGCAGCTGCTCTTGCGCGGCTTGCAGGCGATCCTGGCCGGCCTCGAGCTCCTGCTCGCGGCGGTCGAGTCCCGAGGCGCGGTCGCGGACCGACTGCTCGCCGCGCTCGAGCCCCTCGGCGCGGCGTTCCAGCGACTCCTCGCGCTGCTCGAGGCGGCGCTCGACGCGGGCAGCCTCGCGGCGCTCCTCGCGCAGTTCCTCTTCGACCTCTTCGCGGTAGTGAAGGCCGGCCTGCTGCCCCTCGAGCTGGAGCTCGCGGCTGCGGTTCTCGGCCTGCTCGCGGATGCGATCTGCAGCCTGCTCGGCCCGGCGGCGCACGTCGCGCGCGCCCAGTCCGAGGATGGCGTAGCCGATCAGGAAGCCGATCACGAGAGCGATCACGCCCACGAGGGCGCTGAGTGCAAGCGATTCCATGGGATGGCCTCGATTCGAGGGCCCGCGCCACCGCCGGAGCGCGTCGCGGGACATAAGTCGGCATCTCGGCGTGGCCGCATGGCTGAGGGGCCAGTCAGCGCCGTCGCCGTCGATGTGCACAGTCTAGCACTGCGCATCGCGATGCGCTTCGCGGGTGGGTGCTATGGCCTAACGGGAGTTGCCTCGCCTGCTCGGTCGCCGCGCAGGCGGGAACGGACGCGCCCGATCGTCCCGGGGTCGAAGCCGCGGCGCGCCAGGGCGGCCACGAGGCGCCGGGAGCGCTTGCGCGCCGCGCCTGCGTCGTGGCCGTCGTCGTCGCGGTCGTCGCCGCCGCGAGAGAGCCGCCGCAGCGCGATCCGCGCGGCGGCGAGGGCGGCGCGATCGTCGTCGTGCTCTCCCGTGGCCGCCTCGGCGATCTCCTCGGAGACGCCGCGCGCGCGCAGCTCACGCTGCAACAGCCGCGCGCTACAGAGCAGCGAGCGGGGGCGCTCGACGTAGGCGGCGGCCCAGGCGCGGTCATCGACGTAGCCGAGCGTACGCAGCCGCCTCAACGCGGCTGTCACCGCCTCGGCGGTGAAGCGCGCCTCGAGGCGCTCGCGCAGGTCGTGCTCAGTGCGAGCGGCGCGGCTGAGCAGCCGCAGCCCGTGCTGTACGGCCTTGCGCGGGTCATCGCTCGGCGGGGCAGCGCTGCCCCGCCGGCGCGAGCGAGCGCCCTTACGCATCAAGCGGCAGACCGGAGATCGCGGTGGCGGCCTCGGTGGCCTCCGCGGCGGTTTGCGCGGGCGGCTCGGCCGGAAGGTGCTCCGTGCCGGGCAGGCCGGCGGCGGCGCGCACGTTCGCCTCGATCTCGTCGGCCATCGCGGGGTGCTCGCGGAGGAAGGCCTTCGAGTTCTCGCGGCCCTGGCCGAGGCGCTGCTCGCCGAGCGAGTAGTAGGAACCGAGCTTCTTCACGATGCCGTGCTCGACCGACAGGTCGAGGAGGTCGCCGGAGCGGCTGATGCCGTGCTCCTCGGGGGTGAACATGATGTCGAACTCGGCCTGGCGGAACGGCGGCGCGGTCTTGTTCTTCACGACCTTGCAGCGCACGCGGTTGCCGATGATCGTCGAACCCTGCCGCAGCGACTCGATGCGGCGGATGTCGATCCGCACGGAGGAGTAGAACTTGAGCGCGCGCCCGCCGGGCGTGGTCTCGGGGTTGCCAAAGACGACGCCGATCTTCTCGCGCAGCTGGTTGATGAAGACAAGTGCGGTGTTCGAGCGCGCCACTGCGGAGGTCAGCTTGCGCAGTGCCTGCGACATCAGCCGCGCCTGCAGGCCGGGCAGCGAGTCCCCCATGTCGCCCTCGATCTCGGCGCGCGGCACCAGCGCTGCGACGGAGTCAACGACGACGGCGTCGAGGGCGTTCGAGCGGATCAGCGCCTCGCAGATCTCGAGCGCCTGCTCGCCGGTGTCGGGCTGGGAGATCAGCAGATCGTCTACAGCGATGCCGCAGGCGGCGGCGTACTCGGGCTCGAGGGCGTGCTCGACGTCGATGTAGGCGGTGGTGCCGCCCGCGCGCTGGCTCTGGGCGATGATGTGCTGGGCGAGCGTGGACTTGCCGGCCGACTCCGGTCCGAAGATCTCCGTCACGCGGCCTCGGGGCACCCCGCCGATGCCGAGGGCGATGTCGAGCGAGAGGGCGCCGGTGGAGATGGCGGAGACGTTGAGGATGGCGTCGTCGTCCCCGAGGCGCATGATCGCGCCCTTCCCGAAGTCCTTCGTGATCTGCTCGATGGTGCGGTCGAGGTCCTCGTGGCGCCGCTGTTTGGAGTTGCTCTTGCTGCCCTGCTTGCTGCCCATTGCGGGGGTCCTTCCGCGTACGCTGCTGTTCTGTCGTGGCACGTCGGTGGTACGCGGGAAAGAATAGAACGCCGGTTCTATAGCGTCAAGTTCCTGCGCAGCCGCCCGTGGAGGGCCGCGCCAACCGCGCGCTGGAGCGCCTGCTGGCGAAGCGCCTCCGCCTCTCGCGCGGAGCCGTGCGCGTGGTGGCGGGGCAGGCCTCGCGTAGCAAGGTCGTCGCCATCGATGGCCTCATGGCGGCGGAGCTGCGGCGGCGCCTCGGGGGTGCCTGAGGTCCCGGCGGGGCTACCGCTCCCCGACGAACGGGTGCTCATAGCCCGGCAGCAGGGCCCCATCCGGGACCACGATCTGCTGGATCACGATGATGATCGCGACGGCGACCCATGGCGTGATGTCGAACAGCATGTCCTGCGGGATCAGGCGCCGCAGCGGGCTAAGAATCGGGTCCGTAATCCAGTGCAGTGCTCGCAGCAACGAAGGGTCCTCGTGCTCGAAGTTGATCAGCAACCACCCGACGAACACGCGGGCGAGAATCGCGACCCAGAGCAGGGCCAGCAACACGTCGATGATCCCGAGGAGCATGCTCATCTCGGACCCACCGTTGCCATCGGCGCTGACGCTGCAGCACCCATGTTACTGGCGGGCGCGTGGCGACGAGGACTGTGCTGCTAGAGGCTCGAAATCAGCAACTGCCGGATCACGAAGATCAGCAGGAGCGCGACCATCGGCGTGATATCGAAGAGCCCGACGCGTGGCACCACGCGCCGCAGTGGTTCGAGGACTGGCTCGGTGACTGCGTCGAGCGCCTTCACGATCGGGCCGTCACGGTCAACCGGGAACCAGCTGATGATCGCGCGGGCGAAGATCGCGAGCCAAAGCAGGTTCAGTAGCAGGCTTACGATCCCGATCAGTGCAGTCATTCCGCTTCCCCCAGATCCAGCGCCCGCGTGAACGCTGCCTCGATCGCGTCGTCGATGGCCGCCCGTACTCCGGCGGCCTCCAGCTCGGAGAGCGCCGCCGCCGTCGTCCCGCCCGGCGAGGTGACGGCGTTGCGCAGGGTCGCGGCGTGCTCGCCGCTCTCGATCGCATAGCGTGCCGAGCCGGCAACGGTCGCCAGCACCAGATCCGTCGCCTCCGGGCGCTTCATGCCGAGCCGCACCGCCGAGTCCACCATTGCCTCGATCAGCAGGTAGACGTAGGCGGGACCCGATCCGTGCAACGCTGTCGCGAGGTCCACAGCCTCGTCGTCGCCGACCTCGACGATCGCGGTCGCGACGCCGCTGAGCACCTCGCGTACGCGGGCGAGTTGCTCGTCGCTCAGCTCGGGAGCCGCCAGGAAGACGGCCGCGCCCTCGCCGATCGCGGCGGGCAGGTTCGGCATCACCCGCACCGAGGCGCGGTGTGCGCTGTGGCGTTGCACCTCGGCGAGCGGAGTGCCGGCGGCGATCGACACTACTACGGCGTCGACCGGAATCGCGCCGGCGAGGCTGCGCGCCGTCGCGGGCAGGTCGTCGGGCTTGACGGCGAGCAGCACGAGGTCGGCGCCGATACAGGCGCTCTCCGGGTCGTCGGTGACGCGCACGCCGTGCTCGGCGAGGGCGAGCCGGCGGTCCGCGATCAGCTCGGCGACGGCGACGTTGGACGGATCGGCGACACCCGCGCTGAGAATCCCGCGCAGGAACGCCTCGCCCATGAAGCCGCCACCGATGATCCCGATTCGCACGCTGCTTCCTCCGCCTGCCGCTACCCGCGCCGCGCTCCGAAGATCACGCGCCCGAGCCGCACGACCGTCGCGCCCTCCTCGACCGCGACGGCGTAGTCGTCGGTCATGCCCATCGAGAGTCCCTCGAGGCCGTGCGCGTGGGCCAGCTCGCGCAGTTGCCGGAAGACCGGCCGCACCTGTTCTTGGTCAGCGACGAGCGGTGCGACCGTCATCAGCCCGGCGACCGCGATGTGGCGGCGGTTCGCCGCCTCGCGCAGCAGCTCCGGGAGCTCCTCCGGGACAATTCCGTCCTTCGAGGCCTCGCCGCCCACGTTGACTTCAAGGTAGCAGGGAAGTGGCGCGAGCGCCCCCGCGCCGGCGGCCGCCTCGAGGCGTTCGGCGCGTCGCTCGATCTCGTCGGCGAGCCGCACCGAGCCGAGCGAGTGCAGCGCGGCGATATGCGGCAGCACGCCACGCACCTTGTTGCGCTGTAGCCGCCCGATGAAGTGCCAGCGAGCCTCGAGCCCGCGCGCCTCGAGCGCCTCGGCCTTGGGCAGCAGCTCCTGCGCGCGGTTCTCGCCGATGTCGCTCAGCCCCGCCGCCAGCGCCGCCTCGACGACCTCGGGCGGGTGCGTCTTGGTCACGCCGACGATCGTGACCCCGGCGGGGTCGCGGCCGGCGCGCTCGCAGGCCGCGGCAATCTGCTCGCGCACGACGGCGAGGTTCGCGGCGATGGATGTGGCGGTCGTGGTCATGGGGCAAGGCTACGCCTCCCGGGCGGGCTGCCGCCAGACAGGGGTGTCAAGCAGGGGCGCCCGATACATGCGCGAAACGCAAACGTCATCGCGCAGCCACATGGCCGTCACCGCCTCGTCATTCGAGCCCGCGAGACTGCTACGTGCGGCGAAGCGGTTCACTCCTGGCGGGGCCGGATGGCCTGGAGGGGTTCACCCCCGCGCTCGGTGCGTAGAGGCTCGCAAGCAACCGCACTGCGTGAGTCGAGCACTGCTCCATGATGAAGTGGCAGTAGTCGATCCTGGTCTGGGCGAGGGCGGTGATTTGCTCGCGAGTGGAGTTCGCACCGCCATCCAGCACGGCCCCGGCAAGTTCCGCGCCGTGCTGGCGAGGGAGCGATGGGAGCCATGAAGCCTGCCGGAACGTCTGCGTGTTGAGCAGCTTCCGGGCCTTCAATTCCCTGGGGCCGAGAATGACTCGCGACCCGAAGAGCCGCTCCTCGGCGGTCTGGCTGTCTTGCCCGAAGGCCCAGCGCTGCGTGTCGTGGATCGCGCCGCCCGCAAGCACCTCGTACGTTGACTCCTGGCGGTCTTGGCTGCTCTCGTCGAGGAACAGCAGAAGCCATTGGGGGCGCCGCGCTGCGCTGCTCAGCAGACCCCGCAGAGCTTGCAGCCCACCTCGGGCGGGGGGCAGGGGATAGTGCGGCGGACGCGCTCGTGCTTGTCCATCTCGCGCAGCAGGAAGCGCTCCGTCATGCCGACGTCGACGACGTGCCAGGGCGGGGCTTCGCCCGCCCAGGGGCGCGCGCCGTCCAGGCCGTGCTCGCGGATCGCGCGCTTGTAGCTGCCCAGCGAGGCGTCCGGCAGCTCCGCCAGCAGCCCGGCCAGCCGCCCGTCCGCCCTCGAGAGTACGTCGTCGATGCGCGCGGTCTGCGGTGAGTCGCTGCGCAGCTCGATGCCCGAGGCGAGGTGCTGCTTGAGGATGCCCTGGCGCGCCTTGATCACCGCGGGCGGCATTTGCGTCTCGTACTGGTAGGCCGTCCACGGCTTCGGCACCAGCGGGCTGACCGAGAGCACCAGGCGCGTGCCGTTGCCCGCCGCGTCCAGCCGTTCCTTGATGCGGTTCCCGAGCTGGGCGAGGGCGTGCACGTCGTCCTCCTCCTCGCCGGGCAGGCCGATCATGAAGTAGAGCTTGAAGCGCGTGAGCCCCGCCTCGCCGACGAGGGCGGCCCCGCGCAGGATCTGCTCCTCGCTGACGCCCTTGTTGATCGCCTCGCGCATGCGCTCGGAGCCGGCCTCGGGCGCGACGGTGACCGTCTTCGTCCCGCCGGCGGCGAGCACGCGCAGCACCTCCGGCCGCAGGTTGTCGACGCGCAGCGAGGAGATCGAGACGCGCGCGCCCAGCTCCCCCGCGCCGGTCACCAGCTCCGGCAGCTCCGGATGGTCGGCGACCGCCGCGCCGAGCAGCCCGACGCGCTCGCTGTGCTCCAGCGAGTGCTCGACGACGCCGAGCAGATCCTCGAGCGGGCGGTAGCGCGGCGGGCGGAAGACGTAGCCGGCGATGCAGAAGCGGCAGCCGCGGCCGCAGCCGCGCGCGCACTCGATCAGCGTCATGTTGGAGAGCTCGGTGTCTTCCGTGAGGATCGTCGAGTAGGCCTCGGTCGCGCCGATGTCCTCGACCCACTGGCGCTCGACGGGGCCGAGCGGCGGGCGCTCCGGCACGTAGACGCCGGGGAGCGCGGCGAGCTCATCGAGCAGGTCGTCGCGGCCGCCGTAGAGGCCGTCCTCGAAAGCCCCGGCGAGCGAGGGGATGATCTCCTCGCCTTCGCCGATCACGGCCGCGTCGAGGAACGGCGCGACGCCGGCGGGGTTGGTGAGCATGCAGGCGCCACCGGCGATCACGAGCGGGTGCCGCCCGTCGCGCTGCGAGGCCCAGAGCGGGATCCGCGCGCTCTTCAGCGCCTGCGCCATGTGGAAGTAGTCATACTCGTAGGAGAGCGTGAAGGCGATTACCGCGAAGTCCTCGAGCGGGCGCTGCGACTCCATGGAGACGATGTGCGGCGGTCCGTCGCCGTTGCGCTTGCCGCGCTCCGGCGGGTCGACGAAGGCCCGCTCGCAGACGAAGTCCGGGTAGGCGTTGAACAGCGAGTAGACGGTCTGCAGCCCGAGGTTGGACATGCCGATGTAGTAGGAGTTGGGGTAGACGAGGACGATCGGGATGCGTCCGCCCCAGTCCTTTTGCACGTAGCCGCGTTCGCGGCTCAGGCGCTGACGGGCGATGACGCGTGGATCCGGCATGCCAAGAGTCTAGCGCAGGATGGGGCTATCGGACCGGCGCTGCCTCAGTAGGGCAGGTTGGAGTCGTCCCGGTCGCGCTCGTTCCTTCGATCGCGCCTCGCGATCCAGACGAGCGCGCCGGCGATCGGGATGAGCGGCAGCAGGCCAAGCAGCGGGTGCGTGGTGAAGAGCAGGAAGGCGGCGAGGATGAGCACGAGCACGCCGGCGATGGCGAGCAGCGGCGGGATCAGCACGCTGAACGCGATGCGCGTCAGCAGCAGCGTGTCGCGGCAGCCGCCTGGCTCAGGCCCCGACTGTTGTTCGTACATGCCGACAGGATAGGCGCTCGCGGGCTTACGGCAGCACGAGGCCGGCGACGGCCGCGATCAGCCTTCGCTCTCCTGGTCGCGGGCGGCCCGGCGCTCCGCGTAGACCATGATGCCGAGCGAGGGCAGGAACGCGGCGAATGCCACCAGCGAGGCGAGAACGAACCCGCCGAGCAGCAGCAGCAATCCGACCGCCAGCGCCAGCGACATGCCGAGGATCGAGCCGATCCGCACGACCAGCACGTAGGGTGGGAGCGTTTCCTGCATGGGGTTTGCCGGTCCTTCGCTATCGCGGACGCCTCGCGGCTGTTGGGAGTCGGTGTTGGTCGGGGTGCGCAGATTCGAACTGCGGACCTCTGCGCCCCAAACGCAGCGCTCTACCCTGGCTGAGCTACACCCCGAGATCCGCGCCCAGAGGGCGCGGTCCGACGCAACGGCCGGCGCCCGAGGGTGCGATCCGACGCTACGGCCCGCGCCGCGGACACGTCAACGCCTCGAACGGATGGGGAGGCGGCGAATGCCGGTCTTCGCGCCAGCCGAGGCCTGCTTCCACGTGAGATCGACCCGCTGCTGCCGTCCAACGCGGTCGCGCGACCTCTCGGTGACTCGCTGGCGGCGCGATTCGCGGCAGGCCAGCACGCCCAGGTTCGACATCCTGCGGGGTGAAGCCTCCCGCAGCCCACGCCTGAGACACCCCCTGGCTCAGACTTGACCATGCGGCGCCTCATATGACGAACTCGGTTACGATTACGTCTGATATGGATTACGAGGCGAGCAGCGGCTTACAGTTGATGGGCCTCCGCACTGCGTCGCGCACGTTCGCAAAGGGGTCGAGGCATTGCTGTCACAGTCACCGATGGTGTGTGGTCCGGGCTCGGCGCCCGCGGTGCAGCTGAGTGAGAGGACTGCATCGTTTTCCGGGTGCGGACGTGCTGGGAATGGGGTTGCAAGCTCGTGACCATCCTCAACCCCGTCGCAGGATTCTGGTGCCAGGTTTCTTGCTCGATCACGACCGTCATCAGCTGCCACGTCGAGTGCTGATGCCGAACCTGCCACCAACGGCTGACCTGCTGCGCTTCGGCCTTCTGCTCGTTGTCGCAGTAGGTGGGTTCGCCGTGCTGGCCAAGGCGCCCGTGCCCGTGTACGTGGAGCTGCCGGCGTCTCTCGTCTACGCAGTGGCGCTCGGGTGGGGGTACAGGAAACTCTGGGGGCACGGCTGGCCATTCTATGGCAGAGGCTACTGGTCCATGCCGGGGTCAAGCGAGATCGTGCTCATCGGAGTCCTCGCTGGAGGCTTTGAGGTCGTCCTCGCCCTGTTGATCGCAGTCCTTATGCCGCTCGACTGATCGCTGGCGCTGGGGTGATGAGATCGCACGCGGGTTTCGAGGCTGACCTGTGGCGCAGGTGCGTCCAGCAGGCGCAAGTCAGTCAGGTCTCGCAACTCACCGCATGAATGGTGCCGCGCACAGGGGCTACCCCCGGACTTCACGCCAGCCGAGGCCCCAGAGCGCCAGCGCGACGATCAGGCCGAAGACTACGCCGCCCGCGAGGGCGGCCTCGGCGCTGTCGACGTCGAAGAAGCGGTAGAGCACCCGCATGCCGGCCCAGCCCCAGGCCGCGCCCGCGAAGGCTCCGGAGATCAGCCACACTGCGCCACCAAGCACGCTTGTAACACCGCGCATCGCAGCCTCCTCGCCTCAGTCGCGCCGCCGCGCCGCGCCGACGATCTCGTCGAGGCGCCCGACGTCCTCAGCCTCGCACCACTCGCGCAGCTCGTCGAGCACGCGCCAGGGCGCGGCCGGGTCGGTGAAGGTAGCGGTGCCGACCTGCACGGCGCTGGCGCCGGCCATCAGGAACTCGACGGCGTCGCGGCCGCTCATCACTCCGCCCGAGGCGATGATCGGGAGGCCGGTGACGGAGGCGGCGAGGTAGACGCTGCGCAGCGCGATCGGCTTGATCGCGGGGCCCGAGAGCCCGCCGAAGATGGTGGCGATCGAGGGCCGCCGGCGTTCGATGTCGATCGCCGTGGCGGGTACGGTGTTGATCAGCGAGAGCGCGTCGGCGCCGGCCTGCTCGCAGACCTCGGCGAAGGGGCGGATGTCGACAACGCTGGGCGTGAGCTTCACGGCGAAGGGCAGCGTGGTGCTGCGCCGCACCTCCGCGACCACCGCGGCCGTCAGGTCGCAGTCCTGCCCGAACTCCATCCCGCCGACCTCGACGTTGGGGCAGGAGACGTTGACCTCGAGGCCGGCGACGCCAGGGACGCCCTCGAGGCGCGCGGCGAGCCGGCCGAACTCGCGCACGCTGTCGCCCATGATGTTGACGAGGACGGGGGTGTCCCAGCGCGCCCAGGCGGGGGCGAGGTCGCGGATCAGCGCGCCGACGCCGACGTTCTGGAAGCCGATCGAGTTGATCATCCCGGCGGCTGTCTCGACGGTGCGCGGCTGCGGGTTGCCGCGGCGCGGCCGCAGCGTCGTGCCCTTCGAGATCACGCCCCCGAGCGCGTCGATGTCGAAGCGGCGAGCGAACTCGATGCCGTTGGAGAGGGTGCCTGAGGCCGTGAGGACGGGGTTCCTGAGCAGCAGCTCCTGCTTGCCGCCGCGGCCGATGGTGAGGCTGAGGTCCATGCGCCGCCTCGCTCCGGGTTTGCTCATGATACCCGCCGCGGGCACGGGCGGGCAGCGCGGTGGTCGCGGCGGATGCCGGGACAAAGAACGGCGCCCCCGGAATCCCGGGGGCGCCGCCTTGGCTCAGCCCTGCGTTGCGAGGTCAGTCGCGAACGATCTCGTCGGAGAGCAGGGAGTGGTCCGGCCGGGGGAGGTGCCGGAGAGTACTGACGGGGGAGTTGCTCACGGTGTTCGTGTGCTCCCACATCACGTTCTCGGTAGCGTTCGCGAAGTTACGGGTAAGCCCGCAGCGCTTGCAGACGCCGGCGCTCTCGCGCCCGCTCGGGGAATCGATCACCCAGTGGTGGACGCAGGCCATGCGCGGGGTCGCGCTGGTCTGCACGTCGTGCCCGGTCTGTGCTGCCGTAACCATCGTTCTTCTGCCTTCCCGTGGCGCCGGTGTTGGTCCCCCCAGATCTTCGCCCGACGCCTGACTACCTGTGTTGTGCGTTCGCTGTGTGCAGGCGGCGCACCAGAGACATACCCTTACGGCTAGACGCCCCGGGTGTCAACCTTAAGTGCACTAAAATGCTGCAAAACCCCGATAAAGCCCTCCCTTGCTCCGCGCCCTGCCGGCCTCGCCGGCCGCGCGGCCAGGATCACACCTCGCGCCGCTGCCCCAACGGGAGCGGGCGGCTATACTGGGGCCAGAGCCCCCAACGCGGGGCTTCCAACCCCGTGGGGAGGCGTAGCGCGATCCCGGGAACAGTCCTCGAAGGTGTCCCCAACATCCCGTTTGCCTACCCTTCTGGCGCGTCCATCCTGGATGGCGCAGTCTCCGTACCTAGAGATGAAACGCTCCCGAGGGCGATTTGGTTCCCTCCAGGTTGGAGTAACTCCCGGGATTTTCCCACGAATCTGGCCGATCCGCGAGCATTTTCGCAGCGTGAGGACATAACGTGACGACTGCCGAGGCTGTACTTGCCGCTCTCTCCGAGGTTCGCGATCCCGAGCTGCATCGCGACCTGGTGTCGCTCAACATGGTGCACGATGTCGCCGTCGAGGGCTCGACCGCCTCCTTCCGCCTGGTGCTCACCACCCCGGCCTGCCCGCTGCGCGAGCAGATCGACGTGGACGTGCGCGCCGCCCTCGACGCCATTCCCGGCATCGACGCGGTCGAGATCGAGTGGGATGCGGAGGTGCGCGGACAGGCACTCCGCGAGGGCGGCCCGGAGCCGGTCGTCGGCGTCAAGAACCTGATCGCGGTCGCCTCCAACAAGGGAGGCGTCGGCAAATCCACGGTGGCGACGAACCTCGCCGTCGCCCTCGCCCGGCTCGGGGCGGAGGTCGGCATCGTCGACGCCGACATCACCGGCCCGAACATCCCGACCATGCTCGGCATCGAGCAGGGTGGCCTGGCCGAGGGCCAGCAGGGGATGCACACCATCGAGGCCCACGGCGTGCGCGCCGCCTCGATCGGGTTCGTGCTGCCGAAGGGCACCCCGGTGGTCTGGCGCGGACCGATGATCGGCTCGGGCGTGCGCCAGCTGGTGCACGACATCGACTGGGGGGAGCTCGACTATCTCATCGTCGACCTGCCGCCGGGCACCTCGGACGCCTCGATGTCGCTGGCGCAGCAGGCGCCGGTGGCCGGCGTCGTAATCGTCTCCACGCCACAGCAGGTGGCGATCGAGGACGCAACGAAGGCGATCGGGATGTTCGACAGGCTCGGCGTCCCCATCTTCGGAATCGTGGAGAACATGACCTCTGACATCTTTGGCCGCGGCGGAGCGCGCGAGGCCGCCGACGAGCTTGGCGTGGAGTTCCTCGGAGAACTGCCGCTCGCGGCGGCGGTGCGCAAGGCCGGCGACGAGGGCACCCCGCTGGTCGCGGCCGCCCCGGACTCGGAGGAGGCGCAGGCCTTCGTGGAGCTCGCGGAGCAGGTCGCGGCCCGCTGCTCCGTGCTGCAATACGCCGGTGACGCGGGGGTGGCGGCATGACCGCCGATCGCGCGGACACTCCGGCCTCGGGCGAGGGCACGCGCCGCCGTGGCACACGTGGAGGCCGGGGCCGATCGCGCGCCGCCGAGACGCCCGAGAGCGGCGACACGCTGAACGATCCGCGGATTGCAGGCCGGCGGCCGGCCCGCCCGTCGAAGAGCGAGGCGGACGCCGAGTCCTCGCCGCCCGCCGAGACCGAGGCGAAGGCCACGCCGAAGCGCGCGCCGCGCCGGCGCCGTGCGGCCGCGGCCGAGGAAGCCGCGCCGGAGCCCGCGAAGGCGGAAGCCGAGGCGCCCGCCGAAGCGGAGGCCGAGCCGAAGAAGCGAGCCCCGCGCCGCCGCCGCGCTGCCGCCGCGACCGAGGAAGCCGGGCCCGCGCCTGAGACCGAGCCCGCGAAGGCGGAGGCGGAGGTGGAGGCCGAGACCGAGACCGAGAAGAAGGCGCCCGCCCGCCGGCGCGCGAGCACGCGCAAGTCGAGCGCGAAGAGCAGCGCCGACGCCTCGGGGGCGGACGCCCTCGCCGAGGAGGTGCGCGCGCTGCGCGAGGCACTGGCGACTCAGTCGCAGGCGCTCGACGCGCTGCTCGAGACCCAGGAGCGCGCCGTGCGGCGGCTGCGCCTCGGCGTCTTCGTCGACGTGCCGAACCTGATCTACGGGGCGGAGCGCGGCGAGGGCGCACCGGACGGCGCGACCGTGCACATGGGCAAGCTGCTCGCCTACCTCAGCGAGGGCCGCGAGTTGATCCGCGCGACGGCCTACTCGCCGGTCTCGGACGACCCCGCGGAGCCGGTGGAGCGCCAGCGCTTCGTCGAGCCGTTCGTGCGCCACGACTACCGGATCGTGACGAAGCCGATGAAGCGCTTCCAGGACGGCTCGGTGAAGGGCAACTTCGACGTCGAGATGGCGCTCGACATGGTGACGATGGCGGAGCGCCTCGACGTGGTCTCGATCGTCTCCGGCGACGCGGACTTCGCGCGCGCCGTCGAGTTGCTGCAGAGCCAGGGCGTCCGCGTCGAGGTCGTCGCCTTCAGCGGCAGCACTTCGGTGGAGATGCGCGCCCTTGCCGACGAGTACATCGACGTCGCGACGATCCTGGACCGGGTGGGGGCGTAGGCGGCGAGTCGGGCTACTCGGCGGCGTAGTCGGCGAGACCGACGATGGCGCCTCCGTGCGCCGTAGGCGCGACGCGGCGCATGAACCTCATGTCAGCAGTCACCACACGAGCGCCGAGGCGGTGCGCGAGCGCGAGGTAGATGCAGTCGTACGCTGCATGGTCCAACTCGATGGCGATACGCACCGCGTCGGCAATGATCTGCTCGTCGTTCGCCCAGTAAAGGGGCAGTCGCTGAACAGAGTCCGCGAGGACGCCTGCCGCTGTGGTCCCGATCTCGCCTCGCTCCACTTTCTGCCAGAGGGCGTTGGCGACTTCGGTCGCCATGACGCGTGGTGCGTTCAACTCGGACTCGTCGTGCAGCAAGCGCATGGCCTCCTGCCGTTGTCCTTCATCCACCAGCCACTTGACGGCGATGTTGGCGTCCACCACCACTCGCGTCACGTGGTAAGCCCACGGTCGTACCCGCGGTCGCGCGCTTCCCGAATCAGCTCCTCCGCGGGCGTGTGGTGTCTGCCGGCAGTCAAGGCGCGCAGCCTGTCCGACTCGTCGAGGAACGCCTGCTTCCTCGCCCGGTAGTCATCCTCGGCCGCGACACGTTCGAGGATGTCCCGCAGTTCGGCTTCCAGCGAGCGGTCGTTCGCGGCCGCCCGCTCCTTGAGCCGCTGGACGACTGCATCGTCAAGGCGTCGTACGTTCACCGTCGCCATTGTTGGCTCCCCTGATAGTGCTATCATGATGATAGCACGGTGCGCCGCCAAAGTAGCCCGTGGCGCGTTACTCCTCGCCCTCGTCCTCGTCGAGGCTTCGAGGCGGGGTCTCGCCGGGGTAGCTGACGGAGCGCGGGCCTGCGCTGCCGCGGCCGACGAGCGCCTCGTTCGTGGCGATGGCGACGATGAAGGCGCCGCCCATCAGTCCCGCGCCGGCGCCGAAGAGCCAGCCGACGATCGCCGGTTCCGGCTTCATCAGCACGCCGCCGATCAGCGCGCCGGCCACGAGACCGCCGACGATCGGGATGCCGATGGCGACTCGCCGGAGCACTAGTACAGATCGCGCAGGTCGAACATCGGGCCGTCGGTGCAGCAGAGCCGAACGCCGCCGCGCTTGGGGAAGATCGCGCAGCCGTAGCAGATGCCCATCCCGCAGGCCATCGTCTCCTCCAGCAGGGCCTGCACCGGCTTGCGCAGCCCGGAGCGCGTGAGCACACCGAACAGCGCCTCGAACATCGGGTTCGGGCCGCAGGCGAAGGCCTGGTCGGCCCAGGGCAGCAGCCGCTCGAAGGGCGCGGTCACCAGGCCGCGCTCGCCCAGCGACCCGTCCTCCGTGGCGACGACGACCTCGACGGCCTCGGGCAGCAGCCGAGGCGGGAAGATGCCCGCCTCCCTCGCAGCTCCGAGGACGAGCGTCACCTCGCGGCCCTGCTCGACCAGTTCGTCGGCGAGCCAGACGAGCGGCGCGCAGCCGATCCCGCCACCGACGAGCAGCATGTGGTCGACGCGCTCGCGCGGCTCGTAGCCGCGCCCGAGCGGCCCGACGACGCGGACGGCGTCGCCCGGCTCGCGCCTCGTGAGCCAGTCCGTGCCGCGCCCGACGACATCGAAGAGCAGGGAGAACTCCGGTCCGTGGCGGCCCTCGCGCAGGCGATGGAACGAGCAGGCGCGGCCGAGCAGCGGGTCGTGTTGCTCGCCGATGTAGGCCATCACGAACTGACCCGGGGTCGCGTGGCGGAACTCCACGGGCATGGTCAGCCAGAGGATGTGCGTCTCGCCGTAGAGGCGGGCGGACTCGGTGACCTCGACGACGGCGCTTCTCATGCCGGAAGCTCCGCCGCGTGGTAGAGCAGGCCGGCGCCGCCGCAGACGACCAGCCAGGCGTACGAGGGCAGTAGTGAGCGCAGCAGCACCACGCCGCTCATGACGAGCACGATCCCGCTCAGCGGATTGGCCTCGAGGCTCATCAGCAGCACGACGGCGGCCCCGGCGATCGCGCCGAAGACCGCGGCGGCGACGCCATCGAGGAACGCGCGCAGCGCCTCGGAGGCCGAGAGCCTCTCGAGCAGCCGGCCGAGCGAGATGGCGAAGACGAACGCGGGCGCGAAGATCGCTACCGTCGCGATCAGTGCGCCCCACCAGCCGCCGGCCGCGTAGCCGACGAAGGTGGCGGTGGTGACGATCGGCCCCGGCGTCGCCTGCCCGATCGCGATCGCGTCGAGGAACTGGGACTCCGTCAGCCAGCCCTGGGCGACGGCGTCGGGCTCCAGCAGCGGGATGATCACGTAGCCGCCGCCGAAGAGCAGCGCGCCGGCCTTGAGATGGATCAGCGCGATCGGCACGGCCTCGGGCAGCGTCACGGCGAGTGCGGGTAGCGCCAGCGGGAGCAGCGGCGCGGGCAGGGCGACGATCGCGCGCTGCAGCCGCCGCCGCGGTCCGTGCTCGCTTGCGAGCAGCGCGATCGCGCCCGCGCCGAGCAGCGCGATCACCTCCCAGCGCGGCAAGAGCAGCGCGATCGCGAACGCGGCTGCCGCGAGGGCGATCGCGAGCGGGTTGCGCTGCGCGGGGCCGCGCAGCCGCCAGGCCGCGAGCGCGACGAGCACGACGACGACGGGGCGGATGCCGGCGAACAGGTCGTCGGCGCGCGGCGTCGTGCCCCACTGGAAGTAGGCCCAGCCGAGCACCGCGACGGCGAGCGCGGCCGGCGCGATGAAGGCGCTGCCCGAGGCGATCGCCCCCGGCACGCCGCGGCGACGGTAGCCGAGGTGGATCGCCAGCTCCGTGGAGTTGGGGCCGGGCACGAGGTTCGTGGCGGCGAGGACGCGGGCGAACGTGTCGCGGTCGAGCCAGCGCCGCCGCTGCACAAACTCGTCCTCCATCATCGCGACGTGCGCCGCCGGCCCGCCGAAGGCGGTCGCGCCGAGCCGCCCGAACTGTCCGAGCAGCCCCGCGAGCGAGCTGCGACCCGATTCGCTCGCGTGCTCGCTGCTCATGCGGACGGGCTTCCGGCAGAGGGTGCGGCGGCGGGCAGGGCGGCCGTCCCCTCGAGGACGGCGACGAGCAGCGCACGCATCGCGAACAGGTCGCGGCAGATCGCCGTCGCGCCCGCTTCACGTAGCTGCTGCTCACTGCGGATCTCCGTGACGCCGATGCGGACGGCGATTCCGGCTGCGAGGGCGGCCTGCATGTCCTCCTCGGTGTCGCCGGCGTAGGCGGCGCGGTCGCCCTCGATGCCGAGCTCGGCAAGGGCGTGCAGCAGCGGCTCGGGCCGGGGCTTCATGATGCCGGTGGTGTCGCGCCCGACGATGGGGCCGAAGTGGGCGCTCCAGCCGAGGCTCGCGACGAGTGAGCGAGCGCCCGCCTCGAGCTTCGTGGTGACGATGCCGAGCGGCAGCCGCGCCGCGAGATCCTCGAGCAGCTCGTCCGCGCCGGGCAGCGGTGGCGTGTCCGGCATGTAGCGCTCGTAGTAGTTCGGGAGGTAGCGGGCGTAGAGACGCTCCGCCTCCGCCTCGTCGACGCCGATGGCGCGCCGGATCACCGACTGCATGCCCGGCCCGAACTGCGGCATGAGCTCCTCGGGGCTCGTGCGGTAGCCCTGCTCGCCGAGCGTCTCGGAAAGCGCCACGGCGATCGAGTGCATCGAGTCGGCGAGCGTGCCGTCGAGGTCGAAGAGCACAGCGTCGAGCGGTCCCGCGCGCTCCTCCGTCATCCGGTGCGGCCGTTCCGGTAGTCAGTGATCGGGCGGACGCTGTAGGAGCCCGGCGAGGAGAGCGCCTGGATCGAGGCGCGCGCGGTGTCCAGCGAGGTGAAGCAGGGGATGCGCATCTCGGTGGCGCTGCGGCGGATGTGGAAGCCGTCGCGCAGGTGCGAGGGGCGACCGCCCTCGAGCGTGTTGATGACCGCGCCGACCGTACCGTCGTTGATCACGTCGACGACGTTGGGGCGGCCCCGCGAAAGCAGCTTTGTCACGAACTGCACCGGCAGGCCGAGGTCGTCACGGATCATCGCGGCCGTGCCCTCGGTGGCGAAGAGCTCGCATCCGGCCTCGTGCAGCGCGTGGATCAGCGGCGCGGCCTCGGACTTCGTGCGATCCGCGAGCGAGAGCAGGAAGGGCGTGCCGGGCGCGATCGCGAGGTCGGCGGCCAGCGCCGCCTTGCGCATCGCCGCGTCGAGGTCGTGGTCGACGCCCATCACCTCGCCGGTGGACTTCATCTCCGGGCCGAGGAAGGTGTCCACGCCGACGAGCTTGGACATCGAGAAGACGGGCGCCTTGACGGCGACGAGCGCGCGGTCCGGCACGAGGCCGGACTCGTAGCCCTGATCGGCCAGCGAGCGGCCGAGCATCACGTTCACGGCGAGCGGCACCATCGGCACGCCGGTCACCTTCGAGATGAAGGGCACGGTGCGCGAGGAGCGGGGGTTCACCTCGATCACGAAGACGCCGGGCCCCTGTGGGGCGGCCTCCGGTGCGACGACGTACTGGACGTTCATCAGCCCGCGCACGCCGAGGGCGAGCGCCATGCGTGTCGTGTAGTCCACGATCGCCTCGCGCTGCTCTTCCGTCAGGCTCTGCGGCGGGTAGACCGCCATCGAGTCGCCGGAGTGCACTCCCGCCCGCTCGACGTGCTCCATGATCCCGGGGATCAGCACCGCCTCGCCGTCGCAGATCGCATCCACCTCGACCTCGAGGCCTTCGAGGTACTTGTCGATCAGGATCGGGCCGGAGCGCTCCTGCAGCGCGGCCGCGAAGTAGCGCTCCAGCTCGGCTTCGTCCTGCACCACCTCCATCGCGCGCCCGCCGAGCACGTAGGAAGGGCGGACGAGCACGGGGTAGCCGATCGTCTCCGCCGTCGGCGCCGCCTGGTCGAGCGTGCGCACGGCGACGCCGGGGGGCTGCGGGATGCCGAGGCCGGAGATCAGCGCCTCGAAGCGTCCTCGATCCTCGGCGAGGTCGATCGCGTCGGCGGAGGAGCCGGCGATCGGCAGGGCGGCGAGCTGGAGGGGGCGCGCGAGGTTGACGGCCGTCTGGCCGCCGAACTGCACGATCGAGGGAGGCGCCTCGCCGCCGCCCGCCTCGTTCTCCAGCAGGTCGCGCACCGCCTCCTCGTCGAGCGGCTCGAAGTAGAGGCGATCCGAGGTGTCGAAGTCCGTGGAGACGGTCTCCGGGTTGGAGTTGGCGAGGATCGACTGGATGCCTGCGGCCTGCAGCGCGTGGGCGGCCTGCACGGAGCAGTAGTCGAACTCGATGCCCTGGCCGATGCGGATCGGGCCGGAGCCGATCACGAGCATCCGCTCGCGGTGCTGCTCGGGCACGGCGTCGTTCTCCTGCTCGTAGGTGGAGTAGAAGTACGGTGTCACGGCGTCGAACTCGGCGGCGCAGGTGTCGACCATCTTGTAGACGGGCCGCAGATCCCACTCCTCGCGCAGCGCGCGCACCTGGTCCGGCAGGCGGTCGGCGAGCGTGCCGATGACGGCGTCGCTGAAGCCGAGCCGCTTCGCCTCGCGCAGCAGGGGCGGGGTCAGCTCCTCGGAGAGCAGCCGCCGCTCCATCGCCACGATGCGCTCGAGGCGTTCGAGGAACCACGGGTCGACGCCGGAGTCGCGGGCGATCTGGAGGGGGTCCGCGTCCCGGCGCAGCGCGGCGAGCAGCAGCCAGAGGCGGTCGTCGGTGGCGGTGTCCGGTCCGGGCGGGGCGTCGCCCCACTCGGGGGACTCCCAGAGGATCGAGCGGCCGCCCATCTCCAGCGAGCGTACGGCCTTCTGCAGCGCCCCCTCGAAGGTGCGGTCGATCGCCATCACCTCGCCCGTGGCCTTCATCTGCGTGCCGAGGCGGCGGTCGCCGAAGCCGAACTTGTCGAACGGCCAGCGGGGGATCTTCACCACGCAGTAGTCCAGGGCCGGCTCAAACGCGGCGGTGGTCCGGCCTGTGACCGAGTTCGTGATCTCGTCCAGCCGCTTGCCCGCCGCGATCTTCGCGGCGACCCGCGCGATCGGGTAGCCCGTCGCCTTCGAGGCCAGCGCCGAGGAGCGCGAGACACGCGGGTTCACCTCGATTACGTGGTACTCGGGCGCGTCGGCCGACTCCGCGCCCGGCCAGGGCGTGACGTCCGGGCGTGGCGCGAGCGCGAACTGCACGTTGCAGCCGCCCTCGATGCCGAGCGTGCGGATGATCTTCAGCGCGCTGGTGCGCAGCATCTGGTAGTCGCGGTCGGAGAGCGTCTGCGAGGGCGCAACGACGATCGAGTCGCCGGTATGGACGCCCATCGGGTCGAGGTTCTCCATATTGCAGATCATCACGCAGGTGTCCGCGCCGTCGCGCATCACCTCGTACTCGAGCTCCTTCCAGCCGAGCAGACAGCGCTCGACCAGCACCTGCGTGATCGGCGAAGCGGCGAGTCCGCCGCGCACGATCCGCTCGTACTCCTCCTCGGTGTGCGCGATGCCGCCGCCGGTGCCGCCCAGCGTGTAGGCGGGCCGGACGACGAGCGGGAGGCCGATCCGGTCGCGCGCCTCGACGGCGCTGGCCCAGTCCTCGACGATCTCCGACTCTGGCGTCGGCTCACCGATCTCGCGCAGCATCGTGCGGAACTTCTCGCGGTCCTCGGCGAGCTGGATCGACTCCAGCGGCGTGCCCAACAGGCGCACGCCGTAGCGCTCGAGCACACCCGCCTCGGCCAGCTCGACCGCGAGGTTGAGCCCGGTCTGGCCGCCGAGCGTGGGGAGCAGCCCGTCCGGGCGCTCCGCCTCGATGATGCGTTCCAGCACCTCGACGGTGAGCGGCTCGATGTAGACGATGTCGGCGACGTCCTCGTCGGTCATGATCGTCGCCGGGTTGGAGTTGGCGAGGACGGAGGTAATGCCCTCTTCGCGCATCGCCTTGCAGGCCTGGGTGCCGGCGTAATCGAACTCGGCGGCCTGGCCGATCACGATCGGCCCGCTGCCGATGATCAGCACCTTGCGCGGCTTGTCCGCGTTGCCTGACGGCTCGCCGGGGTGCGTGGAGGCTTCGGATGCGGTCGCTGGGCTCAGTTGTGGTAGCCCTTCCGGTAGTCCTTGCCAAAGAGAATGATCTGGGCGACGACGTCGGGGTCAGGGAAGTGGATATCCGGGTCCGGCGCGATGCGCCCCATCTTGATGTGGCTCACCGGGTACTCGCCGAGGTCGGCATCGAGGTGTGGCGTGATCGCCTCGATCACCCGCGCGCGATCGCCCTTGCCGGTGAAGTAGGCGAACGGGATCTCCGGAACGAAGGGGTCGGCCTCGCCGGCCTGGATGCCGGCCTCCCGGAACACCTGGTAGACCTTCGGCACGCCGAGGGCGATCAGCCGCCGCGCCTCGCGCAAGACGAGGCCGTCGTCGACGCCGAGGTAGAGCGCGTCCTCGCTTGCCGAGACGCCGCCGATGCGGATGCTGAACGGCTCGAGGCGGTGTAGCCGGGGCGCCGCGTTCACGTAGAACGTTTCCACCTGCGACCAGTAGATGTCGGCGGCGCGCAGGAAGCCGACCTGCAACATGGTCAGGTGCAGGAAGCTGGCCGGCGGCAGTTCGACCTCCTCGAGGCCCTCGAGGGCGTCGAACAACGGCTGGATGCGCTCGGCGAGGCCCTCGTAGTCCGTGCCGACGGGCTGGAAGAAGCTGATCGCCGGTCGCCAGTCGAATGACTCTTCGGCCCACCGCTCCCAGTGGCTGGCGGGCGGGCCGTCGCCCGCGGTGAACGCCTCCCAGTCGCGCTCGCGCCTGGCGGCGTAGTGCGACGTATCCGGGGTCGGGTCGGCCTGCTCGCTCACGATGACTCCTCCGCTGGCAGCACGAAGTGCGCGCCCGGGTTTGCGAGGGGCACCAGCGCGCCGATCGACGACAGGTAGGAGAGCGCCGGCTCGTTGTCCTCGGGCAGGCGTGCGCGGATCGCCTGGTAGCCGCGCTCGCGCGTGAACGCCAGCGCCTCCTCGGCGAGCACCGTCGCGTAGCCCTTGCGGCGCTCGGCCTCGCGCACCCAGGCGCCCAGCGAGCAGTCTTCCGAGGCGCCCTCGAGCGGCTCGACGACGGCGAAGGCGAGCAGCCGTCCCGCGTCCTCGATGACGAAGACTGCGCCGCCGCCGTGGTCTTCGCCCAGCCAGGCGTCGCGGACCTCTGCGGTGCTGAGCGCGCGCTCGAAGGCGACCGGCTGCGGCTCCGCGATCAGCTCCGCGATGATCTCGGCGATCTGCGCGGCATCGTCCGCGGCGGCGCGGCGGCACAGTGGCTGCCCCGGAGGTGGCTGCCCCGGAGGTGGCTGCGGCTCGGCCATCAGCGGCTCCCCTCGTCGCGCACGCTCTCGAGGAAGCGGTCGAACAGGAACTCGGTGTCGTGGGGGCCGGGCGAGGCCTCCGAGTGGTACTGGATCGTGAATAGCGGCAGCTCGCGGTGCCGCAGGCCTTCGACCGTCCCGTCGTTGAGATGCACCTGCTCCACCTCGACGGCGGACTCGAGCCCGTCGCCGTCGACGGCGTAGCCGTGGTTCTGCGAGGTGATGTAGACGCGTCCGCTGGGCTTGTCGATCACGGGGTGGTTCGCGCCGCGGTGGCCGAACTTCAGCTTGTAGGTGGAGGCGCCGAAGAGGCGGCCGAGCACCTGGTGTCCGAGGCAGATCCCCATCAGCGGCGTGCGCCCGACGAGCCCTCGCGAGGTCTCGACGACGTGGTCGAGCAGCATCGGGTCGCCGGGGCCGGGAGAGAGCAGCACGCCGTCCGGGCCGTGCGCCAGTACGTCCTCGGCGCTCGCCGTGCTCGGCACGGCGGTGACGCGGCAGCCACGGCGGCGCAAGTGCCGCATGATGTTGCGCTTCACCCCGAGGTCGACGACGACGATGTGCGGGCCGGGCCCGTCGCCGTTGTCCACGCCCTCGCCGAACTCGTAGGGGACCGGGGTGGAGACCTCGGCGACGTAGTCCTCGGTGCCGTACAGCGGCTCGCTGTGCAGCCGCGCCAGCGCCTCGGCCGGCGATTCGTCGCGGGTGATCGTGCCCATCACCACGCCGTGCGAGCGCAGGTGGCGCGTCAGCGCGCGCGTGTCGATGCCGGCGATCGCCGGCACGCCGGACTTCGCAAGGTACTCGTCGAGGCGGCCGAGGCTCTGCCAGTGCGAGGGCAGGTCGGTCAGCTCCCGCACGACGAAGCCGCGCACCTGGATGCGCGCGCTCTCATCGTCGCCGGCGTTGACGCCGTAGTTGCCCTGCAGCGGGTAGGTCATCGTCAGGATCTGGCCGCCGTAGGATGGGTCGGTGAGCGCCTCCTGGTAGCCGGTCATCGAGGTGTTGAAGACCACCTCGCCGGTGGCGGCGACGGGTGCGCCGAAGCCCTCGCCCTCGAAGACGCGGCCGTCCGAGAGCACGAGGCGTGCAGCCGGGCGCAGCTCGCTCACAGGGCGACCCCCTCGATCGTGTGCACGACGCGCCCGCCGTAGACGGTCGCCAGCACGCGGCCGCGCAGCTCGCGGCCGGCGATCGGGGTGTTCTTGCCCATCGAGGCGAACTCCTCGGGTGTCACGGTCCAGGCGGCGTCCGGGTCGAGGATGGCGACATCGCCGACGGCGCCCGGCGAGAGCGTCCCGAGGCCCTCGAGGCCGGGTCGCTGGTCGAGGCTCCAGGCGCGTGCGGGGCCTGTGGTGAGCCGCTCGACCAGAACCGGCAGCTCGATGTGGCCCCCATGCACGAGGCTCATCGAGAGGCCGAGGGCGGTCTCGAGGCCGCTGATGCCGGGCGCGGCGAGGTCGAACTCGAGCTCCTTGTCGGAGACGGCGTGTGGGGCGTGGTCCGTGGCGATCGCGTCGATCACGCCGTCGCGCAGGGCCTCGGCGCAGGCGGCGACGTCGCTGTGCGCGCGCAGCGGCGGGTTCACCTTGGCGTTCGAGTGGTAGCCGATGCTGCGGTAGCCGTTCGCGCCGTCGCCGTTGCTCGCTCGCGAGTCGGATGGCGCGAAGCCGACCACCTCATGCGTGAGCGTGAGGTGGTGCGGCGTCACCTCGGCGGTGATGTGCACGCCGCGCTCGCGCGCGGCGCGGATCAGCGCGACCGAGCCGGCGGTCGAGACGTGGGCGATGTGCAGGTGCGCCCCGGCCAGCTCCGCGAGGGCGATATCGCGCGCCACGAAGGTCTCCTCCGCGCTCGCGGGGCGGCCGCGCAGCCCGAGCCGCGTGGCGACCCAGCCCTCGTGCATCTGCCCCTCGTGGACCAGCGTCGGGTCTTCGCAGTGCTGCGAGATCGGCAGGCCGAAGGCGCCGGCGTACTCGAGGGCGTGGCGCATCAGCCGCGCGTCGGCGACGGCGTCGCCGTCGTCGGACAGCGCGACGACGCCCGCCTGCGCCAGCTCGCCTGCGGGCGCGAGCTCCTTGCCCGCGCGCTCGCGCGTGATGCAGCCGAGCGGCAGCACGCGCACGGCGGCGTGCTCCTCGGCCTGGCGCAGCACGGACTCGACGGCGGCGCGGCGGTCCAGCGGCGGGTCCGTGTTCGGCATCGCGCAAACGGTGGTGAAGCCGCCGCGCGCGGCGGCGACGGTGCCGCTGGCGATCGTCTCCTTGTACTCGAAGCCGGGCTCGCGGAGGTGGACGTGCAGGTCGACGAAGCCGGGTGTCACGACCAGCCCGGTCGCGTCGATGCGGTCCGCCTCGATTACCGCGTCGCCCTCGTTCGGACCGACGCGCGCGACACGGCCGTCGACGATCACGACGTCGGCGATGCCGTCGCGCCCGAGGGCGGGGTCGATCACGCGGCCGTTGTGGATGGCGAGCGTGCTCACGATGCGGCCTCCCGGGCGCTCGCGGCTGCGGCGTCGCGGCCCAGCGCCAGCAGGTAGAGCAGCGCCATGCGCACGGCGACGCCGTTGGTGACCTGCTCCTCGATCATCGAGCGGCCGCCGCCGGCGACCTCGCGGGCGATCTCGATGCCCTCGTTCTTGGGCCCCGGGTGCATCAGCAGGTGGTCCGGGTGCGCCCGCGCGAGCCGCTTCGCCGTGACCTGGTAGTGCAGCGAGTACTCGTGCAGCGAGGGCAGCAGGCCGCCCTCCTGGCGCTCGCTCTGGAGGCGCAGCGCCATCACGACGTGCGCGCCCTCGATCGCGCGATCGATGTCCGTCTCGACCTCGACGTGGGGGAGGGCGGTCTCGGCGTGCTCGGGGCGGTCGCCGGGCCGCAGGCCGCGCGGCAGCAGCGTGGGCGGCCCGCAGACCACCACCTCCGCGCCCATCGCCGCGAGGCCCCAGAGGTCCGATCGGGCGACGCGCGAGTGGGCGATGTCGCCGACCATCACGACGCGCCGGCCCTCGAGGCTTCCGAAGTGGCGGCGCATCGTGTAGAGGTCGAGCAGCGCCTGCGTGGGGTGCGCGTGCGCGCCGTCGCCGGCGTTCACGATCGCGGCGTCGGTGTGGCGCGCGGCGAGGTAGGGCGCGCCCGACGAGGCGTGCCGCATCACCAGGATCCCGGCGCCCATTGCGCGCAGAGTCCGCACCGTGTCGATCAGCGACTCGCCCTTCTGCACCGACGACGTGCTGGCGCTGACCGAGAGCACGTCCGCACCCAAAACCTTGCCGGCCAGTTCGAAGGAGGCGCGCGTGCGCGTCGAGGGCTCGTAGAAGAGGTTGACGATGGTGTGACCGCGCAGCGCGGGCACGCGCGCGATGCGCCGCTCCAGCACCTCGGCCATCTGCCCCGCGAGCTCGAGCACCGTGATGATCTCGTCGGCGCCGAAGTCGTCGAGGTCGAGGACGTGGCGGTGCCGCCACGGGCCGGGCGCGGGCGCCGTCCCAAGCGGCTCGCCGCTCTCGGGGAGCAGCGGCGCGGGGCTCGCCGCGCCGGCGGGGTCGTGAGTCTCGGTGGTCACGGTCGATCCCTTCCGGGGATGACGACGACGGCGTCGCGACCGTCGACCTCGTCGAGTAGCACCTGCACTTGATCGCCGTGCGCGGTGGGGATGTTCTTGCCGACCACGTCGGCGCGGATCGGCAGCTCGCGGTGTCCGCGGTCGATCAGCACCGCGAGGCTCACGCGGTGCGGGCGGCCGAAGTCGTTGAGCGCGTCGAGGGCGGCGCGCACCGTGCGGCCGGTGAAGAGCACGTCGTCCACGAGGACGACGTTGCGGCCCTCGATGTCGGGCAACTCACTGCTGCGCGGCACGCTGCGCAACCCGCGCGAGGCGAGGTCATCGCGATGCAGCGTGACGTCGATCCTGCCGAGCGGCGGGCGTTCACCCTCGAAGCCGGCGATCAGATCGGCGAGGCGTTCGGCGAGGACGGCGCCGCGGCTCGGGATGCCGACGAGCACGAGTCCCTCGGGCCCGCCGTTGCGCTCGACGATCTCGTGGGCGAGGCGGCGCGTGGTGCGCCCGATGCCGCCGGCGTCGAGCAGCGGCCCGCCGCCGCGCGCGGCCGCAAGGTCCTCGCTGCGCGCGTGTTCAGCCTGCTCAGCTTGCTCAGCCAACGAGGCGACTCCGTGAAGGGGTGGGGAGCTGCTGGTGGGCAAAAAAAGCCCCTCCGCGTTTCGGGGAGGGGAAACGATGGTGGGACGTGGCGCGTCCCGGTACCGCAAACGTGAGAGCATTCATCTGCTGCGTCCTTCCCGGCCTCGCGGGACCGGATTAAAGAGCGCCTGCGATTGCTGCCGCGCATCGTACCACCTGACGCCGTCAGCGCCCAATGGCACCCGCGTGGACGGCTCCGGCGAGGGGGTCGCATCTGCTGCGCCCGGCGAGGCTACACGCCGCCGCCATAGCAGGGCCGTCGCTCCCTCTCGAGCCTGACGCCGTCCGATGCCCAGCGCAGGTAATCGGCGCTGACCCAGCCCTCGCGGCCGTCGGCGGTGGCACGCGCCGAGGTGGTCGGCGACACCTGATTGGGCCCTGTGGCGATGGGGCCGCGGGGGGCGAGCGCTCGCTACTGCTCGTCGCTGCGCTGCTCGCGCAGGAAGCGTTCCAGCTCGTCGACCATGTCCTGGGCGTCGGGCAGGGCGGCGCCACCGCCGGAGGAGGCTTCCTCCTCGGCGGCGGCCTCTTCCTCTTCCTCCTCGAGCTGCTGCTCGATGCGGCGCGCGTACTCGGCCATCTCCGGGTTCTTTGCGATCTCGGCCCCGACCTGGGCGTCGAAGCGGGCGGCGAAGACCTCCAGGTCGTGCAGGCTGAGCTCGAGGTTCAGGCTCGCGTTCAGTTGCTCGAGGATGGCGAGCGCGCCCTTGGGGTTGGGCGAGGCGTTCACGTAGTGGGGCACGTTCGCCCACATCGAGGCCGTGCGGTAGCCGGCGTCACGCAGGCGGCTGTTGATCACGCCGACGATGCCGGTCGGGCCCTGGTAGCCGGTCGTGCGCGGCGGATCGAGGCCGAGCTGCTCGCGCAGGCCGGCGTCCTCGGAGCTGCCGGAGACGCGGATCGGCCGGGTGTGGCTCGCCTCCGCAAGCAGCGCGCCAAGGGTGATCACGGTGTCGATGCCGAGGGTCTCGCAGCACTCCATGATTGTATCGGAGTAGGCGTGCCAGGAGAGGTGCGGCTCCACGCCCTCCAGCAGCACGAGGTCCGGCGTGTCGCCCTCGCGGCGCCGCGCGGAGAACTTGTTCTGCGGCCACTCGAGGACGCGCTCGCCCTCCTCGAGCTTCACCTTGGGGCGGGCCTGGGTAAAGTCGTAGAAGTGCTCCGGGTCGATGTGCGCGAACGCCTTGGAGCGCCAGCGGCGCAGCATGAAGCGGATCGCGCCGGTCGCGGACTCGCCGGCGTCGTTCCACCCGGACCAGGCTGCGATCAGGATCGGCCGGTCCAGCTCCTGACGCTCGTCGAAGATGAGGTGTTCCACGAGGGGCAGGATAGTGCCTTGCCGGACGGGCGCACAGTCCCGCACCCGCTGCAACCCGGCGTCCGGCTATTGACACCACGCCGGACCCTTCGCTACGAACTGACGGGCCGCCCTCGCGGCGCGGGTGCAGAGGAGTGACGCGATGAGCGATGACTGGACGCAGGCTTGGCAACCGACGGTCGGCGTCGTCGGGCAGGACTTCTCCGGCGGCATCGAATCGACCGCCGTCGACGAGATCGAGCGCGCCACGATCCGCCGCTACTGCGAGCCGCTCGAGTTCTCGTGTCCGCTGCACTACGACGAGGAGGCCGCGCAGGCGCAGGGCTACGCCGGCATCCTCGCGCCGCACAGCGGCGTCTCCTCAACGTGGATCGATCCCGGCCTCTGGCGGCCGGGGCAGGGCACGCGCTACCCGCTGCCACACCCGCACGTCGACATTCCGAGGGCGCGCGGTCCGGTGATGCCGGAGCCACCGGAGCCGCCGACGACGGCCGGCTTCGCCACGGACATCGAGATCGAGTACCACGAGCCGCCGGTCGTCGGCGATCGGCTTACGGTGAAGGGCCGCAAGCTGATCTCCTGCCTGCCGCGCGAGACGCGCGTCGGCCGGGGCGCGTTCATGATCTGGGAGCGCCAGGTCGTCAACCAGCGCGACGAGCTGGTCGCGCTGCTGCGCAACGGCGGCTACCGCTACGTCGCCTTCGATACCCCTCGGCCATCCGCTTCGGCGCCACCGCCGCCGGAAGCGGACGACGAGCCGGAGGAGCAGGAGGACCTGCTGGCGATCCGCAACGTCGGCGTCGGCGAGGCGAGCGAGGTCGACTGGTCGCAGCAGCGCTACTTCGAGGACGTGCAGGAGGGCGACCCGGTACCACCCATCACGATCAACGTCACGATCGCGCGGCTGGTCGTGGAGGCAGGGGCGAACCGCGACTTCAACCAGATCCACCACAACAGCCCGGTCTCGATCGCGACCGGCGCGCCGGAGATGTACGCCAACAACGGCTTCATCCAGGGCTGGTGGGAGCGCTGCGTGCGCGAGTACGTGGGCCTCGCGGGCCGCTTCAAGAAGACCGGCCCGTTCCGCATGAACATCTTCAACGTCGTCGGCGAGGCCGTGACCACCTCCGGCGAGGTCAAGCGCAAGTGGGTGGAGGACGGCGAGCACCTGGTCGAGCTCATGATCCGCTCGGAGATGTCGCAGGGCACCTCCGTCGGTCCCGGCCCGGTGGTCGTCGCGCTGCCGTCGCGCAACTCGGCCTGAGGCAGGCGTGCGGATCGGCATCCTCAGCGACACGCACGTCCCCGAAGCGCCGCGGATCTTCCCGGAGATCATCGAGGCGCTCGAGGGCGTCGACCTGATCTTCCACGCCGGTGATCTGGTGGTGGCGCGCGTGCTCGACGAGCTGGAGCAGATCGCGCCGATCTACGCCGCCGAGGGCAACCACGACCCGCACCTCAAGGCCGACCCGCGGATCGAGCCGGTGCACTTCCTGGAGCTCGAGGGCTTCTCGATCGCGCTGCTCCACATCTTCGAGCCGCTCAACTGGGAGCTGCAGCGCCTGCTCAACCAGTACCTGGGCGGCGCGCGGCCCGACATCATCGTCTGCGGCGACACGCACTTCGAGCGGATCGACTGGCTGGAGGAGATCCTGGTAGTGAACCCCGGCAGCGCGACGCTGCCGCGCAACATGAGCCCGCGCCTCGGCCACGTCGCCTATCTGACCCTCGAGGCGGGTAAGCCGCCGCAGGCGGAGATCGTGGACCTCGCCGCGGACGACTGGCGCGAGCGGGTGCAGCGGATCGCCTCGAACGCGTAGCCGGAGGCCGCGCCGCCGGTGTGAATTCCCGGGCCGCGCTGATAGTCCGGGCTCCTGCCCGCTGTGCTTCAGAGGCCCAGTGTGGACATAAGAGCTGGCTCCCCGACGTGGACTCGAACCACGAACCTAGCGGTTAACAGCCGCTCGCTCTACCAATTGAGCTATCGGGGAGCGGCGAATCCAGTGTGCGCGATGGGGTAACGAGCGGCAAGACACGCCGCGCCGCGCCGCGGCCTCGCGATGCACCCCCGCCCGCGTCGCCCTAGAGTGCTCGCGAGGCGGCGACGATGCCGCGACGGGTGAGTGCGACGGACGGAGGCGCAGATGGGCCGGCTCGACGACCGGGTGGCGATCGTGACGGGGACCAGCCGCGGCATCGGCAGGGCGATCGCTGAGCTGTTCGCCGCCGAGGGGGCGCAGGTCGCCTGTGTCGCCCGCACGCTGGAGGAGGGCGACCACCGCCTCGAGGGCTCCCTGCGCGGCACGATCGAGGCGATCGAACAGGCAGGCGGCACGGCGCTCGCAATCCAGGCGAACGTCGGCAGCGAGGAAGGCTGCGAGGCGATCGTCGAGCAGACACTGGACGCCTTCGGGCGCGTCGACGTGCTCGTCAACAACGCCGCGATGACTACCTACCACCCGCTCACGGAGTTCCCGTTGCGCCGCTGGAAGCTGGGCTTCGACGTCAACATCCACGCGCCGTTCTACCTCTCGCAGCTCGTGCTGCCGGGGATGATCGAACGCGGGCGCGGCGCGATCTGCAACATCTCGTCCAGCAGCTCCGGCGGTCCCGGGCGCGGGCCCTACGCGGAGCAGGAGCGTGTCGACGCGGGGACGATGTACGGGGCCTCGAAGGCGGCGCTGGAGCGCTTCACGCAGGGGCTGGCGGCCGAGTTGTGGCCGCACCGCATCGCCGTCAGCGCGCTCTCGCCCTCGAACCTGGTGCCAACGCCCGGCGCGACGGCGAGCGAGCTGGGGCCCGGCGCGCACCTGGCTGCCGTGGTGACAGAGCCGGTCGATCACATGGCGCACGCGGCGCTCTGGCTGGTCTCCGAGCCCGCCGAGCGCGTCTCCGGCCGCGTTGTCCACAGCCAGCCCTTCCTCGTCGAGTGCGGCGTGATCGACCACGCCACGGGCGGCGGCGTCGAGCGCCGCGGATCGGCGTTCTCGGACACGTAGGCCGGGAGGCCTCCCGCCCCTGGGGGCCTACCCCGCCGGGCGGAAGTAGGGGAGCGTGGTGTCGTCGTTGATGGCGTGGAAGACGACCTCGACGGGGAGGCCGATGCGCACGTCGTCGACCGGCATGTCGATCAGGTTCGTCATCATGTACCAGCCCTCTTCCACCTCGATGATCGCCGAGATGTAGGGCGTCTCGAAGCTCGGCTGCTGCGGGCGGTAGACGGTGGTCCAGCTGTAGACGGTCCCCTTGCCGCTGCTCCGCACCCACTCGAGGTCTTCGCTCTGGCAGTGCGTGCAGGCCGGCTGCGGGATGAAGACGTAGCCCTCGCAATCGCGGCAGCGCTGCACCATCAGCTCGCCGCGCTTGCAGCCCTCCCAGTGCGGCTCGGAGACCGTGGAGGGAGTCGGGAGCGGGATGCCCTCGGGCTGCGGCTGGAGGACTGCTTCGCTGCTCATGCGGGCTCCTGACCTGGCTGACGCGGCTGCTGGCTAGTGAATCGGCGGCGAGTGCGTCGGGTCGCGCCCGAGCAGGATATCGTCTGCGGCCCCCCTGACGCGATCCTTCTCGCCCTCGGGGTGCGTGAGGATGTAGAAGCGCTCGTCGCGGATCGCTTCGAAGACCAGGTCGCCGACCTGGCTCGGGAGCAGGTAGCCGGCGGCTGCCTCCTCGGCGTCCTTGCCCTCGCGCTCCAGGTGCGCCGCCATCATCGGCGTGCGGATCCGGCCGGGACAGAGCACGGCGGCGCGCAGCTTCGATCCGGCTGCCACGAGGTCGTGGTGCAGCGACTCGGTGAGCGCGACGACGGCGTGCTTCGTCGCGACGTAGGGCGAGATGCCCGGTCGCGAGCCGAGGCCGGCCGCGGAGGCGGTATTGACGATGCAGCCCGCGGAGTCCTGCGCCAGCATGTGCGGCAGAAAGCTGCGGATGCCATGGATTACGCCGCGCAGGTTGATCGCGATGACGCGCTCCCAGTCCTCCTGCGAGATCTCCCAGATCGGCTCGTCCGGCGAGTTCACCCCCGCGTTGTTGCAGAGCACATCGACCGCCCCGAACTCGTCGAGCACGCGCCGCGCGAGGTCGTCGACCTGATCGGGGTCGGCCACGTCGACCGGCACGCCGAGGGCGCTCGCGCCGTGCTCGGCAAGCCGCGACTCGGCCTCGGGCAGGGCGTCCTCGTCGATGTCGGCGAGGACGACGGTCATACCCGCGGCGGCGAAGCGCTCCGCCATGCCGTAGCCGATCCCGCTCGCCCCGCCGGTGATGACGGCGACCTTGCCCTCGAAATCCTGCATGACGCCTCCGGTCCGCCGGCGATTCTACGCGTTCACGCGCTCGGCGACCGATTCGGCGCGGGTGAGCAGGGCGGGCGCGCGCAGCTGCTCGGCTACGGCGGCGAAGCCGGCGGTGGGGCCGGTCCAGCGCAGTTCCTCGACGGAGGCGAAGACCTCGGCATCGGTGCGCAGGGTCGCGAGGTCGCGGAAGAGGAAGGCGAGGTCGCGCTGCTCGGCCAGCGTGGCGGCCAGCTTCGCCGCGCCGCGCACCTTCACGTCCCACTCCTCGGCGCCGGCGGGGATCGCCTCGATGTGGCCGTAGTGCGAGAGCACCGTCGCGCTTGACTTCGCGCCCCAGCCGGGCAGGCCGGGGAAGCCGTCGGCGCTGTCGCCGACGAGTGCGAGGTAGTCCGGGATCGCGGGCGGCGGGACGCCGAAGCGCTCCTCGATGGCGGCCGCGTCGCGGGTCTCGCGGTTGCGGCGGTCGAGCTGGACGATCTTGCCGCCGACGCACTGCGAGAGGTCCTTGTCCGGCGTCGCGATCACGACGCGCCGCACCGCTGCGTCCTCGGCAGCAAGCACGGCGGCGGCCGCGAGCGCGTCGTCGGCCTCGAGGTCGACCATCGGCCAGACGCGCACGCCGAGGGCTTGCAGCGCATCCTCGAGCGGGCCGAACTGGCCGAACAGCGCCGGGTCGATGCCCTCGCCGGTCTTGTAGCCGGGCCAGAGGTCGTTGCGGAACGACTCGATCACGTGGTCGGTCGCCACGCCGAGGTGCGTGACGCCCTCGCTGAAGAGGCGCAGCACCGATTCGAGCACGCCGACGACCGCGCCCGCTTCGTTGCCGTCGCGGTCGCGGTGCGAGGGCACGGCGTAGAAGTGGCGGAACAACTCGAACGTGCCGTCGAGGAGGTAGACGTCCATCGCCGCCAGCCTACGCGATCGGCGTAGCGGGCCCCCGGAGCGGCGGCGTCCTCGCCGCTACGGGACGAGCATCGCGCGCGAGATCCGGGTCTGGCGCTCGTTCCACTCGGCCTGCGCGAATGCGTCGTTCACCTCGGCGAGCGGGTAGTTGTCGGACACCAGCTTGGTGTACGGCCGCTTGTCGAGGTTCTTGACCAGCATCTCCATCATCACCGGCAGCAGGTGCGGCCGGTACATCGAGGAGCCCATGATCTTCTTGCCACGCAAGATCGTGGAGGGGTCGATGGCCACCGTGCGGCCTCGCACGATGTCGCCGATCTCGATGAAGGTGCCGCCGTTGGTGAGGTACTCGAGGCCCTCGACCAGCAGCTCTGCGCGCCCGACCAGCTCCATCACGTAGTTCGAGCCGCGTCCGTCGGTGAGCTCGAAGATGCGGTCGCGCCGCGCCTCGAGGCTGTCGTACTCGTCGATGTTGATCGTGTGGTCGGCGCCGAACTCCACGGCGAGCGCGAGGCGCTCGGGGATGCGGTCGAGCACGATCACGCGGTGCGCGCCCATGTCCTTGGCCATCGCGGTGGCGTTGAGGCCGAGGCCCCCCGCGCCCTGGATGACGACGTAGTCGCCCTCGCCGAGGCCGGAGCGGAGCAGGCCCTCGGTGACGGTGCCCATCGCGCAGTTGATCCAGCCGAGGACGGAGTCGGGCAGCTCGTCCGGCACCTTGTAGACGGGGTGGTTCGCGGGGATCCAGAAGTAGTCGGCGTAGGTGCCGGTGAAGTAGGGCCAGTCACCGGCGATCCGCGCGCCGATGCCGGCCTGGCGGTCGGAGCACCAGTTGTGCTCGCCGCGCCCGCACTGGTAGCAGTTGTTGCAGGGGAAGATCGCCGCGTACATCACGCGGTCGCCTTCCTCGAGCGGCCGGCCGAGCGAGTCGGTGGTGCGGCCCGCGCCGAGGCTCCAGACGACGCCGGTGCCCTCGTGGCCCATGTTCTTGCCGGAGGGCGGGAGCGGGACGTTGATCTGGTCGCCGCGCCAGGTGTGGAGGTCGGAGCCGCAGACGCCTGCCTGTGTCATGCGCAGGATCATGCCGCCCGGCTCCGGTTCGGGGACGTCGTACTCCTCGATGACGAACGGCTCGTTGTACTCCTTGACGACGACGATGCGTCCGGTGGTCATGCGCTACCCCCTCCGTGGTGCTTCGCAGCCAGCATGATACGCGGGCGCGGGTCGCCCCGTGCGGTGTGCCGATCGGGCGTGCGGAGGGCAGAGGTGCGGGCTCAGGCCTCGAGCTGGTGCACCATCACGATGTCGCCCTGCGCGCGGTAGCCGAGCGAGCGCAGCAGCGCCATGCCCGCGTCGTTCTCCTCGTTGACCATTACGTAGATGATCCGGTTGCCGGCCCGCGCGAGGTGCGCGTGCGCCTCGGCGAACAGCGCCTGCGCGACGCCGCGGCGGCGGCGCGCGGGAACGACGGCGACGTGGTAGACGTAGGCCCGCCAGCCGTCGACCGTGGCGACGATCGCGCCGACCAGCGCGCCTTCCTCCTCGGCGACGAGCGCGATCGCGCCCGGGCTGGTGATCAGCGTCTCCCACTCATCCTCGTCGACCGTCTCGAGGCGTGACTCGTCCCACAGCGCCTGGATGCGCTCGTGGTCTCGCAGGGTGGCCTGGCGGAACTCGAGGCGGCTCGGGAGCTGCGCCTCGATATGCCGGATCGGCAGCTCGAAGCGCCGGCGCGCCTGGTCGAGGAGATCGAGGCGCAGCCAGCGGGAGATGCTGGCGGGCAGCGTGCAGAGCAGCAGCTCGTCGTAGGCGCCGGGGTGCTCGTCGAGCTCGTCCTCGATCGCGAGCAGCGGTGCGGCGTCGCCGATCGTGGTGCGCTCCACGGTGACGCCCTCGCGCTCGAGCATGGTGCGCGCCTGCTCGGCGCGGCCGCGCGTGACGGCGTCGAAGGGGCCGCCCCGCACGTGCGAGGGCAGCAGCGCCGGAAGCAGCAGCGCGAACGTCGAGCCGGGGTGCTCGTCCGACAGCTCCTTCGCCCTCGCGACGAGCTCGGGGCTGGTGGCGGTCTGGTCGGCGACGATCAGGTAGCGAGGCATGGCGTCCTCCCGGTGTCATGACGCGCCGCAGGCGAGGCACGGATGGCCCTCGGGTGCGAGGGTACCAGTGCGCGCGAGTAGCGTGCAGCGCCGGGCAGGCGGATCAGCGCTCCGCGGCCACTCCGGCGGGCTCGCGCGCCTCACGCGCGGGCACCTCGTAGTGCGCGCCGGCCCGGCTGCGCCGGAACTCGCCCGCCAGTGCGAAGATCGCGAGGCCGCCGATGGCGCAGACGAGGCCGAAGCCGATCTGCGCGGGCTGCACGCCGATGCTGTCGGAGAGGAACCCCGCGGCCGCCCCGCCCGCGGTCATGAAGGCGCGATCGAGCGTGAGCACCCCAAAGACGCGGCCGTGCATCCGCGGCGGCGCCGTCAGCAGCAGGGCCGAGCGCGAGAGCGACATGTAGCTGCTCTGCAGGCCGCCGAGGATCGCGAGCATCGCGAACGGGATGATGAAGCCGACCGGCCCGGGGATGTAGCTGGTCAGCGAGAAGATGATCAGGACGAAGCCGAACACCGTGGTGATCAGCGGCAGGATCGCCCCGAGGCGGCTCGGCTGCCGGGTGGCGATGAACAGCGACGCGAGGAG
The DNA here is from genome assembly GCA_963667465.2 of Dehalococcoidia bacterium. GTDB lineage: Bacteria > Chloroflexota > Dehalococcoidia > UBA2979 > UBA2979 > VXMT01. The sequence goes on along the minus strand of CAXXDN010000002.1, from coordinate 1,196,869 downwards.
CGCGGCCACTCCCATCAACGCCGTCATGCCGCCGAAGCCGGTGCTGCCGATGTCGAAGACCTTCTCGGCGAAGAGCGGCGCGAAGACCTGCAGGAACGACATCCCGAACATGAAGTAGATCATCGAGAGCAGCAGCACGCCGCGGATTGCGGGGTGCGAGAAGGAGAAGCGCATGCCCTCGATCAACCCGCCGGTCAGGCCGCTCGCGCTGCGTCTCACATCGCTCGTGACGGGGGCGACGCGCAGCATGTACGTGGAGAAGACCGGGATCGCGTAGACGAGCGCGATCAGGGCGAAGGCCCCGGTCGCCCCGAAGACGCCGTAGAGGATGCCGCCTGCTGCCGCTCCGAAGATGCGCATCGTGTTCTGCGTCGCGCTCATCAGCGCAACTGCGTTCGTGACGTGCGTGTCGGGCACGACGGACGGCACGAGGCCCATGCGGGCGGGCTGGTCGAACGCCATCATCGTGCCGCGGACCACGGCGTACGCGTAGAGGTGCCAGAGTTCCAGGAGGCCGAGCGCGAGGATCGCGACGAAGCCGATGTTGAGCAGGAAGGTGCCCGCCTTCACGACCAGCAGCACCGATCGCCGGTCGAACGAGTCGGCGATCACGCCTGCCCACATCCCGAGGATGAACTGCGGGACCGTGCGCACCGCGAGGACGCCGCCGACGTGAGTGGCCGACCCATCGGTGAGATCGAGCACGAGGAAGGGGCGCGCGATCTGCTCCATCCAGATGCCGCCGGCGTGCCCGGCCTGGCCGAGCCAGAGGTATCGGTAGTTTCTGATCCTGAGGGAGGCCCAGGTTCCGGGCCGAACCGGACTCCGCAGCGTTCCGGAATCCCGTGCCTCGCGGGCGCCCGCGGCGCGCTCCTCGCTCAAACGGCCTCCTCGGACCCGCGTGGAACGCCGGCAAGCGACGCTGCGCGTCCGTGGGCGCGCGCGAACGGGACCGTGGCCGAGCGTAACACGCCCCCGCAGCGGCGCCGCCGGCGCGCCGCAGGCCGAACCGCGCCCGCGGGACCGCTGCTAGAGGTTGTGCTCTCGCACGACGTCTTCGTCGTAAACGATGTTGCCCGTGTAGCTGCTCGCGTCCTGCATGCACATCCAGACGGTCGCCTTGCCCATGTCATCGGCGGTCTCGAAGTCGAGGGTCGGGTTCTCCGGGTCGTTCTCGAAGAAGAGATTGCCCGGCGTCTTGATGCGGCCGTTGGGCGAGAGCACGTTGACGGCGATGTTGTCTCCCTGCAGCGCCATCGCCTGGCGCTGCGAGAAGTGCTCGAGGCCGGACTTCTCCGGCCCGTACAGCAGGTCGCCGACCCGTGCGATCTGGTCCTCGGTGTAGGGCCCGACGCCGGGCATGATCGAGCCGCGCGAGGAGACGTTGATGATGTGCCCCCCGCCTGCCTCCTGCATGTGCGGCACGACAGCGCGCATCGCGATGATCGGACCCACGAGGTTGATCGCGATGCTCAGCTCGATGTGACGGTCGCGCGCGTCGGTGATCCCCCCGGGGATGAAGATCGCCGCGTTGTTGACGAGGATGTCGATGCGGCCCCACTCGGCGATCACCTGATCGACCGCGCCGGTGATGCTCTCGGCGTCGCGCAGGTTCATGACCACCGGCAGCGCCGTCCCGCCCCCGGCCGCGATCTCCTCGCTGACCGAATGGATCGTGCCGGGCAGGCGGGCATCCGTGACCTCCACCGTGCGGGCGGCCACGGCGACCTTCGCGCCCGCGCGTGCGAGGTACTTCGCGACGTCCGCGCCGATGCCCCGGCTGGCGCCGGCGATGAGTGCAACCTTGTTCTCGAGCGACATATGCGGATTCCCCTCGTGGCTTGGTCACGGGTGTCGTACTGTCATGCCCGCAGCGCAGGCACGACCTGCGACAGCATATCGGGGTGAGGCCGTCCCTGTCCGGCATCCGGGCAGGGGTGAGCGATCGGAAGCAGCAGGGGGTACGGACGATGGCGGGTGAAGGCGGACAGCTCGAGGGGCGCGTTGCGGTGGTCACGGGTTCCTCGCGAGGCATCGGCGAGGCGATCGCGGTGCGCTACGCGATGGAGGGCGCGCGTGTCGCGTTGGCGGCCCGCACGGTCAACGAGGGCGACCACCGGCTGCTGACCGGCAGCCTCAACGGCGTCGCCGCGCGCATCAGGGCCGCCGGCGGCGAGGCGCTGCCGGTCACCTGCAACCTCGCGTCCGCCGAGGACCGCGAGCGCCTGATCGAGACCACCGAGGCGGAGCTCGGCCCGGTCGATATCCTCGTCAACAATGGCGCGGTCACCTGGTACAACGACACCGAGACCTTCGACGCCGAGAAGGAACGGGTGATGTTCGAGATCCAGGTGCACGCCGCCGTGCACCTCTCGCAGCTGGTCGCGGCCGGCATGCGCGAGCGCGGCCAGGGCGCGATCGTGAACATGTCATCCGGCTCAGCGCTGCACCCTGAACTGGGCGCCGAGGTTCGGGGCAGCACGATCTACGGCATGTGCAAGTCGGCGCTGGAGCGCTTCAGCACCGGCTTCGCCGCCGAGCAGCCGGCGATCGCCGTGAACGCGATCCAGCCGGGACTGATCGCCACCCCGGGTGTCGAGTACTTCGGGATCATCACCGACGCGAACAAGCACCTCGTGACGCCGGTTGAGGACGTCGCCGAGGCGTGCCTGCGCCTCGCCGTCACGGAGCCCTCGATGATCAGCGGCCGGATCGTGACGACCGCCGAGGTGCTCGAGGAGTTCGAGCTAACGCCCGCCGAGCTGACGTAGCGGCGCCCCCCGGCGCTCAGTCCCCGGTCAGTCGCCGAACAGCGCGCTGCGCAGCGCGTTCTGCTGATCTGCGGCCCAGGCCTGCGAGATCGGCGACTCTGAGACGCTGTTCGGCGATCCGTGGAAGGCGACGGGGTAGACGTGCAGCTCCGTGCGCACGCCCGCCGCGTTCAGCGCCTGCGCGTAGTCGATGCTCTCGTCGACGAAGAGGTCGAGCGCGCCGACGTTGATGTAGGCGGGCGGCAACCCCTCGAGGTTGGTCGCCCGAGCCGGAGCCGCGTAGACCGGGACGTCGTCGCCGCCGTTGTTGCCGGCGAGGTAGGAGCCCCAGCCGATCAGGTTCTTCTCGCGGTTCCAGAGCCGCGGGTCGGTGATCGCGTGGCTGCTGTTTGAGCTGTTGCGGTCGTCGATCATCGGGTAGACGAGCAACTGGAAGCAGACCTCGATCTCGCCCCGGTCGCGAGCGAGCAGCGCGAGCCCGGCACAGAGCCCGCCGCCCGCGCTCCCGCCCCCGATGGCGATCCGCGCCGGGTCGATGCCGAGCTCCCCGGCGGCTCCGGCGAACCACTTCAGTCCGGCGTAGCAATCCTCGATCGGTGCGGGGTAGGGGTGCTCCGGCGCGAGCCGGTACTCGACCGAGGCGACGAGGATGCCGAGGTCCCGCGCCTGCTGTCCGCAGAAGCCGTCGTTGCCGTCGACGCTGCCGACGATCATCCCGCCGCCGTGAATCCAGTAGAAGGCCGGCCCGCCGGGCTCGCGGCCGTCCGGGCGGTAGAGCCGCACCAGCACGTCCGGCGCGCCGTCCGGGCCGGGCGCGTAGCGGTCCTCGGTGGTCACGCCTTCGGGCAGCGGCTCGATCGCACGCTGGGCCGAGTGCTCGCGCATCGCCGCGACGGAGCCGGGGATGTCGTTGACGTCGAGCTCGCGCTCCGGCATGCCCTCGTAGACCTCGAGGTGCAGCTTGTCCAGCCGGCTCGGTATGTCGATGCCGCGATCCGCCATGTGTCACCCCCTCGCTCGCGTGCGCGCTGCCTCGCGGATGGTACCGCGAAGGCGGCTGCCGCGTGGCCCGCTCAGACGACGAGGCCGGCCGAAGTGTGGATCGTCTGCGCGGTGATCTGGCGGCTCTCCGGCAGGCAGAGGAAGACGATCGCGGCGGCCACGTCTGGCGGCTCGGCGGCGCGCCCGAAGAGGTTCGAAAGGTACCCCTCGCGCGCGTCCGCATCGATGTCACGGTCGCCCGTCATGCCGGTGCGGGTCAGGCCCGGCGCGACCGCGTTGACATTGATCTCGTGCGGCCCGAGCTCGGCAGCGGCGCTGCGCGAGAGCTGGACGATCGCTGCCTTCGAGCTCGCGTAGGCGACGTGCGAGCGCGCCCGGAACGCCGAGCTGGAACTGACGTTCACGATCCGCCCGCCCTCGCCGCGCTCGATCATGTGCCGCGCGACCTCCTGCATCAGCAGCATCGGCGCCTTGAGGTTGACGACGTGGACGCGGTCCCAGTCCTCCTCGGCCAGGTCGAGCAGCCCGCCGCGCGCGCTGATCCCGGCGCAGTTCACGAGGATGTCGAGGCGCCCGAAGGCGTCGAGCACCTGGCGCACGACGCCGGGGATGCCCGCCGTGTCGGTGAGGTCATAGGCCAGGGTCAGGGCCTCGCCGGAGAGCGCCTCGGCGGCGGCGGCGCTGCGTGCGGCGCCCTCGCCCTCGCGGTCCAGCACCGCGACGCGCGCGCCGCGGCGCGCGAGCTCCTCCACCGTCGCCGCGCCGATGCCGGACGCACCGCCCGTGACGAGCGCCACCTTGCCTTCCAGCGCCTGCTCGCGTGGCCGATCCATCGCGGTCATCGTAGTACTCCTCCCGCATCGCGCCGAGGGTAGCGCGGTGAGTCGATCGGTGGGCCGCCGGTTCCGCCAAGGTGGCGACGAGCGAACGGAATAGGGTGTTCGGCGGGGCCTAGCGTGCGCCCTCGACCTCCACGGTGACGATGTCGATCCCGTGGTACTTCTGGTGTTGCACCGTTGAAGCGTGATGCCGGAGCAGCCGGAACGAGATCTCGTCCTCGTCGGGGACGGGCGGCAGCTCGGCCAGGTACGCCAGCTGGTCCTCGATGTTGTCGCCTGCGGAGGACGTGACGAACTCCAGCTGCGCCAGCGGACCGTCCATGCGAGCGACGATCGAGAGGCTTCTCGCCCGGCCGTCGCCGTCCCCGCCACCCGTCTGCAGCAGGACCGCCAGCGTCTCCTCGCCGGCCGAGGCGAGGCGGTCGGTCGCTGCTCCGTTCCAGCCTCTGCGCGAAGCGAAGCCCCGCAGGAACTCGTCGATGGCCGGGAGCGCGTCCATCTCCAGCGGGACCTGGAGGCGGCGCCGGCGGGGGCCGGTGAGCTCCATGAACAGGATCATGATCACCGCGGCGAGCGCGCCCGAGGTCATGCCGTTGCCGAGCAGCACACCCGCGAACGGCCCCAGCAGGTCGGCGAAGATCGACTCGTTCTGGAAGCCGACGCCGATCCAGAACGCAACGCCCGCGATCGCCGCCTTGCGATGATCCAGCCCGTCCTGCACGACCATGCGCATGCCCTGCACGAAGAGCAGCGCGAGCAGCACGGTCACGTAGGCCGCGACCACCGGTCCCGGGATCGCGACCAGCAGCGCGGCGAACTTGGGCAGGAACGCCAGCACCACCACGATCACGCCGATCGCGATGCCCGCTCGCCTCGCCGCCACCCCCGTCACCTCCGCCAGCGAGATGCTCGAGGAGTAGGTGGTGTTCGGCAGCGTCCCGGCGAGGCCCGAGAGCAGATTGCCCATGCCGTCGGCGGTGAGGGCTCCCTGCACGACCCGAAAGTCGGTCGCCCGTGGCGCGCGGCGGGAGACGCGCTGGATGGCGATGCCATCGCCGACGGTCTCGACCGCCCCGACCAGCGTCACGACGATGAACGCAGGCAGTAACGCCCAGAACTCCTGGCCCGGTGTGACGTCGAACCCTGGCCACCCTCCCGCCGGCACGCCCAGCCAGGCAGCGTCCAGCACGGGCTGCAGGTCGTAGATCCCGAAGCCGGCGGCAACGACGCAGCCGACGACGATCCCGATGATCGGCGACCAGAGCCGCCAGGCGGCCGGGCCGCGCATGACGAGCCCCAGCACCACACCGAGGGTGACCGCCGCGGTCAGGGGTGCGGCGACATTCGAAGCAGCGTCGGGCACATCGTCGAGCGTGTCGAAGACGATCGGCATCACGGTGGCCGCGATCAGCATGATCACCGTGCCCGCCATGACCGGCGTGAAGATCCGCCGCAGCAAGGACAGCCGCGCCGCCATCGCGAACTGGAAGAGCGAGGAGATGACGACGAGGCTCGCCATCGTCGACGGGCCGCCCTCGACGAGCGCGGCGACGCAGACCGCGATGAACGCGCCCGAGGTCCCCATGATCAGCACGTGGCCCGCGCCCACCCGGCCGAACCGGGCGGCCTGCATCACGGTGGTCACGCCGCTGACGAGCATCGCCGCGAACACGGCCCACGCGATGTACGACGAGGGCTGCTCGGCGATCCGCGCAACGATCACCACGGTGATCACGACCCCCGGCACGGTCACGAGGGCAGCCTGCGCCCCCACGCCCGCAGCCACCGGCCACGGCGGCCGCTCGTCCGGCTCGTAGCGCACGAGGTCGTTGACTTGCGTCGCCATCCCGGGTGCCTTCAATCCGCGTGCGCACACTACTGATACTGAGTCTGTGCCACCCTATCCGGATGTGCGGGAGGCGGCAACGCACGCGATTGGCGCTCGGCCCCGCCGAGGAACGCACCCTCGACCTGGTCGCGGACTGGCCCTGGATCGCCCCCCGCGACCTGGCCGTGCTGCTCGGCCTCGCGCGCGCGGCTGTCGGGGCTCGTCGCCTCACTGACAAGAGTCGCTGCTCGTCGACAGGCGGATCTCTCCTCCACCGGGCCGAGGATCGCCCGCACCCGGTTCGCGCCCCACCAGATCCGCACCACCAGATCGACCGTGTCCCAATGCACCGTCCCGTGCCTGCTGCGCTCGAGCACCGCTCCCGGCCCGCAGTGCCGCAACGAGCCTGAAAGCGAACGTTCACGCGCCGTTCACGTGCGTGTCGCCACCCCGTAACGCGCGATCGCCATCGTCTGGACCGAGGAGGACACCCCATGGCTCCCAACCGCATCGAGGCACTCAAGACCGCGAAGGACGGCCTCGACGTCCTGCCGGACCTCTACCGCTACGCCGTCGAGGGCGTCGACGCCATCCCGGCGGACGACTTCGAGCGGCTGAAGTGGTACGGGCTGTTCCACCGCAAGGCGACGCCGGGCTACTTCATGCTGCGCATGCGCATCCCCAACGGCGTGCTGATCTCCGAGCAGATCACGGCCATCGGCGAGATCGCGAACCGCTGCGGCCGCGGCACGGCCGACATCACCACGCGCCAGAACATCCAGCTCCGCTGGATCACCATCGAGGACGCCCCGTGGGTGCTGCAGCGCCTCGCCGCCGCCGGCCTCAACTCGCAGCAGAGCGGCATGGACAACGTCCGCAACGTCGTAGGCTGCCCCCTCGCTGGCCTCGACGCGGACGAGCTGATCGACGCGCGCACGCTCGGCGAGCGGCTCCAGCAGGCGATCATCGGCGGCAAGCGCTTCAGCAACCTGCCGCGCAAGTTCAACCTCTCGATCACCGGCTGCCGCGAGGACTGCGCCCACGCGCAGACGCATGACCTCTCCTTCGTGCCCGCGACGCGCTCCGAGGCCGGGCAGGACATCTCCGGCTTCAACGTGCTCGTCGGCGGCGCGCTGGGAGGGCAGCAGCCCGAGCTGGCGCGGCCCCTCGACGTGTTCGTGGAGCCCGAGGGCGTCGTGCCCGTTGCGCTCGCGATCCTCGAGACCTTCCGCGACCACGGACCGCGCGAGCAGCGCAAGCAGACGCGGCTCAAGGTGCTGCTCGGCGAGTGGGGCATCGAGCGCTTCCGCGCGGCCGTCGAGGAGCGCATGGGCGTCGCACTCGCTCGCGCCGCGGAGTCTGCAACCGGTAAGCACGGCGGCGACCACATCGGCATCTCAGCGCAGCGCCAGCCCGGGCGCAGCGTCGTCGGCTGCCTCGTGCCCGTCGGGCGCGTGAGCGGCGCTGACCTCATCGAGTTCGGGCGGCTGGCGGCCGGGTACGGCAGCGCCGAGCTGCGGCTCACCGTCCAGCAAAACGTGCTCATCCCGAACGTGCCCGACGAGCGCCTCGGTGCGCTCCTGGCCGAGCCGCTGCTGGAGGCCTACAGCCCGAAACCCTCGCCGTGGGTGCGTTCGATGGTGACGTGCACGGGCAACGACTACTGCCACTTCAGCCTCATCGACACGAAGGCGGAGGCGCTCAAGCTCGCGGGCGCGCTCGAGGAGCGCTACGAGCTCGACGAGCCGGTCCGGATCCGGATGTCGGGCTGCCCGCACGCCTGCGGCCAGCACCGCGCGGGGGAGATCGGGTTGCTCGGCGACCGCAAGCGCGTCGATGGCGAGATCCTGGACGCGGCCGACATCTTTGCCGGGGGTCGCCTCGGCGACGACGCACAGCTCGGCGAGCGCAGCGCCGAGGGCGTGCTGACGCCGGACCTGCCGGAGGAAGTAGCGGCGCAACTGCGGTCGCTGCGAGGCGCGGCGGCGCTACGCGAGCGCGCGCTCGTCGCCGTCGGGTGATGCGACGTGGCAAGGCTGCCCCTGCTGGCGGGTGACGGCTGGCGCCGCTCCATCTGCTGCTACTGCGGCACCGGCTGCGGCCTGCTCGTGCGCGCGAAGGACGGCGTAGCGCGCGAGGTGCGCGGCGATCCCGACCACCCCGTCAACAAGGGCAAGCTCTGCGCCAAGGGCGCGCTGCTCGGCCAGGTCTTCGACACCGGCGACCGCCTGCTCACCCCGATGCTGCGCGACCGCAAGGGCGCGCACACGCGCGTCACCGGGTGGGGCGAGGCGATCGACCGCGTCGCGGAGTCGATCCGCCGCAACGTCGCCGAGCACGGGCCGGACTCGATCATGCTGTATGGATCGGGCCAGTTGATGACCGAGGACTACTACCTCTTCGGCAAGCTGGCGAAGGGCTTCATCGGCACCAACAACCAGGACACCAACTCGCGGCTGTGCATGGCCAGCGCCGTCGCTGCGTACAACCTCGCCTTCGGCGCCGACTCGCCGCCCGCCTCGTACGAGGACATCGAGGCAGCCAACACGTTCCTCATCCTCGGCGCGAACATCGAGGCGTGTCACCCGATCCTGTTCGACCGCATCAAGGCGCGGAAGCGCGCCGACCGCGACGGCGTCAGGGTGATCGTCGTCGACCCGCGGCGCACCCGCACCGCCGAGATCGCCGACATCCACCTGCCCGTGCTTCCCGGCACCGACGTCGCGCTGCTCCTCTCGCTGCTGTTCGAGGTACGGCTCGCGGGCGGCCTGGACCAGCGTTTCATCGAGGACCGCACCAGCGGCTGGGCGGACGTCGAAGCCGCCCTCGAGGGCTCGTCCGCCGAGCGGACGTCGTCGGTGACGGGCCTCGACGCGCAGGAGATCGTCGATACGGCGCGCATCATCGCGACGAATGGGCCGCTGCTGAGCCTGTGGACGATGGGCGCGAACCAGAGCACGTCGGGCGTCGACAAGAACCTCGCGCTCATCAACCTCTCACTGGCGACGGGCAACATCGGCAAGCCCGGCGCCGGCCCCTTCTCGCTCACCGGCCAGCCCAACGCGATGGGTGGCCGCGAGTGCGGCGGCCTCGCCACGACGCTGCCGGGGCACCGCGTGGTCGCCAACGCCGAACACCGCGCCGAGGTCGAGCGCGCGTGGGGCCTCGAGCCCGGCTCGATCTCCGACCGGCCCGGCCTCACCGCGATCGAGCTGGTCGAGGCGCTCGAGCTCGACGAGGTGAAGGTCGTGTGGATCGCCGCGACCAACCCCGTCGCGTCGCTCCCCAACGCCGAGCGCGTGCGGGCGGCGCTCCAGCGCGCCGAGCTGGTCGTGGTGCAGGACGCCTACTACCCGACGGAGACCGGCCGCATCGCCGACGTACTGCTGCCCGCCGCGCAGTGGTCCGAGCGGCCGGGCACGATGACCAACAGCGAGCGACGCATCTGCCTGCTCGAGCAGATCGGGGAGGCGCCAGGCCTCGCGCTGCCGGACTGGCAGATCATCTGCCGCGTTGCGGAAGCCCTCGGCTACGGCGCCGACTTCGACTACGAGGACACCGAGGCAATCTTCGACGAGTACCGCGAGCTGACACGCGGGCGCGACCTCGACATCACCGGGGTCAGCTACGACCTGCTGCGGCAGGCCGGCACGGGCATCCAGTGGCCACACCCCGAGGGCTCGGTGCTGGCCGACGCCACGGGCAAGGTCGCGCCGTCGCCGAGGCTGTTCGGGGCGGGCCGCTTCCCCACGCCCGACGGCCGCGCGCGCTTCCACGCGCCGGCGTTTCGCACGCCGGCGGAGATCCTCAGCGACGAGTACCCCCTGGCGCTGCTCACCGGGCGCGTCAAGGACCAGTGGCACACGATGACCCGCACCGGCAAGGTGCCGAAGCTGCTGCGCAGCGAGCACGAACCGTTCCTCGAGGTGCACCCCGACGACGCCGATGACCTCGGCGTGCGCGACCAGCAGCTCGTGCGAGTCATCTCGCGGCGCGGCAGCCTTGAGGTGAAGGCGCGGGTCACCGACAGGATCCGCAGCGGCGCGGTCTTCGCGCCGTTCCACTGGGGCGAGATCTTCAACCGCCACGCCATCACCAACAACGCCACCAGCGAGGCCATCGACGCACGCTCGAAGCAGCCCGATCTGAAGTTCGCCGCCGTCCGCGTCGAGCCGGTCGCGGCCGCTGCCGTATCGCGCGAAACACCGCGTTTACGCCGCCGATAAGCCCTCGTCACCTCGCCGCAATTCCCTTGTCTCCCGGAGTTCACGCGGATGGCACGGTGCGGTAACGCGCCGTCCCTAGCCTGTTACTCGACCGCTGCAGGCGAGGAAGGAGCGCGCGGTGAACTCGGCACAGATCCAGAACAAGGCAACCAGCATCTCCCTGTTCTCACTGAAGAGCGTGCAGATGCGCGCGTTCCACATGTCGTGGTTCGCGTTCTTCCTCGCGTTCTTCGGGTGGTTCGGGATTGCGCCGCTGATGGCGATCGTCCGTGACGACCTCGGTCTCACGAAGACGCAGATCGGCAACACGATCATCGCGTCTGTCGCGGTCACAATCGTCGCCCGCCTCGTGATCGGCTGGCTGAGCGACCGCATCGGTCCGCGCCGGGCCTACACCTGGCTGCTCATCGTCGGCTCGATCCCCGTGATGGGCATCGGCCTGGCGCAGAGCTACGAGTCGTTCCTGCTGTTCCGGCTCGCGATCGGCGTCATCGGCGCGTCGTTCGTCATCACGCAGTACCACACCTCGGTGATGTTCGCCCCGAACATCGTGGGCACCGCGAACGCGACGACGGCCGGTTGGGGCAACCTCGGTGGCGGCGTGACGCAGATGGTGATGCCGCTCCTGCTCGCGGGTGTGCTGATGTTCGGCGTCGGCGAGACCATCGGCTGGCGGCTTGCGATGGTCGTGCCGGGCGTGGCGCTGTTCATCACCGGCATCGCCTACTCGCGCTTCACGAAGGACGCGCCCGACGGCAACTTCGACGAGCTACGCGCGCGCGGCGACCTTGCTCCCGTCGAGGCGACGAGAGGCTCGTTCCGGGAGGCTGCGCGTGACCCGCGCGTGTGGGCGCTGTTCGTCATCTACGGCGCATGCTTCGGCATCGAGCTGACCATCAACAACGTCGCCGCGCTCTACTACCACGACCACTTCAACCTGAGCGTCGGCATGGCCGGACTCATCGCGGGGCTGTTCGGGCTGATGAACCTCTTCGCGCGGACACTCGGCGGCTTCTTCGGCGACCTCGCCGGGGTGCGCTTCGGGCTGCGCGGGCGGGTGCTGTTCCTCGGCATCGTGCTGTGCCTCGAGGGCATCGCGCTGATGGTGTTCTCGCGGATGGACGTCCTGCTGCTGGCGATCCCCGCGATGATCGTGTTCAGCATCTTCGTCCAGATGTCGGAGGGTGCGACGTTCTCGGTCGTGCCCTTCGTGAACCGCAACGCGCTCGGCTCGGTGGCCGGGATCGTCGGGGCGGGCGGGAACGCCGGCGCGGTCGCGGCGGGCTTCCTGTTCCGCGCCGAGAGCATCACGACGCAGGACGCATTCCTGTTCCTCGGCGGCTTCGTGGTGCTGGTCTCCAGCCTGGTGCTCGTCGTGCGCTTCGCCCCGGAGGTGGAGGCTGAGGAGCGCGGCCGGATGATCGAGGCGCTCGCGCTGCGGCGCGACGCGGCCCCGGTCCCCGTCACCGTCGAGGCGAGCACCCGAGGGTAAGCGGCGCCCCTCGCCTCTCCGCTCTGCTCCCGCTCCCGCTGCATGACCGGGGGCGAGGGGACCGGAACGGCAGGGTGAGCCGTGTGGGCGGGATCGCCGCTGCGTCCGTGCAATCGGCGTAATCGTCGGCGACCCCATGGCCACGCCGAGGCAACCACGCTCGGTGTAGATTGATGGGAGCACAGAGAAGCACAGAGTCGGCGGGCAGCATGCGAGCAATGCCCTGACGCACCTGCGAACGATGGCGAGGCGGCTTGCGATGGCGCAGCGCGCGTGGCTGCTCGTGGCGGTCAGCGTCGTCGTCTCGCTCGCCGTCGTGAGCGGCCTCTGGCTGGGCTTCGACAGCGGCGGCGGCGCCGCGCAGGCGCAAACCGCGTGTGAGACGGGCGGGGCCACGCCTGCTGGCGGCGAGCTCGCGCGCGACTGCGAGGTGCTGCTCGGTCTCAAGTCGCAACTCGCGGGAACGGCCACCCTGAACTGGAGCGCCGACCTCGCGATCGCGAGCTGGGACGGCGTGCACGTGCAATCCGGGCGCGTCACGACCCTCAACCTCATCGACAGGGGGCTTGCGGGCACGCTGCCCCCCAGCCTCTCGCAGTTGACGCCCCTCGTGAGCCTGGCGCTGAACGACAACCAGCTCACGGGCGGCATTCCGAAAGAGTGGGCGCAACTCAGGGCGCTCAGCTACCTGAACGTCACCGGCAACCGCCTCACGGGGAGCATCCCGAAGGAGTTGGGCTCAGGCCCACCGCTGTGGGCGCTGCACCTGGCCGGCAACCAGCTGAGCGGGTCCATCCCGGAGGAACTGGGTCAGTCGGCCACGCTGCGGCACCTGACCGTGAACGGCAACAGGCTGACCGGCAGCCTGCCCGCGAACCTCGAGGGGCTCTCGACGTTGAAGGTGTCGGGCAACGCCTTCACGGGCTGCCTGCCGCCCGTGCTGCGCAAGGTGTCGAGCAACGACCTCGGGAAGCTCTCGATCAAGGACTGCGCCACGCCCACCCCCACGCCGACTGCGACTGCGACGGCCACATCGACACCGACCGCCACGGCGACAGCGACGGCCACGCCGACGCCAACGGCCACGGCGACACCGGTGACCTACGCGCTGACGCTCTCCGCCGCGACGGATGGGAGCCTGAGTGCGGACCCCGCGGGGGAGAGCCACGCTGCGGGTACAGTCGTCACCGTCACGGCGACCGCTGCGGACGGGTACCAGCTGTCGTCGTGGGGCGATGACTGCGCTGGCACGCCAGCGACCTCGACGACGTGCTCACTCACGATGGACGCGGACCGCACAGCGAGCGCCGTGTTCGTACAGAGCCCGGAGTCCTCCGCGCTACCGTACAACCAGCTCGACACGACCGGCGAGGCGACGAAGCCGGGAAGCTACGCGTTCTTCGGAGGATCGGGCGCGCAGCAGCAGGGTGAGCAGAGCGCCGAGGCCCTCATGACGCCTGCGGTGCTCACGACCTGGGAGAGCCTGCGCGAGGATGCGAGCAGGCTTCTGATCCACCAGCGCGACGCCTCCGGGGTTTCGCACGCGGCCGCGTACGGTGAGGTCACAGCTGGCGACTACCTGCGCTGGGAACTGACCGAGCACTGCTGGATCGACTACCGAGTCACGAACGTGCTGCCGGACCCCGTAGGGGAGCAGCCGCGGAAGAACCTCGCGCTCGAACCCGTGACGTTCGCGTTCGCGGCTTGTAGCGGGGCAATCGCCTTCGACTCGACGGTGAGCGGGGTGATGCTGGAGGAGCCGCCCGTCTACGGTGGAGCGTCGCTCACAACGCCCGTGTTGCACGGGCCGTTCCAGCTTGTTCCTGAGACTTGGCGCGGCCTGACGGTGCCCGAACAGTACCGGGACACGCCCGCGGATTCGAGCGCGAGTCCTGTCTACACGACAAGTCTCGCCGAGGCCCGGAAACTTCCGTACTGGAGCACTCCGACCCTTCCTGGCGGATGGACGTTCGGGAGTGCCAGCAGCGGAACGCCATCCGATCCCGATCATGGGTATTGCGCCGTCTTCGTGACATCCAGCGGCTACGCAGGTGTAAGAATCTGCGGCTTCTATCTCAGCCTGCTTCACGATCGAGATCAGGCACTGTGGGCGAGTGGCTCGATCGTACAAGAAGCACTCGTGCTGGACGGACGGCCAGCGACTGTAATCTACAGTCCTCCCGGTCCCAATCATGACAAGCTCGCCCGCGTCGTCGTCTCCATCTACGACGCGGCAACTGGCACCATGTACACCGTGACCGGCCTGGACGGGAGCCTGAGGGGCGATCGGCTCAAGGGAGTAGTGGCGATTGCCCGGAGCCTCTTCGCCGAGTAGGTCATCGTGCAGCGTATCACTAGCGCTACACTCTCCGTGCTCGTCGCTTGGCTCACCTTGCCTGCGATACCATTCGGCGTGTCACCAAGCGTGGATCCAGTGCGAGTCATGGGTGAGGAGACGCGCTGCGAATACGACATCCTGCCCGGTCTCGAGCCAGCGGGGATTCCATTCTCGCCCCGGAACGTGACATTGACGCAAGGATGGCATTATGGCAACGCGAATGCCCTCGACTTCGTCCCTGCGCCAGTTGGCCAGCCAGTGTATGCCGCAGTGCGTACAGTAACAGACGATCCGGCAATCAAGGTAAGGCTCACATGGGACCAACGGGAACAGTCAGAATGCCGCTACGTATTGGCAGAGTTCATCCGTGACATCAATGGGAGTTTCAAGTCACTTGGTGAGGTCTATTTTCTGCACACGTCCGAATACCAAGTTGTCAACGGAGTTGCCGTCCACTATTTCGCGCGCGGAAGCGAGCTCGATCTCACAACTGAAAAGAACTCGGTCACGATCAAACAGATCGGTGAGTTGTTACCCGCGAGTTGGGTTCCAACAAAGAGCGATACAGGAGCGGAGATCGAGAGGCGCGCGACAACCACCAAACCGCTCGTCGTGGACGGCGCGGAGGGCGTAGGAACGATCCAGAGCGTCACGGTAGAAGGTCAGACCTTTTCGGTTCGGCGGATGTTCGGTCGATGGTACGAGCAGCGATGGCGTGAGGGCACACCGCCTGCCAACAGAGATGGCGCCAAGTGCGCATCCACCGCACCGCATCTGCACCAAGAGGCGAACAGCCACGAGGCGTTTAGTAGCATTTGGCGCAACGTTTACCGCGGCCCGGAACTGAACTACGACGCTCATGGTTTTGACGGGACTCGACGGGAATTTTGCTCGGATTCATGGGTCTTCAAGTTGTATCCGCCGCCCGCGCCGGGTGCTGAGCTAGGTCCTCCATCTACAGCACCTGTTGTGCCATGCGGCGCTCCAGTGGTTCGACCGGCCGACGTTGAAGCGACTGAACGTGACGGAGCGATCAGGCTTACGTGGGCTGGTTCGAGTAACACGAGGGCCAGTGGCTACGAAGTACGTTATCGGCCGAAGCCGAAGCGGCGTGCAGAGGACGAACGGGATTCCGAATGGACGGCGTGGACCATAGTTCAAGGCGGCAGTGCTGCGGTTACACACACGCTGACCGGGCTTAGGAACGGGAGGACCTACACGGTGCAGGTTCGCGCGAAGAACGGGAAGGGAGCGGGCCCCGCGTACACTCTGAGTTCCGTCCCGAGACGTGGCTCTCCTACGCCAACGCCCACCCCTTCGCCCATCGTCAAGGTTTCCTCCGGCAACGCGATCACGGAGGGCGGCGACGCGGTGTTCACGCTGACAGCAGACCCGACTCCAACTGCTGCGATCGCAGTGGAGCTGACGGTCTCAGAATCGGGAAGCTACCTCACCTCCGCGAACCAGGGAGCGAAGACTGTCGAAATACCCACGGGCGGCACCGCGACCTACAAGGTCCCGACGGTGCAGGACTCGGTCGACGAAGCGGATGGCTCGGTCACGGTGACGGTGAAGTCAGGTACGGGATACGAGGTGGCTACGCCGCCGGGCGATGCCGCAACCGTGACGGTCCGCGACGATGACGAGCCGGTAGTACCCGTCGTGAGCGTCGCCGGTGGCGGCCGCGTCACGGAGGGCGCGGACGCACGGTTCACGATCACCGCCAGACCGGCGCCTGCCGCACCGCTCCTCGTTACCATTACGGAGGATGAGTCCGGCAGCTTCGCCAGCGCCACGCTGCCGCGCACCGTCTCCATTGCGATTCCCACCAGCGGAACATTCACAAGGGACGTCGCGACCCAGGACGACAATGTCGATGAGGCGGCGGGAGCGATCAGCGTGGTGGTGAAGCCGGGCAGCGGCTACACAGTTGGGACGCCCGCGGCAGCGTCCGTGCGGGTGGACGACAACGATCCCCCGCCGCAGTGCACCCTGACGGTGATCCCGAACACCGGCGGGAGCGACAACGACGACACAGGCGGGACGGTCGGCGGGGGTGGGACGGTGCCGTGCAGCGCGAGCACGTGGAGGACGGCCACAGCGAGCGAGAAGGCGGGCTACGACTTTAGTCACTGGTCGGGCGACTGCGGCGGCTCGGGGGCGTGTCGCGTGCGTATGGACAGGAACCGCAGCGTGGCGGCGCACTTCGCAGCCAAGCCGCCGCCCACGCCGCAGTGCACGCTCAGCGTGACGGACGGCAGCGGCGGGTCTGCCGAGATCAGCTCGGGCGGCTCCACTGGCGACTGCGGCCGTTCGGTCACGATCCGCGCGACGGCGGACGACAACTACCGCTTCAGCGGCTGGTCGGGGGACGTGAGCGGCGCACAGAGCCCGAAGACGATCACGGTGAACAAGACCAGCATGAGCGCCCACGCCAGCTTCACAGAGCAGTGCACCGTCGTGGCGGTCGGTTCGACGGGCGGCGCCGCTACGGGCAGCGACACCGTCGACTGCGGGAAGACGGTCCCGATCCGCGCAACGGCGAAGGCGGGCTACTGCTTCAACTACTGGCAGCAGTTGCGTCCGCCTGGCGAGTTCGCACGACAGACCAGCAGTAGTTGCGCCACGAGCAGCTCGATCAGCGTGCAGACGAGCAGCGGCAACGTGATCTATCAGGCTGTGTTCCGGGCGAAGCGCAGCTATACCCTCTCCGCTGCGGCGGTCCCGCGCAGCGCTGGGAGCGTTACCGGTGCCGGCTCGTACACGGAGGGGACGCCCGTCACGCTCACGGCCACGGCGGTAGCGCCGTACTACCTCAAGGCCTGGATCGGCTGTGACAGCTCGAGCGGGACGACGTGCAAGGTCACGATGAACCGCAACCGGACCGTGACGGCGAGCTTCGACAACCCCTGCGAGTCGATACCAGACCTCTGCGCACGCGCCGAGTCTGAGTAGCCGCTCCGGGCGCCACCCGGCGCTTGCGCCCGGAGCCGCGCGCACCGCGTACGGGATCAGCCTGAACCGGCTGGCGAAGGTTCTCGATTTTGTCCAGCTCTGGTGGGCCCGCCAGGATTCGAACCTGGGACCGATCGGTTATGAGCCGACTGCTCTAGGCCGCTGAGCTACGGGCCCACTCCACGCGGCGTCGCTAGGGTACACGCGGACTGCGAATGGCCGGTCCGCCCTCCGAGCCCCGTTGGCGCCTCGCCGCGCGCGGCCTCAGGCGATCGGGCCGAGCGGGCCGCCGCCGAGGATGTGCAGGTGGATGTGCGGGACTTCCTGCCCGGCGTTGCGGCCGTTGTTCAGCACCAGCCGGTAGCCGTCCTCCGCCAGCCCCTCCTGCGCCGCGATCCGCGAGGCGGCGACGAGCATCCGGCCTGCCCAGCCGGCGTCAGCGCCCTCGAGGCCGCCGGGACCGGCGGGCGGCTCGCCGCGGGGGATCAGCACGATGTGCGTGGGGGCGGCCGGGTTGATGTCGCGGAAGGCGATGAACTCGCCGTCCTCGTAGACGCGGTCGCTGGGGATCTCGTCGCGCAGGATGCGCGCGAAGACGTTGTCGCGGTCGTAGCCGGGTGTCTCGCTCATGGCGCGCATTCTGCCATAGCGCTACGCCGCACCCGCGCGGCTCAGACCCCCAGCTCGAGCCGCCCTACGCCGCGCAGCAGCAGCGTGCCGCTGCGCTCGACGCCGCCCTCCGCGACGCGCAGCTGCGGGAAGCGATCGAGCAGCGCGGCGAAGGCGACCTCGCCCTCGAGGCGGGCGAGCGGGGCGCCGAGGCAGAAGTGGATGCCCCGCCCGAACGCGAGGTGGCGATTCGGCGAGCGCTCGATGTCGAGCTCCTCGGGCTTGCTGAACTGCGCCGGATCGCGGTTGGCGGCGCCGACCATCGGCAGCAGCGCTGCACCCTGCTCGATCGTGCGGCCTCCCAGCTCCGTGCGCCGCCGCGCGAAGCGCACGACGCCCTGCACGCTGCTGTCGTAGCGCAGCAACTCCTCGACCGCCGAGGGCAGCAGCGACGGCTCGGAGCGCAGGCGCGCGACCAGCTCCGGACGCGCGGCAAGGGCGACCAGGCCATTGCCGATCAGGTTGCTGGTGGTCTCGTGGCCCGCGAGCAGCAAAAGGATCGAGAACGCCAGCAGCTCATCGTGCGAGAGGCGCTCGCCCTCCTGCTCGGCGGCGGCGAGCGCGGTCAGGATGTCGGCGCCGGGCGCCTCACGGCGCTGTGCCACCACCTCGTCCATGTAGGCGATCAGTTCGCGGGTGGCAGCGCGCGCTGCCTCGAGGATGGCGGGCGTGTTGAACACGTCCGTCGTGCGCGCGATCGCGACCGACCAGCGCTTGAAGCGGTCGCGATCCTCGGGCGGGACTCCCAGCAGCTCCGCGATTACGATGATTGGAAGGGGTTGCGCGAAGCCCGTGGCGACGTCGAAGCGTCCGTTCGAGGCGTCGATGTCGTCCAGCAGCGAGGCAGCGATCTCCTCGATGCGCGGGCGCAGGCCCTCGATGGCGCGCGGGGTGAAGGCGCGGTTGAGCAGGCTGCGGAGGCGGGTGTGCACGGGCGGGTCAGAGTTGAGCACGGTCGGCGTCTCGCCCAGCGGGAACTCGCGCCGTTGCTGCTGCAGGACCTCCGCCAGCTGTCCCGAGGCGGTGTTGGAGCTGGAGGAGAAGGTCTCATCGTTACGCAGGACCAGAGCGCAGTCCTCGTAGGCGGTCAGCACCCAGGCCTGGAGCGCGAGACTGAAATGGACGGGTTCTTCGGCGCGCAGGGCGGCGTACTGGGGATACGGGTCGGCCTGGAACGAGGGCAGAAACGGATTGAAGATCGCCATCCACTGGATCGTACTCCAATGACCGAAACATGCACGCGGATGCTGCCGTGAGCGGCGCCTACGCCGACATCGCGCCGCGCCCACCGTCGGGGCGCTGGCGGCGCTTCGTACCGCTGGCGGCGACCGTCGTGCTGCTCTGGCTGCGCTGGCGCTGGCTGAGGCTCAGGCGCCGCCTGCTGCGCTCCGAACTGCCCGAAGCGACCGAGCGTTTCCATCTCGCCGCAGCCCGGGCGATCGTGCGCCGCTCGATTCGCCAGCAGGGCCTGATCATCAAGGCCGTGCAATTCCTCGGCAGCCGCGCCGACATCCTCCGCGAGGAGTACGTGGAGACGCTTTCGCTCGTGCACGATGCCGTGCCGCCGCGGCCCTGGGATGAGCTGCGTCCGCTGATCGAGCGCGAACTGGGCGGCTCCGTCGACGAGCTGTTCGCCGAGTTCGACAGGGGGGCCGTCGCTGCCGCCTCGCTGGCGCAGGTCTACCGCGCGCGGCTGCACGACGGCACGGATGTCGCCGTCAAGGTGCAGTATCCCGGCATCGAGCGGATCGTCGCGTGGGACCTCGAGACGATCGGCTGGCTGACGGCGATCTGGGCGCGCATCGAGACGGTGATCGACTTTCGCCCGATCGCCTCCGAGATGCAGCGCAACGCACCCGATGAGATCGACTTCGTCCACGAGGGCGATGCCGCCGAGGAGATCGCGGCGCTGCTCCAGGACCGCGAGGACGTGGTGGTCCCGCGCATCTACTGGGAGCGCTCCAGCCGCCGCGTGCTGACGATGGACTACCTCGACGGCATCAAGATCACGAACGTTGAGGCGCTGCGCGAGGCCGGCGTGGACGCGGCGCAGGTCGCGGACTCGCTGATCGACATCTACAACGTGATGATCCTGAGGCGCGGCATGTTCCATGCCGACCCGCACCCCGGCAACCTGTTCGTGCTGCCCTCACGGGATGGCCAGCCGCACCGCATCGGCCTCGTCGACTTCGGGCTGACGAAGCGGCTGCCGGACGAGTTCCGGCAGCAGGTGGTGGTGCTGACCAGCGCGATCATCGCGCAGCACCGCGCCGATGTGTCAGCGGCGATGGAGGACATGGGCTTCCGCACCCGCGTGCGCGACGAGGAGACCTACTACGAGCTGGGCGAGGCGTTCCTCGGTGATGTGCTGCGCTCCGGGCAGGCCTACGCCGACCAACGGCTGTTCGCCGAGGTCAACGTGCGGCTCGGCCGCGTGCTGCGCGCGAACCCGCTCGTCGAGGTACCGGGCGACGTGGTGCTGATCGCGCGCGTGATGGGTCTGCTCTCGGGGATCGGCCGCACGCTGGACTCGCGGACCGACCTGATCGAATCGATCATGCCGTACCTGGAGGAGGAGACGGCCGCGGCCGGCCCGCCGAGCGGCTGATCGAGGCGCAACGGTTCCTCGAGGCACAATTGTCGACGACGGTGGATGTATTGCGCACGGGTTGTGCTCAAGTAGGGCCGAAATCCGCCCACGGCTACCGCGCGATCCCCTAGTCTCTTCATCAGCCGAGCGGGGGTGTCCCGGAAGCCAAGATCCGCAGGAGGCTTCCAGGGAACAGCGGAATCCAGCGAGGCGAGAGACCGCGCACATCCGGGCAACCGGGAGTGTGCGGTTTCGCTTTAACCCTCGATGACCCGGTGTTCCCCCTCTCCGGTGCGAGCCGCGCAGGCGCGACATCGCGGCCCTCGAGGCTGCCCGGTACCATGCGCACCCGTGACCGCTTCCGGTGATCGGCCTCCTGCTCGTCCGCATCCCGATGGTGGCGGTGACGCGCTCCTACTTCCGATGCTCGTGAGGTCCGTGCTCGTGCCGGCCAGCATGGAGCTGCCGGGCAGCCGCAACTGGCACCTGCCGTCGTGGCTCGAATGGCTGCCCGATGTGCGGGTCGAACCGTGCGGGTCGAACCGGTCGAGGAGTAGCCCGCCTAGTAGACGTGACCATCGATCGAGGCGGCGACCGAGGCGGCCACCGAGACCTCGATGTCGCGAATCGCCCCGGACATCGCCTGCCCGATCAGGTCGAGCTTGCGGACCTGCTCGATTCGCGGTGCTGCCTGCTCCAGCTCGCGACTGGTCAGCAGTTCCTTGAAGATGTCGCAGGCGTCGGCCAGGCAGATGACGGTCACGTCACGCGGGTCCGGGATGTCGTCGCTGAACAGCACGCCCATGATGCGCAGCTTGACCTCGCGCTCGGCCCGACCATCGATCGTCGGGTAGCGCCTCGACTTGAA
Source organism: Dehalococcoidia bacterium (assembly GCA_963667465.2). Classification (GTDB taxonomy): domain Bacteria; phylum Chloroflexota; class Dehalococcoidia; order UBA2979; family UBA2979; genus VXMT01. The sequence continues at coordinate 1,175,291 of CAXXDN010000002.1, read as the reverse complement.
CACCCAGAGGAAGCGGTCGTCGCGGCGCTCGAGGATGCCGTGCTCGATCAGCCGGGAGAGCGCTTCGTCCTGGATCGCATCGGCGTGCTCCGCCGTGCGCTCCACCCAGTAGCGTGCGCCCTGCGTTTCACCCGCCGCGATGTCCGCCAGCGTCGGGTCGAGCAGGCTGTCGCCGGTCGGCGTGTCGTCGATCAGGATCAGGTTCTCGAGGTCCGTGTCGATGCGGTTCTCCATCGCCAGGTCCATCAGCACGCCGCCGGCGATGGCGTAGTTGCGTGACCAGCTGGGCACGCGCACGAACGTCCCGTCGTCGTCGCGGAGCAGGAGCAGGACGATTTCCTCGACAAGTCTCAGCATTGCTCGACCTCCGGTGTGCGTGCCTCTGCCTCGCCGTCCAGCCCGGGCCACATCGGCCGGCCGCCTCGCGTGAGGAGCCGCCACCTGCATAGTATACGGAGTCTCACGACATCCAGGCCGCGAGGCCGGAACATCACGGAGGGTGAAAACATCCTGATGCGTCAACGCATCCGCGAGATCGTCGAGGCCCACGAGGCGACGCCACTGGACGATGACGCCCTCGCCCCGGCCGCCGTGCTGCTGCTGCTCTACGAGCGCGACGGCGTCGAGCACCTGCTGTTCCAGGTCCGCACCCACCACGTCGAGCACCACAAGGGCGAGATCAGCTTCCCCGGCGGTGCGCAGGACGCCGGGGACGGCACGCTCGAGGTGACCTGCCTGCGCGAGACCGAGGAGGAGATCGGCGTCCCCGCCTCCGATGTCGAGCTGTTCGGTCGCCTCGACGACGTGCCGACGCGCTCGCACTTCGTGATGACGCCGTTCGTCGGCGCGATCACGCGGCCGGGACCGTACCCCTTCCGCTTCGCAGAGATAGAGGTGGCCGAGCTGCTCGAGGTGCCACTGGACCTGCTGATCTCAGGCGACGCCCTCGAGTGGACCGCGCGGCCGGACGGGCCGGTGATGCCGGCCTACCGCTACGGCGAGCACCTGATCTTCGGCGCCACCGCCCGTGTCGTCGCCAACTTCCTGCAGCTGCTCGAGGATGCGTCGTGACGCTGCTGCTGCTCCGCCATGGAGAGTCCGAGGGCAACCTCGCGCGCGTCGTGCAGGGCCAGCTGACGCACTACGCGCTGACGTCGCTGGGACGTGAGCAGGCCGAGGCCGCCGGTCGCCGCCTCGCCGGCGTCGAGATCGACGCGCTCTACTCCAGCCACCTGCGGCGCGCGCGAGAGACGGCGGACATCGTCGCTACGCACATCGGCCACGAGGTGATCGAAGTGCCCGACCTGCAGGAGTACGGCTTCGGCGAGGCAGAGGGCCTGAGCTGGGACGAGGTGCGCGAGCGCTTCGACGTCGTCGGGCGCGCCTGGGGACGCGGGAGCATCCCGGGCGAGGAAGGCTCGACGGCTTTCCGCGACCGCGTCGCCCGCCAGGTCGGCGCGCTCGCCGAGCGCCATCGGGAGGGGACCGCCGTCGCGGTGCTGCACGGCGGCGTGCTCGGTGCGGCGGTCGGCCGCATCTGCGGCCTCGGCGACGGGGAGTACGCGCAGATCTACACCGCCAACTGCGGCATCACCGCGGTCAGCGTGGCGCAGGACGGCAGGCTCACCCTCCGCAGCCTCAACGACACCTGCCACCTGCGCTCGCTCGGCGGCCCGCAGACCGAGCCGTGGCTCAGCGACGCATGAGCGAGTCCGTGCCGCGGCGCCTCCGGGTCGAGGGCGAGGTCAGCGAGCGCGAGGAGCTGCTCGACGGCCGCTTCCAGGTCGTGCTCGATGGAGCCGCCGGGGAGGCGCCGGGCATCGAGGTTTCGTGGACCCTCGTCTGGCTGCTCGGCCGCGAGGGCGAGGTCCCGCTCTCCGAGGGCTATGTGACCGCCGTCGACGCGGAGCGGGGCGAGCTGAACGGCTCGCTCGAGGCCGGCTCCGTGCTCGCAGGAGACGAGACGGGCGCGGCGCAGGTGCGCGCCTCGTTCGTCGTCGACGGCGTCGACGGCTCGCTCGCGGCCGAAGGCGACCGCGTCTCCTGCGACCTCGAGGTTGGCGTCGAGGAGTGGGCGGGCGAGCTGCGGCTGGGCGGCTGAGCGGGCCGGGTCGCGGCTGCTACGGCTCGTAGCGGCGGAAGACGACGCAGGCGTTCTGCCCGCCGAGGCCGAACGAGTTGGAGAGTACGACCCGCAGGTCCGCCTCGCGCGCCTCGTTCGGCACGATGTCCAGGTCGCAGTCCGGGTCCGGCGTCTCGTAGTTGATCGTTGGCGGGATACAGCCGTAGTGCATCGCGAACAGCGCCGCGATCGCCTCGATGCCCCCGGCGCCCGCCGCGAGATGGCCCGTCATCGACTTCGTCGAGGAGATCGCGATGTTGTAGGCGTTTTGCTCGCCGAGGGCGAGCTTCACGGCGCGCGTCTCGCTGCGGTCGTTGTACTGCGTGCTGGTGCCGTGGGCGTTGATGTAGTCCACCTCGGACGGGTCGATGCCGGCGTCGTCCATCGCGCGCTTCATCGCCAGCGACTCGCCCTCGGGGTCGGGGGCGGTGTCGTCGGTGGCGTCGAAGGACCAGCCGGCGCCGGCCAGTTCGGCGTAGACGCGCGCGCCGCGCTCGAGGGCGGACTGCTCGGACTCGAGCAGCAGTACGCCGGCGCCCTCGCCGAGCACGAAGCCGTCGCGGTCCTTGTCGAACGGGCGGCAGGCGTGCTCCGGATCCTCGTTGTTGCGGGTGAGCGCGCCGAGGCGGCCCATCGAGGCGAGCGAGAGACGGCCGATCAGCGCCTCGGTACCGCCAGCGAGCAGCGCCTGGGTCTGTCCGAGGCGGATCAGGTTGAGCGCGTGCCCGAGGGCGTCCGTGCCGGAGGCGCAGGCGGTGTTGATCGTGGTGTTGGGGCCGCGCAGCCCGAGCTCACGCGCGACGCGCGCCGCGCCCATGTGCTGGCCGGAGCGCGTGATGATGAAGGGGTCGGCCCGCATCGGGCCGCGGCGCTCCATCTCCATGTAGGGGATGCCCATCTCGAACGCGTCGCCCGAGGTCGCCATGACGACGCCGATCTCGTCCTGCAGCTCCCCGTCTCCGGCGCGGCCCGCGTCCTCGAGGGCTTCGCGGCCGGCGGCGACGGCGAACTGGGCGAAGCGCGCGGTGCGGCGCGCGACGCGGCGGTCGAGGTGCTGCTCCGGGTCGAAGTCCTTGACCTCGCCGCTGATCTGCACGGGCAAACCCTCGGGGTCGCAGAGCGTGACGCGCCCGATGCCGTTCTGGCCGTTGCGCAGGCCATCCCAGTACGAGGCCGCGTCGCCGCCGATCGGCGTGACCGCCCCGATGCCCGTGACCAGGACGCGCTGCAGTTCTCGGGTCGTCGTCACGCTGCCGGGGTCCTCGAGAGGCTCTGCAGGAACTCGCGGATGTGCTGGCTCAGCGCGGCGGGCTGGTCGGTGGGCACGGCGTGGCCGGCCTCCTCGATCAGCGAGACGCGCGAGCCGGGGATGCGGCGGTGCAGGCGTTGGATCGCCTCCGGGGTGAGCATGTCGGTCTCGGAGCCGCGCACGATCATCACCGGGCACTGGACGCGCTCGACGCACTCCCAGAGGTTGGTCATGCGGCGTTGGCCGGGGTCCGGGTCGGGCGGGCGCGCTGTCGGGTCGCGGAAGATTGGGTCGAAGTCCCAGACGTAGGTGAGGTCGTCGCTGCGGGTCAGGGTCGCCTTGATGCGGCGACTGAGCTGCTCGCTGGTGGCGTAGGGGTAGAACGCCTCCCAGGTCTCGATGGCGTCGTCGAGGCTGCCGAAGCTGTCGGCGGACGCGAGCAGACGGCGCATCGTCTCGACGCCGCTGCGCAGCACCTCGGGAGCGGCCTCGATCACGATCAGCGCGGAGACGACGTCGGGGTGCTCGGCGGCGTAGCAGAGCGCGTTGGCGCCGCCCATCGCCTGCCCGGCGATCGTCACGCTGCGCAGCCCGATCGCCTCGACGAACGCCTCGAGGTCCTCGACCTGACTGTTGCGGCTGTAGTTGTGGTCGCGCGGGCGTTCGCTGCCGCCGTGGCCGCGCTGGTCGAGCGCGAGCACGCGGTACTCGCGCGACAGCTCGACCGCGATCTCCTCCCAGATGCTGGAGGTCTCGCCGAAGCCGTGGAGCAGCAGCAAGGCATGCTTGCTGCGGGAGTCGCCCCATTCCTGGTAGTTGAGCGTGATGCCGTTGATCTCGACGGTTTCAGCCTGGGCGCGGTTCGCCACTGCGTGTGCCTCCGTGGGAGCGAGCGTGATGAGGGATGGCCATGGTAGCACCGCGCTCCCCTGTGCGCTGCCCGGCCGCGTGCGGCTATTGAGGATTCGGAGGCTCGAACAGGCTGCGCGCGATCGCGATCAGCAGCTCAATCTCGACGAACCGAAGGTGTAACCGGAGACGATGTATTTTATTCCGGTCACTTCGTCGTACATGCCACCTGGTCACAGGGATCTCGAGCGCGCCGGTAAGGTCGTACCACAGCACGGCCGGTCTCACCCTTCCAGCGCGAGGGGATCAGGAGCTATGGCTCGGCACAGCCGTCGCGGTTGGCGTGGCCGTGGGTACGAGCGCCGCGACCGAGGTCGCCGTCGCGGGGAGGCTCGACGCTCTCGTCCGAGTCGCCCGTGCATCCAGTGAGGGCCGCGGTGAGCGACAGCACGGGGACGGCGAAGGGCAGGGCGAGCGTGCGCCGCAGCGGCACGGTGGCCCCCTGCCAACAGGTCCCTGGAGCTTAGGCGACACGGACGTGCCCGGGGTTCCCAAGCGCCGCGCTCAGAGCGCGACGGCGAGGCAGTGGGGGCGGGGCAGCGTGGGGCGCGCCGAAGCGTCGGTCAGCGGGCGCCAGTCGCCGCCTCGATCGTGCGAGGCCCAGACGACGCCGGCGGCGAGCGCAAAGACGGTGTCGCGGCTGCCGGGCAGCGAGGCGACCAGCGGCGCCTCCGGCCACTCGTCCTCGTCGCCGAGGATCAGGCGGATCCAGCGCACTCCTCCGTCGATCGATCGGAACAGCGCGCCGCCCGATCCTCCGGCGCGACGCGCTGCGCCGAGCACGAGCGCGTCGGGCGCGCCCGGCAGCACGGCCACGCTGTGCGCCACCGAGCGGTCGAGGCCGGTGATCGATTGCAGCCAGCTGAAGCCGCCGTCCTCGGAGCGGAAGAGGCCGCCGCCGGTGGTCGCGTAGACGCGGTCGCTGCGCTCCGGGTGCTCCTGCAGGCCGGTCACGCTCGGGTCGATGCCCTCGGATCGCGGCATCCAGCTGCGGCCTTCGTCGTTCGAGAGCCAGGCGCCCGCGCCGCCGACGGCGACGAGCAGCGCACTGCCGGGGAAGGCGATCGCGCTCAGGTCCCAGCCCGATCCGGCCGGGCCGCGGCTGCGCGTACGCTGGTAGCGCACCACGCTGTCGAGGCTCTGCGAAGCCGTCCACTGCTCCTCGCCGGGCTCGGCGCGCAGCAGGGCGGCGGGCGCCGCGCCGATGTAGCGGACGCCCTCAGGGCGGATGCGCACGCAGCGCGGGTCGCCCTCCCAGACCTGGCGCCAGGTCGTTGCGGGGCCACCGTCGTGCTGCCAGACGCCGTGCCCGGGCGCGGCGGCGAGCGCGACCGCGTCGCGCACCTCGATCCGCGTGACCGCGAGGTCCGGGAGGACGCAGCGCAGCGGCTCACCCGGGAGCAGCTGCCAGAGGCCGCGCTCCGTGCCGATCAGGACGCCGAGCGGCTCGCTGCGAGGGTCGTACCTCGACGTCACGGCGCGGTGGCGTCTGCTTCGCGCCGAACCCGGACCGCCTCGACGAGCGCGGGGAGGACCTCGCCGGCCGGTCCGCGCAGTACCACGGCGGCCATTTCGGTCAGCGCAGTTGGATCGGGGTCGATCTCGATCAGTGGGACGCCGCGGCGCACGGCCAGCTGCGGGAACTCGGCGGCGGGGTACACGACGGCGGTGGTGCCGATGATCATGAAGGCGTCGCAGCGGCGCGCCTCCAGCCCGCAGCGCTCGAGGGCCTCAGGCGGGATCGGCTCGCCGAACATCACGCCGTCGCCCTTCACGATGCCCTCGCAGCCGGGCTGGGCGCAGCGCGGCGGGAGCTGGCCGGGGTCGATCGGGAACTCCTCGCGAGGCCAGCGCGCGGCGCAGCCGAGGCAGCGCATCCAGTTGGTGTTGCCGTGGATCTCGGTCAGCGACTGCGTGCCGGCGCGGCGGTGCAGGTCGTCGACGTTCTGCGTGATCACGTGCTGCAGGGCCCCGAGCTCCCCGAGCGCGGCGAGCGCGCGGTGTCCGGCGTTCGGCTGCGCCGCTGCGAACGAGCTGCGGAACTCGTCGGGCTGCTCCAGCTGCTCGAGGCGCTGCTCCCACCAGGCGGCGGGGTCCTGGAGGAAGACCTGGTAGCCGTTGAGCGGCGGCTCGCCGCGCTTGGTCCAGAGGCCGTCCGGGCCTCGGAAGGTCGGGATGCCTGACTCCTTCGAGATGCCCGCTCCGGTCAGCGCGACGGTGTGCGAGGCGTCGGCGAGGATCGCGGCGGCGCGGTCGAGCGCATCCTGGTCCATGGGCCCCTCCTCGCGCCGCCGTCCTCGATCAGCGCCATCGTAGTCGCGAGGGATCGAGGCCACCAGCCCCGCCGGATCGCCGCCGTCAGGCGTGGCGAGACGTATCATGGAGTCGCGGGAAACGAGGGCGGATCACGGGAGGTCGCGGCATCGCGAACGTGCAGTGCGTCCCCGTCCCGGGCGCTGCCTGCGAGGGGTATGAGAGGGCAGCATGGCGGACGGAAGACGCCTCCGGAGCGCGGCACGGTGTCGGGCATGGGCGGGCGCGTTCCTCGCCGCTGCGGGGCTCCTCGCGGCCTGCGGCAGCGCTGCTCAACCGGACGCCACGCCGGCGGCCACCCCGGCGGCCACCCCGGCGGTCGCGCCGGCCCAGGCCTCGCCCACGATGACCGCGGAGGCGACCGCGTCGCCCTCAGCCGCCTCGCCAGCGCCTGCGAGTACGCCGACCGCGACCGCAGCGCGGCCCACGGCGACGCCGTTCCGCGACGAGTTCGATGCGGCCGACCTGCGGACGGCGCAGAACCTCGAGCGCAACTTCCCGAGGATCGACGTCAGCAAGCGCTCCGTGGACCTCGCGGAGATCAGGTCGGTGATCCCGCCCGACGCGATCCCGGCGATCGACGAGCCGCGCTTCCTGGGTCCCGAGGAGGCCTCGGAGTGGCTGGCGGGGGAGGCCCCCGTCATCGCCTTCGAGCGCAACGGGGACGCGCGCGCCTACCCGCTGGAGATCCTGACCTGGCATGAGATCGTCAACGACGTTGTCGGCGGCGAGGCCGTGATCGTGACCTACTGCCCGCTGTGCAACTCGGCGATCGCCTTCTCGCGGGTGGTGAACGGCGAGGAGCGTACGTTCGGCGTCTCCGGCAGCCTGCGCAACAGCGACCTGATCATGTACGACCGCCAGACCGAGACGCTGTGGCAGCAGCTCACCGGCGAGGCCATCGTCGGAAGCGACACGGGGACCGTGCTGGAGTTCCTGCCAGCCCAGCTCGTGTCGTTCGCTGAGTTCCGCGCGGCCTTCGAGGACGGCATGGTCCTCAGCCGGGAGACCGGCCACGCACGCAACTACGGCGAGAATCCGTACGCCTTCTATGACTCCAGCGGCGGGACGTTCTTCCCGGTCGCTGAGTTCAGCAACAAGCTCTCGGCCAAGGAGCGTGTGCTGACGCTCGAACTCGGGGGCGAGACGGCGGCGTTCCCGTTCAGCGCGCTGAGCGAGCTCATGGTCATCGAGGCCACGGTCGGCGGTGAGACGGTCGTTGCGTTCTGGCAGCCGGGCCAGGTCTCGGCGCTCGACGACGCGTTCATCATCGGTAGCCGCAACGTCGGCTCCGCTGGCGCGTTCAGTCCGGTCCTCGATGGCGAGCGGCTGCGCTTCGAGGCGCGCGACGGCGCGATCGTCGATGCCGGGACGAGCAGCACGTGGGACGTGCTCGGCCGCGCCGTGTCGGGGCCGCTGGCCGGGGCGCAGTTGACGCCACTCGTCTCCGGCAACCACTTCTGGTTCGCCTGGGCTGTGTTCAAGCCGGAGACGCGTGTCATCCTCGAGAGTGATGTGGATCGCTCCTGACGGGGGCTGCGCCCGTGCTGCGGGCGTCATCAGGAAGGGGTGCGGTAATGCAGGAGAACAGAAGGCTCGCCTTCCTGATCGTGGCGGTGATCGCCGCGCTGTTCGTGCAACGCGAGTTCATCGACCCGGGCGTCGAGGAGGGCATGACGAGCGAGGGAGTGATGGTCGAGATCGGCCTGCTCGACGACCTCACGGTGGCCATCGACGAGCCAGCGCCGAACTTCGCGCTGACGAACCTCGAGGGCGAGACCGTCATGCTCGCCGACTTCCGGGGCAAGACGGTGGTGCTCAACTTCTGGGCGAGCTGGTGCCCCCCCTGCCGCGAGGAGATGCCTGAGTTCCAAGAGCTCTGGGACGAGCGCGGCGAGGACGGCTCGGACGACCTCGTGATGATCGCGCTCGACTTCCTCGTGCAGGACACGATGACCGACGCCCGCGAGTTCATCGAGGGCAACGGGTTCACCTTCCCCGTGCTGTTCGACACCGCGGACGGCGCGGTGGCGGACCGCTACCGTGTGCGCGGGCTGCCGGCGACGTTCTTCATCGACCGCGAGGGCGTGGTGCGCTCGGTAAACTACGGCCCGGTCTTCGGCAACCTGCTGCCCACGGGGGTAGCGAAGGCGGACGCCGGCGGCGGAGGCTAGGTGTAGCCTCGGCGCGGAGTTGGGATGGCGTCAGGCCGTTCGACGTACGCCCGTCTGCTGGCGTTGGCCTGCGCGGCCCTGATCGCGGCCGCCTGCGGGGATGGCGGCCCCGAGCCTGCCGCAACTGCAACCGAGGCCGCGACCGCCGTCGCGACGGCGACCCCGACGCCCCGGCGGGCCACGATCGGGCTGCTGGACGATGCGCTCGTGGATGTCGACCGGCCGGCGCCCGACTTCCTGCTGAACGCGCTGGGCGGCGGCGCGCTGCGGCTCTCCGACTTTCGAGGCAAGACCGTGGTGCTGAACTTCTGGGCGAGCTGGTGCGCGCCCTGCCGCCGCGAGCTGCCGGACTTTCAGGAACTGTGGGAGGAGCGCGGCCCAGGCGGTCCCGACGACCTCGTGATCCTCGCCGTGAATCTGCTGCCGGAGGACACGCTGGCGGCGGCCGAGGCCTTCGTCGACGAGTTCGGGCTGACCTTCCCGATACTCTTCGACACCGCGGGCGGCGAGGTGGCGCGGCGCTACGGCGTGGAAGCGCTGCCGGCGACGTTCTTCATCGACCGCGACGGGATCGTGCGCACGACCGCCCTCGGCACTGTCGTCGGCCACCTGCTCGAGGTGGGCGTAGCGGACGCCGACACGGCCGGAGGCACGTACGAGTAGCGTGTCGGGCCTCACCCCGGGGAGTATGATCGAGTCGATGCTGCAATCCCGCGTACGGCGCTTGCTGATCCCGGCCCTCGCGTCGCTGGCGCTCGCCGCCGCCTGCACGGGTGGGGATGCACCCGCGTCCATGGCTACGCCGCAGCCGGCCGTCACGACGGCGACTCCCGCCACGACGGTCGTTCCCGAGGCGACGGCGCCGCCCTCGCCCACGCCGACGCCGGAGAGCTACGCCTTCCCGACCGGCCCTCCCGTGCTGGTCGCCGCCGACTTCGAGCCGCCCGAGGACCGCGTCGCCTCGACGGGGGCCTACATACCCTCGAACGGGAAGCCGACGCTGGTGTTCGTCGATGCGATCTGGTGACAGTTCTGCGAGATCGCGCGGCCCATCGTGCATGGGCTCCGAACGGAATACCAGGACCAGGTGAACTTCGTCGTGCTGGATGTCGACGACCGCGAGGACGACAGGCTGGCGCGCGCGCTCGGCTACTCGGGCACACCCGCCTACCTGCTGATCGCGCCCGACTCGGCCGAGGTGATCGCGCGGGTCTTCGGGGCGCAGCGTGAGCCCAAGCTGCGCGGCATGCTCGACGCCCTGATCGCACGCTACGAGGGATAACCGCGCTCCGCACAACCGCGTCGCGTCATATCCTTGATCCCGGAGATCATCAGCAGCCAGCACCCCGGGCGAGGGAGGTATGGAGCGCATGAGCATCCCGCGAACTCTCAGCATCGTGTTCGCGCTCCTCGCCGGTCTGGCGCTGATCGCCGCTTGCTCCGGCGGTGACGAGGGCGCGCCCGCGCCATCCGCGGGGTCGTCCGCCGCCACAGCCGCAGCGGACGGGGCCTTCCCCACGGGCCCGGCAGTGCTCGTGCCTGCCGACTTCCAATACTCGTCAGAGCAGGTCGACTCCACCGGCGCCTATGTGCCCTCGAACGGGAAACCGACGCTCGTCTTCGTCGATGCGATCTGGTGACCGACCTGCGCGATCGCGCGGCCCGTCGTGCACGGGCTTCGGGAGGAATACCAGGACCGGATCAACTTCGTGATCCTCGACTTCGACATCGGGGCGGAGCGCGACCTGGCCCGCGAGCTGGGCGTCGGCCGACACCCCTCCTTCGCGATGGTCGCACCCGACGCGGGCGATGTGCTGAAGACGACCTTCGGCCCGCTGCGCGAGGTGGCGCTGCGCGAGCTTCTCGATGACGCGATCGCCGGCCAGGGTGGGTAGCCGGCGCCACGGGCGCTTCGTGGCGGCGTATCCTTAACGGCGACGAGAACGGGAGCGGGCGAACCGGATGAATATCCAGCAAGCCGCCACCGCCAGCGGCCTCAGCGCCGACACGATCCGCTTCTACGAGCGGCAGGGCGTGCTGCCCTCGCCCCCGCGACGGGCGAACGGCTACCGCGACTACAGCGAGCAGCATGTTGAGACGCTGCGGCTCGCCGTCGGGCTGCGCGGCCTCGGCCTGTCGCTCAAAGAGATGGGCACGGTGCTCGGCCTTGCGCACGATGGCACCTGCGGGGACATTCGCACGGTGCTCAGCCGGACGCTCGCCGAGGCCGTCGGGCAGCTCGACGACCGCATCGAGGAACTGGAACGCTCGCGCGAGCAGATCACGACGATCGCCGACAGCCTCGAGCGGATGCAGCCCGGCGAGGAGTCGTTGCCCGGCATGACGCCCTGCGAGTGCGTGCAGCTCGTCGAGGCGGGTGCGATCCAGCTGATTGAGCCAGCCTGAGGTGCTGATGCAGCGCATCCAGCGTCACCTGCGAGTTCTGCACCTCGCGCCGCTGGCCCTCGCCTGCGCGGCGCTTGCGGCGGCCTGCTCCGGCGGCGACGAGGCCGAGACCACCCCCGCCGCGACGGCGACGCCCTCGGCGGTAGTCGCGACGGCGATAGCGGAGGCGACGCCGGCCGCGACGCCTGAGCCAACACCGACCGCGACGCCCGAACCCACGCCGACCGCGACGCCCGAACCCACGCCGACCGCGACGCCCGAACCCACGCCGACCGCGACGCCAGAGCCAACACCGACCGCGACGCCAGAGCCAACACCGACCGCGACGCCCGAACCCACGCCGACCGCGACGCCAGAGCCAACACCGACCGCGACGCCAGAGCCAACACCGACCGCGACGCCAGAGCCAACACCGACCGCGACGCCTGAGCCGACACCGACCGCGACGCCTGAGCCGACGCCGACCGCGACGCCTGAGCCCACGCCGACCGCGACGCCTGAGCCGAGCTACGACTTCCCAACCGGGCCAGCCCAGCTGGTCGCGGCCGACTACGAGCCGCCGAGCACGCACGTGGACTCGACGGGCGCGTACCTCCCGGTGAACGGGAAGCCGACCTTCGTCTTCCTCGATGCGATCTGGTGACCGAACTGCAACCGCGCACGGCCTGTCGTGAACAGGCTGCGACTCGAATTCCAGGACCAGGTGAACTTCGTAATCCTCGACTGGGACATCCCTGAGGAGAAGGCGTTTGGGATGGGTCTTGGCTTCAGCTACCACCCCAACTTCGCGACCCTCGAGCCCAACTCGAACGAGGTCGTGGACACCCTCTTCCTGGCCCCACGGAGCAACGAGTTGCGCGACATGATCGAGAGCGTTCTCGCCGAGCACGGGGGCGAGAGCTAGCACTCCGCGATCCTCCGGCCAGTAGGGGCCGCACCTGCTAGCGTCGCCGCATGAACAGAGCCTGGCGCGAGGGCGTGGCGGGGCGCGAATGGATCGTGCTGCTCGTGGGGGTGGTGGGGTTCGCCTGGGCCGCGCCGCTGGTCCGCCTGACGGACGCCCCGCCGCTGGTGATCGCCTCGTTGCGGCTCGCGCTGGCGGCGCTCCCGCTGCTCGCCAGCTCCGCCCTGCGACGCCGCGAAGAGCTGAGGCTGCTCGGCAGCCGCGACGCGGCGCTGCTGGCGCTCGCGGGACTGGCTCTCGCTGGCTACGTCGGGTTCTGGACCGCCTCGGTGCAGGACACCTCGATCGCCGCGGCCACCACGATCATCGCGACGCAGCCGCTGATCGTCGGGCTCGGCGCCTGGGTCGCGCTCGGTGAGCAGCCGACGCGCCCGCTGCTGATCGGCATCGCCATCGCCGCGGGCGGGGCGCTGGTGCTGGCGGGCGCCGACCTGGGCGACGGCGTCTCGCTGCGCGGGGATGCCTTCGCGGCGCTGGGCGCTGTCTGCGCCTCGATCTACCTCATCGCGGGCAGGCGGATCCGGGCGAGGCTCTCGAACGTCAGCTACTTCGCGCTGGCCAACGCGATCGGTGCGATCGTGCTGCTGGTCGCGCTGGCGGCGAGCGGCGAATCGCTGCTCGGCTGGGGCGCCGAGGCCTACATCCTGATCGTGCTGCTCGCGCTGCTGCCGCAACTCATCGGGCACGGGGCCTTCACCTGGGCCCTCGGCTCGTTGCCCGCCGCCGTCGTCGCGGTGGCCGCGCTCGGCGAGCCGGTTGGGGCGACCGCGATCGGCGCGACGCTCCTCGACGAGCGGCCGACGCTGCTCGAAGCCCTCGGCGCCGCGCTGCTGCTGGTCGGCGTGTACGTCGCCCTGCGGGGCGGGCTGCGCCTCGTAACGCGCGAGGGCGAGGATGGAGCGCCCTCGTGAGCGCGCGTACCTGCTAGCGTCGCCCCATGGTCAGGACCTTGCCTGGACGCGCGGCGTCGCACGAGTGGATCGTGCTGCTCGTGGGAGTGGCCGCGCTCTCCTGGGCCGCGCCGCTGATTCGGCTGGCGGACGCCCCGCCGCTGGTTGTGGCCTCGCTGCGGATGACGTTCGCGGCGCTCCCGCTCCTCGCGCTCGCCGGCCTGCGCCGGCGCGAGGAGTTGAGCCTGCTCGGCCGCCGCGACGCAGGCCTGCTGCTGCTCGCGGGGCTCGCGCTCGCCGCACACTTCGGCTTCTGGGTCGCCTCGCTGCAGGACACGACGATCGCCGCCAGTACGGCGATCGTCGCGACACAGCCGCTGATCGTCGGCCTCGGCGCCTGGCTGTGGCTTCGGGAGCGGCCCACGCGGGCGCTGCTCATCGCGATCGCCAGCGCCGCCGCCGGAGCGCTGCTGCTGGCGGGCTCCGACCTCGGCGACGGCGTCTCGCTGCGCGGCGACGCCTTCGCCGCCCTCGGCGCCGTCTTCGCCTCGATCTACCTCGTCGCGGGGCGGCGCGTCCGCGCGAGGCTGTCGAACGTCAGCTACGCGGCGCTGGTCAACGCGATCGCCGCGGTCGCGCTGCTGGTCGCGCTGGCCGCGAGCGGCGAATCGCTGCTCGGCTGGGGCGCCGAGGCCTACATCTTCATCGTGCTGCTCGCGCTCGTTCCGCAGCTGATGGGGCACGGCGCGCTGACCTGGGCGCTCGGCTCGCTGCCGGCGGCGGTCGTCGCCGTCGCGGTGCTCGGCGAGCCGGTGGGCGCGACCGCGATTGGCGCGACGCTCCTCGGCGAGCGGCCTACACTGCTTGAGGCGCTCGGCGCCGCGTTGCTCCTCGCGGGCGTGTATGTCGCCCTGCGGGGCGGGCTCAGCCTCGTGCGGCGCGACGCCGCGGGAGTGTGATGGCGGAGGGAGCCTCGATGACCGGCGGTCCGCTGAGCGGCCTGCGCGTGCTCGACCTGAGCTGGGTGCTCGCCGGCCCGTACTGCACGATGATCCTCTGCGACCTTGGCGCGGAGGTGGTGAAGTGCGAGCGCCCGCCCTTCGGGGACGTCGCCCGCACCACGGGACCGCTCCTCGATGGCGAGTCCGGCTACTTCTTCAGCGTCAATCGAGGCAAGCGCAGCATCGCGATCGACCTCAAACAGGAGGAGGGGCGCGAGCTGTTCCTGCAGCTCGTGCCGCAGTTCGACGTGCTGGTGGAGAACTTCCGGCCGGGCACGCTGGAGCGCCTCGGCCTCGGCTACGAGCGGCTCGCCGAGGTCCATCCGGGCCTGATCTACGCCGCCATCTCCGGGTACGGGCAGACCGGGCCGATGCGCGATCGGCCGGCCCTCGACGTGGTGATCCAGGGCGCGGGCGGGGTGATGTCCGTCACCGGCGAGCCGGACGGGCCGCCGCTCAAGCCAGGCCTCTCGCTCGCCGACATCGCGGGCGGGCTGTTCGGCGCCGTCGGCATCCTCGCGGCGCTGCGCGAGCGCGAGACGTCCGGCCGAGGCCAGCTCGTCGACATCTCGATGCTCGACTGTCAGCTGGCGGTCCAGGAGAACGCCTTCCTGCGCTACCACCTTACCGGTGAGTTGCCCCGGCCGCTGGGCACGCGCCACTCCTGGGCCGTGCCGTTCCAGGCCTTCCCGACAGCGGACGGCTACATCGTCGTCGCCCTCGCCTGGGGTGTGCCGAACCAGTGGGCGCTGCTCTGTTCGGAGCTGGAGATCGTCGAGCTCATCGACGACCCGCGCTTCGCCGAGGCGCACGCGCGCTCGGCGAACCACGCGGAGTTGGAGCCGCTGCTCAACGAGGCCTTCCGCAAGCGGACGACGGACGAGTGGGTGGAACGGCTGACCCCGTACGAGATTCCCTGTGGACCCCTCAACAACATCGCGGAGGCGGCGGCGCAGCCGCAGGTGGAGGCGCGCGGGATGCTCAAGCCTGTGGACCACCACACGCTCGGCACGCTCCCGCTCGTGGACACGCCGATCAAGCTCTCGCGGACTCCGGGTGGGGTGCGGGGCACCTCGCCGGACATGGGCCAGGACTCGAGGGCGCTCCTCGCCGACATGCTCGGCCTCGACGGCGACGCGATCGAGGCGCTCGTCGAGCGCGCGGTGCTGTGGGACGAGCGACCGACGCCGGACCTCGGCTAGCCTCGCCGCCGGAGACCTCTGCAGACCCGTCGTACCAGCTCTCCCACCCCGTCATTCCGGGGAGCCGGAATGACGGGCGGAGGGGGCAGCCTGGAGGGTCGATCCGGATCCCTCCGTTGCTCCATTCACGGAGTTGCGCACCGTCTCCATCGAGGTGACGCTGCCGCCACCGCGCGAGCGGTGGGGGGCGACCGCTTGAAAGTTTGTGAAATTTTGCGCAGAATAGGAGATCGCGAAGCAACACCCACAACGGCGGTGCCGGGCGTGGGTTATGATTGTGCATTCCTCGGAGACTTCTCCCCTGCGGTGGGGGTGAGTTGATCCGTTCCGGAGGGCGTGTGCCGTGAGTGGCATCGAGTCGCGTACAGCGACAGGGGCGACCATTCCCTCGCGCGGGTTGTACGACCCGTCGATGGATCACGACGCCTGCGGCACCGGCTTCGTCGCACGCATCGACGGCGAGCGCTCGCATCGAATCGTGCAGCTTGCCGTCGAGGCGGTCGTCAACCTCACCCACCGCGGCGCTGTCTCCGCCGACGCCGCATCCGGCGACGGCGCCGGCGTCACGATCCAGATTCCATTCGAGCTGCTGCGCGAGGACGCGGAGCGGCTCGGCCACACCCTCACCCGCCGCGATGAGCTCGCCGTGGCGATGGTCTTCCTCCCGCAGGACGAGGCGGACAAGCTCGAGGCGCGCACGATCATCGAGCAGGCGGTCGTGGGCTGCGGCGTAGATGTCATCGGCTGGCGCGAGACGCCGCACGACCCGTCCGTCCTCGGCGGGCTCGCGCTCGAGTCGCTTCCCGGCATCGAGCAGTTGCTGCTGCGGCGGCCCCCCGGCCTCGGCGGGGCGGACTGCGAGCGCGCGCTCTACCTGGCGAGACGGCAGGCCGAGCGCGCCTTCCGCGAGCGCTCGATCGACTGCTACGTGGTTTCGATGTCCTCGCAGATCGTGGTCTACAAGGGGCTGATGGTCGCGCCGCAGCTGGCGGCGTTCTACCCGGACCTCGAGGACGAGCGCACGGTCGCCTCGGTGGCGCTGTTCCACCAGCGCTTCGCGACGAACACGCTGCCGAACTGGAAGCTGGCGCAGCCGTTCCGGCTGGTCGCGCACAACGGCGAGATCAACACGCTGCTCGGCAACCGCAACTGGATGAGCGCGCGCGAGCCCGAGCTGACCTCGGCGGTCTGGGGTGAGCAGATCGAGGATCTGCTGCCGGTGATCTGGCCGATCGGATCGGACACCGCCTCCCTCGACGAGGCGCTTGAGCTCCTGACCGCGTCCGGCCGCGACATCCTGCACGCGATGATGATGCTAATCCCCGAGGCTTGGGAGAACATGCCGAACATGGACCCCCAGCTACGGGCGTTCTACGAGTACCACGCCTGTCTGCAGGAGCCATGGGACGGCCCGGCGGCTGTCGCCTTCACCAACGGCGCCGTCGCCGCGGCGATCATGGACCGCAACGGCCTCCGCCCCGCCCGCTACCAGGTGATGCGCGACGGCACCGTCGTGATGGGCTCCGAGGTTGGCCTCGTCGAGCTGCCGTTCGACGAGATCGTCGAGTCGGGACGCCTTGGGCCGGGCGAGATGATCGCCGTCGACACCGCACGGCGGCGCTTCCTGCACAACGAGGAGATCAAGCGCGAGATCTCGTCGCGGCGTCCGTACGGCGACTGGGTGCGGCGCAACCTGCACAGCCTCAGCCGCTACCTCGACACGGCGAACGGCCTGCACCGCGATCGCCCGGACGACGACGTGCGCGTCCGGCAGACGCTGCACGGCTACACCCGCGAGGAGATCGAGTACGTCATCAAACCGATGGTGCGCGAGGGCAAGGAGCCGGTGGGCTCCATGGGCGAGGACACGCCGCTGTCCACGCTGTTCGATCCCAGCCGGCTGCTCTACACCTACTTCAAGCAGAAGTTCGCCCAGGTCACAAACCCCGCGATCGACTCGATCCGGGAAGAGATCGTGATGTCCCTCGATACGCTGCTCGGTCGCCGCCACTCGCTGCTGGAGACGACGCCGGAGGCGGCGCGCCTCGTCCACCTCACCAGCCCGCTGATGGTGGACGAGGAGATGGCGGCGCTGCGCAATACGCCGATCGGAACCTTTGCGCTGACCACGCTGCATGCGCGCTTCGCGGCCGCGGAGGGCCCGGGCGGGCTGCGCGCCGCCCTCGACGATCTGTGCGCCGCCGCCGAGCTGGCGGTGGACGAGGGCCACGACGTGATCGTGATCAGCGACCGCCTCTGCGATGAGCAGTGGGCGCCGATCCCGATGCTGCTCGCGGTCTCCACCGTGCATCACCACCTGATTCGCACGGGACGGCGCATGAAGACCAGCCTCGTCGCGGAGGCCGGCGATGCACGCGACGTGCACCACTTCGCCTGCCTGATCGGCTTCGGCGCCAGCGCCGTCAATCCCTACCTGGCTTTCGAGACGCTGCGCGACCTCGCCCACGAGGGCGAGTTCGGCGAGGTCGAGCTGGACCAGGTGATGCGCCAGTACCAGCAGGCGGTGGACGCCGGCATCCTCAAGGTGATGTCCAAGATGGGCATCTCCGCCGTCTCCTCCTACCACGGATCGCAGATCTTTGAGGCGCTCGGTATCTCCGACGAGGTGATCGGGCGCTCGTTTCCCGGCACCACGTCGCGGATCGCCGGTATCACCTACGACAACATCGGCCGCGACATCCTCGACCGTCACACGCGCGCCTACCCGCAGGCGGAGATGCCGCACGGCGGCTGGTACAAGTACCGCCGCGACGGCGACTACCACGCCTTCGAGCCGAAGGTCTGGCGCGCCCTGCACAAGGTGGTGCAGGACGGCGGCGGCGAAGAGGAGTACCGCGAGTACAGCGAGCTGGTGCACTCGCGGCCGCGCACCGCGCTGCGCGACGCCCTCGGATTCCAGTCCGACCGCGACCCGATCGATGTTTCGCGCGTCGAGCCGATCGGCGAGGTGACGCGACGCTTCAACACCGGCGCCATGTCGCTCGGCGCGCTCAGCCGCGAGGCGCACGAGGACATCGCGCGCGCAATGAACGTGCTCGGCGGCCGCTCCAACACCGGCGAGGGCGGCGAGGACCCGCGGCGCTACAGCCCCGACGGCGACCTGCGCGACGCCAACTCGAGGGTCAAGCAGGTGGCGTCCGGGCGCTTCGGCGTGACCCCGGCCTACCTCGCGGCTGCCGACGAGCTGGAGATCAAGATCGCGCAGGGCTCGAAGCCGGGCGAGGGCGGACAGCTCCCCGGCCACAAGGTCTCCACCTACATCGCCTCGATGCGCCACGTCATGGAGGGGACGCCGCTGATCTCGCCGCCTCCGCACCACGACATCTACTCGATCGAGGATCTCGCGCAGTTGATCTTCGACCTCAAGGCGGTCAACCCACGCGCGCGGGTCTGCGTGAAGCTCGTCGCCGCCGAGGGCGTCGGCACGATCGCCGCCGGTGTCGCCAAGGGCTACGCCGACATCATCCAGATCAGCGGCCACGACGGCGGCACGGGCGCCTCGCCGTGGTCCTCGATCAAGTACGCGGGCGCACCCTGGGAGCTGGGGCTGGCGGAGACGCAGCAGGTGCTTGTCGCCAACGACCTGCGCGGCCGCGTGCGGCTGCGCACCGACGGCGGGATGCACACCGGCCGCGACGTCATCGTCGCGGCCATGCTCGGCGCCGAAGAGTACGGCTTCGGCACCTCGGCGATGATTGCCGTCGGCTGCAAGATGGCGCGCCAGTGCCACATCAACACCTGCCCCGTCGGCGTGGCGACGCAGCGCGAGGATCTGCGCGCCAAGTACTTCGGCACGCCTGAGATGGTGGTGAAGTACCTCACGCACGTCGGCGAGGAGGTGCGCGCCATCCTCGCGGAGCTCGGCTTCGAGCGGCTGGACGAGGTGATCGGGCGCGCCGAACTGCTCAAGCAGCTGCCGCCCGAGGGCGGCAAGCGCGGCGACGGCATCGACCTCGCGAACGTGCTGATGCCCGCGGACCCGAGCGGGCTCGAGCCGAGGCACTCCATTCAGGACCGCAACGACCGCGGCGAGCCGCTGCTGGACGACACGATCATCGCCGACGTGCGCAGCGCCATCGCGGGCGGCCCCCCCGAGCGACGCTCCTACAAGATTCGCAACACGGACCGCACCGTGGGCGCGAGGCTCTCCGGGGAGATCGCCATGCGCTATGGCAACAACGGCCTGCCGGAGGGCTCGATCGAGATCTCGTTCAACGGATCGGCCGGACAGTCGTTCGGCGCGTTCCTCTCATCGGGGATGCGGCTGCACCTCGTCGGCGAGGCCAACGACTACGTGGCCAAGGGAATGAACGGCGGCGAGATCGTCGTGCGCCCGCCCGACGACGCCGGCTTCATCGGCACCGGCACCGAGGCGGTGCTGGTCGGCAACACCGTGCTGTACGGCGCGACCGGTGGGCACCTCTTCGTCGCGGGCAGCGCGGGCGAGCGCTTCGCCGTCCGCAACTCCGGTGCGCGCGCCGTCGTCGAGGGCGTAGGCGATCACGGCTGCGAGTACATGACAGACGGCGTGATCGCGATCCTCGGCCGCACGGGCCGCAACTTCGGCGCCGGCATGTCGGACGGCATTGCCTACGTGCTGGACGAGGAAGGCGACTTCCGAACGCGCGTCAACCAGGAGCTCGTCGGCCTCGAGCAGGTGACGACGCCCGACGCGATCGAGCTGCTCGAGATGCTGATCCGCCGCCACCTGGAGATGACCGGGTCGCCGCGGGCGCGCCACATCCTCGATCAGTGGCGGCAGTACCTGCCGAAGTTCTGGAAGGTCGCGCCCAAGTTCGCCCTCACCGAGGGCGGCCCGATGACCGTGGTGCGCCGCCACCTCGAGGGGTTGCGGGCGCAGACGGCGGTCTAGACTGCTTCTTCAGGCTCCCAACCAACCGGACCGGTAGCAGTGGCGCGCGACGCCTACTCGTACCTCAGCGCCTCGGCGACGGCGACGCGTGAGGCGGCGCGGGCGGGGAGCAACGTCATCAGCGCGCTCGCCCCGTAAGCGACGCCGAGGACCACCGCCAGCCGCGCCCACGGCACCTGGAAGTCGATCTCCGTGCCGCCGGTGAAGTCCGGGCTCGCCAGCAGGTTGTACGAGATCGCCAGCCCGAGCGTAATCCCGATCGCGATGCCCGCCAGCGCGATGAACGAGGACTCGAGGAAGTAGGAAATCGCGACCAGCCTGCGGCTGTAGCCGATCGCGCGCAGCATCCCGATCTGTTGCCGCCGCTCCACCACGGTGCGGAACGCGATCACGCCAAGCGCCGCGATCCCGACGATCAGCCCGAGCCCCATGAAGCCCTCGAACAGGAACTGGAACGAGCGCGAGGTGGACGCCTGGTCGTCGATCAGTTTGTCGATCGAGTTCGACTGCACGCCGAGCTCCAGCAGCGTCGACTCGATGTCGCGCGCAGTCTCGATCGCGGCCTCGTCCGTCGCCTCGGCGGTCACGACGTAGTAGCCCTCCCACTCGCCGCCGCCGAAGTAGTCCTCGACCGCCGCGGTGTGCGTGAAGATGGCGAAGAAGTCCACGATCACGGAGGTGACCTGCGGCTCGAGTACGCCGATGATCCGCAGCTCCATGGTCTGACCACTATCCCGGTCGCGGAAGGTCAGCGGGATCGGCTCCCACGGCTCACCGCGAAGGTCCTGGTCGGCGACGCCGAGGAAGAAGTCGCCCGGCTCATTCGGGTCGCCGCCGAAGTCGGTGGGCTCAACGAGGCGCGAGGCGTCCACGATGGCGACTGTGGGATCGGTGCGGAGCGCCTCCCACACGGCCTCGTCGCTGTCGTACCCCGCCGCGCGGTGCTCGATGGGGAAGCGCTGCAGGTCGAGGAACTCGTCGTCCATGCCCGCAAGGTGGTAGGTCTCGTAGCCGTCGTCGCCGTCGGGGTCGTCGCTCCGCCGCACCTGCGGGAAGGCGGAGACGAGGCGCCCGGCGCCGCCGATCGAGGCAGCGGGCTCGTAGCCGGCGGAGCGGAGCGCCTCGCGCAGATCGGGGATGCGGTTGCTCGGGTTGACGTCGACCTCGACGTCGAAGCCGCCGGCCGCGTCGTCGCTGAGGAACGCCTGCGTAAAGTTCGAGTTGAGCGTAGCCATGACCACGAGGCTGAAGACGACGAGTCCGAACATCGCGAGGGTCATGCCCGTGCGGAACTTCGAGGCGACCGGGTAGGCGATCGCCGTCTTGATCGCCGGCGCGATCCCGCCGAACAGGCCGCCCAGCCAGCGCACCGGGGCAAGGGCTAGTTCGGCGTTGAGGATGATGACGAGCACCGCCGCTGCGGTGATCGCGATCCCCGACACGAAGAACATCTCGATGTTGCCCTCGATCTGCCCCGGTCTGGGGAGGCCGAGCAGGCGGAGGACGCCGTCGATCGGGTCGAGTTCGCCCACGCTTTCGCGGTCGAGGAAGAGCGAGAAGGGGAGTGGCAGCACCCAGTACCAGACCAGCCCGAGCCCGGCCACCGTGAAGGAGAGGCGCTCGTTCACCCCGAAGTAGACGAAGAGCATTGCCGCGGCGAGCACGGCGAGGGTGAAGCCTCCCGCATAGGCGAACGCCTGGCCCTGCAGCCCGCTCAGGGCGTCGAAGCCCCAGCCAGACAGCCAGGCGAATGCCGCGCCGAGGATCAGCATGATCACGGCCCAGCCGCCCGCGTTGCGGTGGCGTCCGGCCCAGTCGCGTGAGAGCTGCAGCAGCCAGACGCAGGCGGCGACGACGTTGAAGACGGCAACCCACAGCACCCAGAGCAGCCAGTCGCGCCAGCCCTGCAGCTCGAGGAACTGCCCTCGGCGCACCGTTCGGGCTCCGAAGAACATGAGGGCGCTCACCGCCATCAGCGCAGCGCCGCCGAAGAGTCCAGACAGGATCAGCGGCAGGCCGCCGAAGACCGCCCCGATGACGAACGCGCTCAGCACAATGGTGACGGTGCCCGAGACCACCAGCACGACGATCCAGCCGACCAACCACAACGCGCCGACCGCGGACTTGATCAGGGCGCCGATCGAGCGGTCCGCGCCTCGGAGCGGCTGCGGCTCCGGCAGGTCGCGGATCGCGCGCACGATGTTGAGGTTCGCGATGCGGAACGAGGAGAACGCGACGGTTGCGAAGGTCAGGACCACGCCCAGGCTGTACGCAATGAGGAAGCCCTGCCAGTTGAAGTGGAACGTGATTCCGAAGCCCAGCGCCTCGCTGAAGATCTGGGCCAGTACGAGCACCAGCACGAAGGCGACGGCGAGGCCGAGCAGGGCGCCCACCGCAGCCGAGCCAACGTTGTAGGCCATGCCCTCGGCGAGGAACGACTCGGTGAGGTGCAGCCGCTGCATTCCGACGGCGCGCGCCATCCCCATCTCGGAGCGCCGCTCGGCGGCGAGCATGACGAAGATGAGGAAGATCAGGAGGATGCCCGAGGCGATCGCGAACAGGCCGAAGATCAGGAAGAACGTGACGAAGATCGACCCGATCAGCTCCGCCAGCTCGACGGCCTCCTTCTTCGTGAAGAAGATCTCGGCCTGGCCTTCCGGGTTCGCCGCGATGAAGTCCTCGACCCGGCTCGCAACTTCGTCGTTGAGGTCGAGCGTGTCGCGCACCCCTCCGGTGATGGATACCGCGATGGCGGTCAGGCTGCCTTCGTGGCCGGTCAATTCGCGAGCGACATCGAGGCTCACGACGAGACCCCCGCCGCCTCCCTCGGCCTGGGTGATCGAGGTGTTCTGGACGATCTCGATGACCTCGAACGCTGTCGGCGCGCCGCCCAGGAAGACGTGGATGGTGTCGCCCGCCCGGACGTTGACGCCGTCGGCAAGATCCTCTGAGACGTAGGCGCGCAATCCGCCGAGGCTTGAGCCGGGGATCAGCTCGCCCCCGATGGTCTTGAGGCCCTTGAACGGGTCCACAGTGTCGGGATCGACGCCGATAAAGCTGGCGTTGGCTTCGGAGAGGCGTTGCTCAGGGTTGACCACGGGGAGCACCTCGTTGAGGACGCCCGTGATCCCGTCGATGTCGGGATCGTCGCTGAACTCGGCAGTGAGCGCATCGAGGAAGTCGTCGCCGAACTCGGAGATGTCGTCGTCGAACGCGATCAGGATGTCCGCTTCCTCGAAGGAGTCGTAGACCTCGTTGGTGATCGAGTAGCCGACGGTGTCGCCGGTGGCGAAGGCGGCGCTGATGATCAGCGTCGAGAGCATCAGCCCGATGACGATCAGCGCGGTCTGCGGCTTGCGCCGGCCGATGTTGCGCAGCCCCATGCGCACGAGCAGCGGCTGGCGCCAGGCGATCACGCCGAGGATCGCGAAGATCGCGCCGAGCGCGAGCAGCAGCGCGACGAGGATGCTGGTCAGCGGAATCCCGAAGAGGCTATCCAACCAGCTGCTCCTCGCTCTCGATCTCGCCGTCGCGCATGTGAACGATGCGGTGGCAGCGCTCGGCGATCTCGCGTCCGTGCGTCACCAGCACGAACGTCTGCCCCTGCGACTCATTGAGGTCGATGAGCTGGTCCATGATCTGGTTTGCGGTCACGGAGTCGAGGTCGCCCGTCGGCTCATCGGCCCAGACGATCGCCGGGTTGTTGACGAGGGCGCGGGCGATCGTGACGCGCTGACGCTGGCCGCCGGAGAGCTGGCCCGGCCGGTGGTCCGCCCAGTCGGCCAGGCCGACCTGCTCGAGCCCCGCCAGCGAGCGCTCCCGCGCCTCTCCCGGCGGCGTGCCGGAGACAAGGAGCGGCAGCTCGACGTTCTCGACGGAGCTGAGCACGGGCAGCAGGTTGTAGAACTGGAAGATGAACCCCATGCGCCTCGCGCGGTACGAGGTCTTCGTGTTGTCGTCGAGGCTGGCGAGGTCGGTGCCCTCGATCAAGATCGTGCCGCTGGTGGGGTCGTCGAGGCCGGAGGCGGTGTTGAGCAGGGTAGTCTTGCCGCAGCCGGAGGGGCCCATGATGGCGACCATCTCGGCGGGCTGGACGGAGAGTGAGACGCCGCGCAGGGCGTGGACCTGGATCTCGCCGGCGTCGTAGGTCTTGACGAGGTCCGTGATCTCGATGATCGCTTCGCTCATCTCACCCCCTGACCCGAATGTGCCTGCTGCGCTCCGATCCATTCTCGGACTGCGTCCGGGTGAGCGCCAGCACCCGGCGCTGCCGGGGTACGGCAGCGTCGCCGTACAATGGGGCCACGCGAATCGCCAGCGCGCGTGCGCGGCAGCGAGGCGGAGGGACCGAAGGTGGCCTTCGGGGTCGTACTCGTCATCATCGGACTGATCTTCCTCGCGGAGTCGCTCGGCATCACCGAATTCGGCATCCGCGAGCTGTGGCCGCTGATCCTGATCGGCGTCGGCGCCGTGATTCTCTACGAGCGCCTGCGCCGGGCCTGGCGGAGGCGAGGCCAATGAGCGCCCGCGCGCGCGACGTGGCCCCGATCACCGTCGCGCTCTATCTGGTGACGCTCGGCGCCGTGCTGCTGATCGACAGCACCGGCGCGCGTTCGCTCGGCCTCGCCGGCGCGATCGGCAGCGCCTTCGGCCTCGCCTTCGTGGCGCTCGGCGCGCTCGCCATCCTCGCGGCCTGGCGCGTGCGGCGCTTCTCGCGAAAGCTGCGCCTCGCGGTCGGGCACGTGCGGTCCTCCGTGGACGGCTGGACTGTCGAGGACGATGCGGTGATCTCGACAGTCGTCGGTGACATCGAGCTCGACCTGCGGGAGGCAGAGCTGCCGCCCGGCGAGACGGAGCTGGCGCTGCTCTGCTGGCTCGGTACGATCCAGGTGCGCGTGCCGCGCGCCGTCGGCGTGGACGTCACCGCGCAGTCGATCGTCGGCAGCGTCGACGTCCTCGGCCGTCGCGAGGAGGGCGTCGTGCGCGACATCCACGTGCGCAGCGAGGGCTACGAGCAAACTGAACGCCGTGTCCAGATGCGCCTCTCGACCTTCGTCGGCGAGCTGCTCGTCGTGCAGGTGTAGTCGCGGGCTCGCCCCGGGGTTACGCCCGCAGCGGGCAGGCGGCGCAGCGCTCCAGCGCGGGCGGTGCAGCCTCGATGCCGGCGACGCTCGCGAGCAGGCCGCGCACGGTCCAGAGCGGCAGCCCGATGACGGCGCAGAGGCAGCCGTCCACGCTCGTGGCCGGGGCGAACTCCGGGTCCTGCACCGCGTAGCCGCCCGCCTTGTCGAACGGCTCGCCGCGCGCGATGAAGCGCTCGATCTCCTCCTCGCCGTAGTCACGCATCGTCACGGCTGTCACCGCCGCCTCGACGGCTTCGCGGCCCTCCGAGGTCACTGCGACGGAGCTCACCACCTCGTGGCGGCGTCCGCGCAGCGAATCGAGCATCGCGGCGGCCTCGCCGGAGCCGTCCGGCTTGCCCAGCATGCGCTCGTCGAGGACGACGATCGTGTCGGCGGTGATGACCGCCGCCTGCGGGTGCGCCTGCGTGGCGGCGCGTGCCTTGCGCAGCGCGAGCTGCGACGCCCGGCGACGTGGGTCGGGCTCCTCGCTGGTCTCGTCCACGTCGGTCGGACGGACGTGGAAGTCGACGCCCAGCGCCGCGAGCAGCTCGCGCCGGCGCGGCGACGCGGAGGCCAGGACCAGCGTGGGCTGCTCCACGCCTCAGCTCGCGGCCCGGTCAAGCGTGGAGATGCACTCGATGTGCTGGGTGTGCGGGAACATGTCGATCGGCTGCACCTCGCCGAGCGCCATCCCGCCGTCGGCGAGGCGGCGCAGATCGCGCGCGAGCGTCGCCGGATCGCAGGAGACGTAGACGAGCCGCCGCACCCGCGAATCGAGGATCGCGTCGATCACGGAGGCGTCGAGGCCCGCACGCGGCGGGTCGACGACGACCACGTCGGGCGCGGGGTCGAGCGCGGGGAGCTGATCCTCGACGGTGCCGACGATGCGGCGCACGTTGTCATAAGGCGCGAGATTGACCTCGGCGTCGTCGCCGGCGGCGGCGGAGTATTCGATCGTCACGACGTCCGGCACCACCTGCGCGAGCGCGACGGCGAACGTGCCGACTCCGGAGTAGGCGTCGGCGACGAGGCGGGGCTGGACCGCGCGGGCCCGCGCGACGACCAGCTCGATCAGCCGCTCGGCCTGCCGCGAGTTGACCTGGAAGAAGGCGGGCGAGGAGACGCGGTAGCGCGCCCCGCGCAGCAGCTCGTGGTAGTTGGGCTGGCCGCTGCGCGTGTTACCCCGGCGGTGCGGGCGCCAGCGCAGCTTCGGCTGGACCAGCAGCTCGCCGCTGTGCTCTCCCGCGCGCACGGTCAGCGCGCGCGTCTGCATCGTGCGGCCCTGCGCGTCCTGCAGCACGCGGTTGGCCGCGGGCAGCGCGATCTCGCAGTGGTCGATGCGCAGGAAGCGATGGCTGCCGTGCTCCATGAAGCCGACATCGCCGTCGCGGCGCACGGTGAAGCGCATGTGGTTGCGGTACGCCCACGGGTCCGCCATGCCGATCATCTCGCGCAGCACCCCGTCGATCGCCTCGTCCTCGAAGCGGCCGATGCGGCGCAGCTGTTCGCCCACGATGCCGGTCTTGAGGCGCAACTGCTCCCCGTAGGCGACGTGCTGGAGCTGGCAGCCGCCGCAGCGCCCGAAGTACTGGCAGCGCGGCTCGACGCGTGACTCCGAGGACTCGCGCACCTCGACCGTTGTCGCCTCGAGGTAGGACGGCGTCTCCTCGACGACCTCGGCGAGGACGCGCTCACCGGGGATCGCATACTCGACGAAGGCGACGCGGCCGTCGGGCGCACGGCCCACGGCCTTGCCACCCGCGGCGAAGCCGGTCAGTTCGATCTCGATTGGCTTGCGCGGGCGATCGAGCACGCGCCGCCGCCGCCGGGCGCGCTTCCGCCGGCGTGGGGGTGTGGGGTCTGGCGCTGCGGGGTCCATGCTAGTCACCGCCCGATCGTACGCGCCGGAGGCGGCAGCGCGCGAGCGCGGGTAGCATCGGCCCCGCCGAGCCGGAAGGGGGCGCCGCGTGGTGGACGTGCCGGAGCGGCTCCGTGAGCTGGTGCGCGAGGTCGTCTCAATCCCGTCCGCGCCGTACCTCGAGGGCGGTGTGCGCGAGTACCTGCGCGCCTTCGCCGCCGAGCGCGGGCTGACGCACGAGGAGGACGCGTACGGCAACGTCTACATCACCTATCGCCGCGGCCGCCGCCGCCGGCCGCTGGTCCTTGGCGCGCACATGGACCATCCGGGCTTCGTCGTCGAGGGGGTACGGGGCCGGCGGCTGCGCCTCGAGTTCCGCGGCGGACTGTCCGCCGAGTACGGCGGGGGCGAACGCCTCGCCCTCTACCGCGAGGGCGAACGCAAGCCGCACGCGCGCGCGAGTATCACCTCCGTGCGGCGCGACGAGCGTCGGCGGCTGGCCGGCGCCGCAGCCACGCTCGATTCGGGCGAGCGCGCCGCCGAGGGCGACCTGGCGCTCTGGGACGTCCCGGCCTGCCGCTTTCGCGGCGATCTGGTGCAGGCCCGCGCCTGCGACGATCTCGCAGGCTGCGCCGCTGTGCTCGCGACGCTTGAGCGCGTTGCCGCGGAGCGGCGGACCGGTCACCTGGTCGGCCTCTTCACCCGCGCCGAGGAGGTCGGGCTGCGCGGCGCCTCGGTCGTCGGGCGCGAGCAGTTGCTGCCCGGCGACGCGCTGGTGATCGCGGTCGAGACGTCCTCGTTCGCGGGCGGCCGGGCGGCGCAGGGCGGTGGTCCGATCATCCGCGTCGGCGATGCGCTGCATATCTTCTCGCCCGCGCTGACGCAGTGGATGACGGCGCTCGCGCAGGAGCTGGCCGAGGAACAGGACAGCTTCGGCTGGCAGCGCCGGCTGATGGACGGCGGCGTGACCGAGGCGACGGCCTACGACCTCTACGGCTACGAGACGGGCGCGGCCTGCATCGCGCTCGGCAACTACCACAACGCCGGCCCGCGCGGCCGCGTGCGCGCGGAGACCGTGCACCTCGCCGACCTCGAGGGCCTCGTGAGGCTGTTCGAGCGGATGCACCGCGAGGCGCCGCGCAGCGGTCGCGCACTGCCGGCGCTGCTGCGCCGCTACGACCGGCTCGGCCGCGAGGCGGCGCCGCTGCTCCGCGAGAGTTGACGCGTCCAGTCCGGATCAGCGCCCGATCAGCGCCCAGACGGCTTCCTCGGTCTCGTGCTCCACGTGGCCCTCGCGCATCAGGCGCGTGAGCAGGCGAGTGTCGCACTCGCCGCTGGTCTCGATGTGGTTGCGGATTGCTTCGCTGCGTCCCGTGTTGCCGAGCACGACGGCGAGCAGCAACTCCCACTCGAGCGGCGTGGCGAGGACGGTGGCGCCCTCGAATGCGATCGGGGCGCGGGCGTCCCAGAGCGAGGGAATCTCGAGCGGCGTGAGCGTGTCGTACGCGCCGTGGAAGGTGGGGTTCGCGTGGACGAAGACGGGCACCTGCCCGCGCTGGAACTGCAGCCTCGATGCGGCCAGGTAGGCGCCGCGCTCCCAGTTCGCGTCCACGCCGAGCATCCCGGCGAGCTCCCGGATTGCGGGGTCGCTGGTGATGAACTCGATATTGGCGGCGCTGACCGCGACGCCCTGAAGCTGGGCCGCCGCCGCGCCGATGAGCGCCCACGGCTGTGAGTCCGCAGCCTCCTCGATGATGCGCACGAGTGGGCCGAGCACGGCGTCCTGCTCGGCGTCGAGGCGGGGGCGTTCTTCGATGGTCACCGCGCCTCCGGGTTGGGACGGCGGGAATATGGAACGTCATCATAACCAGTCATCGACGCAACGTCTGCCGTCACCGCGATTGCGCCCCCGCAGCCGTGCAAGGGCGCAATCGCGCATGGAGTATCATGGCGCGGAGGGACAATGCCCAAGCAAGTCACCAACGTCGCGGCCGACGACGCACTGACCACGATCTACCGCCTCTCGCACGACGAGCAGGAGGAAGTGATCGCTGCCCGCGTCGCCGAGCGGCTGGACATCAAGCCGGCCTCGGCGGCGGGTATGCTCACGCGCCTGCGCCGCGACAAGCTGGTGCGGATCGACGGGCGCAAGCGCATCTCGCTGAGTGGTAGCGGCTTCGCGAGGGCGGAGCAGATGGTGCGGCGGCACCGCCTCGCCGAGTGCCTGCTGGTGGACACGCTCGGCCTCGAGTGGTGGCGCGCCTACGAGGAAGCGCACCTGATGGAGCACGCGATCTCGGACGTGACCGAGCCGCTGATCGTCGAGCGCCTCGGCAACCCGAAGGTCTCTCCCTTCGGCTACCCCATCCCCGGCTCCACCCACGGCCACCCGCTCTCCATGCGCCGCCTCACGGACCTCGAGGCGGGCGCTGGCGCGACGGTGGATCGGGTCTACGAGGAAGACGAGGAGCTGCTGCGCTTCTTTGACGAGGAAGGCATCCGTCCCGGCGCGGGCTTCGAGGTGATCGAGGTTGCGCCCTATCGGGGAACCGTAACAATTCAGTTGAACGGTCGCCCGCTCGTCCTCGGCCTCGAGGCGGCGCGGCGGATCTGGGTGCCGTAAGCAAGGGGCGCGAGAATGGGAGCGACGCGATGACGCAGGTGCACGACCCGGAAGCCAGCCCGAGGACCATCCCGAACCCGCGCAGTCTGGCGCCCGAGACGCAGATGGCGTTCGCGCTGTTCCACGCGGCGTGGCAGGAGTTCACCTCGATTGACCCGGTCACGGTCGACCTCTGCCGGCTGAAGTCGGCGAATCTCAACGATTGCAAGTGGTGAATCCCCGGTCGATCTGCTGCGGCGCAGCAGGAAGGCATGGACGAGGAGATGGTCGCGAAGGTCCAGGACTTCGAGGCCTCGGATCTCCCGGAAAAGACGAAGCTGGCGCTGCGCTTCACGGAGCGCTGGGTGGCCGCACACGCGCAGGGCATCGACGGCGAACTGCTGGAGCAGCTGCGTGAGCACTACACGGACGAGCAGATCGTGGAGCTGGCGCTGATCGTCGGCCGCTACGACACGGCGCACCGCTTCAACGTCGCCTTCGGCCTCGAGCGCGCGCTGGATGACTTCTACTCGTTCGGCGACGCGAAGATCCCGAAGCTGCTCGAGGGCGCCCTCGAGACCCTGCGCGAGGCGCACCGCGAGCGCCTGGCCCGCGAGGGGTAGCCGCTCGCCTGACGCAGGCTGTCCTTCGGCACGGCGGCGATCAGCGCCGCGAGGCGCCGGGCGGATGGACGAGGCGCGCTGCAGGCCGCGAGTCAGGTGAAGGCCCTGCCGCGGACCACGGTCACGGCCACGCTGGCGATCGCGACGCTGGTCGCGCTCATTGCCCTCGGCGCCACCGCCACGGCGGCCATCGGTTCCGGACAACACGCTCGACGATGAACGCAGTGTCGTCGTCCAGATGCGGATCCGGGAGGGCGTCCGCCACGGCGACATCCGGGCGAGCGTGCGGCCAGACGGAGGCAGCTGGGGTGCGCTGGGTGTGGTCGAATGATCCGTACTCAGACCGTAGCACTCGCCGCGCTATCATCGAGGGCAACATGCTGACCCCGAGCACTCCCCCGACGGCGCTCAGCGAGCCGGGGCCGCTGTTGCGGCCGTGACGCTCGATCGGGCCGACCTGCCCACCACGCCGAGGCGGGGCGGGCGCATCTTCTTCGGCTGGTACATCGTGGCCGCAGGGTTCCTGCTCTCCGCGACCCTTGGCGGGCTGATGTTCCACGCCTTCGGGCAGTACGTCGTGGTGCTGGAGGCCGAGTTCGGCTGGAGCCGCACCTCGCTCTCCGCCGCCTTCTCGATCCAGATGGTCGAGTCCGGTCTGCTTGGCCCCATCCAGGGCTGGGCGCTCGACCGATTCGGTCCGCGGCGGATCATGCTGATCGGGATCACGATCTTCGGGCTCGGGTTCCTGCTGCTCAGCCAGATCAACACCATCACCGAGTTCTATCTCGCCTTCATCGTCATTGCGCTGGGTCTGAGCGCCGGTGCGGGGATGGGCATGATGGTCGCGGTCGTGAACTGGTTTAATCGCAGGCGCGCGCTGGCGATCGGGATCGCCACCGCTGGCTTCGCCTTCGGTGGTGTCTTGCAGCCGGGTGTCGCGTGGTCGCTTGAGCACATCGGCTGGCGCGAGACCGCGATCGCCTCGGGGCTGATCGTGATCGCCGTCGGCTTGCCGCTCGCGAGTTTCATGCGCCACCGGCCCTCCCAGTACGGCTACGGTGTCGACGGCGACCCGCCGCTCCAGCACCAGACGGCCGACGGCCGGCTGAGTGATTTCGACCCCGGTGAGGTCAACTTCACGTTGCAGCAGGCGCTGAGGACACGCGCCTTCTGGCTGATCTCGTTCGGTCACGCTGCCTCGCTGCTGGTGGTCGGCGCCGTGATGGTGCACTTCGTCTCGCACGTCACGGACAGCCTCGACTACTCGCTCGGTCAGGCGGCGAACCTGCTGCTGGTGATGACCGGGACGAGCGTGATCGGCATGCTCGGCGGCGGCTACCTCGGCGACCGGCTCCCGATGCGCTACATCCTCACGGTGGCGATGCTCGGGCACATGGTGTCGCTGCTCGTGCTGACGCTGTGGATTTCGCTGTGGGGCGCCCTCGCCTTCACGGTGATCCACGGCCTCGCGTTCGGCGTGCGCGGCCCGCTGACGCAGGCGATCCGCGCCGACTACTTCGGCCGCGCCTCGTTCGGCACAGTGATGGGGTTCTCGTCGCTGATCATCATCATCGGGATGGTGCTGGGCCCGATCGTCGCCGGGCTGAGCTACGACCTCACCGGCTCCTACCGCAGCGGCTTCATCGGCCTGGCGCTCGTCGCAGGCCTCGGCTCGCTGCTCTTCCTCGCCTCAACGCGACCGGCCCCGCCGCCGTCGCAGCGCCGCGGGCCGTTGGCGAGCGCCGAGGCGAGTGGCGCCACCGCGGCGGGCCACCATTAGCAGGCGCACCCCGGTCGAGGCTTCGCGCACTGCGGCTACCCCTCGGCGAGTGAGGCGAGCAGCTCCGGCAGCTCTGTCAACGACTCGATGCGATGCGCGCCCTCGGGCAGCGGGTTGTCATCGCCGAAGCGGTCGATCCAGATCGGGGTGAG
Source organism: Dehalococcoidia bacterium (assembly GCA_963667465.2). Classification (GTDB taxonomy): domain Bacteria; phylum Chloroflexota; class Dehalococcoidia; order UBA2979; family UBA2979; genus VXMT01. The sequence goes on along the minus strand of CAXXDN010000002.1, from coordinate 1,143,029 downwards.
GCCGGCGCTGAGCGCGCCCTGCACGTCCGCGATCAGGCTGTCGCCGACGTGAGCCGTCGTCGCCGGTTCCGCGCCGAGCGCGTCGAGTGCGCCCTCGAATGCCGCGCCCGCCGGCTTCTTGATCCCTCCGAAGACCGTCACGATCGCGTCGAAATAGTGGGCGAAGCCCATGCGCCGCAGCACGGACTCCGGCCGCGGCCCGTTGGTCAGCACGCCCAGCGCGTAGCCCTCGCGCAACTGTTCGAGGGCGGGGTAGACATCGGCGAAGGGCACGGCGTCGATCAGCTCGCGGAAGCGGGCCAGCAGCTTGTCGAGGGAGCGTTGGTGAAGGTCGGGGAGCAGCGTGCGCCAGACAGGGATCGGGTCGATGTCGATCCAGTAGTGCCGCCGCTCCATGACGCGCCCGTCGCGGCGCACAACGAGCTGCTCGTCGATCGCACGCCAGATGCGGGCGTCGAGGTCCTCGCGCAGCTCCTCAGGGAGCGTCCCCGGCGCCTCGGCTCGCAGATCGGCGAGCGCCCGCGAGATGCCCGCTTCCCAGTCGCGCAACGTCCCGTCGAGGTCGAACAGTACTGTGTCGATCATCGCGGTCACGATAGCGCGATCGACGGTCGGCGGGCGCGGGGCTAGCCCGCGGCTGCGGCACGCGCCTCGGCGGGTTCGAGGGCGGCCTTCGCCGGGGGCTTGCGTGAGGCGAGGATCAGCACCGAGCCGAGGCCGAGGAGGACCGCGAGGGTAAAGAACGCGCCCCGGTAGTTGCCGACCGAGTCGTAGTAGATCCCGGTCAGGATCGGCCCTGTCACGGCGATTACGACGCTGACCGGAAATCCCATGCTGCGCACCGCCCCGATGTGCTGTCGCCCGAAGTACCAGGCCCAGATGAAGTCGAAGAGCGGGAACATACCGCCGATCCCGAAGCCGAACACGGCGAATACCACAAGCAGAGCGCTGTACCCGCTGTCCGCGGCGGGGACCAGGAACGCCGTCGAGATACCCATCAGCACCATCGTCAGCACGGTCAGGACGCGCGGCGAGTGCTTCTGTACGACCCAGGCCCAGTAGAACTTCGAGACCAGCGCGAACGAACCCTGGACTGCGAAGGCAACGGCCGCCTGGGAGCGCGTGTAGCCGACGTCGGTCATGAACGGGATCACGTGCGAGTACATGATCGCCACCGCCGCCACGGCGAAGGCAAAGCCGAAGACGAGCAGCCACATGGAGCGCGTGCGCAGCGCCTCGCCGCGCGTGTAGGAGTTGTCGAAGTCCTGCCGCATCAGCTCCAGTTGCTCGAGCTCGTGCGCCGTTGGTTCCTCGTCGCCGGTCTTGCCGTCGGGGAGTAACCCGTAGTCCTCCGGCTGTCTGCGCATGACGAGCGAGGACGGGTACATCAGCACCAGCGTGGTGATGCCCATCACCACCCAGCCGAGCTCCCAGCCGGCGCCATCGACGATCGGCGTGAGCACGAGCGGCGGGATGATCCCGCCGATCCCCGTGCCGAGCGAGGCAAGCGCGATCACGCGCCCGCGGTTGATGACGAACCACTTGGAGAGCGTGGTGTTGACCACGAACGGGCCGATCATGAAGAGGCCGATTTGCGTGAGCGCGCCGCGCACAAGGATGAACTCCCACAGCTCCTCGACCTGCGAGACGCCGACCAGCGCGAGGCCGCTGATCGTCGTCCCGACGAGCATGATTGGCCGCGCGCCGTAGCGGTCGATCAGCGGGCCGATCAGCATCCCGGTGATCGCGCCGATCCCGAAGCCGAGCGACGAGGCCAGCACGAACTCGGAGCGAGACCAACCGAGGTCCTCGGTCATCGGCACGAGGAACACGCCGATGACCTGTGCGGCGAAGCCGATCGTCACGAACTGCCCGACGATCGCGGCCGCGAAGATCCACCAGCCCCAGAAGACGCGGGGGCGTCGCGTCGCCGTCGTCAGCGCGATCCGCCAGTCATGTGCGCCTCCTCGCGGGCAGCCGGGGCCCGGACATGCTAGTCCTCGCCGAGGCCCCAGGCGATGCCGTTGCGCAGCAGCGTGCGGAAGCCCTCGGTCTCCCACGAGCCGAGCAGGTGCAGCGGCGGCTTGCGATCTGCCGCGACATTCTCGTGTACGAGGCGCTGGGTGTTCGTCGTCGGCGTGTGGCAGTGGCCGAGCGTGGTGTAGGCGACGCCGCCCGCGCCAAGCTCTCGCACGAAGGCGATTGCTCGCTTCGTGCTGCCGCCGTTCGGGAGCAGCGTCGTGTCGCGTTCGAAGTAGAAGCCGGTCGGCGCGTTCGGGTCGACCTCGCCCCAGTCGGCGGTGAGCAGCAGCTGGCTGCGCTCCGGCGCCTGCAGCTCGACCATGTATGGCTCATCGATCGTCTCGAAGGACTCGGGCAGGCCGCGGGTCAGCGGGTGCTGCGCGTCCACGAGGTCGACGCGGAACTTGCGGATTGGCGGGTGGCTGAGGAAGAAGCCTCCGAGCGTGTCGTGGTAGGGCAGCTTCACCATCTCGCGCTTGGTCGTATCGGTTCGGCGCACTGCCTTGCCGCCACTGCTGCCGTGCAGCGCCAGCCAGCGGCCCCCGGCCTCGATCCACTGGCGCAGCACCGTGTTGCCGTGCTCGTCGGCGAAGGGCCCGGCGACGTAGGTGACGAGCAACTTGCAATCGGGCAGCCACTTCTCGATGTCCGTGTAGTCCCCGGAGACGGTGGTGTGGACGTAGTCACGCTCTTTGAGCTGCTCGAGGATGCGCAGCCGTGCGTAGTCGTGGTCGTGCCCGGCGGGCCTACCCGGCGGGAAGCCCCCGGCGATGACGTGCGCGCGAATAGCTTCCTTCATCTTGCAACCCTCCCATGTCCGCAGCCCTCGATGCTTAGTCGAGCGGATCCCGGTCCGCGCGATCAAACGCCTCGATCACTTCGCGCGCGTCTGCCTCGATGGTCCCCCGCCCTTCCGTGTGAGTGATCACGAAGAACTCGTCCTCGCGGATCGCCCGCAGCACGTGACGTCCGACCAGCAGCGGGTCAATCGGCCGCGATCGGGCGATGCGGTCCGGCCACTCGTACGCCTCGGGCCCACCGTATTCAGCGGGCCGGTTGCGTCCGGCCTCCCAGATGCGCGTCTCGACGCCGCCGGGGCAGACCACCGAGACGCCGATGCCGCTGCCTGCCAGCTCGCCGCGCAGGTTCCGGCTCAGGCCCACCACCGCGAACTTCGAGGCGATGTAGGCGCTGATCAGCCACCTGTCACCCGCGATCAGGCCGCCGATCGAGGCGGTGTTGACCACGTGTGCCTCCCCGCCCCGCTCGCCGACGCTCGCGCGCATGCGCGGCACGAAGGCGTTGGTTACATGCACGACGCCGAGGACGTTGACGTCGAGGACCCAGCGCCAGTTGTCGAGGCTGTCCGGTCCGGCCGGCGTGGGGCCCAGGACGCCCGCGTTGTTGCACAGCACGTCCACGCCGCCGTGCTGCCCGTAGCAACGCTCGGCCAGCGCCTCGACGGCTTCCGGGTCGGTGACATCGAGGGTCTCAGCGCTCGCCTCGCCGCCAGAGGCGGCAATCTCCGCCGCGACCGCTGTGGCGGCGTCCGGCTCGATGTCGGCGAGCACCAGGCGCATACCCGCGCCGGCCAGCGCGATCGCGATCCCGCGGCCGATGCCGCTGCCTCCGCCCGTCACGAGGGCGACGCGCCCGTCCAGCTCACGCATCACGCACCTCCGCGCTCAGGTCTCGTGGGAGGCACTATACGGGCACCGCGATCGCGCCACGGGTAGACTCACACCCAGCTGCAGCACACCGCGAAGGGTTCTCCGATCATGATCGACTGGCTTGGGATTGCTCACCTGTTCGAGCTTTCCCGGACGGAAGCAATCGTCGCGTTCTTCAGCCCGCTGGCGATCTTCGCCGTGTTCTTCGTGGCGCAGTTCCTGCTACCGGCCAGGCGCGTGCCCGGCTACGTCATCAACACGGCGACGGGTGAGCCTCGCAACTATCGGCTCAACGGGCTGCTCGTGTTTGCGATCGCGCTGATCGTCTGGTGGACCGAGATCACCGGGATACCGCGTGACTGGTTCTACCGGGCCTCGGTCTATGCCGTGGCGGGGGGAACGGTCTTCGCGACGATCTTCACGGTCATCGCGGTCTATACCCAGCCGAAGCGCGAGGAACGAAACTTCATCGTCGATCTGTGGGACGGGCGGGCCCAGGAGCTGTCGTTCTTCAACGAGCGGATCGATATCAAGATGTGGTTCTACGTCGTCGGCGGGACGATGTTGGCGCTCAATGCCCTCTCCGGGGCCGCGTACCACCACGAACTCTTCGGCGACAACGCCAACCCGGGCGTGTACCTCTACGCGGCGTTCTTCACGTTCTACATCCTCGACTACTTCATCTTCGAGCGCGTCCAGCTCTACACCTACGACCTGATCCACGAGAATCTCGGCTTCAAGCTGTTCTGGGGCGGCCTCATCGTCTACGGGTGGCTGTTCATCCTCCCGCTGTGGGGCATGGCCGCCCATCCGGACCCCGGATTCTCGACGGCATGGACGTATGTCTGGCTGATCGGGACGGCGACGCTGTTCCTGCTCGGGTGGGGCATCTCGCGCGGCGCCAACCTGCAGAAGTACACGTTCAAGCGCTGGCCGGAGCGCAAGTTCCTCGGTCTGATCGAACCCGAGTACATCGCGGCCGGCGACCGCAAGATCCTCACCAGTGGCTTCTGGGGGGTCGCCCGCCACTTCAACTACATGGGCGAGGGGTTCCTGTCCCTGTCCATTGCACTGGTATTCGGCCACTTCGCCAATCCCTGGGCCTGGACCTACTTCGCCTTCATCGTCACGCTGTTCACCTTCCGGCAGCGCTTCGACGATGGGTACTGCGCGGAGAAGTACGGCGCCGGGAAGTGGGCGGAGTACCAGGCCCGCGTGAAGTACCGGATCTTCCCCGGCGTCTATTGAGGGCTCCCGCAACGGCCCAGGCAGGCGCCCGTCAGGCGGGCGTCGCTGCCTCCTGGTCGAGGGCATCCAGCCTGTCGCGGCGGCCGCCTCGATCCCGCGGGAGCGCGGGGCTCTCCCGGCGTGGCGCCGGGTTGTTGGGGAACGTCAGGAACTGCTCCGGCGGAGGGTCACGTAGGTGACAACCGTCGACGTGATCAGGCTGAGCAGGCCTCCGATGAGAATGTCTATCGGCACCAGGACGGCGGGCCAGGTGGACATCATGAGGAAGATCGGCACGATGTACGTGGCGTAGGCGGCGCAGCCCAGGACAACACTGTTCTTCATCGCCCTGCGGAGGCTCCGCTCCTTCACTGCCGGCTCAATCGCCAGGTAGCTGTTGCCGAGTGCAATCAGCGCAAGGAACGCGAGCAAGGCGAGGATCTCGCCCCCGCCCCACGTGTCCTTTCCGAAGCTGTCCAGGAGCGCATCGTTGCCGCTGGCCTCGTACAGACTGTCGTACATCCCGCGCGCGAGGGGCGACACGTTCCAACCCACGTCGATGACTGTGTACACCACGAACGCCGCCGCGAATCTCACGTACTGCATCGTCACCGCATCCACAGTTTGAACCGGTCTTGCTCTACCGAAGCCCTTGTACACCGCCCACGCTCGTCCAGCAAACACGAGGGCGGCGCGACACCGGGCAAGGTTAGACCGGCGTCTCCGCCGCCCGATCGAAGGCGTCGAGCTGCTCACGCACGGCCGCTTCGACGACATCGCGCCGTTCCGGGTGGGTCATCGCGTAGAGCTCGTTCTCGCGAATCGCGTGCAGGGCGCGGCGTCCGACCTCGAGGGCGTCGATCACGCGGCCGTCGAGGGCGCCGGGCCGCTCGTACGCCTCGGGCCCGCCGTGCTTGGCCGGGCGGTTGCGGCCCGCCTGCCACATGCGAGTGGCGACCGCGCCGGGGCAGAGCACGGTGACCCCGATTCCGCTGCCGGCCAGCTCGTTGCGCAAATCCCGGGTCATCCCGACGATCGCGAGCTGCGACGCGCGGTACGCCGAGATCTCCCAGCCCAGCCCAGAGATCAGGCCCGCGATGGACGAGGCGGTGACGATGTGCGCCTCGCCGCTGCGGTCGCCGATCCGGGCGAGCATCCGTGGCACGAAGGCGTTAATCACGTGCACCACGCCGAGGACGTTGACGTCGACGATCCAGCGCCAGTTGTCGAGGCTCGCCGGTCCGAGCCGGGTGGGGCCGACCACGCCGGCGTTGTTGCAGAGCACGTCCACGCCGCCGTAGCGCGCGAAGCAGTGCTCCGCCAGCGCCTCGACGGCGGCCGCGTCGCTCACGTCAACGGCCTCGGCGCTCGCCTCGGCGCCCGAGGCGGCGAGCTCGGCCGCCACCGCCCCGGCGGAGTCCGCCTCGATGTCGGCGACCACGACACGCATGCCCTCGCCCGCGAGCGCAAGGGTGATCCCACGGCCGATGCCGCCGCCACCGCCGATGACGAGCGCGACGCGGCCTTCGAGGTTCTGCACTAGACGGGGGTGTTCGCTGCCTGGTCGAAGGCGTCCAACAGCTCCTGCGTACCGGCTGCCACTTGGAACTTTCGCTCCGGGTGTGTGATCGCATAGAGCTCGTTCTCGCGGATCGCGTGCAGCGCGCGCCGTCCGGCTTCGAGCGGGCCGATCACGCGCTCGCCCTCGAGGCGGCTCGGCCGCTCCCAGGTCTCCGGCCCGCCACGCTCGGCCGGCCTGTTGCGGCCCGCCTGCCAGATCCGCGTCTCGACCGCGCCGGGGCAGAGCACCGAGACGCCGATGCTACTCCCGGCCAGTTCGTTGCGCAGGTCGCGGCTCATGCCCACGATCGCGAATTTCGAGGCGCGGTAGGCGGTGATCTCCCAACCGTCGCCCGCGATCAGGCCGCCGCCGAGCGACGAGGTGTTGACGATGTGCGCCTCGCCGCCGCTCGCGGCCACCCGGGCACGCATGCGCGGCACGAAGGTGTTGATCGCATGCACGACGCCGAAGAGATTGACGTCGAGGATCCAGCGCCAGCTCTCGAGGCTGTCCGGCCCGATCGGTGTCTGGCCGACCACGCCGGCGTTGTTGCAGAGCACGTCGACGCCGCCGTAACGCTCATCGCAGCGGTCGGCCAGCGCCTCGACGGCCGCGACGTCGCTCACGTCGACCACCTCGGCGCTCGCCTCGGCGCCCGAGGCGACGAGTTCCGCCGCCACCGCCCCGGCGGCGCCGCGCTCGACATCCGCGACCACGACGCGCATGCCCTCGCCGGCCAGCGCGATCGCGATCCCGCGGCCGATGCCGCTGCCGCCGCCGCTCACGAGGGCCACTCGGCCGTCCAGATCGCGCATCGTGCACCTCCGTCTGGTGTTCGCGGAGAGACTATACGGCCCGCGAGGGGCGAAACCGGTTCGACAGGCTACGTCGAGGCGTCCGCCCGCACGGCGCGCGCGGCCTCGACCATGTGCTCGAGGGCCGGAACGACCTCCTCGTAGCGGCGGGTCTTGAGGCCGCAGTCGGGGTTCACCCAGAGCAGGTCGGGGTCGAGCACCGTGGCGGCGTTGCGCAGGCTGCTCGCCATTTCCTCGGTCGAGGGCACGCGCGGCGAGTGGATGTCGTAGACGCCGAGGCCGACTTCCTTGTCATAACCGTGGTCGCGGAACGCGTCGAGGCCCTCGGCGTCGGAGCGGGCGTTGAAGAGCAGCATCACGTCGGCCTCCATGTCGGAGACTGCGTCCAGCACGTCGCGCAGCGGCACGTAGCACATGTGGGACTGGATCTGCGTCGAGTCCGTCGCCCCGGCCGTGGCGAGCCGGAAGCAGGGGACCGACCAGCCGAGGTAGGCGGGCCAGTCCGCGCGCCGCAGCGGGACGCCCTCGCGCAGCGCCGGCTCATCGACCTGGATCACGGCGATGCCCGCCGCCTCGAGGTCGGCGACCTCCTCGCGGATCGCGAGCGCGATCTGGCGGCAGGTCTCGCCGCGCGGCTGGTCGTCGCGCACGAACGACCAGTTGAGGATCGTGACCGGCCCGGTCAGCATGCCCTTCACCGGGCGGTCGGTGACCGACTGCGCGTAGGCAGACCAGCGCACGGTCATCGGGCCCGGCCGGGCCACGTCGCCGTAGATGATCGGCGGCTTCACGTTGCGTGAGCCGTAGGACTGCACCCAGCCGAAGCGCGTGAAGGCGAACCCGGCGAGCTGCTCGCCGAAGTACTCGACCATGTCGTTGCGCTCCGACTCGCCGTGCACCAGCAGGTCCAGCCCGGTCTCCTCCTGGAGCCGGATCACACGCGTGATCTCGGCCTCGATGAAGGTCTCGTACTCGGCCTCGTCGATTTCGCCGCTGTTGCGGCGGCGGCGGGCGCGGCGGATCTCCGGCGTCTGCGGGAAAGACCCGATCGTCGTCGTCGGGAACTCGGGCAGGCGCAGCCGCTCGCGCTGGGCGCGGCGGCGCTCCTCGACGCTGCCGTCGCGGCTGTAGTCGGCTTCCGAGGTGGCCGCGACGCGCTCGCGCACGGCCGGGTCGTGAGTGCGCGGGGAGTTGCGCCGCGACTCGAGGGCGGCGCGGTTGGCGGCCAGCTCGTCGGCCGCGGCGTTCGGGTCCTCGAAGGCGCGGGCGAGCGCGGCGACCTCGTCGATCTTCTGGTTGGCGAAGGCGAGCCAGGAGCGCAGCTCGGGGTCGAGTTGGGTTTCGAGGTCGAGTTCGATGGGGACGTGCAGCAGGGAGCAGGAGGCGCCTGCGATCACGCGGTCGTTGCCGACGGCCGCGCCGACCTCGCGCAGTGTAGCGAGCGAGGCGTCGAGGTCGTTGATCCAGACGTTGCGCCCGTCCACGACGCCTGCGACGACGTGCTTGCCGCCGGGCAGCCCGTGGCGCTGCAGTAGCCCGAGGTTGCGCTGCCCGCGCACGAGGTCGAGGCCGATCGCCTCAACCGGCAGGCCGGCGAGCGCGCCGAACGACTCGTCGACATCGCCGAAGTAGGTCTGCACCAGCAGCTTCGTACTGCCGGAGGCGGCGGCCAGGCGGTCGTACGCCGTTGCGAGGGAGGCGAGCTCCCCGGGCGTGCGGTCTTGTACGAGCACCGGCTCGTCGAGCTGGATCCACTGCGCGCCGGCGTCACGCAGCAGCGCGACGACCTGCTCGTAGACGTCGAGCAGCGCCGGCAGCAGCGAGAGCCGGTCGAAGGTGGGGTCCTGGTGGCCGTCCTCGCCGACGCCCTTGCCGAGCAGGAGGAGCGAGAGCGGGCCGAGCAGCACCGGCACCGTCTCGATGCCCGCCTCGCGCGCCTCGCGGTACTCGTCGAGCGGCTTGCGCGAGGCGAGCCGGAAGCGCGTGTGCGCGCCGAGCTCGGGGACGATGTAGTGGTAGTTCGTGTCGAACCACTTGATCATCTCCATCGCCGTCACGTCGAGGCCCTCGCGCTGGGCGCCGCGCGCCATCGCGAAGTAGGTGCCGGTGTCCACCTCGCCCTCGCCGCTGTCCTCGTAGCGGGGCGGCACCGCGCCGACCATCGCGATCGCGTCGAGCACGTGGTCGTAGTGGGAGAAGGTATTCGAGGGGATGAGGTCGATGCCCGCCTCGCGCATGCGCCGCCAGCCCTCGAGGCGCAGCGCGCGTCCGGTCTCGGCGAGGGAATCGAGCTCCACCCTGCCGTCCCAGTAGCGCTCGACGGCGCGCTTGAGCTCGCGCCGCGGACCGATGCGCGGGTAGCCGGTGATGGCGGACAGGGTCATGCGAGGCCTCCGGAGCGGCGGCGATAGCGGATGGTCAGGACGATCGTAGCGGCCCTCTGTCGGAGGGGCTATCCGCCTGTGCTGAATCTGCCGCGGCGAGGCGCAGATCGGCGAAGGCGAGCCAGGCCTCGCCGCGGTCTGGCGGCGGCGCAAGCCGCACCCCGGCGAGCCTCACGGCGCGCCCGTCCTCGGCGAAGGTGTAGCCCTCGAGGCGTCGTAGCGCCTCGGGCGGCCCCTTGAGCAGCGCGCGGCCGGCGCCGCCCTCGTCGCACGTCTGCTGCTGCACCCGGACCAGGAGGCGCTCACCGCGCACGCGGACGGGGACCACTCGGTCGATCATGGGGGCAGCGTAGCCGTTTTCCGGGAACGCTAGTCGCCGTCTAAGGCCATCGCGATAGTCTTGTCCTGCCTGGGGAACGCAGCATCGAGTCGATTCATGAATGAGTGCCATGTGTGGGAGATCCGCATCAGCGCGATCACTGCGTGGATATGTTCCCCGAGGCGCGGATGCCCGTAGTCTTCGGTGAACCATTGATGATGTCGGTTCCTGCGCCAGCCCCGTGGCAGCCTGGGGTTGAGGCGCCTGAGCTCGTCGAGGAGGCCCGGGGCGATGCGCTCGTAGACGATATCGTTGGTGTAGTGGCCAATCACGCTGGGACGCCTGCCGCTTCCCGGGTCTTCCCACTTCTTGAGCCTAAAGATTTGGGCGTAGAACTCGTACGGGAATGTACGGGTCCACTTGTGGTACTCATCGGCGATGAACTTCTCGAGGATGGTGGCGAGTGCGCGCTCCTCGCGAATGCGCTGGTAGCCCGTAGCCTCGTCAACAAGCGCGATGATCCCGACGTTGGCCAAACCCAGAGTGAGTATCTCGGCGCGTTCAGCGATATGCAGCTGCGACGGCAAGAGTGCGCCCGCCCGGCGTGCGTTGAGGTACACCCGACAGACCTGCGGCAAGAGGATCGCAGGATAGCCGTAGGCCGTCCGCCCGCCCCGTGGAAGCTGAAAAACGATGGGGGTTGTCGGGACGGTAATCGCCTTGTCAAGAAAGGGCCTTAGGTTATTCGCGGACAGGAATCCGGGGAGCTTGTCGGCGCCGCTCTGTGGCCTGCCGGGACTGCTCTCAGAGCGCCCAATGCCCGACAGGAACCCTCGCTCGCTGAGTACGCGCGTTTCATCCTCCAGCACGTAGCAGGGGATCTCGACATCATCGATTATCAGTGGGGTGTCGGGCGTTCCGGCGATGACCTTCAGCGGGCCAGATTGGTCACCATGCGTCAGCACGTTGTTGGTGATGGCGTCTGGGGCTTGTTCGCTCATGCTGTCAATTCCTTGTAGGCGATGCGTGTGTGAAACGTGCGCTCGCCGAAGGGTGCGAGCCGAGCTTGTGTGTGCCGATCGACGTTGCCCTCGTTCAACTGAACGTCGCCGCGTTCACCTGAACGGTCGAGGCGTTTCACCCTCACGTGGTGGCAGGCGCGGTAGATACTGCGCCTCAGCACAGCCCGCATCGCCTCGGTCTGGATCAGTCGATCTGGCTCTCCCCTCAACTGCAACCCGACGTGGACCCGCAGGACATGCACTTCAGGCAGGTGCCGTTGCGCACCATCATCATCTGGCCGCACTCCGGGCAGGGGTCGCCCTCGAAGCCGTAGTGGCGCGCCGTCGTCTGCGAGATGGCCGTGGCGGTGGCCAGAGCGCCCTCGCCCTCCGTCGCGCCCGAGGGCGCCTCGGGGCTCGGGTCGGCGACGGGTGACGCCGCGCCGTTGCCCTCGTCGGCCGTGCCGTGGCCGTTCGAGCCGCCCGCGATCGGGGCGAGTACGTACTCGGCCGGGTCGGGCGCGGGTAGCGGCTCCGGTGTCGGCGTCGGCCAGGCGCCCGGCTCGTCCTCGTCCTCGGCGGTCGAGGTGCTGGAGAGGTCGACCGCGCCGAGGTGCGCGAGGTCGCTGCGGCCGAGGTAGCTGACCGCCAGCTCGCGGAAGACGTAGTCGATGATCGAGGTCGCCATGCGGACGCGGTCGTTGCCGGTGACGATGCCGTTCGGCTCGAACTTCGTGAACAGGAAGGAGTCCACGTAGGCGTCGAGCGGCACGCCGTGCTGCAGCCCGATCGAGACGGCGATCGCGAAGCAGTTCATCAGCGAGCGGAACGCCGCCCCGTCCTTGGACATCGAGATGAAGATCTCGCCCAGCCGGGAGTCCTCGAACTCGCCGGTGTGCAGATAGATCGTGTGGCCGCCGACCTTGGCCTTCTGCGCGAAGCCCGGCCGCCGCGAGGGTAGCGGCTCGCGCTCGCCGCGCTGCAGGCCGACGAGCCGTCGCGCCAGCGCGCGCGCGTCCGCCCGAGGCAGCGTGCTGATCAGGCGCTCGACCTCGTCCAGCGCCTGCTTCGGGTCGAGCTCCGCCTCCGCGGACTCCTCCTTGAGGTCGTCGAAGTCCTCGAAGTCGTCGAGGTCCTCGAAGTCGTCGCCGAGCACGGTGGCGGCGAGGGGCTGCGAGAGCTTGGAGCCGTCGCGGTAGAGCGCGAGCGCCTTGAGCATCGAGTCGGCGCCGGCCTCGTAGACGGCGGCGATGTCTGCGACGCCGGCGTCCTCGGGCAGGTTGATCGTCTTGCTGATCGCGCCGGAGAGGAACGGCTGGGCGGCCGCCATGATGCGCACGTGCGCCATCGCCTCGATGTAGCGCGTGCCGTAGCGGCCGCAGCGGTTGGCGCAGTCGAAGACCGCGTAGTCGTCCTCGCGCAGGTGCGGGGCGCCCTCGATCGTCATGCGGCCGACGATGTGGTCGTTGGCCTCCTCGATCTGCTCGCGGCTGAAGCCGATCGCCTCGAGCAGGTTCGCGCCGGCGAGCTGCTCGTCGCTGAGGCCGAGCACATCGCGGCAGAAGTCGTCGCCGAGCACGAAGCGGTTGAACGCGAAGGTGATGTCGAACGCCGAGCCGAGGGCCCCGTCGACCTCGTCCAGGACGCGGCGAGTGAAGCCGTGCTGGGCGAGCGTGTGGCGGTTGATATGCGGCGCGCCCTCGAGGCGGCCGGTGCCCGCGCAGTAGGCGACGATCTCCTCGACCTGCCGGGCGTTGTAGCCGAGCGTGCGCAGCGCGCCGGGCACGGACTGGTTGATGATGCGGAAGTAGCCGCCGCCGGCCAGCTTCTTGAACTTCACGAGCGCGAAGTCCGGCTCGACACCGGTCGTGTCGCAGTCCATCAGCAGGCCGATCGTGCCGGTGGGCGCGATGAGCGTCGTCTGCGCGTTGCGGAAACCGTGCTCCTCGCCGAGGGCAAGCGCGCGGTCCCACGAGGCCTGTGCCGCCTTGAGCAGCGGCCGTGGGCAGTGCCTGGCGTCGAGGCCCTTCGGCAGCGTCGTCAGGCCCTCGTAGTCCTCGGCGGCCGTGTCGTAGGCGGCGCGGCGGTGGTTGCGGACCACGCGCAGCATCGCCTCGCGGTTCGGCTCCCAGGCGGGGAAGGGGCCGAGCTCGGCGGCGATCTCGGCGGAAGTGGCGTAGGAGACGCCGGTCAGCAGTGCGCTGAAGCCGCCGGTCTGGGCGAGCGCCTCGGGCGAGTCGTAGGGCACGCCCTGCTGCATGAGCAGCGCGCCGAGGTTGGCGTAGCCGAGGCCGAGCGTGCGGTACTCGTGGGAGAGCTGCGCGATCACGGGGCTCGGGTACTGCGCCATCAGCACCGAGATCTCGAGCACAATCGTCCACAGCCGCGTGGCGTGCTCGAACGCCTCGACGTCCACCTCGCCGCTCTCCTCGTCGTGGAAGCGCAGCAGGTTGAGCGAGGCGAGGTTGCAGGCCGTGTCGTCGAGGAACATGTACTCGGAGCAGGGGTTGGAGCCGCGGATCGGCCCGCCCGCCGGCGAGGTGTGCCACTCGTTGATCGTCGTGTCGTACTGCACGCCCGGGTCGGCGGACTGCCAGGCGGCGCGCGCGATGCGCTCCCACAGGTCGCGGGCGCGCACCGTCTTCGCGGGCTTGCCGTCGACGCGGCGGTAGAGCGTCCACTCGCGGTCCTCCTCGACGGCCTCGAGGAAGTCGGCGCTGACACGCACGGAGTTGTTGGCGTTCTGGCCGGAGACGGTCTGGTAGGCCTCGCCCTGCCAGTCCGTGTCGAACTCGCTGAAGTCGATCGGCCCCTCGCCGGCCTCGGCGAGCTGCAGGACGCGCTGGACGCAGCTGTCCGGCACGCCGTCGCGGCGGGCGCGCGCGATGGCGCGGCGCAGCGAGCGGTTCGCGGCAGGGTCGAAGCCGCCCTCGGTGGCGGCGAGGACCGCCGCCAGGCGGCGGCGGATCACGCGCGAGCCGGCGACGAGGGCGGCGACCTTCTGCTCCTCGGCCACCTTCCAGTCGATGAACTCCTCGATGTCGGGGTGGTCGACGTCGACGATCACCATCTTGGCGGCGCGGCGGGTGGTGCCGCCGGACTTGATCGCGCCCGCGGCGCGGTCGCCGATCTTGAGGAAGGACATCAGGCCGGAGGACTTGCCGCCGCCGGAGAGGAACTCGTTCTCACCACGAATCCTGGAGAAGTTGGAGCCGGTGCCGGAGCCGTACTTGAAGATCCGCGCCTCGCGCGTCCAGAGGTCCATGATGCCGCCCTCGTTGACGAGGTCGTCGGCGACGGACTGGATGAAGCAGGCGTGCGGCTGCGGGCGCTCGTAGGCGCTGGTCGACTGGCGCACGGCGCCGAAGTCCGGATCGAAGTAGGAGTGACCCTGCGAGGGGCCGGTGATGCCGTAGGCCCAGTGCAGGCCGGTGTTGAACCACTGCGGCGAGTTGGGCGCGGCGCGCTGGGTCGCCATCATCAGGACCAGCTCGTCGTGGAAGGCGCGTGCGTCCTCCTCGCCGTCGAAGTAGCCGTTCTTCCAGCCCCAGTACGCCCAGGTGCCGGCGAGGCGGCCGAAGACCTGGCGCGCGTCGATCTCGCCGCCGGAGTCGTCGGAGCCCTCGGCGGGCACGGAGCGCCACAGCCACTCGGGCACGCCGTCTTCCTCGACGGCGCTGAGCTCGTCGGCGATGCCGGTCTTGCGGAAGTACTTTTGCGCCATGATGTCGACGGCGACCTGCGACCAGTCGGCGGGCATGCGCACCCCGGACGCCTCGAAGACGACCGAGCCGTCAGGGTTGACGATGCGCGAGTCCCTTGGCGCGAAGGCGATCCCCTCGAGCGGGTCCTGCCCGGCGGTGGTGAAGTGTCGTTCGATGCGCATGATCTGCTCCCGCGTAGCGCCCGTAATCGCGCTCGGCGGCATCTCGCCGCCCGCGCCCCCCCGATACCCCTGAGCCCGGAAATCACCGCAGGCAGGTGCGTTTCGGCACTGCGCACCTGCTTGAGCGAGTGAGCGTCAAGGGACGGCAGATTAGCCATTTTCGGGGCGTGTTGTCAATGCGAGAACGCGCCTGAGCAATTCGTGTGGAAGCCGGTGATCAGCCCTCGCCGACGATCGCCTCGATGGCGTCCGGGTCCTTCGGGATCGCCTCGGAGAGCACGCGGTGGCCGTTGCGCGTGACGAGCACGTCGTCCTCGATGCGCACGCCGATGCCGCGCAGCCGGCGCGGCACGCCGCGCAGGCCGGGCGCGAAGTAAAGACCCGGCTCCACCGTCAGCACCATCCCCGGCCGCAGCACCACCGACTCGCCGTCCTCGCGGTAGAGCCCGGCGTCGTGCACGTCCATGCCGAGCCAGTGCGAGGTGCCGTGCATGAAATACGGGCGGCTCGCCTCCTGCTTGAGCAGCGTCGGCAGCCGGCCCTCGATGACCCCGAGGTCGCGTAAACCCTCGGTGATGACGCGCCGGGCGCGCTCGTGCACGTCGTGGAAGCGGACGCCCGGCGCCACCAACCCGGTCGCCTCGCGCTGCGCGGCGAGCACGACCTCGTAGACATCGCGCTGAGCGGCGCGGAAGCGGCCGTTCGCGGGGAAGGTGCGGCTCACGTCCGCGCCGTAGTAGTCGACCTCGGCGCCCACGTCGAGCAGCAGCAGGTCGCCGTTGGCGATCGGCGCGCGGTTGTCGGTGTAGTGCAGGGTGCAGGAGTTGACGCCCGCCGCGACGATCGAGGGGAAGCCGTCGCGCGGTGAACCCAGGCGGCGGAACTCGGCCTCGAGGACGGCCTGCACCTCGTACTCGTGCAGGCCGGGGCGGGTCGCGCGCATCGCCGCCTCGATGCCTGCGCCGGTGATGTCGATCGCGCGCTGCAGCGCCGTGATCTCCTCGCGCGTCTTGATCAGGCGCAGCGCGTCGACGAGCGGGGCCGGGTCGATCAGCCGCTCGATCGCCGGAGTCCCACGCTGCGCTCCGGCGCGCCGCCCGGCGACGATGCGCGAGATCAGCCGCTCGAGACGCTCGTCGCTGCCGAGCGAGAAGGCGACGGTTCGCGCCTCGCCGAGCAGCTTCGGCAGCTGATCGGCGAGTTCGCCGATCGGGTAGGCGGTGTCGGCGCCGAGCTCGGCGGTCGCGCCCTCGACGCCGAGGCGCGGTCCGTCCCAGATGGCGGTCTCGGGGTCATAGGGGCGCACGAGCAGCACAAACGGTTGCTCGTGGCCGGGGCGGAGCACGGCGACGGCGTCCGGCTCCTCGAGGCCGGTGAGGTAGTAGAAGCTGGAGCGCTGGCGGAAGGGATAGTCGACGTCGCCGTTGCGTTGCGCCTCGCGGCCGGCGCCGAAGACCGCGGCGCTGTCGCGTGGCAGGCGGCGCATCAGGCGCGCGCGACGCCTCGCGAAGACGGCCGCCGGGAAGGCGGGCGCGGTCATGACTCTTCGCGTATGGGGACGAGGAAACGCATGATGGCCAGTCCGACCAGTCCGGCCACGACTGAGGCGATGAAGATACCGACCTTGGCCTGCGCCAGCAGCGTCTCGTCATCGAAGGACAGCTCGGTTACGAACAGCGCGACGGTGAACCCGATGCCGGCGATGAGGCCGACGCCGGCGACGCCGGGCCAGGTGACGCCTGCCGGGAGTTCGGCTCCGAGGCGCACGGCTATCCAGGCGGCGAGCGTCGCGCCGACAGGCTTGCCGACAAGCAGCCCGAGCCCGACGCCCAGCGCGAGCGTCGAGGAGGCTGCTTCCTCGAGCGCCCCGCCGCGCAAGTCGACGCCGGCGTTGACGAAGGCGAAGAGCGGGACGATGAGGAACGCCGACCAGGGCAGCACGCGGTGCTCGATGCGGTCGAGTGGCGAGATTGCCTGCTCGCTGAGTTCACCGAGCGTGAGCAGGGCGCCCACCCGCTCGTGGTGCGCCTCGTCGTCGTCGTCGGGCGCGGACTCGCGGGCGCGGATCCGGCTGAGCAGCGCCTCGGCGAGGTCTGGAAGCGCGGTGCTGCGGTACCACGGCTGTAGCGGCGTCATCAGCCCCAGCGCGACGCCGAGGATGGTTGGATGGACTCCCGAGTTGTGGGCCATCATCCAGGCCACCAGGCCGACCGCGACGTAGAGCGACACCACCTTGATGCCGTTGAAGCTCATGAGCAGCACGAGGCCGAGCAGTCCGATCGTGATCGCCAGCGCCGCGAGATCGATGTTGTCGGTGTAGAAGATGGCGATGACGGCAATTGCGCCGATGTCGTCCACGATCGCGAGGGCGAGCAGCAGCACCTTCAGTCCGGCGGGAACCCGCGACCCGACGAGCGTCAGAACGCCGACGGCGATGGCGATGTCGGTCGCCATCGGGATCGCCCAGCCCTCGCGGGCGGTGTCGCCCTCGACGAGCGCGAGGAAGATGACGACGGGGACGATCATGCCTCCGGCCGCAGCGGCAACCGGCGCCCAGACCTTGCGGCCGCCGGACAGTTCGCCGGCGACGACCTCGCGCTTGATCTCCATCCCAACGACAAAGAAGAAGATCACCATCAGGCCGTCGTTGACCCAGTGCTGCAGCCCGGCATCAAGCTGGAAGAACCCGACGTCCACCGCGATGTGATAGTGGACAATCTCTCCGTAGAGGTCGGAGAGGGGCGTGTTGGCGGCGATCAGTGCGAACACCACCGCGCTGATGATGGCGATGCCGCTGGCCGCCTCGGTGTGCAAGAACTCCTGGAAGGGGCGGACGAGGCGGATGATGCGTGCGCGCCGCTCGGCGCGAGCGTGGTTCAGCGTCGCGTCATCGAGCGGTGTGCTCATGAGCTGGGTATCCCGTGCCGGCAGGCGCTAATCGGCGAGCCGGTAAACGCGCTTGCTGCCGTCGCTACTCACGACGATGCCGCGCCCGCGCTTGAGCGTGCGCAGCGCCGTGGCGAGGTGTGCGGCCTCGATCTCGGGGATGCGCTTTGCGAGGTCGGCCTTGCTCAGGTCCTCGCCCTCAGCGAGGGCGTCGAGGATCTGCTGTTCCAGTTCCTGGGCGATGGTCGCCATCCCGGCCTCCGAGACTCGTCGCGCCGTCTGCTCATAGTCTGCCGAGCGCGCGCCGCTCGGTCCAGCACGAGGCGGGCGCCCGGGAGCGGTGCTGGTGCCCTCGGGAGGATTCGAACCTCCGCACAGGGATTAGGAATCCCTTGCTCTATCCCCTGAGCTACGAGGGCGCACCAACCAATCTATGCGGCGGCGCCCCCGAACGCACCGTGTCCGTGGGGTGGGCGCCTCAGCAGCACCCTGCTAGCCGCCTCGGGAGCGGCGGCGCCGCTCGGCGCGGCTGAGCCGCTGCTGGCGCGGGCGGGCTGCCGAGAGCGGCTGCGAGGGCGCTTCGGGAGCCGTGGCCGCCCGCTCCAGGTAGCGCGCGTGCGGGACCGCGTGACGCACGAAGGCGTCGCCCCGGGTGCGCTGCTCGCGGTGTGCCCGCTTCGCGTCGTCCCAGAGGCCGTAGTAGTCCAGCTCCCGCCTTGCGACTTCGGGGTCGAGCAAGCCGAGGCCGTCCAGCGTGAAGAACCAGAGCTTCATGTCGATCGCCCCGAAGTAGGGGTCGAGGTCCGAGCTGATCGGCGTCTTGTGCCTCCACAGGTTGAGGCGTTCGCGTGCCGAGTCGTTGATCCCGATCGATCGCCAGAACTCGGTGTCGTCGCGGCCGCCCTGGTAGTGCATCACCAGGAAGTCGCGGAAGTCGTCGTACATCCGGCCCATCCGCCGGTTGTAGCGATCGAGGATCGGCTCAGCGTCGAAGTCGAAGTGATCCGTCAGGTACTCTTGGACCAGCACGAGCAGCTGGACCAGCGTGCCGTGGATCGAGGTGGACTCGAGCGGTTCGCTGAACGCGCCGGAGAGCCCGACCGCGACGCAGTTCTTGACCCACAGCCGGCGGAAGCGGCCGCTCGCGATGGGGATGTCGCCCCAGGGTTCGATCGTGTGGCCGAGCGCCGCCTCGACCTCGGCCTGCGCCTCGTCCCGGCTGATGAAGTCGTCGCAGTAGGCGTAGCCGCAGCCCAGCCGCTCCTGCGTCGGGATCTGCCACAGCCAGCCGGCGGAGAGCGCCCAGGCGTGCGTGTACGAGGGAATCGAGGCGTCCTCCTCGTGCGGCACGGAGAAGGGCAGGGCGCGGTTCACCGGCAGGTGCTCGGCGTAGGAGATCCACTCCTCTTCGTACGCCCCGCCGATGATCAGCTTGCGGAAACCGGAGCAGTCGAGGAAGAAGTCGCCCTCGATCTCCCGGCCGTCGGCGAGCGTCACGCTGCGCACGTGCCCGTTGCCCGGCTCGAGGTTGACCGCCTCGACGGTGCCCTCGATGTGCGTGACGCCCTCGCACTTCGAGCGCAGGTAGGCCCCGACGATGTGGGTGTCGAAGTGGTAGGCGTAGTCCCAGGCGCTCTGCTCGGGCTGTCCGGGCGGGCGGCTGTAGGGCGCGAGGTGGTCGAGCATCAGCCGCGAGTTGAGCACGTTTTCCCAGGCCGGTTCGCCCTCGGCGACGGAGGCGGCGAAGAAGTAGGGGAACGTCTCCGGCGGCAGCGCGGGAATGCCGAGCTGGCGGTCGTCGTTGAGTGGGCCGAGGTAGTACGAGCCGTCGCCCGTCCAGTTGCGGTGCAGGATGCCGAGCTTGAACGAGGCCTTCGTCTCGCGCAGGAACTCGCGCTCGTTCGAGAGGTTGCGGATGAAGGTGGTGAAGAGCCCGGTCGTCGCCTCGCCGACGCCGACGATCGGGATGTCGGGCGCCTCGACGACGACGATCTCGAGGTCGTCGTTGCCGCGCCCGCGCTTCCAGAAGCGCGAGAGGTGGATGGCGGAGAGCCAGCCGGCGGTTCCGCCGCCCACGATCACGATCTTCTTGATCTGCGTGTGCATGGGAAGAGTGTAGCGCGGAGGCAGCCTAGCGCTGCGTGCGCGGCTCCAGCCGCACGCCCGCCTCGGAGTCGGGGTCGGCGACAAGCGCCGCCTCGCCGCCGAGCCAGGCGAGGATCGCGTCTCCGGCCAGTGCGCCGCGCCAGCCTTCCAGCAGCGGCAGGGGTGGCGGCGACTCACGGTCGCCCTCGATCCACCAGCGCACGACCGCCTCGATCTCGCTGCGCGGCCCGAGGAAGCGCGGGGCGATCCCGGCTTCCAGCGCGAGTGCGCGCACGAGCCCGTGCAGCGCCGTGGCCCAGACCTCGCCCGCGGCCGACAGAGGCGCGCGCGAGGGCTCGCGGTCGATCGGGCGGGCCGCGCCCTCCTCGATCGCCGCCAGCAGCCGCCCGCCGTGGCGTCGCACGATGCCCTCGTCGACACCGCGGACGGCGCGCAATCCGTCCTCGCTCGATGGCCCGGTGCGGGCGAGTTCGAGCAGCGAGCGGTCGTTGAGCACGCGCGAGGGCGGGCGGTTGCCGCGCAGCGCTTCGCGCTCGCGCCATGCGGCCAGCTCGCGCAGCGCGCCGCGCTCCGGGCCGCTGAGGCGCGCCCAGCCCTTCACGCGGCGGTAGCTCTCGTCGGGCGCGGGCCGCCGCCAGGCCGTGGCCGCGAGTTGCTGGCACTCCTCGAGCGCCCATGCGAGCCGCTCCCCGCCGGCGAGGCGGGCGTGCAGTTCGCCCCAGACGCGCGCGAGGTAGCGGACGTCGTCGAGGGCGTACGTGAGTTGCGTCCGCGAGAGCGGCCGGCGCAGCCACTCCGTGTACTGCGAGCCCTTGTGCAGCCGCACGCCGAGCGTGCTCTGCACGAGCGCCGCGTAGCCGATCTGGTCGCCGTAGCCGGCGAACGCGGCGGCGATCTGCGTATCGCGGACCGCGCGGCCCTCCGTCTCGAAGCTGCCCGCGAGGATCGCGAGGTCCGCCTGCGCGGCGTGCACCAGCGTCTCGATCTGCTCATCGCCGACCAGCTCAGCGAAGGGCGTCACATCGACCTCGAGGGGGTCGATGGCAGCGAGTTCGGGGTCCTCGGGGTCGCCCCATGCGACCTGCACGAGCGCCAGCTCGGGGATGTAGCGGCCCTCGGGGACGAACTCGAGGTCGAAAGCGAAGCTGCCCGCCTCGCGGACGCGTTCGACGATCTCGTCGAGCTCGCGGGCGGTGGTTGCGAGGGAGCCGTCCATGGGCCCTTCCGGCGGTGGCTGTCCGGCCCTGGAGAGTGGTCGGGCTGGGTGGTGGAGGCGAGGGGATTCGAACCCCTGACCTCGGCATTGCGAACGCCGCGCTCTCCCGACTGAGCTACGCCCCCACGGATTTCGAGTATGGGCCGCCCACCGGCGAGCGGCAAACCACGCGCGCCGCGCCGGGAGCGTGCGCGAACGACTCCGCTCAGCCCTCGAGCAGCCCCGGCAGCGGGTCGATCCTCATCCGCCCCGCGGGCAGATCGACATTGCGGATCACCTCGGGGATGGCGGGGATGAGCAGGTCGCGTGCGCCCTCGCGGCGCACGAGGTAGACGTCGTTCGCGCCGGTGCGCAGCACCTCGGCCAACTCGCCGATCGCCTGCCCGCCCGCGTCGAGGACGGTGAGACCGACGAGGTCGTGGACGTAGTACTCGCCCTCGGGCAGGGCCGGCAACTCGTCCTCGGCGATCTCGATCAGCGTATCGCGCAGCGCGTCCGCCGCGGTCCTGTCCTCGTAGCCCTCGAAGACGATGCAGGGGTAGCCGCGCGGAGTGGCGACGTCGAGGATGCGCCGCGGCTCGCCGCGCACGAACACGACGGCGCCCGGCTGGAAACGCTGCGGGTTCGAGGTGAGCGGCGTGACCTTGACGTGCCCGCGCAGCCCCCAGGTGCTGTTGATGCGCCCGACGGCGACGCGGCCGGGTGCGCCCGTGGCCTCGGTGGCGTCGGGCGTGCGATCGCGGCGGCGGGCTGGACGGGTGGCGGAGCGGGAGGCGGCGGCGCCGCGCTGCCGGCGCGTCCGTGACGGCCGGGACGGCGAGGGCACGGCGGGGCTACTCGATGTTGAGCGAGGTGCGCACGCCGGCGCGGATGCTGGCGACATGCAGCAGTGACCGCATCGCGTTCACGACGCGGCCCTCGCGGCCGATGATGCGGCCCTTGTCCTGCTCGGCGCATTCGAGGTGGAAGACGATCTGGTCGCCGCGCTCTTCCGCCTCGACGACGATTTCGTCGGGCCGGGAGGCGAGGCCGCGGGCGAGGTACTCGATCAGTTCTTTCATCGGTGTCGTTTCGCTACGCGTCCTCGGCGGCTGCGGCTGCGGCCGCCTCACGCTCGGCACGGCTCGGCTTGGACAGGCGCTGGCGCGGAGGCTCGTCGATCAGGCCCTCGCGGTGGAGCAGGCGGTGCACGGTCTCGCTCGGGCGCGCGCCTTGGGAGAGCCAGTGGCGCACGCGCTCTTCCTTGAAGACCAGCTCCTTGGGCTCCGAGCGCGGGTTGTAGTGCCCGATGATCTCGACGAAGTCGCCATCGCGCGGCGCGCGCTGGTCGGCCACGACCACGCGGTAGTAGGGGGCCTTGGAACGACCGGTGCGGCGGAGCCGGATACGGAGCACGCGTTGCCTCTCGCTTACGCCCGCCCTCGCGAGCGCTGTGGGCCAGCCTACCGCGCGCACGCGCTAGCGTCAGCCTGCCACCGGCCACCTGCGCCCTCGCCCCGAGGGAGAGGGTTGGGGTGAGGGCCGGCCCCCTACAGCCCGAGCAACCGCCCGAGGCCGCCCGCGCCCGTGCCCGAGGTCATCGCCACCATCAGCTTCTTTGCCTCGCGGTACTGGTTGAGCAGGCGGTTCACGTCCGCCGGCTGCTTGCCCGACCCGGCGGCGATGCGGCGGCGGCGCGATCCATCGATGAGCTCCGGGTGGCGGCGCTCGGCCGGGGTCATCGAGAGGATGATCGCCTCGTTGTGCTTCCAGAAGTCCTCGCCCACGTCCGGGATGGCGAGCTGCTGCTTCATCTGGCCGGCCCCGGGCAGCATGTCGAGCAGGCCCGAGATCGGGCCCATCTGCTGCATCTGCTGCATCTGCGTCAGGAAGTCCTCGAGGTCGAACTCGCCCCGCTGCATGCGTCGCGCGACATCCTTCGCGTCGCGCTCGCCGATCGTCTCCTTCGCCTTCTCGACCAGCGACACCACGTCGCCCATGCCGAGAATCCGCGAGGCGAAGCGGTCCGGGTGGAAGGCCTCCAGCGCCTCGAGGCGCTCGCCGGTGGTGAGGAACTTGATCGGCAGGCCGGTCACCTGGCGCACGGAGAGCACGGCCCCGCCGCGCGTGTCGGAGTCGACCTTGGTGACGACGATGCCGGTGCCCTCGACGGCGTCGTCGAAGTCGCGGGCGAGCGTGACCGCTTCCTGGCCGGTCATCGCGTCGACGACGATCAGCACCTCGGTCGGGTCGATCTCATCGGCGAGGTCCGCCAGCTCGTCGGCGAACTCGTCGTCCAGGGCGACCGCGCCGCGGGTGTCGACGATGACGGCGCCTGCGCCCGAGCGCTTCGCCTCGGCGAGCGCGCGCTTGCCGATCTCCGGGGCAGGCGCCGCGGTCTCCTCGGCGTAGACGGGGACGCCGATCTGGTCGCCGAGGACGCGTAGCTGCTCGGAGGCGGCGGCGCGCTGGAAGTCGGTGGAGACGAGCAGGGGTTGCAGGCCGTCCTTCTGGAGGTGCAGCGCGAGCCGCCCCGCGAGCGTGGTCTTGCCCGATCCCTGCACGCCGCAGACGAGGATCTTGGTCGGTCCTCGTTGCGCTCGCAGCAGCGGCTCGTGGCCGCCGCCGAGGATCTCGACCAGCTCGTCGTTGACGGCGCCGATCACCTGCTGGCCGGGCGTGATCGACTGCAGCAGCTCGGCGCCGGAGGTGCGCTCCCGCACGCGCGCGACGAAGTCGCGCACGACCTGGAAGTTGACGTCCGCCTCGAGCAGCGCGATGCGCACCTCGCGCAGCGCCGTATCGAGGTCGTCCTCGGTAATCCGCCCGCGGCTCCCGAGGCGGCCAACCGTGGCCTGCAGCCGCTCGCTGAGTGTTTCCAGCATTGGGGGGAGTGTAGCAAGGCGAAGAGTACGGCGAGTCG
Organism: Dehalococcoidia bacterium; assembly: GCA_963667465.2. Lineage (GTDB taxonomy): Bacteria > Chloroflexota > Dehalococcoidia > UBA2979 > UBA2979 > VXMT01. The sequence goes on along the minus strand of CAXXDN010000002.1, from coordinate 1,119,034 downwards.
CGGGGTAGAGCCCAAGACGGGCCATCTCGCTGGCTCTGCGTGACGCAACTGAGCTATGTTCGAGTAGGAGCGAGAGCGGCATCCGAGAGCGAGCGTCCGTGGAGGTCGACTTTCGCACGCGCCGCCTCGAGCGCTGCTTCGAGCGTCTTGACCTCGCCATACGCGAGTGGGGACCCGAGGTCGGTGACCGCTACGTCGAGCGAGTCAGAGCGATCCAGCGGGCGCGTGGATTCGAGTACCTCTACGGATTCCGGGCTCTTGGGCTCCATCCGCTCAGAGGCGATCGGCGCGGCCAGTACGCACTGCGGCTCACGGGCCGGATGCGGTTGATCATCGAACGGGGAGACGATCCGGACACGGTGATCGTCGTCGAGGTGGTGGACTATCATGGCTAGCATGACAAGCACGGCGAAGCGCGTGGCCGTCTCGGACGCGGTGATCCACCCCGGCGAACTCCTCGCCGAGGAGCTTGAGGCGCGCGGGATGTCGCAGCGCGAACTGGCTACGCTGATGGGGCGGCCGCCGCAGCTCATTAGCGAGATCGTCCGTGGCCGCCGGGGCATCTCTGCCGAGACGGCGCTGCAGCTCGAAGCCGTGCTCGGGACGGCCGCGCACATCTGGGTCGGGCTTGATGCCGACTACCGGCTCGCACTCGCGCTCGCGCGGCAGGGCGTGGCGTAGCCCGCTACTCCAGACCGCGCTCCGCGAGGAGGGCGCAGAGGTCGGCGAGGCGGCACGAGTAGCCGTACTCGTTGTCGTACCAGGCCATCGTCTTCGCCATCCGGCCGCCGTCCACCACCATCGTCGCGGGCACGTCGAAGATCGAGGATCCGGGGTGGCTCTTGAAGTCCGTCGAGACCAGCTCCTCGCGCTCGGCGTAGAGGATGCCCTTCATCGGGCCGTCCGCCGCCGCCTGGAAGGCCTCGTTGATCTCCTCGGCCGAGGCCGACTTCGCGAGGTCCGTCGCGAGGTCCACCACGGAGACGGTCGGCGTCGGCACGCGGTAGGCGATGCCGGTCAGCTTGCCCTTGAGGTCGGGGACGATCTGCGCCACGGCGCCCGCCGCGCCCGTCGAGGTCGGGACGATGTTGAGGCCGGCCGCCCGCGCACGCCGCAGGTCGCTGTGCTTCGAGTCGACGAGGTTCTGGTCGCGCGTGTAGGCGTGGATCGTGGTCATCATCCCGCGCTCAATGCCGAACGAGTCGTGCAGCACCTTGACCACCGGCACCACGCAGTTGGTAGTGCAGGATCCGGCGCTGATCACGTGGTGGCGCGCCGGGTCGTACTCGTCCTGGTTCACGCCGAGGATGACCATCCAGTCCTCGTCCTTGCCCGGCGCCGAGATGATCACCTTGCGCACCGAGTCGCGCAGGTGCTGGCCCGCCGCCTCGCGGCTGCGGAACGCGCCGGTCGATTCGACGACGACGTCGACACCGACGGCGCCCCAGCTAATCTGCGTGGGGTCGTCCTCCGCGAAGACGTGCACCTCGTGGTCCTCGATGCGGAAGCAGTCGGCGCCGTCGCTGACCGCGGCCGGGAAGCGGCCGTAGTCCGAGTCGTAGCGCAGCAGGTGCGTGTGCATCCCGACCGGGGTGCGGCCGTTGATCGCGACGACATCGAAGGTGTCGCGGTGGCGCTCCCACCAGGCGCGCATGAACTGGCGTCCGGTGCGTCCGAAGCCGTTGATGCCGACTCGGAGCTTCGAGGTGGTCATGCGGTCATCCTCTCGCGGTGCGGGGAGAGGGGAGCGACGGCCTCGCCCCGATTCTACCGCCTCGGCCCGTTGCCGCGAGGGGCGGAGGCGGCTCGATCCCGCTGATCGGGCGCATCAGAGCAGGATTCGCTTCGGCGCGTCGCCGGGCCGGCGGCGGAAGCTGTCGATCAGGTGGCGTCGCCTGCCCTCGGCGTCCGTGTGCTCCTCGAGGCGGCAACGGTCGCCCTCCGTGAGCAGGCGTTCCGAGGCGCGGACGTGGGCGACGGCCTCGTCGCGCAGCTCCGCGGTGGCGGGGAAGTGGTCGCGGGTGTGCAGCGCGAGGTGCAGCTGGCTTGCGTCGATCTGCACCAGCCAGCCGAGCAGCAGCTGCGCCCAGCCAAGGTGGAACGCCTCGTCGGCAAAGACGAGGGGGTAGCGCAGGCGGCCGGCGTCGGCCGCCGTGAACAGCGCCGTCGGGCCGAAGTTGGGCCGCCCGAGGTCGCCCGCGGCGCGGTAGATCGGGCGCAGCGCAGCGTCGCGGGCGATCGCCTCGCCGCCGAAGAAGTGGCCGAGGCCGACCTCCTCGGCGCGCGCCTCCTCGTCGCGCTCGTAGGCGGCGACGGCCCACTGCGCGAAGGCGTCGGGCTCCTCGTGCAGCGCGGCCTGCGCGGCGACGTGTTCGATCGCCTGGCGGATCAGCGGGGCGGCGCTCTGGTAGGCGCCGCGCCGGACGAGCGCGACGGCGTCCGAGGCGCTGAGCAGCGCGCGGCTCCAGAGGCTCGCGAGCGCCGCCATCGCCATCGTGCGCGCCCGCGGCGTGTAGCCGCTGGCTGCGACGCGCACCTGCAGGTCGAACCCGGCCTCGAGGGCCTGCAATTCCTCGCCGAGCAGGAAGCCGCTCTGCCGCCAGGCGTCGGCCGCCGCCGCCGAGAGCCCGTCCGGCTTGCCGGGCAGTGTCCAGCCCTCGGGCACGCGCATCCCGGACACCCGCTGCGGCGGGTCGAGTGCGCGCAGGTCGCCGTTGGTGGTCATGCGTGCATTGTGGGGGATCGGTGAGTGAAGAGGCAGGTTCGCGCCGTCCCGATCGTCGCTCGTGCTACGATCCGCGGTGCGACCGCTCCCGTGCTGGACGGGGCGCCCATGACGACCGCAGCGACTGATGCCAGCAGCGCCTTCGCCGACGCCCGCCGGATGCAAGAGTCCGCCCTGGAGCGGATGGCGGCCGGTGACATCCGCGACGCGGCGGAGAAGGCGTGGTGCGCTGCCAAACGCGCAACGGACGCGCTGATCCTCGCCCGCACCGGCGAGGAGCCCCGGCGCTCCCCGGACACAGGCAGCGGACTGCGCGCGCTTGAGCGGGTCCAGCCGGCCGCCGGCTCCTTACGCGCTCGCTACTACGAGCGGCAGGGCGCCCAGCACGGCGAGTGCTTCTACATCGGCCTGTGCGAACCTGTCGAGGGTATCGAACGCCTGATTCGCGAAACCGCCGACTACATCGAGGACGCCCGGCGGCTCGCCGGAGTCTGAACGCGGCACATCCGGGACGCCGTCACGCGCGCGGGAAGGCGGCGCGGCCCGCGTAACGGGCCTCACCGCGCGCGGCGAGGATCTCCTCGATACGCAGCAGCTCGTTGTACTTCACCGTGCGGTCGGAGCGGGCGGGCGCGCCGGTCTTGATCTGCCCCGCGCCCGTGGCGACGGCGAGGTGGGCGATGGTCGCGTCCTCGGTCTCGCCTGAGCGGTGCGAGATCACGGCGGCGAAGCCGGCCTCGTGGGCGAGCCGGATCGCGTCGAGCGTCTCGCTGAGCGTGCCGATCTGGTTGAGCTTGACGAGGATCGCGTTCGCGGCGCGCTCGTCGATGCCGCGCTGCAGCCGCTCGATGTTTGTCACGAACAGGTCGTCGCCGACGAGCTGGACGCGCTCGCCCGTGCGCGCGGTCAGCGCCGACCAGCCCGCCCAGTCGTCCTCGGCCATCCCGTCCTCGATCGAGACGATCGGGTAGTCGGCGACCCAGCCGGCCCAGAGCTCGGCGAGCCCGCCGCTGTCGAGCGTGCGGCCCTCGCGCGCGAGGACGTAGCTGCCGCCCTCGCCTGCGCCCTCGTAGAGCTCGGTGACGGCGGGATCGAGGGCGATCGCGACCTCCTCGCCGGGCACGCGGCCCGCGGCGGCGATGGCGTCCATGAGCAGGTCCAGCGCCTCGCGGTTCGCGCCGAGCTCGGGCGCGAAGCCGCCCTCGTCGCCGACGGTCGTGCCGTAGCCGCGAGCGGCGAGCAGGTCGCGCAGGGCGTGGTAGATCTCCGAGGTCCAGCGCAGGCCCTCGCGGAAGCTGTCCGCACCGAGCGGGACGACCATGAACTCCTGGAAGTCGGTGGAGCCGGCGGCGTGCGCGCCGCCGTTAAGCAGGTTCGCCATCGGCACGGGCAGTGTTTCCTCGGCACTGCCGTAGAGGTTGCCGAGGTGACGGAACAGCGGGAGACCGAGAACCCCCGTGGCGGCGTGGGCCGCCGCGAGCGAGACGCCGAGGATCGCGTTCGCTCCGAGCGCGCCCTTGTTGGGGCTGCCGTCGGCTGTGATCAGCGCCTCGTCCACGGCCTGCTGGTCGCTCGCGTCCATGCCGAGCACGGCGTTGGCAAGCGGGCCGTTGACGTTGGCGACGGCCTGCTCGACCCCGCGGCCGCGATAGCGGTCCGGGTCGCCGTCGCGCAGCTCGACGGCCTCGTGCGCGCCGGTGCTGGCGCCGCTGGGCACGATCGCCCGCCCGAACGCGCCGCCGGCAAGCACGACATCGGCCTCGACGGTGGGGTTGCCGCGCGAGTCGAGCACCTCGCGCGCGGCGACGCGCTCGATCACTCGCGCCGCCCGGTCGCTCGGATCGCTGGCGCTCACGCGGTGCCTCTCGAGCCCGCGCTCAGCGGGCGCGGGGGTGGACCTGCTCGTAGACCTCGCGCAGGTGGCCGTCCGCGAGCTGGGTGTAGATCTGCGTCGTCGAGACGTTGGCGTGGCCGAGCAGCTCCTGCACGTCGCGCACGGAGGCGCCGCCGCGCAGCATGTGCGTGGCGAACGAGTGGCGCAGCGTGTGCGGGGTCACGTGCGCGTCGATGCCGGCCTTGCTTGCGTAGCCCTTGAGGATCAGCCAGAAGCCCTGGCGGGTCAGCCGCTCGCCGCGGCGGTTCACGAACAGCGCCAGCTGCGGGCGGTTCTTCAGCAGCTTCGGACGGCCCTCGTCCAGGTAGCGCTCGACGGCCTCGAGGGCGCGTTCGTAGACCGGGATCGTGCGCTCCTTCTCGCCCTTGCCGATGCAGCGCACCCAGCCGGGGCGGGGAGCCAGGTGCACGCTCTCGACGTTGACGGAGACCAGCTCCGTCACTCGCATGCCGGTGGCGTACATCAGCTCCAGCATCGCGGTGTCGCGGACTGCCTCGGGCGTGTCGGCCGCCGAGGGCTGGCGGAGGAGGGTGTCGACCTCCTGCGTGGTCAGCGGCTTCGGCACCGGCTTCGGCGCGCGCGGAGAGTCGATCGCTGCGGTCGGGTTGGCGGCGAGGTCGCCGTGGTCCAGCAGGAAGCCGCAGAACGACTTCAGCGCGGCGACCTTGCGCGCGATCGTCGAGGGCGCGTAGGAGCGCTCGCCGAGCCATCCGATGTAGGCCGTGACCAACTCGCGGTCGATGCAGGCGGGCGTCAGGCCGGCCTCGCTGCCGTCCTGCTCGCCGGCGAAACCGACGAAGCCGCTGAGGTCGTTGCGGTAGGCGTCGATGGTGTTTCGGGATGCCCCGCGCTCGGCGGACATGTAGTGCAGGAACGACTGGACCCGGTCGTGCACAGGCGTCCTCGCGTCCGTTCGCGCCCGTCCGCAGGCGCTCGCTGAGAATCCCGGGCGGGGCGGCGGCAGGGCCGCGCCAGTATAGGGGATGGGGATCGGCGTGCGCGCCCTGATCGACAGAAGATACGCCGAATCTCTCACCATGCGCCCTGCTCCGGGAACGCCTCGTCGCCGATCAGCGGGACGAAGCGGCAGCCGCCAAGCGAACGCTGCCGCCCCCGGCCCCCGTCCTTCGTGACGACCAGCAGTTCCTGCCCCTCGCGACCACCGACGGGAATGATGAGCCGCCCGCCTTCGGCGAGTTGTGCGACCAGCCCCGGGGGCAGCGAGGGCGCGGCGGCAGTGACCAGGATCGCGTCGAACGGCGCCTCATCCGGCGCGCCCAGCCGCTCGCCGGCGGCGAGGCAGCGCACGTTGCGCAGCCCCAGGTGCTCGAGCCGTCGAGCCGCGGCGGCGCGCAGATCCTCGATGCGCTCGACCGCGACGACCTCGCTCGCGAGGTGCGCGAGGACCGCCGCCTGGTAACCCGATCCCGCCCCCACCTCGAGCACGCGCTCGCCGCCGTCCAGTCCGGCGAGGGCGGCTGCCTCCGTCATCAGGCCGACGATCAGCGGCTGCGAGATGGTCTGGTCGTGGCCGATCGGGAGCGCGCTGTCCTCGTAGGCGAAGCCGCGCAGCTCGGAGGGCACGAACTCGTGGCGGGGAACCGAGCGCATCGCGTCCAGGACTCGCCGGTCGCCGACCTCGCGGGCGACGAGCCGCACCAGCTCCTCACGCGCCCCGGCGCGCGCTTGGGCCGCGTCAGTCGCCGCGCCGTTTGGCCGATCGGAGCGCTTGCGCTTGAGCCGGCGGAAGATTGGGCTGCGGAACAAGGGGCAGCGATCCTGCGGCGCGCTACAGCGAGCGCTTGACGGTCTCGGCGAGGCGGCGGCTGACGCCCTGTGTGCCCGCGATCTCCTCGATCGAGGCGGCGCGCAGCGCCTTCACCGAGCCGAACTTGCGCAGCAGCGCGCGCTTGCGCTTCGGCCCGATGCCCGGGACGGCGTCGAGGGCGGACTGGCGCACGCGCTTGCCTCGTACGGTGCGGTGGTAGGTGACGGCGAAGCGGTGCGCCTCGTCGCGGATGCGCTGCAGCAGGTAGAGCGCCTGCGAGGTGCGTGGCAGGCGCACCGGCTCGGCGAGGTCTGCGACGTAGATCTCCTCCTCGCGCTTGGCCAGCCCGCAGGTCGGCACGTCGCCGAGCCCGAGGTCGCGGAGCACGTCGAGCGCCGCGCCGAGTTGGCCTCGCCCGCCGTCGATCACCACGAGGCCGGGAAGCCTGTCCCACGGCGCCTCGGGCGCGTCCGGCTTGTCCTCGGTGGCGGCCTGCTCTCCCTCCCCGTCGGTCTCGCGCTCCGTCCCGATACGCTCGGCGAGGCGCTTGAAGCGGCGTGACAGGACCTCCCGCATCGAGGCGAAGTCGTCCTGGCCCTCGACACTGCGGATGCGGAATCGGCGGTACTGGTCGCTGCGCGGGCGGCCGTCCTCGAACACCACCATCGAGGCCACGGTGTCGCTGCCCTGGATCGTGGAGATGTCGTAGCACTCGATGCGTTGTGGACGCTCCGGCAGGTCGAGTTCGTCCTGCAGCGTGGAGAGCGCGGCGGCCGTCTTGTCGCGGTCGGCGAGCCAGCGCACGCGGTGCATCGCCAGCGCCTCGCGGGCGTTCTCCTCGGCGGTGGCGACGAGGGCGCGCAGCTCGCCGCGCTCCGGAACGGCGATCTCGACCGCGCCGCCGCGCTTCGCGCGCAGCGCCTCGCGCAACTGCTTGCGGTCGGCCGGCGCCTGCGAGAGCAGCACGCTGCGTGGCACGTACGTCGCCGACTCGTAGAACTGTGCGAGGAAGGCGCCCAGCACCTCGGCGTCGCTCGCGTCGGGCGCCTCGCGCGCTCCGTCGAGCATGAACGAGTCGGTGTCGGCGACGACGGTGCCGCGCACGAAAAAGACCTGCACGCAGGCCTCGTCGTCGCTGCGCGCCAGCGCGAAGACGTCGGCGTCGAGGAGTTGGTGGTGGCCATGCGCTGGCGCTCGGTGACGCGGCGGATCGCCTCGGCCTGGTCGCGCAGGCGGGCGGCGCGCTCGAACTCGAGGCCGTCGGCGGCCTCGTGCATCTGCTGCTCGACGTGCTTCAACACGTCGCTGCTGCGGCCTTCGAGGAAGAGCAGCGTCTGGTCGATGACCTGGCGGTACTCCTCGGGCGTGCAGTAAGCGGTGCACGGGGCGATGCAGCGCTTGATGTAGTAGTCGAGGCAGGGGCGGGGGTCGGTGCCGGTGATCGTCTTGGTGCAGGAGCGCCAGGGGAAGAGCTTCTTCACCACGTCGAGCGTGCGCCGCACCGAGCCCGCCGAGGCGTATGGCCCGAAGTAGCGCGCGCCGTCCTGCTCGACGCGGCGGGTGATGGTGACGCGCGGCCAGTCCTCCTGCACGTCGATCTTGAGGTAGGGGTAGTGCTTGTCGTCCTTGAGGCGGACGTTGTAGATGGGCTGGTGGCGCTTGACGAGGGTGGCCTCCAGCAGCAGCGCCTCCGCCTCGTTGCTGGTGACGACGTGGTCAAGTGTGTCGATCTGCTCGACGAGCGCGTGGATGCGGCGCTCCATGCTGCGGCCGGAGCCGAAGTAGGAGCGCACGCGGGAGCGCAGCCGGCGGGCCTTGCCGATGTAGAGCACCTGCCCGCGGGCGTCCTTCATCAGGTAGACGCCCGGACGCTCCGGAAGCGCCTGCGCCTGCTCGAGGACAGCGGACTCGGTCATGCAATCCAGTGTAGCGCCGCGCGCGATGGTGCTGGCGGTGTCCGGGGTTGGAGGCTGGCGCTGTCCCGCCCCGCCAAGTCGTGTCCCCCTTGTAGAGGGTGCCGATGGTCCAATCTGCCTCAAGACGTTGGTACTCCGCCTCGCTGAGGCCGAGCAGGCGACAGAGTCCTGCGTGGTATCCTCGAGAGAGGTCACGCGACATCGCCGGGGGCGTGGGGATGCCGAAGCAGTACAGGTTGCCGTACACCCTGCGAGCGCCATCCGAGGAGACAGAAGACATGTACCTCGCGGAAGTTCCCGTGCTCCCGGGCTGCCGGGCGTGGGGGGCGACCGCCGAGGAGGCCCTGTTTAACCTCGAGGGTGTGGCGGCAGATTTCATCGTATCCTGCGAGCGCCACGGCGATGAGCTTCCCGCCGCCATCGCGGCTGCCGGGGAGTTCACAGTAGCCGTGTGAGGTACCGCGAGCTCACTCGCAAGTTGACGGCGCTCGGCTGCGAATTCGACCGCCAGTCACGGGGCTCTCACGAAATCTGGCGCAATCCCGCCAACGGCGCGCGGACCACTGTCCCGAATTGGGGCGGCAAGGATCTCCGAACCGGAACGATCCGAGCGATCGTGCGAGACCTTCGTGTGGACGCGAGCGCCTTCGACCGGGCCTGATTGCGCCCGGCGTCCCGTACATGTCGCACGATCGAGGTGCCTGCGAGGTCGCGCAGGCGCTTGGTGTCGAGGTGCTCACGGCGCTCGGCGAGGACTGAACCCGCCCGCGCTACGTCGCGTCCTCCGTGTAGACGGTGCCGATGACGCCGTCCGCCTCGAGGCGCTCGTACTCCCCCTCGCTGAGGCCGAGCAGGCCGCAGAGCAGCTCGTGGTTGTGCTGGCCGAGGGTGGGGGCGGGGCCGCGCACGGGGCTCAGCGGCTGCTCGCTGAAGCGGGCCAGCGGGCCGGGGTAGAGGTGCGTGCCAGCCTCGGGGTGGGTGATCGGCTCGAAGAAGCCGCGCGCTTGCAGCTGCGGGTCGCCATGCATCAGGGTCTGCCGGTTGACCATCGCCGCGGGCACGCCGGCCCCTTGCAGCAGCAGCATCAGCGCGCGCGCCGTGTGCTGCCCCGTCCACGACTCGATGCGCGGTTCCAGCTCGTCCTGATTGCGGTAGCGCGAGACGACGTCGGCGTAGCGTTCGTCCGAGGCTAGCTCGGGCTCGCCCATCGCCTCGCAGAGCGCCGCCCAGGCGCGGTCATTCGGGACGGCGAGCGCGACATAAGGGAGTAAGTCATGCTCCACGCCCGGCTCCTCGGCAGTGGGAAAGATGCCGTACGGGGCCATCGAGGGGTGGCGGTTGCCCCAGTGCTCCTGTAGCCGTCCGTTCAGCTCGTGGTCCATCCAGGCGTGCGAGACGTGGTGCATCACCGCCTCCGACTGCGCCAGCTCGACCAGCCGCCCCTCGCCGGTGCGCTCGCGCTGGTAGAGCGCCGTTTGCAGGGCGAAGGCCATGTGCGCGCCGGCGTTGGGGTCGGCGTGGTAGGTGGGCGGCGTTTGCGAGGGGTCGGAGTCCCGGTAGCCGCGGATCAGGGTGTGCCCGGCCAACGCCTCCATCGCCGCCCCGAAGCCCTTGAAGTCGCGGTAGGGCCCGCTGAGGCCGAAGCCGGGGAAGCGAATCATGATCAGCTGCGGGTTGACCTCGGACAGCGTCGGCCAGTCGATGCCGAGGCTCGCCACGACGCCCTCGGCGTTGTTCTCGATGAAGGCGTCGGAGTGGCGGACGAGCTCGAGGAACAGCTCGTGCCCGCGCTCGCTGTGGAGGTCGAGCGTGACGCTCTTGTGGGCGCGTTTCCCGTAGTTGAAGAAGGTGTAGCGATTCCAGAATCCCTCGCTCGTGTCGCGGTTCGCGAGACCCGCTCCGGTGTTGCCGTCGCGCTGCAGCTCCGAGATGTGGCGGTAGAAGGTGCGCGTCGGGTTGAGGTGCTGGATCGACTCGACCTCGATCACCTCCGCGCCGAGGTCGGCGAGGATCATCGAGCCGAACGGTCCCGCCCAGACGATCGCCTGTGCGAGCACACGCACGCCCTCCAGCGGCAGCCCCGAGGCCGCTGCGGCCGCCATCAGACGATGTTCCGCTGGCGCAGTTGCACGATCTGCTGGCGGCTGTAGCCGATCCCGCTGAGCAACTCGACGGTGTGTTCGCCGAGCAACGGCGCGCGACGCAGCTGCACGGGCGTGCCGTGCAGCGTGAACGGCGGGCCAAAGTACTCGAGGGATCCGGCGGCGGGGTGATCGAGGCGCTGGAAGTAGCCGCGCCCGCGCACATGGGGGTCGCTGCGCAGGTCTTCCATTGTGTAGATCGCCGTTGCGCCCAGGCCGTGGGCCTGCGCCTCCAGCATTGCCTCGCGCTTGGTCTTCGAGAGCACCCAGGGCAGGAACAGCTCGTCGACCTTCGGGGCGAGTGCGGGGTCGTCGAGGTGCTCCACGTACTCGGGGTCGTCGATCAGGTCGGGGCGCCCGAGGAGCCGGCAGAGCCGGTCCCACCAGCGGATCGAGGCGTTGATGTGCACATAGCCGTCCTTGCACGGGTAGGGCCCGCTCGGCAGCGACACGCTGGCGGGTGAGGCAATCCCGTGGCCGAGCGCGCCGGAGTACTGCGTCGAGAGCAGGTTGGTGCCGCCCCGATCCATCGAGCCCGCCAGCACCTCCATCAGCGAGACGTCGGCGCGCTCGCCGTGGCCGCTGCGGCGTCCGCCCGTGAGCGCGCCGAAGGCGTACGCCGCGACGACGCCGCCAGCGAGGAAGAGCGGAGCATAGATGCCGAGCTTGACCGGCTCGCGTCCCTCCATGAGCGTGATCGAGAGCACCCCGCCCATCGCGTAGGCGAGCATGTCGTCTGCCGCGAAGTCGCGGTACGGGCCGTCTTGACCGAAGTTGGAGATGCGCACCAGCGAGAGCGCGGGATTGGCCTCGCGCAGCGCCGGGTCGGCGATGCCGAGGCGTTCGAGCGTGCCCGGCCGGAAGCTCTCGACGGCGAGGTCGGCCTGCTCCGCGAGACGCATCAGGATCGCGCGGCCACTCGCTGTCTTGAGGTTCAGCGTGACGCTGCGCTTGCCGGTGTTGAGCTCGAGGAACATGCCGCTGCGCTCGCGGTGCGGCTGGTCGCCGGGGAAGGGGCCGAAGCGACGCGAGACGTCGCCGCGCCCGGGATGCTCGATCTTCGTGACCTCAGCGCCGTAGTCCGCGAACAGCTTCGTGGCGTAGGGGCCGGTGATTCCCTGGCTGAGATCGAGGATGCGCAGGCCCTCGAGGGGTCCGGGTTCGGCGGGCGAGGCAGCGCTGGCTTCTGTCGACACGGGCGCCTCCGGCGACGGGCGAAGCGATTCTGGCGGATCGAGCGGCGATCCTCAAAGCGCGCGCTCGCCCGCACCCGGCAGGTGCGGCCGCACTGAACGGCTGTATCGTGGCCGCGAGGAGGCACGCGATGTCCGATACGAGCGGCCGCACGGTCGTGCTCAGCGGGGCGACCTCCGGCATTGGCAAGGCGGCCGCGCGCGCGCTGGCCGCCGCCGGCGCGCGCCTCACGCTCGTCGGTCGCAACGAGGCGCTGCTGGGCGAGCTGGCCTCGGAACTTGGCGCGGCGACCGACTGGGTTGTGGCCGACCTCGCCAGCCTCGAGCAAACGCGTCGCGCCGCGGCCGAGATCCGCGAACGCCACGACCGCATCGACGTGCTCATCAATAGCGCCGGCGGCTTGTTCTCCAGGCGGGGAGAGAGCGCCGAGGGGCTGGAGCTGTCCCTCGCGCTCAACCACCTCTCGCCGTTCGTGCTCACCGCGGAGTTGCTGCCGCTGCTGCGAGCCGGGGCCGGGGAAGACCGCGGGTTCGGCGCGCGAATCGTCAACGTGGCCTCGATCGCGCACCGTTCCGGGGTGCGCTGGGACGACCTCGCCTGCGAGCGCCACTACCGGATGATGCGCGCCTACGGCCAGGCAAAGGCGCTGATGATCATGACCACGAACGAGCTCGCGAGGCGCCTCGATGGCTCCGGCGTGACCGCGAACAGTGTCCACCCGGGCTTCGTCCGCACCGGCATCGCCCGGAAGTCCGGTAACCGCCTCATGAGCATCGGGTTCGACCTCGTCGCCCGCTGGGCGCTCATGTCGCCGGAGCGAGGAGCCTCGCACGTGCTGCGCCTCGCGATCTCCGATGAGGTTGCCGGCGTCAGCGGAACCTACTGGAGCAAGGACCGCATCGAGGAGCCCGCCGGGGACGCCGCCGACCGTGCCGCGCAGGAGCGCGCCTGGAAGCTGAGTGAGCAGCTTGCGGGGCTGAGCGCGGCGGACTGAAAGGCGCTGCCGGCGCCGGCTACGCCTCGGAGATGGGCCGTACCTCGCGCAGCGGGGCGAGCGCGGCGATCACGGCGGCGAGGGCGGCGATGCAGCCGGCGTAGACGACTACGCCGTGGAAGTCCCAGGCCGTGTTGATCGCCCCGGCGACGACGGGCGAGATCGCGCCGACGATCGCGCCGCCGGTGAACAGCATCGCAACCGCCGACCCCTCGCTGCCGCCCTGCACGGACTCCATGGCGGCGGCCATCATGATCGAGTTCACGGAGAACAGCACGATGCCGAGCAGCGCGAGGGTGATCGTCAGCGACCAGCCGCTATCCGCCCAGAGGAAGGCGAAGGTCAGCATCGACATCGTGATCAGCCCGAACATGATCACCGGCCGCCGCCCGATGCGGTCCGAAACCGCGCCCATGACCGGCCCGGCGAGGATGCCGAGCAGCGTCAGCAGTCCGAGGTGAGCGCCGACCACGACATCGGAGTAGTCAAGGTCCTCGGCCATGTAGAGCACGAGGAAGGCGGCGAAGGCGTTGTGCGCCATCCCGCGTAGCGCCGTCACGGAGACGAGCGCGATCACGGTCGGGTTGCGGAACAGCGGACGCGCCGAGCCGAGGTACTCGCGCAGCCGCACACGCGCCTGGGCGCCCGCGCCGGCGGACTTGAAGCGGATCAGGATCACTACGCCGGTGACCACGGCGGGACCAACGTGCAGCAGCGCCACGGTGCGCCAGCTCAGCCCGCCCCACTCGAGGCCCAGGAGGCTCACCCCGCCGAGCAGGATGCCGATCACGAATGGCGCGGAGGAATCCCCGATCGAGCCGCCGGAGCGGTGCGCGGCGATCGCGAAGGCGCGCCGCTGCGGGTAGCGCACCGCCAGCTCCGTGAAGGCGGGTGCGTGCCACATCGAGGTGCCGGCGCCGCAGACGGCGACCGCGATCAGGATCAGCCAGTAGTTGGAGGCAAGCCCGATCGCCGCGTAGCCGAGGGCGAGACAGGCCATGCTCCCCGTGAGCATGAGCGCGATGCGGCTGCGGAACATGTCCGTGAAAACGCCCGCAGGGACATTCATCGCGCCCATGGCCGCCGCGCGAGCGCCGATGATCCCGCCGGCAGCTACGTCGCTGAGCAGCAGCGCTTCCTTGATGTGCGGGAGCAGCAGCAGCAGCGTCTGCTGGTAGAAGTGCTTTACGCCGTGGCCGGCGGAGAGCCCGACCATGAGCCGCATGCTCTCGTGGCTCTGCGGGGGCGACTCGGTGCTGCCGGCGTCGGACGCGGGCGCCTCGGTCGGGCCTGAGCGTGCGGCGGTGGTCATGGCGCAAGGGTAACGCGAGGAGGGCGAGAGTGTCGTTCGGGCGGTGAGGCGGGAGCAGCGGTATGGCGCGCCCGGAAGGATTCGAACCTTCGGCCTCAGCCTCCGCAGGGCTGCGCTCTATCCCCTGAGCTACGGGCGCGTGCGAACCAGTATGCGGTATTCCCGGGTTATGGTGCCGAAGGTGAGATTTGAACTCACACGGGGTTAAACCCCACTGCGCCCTGAACGCAGCGCGTCTGCCGTTCCGCCACTTCGGCACGATCCACGAGGGCTGCTTGCCGCATCGGCAGGCTCGCGGCCCAAGGTGAGTTCATTATACTGCACGGACTCCCAGACACCTCCCACCTTAGGGGATTGGAACATGGCCATGCGCTTCATTCGATCAGGCTGGCTCGTCGCCCTCGCCGTGACCATTGCCGTCGTCGCGTTCGCTGCTGCCTGCGGTGGTGGCGATGACCCCGAACCGACGCCGACGGCGGCGCCGACCGTGGCGGCGACACCCGCGCCGACGCCTACCCCGACGCCTACCCCGGCACCGCCTACTCCAACTCCGACCCCGACGCCCGAAGCGACATCCGCGGCGACGGCGACGCCTACGGAGGCCGCCACCCCGTCAGCGACCCAGCCCGCCCAGGGAGTCAACGAGCTGGCGATCACCCCGGCAACCACCGGCAAGGACCTCATGGACAGCGTCTCCGAGGCCGAGCAGGCCTGTGTCCGCGAGGCCTTCGGTGACCTCATCTACGACGTCCTGCTCGCCACGCCCATCCTGCTGGCCGCCCAGCAAGCCGAGGCCGGGGCACCGCTCTTCGGCTGCCTCGAGGTCGAGAACGTCGTGACACTCGGCGTCAAGTTCATCTCGGCCCAGGCTGGCGGTTGGAGCGACGACACCGTCGCCTGCATGATCGGCATCAGTGTCACAAACCCCACCGTCATCTTGATTTCACTGGGTGTGCCCGTGGGCGACGAGGTGGGCGGGGCTGCGGGCGCGCGGCCGTTCTTCCCGGAGGCCTACAACTGCTTCACCGTGCAGGAGCAGATCGACTACCTGGTGGGTCTCCAGGAGGTGAATGATAGCCTCACGACCGCCGAGCACGACCTGATCGGCGCGATTCCCGAGGCGGATGTCACCTGCATCCGTGACGCGCTCAGCGACGCGGAGTACGACACACTCCTCGCCGGCACGGTCCACGAGGCCTTCGACGTCTCGGATGCGGTGGCCGATTGCATGTCGGACGAGGCCTACGTCCGGGCATTCGTCGCGATCACCGAGACGGCAACCGGCGAGCTGTCCGATGAGACCAAGGCTTGCCTTGCCGACTTCGAGGGTGAACAGCCGCACTACCCGGCGCTGATCAACGTCCGCGCGTACGATCCGTCGGCGACGGACCCGGCGGCGCTCGCCGCCGGCGGCGGCAGACCCTGGGAGTGCATGAACGACGAGGAACTCCAGCGATCTCAACAGACGGCGATCACCGCGCTGGGGCAGTAGCGACCAGCAGCTCCGTACGAGACCAACGCGGCCGCATCCTTCGGGGTGCGGCCGCCTGGCATCCGGCGCTTGTGGCGCCGTGTACTGCGCAGCTCGAGCATGTGCTACATAGTCACAATGTAGGTTGCTGGGCGACTGTCTGGGAGATGTGGGGCAAGTCATGGACAACGCACTCGGCGCGCTGAGCCGGCTGGTCATCGCTCGCCCGTGGATCACGATCGCCGTCCTCGTCCTCATCACCGTCCTGCTCGCCGCCGGGTCCGGGCTGCGCGCGGCGCCGCCGGACACCGAGGCGACGCTCCCGCAAGGGAGCGCGGTCGCCCAGGCCCTGACCGAGATCGATGAGCTTTTCGGGGAGGCCGGGGACGTACGGGTCGCAACGCTCCTCTTCCGTGGGGACGCGCTGACTCCCGATGGACTCGCGCAGATGGCGTCCCTGCTCGACGAGATCGTCGCCGCCCCGGGGATCGGGGAATTGCTCGTCCCCGCCAATCCGGTTATTTCACCGGCTCAGCTCATACAGGGCGCCCTCCAGGTGGAGGACTTCGAGTCGGTCACGCAGGCGCAAATCGATGCGGTGCGCGGAGCCCCGGGCATCGGGGACCTCCTCGCCGTGATGACCGGGACTGACTCCGACGGTACGCCCATCGCGACCGCCGGCATCCGCCTGGTCGACACGTCCGACGAACGAGTCGAGGATGCCGAACGAACGATCAGCGAACTTGCCGCGGGGAGCCAGGATCCGCTGCGTGTGAGCAGCATCTCGTTCGTGGTCATCGAGGACGAGTTCCGGAGGGCCACGGAGACCGCCATGCTGCCCCTGGTCGGGCTGGCGTTGCTGTTGATTGCGGGGCTGCTCCTGCTCTTCATGCGCGCCCTCTCGGACCTGCTGCTCACCCTCGCGGGTCTGGTGGTCGCGCTGGTCTGGATTGGTGGAGCCGAGGGCTGGCTCGGGCCAAACGGGCTGGGGCTGACCGGTCCCCCGAACGCGCTCACCGCGATGGTGCCGATCATCATGATCGGCCTCACGGTGGACTATGCGATCCAGACGGTCTCGCACTACCGCGAGCAGCGCGCGGCGGGTGAGCCTGTGGCGGCCGCCGCGCGAATCGGACTGGGCAACGTGAGCATCCCGCTCATGCTGGCTGCCGTGACGACGATCGTGAGCCTGCTGGTGGGCCTGTTCTCGCCGGTTGAGATCGTTGGGCGACTTCGGGATCATCGCGGGCCTGGGCGTCGGCATGAGCCTGATCGTGATGCTGATGCTGATTCCCGCCGGCCGGACGATCATCGACCGGCGGCGCGAGGCGCGCGGAACGTTGCAACCGCCTCGCCTGATCTCGCAGGCGTTCCCCGGCGTCGAGCGACTGGCGGAGTGGCTGGGGAGGAAGCTCACCCACAGGCCCACGCCCTACATCGCAGTCGTGGTCGTGGTGACGATTGGCCTCGGGTACGCAGCGACGGGTCTCCACTCGGAGTACAGCATCCGCGACCTGCTGCCCCGAGGTGGGAGCGTGCTGACGGACCTGGACACGCTCGACGCAGCCGTCGGCGGCTCGACAGAGGTGGCCAGTGTGCTCCTCAAGGCGGAGGCCACGGAGACCCGGACGCTCCTCAACCTGAAGGATCTCCGGGTCGCCTTCGAGGACGGATCGAGCCGCCCGAGGGCGGGCGCGGGTCCGCTTCAGACCTCGTACGAGTTGCTCATCCAGGATTGGGTCCACGACAGCGGCGAACCGGGCGACAAGTACGACCCGGAACTCGCGGCACTCTTCCGGGAAGCCTCAGCGGACGTGGAACTCGATCCGCTGCTGATGCAGGAGCTCCTCGACAGGCTCGGCGCGCGGGATCCCGCCCTCGCGCGCAGTCTGGTCAATGACCCCAACGGCATCGACACGATGCTGGTCCAGTTCCCTGCCTACACGGGTGATCCCGCTGCCTCGCGGAGGCTCCAGCAGGACATCGAGGAGCTGTGGCGGGGCGATGACTCTGCGATCACGGCGACATCGGAGACCATCGTCTCGTTCGCGGTGACGGATGCGGTCCGGGACCGGCAGACGGACTCGGTCAGCACCACCGTCGTCGTGGCTCTCAGCGTGCTTGCCATTTTCTTCTGGGTCACCTTGCGCCAGCCGGGGCTGGCGGTGATCGCGGTCGTCCCGACCGCGCTCGTCCTTGTCTCGGTGCTGGGCACGATGGCGCTGCTGGACATCCCGTACACCATCGTCACGTCGATCATCACGGCGCTCTCGATCGGGATCGGGGTCGATTACACGATCCACATGATCCATCGCTACCGCGAGGAGTTCACGCGCGTGCGGGATCCGGAGCGGGCGGCGGTCCGGACACTCGGAGCCACCGGCTCGGCGCTGTTGGGCTCCGCGATCACGACGGGCCTCGGCATCGGCGTGCTGGCGGCGTCACCACTGGCCGCCTTCCAGCAGTTCGGCATCACGGCGGCGATCACCATCGCCTACTCGCTGATCGTCGCGGTGCTGGTCGTGCCACCCGCGATGACCGTCTGGGGCGCCTACCGCAACATGCGGCTGCGCTCGATGGTGCAGCGTACCTGGGAAGAGCTCGACGAGGCGATCGAGGGCGTCCACAGGCGTCACGAAGAGTAGCCGGGCGAGGGGCCTGAGGCCGGCCGCCCCCGCGCAGGCTCGGCTCCCGGCGCAACCACCTCGAAGGCGGATGTCGCACGCGAGGACGGCCATGGTGAGGTCGTCCCCGCGTGGACGGGACGGCGTCGTCCTGCGCCGCGGGTGCTACGTGGCGTCGTCCGGCGTCAACTCGCCGCGGCCGCGGTACATGCCGAGCCCGACGACCAACAGGCAGACCGACCCGACCATCAACACAAGGTTGTTGATCAGCAGATGCAGCACGAGGTCCGTGTCCGGGACGAAGAGCGCGTAGATGAAGTTCAGGAACCCCACCACTCCGACAAGGACGAGGCCGTAGCAGGCCACCTTGAACACGTCCATCCTGTCGAATCGCGGCGCGAGACCGAGCCCGGTGAGGGCCGACCCGAACGGGTAGATGGCGATGAAACCGAGGACGAGCCCGGACATCTCCACGTGACCGGTAAGCGCCGCGCTATCGAAGAACTCCTGCAGGCTGGCCGTGTCGGCGCTGTCGGCGCGCTGCGTGAGGTGGATCACCATGTGGCGCTTTGCCAGCGAGAGGGTGAAGAGACCCCATCCGAAGAGGCTGACGATGATCCCGAACCGAAGCCCGGGACCCTGGAAGCCCTCGCCGCCGCGCACGAGGCCGAAGAGCCCGAGCAGGCCGTAGCCGTGGAGTAGCATCCCCAGGATCACCATCAGCGTCGTGAGGTGGCCGAGGCCAGGGTTCGCGGCAAGCGCCTCGATCGCGCCCACGAAGTCCGTCTGGTCGACGCTATCGACGATCGGTCCTCCGGGGAAGATGATCGATCCCACCATCGCGATTACGACGCCCGCGATGAGCGCGAGACCTGCGAGTCTGGTTGGCGCCATTGCCATGCGGGTACCCCCTATCTGCAACGCCTGAAACCTAACGAGCGGGCTTCGTGGGGAGGCTCGTCGGGGCGCATAGTAATGCACGTTGATACTGAGTGTCACCATGCAGCCTGCCAGAGGTCCGAACGCGACCCGAATCCGCCGCGTGCGTTGCCTTCGCCGCCTACCGCGAGCGCGAAGCGGCCTACCTCGCCGAGCTGCAGGCGCTCGACGAGGAGGTCCGGGCCGCAATCGCCGGCATCCCGCAGGATCACCGCGTGCTGATCGTCTACCACGACGCATTCCAGTACTTCGCCGCCGAGTACGGGCTCGAGCTGGCAGCCACCCTGCTGCCGGGCAACCCCTCGCAGCAGGCAAGCGCGGCCGCCGTGGCCGAGATCATCGAGATCGTCGGCGACCGCCACGTCGGCGCCGTCTACCGCGAGCCGCAGTTCGCCGCCGAGGCCATCGAGGCGATCGCGCGGGAGGCGGACGTGCGCGCACTGACGCTCTACTCCGCAGCGTTCACGGACGAGGTCGACAGCTACGTCAAGCTGATGCGTGCGAACGCGAACGCCCTGGTCGACGGGCTTGGCGGCGAGTAGCGCTCGCAGGGCGAGGACGGAGCGGCCGGTGACGTTGCAGTACGGAGACCCGCACTGCGACAGCCACCGAGCCGCCGGGCCCGTCGGGCACGAGGATCCGCCCCAAGCCCACGAGGAAGGCGGGCACGACCTGCTCCCGATCGGCGCGGAGCGCTACGGGACGAACTGAGGGCTGGCCGATGGAACTCGCGGAATGGCTGATCAAGCCGTACGAGTACGAGTTCATGCAGCGCGCGTTGGCCTCGCTGCTGATCGTCAGCCTGGTCGGCTCGGTGGTCGGGACGTTCGTCGTGCACAAGGGGCTGGCGGCCTCGGGCAGCGGGCTCGCGCACGCGACGCTGGCGGGCGTCGCGATCGCCTTCGTCAACGGGGCGAGCGTGGCGCTCGGCGCGCTCGCCGCGGCCGTCGCGACGGCGCTCGGGATCGGCTACGTACGCCGCACCTCGCGCGTCAGCTACGACACGGCGATCGCGATCTTCTTCGTCTCCGCCTTCTCGCTCGGCATCCTCGTGATCTCGCGCCGCTCGAGCTACACGCCGGACCTGGTGTCCTTCGTATTCGGCGACATCCTCGGCGTCTCCCGGGCCGACCTGCTGGGCGAAGTGATCCTGGCCGTCGTCGTGGTTGGCTTCGTGCTCGCCTTCTACCGCGAGCTGGTAATGGTCGCCTACGACCCAGCGATGGCGGCGGCGGCCGGGGTGCGGACGGCGTTCTTCGAGTTCTCGCTGCTGGTGCTGATCGCCCTCGCGGTGGTGGTGGCATTGCAGGCGATCGGCATCGTGCTGGTCACGGCGACGCTGATCATCCCGCCGGCGACGGCGAGCCTGCTGTTCCGGCGGATTCCGCGGATCATGGCGGCGAGCTTCCTGATCGGGGTGGCCAGCTCGGTGTTCGGGTTGTACGCCTCGTTCCACGCGGGCGTCGCCGCCAGTCCCGCAGTCGTGCTCTCTGCCACGGCCGCCTTCGCCGTCGTCCTCGTCGCCACCTCGCTGCGGCGTACGCGCCTCCCGGCTGCCGCGACCGCCGAGTAGCGTGACGCCCGACAAGGCCTACGGTCGTTGCGCCTGCCGTCAGCCTGTCGGAGTGGTGGGCGGTACTGGACTTGAACCAGTGACCTCTCGCGTGTGAAGCGAGCGCTCGTACCAACTGAGCTAACCGCCCGGCGTGTCGATCAGCCTACCCACGCCGTTGGCGCGCAGCAACCGCCGCGCGAGGCCGCAGGGACGCCCTCGCGGTTGCCCGGCGACGCGCAGCCGTGCTACAAACCGCGAGGCTCGCGACAGAGTCGCGGGAGTCTTGCCGACGGATGCCGGAGGGGGCGTACATGCCGCAGTACCACGGGCTCGAGGTCTTCATTCCCGAGAACGACCGACCCCACATCGAATACTTCGAGCAGGCGGCGTCCGGCTCCCTGCACCTGCAGCACTGCGCTGAGTGCGACCTGATGCGCTACCCGCCCAGCCCGATGTGCTCGGAGTGCGGCGGTACGGACTACGACTGGATGCCGGTTTCCGGCAAGGGCACCATCCACTCCTACTACTTCGTTCCGCACGCCGTGAACCCGGCTTTCCGTGACTGGACCCCGTACCCCGTCGTCCTCGTCGAGATCGACGAGCAGCGCGGGCAGCCGACGGCCGATCGCTCCGTCCGCATCATCAGCAACTGCATCGACGCGGACGATGGCCCCGAGCTGGAGGCCAACGTCGCCATCGGCAAGCGCGTCGAGGTAACGATGATCGACATGGGCGACGGCATGGCCCTGCCCCAGTTCCGTCTGTCCGACGAGGACCCGGAGCACGAGACCTGGCAGTTCCCCGAGGACGCCTAGCCCCTCGAGGACGTACGGGACTCCGGTCCACTGACGACCAGGCCCGGGCAGCGCCCGGGCCTCGTTGTGTCCGGAAGGCGACGCCAGGCCGAGGCAACCGCCGCGCCGCAGCCGTCGCGCGAGCAGGCGGGCGTCTGACGGGCGCAGTCGTTACGATAGCCGACGGTCCGCTGCGCAGCGGCCGCCCAGGAGCAGGGCAGTGAGGGAAGGGTGTGGCTGATGGCCGCGGGAGTCGAGTCGCTGGACAGCTTTGGCGCGCGCGCGAGCTTCGAGGCCGCCGGCGCCACGCACACCATCTACCGCCTCGACCGCGCCGCCGCTGCGCTCGGCTGCGACCTCGCGCGGCTGCCCTTCACACTGCGCATCCTGCTCGAGAACCTGCTGCGCGGCGAGGATGGCTCCGCCGTCACGGCGGACTCGATTCGCGCGCTCGGCGCCTGGCAGGCGCAGGCCGCGCCCGCCGACGAGGTGGCCTTCCGCCCCGCCCGCGTCCTGCTCCAGGACTTCACCGGTGTGCCCGCCATCGTCGACCTCGCCGCGATGCGCGACGCGATGGCCGATCTCGGCGGCGACCCTTCGAGGATCAACCCGCAGCAGCCGGTCGACCTCGTGATCGATCACTCCGTGCAGGTCGACGAGTTTGGCGCCGAGGGCGCCTTCCTGCTCAACGTCACGCGCGAGTTCGAGCGCAACGGCGAGCGCTACCAGTTCCTGCGCTGGGGCCAGCAAGCGTTCGAGGGGTTCCGCGTGGTTCCGCCCGGCACCGGCATCGTGCATCAGGTGAACCTCGAATACCTCGCTCCCGTCGTATTCACCGCCGGCGGTATGGCCTACCCCGACACGCTCGTCGGGACCGACTCGCACACGACGATGATCAACGGGCTCGGCGTGGTCGGCTGGGGCGTCGGTGGCATCGAGGCCGAGGCGGCCATGCTCGGTCAGCCCGTCTCGATGCTGATCCCGCAGGTCTTCGGCGTGCGGCTCATCGGGCGGCTGCCCGAGGGCGCGACCGGTACGGACCTGGTGCTGCGCGTCGTCGAGTTGCTGCGCGAGCGCAACGTCGTCGGCAAGTTCGTCGAGTTCTTCGGGCCGGGCCTGGACGGGCTCTCGCTGGCCGCCCGCGCGACCATCGCCAACATGTGCCCCGAGTACGGCGCGACTGTCGGCTTCTTCCCGGTCGATGCCGAGACGCTCAACTACCTGCGCTTCACGGGCCGCTCGGACGACCAGGTCGCCCTCGTCGAGGCCTACTGCCGCGAGCAGCAGCTGTTCCGCACCGACGAGACGCCCGACCCCGAGTACAGCGACCTGCTGGAGGTCGACCTCGCCTCGATCGAGCCGAGCCTGGCCGGCCCGAAGCGCCCGCAGGACCGCATCGCGCTCCACGAGGCGCAGTCCGCGTCGCGCGCGACGATCGCCGAGGAGATCGAGGGGGGCGCCAGCGCGACGCCGATGGCGGTCGCGGCGAACGGCCACTCCTACGAGCTCTCGAACGGCTCGGTCGTCATCGCCGCGATCACGAGCTGCACCAACACCTCCAACCCCGAGGTGATGGTCGCCGCGGGCCTGCTCGCGAAGAAGGCGGTGGAGCGCGGACTGAGCACGCCTCCGTGGGTGAAGACCAGCCTCGCGCCCGGCTCGCGCGTGGTCACCGAGTACCTCGACGAGGCCGGGCTGAGCGAGTACCTGGACGCGCTCGGCTTCAACCTCGTGGGCTACGGCTGTACGACCTGCATCGGCAACTCCGGCCCGCTGCCGGAGGCGGTCTCGCAGGCCGTCGACGGCGGCCCGCTGGCCGTCGCCGCCGTGCTCTCCGGCAACCGCAACTTCGAGGCGCGGATCAGCAACCAGGTGCGCTCCAACTACCTCGCCTCGCCGCCGCTCGTCGTCGCCTACGCCCTCGCCGGGCACATGGACGTCGACCTTGCGACCGAGCCGATCGGCACGAACGCGGACGGCGAGCCCGTCCACCTGCGCGAGATTTGGCCGAGCGAGCAGGAAGTCTCCGAGGTGATCCAGTCCTCGATCCGCTCGTCGATGTTCCGCGAGCGCTACGCCGACGTCTTCACGGGCGACGCGCAGTGGGCCGCCCTCGACTCAGGCGGCGGAAAGCGCTTCGGCTGGGACGAGGACTCGACCTACGTGCGGCACGCGCCCTACTTCCAGGACCTGAAGCGTGAGCCGACGCCGCCGGGCAACATCGAGGCGGCGCGCGTCCTCGCGATGCTGGGCGACTCGGTGACGACGGACCACATCTCGCCCGCGGGTGCGATCGCCCCGGACAGCCCGGCCGGCGCCTACCTCAGTGAGCGCGAGGTGCCGCGCCGCGACTTCAACTCGTACGGGTCGCGCCGCGGCAACCACGAGGTGATGGTGCGCGGCGCCTTCGCCAACGTGCGGCTCCGCAACGCCCTGGTCGAGCGCGAGGGCGGCTGGACGCGCCACCTCCCGGACGGCGAGGAGCTGCCGATCTACGACGCCGCCGAGCGCTACCGCGCCGAGGGCGTCCCGTTGATCGTGCTGGCCGGCCGGGAGTACGGGTCGGGATCCTCGCGCGACTGGGCGGCGAAGGGGCCGGCGCTGCTGGGCGTGCGCGCCGCCATCGCGGAGTCGTTCGAGCGCATCCACCGCAGCAACCTGATCGGCATGGGCATCCTCCCGCTCGAATACCCGGCGGGTGAGTCGGCCGCCTCGCTCGGCCTCACGGGCGAGGAGTCATTCGACATCTCCGGCATCGAGGGTGGCGTCGAGCCGCGGCAAGACGTCGCCGTGCGCGCCGTCGCCGCCGACGGCCGCGAGGTCGCATTCACCGCCCGCTGCCGCGTCGACACCCCCGTCGAGGCTGAGTACTACCGCCACGGCGGCATCCTGCAGTACGTGCTGCGGGGGCTGCTGGAGGAGTAGGACCTACTCGCCCTCATCGTCCACGCCCAGCTCCGCGACCATACGGTCCAGTGGATGCAGGACGTACGCGGGGACGGGACGGTTCCCGCTCGCAGCGATGTCGCGCCGGCGACGCGCGTCGCCCGGTCCAGTGCCCTCAGGAGGAGCGGCTGGCAGCTATCCGGTCCGCCTCGGCCAGCCAGCGCTCGCGCTCCGGCGGCGGGCGGACCATCAGGAACATCACCGAGCCGAGTGCAGCGAGGATCGCGAGCACGATGAACCCGACGCGGTAGCTGCCGGTCTGGTCGTACATCACGCCGGCGAAGATCGGCCCGATGATCATCCCGAGCATAATCACCAGCGATGAGAAGCCCATGATCGTGCCGAAGCGCCTCGGCCCGAAGTAGTCGGCGCGGAGTCCCATCATCAGCGGCCCGCGCGAGCCCCAGGCGACGCCGTTGATCACCACCGCGACGTAGATCAGCGGTAGCCCTTCGGCGAGCGCGAGCAGCAGCATCGCCGTGGCGTGGCCGAGCAGGGCGAGGATCACGAACGGGCGCTTCGGCACGCGATCGCCAAACAGCGTTGCGAGGAGCTGGCCGGCGATCTGGCCCAGCGTCTGGATCGTGATCGCCAGCGCCGCGAATCCGAGGGCGAAGCCGAGATCCTCGTGGATGTAGATCACGAGATGCACCATCAGCGACCCGATCACGAGCAGCGCCGAGGCCTGGCCAAGCGCGAGGAACCAGAACGCGGAGGTGGTGAGCGCCTCGCGCGCTGTCATCGACCACTCGATCTGCTGTTCCGGCTCGCCCGCCACGGTCGAGCTCGATTTGACGCCGTCGGGGAGCCAGCCGTAGGGCTCCGGGCGGTGCCGCACGACGGCCGCGATCGGGAGACCGACGACGAGTGCGACGATGCCCGAGCCGAAGGCGGCGTCACGCCAGCCAATGCCCTCGATCAGTAGCGCCATCGGCGTCGCCGTGAGGCCGCCGACCGCGAAGCCCATCGTCAGCACGCCGGTGGCCAGCACCCGGCGCTTGCGGAACCAGTTGACGATCGCGACCAGTACCGAGAGGAAGCTCCCGAGCGAGGAGCCGATCGCGATCAGCGTGAAGGAGATGTAGAAGAGCGGCAGCGACTCGACCCGGCTGAGCAGCATGAACCCGGCCGCGAAGATCACCAGGCCGATGATCATCACCTTGCGCGGCCCGTACGTGTCGATCACCCAGCCCTGGATCGGACCGAGCACCCCGCTCTCGATGCGCTGCGCCGCGAAGGCGAAGGAGAAGGTCGTGCGGCTCCAGCCGAAGTCGGCCTGCATCAGCGCCACGTACGTGCCGAACGAGTGAAACATCAGCACGCCGAACATCAACTGCGACATGAAGCCGGCCGCGGCGATGTACCAGCCGTAGAAGATCTTCGGCCGACGGGCGCTCCAGGCCGTCACGCTGCGCCCCTCACGACGCAGCGAACTCCCTGCAGCGGATCGCGCGCTCGAGGTCGTCGTTGGCCTCGCGCAGCGAGCGGGCGAGCAGCGGAAGTCCGTCCCCGATCTCCTCGATCAGCGTGCGCGAGCGGTCGAGCACGGCCTGCTCGATGCGGAAGTGGGGGAAGAGGTTCGCGAACCAGGCGCGTGTGAACTCGTTCTGGCGCTCGGCGAAGACCGCGGGCGCTCGCTCGAAGAACTCCCAGGCCCACGGGTCCAGCAGCTCGCGCTGCACGTTCCAGTGGAAGCCGCTCATCGCCGCGGCGGTGAGGTGCAGCGAGCCGTAGCCCTCGCCGTGGATGCGCTCCCAGGCCTCCGCCTTCGCCTCCGCCGTGGGCGTCGCCACGGCCGCGCGGATCGCGGCACGCTCGCCGCGGTCCGAGGGGTCGCGCACGCGCTCCGCCTCGACGCGCGCCGCAGCGCCCGCGATGTCGTGCGCGACGGCGCGGGCGGCGATGTCCCAGCGCATCTCCTGGTCGATCGTCAGGCCCGGCGCGGACAGCTCTCCGTCGGCGAGGCGGATCACCCGCTCGATGTCCTTCTGCGTGATCGAGACGCCGATCAAGGTGCGCGCCCAGATGATTCGCAGGTCGTTGCGCGCCGCGTCCGCGGGGAGGGCCTGCAACGCCTCCCAGCAGACCTCGGCGAAGCGCTGCGCCTGCTCATCCCGCTGATCCGCCGGCACGTAGCGCGCGATCGCCGCAACCGCCGTCTGCAGGGCGCTCTCGATCAGCTCGGTGTCGGCCTCGTTCGTCAGCTTCGAGGCGACGAGCGGCAGGTAGTCGGTCGAGCGCAGCTGCTGGTCACGCACCATGTTCCACAGCGCCTGCCCGATCAGTTGCCTCAGCAGCGGGTCGCCGATCCGCTCGAGGTGCTCGCTCACGTAGTCGAGCGAGCGGTCATCGAGCGCGACCTTCACGAAGGCGTGGTCGTTGTGATTCGGCATCACGAGTCGCGGAGCGGCGCGTCCGGCGGCCTCCTCGATGACCGTCGAGACGCCCTCGACGGAGACCGCGAGGGCCTCGATCGCCGGTTCGCCGGCTCCGTTGTCGCCGGCGCCCACGAGGGCGAGATCGAGCTGGTGCGGACGCAGGGTCGGGTAGTCCTCGGGCGCGGTCTGGGCGATCGAGAGGCTTGCGAGGGCGCCATCCTCGACTTCCCAGGTGGCGGCGAGGGTGTTGAGCGAGGCGGTCTCCAGCCAGAGCGCCGCCCAGCCGTGCAGGTCGCGCCCGGCGCCCTCGCCGATCGCGTCGAGGAACTCGGCGAGCGTGGTGTTGCCAAAGGCGTGGCGGCGGAAGTAGCTGCGCATGCCCTCGCGGAAGCTGTCCATGCCGACGGCGGCGACGAGCTGCTTGAGGACCGCGGCGCCCTTGCCGTAGGTGATGCCGTCGAAGTTGAGGAAGGTTTCGTCGGTGTCGCGCACCTGCCCGGCGATCGGGTGGGTGGTAACGAGCTGGTCCTGGCGGTAGGCCCAGGCCTTCATCCCGGAGTTGAACGCCTGCCAGGCCGTGCCGAAGCGCGTCGCCTCGACCAGCGCGAGGTAGGCCATGTAGGTCGCGAAGCTCTCGTTGAGCCAGAGGTCGTTCCACCAGCGCATGGTCACGAGGTTGCCGAACCACATGTGCGCCATCTCGTGCAGCAGCACCTCAGCGCGTCCGAGCCGCTGGTTATCGGTCGGCGGGTCGCGGAAGACCATCCGCTCCGAGTGGGTGACCGCGCCGATGTTCTCCATCGCCCCGAAGTTGAATTCCGGCACGAAGATCTGGTCGTACTTGCCGAACGGGTAGGCGTAGTCGAAGAACTCGCCGAAGAAGTCGAGGCCCTGCTTCGTGACTTCGAACAGCTCGTCCTCGTCGAGGTGGCGGACCAGCGAGCGGCGGCAGTAGAAGCCGAGCGGGACGCCTCGATGCTCATCCCGGACGACGTGGTAGGGGCCGGCGATCAGCGCGAAGAGGTAGCTGCTGAAGCGTTCCGCGGGCGCGTAGCGCCGCCGCAGCCGCCCGCCCTCGAGCTCCTCGCGCCCGAGCTCCGGCCCGTTCGCGATCAGCTCCCACTCCGAGGGCGCGTCGACCGTCAGCTCGTAGCTCGCCTTGAGGTCCGGCTGGTCGAAGCAGGGGAAGAGCCGGTGCGCGTTGTAAGGCTCGAAATTGCTGTAGAGGTACTCGCTGCCGTCCTCGGGGTCGACGAACTGGTGGAACCCGTCGCCGGTGTGGTCGTACTCGTGCTCGTACGTGACGCGCACGACGTTGCGCGCCCGCAGCGCCGAGGCGGGCAGAGGGATGCGGTACTCGCCCGCAGGGCGCTCGATCTCCTCGCCGTTGACCTCGATGCGCTCGATGCCGCCGCCGCGGTGGTCGAGGAAGGTGCCGCTATCGCCATCGGACGCGACATAATCGAAACGAACCGTCACGTCGCCTCGGTATGCGGATGTGCCCGCCGTGAGATCGAGCTGGATCTCGTAGCTGATGTCGGAGACGAGTTGCGCGCGGGCGATGGCCTCGTCCTGGCTGAGGACGTCGCGCGCGATCGGGGAGTCGTCGGGGTTCATCTCCGCCTTTCAACCGGGTGCGCCCCGGCGGTGCGGCGTCGCCGTGCCGGGGCGTCGAGGGTGCGTAGGTCCAAGTATACGACCCGGCCCGCGCGGGCCGGGCGAAGGCGGCTACATCTCCTCGCGCTTGTCGCCGGAGAGGTAGGCGGCGGGGTCTTCCTCGAAGGAGAGGCGGCAGCCGCTGGCGCAGAAGTAGTAGGTCTCGCCGTCGTGGATGGTGCTGCCGCCGGGCGGGTCGCCGCGGTCCACCTCCATGCCGCAGGCCGGATCGATAGCGGGGCCGCGGCGGCGCAAGAGGTCAAGCAGGCGGGGCATCGCTGGCGTTCCCTTCCTCGGGTGGTTCGGCCTCACGGCTGCGGTGTTGCTGGCGGATCCGGACCGCCACGGTCACGGCAAGCACGACCGCGAGGCCGTACCAGGTGAGAGCGTACTCGATGTGCGGCGTGGTGTTGCGGTAGCCCTCGTAGCCCGTCACCGGCAGCTCCTCCGGCACCAGCCGCGGCTGCCGCTCGACCCGCTCTCCGGCGAGCACGTACAGCCGTGCGACGGGGTAGGGCAGCGCCCCGGCGATCGAGTCGAGGCCGAAGCGTGTCCACTCGCCGTCCGCGTTGCGTCGCGAGTCGGTGCTGCTCGCGCGCAGCGCGAGGCCCTCCGGCGGCGCGTTCGCCTCGAGGCCCGCGAGCACGCGATCGCGCTCCGCGGCGGGGTACCAGCCGCGCAGCACGAGCAGCGCGGGCGCGCCCTCGCCGGTGAGCAGCGGCACGTAGACGTCCTCGCCGCGCAGGCCGAAGCGCGTGCGATTGGCGACGATCTGCGCGCGCCCGTAGTCCCACTCACCCTCGAGGGCGACGCGCCGGTACTCGACCGCCTGGCTGTCGAGGGCGGCCGCCTCGGCAGCAGCGAGCGGGGGCGCGGCGATCGCCGCGTCACGGTCCTTGACGAGCCCCTGCTTCCACTCGTTGCGCGCGAGCTGCCAGGTGCCGAGCCCCACGAGCACAACGAGCGCGGCGACGATGATCACGAGCAGGGCGGGGGTCTGCAGGCGGCGCATGGATCGACTGTACCGCGAGCCGCCGTCACCAGCCCGCCGCCTGCCGGGCGCTGCATTCTGTATCCTCGGAGCCCCGCCGCCGTACCCGAGGGAGTCCCGATGCCCCGACTACCGAACCTGACCTCGCGCGATGACGTGCCGGCCGAGCTGGCGGAGACCTACGACCAGATCGCGGAGCTTCGCGGCGGCCAGGTCTCGGGCCCCTTCGGCATCCTGCTCCACTCGCCGGAGCTGGCCCTGCGGGCGGCGCAGGTCAGCCGCTACGTCCGCTGGGAGTCCGATCTCACGCCGGGCCAGCGCGAGACCGCGATCATCACTGCGGCCCGCGAGCTCGACGCCGGACTGATGTGGAACGCCCACGTCAAGCTCGCCCGCGAGGGCGGCGTCAGCGAGTCAGCCATCCACGCGATCGGCCATCGTGCCGCCCTCGACGCGATCGAACCCGGCGAGGCGGCGATCGTGCGCTACGTGCGCGAGCTCTTCGCCGACAATCGCGTGAGCGACGAGTCGTTCGAGGCGCTGCGCGCGCTCCTCGGCGACCAGGGCATCGTCGACCTCACCGGCCTCGTCGGTTACTACGCCTTCGTCGGTTTCACCTTGAACGCCTTCGAGGTCCCGCCGCCGCCGGGCGCGGAACCGTTGCCGTAGGCTTCAGGCGTTCAAGAAGAAGGGGGTTCGAGATGGGTGTTGCTCTTAACAAGGACTCGATAGACCTCGGCATCATCGTGCGCGACGGTCCGGCCGCGCTCGCGTTCTATCGCGACTTCCTCGGGCTTGAGCACATCGCCGACACGCCGGTCGGCGACGGCGGGACGATGCACCGCTTGATGGCGGGCACCAGCCTGATCAAGGTGATCGAGTTCGAGGAGACACCGGAGCCGCGGCCCGCGCCCGGCGGCCTGAGCGGTGGCTCCGGGTACCGCTACTGGACGATGACCGTCTCGAACCTCGACGAGCTGGTGGCCGCGGCGGCGGATCGAGGCTACGCCGTTCCGACCACGCCGCGAGAGATCCGCCCGGGCGTCCGGATCGCGATGATCGAGGATCCGGATGGTAACTGGGTCGAGCTGCTCGAGGACCTGAACAGGTAGTGGAGGCAAGCAAGGGCCAACCCGGACAGGGCTCGCGGATCGCTCAGGCTGCTTGCCGAGCCCGGTGGTCTCGCAGTCGATGACGACCAACGGTGCCGCTGAGGACGATCTGAGCAGGGTCATAGCCAACCCCTACCCCGCGTCTGCCTCGATCCGTGCGACGACCGCCGCCATGCGTTCCAGGTGCTGCTCGTCCACCTCGAGGATGGAGCCGCTTGCGAGGAAGACGTCGATCGGCTGGATCAGGGCGGCGCGCGCCTCGGGTGGGGTGAGCATCTCCGGTTCGCCGTCGATCACGCCGGCGTCGCGCAACTCCGCGATCTTCGCGTCGTCGTAGCCGAGCAGCTCGCGCAGCACCTCGTCGGTGTGCTCGCCGATGTGCGGGGCCGGGCCGCGTGCGCCGTAGCCCTCGCCGTCGACGTGGGCCGGGAAGTAGCGCTGCACCGGCACGGTGGCGAAGCCGCGCACGGGCTGCGCGTCCCAGAGGCCGCGGGTGAGCAGATGCTCGTTCTGCATCAGTTCGCGCGCGTTGAGGACCGCGCCCGCGGGCGCACCCGCCGCCTGCAGCTCCTCCATCGCCGCGAACTTGTCGCGCGTGGCGGTCCACTCGCTGATCGCGGCGTCGATCTCGTCGTGGTGCTCGTGGCGCCCGGCCATCGTTGCGAGGCGGGCGTCGTCCAGCCAGGCCTCGTTGCCCGTGGTGCGTGCGAGGGCGGCCCACTCGTCGTCGTCGCGGACGCTGATCGCGATCCAGGCGTCCTCGCCGGCGGTTGGGTAGATGCCGCGCACGAGGCCTTCGCGGCGGTTGCCGCTGCCGGGGTGCAGGCGGTCGTTCATCCAGTAGTCGTGGAAGTGCGGGCCCAGCAGCTGCAGCAGCCCCTCCTGCATCGAGACGTCGATCTGCTGGCCGCGTCCGCTGCGCTCGCGGTGGTAGAGCGCGGTCAGCAGGCCGCCGAGGCCGTGGATGCCCGCGAACGGGTCGACCCAGGTGTTGCCGCTCTTGAGCGGCGGTTCGCCCTCGTAGCCACTGACCGAGGCGATGCCCGAGGCCGGCTCCATGCCCATGCCGAAGGCGGGGCTGTTGCGGCGCGGGCCGGTCTGCCCGTAGCCGCAGAGCGACATCATGATCAGGCGCGGGTAGCGGTCCTTGAGATCGTTCCAGGAGAGTCCGAAGTTCTCCAGCACGCGCGGCGTGTAGCTCTCGATCAGCACGTCCGCATCCTCCAGCAGCCCGTGCAGGATCGCGATGCCCTCGTCGCTGCCGAGGTCGAGCGCGAGGCCGCGTTTGGAGACGTTGCGCACGGTGTAGTAGGGCGCGCGCTCCCAGTAGTTGCCGGTCGTGTCGTTCTGCGCGATGTAGGCCGTGCGGATGCGGTCCGGCACCGTCGGGCGCTCGACCTTGATCACGTCCGCGCCGAGGTCGGCGAGCACCCGCGCGGCCACGGGGCCTGCCCAGACCTGCGAGAGGTCGATGACACGGAGGCCTTCGAACGGCTTCATGCTGCACCTCCGTTCGAGGCGGCGAGTTCGTCGTTCGCCTCGCCGAGGGCGGGTGGCGCGCCGGGGCGCAACGGAGTCTCGGAGAGCCCGACGGGCGGGCCGACGGCCGGCTCGCCGCCGGGGCCCTCGAAGAAGCCGCGGGCGGCGAGGTGCTCGTCGGCAGCGAGGTCGGCGACATCGGGTACGAAGGCGAAGGCGAGGCGCAGTTCCTGCGCCTTCTGCACGATCTCCGCCGCGTCGTGCTCCATCAGCCAGGGCTCCATCAGCGCGTCGAAGTCCTGCCAGCGCACCACGCGCTCCTTCGGCAGTTGCAGCAGCGGGTCGTCGATCATTTCGGGGCGGTCGATCAGCAGGCCGAGCGAGGTGGCGAAGTCCGGCGCTCCCGGGACGACCGAAACGAAGCCATCGCGGCAGCGCATGATGTCGGACGGGTAGGCGCCGAGCACGCGCGAGTAGAAGCGCCGCCGCAGCAGGCCCATCCCGTGGTAGACGGCGAGGTTGTGGTCGTCGGTGAGGGCGGCGGTCTCGTAGCTCGAGATGTCGGCGTGGTGGTGCTGCTCGCCGTGAGCCCGGGCGTTGAGCAGCGTGAGCGTCGTGACCCAGCCGTACAGTCCGCCGAGGAACTCGGCGGTGTCGACGCCGAGGCTGACCGGCTCACGGTCCGGGTAGCCGGTGACGTAGGAGAAGCCGGCGAGCGCCTCGATGACGTGGCTATCGCCGTCGAAGTTGGCGTACGGGCCGCTGCGCCCGAAGGGGCTGATCGAGACGTAGAGCGTGTCCGGGAAGCGCTCGCGCATCGCGTCGACATCGTCGAGCGGGAGCTGCGCGGGGGTCTTCCAGGAGGTGAGCAGCACGTCGGCGCTCGCGATCAGGTCCGCGCTGACGGCCGCGCCGCCCTCGCTGTTCACGTCGAGCGCGACGCTGCGCTTGCCGCCGTTGAAGAAGGCGTGACGGCCACCGCCGTCGATGTCCGGCTCGTCGCCGGGGAAGGGGCCACCGAGGCGGATTGGGTCGCCCTCGGGGGGCTCGATGCGGATCACCTCGGCGCCGCCCTGCGCGAGCAGTTTGCCCGCGTAGGCGACGGGGAGACCCGCCGCGATCTCGATGATGCGCACGCCTTCGAGGGCGCGCGGCGCGGCTGCTGTCATCGACCGCTCCCTTCGCCGCTCTTCTCGCTGTTGGTTGCCGGGGGCGCAGCCTCGACGCTCGCCCGGCAGGCGTCAATGGCGGCGCGGCCCGTCCGTTGTCACTCCGTGGCGTGAAACTCCGGGATCAGCTCGCCGATCAGCCGGATGCTGCGCGTCACCTCCTCGTGACGCAGCTTGCCGACCTGGTGGAAGCTCATCAGGCGGTCGATCCCGACCTCCTCGTAGCGCTTCATCTTCTCGAGGCAGGCCTGCTGGTCTCCGACGACGAGCGACTGCTGCTCGCTCAGCACCTCGAAGACCTCTTCGTCGGCGACGGCCTCGCCGTTCATGATCCGCGCATGGATCAGCTGCGCCTTCGTCGACTCGGCGTCCTCGTCCTCGAGGAAGCGGCCGGTGAGGTCGCTTCCGGCCTCGTCCCGCGCGGCCTCGATCTCGCGCGCGCGGCGCAGGAAAGACTCACGGGCCTCGAAGAAGGTGAGCGCGGTGTTGGTGTACCACGCGGCCGCGCCCGCGGCGGCGCTGCTCAGTCTGGCGTCGCCGTCCTCGACGCAGTGTACGAAGGTGAAGAATGCGATCTGGTCGTTGATGAATTCGCCGACAGGTCGTTCGCACTGGGCGATGCCGCGCTTGTAGGACTCGACGATCTCCTCGACCTGGTCAAGCGAGCGCCAGAGCGTGTTGGCGAGCGCGCCGACGCCGTTGCGGCCGGCCTGCTCGAACGAGATCGGGCCGGAGCAGGCCTGCCAGAGCGGCGGGTGGGGCTTCTGCAGAGGCTTGGGCGTGAGCGTGAAGTCGTGGATCGCGAAGTCTTCGCTGTCCCAGTCCACGGCGTCCTGCGTCCAGAGCTGCGGGATCAGTTCGAACGCCTGCTGCATCTGATCGCGCGTCTCGTCGCCGTCGATGTTGAAGGCGCGCCACTCCTTGACTGTGGAGCGCGCGAGGCCGAGCTCGAGGCGGCCCTCGCTGAGGTGATCAAGGAAGGCGGCGCGCTCGGCGACTCGGATCGGGTGGTTGAAGCGGTGCGGCGAGAGTACTGCGGAGTGGCCGACGCGTAACCGCTCCGTGCCACGAGCGATCGCGGTCAGCATCAGCTCGGGCGCGGAGCTGTAGCTGAACTCGACCGCGCCGTGGTGCTCCACCTGCCACCAGCAGCCGTAGCCGAGCTCGTCGGCGAGCTGCGCCTGTTCCAGCGTCTCCTCGATCAGGGTGTGCTCGTAGGCGTCGTCGTCCCACAGCTCGCGGGGACGCTGCATCTCGCTGAAGATGTCGATCTGCATGACGCCGCTAGCTGCGGGGCAGGCCGAGGCCGCGCGTGGCGATCACGTTGCGCTGGATCTCCGAGGTGCCACCGGCAATCGAGTCCGGGATCATCCGCACGTAGCGGTCGGAGAACTCGCCCTCGATGGGCGCCAGCGAATCGCCGGGCCAGATGTTGGTGTAGAGCCCCAGCGCCTTCGCGCCGGTGCGGGCCACGCGCTGGTGCAGCTCGGTGGAGAACACCTTGCCCATCGAGGCCTCGTAGTTGGGGATCAGCCCGGACGACTGCATCCAGGCGAGGCGGTACGAGAGGTTGTGCCCGACCTCGGTCTCGATCATGCGGTCGGCGACCTCGGCGCGCACGGAGGGCAGATCGGCGATGCGGGTGCGCGTCCGGCCCTCGGCGCTGTGCGAGTAGTCGATCAGCTTGTGGATCGTGCGCCGGTCCTCGCCGGTGCCGGAGATCGAGGCGCGGTCGAAGTCCATCAGCGTCATCGCGACGTACCAGCCGCGGTTCTCCTCGCCGATCAGGTTCGCCGCGGGTACGCGCACGTTGTCGAAGAAGGTCTCGCCGAAGCGGCCGTGGTCGAAGCAGGCGTTGAGCAGCGGCTTCATCACGATCCCGGGCGCGGTCAGGCTGTCCACCATCAGGAACGAGATGCCTCGATGCTTCGGCGCGTCGGGGTCCGTCCGCACGAGGCAGTAGATGGCATCCGAAGTCTGCGGCGTGGACCAGATCTTCTGGCCGTTGAGCACGTACTCGTCGCCGTCGCGTTCCGCCCTCAGGCTCAGCGAGGCGAGGTCCGAGCCCGCACCCGGCTCCGAGTAGCCCTGTGCCCACTC
Organism: Dehalococcoidia bacterium; assembly: GCA_963667465.2. Lineage (GTDB taxonomy): Bacteria > Chloroflexota > Dehalococcoidia > UBA2979 > UBA2979 > VXMT01. The sequence goes on along the minus strand of CAXXDN010000002.1, from coordinate 1,083,876 downwards.
GATCTCGCCGCGGGCGATCGCGGGCATGTAGCGCGCGCGTTGTTCCTCGTTGCCGTGCACCATCAGCACGGAGCCGAGGAACATCGCGCCGGTCCCGCCGGCGCGAGGCGCCCCGGCCTTCTCACGCTCCTCGTGGAAGATGAACTGCTCGCGGGTGCTGAAGCCGGCGCCGCCGAGTTCCTTCGGCCAGGCCGGGGCGACGTAGCCCTCGGCGCTGAGTGCGGCGCCCCAGTCCTCGGCGGCCTGGTGGATCTCCGGATCCTCGGAGAGCCGGTCGCCGGTCCAGCTTGCGGAGTTGAGAATGATCTCCTCGCCGTTGACGGCGCGGACGTTGTGGAACTCGGCGTGCGGCGCGTTGCGATAGCGCTCGGGCAGCTTGTCCGCGAAGAAGCCGCGGACGTATTCCCTGAACTCCGCCTGTTCCGGCGTGTCGCTCCAGTCCATCATGTCCCTCTCGACGTGCTCGTGCCGTCGCGCCAATCATAGCCGCACGCCGCCGCCGCGGGCGCGGCGATCGGACGTGTCGCACCCGCGTTGGACGCAACGCCCCGGCGCGACGCTAGACTGCCGGAGCTGGCGGGTTCAGGAGGCGACCGGATGACCGACGACCAGGCAGCGGCGGAGAACGCCCGCCTGCGACTGGAACTGGAGCATCGGGACCAGTTGCTGGCCTCGGTCCATGCACGTGCCGACACGCTGCGGGCCTCTGTCGAGCGCCTCGAGCGTCAGCTTGACGTGGCCGCCGAGGAGCAGCGCGAGGCGGCGACGGAGCGCGCGGAGTTGCGGCGGCTGCTCGGAAACGCGCAGCTCCAGGTGCATGCGCTGCTGCAGCTCCCGGCGCCGGAGGCGGCCACCGGCGCTCCCGCCGCCGACGCAGCGGAGCAGCCGGACACACCGCCCCAGCCCCCTGCGGCGGCTCCGCCCGCCGGGGCTCGCGCGCCGAGGCGTGCCGGTGCGCGCCCGCAGGCGCCCTCGCGGCGGCGCAGCCTGCTGGACGATGCGCGTGGAGTGATCTCCGGCCTGCGCCGGATGATCTAGCCCGATCTCACAGTCGCCCGATCTCACAGTCGCCCGATCTCACAGTCGAGGGCACACACGAACGAGCATCCGCGGGGGTCGCGGATGCGGAATGTTGTCGCCGGCGGGCGGGTCAGGCAGGCGCGGTCGTCTCGCCCAGGGAGCGCAGCAGGCGCTCGTCGATGTTTCCTGCCAGCCGCAAATGTGCGGCGCTGAGGCGGCTCAGCGCGGCGGCCCCCGAGGCTACAACTCCGTGCAGCCACGCGACCGCGCGCAGACCCATCCGGAAGGGCCACCAGGCATCAATACCCGTCCGGTCCGCCGCCTGCCGCCACTCGCCATCGAGGCCCCGTGCGAGGCCGTCAAGCGCGAGGGCGAAGGCGTGCCAGATTCCGCTCACGGTGAGCAAGGCGAACACGAGCACCCGGCGGACATCCTCCAGGATTTCCCGGAGGTTGTCCGCCCAGGAGCTCGCCACGAGCGCGTTCAACACTCTCGAGTACCTTGCTCGCGTCTCTCGTTAGTTCGCGGCTGCTCGCTCGGCGAGCGGCCGGCTCAGTTCGCCAAGGCCTAACCTTCGGCCAGCGTGCGGAAGAAGTCGTCCGCCGCGCCCGTCAACTGCCGTACGAACACGGTCACGATCGAAACCAGGCGAAGACTGATCGCCGCGAGACCCCAGAGCACGGCAGCGGGCAGGCGAACCCACGTGCCGGCTGCCGTGTCGGTGCGAGCCAGGCCGTTCTCGCTGCGCTCACCCAGGCTCGTCACCAGGTCGTCGACCTTGGTGGCGAGAATGCTGGCGGCCAGCGTGAAGATCCTCGCGAAGTTGATCGCGACTAGTGCGACATTCGTCGCGAGGTCACCTACTCGTTCTGCCCACGTCATTCCAACAATCCCCTCTCCCTCTCGTGGTACGTACATTCTGGCGCTTCTGTGCGTACCAACTTGGGCGGACGCTAGAGATCGCGGATCCCGCCTGTCAAGTGCTAAACCGTTCAATCAGTCGTTACGTATAGTGGAACGCGTTGTTACGTTCGTTTTGGGCACTTTGCGCTACCCTGCGTCTCACGTAGTGCATGATCCGGCGGTCCCGCCGAGTGGAGCGATCACCATGCCCGAGCCCACAGCGCGGCCCGATCAGCCGGGCGAGCCGGACCCAAAGCCGCGGCCGCGGTCGCCGTTCCTCGGCGCCGTTGGTGGCGCCGTTGGTGGCGCCGGAGAGGCGGCAGGCGGCGCGGCGGGCTCGGCGCTGGGCGCCGCCGGCGGGCTGGGGTCCGCGCTCGCGAACGCCCTCGAGGGCGTCGCGCGGGAGGCGACGGGACAGGCGTGCGAGGCGGGTGATCAGGACTGCGAGGCGCGGGACGAGCCGCGCGAGCGCCCGTGACGGACGGTAGCGAGACGGACGCCCCCGGCCACCGCAACCGGCTCTCCGGCGAGACCAGCCCCTACCTGCTGCAGCACGCCGCTAACCCGGTCGACTGGTACCCGTGGGGCGAGGAGGCCTTCGAGCGCGCCCGCGCCGAGGACAAGCCGCTGCTGCTCTCGGTCGGCTACTCCTCGTGCCACTGGTGCCACGTCATGGCGCACGAGTCGTTCGAGGACGAGACGATCGCGGCGCTGATGAACGAGGCGTTCGTCAACGTGAAGGTCGATCGCGAGGAGCGCCCGGACGTCGACAACGTCTACATGACTGCGACGCAGGCGCTGACAGGGTCCGGCGGCTGGCCGATGACCGTCTTCCTCACTCCGGAGGGCAAGCCGTTCTACGCCGGGACCTACTTCCCTCCCGAGGACGGCCACGGCCGGCCCGGCTTCCCGCGCGTGCTGACCGCGCTGCGCGACCTTTGGCGTGACGACCGCAGTCGCGTGCTTGACTCGGCGCAGGACATCACGGAGCGGCTGCAAACCGCCGTCGCCCGCCAGTACGAGAGCGAGGACGGCCCGGCCGCGGCGAGCGCCGGACTGACCGCGGAGGCACTCGAAGCGCTGTGGCGAGGCTTCGATGAGGAGTGGGGGGGCTTCGGGCATGCGCCCAAGTTCCCCAACCCCGGTGGCCTTGAATTCCTGCTGATGCACGAGGCACGCCGGCGAGCGGAGGGCGGCGCAGCGGGTACGGCGGGGCGCATGGCGCTCTCGACCCTGCGGGCGATGGCCGCCGGCGGGATGTATGACCAGCTCGGTGGCGGCTTCGCGCGCTACAGCGTCGATCGGCAGTGGCTGGTTCCGCACTTCGAGAAGATGCTCTACGACAACGCGCAGCTTGCCCGCGTCTACCTCCACGGCCACCAGTTCGGCGGCGATCCGGCCTTCGAGCGGATCGTGCGCGAGACGCTCGGCTACCTCGAGCGCGAGATGCTCGATGGCGAAGGCGGCTTCTACAGCGCCCAGGACGCCGACAGCGAGGGCATCGAGGGCAAGTTCTTCGTCTGGACGCGGGAGGAGCTGCACGCCGTCCTCGGTGAGGAGGACGCGCGAATCTGCGGCGCGGTGTACGGAGTGACCGAGGGCGGCAACTTCGAGGATCCGCACCACGCGGAGTTTGGGCGGCGCAATGTGCTGAGCCGCTACCGACCACTCGGCGAGATCGCGCGCGATTTCGGAGTGGACGAGGCGGAGCTGGAGGCGCGCCTCGCCGGCTGGCGCACCGCACTACGGGCCGAGCGGGAGCGGCGCCTCTGGCCCGGCCTCGACGACAAGGTACTGACCTCGTGGAACGGGCTCGCGCTGGCGGCTTTCGCCGAGGCCGGACGAGTGCTTGGCGATTCTCACTACGTGGAAGTTGCGCGCCGCAACGCGGAGTTCGTGCGGGGCTCGATGTGGCAGGCGGCTGCCGCTGGCGGCGGCGGGCGGTTGCTGCATAGCTGGAAGGACGGCGTCGCGAAGATCGACGGGCTGCTCGACGACTACGCCTGCTACGGCCTCGGCCTGATCGAGCTCTACCGCGCCACGGGCGACCTCGACCACCTGCACTGGGCCGCTGCACTCTTCGAGGAGATTGTCGAGCGCTTCCGCGACACGGAAGGTGGCTTCTTCGAATCGCCGGAGGACGCCGAGCGCCTGATCCTGCGCCAGCAGCCGTTCTATGACGCCGCGACGCCGAGCGGCAACGGCGCGGCCGCGCTCCTCGCGTTCTGGCTCGGCCGCTACTTCGGGCGGCCCGAGTGGGAGGACGTGGCGCGCGAGGTGGTCGCGCAGGTGAGCGCGAAGCTGGCGGAGGGCGCGGGCGGCTTCGGCAGCCTGCTGCAGGTCGTCGAGCTGCTGGTCGCGCCGCCGCGCGAGATCGCGGTCGTGGGCGACCCCGAGGCGCGGTCGCCGTTCGAGCGCGAGCTGGCCGGACGCTTCCTGCCCACGACCCTGCTTGCGCCCGCGGCCGGCGAGGACGGGCTCCCGGTCCTCGAGGGCCGCGCGGTCGCGCCGGGCGAGGCCGCCGCCTACGTCTGCGAGGACTTCGTGTGCGCGCTCCCGGCGCGCAGCGTCGGAGAGCTGGTCGCGCAGCTGGACGAGGGCGGCGCGTAGCGCGGCTCCGGCCCCGTCGAGCTGGCGGGCTGGACGGCGCACGGCGGCATCGCCACACTGCGTCGCGGGCGACACGCCCGAATGCCGCCCGCGAATTCCGACGCCTGCAGGGAGAGTTGCCATGCGAGCTGCCGTCTTCCACGCCCCCAATGACGCGCTGACCATCGAGGACATCGACCTCGACGAGCCGCGCGGCAACGAGGTCGTCGTCCGCACGGGAGCGAGCGGCGTCTGTCACTCCGACCTGCACTTCGCCGAGGGCCTCTACGCGATGGCCACGCCGGCCGTGCTCGGCCACGAGGGCGCCGGGGTCGTCGAGGCGGTCGGCGAGGATGTGACGATGTTCGCCCCGGGCGACCGCGTCATCTCCTGCCTCTCGATCTTCTGTGGGAACTGCGACCGCTGTCTCAGCGGCGAGCCGTTCCTCTGCATGCAGAACCCGATGCGCCGCCGTGGCGACGAACCGGCGCTGAGCTGGAAGGGCGGCGGCCTCACGCAGATGGCGGGCCTCGCCACCTACGCGGAGAAGATGTTGGTCCACCAGAACGCCCTCGTGAAGATCGAGCAAGACATTGAGGTCGACCGCGCCGCGCTGATCGGCTGCGGCGTCACGACCGGGCTGGGCGCCGTGCTCAACACCGCCGGCATGGAAGTCGGCTCGACGGTTGCGGTCTTCGGCGCCGGCGGCGTCGGCCTGGCGGCAATCCAGGGCGCGCGCATTGGCGGAGCCCGCACGATCATCGCCGTCGATGTCCACGAGTCGAAGCTGGCGACCGCGCGGGAGCTGGGCGCGACGCACTCGGTCGACGCCTCCTCGCGCGACCCGGTGGAGGCGATCAAGGGCATCGTCCCCGGCGGCGTCGACTACACCTTCGAGGCGATCGGCCTCAAGGCCGCCGCCGAGCAGTGTTACGAGGCGATCCGGCGCGGCGGCACCGCGACGATCATCGGGATGATCCCGCAGGGCGTGAAGGTGGAGATCGACGGTCCCAGTCTGCTCGGCGGCAAGACGTTCCAGGGCTCGTTCATGGGCTCCAACCGCTTCCGCATCGACATGCCTCGCTACATCGACTGGTACCTGCAGGGCCGGCTGCTGCTGGACGAGATGATCACGCGCCGCGGAGAGCTCGAGGACATCAACGAGGCGTTCCGGGCGATGAAGGCGGGCGAGGTGGCCCGCAGTGTCCTGATGTTCGACGAGGACGCGTAGGCGAGCCGACGCTTCCACCTCGGCAAGCGGCGCGAGCCGTCGCGCGGGCTGGACAGCACATCGCGGCATGGCCACACTGCGTCGCGGGCGGCGCAGTCCGCTGGGCCGCCCGCCGAACGCAACGCCAGCAAGGAGAGCCAGCGATGCGAGCCGCCGTATTCCACGCCCCCAACGATGCGCTCACCGTCGAAGACATCGATATCGACGAGCCGCGCGGTAACGAAGTCGTCGTTCGCACCGGCGCGAGCGGCGTCTGTCACTCGGACCTGCACTTCGTCGATGGCTTCTACTCGATGGTCACGCCGGCCGTCCTCGGCCACGAAGGAGCAGGCGTCGTCGAGGCGGTCGGAGACGACGTCACGATGTTCGCCCCCGGCGACCGCGTCATCGCCTGCCTCTCGATCTTCTGCGGGAACTGTGATCGCTGCCTGGGCGGTGAGCCGTTCCTCTGCATGCAACGCCCGCTGCGCGGTCCCGACGAGGAGCCGGCGCTGAGCTGGAAGGGTGGCCGCCTCACGCAAATGGCGGGCCTCGCCACCTACGCGGAGCGAATGCTGGTCCACCAGAACGCCCTCGTGAAGGTCGAACAGGACATCGGGATCGACCGCATGGCCCTGATCGGCTGCGGCGTCACGACCGGCCTCGGCGCGGTCCTGAACACCGCGGCCATCGAGGTCGGGTCCACGGTGGCGGTCTTCGGCGCCGGCGGCGTCGGTCTGGCGGCGATCCAGGGCGCGCGCATCGGCGGAGCCCGCACGATCATCGCCGTCGATGTCCACGAGTCGAAGCTGGCGACCGCGCGGGAGCTGGGCGCGACGCACTCCGTCGACGCCTCCTCGCGCGACCCGGTGGAGGCGATCAAGGGCATCGTCCCCGGCGGCGTCGACTACACCTTCGAGGCGATCGGCCTCAAGGCCGCCGCCGAGCAGTGTTACGAGTCGATCCGCCGCGGCGGCACCGCCACCGTGATCGGGATGATCCCGCAGGGTACGAAGGTGGAGATCGACGGCCCGAGCCTGCTCGGCGGCAAGACGCTGCAGGGCTCGAGCATGGGCTCCAACCGCTTCCGCATCGACATGCCTCGCTACGTCGACTGGTACCTGCAGGGCCGGCTGCTGCTGGACGAGATGATCACGCGCCGCGGAGAGCTCGAGGACATCAACGAGGCGTTCCGGGCGATGAAGGCGGGCGAGGTGGCCCGCAGCGTCCTGATGTTCGACGAGGACGCGTAAGCGATGACGGACGAGCCCACCCCCGGAGCGCTCGAGGGCATCCGCGTCGTCGAGATCGCGAGCGGCGGCGCGGTCGCGTACACTGGGCTTCTGCTCGCACAGTCCGGCGCGGAAGTGATCCGCATCGAGCCGCCCGGCGGCGACGCCATTCGCCGCGCCGGACCCTTCCCCGGAGACGATTTTGCCCTCGACGGCGGCGGGCTGCACCGCCTGCTCAACGGCGGCAAGCGCAGCGTCGCGCTCGACATCACCAGCGAGGCCGGCGCGCGCTTCGCGGGCAAGCTCGTCGCCACGAGCCAGCTCGTGATCGCGAACTGGCAGACGCCCGCCGCCTCGCCGCTTCCGCTCGCCGACAGCGAGGCGATGGCCGAGTTGTTCCCGGACACGATCTACGTATCGATCAGCCCCTTCGGGCGGACCGGACCCTACGCCGACCGCAAGGCGGACAGCCTGATCATCGAGGGCGCCGCGGGCATGTCCTACGTCAGCGGCAAGCCGGACCGCGAGCCGATGGCCTCGGGCGTCGAGGTCGCCGAGTACTACGCGGCCGCGATGGGCTGGATCGCCGGCCTCGCCGCACTCGCCGACAAGGAGGCGGGCGTCGAGCACCACTTCGTCGACGTCTCCATGCACGAAGCCCTCTCGGCTGCGGACGACCACAACCTGCCGGTCTACATCGGGACGGGCGCGATCCGCCGCCGCTACTACTCGCGCGTGCTGATCATCTACCCCTCGGACTCGCTGCCGGTGAAGGATGGCTACGTCGCCTTCGTCCTCGCGGGCTTCGATGTCGGCGGGATGATCGCCGAGCTGATCGAGGAACCCGAACAGGCGACGAACCCGATCGTCGCGAACGGACAGGATCGCCTGCTCAACTGGCAGGAGTTCGACGAGATCGTCGGTCCCTGGATGAAGTCGCACACCAAGGCCGAGGTGCTCCAGCGCTCCGACGAGGTCGGGCTGGCCTTCGCCGACGTCGCGACCACCGAGGATCTCGTCAATGATCCGCACCTCGCGGAGCGCGACTACTGGGAGACCCTGCCCGACGGCGGGATCGTTCCGGGGCCGACCGTGCGCTTCTCCGAGACTCCGCTGCGCGTCGCACCTCCGCCGGACCTCGGCGAGGGGACGGCGGAGCTGCTGGGGCTCGACGGTCCGGCCGCCGCGCTGCTGTGGCGAGAGGAGGTGTAGCCATGCGCTTCTTCGAAGGTCTCAAGGTCGTCGACCTCACGCAGGTCTGGATTGGCCCGATGATGACGAGGATCCTGAACGACCTCGGCGCGAACGTGATCAAGATCGAGCGGACGGATACGCCGGACCAGGTGCGTTCGGGCTTCCTCGCGGGCAACAACGCGAGCGGCGACTTCTGGAACAACCGCTCGCAGTACTTCGCCGCCCGTAACGCGGGCAAGCGCGCGATGCAGCTGGACCTGCGCAGCGAGCAGGGCCGCGAGATCCTCATGCAACTGCTTGAGGACGCCGACATCCTCGCGGAGAACTTCACGCCGGGCGCGATCCGGCGCATGGACCTCGGCTACGAGGATCTCAGGGAGCGCTTCCCGCGCCTCGTCTACGTCTCGATGAGCGGCTACGGGCAGGAGGGCCCGCTCGCCCACCGCAAGGCGGTGGGAATGAGCATGGAGCCCTCCGCCGGCGCAGTCGCCGTGACCGGGTACCCCGACGACGATCCGCTGAAGACCGGACAGACCTGGGTGGACCACTACGCCGGGCTGCAGGCCTGCGCCGCCGTGATCACTGCGCTGATCTACCGCCAGCGCAGCGGCCGCGGCCAGTACGTCGACATCTCGATGCAGGAGGCGACGATCCCGACGCTCGGAAGGCATCTCGCCGACTACCTGCTGAACGGGCGCGTCAAGGTGGGCGGCGACGGCAACCGGCGCCCCGGCATGGTGCGCGGCGCCTACCCCTGCGCGGGCGACGACAACTACGTCGCCATCTCCGCGCGCGACGAGGCCCAGTGGATCGCCCTCTGCGGCGTCCTCGGCAGCGCCGGGTGGCGCGAGGATCCGCGCTTCGCGAGCGCCGACGCGCGCTGGGCGAACCACGACGCGCTCGACGAGCTGATCGCCGCCTGGACGTCCTCGCGCGACAAGTTCGAGGTAGCAGACCTGCTGCAGGCGGCCGGTGTCGCGGCCGGCGCGGTGCTGCAGGCACCCGAGGTGCTCGCCGACCCGCAGCTGGCGGCGCGTGGGTTCTGGGACCAGCTGGAGCTCACCGGCTGGGGCGAGGTGCCCGTGCAGCGCTACTTCTCGCCGCACATCGACGGCGAGTCGTTCGGAGCAACAGGCCGTGCCGCGCATCTCGGCGAGCACACCGACGAACTGCTGCGCGAACTCGGCGCGAGCGACGAAGAGATCGCGGAGCTGCGCGAGGCGGGAACCGTCGTTGGCCACCCGGTCGCCCTCGACAACGACTTCGCGCGCGACGCCATTACGATGCGACTGGAGCCATACATCGAGCTCGGCTCGGTACTCCGTGTCGACGATGACTTCCGCGAGCGGGTGGCGCGCGGGGCCGGGTAGCGCCAGAGGGCTGGCAGCCTCGCGGGCGCGGCCGGTCCTCAGGCGGGGCGCAGCGGGTGCTGCCAGCGGAGCGAGGGGAAGCGGCTGAAGTCCGAGTCGGCCGAGACGAGCGTGCAGCCGTGCTCGATCGCGACGGCAGCATGCTGGGCATCGGCGACCAGCTTCCCGGTGGCCCCGGCCTCGCGGCACAGCCGCTCGAAGATCGCCGGATGGTCAGGGCCCGGACCGACCACCCGTGCGGTGGGACGCGCTGTCAGCGAGGCGACGAACGCGAACGACTGATCGAGCGTCGACGGCGTGTCGAAGATGCGCTGGTTCGTCGCCACCCGCACGAAGCCCACGAGGACGAGCAGGGAAAGAGCGAAGGGCTCTGGCCCCGTCGCCAGCCGGGTGAGCCACTCGGCATACTCGAGGTGATCGGGCGTGGAGTCCTCGATGTGGGCGTAGATGAGGACGTTGACGTCAGGCAAGAGCATCCGGGATTAGCGGCGGACGCGGGTGAACGTCCACTCGTCCTCTTCGGTGTCGAGATCGCGGGGACGATCGAGGTCGAAGCCGGGGCGCGGTCGGGAGCCGCGCACGGTCAGGAGCCGGAAGGGCGGCGCCTCCGGCGGCTCCCGCCGCTTCAGGGCGTCGCTCAGCACTCCGGCGATGAAGGCGCTCACGCTGCGGCCCTGCGCCGCAGCCTCACGCCGCACCTGCTTGGCCAGTTGGTCGTCGAGCGAGATGGTCGTCCTCATGATGAGGATCATACCAGTGATGCATCACTGCATACAACGCTAGGACTGCTCGCCGATCTCGAAGCGTCGGAGGAAGTGCACGCCGGCGGCGAGCGAGAGGGCGACGACGACCAGTGAGGCGATCAGGGCCTCGGAGCCCTCGAGGCGCGCGCTGACCGCCTCCGCCGTGGTGGCTGCGTCGGCGATGCCGATGACGTACTCGCGGACGCTGATCCAGCGCGTGCCCTCGAACAGGTTTGTGATGAATGCCTCCCAGACGAAGACGTATACGAGGCCGATGATCAGTGCGCGGCCGGTGATCGTGCTGAGGCCCACGAAGAGCGTGCTGTAGGCGATGCTGCCGGCGATGGTGGCGATCGTGGCGCCCCACCAGAGGGACTCCTGGTCGAACCCTTCGAGCGCGATCAGCACCGTGATCAGCGCCGCGGGAACGGTGAGCAGGATCGTCGCGACCGAGGCGACGACAGCCTTCGCGAGCACGATCCGCCAGCGCGCCACGGGTTTCGCCAGCAGGTAGACGATCGTTCCGTCCTCGACCTCGGAGCCGAGCGCGGCGGTCCCGAAGATCAGCGCGCCGATCGGCAACACCAGCGTGAACACGAAGCCGTCCACCATGCTCACGGCGAAGTCGTCGGCGTTGCCGTCGCCGCCCGCGAGGCGGTAGAGCAGCGCGATGCCGATCGGGAGGAGCGCCAGGAGCGCGATCAGGATCGCTCGCCGCCGCCCGAGCAACTGGTGCGCCGTCAGCGTGAGCAGGGTGCGCGTCATGATCCCACCAGGTACGAGAACACGCTCTCGAGGGATTCGTCCGCGGGGCGCAGTTCGCGGAGCGTCACGCCACTGTCGCGTGACGCGCGAGCGATTGCTGCCGTGAACGCTCCGAAGTCGCTCGTACGCACGTCCAGGCGCCCGTCGCTGATCTCGATGCCGGAGACGTGAGGCAGGCCGACCAGCGCCGCTGCCAGCGCCCGGTTGTCACTGGAGCGCAGCACGAAGCTGTGCGGGCGGTCCGTCATCAGCCGGCGGATCTGGCGGAAGTCGCCGGAGGCGGCGAGCCGCCCGTTGATCACCACCAGCACGCTCTCGGCGAGGCGCTCGACCTCCTCGAGGATGTGTGAGGAGAAGAGGATCGTGCAGCCCTCGTCCGCCTTGCGCCGCAGCATCTCCATCATCTGGAGGCGCTGGCGCGGGTCGGTGCCGTTGAACGGCTCGTCGAGGATCAGCACGTCGGGGTCGTGGACGAGGGCGGCAGCGACCTTGGCGCGCTGGCGCATCCCCTTCGAATAGCCGCCCATCGCGCGGTCCTGCGCGTCTTCCAACTCGACGAGGGCGACCGCCCGGCTGGCGGCCTCGTGCGGGTCGGGGAGTCCGTGCAAGCGGGCGCTGGCGAGCGCGAGGTCGCGGGCGCCGAGGAAGGAGTACACGGCCTCGCGTTCTGGCACGAGGCCGACGCGGCGGAACATCTCCGGGTTGCGCCAGGAGGGCGCACCGAAAACCTGGACGGCCCCGGCCGAGGGCCGCAGGAAGCCTGCGATCATGTGCAACAGCGTGCTCTTGCCCGCGCCGTTGGGACCGAGCAGACCGGTGATCCCGGGCCCGACGGAGAAGGAGATGTCGTTGACCGCGACGACGTCGCCGTACCAGCGCGAGACGTTACGCACCTCGATTGGGGCGCTCGCTGCCCCCTCCGCGACCATCAGATCGACCCCCGGAAGCGGTGGACAACGATCGCCGAGGCGATGGCGGCCCAGGCGAGGGAGACAAGCGGCCAGATGTAGCCCGGGAAGTCCGCCCAGGCGATCTGGTCCTCGGGATCGCCTGATCTGGATAACTCGTGAACCTGCGGGAGGGCGTCGAAGATGTAGGAGGTGGAACCGCCCACCACGTGCAACGGGCTGAGGAAGAGCGCCCAGCGCAGCTGATCGTTGTCGATCTCCGAGATGATGATGCCGACGACCGTGAGGGAGACGAAGAAGATCGCGACCACGCTGATCAGCGCGAAGGCGCGGCGTTCGGCGTAGGAGGCGACCAGGATCCCCAGCGCGCCGAACGTGACGCAGAGGATCAGCCCGCTCGCGACGAACCGCGGGATGTCGTCGGCGTTGTCGCGCATCCAGTCGAGGCCGTTCGCCGCGCCGACCGCGTTGCCGGCGAACATCACCACCTGCGGCAGCACGGTCAGCGCGAGCAGGCTGCTGGAGAGCGCCGCGATCTTCGCCAGCGCGTAGTCGTCGCGTTCGATCGGGCGCGAGAAGTAGAGCGCGAGCGTGCGGGAACGCCGGTCGTTCCCGACGAGGTCGGAGGCGATCGCCGCGACGAAGATCACGAGGATGAACCGGATCAGCGCGTAGTAGTCTCGCGGCGCGAAGACCTCGAAGTCATCGGCCGGCACGATGGCGCCAACAATGAGCGTCACCACCGCCGGCGTGAACGCGAGCACGACCAGCCCGAAGGCAAGCACCTTCGGCAGCGCGCCGCGCCCGATGCCGAAGGCATTGCGCACGCTCAGCACGTAGAGCGACCAGAGTGCGTAGCGGCGTCCGAGCCGGGGGCCCTCGTAGCCCTGGTAGCCGAGGTCGTAGATTGCGCCGCTCGGCGCGGGCTCAGGCGTCGTCACCGGGCGGGTCCGCGGCAGGCTCGGTTGTGGGCTGGAACAGATCCTCCAGCGAGCGGCGGCGCTGCTCGAGCCGCACGAGCGGCAGGTCCAGCGTCACGACGGCGTCGAGGATCGTGTCATGCACGCCGTCCGCGCCGCCCACAGAGGCGACCTCGACCATGCGGCCGAGCGCCTGCGCCTCAAGGCCGCGGTCCGTGAGCACCTCCGCGAGGCGATCGGCGTCCCACTCGACTTCGACCGCGAGTACGGCGGTCTCGTCGGTGAGCTCGGCGATGCGGCCCGTGCGCATCAGCGCGCCGCTCTCGATCACGATCAGGCCCTCGCAGACGCGCTCGATCTCGCTGAGCAGGTGGGAGGACATGATGATCGAGATCCCGAACTCGTTGCCCGTGCGCGCTACGAGGTCGAGCATCTCGTCGCGGCCCTGCGGGTCCAGGCCGTTCGTCGGCTCATCGAGGAAGAGCAGCTCCGGGTCGTGGACGAGCGCCTGCGCGAGCTTGACGCGCTGCTTCATGCCGGTCGAGTAGCCGCCGATGTGGCGGTAGCGCTCCTCGAACAGCCCGACGTGGCGCAGTACCTCGGCGGCGCGCTCGCGAGCGTGCGAGGGCGGGATGCCGCTCATCCGCGCCATGTGAATCACGAAGTTCGTCGCGGACTGGTCGGGCGGCAGGCAGTCGTGCTCCGGCATGTAGCCGACGCGCTCGCGGACCTTCAGCCCCTCGCGCGCTGCGTCGAGGCCGAGCACTTCGGCGCTGCCGGAGGTGGCGTCGACGAGGCCGAGCAGGATCTTGATGAGGGTGCTCTTGCCGGCGCCGTTCGGCCCGACCAGGCCGACGATGCCGGGCTCCACCTCGAGCGAGAGTCCGGCGAGGGCGGTGACGGAGGAGTAGCGCTTGGTGAGGCCTGCTGTCTCGATCAGCGCCATGCGTTCACTCTCACCGCACCATCACTATGAGGCTCGGGAGCGCGCCACACAAACGGATCAGACGAAGAACGAGCCGCAGTTCACGTCGAGCGACTGCCCGGTGATCGCCCTCGAACGGTCCGAGGCAAAGAAGACGACCGCCTCGGCGATCTCGGCGGAGGTGGCGATGCGGTTGAGGGCGGACTCGGCCGCCCGCTCGTCGTGGATTGTCTGGTAGTCGACGCCGCGCTCCTCGGCCAGCTGGTTGAACCAGTACCGCAGCGCGTCGCCCATGATGTAGCTGGGCACGACGGTGTTGACGCGGATGTTGTCCTCGCCGAGCTCGATGGCGAGTGTCTGGGCGGCCGTCAGCAGCGCGGCCTTGGACGCGGCGTAGGTGCCGCGGCCACGCTGGATGCGACGCATCGAGAGCGTGCCGGTGATCACGATCGAGCCGCCGCCGTTCTCGCGCAGCGCCGGGATGACGGCTTGCGTCACGTTCAGCGTGCCGCCGAGGTTGATGCGGATCGCGTGCTGGACCTGCCGCTCGGTCGCCACGGCGAGCTCGACGTCATGGCCGCCGGTGGCGGCGTTGTTGACGAGCACGTCGATACGCCCGAACTCCTCGAGCGTGCGCTCGACGAGACTGTGGCACTGATCAGCGTCGGTGATGTTGGTCGGGACGCAGAGCGTGCGCCGGCCGAGCGCCTGCACCTCTGTCGCGACGGCCTCGAGTGTCGCCTCGGTGCGCGCGGCCAGCACGATGTCGGCGCCGTCGCGCGCACAGGCGAGCGAGATATCGCGGCCCATGCCGGGGCCGATGCCTGAAACGATGACGATCTTGTCTTCGAGCATCATCGTGCCCGCGTCTCCGCCCCGGGCGGGATCACCGGGACCGGCGTGGTCCTGCTAGCGGCGGTCGTAACCGCGGCCGCCGCCGCCGCCACCGCCGCCGCGGTAGCCACCGCCACCGCCACCGCCGCCGCCGTAGCCGCCGCCACCACCGCCGCCGCGGTAGCCACCGCCACCACCGCCGCCGCCGTAGCCGCCGCCACCACCGCCGCCGCCGCCGTAGCCGCCACCGCCCCCGCCGCCGCTGCCACGCGGCCGCGCGGCGTCGACGTTGAGACGGCGGCCCTGGAAGGTGGCGCCGTCGAGGGCCGAGATGGCCTTCGTCGCATCTTCATCCGGCATCTCGACGAAGCCAAAGCCGCGTGCGCGGCCGGTTTCCCGGTCGGTCGGGAGTGCTACTGAAATGACCTCGCCATGTTCGGAGAAGAGCTCTTCTACATCCGACTCTCTGGCTTCGTACGGGAGATTGCCCACATAAATCCGCTGCGACAAGAACCTTCACCCCTCGCCGGCCACGCCGACACTCGCTCGTGCCCGTGCGGACACGTCTTCCTGAATCTCAGCTACTACCAGGGAACCGTTACAACCAGGGAAGGTGCCGTCCACGGAGCGATTGCTGAGCGGCGCCATCCGGACGCCGCGCACAGGGTAACACCCTCCCGCACACTGTCGAGCCGAACACTGTCGAGCCGAACAGTGCCGAGCCGAACAGTGTCGAGCCGAACACTGTCGAGCACTCCCCGCTGCCGGCCTCGCACGGACCGCTGGCTGCCGCCTGCGCGCGCATGCGCTACGCTGCGGCGCGCGCCGCGAGGGAGCCGCCATGCCCGTCGTCCAAGTCCTCAGCCCCTGGCCCGGACGGGTCGCCGAACTGCACGTCGAGACGGGGGCCGAAGTCACCGCCGGTCAGGACCTCGTGACGATCGAGTCGATGAAGGTGCTCACGCCGGTGCCGTCCGGGCACGACGGACGCGTGACGGCGATGCACGTCGAGGTCAACTCGTTCGTCGACGAGCGCGACCCGCTCGTCAGCATCGAGATCCCGTAGCGGGCAGGAGCGCCCCGATGAGCGAGCCGCGACAGCACTTCTTCGAGTCCCAGCGGCTGCAACTCTCCTGCTGGGAGTGGGGCGACCCGGCGAATCCGCCGCTGCTGCTGCACCACGGCGGCCGCGACACCGCCCGCAGCTGGGACCGTATCGCCGAGGGATTCGAGGACGCCTACCGCGTGCTCGCGCTCGACCTGCGCGGCCACGGCGACTCGCAGCCGGAGGTCGGCGGCGAGTACGCGATCCGCCAGAACGTCATCGACCTGCTCGCACTCGCCGAGCTGGCGGGGCCGCCGGTCTTCCTGCTCGGCCACTCCTACGGAGGCCGCATCGGCTACCTCGCCGCCGGCGCATTCCCGGAGCGCTTCCGGGCGATCGTCTCCATCGAGGGCCCGCTGGAACCGAGTCACGGCGATCCGAAGCCGTTCGCGCCGGAGGTCCTGCGCTCGATGGCGGAGGCGAGGACCGCCCTCGCCGGGCGCAGGCCTCGTGTCTACGCGGACCTTGAGGAGGCGGCGAGCCGGATGCGCGAGAACAATCCGCGACTCTCGCCGGAGCACGCGCTGGACCTCGCGAGCCACGCGGCCGTGGCCGTCGATGGCGGCTACCAGTGGAAGTTCGACAACTGGGCGCGCCCCGGCGTGCGCCGCGACGACGTGAGCGCCGAGGAGATGAAGCGCTTTACCGCCGCGATCAGTTGCCCGCTGCTGCTGATCGTCGGCGAGGACTCGGGCGGACGGCGGCGCATGCAGGACCAGGTCAGCCTCTTCCCGAACGGCCGCTCGATCCTCGTGCCGGACGCCGCGCACTGGGTCCACCACGACCAGCCGCAGACCGTGATCCGCGAGGCGCGCGCCTGGTTCGAGGCGGCGGCGGCCGGCGAGTAGGGTCTTCCGAGGCGTCCCGCCGTCAGAGCAGCTCGGCGGCGGACTCGTCGAGTCGGCGGCGCTGCGCGTCGGCATCCCCGCTGTTGAGGGAGATCACCAGCTCGTCGATGCCGAGCGCCGCGTAAACCTCGGCTGCCTCGCGCGTCGGAACGGCGTCGATGTCGACGCGCAGCGAGACGCTGATCTCCTCGCGGCTGCGGCCGACCTTCGCCAGCTCTTCCTCGAGGCGCGGGAGGCGCTGTTTCAGCTCCTCGGGACCGAGCAGGAAGGGGTGCCAGCCGTCGCCGCAACGCGCCACACGGCGCAGGGCCGGGATGCCGTTGCCGCCGATCAGCAGCGGCGGGTGCGGGCGCTGCAGCGGCTTCGGCGAGGAGACGGCGTCCGCAAAGGCGTAGTGCGTCCCGGCGTACGAGGCGGACCCGTCCGCCCAGAGCGCCTTCAGCACATCGATGGACTCGTCGGCGACGGCGCCGCGCGCGTGGTAGTCGATGCCCAGCGCCTCGTTCTCCTCGGGCATCGCGCCCACGCCGACGCCGAGGTCGAGGCGTCCGCCCGAGAGCACGTCGATGGTCGCGAGTTGCTTGGCGAGTGGCATCGGGTGCAGGTAGGGCAGCACCAGCACGCTGGTGCCGAGCCGTACGCGCTCGGTGCGCGCCGCGACCCAGGAGAGCACCGTGAGCGCGTCCCAGTACGGCTTCAGCCCCAGCCGCTTGCCGACATAGCCGGCGTTGAGGATGTGGTGCGCGACCCAGACCGAGGCGAACCCTGCCGCCTCCGCCCGCTGGGCGAGGTCCAGCAGGTCCTCAGGATCCTCGACGCCCCAGTGGTTGGGCAGTGCAAAGCCGAATCGCATCATGTCCCCCTCGTTCGGGCCCCCTCGTTTGGATCGGGGCCTACTCTGCGAACCGATCGTGCGAACCGATCGTCGCGCCAGGCGAGGGCGGCCCGGAGCCCCTGCTCGCGGCCGCTCCGCGCGAACTCGCTGGCTGCCCTGTTGCGGTGCGCGATCGCGTCCGTCTCGCGCGCCGCCTCCTGCAGCATCGTGCGGCCCATCAACTCGATCGCCTTGTTGACAATCCCCTTGTTCGCCGCGAGCAGGTCATGCGGGATCATCGCGACCCGCGAGGCGAGGTGGTGCACCTCGTCGGCGAGCTGATCGGCGGGCACAGCGCTCCGGTTGAGCGTGACATAGCGGACGCGGTCGCGCGTCTCGGTCAGTATCGTCGCGTAGGCCATCCGCTTCCCCCGGCCGCCCTCGTCGTGCGGCGCGATGATACAGGTGCGCGGGGCCGCGCCTGCCCCCAGTACCGCGCTCGGTGGCATACTCGTGCGCGGGCTGTCCAGCCGACGCCCGGACGCACCGAAGGAGGCCGCCGTGACATCGACCGCCGAGTCCCACCCCGCCGCGATCACGGACCCCGAGTCCCCGCTGCTCGTCGAGATCGTCGAGGACGGGCAGGTCTACGTGATCACGCTGAACCGTCCGGAGCGGCTGAACGCGATCACCTTCGACATGATGCACACGCTGCGCAGGACCATGGAGACGTTCCGCGACGACAAGCGTGGGCGGGTCGCGATCCTCACCGGCGCCGGGCGCGGGTTCTGCTCGGGCCGCGACCTCAAGGAGTCCGCGGAACGCCTGCGGGCGATCGAGCGAGGCGAGATCGAGGGCCCACACATCCCCTCGAATTACAGCATCGACCCGCTCTCGGAAGACCTCGGTCTCTGGAAGCCGCTGATCGGGGCGATAAACGGCCCGGCCTACGCGGGCGGCTTCATGCTCGCGATGCAGTGCGACATCCGGATCGCCGCCGAGGACGCCAAGGTCTCCGTCTCGTCCGCGCGCTTCGGGCGCAAGGGTGCGAGCTGGATGGCCCCGCTGGCGCGCCAGATCAGCCTCGGCAACGCCCTCGAGCTCGCGCTCTGGGGCGACACCGAGTGGACGGCGCAGCGCGCCTACGAGGCGGGCTGGGTGCAGCGTGTCGTGCCGGGTGAGGAGCTGATGGAGACGGCGCTGGAGTACGCGCGCCGCGCCATCAGCATGGCCCCGCAGTCGGTCCGTAACTTCAAACAGGCGATCTATCGCGGCTTCTACCTCCAGCCGGAGGCGGCCAAGCAGTTCGGCGTCGCCCTCGATGTCACGGTCGAGGGCATGCAGGACACGATCGAGGGCGCCAAGGCCTTCTCCGAGAAGCGCCAGCCCCGCTACATCGACGGCTGACGCCGTGAGCGGCCCCGACCCGGTGCTGGTGCAGCGCGACGGACCCGTCGCGCTGCTCTCCTTCAACCGTCCCGAGCGACTCAACGCCTGGGGCAGCGACCTCAGCGAGCCGATGCTCGAGGCCCTCGAGGCGCTGCGCGTCGACGAAGGCGTGCGAGCGGTCGTGCTCACCGGCGAGGGCCGCGCCTTCTGCGCCGGGGCGAACCTCAAGGGCCGCGGCGACGATGCACCGACCGACCACTCGGGGATGGCGACGCGCCCCGCCTGGAAGCGCCGCGACATCGACGAGGCGGGGCATCCGGTCTTCGACACGCTGAGCCGCTACCCGAAGCCGCTGATCGCCGCCGTGAACGGCTACGCGATCGGCATCGGCTGCCTGATCCCGGTCTGCTGCAGCTTCGCGGTCGCGGGCGAGGACGCCGTCTTCTCGCTGCCGCAGGTGCGGCTCGACATCCTGCCCGCCTACGGCGGGACGCTGCGCCTCGCGCGCTTCGTGGGGCGTGGCCACGCGCTCAACATGGCGATCACCGGCCGCCGCGTTCGTGCCCGGGAGGCGCTGGAGATGGGTCTCGTCGTCGCGGTCCACCCGCGCGAGCGGCTGCGCGAGGCGGCGATCGCACTCGCCCACGACGCAGCCCGTGCGCCCGGCGCCGCCGCGCGCCTCACCCGCGACTCGCTCGACCTCGGCTACGACTCCGGCCTCGCGGCGGCCGCGGAGGCGGACCGGCTGCGCGAGTCGGCCCTGCGCGCGGAGCAGGCGTTCGAGGAGTAACGCCCCACTCGCGGGAACCGCGCGGCCTCTCCCGGCGTCAGGTAGTCGGGAGGACACATGCTGCAACTGCTCAACCGGCTCGTGTACGGCTTCTATGAGCGGCGGCTGGAGGCGGACGTGCGCCGCGGCGCAATCCCGCAGCACGTCGGGGTGCTGCCGGACGGCAACCGCCGCTTCGCCCACACCTCGGGCCTCGCGAGGGTCGGCGACGGCCACCGCGAGGGCGCCGAAAAGGCCGCGCGGCTGATCGGCTGGTGCGACGAGTTGCGCATCCCCGTCGTCACGCTCTGGGTGCTCTCGACGGAGAACTTCGAGCGCCCCCGGGACGAGCTCGACGCGATCTTCGAGATCGTCGAGGAGCGCGTCGAGGCGCTCGCCGAGCAGCAGCGCCGTTCCGCGCTGTCGCGGCGCATCCGCGCCGTCGGCAGCCGCGACCTGCTCCCCGAGTCGACCGTCGCGGCCATCGAGCGGGTGGAACGCATCACCGCCGGCAACGAGGACGGCGACCTGCTCGTCGCCATCGGCTACGGCGGGCGCGACGAGATTGTGGACGCGGTGCGCCGGATGATCGCCGACCGCGTGCGGCGCGGCGATTCCCTCGAGGGCATCGCGGGCGGCCTCGATGCGGACGAGATCGGCCGCTACCTCTACGCCCCGGACGTGCCGGACCCGGACCTCGTGATTCGCACGTCCGGGGAACTGCGGATGTCGGGTTTCATGCTCTGGCAGAGCGCCTACAGCGAGTACTACTTCTGCGACGCCTTCTGGCCGGCCTTCCGGCGCATCGACTTCCTGCGCGCGATCCGCTCCTACGGCCGCCGCCAGCGCCGCCGCGGGCGCTGAGGCGGCGCCGGCGGGGGCGCGGTGCGCTACCCGAGGCGGACCACACCGGTTCGGTCGTGTCTCGGGCTCCATGGCGCCGCGGGCGCTGAGTGCCGTCGTGCGCTACACGCCCTGTGGCGGGCTTAACGGATGGGTGACAACTCGTTAGCTGAGCACGACCGAAGCGGCGACATACTCAAGCCCGATGTGGTCCGCGACTTCGATCTGTTCCAGAGGATCGAGGAGCAGGGTGGCCGGGTGCGCGTCAACATGACCGTCACCACCGACGACGAGGACGTGCGCCGCACGTTCGAGCCCTCGTGCCCCTCGAACGCGCAGCGGCTGCGCGCCATCACCGAGGTCCGCGAGGCGGGCGTCGACGCCTGCATCACGCTGACGCCGCTGCTGCTGGTCAGCGACGCCGAGGCGTTCGCCGACAGCCTGCTGGCGACAGGCGCCGAGCGCTTCATCGCGCAGCCGTTCCACTTCGGGCGCGGCAGGTTCGTCGCCTCCACGCGCGAGGGCGCGGTTACGCTGATGGCGGAGAAGCTCGGCTGCGACGTCGCCTCGTTCCAGCCTCGCTACCTCGATCACTACGGGCGCGTCCGCGAGGTGCTGCGGGAGCGGCTGCCGGAGTTGGGCGAGGGCAAGGCCGGCTTCGCGCCGCCGTTCTGAGCGTCGCTACGCGTCCCGTGGCGGGGCGTGCGTGCTGGTGCCGCCGTCGTCGACGACGAGCGTGTGACCTGTCACCCACGTCGAGAGATCCGAGGCGAGGTAGACGACGGCGGCCGCGACGTTCTCGACGTACTCGGGGCTGCCGCCGCCCGTGAGCGGGGTCGGCGTCTGCTCTCTCGCGAGGCGGCGGCGGCCGCCGGGCGCGACCGCGTTGACGCGGATCTCGTGCTCCGCCCATTCGGCCGCCAGCGATCGCGTGAGTCCGAGGATGCCCGCCTTCGCCGCGCCGTAGTGCGCCCCGTACAGCGCCCCGGCGATCGCGTTCATCGAGGAGACGGTGACGATGCTGCCGCCGTGGCCGCCCTCGATCATCGCCTTCGCCGCGGCGCTCGCGCAGAGCCAGGCGCCGGTGAGGTTGAGGTCCAGCACCGCCTCGAAGCCGTTGCGCGAGATGTCGAGCGCCGGCGCCATGAACATCCCGCCCGCGTTCGCCACCATCACGTCGACCCGCCCGAAGCGCTCGACCGTGCCCGCCACGAGGGCGTCGATGGACGCGGAGTCGCGGACGTTGGTGCGCAGCCACAATGCCTCGTGGCCGGCCTCGCGCAGCTCGCGCTCCATCGCAGGGCCGGTCTCCTCGTCGAGCTCGGCGACCACGACGGCAGCGCCGGCGTCGGCGAGGCCAAGGGCCATGCCACGCCCGAGGTTGCGCCCGCCGCCGGTGACGACGGCGACGCGCCCGCTCATCGACAGGCGATCGTGGATGAAGCCCACGCGCGGCCTCCCGAACTCGTCCTCGCTACACCTCGCCGGTCTGGGCGGCGCCCCGCGCGAGGGCTTCCTCGATGGCGCGCACGAGTGCGCGGGCGGACGAGGGGTGGAGTTCGACCGCAATGCGCGAGTCGGGCCCCGCGGCGGCGTTAACGAAGTCGATGTTGAGGGAGTGCTCAACGGCGAGCTGGAAGGGGTGGTCGTAGGTCACGTTCGCGCGGTCGATCGGGATCCAGCCGCGCGCGCCCTTCCCGCTGCCCTCGATCGTGGCGATCTCGGCGATCATCGTGCACATCTGCCTGCTCCTTGCGAGGTGCCTACGAGTTGAGGTGGCGGCCGAAGAAGTCCCGGATCTTGTCCCAGCCGTCCATCGCCTGGTCGATCCGGTAGGCGGGGCGGTTCCAGTAGAAGAAGCCGTGCCCGGCGCCCTCGTACATGTGGAACTCGAATTCCTTGCCGTGCTCCTGCAGCGCCTGCTCGTGCTGCGCGACCTGTTCCGGTGAAGGGCTCTGGTCGTCCGCGCCGAAGAGGCCGAGCAGCGGCGCAGCAAGGTCCGCCGTGTAGTCGATCGGCGCGACCGGCAGCTTCTCGGTCAGCTCGTCCTCGGGCATCACGACGCGCCCGCCCCAGCAGTCGACCGCCGCATCGAACTCCGTGGAGCGCGAGGCCACGAGGACGGTGTGCCGCCCGCCGGAGCAGGTGCCGATCAGGCCGACCTTCCCGTTGGAGGTCGGCAGCCCTCGCAGGAGGCGGGCGCTGGCGACCACGTCGCCGACAACCTGCGCGTCGGGCACGCCGCCGTCGGCGCGGACCATCGCGGCGACGTCCTCGGGGGTGCCGTGGCCCTCGCGGTGGTAGAGGTTGGGCGAGATCGCGGCGTAGCCGTGGTGCGCGAAGCGGCGTGTGGTCTCGCGGTAGAACTCGTCCCAGCCGGGCAGGTGGTGGATCAGCACCACGCCGGGGAATGGCCCCTCGCCCAGCGGGCGCGCGAAGTACGCGCCGATCTCGTCACCGTTATGCCCCGTGACCGTGACGGTCTCGGCGAGCATCCCCTCGTACATGTCCGTGCGGTACATCGAACCCCCCAGTCCTGTTGCTTGTTCGCCTCGTTGCTTCGCGCCCGGCTCAGGCCGGGCAGAGGTCGGCGATCAGCGCATCGACGCTGCGCGCCGTGTCGAGCGTTGCGAACGCCTCGATGCCGCGCTCGATCGCGTCGTGATCGAGCACGCGGCCGGCGGTGTCGCGGTACTTGTCGGTCAGCTCGTCCCAGCTCAGCGGGTGGTCCGCCGAACCGGCCGCCTCGTCGACGGCGTGCACGACGTTCCCGCCGCCCGCAAGCGTGACGCCGACGTGCGCGAACTTCGGCGCGCCGGCGAACTCGGGCGGCGTGGCGCTCTCGCTGGTGTGGATTCGCTGAATGAGCTGCTGCGCCTCCGGGCGCGCCACCGCGCCGTCCTCGAAGGTGGCGAGCCGCAGCTCGCGGTCGAGGAGGATGGCGGCGAGCACGTACTGCATGCTGAACTTGCCCTGCAGGCCGTCCTGCGGGTGCGGGTGAATCAGGGCCGCGAGCCCGCCCGGCTCCACGCGCACATCGATGCGCTCGACCTGCTCCGGCTGCAGGTCGTGCTCCCCGATGAGGGCGAACAGGCAGTCGGCGGCGCGGGCCGTGCCGTAGCAGCAGGGGTAGCGCTTCACGTTGATCCCGGGCTCGACGATGCCCCAGCCCTCGCCGAGCGCCTCGACGCGTTCGGGCGCCTCCTCGCCCTCGGCCGCGAAGAGATCGAGGAAGCCCAGCGGGCCGCCGATCGACTCCTCGGCGGCGGTGAAGCCGCGCTCGGCGAGCAGCACGGCCTGCAGGCCGCCGCGGGCAGCGTTGCCGACGTGCAGCGGCTTCGTCATTGAGCCGAAGTTGGCGCGGCTGCCCCCGGCGAGCGAGAGCGCGATGCCGAGCGCGTGCCTGGTGCGCTCGGCGTCGAGCCCGACGAGGCGGGCGCCTGCCGCGGCGGCGCCCATCGTCCCCGCGGTCGCCGTCGCGTGCCAGCCGAGGCGGTAGTGCGAGGGGTCGACGGCGTGCCCGAGGCGCGCCTCCACCTCGAAGCCGATCACGAACGCATCGAGCAGCGCGGCGCCGCTGCGGCCGCGCTCCTCGGCGAGGGCGAAGACGGCGGGCAGCAGGGGCGCCGAGGGGTGGCCGTGCAGCGGCAGGGTCGTGTCGTCGTAGTCGAGCGCGTGCGCGGCGGTCCCGTTCGCCAGCGCGGCGTCGAGCAGCTGCGCGCGCTGGTCCGAGCCGAGGATGGAGACGGGCCCCGGCCCGTGCCCGGAGACCATGTCACGGACGATCGTCGGGCCGTCCTCGGGCACGCCGGCGAGTGCGACGCCGGTGGTGTCGAGCAGGGCGCGCTTGGCGGCCGTGATCGCTTCGGGAGGGACCGATTCGGCCGGGGTCTCGGTGATGAAGCGGACGACGTGTTCGGTGAGGCTCATCCTGGCGCTCCTTGCGATCGAGTGGCCGGAACCCGTGCTGTGCGGCCGCCGGGGCCGATGATAGCGCGAAGCGCGCGGTGGAGCGCATGCAGCGGCGAGCTCCTCGTGACGGCGTCCCTTGCTGGCGGTGTGGGCAGGGGAGGCGGGCTGCGCCCCTCTCCGAGGCCCCTCGCGGTCAAGGCGTGTACCCTGCTTGTGCCATTCCGTATGCTGGCATGACAGGTCCAAAGTTCGGGCAGTGCCTCGCCCGCGCGCTCGCGCGGGAGGCAGCCGAGAGGAGCAGCGAGTGGCCGAGTCCGCCCTTGACGCCATCGACGAGTTCATTGCCGGGCAGTCCGTCGATCGCTCGAACCCGCGCTGGCGGACGCAGCTCGACCGCCCGCCGCAGGTCGGCTTCGACAAGAGGAGCTCGTACTTCTGGGACCTCGAGACGAACGTCGGCTCGCTGAGCGTGCGGCTCATGCCGGACAGCGCGCCGCTGCACGTGGTCAGCACGATCTACCTCACGCGGCTTGGCTTCTACGACGGGCTCAGCTTCCACCGCGTGATCACGCAGTTCATGGCCCAGGGTGGCTGCCCGCTCGGCACCGGCACCGGCGGCCCTGGCTACCAGTACGCGGGCGAGTTCAACGGTGGTGCTCGCCACGACCGGCCCGGCCTGCTCAGTATGGCCAACGCCGGACCGAACACGGACGGCAGCCAGTTCTTCCTGACCTTCGTCCCCACGCCCTGGCTCGATGGCAACCACACGATCTTCGGCGAGGTCGTCGATGGCATGGAGACGCTCCAGGCCCTCGAGGCGCGCGGATCGCAGAGTGGGGCGACGAGCGAGCCGCTGGAGATCACCAGCGCCTCGATCCGCGTCGAGTAGCGGGCGCGGCTAAGCCTCGAGGGCGGCGCGGATCGCGCTGCCTGCCTGCTGCTGCGCGGCCGTGGCCTTGTCGAGCACCGGGGCCATGTTGAAGAAGCCGTGGATGACGCCGTCGTAGCGCGTGAGCCTGGTCGGCACCCCCGCCGCCCAGAGGCGGCGGGCGTAGGCCTCGCCCTCGTCGCACAGCACGTCGTACTCGGCGGTGATCACGAGGGCGGGAGGCAGGCCACCGAGGTCGTCCGCCCGCAGCGGCGCGGCGTACTGCTCCTGCGCCTGCTCCGGCGACTCCAGGTAGTGATCCCAGTACCACCTCATGTCCGCGGTCGACAGCAGATCGCCGCTGCTGCCGTGCTCGGCGTATGACCGGGTCGTGAAGTCGAGGTCGGTTACGGGGTAGATGAGCGCCTGGAAGGCGATTGCAGGACCACCTCGATCGCGCGCCAGCTGCGCGACGACCGCCGCGAGGTTGCCGCCCGCGCTGTCGCCGGAGACGGCGATCCTCGATGGGTCGATGCCCAGGTCCCCACCGTGCTCGCTCACCCACTGCGTGGCGGCGTAGCAGTCGTCGGCAGCCGCGGGGTACTTCGCCTCGGGCGCGAGCCGGTAGTCGACGGAGATCAGCGTCGCGCCGCTGAGCTTCGCGAGGGCGCGCGCGGGCGCGTCGTGGGTGTCGAGGTTGCAGATCACCCAGCCGCCGCCGTGGAAGTAGAGGATGGCTCCGCCGGACGGACTGTCAGGCGTGTAGATGCGGATCGGAATGTCGCCGCCGGGGCCGGGGATGACGCGATCCTCGACGCTGGCGATCGGCTCCGGACCGTCTCCCAGCGCGGCCATCGCCGCCGTACGCTCGAGGGTATCGGCGCGCGCCTGCCGGGCCGT
Source organism: Dehalococcoidia bacterium (assembly GCA_963667465.2). GTDB lineage: Bacteria > Chloroflexota > Dehalococcoidia > UBA2979 > UBA2979 > VXMT01. The sequence continues at coordinate 1,057,815 of CAXXDN010000002.1, read as the reverse complement.
CTTCTGGTGGTTGGGGACGGCGCGGAACTCGGCCGTCAGCTCGAGCAGCTCCTGCATCTGTGGATCGAGCGGCATCGCGTACCTCCGTCATTTGCGAGGGGGTCCCTCGCGCCACGGCGCATCCTACCCCTCGGAGCAGCGGTGTGAACTGCGCGTCGGTTGCGCGATCCCTGGAATCGGGCGCTATAACGAGTGTGACGGCGCGGCGGGCGCCGCGCCGGTAGGGGGTGCGGAGATGGGCTCGAATCTCGAGGGCAAGGTCGCGGTGGTGACGGGGGCCGGACGGGGAGTTGGACGGGCGGTCGCGCTGGAGCTCGGCGCCGAGGGGGCAAGCGTCGTCGTCAACGACTTCGGCGGCCTCAGCGACGGTGTGAGCGAGGCCTCCAGCGAACCGGCGGACAGCGTTGTCGAGGAGATCCGCGCCGGCGGCGGGCGGGCGGTGGCGAACTACGCGAGCGTCGCCACCGTCGAGGGCGGTCGCAGCATCATCGACACGGCGCTCGAGGAGTTCGGCGGGCTGCACACGGTCGTGCACTTCGCGGGCAACCGGCAGCCGAAGATGATCTTCAACCTCAGCCCGGAGCAGTGGGACGCGGTCATCAAGGTGCACCTCTACGGCGCCTTCAACGTCGTGCAGCCGGCCTCGGTGATCATGCGCGAGCAGCGGTGGGGGCGGATCATCCTCTGCAGCTCCGGCGGCGTCTGGATCGGCACGATGGGCGGGACGAACTACACAGCCGCGAAGGCGGGCATCTACGGCTTCGCCCTCAGCCTCGCGATCGAGCTGGCCAGGTACAACGTCACGGCCAACTGCATCGGGCCCAGCGCCTACACGAGGATGACCGAGGAGACCTACGCGCAGCTCTCGGGCCGCCCGCTGAGCCCCGTGCTGGAGCAGCGGGACGCGGGGACCGAAACGACATCGCGGCCCGAGCACGTCGCGCCGATCGCCGCCTACCTCGCGACCGAGGAGGCTGGCTACATCACCGGCCAGTGGTTCAACGCCGGGCGGCCGGGGCTGATCTCGGTGAACTCGATGCCGTCCCCGGCGAAGTCGATCTACAGCGACGGGAAGTGGTCAGTGGACGAGCTGATCAAGGTGATGCCGGGCACGCTCGGCGCCAACCTGCCGAAGCCGCACAGCGGCGCGGGGTAGGGGGTCGACGCTCGCGGAGCCGGGCGCCCCCGGTCTAGCGGCTGCCGCGCAGGCGCGGGTCCAGCTCGTCGCGCAAGGCGTCGCCGAACATGTTCATCACGTAGACCACGAGGCTGAGCGCGATCGTGGGGAAGACGAGGATCCAGGGCTGGACGATCATGTAGAGCCGCCCCTCGGCGCTCATGATCCCGCCCCAGCTCGGCGTCGGCGGCGGCACGCCGAAGCCGAGGAAGCTGAGCGACGCCTCGGCCACGATGTAGCCGCCGATCGAGGTCGACATCAGCACGACGACCACCGGCAGGATGTTGGGCAGGATGTGGCGCAGCAGGATGCGCGGCGTCGAGGCGCCCATCGCGCGGGCGGCGTCGATGAAGGGGAAGGCGCGGATGCCGATCACCGCGCCTCGCACCACGCGCGAGAGCGAGAGTGAGCCGCGGGCGGCGAGCGCGATGATCACGTTCGTCACGCTCGGCTCCAACACGACGAGGATGGCGATCAGCATCACCAGCGGCGGCAGCGCCTGCGAGGCGTCGACGAAGCGCTGCGCGATGTAGTCGAAGACCCCGCCCACGTAGCCGCTCACCGCGCCGAGAATCGTCGCGAACGCCGCCGCCCCGAACGTCGCGCCGAGGCCGACGTAGAGCGAGATCCTCGCGCCGTGGATGACGCGGCTGAACAGGTCGCGTCCGAACTGGTCCGTGCCGAAGAAGTGGTCGGTCGAGGGGTTGATCAGGCTCTCCCCGACGTTGTTGCGGGTCGGCGAGTAGGGCGCGATCACATCGGCGAAGACCGCAACGAACACCAGCAGCACAAGCACAGCCGCCGAGAACGCGCCGATCGGCTGACGCCTCGAAAAGCGCACGAGGGTCGTGCCCCAGCGCGCTGCGAGGGATCGCTCCTGCGGAACGAGCATCGCGTCGTCGGCCACGGCCATCGTCGCCTACTCCGTCCTCGTGCGCGGGTCGAGCACGCCGTATGAGAAGTCGACCATCAGGTTCACCATGATCACGAGCAGCCCGGAGACCACGGTCAGCCCCTGCACGACCGGGTAGTCGCGGGCCGACAGCGAGCCGATTAGCGTCCGCCCCAGCCCGGGCAGCGAGAAGATGCTCTCGAGGATCACGGTGCCGGAGAGCAGGAACGCCACCTGGATGCCGAGCAGCGAGACGACGGGGATCAGCGCGTTGCGCAGGGCGTGCCGCAGCACCACCTTCCCCTCGTGCAGGCCCTTCGAGCGGGCGGTGGTGATGTAGTCCTGCCGCAGCACCTCGAGCATCATCGTGCGCGTCAGGCGCATCAGCGAGGCGCTGAGGGACAGGCCGAGGATGATGGCCGGCGTGAAGAACTGGGCCGTGTAGGGCCAGATCCCGTCGCCGGGCGGCGTGTAGATCACCGGCGGCGACCACTTCCACCAGATCGTCGGGAAGACGATCACCGCCGTGGCGATCGCGAAGTTGGGAATGCTCAATCCGGCAATCGAGACGCTGCGCAGAACGTAGTCCAGCAGGCTGTTGCGCCTGACCGCCGAGATGATGCCGATCACCACGCCGGTCGTGGCGCCGATGACGAGGGCCATCACGCCCATCGTCAGGGTCACGCCGATCCGCTGCCGGATCAGGCCTGTGACCGGCTCCTCCGTGAAGATCGAGTTGCCCAGATCGCCGCGCAGCGTGCCCAGCGTGTAGCGCACGAACTCCTCGGGCAGCGACTTGTCGAGGCCGAGCCGCGCCTCCAGCTCCCCGCGCGAGACGTCGTCGAGGCGCACCTGTTCCTCGAGCAGTACGTCGATCGCGTCGCCGGGCAGCAGGCGGATCAGGACGACGACGAAGAGGATCAGGACCATCGTCGTGGGGATGATCGCGAGCAGGCGGGCGACGATGTAGTTGCGCACGGCGCCTCCGCTGAGCGCGTCCGTTATATGCCCAGCGGTCGCCAGCATACGCCGTCCGGCGCGCGAATGAGCGCGTGTCGGTAGTATCCCCGCGAGAGTCACGCCCGGCAGGCAAGACCGCGCCGAGGCTGCGAGAGGAGCGCTGAATGACCGAGGAACGGGCAGGCCGGCTCGCCGGCAAGGTCGCGATCGTCACGGGTGCGGGATCGGTGACCGAGGGCATCGGCAACGGGCGCGCGACGGCGATCCTGTTCGCGCGCGAGGGTGCGAAGGTGCTGCTCGTCGGCCGCAGCCGGGAGCGCACCCTGCCGACCCTCGAGGCGATCGAGGCGGAGGGCGGCGAGGCCGCGATGTTCCTCGGCGATGTGACGCGCAGCGAGGACTGCCAGTCCATGGTCGGCGAGGCGGTGGAGCGCTGGGGCAAGCTCGACATCCTCCACAACAACGCCGGGATGAGCGGCCCGGGCACGATCATCGATATCGACGAGGAGTTCTGGGAGCAGGTGATCCGCGCCAACCTCACGAGCACGATGCTGGCCAGCAAGGCGGCGATCCCCGTGATGGCCGAGGGCGGCGGCGGCGCGATCAACGTCACCTCGTCGCTCTCGGCGATCCGGCCGGTGCACCTCACGTCGTACTCGACGGCGAAGGGCGCGCTGATCACGCTCACGGCCGGGTTGGCGATGGACCACGCGGAGCAGGGCATTCGCGCCAACTGCATCATCGTCGGGCCGATGTACACGCCCTCCGTCTGGTCGCGCGGGATGAGCGAGGAGCTGCGCGATCGCCGCCGCCGTGCGTCGCCGCTGGGCAGGGAGGGGAGCGGCTGGGACACCGCCTGGTGCGCCGTCTACCTCGCCTCGGATGAGGCGCGCTACGTCACCGGCGTCGCGATCCCCGTGGACGGCGGCGTGCACATCAGCAGCCCCAACCGCCACGACCCTCGCTGAGCACGGCGCGAGGGCTACGGGCCGGCCTTGCCGCTGACCTCGTGGACGTAGAGCGCGACGGCGACGTTGTCCGGTGCGCCGCGCTCGAGCACGGCGTCGATCAGCTCCGAGGCGTAGTCGTCGGCTGACTCGGCCACGACGCGGCCGATCTCCTCGTTGTCGAGCACGCCGTACAGGCCATCGCTGCTCAGCAGCAACACGCAGCGGTCGGGCAGGGCGATCGGGCCCGTCACGTCCGTCCCGGCCTCCTCGCGGAGGCCGATCGCTCGCGTGATGACGTAGCGGTTGAGCGCGGTCAGCGGGTCGTCCGGTTCGAGCAGCCCGGCGCGGACCTGCTCCTCGACCCAGGAGTGGTCCTCGGTGAGCCGCAGCGCCGCTCCGCCGGCGAGCGGCACGAGGTAGGCGCGGCTGTCGCCGACGTTCGCCGTCCAGGCGCGGGAGCCGCGGACGAGCGCGGCGACGAGCGTCGTGCACATCCGCGCGTGCGCTCCCTGCTGCCGGTCCCGCACCGCATGGTTCGCTTCCTCGAAGGCGGCACGCAGGCCGGCGGCCGGGTCGGACGGCGGCCGTGCGCGCAGCCGCTCGACCAGCGCATCGAGCGCGGTCCGCGAGGCGACCGCGCCGCCCGCGTGGCCACCAAGGCCGTCGGCGACGGCCAGCAGCAGCGAGCCGTCGGGCAGCGCCAGCGCGGCGGCGGCGTCCTCGTTGCGCTCGCGCAGCAGTCCGCGGTCGCTGCGGGCTTGCAGCATCGCTCCTCCATGAGCGTCACCGGCCGGAAGCCGGGCGGCGTGCGTGTCTGATGATAGGAGCGGCGGCGGATCCGCCGCTGCGGGCAACAACGTCGAGAGGAATGCGAATGCCGAACCCGCTGGTCCACTTCGAGGTCGCCGGCAGGGACGGCGCGGCGATCCAGCAGGTCTACCGTGACGCCTTCGACTGGGACGTCAACGCGAACAACCCGCTGGCCTACGGCCTCGTCGAGGCGCAGGACGAGGGCATCGGCGTCGGCGTCGGCGGGGCGATGGAGGGGGCGGGCAGCCCTGCGTGACGTTCTACGACCACGGTCGACGACATGCGAGCGGCGCTCGACCGGATCGATTCGCTCGGCGGCGAGACCGTGATGGGCGTCACGACGGTCCCCGGGATGGTGACCCTGGCCCAGTTCCGGGACCTCGAGGGCGACCTCGTCGGTCTCGTGCATTCGGGGACGCCTCCCGAGGACAGCCGAGCCTTCACAGGTGGATAGGCCTCCGCCGCTCTGCTAGCATCGCCGGACTAACGCTTTCGTTATCGAGGGCGTAGTGCTGCCTGGTCCGGCGCCGCGGAACAACGAGGCGTGTGGCAGGCGTGTGAGGACCGGGCAGGTCAGGCTGGCAGCCCTTGTCCGCGCGCGGGGCACGGCGGGCATCCGGCCGGTACGGAGGGTGCTCATGGCGACCAACGACTCAGACTTTCTGCGGATGCTGCATGTACGCACGTCGCGGCGCACGCTGCTGCGAGGGGCGGCGCTCGGTGGCGCGGGCCTTGCGGCTGCGGCGCTGATCGGCTGCGGCGACGACGACGAGGAGGCGCCGGCCACCCCGGCGCCGGCGACCCCGGCCCCCACCGCCGCTCCTGCCACCGCGACGCCCGAGCCAACTCCGACGCCGGATGCACGGCGCGGCGGCGTCTTCAGGTACACGAGGACGTCGTCCCTGGCCGGCGCCGTCGACCCCCACCAGTCCACCTCCACGGGCTGGTTCCTCTGGCAGTTCATCGGCGACCACGCGGTGCGGCGCAACCGCAACGCCTCCGAGGTTGTCGGCGAGCTCATCCAGGACTGGGAGGTCGCGCCGGACGGCGTCTCGATGACGATGAACGTGCGCGAAGGCGCGGTCTGGCAGAACAAGGCGCCGATCAACGGTCGCGCCGTGGACGCCGAGGACATCGTCTACAACTTCGAGCGCATCGCCGGCCGCTATGCGGACGCGGAGGAGACCGAGATCGGCCGCTACCAGCGCCGCGGCACCGTGGCGGGTATGGAGGATGTCACGGCCGTCGACGCCTCCACGCTGAGCGTGACGTTCGACCGGCCGCGCGGCAGCTTCCTGTGGGGCCTCACGGACGGCCGCAACTCGATGGTGCCCAAGGAGTTCCTCGCCTCGGGCGGCGACTTCAACGACCCGGTCACGGCGGTTGGCTCTGGCCCGTTCATCGTCGACGAGTACGAGAACGAAGTGACAGTCAAGATGAGCCGCAACCCGGACTGGTGGAAGTCCCCGTTGCCGCTCCTCGATGGTGTCGAGTTCGTGTTCCTCGCGGACAAGACGGCGCTGATGGCCGCGTTCACGCAGGGCTCGGTGGACTTTTTCTCCGGCCCGAACCGGGTGGAGCAGGAGACGCTGGACAAGCTGGGCGGCCAGGGCCAGCGCTTCGTGATGCCGGAGTCCGTGCTGTGGCCGCACTGGCGCTTTAACACCAGGGAGAAGCCGTTCGACGACGCCCGCGTGCGGCTCGCCCTGCAGCGTGTGCCGAACTACAAGGAGGCCGGCGACAGCTACTACGGCAACGCCTGGCGCTTCACCGGCCCGCTCGCATCGGGCTACGGCGAGGCCTACAAGTCCGACGAGATCGCCCAGATGCCGGGCTGGAATCCGAATACGAAGGAAGCCGACATCCAGGAGGCGATGCAGCTGATGTCGGCCGCCGGGTTCCCCAACGGCGAGTTCGAGTGGAAGCTGCTGCTCGGCGTGCCAGCGCCGACCACGAACTGGTACGACTCGAGCACGCGCGCGATCGATGCCTGGAAGACCGTCTGGCCGGACATGAACGTCGAGCTGGACCTCCCGACGGACATCGCGGCGTTCAGCAAGCGGCAGAACTCCCGCGAGGGCTGGCAGGCCGTCTGCTACACCATCCTCGGACAGCCGGACGCCGTGCTGGAGTTGCACTCGCAGTACCACTCGGAGGGCTCGCGCAACTACGGCAACTTCGCCGATCCGACGATCGACTCGCTGATCGACCAGGCTTCGATGCAGTTCGACATCGAGGAGCGGGGCGAGACGATCAAGCAGGTCCAGGATCTGCTGATCCAGGAGCACATGCCGATCGTCCAGATCTACGTGTACCTGCAGATCAACTACTGGTCCGAGCGGATGCGCGGCTTCGAGGACGTCTACGGCCTCGAGGGCACGTTCGAGCCCGGCCAGCGCGGACGGGACTACCTCTGGATCGCCAAGTAGGCGTCTGGAGCGTGCCCGATACGCCATCGCCGGGGGCCGCGTGAGCGGCCCCTGCGACGACCTGCTCGTCGTCGATCTCAGCAGCGGGCTCGCCGGCGGGCTGGCCTCGATGGTGCTCGCCGACTTCGGCGCTGACGTCCTCAAGGTCGAGCCGCCAGGCGGCGACCCGCACCGCGGCGCCGCCGCCGCGCCGATGTGGCTGCGCGGCAAGCGCAGCGTCGTGCTTGACCTCGTGCGTCCCGAGGATCGAGGCCGCCTCCATGGCCTCGTCGCGGACGCGGACGTCGTCGTCGCCTCGTATGCACCGGGCAAGGCGGCGAGGCTGGGGGCGGACTACCACACGCTCGAGGCGCTGAACCCCGGGCTCGTCTACTGCTCGATCACGGGCTGGGGACCGCGCGGCCCCTACGCGCACTACCCGGCGACGGAGGGGCTGGTGGCGGCCAAGAGCGGGCGCATGCAGCTCTTCGCCGGGCTGCCGCAGCGCCCGGGGCCCGCCTACGCCGCCGTGCCCGTCGGGACGCACGGCGCGATGCAGTCGGCGCTGTCGGGCATCCTCGCGGCGCTGCTCGTGCGCGACCGGACGGGGCGGGGACAGCTCGTCGAGACCAGCCTGCTGCAGGGGCTGTTCCCCTTCGACACGCACAGCCTGCTGCGCACGCAGCTCGCCCGGCGCTTCCCGTCCGAGTTCGAGGTCGACATCAGGCAGTCGGCGGCGGCGGGCCGGATCACGCTGCAGTACCTGCCGGCGCTGGCCTCGGACGGGCGCTGGATCCAGTTCGCGAACCTGATGGAACACCTCTTCCACGCGATGATCGCCGCCGCCGACCTCTCGCACATCTACAGCGATCCGCGCTTCGCGCTCGCGCCGAACACGGAGACCATCGAGGACCGCGAGGCACTGCGCGGCGTGATCCTCGAACGCATCCGCGAGCGGCCCTCCGGCGAGTGGATGGAGATCTTCCGCGCCGACGGCAATGTCGCGTCCGAACCGTTCGAAACCGCGCAGGAGGCGCTCGACAACATCGACCTGCGCGCCAACGGCGAGGTGAGCGAGGGCGAGCACCCGCGCCTCGGCCGGCTCGTGCAACTGGGACCGCTGGCGCAGCTGCGGGAGACGCCCGGCCGGACCGGCGCGCCTTCCGCCGACCCGGGCGCGCACCAGGCGCAGCTGTTCGCGGCGCGCAACGGGCGGCGCGCACCCCGGCGGGCGCAGGCGCCCCCGTTCGCGCTGGACGCGCCCGCGCACGTCCTCGATGGCGTCACGGTGCTGGAGTTCGCGACGGTGATCGCGGCGCCGCTGGGCGCCTCGCTGCTCGCCGACCTCGGTGCGCGCGTGATCAAGATCGAGCCGCTTGAGGGCGATCCGTACCGCTACATGGGACAGGGCTTCGGCCAGTACATCGGCTCGGCGAAGACGACGGCGGGCAAGGAGAGTATCTGCCTGGACCTCAAGACGGCCGGAGGCCAGGAGATCGCGCACCGCCTCGTGCGCAACGCCGACGTGCTGGTCCACAACTACCGCCCCGGCGTCGCGGAACGACTCGGCATCGGCTACGACGAATTGAGCGCGCTGCGGCCGGAGCTGGTGTACATCGCCGCCACCGGCTACGGGCCGGACGGCCCGAGCGCGAGCCGCCCCGCCGCCCACCCGATCCCCGGCGCGGCGATGGGCGGCGCGCTGCACCAGGCTGGCTCCGGCATGCCGCCCACGGACTGCGACGACCTCGATGAGATCCGCGAGGCCTCGCGCTGGCTCTACGTCTCCAATGAGGCGAACCCGGACCCCAACACCTCGGTTGCGCTCACCTCGTCGGCGCTGCTCGGCCTCTACGCGCGCCGCCGCAGCGGGCGCGGGCAGCGCATCGACCTCAGCATGCTCGGGGCCAACGCCTACGCGAACAGCGACGACTTCCTCTCCTACGAGGGCAAGCCGCCGCGCGCGCAGGCCGACCCGGAGCTGTACGGCCCGACCCCGCTGCGCCGCCTCTACGAGACGGCCGAAGGCTGGGTCTACCTCGAGATCTCGCACGAGCGCGAGTGGGTTGCGCTCGCCGCGGCGCTGTCGCGGCTCGGCGGCCCCGACCTCGCGGCGGATGCGCGTTTCGCCACGCCCGAGGACCGCGGGCGTGAGGCGGAGGCGCTCGCTTCCGCGCTGGGCGAGGCGTTCGGCGCGTGCGGGGCGGACGAGTGGGAGCGCGAGCTGATCGCGGCCGGCGCTCCGTGCGTGCGAGCCGACGTGCCGCCCGGTGAGTTCCTCCGGGACGACGAGCACATGCGCGCCAACGGCTTCGCCCCCGAGGTGGAGCACGCCGGCTTCGGCCGCTACCAGCGCTGGGGGCCTACCGTCACGTTCTCGCGTACGCCCGGGCGCTACGGCCCCGGTGTGCTCGCGGGCCAGCACACCGACGCGATCCTCGCCGAGCTCGGCTACAGCGCCGAGGGCATCGTGGAGCTGCGGCGCGCGCGCGTCGCCGCCTCGGAGGAGCCGAAGCCGTTGCCGGAGTAGCGGCGGGCGGCGCCGTCAGGCGGGCTCGTAGAGCAGCAGCGTTGCCTCACCGACGGCCCGGAAGACCGGCTGCACGCGCAGCCCCACCTCGATTGCGTCCGGCTCGACGTTGACGAGCTCCGTCGTCAGGCGCGGACCCTCGTCCAGTTCGACGACGGCGATCAGCTGCGGCACGTCCTCCGACCACGGCGGCGCCGTGGGACGCCGCGCGACCGTGTAGGTATGCACGACGCCGTTGCCCGACAGCTCGCGCCACTCGAGGTCGCGGGTCAGGCAGCCGGGGCAGTGGGTGCGCGGGTAGTAGATGTACTGCTCGCAGCTCCCGCAGTGCTGGAGCTCGACGCGGCCCTCGGCGAGGGCGTCCCAGAAGGGCTGGGTCTGCGGGGTCGGGACCGGGACTGGCTTCTCCACAGCGCTACTCCCCTCTCAGGATCAGCGCGACCTGTTCGCTCATGATCCCGCCGTTGTTGAGGACCAGGACCGTGTCGCAGCTCTCGAGCTGGTTCGCGTCGCCGCGGCCCATGATCTGGCGCGCGCCCTCGGTGACGTGCGACATCCCGCCGCTCATGCCGGGCTGGCCGAAGGAGAGCTGGCCGCCGTTGGTGTTGAGCGGGAAGTCTCCCGCGTAGGTCAGGTCGTGCTCGTTGACGAAGCGCGCGCCCTCGCCCTTCTCGCAGAAGCCCATGTCCTCCAACGCCAGCAGCACGGTGATCGTGTAGCAGTCGTAGAGCTGGGCCGCGTCGATCTCCGAGCGCGCCACAGCGGCCATCTCGAACGCCTTGTCGGCGGCGGGCTTCATCGGCGTGCGCACCAGGTCCGCGGCGTAGCTCGGCGTCTTGAACGCCAGGTGCTCGCCGAAGCCGGTGAGGAAGGCGGGCCGGTGGTTGCTGCGCAGCGCCCGCTCGCGGCTGGCGAGGATCACGGCTGCCCCGCCGCTGCACGGCATCACGATCTCCAGCAGGTGCAGCGGGTCCGCGATGATCGGGCTGTTCAGCACGTCGTCGACCGTGATCGGCTGGCCGTGGAAGAAGGCGGGCGGGTAGGCGCAGGCGTTGGTGCGCTGGTCGACCGCGATCTTCGCCAGCGCGCGTTCGTCGTAGCCGAACTCGGCGGCGTAGCGCTGCGCGATCTGCGCGTAGCCGCAGTTCTGCGCCAGGTTGCCGTAGGGGATATCGAACTCCGCCTGCGGCGAGCCGAAGGCTCCGCTCGAGGCGCCGAGGTAGCCGGGATTGACCGGCCCGCCCGGCGGCTGCGGTGTCGGCCCCGAGGGCGTCGCGCACACCACCACGTCACAGAGCCCCAGCTCGATCGCCGCGGCCGCCCGCCAGATCATCCCCGCCGAGCTGGCACCACCGAGGTCGACGTGCTCGGCCAGGTTGACCGGCATCCCCATGTACTCGGAGAGCGTGGCCGGCGCGAACATCGAGGACTCGCGCACGCCGGTGGTGCAGAGGCCGTTGACCTCCTTCACGCCAATGCCGGCGTCGTCGAGCGCCTCCTTCGCCAGCTCGGCGTACTGCTCGAACGAGAACATCGGCTCGCGGGTCGGCCGGCGCTCCGGCTTCCACTCGGCGATGCCGACGATCGCTGCGTCGCCTCTCAGTCCCATGGCTCACCCCCTTCGGGTGTCGGCGGTCGGGCCTCCGGGCGCCTCAGGAGCGGCGCGGCAGGCTCACCGTGGCGGCGCCGGGCACCAGCACGTCGCCGCCCTCGTTGCGCTCGTACACGTCGAGGTCGACCAGCGCCTCGCCGTCCTCCTCGCGCTTGTCGGTGATCGTGCCGCCGTAATACAGGTTCTCGTGCGGGAAGGCGTTGCCGCGGTTCTGGATGCGGAAGCGCTTGAGGTGGCCGGCCGGCCCGTGCCAGTCGGTCACCATCTTCGCCAGCAGCGCTGCCTGCAGCGGGCCATGCACGAGGATGTTCGGGCGGTCCTCGACCTCCGTGGTGTAGGGCGCGTCGTAGTGGATGCGGTGGCCGTTGTTGGTGGCGGCGCTGAAGAAGAACATCTGCACCTCGTCAACGGTCTCCACCACCTCCGGCAGCTCGTCGCCGACGTTCACGTCCTCGAAGTAGATCTGGTCTGCCATCGTCTTCGCTCCGTCAGTTCGCGATCGTGGACATGCGCGAGCGCACGACGACCTCGCCGTGCTGGTTCGTGTAGGTGGTCTCACTCGTCATCAGCACGAAGCGGCCGGATCGGCCCGTCTTCTCCTCGATGTTGGCGACGTGCGTGACGGCGGTGAGGGTGTCGCCGGGATAGATCGGCGCGATGAACTCGTACTCCTCGCCGCCGGCCATCCGGCGTGGGGCGTTGTTGAGCGGGATGCCGCCGCCGCCGCCCCCGGGGATGCCGTCGTGGCGCAGGCCGTCGCGGATCGTGACGCCCTGCATCACCTGCGAGACGAACAGCGGCGGGATCGGCGTGTCGCTGAAGCCCTCCGCCGCGGCCGCCTCCGCGTCGAAGTAGCGCGGATTCAGGTCGCCCACGGCGGCGGCCCAGCGCTGGGCCTCCTTCTGGTAGACGACGCCGGTGCCGCGCCGGGTCTCCTGGCCGATCATCGCTGTCGCCTCGGGCGGGACCATAGGCTCGTCGCTCATGCGTCAGCCCCCTTCGTCGCACTGCTGTCGGGCCGTCCGGGCCCGGCGGGTGGATGTTCGCGCTGGGCGGCGAGTATAGCGAAACGTGCTTGCCCGGGATCGTGCGGCTCGAGGGCGCCACGGCTCGCCGCAACGGAGTACCCTGCGGGCGCGTGATGGGGCTGCGCGGTGTCCGTCAGACACCGACGGAGCGGGGGGAGCATGAGCGACGGCGCGCTGTCCGACCTCTCCGTGCTCGAGGTGGCGCAGGGCGTCGCCGGGCCGTTCTGCGGCAAGCTGCTCGCCGACCTCGGAGCGGACGTGATCAAGATCGAGCCGCCCGAGGGCGACCGCTCGCGCCGCCACGGCCCCTTCCCCGGCGACGAGGCGCACCCGGAGCGCAGCGGCCAGTTCATCTACCTCAACCACAACAAGCGCAGCGTCACGCTCGACGTTGGCGACGAGGCGTCGCGCGGGCTGCTGCGGCGGCTGATAGGCCAGGTCGACATCCTCGTGATCGATCTGGCGGCGAAGGAACTCGAGGAGTTCGCGCTCAGCTACGAGGAGCTGCAGCCGCTCAACGACCAGTTGATCATGACGGCGATCACGCCGTTCGGGCTTGTCGGGCCCTGTCGGGACTGGGTCGCGACGGACTTCACGGCCTACATGATGAGCGGGCTCGGCTTCCAAACGCCCTACGGACAGGTCACCGACCTCGAGGCGCAGCCGCCACTCGCCGGCGGCGGCTACCAGACCGACTACCTCTCCGGCGCGACGGCGGCGGCGATGACGATGCTGGCCGTCTTCCACCGCAAGGCCGTCGGCGAGGGTCAACTCGTCGACATCTCGCGCTTCGAGGCAGTGAACGCGATGCTGCGCAACGACTACTCGGCCGCCTCGTACACGCCTGAGCTGGCCCCGCCGCGTATCAAGCACGGCTATTCCTGGGTGCTGCCCTGCGAGGACGGCTACATCTCCTTCTCGCCGTTCATCGCGGACCACTGGTGGGCCACGTTCAGGGAGTTGGCCGGCAAGCCCGCCTGGGCGATGAGCGAGGCCTTCGACACCGCGGAGGGCCGCCACGCGAACAACGATGTGCTGGAGCAGTTGACCGTGGAGTGGCTGCTCACGCAGCAGAAGATGGACATCTACGAACTGGCGAGGGACACCGGCATCCCCTGCTTCCCCGTGAACTCGATGCAGGAACTGATCGAGTCGCGCCAGTACCAGCATCGCGAGTTCTTCGTCGAGGTCGAACATCCCGATGTGGGAGTGCTCACGCAGCCCGGGCCGCCTGCGCGCTACTCGGCGACGCCGGCGACGGTGCGCGAACCCGCCCCGCGGCTGGGCGCGCACAACGACGAGGTGCTGGAGGCGCCGCGATGAGCGCCGGGCAGCACGCGCCGCTTGATGGCGTCCGCATCACGGACATCGGCTGGGTGCTGGCAGTGCCGCACGCCACCTCGTGGCTTGCGACGTTCGGCGCGGACGTGATCCGGGTGGAGTCGACCGTGCGCCCGGACATCACGCGCATGGGCGGGTTGCGCAATGGCGCCGATGGCATCAACGGCATCAACCGCGCCTCGATGTACAACGGCGTCAACTTCGGAAAGCGCTGCGTCACCATCGATCTGACGCAGCCGCGCGGCATCGAGCTCGTCATGGACATGGTGCGGCAGAGCGACATCGTGACGGAGAACTTCGCCGCCGGCGTGATGGAGCGGATGGGGCTGGGCTACGAGGCACTACGGAAGGTCAAGCCGGACATCATCATGCTCTCCGGCTCCCCGCTCGGTCAGGACGGCCCGGACAAGGACGCCACCGGCTTCGGGCCGAACACGCAGGCCTACGCCGGTCTGCCCTACATCACCGGCTACGAGGGTGGCATGCCGACGGGCCTGGGCCGCGACTATCCCGACTTCATGATCGGCATTCACATGGCGTTCTCAGTCCTCGCGGCCCTGCATCACCGCAACCGCACCGGCGAGGGGCAATGGATCGAGATCGCGATGGCCGAGACGGTGACCTCGACGATCCCGGAGGCGGTGCTGGACTACACGATGAACGGGCGCGAGACGCCGCGGCGCGGTAATCGCCACCCGCACTTCGCGCCGAGAGGCGTCTACCGCTCCACCGGCGACGACCGGTGGGTCGCCATCTCCGTCGAGGGCGACGAACAGTGGCGCGCCCTCGGCGAGGCGCTCGGCAGCCCCGGGTGGGCGGCCGATCCGCGCTTCGCTACGCACGAGGGCCGGACCGAGCACCACGACGAGATCGACGAGCGACTCACCGCCTGGACGCGCGGGCGCAGCCATTACGAGGCGGCCGAGCAACTCCAGGCGTACGCCGTCCCGTCCGCGCCAGTCCTCGACACGTTCGAGACGCTCGATGATCCGCAACTCAACGCGCTCGGCGCGTTCGTGGAGACCGTGCACCCGGAGGTAGGGAAGCGCCGCCTCGCCGGCCTGCCCGGCCGCTTCAGCGCGATCCCGGACGTCGAGTACGGCGTCTCGCCGCTGCTCGGCGAGCATACCGAGGAAGTGCTGTGCGGCCTGCTCGGCCTCAGCGCCGAGGAGCTCGCCGATCTGACCGAGCAGGGGATCACCGTATGACCAGCGATGCGGGCGGAGGCATCACCAGCGGTTACATCCTCGACCGCGTGACCGTGCAGCCGGGCTGCCTGGGCGAGTACCGCGAGCGGGTCGCCCGGGAGTACCTGCCGTTGGCGCTCGAGCGCGGGATGACGCTCGTCGGCTCCTGGATCGAGCCGCCACTCGAGCTGCAGGACGAGAGCAACGACCTCTACCTGCTGTGGTCGTTCCCGGAGTTCTGGGCGATGCGCCGGCAGTCGCGCGAGCAGGGCGCGGCGGCGTGGTGGGAGGACAGCGCGGAGCTGGCCGTCTCGCGCGAGCGCCTCTTCCTCGCAGCGGCCGAACTGGAGGCGCCATGATCCGCCAGGTCGCCATGCTGCACCTGCGCAAGGGCGCGAACGGCGCGGCCCTCGAGGCGTTCGAGGCCGCACTGGCCGGGGCCCACGAGCTGCTGGGCGCGCGGCGCGGCCACCTCGGGCGGCACATCGAGGGCAGCGTCGGCGGGGGCGACTACACGTGGGACCTGCTCTTCGACGAGGCGCCTGAGGGCGACGCGACGGCGCTGGTCGCGGCCTCGCCGGCGCTGGCGCCGTACTTCGAGGCCGAGGGGCCGCGGGCAGTGATTGCGCAGATCGACGCGGTGCGCTTCGCGCCGCAGTATGGTGAGCTTCCGGAACCCGGCATCCGCGACTTCGTGAAGCGGACGCTGTTCCTGCGGGTGGAGGACGGTGCGGAGGCGGAAGCGCTGGCGCGCTTCGAGCGCGAGCTGATGAGCATGCCTCGCTACATCGCCACGATCCGCAACTGGGCGTGCAGCCGGACCGATCCGGCGCTGCAGCACACGCAATGGACGCACGTCTGGGAGCAGGAGTACCAGACCGTCGACGGCCTGACCGTCGACTACATGGTGAGCCCGTACCACTGGGGCGTGGTGGACGGCTGGTTCGACATGGAGCGCCCGCAGCGGATCGTGAGTCCGGTGCTGGCGCACGTGTACTGCCCCGCCGCTTCCTCGATCCTCGGCTGGACGGAAGAGGCGTGACGGACGGAACGGCACGACGCGAAACGAGGTAGCCGATGCACCTGATGTACTTCACCGAGCAGCCGATGTCGACCTATCCGGAAGACGCCGTCGGGGAGGACGGCACAACGGCGCTGCTCTTCTCCAACAAGCACTTCGACGCCGTCGCCGGCAGCCGCCTCTACAACGAGCGGTTGATCGAATACAAGCTCGCCGAGGAGGTGGGCTTCGACGGGATCATGCTCAACGAGCACCACGACGCGCCGTTCTGCATGCAGGCGCAGATCACCGTCTGGGCCAGCGTGCTCGCCGCGGCGACCGAGCGGGTGAAGATCGTGCTCCTCGGCACTCCGCTGCCGACGCTCGAGAACCCGCTGCAGGCAGCGGAATCGCTGGCGATGGTCGATATGATCTCGAAGGGCCGCCTGGTGGCCGGGATCGTGCGCGGGGCCGGCACCGAGCAGTACGCCAACAACGTCAACCCCGCCTTCAACCGCGAGCGCTTCTACGAGGCGCACGACCTGTTGGTGAAGGCCTGGACGGAGCCCGGCCCGTGGCGCTGGGAGGGCGACAACTACGAGTTCCGCGTCGTCAATCCGTGGGCGGTCCCGCTGCAGAAGCCGCACCCGCGCATCTGGGTGCCCGGCGTGGCCAGTCCGGAGACGATCGTCTGGTGCGCGCAGCAGCGCTACCCCTACGTCTGCCTCAACACCACGATCGAGATGACCAAGCAGATCTGGGAACTTTACGAGAAGTCCGCGAACGAGGTCGGCTACGAGTCCGGCCCGGAGCACCGCGGCTACCTGCTGCGCGTGCACGTCCAGGACACTGAAGAAAAGGCGATCGCCAACGCCCGCGAGTACATGTGGATGCAGGGCGAGTTCACCGGCCTCGGCCACCCCGTCTGGTCCTCGCCCACGGGCTACGGCTCCCCCGCCAACCGCGAGCCGACCCTGAAGCGCATCAACAACCGTGCCGACGCCCCGCAGGCGATGCCTTTCGAGCAGCAACTCGAGCACCTGCAGATCGTTGCTGGCACGCCCGACCAGGTGGTCGAGCGGCTGCGCGTGCTGCTCGAGGAGACGCGGCCGGGCATCCTCGCCCTCTGGGGCAACGACGGCAAGGTCAGCCACGAGGACTCGAAGCGCTGCATCGAGTTGATGGGCTCCGACGTACTGCCTGCCCTGCGTGAGATCGGCGACGAACTGGGACTGAGGGATCCGTTCGAGGTCGGCGCACCGCTCAGCACGAAGTTCCTCGAGACCCCGCACGTGCCCGAAGCTGCGCCCGCGTGAAACTCGGCTTCCTGCCGCCGTTCCAGCGCCCGCACATCACCTCGGGCGAGTGGGTCGCGAGCCTCGCCGCGATGCTCGAGGAGCAGGGCGTAGAGTCTGTGTGGGCCGTCGAGCACGTGATCATCGCCGAGGACTACGAGCCGCTCTATCCCTACTCGGACGACGGGCGCATCCCCGGGGGGCCCACCCCGGACACGGTGATGCCGGACCCGCTGGAGTGGCTCTCCTGGGTGGCTGCCAACAGCAGCACGCTGCGCGTCGGCACCGCCGTGGTCGTCGCCTCGCAGCACAGTGCTGCAATCCTCGCGAAGCGCGCGGCGACGCTCGACGCGCTCTCCGGCGGCCGGCTGCTGCTCGGCGTCGGCCTCGGCTGGCAGAAGGAGGAGTACGAAGCGATCGGCGTGCCGTACCGTGACCGCGGCCGTCGGCTTGACGAGACGATCGAGGCGATGCGCGCGCTCTGGGCGCCCGGCCCCGCGAGTTACGATGGGCGCCATATCCAGTTCGAGCGCGTACAAAACGACACCAAGCCGGCGCGGGCCGGGGGCATCCCAATCCACATCGGCGGCAGCAGCGAGTTCGCCGCCCGCCGCGCCGGGCGACGCGGCGACGGCTTCTTCCCCTTCGTGATTTCGCCCGGCGACCTCGCGGCGCGGCTCGAGGATCTGCGTGACGCGGCCCGCGAGGCCGGGCGCGACCCGGAGCAGGTCGAGATCAGCGTCTGGCCGGGGAGCTGGGACGCCGCGCGCAGCCTCGACCTCGGCCTCGTGCGCAGCTACATGGAGCTGGGCGCCTCGCGGCTGATCGTTTCCTCGCGCGAAAGCGGGGCGAGCTCGGACATTGAGGAGCTACGATCGGGTATCGATCGCTATCAGCAGGAGATCATTGCGCGCCTCTGAGGGCGGCGATGGAGCGACGGGACGGACGGCATGGTCGATTTCTCCGACACACCCGAGCAGGCCGAGTGGCGGCAGGTGGTCGCCGCCTTCGTCGAGGAGGCATTGCCGGCGAAGCTGCGTGACGACGCCAGGTACAGCGCGCTCGGCGGGCCGGGCTCCGCCCCGACCTGGCCGGACCCGAAGGAACACGACCGCGCCGTGGATGACTTCCGCGACGCACTGATCAAGCGCGGCTGGGCGGCCCCCGCCTGGCCGAAGCAGTACGGCGGCGCCGGGCTGCCGGTGGACCAGCAGTTCATCCTCAACGAGGTGCTGGCCGAGTACCGCGCTCCGCGGGCAGGCGTCCTCGACGTCGGCTCGACGATCATGGTGCACGCCAGCGACGCGCTGAAGCAGCGCTTCCTGCCCGGCTTCGTCGAGGGCAAGGACAAGTGGGCGCAGGGCTACTCGGAGCCGGGCTCCGGCTCGGACCTCGCCTCGCTGCGCACGCGCGCCGACCGTGACGGCGATGACTTCGTGCTTAACGGGCAGAAGATCTGGACCTCGAACGCGCGGGACGCGGACTGGATGTTCGGCCTGTTCCGCACGGACCCCGACGCGCCGAAGCACCGCGGCATCACCTACCTGCTGCTGGAGATGGACACGCCGGGCATCACCATCCGCCCGCTGGAGCAGATCAACGGCCGCAACGAGTTCAACGAGGTCTTCTTCGAGGACGTGCGCGTCCCCGTCGACCAGGCGGTGGGCGAGATCAACCGCGGCTGGTACGTCGGCGCGACGCACCTCGACTTCGAGCGCTCCTCGATTGGCTCGGCGCTCACGATGCTGCAGACGCTGGGCGACCTGTTCGAGCTGATCGAGGAAGAGAAGGATCAGCCCGCGCCGCGCGTCGACCCGCAGCGCAGCCCGACGCTGCGCGGCGAGATCGCCGACCGCTGGACCGAATCGAACGTCGCGCGGCTGTTCTCGTACCGCGTGATCTCGATGCAGCTGCGCGACGACGTGCCCAACTACGAAGCCTCGATGCAGAAACTGTTCACGGACCAACTCGTGCAGGCGATCGCGCGAACAGCGCTGAAGACGCTCGGCCTCTATGCGCCGCTCTGGGACAGTGACGACGAGCGCACCGTGCTGCGCGCGAAGTGGTCGCGCGGCTACCTCGGTGCGATCGCGACGACGATCGGCGGCGGCACTTCCGAGATCCAGCGCAACATCA
The DNA here is from genome assembly GCA_963667465.2 of Dehalococcoidia bacterium. GTDB lineage: Bacteria > Chloroflexota > Dehalococcoidia > UBA2979 > UBA2979 > VXMT01. Next base: position 1,038,489 of record CAXXDN010000002.1, on the reverse strand, counting down.
TCGCGACGCGCGGCCTCGGGCTGCCGCGCGGCTAGGGAGCGAGTCGTGGCGGAGCGCGTACCCCCCGAGTTCGATGACTTCCTCGCCGAGCCGCATAACGCGATCCTCTGCATCCCGCGCGGAGCAGACGAGGGCGAGGGTCAGGCGGCGCCGCACGCCACACCCGTCTGGTTCGACTACTCCGAGGGCCGCTTCCAGATCTCGATCACGCGCCGGCGCGTGAAGTACCGGCTGCTGCAGGAGGCCTCGAGCGTCACGCTCGTCGTCGACGATGCACGTACCTACCGCACGGTCGTCGTCTCCGGGCAGGCGGAGATCCTCGACGACGACACCTCGCTGCTTGGGCTGCGCGCGCGGCTCTACGCGAAGTACCGGCGCGACTTCGGCGATGCGGAACTGAGCGATGAGGACTTGCTGCGCAACCTCCGCGAGGAGGGCCGCGTGGTGGTTTCGATTACGCCGGAGCAGGTGCTTTCCTGGGCGGGCGGGTAACGCCGCCCGTCGCACTCAGACCGACGGGAGCCCACACTCCGGGCAGCACTGGCCGTTGGCCGCCTCGCCGGGATTGTCCGCAGGGGCGTGCGCCAGCACCTGCTGCGCGCGCGAGCCATCGCGGTAGACGGTGATTCCCTTGCAGCCGAGCTCGTGCGCCAGCAGCAGCGCCGAGCGCACGTCCTCGACGGTCGCGTCGTGCGGCAGGTTGACCGTCTTCGAAACCGCGAGGTCGGTGTGACGCTGGAAGGCGGCCTGCATCCGCACGTGCTGCTCCCAGCCGATCTCGTGCGCGGTCGCGAAGCGCCGGCGCGCCTCCTCCGGCAGCTCGAGGTGGTCCTGGAGGCTGCCCCCCGCCGCGAGCTCCGCGAAGAGCCCGGGCGAGTGGAAGCCCCCGTCGCGGGCGGCCCGCTCGAAGGCGGCCGAGACCTCGGGCAGCACCGTCCCGTCGCCCATCCGCCGCATGTGGGCGAGCGAGTAGAGCGGCTCGATGCCCGAGGACGCGCCCGCGATGATCGCGATCGTGCCGGTCGGCGCGACGCAGGTGCGCGTCGCGTTGCGGTAGGGCTTCCTGCCCGCGTAGACCGATCGCTCCCAGTTCGGGAAGGCGCCCTTCTCTGCGCCGAGCACTGCCGATGCATCGTTCGACGCAGTGGCGATCTCGCTCATCAGCCGCTCCGCGAGGTCGAGCGCCTCGGAAGAGTCGTACGGCACGCCCGAGGCGATCAGCAGGTCGGCGAAGCCCATCACGCCGAGCCCGATCTTGCGGTTGCCGCGCACCGCCTCGCGGATCTCCTCGAGCGGGAACGGGCTGGCGTCGATCACGTTGTCGAGGAAGCGCACGGCCAGCGCCACGGTCTCGCGCAGCGCCGCCCAATCGAGGTCGTCCGCTGCCTCGTCCCGGAAGGCGGAGACGTTGATCGAGCCGAGCGTGCAGGCCTCCCAGGGCAGCAGCGGCACCTCGCCGCAGGGGTTCGTGGCCTCGATCGCGCCGATCCGCGGCGTGGGGTTGGCGCGGTTGATCGTGTCGATGAAGACCATGCCGGGGTCGCCGTTGAGCCAGGCCGATCGCGCCGCCTCGTCCAGCAGCTCCGCCGCGTCCACGCGGCCGCGCGGGCTGCCGTCGCGCGGATCGGCGAGAGTGAAGGGAGCGCCCTCGGCGGCGGCTTCAAGGAAGGCATCCGTCACGGCGAGAGAGATGTTGAAGCGCTGCGCGCTGACGCCGTCGTCCTTGGCGTGGAGGAAGGCGCGCACGTCGGGGTGGTCGATGCGCAGGATGCCCATGTTCGCGCCGTCGCGTTTGCCACCCTGCGTGACGAGCCGGGAGACGTCGTCGTAGTGACGGAGCACGGAGACGGGACCGCAGGCGGCCCCGTGCGTACTGGCGATCGATTCCCCCTCGCCGCGCAGGCGCGAGAAGTCGAAGCCGGTGCCGCCTCCGTACTTCTGCACGAGAGCGGTCGCCCTGGCGGTCGACATAATGGATTCGAGCGTGTCCTCGACCGGTAGTACGAAGCAGGCAGCGAGTGTGCCGCGGCCGGTGCCGGCGTTCATCAGCGTCGGCGAGTTGGGCAGGAAACGCAGCGACGACATCGCCTCGAGGAAGCGCGGCGCCCAGGCCTCACGCAGCTCGGCCGTCGGCTCGACGGCTGCGATCGCCGCCGCGACGCGAGCGAAGAGTTGCTCCGGCGTCTCGGTGACGGCGCCGGAGGCGTCGCGCAGCAGGTAGCGGCGCTCCAGCACGGTGCGCGCGTTCGAGGAGAGCGCGATCGACCGGGAGCGGGGCGCAGTGGGGGCGACCATGAGCCGCTGTCCCTTCCGCCACGGGGAGCGTGCGCGCCTATAAGAACATACGTGCGCTCATCGCGCAAGCGCTTCACCCGCTGCCTCGATCGATCGTACCCCTTCCCGGGGGTGTCGTGGGCGTGCGGGCGCCTCGCGAGGGCGCGTCTCCGGGAAGGCGGCGGGCAGGGCGGTCTCAGCGCAGCGAGGGAGCGCTGGCGATGTGGCGAGGAGCGTGCGGCAGCTGCTCGTCGAACAGCGAGGGCTGCGCGGCCGGGGGCATCGCGCTGTACTCCAGCCGCTCCAGCTCGTCGAACATGTCGTCCAGGGAAACGAACTGGCGATAGGCCGAGGCGAAGCGGATGTAGGCGATCGGGTCGAGGGTGCGCAAGTGCGCGATCGCCATCTCGCCGATCACGCGGCTCGGCACCTCGGTCGAGTCGGACGCGGCGATGCGCCGCTCGATGTCCTCGACGACCGCCTCGATGGCGGCGGCGGTGAGATCACGTTTGCGGGCGGAGAGGCGGAGGCTGGTGAGCAGCTTCTCGCGCTGGAAGTGCTCGCGGCGCCCGTCACGCTTCCGGACCAACACGCGGGTCGCCTCGGGCTGCTCGTAGGTGCTGAAGAGGGCGTTGCAGTCCTCGCAGCGGCGGCTGCGTCTCACGCCCGTACCGTTCTGCTGTGACTCGACGACGGTCGTGGAACGGTGGCCGCAGCTCGGGCAGGTCATCAATGCTGGCTCCTTGGGGAGCAGTGGGAGAATTCCGGGTCTGGGGAGTACAGCACCGGGGGCGCCGAGGCGACAACGGCGGCAGTCCACAGACTGTGGCGAACGTGTCCACTGGCCACCGCAAGCCCGTTGTTGATCGCTCGAACGGGGCGCCGGGCGCCCGGCGCACCCGGCAGTCGCAGGAGGGGCGACCCGCCGGGCCACCCCTCTTGCCAACGATTTGTTACGGACTGTGGACAAGTGCGCTCGACAGCGGATCGCGCCGAGCCGCCGCACCTGACCTAACGCTTCGGGAAGGTCCTCCTCAGAAACGCCGGCAGGTCGGAGTCCGTCAGCGCGTCGGGCAGCTGCGAGGTGTCGGCGACCGGCTCCGCGCGCGGCGGCACGTCGATCTCGATCCCTGTCTCGACGAACCCGGCGAGAGACTGGCGCATCCCGGAGAAGCCCGTCGCCACGACCGTGATTCGCACCTCGTCCTCGAGCCCCTCGTCGATCGCAGCGCCGAAGATGATCTCCGCCTCCGGGTCGACGACCTCGGCGATGGCCCGCGCGGCGGTGTTGAGCTCCTGCAGTGAGAGGTTCGAGGGGCCAGTGACGTTGAAGATCACGCCGGTCGCCCCGGTGATGTCGACCTCCAGCAGCGGGCTGGCGATCGCGCGGCGGGCGGCCTCGACGGCTCGCTGCTCGCCCTGACCGGAGCCAATCGCCATCAGCGCGGGACCCGCGTCCGACATGACGCGGCGCACGTCCGCGAAGTCGAGGTTCACAATGCCCGGCACGGTGATCAGCTGGCTGATGCCCTCGATGCCCTGGCGCAGCACGTCGTCCGCCTTGCGGAACGCCTCCGTCATCGGCACGGCCTCGTCGCAGACCTGCAGCAGGCGGTCGTTCGGGATCACGATCAGCGTGTCGACCTTGTCCTGGAGGTCGCGCACGCCCTCTTCGGCCTGCTGGCGTCGCTTCGATCCCTCGAAGGCGAAAGGCTTGGTGACCACGCCGATGGTGAGCGCTCCGATCTCGCGGGCGGCCTCGGCGACGATCGGCGCCGCCCCGGTACCTGTGCCGCCTCCGAGGCAGGCCGTCACGAAGACCATCTCCGCGCCCTGCAGCGCCTCGATGATCGACTCGCGCGACTCCTCGGCGGCGCGGTGGCCGCGCAGCGGGTCGGAGCCCGCGCCGAGACCCTTCGTGATGCGGTCGCCGAGGCGAACCTTGAGTTCGGCCTCGCAGTTCTCGAGGGCTTGCATGTCCGTGTTCAGCGCCACGTACTGCACGCCAGGCAGGCGGTCCGGAATCATGCGGTTGACGGCGTTCGAGCCGCCTCCCCCGACTCCGACGACCTTGATCGGCGGGAGCGTGTCGTAGTTCCTCTGCATGGCGGACTCCTTCCGTGGGCCTGTGGAACTGCTGCGGGGCTGTGTCTGGCGGGCTGCCCGCGATCCCTTGCGTGCTCGTGTTGCTCTGCTCCGGGGCGTGGTGCTCCGGGCTGTGTCCTCGGGAGGCGCCTCGGCTTCCGCCGCAGCCGGCTCGGCGGGCGCTTGGGCCGCCGCCTCCGCCGGGGCTTCGGTCGCTGCCTCGACGGTCGCTTCTGCCGGTGCCGCGGCCTCGGCTGGAGGTTCGGCGAGCGCCTCGACCTCCTCGGGCGGCTCGGGCGGCGCTTCGGCCTTGGCTTCCGCCGCCGGATCGAGGGCCGCCCCGGCCTGCGCCGGAGCTGGCTCTTCCTGGACCTCGGCGCCGGGTTCGGCCGCCGCCTCGACAGGCATCGTGGCCTGCGCCTCCATCGGCGCCGTGGCTTCGGCCTGAGGCGTGTCCGGGGCCGCGACGTCGAACTCGGAGTGCGCGTCGGCGGACAGCGGCTCGGCGCTCAGGTCGAGCGGGGCGGGGTTGGCTTCCGCAAGCGAGCGCGCCTCCGCGCGGGCCGCCTCGAGGTAGTCGAACAGCGGCGCCGCGTCGCCGGAACCCGTCGCGGCGGCGCCGGGTGGCTCGGCGGGCCGGCTGCCTGGTTCATGTGCGAGGTTCGTCATCGCTGCCTCCAAGGCTTCCTGGGGGAGTCATCACTGGGGGAGCACGACGCGCATCAACTGCGCGACCTTCCGGAACAGGCCGCCGATGCCGCGGCGGCGGCGCGGAGCGGGGCGCAACATAATTTCCTGCTCGCGCAGCGCCCAGCGCAGCAGGCCGACCGAGGTCGAATAGGCGGGGTCGTTCAGCAGGTCGGAGAGCCCGGCCAGGTGGCGCGGCCGGCCGATGCGCGCGGGCAGCTCGAGCACTTCCTCGGCGAGCAGGTCGAGGCCGCGCACCGAGGCCCCGCCACCGGTCAGCACCGCGCCGGCGGCGAGCAGCTCGGTCTGCGCGCCGCGCCGCACCTCGGCACGCACCATCTCCAGCAGCTCCTCGCAGCGCGCTTGCAGGACCTGGGCGATGAAGCGCTTGGGGATCTCCTTGCGGCCCTCGGCGCCGAAGGCGTCGATCTCGACGTGGTCGTATTCGTCGACGAGCGAGGCGAGTGCGTGGCCGTGCGCGATCTTGGCCTGCTCGGCGGCCGGTTGCGGCACGCGCAGCGCGACCACGAGGTCGCCCGTCATCTGCGCGCCGCCGACCGGCAGGACGGCCGTGTGCACCAGTGTGCCGCGCACGAAGACGGCGATGTCCGTGGCGCCCCCGCCGATGTCGATGAGCACCGCGCCGTGCTCCAGCTCCTCGCGCTCGGCCGCTGCCTCGGCCGCTGCAAGCGGCCCCACGATCAGCGAGTCGACGTGGACGCCGGCGCCCTCGACGCAACGCAGGATGTTCTGGACGGCGGAGCTTCCGGCGGTCACGACGTGCGTCTCCATGTCCAGCCTGGAGCCGAACATGCCGAGCGCGTTCGTGACGTGGTCCTGCCCGTCCACCACGTAGTAGCGGGGCACCACGTGGACCACCTCGCGGTTGTTGGGGATGTTGACGATGCGCGCGCTCTCCAGCGCCCGGTCCGTGTCGCTCTCGCTGATCGGCTGCCGTGGGTCGCTGATCGCGACGATGCCGCGCGAGCCCATCGAGGAGACGTGCGGCCCGGTGAAGCCGACGTGGGCGGAGAGGATGCGCACCCCGGCCGCGCGCTCGGCGCGCTGCACGGAGGACGAGATCGCCTCCATCGCGGCGTGGATGTTGTCCACCATGCCGCGCGTGATCCCCTGCGACGGTCCGACGCCCACGCCGAGGATGCGGATCTCGCTGCCGTTGATGACCTCCGCCACCACCGTGCAGATCTTCGTGCTGCCGATGTCGATTGCGGCGAACGTTGGTTGAGCCATCAGCGCACCACCAACTTTGCCCCGAACCGCAAATCGATCTCGTTGATCTCGAGCGGCTCGCGCTCGAGTCGGTTGAGCAACGCGCCCCAGGCTGCAACCTTGAAGCTGTAGTTGCGCCAGTCGCCAAAGATCGCGTCCGGGCCGTCCGCGATGCGTACGACGAGCCCCCGGTCGGAGTGGAGCTCGAAGCGCTGAATCGCGACGCCGAGCCGCTGCGACCGGGCGTCCTCGATCAGCTGCTTGACGGCGGTGAGCGTGTCGGGCTCGGCGACGCCCCACGGTTCGAGGGGCCGCGTCGCGCCGATCTCGAAGATCGTCACCGCGCCCTCGGGCGGGGGCCGCCCGGCGGGGATCACGAGGCCGGAAGCGTCGATCACGACGCGGCGACCGCCCGATTGCCAGTAACCCCAGCCGGCGTGCTCGCTGACGCTGATCCTGACGCCCTGCGGCCATTCACGGCGCACCGTGGCGCTCTGGACCGCGGGTACGCCCCCGGTGATGCGGTCCGCGATCGTGGTTGTGTCGAGCGTGAGCAGCGATCGCTTGTCGATGTCCGCGCTGCGGGCGATCGCAAGCGGGTCGGCGACCTCCGCGCCCTCGATCGTGATCTGCTGCACGCGCAGCGCGGGCCCGTCGACGAGCCAGAACCCGCCGTAGCCGAGGCCGCCGAGGACCGCGATGGCGAGCGCCGTGAGCGCGAGCCGCCGCCAGGGCAGGCGTGGCAGCAGCCGTCGCTTCGGGCGAGGCGGCGCGGCGCGCCCGAGCTCATAGCGGCCCGGCCGCGCGGCGGCGCGTGAGCGGCGGCCTCGCCGGCGCTGCCAGCGCAACTGCGGCAGGCGGAGGCTAGGCATAGGCGCGCGCCTCCTCGTGACGTTCGATGCCAAGGTCGACGAGTCGCGTGATCAAGTCGCCGTAGGAGAGGCCGGCCTCCTGCCAGAGCCGCGGGAACATCGAGATCGGCGTGAAGCCGGGCAACGTGTTGACCTCCAGCACGTGGATGCCGTCCGGCTCGCGCACGAGGAAGTCGACGCGCGAGAAGCCCGCGAGGTCGAGCGCGCGGTACGCATCGAGCGCGGTCTGCCGGATACGCTCGGCGAGGTCTTCGCCGAGCGGTGCGGGCACGAGCAGCTCTGCTCCCGCATCGCGGTACTTCGCTTCGAAGTCGTAGAACTCCCCGCGGGGGCGGATCTCGCCCAGGGGCGACGCCTGCGGCTCGGCGTTGCCGAGCACGGCGCACTCGATCTCGCGCCCGGCGATGCCCTCCTCGACCAGCACCTTGCGGTCGTAGCGCGCAGCCTCGCGCAACGCCTCGCCCAGGTCCTCGCGGGATTGGGCGCGGCTCACGCCGATCGAGGAGCCGCCGTTCGCCGGCTTCACGAAGCAGGGATAGCCGATGTCCCGCTCGAGCTCGGCGAGCGCCTCGCGCGGCGCGGGCTCGCTGCAGAGTTCGGTGAGCTCCAGGTCGCGCAGCTGCACGTAGCCCGGCTGCGGTACGCCGTGGGCGGCGAACTGCGCGCGCATCAGCGACTTGTCCATGCCCACTGCGCTGCCCGCCACGCCGGCGCCGACGTAGGGCGTGTCGCTCAGCTCAAGCAGCCCCTGCAGTGTGCCGTCCTCGCCGTTGCGGCCGTGCACGATCGGGAACACGATGTCGACGCTCGCGAGGTCGGCCACCGCCTCGGCGCTCGCGAGCAGACCGGGCCCGGGCTCCTCGCCGAGCCAGTTCGTGCCGTCCGCCTCGCAGCGCGCGAGGCGCACGCGCGTCTCCTGCTCGGTCAGCCACTCGCCGCCGCGGGTGATGCCGAGCGGGACGATCGCGAAGCGCTCGCGGTCTGCCTCGCGCATGATCGAGCGCGCCGAGATCACGGAGATCTCGTGCTCCGGCGACTGCCCGCCGAAGAGCACGCCCAGGCGCTGCCGCGCGCTCACGGTTGCGCCTCCAGCCGCGCGCGCAGCAGCGGCAGCAGCGAGTCGATGTCGCCCGCGCCGATGGTCATGAAGACGTCGCCCGGCCCGAGCGCGTCCGCAATCTGCGAGGCGCCGTCTTCGAGAGTTGCGACATAATGGGCATGCGGTCTCGTGATCTGCGCCGCGAGGCCGGCCCCGTCGAGCCCCCGGTCGGGCTCTTCGCGCGCCGCGTAGGTGGGCGCGATGAAGAGCGCGTCGAGGCCCTCGAAGCAGTCGCGGAAGCCCTCCAGCAGGTAGGCGGAGCGCGAGTAGGTGTGTGGCTGGAAGCAGCCGACGAGGCGGCGTCCCGGGTAGCGCAGGCGTGCGGCGGCCAGCGTCGCGCGGACCTCGCTCGGGTGGTGTGCGTAGTCGTCGACGAGCGTCACGCCGCCGCTCTCGCCGTGCAGCTCGAAGCGCCGCCGCGTGCCGCTGAACTCCGAGGCCGCCTGCGCCGCGCGCTTGAAGTCGACACCGGCGCGCATCGCGGCGGCGAGCGCGGCGAGCGCGTTGAGCACGTTGTGCCGGCCCGGCACGCGCAGCGAGAGGCGCCCGAGCTGGACGCCCTCGAGCGATACGGTCGCGTCGAGTCCGCCGCGGTCGTTGACGCGCAACTGCCCGGCGCGCCATTCGGAATCCTGGGCGAAGCCGAAGCGCTCGACGCGCGCGGCGGCGGCGCGACGGGCGCGGCCGATCTCGTCGGCCGCCTCGGAGTCCGCGCCGACGAGCAGCAGGCCGTCCGGCAGCACGCGCTCCGCGAAGGCCGCGAAGGCCGCTCGCAGCCGCGCCTCGCTGCCGTAGTAGTCGAGGTGGTCCGCCTCTACGTTGTTGATGATCGCGATCTCCGGCTCGTACTCAAGGAAGGCCTCGGCGTACTCGTCGGCCTCGACGATGGCGTGCTCGCCCGCGCCGTCGCGGGCGTTGCCGCCGAGGCCGGGCGAGTCGCCGCCGAGCAGCACGAGCGGGTCGAGTCCGCCGTTGACCGCCAGCTGTGCCAGCAGGGCGGTGCCCGTGGTCTTGCCGTGGCTCCCGGCGACGGCGAGCACACGCCGGCCGGCGAGCAGCCACTGCACCATCTCCGCGCGCGAGAGCACCTGGACGCCTCGTTCGCGCGCGGCCTCCAACTCCGGGTTGTCGCTGGAGGCGGCGGCGGTGGCGACGACGATCTCGGCGCGGCCGAGGTTGGAGGGCGCATGGCCGTGGTAGACGGTCGCGCCGGCGCCCTGCAGCCGCTCGCTGTACTCCGACCGCGCGAGGTCGGAGCCGGTGACGATGTGCCCGCGGGCGAGCAGGATCTGCCCGATCGCGGAGAGGTGCACGCCGCCCGCCCCGATGAGGTGGACGCGCCTCGGGATCGCGCCGCTGCGCGGACGGGCGTCCAGCAGGCTCGCCATCACGCGGCCAGCCCTTCGAGCATCCTCGCCAGCTGCTCGGCCGCGTCGGGCCGGTCCAGCTCGCGCATCGCGAGCGCCATCCGCTCGCGGGCCGCGTCGTTCTCGATCAGTCGCAGAATCTCGTTCGGGAGGTCCTCGACGTCGTCGCCGGAGAGCGTGAGGGCGGCGCCGTGCCGCTCGAGGTAGCTCGCGTTGTCGTGCTGGTCGGAGAACTCGCCGGGGATGACGATCGCCGGAAGGCCCGCCGCCGGCAGCTCTCCCAGCGTCGAGGCGCCGGCGCGCGTGACGGCGAGGTCGGCGGCGGCCATCGCCAGCGCCATCTCCTCCGTGTAGGCGTGCAGCGCATAGCGCTCCTGCAGCCAGGTCGGCAGGCGCTCGCGCTCGCGAGCCAGCCAGGCCTCCTCGGAGCGTCCCGCGATGTGGATGATCTGCGCCTGCTCAAGCAGGAGTTGCAGGCTGCGGGCGATCACGAGGTTGATGTGGTGCGCGCCCAGTGAACCGCCGGTCACCAGCAGCGTCAGGCGCGCGGGATCGAGGCCGAAGTGGCGTGTTCCGGCCTCGCGCGAGGCGGTGCGGAACTGTCGGCGCGTCGGGTAGCCGGTCACGACCGAGCGGTCGGCTGGCAGGTAGCCGAGCGAATCGGGCACGGAGCAGGCCACGGCCTGCGCCTGGCCGCGCATCGAGCGGATCGCCCAGCCGGGCCGGACGTCGGGCAGGAAGAGCAGGAGCGGGATTCCCTCGCGGCGCGCGGCGCGGCCGATCGGGGCAGCGGCGTAGCCACCGGTGGCGAAGACGGCGCCGGGCGCGTCGCGGGCGAGCCAGCGCCGGGCCTCGCGCGAGCCGCGGAGGAGGTTGATCACTCCGCGGGCCACGCGAGCGGGCGAGCGTGAGCGGAGCGGCGAGGCGGGCACGGGCCGGTAGGCGAAGCCCTCGGCCTCGGCGACGGCGCGTTCGGGACCGTTGGGCGTGCCGTAGTAGACGAGCTCCACGTCCGCGCGATCGCGCAGCCGCTCGGCCACCGCGACGGCGGGGTAGGTGTGCCCGCCGGTTCCGCCGCCCGCGAGTCCGTACTTCATCGCGAGCCCCTCTGCAGGGCGCCGCGCAGCGAGGGAGTGCGCAGGACGCCACGGGTGGGCGGCTCGAGCGCGGGGTCCGCGATGACGGCGTAGCGCGAGACGGAGAGCAGCAGGCCGATCGCGATCATCGTCATCAGCAGCGAGGAGCCGCCGTAGGAGACCAGCGGCAGCGGGATGCCGGTGAGCGGGATCGAGCGCGTGACGCCGCCGACGTTGATCAGCATCTGGAAGGCGATCCAGGCGAGCACGCCCGCGGCCAGCAGCGAGCCGAACGGGTCGGCGGCGCGCTGCATGACGCGCAGCCCGCGCCAGAGCAGCAGCGCGAACAGCGCCAGTACGACGACCACGCCGATGTAGCCGAGCTCCTCGCCGATGATCGCGAGCACTCCGTCCGTGTGCGAGGCGGGCAGATAGAAGAACTTTTGCCGCGACACGCCCAGCCCGAGGCCGGTCAGGCCGCCGGAGCCGAGCGCCTGCAGCATCTGCAGCGTCTGGAAGCCGGCGCCCTGCGGGTCGGACTCGGCCGATGTGAAGGAGAGGATGCGCGCCGCCCCGTAGCCGCCGACGACCACGAGCGAGGCGGTGAACACGGTAGCGCTCAATGCGAGCGCGGCGATGTGGAGCAGCCGCGCGCCGGAGACGAAGAGCAGCGTGCCCGTGATCAGTGCGATCATCGTCGCCGTGCCCAGGTCCGGCTCCAGCAGTACCAGCGCAGTGACCAGTCCCACCATCCCGACGTAGGGAGCGACCCCCAGCGCGAAGTTGCGCACCGACGGGCCCTTGGCGGCCAGCCAGGCCGCGAGGTAGATGATCACGGCCAGCTTCGCGAACTCGCTCGGCTGTGCCGTCACCGGGCCGATGCTGATCCAGCGTGCGGACCCTTCGGCGGTGACGGAAAGCGCGGGGACGAACACGGCAACCAGTCCGGCGATGGCAGCCAGCATCAGCAGGGGACTGAGGCGCATCAGGAAGCGGTAGTTGATCGACATCGCCGCGAGCAGGCTGATGAGGCCGATTCCGGCCCAGACCACCTGACGCCCGATGAAGAAGTTGGCGTCGCCGTGGTTCACGACCCCGATTGCGTACGAGGAGGAGAAGACGGCGATCAGCCCGAGCACGACGAGCATGAGCGCCACGCTGAGCAGCACCCAGTCCGGCTCGTGACGCCGCAGCGGCCGCGCCTCGGCGGATTCCTTGCGCGCCATCAGTGGCTCTCCCCGAGTGCTGCGACGGCGTCGCGGAAGGCCGCGCCGCGCTGCTCGAAGTTGCGGTACGCGTCGAACGAGGTGCCCGCCGGGGCGCAGAGCACGACGTCGCCGGCGCGCGCCAACCGCGCGGCCGCGGCCACGGCCTCCTCGATGCTTCCTGCCTGCTCGACGACGGGCCGCTCCCCGTCGCGGGCGCCGGCGACGGCCCCGGCGAAGACCGGCCCCGCCTCGCCGAAGGCGACGACGGCGCGGCAGCGCGCGACGGCCTCGCGCGCCAGCTCGCCGAGCGGCAGGTGCTTGTCGCGTCCGCCGAGGAGCAGCACGAGCGGCTCCTCGCAGGTGCGCATCCCGGCGAGCGTTCGCTCCGGTGTCGTGGCGATCGAGTCGTTGACGTACTGCACGCCGCGCACGGTCGCGACCGGCTCGAGGCGATGCGGCACGCCGTGGAAGCGGCGCACCGCCTCGGCGGCGGGCTCGTCGGCGACGCCAAGCTCCGAGGCGACGGCGAGCGCGCAGACCACGTTCGCGGTGTTGTGGTCACCGCGCAGCGGGATCTCGTCGCGGCGCATCAGCTCCGTCTCACGTGCGCCCTCGCGGCGCACGATCAGGCCGCCGGAGACGGTGACGCCGTCTCCGGGCAGCGGGCGTAGCAGGGAGGTGTAGCGAACGCGCGCCGGGGCCTCCTCGGCGAAGGCGGCGGCGACCTCGTCGTCGATGTGGAAGATCGCGAGGTCCTCGCCGCTCTGGTGCTCGAAGATGCGCCGCTTGAGCGCGAGGTATGAGGACCAGGAGTAGCGATCGAGGTGATTGGGCGTGACGTTGGTGACGCAGGCCAGCTGCGGGCTCCGGTCGATCGACTCGAGCTGTGTGTGGGAGAGCTCGAGGACCACGCGCGTCTCCGGGCCGATGCGTTCGAGCAGCGCCAGCAACCCGACGCCGATGTTCCCGCCGACGACGTGGTCCTCGCCGGCCTCGGCGAGCATCTCGCCGACGAGCGCGGTTGTTGTGGTCTTGCCGGAGGAGCCGGTGATGCCGGCCACGGGTACGGGGCAGCGTTCCAGGAAGAGGCGCGTCATCGAGGAGATCGGTACGCCCGCACGCCGCGCCGCGCGCAGCGCGGGCAGCTCGGGCGGCACGCCCTGGGAGACGAAAACGCAGTCGGCGTCAGTCAGATCCTGCTCGCGATTCGCTCCCAACGAGAGCGTCGCAGGGGTATCCGCGATGGCGGCGAGGGGCTCGCTCAGCTCCTCGCGGGTGCGGTTGTCGGAGACGGTGACGCGCGCGCCTTCGGCCGCGAGAAAGCGGGTGAGATCGATACCCTCGATGCCGAGCCCTACGACTGTCACGCGGGCTCCCCCCAAATTCTGAGCACGTGCGATAGCGCCTTCGCCTTTTTGTTTATCCACGAAGATACATCAAACTGCAAGTGCAAGCGCGATTCCGACCATCGCGCCCGTCATTCCGAACAGCCAGAGACGCATCACCACCTGCGGTTCGCTCCAGCCGATCAGCTCCAGATGGTGGTGGAACGGCGTCATGCAGAAGAACCGCCGGCCGCCGGTGGTCTTGAAATAGGCGATCTGCATCAGCGTCGATCCGGCCTCGATCACGTAGACGATTCCGATGATGGGCAGCAGCAGCCAGTGCCCGGTCATCAGCGCCACCGTGGCCAGCGCGGCGCCGAGGGGCAGCGCACCCGTGTCGCCCATGAACAGCGCCGCGGGATGCGCGTTGAACCAGAGGAATCCGAGCAATGCACCCGCCACCGTGAACGAGAAGTTGGCGAGAAAGAGCTGTCCCTGGATGAACGCGATCACGCCGTAGGCGCCGAACGCGATCGCGGCGGTGCCACCCAGCAGGCCGTCCAGTCCGTCGGTGATCGAGACCGCCGTGGTCGTGGCGATCACGGTGCCGATCGCGATCGGGATGTAGAACAGGCCGATCTCGAACTGGCCAACCCAGGGGATGTTGATGCTCTGCACCTCGAGGGCGAAGTAGAGCACCCCCGCGACGATCGCCGAGAGCGCGAGCTGGTAGAGAAACTTCAGCCGCCAGCTCAGCGCGACGCGCTGCCTGAACCGCTCCGTGAGGGTCCCGAGGTCGTCGATGGCTCCGACGATCATCCCGGAGAGCACGACACCGAGCGGGAGCAGGATGCTGAGCCGCTCGAGGAGGTTCGTCGGGATCGTCACGACCGCGACGGCGCCGAAGATCAGCAGCCCGCCCATCGTCGGCGTGCCGGCCTTGATGTTGTGCGAGGAAGGCCCGTCCTCGGAGATCGCCTTGCCCAGCCGCTGCCCGCGAATCCAGTGCACGAAGGGCCGGCCGGCGAGCAGGGCGACGGCGAAGGCCGCCGCACCCGAGAGCAGCGCATGCGTCACGATCCGTCTCCCCCCGTGGGCGCGCTGTCAGGCCCCCCGGCCAGCAACGCCTCCAGTTCCTCGACGACCGTTTCCAGGGCGAGCGCGCGCGATCCCTTGACGAGCAGCGCATCGCCGGGCTGCAGCAGGGCGCGCAGCGCCTGCGCGGCCTCGGTCCTGGAGCCGAGCGCGCGTACGTCGCCGAGCCCGGCTTCGCGCGCGCCTCGCGCGATCGTGGCCGCGAGGCCGCCAACCGTGAACAGCACGTCGGCACAGCTCGCCGCGTGTCGCCCGACTTGCTCGTGCGACGGCTCCGCCAGATTGCCCAGCTCCAGCATGTCGCCGAGCAATGCGATCCGGCGGCCGGACAGCTCGCGCAGCAGATCGAGGGCGGCCCGTGTCGCCGCCGGACTTGCGTTGTAGGTGTCGTCCAGCAGTGTCACGCCGCCCGGCAGGCAGCGCACGGTCAGCCGCAGCGGCACGTCGAGCGCCTCAAGGGCGGCGGCGACCTCCGGGAAGGGGACACCTTCGACGAGGCTCGTAGCAGCCGCGGCGAGCACGTTGGGCAGCAGATGTGCGCCCGGCAGCGGCACATGCACGCGCTGTCGCTCGCCGTCCGCCTCGAGGGTGAAGCTGAAGCCGCCGGCGCCGTGCGAGGCCACCTCGCTGCCGCGGATGTCGGCGCCCTCGGAGGTTCCGAAGCGCAGCACCTGCGCCGCGCTGTGGCCGGCCATCTCGTCGACAACCGGGTCGTCGGCGTTGAGCAAGGCGTGGCCGCCGGCGGGCAGCGCCTCAACGAGTTCGCGCTTGGCGCGCGCGATCGCCTCCAGCGACCCCGCGCGCTCGAGGTGCACCGGGCCGACATTGAGCACTACGCCGACGCGCGGGCGCGTCCACTCGCAGAGCTGGGCGATCTCGCCCGTGGTGTACATCCCGTGCTCGATCACGGTCCGCTCGATGCCGGGGCCGAGCTCCAGCAGACAGAGCGGCACGCCGATTTCGTTGTTGTAGTTGAGCGCGGACGTGCGCACGCGGTAGCGGCGCTCGAGTACGGCCGAGGCCATCAGCTTCGTCGTCGTCTTGCCGACGTTGCCGGTGACGCCGATCACCTCGAGGCCATCGAGCGCCTCGCGCCAGGCCGCCGCGAGGCGCTGCAGTCCGGCGAGGGCGTCGGCGACGCTGAAGACGGCCGCCTCGCCGGGCAGGTCGCCCGCGGGCGGGCGCTCCAGCAGCAAGCCCGCCGCGCCACGCGCCAGGGCGTCGGCGGCGAAGTCGTGGCCGTCCGCGTTCTCGCCGCGCAGGGCGACGAAGAGATCGCCGGCCTCGACGCGGCGCGAGTCGATCACGGCGCGCCCGAAGCGCGCGCGGGAGCCATGCCGCTCGCGCAGCGTCTCGCCCAGCGCTTCGGCGACGAAGTCCGCATCGAGGACGGGGTCGTGCTCGCTCGCACTGCTCACGGTGCGTTCACCTGCCGCTCGGCCGACGGCACCCGGAGGTACTCCATGATGTCGGCGGCGATGGTCGAGAAGACCGGCGCGGCGACGATGCCCGCGAGGTTGGAGTCGCCTCGCGGCTTGTCGATCTTCACGAGGATGGTGACGCGCGGATCCTCGTAGGGCAGGAAGCCGACGAAGGAGGTGATGGTCGTGTTTGGGTCGTAGCTGCCACCGATCGTGACGATCGTCGTGCCGGTCTTGCCGGCGACGCGGTAACCGTCGACGCGGGCCAGGTGATACGGGACTTCCTCGACCACCGCGAGCATCATTCGCGCCATCGTGCTGGCGGTCTCCGGGGAGACGGTGCGGCGGACGACGACGGGCTCGTGGACGCGCACGCCGTCGCTGCTGACCACACTGTGCACGATCTGCGGGCGCATCAACAGCCCGCCCGTGGCGAAGGTGTTGACGGCGCTGATCACCTGCAACGGCGTCGCCGCGAGGCTCTGCCCGTAGGAATGCGTCGCGAGGTCCACCGGGTACCACCCCGGATCGTCCACGCGCCGCAGCCTGCCCGGCGCCTCGCCCGAGAGTTCGATGTGCGTCGGCTGCCCGACGCCGAAGCGCTGGAGGTACTCGTAGAAGTGCTGCGGGCCGATCTGCTCGGCGATCCAGATCGAGCCGGTGTTGAGCGAGCGCTGCAGGAACTCGGTCATCGTGACTTCGCCGTAGGCGGTGAAGTCCCAGTTGCTGATCGTGTGCCCCCCGATGTGCACCCAGCCCTCGTCGACGTACGTCGTCTGCGGCGTGATCAGCCCGAGGTCGAGCGCCGTCGCGGTGGTCAGCGTCTTGAAGACCGACCCGGGCTCGTAGATGTCGGAAACGGCGCGGTTGCGCGCAAGATCGAGCACCTGCTCGTCGTCGAGGTCGACGTCCGAGAGGGCGATCGTCGGCAGGGACGCCATCGCGAGGATCGCGCCGCTGCGCGGCTCCATCACGATCACCGTGCCTCCGCTTGCCTTGTTCGCCTGGACTGCCTCGGCGAGGCGCTGTTCGGCGATCGCCTGGATGAAGCGATCGATCGTGAGTTGCACCTCGCCGCCGACGGTCGGCTCGCGCCCGCCGGAGGCCGCGAAGGCAATCGGGCGGCCGAGCGCGTCGCGCTCAGAGAGCAGCAGGCCGGGATTCCCGCGCAGGACCGGGTCGAAGTCGCGCTCGATGCCCCACAACCCCGAGCCGTCGAGGCCCACGTAGCCGATCAGCGGTCCGGCGAGCTCCCGCTCGGCGTAGACGCGGCGCGAGCTGGGCAGCAGGCGCACGCCCCAGATGCCGCGATTGCGCAACTCGAGCCCGCGCTCGTAGTCGATGAAGCGCTGCACGATCACGTCGCCGATCTCCCGCGAGATGCCGAGCTCGAACAGCGTTTCCGGGTCCATACCCATGGCCGCGCCGAGCGCGACCGCCGCGTCGCCGGCGCGCTCGCGATCCTGCCAGAGGAACGAATCGATGTAGAGGTCCCAGGTGTCGACGGAGATGGCAAGGGGGTGCCCGGAGGCGTCGAGGATCGCGCCGCGCGGGGCGGGCAGCAGCTCCGTGTCGGCACGCGAGGCCGCCGCCAGTTCGGCGTAGCGCTCGTGGTTCGCGATCTGGATCCAGGCGAGGCGTCCGATCAGCGCGACGAGTGCGATCGCGACGAGAGACGTCAGCAACCAGTGCCGCCAGGTCATGTAGTCGGGACGTGTCCGCTCGGCGTGCGGTTCCGCCACGGCCTATCCCCTCCCCTCGATGAGCGCGATTCGTGGGCCGGCGCCCGCGTCGCACTCCGGGTTCGCGGCCGGCCGGCGCGCTCCGTTCAGTTGAGGCCGGTCACGGTTCCTAGCAGCTGCTCCCACCACGGCTCGGTCTCGGTGGGGAGCGGCGCGATCTCCTGGACGTAGCGTTCTGGCATCGGAATGACCGCGGGCGCGGGCACGCCCACGGCAACGTTCAGCGTGCGGTCGGCGGGAACCATGCCAAGCCGCGTGGTCGCGTCGGTGTAGACGGCGTAGAGATTCGCAAGGTGCGCGATCTCGGCCTCGAGCAAGCGCAGCCGCGCGCCGAGTTCGGCGCGCTCAGCCTGCAACGAGCGCAGCTCGTAGCCGGCCTCGGCGGTGCGGGTGCTCTGCAGCACCTGCAACGAGCCGACGCCGGCGGCGAGTCCGAGCAGCAGCGCGACGGCGAGCAGGAGGGAGACACCGCGCAGCAGACGCCCGATGGCGCTGCTGCGCGGCCTGGGGAGTTGCTCCCGATCCGCCTGGCGTGAGTTGCTCGTGCGCGGAGGCCGAGCGGGCTTGGCCGCCTTGCGGCCGGTGCTGGCTCCACGGCGGCGGGGGACGTCCCGAGGCGCGGGGGGAGGGGGGGAACCGCCGCGCCTCGGGACGCTGACCAGCGCGGCCATCAGGCCGCCGCCTGTTCGCCCAGCGCCTCGGCGACACGCAGCCGCGCCGAACGGGCGCGGGGATTGCGGGCCACCTCGGCGACGGAGGGCCTGCGGACACGCCGGTTGACCAGTCGCAGGGTCGCCGTGTGGCCGCAGACGCAGCCGGGGCTGCGCGGCGGACAGAGGCAGTCTTGCGACTCCCGGCGGAGGAAGTCCTTGACGATGCGGTCCTCGAGCGAGTGAAAGGAGATCACCACCAGGCGAGCGCCGGCGCCGTCGAGCAGGTCGCAGGCAGCAGTCAGCGCGTCAGCCAGGAACTCGAGCTCCTGGTTCACCGCGATCCTCAGTGCCTGGAACGTCAGAGTGGCGGGGTTGATTGTTCGACGTTCCCTGCCCCGTCCTGCGACCCGCGCGACGGCGCCGGCCAGCTCGCCAGTGGTGTGCAGCGGGCGTGCGGCGACGATCGCTCTCGCGATCGCCCGGCTGCGCGGCTCCTCGCCGAAGCGACGCAGCAACTCCGCCAGCTCGCCTTCTCCGTACTCGTTCACGATCACGGCCGCCGTCAGTTCGGCGCCCGGATCCATACGCATGTCCAGCGGCTCGTCGCGCTGGAACGAGAAGCCCCGCCCCGGCGCAGCGAGCTGCAACGAAGAGACGCCGAGATCGAACAGAACGCCCTCGACGCGCTCGAACCCGTGCTCGACGGCGATCGCTGCCAGGTCGCGGTAGTGGCCGCGCACCAGCAGCACGGCGCTGCCGAAGCGCGCCAACCGCTCGCCGGCAGCCGCCAGCGCCTGCGGGTCCACGTCGATGCCCAGCAGGGAGCCGCCGGGCTGCGCTGCCTCGAGCACCGCCTCCGCGTGGCCACCGAGGCCCGCGGTCGCGTCGATGTAGCGCCCGCCCGGGCGCACGGCGAGGCCCTCGAGGGACTCGGCCACCATGACGGGCTCGTGTTGCGCAAGGCTGGAGGCGCTCATGCGTCGTCCTCCAACACCGCCTCGGCGGCGGCCTCGTCGGCGCCTTGCCAGCGGTCGAGGTCCCAGACCTCGACGTAGTCGCCGAGCCCGACAAGGGCGACGCGGCCGGCCAGCTCGGCGTGCTCGCGCATTTCCTGCGGGATCACGATGCGCCCCTGCCGGTCCAGTTGGGTGAACCCGAAGGCGCGTGAGAGGAAGGCGCGCCGCCGCTGGCGGCCGATGCGCGTGCGCGTGTCGGAGTCGCCCAGCACCTCTTCGGTCTTCGCAGTGAAGCTCTCGTGCGTGTAGAGCTCGAGGCAGCCGTCGTCGGCGGGGCGCAGCACGCCACCGTCCTGGAGTTCGCGGCGGTAGACGGCCGGAATCGCGACCCGTCCACGGTCGTCCAGCGAGTGCTCGTACGTGCCGTAGAAGTGCACGGCAGCCTCCGACGCTGGTTCCTCATCCGTGGGCCAATCTGGGAATCTCTCCCATTTCACCCCACTTGACCCCGCGAGGCTACCACACGCACCACTGCCCGACAACCACCCCCACCGCCCCGATGCGCCCGCCCCTGCTACGATCCACGGTGGAGTCCGCAGGGAAGCCCGCATGTCTAACCCCGCAGCGCTCGGCGTCGCCGCTGTCCTGACCGTGAGCGACCGCGCCTCGCGCGGGGAGCTCGAGGACCGCGCCGGCCCGGCCGTCGCCGCGCTGCTGCGCGAGGCGGGCTTCGCGGTTGCTACTCCCGTCGTGCTGCCCGATGACGCGGACCGCATCTCGACATGGCTGCGCGAGCGCGCCGACGAGGACGACGCCGCGCTGCTTGTGACTGCGGGCGGCACCGGTCTGACCCCGCGCGATCGCACGCCGCAGGCGACCGAGGCCGTGCTCGACTACCGGGTGGACGGGATCGCGGAGGCGATGCGCGCCGCCTCGATTGCCGTGGTGCCGACGGCGATGCTGTCGCGCGCGGTCGCCGGGGTGCGGGGGCGCACGCTGATCCTCAACCTGCCGGGCAGCGAACGCGGGGCGACGGAGAACCTGGCGGTGGTGCTGCCCGTACTGGCGCACGCCATCGCCCAGCTGCGCGAGGCGCCCGAGGAGCGCCCGCCCGCCGGCACGCACGCCGGCTGATCGGGGCGGACGGAACGCGATGAGCGCCGCCGCGGCCAGACGCTACGACGTACTGACGATCTTCCCGGGCATCTTCCGTGGCCCGCTGGACGAGACGATCCTGCGCCGCGCACTCGACGCGGGCCGTGTCGAGATCGCGCTGCACGATCTGCGGGACTGGACCTACGACCGCCATCGCACCGTCGACGACTACCCCTTCGGTGGCGGTCCGGGGATGGTGCTGAAGCCGGAGCCGATCTTCGAGGCTGTCGAGGCGATCCAGCCGCTCGCCGAGCCGCCCGCGAGCGTCGTCCTGCTGACGCCGCAGGGCCGCCGCCTCGATCGCGACCTGGTCGCCGAGCTCGCGGCGCTGCCGCGCCTGCTGCTGATCTGCGGCCGCTACGAGGGCGTCGACGAGCGTGTGCGCGAGCAGCTCGTGGACATCGAGGTGTCGGTCGCCGACGTGGTGCTGTCGGGCGGGGAGCTGCCGGCGCTGCTGCTGCTCGACGCGCTGGTGCGGCGCATCCCCGGCGTGCTGGGTGGCGAGGGGTCGCTGGCGGAGGAGAGTTTCGAGGGCGGCCTGCTGGAGTACCCGCAGTACACGCGCCCATCCGGGTTCCGCGACTGGATCGTGCCGGAGGTGCTGCTCTCCGGCCACCACGCCGAGATCGAGCGCTGGCGGCGCGAGCAGCGCGTGCAACGCACACTGGAGCGCCGCCCGGACCTGCTGGCCGAGGCTGACCTGACGCCCGAGGAGCGCGCCCGCCTGGAACCCGCCGAGTAGCCGCGGTCGTGGTCGGGCTGCACGCGTTCGGCCCGAGGGGTTGCCATATCGCGCAGATGATGGACGTGCCGGGTTACGCACTGCTGGTCGGGGGTGTCTGCATGGCCGCGAACGCGATCGTGGGGCTGACGATCGTGGGGCTGATCGGGCTCGCCGATCGTGAGCGCCGCGTGCGCAACGCCGTGCCTGCGGTGATCCTCGCCGCGCTCGCGCCCGGCGGGTACGCGCTGCTGCTGGACTGAGGCCGCGAGCTCGCTCGACGCTACCGCCAAACGCGCCATAGACTTGGTGCGGAGGGCTCCGCGGGAGCCCGGCCGTATCTTCCGGGAACCGAAATGTCGATTGACCTGCGCGAACTCGCCTCGCCGCGCAACGAGGCCATCCCCGACTTCAAGGCGGGCGATACCGTCAGCGTCAGCGTGCGCGTTGTCGAAGGCGAGCGCGAGCGCATCCAGGCCTTCGAGGGAGTCGTGCTGCGCGTGCGCAAGGGTCCGAACGGCAGCTTCACCGTGCGGCGGATGGCCTCGGGCGTGGGCGTCGAGCGCACCTTCCCCTTCAACGGCAAGCGCATCGAGAGCGTGAAGGTGACGCGCCGCGGGCGCGTCCGCCGCTCGCGGCTCTACTACCTGCGTGGCCGCACCGGCCGCGCCGCCCGCGTCCGCGAGGCGCGCCGCGCCTAGAACCCGCGCCTGACCGAGCCGTCCGCGCACGTATCATCGAGGCATGGCATCTCAAGCGCCGTCGCCGGCGCGCGCCCGCTACGTGCAGGTCGCCGTCAACGCGGGGCGCCCCACGCACATGACCTTCTCCTACCGCGTCCCGCCGGGGCGCGAAGTCGCGGCCGGGGAGGTGGTGCACGTCCCATGGGGGCAGCGCACCCTGCAGGGCATCGTCGTCGAGTCGCCCACCGGCTTCAGCGGCTACCACGGCGACATTCGCGATCTCGATCCACCCGTCGCGGGCGCCCCACGGCTCAACGACCTCCAGCTCGCGCTGGCCCGCTGGATCGCGCACGAGTACCTGGCGCCGCAGTGGGAGGCGCACGCGCTGATGCTGCCCCCAGGCGCGGGCGAGCGGCCGCGGAGGCTCCTTGTCCGGGGGAGCGCCGAGCCGCCGGAGGCGCTCTCCGAGCGTCAGCAACAGATCTACGACCTGCTCGGCGACACCCCGCGCGAGGCCGGCCGGCTGCGCGCGGCGCTCCCCGGCCGTGTCGCGGCGCGAGCCTTCGAGGCTGCCCTTGCGGCGCTCGTCCGCCGTCGGCTCGCCGAGCGGCGCTACGAGCTGAGCCGCCCCAGCGGCCGCCCGCGCGTCGTCGAGGTCGTGCGTCTCGCCGCGGCGCCGGAGGAGGCGCTGCGCTTCGCGCAGGGCATCGAAGGCCGTCGCGCCTCACGCCGCGCCCGCGCGCTACAGGCCGTGCTCGACGCCGGCGGGCCGGTCGCGATCGACGAACTGGCGAAGATCGCGCGCGGCCGGCCGGCCGTGGAGACGCTGATCGAGGACGGTGACGTCGAGATCGACGGGCGCGGCCTCGTGACACTCGCGCTGTCGCCGGAGCAGGCGGCCGACCGGATCCGCGAGTGGACGCGCACGCGCGCGCAGGACGCGGCGGCGCGCATGCTCGAGCGTTTCGCCGCCGTGCCGGATCTGTCGCTGCCCCTTGGCGAGCTCGCGCGCGAGTTCGGCGCGGCCGCGCGTGAGGCGCTGGCGATGCTGCGGGACGAGGGCCTGCTCACCGTCGAGGAAGTGCTCGACCGCCGCGATCCGCTGCGCAGCCTCGAGGTCGCGATCCGCCCGCCGCCGGAGCTGGTCGGCGAGCAGCGCGGGGCGGCGCGCGTGATCATCGAGGCGATCGATCGCGCCGCTGGCGAGGCGTTGCTCCTCGCGGGCGTCTCCGGGAGCGGGAAGACCGAGGTCTACCTGGCGGCGCTGCAGCACGCAGTCGACCAGGGCAAGCGCGGGATCGTGCTCGTGCCCGAGATCGCGCTGACCGTGCCCACCGTTGCGCGCTTCGCCGAACGCTTCCCCGGCCGCGTGGGCGTGCTGCACTCCGGCCTCAGCGAGGGCGAGCGCTACGACGAGTGGCACGCCATCGCCGGAGGCGATTACGACGTGGTAATCGGCTCCCGTTCGGCGATCTTCGCGCCGCAACCGGACCTCGGTCTGATCGTGATCGACGAGGCGCACGAGTGGACCTACAAGCAGGCGGAGCCGGCGCCGCGCTACGACGCGCGCACGGTCGCCGAGCGGATCGCGGAGCTGAGCGGCGCGGCGCTGGTCTTCGGCACCGCCACCCCGGACGCCGAACGCTGGCACGCCGCCGCCGAGGGCCGGCTCCTGCGCCTCGATCTGCCTCGGCGGATGCGCGCCGTGCGCCAGCCCGACGGGACCACGCAGGTCTGGCCGGACGAGGGCCTGCCCGCGGTCGAGATCATCGACGCGCGGGGGCAGCGCGACCTCTTCTCCGGTGAGCTCGCGCAGGCCATCGGTGAGACGCTGGACCGCGAGGAGCAGGCGCTGCTCTTCCTCAACCGTCGCGGTCTCGCCGGCTTCCTGCTCTGCCCGCGCGGGCACTCGCCCGCCTGCTCCAGCTGCGACGTCTCGCTGACGCTGCACGACCCGCCCGGCAGGCTGGTCTGCCACCAGTGCAATCGGACGCGCCGCGTGCCGCCCCGCTGCCTCGAGTGCGAGGGGCCGCTGCGCCGGGCCCGCGCGGGCACGCAGGCCGTGCAGCGCGAGGTGCGCAACCTCTACCCGACCGCGCGCGTCGAGCGCTGGGATCGCGACACCGCGCGACGTCGCGAGCAGCACGAGGAGATCTTCGGTCGCATGCAGCGCCACGAGATCGACGTCCTGGTCGGCACGCAGATGATCGCGAAGGGCCTCGATCTGCCGCTCGTCACGCTCGTCGGCGTGGTGCTCGCGGACTACGGGCTGAACGACGGCGACTTCCGGGCACGCGAGCGCACCTTCCAGCTGCTGGAGCAGGTCGCGGGCCGCGCCGGGCGCGCCGACCGCCAGGGCCGGGTGATCGTACAGACGCTCTCCCCCGAGGACCCCGCGATCGAGGCCCTCGAGCGCCACGACGTGGACGGGTTCTTCGAGGACGAGCTGGCCTGGCGAGCGGAATACGGCTACCCGCCGTTCCAGCGCCTCGCGCGGCTCGTCTTCTCGCACACGCGGGGCGACTACGCCGCCGAGGAGGCGCGGCGCATGAGCGCGGAGCTGGAGCGCGTCGCCGCGGGGCTGCCGAACATCGAGGTGTTGGGCCCCGCCCCGCCGCCGCTCGCACGCGTCCGTGGGCGCCATCGCTGGGCCTTGCTCGTGCGCGCGCCCGACCCGGCCGAGCTGCTCCGCGACATCGAGTTCCCCGCGGGCTGGGTCGTCGACATTGATCCGCTCACCCTTGGGTAGCGCGAGCCATCCTCCGTCCGACCTCGTAGTGGCGCGGACGCTGCGCACATGGTGGGCTACACTCGATGCGCCCAGCGCGCGACGCCGCGCGCCCAGCCAGCGACGCCGCAGCGGGAGCAGACTCTGACCGTCCGACCGATCCGCTACCTCGGCGACCCCGTCCTGCGCCGTCAGGCGAAGAAGGTGCGCCGCCCCGACGAGTCGATTCGGCGGCTCGTCGACGACATGATCGAATCGATGGTCGCGGCACAGGGCGTCGGCCTCGCGGCGCCGCAGATCGGTGTCGGCCTGCGGGTCGTGGTGATCGGCATGCCGGACGAGGAGCCGTTCGCGCTGCTCAACCCGGTGGTCGTGAAGCGCTCCGGCGAGCGCCGCATGGAGGGCGAGGGCTGCCTCTCCGTGCCCGGCTACCGCGGCGACTTGACCCGCTCGCAGCGCGTGGTCGTGAAGGCGATGGACCTCGCCGGCCGCGAGGTGCGAATCCGCGCCGAGGACAACCTGCTTGCGCAGGCGCTGGAGCACGAGGTGGACCACATCAACGGCATCCTCTACGTGGACCGCCTCGATAGCATGGACGACCTGATGAAACTCGAGGGCGACAGCTGGGTTCGCGCCGAGGGCGCGGACCGTGAGCTGGCCGCGGACGCGGGCTAAGGAGGCGGCGTGGAACTCATCTGGCCGCTGCTCTTCGTCGTCGTCGCCTTCTACCTGATCCTGCTGCGCCCGGTGCTCAGCCAGCAGCGCCGCCGCCGCCGCGACCTCAGCAAACTGGCCGTCGGCGACGAGGTGCTCACCACGGGCGGCTTCTACTCCACTGTGCGCGCGATCCGCACGCGCGAGGACGGCCCGCTCGAGATCCTGCTCGAGGTCGCCCCCGGCGTTGAGCTGCGCGCTACCGCCGACGCGGTCCAGATCGTGACCGCCTCGGCTGCGGACGCCGAGCCGGAGACCGCCCTCGACGCCGCCGATGAGACGGACGCTCGCTAGATGAGGCGCTGGCTGCCACTGCTTGGCGTGGCGCTGCTGACGATCGCCTCGATCTACACGATCTGGCCGTCCGAGCCGGGCAAGTGGCTGCCTGAATCGGTTCCCTGGCCCGAGGGGCGGGGCGTGAGCATCGGCGGCTTCGAGCGCGATACGATGCGGCTCGGCCTCGATCTCCAGGGCGGCACCCGGCTGCTGCTGCAGGGCAGCCTCCCCGAGGGCGCCGAGGGCGACCTCGACGACGCCCTCGAGGGCTCCGTGGGCGTCCTCCAGCGGCGGGTCAACGCCGCGGGGCTCTCGGAGGCGGAGGTCACCCGCCAGGGAGTCGACAGCATCACGATCCAGATCCCCGGCCTGGCGCCGGACGAGGCGCGCCAGCTGCTCGGCCGCACCGCGCTGCTGCAGTTCTGCGAGGCGCCCACGGGGCTCGGCGGAGGCGCGCCCTGCGGCCCCGACGGGCAGTGGGTGCAGTCGCTCGCGGTCCTCGATGGCGAGTCGGTGGCGCTGACCGGGCGCTTCCTGAGGGCGAATGCCTTCGTGGGCTCGGACCCGCTCGGCAACCCGCTCGTGCAGTTCGAGTGGACTGGCGAGGGCGCGACCCTCTCCGAGCAGATTACGCGCCGCCTGCTCGGTCAGCCGCTCGCGATCTTCCTCGACAACGAGCTGCTGTCGGCGCCCACGGTGCAGGGTGTCATCATCGACAACGGCACGATCAGCGGCCTCACCTTCGAGCGCGCCACCGAACTTGTGATCCAGCTCAACTCCGGTGCGCTGCCCGTGCAGCTCACCGTCCTGCAGGAGCAGGAGGTGGACGCGACGCTCGGCGAGGACTCGGTGCGCCGTTCCGTGCTGGCCGGCGAGATCGGCCTGCTGATCGTGATGCTGTTCATGGTGCTCTACTACCGGGTGCCGGGCATCCTCGCCTCGATCGCGCTGGTCGTCTACACGGTGGTGACGCTGGCGATCTTCAAGCTGATCCCGGTCACGCTGACGCTGTCCGGCATCGCCGCGTTCGTCCTCTCCGTTGGTATGGCGGTCGACGCGAACATCCTGATCTTCGAGCGCATGAAGGAGGAGCTGCGCTCCGGCCGCGCCTTCCACACCGCCCTCGACGCCGGTTTCGCGCGCGCCTGGTCCTCGATCCGCGACTCCAACGTCACGACGCTAATTACCTGCGGCATCCTCTTCGCGCTCGGCGGCGGCATCGAGCTGCCCGGCTTCGGGGCCTTCGATGCGCCATTGGTGCAGGGCTTCGCCGTCACGCTGGCGATCGGCGTGCTGGTCTCGATGTTCTCGGCCATCACCGTCACTCGCAGCCTGCTCAAGGCGCTCGTCGGCACCCGTATCGCGCGCAACCCGGACCTGCTCGGGCCCGGCATCCAGACCGAACCCGGCTCCGCCGAGGCCGCCTCGATGGGCGGTGAGGCGTGAGGACGTTCGACCTCGTCTCGACGCGCCGGCGCTTCTTCGTGTTGAGCGGGGTGTTGGTGGCGATCGCGCTGGTGTTGCTGGCGATCCCGCCGACGCTGCGGCCGGGTATCGAGTTCACCTCGGGCACGACGACGCTGCTGCGCTTCGAGCGCAGCGTGGACCAGGCCGCACTGCGCGCCGCCTACGCCGAACTCGGCCACCCCGAGGCGCGCATCCAGTCCACCGGCCCGAACGAGTACCTGATCCGCACGAGCAAGCTGGACGTGCCCGACACCGCGCTGATCGAGGTCGCCCCGGACGCCGGCGCGATCGCACCCGAGGACACTGGTCTCGGCTCGGTCCTGCTCGGCGGCGACGGCTCCGCGGGGGAAATCGCGCTGCGCGTCTTCCAGTTCGGCGAGGCCTGCGAATTCGGCGACGAGATTGCGAGCGCTCCCGCGGGCGCGGAGGCGCGCATCCTCGAGGAGGTCCGCGGCTGCGAACAGCCGGCCGAGGACGGCGCCGCCGAGGGCGATGACGCGGCGAGCGAGGAAGGCGACGCCGGGAGCGGCGACGACAGCGACGCCGGGAGCGGCGACACATCGACCGACGACGGGGAAGGCGAGGACGGCGAAGAGCCGGAGGCGGAGGTGCTCGCCTACCGCGTCCAGGTGGATGACGACGAGGGCGCCGTCCTCACGGGCTTCGTCGCCCCCGCAGACACACGCCCCGTCGATGCGGCCGCCGCGAGCGAGCCCGGGCTCAGCCCGGAGGAGCTCGGCGAGCGGGGCGTGATCGAGGACGAGCTGGGGAAGCGCTTCGGGCCCTTCGAGGTGCTGGAGTTCGCCTCGGTCTCGGCGGTGGTCTCCAAGCAGGCGGTGCGCAACGCGGCGGTGGCGGTGGTGATCGCCTCGCTGTTCATCATGGGCTACATCGTGTTCGCGTTCTCCAGCATGCCGCACCCGTTCCGCTACGCGATGGCCGCGATCATCGCGCTGCTGCACGACGTCGCGCTCGTGGTCGGCGCCTTCTCGCTGTTCGGCAAGATCTTCGGGATCGAGATCAACCTGATGTTCGTGACCGGGCTGCTGACGATCATCGGCTTCTCGGTGCACGACACGATCGTGATCTTCGACCGCGTGCGCGAGAACGTGCAGCGCGCGCCGACGGCGCCGCTCGCCGAAAACGTCAACGCGGCCCTGGTGCAGACCCTCGGGCGCTCGCTGAACACCTCGATCACGCTGCTGTTCACGATCCTCGCGCTGTACTGGCTGGGCGGATCGACGATCGAGGCGTTCTTGCTGGTGCTGCTCGTCGGCGTGATCGCCGGCGCCTACTCGAGTATCGCAATCGCCGCGCAGGTGCTGGTCGCCTGGGAGGAGCGCGATCTGCCGAGGCTGCTCGCCCGGCTCAGGCGCCAGGACGCCACAACCACCTCGTAGCTGCCTTCGGCAGCGCGACTACCGAAGCACACGCTCGTCACCCCGGCGCGTCGTCACGCCCTCGCGATCGAGGCGTTCGAGCAGCGCCTGCGCGGTGCGCCGGTTGGTGCCGAGAGCGTCCCGTGCGCCGGCGAGCGTCACGCTGCCTTCGCTGGTGATGAGCGCGACGATCGCCTCGCGCGCCTCGGCGAAGCGCCCCGCCGCGAAGACGACGCCGTCGCCGCAGTCGACCACGTGCCCCGTGGCGCCGAGGTAGCCGAGCAGCTCGGGATCGAGGTCGCTGCGGGGCGGGCTGAGGCCCGCAGCGCCGAGGGTGGCGATTGCCTCGTCCGCAGTACGCCGCTGCGCCGCCGTCGGTTGCGGCGACCAGTCTGCCCGCGCGACCCCCGCGCCACGCGTCTCGATCTGCGGGGCGAGCGCACCGAGCAGCGCCGCCAGCGCGTCGGGCTCCAGGCGGACGCGCGCGCGCAGCTCGCCGGCGGGCATGGCGAGCCGCAGCGGATGCGCGCGCTCGTAGTCATCGAGCGCGCGTGCGATGCGCGTGCGCAGGCGCTCGAGGCCGGCCGCGCTGACGTAGCGCGGCGTCCCGTCCGGGTGCTCGAGCGCGACCGCGTCGCCGCCGGCGATCAGTGCCTCGATTGCGCCCGCGAGGGCCTCGTTGTCCAGGTCGCCGATTGCGGCGAGCCGCGCGAGCGTCGCCGGCTCGACGCCTTCGAGCGCGGCCAGCGTCTCGCCCTCGGGCGAGCCCTCGGCGAGGCGCCGCAGCCGCTCCACGACCGCCGGGTCGGTGCGGCGGCGGCGGCCGCTGTTGACCTCGAGCACGCGGCCACCGCCGACCGTCTGGTCGGAGACGCGCAGCACGAAGCGGTCGCCCGGCGAGGCAGCGAGGGCGGGTGCGAGCTGGATCTGGCACCAGCCCTCGGCGCCGGGTGGTACCTCGTCGGCTCCGAGGACGCGCAGCCGGCCCTGCGTCTCGGCGGCGCCGAGGTGCACGGTCACGCGCAGGTTGTGCCTCAGCGCGCGCCGCGCGAGGGCGCGCACGCGCACCTCGATCGTCGTCGCGGGGCGCAGCTCGCCGGGACGCGCGAGCACCTGCCCGCGGCTCAACTGGTCGGTGCCGACGCCGGCGAGGTTGATCGCGACGCGGGTGCCGGGCAGCGCTTCCTCGATCGTCTCCTGGTGCGTCTGCAAGCCCCGGATCCGCGCCTCCGGGCCACCGGGCACTGCCTCGACGGGCTCGCCCGTGCGCAGCCGCCCGTCGAGCAGCGTGCCGGTCACGACCGTGCCGAAGCCGGGCATCGTGAACACACGGTCGATGCCGAAGCGCGGCCTGCCTACGTCGCGCGGCTCGGGGCTGGCCGCCAGCGCCTCGTCCAGGGCGGCTCGCAGCTCCTCGAGGCCGGCGCCGCTGGCAGCGGACGTGCGCACGATCGGCGATCCCGCGAGCGACGTGCCGGCGAGCAGCTCGCGCAGCTCCTCCTCGACCAGCTCCGCCCACTCCTCCTCCTCGACAAGATCGAGCTTGGTGAGCGCGATGACGCCGCGCCGCAGCTCCAGCAGGTCGAGAATCTCGAGGTGCTCCCGCGTCTGCGGCATCACGCCCTCGTCGGCGGCGACGACCAGCAGGGCGAGGTCGATTGCGCCGACGCCGGCGAGCATGTGACGGACGAAGCGGA
This sequence comes from Dehalococcoidia bacterium, assembly GCA_963667465.2. Lineage (GTDB taxonomy): Bacteria > Chloroflexota > Dehalococcoidia > UBA2979 > UBA2979 > VXMT01. The sequence goes on along the minus strand of CAXXDN010000002.1, from coordinate 1,008,579 downwards.
CGTGCCCCGGCACGTCGACGATCGAGACCTCGCGCCCGGAGGGGAGCGTCAGCCAGGCGAAGCCGAGCTCGATGGTGAGGCCGCGCTCACGCTCCTCGCGCAAGCGGTCCGGGTGGATGCCCGTCAGGGCCTCCACGAGGGCGGACTTTCCGTGGTCGACATGCCCGGCGGTACCGATGACGTACATGGCCGGAGTCTACCGGGACGCGGGCGCAGAATCGCCCTTGGTCCTTGACATCCGTGTGGCGAACGGCCAGCCTGAGTAGAGTAGAGAATCGACATAAACATTGGAGTTGACTCTATGGTTTCGATCGACTCTCTCCGTCAGGAGCTGGTGGAAGCGTTCGAGGAACGCGACCGGCTGGACGCCCGCATCGCGCAGCTCGAAGACGCGATCGAGGCGCTGGCGAGGCTCGAAGGCGAGCCCGACGATGACCTGCCGTCGCGCCGCGAACTGGAGAGAGACGAGCCACCCCGGCGCGCGTTCGTGGAGGACGGGCCACCCCGGCGCGGCTGGACAGGCGACGAGCCGCCTCGACGCGGGTGGGCGAGCGAGGAGCCGCCCCGGCGCGTGGAGCCGCGTGCGGACCTCCGCGGGTTACTTGTTCGCCACCAGGAGGACATCGCTGACCAGATCGAGTCGCTGGAGTCGAGTCTCCCGTTCGTCGGACTGAAGTACTACCGGGACCAGCTGCTACCACAGGTCGTCGGTGAGATCAGGCAGGGGGAGCTGCGCTCCCTGATGGACCTGATGGTCGACAGCGGGATCGTAGACGTCTACCAGGTCGAGAACCCGAACAATCCCGAGTTCCCGACCGCGGCCATTCGTCTCCCACTCACCGAGGACGCGGACGAGCTGGACGAGCCCGATGAGCCCGACGACGCGGGCGACATGGACGAACCGGACGAGCTCGACGACCTGGGCGACCCGGACGAGGCGGACGAGCCGCGCGACCTGGGCGACCTGGGCGACCCGGATGAGGCGGACGAACCGGACGAACCGGACGAACCGGACGAGCCGGACGAACCGGACGAGCCCGACGACACCGAGGAGTTCGACGACGATCCGCGGTGACCGTCGCCTTCAGCACCGACGCGCTCTATCTCTCCCACCAGCCCCCCGGCGGCGCCCCGCACCCCGAGCGCCCGGCGCGGCTCGCCGCGATCCTCGAGCGCCTCGAGACGACGGGCCTGCTCGCGCGTATGAAGCGCCTGCCGGGGCGCGACGCGACTGACGAGGAGCTGCTCGCGGTCCACGACCGCCGAGTGCTCGACACCGTCGAGGCGCAGCACGCCGCCGGCGGCGGCTGGATCGACGCCGACACGTTCGTCGGGGAGTACTCGCCGGCGGCGGCGCGGCGAGCCGCCGGGGCTGCCCTCGCGGCGACCGGGGCTGTCGTCGCTGGTTCGGCGCGGAGCGCCTTCGTCGCGGCACGGCCGCCCGGGCACCACGCGACGCGCGATCGTTCGATGGGGTTCTGCCTCTACAACCAGGTCGCCATCGCCGCCGCGGACGCCCTCGCGAGGGGCCTCGAGCGGGTCGCGGTCGTCGACTGGGACCTCCACCACGGCAACGGGACGCAGGCGATCTTCGATGCCGACCCGCGCGTGCTCTACGTGAGCACGCACGCCTACCCCTACTACCCCGGCACGGGCGCGGTCGCCGAGCACGGGCTTGGCGATGCCGCCGGCACGAAGATCAACATCCCGCTGCCGCACGGCGCGGGCGATCGAGCGTTCCGCGCCGCGTACCAGCGGGTAGCAGTGCCTGCCCTCGAGGCCTTCCAGCCGCAACTCGTGCTCGTGTCCTGCGGCTGGGACTCGCACGCGCGCGACCCGCTCGGCGCGCTTGCCGTCTCGACCGAGGGCTACACAGCGGTCGCAAAGCTGATCCTCGAGGCGGCCGAGCGGCTCTGCGAGGGCCGCCTCGTCGCCATCCTCGAGGGCGGCTACGACGAGCACGCGCTGGCCTGCTGCGCGCAGGCGCTCTGCGAGCTGCTGCTCGGCGACGAGCCGACGCCGGACCCTGAGCAGGGAGCGGGCCGGCCGGAGCTTTTGAGCGAGATCGATGCGGTGATTGCAGCCGCACGCTCGGCCGCCGGCCTCAACTGAGGCGTCGCGACTACTCGATCGTTCGGGATTCCTCGAGTGTTCCGTCGCGGGAGCAGGCGGGGCAGCACGCGGGCAGCTCGCGGCGCGGCACCTCGCCGCGCAGCTGCGAGACACCGACCCAGATGTCGTCGCGCAGGCGGAAGTGCGGGCTGAGGCGGCCGCGCGGGCCGCTGGCCGCGGCGCGCAACTCCTCGTCCACGCGGCGCGCGGCCTCCGCGCGGCTGATCGGGCCCGGTGGGCGTACCAGCACCTCGCGGCCGCAGTGCGAGCAGCGGTAGACATCGATCGCCATGCGCGGTGGCCGCCGTTAGCCGGGCGCGACGGCGGCTGCGGCCTCCGACTCCGGCAGCAGGTCGACGAAGACCTCGTTCGCCAGCAGCAGGCCGCGCTCGCTGAGGCGCAGCCGGTCGCCCGACCATTCGAGCAGTCCGATCGAGGTGTGCCGCTCAATCGCCGGGCCGAACGCCTCGCGTAGCGAGACGCCGAAGCGCGAGGCGAACTCGGCGGCGTCGACGCCCTCGAGTAACCGCAGCCCGAGGATCAGCGCGTCCGCCCACAGCGTTGCCGCGTCCGGCGTCTCGCCGCCGGCGATCTGCTGCAGCGCGCCGCGCCCGTCCCGCTCGCGCTCCTCGTGCGAGGCGTTGACGAGCTCGACGTAGCGGGCGGGCGAGTCGACGTTGGCGAGGCGCTGCCCGGCGAAGAAGGAGTGCGCGCCCGCGCCGATGCCGAGGTAGGGCTGCGCGCGCCAGTAGACGAGGTTGTGACGGCAGGCCAGGCCGGGTCGCGCCCAATTCGAGATCTCGTACTGCCGGTAGCCCTCGCCGGCGAGGCGGTCGCGCGTCCATTCGTACTGGTCTGCGACCACGTCCGGGTCGGGCTCCGGCAGCTGGCCCTTCTGTACACGGTAGTAGAGGGCCGTCCCTGGCTCGATGGTGAGGGCGTAGCAGGAGATGTGCTCAGGCCGAACGGCGAGGATGCCCTCGAGCGTCTCCTGCCAGCGGCTCAGTGGCTGCTTGATCAGCCCGAAGATCAGGTCCGCGTTGACGTTCTCGAAGCCCGCCGCGCGGGCGTCGCGCAGCGCGTCGAGGGCACGCTCGCCCGAGTGCTCGCGATCGAGCAACTCGAGCTCGTCAGCGTGCAGCGACTGGATGCCGATCGAGAGCCGGTTGAAGCCCATCTCGCGCAAGCCCTCGAGGTGCTCGCGGCTCAGGTCGGTCGGGTTCGCCTCGATCGTCCACTCCGCATCCGGGGCGATGGCGTAGCGCTCGCGGATCGCGTCCGCGAGCGTGCGCATGTCGTCGAGCGAACTGAGGCTGGGCGTGCCGCCGCCGAAGAAGATCGTGCGCACCTCGAACTCGCGGGCGGCGGGCGCCCAAAGGCCGAGTTCGCGCACCAGCGCGGGCGTGTAGTCCGGCACGAGGTGGTCGAGGCCCTCGTAGGAGTTGAAGTCGCAGTAGCCGCACTTCGCGGTGCAGAACGGGATGTGCAGATAGAGCGAGAGCGCCTGCGTCATGCCTCGACCCGGTCTCCGGCGCCCCCGGCGCCTCGCGGTCAGCGTACAGGCGCGGCGAGGTGTGGGGAACGCGGGCAACGAGGCGGCTCGCACGCTGGCCCGCCCCCGGCCCCCGTGCGAGACTCGACAAACGATGCTGCGCGACTTCGAAGCAGGGCTACTCCGCCCGGGGCACGCCGGCCAGGACGTGGTCCTCGCGGGCTGGGTCCACCGCCGGCGCGACCACGGCGGGCTCGTCTTCATCGACCTGCGCGACTTCAGCGGCATCGTGCAGGCCGTCTTCCACCCCGAGGACGCGCCCGATGCCTTCGCGGTCGCCTCCGCGCTACGCAGCGAGTACGTCGTGCAGATCGCCGGCCGGGTCGTCGAGCGCACGGCGGAGACGGTGAACCCGGAGCTGGCGACCGGTGGCGTCGAGGTCGCGGTGCGCGAGGCGCGGGTGCTCAACGAGGCGGAGACGCCGCCCTTCCCGATCAACCAGGACACGCCGGTCGACGAGGCGACGCGCCTGCGCTACCGCTACCTGGACCTGCGCCGCGAGCGCATGGCCGCCAACATCGTGCTGCGCCATCGCGTGGTGCGCTTCATCCGCAACTACCTCGGCGACCGCGATTTCGTCGAGATCGAGACGCCGGTGCTGGGCCTCGCGACTCCCGAGGGCGCGCGCGACTACCTGGTGCCCAGCCGCGTCCACCCCGGCCGCTTCTACGCGCTGCCACAGTCTCCGCAGCAGTGGAAGCAGCTGCTGGTGGTGGCCGGACAGGAGCGCTACTTCCAGATCGCACGCTGCTACCGCGACGAGGATCTGCGCGCCGACCGCCAGCCCGAGTTCACCCAGCTCGACCTCGAGCTGGCGTTCGTCGAGCAGGACGACGTGCTCGACCTGATCGAGGGCCTCTACAGCGAGCTGGCGCTCACCGAGGGCAGTCACTTCCGGACGCCGACGCCGTTCCCCCGCATGACCTGGACCGAGGCGATGGAGCGCTACGGTTCCGACAAGCCGGACCTCCGCATCGGCATCGAACTCCGCGACCTCAGCGCGCTCGTCGCGGACTCGGAGTTCGGCGTCTTCCGCAACACGATCGCCGGCGGTGGGCGCGTGCGCGGCTTCGCCGTCCCCGGCGGCGCCGATACGCCGCGCCGGGGGGCGGACGCGCTGGTCGAGCTCGCCCAGGAGCTGGGCGCCGGAGGCCTGATCTGGATCGCCTTCGACGGCGAGGGCGACCTCGACAGCGTGTCGCCTGAGGAGCTGCACGAGCAGACACGCTCGCCGGCGAAGCGCTTCATCGACGGCGAGACGCTGGCCGCGCTCGGCGCGACCTGTGGCGCGCGCCGCGGCGACATGCTGCTGATCGTCGCCGACCGCGACGCGGTGACCTCGCGGGTGCTGGACGGGCTGCTGCGCCACGTCGCCGAGCAGCGCGAGCTCGCCGACCCGAACGTCCTCGCCTTCGCGCTGATCACGGACTTCCCGATGTTCGAGCGCGACGCCGCGGATACGCGCTGGAGCGCCGTCCATCATCTCTTCACCTCACCCTACGAGGAGGACGACGAGCTGCTGGAGACGGATCCCGGCGGCGTCCGCTCACGCGCCTACGACCTGGTGTGCAACGGCCAGGAGATCGGATCGGGGTCGATCCGGATCCACCGCCGCGAGCGGCTCATGCGCGTGCTGCGCGCCCTCGACCTGGACGAGGCGGAGGCGGAGGAGCGCTTCGGCCACATGCTTCAGGCGTTCACCTTCGGCGCGCCGCCCCACGGGGGCATCGCGCTCGGCATCGACCGCACGGCGGCGTTGCTCGCGGGCGAGCGGGACATTCGCGAGGTGATCGCCTTCCCGAAGACGAAGACGGCCTCGGATCCGCTGACCGGTGCGCCGAGCACGGTCGAGGCGCAGCAACTCACCGATGTGCACGTCGCCCTGACACCGGAGGCGCAAGCGTTGGGCGGCGCCACTGACGTATGATCCCCTGAGACTCGCTATCGCGACGACGATGAGCGGGTCGCAAGCGGGCGGAGGGCTCCGTGGGCGGACAGAACCGCATCATCGTCATCATGCTCGGGGTCCTCGCGGCCCTCGTGTTGATCATCGGCGGACTCTCCGCCGCGCTCTTGCTTGGCGGAGGTGACGACGACGGCGCCGCCGAGCCCACCGCCGCTGCCGGGATCACCACCGATACCGGAGGTGCGGGTAGCGACGACGGAGCCGCCGGGGACAGCGGCGATGGCGGTGACAGCGGCGGAGGCGCCGCGAGCGCAGCGGGCCGGCTGCGCCTCCCGGGCAGCGACCCGGTCACCCTCGACCCGCACATCGCCGGCGACTCCGGCTCGGCCGAGTACATCGTCGAGGTGTTCAACGGCCTCGTTACGCTCTCGCCCGATCTGAGCATCGAGCTCGACCTCGCCGAGTCGGTCGAGATCAGCCCGGACGGGCTGCAATACACGTTCACGCTGCGCGACGACATCCTCTTCCACAACGGCCGCCGCGTGAATGCAGAGGACGTGCGCTGGTCGATCCAGCGCGCCGCCTCGCCGGAGCTTGCCTCGCCCACTGCGCTCGCCTACCTCGGCGACATCATCGGCGTGCGCGAGCACTTCTACGGGCTTGCGGAGACGATCGAAGGCATCGAGGTGATCGACGATCGGACCGTTCGCTTCACGATCGACGAGCCGAAGCCCTACTTCCTCGCGAAGCTCACGTATCCGACGGCCTTCGTCGTCGATCAGCAGCAGATCGAGAGCAACCCGCGCGGCTGGACGCGCCGCCCGATCGGCACCGGCCCGTACCGGCTGCAGGAGTGGCGCATCGGCGAGCGGATCGTGCTGCGCGCCAACCCGCGCTTCCACTTCGGCGAGCCGTCGGTGCGCGAGGTGCTCTACGAGCTGGCCGGCGGATCGACGCTGACGCGCTTCGAGAACGGCGAACTGGACATTGCCTTTATCTCCGTGAACGACATCGATCGGGCGCGCGATCCGGACAGCGACATCGGGCCGCTCTACCAGGAGTTCAGCCAGTTCACGATCTCGTACCTGGCGTTCAACACGCAGGTGCCGCCGTTCGACGACGTGAACGTGCGCCGCGCCCTCGGGCTCTCGATCGACCGCAAGCTGATCGCCGAGGTGACGTTCAAGAACATGATCGCGCCGGCCACCGGCATCCTCATGCCGCAGCTGCCGGGCTACACCCCGCAGGACAAGACCTTCCAGTTCGACCCGGACGAGGCGCGCCGGCTGCTGGCGGAGTCGAAGTACGGGTCCGCCGAGGAGCTCCCGCCGATCGTCATCACCGAGGTCGGCGGCGGCGCCGAGGCGCGGATCGACACGCAGGCCTTCATCGAGCAGTGGCGCGAGGAACTCGGCATCGAGGTGCGCATCCAGCAGACCGACTTCGCGACGTTCCTGGAGGACCAGGACTCCGGCCGGCTGCAGATGTTCAACGCCGGCTGGATCATGGACTACCCGGACCCCGAGGACATCCTCGATCTGAAGTTCCACTCCGAGTCCGAGTTGAACGACGTCGGCTACTCCAACGCCGAGGTCGACGCGATCCTCGATCGCGCCCGCACGGAGCAGGACACCGCGGCGCGGCTCGCGCTCTACCAGGAGGCGGAACGCGTGATCGTGGAGGACGCGGCCTGGCTGCCGCTCTACTTCTCCCGCGTGCACGTCGTGGTGAACGCAGCCGTCGAGGGCTGGTTCGAGCCGCCGATGGTGATCCCGCGGCTGCGCCACATCATCGTGAACCGCTAGCCGGAACGGAGGCGGCCGGCGATGGCTGCGTACATCATCCGCCGCCTGCTCTGGCTGCCGGTCGTGCTGTTCGTGGTCTCGTTCGCGACCTTCTCGATCGCCCGCTTCGGTCCGGGCGATCCGGTGAGCGTGGCCGCCGGGCAGTACCGCGACCCCGAGGTGCTCGAGCGCATCCGTGCCGAGCGCGGCCTCGATGGCTCGATCTTCGAGCAGTACGGCCGCTGGCTGTTCGGCGACCTCTACCCGGGTGGTAGCGGCGGCGGCTCGATCCGCGGCGACTTCGGCGAGTCGTTCATCCAGCGCGGCTTCACGGTCAACGAGCTGATCCGCAAGCGCATGCTGATCTCGGCGCAGCTCGGCCTTCTCGCGCTGGTCGTGGTGTTCGGGACGGGCATCCCGCTCGGGCTGCTCGCGGCGCGTTTCAGCGGCACCTGGATCGATCCCTTCGTGATCACCAGCCTGCTCTTCCTGACGGCACTGCCGGTGCTGGTGATCATCCCGCCGCTGCTGTGGCTGTTCGCCCTGCAGCTCGACATCCTGCCGGCCGGCGGCTGGGGGGGCGACGGCTTCGCGGGCATCTTCGACGTCTGGTGGATCGGCGGCGTGATCGCCGTGCCGATCCCCGATCCGCACCTCTACATGCCCGTCTTCGTGCTCTCGATCGGCGGCATCGCCGGCGTCGCGCGCCTCGTGCGGATCACTGCCCTCGAGGTGCTCACCGAGGACTACGTGCGCACCGCGCGCGCGAAGGGGATCACGGAGGCGGCAGTTGCGTTGCGGCACGTTCTGCCCAACTCGCTGCTCCCGGTCGTCACGGTGATCGGCTTCGCGCTGGTCGGGATCCTCGAGGGGGCGTTCTTCACCGAGACGCTGCTTGGCATCCCGGGGATCGGTCGCTTCTCGATCGAGGCGGTGCAGAGCCGTGACTACGACGTGATCCTCGCGATCACGGTGATCATCGCGACCGCGTTCCTGATCGCCAACCTGATCATCGAGATCAGCTACACCTTCATCGACCCCCGCGTGCGGTTGGGCGAGGCGGTGAACGCGTGAGCAGCGCCGTGATTGAGCTGGAGCCGGAGGAGGCGCCGCGAGCGCGGCCCGCGGGCCCCTGGCGGCAGCTCTGGCGACGGCTGAGCCGCAAGCGGATCGCGATGTTCGGGCTCACCGTGGTGCTCGTGATCTACCTGATGGGCATCACTGCGCAGTGGACGGCTCCCTACTCCTACCGGGAGCAAGACCTCACGCGCGGCCTCGAGGGCCCGAGCGCCGACCACTTCCTCGGCACGGACCGGCTCGGCCGCGACATGCTGAGCCGCGTGATGTACTCGGCGCGCACGACCGTGATCATCACCGTCACCGTGATCGTCACCGGTGGGCTCGTGATCGGCCCGACGCTCGGCCTGCTCTCCGGCTACCGCGGCGGCTGGATCGATGGCGTGATCGGCCGCGTGGGCGACATCTTCATCGCCCTGCCGGGGCTGCCGATGCTGATCCTGATCAACGCCTCGCTCGCGCCACGCGTGATCGAGTGGACCGGATGGGTCGAGGAACACTCACCGCTCGCCGGGCTTGTCGCGAACGGCGTGCCCTCGTACCTGACGGTCTTCGGCGCGCTCTCGCTCTTTTTCTGGGTGGGCAGCATGCGCATCATTCGCGCGCAGACGCTGCAGATCCGCGAGCGGGACTTCGTGATCGCCGCGCAGGCGATGGGCGCGACCACGAGCCACGTGATCTGGCGGCACCTGCTGCCCAACGTCTCCTTCCTGCTCATCCTCGGCGCCTCGACGGCGCTTGGGGCCGTGGCGGGCTCGGAGCTGTTCCTGACCTGGTTCGGCGTCGGCATCCAGCCGCCAGCGCCGTCGTTCGGCGCGATGATCTTCGAGGCAGGGAGCGTCCGCACGTTCCAGGCCAGCCCGCACCTGCTGCTCGTCCCCTCGTTCTTCGTCGTCTCGCTGCTCTTCGCCTTCGCGCTCTTCGGCGACGCGCTGAACGACGCGGTACGCGCGCGCTAGCAGCCCCGCGGAGGCACGATGGGCGACTCGCGGGACCGAAGCGGGAGCCGTTGATATACTCAGTCCACTACGCTCCCGCGCGTTACCGGTGGTCCACGGACCCCGCCGCTGCGAGGAAGTCCCGTTGCGACATGGCCTGCCACGCGCAGTCCCGCCACGGAGAAGGGGCCAGCCTTGGGCGTAACCGCTGAACGCCTCCCGCGCTCCCTCGTCTCGCTTGAGATCGAGGTCGAACCGGAGCGCCTCGAGGCGTCGATGAAGAAGGTGATCAACAAGGTCTCGCAGCAGGTCCGCATCCCCGGCTTCCGCCCCGGCAAGGCCCCTCGCGAGATCGTCGAACGCACCGTAGGGCAGCCGATGCTGCTCCAGGAGGCGATCGAGGATCTGCTCCCGGGCGTCTACAACGAGGCCCTCGAGGCCGAGGAGATCGAGGCCATCGCTCAGCCCGAGATCGAGCTCAAGTCGACCGAGCCGCTGGTCGTCCAGGCGACCGTGCCGGTCCGCCCGACGATTGAGATCGGCGCCTACCAGGCACTGCGCGTACCTCAAGAGGAGCTGTCCGCCGGCGACACGGAGATCGACGAGGCGCTGACGGAGTTGCGGCGGCGCTACGCCACCCTCGAGCCGGTCGACCGGGCGGTCGAGTGGAACGACACCGTGCGCATCGACATGACGGTCTCCGTGGAGGGCCAGGCGGAGCCGCACGTCGAGGAGGGCGCGGAGTTCGCCGTCACCGAGGGTGGCATTGTCTCGCTGCCCGGCTTCCTCGATCAGCTGGTCGGCCTCGAGCGTGGCGGCCCGCACGAGTTCGCGTTCGACCTGCCCGAGGACTACCAGGCCGAGGAGCTCGCGGGGAAGACAGCCAGCTACAGCGTGCAGCTCCTCGAGGTCAAGCAGGAGGTGCTGCCGGAGCTCGACGACGAGTTCGCGCGCTCGCTCGACGAGGAGGGCATCGAGAACCTCGAAGCGCTCCAGGAGCGTGTCAGCGAGGGCGTACGCGAACAGATCGAGGCGGTCCACCAGATGAACTACCGCGAGGAGGTGGTGGACCTGCTCCTCGCGACCGCCGAGCTGGACTATCCGGAGGTGCTTGTCGAGCGCGAGATCGACCGCCTCGTCGACGAGCAGTCGCAGCACGCCGCGCACGAGCGCGAGGACTTCGAGCGCTGGTTGCAGGCGATCGGCCGCACCGAGGAAGAGGTGCGGGACTCGCTGCGCGAGCAGGCGGACCTGGTCGTGCGTCGCGGCCTCGTGCTCTCCGAGTTCGCCGTCCGCGAGGAGATCGCGGCCACTGACGAGGAGATCGGCGAGCGGGTCGATGAGATCATCGAGCAGGCCTCGGCGGGGACGACCGACCTCGAGCAGCGCGCACGGGTGCGCGGGATGTTCGACACGGAGCAGATGCGCGCCTCGCTGCGCGAGCGGCTGATCTCGGAGCGCGCACTCGAGCGGCTGATCGAGATCGCCTCGCAAGAGGACGAGGAGCTCGAACCGCGCTCGCCGCGCCGTCGTGGCCGTCGTCGCCGCGGCTCGCGTGCCGCCGCGGACGACGAAGGCGACGAGTCGGCGGACGAGGCCGAGGCTTCCGGGGAGTCCGCCGCCGAGGCCGACTCCGGGGCCGGCGGCGACGACGGCGACGGTGACGACGGTGACGAGAGCAGCGAGTCCTAGGGCGGCGCTCGGAGCCCGCCCGTGGTCCAATGGAACGAGAGCAACGTGCACGCCGGGGAGCCGGCGGCGGCGGGGAAGACGGGTGATATGACAATGCGGCCGGGCGCGATTCCTCCGAGCAACGTCGTGCCGATGGTGGTCGAGACGACCGCCCGGGGCGAGCGCGCGTACGACATTTACTCGCTGCTCCTGAAGGAGCGCATCATCTTCCTGGGCACGCCGATCGACGACCACGTCGCCAACATGATCGTCGCCCAGTTGCTCTACCTGGAGCGCGAAGACCCCGACCGCGACATCAACATGTACGTCCACTCGCCGGGTGGCGTGATCACCGCCGGCCTCGCGATCTACGACACGATGAACCTGATCCGCTCGGATGTCTCCACGATCGCCGTTGGCGCGACCGCCTCGATGGCCACGGTGCTGCTGGCGGCCGGCGCGGACGGCAAGCGCTACGCGCTGCCGAACGCCACCGTGCACATGCACCAGGCGATGGGCGGCGCACGCGGTCAGGCGGCGGACATCGAGATCGCCGCGCGCGAGATCCTGCGTAACAACGAGATCATCCGCAACATCCTCGCCGAGCGGACCGGCCAGTCGATCGACCGCATCCGTGCGGACACGGACCGCGACTACTACCTCAACGCGGAGCAGGCGCTCGAGTACGGGATGATCGACGAGATTCTCGCAAGCCCGGGCGGGGACGAGTAACCTCGAACAGCCGGACGGCGCGACCAGCGAGGCGGGGAGAACGGGAGCCAGAGCGGTGGCGGACTCCTCGAAGCGCGGCGCGTGGGTCCAGTATCACTGCTCGTTCTGCGGCAAGAACCAGGACCAGGTCAAGCGCCTGATCGCCGGCCCCGGCGCCGTCTACATCTGCGACGAGTGCGTCGACCTCTGCCGCGAGATCATCACCGAGGAAGGCGGCGACGGCGTCCCGGCGCCGACCGCCAAGCCGACCAGGACGCCTCGTGAACTGGTCGAGCAACTCGACGAGTACATCGTCGCGCAGGACCGCAGCAAGCGCGTGCTCTCCGTCGCCGTCTACAACCACTTCAAGCGCATCGACGCACCACTGCAGGCGGACGTCGAGCTCGAGAAGTCGAACATCCTGCTGATCGGGCCGACGGGCACCGGCAAGACGGCGCTCGCACGCACGCTCGCAAAGGTCCTCGATGTGCCGTTCTCGATCGCGGACGCGACGGCACTGACCGAGGCGGGCTACGTCGGCGAGGACGTCGAGAACATCCTGCTGCACCTCATCCAGGCTGCGGAGTTCGACGTGCAGCGAGGCGAGCGCGGCATCGTCTACATCGACGAGATCGACAAGATCGCGCGCAAGGCGGACAACCCCTCGATCACGCGCGACGTGTCCGGCGAGGGCGTGCAGCAAGCGCTGCTCAAGATCATCGAGGGAACGGTCGCCAGCGTGCCGCCGCAGGGCGGCCGCAAGCACCCGCACCAGGACTTCATCCAGATCAACACCGCCAACGTGCTGTTCATCGTCGGCGGGGCGTTCGAGGGCCTTGAGGACATCGTCTCGCGGCGCACCGGCATCGGAGCGCGCAGCCTCGGCTTCGGCTCGGAGCGCCCGAGCGAGGCCGACCGCGCGCGCATCCTCCAGCACGTCACGCACGACGACCTGCTGCAGTACGGGCTGATTCCGGAGTTCGTCGGGCGGCTGCCCGTCGTCTCCGTCCTCGATCCGCTCGATGTGGAGACGATGGTCTCGATCCTGACGGAGCCGAAGAACGCGATCGCGAAGCAGTTCCAGCGGCTCTTCAAGATGGACGACGTGGAGCTCGCCTTCACCGACGACGCGCTGCACGCCATCGCCGAGGACGCGATCGAGCAGAAGACCGGCGCGCGCGGCCTGCGCACCGTCGTCGAGGACTTGCTGCTCGACGTGATGTACGACGCACCCTCGATGCCCGAGATCCGCAAGTGCGTCGTCTCGGGCGAGACGGTGCGCAACCGCACGCGCCCGCTGCTCGTCACCGAGTCCGGCGCCATCGTCGGCGACACGGGTTCGGACGACGCGCGCGAGGTCTCCGAGTCGGCCTGACGCCTCGCTACTGCAGGGTTGCCCGGCACGCCTCGTCCGAGTCGTCCGAGGCGCTCGCCTGCGCGTGCGCGAGCCCTGCGACAAGCTGGAGCAGCGCGGAGGTGGCGAGGAGGCCGGCGCGGAAGCGCCGAGGTCGCATGTAGCTCCCCAGAGGCGGTTACGACAGGGACCGCCCTCATGGAGCCGCACCTGACCATACGCTCGCAGGGAGCCCGCGGTTCCCGTCCCTGGCAGCGTGCGCGGCTGCTGCGGGGTATCCTCGATCTCTATGACAACCGCCGCCAGACGCCGATCGCGCGCGCGACTGCGCCTCGACGAGCTGCTCGTCGAGCGCGGGCTGGCGCCCGACGCGGAGCGCGCGCGCGCGCTCGTGCTGGCGCGCGAGGTGCGCGTCGAGGGCACGGTGGCGACCCGGCCGGCGGAGGCCGTCGCCCCGGGTGCTGCGCTCGAGCTGCGTGAGCGGCCGCGCTACGTCAGCCGCGGCGGCGACAAGCTCGCCTCCGCGGTCGACCGCACTGGACTCGCGGTGCGCGGGCTGCGCTGCCTCGACATCGGCGCCTCGACCGGAGGCTTCAGCGACTGCCTGTTGCAACGCGGCGCGCGCGAGGTCGTCGCCGTCGACAGCGGGTACGGGCAACTCGCGCAGCAGCTTCGCGACGATCCACGCGTCGAGGTCCGCGAGCGCACGAACGCGCGCAACCTCGAGCCGCTCGACCCGCCCGCCGACCTGGCCGTCGTCGACGTCTCGTTCATCTCACTGACCGCCGTGCTGCCCGCGGTGCTCCGCTCCTTGCGACCGGGCGGCGATGTGCTTGCGCTGGTCAAGCCACAGTTCGAGGCGCGGCGCGAGCAGGTGCAGCGCGGGGGCGTGGTGCGCGACCCGCTGGTGCATGCCGAGGTGGTCGGCAAGGTCGCGGCGTGGGCCCTCGATCGCGGGGTGCGCGTACGCGGCGTCTACCGCTCGCCGCTGGCCGGTCCGGCGGGCAACCGTGAGTTCTTCCTCTGGCTGCGCCTGCCCGCGGCCGCGACGTCGCGAGGCGCCTCGTGAGCACCGGGGACGCGCTCGGTGGGGTCACGCGCTGCGGGGTCTGCTATCACCCCGACGTGCACGGCGCCCGGGCGCTCGCCGAGCGCCTGCACGCGCAGATCGTCGAGACCGGCCTCGACAGCTGGTGCGCTCCGCTGGAGCGCGACGGTCCGGCCGGTGGCGAAGGGCCTGTCGAGGCGCAGCTGCCGGGCTCCGACCTGCTGGTCTGCGTCGGCGGCGACGGCACCGTGCTCCAGGCCTCGGGCATCGCGTCGGCCCTCGGCGTCCCGATCTTCGGGGTGCGCATGGGCCGCCTCGGCTTCCTCGCCGAGTCGACCGAGGGCGAGGCGGAGTCGGCGCTGCGGCTGATCCTCGGCGGCGGAGGCCGCATCGAGGAACGCACGATGGCGCAGGCCGCGCTTGGCGACGGCGAGCCATTGCACGCGCTCAACGACGTGGTGATCGGGCGCCACCGCCTCGGACGAACGGTCTCGGTCGGCGTCCATGTCGACGGCGTTGTGCTTGCCGAGTACCGCACCGACGCCGTGATCGTCGCGACGGCGACCGGCTCGACGGGGTACGCGCTCGCGATCCACGGGCCGATCCTCTACCCGACCTCGAGCGAGCTGATCGTCGCGGCGGTGGCGCCGCACCTCTCCTACGGCAACGCGCTCGTGCTGCGTGACGGCGCCGAGGTCACGCTGGAGGTCGCACGCGGCCACGAGGCGGTGATGACCGTCGACGGCCATCACGAGATCGAGGTTGGATCGGGGAGCATGGTGCGCATCACGCGCTCGCCGCGGCGTGCGCGGTTCGTGCGCCTCGGCGGCGAGAACCAGTTCTACGCCAACCTCGCACAGCGCCTCGGCTGGCTGCGTCTGGACCACCAGCTCGGCGAGCTGGAGCGAGACTGACGCCAGCCGCTATTGACGCTGGGCGGGATGGGACTGAACACTCCAAAGGCGGACAGCACGGAGGGTACGGATGGACGTCCCGCTGGCCCTGATCGCGGATGCGGCGAACATCTCCGAGGAGGGCAAGCTCAACGTTCTCGGAGTGTTCAATCGGATTACAGCACGGGAGCTCCCCGCGACTCATCCACAGCTCACGCTGGTGCTCAAGTTCGTGGCCGATGCTGTGGAGGCAGGGCAGACGAAGCGCCTACAGATCTTCCTTTCGGACCCGGACGGGCAGCGACTGCTAACGCTTGAGGCCGAGATCGAGGTTCCGGAACCGAAGGACTCGGGGAAGCCGGTGGAACTCGTGATGCCGCAGACGATCGTCGGCCTGACATTCGAACGGTCCGGGCCGCATGCGTTCGATGTGCTGGTCAATGGCGAACCAAAGGCGCGAGTGCCCGCCGATGTAGTATTGGTGCAGGGGGATGAGGGCGAATGAGCGGGTTGACGATCCGACAAGTGCAGATCAGGGTGCAGCACTTCGGTGGGGCGCCGATTCAGATCCCCGGGAATGGGACGCGGATTGTCGCGCGAACGGTCGGAAGTGGGAGCTTGGCCGTCACTCTCCAGGTCCCAGAGTTCACGGAGGATCTCGACGATCTTGCCGCTGCCAGAGAAGCGGAGGACGACATCGCGAGGCACGGCGCAATCCGCTGGGAGGACCTGGACGAAGCCGAGGTGCCATAGCAACCAGTTTCGGTGTTGCACGGCCGTGGAGGCTTCCCGTCTACGAACTCCTTATCTCACGGCCGGCATTGCGAGAACTGCGATCCATCCCTGCTGGGCAGGTTGCGCGGATCAGGGAACGAGCCAGTAGACTTGCATCCGATCCGCGACCTCGGGGTGTCAGGAAATTATCTGAAACTACATGGCGACTTCGGGTCGGCTCGTACCGCGTCCTGTACCGAGTCGATGATGAGACCCGACAGGTCGTTGTCCTCCGGATACGCCATCGACGCGATGCGTACCGAACGTAGCGGCACCCATTCGGAGCGAGACTGACGATGAACGCGCAACTTGCCGCCCTCGTGGCCCCCGTCGCCCGATTGCGTCGCGCGGGACTATCCTAGAAGCATGACGGCCCCGGCTCTCCCCACGACGGTCGAGCGCGCGACGATCCATGACGTGGACGGGATCCACGCGCTCGTCAACTTCTGGGCCGCCCGCGGCGACATGCTGCCGCGCACCAAGGGCGAGACCTACGAGAACCTGCGTGACTTCTTCGTCGTCCGCGAGGGCGAGGAGGTCGTGGCCTGCGGCGCGCTGCACATCGTCTGGGCCGACATTGCCGAGGTGAAGTCGCTCGCCGTCTCCGAGGAGCGCCAGGGACAGGGCTACGGCCAGCTGCTGGTGCAGGCCTGCATCGACGAGGCCGGACGGCTCGGCCTCGAGCGCGTCTTCGCGCTGACCTACCGCCCCGAGTTCTTCGAGCGCCTGGGCTTCGCGCAGGCCGACGTCATGGAGCTGCCCCGCAAGGTCTGGAACGAGTGCTACCGCTGCCCCAAGTTCCCGGGCTGCAACGAGATCGCGATGACGCTCGACCTGCCCTCGCCGGGCACGGCCTGAGGCCCGCGTGAGCGAAGAGCTGCCCGCGGTCCTGAGCAACGAGCGCGCCTACGAGGGCGCGCTCTTCGCTGTCGACGAGGCGCGGCTGCGCTTCCCCGACGGTTCCGGGGGGGCGCGTGAGACCGTCGTGCATCCCGGCGCGGTCGCGCTCCTCGCACGACTCGACGACGGCCGGCTGCTGCTCGTCGAGCAGTACCGCCACGGCGCGCGGCAGCGCCTGCTCGAGGTGCCCGCGGGAACGCGCGAGCCAGGCGAGCCGCCGGACGTCACCGCGCACCGCGAACTGCGCGAGGAGACCGGCTACGACGCCGAGTCGATCGTGCGCCTCGGAGGCGCGTGGATGGCGCCGGGGTTCACAACCGAGTACATCGACATCTACCTCGCGACGGGGCTGTTCGAGGCGCCCCTCGACACCGGCGACGAGGAAGATCTGGGCGCGCCGATCGCCGTCACGCTCGAGGAACTCGACGCCGCGATCGCCGAGGGACGGATTGAGGACGCGAAGACGATCATCGCGCGTCACCTCTACGGCCTTCAGCTGTGCGGCGACGATAGCGCCGCGGGCTAATCCGTCCGCTTGACCATGACCCCGGCCACGGGAATAGTGAACGCTGCCGCTCCGGCTGACGCCGCGCGGGGGCACGGCCGACGGGATTGAGGGGCGCAGTGGCCGACGATCTCCAGCACGACCTGCTCATCGTTGGCGGCGGCGGAGCCGGCCTGCGCGCCGTCATCGCCGCAGCCGAGGCTTACCCCGACCTCGACATCGCGATGGTCTCCAAGGTCTACCCGATGCGCAGCCACACGGTCTCCGCCGAGGGCGGCGCCGCGGCCGTGATCAAGGACAACGACTCCCTTGAGGAGCACATCCACGACACCATCAGCGGCGCCGACTGGCTCGCCGACCAGGACGCCGTCGAGCTCTTCGTCAACGAGGCCCCTGGCGAGATGATCCAGCTCGAGCATTGGGGCTGCCCGTGGAGCCGCGAGGAGGATGGCAGTGTCGCCGTCCGCCCCTTCGGCGGGATGCGCATCCGCCGCACGTGGTACGCGGCCGACAAGACCGGCTTCCACATGCTGCATGCGCTGTTCCAGACCTCGCTCAAGTACACGCAGGTCAAGCGCTACGACGAGTGGTTCGCGACGCGGCTGCTCGTCGAGGACGGGCGCTGCCAGGGCGTCGCGGCGATCGAGTTGCGCACCGGCAAGATGCACGCGATCAAGGCGAAGGCGGTGATCATGTGCACCGGCGGCGGCGGCCGGGTCTTCCCCTTCACTACCAACGCCGCGATCAAGACCGGCGACGGCATGTCGATGGCCTACCGCGCCGGCGTCGCCCTCAAGGACATGGAGTTCGTCCAGTACCACCCGACCGGCCTGCCCGGCACCGGCATCCTCATCACCGAGGCGGCCCGGGGCGAGGGCGGCATCCTCGTCAATACCGAGGGCCAGCGCTACCTGCAGGACTACAACCTCGGGGAGCCGGTCGAGATCACGGACCCGCGCCACCCGCAGCTGCGTACGATGGAGCTGGGCCCGCGCGACAAGCTTTCGCAGGCATTCATGAAGGAGCAGGCCGCCGGCCGCGTCTTCGAGGGCGACTACGGGACGTACACCCACCTCGATGTCCGTCACCTCGGCGAAAAACTGATCGAGGAGCGCATTCCCTTCGTACGCGAGCTGGCGAAGAACTACGCCGGCATCGACCCCGTCCATGAGCCGATCCCGGTGCGCCCGGTGGTGCACTACATGATGGGCGGGATCCACACCGACACGAACGGGGCGACAAGCCTGCCCGGCCTCTACGCCGCCGGCGAGTGCGCCTGCGTCAGCATCAACGGCGCGAACCGCCTCGGCTCGAACTCGCTGACCGAGCTGCTCGTCTTCGGCCGCAACGCCGGCCACTCCGCCGCCGTCTGGGCACAGGAGCACCCCGAGTTCGACAGTGCCTCGATCGAGACACAGGCCGCCGACGAGCAGGCGCGCATCACCGAGCGCTTCCTGCAGCCGCGCGAGGGCGGCGAGCGCATCGCCGCGATCCGCCGCGAGCTCAACTCGACGATGGAGGAGGGCGCCGGCGTCTACCGCGAGCACGCCGGCCTCGAGGCGACCACGCAGAAGGTGGCCGAGCTCAAGGAGCGCGCCTCGAACCTCGTTCTCGACGACCACAGCGCGAGCTTCAACACCGAACTGACGGCCGCCCTCGAGCTCGAGTTCCTGCTCGATGTCGGCGAGGCGGTAGCGCACTCCGCGCTGGCGCGCACGGAGTCGCGAGGCTCGCACCAGCGCACGGACCACCCGGAGCGCGACGACGAGCAGTTCCTCAAGCACTCGCTGGCGTACCGTACGGAAGACACACCACGCATCGAGTACTCGGATGTGACGATCACCAACTGGCCGCCGGCTGAGCGGACCTACGGGAACTAGCGACGGGAGGCGCCGTGACCACGGAAGCGATGACCGCGACGCAAACCGTGACGCTCGAGGTGTTCCGCTATCACCCCGACACGGACACGGAACCCTCGTATCAGAGCTACGAGGTGCCGTACCGCGAGGAGTGGGTAGTCCTCGACGCGCTCAACTGGCTCAAGGACGAGGTCGACGGCACGCTCAGCTACCGCTGGTCCTGCCGGATGGGCGTCTGTGGCAGCTGCGGGATGATGGTCAACGGCTACCCACGCCTGACCTGCAACGCCTTCCTCCGCGAGTTCATGCCCGGCCCGATCCGCGTCGAGCCGCTGCGCGGCTTCCCCGTCGAGCGCGACATGGTGACCGTCCTCGACGACTTCATGGAGAAGCTGACCGACGTGAAGCCGTGGATCATCCGCGAGGAAGAGCAGCCGATCGAGGAAGGCGAGTACCGCCAGTCGCCCTCGCAGCTCGCCGACTTCAAGCAGTTCAGCATGTGCATCAACTGCATGCTCTGCTATGCCGCCTGCCCGGTGTACGAGCACGAGGACGAGTTCATCGGCCCTGCCGCGCTCGCCCTCGCGCAGCGCTACAACCTCGACTCGCGCGACGAGGGCAACGCGCAACGCCAGGAGTTGATCTGGTCCGACGAGGGCATCTGGGACTGCACCTTCATCGGCGAGTGCAGCACGGTCTGCCCGAAGCACGTCGACCCGGCTGCCGCGATCCAGCAGGCCAAGGTGGAGGCGACGAACAGCTTCTTCATCTCGCTGCTGCCCTTCACGCCCCCCGGAATGGGTCGCTGACGATGCCCGGACCGCTCCCGAGGACGAAGTCGAACGACTGGTGGAACCGGCGCTGGGCGTACCGCCTCGTGCTGCTGCGCGAGCTCTCGGCATTCGCCGTCGCGGGCTACCTCGTGCTGCTGCTGCTGCTCGTCGCAAGCGTCCGCGAGGGCGAGAGCGCGTTCGCGGACCATCTCGACGTGCTGAAGAACCCGCTGCTCTGGATCGTGCACGCGGTGCTCCTCGGCCTGGTGCAGTTCCACACCTCCACCTGGTTCCGGCTGGTGCCGAAGGCGATGCCGCTGAAGCTCGGCGGCTGGCGCGTTCCGGGAGAGCTGCTGATCGCGGGCGTCAACGGGGCCTGGCTGGCCGTGTCAGTCATCGTGCTCGTGATCTTCCTGGTCGCGGCGTAGGGGGGGACGGCGTGAGACCTTCGAACGAACCGTTCTTCTGGGCGATCTTCTCCGCCGGCGGCATGATCGCCGCGTTCCTGCTCCCGGTGCTGATCGTCATCACCGGCTTCGTCGTCCCTGCCG
Source organism: Dehalococcoidia bacterium (assembly GCA_963667465.2). Classification (GTDB taxonomy): domain Bacteria; phylum Chloroflexota; class Dehalococcoidia; order UBA2979; family UBA2979; genus VXMT01. The sequence goes on along the minus strand of CAXXDN010000002.1, from coordinate 988,171 downwards.
AGGGCATCGAGTTCGACCAGCTCGACAACCTCTTTGGCTTCTGGCTCGTGCGGCTGGTCATCTTCGGGGTGGCGTTCCTGGGCTTCTTCCACGCCGCGCACCGCATCCGCCACCTGCTCAAGGACCTCGGCCTGCGCTCGTCCGCGACGCCGATCGCCGTGCTCTGCTACCTCGGCGCGCTCGCCGGGGCCGTCTGGGCCGCCGTCGTCGTCATATAGACTGTCCCCGAACGCGACCCGGCAAGCGAGGAGGGGCTATGGGCCTCGGCAAATTGTTCACTCTCATCGGCCTGGGCCTGGTGCTCGGCCTGATCATCGCCGTGCTCTTCGGGGTATCCACGGATCTGCCGCCTGCCGTTGTGGGGGCCGTGGTCGGTGTCGTCGTCGCACTCGTGGTCGGCCTCCTGCACTCGAGGCTGTAGCTTGCCGCGAGCGGGCGACCCGCAGCGAGCGAGGCGGGCACGATGACCGACCGGCTGAACTCGATGTTCATGACCATCGGCGCGGGTGTCGTCGTCGGCGTGATCGTCGGCGTTGTCGCCGAACTGGCCGCAGACCCGCCGGCGTTCGTGACGGGCGGCCTGGCGGGCATCCTCGCCGGCCTCGTCGCCGTCTTCCTCCGCTCGAGGGAGTAGTGCGCCGCACACCCACCCTCGCCTTCCGAACCCCTCTCTCCTGACGGGAGCAGAGCCGCAGCGCCGCTCGATCCCCCTCCCCTGGCAGAATCCCTGAGTCCCGACCCGAGGACTCGCTCAATGTTCGCGGAGTGCCGCCTGGAGACGCCGCGCCGCCGCGCGGCGCCCCCCACCCCCGCCCTCTCCCGCGAGGGGAGAGGGGGCCGGAGAGGAGGCTGGGGGTAGGGGGAACCCGCAGCCGCTTGCGCGCCGCTACGCGGCGCCCCTCACCCCCGCCCTCTCCCGCGAGGGGAGAGGGGGCCGGAGAGGAGGCTGGGGGTAGGGGGAAGCCGCAGCCGCTTGCGCGCTGCCGCGCGGCCCCCTCACCCCCGCCCTCTCCCGCGAGGGGAGAGGGGGCCGGAGAGGAGGCTGGGGTAAGGGGAACCCGCCGCCGCTTGCGCGCCGCTACGGGTGCGTCATCTCCTCGGGCTTCACCCACTCGTCGAACTCGGCGTCCGTGACGTAGCCGAGGTCCAGCGCGGCCTCGCGCAGCGTCGAGCTGTGGACGTGGGCGTGGTGGGCGACCTCGGCGGCGCGGTCGTAGCCGATGTGCGGGCTGAGCGCCGTCACCAGCATCAGCGAGGACTCCATCAGCTCGCGGATGCGCGCGTGGTTCGGCTCGATGCTGACGACGCAGTTGTCAGTGAAGGAGACGGCGGCGTCGCCGAGCAGGCGGATCGACTGCAGGGTGTTGTAGACGATCACCGGCTTGAAGACGTTGAGCTCAAAGTGCCCCGTCGCGCCGCCGACGTTGACCGCCACGTCGTTGCCGATCACCTGCGCGCAGACCATCGTCAGCGCCTCGGACTGGGTGGGGTTCACCTTGCCCGGCATGATCGAGGAACCCGGCTCGTTGGCGGGCAGCATCAGCTCGGCGACGCCGGCGCGCGGCCCGGAGCCGAGCAGCCGCACGTCGTTCGCGATCTTCATCAGCGAGGCGGCCACGGTCTTGAGCTGACCCGACAGCTCGACCTGCGCGTCGTGCGCGGCGAGCGACTCGAACTTGTTGGGCGCGGTCACGAACGGCAGCCCCGTCATGCTCGCGATCTCCTCGGCGACGCGCTCGCCGTACTCGGGGTGGGCGTTGAGGCCAGTGCCGACGGCGGTGCCGCCGAGGGCGAGCTCGCTGATCCGCGGGAGCGCGCTCTGCACGCGCAGGATCGCATTCTCGACTTGCTTGACGTAACCGGAGAACTCCTGGCCCAGCGTCAGCGGCGTCGCGTCCATCAGGTGCGTGCGGCCGATCTTCACGATGTCCTCGAAGGCCGCCTGCTTCGCCGCCAGCGCCGCGTGCAGGTGCGTGAGGCCGGGCACGAGGCGGTGCGTGACCTCCTCGGCGGTCGCGATCGACATGGCGCCGGGGAAGACGTCGTTCGAGGACTGCGACATGTTGACGTGGTCGTTGGGGTGGATCGGGTCCTTGGAGCCGCGCTCGCCGCCGAGCAGCTCGATGGCGCGGTTGGAGATCACCTCGTTGGCGTTCATGTTGGACTGGGTGCCGGAGCCGGTCTGCCAGACGACGAGCGGGAAGTGGTCGTCGAGGTCGCCGTCGATCACCTCCTGCGCGGCGGAGCGGATGGCGTCGGCGAGCCCGGAGTCGAGCCTGACGAGCGACTCATTGGCGCTCGCCGAGGCGTGCTTGACGATGCCGAGGGCGCGGATAATCGCGCGCGGCATGCGCTCGTCCCCGATCTTGAAGTTCTCCAGCGAGCGCTGCGTCTGCGCCCCCCAGTACCTGTCAGCGGCCACCTCGATGGCGCCCATGCTGTCGGTCTCGGTGCGGGTCTTGCTCATGGCCTCGTGCTCCCTCGCCGGGGTGGTGCTGTGCGGGTCGGGAGGAGGGTAGCGGTGTTGGGGGTTGTGGGCAGCAGGGGGGCGGCGCAGGACGGCGTGTGGGCTTCGATCCACCCAAGGGGGTGAGGGTCCTATGCCACGGACGAGGTGCGCCTCGAGGCCGCACGCGCCATCGACACCGACGAGCACGGCATCTTCCGCCTCGACGTAACGGGGACGGTGGGGGTGACGAGCTTCGGGGCGGGGGAGGTTGGAGGCGGTAGCTATTGACAACGTGAGTTTGCGGGTTTCCAATTGTGTAGGGGTGAAGTTCCTATGGTTGCCTCGCACGTCGATGCGCTGCTGGCCCTTTGGTCACGACAAGGCGACGATGTCGCGTCCGCGCGGACGTACCAGTCCATCAAGGGTGCCATCGAGTCCGACGCTGCACTTCGGATTCGCTCGGTCGACGTCTATCTGCAAGGCTCCTACGCGAATGCGACGAATATCAGTGGTGACAGTGACGTTGACATAGTCGTGCAGTCTTCGGCAACGTTCTTTCACGCCTACCGCCTGGAGGTGCCACAGTACCAGAGAGATGCGGTGGCCAGTTCTCACATCCCTGCAACCTACTACTATTCCAGCTTCCGGGAGGACGTGCTGCGTTCTTTGCGCGTTGCCTTCCCGGGTCGTGTGAGCGAAGGCAACAAGGCAATAAAGGTAGCTGCAGGATTTGGATCCGTGAATTCCGATGTAGTGCCTGCATTTGACTACCGCCTATACCGTGGCATTGGTGACTACGCAGAAGGAATGGCGTTTCTGGCGCGGTCTGGCGAGATGTTTGTTAACTTCCCGAAACAGCACCGCGCGAACGGGGAGGATAAGAACAGGCGATGCGACGGCAATTTCAAGCCGACGGTGCGAATCCTGAAGAACCTCCGCAATGCCCTGTATGACTCGGGAGCACTCCCCAAAGGGTCCGTTCCGTCCTACTACGTGGAGTGCCTTATTTCCAATGCCAGCGACGCGAAGTTCTACTCACATGACCCGCGAGGGCGTGTAGCTGACGTGTTGGCAGACTTGATGTCCGTACTCATCGCCTACGAGCGAGGATGGGGCACAGAGCCCATCAGTTTGAATGGGATTGTCTCTCTATTCGGCGACGGTAATACGCAGTGGAACACCCAAGACGCTCGAACCTTTGTGGACGCAGCGTGGGCCTCGCTGCTGCGGGCGTGACCAATGCACAGCTACGGTACCGATATTGACGAGGGGCGGTGGGTCAAGATCGGTATCGGTCTGGTCTCTACAGCGTTGGCCGTGATTGTGTTCTCGTCGTACGACGCTAACCTCGATTTCGTCACGGCGCTGAGGTTCGGTTCCCCTGTTACCTTGTACGGTGCACTCCTGTGGCTTTATGAGAGATGGCTCTGGCGGGCCGCGCGCCGAATCGGCATCTCGCATGTGCCAGACCTCTCCGGGACTTGGCGAGGCTCCGGCAGGTCATCACACGGGGGCACAGACTTCGATGCAGAAATTGAGATAGCGCAGACTTGGAGCAAGATCTCAATCGTCGGGCGATTTGGGCGGTCGGAGTCCCAGAGTTCTGGGTTCGCGTTCATTCGTTCCCGAGGATTGGAGGCCGTGCTCATCCACACATACCTCAACCGACCGATGGAGGCCGGGGAGGGCTTGCACATCCACGAAGGCACTGCGGAACTGGCACTCCGCAAGGACGGCAGTATGGACGGCACGTACTACACGGGTCGTGATCGCGCGACCCATGGCACGTTCACTCTGGAGCGCGCCTCCAACTCGTAGGCCGGAATCGCCTACCCCTGCGGCGTAGCCGCCACCAGCTCCAGCACCGCCTCGCCCGCAGCCCGCACCGCTGCAACCTCCGAGTCCGCCAGCGGGGGCTCGTAGACCTCGAGGATGCCGCCGGCGCCGAGCAGGACCGGGGCGCCCACGTAGGCGTTCTCGATGCCCCATTGGCCGTCCAGGAGCGTGCAGCAGGGGAGGATGCGGCGCTCGTCGCGGAGGATGGCGTCGACCATCTCGATTGTCGCAGCGGCGGGGGCGGTGAAGGCGGAGCCGGTCTTGAGCAGGCCGACGATCTCGGCGCCGCCCTTCATCGTGCGGTCCGCGACGGCGTCGATGCGGGCCTGCGCCATGAGCGCGCTCAGCGGGACGCCGCCGACCGTCGCAGTGGAGACGATCGGGACCATCGTCGCCTCGGTGTGGCCGCCGAGGACCCAGGCCGAGACGTCGCGCACCGAGACGCCGAGCTCCATCGCGATGAAGGTGCGGTAGCGGGTGCTGTCGAGCATCCCGCCCTGGCCGATGACGCGCGTGGCGGGCAGCCCGCTCGTCTCGAGGGCGACATGGCACATTGCGTCCATCGGGTTGGCGAAGATGACCAGCACGGCGTCGGGCGAGTGCTCGACGGCCTGCGCGACGACGCTGCGCACGATCCCGGCGTTGGTGCCGAGCAGGTCCTCGCGCGTCATGCCGGGCCGGCGGGCGACGCCCGAGGTGACGACGACGACGTCGGAGCCGGCGGTGTCCGCCCAGTCGTTGGTGCCGCTGACGGAGCTACTGAAGCCGACCCACGGGGCGCCCTCGGCGATGTCGAGCGCCTTGCCCTGCGGCAGGCCTTCGACGATGTCGATCAGCATGACGTCGGCGTAGCCGCGCGAGGCGAGGATCTGCGCCATGGTGGCGCCGGTGTTCCCCGCGCCGACAATCGTCACCTTGCTCCGCACGCTGTCCCCCCTCGGCGTTGCGGGCCGCGCGTCGCGCGTGGACGCCCGCTCAGTCTGCTGTGCTGCTGGTCTGCCCGGACTCGGCTGCGCTCAGGAGCCCATTTCCTGCTGCAGGCGCTCCTCAATGCTGTCGAAGAAGGCGCCGGTGTTCAGGAACGGCACATCGGGCCCGATGTGCATCGCCAGGTCCTTGGTCATGTTGCCGGCCTCGACGGTCTCGATGCAGGCGCGCTCGACGACCTCGGCGAACTGCTCGACCTCGGGCGTGTTGTCCATGCGGCCGCGGTACTGCAGGCCGCGCGTCCACGCGAAGATCGAGGCGATCGGGTTGGTCGAGGTCGCGTTGCCCCGCAGGTGCTCGCGGTAGTGGCGCGTGACGGTGCCGTGCGCCGCCTCCGCCTCCACCGTGTTGCCGTCCGGCGTGAGCAGCACGGAGGTCATCAGGCCGAGCGAGCCGTAGCCCTGCGCGACCACGTCGGACTGCACGTCGCCGTCGTAGTTCTTGCAGGCCCAGACGAAGCCGCCGTTCCACTTCATGGCTTGCGCGACCATGTCGTCGATCAGGCGGTGCTCGTAGGTCAGGCCCGCCTCGGCGAACTTGTCGGAGAACTCGTCGTCGAAGACCTGCTGGAAGAGGTCGCGGAAGCGGCCGTCGTAGCGCTTGAGGATCGTGTTCTTCGTCGCGAAGTAGAGCGGGAACTGGCGCTGCAGCGAGTAGTTCATGCAGGCGCGCGCGAAGCCGCGGATCGACTCGTCGAGGTTGTACATGCCCATGGCGGTGCCGCCGCCGGGGAAGTCCATCACCTCGTACTCGGTCGGCTCGCCGCCGTCGGCGGGGGTGAAGGTCATCGTCAGCCTGCCGGCGCCGGGGACGACGAAGTCGGTGGCGCGGTACTGGTCGCCGTGGGCGTGGCGGCCGATCACCATCGGCTGCGTCCAGCCGGGCACGAGCCGCGGCACGTTCGAGATCACGATCGGCTCGCGGAAGACGGTGCCGCCGAGGATGTTGCGGATTGTGCCGTTGGGGGAGGGCCACATCTCCTTGAGGCCGAACTCCTCGACACGGTCTTCGTCGGCGGTGATCGTTGCGCACTTCACGCCGACGCCGTACTGCTGGATCGCCTTCGCGCAGTCCACGGTGATCTGGTCGTTGGTCTCATCGCGCGACTGGATGCTGAGGTCGTAGTACTTCAGGTCGATGTCGAGGTACGGGAGGATCAGCCGTTCGCGGATCCAGGCCCAGATGATGCGCGTCATCTCGTCGCCGTCGAGCTCGACGATCGGGTTGGCTACGGGGATTTTCGCCATCGGGCGGGCTCCTTCAGTTGCGCGTTCGCACGCCTTGTTGTTTCCGCCGCCTGGCGTCGCCGTGGCTGGGCGCTCTCGCGCCAGCCCTCGTGCGGCGCTACAGCGGGATGTTCCCGTGCTTCTTCGCCAGCGGCGACTCGGCCTTGCTCTGCAGGATCCGCAACGCCGTCGCGATGCGGCGGCGCGTCTCGCGCGGGTCGATCACGTCGTCGACGTAGCCCTTCGCCGCTGCGATGTAGGGATGCTCGAAGCGGGTCTGGTAGTCGGCGACGAGTTCGGCGCGGACGGCCGCCTCGTCCTCGGCGGCTTGCAGCTCGCGGCGGTTGATGATGTTCACCGCCTGGTGTCCGCCCATCACCGCGATCGCGCCGCCCGGCCAGACGAAGTTGACGTCCGCCCCGAGGTGCTTCGAACCCATCGCGACGTAGGCGCCGCCGAAGGCCTTGCGTGTGATCACGGTGATCTTCGGCACGGTCGCCTCGGCGTAGGCGTAGAGCAGTTTCGCCCCGTGCGAGATGATGCCGCCGTACTCCTGCGAGACGCCGGGCAGGTAACCCGGCACGTCGACCAGCGTGATGATCGGCACGTTGAAGGCGTCGCAGATGCGCACGAAGCGCGCGGCTTTGCGCGAGGAGTCGATGTCCAGCACGCCGCCGAGGTACATCGGCTGGTTGGCGACGACGCCGACGCTCTGGCCGCCGATCCGTCCGAACCCGACGACGAGGTTCTGCGCGAAGTACTCGTGCACCTCCATGAACTCGCCGTTGTCGACGAGCCGCTCGATCAGGTCGCGCACGTCGTAGGGCAGCGCGTCGTCGTCCGGGACGATGCCGAGGATGTCATCGAGCAGGCGGTTGGGGTCGTCGCCCTGGTCGAGCCCCGGGGGGTTCTCGACGTTGTTGGCGGGGAGGAAGGAGAGGAGGCGGCGGACCTCGTCGAGGCAGGTCTGCTCGTCCGAGTAGGCGAAGTGGGCGACGCCGGACTTGGCGGCGTGGGACATGGCGCCGCCGAGCTCCTCGAAGGTGGTCTGCTCGCCGGTGACGCTCTGGATGACGTCGGGGCCGGTGATGTACATCTGCGAGGTGCCCTCGACCATGAAGACGAAGTCGGTGATCGCGGGCGAGTAGACGGCGCCGCCGGCGCAGGGCCCCATGATCACGCTGATCTGCGGGATCACGCCCGAGCCGCGGACGTTGCGGAAGAAGATGTCGCCGTAGCCGGCGAGCGAGGCGACGCCCTCCTGGATGCGCGCGCCGCCCGAGTCGTTGAGGCCGATCATCGGAACGCCGGTCTTGATGGCGAGGTCCATGGCCTTGCTCATCTTTTCGCCGACCACCGTGGAGAGTGAGCCGCCGTAGACCGTGAAGTCCTGCGCGAATACGCAGACGTAGCGGCCGTCGATCTGGCCCCAGCCGGTGACGACGGCGTCACCGTAGAAGCGCTCGCCTGTGCCGTTCTCGTTCCAGTCGAAGCCGAGCGTGTCGAGCTCCTCGAAGCTGCCGGGGTCGATGAGTGTCTCGATGCGTTCGCGCGCGGTGAGCTTCTCCCGCGCGTGTTGGGCGTCGATGCGATCCTGGCCTCCGCCGAGTGCGGCGCTGGCCTTCATCTGGGCGAGTTGATCGATGTGCTGTTCGTGGCTCATAGCTGCCTGAAGATACTCCCGGACGCATGCCAAGTCCGGGCGGCAAAGCGCCCGGCTCCGGCTGAGTAGTATCGGCTGCTTTGGCCCGCAGCGCCACTGCGCGGCGGGCGCGGCGGGCTACTGCCCCGCGGGCGGGATGTTGAGCACCTGGCCGATCTGCAGGTTGTTGAGCTCGTCGATGGTCAGCTCGTTGGCGTCCGCCAGCGCCTGCAGCGTCACGTCGAACACCTCGGCGATCCCCGTAGCGGTATCGCCGTTGGTGACGGTGTAGGTCGCCGCGCTGCTGCCGCTCTCGCTGGTTGCCTCGGGTGTGGGCGTGGGAGTTGGGTCGGGCGCGGGTGCCGCGTCCGGAATCGTGAGCTCCTGCCCAATCCAGATGACGGAGTCGGTGAGGTTGTTCGCCCCACTGATCGCCTCGACGGTGGTGCCGTACCGCGCGGCGATGCCGGTGAGGGTGTCGCCCTCCACGACGGTGTGTGTCTGCCCGCCCGTGTCCGAGCCGTCCGAGCCGTCCGAGCTGTCGCTGCTGGTCGCGGCGGCGGGGAGGGTCAGCTCCTGGCCGACGAAGATCAGCGAGGCGTCGGTGATGTCGTTCGCCGCCATGATCGCATCGAGGCTCAAGCCGTACTGGTCGGCGATGGCGGAGAGGGTGTCGCCCTCGACGACGACGTGGGTGGCCGTTGTCGGCGCTGGCGTGGCGGCGGGGGTCGCGTCCGTGTTGCTGGTCTCGCCTCCGCTGCTGGTGTTGCTGTTCCCGCCGCTGCTGCTCTCGCTCACAATGGTCGGGGTAGGCCGCGAGGCGAACGGTGTCGCGGTCGGGATCAACTCACCCTTGGTGGAGGTCGGTTGGGCGGTCGGGGTTGCAGTTGCGGTTGCTGCGTCGGCCTCGTTCTCGTCACCGCCGCCACAGGCGGCGAGGAGGGCAACGCTGGTCAGCAAGACCGCCAGGGCGGTCACCGGCGAAGTGATCAGACGCATACGCAATCAACCTGTCTCCCCGCCACCTGTAATCGTACGTCAGGGCGGGCGGCGCGACAAGCCGATCGCACGGTCTGCTAGCGATTTCGCTCCTCGTCGAGCCGTTCGAGCAGGGCGATCGAAACCTCGAGGAAGATTGCAAGATCCTCGATGGACACGGTTTCGAGGGTGTCCTGGGGTGTATGGATGAACTCGGCGCCGCCGCTGTGGACCGTGATCGCTGGCACTCCGGCCTCCGCGAAGGACGCGTGGTCCGAGGATGCGTTCGCCGGAAATGAGCCCCGAGGGATGCCGTAGCCAAGCTCGCCGGCCACCGTTGCCGCGAAGTCGGCGAGCGCGACGTCGCCCGCGATGAAGCGCGGTCCGTCGCCTGATCGCTGGCCGATCCGCGCGACCATGTCGAAGTTCAACATGAAGGCCGTCCCGGATACGTCGTGCGCCTGCACGAACGCCCTCGACCCGAAGAGCCCGACCTCCTCGGCGCCAAACGCGACGAAGCAGAGGCCGGCGCCGAACGCCTCGCCGCTCGCCACGTGCGCGAGTTCGATCAGCAGTCCCGTCCCGGAGGCGTTGTCGTTGGCGCCTTCGGTGCCCGGCACCGAGTCGTAGTGTGCGCCGAGGTAGGCGTGGCACTCGCCATCCTCGGGGCGGGCGACGACGTTCTGCGATGTCTGGAGGTCCGAGCCGATATTGCTTCGGATGGTGGCCTCGGCGCCGTCCTCAGCGAGGGCGCGCAGCGGCGATCCGAGGCGTCCGGCGACGCCGATCACCGGGATCGCGATCCCGGTGCCGCGGTCGAGCGTGCCATAAAGCTCACCGGGCTCGTTGTTGATGACGATCACGCCGGCCGCACCCGCATCCTCCGCGTTGGCGGCCTTGAGCGCGAAGGTCAGCACGCCCCGGTCGAGCAGTACGATCGCGTCCTCGACGTCGAGACGCTCGAAGTCTGAGAACTCGCCAAGGCCGGCGAAGACGAGCCGGCCGCTGGCCTCGCCGCTCGGGCTCTCAGCAAGGGGCAGGGCGCGGATCGGGCCGCCTTCGCCCTCGATCGAGATCGAGGCGTCGTTGACCCGGATCTGCGCCTCGAACTCCTCGATGGCGACGGTGTAGCCGGCCGCCTCGAATTGCGCGGCGACGTAGGCCGCCGCCGCGCGTTCGCCGTCCGTCCCCGCGAAGCGCTCGCCGATCTCGATAGCCAGCACGCGCAGGTGCTCGAAGGCGCGTTCCGCCCCGGCCGAGATCTTCGGCGCCGCCGTCGGGTTCGCCGGGGCTGTCGGGGCCATAGTCGCGGCAGTCGTTGCCGTCGCCGCGGCCGGGGTCGCGGTCGGGGTGGCCGTCGGCTCGCCGGTCGCCGGCGCGTCGTCGCCGCAGGCCGCGACCAATAGCGTCGCAAGGACGAGGAGTGCGAGGAGCGCCCTCCGGGCATGCGCGACCATCATCGGTGTGTCCGCCGGTGGTTGGGCGGCAGGGGTCGAACGGGGGGCGTCAGCGGCGGGATCGATTGCTGAACCAGCGCCGGATGCGCTGAACGAGGCCGTCGCGCTTGTAGGAGATCGTGCGCCCTCGCCACTGCTGCGTTCGGGCGCGTGCGCTCCCACCGCTGAAGATCATCAGCGCGAGCGAGGCAACGAGGAGCACGACGCCGGCGATCATCAGCCAGGTACCCACCGGACCGATGCCGCGGATGAAGAACGCCCCGAGGATCAGCAGGAAGCTGAGCAGCACCAGCTGGGAGAGCGAGATCCGCGAGAGCTCCTGCACGACGGTCCGCTGCCAGGCCGAGACGCCGTCGCCGAAGCGGCGCAGCGATCGCTGCAGCCCGCTCGCACGGCGCTGCCTGGGCGCGGGGAGTTGCTCGATCTTGTCGAGGATCTCCTGGATCTCGCGTTCGAGGCGGTCCGGTTCTTCCGGCATATGGCGTGCTCCGTCCAGTCGCCTCCGCTCGACTGCCATTGTAGCGCGGGCCGCCCGGCCGGGTACGGCGGCTTGACCGTGCGGCGAAGCCGGGGCTAGCGTGATCAGTCGCGCGCGATGCCGTGATCCAGGCGCCGGATGAGCGCCTGAATCCGGAGGAGCCAGGGAGCCAGATGATGCCGGAACGCTATGCGGTCACGCCTCGGAGCGTGCTGGGGAAACGCTCGAGGCGGCTGCGCCAGGAAGGCGTCCTGCCGGGCAACATCTACGGACGCGGCCTCGATTCCGTCGCGGTCCAGCTGCCGCGCCGCGAGGCGGAATCGTTGCTCTCCGCGCACGGCCTGAACTCGCTGCTCGAGCTGTCCGTGGAGGGCGAGCAGGGTGAAAGGCCGGTCATCGTTCGGCAGGTGCAACGCCACCCGCTGTCGCGCGAGATCCTGCACCTCGACTTCTACCAGGTAGACCTCGCCCGCACGATCCAGGCGAACGTCCCGGTGACGCTCATCGGCGAAGCGCCGGCGGTTCACACCTACCAGGGCATCCTCATCACCGGCCTCGACCACGTGCTCGTGGAGGCGTTGCCCGCCGAGATCCCTTCGCACATCGAACTCTCAGTCGACTTCCTCGACGAGCTCGATGCGCAGCTCACCGTCGCCGACCTCGCGGTCGAGGACGGCGTGCGCATCATGAACGACCCGGAGGTCATGCTCGCCCGCATCGCGCGACCTCGCGTCGTGGCGGAAGACGAGGAAGTGGACGAGCTGCTCGAGGGCGAGGAAGGCGCGCTGGAGGATGGCGAAGAGGGCGAAGGCGCCTCCGCCGCCGACGGCGAGGCCGGCGACTAGCCCTCGGAGTAGCGCCGCAGATCCGGTCCCCGAGCCCGACAGCCTCAGCGCGCGGACGCCGCCAGGTGGTCCGTGCGCAGCTGGCCGCAGGCAGCGGCGATCTCCACACCTCGCTCGATGCGCACGGTCGCGTTGACGCCAGCGGCCTGCAGCTCGCGCTGGAAGGCGCGCACCCGGCCCAGTGAGGGGCGGCGCAGGCCCTCGCCTGCGGTCGGGTTGTAGGGAATCAGGTTGACGTGGCAGCGTATCCCGCGGATGCGGTTTGCGAGGCGGCGCGCCTGCTCTGGCTCGTCGTTGAGCCGTTCGAGTAGTGCGTAGGCGAAGGTGACGCGGCGGCCGGTGCGCTCGACATAGTCATTCGAGGCCTCGATGAGCCCGTCGAGGGTGACCCCGCCCGCCGTCGGGATGAGCTGACGCCGCAGCTCGTCGTCCGGAGCGTGCAGCGAGACGGTGAGGCCGATCTGCAGGCCCTCGCCCGCCAGCCTGCGGATCGCGCCCGGGAGACCGACGGTCGAGATCGTGACGCCTCGGGCGCGCAGGTCGAGGCCGTCGCGGTCGATCAGCCAACGCACGGTGGCGAGCGTAGGCTCGTAGTTCGCGAGCGGCTCGCCCATGCCCATGAAGACGACGTTGGAGACCGGGCTCTCGCGCTGGAAATGCAGCACCTGCGCGAGGATCTCGCCCGCCGTCAGGTTGCGTGTGAAGCCCTGTTGGCCAGTCGCGCAGAAGACACAGGCCATCGCGCACCCCGCCTGCGTCGAGACGCAGACCGTGCTGCGTGCCCGCGATCCCTGCGAGTGCTCCGGGCGGTCCGGGTCGTAGTCCATGCGCACCGCCTCGATGGCGGCCCCGCCCCCGAGGTCGAGCAGCACCTTCGAGGTCGCCCCGTCGTCGGCGCGCGTCTCCGCAAGCACGGGCGGCGGCGCAATGGTCCACTCTCCGGCGAGCCGGGGGCGCAGGGCGGCGGGTAGATCCGTCATCTCCTCGAAGGAGGTCGCGCAGCGGCGCAGCGCCCAGCGCGCGACCTGGCGCGCGCGGAACGGTGGCTCGCCCCACTCGCCGAGGCGCGTCTCGAGATCGGCGAGGGAGTGGTCGAGGAGGTGCGGCGGCATCGATCGAGTCTAACGCCGCGCCGTCACTCGCCGAGGCGCGCGCCGATCAAGGCGCGGTCCCCGTTGAGGTAGTCCTCGATGTCCAGCGGGCGCCGGCCGGCGCGCTGCACGCACAGCAGTGCGAGCGCCCCGCTGCCGCAGGCGACGGTCGCGAGGGCGCGGCGGCCCGGCAGCAGCTCGCCGAGCGGCTCGCCGTCGCCTGCGAGCACGAGGCCCGGCTCGGCCTCGAACGTGGCGGCGAGGGGCCAGGCGGCGTGGATCGTCAGGCGCTCGCCGTCGCGCAGCGTGGTGGCGCGCGGCCACGGCTCGTAGGCGCGCACGGCGCGGGCGATCTCCTCGGCAGAGCGGGTCCAGTCGATGACCCCGTCGTCCTTGTCGATCCGCCCGGCGTACGTGGCCAGCGACTCTTCCTGCGCGACGGCCTCGACGCTCCCAGCGACCCAGCCGGGCAGCAGCTCCATCAGTCGCTCCGCCCCGAGTTCGGCGATGCGTTCAGTCAGCGCCTCGGTCGTGTCGAGGGGTTCGATCGGCGTTGCGATGGCGCCGAGCACAGGGCCGGCGTCCAGCTCGCGCACGATCAGCATCACGGAGGCGCCGCTCTCCTCGTCGCCCGCGAGGATCGCGGCGGTGACGGGCGAGGCGCCGCGATGGCGCGGCAGCAGCGAGGCGTGGACATTGAGGATGCCGTGCGGGATCGCCTCGATCAGGTGCGAGGGCAGGATGTGCGCCGAGGCCGCGAGCACGCCCACATCCGGATCCAGGGCGGCGATCTGCTCGGTCGTAGCGCGGCGGATCCGCTCAGGTGTGAGCACGGGCACGCCCGCCTCGTGAGCGAGTTGGGCGACGGGCGTCGGGATGCCGCGACCGGAGCGCCCTCGCGGCCGGTCGGGCTGCGTGACGACCGCCGCGAGGTCCACGGCGGGCGCCGCGATCAGCCGCCGCAGGGTGGGCAGGGCGTAGCCGGGTGAGCCGAAGAAGACGACGCGCACGGCCTCGATGGTAGCAGGCGTCTCCCTCGCCGCCGCGCGTGTGGCGGGCCTCAGGAGGTGGTCACGCTCCAGAGCGAGAAGCCGATGAAGACGACGATCAACAGGATTGTGAGGCGGTGCAGCGAGCGCTGGATGCCTCGGCGAGTGCGGAAGCTCTGGTCGGCCCCGCCGAGCGCCGCGCCGAAGCCGGTCCCCTTGACCTGCATCAGCACCACGACGATCAGCGTGACCGAGACGAGGATCTGCGCGATGTGGAGAAAGTCTGTGAGTTGCATGACGAGATCGAGGCTAGACCGCGCCCGCGCTTGCGAGCAAGCGTGAGCGAGCCGCTGTGACGGTTAGTCGTTACGCAGGGTTAGTGTTTTCTGGCGCCCTTCGTACAAGATCGTGAAATTCGCGAGAAAGTCCGTTCCAAGGGCGATGCCGAACTCGACATCGGTCAGATTGATACTGGCAAGCTCCACGACGTGCCGAGAACCGAGTTCTGGAATACGAACCGTAGCCTCGTAAGTCGTTACGTAATTCACTCCGGATGCGGTTCTGATACCGCGTGCCCCTGGGAGAGCAACTAAGCCGAGCCTCGCGGCCAACTCGGTGTCGATCATTCCACCCTTCTCTGAGCCGGTGTCCAGCATGGCCAAGTGGAGCTCGTCCGAGCTCTCGATCTTGACCGGGATCAGCGGACGCCCGTTGTCTCTGAGGTGGTACGTCGCCGTCGGCAAGCCATCTCCTCAGTTGTAGGCGGCGCTACGCGTCCGCCTCGCCCGGCAGGGCGGCTACGCCCTGCTGCACCTGCAGGTCGCGCTCGTAGTACTGGCGCATCACGGCAGCGGCCAGTCGCTCGGAGTCGTGGCGGTAGCGCAGCGTGCGGTCGACGAGGTCGGCGAGGACGAGGCGCGCGCCCGCGTAGTCCGCGTCGCCCGGCGCCGGCACGGGCTGCGAGCGCCACTCGGCGGGGAACGGCTCCGCGGGCAGGTTGCTGTTCGCGAGGACGACGTGGGCGACGTCGTCGCGGCCCAGATGGCGGCGGATCGCGGCGTAGTGGTCGGCAGCGTTGTAGTCCTCGGTCTCCCCCTGCTGGGTGGCGACGTTCGAGACGTAGACGCGGTGCGCGCGGGACTGCAGCAAGGCGTCGCCGAGGCCGGAAACCAGCAGGTTCGGCAGCACCGAGGTGTAAAGCGAGCCGGGTCCGACCACGATCAGGTCGGCATCGAGCAGCGCGGCGGCTGCCTCGGCGTTGGCCTGCACGTTGGCCGGCTCGACGAAGACCTGCTCGATCGCGGACCCACCCTCAGCCAGCACGGACTCGCCGCGCACGGTCGAGCCGTCGGCCAGGCGCGCGGCCAGCGTGATGTCGGCGAGCGTGGAGGGGAGGATGCGGCCGCGCACGGCGAGCACGCGCGAGGTCTCGCGGATCGCCTCCTCCATATTCCCTGTCACGTCGGACATGGCGACGATAAAGAGGTTGCCGAAAGAGTGGCCGGCGATGCCCTCGCCGGCGTCGTCGTCGAAGCGGTACTGGAAGAGGCGCGTGACCAGCGCCTCGGCGTCGGCGAGGGCGGCGATGCAGTTGCGGATGTCGCCGGGCGGGATCACGTTGAGGTCACGCCGCAGCCGCCCGCTGGAGCCGCCGTCGTCGGCGACGGTGACGATGGCGGTGAGGTTGGCGTTGTAGCCCTTGAGGCCGCGCAGCAGCGTCGAGAGCCCGGTGCCGCCGCCTATTGCGACGATGCGCGGGCCGCGCCCCTGTGAGCGCTGCGCCCAGATGCGGTCCAGCAGATCATCCTGGCGGTCGATCGGGACCACGGCGCTGACGATCGAGTGGTTGAGCTTCCAGGCGCCGATCACGGTGGCGGCGGAGGCGATGCCGATGAAGATCACGCCGCGCACCCAGCGCGGCAGGAACTGCAGCGTTGCGTCGCCGACCCACGCGGGGAAGGTGTAGGAGACGTAGGCCTCGCGCAGCAGGTAGCCGATCCCGAGCCCCATCAGCACGACGCCGACGAGGATGATGAGGAGCCAGCGCTTGATGTGCAGGCCGACGTATAGCCACTTGGCGAGGGTCGTGCGGCTCACAGACGTTCTTCCGTCTTTGATCGAGCGCCACCCCCGTACGCGCGAATCGTGCCTCGACACACCCCGCGAGGTCAAGCCGGGTGCGGTCCGCTTCACACGCGGCGTCCACGGGCTGTATCGTCGGGCGGCGATCCAGAGTGCATGACGCAGCTGCGGATGCCGGCGATGCCGAAGCGGCACAGGGCGGCTATCCTGAGGCTGCGATCACGGAAGGAGCAGGCTATGGATTGCCTCGTCTGCGGCGGAGCCGTCACGGATGACGACCAGAACAACTACCGCTGGCACCACACCGACGGCAAGTGGTACCGCTTCGATGACATCGGCTGCCGCAACAAGTTCATCGGCAACCCCGACAGGTACCTCAACCCCGAGGGCGACGCGTAGCGACGCCGCTTCGCTCACCTTGGGTACGGCGTGGCGCGGCCTTGAGCCAGGCCGCGTCGCCGCGTAGCGCAGGTCGCCCCTGACGCGACCCCGGATCGAAGGCCGCGCGTGACCACTGCGACTGCTCCCGGCGCTACCGGCTACGAGGTCGTGATCGGCCTCGAGGTCCACGCGCAACTGAACACCCGCTCGAAGATGTTCTGCGGCTGCGCGAGCGACTACTTCGCCGCCCCGCCGAACACGCGCGTCTGCGCGGTCTGCCTCGGCATGCCGGGGGTGCTGCCGGTGATCAACCGCAGCGCCGTGGACCTCACGATCCTCACCGGCCTCGCGCTCGGCTGCTCGATCCCGCCGCACTCCAAGTTCGACCGCAAGAACTACCCCTACCCCGATCTGATGAAGGGTTACCAGATCTCGCAGTACGACGAACCGCTCTGCCTCGGTGGCGTCGTCTCGATCGGGCTGGACGGCGAGCGCCGGGAGCTTGGCCTCGAGCGCATCCATCTCGAGGAGGACACGGCGCGCCTGCTCCACCGTGAGGGCGGACCGGCCGACGGCGACGGCTACTCGCTGCTCGATGTGAACCGCTCCGGCGTGCCGTTGATGGAGATCGTCTCCGCTCCAGACATGCGATCGCCCGAGGAGGCCGTCGCCTACCTGCGGGAGCTGCGCCGCACGTTGCGCTACCTTGATGTCTCCGACGCGGACATGGAGAAGGGCTCGTTCCGCTGCGACGCCAACATCTCGCTGCGCCGCCCCGGCGATCCGCTCGGATCGAAGGTCGAGATTAAGAACATGAACTCGTTCCGCGCCGTGCAGCGCGCGATCGAGTCCGAGATCCTGCGGCAGACCACCGTCCTCGACGGCGGCGGCAGCGTCGAGCAGGAGACACGCGGCTACATCGACGAGACCGGCGGCACGGCAAGCCAGCGCTCCAAGGAAGAGGCGCATGACTACCGCTACTTCCCCGAGCCTGATCTGCCCCCGCTCGAGATCGGCGGCGAGCGCCTTGCGGAGATCCGCTCGCGGCTGCCGGAACTGCCCGACGCCAAGCGCGAGCGCTTCGAGCGCGAGTACGGCCTCGCACCCACCGAGGCGGGCCTGCTGGCTGAGACACGCGCCCGCGCCGACGCCTTCGAGGCCGCCGTTGCCGCCTCGCAGCCCGGCCGAGCGCAGGCGGTCGCGCGCTGGCTGATCGGCGACGTGGCGGCGCTGCTCAACCAGGCCGGCGGCGACGTGGAGCTTGCGGACACCGCGCTCACACCCGGGCACGTCGCCGAGCTGGTCGGCCTCATCGAGGACGGCGTAATCACCGCCGCCAGCGCCAAGCAGGTGCTCGCCGCCGCCTTCGAGAGCGGCGCGGCGCCCGCCGTGATCGTCGAGGAGCGCGGGCTCGCCCAGCTGCGCGACGACGAGGGGCTCGCGCGTATCGCCGCTGAAGTCGTCGACGCCAACCCTCAGGCAGTCGAGGACTACCGCGGCGGCAAGGAAAACGCGATCAAATTCCTCGTCGGCCAGGTGATGCGCGCCACGCGCGGGCGTGCCGACCCGAACGAGGCGCAGGCCGCGCTTCGCTCCGTGCTCGACGGGTAGCGGACGAGGAGGGCGCAGATGGCGGCGACAAAGGGCTCCCGGAGCGGCACGATCCACCAGCTCAGCGCCTCCAACGGCGGCGTGCCAAAGCGAGCGCTCGAAGAGGCCCGCGCCTTCATCGGAGGCCTCGAGGGCGACGCCCAGGCGGACCTGAAGCACCACGGCGGTCCCGAGCGCGCGCTCTGCCTGTTCTCGCTTGAGCAGATCCAGGAGATGGCCGCGGAGGGCCATCCGATCGCTCCCGGGCTGGCCGGCGAGAACCTGACGATCTCCGGCCTCGACTGGTCGTTGGTGGTCCCGGGCTCCCGGTTGCGCCTCGGCGACGGGGTGCTCGTGGAAGTCACGAGCTACACCGCGCCCTGCTTCAAGAACGCGCCCTGGTTCGCGGACGGCGACTTCAATCGCATGAACCAGAAGACGCACCCCGGCTGCAGCCGCGTCTACGCACGCGTCCTCGAGGAGGGCCCGCTGCGCAGCGGCGACGCCGTCGACCTGCTTGACGAGTCGGCCGCGACCCGGGTCGCCCGCCAGCAGCCGCCGACGATCCGCTGGCGGCCTCCGGGCCAGAGCGGGTAGCGGCGCGCCTCAATCCCGCGTCGTCGCCGCCGAGGTGACGGCGATGCGCGGCGGCGGGCCGGGGCGGCGCACGGCAAGGACCAGTACCGCCGCCAGCACCCAGGTGACGCCGACCGAGAGGAAGACGCCGTTGTAGTCGCCGACGGCGTCGAAGTAGAGCGCCGTGAGCAGCGGCCCCGCGGCGCCCATCGAGAGCGAGACCGGCAGCACTACGCTGCGCACCTCGCCAAGGTAGCGGCGGCCAAAGTACTGCGCCCAGATCACCTCCTGCGTGGGGAACAGCGCACCCACGCCCGTGCCCCACAGCAGGTAGGCGAGGGCGACGAGCGGTGCGTTGCCTGACGCCGCCGCGAAGACCACGAACACCATCGAGCAACCGGACAGCGTGAACCCCGATGCTGCGACATAACGGGAGTCGTAGCGCTCGGTCAGCCAGCCCCAGAATGCCTTCGAGAATCCGCTCGCGAAGCCGAGGAAGACGACGATCCGCGCGGCGGTCGCGCGGCTGTAGTCCTGATCCGTGAGGAACGGGATGGTGTTGAGGATCACACCGCCGATGCCGATCACCGCGATCCCGAAGGCGAACGTGATCAGGTAGAGGGCGGGCGTGCGCAGCGCCTCGCGGCGCGTGTACGAGTTGCGGTAATCGGCCTCGATCCTCAAGGCGGCGCCGCCGCGCAGATCCTCGGTGCTGCGCCCGTCCGGGTTGAGCCCGTAGTCCTCCGGCTGGCGGCGGAAGAGCAGCGCGATCGGGAAGATGATCACGATGACAAGGACGCCGAGCACCTGCCAGCCGGCCCGCCACCCGAACGCATCGACGAAGGCGGTGAGCGGCGGCGCGATCAGAATGCCACCGATCGAGAAGCCGATCGCGGCGATGCCGATCGCGCGCCCTCGCAGGTCTACGAACCACTTGGAGAGCGTGACGTTGACGACGAGGCTCCCGATCATCGCGGAGCCGCCCATGAAGAACAGGCCGCGCAGCACGAGCCACTGCCACCACTCCTCGATGTAACCGATCGCGAACAGCGTGGCGGCGATCAGCGTGCCGCCGATCAGCATCACACCGCGCGCGCCCCGGCGATCGACGTGGGCGCCGATGAAAAACCCGATCGTCCCGGTGACGAGCTGACCGATGGTCTGGGCGAGCGTGAACTCGGTGCGCGTCCAGCCGAGGTCTTCGGTCATGGGAACGAGGAAGACGCCGCCGGCGTAGACGCTGAGGCCGGCCTGCAACATCTGGCCGAGGAAGGCGCCCGCGACGATGTACCAGCCGAAATAGAGCCGGGAGCGCTTCGTGCTGTCGGCGGAGGCAGCCGGCGCCTCGGCGGGTGCGGTCATCGAGGGCAGTATAGGCGCGGGCGCCTGGCCGGACGCCGGGATCAGTCGCCGGCGAGCCCTGCGCCACGAGGCTCGATCGGCGTGATCACGCCGAGACGATCCTCGATCGCCTGCGCGGCGTTCAGGCAGAGGACCTCGCGATGGCGCGGGCCGATGATCTGCACGCCCTGCGGCAGTCCGCCGTCAACTCCGGCGGGCAGCGCCACCGAGGGCAACCCGAGCAGGTTCGCGACCAGCGTGAGTCGCATGCTCCGGCGCACTCCCAGCGCCTGTTCGCCGTCCTCGATGTCATGGCCAACGGGGAATGCCTGCGCTGTCGTGACCGGGCCGAGCAGCAGGCGCCCGCCGCCGAACCACTCTGACCAAACGCGCGCGCAGCGGAAGCGCTCCATGTGCGCCTCGAGGTACCCGGCGAGCGAAGGCTCCGGCGCCGCCCAGGTCGTGAGCTCGATGAAGCGGCGAGCCTCCTCGCTCAGTGGGTCCATGAGGGCCTGTCCGGCACTGCGCAGCTCGGCGTCGGCAAGCTGCCCCCATACCTCGGTGGCCTCGCGCAGCAGCGGCGGCTCGCCTTCCTCGACGCGGTACCCGGCGTCGGCGAGCGCCTCGGCGGCGCGGCGCACGCCGCCGGCGACCCGCTCGTCAACGCCGAGGCCTCCGGGATCGGTGGTGACGGCGACGCGGGGCAGCTCGCCCTTCTGACTGCCCTGCGCCTCGAGCGGCGCGGGCGCGAGCCGCGGGTCGCGCGGATCGGGCGCCGCGAGGACGGCGAATGCGAGCCGCAAGTCTGCGATGTGGCGGGCCATCGGACCGGTGGCGGTGAAGAGGTCGCCTGTTGGGGTGGGGTCCGGCATGCCCTCGCGTGGCGTCATCGCGACGCGGCCGTAGCCCGGCTTGAGCGCGGCGGTGCCACAGCACTGCGAGGGGTAGCGCAGCGAGCCGCCGTAGTCATTGCCGAGGCCCAGCGGCGTCATGCCCGCCGCGAGGGCGGCTGCCTCGCCGCCGCTGGAGCCGCCCGCCGTCCGTCCGGCGTCCCAGGGGTTGAGGGTCACGCCTCGCAGGCTGCTCGAGGTGTGCCAGCGCATGCCGAGGTCCGGGAGGTTGGTGCGGCCTACCACGATCGCGCCCGCCTCGCGCAGGCGCTCGACCACCGGAGCGTCGCGCTCCGCATACGCCTCGGCGAGGGCGGGGACGCCGTTCGTCGTCGCGGACCCGGCGACCTCGATGTTCTCCTTGATGGTGCAGGGCACCCCGTGCAGCGGGCCGGTCGCTTCGGCGCGCGTGATCGCGTCGTCGGCGAGTCCGGCGGCGGTGAGCGCCTGCTCCGCGAGCACGACCGTGACGGCGTTGAGGCGCGGGTTGACCGCCTCGATGCGTGCGAGTTGCGCCTCGACGACCTCGCGTGCGGAGACTTCGCGGCCGCGGATCGCCGTGGCGAGCTGCGCCGCGCCGGCCTGCCAGAGCTCCGTGGGCAGCGTCACGCGATCACGCGTCCGGCCCGCCTCCCGGCGCTAGGCGGCCGCGTCGCCGTTCCGCTCATCGGCCTCGATCAATGTTGCCGACGCCTCAGAGCCGAGGAAGGCGAGCAGCACGAGCGCCGCGACCATCGCGACCGGCAGGCCGAAGGAGACATCGGCCAGCGCGAGCGTGCCTGCCTCGGTGAAGTCGACGAGGTTCACGAGCGCAAGCAGCCCGCCGAGGGCGGCCGCGGCGAAGACCCAGAGGTGACCGAGCCGTGCGCTGATCTCGCGGCGGTGCAGCAGCCACGCGCCGAGAGCCGCCGCGAGGCCTGCGGCGAACGTGACCTGTCCGGCAGCCGAAGCAACCCCGATGTCGCCAGACGCCCAGGGCATGAACGCGGCAGCCGCGAGCACGAGGCCCGCTACGACGGCGGCGCGCCCCAGGTACAGCGTCCGGGGGGCGCTCTCGCCTCGCAGGGCCTGCTCCGGGCCGAACTCGAAGGCGCGCACCGCGAGCCAGCCGGCGGGGACGAGCGAGGCGGCGAGCAGCAGCTTCGCGAGGTCGCCGGGGATGAACGGGGTCAGGCCCCACTGCATGACGAGTCCCGCGCTCGCCTCGATGCCGAGCGTGGCCTCGTTGACGTACATCCAGTTCGCGAGCCAGGGCAGGCCGAAGACGTAGATGATCACGTTGCCGACCAGCATCGCGAGGGCGAGCGTGACCGGGTGGCGGTCCCAGCCGAGGCGGGCCAGAAAGCCGACGGCGAAGGCGGCGAAGGGGTAGGAGAGCAAGTAGCCGCCGGACGAGCCGGTGATCGCACCCCACCCACTCGCGCCGCTCGCGTAGACGGGCAGGTGCGCGATGCCCTCGAGGACGTAGAGCGTGGCGGCCATGGTCCCGAGCCGCGGTCCGAGCACCGCGCCGAGCAGCAGCACGGCGAAGGTCTGGCCGGTGATCGGGACAGGCCCGATCGGCAGGTGAATCGTGACCTGTGCGCAGAGCGCGAGCAGCGCCGACCCCGCGACGATCAGCACGACGTCTCGTACCAGTGTCTCGCGCGGCAGCAGCGCGTCGAGGCGCGTCCTGCGGAAAGGCGTGGTGTGCATGGTGTCTCCCGGCCCGGTGCGGCGGCCCTGCGCCGCCGCGCGCGCATGGTACCGGAGCCTGCGCGCTGCGCGCGACGGGAGTATGGCCGGCGAGCTGTCAGGTTGTGGCGTCTGGCGCGTCGGCGCTACGAGACGCTCGCGAGCGACCCGAGGGAGTTGAGCGCCTCACCGATCGCGCGCTGCTGGGGGAGCCCGGCAAGCGTGAAGCCCCGGCTGGCCCAGAGGATCTCGACGCCAATCACCTCGTCGGCCTCCCCGATGTCCACCCGTCGCTGCTCATCGAGTTCGCGCGTGTGGCTGACTTCGCCGTGCCGTGATTCCACCCGGCTCAGCCGGATGTAGAGTGCGTCGGCCTCGGGGTCATACTCGATCAGCATCATTGCGCCTCGAACACTGTCACGACCCGGAGCGGGTCCGTTCCCTCTTCGACCACCACGGCAACGCGGCGGCTTCCGACCATTGCATCGTCGCGCGTACCGCGAGTGGTCGCAGGCATCCACTGGGGGTGGCGAGCGCGACAGAAATCTCATCGCGGCTGATGTTGCGGAGGAGCATCCGGGAGATTGCGTGGTTGGTGAGGTACAGTTCCATCAGCCACAACTGTACTACTCCCGCAGGAAAGTGCCGATCGGCCACCACGGCAATCACTTGGCGCGGCTACCCTGCAGGCGATGCCGTCTCCGTCGAAACTAGCCCTCGCCATCGTCACAACGTGCGCCTTCGTGGCGCTGGCTGCCGCCTGCGCCTCCGAGAAGACGTGCAGCGAGCCGCCGCTGTCGCCGGACGCCGCCGAGGCGCTCGACGCGATCGAGGGCCGGATCGACTTCGCGCTGGTGCGCCCGTGCGCCTTCGATTCCGGCCTCGAGGTGACGGGCCTCTCGGAGGACGCGCTCCCGGAGGAGGGCGTACGCCATCCGCGAGTCAGTTTCGTTGTCGGCCGCGACGGGAGCCACGCCTTCACCCTCAGCCACACCCGCGCGGTCGTCGCGTTCCGGGCGATTCCAACCGGGAGCCACTGGCTTCGCGTCTCGGCGGGCGGGCTGTCAGCCGAGGGCTTCGCCGGACCGACCGGCGCGGGCGTCGATCTTGCCTACCTGCGCTGGCGCCGGGACGGCGTCACGTTCGAGCTCCAGGCGACGCTTGGCCGGCGGCTGACGGAGCAGGGCGTCCAGGAGATCGCCGCGGCCCTGATGGAACGCTGAGCGGGCTCGCGGTCAGTAGAGGCCGGCCTGCTGCTGTTGGCCCCGGACGTACGCGATGATCGCCTCGACCTGCGCGTCGCTCAGGCCCTCGACCTTCGGCATGTTGCCGAACGGCCAGTGGTGCGCGATCACGCCTCGCTGGACGGCGAGCCGGAACGCGGCGTCGGAATGATGGTTCGGGTGGTAGAGCCGATCGAGGAACGGCGGGCCCTGGTTGGTGCCCTGCAGATCGATGCCGTGGCAGACCGCGCAGGTCTGCCGGAAGAGCGTTTGACCATCGAGGATGGGGACCGCCGTCGCCGCCGGCGAGGCCGCCGGGGGCGGGGCGGGCGCAACATCCGCCTCTTCCTCGCACGCGGCGACGAGGGCGAGCGACGCGACGAGCGCCATGAGGCCGAGCGGGGCAACGGTCGCCAGCGTCCGCCGTATCGTCTGCATGCAGACATTGTCCCGTATTCGGAGGCCGTTCGTCCTGCTCTCCCGCCGAGCGCCCGGCGATAGCGCTGGCTGGTATCGTCGCGGGACGCCGGGGTGGCGGAACTGGCAGACGCAGCGGGCTTAAAACTCGCGGCCTTCGGGCTTGAGGGTTCGAATCCCTCCCCCGGCACCACAACTCGCTCGCGAGGGGAGGCGCCACAATGGCGGGGACAGCCGCGATGGCAGAGACGATTGGCTTCATCGGACTCGGCAACATCGGCGCGCCGATGGCGCGCAACGTGCTCGGCGCCGGTTTCGGCCTCGTCGCCCACGACATCGAGCCCGACGCCCTCGCTCGACTCACCGAGGCGGGCGCGCAACCGGTGGACTCGCCGGGCGCGGTCGCAAGCGCGGCGCGGACGATCTGCCTCTCGCTGCCGACCTCGAACGAGGTCGAGGCGGTCTGCTTCGGGCCGGGCGGCATCGTCGAGGGCGCCTCGCCGGGCACGATCGTCGTCGACCTGACGAGCGGCAACCCGCCGCAGACGGCCGCGATCGGGGAGCGCCTGCGCGAGTCCGGCATCGAGCTGGTCGATGCGGGCGTGAGCGGCGGCGTGCCGGGCGCCGAGGCGGGCACGCTCGGCATCATGTGCGGCGGCTCGATCGAGGCCTACGAGGCGTGCCTCCCGGTCCTCGAGGCGATCGGGGCGCAGGTCTTCCACCTCGGCGAGCCGGGTGCGGGGCACCTGACGAAGGCGCTCAACAACTTCTGCTCGGCGGCCAACTACCTCGCGCTGTCGGAGGCGATGACGGTCGCGACGAAGGCGGGGCTCGACCCGCTTAAGGTGCTGGGCGCGATCAACGCCAGCTCCGGGCGCAGCTGGACGAGCGAGAACCGCTTCCCCCGGTTCGTCCTCGCCGGCGACTTCTCCTCACGCGGCGGGATGGCGACCGAGCTGCTGGTGAAGGACCTGGCGAACGCCGTCGCCGGTGGCAAGGAGCACAGGGTGCCGATGCCCCTCGCGGGCCTCGTCTCGCAGCTCTTCCTGCTCTCACAGGCGCTGCACGGCGAGAAGGCTCCGAACCAGGTAGCGGTGCGCATGTACGAGGGCTGGGCGCAGGCGGAGAGCCGCGCCTGAGGCGGGGCGCTCAAGCCCCCTCGACAGGCGTTGCGGCAGCCGCGGCGCGGCCTGCCCAGCGGCCGAAGAACGTGCAGTCGCCCAGCGAGAGCCCGCTGCTGTACCCGCGCCCTTGCAGCCCCGGCGTGGCGCGCCCGGCGGCGTAGAGCCCGGCGACCGGCTCGCCATCCTCGCGCAGCACCTCGCCCGTCATCGCAGTCCGCACGCCGCCGATCGGGAACCCCGACCAGACCGAGGCCGTGATCGAGAAGTCGAGCGCGGCGAACGGCGGCCGGTCCAGCGGTTCGAGCCACTCGGCCGCCTTGCCGAACTCCGGATCCTCGCCGCACGCGGCGTGCTTGTTGTAGGAGGCCATCGTGCGCTGGAGATTGCCCTCGGGCAGACCCAGCTCGCGTTCGAGCTGCTCGTACGTCTCGCCGATGGCGACGATCTCCGCCTGCGCCAGCAGCGGGCGGCGGTAGGTCTCGTCGTCGACGATCATGAAGACGCCGCCGCCGTGGTCGTAGAGGGCTGTCGGGCCGAGCTGGTCGCGGTACTGGTCCTCGTTCACGAAGCGGTGGCCCTCGCGATCGACCAGCACGCCCTTGACCAGCCGCCGCGGCGGGCTCGTCGTCAGGTTCACCATGCCCCACTCCATGCGATCGAGGGCGGCCCCCAGGCCGAGGCCCATGCGGACCGCGACACCGTCGCTCGCGTCGGTCCCGAGCCGGTTGCGCAGCAGCAGCAGCTCGGGCGCGTACTGCTCCAGCAGCGCCTCGTTCATCACGAATCCGCCGCTGCAGAGGATTACGCCACGCCGCCCGCGCACGTAGCGAGTCTCGCCCTCGATGCGCGCTTCGAGGCCGACGACACGCGGCGCCTCGATCGCTCCGTCCACGACCAGGCGTTCACAACGTGCGGCGGTCTCGATGCGCGCGCCCGCGGCGACGGCGGCGGCGCTCAGTGCCTCCATCAGCACCAGGCCGCCGCCCTCGCCGGGGTGCCGGGGGTGGTGGCCGCGGGGCGCGGGTGTCGCGAGGGCGCTGAACGGGTGGGCCAGCTCGCTGCCCGTGTAGGACAGCCCGTGTTCCGAGCCCCAGGGGTAGGTGCCCCGTTCCGGGGGCAGGAACTCGGCTTTGAACGGGACGCCGCGGGCAACGAGCCACTCGTAGAGCTCGACGCTGCCCTCGCAGTAGGCGCGCAGCCACTCGTCGGGAGGGCCGGGCTGCACCGAGGCGCGCAGGTAGCGGTACATCTCCTCGGGCGTGTCGTCGAAGCCGCAGGCGCGCTGCAGCCCCGTGCCTCCGCCGAGGTAGAGAGAGCCGCCCGAGAGGGCGCTCGTGCCGCCGCCGGCAAACTCGCGCTCCAGCAGCAGCACGTCCGCCCCGGCCTCGGCAGCCTCGATCGCCGCGGAGGCGCCGGCCGCGCCGAGGCCGACGACGACCACGTCGGCCGCGAGGTCCCAGCGAGGAACCTCGCTGGCCGCGAGCGGCGCGAGCGGTGCGGTCTCGTTGTTGCTCATCCAGTTGCGCTCTCTACCGCCGCTCTCAGTCGTGCGTTCCGGGTAGAGTAGCCCCGCGACGAGTGACGAGCTGGAGGAGGCAGCGCGATGGGTGAAGCAAAGGCGCCGCTCGGGAGCCGCGTGATGACGCAGGTCGCCTTCGTCGTCCCGGACATCGAGGCGGCGGTCGCGACCTACTCAGAGCTGCTGGGCATGGACCCGGCCGAGATCTATACCCCTCCCCTGCGCGAGGCCCGCGAGTACCAGGGCAAACCCCTCCCGCCGGAGGTCAACCTCAGGGTCGCGATGATCGAGCTGGACAACATCACCCTCGAACTGATCGAGCCGGTCGGGGGGCCGAGCGTCTGGAAGGACGTGCTCGACGAGCAGGGCGGGGGCGCGACCTTCCATCACCTCGCGTTCGAAGTCGGCGACGCCGGCGCCGCGGCGGAACAACTCGCCGAGCAGGGGTACGAGGCGTCGCACTCGCAGATCCGCGCGAACGGCGGCCGCATGTTCTACGTCGACGCGCGCGAGGAGCTGGGCACGCTCTTCGAGCTGCTCGGCAGCGGGCCCGGGGAGTAGAGGCGCCGGTGACGCAGCCTGCGGACGAGACGGGACGCTTCGCCGGCCGCGTCGCGGTCATCACCGGCGCGGCGCGCGGTATCGGCTACGAGTTGGCCGCGCGGTTCGGCAGCGAGGGCATGCGCGTCGTGATCTCCGACATCGACGCACCGCGACTGGCCGAGGCCGAGCGCAACCTCCACGCGCAGGGCGTCCAGGCGGTCGCCGTCCCGGTCGACGTGAGTGACTTCGCGGACATCGACCGGCTGCCGCGCGTCGCGCTCTCGGCGTTCGGGGCGATCGACGTGGTCTGCCTCAACGCCGGTGTGAACGCCGCGCACGTCCCGACCTGGGAAGTGGCCATCGAGGACTGGGACTGGATCCTGAAGCCGAACGTCTGGGGCGTGCTCAACGGCATCCGCGCCTTCGTGCCGCGCATGCTCGGGCTGGAGCGCGCGGGCGCCGAGGGCGGCCACATCGTGATCACGTCCTCGAATGGGTCGCTGCGGATGCGGGACTCGAGCGGGCCGTACCCGGTGACGAAGCGTCTCGTGCTCTCGATCGCGGAGTCGCTGCATCACGATCTGAAAGAGGCCGGATCGGAGCTGCGTGTCTCGGCGCTGCTGCCGGGCGCGATCCGCACGGGCGAGGCGATGGCCCGCCGCGGCGAGCCGCGCGTCGCGAGGACGGACGATCAGCAGGACGCCGAACAGCGCCGCATGCCCCCGGAGGAGGTCGCCGGGATAGTGCTCGACACGCTCCTCAACCCGCGCTTCTACATCCTCACCCACCCCGAGCGCTCGCACGGCCTCGTGCGCGCCCGCCTCGAGTCCATCCTCGAGGACGGCGACCCGACTCCAGCCGTCTTGTTCTAGCCGCGCTTACCGCTCGTTCGAGGGAACCGCGCGCCTGCCCCACGTTATCGCCCCGCACCCACACCCCCCGTGCGTGCGAACATGGAAGCATGGCTGAGACGCCCAAGACGGTGACGATCGAGGACGTGTACGCGGCGCGGGAGCGCATCGCGGGGGCGACGCGTGTGACGCCGCTCTGGCCGATCGGGTCGCTGTCCGAGATCGCCGGGGTGCCGGTGCTGCTCAAGTGTGAGCAGCTGCAGCGCGGCGGCTCCTTCAAGTTCCGCGGCGCCTCGAACATGCTCGAATCGCTCGAGGAGCGGCCGGGAGGCGTGGTCGCGGCCAGCGCGGGGAACCACGCGCAGGGCGTCGCGCTCGCCGCAGCGGAGCGCGGTATCCCGGCGACCGTCGTGATGCCGGCCAGCGCACCCCTCGCCAAGCAGGCCGCGACGCGCGCTTACGGCGCGGAGGTAGTGCTGCTTGACGGTGGGCTCGAGGCCTGCATTGCGCGGGCGCGCGAGCTCGCCGCCGAGTTTGGTCTGCTCTACGTGCCGCCCTTCGACAACCCGGCCGTCGTCGCCGGACAGGCCACGCTCGGCCTCGAGGTGCTCGAACAGGCGCCGGACGCGGAGACGGTGCTCGTGCCGGCAGGTGGTGGTGGGCTGCTCGCCGGTGTCGCGCTCGCCATCAAGTCGCTCAAGCCGGAAGTGCGCGTGGTCGGCGTGCAGGCGCAGGCGATGCCCGGCATCGCTGCCTCGCTCGGCTCGGGATCGCCACTCGCGGTGCCGCTCGTGCAGACGCTCGCCGACGGTGCGGCCGTCGCCGGGCCCTCGGAGCTGACGTTCGAGCTGATCCGGCGCCATGTCGACGCGGTCGTGACGGTTGGCGAGCCGGACATCGAGCACGCGATGGTGCTGCTGATCGAGCGCGCGAAGTTCGTCGTCGAGGGCGCCGGGGCGCTCGGCGTCGCGGCGCTGCTCGCGGGCGCGGTCGAGCTGAGCGGGCCGGTCGCGGTGGTGCTCTCCGGCGGGAACGTCGACATCAACCTGCTCGGCCGCATCGTCGAGCGCGGCCTGACGGGCGCGGGGCGCCGTCGACTCGTGACGTTCGCCGCCGCGCACGCGCCGGGCGAGCTGGCCCGCATCAGTGCGATCATCGCAGACTCGCGCTCCAACGTGATCCAGGTTGAACACAGGCTGACCAGCGAGAACCAGCCGATCGGCGTGGTGCTGATCACCTTCCACCTCGATGTCGCCGGCGACGGGGGCTTCGAGGAGTTGAGCGCCGCGCTGCAAGAGGCAGGAATGCGGCCCGGTACGGATGTCGACTTTGTGACTCCGAATGCGCAGGCGCTGCCCTGGCAATGAGCGGCGCCGGGAGGCGCTCCGTCCTCAGCCCAGCGTGATCTCGTCGATTTCCGCCAGCTCGGTGGCGTCGAGGCGCCAGTCCGAGGCCGCGACGTTCTGCTCGACCTGCTCCGGCCGGCTCGCGCCCGCGATGATGCTGCCAATGTGCGGCTGCGAGGCGAGCCAGCCGATTGCCAGGTCGACGAGCGGGCGGCCTCGCTCGCGCGCGAACGCCTCGAGGCGTTCGAGCCGGTCCCAGGCATCGTCGGAGACGAAGCGGCCCGGCAGGTGCGGCGACATCTCGAAGCGCGTGCCCTCGGGTGCGGTTTCGCCGCGGCGATACTTGCCGGTGAGGAAGCCGCTGGCGAGCGGGAAGTAGGGCAGCACGCTCACGCCCGCCGCGTTGCAGGCGGGCACGAGGTCCGCCTCGATGCGGCGGTCGAGCATGTGGTACTCCGCCTGGGTTGAGATGAACGGCGTGAGTGTCGCCGAGCGGGCGATGCCGGCCGCCTCGGCGACTCGCCAGCCCTCGAAGTTGGAGCAGCCGACGTAGCGCACCTTGCCGTCGCGCACGAGGTCGTCGAGGGCGCGCAGCGTCTCGTCGAGCGGGGTGGTCGGGTCCGGCCCGTGCAGCTGGTAGAGGTCGATGTAGTCCGTGCCGAGCCGCCGCAGCGAGCCTTCCAGGGCGTGGATGATGTGCCGCCGTGACGCGCCCTGGCGCAGCAGTCGCGGCGCGACGCTCGCGCTCGCGCCCGCGTCGTGCCCGGCGCGCTCGAGGACGCCCGCGCGGTAGAGGGCGGCGCCCTCGCCGGTGGGGCGCGAGAACTTGGTGGCGATGATCGCCTCGTGGCGGCGGCCGCGCAGCACCTCGCCGACGTACTCCTCCGAGCGTCCGGGCGGCCCCTCACCACCGGCGGGCGAGGGATAGACATCCGAGGTGTCGAAGAGATTCACGCCGGCGTCGAGCGCGTACGAGATCACCTCGCGCGAGTGTGCGAGGTCCCAGCGTCCGCCGAAGTCGTTGCAGCCGAGCCCGACGATCGAGACCGTGAGGCCGGAGCGGCCGAGCTTGCGATACTCCATCGAGCGACCCTCAGCGCGCCGCGATCGGCACGGTGACGGGGCGGCTGAGGCGGCCCCAGGAGGGGAACCACGCCGAGTGCTTCCCCGCGCCGCCGGCGACGACGATGTTGATGCCCTCGGGCTCCTCGGCGATCGGCAGCAGCACGTCGTCGTCGAAGCGCTCCTGCTCGCTCGCGGGCACGTCGCCCTCGGGCACGCGGCGCACGGCGATGGCGCGCCGCAGCTCCGGCGAGAGCTTTCCCGCCGGGTAGCGCGCGTGCTCGAACAGCCACTCCCTGATGCTCTCGCGCGTCCAGCCGTCACCGGCGAGGAGCGCGGCGTGCTCCGGACAGAGCGCGAGCAGCGGGTTGCCGCGGTTGAGGATGTTGTTGCTGCCCGGCTGGCTCATCGCCCCGGCGATCGTGCGCAGCAGGCCCTCGCCGGTGTTGCTGTCGCCGTCGCGGATGTTATGCGGGCCCTCGCTGCCGAAGACCGTGACCGCGCTCGCGCCCGCCTCGAGGCCGCGCGCGACGTGGAAGGGCTCCCACGGGTTCGCCCTGGCGTTCTCGGCGAAGCAGGAGGCGAACTTCGCCGGCGTGCCCTGCGTCGCCTGGTCGCCGCGCCCCGGCTGCGCGCCGCCGATGTTGAGCAGCACAAGGCGGATCGCGCGGCCGATCGAGGCGTTCGCCGGGAAGGCCGGCCCGAAGCAGCCGCTGCCCGAGTGGATGCCGAGCTCGTCGGCGATCGGGCCGCTCACCACGATCGTCTCGGCGACCGGGTGCGTCGTGGCGTTCATCCCGGCGACGTTGTGGACCTCGTCGAGGATCGCTTGCACCGCGGCCAGCACGACGGGGAAGGCGCGCGGCTCGCAGCCGGCCAGCGCCGCGTTCGCGGCGACGACCTCGACGGTGACGAGGCCGTGGCCCGGCGGCAGTACGCCGAGCACGTCGAGGGCGTCACGGTCGCCGCACGCGATCAGCGCCTCCACGAGGTTCGGGGTCGGCGGGATGACCGGCAGGCCATCCGACCAGCCTCGGGCGATCGCCGCCTCGTGCAGCGCACGCGGGTCCGAGGGCAGCGCGAGCCGCTCGGCTGGATCGCCGCGGGCGGGCAGGGCAGCGGTCGCCGCGCCCTCGTTGGCCGCGCCGCCGCCGCTGGTCGCTGTCAGCAGGCGCTCGACCTCGGGCGTGGCGGGCGTGGCGAGGCCGCCGACGGCGGAGGGTGGGATGCCCCCGAGCGGGTGTGGCACGGTGACATAAGGCAGCGCGGGCAGGCCGCGTCGCTCGGCCTCGTACTCAATCAGGCCGCTGAAGGCGTCGGTGCCGATCGTGACGGTCGGGACTCCGCGGGCTTCGAGGGCGATCGAGGCGTGGACACTCCACGTCGTGCAGCTGCCTCAGTCGCAGCTCCCGACGAGCACGAAGTCCGCCTCCTTCGAGAACGCCTCAAGCACGGAGCCGGGCGCCGGTGCGGAGGCGTTCTTCGAGCGCAGCGCCGTCGGCCCGAGGTTGTGCCGCTCGCGCAGGCCCTCGACGAGCCGTTCGAGCAGCAGCTTCGCGTTCGCCTTGCGATTCTCGAGGATGCCGGGCCGCAGCCCGTCGAGACGGGCGGGCCTCGGCGCGAGGGGGATAGCGGCCTGGTGCAGCCGCCCGCGCGGGTTGAGCACCTCGATGGTCCCGGCCATCTCGCCCTCCTCTCGCCTTCGTGCGGATGCTACACCGCGGCGGGAGGTGGAGGCGGGACTGGCTATTGGCGCTTGCCGCTAATAGCGTGTCATACTATCAATGGTTGGTGATCAGGAGTTTCGGGACAGGGACACCCGTGCAGTCGCTGAACGGCGGCGCGTGAGGAGACTCCCACCGGACATCCAGCGCCGTGCGCAGCGGAAGCTGATGCTCCTGAACAACGCTCTGGATTTGCATGACCTCATGGTGCCTCCGGGGAATCGCCTGGAGGCGCTGTCTGGGAGTCGGGACGGGCAGCACAGTATCCGTATCAACGATCAGTGGCGGATCTGCTTTGTTTGGAGCGAAGCAAGCGCCTGGCAAGTGGAGATCGTCGACTACCACTGAGCGGAGCCGAAGGAGAGACGGCCATGACGACTCAGACGGCCCCTGGCCCGCAGCGCCTGTCCCCGATCCACCCGGGCGAGATCCTCAACGAGGAGTTCCTGCTGCCGCTGGGAATTACGCAGTACCGGCTGGCCAAATCGATCGGCGTCGACGCACGCCGGATTCACTCCATCGTCCACGGACAGCGCTCCATTACCGCGGAGACGGCGCTGTTGCTCTCGCGCTTCTTCGGCAACTCGGCGGCATTCTGGATGCGCCTCCAGAGCCAGTACGAGCTCGAGGCCGCCGAGGACCGCCTCGCCGATCGCCTCGACGCAGTAGCGGCCCACTCGCAGGGGTAGCCGGCGTCAGCTATTCGTGAACTTCGGCTCGCGCTTCTCCATGAAGGCGGCGACGGCCTCCTTGTGGTCGGCTGTCATCATCGACATGCCCTCGGCGGCCAGCGAGTAGTGCATCACATCGTTCGACATCGCGAGCAGCACGCGGTTGATCGAGCGCTTCGTCGAGCGCACGGCGTAGGGCGCGCCCGCCGCGAGCTTCGAGGCGATCGCGAGCGCCTCGTCGAGCAGCTCGTCGTCCTCGACGACCTTGAAGACGAGGCCGATCCGCTCGGCGGTCGCGGCGTCGAGGCGCTCCCCGGTCATCAGGTAGTACTTGGCGTGCTGCGGCCCGGCGAGCAGCGGCCAGAGCAGCGCGCCGCCGTCACCGGCGGTGAGGCCGACCGTGACGTGCGGGTCGGCGAAGACCGCGCTGCGGCCGGCGATCACGATGTCGCCGAGCAGCGCCGTCGTGCAGCCGAAGCCGAGCGCATAGCCCTTGACGGCGGTGATGACCGGCTTGTCGTTGTTGAGGAAGCCCTCGACGATCTCGCGCGGCTCACCGAGCACGTCGAGCGCGCTCATCCCCTCGCCCCCGCCGCCGAGTCGCTGTTGCACGTCGGCGCCGGAGCAGAACGAGCGCCCGGCCCCCGTAATGACGGCGGCCCGCACGTCCGGATCCTCCTGAATATCGCCGGGCAGCTGCGCGAACTCCGCGTGCATCACGGCCGTTGAGGCGTTGTGCCGCTCCGGCCGGTTGAGCGTGATCAGCGCAACCCCGTCGTCGCGCTTCTCGATCAGCATCTCCGCATAGTTCGCCTGGTCGAGCGTCCTGGCCTCACGCGGCATGTTGCCCTCCTCGGTCGCGCGGGGATGCTAGCACCGGGGGTGGTGGGCGGGGGTGGGAACGTGAGCCGCGACGCCCCCTACAACTCCTCCGGCACACGCTTTGACGGCAATCGCACCGTCGCGAGGCCGGGGAGGGTGGGGCGGCCGCGCTGGTTCTCGCCCCGGATCTCGATGTCGACGAGGGCCTCGTCGCCCTCGAGGTAGGTGCGGGTCACCGTGCCGCGCAGCCAGGTGGTGTCGCCCATCAGGTTGAAGCCGCGCAGCTCACCGCGTAGGCGCCTCAGGAAGCCGTCGTCGCCCATCCAGTTCTCGATCAGCGTGCCCGCCCAGGAGATGCGCTGCGGGCCAAAGTCGTAGGCGCCCGGCACGCCAACCTGCGCCGCGACCTCGCGCAGCTGATGGCCCATGCCCGTGTACTCGAGGCCCTGTCCGGCGTCGGGGTTGCGGAAGTAGTGGCCGGGGTGGCGGCGCGCCTCCTTGAGCGCGGCGCCGTGCGCGCGCCCTCGGCCGGTGCCGACCAGCCAGGCCGTGACGTCCGAGGTGGTGAGCGGCCCGCGCGCGATCGCGTCGAGCTCGTCGCCGACCTTGACGTCCTCCCAGTAGCGGGTCTCGCCGCCGCGGATGCGCTCGTCCTCGCTGTACTGCGCCTGCTCGATCTCATAGAGCTCCTCGGCGCCGTAGTCGTAGGCGAGGCCGCCGCCGGTGACGGAGTCGGCCTGCGTCTCCTTGCCGCGCTCGCGCGCCGCGGACCGCTCGTGGCGCGTGTTCCAGCCACGCACGGTGGCGATCAGCTCGCCGCGCTGGTTGGTGAAGGTGGTCTCGACGTGGATGATGACGAGCTTGCCGGAGAAGCGGCTCTCCTTCTCCTCGAAGCCGAGCATGCGCTCGACGCTGTCGATGCGGTCGCCGATGCGAATCTCGCGCTCGAAGCGGAAGTCATTGCCGGCGTGGAAGCCGTGGACGCCGGGCAGGCCGAAGCGGGTGCGGCCGGGCCAGGTGCGCGCGTAGAGGAAGCAGCCGGGCGCCAGCAGGCCGCCATGGCGCGTCCACTTCGCGTACTCCTCGTCGCGGTGTAGCGGGTTGAGGTCGCCGATGCCGTTGCAGAAGTTGGTGAGAGTGTCGATCGTCGCCTCGCGGATGTAGCGCTCGGGGCGCATCTGCAGGCCGGTGATGCGGCGCAGGTCGTCGAGCGCCTCGGGGGTGATGCGGCCCTCGGGCAGGTCGAGGCCGGAAGGCACGCCGGGGGCTGCGTCGGATTCGGTTGTCGTCATTGTTGCGGCCCTTCGTTGCTGCGAGATCGCGTGGTGTGCCTGTCGTGCTGAGCGTCTGTCGCCGCCCGATGCGTGTCAAGGCAGCAAGCGGGTCAGCTCCGACAGCGAGCGGATCTCGATGTCCGGCGCGGGCTCCCGTTCGCTGCGAACGCGCCCGGTTCGATTGAGCCAGCCGCGGCACCCCTCACCCCTGCCCTCTCCCGCAAGGGGCGAGGGGGCCGGAGCCCGTCAGCACAGCACCTGCTACGCCGTGAGCATGGGCTCGACACGACGCCTGGCCTAGTTGGCGCGAGACGCCAGCAAGTCTGCGACCTCGATCGCGGCGTTGTGGCCACTAGCGAGGGCGCCGTTGACCGACGGCACGCGCATGTAGTCACCCGCCAGGACGAGGTTGCCGATGCTTCCCGCAAGCTGCCCCGGGACGTCCGCCATCGCGGCGAGCATCCCGGGCTCCCCCATGCAGAGCGCTTCTTCCCAGCGGTAGACGCGATAGAACAGACCCTCGTCGTCGCCGGGAAGAGCGGAGCCTGGCGGCGCGTTCCGGCGAGCGGCGCCCAGCAGCTCGCGCTTGATCTCCTCGTCGTCGAGCGGGATGAGCTCCCTGGCGCGGTCGCGCCCGATCAGCAGGTCGAGGAGGCTCTTGCCGGGAGGCGCGCAGGCAGGCAGGAAGACGGAGCGGTCCAGCAGGAGCGGGGTGTCGTCGTCCTCCGGGTAGAGTGCGCCATGCCAGCCGGGAGGGAGCGGCGAGTGGTCGAGGCCGATCACCACCCGGCAGCCGGTTGAGTAGCTGACGGTGCTGAGCGCGCGGCGAGTCGCCGCTGGCAGGTTGGGGATGAGGTCCGGGACCTTCGTGCCGGGGACGGCGCAGATGACCGCGTCCGCCTCGATGGTCTCACCGTCCACCACGACGCTGGTCGCGGCCCCGTCTGCGACGACGACTCTCCTGACGGGGGTCGACACGCGAATCGCGTCGGAGCAGGCAGTGACAAGCGCTCTGCTCAGTGAGCCGACGCCTCGCTCCGGCATGGCCACCTGTCCGGCGTGCAGCATCGTTTCCCCGATGTACGCGCGCATCAGGGCTTGGCCTGCGGGCATTGGGTCGCCCAGAATCATGTCGAGTGGCGCTCTGAGCGTCACCTGCAGGTTCTCGGGCACGCCGAGCCGCTCAAGGTAATCGCTGAAGCTCTCGTGGTCGTCGAGCTCGGCGAGCGGGCTGTCGCCGGCGAAGCTCATGTACTCCGCCTCGCGATGCATCTGCCGCATCACCTTGAAGCCGGACCGCATGCCCGAGGGCGAGAGGAAGCCCATCGTGATGGCCGCACGCAGGTGCCGGATGAAATTCCAGAGCGATTGGTCCGGCGTCGTGGTAACCCAGCGCCCGTTGCGGTAGTGGCCGAACTTCATCTGCGAACGTACCAGCGGCAGTCCCAACTCCTCGCAGATGCGAAATGCGGTGTCGTAGGTGGAGGTGAAGACGAACGCGCCCATGTCCAGGGAGAAGCCGTCCACGCGCTCGCCGCTGCCGCGTCCGCCCGCATGGTCCTCAGCCTCGAGCAGGAGGGGGGTGATGCCTTGCTTCATCAGCGTGTAGGCGGCGCTGAGCCCGGCGAACCCCCCGCCAACAATAACCACCCGCCTGGCGCTCATCTGCGGGCTCCCTTCTCGCCACTCGATGGAAGGTTAGTACAGCACCTGCTCTGCCGTGAGGCGATCGAGCTCCTCGCGAGGGCGGCCGAGCAGCTCGCAGACGACGTACTCGTTGTGCTCGCCCATCAGCGGGGCGCGGTCGTTGGCGAGCGGGATCTCGTCCGGCCAGATCCAGGGCGCGCGGTAGACCAGCTCCCAGCCGATCGAGGGGTGCTCCGTCTCCACGTAGGTGCCGCGCTCCCGGTAGTGGGGGTCCTCGAAGCGGTCTTTCGCCGTCGTGACGGCGCCGGCGGGTACGCCCGCGGCTTGCAGCGCGTCCATCGCGCCTCGCGGGTCGCGCTGCGTGCACCAGCGCTCGAGGGCCTCCCGCACCGCCGCCGGGTCGTCCGAGGGCGCGCCGGTGAGGGCGGCGACGGCGGCGAGCTGCGCCTCGTCCTCGGCGGCGACGGCGATCCACTCGTCGTCGCCGGCGCAGCGGAAGCAGTCGTGCAGCGGCTCGTCGTTGGGCGGGAGGTTGCCGAGCGGGCCGGGAACCTCGCCGAAGATGTCGAGCCAGGCCATCGCCTCGGCGGAGGTCTGCATGCCGGAGGCCAGCTGCGAGAGGTCGATGAGGTCGCCGCGGCCCGTGCGCTTGCGGCGGATCAGCGCGCCGAGGATGGCGACGGCGCCGTGGAGGCTGGCGTTGGGGTCCGGGTAGGACTGCTGCACGCCCAGCGGTTCCTCGCCGGGATAGCCGCAGAGCGAGTCGAGCCCGCTGAAGGCGGCAATTGTCGAGGCGTAGCTGCGCAGCTCGCGAAGCGGTCCCTGCTGACCACCACCGGACAACGAGAGCATGACGAGGTCCGGCCGGCGCTCGCGCAGGGCCTCGTAGCCGAGGCCGTAGCGGTCGAGGACGCCGGGGGCGAAGTTCTGGATCGCCACGTCGCAGTGTGCGGCGAGGTCGAGTAGCAGGTCACGCCCGGCCTCGGTGGTGAAGTCGATGCTGAGGCTGAGCTTTCCACGGTTGATGTTGTGGAACATCGGCTGCTGCTCGGTGTCGGGCGCGTCCTTCACGATCGCACGGCCCTGGCGCATGTAGTCGAGGCGCTTGCGCGTCTCCACCTTGATCACCTCGGCGCCGAGGAAGGCGAGCATCTGGCCGGGGACCGCCCCGGCCCAGACCCAGCCGAAGTCCAGCACCCGCACCCCCTGCAGCAGCATCAGTGGGTCTCCGGGGGTGGCGGGACGGGGCCCGGCGGCGCGAGGTCGGCCTCGGTGAAGCGGAACGGCGGGGCGGGCAGCGTCAGCTCGACGCCCGAGGCGCCCTCGAAGGTCTCGAAGGCGCCAATGGACTGCAGGTCGGGGTCTGCGCGCACGTCGGCGACGGTGCGGACCGGGGCCGCGGGGATGTTGCGGGCGCGGCACTCCTCGAAGACCTGCTGGCGGGTGCGCGCCTCGAACCAGGGGGCGAGCTGGGCGTCGACCTCGTCGGCATGGCGGTCGTTCATGTCGAGGCGGCTGCCGAAGCGCCGCTCGGCGGCCCACTCGGGCGAGCCGACCATCTCGATGAAGAGCTGGTGCTGGTGGCGCTCGGAGGCCTGGATCGCGATCCAGCCGTCGGAGCAGCGGAAGAGCTGGTGCGGGTAGGGCTGGCCGAGCACGCGGCGTCCCTGGCGGCTGCGCAGCCGGTTGGAGAACAGGTAGCTGACCACGGTCGTGCCCGTGTGCACCGTCGCCCAGACGTCGCTCTCGGCGATGTCGACGACGCGCGCACCCGCGGCGGCCTCGTGGTCACCCTCGTACGCGTCACCGAGGGCTGCGATGGCGGCGACGAGGCCGGCCTGGATGGCGGTCTGCGAGAGCGGCATGCGCAGCGGCGGACGGCCGGGCGCGCCGATCCCGACGCTGGAGCCGCCGAACGCCGACGTGACGATCTCCGGCCCCCGGTAGTCGCGGTAGGGGCCGCTCAGTCCGAACGGTGTGATCGCGCAGACGACGCCGCAGTCGAGATCGCTGAGCGCGTCGGCCTCGAGGCCCCACGCCTCGTAGCGGCGCGGTTCGAGGTCGAGGATGAAGGCGTTTGCCCCCGCGACCAGTTCGCGCAGCCGCGCGGGGTCGGCGACGACCTCGCTGGTCTTGCCCTCGTTGAAGAAGTCGAAGGCGGCCGTCGTGGTGCGGCCGTCCGCCTCGTGGCGGCGCGAGCCGTCGCGGCGCAATGGGTCGCCCTCGGCCGGCTCGACCTTGACGAGGTCGGCGCCGAGGCGGCGCAGCAGCTTGCCGGCGTAGGCGGCGGCCCCGCGCTCGCTCAACTCGACGACGCGCAGGCCGCCAATCGGGAGGTCGAGGTCGGGCAGGTCCGCCATCAGTAGACGGCCTGCTCGCCGATCCAGCGATCGAGGTCCTCGCGGCTGTGGCCGAGCAGGCCGCACAGCACCTCCTCGTTGTGCTCGCCGAGGTCCGGCGACCACGCGTCGAAGCGCACGCTCGAGGCGGTCTCGAAGCGCCAGGGCGCGCCGACGGTGGCGCGCTCGCCATAGCGCTCGTGCCGGAGGTCGACGATCGCGCCGCGCTCGCGCAGGTGGGCGTCCGCGACGAGGTCTTCCCCGGTCAGCGAGACCTC
This sequence comes from Dehalococcoidia bacterium, assembly GCA_963667465.2. Lineage (GTDB taxonomy): Bacteria > Chloroflexota > Dehalococcoidia > UBA2979 > UBA2979 > VXMT01. The sequence continues at coordinate 948,819 of CAXXDN010000002.1, read as the reverse complement.
GGCGGCGATGCCGGCGGCCTGGAGCCGCGCGGCGAGCTCGTGCGCGCCCTCGTTGGCCGTCCAGTAGCGCAGCGCGGCGTCGAGCGGCCCGCTGTTGGCGCGGCGCCGGCCCGCGGTCACGTACTGCGGGCGGTCGAAGGACTGGTGGCCGGACAGCTCGACGAAGCGCTCCCACTCCTCGTCGGAGCGGATTGCGATGGCGATCCAGGCGTCCTCGCCCGCTGCGGGGTAAATCCCGTGCGGAGCCCACTGCTCGTGGCCGGTGCCCACGCGAGGCGCGTCGCCGTCCGCGAGCGTCTGCACGATCGACTCGCCGACCAGCATCGCCGCCACCTCGCGGGCCGCGAGGTCGGCGAAGGCGCCCGATCCGGTGCGGTCGCGCTGTTCGAGCATCGAGAGGCAGAGCAGGGCGGCGATCAGGCCGGCCTCGTGGTCCATCTGGTTGCGGATCTCGCCGGGAGCGCCATCGGGGTAGCCGCTCATGGAGCCGAGGCCGCCCTCGGCCGCGAAGATCGGCGCGTAGCCGGGGCGGTGGCTGTCCGGCCCGTGCTGCCCGTAGGCGGAGAGTGAAACCATGACGAGGCGCGGATTCACCTCCTTCAGATCGTCCCAGCCGAGGCCGAGCCGCCCCATCACGCCGGGCCGGAAGTTCTCGATCGCGACGTCGCTGGCCGCCACAAGCTCGCGTGCGAGTAGCACGCCGCGCTCGTCCTTGAGGTTGAGTGTTATCGAGCGCTTGTGGCCCGCGAGGTGGTCGAAGTTCGGCACGTCGAAGCGCCCATAGAGCGGATGCGGCCGTCTCCCGATGTCGAGCCGCGCCTGCGACTCGACCTTGATCACGTCCGCGCCGAGCAGGCTGAGCATCAGCGTGGCGTAGGGGCCGGCGGCCATGTTCGTGAAGTCGGCGACGCGCACGCCCTCGAGTGGTTTCGCGCCGCCGGCTGCGGGCGCGGCGGAGGTCGTGGAGCCGTCGTCGTCGCTCGCTACGCTTGCGAGCTGCCAGGCGACCCCGGGCGCGAGCTCGCCGTTCTCGCCCTCGCGGAAGAAGCCGCGGTGCTGGAACTGCTGGTCCGCGGGGAGTTGCCTGGGGGCGAGATAGGGACCGCAGGGCAGGCCGGTCTCGGCCGCGCGCGCGACGACTTCTTCAATGGTGCGCTCGGCGGCCCAGGCGCGCAGGCGCTCGTTGATGAAGGGTCCGCGCCGGCCGCGCTCGACGGTGTCCTCGAACTCCGGCGCCTGCGCCCACTCCGGGTCGCCCATCAGCTCGCGCAGGGCCACCCAGTGGTGCTGCTCGATCGGCACGATCTCGACATAGCCGTCGGCGCAGCGAACGATGCCACCGTAGCTGAAGCTGCGGTTCGAGCGGCGCTCGAAGTGGCCGTCGACATAGCGGCTGACGGACAGGTAGTTGAGCGAGAGCTGCGAGTCCTGCACAGAGAGGTCGACGCGCTCGGTGCGCCCCGACGCCCTCGATGAACGCAGGCCCGCAAGTGCGGCAAACGCCGCGTTCGTGCCCGCCTGGTAGCTCCCGAGGTAGCGGCCGACACCGATCGGCGGGCGGTCGGGGAACTCCTCGTAGCCGAGGCCGGAGGGCTGCAAGAAGCCTTCGCCGCCGCCCTGGAAGAGCGTCAGCTCGGAGCCCTGCCAGTCGCGCTTGGGGCCGCTCTGGCCGTAGGGCGTCAGCGCCACGATGGCGCGCCCGCGCTCGGGCAGCGGGGCCCGCTCGACGATCGGATTCCAGCCGAAGGGCAGCGCCGGGCGCTCGTGCACGATGATCTCGACCTGCGCGACCTGCCCGGCGTCCGGGCGCGCCGGGATCTCGCGTGTCTCCATTCCCGCGGCGAGGTAGCGGAAGACCGCGCTCTCGCCACCCTCGAGGAACGGCGGGCAGCTGCGCAGCGGGCTGCCGCCGGGTGGCTCCAGCAGCTCGACGCGCGCCCCGAGGTCACGCAGCAGCCGGCCGGCGAAGCCGGCGGCGGGCGTCTCGGCGATCAACCACGTACGGAAGCCGTCGAGCGGAAGCATGGGCGCTCCTTCGTCGTCACTCATCGCGACGATGCTATGGGATCGCTCCCGCTGCGCGGTAGGCGTCGAGGTCGGCGTCGGAGCAGCCCGCCTCGCGCAGCACCGCCTCGGTGTCCGCGCCGAGCAGCGGCGCGGGGCCCTGAACGGCCGTCGGCGTCTCGGAGAGCTCGACGATCGGCCCGACGACGCGCTGCGGTCCGGTCAGCGGGTGTTCGAGGTCGGCCATGATGCCGGCGGCGTTGACCTGCGGGTCGTCGGCCAGCTCCTCGGGGAAGTGCACCGGGCCCACCGGCACGCCCTCCGCCTCGAAGGCCTCGATCCACTCCGCCACGGGGCGAGTGCGGATCAGCGCACGGATGCGCCCGAGCAGCACCGTGGCGTGCGCGATGTTCGCGGGGTCGCCACTGTCGAAGTCCGGCGTGTCGCTCGGATCGTCCTCGATACCGAGCACGCGCCGCGCCGCGTCGCGGGTTCGAGGCGTGAGCGCGCCGAGGGTGATCACGCCGTCGCTGGCCTCGAACCCGCCGTAGTAGATGCGGAACGCCCAGCGCCGCGCGCGGATCGAGTGCCGCGCGTCCAGCTGCTCGCGGTAGGAGGCGCCCGCCGCGCGCAGCTCCTCGACCGCCTCCAGCATCGGCTCGACCGTCGAGGCGTCACTGAGCGGCTCGCGCATGATGAAGCTGTCCTGGATCGCCATCGCCGAACGTAACAACGAGGTCTCGACGAATTGGCCGCGACCCGTGATGCCCCTGCGGTAGAGCGCCGAGCAGATGCCGATGACCGCGGCCAGGCCCGAGGTGTAGTCGGAGACCGGCCCGGACGAGATGTGCTCGGGAGCGCCCGCCTCGTCGGTCTTCGCGTCCCCAACGGTGAGGCCGGAGTAGGCCGACATCGTGGCGTCGGTTCCGGCGCGATCGGCGAGCGGCCCGCGCGATCCGAAGGCGGAGATGCGGCAGTAGACGAGGCCCGGGTGCAGCGCCGAGAGCGTCTCGTAGTCGATCGCCAGCCGCTCCAGCACGCGCTGGCGGAAGTTGATCGTGAGCACGTCGAAGTGGGGCAGGAGACGGTGGATCAGCTCACGCCCCGCCTCGGTCTGCAGGTCCACGAGGATGCTGCGCTTGCCGCGATTGACGGCCTGAAAGCGCTTGCCCTCGTGCGGGATGACCGCGCCGAAGTTGCGGTGCGGGTCGCCGCCGGGCGGCCGCTCGACCTTGATCACCTCGGCGCCGAGGTCGGAGAGCACGCAGCCGGAGAACGGCCCGGCGACGAGCTGGGAGAACTCCAGCACCCGAATGCCCTCGAGCGGTCCGCCAGCCGTCATCGCCGCGCTCCGTTCGTGTTGCGCCCTTCCCGCCCGCGTTCACGGGGCGGACGGCGTCGCGGGCGATGATAAGCTGCCCGCCCGCGGCAGGCGCGCCACCTGCCGTATGCCGGCGCGCGGAGGAGACAACCATGCCCAGGCTCGACCGCGACGGGGTCGCGATCCACTACGAGGACGACGGGCCAAAGGACGCGGAGACGTTGCCCGTCCTGCTCACGCACGGCTACGCGGCGACCTGCCTGATGTGGCGGCCGCAGATCGCGGCCTTCGCCGATCGCTACCGGCTGATCAGCTGGGACATGCGCGGGCACGGCCAGAGCGACAGCCCACCCGACGATGCCCGCTATAGCCGCGAACTGACCATCGAGGACATGCGCGCGATCCTCGACGAACTCGGCATTGAGCAGGCGGTGATCGCCGGACACTCGCTCGGTGGCTACATGTCGCTCGCCTTCCAGGCGACGCACCCGGAGCGCACGGGCGCGCTGATCCTGCAGGGCACCGGTCCCGGCTACCGCAACCCCGTCGCGCGTGAGGCGTGGAACGAGGACCGCCTGCAACGCGCCGAGCGCCTCGAGACGATCGGCATGAGCACCCACGACGGAGGCTCCGAGGTCGACATGAGCGAGCACAGCTCCGCCGAGGGCCTCGCCCGATCCGCGCGCGGGATGCTGACGCAGCACGACTCGCTGGTGATCGACAACATCTCCTCGATCGACCTGCCGACGCTGCTGCTCGTCGGGGAGAACGACACGCCGTTCCGCAACGGCATGAGCTACATGGAGAACCGGATCGAGGGCAGCGAGCTCCACGTCTTCGACGGCGCCGGCCACGGCGTCAATATCGAGGCGCCCGAGGGCGTGAACGCAGCGGTCGAGGGCTTCCTCGCGCGGCTGGCGGGCGGTGACGCGTGAGTGTCACGATTCTCTTCTGGCCGCCGCTGCGGGGATCCCAGCGCGACTGGGCGAGCCGTGTCGCGGCGGCGCTGCCGGGTGTGCGCACGCTCTCGCCGGAGGACACCGAGTCCGCCCTCGATGTGATCGGGGAGGCGGACGCGATCTTCGCGGAGAGCCGCATCTCGGAGGAGGCGCTCGCCGCGGCGACGAAGCTGCGCTGGATCCACTCGTCGATGGTGGCGCCACCCGCGGGTTGGTACCACGACGCGCTGATCGGGCACCCGGCCACGGTCACGAATCCTCGAGGAGTCTACAGCGACCACATCAGCGTGCATATCACTGCATTCGTGCTGGCCTTCTCGCGGCAGTTGCAGCGCTATGTGCGGAGCATGGCCGAGGCCCGCTGGGAGCCGGACTTCTCCCGCAGCGGCGTCACCTACCTCCCGGGGTCGACAGCGCTGCTGATCGGCGTCGGGGAGATCGGCGCCGAGACCGCGCGCGTCCTCGCGGGGTTCGGCGTGAACGTCGTCGGTGTCGACGCACGCCGCACGGAGCTCACGGAGGGGCTGGCGGAGCTGCATCCGCCCGAGGCGCTCGACGAGCTGCTGCCGGACGCCGACTTCGTGATCCTCACCGTGCCGCATACGCCGGAGACCGAGGGCATGATGAACGCCGCGCGCTTCGAGGCAATGAAGGACACGGCCTACCTCGTGAACATCGGGCGCGGACCGACGGTGCGTCTCGACGACCTCAACGAGGCGCTGCGCGAGGGCCGGATCGGCGGGGCCGGCCTCGACGTGTACGAGATCGAACCGCTGCCTGCCGACCACCCGCTGTGGAGCGCGCCGAACGTGCTGCTGACTCCACACGTCGCGGCCCACGGCCCGTACGTCGAGGAGCGGCGCTTCGAGGTCCTGCTCGAGAACTGCCGCCGCTTCGCAGCCGGCGAGCCGCTGGAGAACATCGTCGATAAGGCGCGCTGGTTCTGAGCGAGGGGACCGACATGGTTGGGAACGGAGAGTTCGGGGTCTACGAGCTGTACGCGACGAAGTACGCATGGCGTCCGGTACGACGCGGCGATCTGTTCCCCACCGGCGGCGGCGATCGCAGCGAGCAGATCGGGATGGACTACTTTGTCTGGGCCGCGATCAGTCCGGAGCGCACCTTCGTCATCGACACCGGCTTCACCGCCGAGGAAGCCGAGCGCCGGGGGCGCACCAACATCCGCCGTCCCGCGGAGGCGCTCGCGCTCGCCGGCGTGGACGCCGAGACCGTCGAGGACGTGATCCTCACGCACTGCCACTACGACCACATCGGTACCGTCGACGACTTCCCGAACGCGCGGCTCCACATCCAGGAGAGCGAGCTGCAGTTCGCCAGCGGGCGCTACATGCAGAACGACGGCATCGCGCACTCCTTCAACGTCGAGGAGGTCACCGGCCTGGTCCGCGATGTCTTCAGCGGGCGCACGGTGCTGCACGACGGCGATACCGAGCTCGCCGACGGCCTGAGCATCCACCTGCTCGGCGGCCACACCGGCGGCAACCAGGTGGTGCGGGTGCGCACCGCGCGCGGCTGGGTCGTGCTCGCCTCGGACGCCGCGCACTACTACGACCAGCTCGAGGACGGCGCGCTGTTCGCGATCGTCTTCGACGTCGGCAGGCTCGTGCGCGGCTACCAGCGCATGCACGACCTGGGCGATTCGCCCGCGCATCTGGTGCCCGGCCACGACCCGCGTGTTCTGCAGCGCTACCCCGCGCCCTCGCCGGACCTCGAGGGCATGGTTGCGCGCCTCGACGTGCCGCCGCAGGGGTAGCTCCGGAGGGTCGGCGGGACCGGACTGGCACGAATCACGTCCGATGTGCATACACTGGATCCGCGCCCAACGTTCTTCGGGCGCACTACGAGGAGGCGCTCCGCGGCGGGGGAGCGCCTCCATCGTATCCTCCACCGGTGGCGCCGAGGCTTGACAGCCGCTTCGCGCGCTGCCGAGCATGAGCCGGCGAAGCCCATCGCCCGAACATGAGCCGGAGCTGCCAATGACGACGACCGCGCCTCGCTCCACGGAGTCGCCCGCTGTCGCGCCCGGCATCGACGGCCTGCTCGGCTGGGCGGTCGGTTACCGCCCGGACGAGACCGGCGAGGCTGCGGCGCAAGTCCGCTATTTGCTGCTCGACCATGCCGCGAACGCCCTCGGCGGCCTCGCTGCCGAGTCGTCGCGCATCGTGCGGCGCTACGCCGCAGGTCGCACCGGCGACGTGCCCGCACCCGGCGGCCACTCGCTGCTCGAGGAGTACGCGGCGTTCGTCGCGGGCGTCAGCGCACACGCCCTCGAGAGTGACGACACACACCAGGCCTCGTCCTCGCACCCCGGCTCGGCGGTCTTCCCCGCCGTGCTCGCGCTCGCGACCGCGAAGGGCGCCAGCTTCGAGGATGTCGTCGCCGCCAGCGTCGTGGGTTACGAGGTGATGGCGCGTATCGGCATGACCGCGACCGTGCAGGGCCAGTACGACCGCGGCTTCCACCCCACCGGCACGACAGGCGTCTTCGGCGCGGCGGCCGCCGCCTCCCGGCTGCTGGGCCTCGATGCCGCCGCGATGCGCTCGGCGCTCGGGATCTCGCTCAGCCTCGCGGCCGGCTCGATGGCGTTCCTCGTCGACGGCGCGTGGACGAAGCGGCTGCACCCTGGCTGGGCGGCGCACGGCGGGTTGCTTGCCGCGCGCCTCGCCGCAGAGGGCTTTGCGGGCCCTCGCGACCCGATCTGCGGCCCCGACGGCTACCTGCACTCCTACAGCGACACTCCTGCCGGAGCCGACGCGGCGGAGCGGCTGACTGCCGGACTCGGCTCCTCGCCGCTGGCGATCGACCGCACGAGCATCAAGGCGCACGCCTGTTGCCGTTACAAGCAGGCACCGATCGACGCCGTCCTCGACCTGGTCGCAACGCACGACATCGCACCGGACCAGGTCGCGCGCATCTGCGTCGGCGTGCTGGAGGCCGGCTGGAACATCATTGCGGCTCCCGAGGCGGACAAGCGTCGCCCCGTCTCGATCGTCGATGCACAGTTCTCGATGCCCTTCGGGGCCGCCGTCGCGGCACTGCACCGCTCGGCGGGGACGAGCCAGTACACCCCGGCGATGATCGCCTCGCCCGAGATCGCGGCGCTGATGGACCGTGTCGAGTGCTACCGCTCGGACGACCTCGACGCGATGTTCCCGGAGCGCTGGCCGGCCGAGGTCGTGATCGAGTTCCGCGAGGGCGGCAGCGTCTCGCGCCGCGTCGACTACCCGAAGGGTGATCCCGAAAACCCGCTGAGCCTGTCCGAACTCCAGGCCAAGTTCCGCGACCTGACTGCGGGCACCGTGACGCCCTCGGGCCAGTCGCAGGTGATCGAGGCGGCCGCGACACTCGGCGAGGGCGTCACGCCTGCGTCGTTCACACAACTCGTCGGCAGCGGGGCCATCCTCGAGACCGCCATGGCGGAGATCGGCTAGCGACGAAGTGCCGCGACCCGCGCGCTACGACTCGGCTACGGCCGCCGTCGCCGACATCCCGGATGGCTCATCGATCCTCGTCGCCGGCTTCCACGCGGGCGTGCCCTGGAACCTGATGATGGCGCTCTGGGAGCAGGGCGCCACGGACCTCGTCATGATCTCCACGACGGTGAATCGTCCGCTGCTCGACGTAGACGGGCGCGTGACGATCGCGGACCTCGTGCTCGCGGGTCGCGTGAGGAAGGTGATCGCCTCGTTCACCGCCGCTCCGCACCCCTCGCAGCCAAACGCTGCGGAGGATGTCTTTCGGGCGGGCGGGGCGGAGGCCGAGTTGGCCCCGCAGGGTACGGTCGCCGAACGCATCCGCGCCGGCGGCGCGGGCATCCCCGCCTTCTACACCCCGGCCGGAGTCGGCAGCATCTACGCCGAGAATCGCGAGCAGCGCACCTTCGATGGGCGTACCTACGTCCTCGAGCGTGGCATCACGGCAGACTACGCCTTCGTGCGCGCGCAGCGCGCCGACGAGGCGGGCAACCTCGTCTACCGCCGCGCCGCGCGCAACTTCAACCCGATCATGGCCACGGCCGGGCGCTGCACGGTCGCCGAGATCGACGATCCGATCCTGCCGGCGGGCTCCTTCGACCCCGACCAGGTGCATACGCCCGGCGTCTACGTCGCTCGCCTCGTGCATATCGCCGAGGGCCGCATCGAGGCCCCGCGGCGCACGCGGCGCAGCGGGCGCGAGCTCGACCTCGACGCGGACGGTGACACGGGAGACGCCTCGTGAGCGGCGAGGCGCGCGAACCGCTCAACCGCGAGCAGATCGCCGCCGTGCTTGCGGGACGCCTCGAGCGCGACTGGATCGTGAACCTCGGCGTCGGCATCCCTGTGCTCGCCTGCGACTTCATCGACCTGGACGCCGGGATCGTGCTGTCCTCGGAGAACGGGCTGATCGGCTACGGCTGGCACGCTCCGCACGGCCACGAGGACCTCGACACCGTCTCGCCGGGGATGCAGTACGTGGTGCTGCAGCCGGGCGCGGCGATCGTCCACCACGCCGACGCCTTCGGCCTGATCCGCAGCGGGCGAGTCGACTGCTCCGTGCTCGGCGCCTACGAGGTCGCGACGGACGGCTCGTTCGCAAACTGGACGCCGCACGCCGACGGCCGCGCCGACCTCGGTGGCATCGGCGGCGCGATGGACCTGACGCAGGGCGCGAAGCGCGTGTGGCTGACGATGTTCCACACCACGCCCGAGGGCGCGCCGCGGCTCGTCGAGCGCTGCACACTGCCGGTCACCGGCGGCCGCCCCGCCTCGCTGGTGGTGACGGACCTCGCAGTGATCGAGGTTGGCGACGACGGCTTCAAGCTGCTGGAGCATGCACCGGGCTACAGCGTCGGGGACATCCAGGCGGTGACGGCCGCCCCGCTCGCCGTGTCGCCCTCGCTGCGTCCGATGCCGGTGTAGGCGGCTGAGCGAGCGATTAGAGGCCCTGCTGATTTTTGCCATGCAGCCCTTACCGATGTAGTCTTGCGGTAAGGAGTATCGCAATGCTGGTGCGAGTCACTTCAAAGCGCCAAGTCACCTTTCCTGCTCGTGTGCTGGATGCGCTGGGAGTGAAACCCGGTGATCGGCTGGAGATCAGGGAAGGCCCGGACGGCTTCTCGATCCACCCCCGGCGCGTCGACGTGTCGAAACTCGGGACACTCCGAGACTTGATCGGCCCCGGTCACGAGCCGTTCGATCTCGAGCAGGTCCGAAATCAGCCCTATGACCCGTCGCTACGGGATTGACACCTCGGTGCTGGTGCGGTTAATCACCGGCCAGCCTGCTGATGCCTTCGCCCGCTGCGTGGAACAACTGCGGACACTCATCGAAGAAGATGGCGCAGAGCTCTTCGCCTCCAATCAGGTAGTGGGCGAGGCATACATCACAACACGACACCATTACGGACTGTCCGGAGATCAAGTCCGAGCCGCTCTCCTGGCGACACTGCAGAGTGGATTGGTGACCCCCCAGCAGGGGCGGTCCGTTCTCGATGCCCTTGAGGCGTCTGGTGGTCCTGGCCTCATGGACCGCCTCATTGCCGGCGACTACGTGAGGGCAGGACTGGAGGTGCTGACGCTGGATCGCAAAATGGCCAGGCTACCGGGCTCCTCGAGGCTGTAGTCCGTACTCCGGCCGCAGTCGGCAGCCCGCGATACGCTGGCTGCCAACGGGAGGCTGCCGATGAGCAACACAGAGGCAAACAAGGCGCTTGTGCGGCGCTTCTTTGAAGAGGTGATGAACAAGGGCAACGTCGATCTCGTCGATGAGATCTTCGCGCCCGAGTACGTCAACAGGCACGCCCACCCGGGCCAGACGCCGGGACCGAGCGGTGTGCGCCAGCTCGTCACGAACGTGCGCCGCGCCTTCCCCGACCTCGTCGAGGCGCCCGATGACCTCGTGGCCGAGGGCGATCGCGTCGGCCTTCGCCTGACGTTGCGCGGCACGCACCTCGGCCCGTTTCGCGGCGTCGAGGCGACGGGCAATCGGGTCGAGGTGATGGGCATGGCGATCGTCCGCATCGAGGGCGGTCGTATCGCCGAGGGCTGGTTCTTCTTTGACCGCGAGGCGCTGTGGGAGCAGCTCGGCGTCGAGCCGCCGGCGCGGGGGTAGTGCTGGAGGCCACGGTCGGAATCGAACCGACGATAAGGGTTTTGCAGACCCCTGCCTTACCACTTGGCTACGTGGCCCCGCCGCGAGACGCCCGCCGAGGCGGGCGTGTCACCTCGATCCTACCATCGGGCGAGGCGCCGGGTGCAGCGGCCGGGCGATCCGGTTTCCGTGCCGGCGGGGTATCCTCGCCGCGAGGCAACGCCCGAGAGGAGGCGTCATGAGCGCGGACGATCGCCTGGAGATCATGGAGCTGGTCGCGCGCTACGCCTACGCGTGGGACGCGAAGGACGCGGCCGCCTACGCCGACTGCTTTGCCGAGCACGCCGAGTTCGAGGTATACACCCGCGGCCACGATGCGCCCGCTATCAGCGAGCGGGGCCGCGAAGCCATCGAGCGCTGGGCGAGGCGCTCGCACAGCGGGCAGATCGAGGGCATGCGCGCTCCTGACCCGCGCGAGCGCACCCGCCACGCGCCCGGCGGTGTGGTCTTCGACGCCCTCGATGGCGACACGGCACAGACGCGCGCGATGCTCTTCGAGACGCGGGTCAGCGGCGGCCGGTCTACGGCGATCCCGCAGATCTCGGGTGTCTACACGGACGAGTGGCGCCGCACGGCAGAGGGCTGGCGCCTCTCGCGGCGCGTGCTGCGCATGGACCGCCAGTAGCGGCTGCGGGCGACGGCCTGGAGGGACGGCAGGATGGGTTACCGACCGCGCCGGATGAAGTTCGGCATCTTCCTCGCGCCGTTCCACGAGCCCGGCGAGAACCCCACGCTCGCTCTCGAGCGCGACGCAGCGCTGATCGAGGAGCTCGACCGCCTCGGCTACGACGAGGCCTGGATCGGCGAGCACCACAGCGTGGGCTGGGAGTTCATCCCGGACCCGGCGCTCTTCGCCGCGCACATGGCCGCGCGCACGAAGCAGATCAAGCTTGGCACCGGCGTCGTCAGCCTCCCGTACCACAACCCGCTGATGGTCGCCGACCGGATGATGTTCCTCGACCACCTCACCCGAGGGCGCGCGCTGTTCGGCGTGGGGCCGGGTGCGCTCGCCTCGGACGCCTACATGATGGGCATCGACCCCTCGACGCAGCGGGCGCGCATGGTGGAGTCGCTGGACGCGATCCTGCGGCTGTTGCGCGGCGAGCACGTCACGATGGAGACGGACTGGTTCAACCTGCGCGACGCGCACCTGCAGCTCGCGCCGTACCGCGAGGACCACCTCCCGGTCTCGGTCGCGCACAGCCTCTCACCCTCGGGGCCGCAGACGGCGGGGCGCTTCGGCATCGGGATGCTCTCGGTGGCCACGGCGGCGCCGGGCGGCATCGGCTCGCTGCAGGGAGCGTGGGAGTGGGCCCAGGAGGCCGCCGCGGAACACGGCACGGAGATCAGCCGCGACGACTGGCGCGTGACCATGTACTTCCATCTCGCCGACTCGAAGGAGGAGGCGATGGCGCAGACCGCCGAGGCCTGCATCGCCTACAACCAGGGCTACACCGGCGCGCTCGGCATCCGCTTCGCCGAGGGCGAGGACACGATCGAGGCGATGGTCGAGCGTGGCGGCGCGATCGTCGGCACGCCCGACGACGCGATCGAGGGCATCGAGCGGCTGCTCGAGCTCTCGGGCGGTTTTGGCGCGCTGCTCTGCTCGATGCGGGAGTTCGCGACGACGGAGCAGACGCAGCGCAGCTTCGAGCTCTTCGCGCGCTACGTGATGCCGCGCTTCCAGGGCCAGATCGACTCGCTCGAGGGCTCACTCTCGTGGGCGCAGGACAACATGCGCGAGCTGTTCGCCCCGCAGGCGGCGGCCCAGCGCAAGGCCTTCGAGGACGCCGGCATGGAGGCGCCCGCCCGCTCCCGCCGCCGCCCCGCCACGCCCTCGCAGCAATAGCGCAGGGGCCGGCAACCGCGTCGCTTCCCCACAGCCGGGCCCGGCTGTAGCCTCGATCCGCGGCCGCTGGCACCCTACGGATGTGTCAAGGAGCCCCCCTGTGGACAGGATGCCGCCCGGCTCATCGAGGTTCCCGGCGCGCGATCCAATCGGGAGCCGCTAGCTCGTGCTGGGGCACGCTACCGACTTCGCGAGCAGCCGTCGCGGCAAGTGGATCACGCTGCTCGTCTGGATCCTGCTCGCGGGCGCCCTGATCTCGCAGCTGCCGCGCCTCGACGAGGTGACGGAGAACGAGGCGGCGCTCTTCCTTCCCGAGGACGCCGAGGCCACCCGCGCCTTCGAACTGGCGCGAGAGCGTTTCCCCTCGGCGGGCACGCCCACGCTCATCGTCGTTCGTGAGGCGACCGGACTCAGCGATCCGACGTGGGCGGCCGTCGCCGATCTCGAAGCGTGGCTGACGGGGTCTGACGCTCCCGGCAACGTCATCGCGGTCCGCGCCCCCGCGCCCGGCGAGGGCGCCGCGTCCGGCCTCGTCTCGGCCGACGGCACCACGCTCTACGTCTTCGCCGAGCTGGCGGGGGAGCCCGCTGAGGGCGCGTTCCGCGACACCGTGACGGCGATTCGCGACCGGTCCGCGGCGCTCGAGCTACCCGGCGTCGAGGTCGCCGTGGGCGGGCCCGGCGGGCTGATCGTCGACCTCGTGCAGGTCTTCGCGAATATCGACTCGTTCCTGCTGATCGTCACCGCCTCGCTGGTGCTCGTGTTGCTGGTGCTCATCTACCGTTCGCCGATCATGGCGGTGATCCCGCTGCTGGGGGTCGGCCTTGTCTTCCAGCTCGCCGGCGCGGTCGGCGCGGGCGTCGCCAAGCTGTTCGACCTGCCGATCTCCGGCCAGACGACGGGCATCATGACCGTCGTGCTCTTTGGGACCGGCACCGACTACGTGCTCTTCGTCTCCGCCCGCTTCCGCGAGGAGCTGACCCGCAACGCCGACACGCACGAGGCGATGCGCCGCACGATGCGCGGCGTGGGCGGGGCCGTCGCCTCGGCAGGGGCGACGATCCTGATCGCCTCGGCGGCGCTCACGTTCGCGATCCTGCGCTCGTACCAGTCGCTCGGTCCCGTGATCGCGATCGCGGTGGGGCTGATGATGCTGGCCGCGCTCACGTTGATCCCGGCGGTGCTGACGATCGTCGGGCGGCGCGTCTTCTGGCCGATGCAGCCTCGACTGGACCCCGAGGCGGCCGCGCAGGCGGAGGCGCCGCAGGACTGGCGGCGCAGCATCTACGGCCGCGTTGGTGGAGTTGTGCTCCGCTGGCCGCGCGCCTCCCTCGCAGCCACGACGGCGGCGCTGGCGCTGCTCATCGCTGGCCTCTTCGCCTTCCAGCCGAACTACGACCAGCTCGCCAGCCTCCCGGGCAACACCGAGTCCGTGCGCAGCTTCGAGCTACTGCGCGAGGCCTTCCCCGCCGGCGAGCTCGCCCCGACGCGCGTCTACGTCTCGCTCCCGCCGGGCGAGCAGGTGCTCGAACCTGAACGGCTCGAGCAGCTCGACGCGCTGACGCTCGCCCTCGCCGGCCACCCGGCGGTCGCGAGCGCCTCCGGGCCGAGCCGTCCCTTCGGCACGGGCAGCCCTCCCGGCGGGCCCGAGGGCTCCCGCGCGCGCTTCGTCTCCGCCGACGGCGGCACGGCGCGTATCGAGGTAGTGTTGACGGACAACCCCTTCTCCGACGCATCGCTCGACGTTGTCCCCGAGCTGCGCGAGCTGTCCCGAAACGCCGCGGCCTCGGCGGGACTCGACCCGGGCGGCGTGCTGGTCGGCGGCGACACCGCCGCGGAGGCCGACACGCGGACGGCCGGCAACCGCGACTCGCGGGTCGTGCTGCCGCTGATTCTGCTGGCGATCGGGGTGGTGCTGGCGTTGTTGTTGCGTTCGCTGATCGCGCCGCTCTACCTGATGGCGACGATCGCTTTCACCTACTTCGCGACGCTCGGCCTCGCGGTCATCGTCTTCCTGCTCGTCTTCGACCACGCCGGCATCGGGCCGGGCGTGCCGTTCTTCCTCTTCGTCTTCCTGAACGCGCTCAGCGTCGACTACAACATCTACCTGATGTCGCGGATCCGTGAGGAGGTCCGGCACGCCCCGCTGAAGGAAGCGACGGCGCACGCGCTGGCGCGCACCGGCCCTGTGATCACCTCAGCCGGCCTGATCCTCGCCGGAACGTTCTCGGCGCTGATGACGCTGCCGCTCGAGGACCTCGTGCAGCTCGGTTTCGCGGTCGGCGTCGGCGTGCTGATCGACACCTTCATCACGCGCACGCTGATCGTCCCGGCGCTCGTCGCGATCTTCGGTCGCTGGAACTGGTGGCCGTCGCGCACGCCAGCCTGAGCGGTTCGAGGGCAGACGCAAACGGGGGCGGCTCGAGCCGCCCCCGTTTGCGTCCGCTGCAGTTCGCGCTAGCGGCCGTGGTAGATCGGCTGGCGCTTCTCGGCAAAGGCCTTCTTCGCCTCGAGGGCATCCTCGGATTCCTGCAGGATGCGCGTGCGCGTCTGCTCCCAGCGGTAGCCGTTGCGCACGTCCATCGTCTCGATCACGTTGAGGTTTTCCTTGGCGAGGCGGATGCCGATCGGCATCTTGGAGGCGATCAAGCGTGCCTCCTCCATCACCACGTCCATCAGTTGCTCGGGCGGGGCCAGCTTCCAGACGGCGCCGAAGTGGTAGGCGTCCTGCGCGCTGATGCGCTCCCCGCTGTAGTGCGCTCGCCGCACGATGTGGTGCGGGAAGGCGCGCATCATGTGGCGTGCCCCACCGAGCAAGCCGACGTTGATTTCCGGCAGCCCGAAGCTCGCCGTCTCCGAGGCGATCAGGTAGTCGCAGGAACCCGCGAGGGCCATACCCGCGCCGAGGCAGTAGCCGTTGATCGCGCCGATCACCGGCACGGCGGACTCCAGGATGCAGTTGAAGTTCTCGCGGCCGCGCCGCTGTCCGGCGATATATGCGGTGTCGCCGCCTGCGCCGCCGGACTGCTGGGCCTCGCCGACGTCGGCGGCGCGGCGCTTGACGTCCGCCCCGGCGCAGAACGAGCGCGTGCCCTCGCCGGTGAGCACGGCCACCCGCACGTCCTTGTTGTAATAGAAGGAGTCGAATACGCCCTGGAAGTCCCAGTCCTGGGAGGCCGCGTTCACAGGCGGGTTGTCCATCGTGACGACGGCGATTCCGTCCTCGATCTCCAGTCTCAGCTCGGCCATCGGCAGACTCCTTCAGGGATACACGCCGGGGTTGCACGGACCTTCGCGGTCCGAGCGGACTATATCGAGCGCCGCGAAGCCCTACAAGGAACGGGGCCGCACAGCACCAGAGCGGCCAGGGGCCCCGGACGCGGAACCGCCGGCGTGAAGCCGGCGGTTCGGATGTGCGTTGGTGCCGAGGATGAGATTCGAACTCATACGCCCTTGCGGGCACCGCCCCCTCAAGACGGCGTGTCTGCCAATTCCACCACCTCGGCCCGGTTCGCGCCCTCGGGAGGGCGAATGCTGGCAGGAGTGGAGGGACTCGAACCCCCGGCCTGCGGTTTTGGAGACCGCTGCTCTTCCAGCTGAGCTACACTCCTGAGCCCTTCGAGTCTATCAACGCCCCGCCGGGGAGTGAAGCGCGCGGCGATCGCCGTTCGCTCGCCGCGAACTCCCGAGAATGCCACGCAGCTTGCCGGGCTGGATGACCCCTGCGCCTACGCGTCGTCCCGCTGATCGCGGAGGAAGCCCTCGAGGTCGCTGAGCAGGTCTTCGGCGGAGGGGAGCTCGGCGTCCTCGGCTGACTCCTGCTCCGCTTGCTGCTCGAGGTTGTCGTCGTACTGCTGCTCGAGCATCTGGATGTAGGACTCGGCTTCGCCGGACTCCGTGACCGCCTCCTGCACCTGCTCGCTGAAGCGCTCGATGCGCCGCTCGATCCTCGCGAGGGAGGTGTTGGTGCCGAAGCCGTGATCGAGCACCTTGATCAGCGCGGCGATCGCGTTCGGGTTCGGACCGGTCGAGAGGTAGTGCGGCACCTGCGCCCAGAGGCTGGCGTTGCGGAAGCCGCGCTGCCGCTGGTCCACGTTGAACGCGCCGACGATGCCCGTCGGGCCTTCGTAGCGGGACGTTGGCACACGCAGGCCGAACTGGCCCTCGAAGTCAGAGTCCGAGGCGGAGAGCGTGACCGGCAGCGGACGGGTGTGCGGGACCGCGCCCGCCTGTGCGGCGATCGTGATGCTCGTGGTCGCGCCAACCTCCACCATCAACTCGGCGATCGCCTCGGTGAACGTGCGCCAGCGCAGGTGCGGCTCGGGGCCGCTGAGCAGCACGAAGTCGCGCTCCGCTCCCGGCGGGCTGGCGACGCGGAACTGGTGCGCGGGCCAGTCGATCACGCGGCGCTCGCCCTCGAGGCGCACGGTCGGGCGCTGGACGGTGAAGTCGAAGAGGCGCTCGTTGCGGATCGCGGCGAGGTCGCTCGCCTTCCACTGGTCGCCGAGGTGCTTGATCGCCGCACCTGCGGCGCCCCCGAAGTCGTTCCAGCCGGAGAAGGCGGCGATCAGCACCGGGTCGCGGAGCGGCCGAACCTCGCCGATCGGTTCCACGAGCTCGTGCATGGAGTCTCCTCGTCCGGGGACTGCGGCTCCATCATACGGGAGCCCGTGCTTCAGGCCTCGACGCCGCGTGTCCGCAGTCTGAACCACGCGAGCCAGCCGATCAGGAGTACGACCGCCGCGGCGGCAAACGCGCTGACGACAAGGTCGAAGCGGTCCGTGATGAAGTCGGCGAAGCGCTCGCCCCAGAAGAAGATCAGCACGCCGTAGACGCCGAAGCGCAGCCCGCGCCCGAGGATCGAGGCGAACACAAACTGCGTGCGCGGGATGCCGACGACGCCCGCGCCGATTGTGAAGACCTTGTAGGGGATCGGCGTCAGCCCGGCAGCGGCGACGGCCCAGAAGCCCCAGCGCCGGAGCAGATCCTCGACGCGCTCGGCGTGCCGGCTGTGCAGCCGCAGCAGCAGCGGTCGCCCGAACCGCAGCCCCAGCCAGTGACCGGCGACGCCTCCGAGCACGGAGGCAGCGATGGTGAGCGCCGCGAGGATGAGCGCCGCGTCCGGGTGGCGCAGCGCGAGCGCGATCAGCAGCGGGTCGGTGGGGATCGGGAAGAAGATCGACTCGGAAGCGGTGATCAGGACGAGCGCGATTGGCGCGACCGGGCTATCCGCCCAGTCGATCAGCCACTCGCGCAGGTCATGCAGCCACCCGCTCAGGTCATCTAGCACGAGATCCAGCGTGAGCCTTCTACGCGCTCACGGGCAACCGCGAGGCGGCAGTACCCGCGAGCGTGACGAGGCGTCAGCCCGCGGGAGGGTGCGTGGGGTCCGGGAAGTGCCTAGTGGCCTTCGCCACTGGCGCAGCCGCAGCCACCGCCGGCCGCCTGCGCGTTGGGGGCGTCGATGGTGAAGCCCTTACGCATCAGGTCGTCCTCGGTGTAGTCGATCGAGGCGCCATCGAGGCTGGTCGCGGTGTCCGCGTCGACGATGAAGCGGACGCCATGGAAGCTCAGCACGCTGTCCTCGTCACCAGCCTTGTCGATGCCCATCGCGAAGGAGGGGCCGGCACAGCCGCAGCCGCCGCCGCGCGCGAAGATACGAAGACCTTGCTCCTCGCTCTCGGCCTGCTGGGCGACGATCATTCCGAGTCGCTCGGCGGCGTCCTTGCTGACGGTCAGGGTCAGGCTCATCGGGAACTCCTCCGGTGTGGGGCCGCGCCGTGTCCGGGGCGGCGGCCGCTTCGCTCAAGCATGCTTGCTCGCGGGCAGCACCGCAAGCGCAGCTTGCAGCGATTGCTCGTCCCGTGACTCCGAGGGCGCCCCCGGATCGAAGTCGCGCAGCAGCTCCAGCAGCTCGTCGCCGATCGAGGCGATACGCGCGTCGCCGAAGCCCCAGACATGGGCGAGGGCGGTCCGATCGGCCGGGCGCTGCACGGTCAGCTCGCGCGCGCTGCGGTCCGTGAACAGGGTGTAGGCGGGGATGCCATCGCGGTTGGCGCGGTCGCGCCGCCACTCGCGAAGGCGCTGGAACAGCGGGTCGTCGAACGGCACCTCGGGGCCGGGCCCGACGGGCGTGGAGCGCTGGCGCGATGCGGGAGCCGGGCGCGCCGGTGGCGGGGCGGCGTCCGCGTTGGCCGCCTCCCACTCGCGCACGAGGCCGAGCAAGCGATCGCCGAACCACTGCACGCGCTTGCGGCCCATGCCCCAGACCTCGAGCAGCGCCAGCTCGCCGGCGGGACGGTAGGTGGCGACCTCACGGGCCGTACGCTCCTCGAACACCATGTACGGCGCGCGATTCGACTCCCGCGCGACCGTGTCCCGCAGGTCGAGGATCGAGGCGAAGAGGTCGTGCGGGTACTCGGGCGCCTCGGCGCGGACGGCGCCGCTGCAATTGTCGCAGGCGCTGCAGCCGCTCCCATTGCGAGCGCCGGGGGCGGATGCAGGCTCGCCGAAGTAGCGCAGGATCAGCTCGCGGCGGCAGCCGGAGGTCTCGGCGTACTCCACCATCTGCGCCAGGCGCGACTCGGCGTAGCGGCGGCGCTCCTCGATGACGCGTGTGTCGATCGGCGCGTCGGGATCGAGCGAGCGCAGGACCAACTCGCCTTCGCCGAGCAGGCCGGAGGCGCGGAGCGCCTTCACGGTGAGCGCCCAGCCGTCGGTTCCGGCGGCATCGGCGAACTCCGACGGCGAGAGCGGGCGCTGCGGGTCGAACTGCTGGATCGCGACGAGTTGCTGCCAGCTACTCCGCACGGTCTCGTCGGTTGGATGCGCCTGGTCGATGAAGCGGCGCTGCAACGAGTGGTCGCGGCGCGAGTAGAGCAGGGTGCACTCGGCGGGCTCGCCGTCGCGGCCGGCGCGGCCGGCTTCCTGATAGTAGGCCTCGAGGCGTCCCGGCATCTGGAGATGCACGACATAACGCACGTCCGGCTTGTCGATGCCAAGGCCGAAGGCGTTGGTGGCGACGATCAGCGGTGCGCGGCCGGTGGTGAAGCGGCGCTGGATGGCGGCGCGCACGGCGCCGCCCATGCCGGCGTGGTAGCCCTCGGCGGGGACGCCGGCCGCGTTCAGCGTCTCTGCCGTCTCCTCGACGGAGCGGCGCGTGCGGGCGTAGACGATGCCGGACTGGCCGTGTCGCTCGCGCGCGTAGGCGATGAGCCAGGCGAGCCGCTCCTTCGCGCTGGCAAGCGGCGTCACCTGGAAGCGCAGGTTCGGGCGGTCGAAGCTGGTCAGCACCTCGCGAGCGTCGCCGGCGATGCCGAGCCGCGCGAGGATGTCCTTCCGCACGGTGGGGTCGGCGGTCGCGGTGAGGGCGAGCGTGCGAGGGCGTCCCAGCCGCTCGCGTGCGCTGCCGAGCGCGAGATAGTCGGGGCGGAAGTCGTGCCCCCACTCGGAGATGCAGTGCGCCTCGTCGACCACGAGCAGGCGCACGCCGCTGGCTGCGAGGCCGTCGAGGAAGCGCCGGTTCGCGAGCCGCTCCGGGGCGACGTAGAGCAGTGCGATGCGCCCCGCCTGGAAGTCGGCGTAGCGGCGGTTCTGCTCGGCGCGGTTGAGCGTGGAGTTGATGAAGCTTGCCGGGGCGCCGACCGCCTCGAGAGCCTCGACCTGGTCCTGCATAAGCGCGATCAGCGGCGAGATCACAAGCGTGCGCCCGACTTCGAGCGCGGGCAGCACGTAGCAAAGGCTCTTGCCCCCGCCGGTCGGCATCACGCCGAGCGCGTCCTGCGTGGCGAGCGCCTCGAGCACCTCCGCCTGCCCGGGGCGGAAGTCGGGGTAGCCGAAGCGATCCTGCAGCACGTCGCGGTAACGAGTGGTGTCGCGAGGCAACTCCGCGGCCGGCGCCGCCCACCGTGTGACGCTCCTCGCTGGTTCTTCAGCCGAGAGTGGCAGCGGAGGCTGGACTTGCGCGACAGCGCTCGGTGGAGCCGGGGGCGGCTTGCCGCGATACGCGGGCTCCTCGTACGGGGCTTCTTCGATCGGTGGGGGCGCTTCGCTCAGCGCTCCGCAGGAGGGGCAGAAGGGGCCAGCGAGGGGCCGGGGCGATTCGCAGTGATTGCAGCGCACGCCCGCATCCTAGCGCAGAACGCCCGTTCGCGCACCCGCGAGCGCGCTTTTGCAGCCTGCGAGTCTGCTGTGGCAGCTACTCTGCGGGTTCAACACCGGACAGCTCGGAGGCGCGCTCGACCAGCCCCGGCACGTCCTCGATCTCACCCTCGACGGCGATGTGCGTGCCTCCGCGCTCGGCCAGCCGCCAGCGCACGTTGCCGAGCGTCTCGACGCGCTCGATGCGCTCGAGCTCCGCCCAGCGCACCTCGGTGAGGGTGCGCCCTCGATGCAGCGCGAGGGCGCCGGAGCGGGTGAGCACGATCGCGGTCGCGGTGCGGCGCCAGGTGAACCAGACGATCGGCAGCTGCAGAACCAGCACGACGGCGAGGAAGATTCCGAAGCCCGACGCCTCCGCCGACCCGGCCAGCTGGCCAATCGCGAGGAAGACGATCGCGCCGAGCAGCGGCAACACGAACGAGGCGTGATTCCACCAGTGCGACTCGTTACGGTGCGCCGCGACTACCTCGAGATCTTCGATCGCCGCACGGTCGTCGGGACGGATCGGCGCGAGGCGCGCCGGCGCGCTCTCCTCCGCGGCGTCGCTGGCGTCGTGGTTCGTGTCCATGGCCTGCCGGTGGCGCGAGGTTAGACGCGCTCCCACTGCGGTACGAGCAGTGTCTCGTCCTCGTCGACGATCTCCTCGAAGACGGCGCGCACCTTCTGGCCGATCGCTACCTCGCCGGGCTCGCAGTTGAGCACGTTGCCGAGGATGCGGACGTGCGGATGCTCGTCGAGGCTGACGAGCGCGACGGCGTACGGCACGGCCTCGGCCAGCGCGGGCGCGGGCGGGTTGTGGACGACGATGTACGAGTAGACCGTCCCCTCACCGTTCGTCTCCAGCGAGCGAAAGTCCATCGCCCTGCAAGCGTTGCAGGCGGCGTCCGGCGGGTGCTGGACCGTCCCGCAGGCCACGCACTGCTGCACGACGAGCTTGCCCGCGGTGAAGAAGTCGCGGTTGAAGCGGTCAAGCTCGGGAATGGGCCAGTCTTCGGGCATGAATCGGGTCATGGTGCTCTCCTCGCAGGGCCCGCGCGGGGCCCGGAATGCGGCGCTCGCGGCGTCGGCTACGGCTCGACCGAGAGCAGCGCGGCGCTCGCCGGCAGCGCTCCCGGTCCCGCGACAACGAGGCTGAACTCGACATTGTCGACCTGGCAGGTGGACTCGCCGCGGACCTGGCGGGCCGCCTCGTTGACAAGCTCGAAGCCGTGGACGTAGGCCTCGGCGAGGTTGCCGCCGCTGGTGTTGATCGGCAGCTCGCCGTCCGGCCAGCGCAGGTTGCCGGCGCGCACCCAGTCCTCGATCTCCTCGGGTGGCGAGAAGCCCATCTCGGAGATCGCCATCAGCGCGAGGCCGGTGAAGTTCTCGTAGAACTGCGCGACCTGGACGTCCTTGGGGCCGACGCCCGCGCGGGACCAGATCATGTCGGCGATGTTCTTGTAGTGCGCCGTCGGGAAGTCGGGGTCGTTGTAGCCCGCGCCGACTGCGCCGCCGGCCGCGCCGCGGTAGTCGATGCCCTGCGCGGCGGAGCGGATGTAGACCGGCTGCTTGTCGAGCTCGCGTGCGCGCTCGGCGCTGGTCACGATCACGGCGGCGGAGCAGTCGTTCTCCTGGCAGCAGTCGAAGAGCCGGAACGGCTCGACGATCCAGCGCGAGTTGAGGTAGTCGTCCTTCGTCAGCTCGCGGCCGTGGCGGATCGCGCGAGGATTGCGCTGCGCGTGCGCGTAGGCGGCGAGCGAGATTTCGGCGAGGGCGTGCTCGGTGATGCCGTGCTCGTACATGAAGCGCTGCGCGATCATCGCGTACCAGTGGGCCGGGACCATCACGCCGTAGGGGACCCGGAACGCGCCCTCCTCGGGCACGCGCACGCGGCCCGTGACCCGCGCCTGCCCGAAGCGCCCGTACTCGCCCTGGGCGAGGCTGCGGTAGCAGACCACGTAGTCGGCGTAGCCCGCGGTGACCGCCGCGTCCGCGATGGCGAGCGTGCCGGCGACGTTGTTGCCGCCACCATCCCACGACAGTGCGGCGAACTTCGTCTCGTTGACGCCGAGCACCGTCGAGAGCTTCGAGGGCGTGCTTCGGTCGTTGCCGTACGAGACGAAGCCGTCGATCTCCTCGACGTCGATGCCCGCGTCGGCGGCGGCATTGGTGATCGCCGTGACCGCGAGCTGCAGTTCGCTGTCCGGGGAGCCGCCCGGCCGGTAGTAGGTCGATTCGCCGATGCCGACGATCGCCGAGGTGCCTCGCATTGGGGCGCCCCTTCCGCTCCGCGCCCGTCCTGTTGCCGACGAGCGCCCGGATCGTGTGCGCTTCCGTCCGCGATGTCAAAGCACGTAACGCGCGGATCCCGTGCGGCAGCCACCGCGCATGTGGCGTCGGCCGTGTGATGGCGCCGCGCTGCGCATGCGGGCATAACGCGGGCGGGATTCCGCATAAACGCGTATGAGCGCGTATAGTCTCGGAGAGGCGGTGCAGCATCTGGCAGCACCGATTCGAGAGTGAGCGGCACTCGTAAAGGGTTGGCATGGCACGAAAGTGTTATGGATCACGCGCAACGCTGGATGCTTGACTTGTCCGTGCCGCATTGGTGGTATGTTCGCGGGAAGAAAAACGAGGCCATTGAACGAGGGTAAACGGCAAACTGTAGACGTACCCCTAATGGTCGATGCTTGAGTAAGGATGAGGGCCCTGTGAGATTGGATGCCGTCGTTCAGTTCCTCGCAACGGCGCCGTTCGGCGCCTACGTAATGTCAATCGATCAGACCATTGTGTCCTGGAATCAGGCTGCGGAACGGATTCTCGGCTTTTCGCGCGGCCAGGTGATCGGCCGCCGCTGCTACGAGGTGGTGACCGGGTTGACGCCCGGGGGCTTCACGCCCGAGTGCCTGCTCGGTTGCCCGTCGCTCCGTACCTTGCGAGGCGGCGAGATCCCGCGTGCATGCACGATGCTGATGCTCTGCGAGTCCGGCGAACGCAAGTCCGTCTCGCTCACTCCGATGGTCATCGCGGCCCCGGGCGAGGACGCCCCGTTCCTGGTTCACCTGTTCGCCGAGCCTGCCGAGGAGGCAGGGTCCGAGCGGGCGGCCGACTCGCTGCGCAGCGAGTTGCTCGAGCAGGGTGCCGACATCCTGTCCGACCAGCCGGTGAGGGTCTCGCCGTCGCCTGAGCTGGGACGGCTCACCGCGCGAGAGGTGGAAGTCCTGCGCCTGGTAGCGGCGGGCTGGGGCACGCAGCGGATCGCCGAGGCGTTGAGCATCAGCCCGCACACGGTGCGCAACCACGTCCGCCACTTCCGCGGGAAGCTCAACGCGACGACCAAGCTGGATGCCGTCGTCACGGCGATTCGCCTCGGGATTCTGTAGTCGCGTCGAGACGCCCGCGCGGTGCGCCAGCGCCTTAGGCGTGGGATGCTCCGGGAGAAGGGCGCGCCATGAGTAGAGTTCTCGCCAGGCTGAGCTGGCTGGTCACGGCGCGCCCGTACCTCACGATCCTCGTGCTCTTGATCGTCACCGTCGTGCTGGCCGCGGGTGCGGGGCGGCGCGCGCCGGTGGTGGAGGGCGCTGCCCTGGCCTTCCTTCCGCCCGGGAACGCCGTCGCCAACGCGATCGAGGGGATCGACAAGCACTTCGGGGAGTCGAGCGATGTCGGCGTCGTCACGCTGATCTTTCGCGGGGAGGCGCTGACTCCCGAGGGGCTTTCGCAGATGGACGGCCTGATCGGTCGCATCACCGGCGATCCCGGCGTGGGGGAGCTGCTGGCGCACGGAAACCCGGTCACCGCGCCCACGCTGCTGATCAGCGCCGTGCTCCAGGTGGATGGCTTCGGTGCGGTCACGCAGGCCGAGATCGACGCTGTCCGCGGCGTCCCCGAGATCGGCGAGGGGCTCGCTGCGATGACCGGAAGCGATACGGACGGTACGCCGGTCGCGATCGCCACCATCCGCCTGATCAACACCGGGGACGAGCGGGTGAAGGAGGCTGAACGGCGGATCAACGAGCTGGCGATAGCGGACGAGGGCCCACTGCGCGTGAGCAGCGTCTCACCGATCGTGGTCGAGGATGAGTACCGCAAAGCCACCGAGGAAGGGATGGCGCCCCTGATCGGACTGGCGCTGCTGCTGATCGCGGCGCTGATCCTGGTCTTCCTTCGCACGCTCTCGGATCTGCTGCTCACACTGCTCGGGCTGCTGCTCTCATTGATCTGGGTGATCGGGGCAGAGGGCTGGCTCGGACCGAACGCGCTGGGGCTGATCGGCCCACCGAGCTCGCTCACCGCGCTGGTGCCGATCATCGTGATCAGCCTCACCGTGGACTACGCGATCCAGGGCGTCTCGCACTACCGCGAGCAGCGCGCCGAGGGCGAGCCGGTCCTGGCGGCGGTGCGGATCGGACTGCAACACGTCACCGTCCCGCTGACCCTGGCCGCCGTCACGACGATCGCGAGCCTGCTCGTCAACCTGCTCTCCCCGATCGGCGTGATGGGCGACTTTGGCATCGTTGCGGGGCTGGGCGTGGGCCTGAGCTTGATCGTGATGCTGACGCTGATCCCGGCCGGCCGGATGATCATCGACCGGCGGCGCGAGTCTCGCGGCACGTTGACGCAGCCTCGCCCGGTCGCGAACGCCCTGCCCGGCATCGGACGGCTGGCAGAGCTGCTCGGTACGTCGGTTGCGCGCACGCCGGCGCCCTACTTCATCGTCGTGATTGCGGTGACGATCGGGCTCGGGTACGCGGCGACGGGACTCGAATCCGGATTCAACATCCGCGAGATCCTCCCCCGTGGCGGTGCCGTGCTCAAGGATATGGAAACCCTCGACGCAACCGTCGGTGGCTCGACGGAGATGGCGAGCGTGCTCGTCACCGCCGAGGCGACCGAGACCCGGACCCTGCTGAACTTGCATGATCTCAGGACCGCCTTCGAAGACGAGACACGTCGCCCGCCGGCGGCCGCGGGACCGATCCAGGTCTCCTACGAATTGCTCGTCAACGACTGGACCGAGGACAGCGGCGCGCCCGGTGACAAGTACGACCCGGAGCTCGCGGCGCTCTTCGAGCAAGCCACCGCCGGGGTGCAACTCGACCCGGTCATCATGCAGGAGCTCCTCGACAAGCTCAGCGCGCGAGATCCCACCCTCGTGCGCTCGCTCGTGAACGATCCGGAGGGCGTCGACGCGCTGCTGGTCCAGTTCCCGGCCTACTCCGGCGATCCCGCGGTCACGAGGGCGCTGCAGGAGGATATCGAGGCCCTCTGGTTCGGCGACGACGGCGCAGTGACGGCGACCTCGCTCGACATCGTTGCGGTCGCGGTCACCGACGAGATCACGGGCCGGCAGACCCAGGCGATCAGCACGACCATCGCGGTAGCCCTCGGGATCCTCGCCGTCTTTTTCTGGGTGACGCAGCGCCAACCACTGCTGGCGGTGATCGCGGTGGGGCCGATCGTGCTCGTCCTCATCTGGGTGCTTGGCACGATGGCGCTGCTGGACATTCCCTACACCCTGGTCACCTCGATCATCACGGCGCTCTCCATCGGCATCGGGGTGGACTACACGATCCACCTGATCCATCGCTACCGCGAGGAATTCACCCGCGTGCGCAACCCGGAGCAGGCGGCGATCCGGACACTCGCGACTACCGGATCGGCACTGCTCGGCTCTGCGCTGACGACGGCGCTCGGGCTTGGAGTGCTGGTGGCCTCGCCGCTCCTTGCGTCCCAGCAGTTCGGCCTCACCGCGGCGATCACGATTGCCTACTCGCTGATCGTTTCCATCCTCGTGGTGCCGCCCGCCATGACGGTCTGGGGCGCGTACCAGAACATGCGGCTTCGCTCGATGGTGGACCGCATGACGGAGGAGCTGGACCTGGCGATCGAGGCGGTGCACCGGCGCCACGAGCAGGAGCCGGGAGCACCGTAGCCGCGCATTCCCGGCAACGCACGAGCCGCCCGGCTACCGCGCTTCGTGGTGCGAGCCCTTACCCCACGGGCGTACACTTGGTGACAGCATTCTGGGCCTCGCCGTGGTCGCAGGCGCGGGTTGGCGTGCACGATCTCCACGTCGGCGGGCGGTTGTGATGAACGGACGGCGGCTCTTGATGTCCGGTCAGGCCACTCGACCGCGCCCAGGAACCTTCGGCCAAGGGTTGGAGTTGGCCCCGTGATGCAGCTCCGCAACCTGTCAAGAGAGTTGCGGGATGCGTACCGGGGCTCGGATGTCTCGCGTCGCGTGCGAGATTTTGGCGGCTGGAGCGAGCGGGCGGCGCGCGATGCTGATTCCGCGCGGTACGACCACACCCAGACGGTGAAGGACTACTACGACCTAAGCAGCGGGTTCATGGTCTGGGGCTGGAGCGAATCCCTGCACTTCGCGCCCCTCGCGCCCCATGAGAGCCTCGAGGAAAGCCAGGTCCGGCACCAGCGGTTGATGATCTCCAAGCTCGAGATGCAGGAGGGCATGACGGCGATCGATGTCGGCTGTGGCGTCGGCGGCCCGATGCGCCGCGTCGCCCGTGAGGCCGGCGTGCACGTCGTCGGCATCAACATCAACGAGGTCCAGTTGGAGATGGCGCGAAGGCGCAGCGCCGAGAGCGGGATCGGCCACCTGCTCGATTACAAGGCGTGCAGCTTCATGGATATGAGCGCCTTCGAAGACGACACGTTCGACTGCGGTTATGCCATCGAGTCGACATGCCATGCCCCGGACAAGCAAGGCGCGTTCGCGGAGATCTTCCGTGTGCTGAAGCCCGGAGCCCTGTTCTGGGGCCAGGAAATGTGCCTGACGGACACGTTCGATCCGAACGACCTCCGCCATCCGGCCATCAAGCAGGAGCTCATGCACGGTATCGCGCTGAACGACATCGCGACGTTCGGGGAAGTGAACCGCGCGCTCGAAGCGGTGGGATTCGAGGTCATCGAAGGGCTGGACAGGGCGTCCGAAGAAGGGACGTCCATCCCCTGGTATCAACCGATGGAGCGCCGCACGGGCGCTGGGGGGGCCTTGCGCAGGCTGCCGTGGGGTCGCAAGGCGATGATCGCGGGCGCGAGGCTGGCCGAGGTGGTGCGGCTGTTCCCGAAAGGCTCCGCGGAAGTCGTCCGCCTCCTCGATCGCACGGCGGACGCCTACGTCGCGGGCGGCAAGACGGGGATATTCACCCCGCTCTACTGCTTCCTCGCTCGTAAGCCCCTGTAGGCGCGATCGCCCGGGGCGTGCGGGCCGGCGGCCGCGCCCATCATCGTCTCGCGCGGTCGAACGCGAGGAGGCCCATCAGGCGGCCTCAATGGCTCCGGCGGTTCAGACGGTTCAGGCGGGTCAGGCGGGTCACGCGGGTCAGGCGGGGAACTCGCGCCGCTGCTCGGCGATGTGGAACTTCAGCTTCTTGCTCACCGAGAGCGACGGGAACGGGTCGATCTTGAGCTTGTAGTTCGCGGGTGACACCTCGATCGTGAAGTGGTGGGCCAGCAGCAGCAGGTTGACGGCCAGCTGCAACTCCATCCACCTGTTCCCGAGGCACGTGTGCGTACCCAGCCCGAACGGAGCGTAGCCCGGACTGAGGTGCTCGTTGCGATCGGGCAGATAGCGGTCGATGTCGAATGACCACGGCTCCGGGAAGACGTCGCTCATGTAGTGCGACGCTGTCTGTGCGATGAAGATTCGCGCCCCCTCGGGAATCTCGTAGCCCTCGACCACGCACGTGTTCATCATGTTCCGGACGGACATCGGAACGATCGAGTGCATCCGCATGGACTCCATGATGAAGCGGCGCGTGACATCCACCGACTCTTCGGTGAAGTCCTCGCGTCCCGGATCGCCGCCATCGAACAGGGCGTCGGCTTCCTCCCTGATCCTGGCGTAGAGCTCGGGCTGCGACGCCATCGAGTAGAGCGCGAAGCTCAGCCCATCGCCGAGGTAAACGCTGGCAATCAGCGGCGCCGAGAGGGCGAAGCGCAGGTTCGACTCCGGGAGGAACGACGGGTCGCTCGAGTGCAGGCTGAGCAGGTCGTCCGCGAGATCGCGAGGGCAGCCCGCCCGTTGGGCGGCCGTGTGGACGCTCTGGACGCGCTCCAGCAGCACCTGGATGCTCCTCGCTCGGCGCCGCATTCCCGGGGTCTTGAGCATGAACTTGGGCATGACACCCAAAACATGCGTGGACAGGGCACGTGTCTTGTACTTGACCAGATCGTCCAGGACATCCTGCGAATCGACGCTGATCATCAGGGGCGAGATCTGGGCGTTGATCAACTGTCGGCACATCGTCACTGCGGGGATGGTGTCTCCAACCTCCCAGGTCGCCATGTGTGACCGGGTGTGGTTGTGGAGATCCTCCAGTTGCCCTTCAAGTCTCGCGCGCGAATAGCCCGACGCCAGCGACTTGCGGAACCGGAAGTGATCGGCGCCATCCAGCGCGGGCAGGATCCCGGATGCGCCGTAGATCTTCTCGAAGTCCTGGAGATAGTCCCGGGCCCTCAGGTACATGCGCCCCTGGCGGTGCACCCAGTAGTTCGTTTCGGGCCCCGCCAGAATGATCATCGGCTGCTGGAACGGCGGATTGAGCTTGTACACCGGGCCGTATTGCTCCGCGAGATCCGCAAACAGCGCAGGCAGGTTGCCATCGCGGAGATGCCGATGGAGCACGAACTTGCGCAGCGGGACAGTCGGTATCGTCTTGGTCAGCCCGGCGCGTCCCAGTAGCGGAACGTTGATGTTCTGAGTGACCGCTTCCGCGATGGCGCGGGCAATCAAATCCATCCTGCAGATGAGCTCGATACGCTCCTCTGATTCCTCCTCAAGGTGGAACATGAAGCGGAATACATCGCACGTATCAATAAGGGCGACAATGATGATGTCCCGGGGCGCGGGAATCTCGTTGCTGAAGATGACCTTGTTGATACGAGTCCTGACGAACTCAGCGGCAGTTCCGTCTCCGTCACTGCTGAACATCGCCGTCTGCCATGCAGTGTGGGCCAGCGTCCAGAAGTCGCCGTCGTGATGTTCCAGGATCTTCAGGTCAACCAGCCGCTCGAGCGCCATATCAATGATCGCTTCCGCGCGGGGCGCAAGTCGCTCCACCCAGTATTGGGCGTTCCGCTGGGCCGGCTCGGCTGCGATTTGCTCCAGGACCAGGTCCAGGACGGGATCACCCGTCTCCGTATCATCCAGAATGATCAGGGACTCCATGTCCGTATCAATACGAGAAATCAGTGACAGTTCGGCAAGCGCAGCACCGGCGACGGCGCAGTTCAAACTCCAGCCGGGTACCTGGTGAAAGTAGCCGCTCTCTTCGTTGAGCAGCATGAGCACGAGTTCTTCGGGCAGCGTGAGAGTATTCGTCGCGACCGGGCTCGTGGAGAGAGTCATCAGGCTTCCTTGCCGTCCGCCCTCAAATTAGTCTAGGTCAGGTGGTCTCCGCCCCGCAAGGTGACCTCGCTGCGGGTGCCTGCCGGACCGTGCGATGAACGAGGCACTCTCGTATCCTGCATGCGCGCGGCGATTGACGATGGCGGGACGGCGCTGGCGGGACGGCGGGCGATGGCAACCGGCGAGACGGGGACAGCGGCGCGGTAAATTGCCATTGCCGGCGGGGGGAGTTCCGGCCTCGGCGCAGCCTGGGTGCTGCACCAGTAACCAGACCGCTTCGACTTCCGGCTGTTCGAGGCCCGGGACCAGGTTGGCGGGAACGCGATCACTGCCGACATGCCGCAAGTTGACGGCAGTTCGATCCCCTTCGACATTTCCGTCACCGCCTGTATCCCGTCCGCCTGTATCCCGTCCGTCTATCACCACATCGTCTTGCTGATGGAAGCGTTCGGTATCGAACTGATCGACACCAGGTTCAGCTACAGTGTGAAATGCCGTGGCCGCATCTATGCCCACGATTTCGACTCTGAAATCAGGGAAGAACTGCAATCCGAGATTGCGAAGTTCCAACGACTCCTGAGGCGCCTCCACTGGTTTGGCGCTCTCACTCGATCGCAGTCGAAATTGCTGAATGCCCTCAACCCGTTCAACTATGTCAGCATGGGAACGGTTTTGAATCTCGGTGGGTTTTCGGGCGACTTCCGCTACAAGATCCTGAAGCCGATGTTCGTCAACTTCCTCATGGCGACGAACGTGCTCTATATACCCGCGGAGGTCCGGCACATACAGCCGCGCGCGCCTGTTGCGGGTGCGACGAGCGGGTGGCCCTCGTATCCTGGATCTCTACCGTGTTCACTCCGCCCCCAGGATGTCCAGAGGGCCACAGCTGCCTCGCTGCGCGGCTAGCCGGAGGCCTCGAGCGGCGCCCGCTTCGGCGCTGGCTCGCGTGAGGCGAGGATCGCGACGGCGCCGCTGAGGTAGGCGACGACGAACGCCGCGAAGACGCCCTCGTACGATCCGAGCGCGTCGAAGTAGAGCCCTCCGAGGACCGGCCCCAGCGCACCGAAGGCAATCGTGAACGGCGCCGCGACGCCTCGCACCGCCCCGATGTGGACGCGACCGAAGTACTTCGCCCAGATGAACTCGCTGAGCGGCACCGTCCCGCCGAATCCGAAACCCCAGAAGAAGAACCCGAGAAACATCAGTGGCAGCGCGCCCAACTGCGCCGCGACGAGCATGGTCACCACGCCCGTCGCCGAGATCGACAGCGCCGTCGCCCCGAGGTTGCGGACATGCACTCGCTGCAGGAAGTAGCCCCACACGAACTTCGAGCTGAGGTTCGCGCCGCCGTTCACCGCAATCGCCAGTGCCGCCTCGGTGCGCGTGAAGCCGTTATCTGTCATGAATGGAATGGCGTGCACCAGCACCGCCGTGAGCGCCATGGTGTTCAGGCCGTAGCCGGCGATCAACAGCCAGATCGCGGGCGTGCGGAGCGCCTCGCCGCGCGTGTAGGAGTTCGCGGCGTCGCGCTCCTGCGCCTCGGCTGCGCTGCGGTCGACGCCTGCATTCGAGCCGGGCTCGAGGCCGTCCGGCAGCAGCCCATAGTCCTCCGGGCGGCGGCGCATCACGAACGCCACCGGTACGACGATCACGAAGATGACCATCGCGAGGATCGCGTAGGCCTCGCGCCACCCGGCCGAGTCGACGATGTACGTCATCGTCAGCGGCATGATCAGCCCCGAGAGGGAGATGCCCGACGAGCCGAGCGCGATTGCCCAGCCGCGCCGCACGACGAACCACTTCGAGAGCGTCGCATTGACGACCAGCGGCCCGACCATCGAGAAGCCGGCGCCGCCCACGATCATCGAGAGCGCGATGAACTGCCACAGCTCCTCGACGCGTGACATGGCGAAGAGCGCGACCGCATAGACACAGGCGCCGACGAGCATCAACGGCCGAGCGCCGCAGCGATCGATGAACGGCCCGATCACGAAGCCGGCGATGCCGGCGAGCAGAAAG
This sequence comes from Dehalococcoidia bacterium, assembly GCA_963667465.2. GTDB lineage: Bacteria > Chloroflexota > Dehalococcoidia > UBA2979 > UBA2979 > VXMT01. The sequence goes on along the minus strand of CAXXDN010000002.1, from coordinate 917,006 downwards.
GCGGCTGAACCGCCGAAGGCGTACTCGGCTGCGGTCCAGCCGAGATCCTCGGTCATCGGGCGGAGGAAGACTCCCGCGATGGCGCCACCGGCGCCCATCGCCGCGAACTGCGCGACGACCGCGCCGGCAACGATGTACCAGCCCCAGAAGACGCGGCGCGGCCTCGTGGCGGGTAGTGCCCTCGAGCGCGGCTCGTCTTCGTCCACGGGCGCGGTCGGCTCGCGACTCATGGCGGGAGGATAGCGCCCGCGCCGCGCGACCCGTCCGCCGTCGACACCTGGTGAGCGGCCGAATCGGCGGGAGTCGCCGGCTACGGCAGCGGCTCTTCGTAGATCAGCTCACCACGGTGCAGGCGGGAGGCGGTGCCGTACGTCTGCTCGGCGGCGCGCGCCGTGGGCGAGTGCGCAGTCAGGAAGCGGGCCGCGCCAATCAGCATATGCCCGCCGGATGGTGCCCTGGCTGAGCGGGAAGCCCAGATGCGGGCAGCGGTTATCGAGTGCGTACGCCTCGCCGTCCACGACGAAGACGACGATCGTGCGTCCAGCGGCCGAGACGACGCGGGGCCCGCCACCCTCGAGGCCGGCGAGCGGTCCCACGAGGACGTTCGCGCCGCTGTGCTCGCTACCGGGCTCGCTGGTTGTCATGGCTCACCCCACGGTCGTGGAGGGCGATCGAGTCAATCGAGTATAGAACCCGGGAGAGCCGCCCGAGGATGGTGCCGCCGAACAGCCCACGCGGCGGGCGGGATGCTGCGGAGGTCGAGTTGCCGGAGGCAGTTCGCAGTACAGTCAGTTATGGCTGCCGGGGGAGGAATCGAACCTCCATCAAGGGATCCAAAGTCCCCTGTGCTACCGTTACACCACCCGGCAGCGGCGACGATCCAGTCTAGGCAAACGACCCCGGCGACGATAGCCTGATTGGGAGGGGCACACCCGCTCCACCCTGCCGCTCCACCCTGCGCGAGAGAGCCTCGCGGTGACCGGGTTGCGGGCCGATACCCAGCAGGCCGACGAAGATGCCGGCCGCAATCGGCGCGGCGGCGATCCAGTCTTCACCGCTGTGTTCCCGGAGGGTGCCGAAGTCCATGCGGCGATCCTACGGGATGGTCAGCGTCTCGCCGACACGGATTGAGTCGCCATCGATGATCTGGTTGACCCGCAGGATCTCCTCGACGGTGGTGTCCCAGAGCCGGGCGAGGCTCCAGAGGTTGTCGCCCGGCGCGATCGTGTAGCTGACGGGTGGCGGGGCGGCGGGCAGTGTAGCAGCCGCATCGCCGTCGGCGGGGACAGCGATCTGCAGGCCGACCCAGATCTGGTCCGGGTCCGTGATGCCGTTGAGACGGACGATCTTCTCGACGCTGACGCCCCAGCGCTCCGCGAGCTCCGCAAGCGTGTCGCCCGGCGCGATCGTGTAGCTGTCGGGACGCGTCGGGACAGGCGTAGCGGCCGCCGGGCTGCCGCCGCCGGGGATCACGATCTCCTGACCGACCCAGACGTGGCTCGGGTCCGCGATGCCGTTGAGGCGGGCAATCTCCCCGACTGTCGTGCCCCAGCGTTCCGCGAGACGGGAAAGCGTGTCGCCCGGCGCGATCGTGTGGCTGCCTCCCCCCGATCGCCACGCGGCGATGTGCGCGCCCCGGCTCGAGGGGAGCAGCACCGAGAGCCGTTGGCCGATCTGGATGCGGTTCGCGTCCGTGATACCGTTCGCCGCCATCAACTCGCGCAGGTCGATGCCCCAGCCGTCCGCGAGGACGCTCAGCGCGTCGCCGGGCCGCACGACGTAGCTCCCCCGCCGCGGCGGCGTGTCGCGTAGCCGGTGCAGGACACCCGGCGCGACCACGCCGACGCGCCAGACGGAGACCGATTCCGCGAGCAGCGCGAACGACTCGTCGAGGAAGTCCGGCCAGCCGTCGTTGCTGCCGGCGGTGCCGTCGCCGATCGGATGGATCGGGAGCCCGAACTCGCGCAACTGCGGCATCGCGGCGCCGAGGATAAAGCCCGGCGTGATGCCCTCGACACTGCCCGGGTCGTAGCCCTCGTCTCTGAAGCGCGCAAGGTTGGCCGGGTCACGGAACTGGCCCCAGTAGACCTGCGGGGCGATCTCGTTGGCGAAGCTGGAGAACTCGGCCAGCGGGATGCGCCCGATCTCCCAGGGCCGGGGATCGATCGAGAGCGACAGCCACGCGTCGGGATGGCGGGCGCGCAGCAGCTCGCCGATCTGAAGCGCAGCGCGCGGCGTGCCCTCCCAGAACCCGCTGTGCGCCTCCAGGTCGATGAACAGGCTGCGCGCCCCGGCGCTGAGAACGTCGGCGGCCATCTCCGCCTCCGCTCTCGGGTCGAGGCCGTGAGTGTTGTACCAGGCATGGAACGGCACGCCGCCGTCCTCGAAGAACGCGGCCAGCTTCGAGACCTGCTCGGGCCCGCTCACCGCGTCCGGGGAAGTATCGAAATCGGACATCCAGTCGGCGCCGTCGTGGGTCTTGACGACGACGCCGAGGTCGTGCGCGGCGAGGAGCTCGCGGATCTCTTCCGGGCTGCCGTCTGAGTCGAGGCTCCAGACCCACGCGAAGTGCCTCAACTCGCCGTCGAGTGCGGGGTTGTTGACGATGCTGGCCGCGGGCGGCAGCAGCTCCCGAATTGGCGGCGTGGCTGCGCTCCGGGCGAGGACGCGTGACGGCGCAAGCGCGAGTGCTGCGGCGGTTCCGGCGAAGGCGGTCAGGAAGTGCCGCCTGGGGAGACGGCGACGCGTGTGCACGGGGCCTGTATCCTCCGGTGCTTCTCCCCCCGCCGCCATAGCCATGGTCGCACACCCCGCGGCAGCCGACACGTCGCGCCCTCGCCAGGGTGCGCAGCCGCTAGAATGGGGCGCGATGGCGTCCCTACCGGCCTTCTCGCTGCACGACCAATCCGCCGGGGAGCGGAGCTTCCCGAGCGGCCGCCCGGTGCTGCTCGCCTTCGTCAAGGAGGACTGCCCCACCTGCCGCACCTCGATGCCGCTGATCGAGGGCGCGCACCGCGCCTTCGGCGAGAGCGTCGATGTCTGGGCGGTCGGGCAGGAGGCCGCGGGCAACGCGGCGCTTGTCGAGCGCTACGGCCTGACCCTGCCGCTGCTCGACGACTCCGAGCTCGGTGTCTCGTTCCGCTACGACCTCGATACGGTGCCGACGGTGCTGCTCGCCGGCGCGGACGGCGAGGAGCTCGGGCGCTTCGTCGGCTTCGGCCGCGACGACTGGCGCTCGCTGTACGCGCAGCTCGCCGAGCTCAGCGGCGCGGCGGCTCCCGCCGTCGAGTGGGGCGACTACCCGGAGAGCGAGCCGGGCTGCGGCGCGCGCAACGTCGAGCCGGGCATCGCCGAACGCCTGACCGCGCTCGCCGAGGGCAGCCCGCTGCTCGCGAGGCGGATCGAGGTCGGCTCGGCGGACGATCCCGACGAGTTCATGTTCGACCAGGGTTTCAGCGATGGCCTGCCAGTGGTCGCGCCGACGCCGGAGCGCGTGCTTCGCATGCTCGGCGGCACGCGCCGCGACGCGCAGGAGGTGGTGGCAGTCGTGCCGCCGAACATGGCGCCCGCGACCGTCGAGAAGGTCGCGATCAACGCCGTCCTCGCCGGCTGCCGCCCCGAGTACCTGCCCATCGTGATCGCAAGCCTCGAGGCGGCCTGTACGGACACCTTCAACGCGCACGGCGTGTGGGCGACGACGATGGGCGCTTCGCCCGCGATGATCGTGAACGGCCCGATCCGCGACCGCATCGGGATGAACTCCGGCCTTGGGGCGCTCGGGCAGGGCAACCGGGCGAACGCGACGATCGGGCGCGCGCTGCGCCTGGTGCTCCGCAACGTCGGCGGCGCGAAGCCGGGCGAGACGGAGCGCTCGACGCTGGGGTCGCCCGCGAAGTTCACGTTCACGTTCGCCGAGTGGGAGGAACGCAGCCCCTGGACGCCGCTCCACGTCGATCGCGGCTACGCCGCCGAGCAGAGCGTCGTCACGCTGTTCCCCGCCGTGCCCGGACCGCTGATCAGCATGGACCAGACCTCGCGCAGCGCGGAGCCGCTCGCGGGCAGCCTCGCGATGTCGCTGCAGGCGATGATGCATCCGAAGGCCGGGGGCCGCGACACGCTGCTGGTGGTCACGCCGGAGCATGTTGATACGCTGTGGCGCGACGGCTGGACGAAACAGCGACTGGCCGAGCGGCTCTGGGAGCTGACGCACCGGCCGCTGCGCGAGCTGATCGCGGACGAGCGCAGCGGCGTCGGACGGCCCCTCGAGGAGTTCGGCCCGAACGGCCCGGCGGAGGCGCAGCTGGACGAGCTGATCCCGAAGTTCGACTCCCCCCAGCGCCTGCACATCGTCGTGGCAGGCAGCGAGGCCGGAAAGATCACCGCGATCTTCCCCGGCTGGGGCAGTCTCGTAGAGAGCCGGGTGATCGAGGACGTCGCCCAGGCGAAGCCGCGGACGGCGCAGGACAGGGAGGCCACATGACGACGATTCTGGACCCCACGGACGAGCGTGAGCCCGTAGGACGGCAGCGCTCGCGACGCCCGGAGCAGATCTCCGGCACTGTCGGCCTGCTCGACATCAGCAAGCCTCGGGGCAACGTCCTGCTGGACCGCCTCGAGGAGCTGATCCACGAGCGGCTGCCGGAAGTGCAGGTGCGGCGCTACATGAAGCCGACCTTCACGAAGCCGGCCCCGGACGAGCTGTTGCGCAAGATGGCCGGGGAGGTGGACTTCGTCATCGAAGGACTTGCCGACTGAGGGTCGTGTACGACGTGCAGTGTGCACGACACGGTCTGGTTCGAGATTCAGGGCAAGCCCTCGGTGATGATCGCCTCGACGGAGTTCGTCAATGCCGCGGAAGCACAGGCGCAGTCGCTCGGCCTTCCGGATCTCTCGCGTGTCTTCGTCCCGCACCCCATCCAGGATGCGAACGACGCGGAGATGCGCGCGAAGGCGGACGAGGCGCTCGATCAACTGATTGCGGCGCTGGTCGACTGAGCGCCGCAACGCGCCCGTCCGGCGGGCGCGAGTACGTGGGGCCGCGCGTATAGTGGCGCGGGCATGACCCCTCCGCCGGAGGGGCGGAGGAGGACATCGTGCGGCTCGATCTGTTCTACGAGTTCTGTCAGGGCGCCGGCTATCCGATCCCGCACGGGGCGGACCGCCAGCTGTTCGAGGAGATCCTTGAGCAGGCCGAGGTCGCCGACGGGGCGGGCTTCGACGTGTTCTGGTCGGTGGAGCACCACGGCTCCGTCGAGGTCACGCACATGCCCGCGCCGGAGCAGTTCCTGACCGCCGTCGCGATGCGCACGAAGCAGCTGCGCGTCGGCCACTCCGTCGTGCTCACGCACCCGCTCTTCAACCACCCCGTGCGCGTCGCCGAGCGCGCCTCCGTGCTCGACAACCTGAGCGGCGGGCGCCTCGAGATGGGGTTCGGGCGATCGACGCCGCGCGAGTGGGCAATCTTCCACATCGACGGCGACGAGACGCGGCCGGTACTCGACGAGGTCCTGCACCTGATGCCACAGATCTGGACGCAGGACAGCTTCCAGTACGACGGCGAGTACTTCCAGATCGCTCCGATTACGATGGTGCCCCGGATGCTGCAGAAGCCGCACCCGCGGATGTGGATCGCCGCCGGCAGCGACGAGTCGCTGCGAATGGCCGGAAACCTCGGCGTCGGCGTGCTCAGCCTCACCCTGCTTCGCCCATTCTCGGAGCTCGAGAACACGCTCAAGATCTACCGCGAGGCGCAGCAGGTGCAGAACCCGGTCTCCCCGGACCTGGTCAACAACCAGGCCGGCGCGTTCACCTTCGTCTACTGCGCGCCCACGCTCGACGAGGCGATCAACGACGGCGCCTCGGAGGCCGCGGCCTGGTACATGAGCAAGGTTTACGCGCTCTATGGCTCGATCCCCGTGCGCGAAGGTGAGGCTGGCTACCACTTCGCCCGCGACCGCGCCGCGCAGATCGAGGCGATCGAGAAGTCTGGCGACTCACCGGGCCGCCAGGTCATGCTCAAGCTCCTCGACGACGTGCCTGTCTCCCGCCTCGAGTTCTACGAGGCGATGAACGCCGAGAACCAGATCGTCGTCGGCACGCCGGACGAGGTGATCCGCAAGCTCGAGGCCTACGAGGGCATCGGCCTGGACCGCATGATGTGCATGGTCATGGGCGGCCCGGACCTGCCGCAGGAGAAGATCCTGCAGTCTCTCAAGCTGATGGGCGAGACCGTGATCCCGCACTTCCACGACCGCTCGCCGGACCCGAAGCCGCCGATCGAGTAGGCGTTCCGGCACGAGCGCTGCAGGAGAGCAACACGATGTCCTTCGTACGCGAGCGGATGAGCATGGACGGCCGTGTCGCCGTCGTGACCGGCGGCGGGCAGGGCGTCGGCCGCGCGATCGCGCTCGGCATGGCGGATGCCGGGGCGCGCGTGGTGATCGGCGAGATCAACGAGGAGACCGGACCGCGCACCGCCGCGGAGATCGAGGGACTCGGCGGCGAGGCGCTCTGGCTCCTCACCGACGTGCGCAAGCACGAGGACATCATCGCGCTGGTCGCGGCCGCGCAGGAGCACTTCGGCCGGATCGACTCGATGTTCAACAACGCCGGCGGCAACTTCCAACTGCCCGCGATCGACATGTCCCCCAACGGGTTCGACGCGATCGTACGGATGAATCTGAGGTCGATGTTCCTTGGCAGTCAGGCGGCGGCTCGCACGATGCTGTCCGAGGGCCATGGCGGCAGCATCGTGAGCACGTCCTCGGTGGCCGGGCTGCGCTCGGGCGGCAACCAGACCGCCGTCTATGCGGCCTCGAAGGCGGGCATCATGGGCATGACGCGCGCCCTCGCGGCCGAGTGGGGCGAGCACGGCATCCGCGTCAACTCGGTCGCGCCGGGCGCCGTCGACACGGCCGGACGGACACGCAACATGCACGGCGACCCGTGGGACCGTTCGGCAGGCAACCCGCTGGGTCGTATCGCCCAGCCCGAGGACATCGCCGGAGCGGCGGTCTTCCTCGCCTCGGACCTGGCGGGGCACATCACCGGCCAGGTGCTCGCCGTGGACGGCGGCGCCAGCACGTCCTGAGCCAGCACGTCCTGAGCCAGCACGTCCTGAGCCAGCACGTCCTGAGCATGGGGAAGCGGGCGAGCGGCTACGAGGCCGCGACGCTCCCGGCGGTGCCGTCGAAGTGGACGAACTCGACGATCTCCAGCCCGTAGCCGTCCAGGCCGGAGCGCTTCACGGGGTTGTCCGTGATCAGGCGCATCTTGCTCACACCGAGGTCAACGAGGATCTGCATGGCGATGCCGTAGTCCGGGAGGCCGAGCGCCTCGGTGGCCGTCACGCCGGCGACGCTGACCGGCGGCTGGCCGCCGCTGCCTGCCTTCTGGTGCACGCCGACTCCGCGGCCCTGCTGGTAGAGGTAGACGATCACGCCGCGCCCCTCCTCGCCGACGAGCCGCATCGCCGTCTGGAGTTGCTGGCCGCAGTCGCAGCCAATGGAGCGCAGGACGTCCCCGGTGACACACTGGTCGTGCACGCGCACCAGCACCGGGTCGTCGCCTTCGAGGTCGCCCGTCACGAAGGCGATGTGCTCGCGCGTGTCGATCAACGTGCGGTAGGCGACCGCGCTGAAGTCGCCGTAGCGACTCGGCAGATCGGCTGACGCGACCCGCTCGATCAGCGAGTCGGTGCGCAGGCGGTGGGCGATCAGGTCGTTGACGGTGACGATCTTGAAGCCGTGCTTGCGGCCGAAGGCGACGAGGTCCGGCATCCGCGCCATCGTCCCGTCGTTGCGCATCATCTCGCAGATCACGGCGGCCGGGCTGCAGCCGGCCAGCCGCGCGAGGTCCACCGAGGCCTCCGTGTGGCCCGCGCGCTCCAGCACGCCGCCCTCGCGGGCGCGCAACGGGAAGATGTGCCCGGGCCGGGTCAGCTGCTCCGGCATGGTGGCGGGGTCCACCAGCAGGCGGATGGTGTGCGCCTTGTCCTGCGCCGAGGCCCCGGTGGTGACGCCGTCGCGGGCCTCGACGGTGACGGTGAAGCCCTTGGCGAGCGGGGAGGTATTGCGCCCGGTCATCAGCGGGATTGCCAGCTCGTCGAGGCGCTCGCCCGCCATGGCGACGCAGATCAGCCCGCGCGTCTCGCGCGCCATGAAGGCGATCAGCTCGGCGCTGATGAACTCGGCGGGGATGCAGAGGTCGCCCTCATTCTCGCGGCCCTCGTCGTCAGCGATGATCACGGGGCGGCCGTTGCGGAACTCCTCGATCGCCTCGGGGACCGAGACGATCTCGCCCTCGTGTTCGTGCCCGTTCGTGTGGGTGGAGGTCATGTCAGCGCCTCTCGTCCGGTCGCCGATCGGAGCCTATCACGCGGCGCGCTCAGAGCCCCTGCTCCTCGCACAGGCTCTGGTCCCAGAGGACGTGGCCGCTGAACTCAGGCGGCTGCTCGCAGATCCAGGCCGTCGCCTTGGCCATCGCCTCGGCCACCTCGAACTCCAGCGGATCGCCGTGGTCACGGCCGGCGTAGAGGTTGCCGGGCGTCTTCAGCCGGCCCATTGGCGAGAGCACGTTGCAGGAGATGCGCGAGCCGTCGTACTGCAGGTCGCGCGCCAGTTGCTCGTTGAAGCGGTTCAGCCCGGCCTTGAAGGCGGAGTAGATGAAGCTTCCGGTTCGAGGGCGTTCGTAGGGGGCGGGCCCGATCGGCCGCGCCGCGTTCGAGGAGACGTTGATGATGTGTCCGCCGCCGCTCGCCCGCATGTGCGGGATCGCCTGACGGCAGAGCACGATCGGCGCGCGCAGGTCGATCTGCCAGATCAGCTCCAGCCGCTCCAGCGGAATCTCCTCGACATCCCCCTGGAAGGTGATCCCGGCGTTGTTGACGAGGATGTCGAGGCGCCCAAACTCAGCGACGGTCGCCTCCACCAGCGCCTGCGTGTCCTCGATGTAGCGCACGTTGGTGCGGACGGCGAGCGCGCGGCCGCCGGTATCCTCGATCTCGCGGACGACGGAGTGGATCGTGCCGGGCAGGCGCGGGTCGGGCTCCTGCTCGCTGCGCGCCGCGACGGCGACGGCCACGCCGAGCCCGCCGAGGTGGCGCGCGATGTCCGCGCCGATCCCCCGACTTGCTCCGGTAATGACTGCGACCTTGCCCTCAAGTGCCATCGAGGGCGGAGTCTACCCGTCGCGCGCGTGAAGGTCGCGCTGTCCGCTGCCGTCAGCCTCGCCGCTCCCGCCTCGCTATGCTCGCGGTGCGCGATGGGGGTACACAATGGCTTACGGCGACACACCGCACGACGCGATGCTGAAGGAGGCCTGGGAGCAGTTCTGCGACGACCTCAAGGCGGCGAGCTCGTACATCTTCGACGACCCCGCGCCGGCGACGGCGCTCGATCGCGCGCGCGGCTTCCAGTACCTCACGCAGAACATCTCGCTTGGCCTCGAGATCAACGTCGAGCACTCCGATCCGCTCTACCCCGACTTCTTTCGCCCGATGACGCCCGTGCGCAAGTACGGCGGGGATAACCCTGACTGTATCTACCTGCGCACCTTCATCGACGGCTCCGAGACGTACCGCATCACCGGAAACCGCGGGGGCGTCCACTACCTCGTCTTCGGCGCCTACCGGCCGGCCGAGGCGACGCCGCCGGGCGAGTCCGCCGAGGTCGGGCGGATCATGGGCAAGGATCTGCAAACCGAGTGGGACGGCAGCTTCGAGATCATCGTCGGCCCGGACGAGCACCCGGGGAACTGGCTGCGCACCGTGCCGGAGGTGGACCGGCTCACGGTCCGCCAGTTCTTCGGCGACTGGGCCGCCGAGGAGCCGATCAGCGTGCTGATCGAGCGGGTCGGCGATCACGGACCCCCGGAGCCGATGTCGCCGGAGCGGATCGCGGGAGGCCTCGCGGGGGCCGCGGACTGGGTCGGGGGAACGGCGAGCTACTGGCGTCACTGGCAGGAACGCTACCGCGAGCAACCGAACACCTTCCGCAGCTCGGCGACGCAGGGCGCGGTGGGGGCCGCGCCGGGCGGGATCATCTACCACATGTACTGGCTGGTGCAGCCCGGCGAGGCGCTGCTGATCGAGTTCACGCCTCCGGTCTGCGACTACTGGGAGCTTGAGCTGAACGACTACTGGATGACCTCGATCGACTACCGCTACCACATGGCCGGCGTGAACTGCCGCCAGTCGCCAACCGAGCGCGACGGCTCGGCGCGCGTCGTCGTCTCGCACGAGGATCCCGGCGTCCCCAACTGGCTCTCGACGGGCCACATGAACGAGGGGCACATCGGTCTGCGCTGGATGCAGTGCGAAACGGACGAGCCGCCCTTCCCCGAGACGCGCCTTGTCAAGCTCGCCGAGCTCGACGCGTTGCTACCGGACGACGCACTGCGCATGGACGCCGCCGGGCGTCGCAAGCAGCTGGCGCACCGCCGCAGCGGCGTCGCGCGCCGCTTCCGCGTCTAACGTCGCGCGCGGCTACGATCGCACAGCGGCGCCGAGGCACGGAGGACGGGAGTTGCGAGGTGGCCGACAGGATCGTGGTCCTCGACGGGAGCAAGCTCAATCCGGGTGACCTGAGCTGGGACGGCCTCGCGGCCTTCGGCGAGCTGACCGTCCACGAGCTCACCCCGCCCGACATGGTCGTGGAGCGCGCCGCGGGCTGCCGCTACGTCTTCACCAACAAGACGCGGCTCCGCGCCGAGACGCTCCGGCAGCTGCCCGACCTCGCCTACATCGGCGTGCTCGCCACCGGCTACGACGTGGTCGACGTGGCCGAGGCGGGACGCCGGGGCATCGTCGTGACCAACGTGCCGGCCTACGGCACCGATTCGGTCGCGCAGCACGCGGCTGCGCTGATGCTCGAGCTCGCACGGCGCACCGCGCCGCACGCCCAGGCCGTGCGCGAGGGCGCCTGGAGCGGCGAGGGCGAGTGGTGCTTCTCCGTCGCGCCGATGATGGAGCTCTCCGGCCGCAACCTCGGCATCGTCGGCATGGGCCGGATCGGGCGCGCCGTCGCACGCATCGGCGCGGCGATGGGCATGGCGATCCTCGCCAGCAACACGCACCGGCCGGATGCGGCGAGCCTCGAGGGTCTCGAGGTGGAGTTCACCGGCATCGACGATCTGTTCCGGCGGTCCGACGTACTGAGCCTGCACTGCCCACTGACGCCGGACACCGAGCGGCTCGTCGACGCGCGGCGGCTGGCGCTGATGAAGCCGGAGGCGCTGTTGATCAACACCGGCCGTGGCCCGCTGGTGGACAGCGCCGCCCTCGCCGTGGCGCTCGAGGCGGGGACGATCGCCGGTGCGGGCCTCGACGTGCTCGAAGCGGAGCCGCCGCCCGAGGATCACCCGCTGCTGCGCGCTCCGAACTGCATCATCACGCCGCACGTCGCCTGGTACGCGCGGGCGGCGCGGCAGCGGCTGATGGACATCGCCGTCGCCAACCTCAGCGCCTTCGTCGAGGGTGAGCCGGTCAACACGGTCAACTGAGGCGGGTGTACCGCTCGCGGGGCGCGCGCCCGCTATCCATGCGCAGAGACGGTGATCAGCTCGATCACCTCGTGGCTGGAGATGGAGCCGACGAATGCGCCCGTCTCGCGGTCGGCGACCGGGAGCACGGTGAGGGCGCGCTCCACCATCCGTTGCAGCGCATCTTCCACAAGCTCGTCGGTGTAGGCGTATGGCGTGTCGTGGCGGAGCACCTGCTTGAGGGGAGTCCGCTCCCACTCGCCACGCGGGAGGTAGCGCAGCAGGCTGAGCGAGACGATTCCCGCAAGTTCGTCCCCGTCGACGACCACGTAGTCATGTTGCTCGGGCAGCAGCCAGGTGGCGGCGAACGCCTTCACGGTCAGCGCCTGCTCCGGATGCATGCGGGACCTGTCCAGGATCGCCCGCACCCGGAGCCCGTCGAGGGCGAAGTGATCGAGGGACGGCGGCATTCCCTCCTCGGGAACGTCGGGACCAGGATCGCCGAGCCGCCTGAACGCGAAGCTGATCCCGAGCGGCGTGAGCAGGATGTAGCCGAGCATCACCACCACGAGCAGGGAGAACACGCCCCGGTCGATCGCACCGGACTGGAACAGCAGGATCAGCAGCGCGATCTCGGCCACGCCCTTCGCCATCAGGCCGGTTGCCGTTGCGAACGGCGCCTGGAGCCGGGTGATGTAGGAACTGATGAACGCTCCCGCGAACTTCCCCGCCAGCGGCACCAGCGCCAGCGCGATCACGGTCTCGGGAGCGAGCCGGGTGAAGTCGAGGCTCAGATGCAGCCCCGCCGATGCAAAGAACAGCGGAACGAAGAACCCCTCCGCGGTCCCTCGCATGCCGGGCATGATGTCGCGACGCACCTGGTACGGCAGAGTGGAGAGCGCTGCGCCGAAGAGCAGCGCTCCGAGCGAGCCGTGGAGACCCGCGTGCTCGGCCCCCACGACGACCAGGAACAGCCCGCCGAGCAGCAACCCGAACGAGAGCTGCGGGACCTGCAAGACGTGGTGCATGAGCACGATCACCCTCGGAAGCACCCGCGTGGAGACCACCCAGGTGACCACGGCAAACCCGAGCACCTGCCCCACGATGGTGGCCGCGGAGGCCCAGCCCAGTTCGTGTCCGTGGTCCGCTGTCGCGTGTTCGCTGATCGCGAACCCGACGACGAACAACGCGATCAGCTCGGCGATGACCACCGCAGTGAAGATCTGAACGGCGACGGGATCCTTCAGCCGCCCCTCGTCGATCAGCACCTTCGCGACCACCCCGAGACTGGAGAGCGACAGCACGCCGGCCAGCGCCAGCGCCTCACTGAAGCCGAGTCCCAGCTGCACATCGAAGAACGCCTCCGTCGTCACCGCGAGCGAGACGGCGAGCGAGATCAGCACGGACAGCACCGAGGCGAGGAAGAGGCGACCGCGGATCGCGGCGAGGAAGCCCCGGACGTCGAGCTCATCGAGGCCGATCAGGAAGAAGAAGATGAAGATCCCGATGCCCAGGACGAGCTCGACCTCGGCCCCCGCCTCCACCAGCCCCGTGACGGGGCCGAGCACCACGCCACTGGTCGCGTAGGCGATGATTGCACTGAGGCCGAAGCGCTTGAAGATGCCCTCGAGCAGCTTGGCGAACACTATCAGGAGCCCCAACGAGAGGAGCGCTTCGTGCATCTCCAACGCTACGTGTCCCCTCGTCGGCGAGCCTGCCAACAGGCGCAGGTCTGCAGAGCAACCGGGCGATTCTAGGGGAACTGGACCGTACCGAGGCGAGCGGCCGGAGGGCCGCCGCGCGCCGCACTCGCCTGCTCAGAGCTTCCTCGAAGCCTGCTGGTGCCGAAGGTGGGAGTCGAACCCACACGGGCCGTGAAGCCCAACGGTTTTTGAGACCGTCGCGTCTGCCATTCCGCCACTTCGGCCGCGTCGTGCTTCCAGCATCGCGCGAGGACGGCGACGCGACAAGCGGCGCGGCGGCAGGTGCGCACGAGGTGGTGAGAGTGGAGCGGAAGACGGGGGTCGAACCCGCGACCTCCTCCTTGGCAAGGAGGCGCTCTACCACTGAGCTACTTCCGCTGGCCTCGCCATGGTACGGCCAGCGCGCGAGCGCGGGCAACGCCGCCGCCGGCACGAGTACGATGAGGCGGTGCGTGACCTCGAGGTTCGCACGGGACTGAGTGGACTCCGTGCGGATCGGTACGGCGCTTGAGGCGCGGCGAGGCAAGGCGTAGGCTGGACCGACGCGCACCGCACGTTTGTTCGCCGTCGTGCCAGTGACGCAGCACCGCTGACGCAGCACCGCTGACGGAGTGCCGATGACCACCGCCGAGAGGCCAATCGCGAGCGGCATCGACTTCCATCCCGCCGTCGCGGCCTGGTTCCGAGGGCGCTTCGAGGCGCCGACCGACGCGCAGACGGTGGGCTGGCCGCGCATCGCGAGCGGGCGCGACACGCTGATCAGCGCGCCGACCGGCTCCGGCAAGACACTCGCCGCCTTCCTTGCCGGCATCGACGGCCTCGTCCGTAAGGCAGAGGCCGACACGCTCGAGGACGTGACCGAGATCGTCTATGTCACGCCGCTGAAGGCGCTCGGCAACGACATCCAGCGCAACCTCGAGACCCCGCTCGAGGAGATCCGCGAGGTCGCCTCGGAACTCGGACTCGAGCCGCCGCCGATTCGCACGGCGGTGCGCAGCGGCGACACGCCGCAGAGCGAGCGGCAGGCGATGGTGCGCAAGCCGCCGCACATCCTGATCACCACGCCCGAGTCGCTCTACCTGATGATCACCGCCGAGCGCAGCCGCGAGAACCTGCGGCGCGTCCGCACCGTGATCGTCGACGAGATCCACGCGCTCGCTCGCGACCGCCGGGGCAGCCACCTCGCGCTCACGCTGGCGCGCCTCGACCAGCTCGTCGCCGAGTCCGGCGGCGAGCGCCCGGCACGCATCGGGCTCTCCGCGACGCAGCGGCCGATCGAGGAGATCGCGCGCTTCCTCGTGGGCGCGGACCAGCTCGACGCCGACGGCGAGCCGGACTGCGCGATCGTCGACCTTGGCCATCAGCGCGACCTCGACCTCGCCGTCGAGTTGCCGCCGAGCGACCTTGAGGCGATCGCACCGGCGGAGCAGTGGGGCGAGATCTACGAGCGCATCGCCGAACTGATCGCGGAGCACCGCACGACACTCGTCTTCGTCAACACGCGGCGGCTCTCGGAGCGCGTCGCGCACCAGCTCGCCCAGCGCGTCGGCGAGGAGCACGTCGCGAGCCACCACGGCAGCCTCTCCAAGGAGCGGCGGCTGCGGCTGGAGCAGCGGCTCAAGGACGGCGAGTTGCGCGCGCTGGTGGCGACCGCCTCGCTCGAACTCGGCATCGACATCGGCTCGATCGACCTCGTCTGTCAGATCGGCTCGCCGCGCAGTATCGCGACGTTCCTGCAGCGCGTCGGGCGCTCCGGGCACGCGCTCGGCGTGCAACCCAGGGGCCGCATCTTCCCCGGCACGCGTGACGAACTGGTGGAGAGCGCAGCGCTCACGAGGGCGGTGCGCGCGGGACGCCTCGACAAGATCGTGCAGCCGGTCGCACCGCTTGACGTGCTGGCGCAGCAGATCGTCGCCGAGTGCGCCGCGCGCGAGTGGCGCGAGGACGAGCTGTTCGAGCTCGTGCGCCGCGCTGCACCGTACCGGGAACTCGCCCGCACGGACTACGACGCGGTGCTCGCGATGCTCGCGAGCGGCGTCGGCGAGGGCGCGGGCGGATCGAGGCCGCTGTTGCACCGCGACCGCGTGGCCGGTGTGCTGCGCGCCCGCCGCGCCTCGAGGATGGTCGCCATCCAGAACGGCGGCACGATCCCCGAGCTGGGCGACTACCGTGTCGTCGCCGAGCCGGACGAGACAGTCGTCGGTACGGTCAACGAGGACTGGGCGATCGAGAGCATGGCGGGGGACGTCTTCCTCCTCGGCAGTACCTCGTGGCGCATCCGCCGCATCGAGAACGGCACCGTGCGCGTCGAGGACGCGCGCGGCGCGCCACCGACGATCCCGTTCTGGCTTGGCGAGGGCCCCGGCCGCACGATCGAGCTGAGTGAGGAGGTCGGCCGCCTGCGCCGCGAGATCGATGCCGGCCTCGACGATGTCGAGCCACTGCTGAACACGCTGATCGAGGAGGCCGGTGTCGACCGCTCCGGCGCGCAGCAGCTCGTCGACTACGTGCGGGCGACGCGCGACGGCCTCGGCATCGTGCCGACCGACACGGACGTCGTCTTCGAGCGCTTCTTCGACGAGTCGGGCGGCATGCAGCTCGTGGTGCACGCCCCGTTCGGATCGAGGATCAACCGCGCCTGGGGACTCGCGCTGCGGAAGCGCTTCTGCGTCCGCTTCGACTTCGAGCTGCAGGCCGCGGCCAACGACGACGGGATGATCCTCTCGCTCGGACCGCAGCACAGTTTTCCCCTCGAGGAATCGTTTGCCTACGTCACATCGAGGAACGTCGAGGAGGCCGTGCGCCAGTCCTGCTTCTACATCCCGCTCTTCCCCACGCGCTGGCGCTGGAACACGACGCGGGCGCTCGCGGTGCCTCGGCAGCGCGGCGGCAAGAAGGTGCAGCCCTACCTGCAGCGCATGATCGCCGACGACCTGCTCGCGGCGACCTTCCCCGAGCAGGTCGGCTGCCAGGAGAACGTCACCGGCCCGCTCGAGATGCCCGACCACGTGCTGCTGCGCCAGACGATGGACGACTGCCTCCACGAGGCGATGGATGTCGGCAGCCTCGAGGCGGTGCTGCGCCGCATCGAGGACGGCGAGATCCGGCTGCACGCGCGCGACACCACCGAGCCCTCGCCGATGGCGCACGAGATCATCAACGGCAAGCCCTACACCTTCCTCGACGACGCACCGCTCGAAGAGCGCCGCACGCGCGCCGTGATGCTGCGCCGCTCGCTGCCACGCGAGGCGCGCGACCTCGGCGCGCTCGACGCCGACGCGATCGAGCGCGTCGCCGCACAGGCCTGGCCACAGCCGCGCAACGCCGACGAGACGCACGAGGCACTGATGAGCCTCGTTGCCGTCCACGAGCAGGATGCCGCCGAGTGGGAGGGTTGGCTGCTCGACCTCGCCGCGCGGGGGCGTGCGGGGGCCCTCGAGGCGAACGGCGCGCGGCTCTGGTTTGCCGCCGAGCAGCACCCGGCAGTCGCGCTGCTCTACCCGGACGCCGCGGCCACGGTCGCGTCCGCCGCCGCCGCGCTGCCCGAGGGCGTCGCCGAGCCCTGCGAGGACCGCGAGGGGGCGCGCAGGCGCTTGCTGCGCGGGCACAGCGAGGTGCGCGGCCCGTTCACGCCCTCCGGGCTTGCGCTGCGCACCGGGCTGGAGGCGAAGGACGTCGGGCGCGGCCTGCAGCAGGTTGAGGCAAGCGGCTTCGTGTTGCGCGGGCGCTTCACGCCCGGCCGCGAGGGCGACGAGGACGAGTTCTGCGACCGCCGCCTGCTCGCCCGCATCCACCGCGAGACGCTCGACCGGCTACGACGCGAGATCGATCCGGTCAGCGCGCAGGACTTCATGCGCTTCCTGCTGCGCTGGCAGCACGTCGCGCCCGGCACGCAGCTCGCCGGCCGCCGCGGTGTGCGCCAGGCCGTCGCCCAGATCGGCGGTTTCGAGGCGCCCGCCGCGAGCTGGGAGCGCGATCTGCTGCGCGCACGCGTCGAGGATTTCGGACCGGCGTGGCTCGACGAGCTGTGCCTCGCGGGCGAGATCGCATGGGGACGCCTCGCCCCGCCGCGCTCGGCAACGAACGGGCAGAACGGCAGCGAGGCCGCACGCCTCTCCCGCGCGACGAAGGTGACGCCGGTTACGCTCGCCTCGCGCGCGGACCTCGCGATGCTGCTCGCGGCAGCGCGGGCGGACGGACGCCTGCCGCGCGAGCCCGCCGCCGGGGCAGCCGCCGAGGTCCTCGCGCTGCTGCGCGAGCGCGGCGCACTCTTCTTCGACGAACTGGCAAGCGGCACGCGCCGCCTCGCGAGCGACATCGAGGAGGGCCTGCGCGAGCTGATCGCCGCTGGCCTCGTCGCCTCCGACGGCTTCCGTGGGCTGCGCGACCTCACCCGCCGCTCGGCGCGGCGCGCCCGGCGCGGGCGCTACCTCGGCAGCGGACGCTACGCCGGCGGCGGCCCCGCCGGCCGCTGGGCGCTGCTCCGCGCGTCCGAGGCGGACCCGGCCGAGCGCGAGGAGTTCGCCGAGGAGCTGGCGCAGCTCCTGCTACGTCGCTACGGCGTCGTCTTCCGCGACGTGGTCGCCGCCGAAAGCTTCACTGTGCCGTGGCGCGACCTGCTGCGCGCGCTGCGCCGCCTCGAGGCGCGCGGCATCGTGCGCGGCGGCCGCTTCGTGAGCGGCTTCGCCGGCGAGCAGTTCTCGCTCCCGGAGGCCCTGGAGGCGCTGCGCGCGGTGCGCCGCAGCCCACGCGAGGGCGAGCGCGTGCGCCTCAGCGCCGCCGACCCGCTCAACCTGACCGGCGTGATCCTCCCCGGCCCGCGCATCCCCGCCGTGCAGGACCGCAGCTTCGAGCTCGTCGACGGCGCGCTCGCCGAGCCACCCGCCGAGGGCCTGCTCGCCCCCGACGCCGATCTCGCCTCGATCACCGAGGCCACCCGATCCCCCTCGCAGGGCGCGCCCAGCCCGCGCCGCGCCATCCCGCGCTCCTCGCGCTGATGGCGCGGGGGCGCCGGCTTTCGGGAGGTCGTCACCCATCAGGTCGGTGATTGCACACTTGGCACACCGCGCCCACCCTTATGAACTGTCTTCATGGAGACACACACCGGCCAACCGTTCGAGCTCCGCAGCGGCTCTCTTGCCGAACAGGGACTCGATCTATCGCGAGTTCACCGCCGAAGAGGCCGCCTAGTCGCCTAGTCGCCTAGCGCCTCGAACTGCGGCGAATGCTCCGGGCAGAACGCCTGGACGCCCGCGCCGATAAGCAGGCTCAGCCGCCCGATCCATTCCTCGGACCGATCGATAAAGCGCGTGACGGCCAGAAGCAGCACGTCCACAACGGTTGCCCCATTGTCGAGGTCTGAGCAGATCGCGCGCGCCGCATTCGCCATCTCGTCGTACGTCACGCCGTCCAGGGGGTACAACCCGAAGTACGCGCGGAAGAGTTGATCCGCTGTCAGCTGTTCGGCCGTGGCCGCAGGCGTGGGCTCCGGTGTCGCTGTGGGCGTCGCTGGCGGCGGCGTGGGCGTTGGGCTGGACGTGGTCGTCGTCCTCGGGGTTGGCGTAGTCGCCGGGGCGGCCGCAGGCGGCGCTGTGGGCGTCTCTGTCGGCGTGGCGGTAGGTGTCGGCTCCGGGGTAGCCGTTGGCGTCGCTGTCGCCGCCACGGTCGCCGTAGCGACGGCTGGCGTCACTGTCGCCGGTGCCTCGTCGCTCGACGCCAGGCCCGCGCCGAGCGTGCACCCCACGACGAGGGACACCCCGATCCAGATCCACTGCTTGCCGGCAATCCTCGATCCCTGGAGTAGCGCGGTGATGCTGGCGATGCTGGAGCCTCCTTGCGGCACAGGCGGGGTCTACCGCTCTGGGCAAGAAGGGCACACACCAGCACGCCGCAAGGAGGCACGGAGCCCCAGCCTGCGAGTTGTGCCGATGTGTCGCTCTTGCCCAGAGCCGCCGCATTCTAGGTGGCGCTCCCCTCGCCTGTCGAACCGCGGCGCTCGGCTTCACCAGCGAGGTACAAGGTTTCGCTATCCCGATCGCTGAGGGGCTTGGTAGTCCTCCTCTGTTAGTGCGACAATGCGTCGCACCCCCTCACCGCGCACCAGCCCGCTGAGGTGCTCCTCTTGCCACTTGAGCCTCTGCCTGCGCGACCACAGACTCAGCAGTATGGACACGACGAGCGCGGCGCCGACGATGCCGATGCAGGGAACTCCGAGCGTCGCGGCGATGATGCCCGCCACAATGATCACCGCACTCCCGAGGTAGGGGAGCCAGTCGGCCAACACCCAATCCATGAGGCGCGACGGTAGGCTGCCGCCGGACGACGCTCGGCGTAGCAGGGATACGCTCCGTGAACCGGCCATCGGGCCTCCCCCGCGGGCAGCGCGAAGCTCGCGGGGTTCGCTGCCGTATGGCGCGTCAGGACAGGCCGGTTTCAGGTCGTCTGCGAGGTGCAGGAAGACGAGCAGCGGTTGATGGTGCTCCGCGTCGCGAGACGTGACGAGCACACCTGCCGCGGCCTGTAGTTGCATCCGGCGGCGCCCACCCCGCGCCGCGCCATCCCGCGCTCCTCGCGCTGAGCACAAACGCGCTAAGGTAGTAGCATGGGCGGTGCACGCCGGAGCGCCGCAGCGAGGAGCGGAGTTCCCCAGTGCCGCGACCGATCTGGCGAGGCGCGATCAGTTTCGGAATGGTCGCCATTCCCGTGCGCCTCTTCACCGCCACCGAGAGTAAGGACGTCTCCTTCCGCCAGCTGCACCGCGAGGACCACTCGCGCGTGAAGCAACTGCGCTGGAACCCCAACCTCGACCGTGAGGTGCCCTACGACGAGATCGTGCGCGGCTACGAATACGCCAAGGACCGCTACGTCATTCTCGACAACGAGGACTTCGACAAGCTGCCGCTTCCGACGAAGCAGACGATCGCGATCAAGGCGTTCGTCAAGCTCGATGAGATCGACCCCGTCTTCTACGAGCGTGCCTACTACCTCGAACCCGACGAGGCCGGCGCAAAGCCGTTCGCGCTGCTGCTCAAGGCGCTCGAGGCCAAGGGGCTCACCGCAGTCGCGCAAATCGCGATTCGCAACAAGGAGCGGCTCTGCGCGCTGCGACCTGGCGCCGAAGGCCGCGTCCTGCTCGAGACGCTCTACTACCCGGATGAGATCCGCACCGCCGCGCTCGAGCCGTTCGAGGAGACCGCTGTCTCCGAGGACGAATTGCAGATGGCGCTCACGCTGATCGAGATGCTCGAGGCCCCGTTCGCGCCCGAGGACTACCGCGACGAGTACCGCGACGCGCTGATGCAGCTCATCGAGGCCAAGCTTGAGGGCCAGGAGCTCGTCGAGGCCGAGGCGCCCGAGACCGCGAAGGTCGTCGACCTGATGGCCGCGCTCCGGGCAAGCGTCGAGGCCGCCGGGAAGCGCGCTGCCGGGCGCGATGAGTCCGCCGCAGCCCCGGCCGCCCAGGCGAAGGCGAGCTAGCCCGCGCCCGCCGCCGGGCGCGAGCAGCAGCGGCCCGCAACCATGCCAACTCGCAAGCCCACGCGCTCCCTCGATGAGTACGAGGCGAAGCGCGACTTCGAGAAGACGCCCGAGCCGCCTCCGGAGCAGCGGCCCTCGGCGGGCGGCCCGCTCACCTTCGTCGTGCAGCAGCACCGCGCGACGCGTATGCATTACGACCTGCGCCTCGAAGTCGGCGGCGCGATGCCCTCGTGGCCGGTGCCGCGCGGGCCCTCGCTCGACCCGAGCGAGCGGCGGCTGGCGATCCAGACCGAGGACCACCCGCTCGGCTACGCCTCCTTCGAGGGAGTGATCCCGAAGGGCGAGTACGGCGCCGGCGAGGTGATCGTCTGGGACAACGGCGCCTACTCCCCCGATGAGGGCGGCACGCTCTTCCACGACCGCGCCGAGGCGGAGTCGCGCGTCCTCGAGGGCATCGAGGCCGGCAAGCTGTCCGTCACCTTCCGCGGGCGCAAGCTGAAGGGCTCGTGGGCGCTCGTGCGGACCAGCGAGGAGCAGCGCAGCTGGCTGCTGATCAAGCACCGCGACGAGGCCGCCGATCCATCCCGCGAACTCATCGCCGAGGACGCTTCCGTCATCTCCGGGCTCACCATCGCCGACCTGCAAGCGGGCCGCCTGCCCGATCCGGCGCGCCACGGCACGCCGCCCGACCTCGCGGGGCTGCTCCGCGTCGAGCGTGGCGAGCTGCCGCGAGCGCTTGCGCCGATGCAGGCCGCCCTCGCGGACGAGCCATTCGATAACCCGGACTGGCTCTTCGAGCCGAAGCTCGACGGCATGCGCGCCCTCGCCTTCATCGAGGACGGCAAGGCCACGCTGCGCTCGCGGCGCGGCCTCGACGTGACCGCGCAGTACCCCGCGCTCGCACAGGCGATCGCAGCACAGCCGGTATCGAGCGCAATCTTCGATGGCGAGATCATCGCCCTCGACGCGCACGGCGCGCCCTCGTTCGAGCGGTTGCAGCAGCGCATGAATCTGGGCGGTGAGGCGGATGTCGCGCTCGCCGATGCCGAGCTGCCCGTGCTGTTCCTGCCCTTCGACCTGCTCTACCTCGACGGCTTCGACCTGCGCCGCGTGCCGCTCGCCGACCGCATCGAGGTGCTGGCGCGGGCGCTGCGGCCGGGGCCGCTGTTGCAGCCCGTGCAGAGCTTCGAGGCGGACGGCGTCGCCGCCTACGACGCCGCGGTCGCGCTCGGCTTCGAGGGCGTGATCGCCAAGCGCCGGGAGGGCG
This sequence comes from Dehalococcoidia bacterium, assembly GCA_963667465.2. GTDB lineage: Bacteria > Chloroflexota > Dehalococcoidia > UBA2979 > UBA2979 > VXMT01. Next base: position 895,082 of record CAXXDN010000002.1, on the reverse strand, counting down.
CCTACCTCGACGGCCGGCGCTCGCCGCAGTGGCTCAAGGTGAAGGCGCGGCGCACCGCCGACTTCGTCGTCGGCGGCTGGCGCGAGGGCGAGGGGGGGCGTGGCAGCTTCGGCGCGCTGCTGCTCGGCAGCTACGACCAGGCTGGCGCGCTGCGCTACGCAGGCCGCGTCGGCTCCGGCTTCAGCGATCGCGCGCTCGGCGAGCTGCGCGCACGCCTCGACGCGCTGGCCTCCGAGGATGACCCGTTCGCCGACGCGCCACCGGAGCCGGGCCGCGTGCGCTTCGTCCGCCCGGAGCTGGTCGCCGAGGTCGAGTTCGCGAACTGGACCAACGACGAGCGGCTGCGCGCGCCCGTCTTCGTGCGCCTGCGCGACGACAAGCCGCCTTCGGAGGTCCTGCGCTCGGACGCCGTCGCGAGCGCGCCGCCTCCGACGACCGAGGCGCGCGAGGCGGTAGGTCCGGGCGGCGACAGCCGCGACGTGCTCGACCAGCTCGCGCGCGAGGGCGAGCGGATGCACCTCGAACTCACGAGCGCCGAAGTCGCCGTGACCAACCTCGACAAGGTGCTGTGGCCGGAGACGGCGGAGCAGCGCGCGCTCACCAAGCGCGACTTGCTGCGCTACCTCGCCGAGGTCTCGCCCTCGCTGCTGCCGCACCTGCGCGACCGTCCGCTGACCCTCACCCGCTACCCGAACGGCATCGAGGGCGGTTCGTTCTACCAGAAGCACTACGAGAACCCGCCGGCCTTCGTCGAGACGGTGACGGTCTACACCGACTCGGCGGGCGGCGATCAGCAGGCGATCCTCTGCAACAACCTGCCGACACTGCTCTGGCTCGGGCAGCTCGCGGACCTCGAGCTGCACATCTCGCTCGCCCGCGTCAGCCCGCAGCCGGACGCGGGCCACCTCGGCACGAGCTTCAGTGGCTCGAAGGTGCACGTGGAGGGGTCGCTGCTCAACTACCCCGACTTCGTACTCTTCGACCTCGACCCGTACATCTACGCCGGTACCGAGCAGGCGGGCGACGAGCCGGAGCTGAACCGTCGCGCCTTCACGAAGACCGTCGAGGTCGCGCGAGGGCTGAAGGAGCTGCTCGACGCCGCCTCGCTGTCCTCGTTCGTGAAGACCTCGGGCGCGACGGGGCTGCACATCCTGGTGCCGGTGCTGCGGCAGTTCGACTACGCGGCGGTGCGATCGGTGGCGGAGACGTTCGGCGGCTTCCTGCAGCGCGCGCACCCGCGCGACGTGACGCTCGAGTGGGCGGTGGAAAAGCGAGGCGGGAAGATCTTCCTCGACGTGAACCAGAACGCGCGGATCAAGAACCTCGCGGCGGCGTTCTCACCTCGCCCGAAGCCGGGCGCGCCCGTCTCGATGCCGCTGCGCTGGGGCGAGCTCGACGAGGTCTACCCGAGGGACTTCACGATCCTCACCGCGCCCGCCCGCATCGCCGCGGTTGGCGACCCCTGGGCAGACATCCTCTCGCACAAGCACGACCTGGCAGCGCTGCTCGGCGCGCCGTAGCGGCGCTGTCCTCGGAGCGGCGCCAGGCACGAAGAGGCCGCCCCGCGAAGGGCGGCCTCTGTGTTTGCCTGTCCGGTTTCCGGGCGGGTGGCTCGGGGCTACCGACCCCGGACTATCTGCCCCGGACTATCTGCCCTGGAAGACGGGCTCGCGGCGCTCCATGAAGGACTTCATGCCCTCCTTGGAGTCCTCGGTCTGGTGCGCGACGGAGCCGCCCCAGGCCTCGACCTGCATCGCCTCGAGGAGCGTCGGCGCCTCGATCGCGTTCCAGATCAGCTTCTTGTCCAGCTCGAGGGTAATCGTCGGGCCGGCGGCGATCTGCTCGGCCAGCTCCATCGCCTTCGGCATCAGATCATCCGCCTCGTGGACGGCGCTGACGAGACCGATCTCCAGCGCCTCGTCGGACATCACGAAGCGGTCGGTCCACAGCAACTCGAGGGCCCGCGAGACGCCGACCACACGCGGCAGGTAGAAAGACATGCCGGCGTGCACGACCATCGCGCGCTTCGTGAAGATCGTGGAGAAGCGCGCCTTCTCGGCGGCCATCCGGATGTCGCAGGCGAGGATGAGCGCGAGACCCGCGGCCACTGCGACGCCGTTGACGGCGGCAATGGTGGGCTTACGGCATTCGCCGACCTTCTGGATCGCGTAGCTGAGGACCCCGCCGGGGTACTCGGTCATCGCACGCTCGCCCAGCTTCGCGCGGTAGATCGGGCCATCCACGGCGGCCCGGCTCAGGTCCGCGCCGGAGGAGAAGCCACGGCCAGCGCCGGTGAAGACGATGCAGCGGACCTCGTCGTCCAGCTCAGCGCGCTCGATCTCGACGATGATCTCGTAGAGCGAGCGGAACGTGATCGGGTTCAGCTTCTCCGGGACGTTGAGGGTGATCACCTCAACATGGCCCTTCTTCTCGACCAGAATCTCTTCGTATGCTTCCTCGGCCATCGGCTCTCCCCCACAAGGTGTTCACGTGGCGTGTTTCGACTGCCGGGAAACTGCTCCCCGGCGGCGCCATCATACACGCCCGCGCGCCCTCGCCACAGCCGCTCCGGTGTACCGTGTTCGCCGCGTACAACCCGACGAAGGGAGCGAGCATGAAGGCAGCACTGCTGCGAGCGATCCATGAGCCGCTGACCATCGAGGAGATCGAGATCGCCGAGCCGAAGACCGGCGAGGTGCTCGTCCGCATCGAGGCGAGCGGCGTCTGCCACAGCGACCTGCACCGCATCCACGGCGACTTCCCCTCGCCGCTGCCGATGGTGATGGGCCACGAGGGCTCCGGCGTCGTCGAGGCGGTCGGGCCCGGCGTCGGCAGCCCGCAGGTCGGCGACCACGTCGTGCTCAGCATCGGGCCCTACTGCGGCGAGTGCCTCGCCTGCGGCGCCGGCCGCTTCAGCGACTGCCCCAGGATCGCCGCGATGCGCCCGCTCGGCGCGCTCTTCGACGGCACCAGCCGTCTCAGCAAAGGCGCGGAGCGGATCAGCAACCAGTCCTTCGTCTCCTCGTTCGCCGAGTACACCGTCGTCCCCGCGACCGGCGCGATTCCGGTGCGCAAGGACGCGCCGCTCGACACGATCGCGCTCGTCGGCTGCGGCGTGACGACGGGCGTTGCGGCCGTCTTCAACGACGCGCGGGTCGCGCCCGGCGATCGCGTCGCCGTCTTCGGCTGCGGCGGCGTCGGCCTCAACGCCGTGCAGGCGGCGGCGCTCGCCGGGGCGGAGATGGTGATCGGCGTCGATCTGCTCGACTCCAAGCTCGCGCTCGCGAAGGAGTTCGGCGCGACCCACACCGTCAACGCCTCCGAGGGCGACCCGGTCGCGCAGATTCGGGAGCTGACGCGCATCGGCGTCGATCACGCGTTCGAGGTGATCGGCATCCCCGCGGTGGTGTTGCAGGGGATGGCGTCGCTCAAGCCGGGCGGCAACATGTGGGTGCTCGGCGTACTGCCGGCGGACGCGGTCCTCGAGATCCCGTGGTGGCAGCTGATGGCGGGCCGCCAGGGGCTGCAGTTCAGCGGCTTCGGCGCCGCCAACCCGCGCGCCGACATCCCGCGCATCGTCGACCTCTACATGGCGGGCAAGCTGAAGCTCGACGAACTGATCACGGAGCGGCTCCCGCTGGAGCAGATCAACGACGCCTTCGACCTGATGGAGCGCGGCGAGGTCGCGCGCACGCTGGTCTACCCCCGGTAGCCGCCGCCTACCCCTCGGTGGAGTCGAGGTAGCCGAGGACCAGGCGCAGCGCGGCGGCGGCAGCGCGCTGCTTCGTCTCCTCGCGATCGCCGGGGAAGACGTTCCGCTCGGCGCGCTCAAAGTCCTCGGCTACGATGGCGATGAAGTAGAGGCCGGCCGGTCGCTCGGGGTTGGCGCGCTCCGGCGGCAACGCACTCGCCATGCCGGTCTCCGACACTGCGAGGTCGGCGCCGAACGCCGTCCGCGCCCCTTGCGCCATCGCCAGCGCGGTCTCGGCGGAGACGGAGCCGTGCGCCTCGATGACATCGGCGGGGACGCCGAGGAGGGTCTGCTTCGGCGGATTCGCGTAGGCCGTGATGCCGCCGGGGAAAACGCGCGAGGCGCCATGCACGTCGGTGAGCGCGTGCCCGATCAGCCCGCCGACCGTCGACTCGGCCGTCGCGAGGCGCAGGCCGCGCGCGGCCATGCGCTCGACGACCTCTCGCGCGGCGGCGGCGGTCTCGTCGGCGAGGCTCACGACGCCAACCAGCGCTGGAGCCAGGCGACGGAGCGGTCGTAGTACTCCTTGCGTAGCGTGGCGTGGCCGCTGCGCAGGAAGAGGTGCGAGCAGCCGGGGAAGCGCGCGAACTCCACCGTCTTGCCGCGCCGCTTAAGCGCCACGTAGAACTCCTCGGACTGCGAGATCGGCACGCGAATGTCGTCCTCTCCGTGGAGCAGCAGCACCGGCGTCGTCACGCGGTCGGCGTAGCTGAGCGGGGAGCGCTCGACATAATGGTCGCAGTTCTCCTGCGGCAGCCCGCCCCACTGACGCTCGCCGAACGATACGGCAATGTCGGTCTGCCCGTACATCGAGATGAGGTTCGTGACCGGCGCACCAATCACCGCCGCGCGGAAGCGCTCGCTGTGCCCGACGATCCAACTGCTCATATAGCCGCCGTAGGAGTAGCCGTGCAGGCCCAGCCGATCCTCATCGACGTAGGGGCGGCGGCAGGCGACGTCGACGGCGGCGAGCAGATCGAGGTAGTCCTCGCCACCCCAGTCCTCGAAGACCTGCGCCGTGAATTCCGCCCCGTAGCTGCTGGAGCCTCGAGGGTTGACCGCGAGCACGAGGAAGCCTGCGCCCGCGATCACCTGGTGCAGCGTACTGAAGCCGTCGCCGTGGAACGCATTCGGCCCGCCGTGAATCTCGAGGACCAGCGGGTAGCGCCGCGAGGCGTCGAAGTCCGGCGGATGCACCAACCGCGCCTCGATCGATTCGCCGGCGCGACGCACGCGGAAGCGCTCGGTATGCCCCGGTGGGTGCGCCGCGAGGTAGTCCGCGCCGACCCGGGTGACCGCGCGACCGCGCCCCGCGCGCAGGTCGAGCGTTCTTACCTGCGGCGCGGCGGTGGCGCTCGATGAGGAGAAGGCGAGCCGGTCGCCACCCGCGGTCGCATCGAGGCCACCGATGAGCTCGCGCCGCGCGCGCACGGCCTCGAGCTCGCCCGAGGGCGCCACCGCGTAGATGCCGGACGCGCCCGCCGCGTCGGCGAGGAACAGCACGCGCTCGTCGCGCCAGACCAGCGGGGGAGCGGGGGCAATGGGGAAGAACCCGGTCTGCGGGTCGATCGAGTCGTCGGTGAGGCGGCGGCACTCGCCCGAGGCGAGGTCGAGCAGGTAGACGTAACGCTGCCAGGTGTTGTCCTCGGGCGCGCCGACGAAGGCGATCTGCTCTTCGCCAGGCGCGCGCCCCGGCCGCCAGGCGATGCCGCCGACGGCGACCACGTCGCGCGCGAACCGCTGCACTCGACCGCCCTCGGCGGGCATCACGCACAGCTCCGCGCCCCACGGCGCCCGCTCGTGCCGCCTGCGTGAGCGGTCCGAGGCGAAGGCGATGATCGCGCCGTCGGGCGAGACGGCGAGCGCCCGGTGCTGGAAGTCGCCGCGAGTGAGCCGCCGGGCGCGCCCGCCCGCCGCCGGCGCCGCGTAGATCTGCCGGCTCGTCCGGCCCCGCCAGCCGATGGTGTCGCCCCGGTAGTAGATCTCGTGCACCTCGCGCACGCGCGGCACGGGCGGATCCCGTTCGTCCGAGGCAGGCAGGGCATCGGGGTCGACGTCGCTCGTGCAGTAGAGCGTCGCGCCGTCGGGCGACCAGACGAACTCGGCGACGCCGCCGCGCAGCGAGGTCAGTTGATCCGCCTCGCCGTGGCCCGCGGGCTGGAGCCAGAGCTGCGGTGGTCCCTCCTCCTCGCGGCGCACGAAGGCGAGCGTGCCGCCGTTCGGCGACCAGCGCGGCGACGCGTCGTGCGGCCCCTCGGTGAGCCGCCGTGCCGTGCCGCCGCCGAACGGCACACGCTCGATGTGCGATTCGGTCGCCAGCGTCTCGCGGTCGACGCGCGTGACGACGTAGGCGACCGCCCCGTCGCCGGGCCGAATCGCGGGCGAGCCGGCGACGGGCATGTCGAGCACGAAGCTGCTGTCGACGGGGCGGGGCTGCGGTGCTGCCTGTGGCACGGCGTCTCCTCGGGCGCGGCGGGCTTCATGGTAGCGGCCGCGGCGCGGGGCCGCCTTGACCGCGAGGCGGCGGCGTTGGACCGTGCGGCCGTCAGGCGGAGGAGCACGATGAGCGCAGCGCCCGGACCGGACCGCCCGATCCTCCTCGCCGGGCGCACCGCGACGACCGAGTGGGCCTCGCTGCTGCTGCGCCGCGCCGGACGTGAGGTCCGGCTGCTCGAACGAGCCGCCGAGGGCGTCACAGTGCGCGCCGCCTGGAGCGAGGACGGCAAGGGCGCCACCGCCTCCTTCGCCTCGGTCGCGGATGCGCTCGCGGACCTCGACGCCTCGGCGCTGTTCATCGACTTCGACGATCGCGCGGGCTGGCCGGATGGCGCGCTGCCGGACGGGCTGCCCTCTCCCGCGGTCGTGATCTCCGCGTTCGGGCGTGCACCGGACGCACCGCGAGGAGGCGCCCTGACGATCTCGGCTGCCTCGGGCGTGCTCCACCTCACCGGAGCCTCGGGTGACCCCGAGGGGCGCCCGCTGGTGCTTCACGAGCACCAGACGGAGACGATTGCCGGTTCCTACGCCGCGATGGCGCTGTTGCTCGCCTCGGCGCACGGTCGCGCGGGTCAGCTGATCGAGCTGACCAAGCACGAGTGCTTCTCGATTTGCTCGGCCGGCGAGGTGGTGAAGTGGACCTACGCCGGCCTTTCGCCGACGCGGCTCGGATCGGCGCTGTTCCAGCCGATGGAGGTGATGAGCGCCTCGGACGGCGACCTCTTCGTGCTCTGCACCAGCGAGGAGCAGTGGCAGCGCCTCATGCACGAGATGGACGACCCGGAATGGGCGAGCTGGGAGATCTTCGCCCACCGCGGCCTGCGAGGCGAGAACTGGGACGTCCTCGAACCGCGGCTCGCCCCGTGGTTCGCCACCCGCAGCTGCGACGAGCTGATGGACCTCGCGCTGCGCGAGCGGCTGCCCTTTGCGTTCGCCCTCGCTCCGCCCGGCGTCGAGGAGTACGAAGAGGAGCTGTCCGGCAGCTCCGACGTGCGCGACTGGCTCTACCGTTCGACGCCCTCCCCGGCGTCCACCCCGCCCTCGCAGGGCGCGGGCGCGATCGACCTGGCGCTGCCGCTCGAGGGCGTCACGGTGCTCGATCTCAGCACGGTCTGGGCGACACCGCTCAGCACCGCGCAGCTCGCGCATCTCGGCGCGCGCGTGATCAAGGTCGAGTCGCGGAACCGCCTCGACCACACGCGCTCGCGCATCGGCGAGCTCTCGCTGCCCGACATCGACCTGCCCGAGTGGGACCGCAAGGGCTCGTTTCGCGAGACGAACCAGGGCAAGGAGAGCGCCACGGTCAACCTCGGAACCGCCGAGGGGCAGCAGCTGTTCCGCGAGCTGGCTGCACAGGCGGACATTGTCGTCTCCAACTTCACTCCCGGCGTCGCGGAGCGCCTCGGGCTCTCGGCGGAGGCGCTGTGGGAGGCGAATCCGGGGTTGATCATCGGGCGGCTCTCCGCCTACCACCCGGACAGCCGGCTGTCGCGTCTCGTGGGATTCGGTTACGCGATGCTGCTCGCCTGTGGCTTCGGCTACCAGGGCGAGGGGGAGCCGTGGATCGACCGCAGCATCGCCTACCCCGACCCGCAGGCAGGCTTCGTGCTCGCCTTCGCGATGATCGATGCGCTCCAGCGGCGTGCGCGCAGCGGGCGCGGCGCGCTGATCGAGGTAGACCTGTTCGGCCCCTCGGCGGCACTGCACCGCTACCTCGGGAGCAACTATCCGCCGCGCGAGGGTGCTCCCGGGCAGCTCGAAGCCACGCGCGGCTTCGAGCTGCCCGTGCCCGCCTTCAGCGAGTGCCTGCCCTGCCTCCACGAGGAGTGGGTTGCCGTCGTCTGCGAGTCACCCGAGGAGGTCGATCGCCTCGCGAGCGCCCTCGGAGCGGACGGCCCGGAGGCCGGAGAGACGCCACGCGAGCTGGCGAGGCGGCTGGGCGCCGTGAGTCTCCAACGCGAGGCGCAGCAACTGGAGACGCTGCTACGCGACCGGGGACTTGCCGCGCAGCGCGTGCTGGATCTGCGGCAGCTCGTGCGAGAGGCGGGGCTAACCGGGGCCGCGCACTCCTCGAGCGGTCTCTACCGCGTCGCGCCGGGCGAGCATCACATGCATGCCGCGAGTCCCTGGGTGCTCGACGGCGAGCGCTACGACTCGAACCGCCGCGCTCCGCGGCTCGGCGAGCACACCGCTGCCGTGCTCCGCGACCTCGCCGGCCGGCCGCCGGACGAGATCGCCGCCCTCGAGGCGCGCGAGGTGGCGTGGTAGCGGGCTGCCGGGGCCTCGGTCCGCGGGGCTACAGCTAGCGACCCTGCCAGACGGGCGGACGCTTCTCGGCGAAGGCGCGGGCGCCCTCCCGGATGTCCTCCGAGCTGTCGATGTTCGCCCGGTAGACCCACTCGCTGAGGCGGTACGAGTAGTCCATGTTCTCGTGTCGCCAGGCGCGGAACGCAGCCTTCGTGCCCTTGACAGCCAGCGGGGCGTTTCCCGCGATCAGCTCCGCGATCTCGATCGCCCGAGGCAGCAACTCGTCAGGCTCGAGCACCTCGGCGACGATGCCCCACTCTTTCGCCTTCTCGGGCTCGACGCGGTCGCCGGTAAGCAGCATGTAGCTGGCCGCCGCGAGGTTGATCATCCTCGGCAGGGCGTGGATGGCGTAGCCCGCCATGCGCCCGCGCTTAGGCTCGAAGAGCGCGAACCAGGCATTCGTCGAGCAGATCCGGATGTCGCAGTCCAGCGCGCGCTCGAGGCCGCCGCCGACGGCCAGGCCGTTGATTGCGGCGATGTACGGTTTCTGCGCCAGGGAGTAGGGCGCCGAGTCGTTGAAGCGCACGGTCGGCTTGGTCTGACCGGCGGAGAACTGCTCGTTGCTCTCTTTGAGGTCCGCGCCCGCGCAGAAGGCGCGGCCCGCGCCGGTCACGATGCCGGCGCGCATCTCCGGGTCCGCCTCGAAGTCGGCGACGGCGCGCTTGAGGTCCTCCTGCATCGCGCCGCCGAGGGCGTTGAGCCGCTCGGGGCGGTTCATCGTGAAGATGGCGTAGTGGTCGCGCTTGTCGTACAGCAGATCGGGCATGGCGAGTCCTGTCTCCCTGTCGCGTCGCCATGATCGCGACGCGAGCGTTGCTTCGCAACCCCCCGCACAATACAGCGGAAGCGCGGCGAATCCAGGCCGGTTGGGGTAGGGTGAGAGGCAGGCTCAGCGGACCGGAGCGCGACGATGATTCCTGAGATTGCACAGCGCGCCGACGAGCTTGAGCGTCTCTGCGCCCGCCACGGCGTCCGCCGGCTGAGCCTGTTCGGGTCTGCGGCAACTGGCACGCAGCTCCGCGCGGGCGGTGATCTCGATTTCCTCGTTGAGTTCGAGCCGGCCGTGCTCGCCAGCTACGCGGACGCCTACTTCGGTCTGATGGAGTCCCTTGAGCAGCTGTTCGGAAGGCCAGTCGATCTCGTCATCGGTCCGGCGATCAGGAACCCGTACTTTCTGCAGGCTGTCGAACAGACGAAGACGCCCCTCTATGAAGCTTGAGGTTCGGAAGTACCTCTACGATGTGCAGCGCGCCGCCGCGCTGCTTCGAGAGTTCACCAACGCCAAGACCTTCGCCGACTATGAGCACGACGCGATGCTGCGGGCTGCAGTGGAGCGGGAGTTCGAGATCATCGGCGAGGCAGTGGCGCGGCTGGCGAGAGTCGACGAAGCCGCGGCCGCGCGGATCAGCGACTACCAGCGCATCATCGCCTTCCGAAACGTACTCATACATGGATACGCCGATGTCGACGACCGCCTGGTATGGAACGTAGTCGAGACCAGTCTCCCGACCCTTGCTCGTGAGGTAGCTGACCTTATCGAGGCTGGCTGAAGAGTCTTCCCGCGCACGCAAACACCAGCGTCCGGTACCCTGCTGCAAGAACACGAGGGAGCGACGATGAGCGCACGTATCGGGCTGGGGCTGGCGGCGTTCCCGTTCGCCTCGACGCGGGTCTTCCGCGAGTGGGTCGAGCTCTGCGAGGAGAGCGACATCGACTCGATCTGGCAGTCCGACCGGCTGATCTCGCCGCAACCACAGCTCGAGGCGATGAGCGTCATGGCGGCGCTGGCCGGTGCGACCGACCGGCTCAAGTTCGGGATGAGCGTCGTCGTCCTGCCGTTGCGCGATCCACTCGTGCTCGCGATGCAGTGCGCGACAATCGATTTCCTCAGCGACGGCCGGATGTTGCCAGCCTTCGGCGTCGGGCCGGAGGTCGCACCCGAGTGGGTCGCGACCGGCCGCGAGCCGCGCGGGCGCGGACCGAAGTCCGACGAGATGCTGGAGATCATCACCCGCCTCTGGCGCGGCGAGACCGTGAACTTCGAGGGCGAGTACTACCGCTACAAGGACGCGTCGATCGCCCCGCTGCCCGTGCAACAGCCGCTGCCGCTCTGGATCGGCGGATCCAGCCCGGCGGCCGTGCGCCGCATCGCGCGCTTCGGGAACGGCTGGCTGGGCGGGCTGCAGTCGCCGGCGCAGGTCGCCCCCGTGGTTGATTCGATCCGCAAGGTGTCTCGCGAGGCAGGCCGGCCCGTGCCCGAGGACCATTACGGTGCGAGCTTCCCCTTCCGCTTCGGCGGCTGGGACGACCCGATCGTCGAGCGCGCCGCTGCCGCGATCAGTCGCCGCCCCGGCCTCACCGACCGCGCCGACCCGACGGCCTACTTCGCCGTCGGCGACGCGACCGCCATCCTCGAACGCATCGAGGAGTACGCGGCCGTGGGCGTCTCGAAGTTCGTGATGCGCCCGATCGCCGAGGACGACGACGATCTCCTGGAGCAGACGCGGCGCCTCGCGGACGAGGTGCTGCCCGTCGTCCACGGCGAGTAGCCGGCAGACCGCGATGGCACAGGCCGGACCCGTACAGCACCACTTCGAGTCGCAGCGTCTGCGCCTGGCCTACTGGGAGTGGGGCGAGGCCGATGCGCCGCCGCTCGTGCTGCTGCACGGCAAGCGCGACCACGCGCGCTCGCTTGATCGCCTCGCCGCCGCATTCCGCGACGACTACCGCGTGATCGCCCCGGATCTGCGAGGGCACGGCGATTCGGGCTGGGCCGTCGGCGGCTACTACGGCATGTCCGAGCACATCGCCGACCTGCTCGCGCTGATCGACCTGCTCGGCGGGCCGGTCGACATCGTTGGGCACTCGTTTGGATCGCGCATCGCCCTCTACGCGGCGGGTGCGTTCCCGGAGCGCGTGAACTCGGTTGTCGCGATCGAGGCGACGGTCAACTTCGCGTTCCGCGGACTCTCGCGCCGTCCGCTGAGCGAGCCCGAGGCGCTGCGCCGCTGGGTCGCCCGCCACGAGGGCTACGCCGAAATGCAGCCACGCGTCTACACCTCGCTCGAGGAAGCGCGAGATCGCATCCAGCTTGTCGACAGCCGTCTCGACGACGCGTTCGCCCTCGAGTTGGCCCGGCACGCGCTGCGGCCCGTCGAGGGCGGCTACATCTGGAAGTTCGACCCGTTCGCGCGCGGCCGCACCAGCGACGAGGTAGACGTGGAGACGGTGCGCAGCTTCTGGTCGGCGATCGAGTGCCCGGTGCTGCACCTCCTCGGCGGCGCCTCGACGTGGTCGACGACCCCGCCGCTGGAGGAGGACCGGGCGGCGTTCCGCGAGGCACGCTGGGTCATCGTTCCGGACGCGGGCCACTGGCTCCACCACGACGCGCCCGAGACCGCGATCCGCGAGACGCGCGCCTTCCTCGCGCGGCGCGGGCTGGCGGCCGCAGGCTGAATCGCACGGCAGGGCGAGTAGCAGCCGTGGGTAGTACTCCGGGTAGCAAGGCAAGGTACATTCGGGTAGCATCGTTCTATGAAGCTGAGCGTGAGCCTGCCCGAACAGGATGTCGAGTTCGTCGATCGGTACATCGCCGAACACGGCGAGGCGTCGCGTTCGGCAGTCTTGAGGAAGGCGCTGGAGCGACTGCGCGACGACGAGCTCGTCGAGGCGTACAAGACTGCCTGGGAGGACTGGGCATCCTCCGGTGACGCCGCGCTGTGGGACATGACGGTCGGCGACGGTCTGGAGCCCGAAGACTGGTCGGCGGAGTGGGCCGCTGAGCCCGCGCGCGAGGACTGATGTTCCGCGGCGACATCGTGTGGGCCGATTTCGAGCCCGCCCGGGCGAGCGAGGCAGACAAGGTTCGGCCAGCGGTGATCGTCACGAACGAGCGCGCCAATCGGGCCGTTCGGGAGTTGGGCCGGGGCGCCGTGACGGTGGTTCCAATCACGAGTCGCACCGAGCCGCTGTTACCGTTCCAGGTGCTGATCGGCGCGCGCGGGACGGGCCTCCGCACGCTCTCCAAGGCGCAGGTGGAACAAATCCGGGCGATCTCGATGGATCGCGTCCGCGGACCGATCGGCCGCGCACCAAGCGACGTGATGGCCGCGATCGACGATGCGATCCGCCTGCACCTCGCGCTCTGAGGCGCCGCGGCTACTTGAAGAGTTTGCCCAGCCCCCGTCCCGTCGCCTTGCCGACGGCGCGCCGCGCGACGCGGCGTCCGACGCGCCCGCGCCGTACGGCGTTGATGTCGCCGAGCAGCTTCGCCAGCCAGTAGAGGAACCCTCGAGTCTTGTTGATGCTCACCGCCTCGCTCCTTGCGCAGCGCCCTCCGTGACGCCGTAGCGCACCTCCAGCTCGTGCCAGTCGGGGGCGCCGACGATCTGCTCGAACTCGTGGAAGCCGGTGAGGGCGTCGACGCGGCTCGCCGTGGTCTTTTCGTCGTGGAGGGCGCGGAAGGTCGCGGCGACCGCCCTGGCAGCGCTGAACAGCGCCGCGAGGGGGAAGACCACCATCCCGTAACCCAGCTCCTGCAGCTCGCTCGTCGAGAGCAGCGGCGTCTTGCCGCCCTCGATCATGTTCGCGAAGAGCGGCGCGTCCGGGATCGCCTCGCGCACCGCCTTCAGCTCGTCGATCGACTGCGGCGCCTCGACGAACACGACGTCGGCGCCGGCCTCGTGATAGAGCCGCCCGCGGCGGATCGCCTCCTCCAGGCCAAGCGGAGCGCGCGCATCCGTGCGCCCGATGATCACGAGGTCGTCGTCGTCCCGGGCGTCGACGGCGGCGTGCAGTTTCTGCACCTGCTCCTCGGCGGGAATGACGCGCTTGCCCTCGAAGTGGCCGCACTTCTTCGGCCACTCCTGATCCTCGAGGATGATGCCGGCGACGCCTGCGCTCACGCACTCGCGCACCGTGCGGACCACGTTGAGCGGGTTGCCGTAGCCCGTGTCCATGTCGGCGACCAGCGGCACGTCGACGGCGGCGACGATCAGGCGCACGCGGTCCAGCACCTCGGAGGCGGTGAGCAGGCCATAGTCGGGGGCCCCGAGGGCGGCGGCGGAGAAGCCGAAGCCGGTCGTGAAGACGGCATCGAAGCCGGCCTGCTGCGCGAGCCGCGCCGAAAGGGCGTCGTAGGCGCCGGGCAGCACGATGATCTCGGGCCCGTCGAGCCGGGCCCGCAAGGCGGTCGAGTGGCGCATCTGGTCCTCCATCCTGCCCCGGCGCGCTGGCCGGGGCGCGCGCGGAGGATAGCGGACCCGGCTCGCGCGGGCGTCGCGGGCGGCCGGAAGGGTCGGGATCGCTGTGACGGCCACAGGCGATCGTGCTATAGTCCGCTTCCCGGGCAGGGGTTTCTCGCACGCCCATTGTCGAGGAAAGATCGGGGGTACCTGTAGATTGTTGGTGCAGACCAACAATCATGGTATGGTCCAAAACGAACAACTGATACAGGTCGAAGGGCTGTGGAAGATATTCGGCGATAACGCCGATCTGGTTTTCGAGCCCGAATATATCGATAAAACCCGATCTGAGATCCAGGATGAACTCGGCGCTGTAATTGGTCTTCGGAACGTGTCCTTTGGTGTCAAGCCGGGCGAGACGTTCGTGGTCATGGGCCTCTCGGGAAGCGGCAAGTCCACGCTTGCTCGCTGCCTGATCCGGCTGATCGAGGCGACCCGTGGCGCAATCCGCTTCGACGGCGAAGACATCCTCGACTACGGCGCCGGGGAGCTCACCGATTTCCGCCGCAAGCAGATCGCAATGGTCTTCCAGCACTACGGGCTGCTGCCCAACCGCTGCGTCCTCGACAACGTCGCCTACGGCCTCGAAATCCAGGGCATGAACGAGGATGAGCGGTACAGGGCCGCACGGGAGGCGATCGAGACGGTTGGCCTCGATGGCTGGGAGGACTACTACCCGCACGAGATGAGCGGCGGGATGCAGCAGCGCGTCGGCATCGCGAGGGCGCTCGCGGTGGAGCCGGAGGTGCTGATCATGGACGAGCCGTTCAGCGGCCTCGATCCGCTGATCCGCAGGAGGATGCAGGACGAACTGAAGGCGCTCCAGGACCAGCTGCACAAGACCATCGTCTTCATCACGCACGACCTCAACGAGGCCATCAAGCTGGGCGATCGGATCGCGATCATGCGTGACGGCGAGATCGTCCAGGAAGGCCCGCCGGAAGAGATCGTCACGCGCCCGGCGGACGAGTACGTCGCGGACTTCGTACAGGACGTCTCGAGTGTCGCCGAGCTGCGGGCCGGTGGGATGTTGTCCGTCACCGCGGACAACCGGGAGACCGCGTAGATGGCCGGCACCGACGCCGAGGGGGCGCAGCGAAGCGCCGCCAGCATGCTGTCCGCCAGGCGCCTCGTCAGAGGGCTCCACTCCCGATTGCCGCTGCTGGGGGCGGTCGGGGCATTGCTCGTGGTCCTCGTGGTGAGCCTGCTTGTCTGGGGACCGGGGATGGGCTTCCCCACGACGCTGTCGGAGTCCGAGACTCCGGCAGGCGAGAGAACGGTCACGCTTGAGAGCACCATCCGGGGAGAGACCGGCGATGCAATCGACCGCGCGGTCGATTGGCTGACCACCGAGGGCGACTGGCTGTTCGACGGCATCAGCGAAGCGATCGCGTACGCGCTGGTGAATATCGAGGACGTACTGAAGTGGGTTCCGTGGCCGGTAATCATAGTTGGCCTCTCGCTGCTCGCATTCGCGGTGGGGCGCTGGACCCTGATGGGCTTCACGGCGCTCGCACTGCTCTACATCGGGTTCATGGATCTCTGGGAGAACGCGATCGATACGATCGCACTGATCACGGTAGCGGTAGCGATCTCGCTCGCGATCGGCCTGCCGCTGGGCGTGCTCGGCGCACGCAACAGCATCGCCGACAACGTGATGCGTCCCATCCTCGACGCGATGCAGACGATGCCCAGCTTCGTCTACCTGCTCCCCGGCATCCTCTTCTTCGGTCTCGGCAAGCCGGCCGGCATCTTTGCGACGGTGATCTATGCGGTGCCGCCGGTGATCCGGCTGACGAACCTCGGGATCCGCCAGGTCTCGCCGGAGGTGGTGGAGGCGGCGCTCGCGTTCGGGTCGTCGCCGTGGCAGGTGCTCACCAAGGTCCAGATCCCGATGGCGCTGCCCACGATCATGGCGGGCATCAACCAGACCACGCTGATGGCGCTGGCGATGGTGACCATCGCCAGCATGGTGGCCGCCGGGGGGCTCGGCGACAACGTGCTGCGGGCGCTGCAGAAGAATCAGTCGGGGAACGGGCTGATCGCGGGACTCGCGATCGTCTTCCTCGCCATCATCATCGATCGTCTGACACAATCCATCGGCTCCGGCGAGAAGGGACGCATGAGCGCCGGCTGACCTGGCCGGCCGTGATGAACAACCCCCAGCGCAGTCAAACCCGCGAGCCGCCCCGCACCTGCGGAGGCGACGCCTTCGGCGCGATCAGTCGCTGGTACGTTCGTCGGCGCCACCAGCCGTGACGCGCTCCGAGGCGTTCAAGCATGAATCCCCGATGAAAGGAGTTGGGATTTGCTGACAAGGTACAAGCTGTTCGCTCTCACCATGATCTCGATGTTGGTCCTCGCGCTCGCGGCGGCCTGCGAGGACGATGGTGATGGCGACAAGCAGACTCTCGTCTTCAGCGACCTGAACTGGACCAGCGCACAGGTCCAGAACCGCATCGCCCAGTACGTCGTCGAAATGGGCTACGAGTACCCGACCGACGTGGTGCTCGGAGCCACGCTGCCCCTGTTCCAGGGCCTGCGGGCCGGCGACACGCACATCACGATGGAGATCTGGCTCCCGAACCAGGACGAGGCCTGGGCGGAGGCGCAGGCCAACGGCGAGGTTGTCTCGCTCGGCCAGAGCCTTGGCAAGGACTGGCAGTCCGCGTTCGTGATCCCGGCGTACCTGCAAGAGCAGTACCCGGACCTCGACAGCGTCGAGGACCTCAAGGATCCGCAGTTCAAGGAGCTGTTCGTGTCCGCCGAAAGCGGCGGCAAGGCACGGCTGGTCTCCTGCGTGATCGGCTGGTCCTGTGAGGAAGTCAACGCCGCGCAGATCGAGGGCTACGGTCTCTCCGACCACGTTCACGTCGTCAACCCCGGCGACGGCGCGGCGGCGAATGCCGACATTCTCGGCGCGTACGAGAAGGGCGAGCCCTGGCTCGGCTACCAGTGGGGCACCAATGACCCCGCGCTGGTCCTCGACCTCGTGCGACTCACCGAGCCCGAGTACAGCGATGAGTGCTGGTTCACGACCAAGGCCTGCGCCTACGAGGACGCGACGATCCTGATCGCCGCGCACCCGGACGTCGTGACCAACGCCCCGGACATCGTCGCGTTCCTGCGTAACTGGACCTTCGACATCGGTCAGTACAGCACCGTTGCCGCCTGGCTCCAGGACAACCCGAACGCCGACGCCAACGACGCCGCCCTCTGGTGGCTCAACGGCAACGAGGCCGTCTGGAGCACCTGGGTGACCGACGATGCCGCCGACGCCATCCGCAGTGCGCTGGACGACGGCGAAACCCCGGGCGGCTGGCCCGAAGAAGGCTAGGCGCTTCGAGGCACGCGCGGACTAACCCGGACCGCATGCGCCGCCCCATGATGAGGCGGCGCATGCGCGACCGGATCAGCGGGCGGGCGTGACCACCATGGTGGTCACGCCCGTCTTCACGTTCATCGATGCCGCCGTCGCGGCGCTGCTGATCTGCGCGGCGGCCGAGGCATTCCGCTGCTGGAGGAGCCTGCGCGCGGGCTATTGGCGGCTTGCGGCTGTCGGCCTCACCATCCTCGCCCTCGACGAGCTGCTCGGTCTGCACGAGGCGATCGGCTGGGCGATCGCCTCGCTGGGCGCGCCCGCGCCGTGGCACACCTCGCACTGGGACGACGTGGTCCTCGCCGGGTACGTACTGCTGGCCGCCGCGATCTCGCTCATGCACCTCGTCGAACTCCGGCGCAGCTCTCGCGCCTTCGCCGTGCTGACGCTCGGATTCGGGATCGCCGCGGTCGCCGTGCTGCTCGACAACCTCGCGAGCGTCGTCGTGATCGAGGAGTTGCTGGAGCTGGCGGGCGCGGCGCTGATCGCCGTCGCCATGCGCATCCGCCGTAGCGAGGCGACCGGGGAGGCCGGAGCGCGCCCCTCATCCGCGGTCCGTCCGCGCGAGGGCGCGGAGGTCGCGGAGGTCGCGGAGGTCGCGCCAGGCTGATCAAGCCGCGCGCGCCCCGTCGCGCTCCCGTCGCGCTATCCTCGCGACGTGCCTGGAATTCTCACGCTGACCACCGACTTCGGGACGCGCGATCCCTACGTCGCACAGCTCAAGGGCGTGCTGCTCACGCAGTGCGAGGGCGTCCGCGTCCTCGCACTCACGCACGAGATCGCGCCGCAGGACGTGCTCGAGGGCGCGCTGTTCCTCGCGGCTGCCGTGCCCACGTTCCCGCCTGGCACGGTCCATCTCGCCGTCGTCGATCCCGGCGTCGGCACGGACCGCCGCGCGATAGCGGCGAGCCTCGGCGGCCAGATCGTCGTCGGCCCGGACAATGGCCTGCTCACGCTGCTCGCGAGGAGCGTGGCGCTCGAGGCGGTCCGCTCGGTCGAGCGCGCCTCGCTGCGTCGCGAGCCGGTGAGCGCCACCTTCCACGGCCGCGACCTGTTCGCGCCCGCCGCCGCCTTCCTCGCGTGCGGCGGCGCGCTGCAGGAGCTCGGCCCGCCGGTCAAGGACCTTGTCGAGCTACTGCTGCCGCACCCGCGTGGGGAGGGCGGACGGCTCGTCGGCGAGGTGTTGCATGTCGACCGCTTCGGCAACGCGATCACCAACCTCGGGCGCTCCGACATTGAGACAGCCGGCGGCGGGCGCGGGGCGAGCGTCGAGGCCGGCGGGCGGCGGCTGGCGCTGGCGCGGACATACGGCGACGTGGCGGAGGGCGAGCCGCTGGCGCTGATTGGCAGCGCCGATCTGCTGGAGGTGGCCATGCGCAACGGCAGCGCCACCGCAACGCTTGGCCTCGTGCGCGGTAGCGAGGTGGTCGTAACGGCGGGGTAGGCGGCTCGCGGCTATGATGCGAGCCGGAAGCGCCCGGCGGCAGGCGCGAGGAGCCACGGAGGACGGATGCAGCTCGCCGAAGACCTGCGTGTGATCGATCTCAGCAGTGGACCGGCCGGCGGCATCGCCACGATGGTCCTCGCCGATTTCGGCGCCGACGTGATCAAGGTCGAGCGCCCCGGCGGCGACCCCCTGCGGCGCCTCCCGGCCTCGCCGATGTGGCTGCGCGGCAAGCGCAGCGTGGAGCTGGACCTGACGACCGCGGCCGGGCGCGAGCGACTGCACGCACTCGCCGTCGGCGCCGACGTCGTCGTCGCCTCGTACCGGCCGGGGCAGGCAGAGCAGCTTGGCGCGGACTACGAGACGCTCTCGATCGACAACCCCGGTCTCGTCTACTGCTCGATCACGGCCTTCGGGCCGCGCGGGCCGTATGCCAACTACGCGCCGTACGAGGGCGTCGTGTCGGCCAAGTCCGGGCGCATGCAGTCGTTCGCCGGGCAGCCGCGCCGCGCTGGCCCCGCGTACACCGCAGTGCAGGTCGGCAGTCACGCCGCCTCGCAGTCGGCCGTCAACGGCATCCTCGGGGCGCTGCTCGCGCGCGACCGCGACGGCAAGGGCCAGCTCGTCGAGACGAGCCTGCTGCAGGGCATGTTCCCGCCCGACCTGTTCGGCCTCGTGCGCACGCAGCTCGCCCGCCGCTACCCGCGCGGTTTCGAGGGGGACCCCTACGCGAAGTTCGAGCCGATGCCGACGCTCCAGTACCACCCCGTCGTCGCCAGCGACGGGCGCTGGATCCAGCTCGCAAACCTCCTCGAGCATCACTTCCACGCCTACATCAGCGCGATCGGCCTCTCCGGGATCTACGCGGATCCCCGCTTCGTGAACGCACCGACGGGACTCACCCCGGAAACACGGCGCGCGCTGAGCGACCTCATGCTGGAGCGGATGCAGGACCGCAGCCTCGACGAGTGGATGGAGCTCTTCCAGGAGGACGGCCAGATCGCCTCGGAGCCGGTGCAGTCGGCACAGGAAGGCCTGCTCCACCCCGACCTCGAGGCAAACAGCGAGGTCGTCGCCTTCGACCACCCGCGCCATGGTCCCGTGCGGCAGCTGGGGCCAATCGCGCAGCTCAGCGAGACGCCGGGCGAGCCGCCGCAATGGTTCGCCGAGGCCGGCGAGCACACGCAGGAGGTGCTCGCCGAGGCGCCGCGCGCACCCTGGCAGCCTGCCAACGACGCCACCCCCAGCGACCGCCCACCCCTCGAGGGCGTCACGATCATCGAGTTCGGCACGATCATCGCCGCACCGCTCGGCATCACCTTCCTCGCGGACCTCGGCGCGCGCGTGATCAAGGTCGAGGCGCCCGAGGGCGACCCCTACCGGGGGATGGGCTACGGGCTCGGCTCCTTCTGCGGCATCGCCAAGACCTCGGCGGGCAAAGAGAGCATCTGCATCGACCTCAAGCGCGAGGAAGGCCGCGCGATCGTCCGTCGCCTGATCGAGGAGGCGGACGCGGTGATGCACAATTTCCGGCCCGGCGTGCCGGAGCGGCTCGGCATCGGCTACGAGCAGGTGCGTGAGATCCGCCCGGACATCGTCTACCTGCAGGTCAATGGCTACGGCCCGAAGGGACCGAGCGCGGCTCGGCCCTCGGCGCACCCGATCCCCGGCGCGGCCACCGGCGGCCAGCTCTACCAGGCCGGCGCGGCGATGCCGCCGACCGCGGTCGGCTCGATCCCCGACGCGAGCGAGGCCGCACGTTGGCTCTACCGAGCGAACGAGGGCAACCCGGACCCGAATACCGGCTCCGTGGTCCAGAACGCGATGCTGCTCGGGCTCTACGCGCAGCAGCGCTTCGGCATCGGGCAGCTGGTCTCGATGAGCATGCTCGGCGCGAACGCCTACGCGAACTCCGACGACTTCCTCTCCTACGAGGGCAAGGCGTCACGCCCGACGGTCGACGCCGATCTGCACGGCCTGAACGCGCTCTACCGCCTCTACCGGGCCGCCGAGGGCTGGGTCTTCCTCGGCGTCGTTACGGACGGCGAGTGGGCGACGTTCTGCGAGGCCAGCGGCCGCTCCGACCTCGCCTCGGATGTCCGCTTCGCGACGGGCGAGGCGCGCCGGGAGCACGACGCGGAGCTCTGCGAGGAGCTGCGCGGCCTCTTCGCGCAGCGCGCCGCCCTCGAGTGGGAGGGGCTGCTCGCGCCGCTCGGCGTGGGCTGCGTGCAGGCGGACGGCGGATCGCCCGGCGAGTTCTTCGCCGACGACCCGCAGATCGAGGCGAACGGCTGGGATCTCGAGGCCGAACACACGCTCTGGGGCAACTACCGGCGGCACGGCCCGCAGGTGACGCTGAGCCGCACGCCCGGCTCGTACCGCGCCGGCGCGCTGGCCGGCGAGCACGGCGACGCCCTCCTCGCCGAGTTCGGGTACGACGCCGCCGAGATCGCGAGCCTGCGCGAGCAGCGCGTCGTCACCTCCGAGCCGCTGTTCGACCCCGCGGAGTACGACCCGCCGGGCACGGGGTACCCGTAGCCACTGACCTGCCCGCCTGGCCTCGGATGCGGGAACAAACGCGCGACCGCCAGCGTCTGGATCTTGACGGCAAAGCTCGGATCTGGAGCCATCCCGGAGGTCGCTCGAATGGCGGCGATAGTTAAGACTGCGCTGCTGTACCTGGTCGGAGGCTGGCTCGGCCTCATGGCCGTCGTCGGCTGTCAGAGCGAGCAGCAGCCGGAGAACGCGACGATCGAGATCCCCTCGGGCCGCGAGCCGAACGCTTCGGTTAGCGGCACGGTCACCTACCGCGAACGGATCGCGCTCACTCCCGGCGCGATGCTCGTCGTCGAACTGCGGGACACCTCATACCAGGACACCTCGGCAGAGTTGATCGCGCGCCAGACCATCTCCGACCCGGGCCAGGTCCCAATCCGCTTCAAGGTCGAGTACAGCCGCGAGGACATCGAGTCCCGCAACACGTACTCCGTAAGCGCCCGCATCATCGAGTCGGATGGCCGCCTCGCCTTCACCAACGACACGGCCTACGACGTCATCACCCGCGGCAGGCCGAGCAAAGTGGACATGCTCCTCGTGCTGGTGCAGCCGCCCCCGAATCTCGTCGACGAAGGAACGGACTGGCGCACCCGGGTCGAGACCCCGGTGTCGGTCGTCCGCGCCAACCTGATCCCGAACGAGCCGGAGCCGTACCTGCGCGTCGAGTACGTGCGGACGCTCGTCGAGGGCTGCTCAGGGCTCGGCAACGAGACGATCGAGGTCGAGGGCGGCGTGATCCGCGCTCGCGTGACGCTGATGCAGCCGCCGCCCACCCCGTGGGCGATCGACTGCGACGCGGAGGTGATGGTGCAGGACACCGTGCTGCACCTCGCGGAGCCGCTCGAGCCCGGTGAGCGCTACCGCGTGATCGTCAACGACCAGCTGGTCACCAGCTTCACCCTCCCGCGACCCGACTTCCCGTACAGCATCATCGCCGAGTCACCGATCGAGCGTGTCGAGGTCGCTATCCTCGAGAGCCACCCGCCGCAGTACCAGTTGCGCATCGTCTCGGGCCTGCCGAAGGGTAGCGGCTGCTCCCGGTTCAACGGCTATGAGATCCGGCGCGAGGAAGCCAACCGGATCGAGGTCCTCGTCACGCACCACGAGGTCGCCGACCAACTCGTCATCTGCACCGCCGACTACCCCTCGGTAGAGACGATCGCCCCCCTTGGCTCCGACTTCGAGCCGGGCGCGGAGTACGAGGTGCGGGTGAACGGGCAGAAGACGTCGTTCGTCGCGCAGTAGCGGGCATCGTCCCGCCAGGCCGCCCGCCTTACTCGATAAGCGCGAGGCGCTGGCGGGCCTCGGCGACGGCGGCGGCGCCGCCGAAGAGCAGCAGCCGGTTGCCGCGCTGCAGCACTGTCTCGCCGTGCGGGACGACGTCCTCGCTGGCGCGCCGCACGAGGAGGACAAGCACGCGCTGCGGGAGTTGCAGGTCGCGGATGCGGCGGCCGTCGAGGCCGGAGCCGACGACGAACTCGACCGTCAGACGGTCCTCGCCGCCGGGGGCGAGCGCCTCCTGCAGCACCGGCTGCCCGATCACCGCCATCAGCGCGTCCGCCACCGCTTCGTCCGCGCCGATGGTCGCGATGCCGGAGCGGCGGAACGCCTCGACGGCGTCCGACTGCTCGACGCGCGCGAAGGCGGTCACCTCCGGATTCTCGGCGCGCACGTACTGGCAGAACAGCAGGTTCGTCTCGTCGCTGTTCGAGGCGCCGACGGCAAGCGACGCGTCGCCGCCGCCAAGCTTGCGCAGGAGCGCCACGTTCGAGGCGTCGCCAAGCTCGGCGTCGAGGCCGTCCTCGCGGGCGCGGGCGACAGCGTCCTTGTTCGGGTCGATCAGCACGACGTCGAAGCCGCCGGCGTGCAGTTGCTGGGCGATCCGCCTCGACACCTTCCCGGCGCCGGCAATCAGTGCACGCATCGAACGCACCTCCAACAGCCGCGCCAGCGGCGCGGCATAACTCGACTGTACGGCAACGGTGAGGGCGACAGTAAGGAACACGAGCGCCGTCAGTTCGGGCCCGAATAGCTCCTCGCCGAGCGCCTCGCCCGCGAAGGCGGCGAGCGCCACCGCCACGACCCCACGAGGCGCGATCGCGGCGATGTAGAGCCGCTCGCGTAGTCGCAGGTCGGAGCGCAGCGAGCAGAGCGCGACCGCGAGCGGGCGCACGATCACCATCAGCCCGAGCACGACCAACACGCCGTTCGGCCAGAGCGCACGCAGCAGCCCGAGGTCGAGCGTCGCCGCCGCGAGGATGTAGACCGCGGCGAGCAGGATGCGCGACAACTCGTCCTCGAACGACCGCACCACGTCGCGGTGGGGCAGGTCGGCGGAGGCGAGCACGACGCCCATCGTCGCCATCGCGGTCAGGCCGGAGTCCGGGAGCAGGCGCTCGGAGAGCGCGAGGATGCCGGCGCTCACACCGAGCAGCAGCAGCGTCATCTCCGTCGGCGAGGGGTCGCGATTGATGCGGATGACCCCTCGGACGATCAGCACGCCGAGCAGCCCGATGGCCACGCCGCCGATCAGCCGCGAGGGCACCCAGAGGAACGGCTCGGCGTGCAGGCCGGAGAGCACGAACTGGAGCACGACCACCGCGAGGATCGCCCCCAGCGGGTCGATCAGCACGCCCTCGCCGAGCAGTACCGCGCGCACGTGGTCGTTGAGCCGGACCGAGCGCACGAGCGGCCCGATCACGGTCGGCCCTGTGACGGAGACCAGCGCGCCGAACAGGAACGCCGTCCGCCAGGGCAGCACCTCGAGCAGCCCCGCCAGCAGCGTTCCCATGAGGAACGTGACGAGCAGCCCAACCGTCAGCAGGTTGCGCACCACCGCGCCGACCCGCCGCAGGAACTGGACGTCGATCGCGAACGCGCCCTCGAAGACCAGCAGGGCGACGAGCACCTCGAGCGCGAGCGGGAAGATCTCGTGCAGCGCGTCGGGGCTGAACACGCCCAACACGGACGGTCCTGCGAGGACGCCGATGATGAGGTAGAGCAGGATCGGCGGGATCAGCAGCCGTCGCGCGAGCTGATTCGTGACGGCGACGGCGAAACCGATGACGCCGAGGGCCGAGATCGCTGCGGTTTCCATCGCCCACCTGAGCCGACTCGGCGCGTCGCTGCGCAACCGTGCAGCCGTACGCTAGCCTGCCGCACCCGAACGCGCGACGCACCACGCGAGCGTCGCCGGTATACCCTGCCGTGAGCCGCCCCGCAGCAGCGAAGGAGCGCCCGCGATGCCCACGCCCGAGCCCGGCAGCGCCCCGGCCGATCCTCGCACGGTCGAGGTTGCCGTCGAGCGCCGCGAGGGCGGCGCGACGCGGGTCGCGCTCGACGCGGTCGCGGCCGAGGAGCCGCTCGAGATCGCCATCGAGGGCGAGTCGATCGCGGTGGTGATGCGCACGCCGGGCGACGACGACGACCTGGTGCGCGGCTTCCTGCTCAGCGAGGGCATCGTGCTACGCATCGAGGAGATCGCCGCGGTGGAGCTGGACGGGGAGGGGCGGGCGGACGCCCGTCTTGCCGCCGGTGTGGCGATCGATCCCGAGCAGTTCCGGCGCAGCATGTTCACGTCCAGCTCCTGCGGCGTCTGTGGCAAGGCCTCAATCGAGGCGGTGATGCTGCACGCGCCCGCAGCCGAACCGATCGAAGTGCCCTCCGCGGTGATCGCGCAACTCACCAGCGAGCTGCGTACGCACCAGCCGGCGTTCGACGCGACGGGCGGGCTGCATGCTGCCGGGGTCTTCGGATTCGACGGCGTGGCGTTGGTGGTGCGAGAGGACGTGGGGCGACATAACGCGGTCGACAAGGCAATCGGTGCATTTGCGCGGAAAGCCGCCGAGGCGAGGAGTCCGAGGCCACCTGCGCTCCTCGTGGTTTCGGGGCGACAGAGCTTCGAGATCGTGCAGAAGGCCGCGATGGCGCGGCTGACCGGTGTGGTTGGCGTCTCGGCGCCCAGCTCGCTCGCCGTCGATCTCGCGCGGGAGCTGGGCCTGCTGCTCGTCGGCTTCGCGCGCGAAGGCGACTACAACGTCTACGTGGGCGCGGACCGCCTCGTCGACTGACGCACCGCCTCGCGAGCCTCGGCGAGTTGCTCCGGCGTGTTCACGTTGAGGAACGAGTTTCCCGCTCGATCGAGGTGAGCGTAGGCCGCGGGTGGCAGCAGGGCAGCCTCGAGCGCCTCTGCGGCATCGTGCAGGGCGCGGTCGCCCGCGGTGATGCGCTCGCGCAGGGCGGGGAGGGCGTCGCGACGCCAGGCGGCGCAGAGCCACTGCGGGACGCCCTCGTGCAGCGGCGCGACAAGCGAGCTGCCGGCCTGCGCCCACTCGCCGAGCAGGCGCAGCAGCGCCGGCTCGAGCTGCGGCGCGTCGCAGCCCACGGCGATCGCGACGGGGGCCGAGGCGGCGTCGAGGCCCTCGGCGATCGCGACCAGCGGTCCGGCGTCCTCGAACGGGTCGGCGACGAGGCGCAGCGGCAGGCGGCTGCGCACGTCCGGTGGCAGCTCGCCCGGCGCGTGCACCACGATGATCTCGCCCGCGACCTCGTCGAGGGCGTCGACGACGCGCTGGATCAGCGTTCGGCCGCCGACCTCGAGCGCGCACTTGTCACTCCCCATGCGTCGCGAGCCACCTCCGGCGAGGATGATGCCGCTCGGTCGTGTCGGCGTGGGTCGTGGTGCGGAGTCGGGTGCAGTGTCAGTCCTCGAGCGGGACATACATCCAGCGCCCGTCGCGGGGGACGCGGCGGCCGAGGCCGGGGAAGCGGAAGTGGCCGCCGATCACCAGTGCGCCTTCCGCGTCGACGCGCTCCATGATCGCGGCGCGCGAGCGGTTGCCCTGCTCGTGGTCGACGTCGGCGCGGTCCGACCACTCGGTCTCGCAGACCTGCATGGCGATGTGGCAAGAGTCGCCGAGGATGTAGGCCCCCTCGCCCGCGCTCGCGATCCGCACCACCTGGTGGCCTGGCGTGTGGCCGTAGGCGGCGGCCACCGAGATCTCCGGCGTCAGCGCCCGGTACCCCTCGACCAACTCGATCATCGAGGCCGCCTCGAGCGGGCGGATGCTGCGCTCGAGGACTGGGCCGGGGAAGCCGCGATCCGTGTCCACCCAATGCTCCCAGTCGGGCCGCTGGATGATGTGCCTGGCGTTCGGGAACATCGGGATCCAGCCATCGCCCTCCGGCCGCGTGTTCCAGCCGACGTGGTCGAAGTGCAGGTGCGTGTGCACGACAAAGTCAACCGAGGCAGGGTCGATCCCCTCCTGGTCGAGCAGCAAGGGCAGCTGCGAGTGCTCGTCCATGTCGTGGCGGCCCATGGGCTGGTCCGCGATGCCGCTGTCGGCGAGCACGCGCACACCCTGCGATTCCAGCAGGTAGACAGTCATGCTCAGCTGGGTCGTACCGTCCTCGTCGATCAGGTGCTGGTAGGGGGCGAAGTCGGCTTCGACCTCGGGGCGGAGGATGTCGCCCGGCGCCCAGCGGGCGTGCCCGTCCTGCAGCGCGGTCAGCGCGACGGCGCCGATGTTGCGTCGGTAGACCTCGCCCATCGGATCCTCCCGGTTCGCCCGCCTAGATGTTCTTCCCACGAGCGTTGTTTACAGGCGTGAGGCGGGGACAGCCCCGCCGATGCCGCCGTGTGGCCGGCGAGCATTGTAGCGGTAGAGCCAGCGCGGGAGCTGGTGCAACCGCTCGGCGTTGGAGCGGTAGGGGCGGGCGTAGGCCCACTCGTTCTGCAGGATCTGGATGAAGCGCTCGGCCTTCCCGTTCGTTTGCGGGCGGTAGGGCCGGGTGTGACGCAGTTCCACTCCTGCGGCGGCGGCCACGCCGCGGAAGTCGCCGGAGACGGTGTACGCCTGCGCGTTGTCGGTGAGCACGCCGCGCACGCGCACGCCGCGGCGGCCGAACGCGGCGAGCGCCTGCTTGAGGAAGGCGGCGCAGCTCGCGCCGCGCTCGTCGGGCAGCACGGCGACGTAGGCGTAGCGGCTGTGGTCGTCGACGGCGACGTGGAGGTAGTCGAGGCCGCGCGTGCGCGGGGTCGCCGCGGAGCGGCCACGGACGCGGTGTCCGCCGCCATCGGGGATGCGGCCCAGCTTTTTCACGTCGATGTGCAGCAGGTCGCCGGGGGCGGGGTGCTCGTAGCGCAGCTTCTGCCTGCTCACGCGGTGCAGGCGGTCGAGACGGTTGAGACCGAAGCGGCGGAGCACGGCGTAGGCGGTGGAGCGGGCGATCCCGAGCGCCCAGGCGATGCGGTGCGGCCCGAACCCCTGGCTGCGGCGCACCGCGCAGATGCGGGACTCCAGCTGCGGCGAGGTGCGGCGCGGATTCGAGCGCGGAGCGGAGGTGCGGTCCTCGAGTCCGGCCGCGCCCTCCTCGTGGTAGCGGCGCCACCACTTGCCGACCGTCGCACGAGAAACCCGGAAGCGCCGCGCAACCTCCGCCTGCGACCAGCGGGCCTCGACCTCCAGAACCATCTCCAGCCGGGTGGCCGGAGTCAGACGCGCGTTAGGATGTGCCACGAGAGGCTCCTCTCCTGCTACTGGTGCGTTCTTCAGACACACACACAGCAGCAGGCGGGGCCCCTCACCTGCAACAACCTACGTGGGAACTACACCTAGACGTTCGGCTTTGCGCCGGAGCGCCGCATCAGGCGGTCGATGGCGGCGACCCAGTGGTCCTCGTCCACCTCGCCGGCCTCGGCCTCGCCGGCCCGGGCGACGTGGCGCTTGTACGCCTCGTAGGTCGGGATGTCGTCGTCGGCGAGCGGCTGCATCCACTCCTTGCGGGCGAGGGCGGCCTCGATGTACGGGGCGAGCTCTTCTTCCTTGCGCTGCTGCTTCTCTACCTCGCGCTCCTGGAACTCGGGCATGACCTCGTCGGCGAAGATGCGCAGCGACGCGCAGATGTCCTCGTGGGCGATCTTGCCCATCTGCGCCATGAACAGGACCTCGTCGCAGCCCATGTCCTCGTAGATCTGCATCATCTTGCGCGCCTGGTCGGGCGTGCCGACGGTGCTGGGCGCGCCGTAGCCCTCGAACGACTGGCGGAGGATCGGCCAGGCCTGCTCGTACTGCTCCCAGATGTCGGTGCGGCCGGGCTTGTGGATCCCGTCCACGTAGTGGTGGTTGCTGGCGAAGGTGAAGAAGTAGCGGCCCTTGAAGCCGCGCTCGCGCGCCGCCTCCTCGTCCGCGTCCAGCGAGAGCGGCGAGGTCAGCGCGATGTTCGCGTTGACCGTGTGTCCGATCGGCACGCACTCGGTCTTGATGATCTCGTAGTACTCGTCGATCCAGCCCTTCGCCGTCTTCGCGTCGACGAGCGCGAAACCGAGCGCGCCCAGTCCGAGGTGCGCCGCGAGCTTGATCTGCTCGTGGTTGGAGCAGGCCATCCACATCGGCGGGTGCGGCTTCTGGACGGTCTTCGGCACCACGTTGCGCGTCGGCATGGAGAGGTAGCGGCCCTCGTAGCCGGGGTAGGGGTCCAGCGCAAGCATGTTCGCGACCTGCTCGGTGCACTCCAGCCACTGCTGCCGCTTCTCCTCGAGCGGCACGCCGTAACCCTCGAGCTCCGCGCGCGAGGAGGACTCGCCCGTCCCGAACTCGACGCGACCGTTTGAGACGAGGTCGAGCGTCGCGATGCGCTCGGCGACACGCGCCGTCTGGTTGTAGCCGGGCGGCATCAGCACGATGCCGTGCCCGAGCCGCAGGTTCCTGGTGCGCTGCGAGATCGCTGCGAGGAAGACCTCGGGAGACGAGGAGTGCGCGTACTCCTCGAGGAAGTGGTGCTCCACCTCCCACACGGAGTGGTAGCCGAGCTGGTCGGTCAGTTCGACCTGTTCGAGGACGTTCTGGAAGAACTGGCGCTCGCCGTCCTCGGGCCATGGTCGCGGGTATTGCAGTTCCAGCAGCGTGCCGAATCTCATTGTCGGTCCCTCTCAGTCGCGGGCGCCGTCAGCCAGCCGAGCCTAGCCGCTGCCCGCCTTGTGATCAGCCGAGCAGGAAGCCGCCGTCGACGACGAGCGTCTCCCCGGTCACGAAGCTCGATCCGTCCGAGGCGAGGAAGACTGCGGCCTTCGCGATCTCGTCCGGACCGGACCGGCTGCCGAGCGGGATCGTGCGCGTCGGTCCCGCAGCCATGCGGTCCTTGTCGGCCTCGCTCAGACCCTCCCGCAACTCGGCCGTGCCCTCGGTGCTGATGCCCCCGGGCGCGATCGCGTTGACGCGGATCCGATGCGGCGCGAGTTCGAGCGCGAGCGCCTTCGTGAACATCACGACGCCGCCCTTCGCCATGTTGTACGCGGCGAGGCCGACGAACGAAGGCCGGAACCCGTCGACCGAGGCGAGGTTGATGATCGCCCCGCCGGTGCCCTGCTCGACCATCCGCCGCCCCACACCCTGCGAGCAGTAGGCCAACCCGCGCGAGTTCACCTGGTAGATCAGGTCGAACTGCTCGTGCGGCATCTCCAGCATCGGCGCCACCGGAAAGACCCCGGCGTTGTTGACGAGGATGTCGATTGAGCCCAGTTCGGCGACAGCGCGGCTCGCGAGCTCCTCACCGGCGGCGTCCTCCGTCACGTCCAGCCGCATCGCGACGACCTTGCCGCTACCCGGGCCCCCGGTGGCGAGCTCGCCCGCCGTGCGCTCCGCCCAGTCGCCGTCGATGTCGGCGATCAGCACGTTCGCGCCGGCCTCGAGGAAGCGCTCGACGATGCCGCGGCCGATGCCGCGCGCCCCGCCGGTCACGATCGCGTTCCTGCCGTTGAGGCTGAACGGTCCCCAGTCCGTCATCGATCGCTCCTCCCGCCGCGTTGCGGCAATCTCCGGCGAAGCCTAGTCCGGCAGCAGCGTCTCGATCGGCGCCACGTCGGCGGACCAGGCGATGCCGCGCTCGCGCAGGTCCGCGATCTCCTGAGCGCCGTAGCCGAGTTCTTCGAGGATCTCGTCTGTGTGCTGTCCGGCGAGGACGCCCGGGCCGTAGCGGCCGGGCGTCTCCGTGCAGGAGACGAGCGGCCCCCAGCGCTGGTACTCGCCCCAGACGGCGTGGTCCGCCGTGGTGGTGAAGCCGTTCTCGCTCATGTGCGGGTCGTCGAGGAAGAACTCTCCCGGGCCGCAGCTGTCCGCCCGCACGCAGCCCACATCCACGGCGATCAGCGCGTCCTCCCAGTCGTCGGCGCCGCGCTCCGCGAAGCACGTGGCGAGCACGTCGGCCAGCGCGTCCGCATTCTCCTCACGCGCCGCGGCCGAGGCGAAGCGCGGATCCGCCGCCAGCGAGCCCCCGGCGCCATCGAGGACGCCGCAAAGCCGCGCCCACTCCTCGTCGGTGGTGGCGGCGAGGAAGACCCAGCCCGTTCGCGCCTCGTAGAGGCGGTAGAGCGGGCCGGGGCCGTGCAACCCGGCATCCAGCGGTTGGCGCGGCCGCGCGCCCGCGTAGTCGACGAAGGCGTCGGCGTTGGCGTAGGCGTTCGCACCGAGCATGCTGACGAAGATCTGCTGCCCGCGGCCCGTGCGCCGCCGTGCGTAGAGCCCGAGCAGTGCCGCCGACGCCACCACCATCGAGGTGTTCGGGTCAGGGTTGGCCTCGTTGGAGCGAAACAGCCAGCGGGCCGCCTCGCGAAGCTCGTCGATGTCCTCGCAGTGCGCGGGCGGCATCCCCGAGCCCGCCTGCTGTAGCGCGCCGCCGACCACCGCCCCGGGCACGGGATGCGCCGAGGGACGTTCGGCGCTGGGACCGTGCGGCCCGTAGCCGTTGACGGAGACGTGCACGATGCCGGGGTTGAGCGCGTTCGCCAGCTCGTAGCCAATCCCGAGTCGCTCGGGGACGCCAGGGCGGTAGTTGTGGATCAGCACGTCGGCGCCCTCGATCAGCTTCGCGACGATCGCCTGGCCGTCCTCAGACTTGAGGTCCAGGCAGAGCCCCTCCTTGCCGGCGGTCGTCTTCGCGACGCCGACGTGACCGGGCAGACCGGGGGTGTTGCCCCGGAACGGTTCGCCGCCGATCGGCTCGACCTTGATCACGCGTGCCCCGAGGTCGGCGAGCAGCGCGGCGCCGAGCGGCGCCGCGATCACCGTCGCGAACTCGAGCACAGTGACGCCCTCGAGGGTGTGCGCGGGCTTCGCGCGCGCTCCCTCGGGCGGGGTCCACGCGGCGCGCGCGGGCTCGGCGAGCACCTCGCTGGTCTGCGCGCCGGGCTCGGCCGCCGGGGCGCCGACGGTTCCCGGCGTCTCTGTCAGGTTAGCGACGAGGCCGAGCTGACGGACGGGCCCGAGCCGCGGGTGTTCGACCTCGACGACCTCGGCGTTGGCGACGAGGTCGGGGTTCGAGAGCGCGCCAAGGGTCTTGCCGAACGGCTCGGCGGCGACGTTCTGGGCGTTGCGGAAGAGCTCCATCCACTCGTCGCTCGTGCGCTCCCGCACTCGCAGCAGCATGCGCTCGCGCAGCTCCTCGCGATCCGCCTCGGCGAGCTGGCGCGGCGCGCCGTGGAAGCGCTCCTCGAGGTAGATGTCCTCCAGGCCGATCGTCGCGATGAAGGCGTGGAAGAGGTGGTCGATGAGGTTGGCCGGCTGGATCCAGGTCCCGTCTTTCGCCATCACGGGCTGGTAGTAGATCGGCGGCGCAGCCCCGTAGGCGCCGAGCTGGTTGCCCTCCATCTGCGCCGGGAAGGTCCGCTCGAGCTGCGTACGGACCAGACTGTTCATGTCGTAGCCCATCAGGCCCTGCAACAGGCTGGTCTCGATCAGCTGTCCGCACCCGCTCTGGTCGCGTACCAACAGCGCCCCGAGGATGCCCGTCAGTGCGGACTGCGCCGCCGCGTGCGTCCCCGTCTGCACGGCGGCGAAGGCCGGACCCTCACGTCTCGGCACGCCGCCAAAGTGCTGCATCCGCCCGGACTTCGCCGCGACCACGCCCTCGTAGCCGGGGTAGCCGGCGTAGGGGCCGCGCGGACCGAAGCCCGTGATCGAGCAGTAGACGAGGCCCGGGTTGCCCTCGCTGAGCGTCGCGTAGTCCGCGCCCAGCGCCTCGGCGCGACCGGGGCGGAAGGAGGCGACCACCACGTCCGCGCCCGCTGCCAGCCCGCGCAGGCGCTCGCGCGATACCTCGTCGCCGATCTCGAGCGTGATCGAGCGCTTGCCGCGCAGCCACACCGGCGCGGCGGTGAGCCGCCGGAACGGATCGCCGCCCGGCCGCTCGACCTTGATCACGTCGGCGCCGTAGTCGGCGAGCATCATCGTCGCGATGCCGCCGACGGGGCCGCTGCTGAGATCGATCACGCGGATGTCGTCGCAAGGGCCGCGCATGGCGCCATTGCCCATCCCGTTGGTCACGATGCCGCCACGCCTTCCCCGGCAGCCGCCAGAGCGCGGTCGAGCGCGTCGTAGTCGGCGATCAGCTCTGCCTGGTACTCCTCGACGACAGGGCGGGTGTCGGGGTGGGTGAAGATGAAGCGCCGGTTCTCGCGCACGCCGTCGAGGATGCGCGGGGCCATGATTGCCGGGTCGGCGGGCTCGCGCCGCGGCGGGATCGGCATCGGCGGCTGGGTGAGCGGCCCGCCATAGCGCTGCTGCCGGTTGCGCCCGGCCGTCATCAGCCCGGTCGCCATCATGCTCGGGCAGAGCACCGAGACGCCGATGCCTTCGGCGGCCAGCTCCTCGCGCAACACGAAGCTGTATCCGACGACGGCGTACTTGCTCGCGGTGTAGACGCCGTGCGCGTTGTCGCGCGCGACAACGCCGTTCAGCGAGGCGGTGTTGACGATGTGCGCGTCACCGCCATCGCGCGCCAGCTGCTCGCGGATCCTCGGGAGGAACACACCCACGCCGTGCAGCTGGCCCCAGAGGTTGACCGAGAGCACCCATTGCCAGTCCTGCTCGCTCATCTCCGCGAGTGAGCCGTGCAGCGCCACGCCGGCGTTGTTGAACAGCAGGTGGACCGCGCCAAACTCCTCGAAGGCTCGCTCCGCGAGCGCCTCGACGGAGTCCCGCTCGGCCACGTCGGCCTCGACGGCGAGGCTGCGGACGCCTCGCGCGGCGATCTCTCCGGCGGTCTGCTCTGCGAGCGAGGCATCGATGTCCGCGACCACGATGTGCGCACCGGCATCCGCAAGCGCGAGGCCAAGCGCGCGCCCGATGCCCGAGGCGCCGCCCGTGATCACGGCCACGCGGTCCCGGAAGTCTTCCATGGCACGTCTCCGTTGGCGCGTGGTTGCGCGCCGGCACGATGATATGCGCTAGTTCACCACGCCGTCATCGCGCAGCGCCGCAATCTCCCCGTCGCCGTAGCCGAACTCGCGCAGCAGCTCGGCGCTGTGACCGCCGGGGGCGGGCGCGGGGCCCTGCGCGCGGGCCGGCGTCTTCGACATCTCGATCCAGGAGGCGAGCTGACGCTGCGGCCCGCTCAGCGGATCGTCGAGCTCCACGAACCAGTCCGAGGTCTGCACATCGTCGGCGAGATCCTCGGGGAAGCGCAGCGGCGCGGCGGGAGCGCCGGTGCGGCGCAGCGCCTCGACCCACTCGGCCGTCGTGCGTGTGCGTACGATCTCGGCGACCTGCCGCTTGAACTCGAGCATGCGCTCGCGCGTCTCTTCGTCGAGGGGGTCGAAGTCGGGCTCGTCGCCGCCCTCGTACTCGAAGCCGATCGCCTCGCGGATCGCCTCGCGGTTGGCCCGCGTCAGCGCACCGACGACGATCGCGCCGTCGCTGGTCTCGTAGGCGGTGTGATAGATGCGGCGGACGACGCCGGTGGGCGCGAGGCCTCCCTGGCCGTAGCCCTCGATCGCCTCGGCGTAGCTTGCGCCGGCCTCGAGGGCGTCGCGCACCCGCTGCAGCGCCGGCCCGGTGATCACGGCGTCGGTGACGGGCTCCTGCGTCACGGCACGCCCGATGCCGGCCATCGCCCCGCGTAGCAGCGAGGCGTCGATCAGCTGGCCCTCACCGGTCTGAGCGCGGTGGTAGAGCGCCGACGCCACGCCGACCGTCGCCGAGAGCCCCGCCATCAGGTCGGAGATCGGCAGCGATCGGATCCGCCGCGGCGCGCCCCACTCGTCCACGGCGCCCTCGTCGGCCAGCATCCCGGAGTAGGCTTGGCCGACGATGTCCGAGGCGGCCTGATCGGCCAGCGGCCCCTCCGGCCCGAAGCCCGTGACGCGCGCGTAGATCAGATCCGGACGGAGCGCCGAGAGCGTCTCGTAGTCGATCCGCTGTCGTTCGAGGACACCCGGCCGCGGATTCGCGACGACCACGTCGAACGAGGGGACCATGCGGTGCACGATCTCCTGGGCGCGCGGATCGCTGAGCTTGAGCATCAGGCTGCGCTTGCCGCGGTTGTACCACTGGAAGCCCTTGCTGG
Source organism: Dehalococcoidia bacterium (assembly GCA_963667465.2). Taxonomy (GTDB): domain Bacteria; phylum Chloroflexota; class Dehalococcoidia; order UBA2979; family UBA2979; genus VXMT01. The sequence goes on along the minus strand of CAXXDN010000002.1, from coordinate 860,568 downwards.
TTCCCGGCGCCACGCTACCGGTACGGCGGAACGGATCGCCCTCGAGCGACTCGATCTTGACGACGTCCGCGCCGAGGTCGGCGAGGAACTGGCCGATCACCGGACCGGCCACGATCTGGCAGAACTCGAGCACGCGGATGCCGTCGAAGGGCCCTGTTGCCATCGCGCGCCATTCTCGCCGCTGCGCCGCCTCGTCGCCAGCGAGGGCCGGACGCCGCGCACCCTCGCGCATAACGCGTATGCGATAGAACATATATGGCAGAGCAGCGTGCGTGCCGGCAGGGGGGCGGGTTCGCACGGCGATGGATGGTGCCGTGGGCGTCCACCCGCATCGACCGCGTTACCTCTCGCGCCTCCTCGTACCCCTCGCGCTGGTCGCCGCCTTCCTGCTGTCCGCGTCGACCAGCGCGAACCCCGCGCACGCGGCTGGCCCGCTTGCCGAGGGCCAGCAGGCCGTCGTCAGCGCCGACGGCGACGGTCTCAATATGCGCTCGATGCCGTCGCGGAGCGCCGCCGTCCTCGCCGAGGTCGCCGACGGCACGGTGGTGACCGCCCGCGGCGCGCAGCACCTGGCAGACGGGCATTGCTGGGAGGCCGTCACTCACGACGGCCTGAACGGCTGGATGGCCGCCGAGTACCTCGAACCCCTCGGCGGGTCGAGCGACGATAACGCCGATCCCTGCGCCGATGCCTCAAGCGACGAGGACGAAGCGGACACGACGCCGCCACCGGACGAAGAGGACGAACCGGACACGACGCCGTCACCGGGCGAGCCAGGCGTCCTGGCCGTCCCGCCCCCCGACGGCTGGACCCCGGGGCTCGCGGGCACGTCGGACATCGCCACACTCATCGACGCGCAAACGTTCGATGTCGAGAGCGTCTGGATGTTCGATGTAGCCACGCAGGACTACGACTCGTACTTCGTCGGCGCGCCCGACTTCGTGAACGAGGTCGGCCTGCCGGACCTCGGTCCGGACAGCGTCGTGCTGTTGCGACGCACGGGCGACAAGCCCGGCGACCTGGGCGAGCCGGCGGCCGCTCCCGCCGGCGAGGCCCCTCGAGGCGTCGCGAACCTGCTGCCCACGCCGCCTGCGGGCAAGTTCACGATCGGCGTGTCGGGCACGAACGATCCGAAAGTGCTCGCGGCCTCGCAACCGTTCGAGGTGAAGCTGATCGCGATGCTGGACGTACCGTCGCAGGAGTGGCTGATCTACAGCCCGGGCGCCCCCGACTGGGCGCAATCCCTCGCGCGCGGTCAGTTGCGGGAGGACTCGATCGTCTGGGTGCGCGCCGGCGCGGTGACGACACCAACGCCGCAGCCGACCGCCACACCGACGCCCACTGCCACGCCCGAGCCGACTGCCACCGCCGAACCCGAGGGAGCGATCATCGAGGCGAGGATCACGTACTTCTACTGCAACCAGGGGGAGATCGCGGCAGGCATCGGCGACGGCGGCGGGTTTTGCGGCCGAATGGCCAACGGCGAGACTGTCCACGAGGGCGCGGCCGCCTGCTCCCGTGAAAACTTCGGACAACGCTTCCGGATCATCGGCGACCCACTCGACCTGACGTACACCTGCAAGGACACGGGCGGCGCCGTCCACGGCGAGCAGCGCGACATCTGGTTCGACAACAGCGACGACGCCGTCAACTGGGCCGCCGTGGTCGGCGACCGGGCGCAGATCGAGATCCTCCCGGAGTAGCGGGCGTCATCCCTCCACCGTTACGTTCTGCCCATGGACCCGTTGCCTGAGCCGCTGCAACTCTCGCCCGCCGTGCGCGCGTTCGTCGAGGAGCAGCGCGTCGCACGCCTCGCCACCGTCGACCCCGCGGGTACGCCGCACATCGTCCCGATCTGCTTCGTGCTGCTTGGCGGGCGCTGCTACTCGGTGGTCGACGAGAAGCCAAAGCGCACCGCGCGCCTGCAGCGCCTGCGCAACATCGAGGAACACGGCGCGGCCACGCTGCTCTGCGACGTCTACAGCGACGACTGGGAGCAACTCGCCTGGGCGATGCTGCGCTGCCGCGCCGCGGTGCTGGACGAGGGCGACGAGGGGTACGCGGAAGCCCTCGCTGCGCTCCGCGAGAAGTACCCGCAGTACCGGGAGATGGCGCTGGATGGGCGCCCGCTGGTCGCGCTCACGCCGCTGCGCGCGAGCAGCTGGAGCGTCGAGGGCCCCACGCCGTGAGTGACTGCGACCCGCACGTCGCTTCGCTGGCGGCGCTGGAGGATGAGATCGTCGCCTGCCGCGCCTGCCCGCGCCTCGTCGAGTGGCGCGAGCGGGTGGCGCACGAGAAGCGCGCGGCCTTCCGCGACCAGGACTACTGGGGCAGGCCCGTGCCCGGCTTCGGGGCTGCCGAGGCGCGCCTCGTGGTCGTCGGCCTCGCGCCGGCCGCGCACGGCGCGAATCGCACGGGGCGCGTCTTCACCGGCGATCGCTCCGGCGACTGGCTCTTCCGCGCGATGCACCGCGCCGGGTTCGCCAACCAGCCCCACGCCGTGAGCCGCGACGACGGCCTCGAGCTGCTCGACGCGCGCGTCGTGGCGACCGTGCGCTGCGCTCCACCCGACAACCGCCCGACCGTCGAGGAGCGGGACCGCTGTCATCCGTACTTTGAGCGCGAGCTGGCGCTGCTCGATGGCGCGCGCGTCTATCTCGCGCTCGGCGGCTGGGCGCTCAACAGGCTTGCCGTCCTCGAGGACCTGCGCCCGCGGCCGCGTTTCGGGCACGGCGCAGAATTTGAGCTCTCCGGAGGGCGCACGCTGCTCTGCTCTTACCACCCAAGCCAGCAGAACACCTTCACCGGCCGCCTCACGGAGCCGATGTTCGACGAGGTCTTCGCCCGCGCCCGCACAATCCTCGACGGCGCTACGGACTGCAGCGGATGGGCAGCCGCCCGAAGCCGCGCAGGGTGAAGCCCGGCGACTGCATGCTGCTCGGCAGGTCCGGCGCGCTCGATGGCTGCGTAGCGGTCCAGCAGGCCGTTGAGCGCGGCCCGCAGCTCGGCGCGGCGAGCGGCGCGCCGAGGCAGTAGTGGATGCCGTGCCCGAAGGCGAGGTGTGAGCCGTGCTCATGGTCGAGCATGAAGTCGTCCGGATCCGGGAACTCACGCTCGTCGCGGTTCGCGGAGCCGTAGATCGTGCTTGAAGTCGGGGGTAGACAGCTCCACGGGGTCCAGCGGGATCTCCTCGCCGCCGCGCCCTCTGATCTCTACCCGCGTGCGAGCCTGTCAAGACGAATGTCGTACCGGAGCACGCCTGGCAACGAAAAGCCGCCCCCGCCGGGACGGCTCTTCGCGATGCTTGAGCGGACGCCTCGAGGGCGTCGCGCTGCTAGCTTGCCGGCTTGAACTGGACGATCGTCCAGTCGTCGTTCAGGTCCTCGAACACTGCCTCGACGGGCATGTCGCAGACGGCGTCTTCGACCTCGCACTGGATGCCCGAGATCATGCGCGGGCCCTCGTCCAGCTCGACGACCCCGTAGACGTAGGGGACGCGCTGCTGGAACCAGGGATCTGCGGCCTGGCGGATCACGGTGTAGGTGTGCAGGCGGCCCTTACCGCTCAGCTCCTGCCACTCGATGCCCTCCATGGTCCAGCAGCCCGGGCAGATCTCGCGCGGGTACCAGACCAGCTTGTCGCAGCCCGTGCAGTGCTGGACCACGAGCTTGTGCTGCCTGGTGGCCTCCCAGAACGGCTCGGTCAGCGCGTTCGAGGACGGGACAGGGCGCGGAACGTCTTGCTCAGCCATGACTAGTCAACGCCCTTTCCGAAGACCAGCGAGGCCTCGACGCTGAGGCCGCCGCCGTTGTTGTTGATGAACGCGTAGTTGAGGTCCTTGTGCGCCTGCCGGGCCTCGCCGCGGCCCATCATCTGGCGCACGCCCTCGACGACGTGCGACATGCCGCCGCCGCTGCCGGCCTGCCCGAAGGAGAGCTGGCCGCCGTGCGTGTTCACCGGGAACTCGCCCTTGTACGTCACGTCGTGCGAGGCGAACCACTGGCCACCCTCGCCCTTGGGAGCGAAGCCGGCGTCCTCGAACTCGCAGATGATCGCGATCGTGTAGCAGTCGTAGATCTGGGCCATGTCCATGTCGGCCGGGGTCAGGCCAGCGGTCGCGAAGGCGCGCTCCGCCGACACCTTGACCGGCGAGATCGTCATGTCCGGCGCGTAGGAGAGCCCCGGCACGCCTCGGTCCGTGGCGCAGCCGGCGCCCAGCAGGTAGACGGGCGAGTTCGGCGAGTAGTCGGTCGCGTCGGCGGCGCTCACGATGACCGCCGCGCCGCCGATGCAGGGCATGACGCACTCGAGCAGCCGCAGCGGGTCGGCGACCATCCGCGAGTTGAGGATGTCGTCGGCCGTCGCGGGCTGGCCGTAGAAGACGGCGTCCGGGTTGGCCTGTGCGTTCTCTCGCTGCTGGACCGCGATGTTCACGCGGTCCTCGTCGCTGAGGTTGTAGAGGTGCTCGTAGCGGGTCGCGATCTGCGCGTACTCGTAGTTCGCGCCTGGGCCCGGGCCGTGGGCGCGCACGTACTGGGCGCCGTGGCCGTCCGGCGACGGCTCGGTGCCGCCACCGAAGCCGCCCCACTGGCTGGAGCAGACGATTACGAGGACGTTGTCGGCGAGGCCGGTGGCCACCGCCGCCGCCGCCACCGTCAGGCTCGTCGCGCCGGAGCCGCCCATCTGGTCGACGCTGTGCGACCAGACCGGCTTGAGGCCGAGGTACTCGGCGAACTCGATGTTGTGGGAGTACGGGATGTGGGTGATCAGGCCGTCGACCTGGTCCTTCGTCAGTCCAGCGTCCTCGACGCAGTTCTTCGCCAGCTCGGCGGCCAGCCCGACCGCGGTGCGGCCCGGCTTGCGCCGTTCGGGCTTGATCTCGGCGAAGCCGGTGACCGCGGCCTGACCGCGGATAGATCGTTCGCTCACTCGCTCCATCCTCTCTTGCGGCGGGCCACTGTCGGGCGCTGCCGCTGCGGGATTGGAGCATACTCCAATGTTCCCGCAGCGGCAGCCTTTCCCACCCCCGCGGGCGTCGCGCCTCGCCACATCCGGCGGCGTGACGGCCTAGACTGGCGTATGGGCAGCAGACGCCGTTCCCGCAGCCTCCCGCCCGGCCTCCAGAGCGACCTGTTCGAGGCCGATGAGCCGCGCCTGCCGAGCGGCGCCGTGGCGCCCGGCGCGAAGGCGGCGCCCCTCGCCACGCGGATGCGTCCCGAGGCGCTCGACGACTTCGTCGGTCAGGAGGACGTCGTCGGGCCGGGCAGCCCGTTGCGCGGCATGATCGAGCGCGACGAGACGCCCTCGCTCGTGCTCTGGGGGCCGCCCGGCTCTGGCAAGACGACGCTCGCGGCGATTATCGCGCGCACCACCCGCCGCCGCTTCGAGCCGCTCTCGGCCGTCGACTCCGGCGTCGCCGATATCCGGCGCGTGGTCTCCGAGGCGCGCGAGCGCCGCCGCATCTCCGGCATCGAGACGATTCTCTTCATCGACGAGCTGCACCGCTTCAGCCGCAACCAGCAGGACGCGGTCCTCCCCCACGTCGAGGAGGGCGTCGTAACCGTGATCGGCGCAACCACCGAGAACCCCTCGTTCCACGTCGTCGCGCCGCTGCTCTCACGCGCCCGCGTCTTCGTGCTGCGTCCACTCGGCGAGGAGGCACTGCGCGCGATCGTGACGCGCGCCCTCGAGCGCGACGAGCAACTGCAAGAGCAGCAGGTGAGTGTTGACGAGGGCGCGCTGGCGGCGATCGTGCACCTCGCGGGCGGCGACGCGCGGGCGGGACTCAACCTGCTCGAACTTGCGGCGACGACCGTGCAGCCCTCGGCGGAGGGTGCGCGCGCCATCACCCGCGAGGCCGTCGACGCCGCCGGTCAGCACCCGACGCTGCTCTACGACCGCCAGGGCGACGGCCACTACGACCACATCTCCGCCTACATCAAGTCGGTCCGCGGCTCGGACCCGGACGGGGCGCTCTACTGGCTGGCGCGGATGCTCGAGGCCGGCGAGGACCCGCTGTTCGTCGCGCGCCGCGTCGTGATCCTCGCCGCAGAGGACATCGGGCTCGCCGATCCGGCGGCGCTCCCGCTGGCGGTGGCGGCGCAGCAGGCGGTGCACTTCCTCGGCATGCCGGAGGCGCGGCTGCCGCTCGCCGAGGCGACTGTTTATCTGGCGCGCGCGCCGAAGTCCAACAGCGCCTACGTGGCCTACCAGCGCGCGGCCGCGGACGCCGAGCGCACGCGCAACGAGCCGGTGCCGCTGCACCTGCGCAACGCCGCGACGGGGCTCATGAGCGACCTCGGCTACGGCCGCGGCTACCAGTACGCCCACGACTACGAGGGCCACACCCCGCCCTCGCAAACCCACCGCCCGCCCCCTGCCGAGGGCAACACCTACTACGTGCCGGGTGAGCTCGGGGACGAGGCGGAGGGGGCGTAGACCAATGAGCACCGCTATGGCCAAACTGTGCTGGACAGGCGAACACTACGAGTTGAAGGATGGTCGGGCGCCTCGTGACTACGCACTCAGACTCGCTCGACATTCGCGTTACGCGCATCGAGGCCACGCTTGAGCACCTGGCGACGAAGGCTGATCTGGCGGAACTCGAGACCCGCTTGATCAGGTGGACCGTCGCGACGATGCTCGCCGGCATGGCTGCAGCTGCCGCGATCGCGGCCGCCGTCGCCTCGATAGTGAGCTGACTACCGAGGGCTGCTGAACCCCAGCGGACCCTACCCCGACGGCGCGCGCTGTTCGAGGACGGAGCGGAGCACGTCCTCGAGCGTCTGCGGCGACGGGTCCTCCGCCAGCGCGTCGGCGACCAGGTTCGTGGCCTCGCGGCGGGAGTACTGGAGCGTCACGAGCGCCTCGATGGCGTCGTCGCGGATGTCGGGCACCGGCTCGCGCTCACCCTCGACGGCGTCGCGAAGGAGCGCCTCCTGGACCACTTTGCCCCGCAGGTGCGCGACGATCGTCTGGGCGAGGCGTTCGCCGATGCCCGGGAGCTGGCGCAGCGAGCGCTGGTCCTCCGCCTCGATCCAGCCGGCGATCTCCGAGACGGGCCAGGTGAGGGCGCGCACGGCTTTGGCCGGGCCGACGTCCGGCACTTCGATGAACTTGCGGAAGAACTCGCGCTCGGCGAGGTGCGGGAAGCCGTAGAGCGTGGGCAAGGGCTGGCGCTCGGTGGCGTGGTAGTAGGTGAAGACCTGTACAGCCTCGCCCTGCTGGTGGCCCGCCGCCCAGTCCGCCGCGAAGGCGGGCATGTGCACCTCGTAGGTGATGCCGCCCGCCAGGATCCACAACGAGAAGCGCTCGGCGTCCCAGCGCACGAGGGGTCCGCTGAGCGCCGCGATCACGGCCCGCTCCCGCTGCTCGCGAGACGCGCCTCGAAGTCGACCTCGGCGAGCCGCGTGAGGGCGATCGCGAGCGCGTCGGCGGCGTCGAGGGGTGTCGGCGGCTCGGCGAGCCCGAGCTGCAGGGTGACCATCGCCTGCACCTGCTCCTTCGAGGCTCCGCCGTGGCCAGCCACCGACGCCTTGATCGTCGCCGGTGGGTACTCGAAGACGGGGGTGGCGTGTCCGGCGGCCGCAATCTGCACCGCCGCGCGCGCCTCGCCGATCGCGAGGGCGGATCGCGCGTTCTTCGCCACGTACGGCTCCTCGATCGCGAGCTCGTGGGGGCGGTGCTCCTCGATCAGTGCGCGCACCTGCTCGTGAATGTGGTGCAGGCGTTCGGCGCGGCTCCAGCGCGCGCGGGTGCGGATCGCGCCGTAGGCGATGACTTCGGCGTTGCGGGCGTCGCCGTCGATGATCCCGTAGCCAGTGGCGGCGAGGCCGGGATCGACCCCAATCACGCGCCGGACGCCGGCGCTCACCGTGCGCTCACCAGGGCCCCGGTCACTCCCCGAGGCCGGCCGCGGCGAGCACCTCGTCGCTGAAGTCGGCGTTGCTGTAGACGCGCGATACGTCGTCGAGCTCGTCGAGCTGGTCGAGCAGGCGCAGCGTCTGGGCCGCGTTCTTCTCGTCGAGCTCGACCGTGTTCTTCGCCACCTGCGCGATCTCGGCGCTGGCGATGGTGAACCCCTCCTCCGTCAGCGCCGCGCGCACGGCCTCGAGGTCGCCGGGGCTGGTCAATACCTCGACGAGCTGCTCGTCGGCGCTGACGTCCTCGGCGCCGGCCTCGATGGCGGTGAGCTGGATCTCGTCGGCGTCGGCATTGGCAGCGTCGAGGGTGATCACGCCCCGCAGGTCGAACATCCAGGAGACGGCGCCGTTCTCGGCGAGCGTGCCGCCGCCGCGGTTCAGCGTCACGCGGATATCGGCGACGGTGCGGTTGCGGTTGTCCGTGACCGTCTGGATCAGCACGGCCGTGCCGCCCGGGGCGTAGCCCTCGTAGACGATCTCCTCGAGGGAGGCGCCGTCACCACCACCCGTGGCGCGCAGGATCGCCCGCTCGACGTTGGCGCCCGGCATGTTGCTGTCGCGCGCCTTCTGGATCGCGAGGCGCAGCGCCGAGTTCATCTCGGGGTCGGCCCCGCCGCGGGCAGCGACAGTGATGTCGCGCGCGAGCTTGGTGAAAAGCTGCCCGCGCTTGGCGTCGGTCGCCGCCTTCTTGTGCTTGATCGATGACCACTTGGAGTGACCGGACACGAACCCCTCCCGAGAATGGCGACGTGCATGCACGCCGCTTCCGAGGCTTCACGACAGGTACAGGCATGGTAGCACCGGCAGACAGCCGGACGGCGCTCCCGCCGCTACGCGCGCAGCGTGACGTTGTCGATCAGCCGCGCCGCTCCGAAGCGCACGGCAAGCGAGAGCAGCGCAGGCGGCTCGACGACGCCCTCGAGCTCCGCCAACGTCCCCGAGTCCGCGAGCGAGATGTAGTCGATCTCCGCCCGGGGCTGCGCCGCGATGTGATCGCGCACGAGCGCACGCAGTGCCGAGGCGTCGCGCTCGCCGGCCGCGAACGCCTCGGCGGCGGCACTCAGCCCCGCGTGCAGCGCGGGCGCCTGCGTCCGCTCCTCGGGCGTGAGGTAGATGTTGCGCGAGGAGAGCGCGAGCCCGTCCGGTTCGCGCACCGTGGGGCAACCGACGACTTCGATCGGGAATTGCATGTCCGCGGTCATGCGCTTCAGCACAGCGAGCTGCTGCGCGTCCTTCTCGCCGAAGTAGGCGCGGTCCGGCTGCACCATCAGGAACAGCCGCGCAACGACGGTCGCGACGCCCTCGAAGTGGCCGGGGCGGCGGTCGCCCTCCAGCACCTCGGTAAGGCCCCCGACGCGCACGCGGGTGCTGTCGCCGGCCGGGTAGATCTCCTCGACGGAGGGAATGAAGGCGATGTCCGCGCCCGCATCACCGAGCAGATCGAGGTCGCGGTCCTCGTCGCGGGGGTAGTCCTCGAAGTCCTCGTTCGGGCCGAACTGGGTGGGGTTCACGAAGAGCGAGACAACGACGGTCGGGCACTGCGCCTTGGCGGCCTCGACGAGCGAGAGGTGGCCGTCGTGCAGGTAGCCCATCGTCGGCACGAGGCCGAGCGGCGCGGCCGGGGCGCGCAGCGCCATCCGCAGATCGGCGATCGTGCGCGCGACGATCAGCATCGGGGTGTCATAGCCATCGAGGCGTCACCGGCGAGCGGCTAGACGACCTCGTCCTCCTCGAGCATCGCCACCTCGGCGTCGACGCCCTCGTGCGCGCTGTCGGGCGTCAGCCCGTTGTCGGACAGCGGCACACGGCTGGCGGGTGGCGCCCCCTCGTGCGCGTGCCGTGCGAGCGTCGCCTCGATGTGCTGCCGCCTGGCGGCGTCGAGGAAGAACGACTCCGCGGGGCTGGGGAAGCTGCCGTCCTCGACAGCCTCGCGGTACTCGGTGATGGCGTTGCGGATCAACTCGCCGCCCTGGAGGAAGCGGCGCGCGTGCCTCGGATCCATGTCCGGGTACAGGCCGAGCATGTCGTGGAAGACCTGCACCTGCCCGCTGCAGTACGGTCCGGCGCCGATGCCGATCGTCGGCACGCGGAGCCGTTCGGTGATGCGCCAGGCGACGATGGCCGGGACGACCTCGAGCACCACCGCGTATGCACCGGCCTCCTCGAGCGCCTTCGCATCGTTGAGCACGCGGACCGCGTCGCGCGGGGTGCGTCCCTGGATCTTGTATCCGCCCATTGTGTTCACGGACTGCGGGGTGAGGCCGACGTGGCCCATCACCGGGATGCCCGCCTCGACGAGACGCTTGACGATGCCTGCCGAACGCTGCCCGCCCTCGAGCTTGACGGCGCTGCAGCCGGTCTCCTGCATGAGGCGCGTCGCGTTGCGCAGCGCGTTCTTCCAGCCCGCCTGGTAGGAGCCGAACGGCATGTCGACCACCACATGCGCGCGCTGCGCACCCCGCGTCACCGCAGACCCATGGTGGATCATGTCCTCCATCGTCACCGGCAGGGTCGAGTCGTAGCCGAGGACGACCATCCCGAGGGAGTCGCCGACGAGGATAACGGGAACCCCGGCCTCGTCGGCGAGGCGCGCCGTCGGGTAGTCGTAGGCCGTGATCATCGTGATCCGCTGCTTCTTGCGGCGCATCCCCTGCAGGTCGCTGACATTTACCCGCTTCATGCCTGCGCTCATCGTGCTGCCCCCTGTACGACTGGCTCGCGCGACTCCACGGGACGTGCCCCGTTGACGAGGTTGGTGGATGAGCTGGATTCGACCTGGTTGCGCTCGTTGACGAGGACGATGCGCGGGCGGTGCCCGGCGAGGCGATCCTCGGGGACGCCCTCGTAGGCCATGATGATCACCATGTCGCCGGGATCGACGAGGTGCGCCGCGGCGCCGTTGATCTGGATCTCGCCGGAGCCAGCCGGCGTCGGTATAACGTAGGTCTCGAGGCGCGCGCCGTTTGTCAGGTCGACCACGTGCACCTGCTCCCACTCGACGATGCCGGCCGCATCCAGCAGCGCCTGGTCGATGCTGATCGAGCCCTCGTAGTCGAGGTCGGCGGCGGTGACAGTGGCGCGATGGATCTTCGAGCGCAGCATGATCCGCATCATCGCCTGGCTCCGTTCGCAGCTGGTTCGGGCGCGTCCGCGAAGGGGACGTTAGCCGCCGGGCCGGGTGCTTGGGTCATGTCCTCACTCCGTCCCGATCTCGGCGGGATTGAAGCGGATCCGCATGTTCCAACTGGCGTGAACGCGCCGACAGTATAGGCATGCGCGCAACCCCGCGCATCGCATCATTGGATCTGTTACCAGGATCGGGGCGCGTGCATCACGATGGCCGTTACCGAACGGTTACGAAGCCCGGTTCCAGGCTCACGGCGCCTGACTCGGGTCCGCTTACCCAGGGGCTGGGGCGCCAGCCGCCTCCGGCCATGCCCAAGGGCATCGGGTGCTGGAGCGTAGGCATCCGGCGATCGGTGCCCAGCCATGTGTTGTGACCCAGCGACCCTGTCCGTCCGATCGTAGCTGAGCCCGAGCCAGCTACTCATCCGCCTAGCAACCACCTGTCGATCGCCTCACCCCAGCGCCACCGAACGAAGACCATGATTGGGATGGCCACCGCCAGGAAGATGAGCGTGAGAACCTCCGGCAACAACATGAACGCGAACCCGAGGGCAGCGAGTCCGCCGGCCAAGAGGAACACGATCTTGACCGCCCTGGTCTCCTGCGGTGTCAGGTTCCTGTCTTTCATCAGCAATCAGGAGAATAGCGCACAGGTATCGGCGGTACACACACGAACCCTCGATCGAGGGCTCTCCCGAACGGCCCCGGCACTCCTGTCAGCGCCCCGCAGCTCGCCATTCCGCAGCCGCTGGGACGCCCGCAAGACCCTCCGCGGCGTTGACGCCGTTGAGCACCGCGCGCTCCACCGCGCGCGTCGCGAGCGCCTCGAGGGCGGCGTAGGCGTAGCGGTCGATCTCGACGGCGCCGGTGGCGAGCGTGAAGATCACGTCGCCGTCGCTGCGACAGTGCGCCGGCCAGATCGTGCGTGCGAAGCCGTCATGGCAGACGGTCGCCAGCCGGTTCGCCTGCTCCCGCGTGAGCCGCGCGTCGGTCGCGACCACCGCGATGGTCGTGTTCTCCGGACCGTCCGCGCCATCCTCGGCGTCAGGGTCGGGCAGTTCCGGCCAGCGGACGCCGCTACGCAGATGCGCATCGAGATCGACGAACCCACTGCCATCGGCTCGGGGCGCGGCGACGAGGGAGCCGTCGCCCGGGTCGCGAATCGCCCCGGCAGCGTTCACGGCGACGATCGCTCCAACGGTCGCGCCGCTCTCCAGGCGCTCGCTGGCGGTTCCGAGACCGCCCTTGAGCGCCCGATCCTGGCCGAGCAGCGAGGCGACCGTCGCGCCGGCGCCCGCGCCGACCGAGCCCTGCGCCACGCGGCCGCCCGTGGCGCGCCTCGCCGCGCGTTCGCCCTCGGCGGCGCCGGGACGGCGGGCGCCGCTCCCCAGCCCGAGGTCGAAGAGGATCGCCGCCGGGACGATCGGGATGGTGCGCTCCGCGAAGCGCAGGCCGATGCCCTGCTCCTCTAGGTAGCGAACGACTCCGCCAGCCGCGTCGAGCCCGAAGGCGGAGCCGCCGGAGAGCACGACGGCGTGCACTTCCTCGACGAGATTGCCGGGCCTCAGCAGGTCCGTTTCGCGCGTCCCGGGCGCGGCCCCGCGCACGTCGACGCCACCGACCGCCCCGGCGGCGCAGATCACCACCGTGCAGCCGGTCGCCCAGCGGCGGTGCGTCCATTGCCCAACACGGATGCCGCCGACGTCCGTGATCGCGTCGCGCGGTCCGGTAGCCGCTGAACCCATGGGGTCGTGCGGCATCAGGGTGCACGCGCGAGCGGCTGCCGCGGCGAAACGACCGAGCCGATGTGGCCGATGCAGCGCGCGAGGTAGCCGCCCGGGTTGTCGAGGTAGGTCCGGCAATGCCCGCCGGCGGCTGAGATCCAGATCTCGTCGCCCGCGTTGAGCGAGGCCGCTCCGAGGTTCAGTGTGTGCTCCACGGGCACCTCGGGGTCGTCCTCGGCGTGGATGTACAGCACTGGCTGCTGGAGTTGCGGGACCACCTCGATCGGTGAGACGGCGTCGACGTCGGCGTGGAAGAAGCGGCGGGCCAGCCAGGCGCCGAGCCAGAAGACGAACTCCGGCCACTGTTGGTACTCGTGCCGCACGTAGCTGCGCATCGAGACGAACGGCGAGTCCGCGATCACGCCCGCGATGGCGGGGTCGCGCGCCGCAACCAGCAGCGCGAGCGCCGCGCCCATCCCGAAGCCATGCAGGAACAGCGGAGTGTGCGCGCCCTGGCTCCGGGCATACGCGACCGCTGCCTCGACATCCGCCAACTCCGCCGCGCCGAGGTGGTCGTCATCGCCCTCGGATTCACCGCGTCCGCGGAGGTCAAAGCTGAGCACGTTGATGCCGCGGCGGAGGTAGTCGCGCTGGAGGTCGAGCAGGCCCTGGCCGGGATCCGAGCGCGTCCCCTGGGCGTCGTGCACCACGACGATCGTCGCGCGCGCACCGGGCGATTCCATGTACCAGCCGCGGATGCACACACCGTCCGCCGCGAAGAACTCGACCTCGTCGTGGCGCAGCCGCAGATCGGCGGGATTGCCCTCGACGCGCCAGCGCTTGGTGCGCGTCAGCAACTCGGCGAGGTAGAACGCCGCGAGGACGTACGCGAGCAGGACGCCCGCAATGCCGATCAGCCCGCCCACCAGCAGCACGATCACGCCGTCCGGCCCGTCTTCAGTCCGGCGCCTGTGAGTTCCGGTGCGGACCGTACCAGCGCGTTCCGAGGCTCACAAGCACGGCGCGCGGGCCGCAACCCGTGCTTGTGTCGCCAGCGGGCCTGTCAGCGGCGCTGACAGCTCACGCAGTAGTGCGTGGCGCGTCCGCCGAGGCGGATCTTGCGGATCTCGCGTCCGTGGCAGCGAGGGCGCTCGCACGGCTCGCCCTCGCGGCGAAAGACGTGGACGCGCAGATGGTGCCCGCCGGTCAGCCCGAAGGCGTCGCGGTAGTCGTCGAAGGAGCTCCCGCCGTCGGCCAGCCCGTCGCGCAGCGTCTCCAGCAGCGCCGCGTGCAGCCGTGCGACGCGGCGCGGGCCGATCGATCCAGCGGGCGTGCGCGGGTCGATCCCGGCGATCCACAGCGCCTCGTCGGCGTAGATGTTGCCGACCCCCGCCGCCACCCGCTGATCGAGCAGCGCCGACTTCACCGCCACCGTGCGCCGGCCGAGAGCGTCTCGCAGCCAGCGCACGCTGAACTCCCCGGACAGCGCGTCCGGCCCGATGCGCGGCATCGCCTCCTGAGGATCCTCGACGAGGTGCCAGGTGCCGAACTTGCGGATGTCGTTGAGGCGCAGCGCGCAGCCGTCGTCGAGGTCGACGCGTGCGCGCTCGAAGCGCTCGCTGGGCGCCGAGCGCTCGCCGATCAGCAGTACGCCTGTCATACGCAGGTGCAGCACCCAGTGGCGGCCGTCATCGAGGGCGGCGATCAGGTACTTGCCGTGTCGCCCGAGCGCCTCGATGCGCCGCCCTGGCAGCTCGCGCTCGAACTCGCGCGGGGAGTGGGTGACCGCCAGCCGCTCTGCGCCGGCGTGGATCCGCACCGCCTCGATGGTGCGCCCGACGACTCGCGGCTCCAGGCCGCGGCGGATGGTTTCGACCTCGGGCAGCTCAGGCATCGCGCAGCGGGGGCCGGCGGCTCACGCCGTCTCGACCATCTCGCCCCAGGAGCGGCCGTACTTCTCGTCGAGGTCGAGCGGCACCGAGAGCTGCACGGCCGGCATGAGACGGCGCGCGATCTCGCGCACTGCGTCGAGTTCCTCGCGCGGGAGCTCGAACAGGAGCTCGTCGTGGACCTGCAGCACCATGCGCGCCCGTCCGCCGTGAGCGCGGTGGGCGATGAGCTCGGCGTCGATCTGGTTCATGGCGATCTTGATGATGTCGGCGGCGGCGCCCTGGATCGGCATGTTGATCGCGATCCGCTCGGCAGCGAGGCGGCGGTTGTGGTTCCGCGAACCGAGCTCCGGGATGTAGCGGCGGCGGCCGGTCAGCGTCTCCGCGTAGCCGCGGTCGCGCGCCTCGGTTACGACGGCATCGCGCCAGTGCGCAACCTGCGGGTAGGCGGCGAAGTAGGCGCGGATGAACTCCTCGGCCTCGTCCCGCGGGATGCCCTCGCGCTGCGACAGGCCGAACGCCGTGAGGCCGTAGAGCACGCCGAAGTTGAACACCTTCGCGCGACGCCGCATCTCCGCATCCACCTCGTCGGGCCCGACGTGGAAGACGTTCGATGCCGTCGCGCGGTGGATGTCCTCGCCCTCGAGGAAGGCGCGCCGCAGCTCCTCATCGCCGGAGACGTGGGCGAGGATGCGCAGCTCGATCTGTGAGTAGTCGAGCGAGAGCAGGATCGGATCGTCGCCGCAGTCGCGCGCGACGAAGGCGTTGCGCACCGCCGCGCCGATCTCCGTGCGCACGGGGATGTTCTGCAGGTTCGGGTCATTCGAGGAGAGCCGCCCGGTGGCGGCAGTCGTCTGCGAGAACACCGTGTGAACGCGCCCCGTGATCGGGTGGATCTGCCCTGGCAGCGTGTCCACGTAGGTCGATCGGATCTTCGTCAATTCGCGCCAGCGCAGCACGGCCTCGACGGCGGGGTGCGCCTGGCGGAGCGGCTCCAGGGCGTTCGCGTCTGTCGTCCAGCCCGTCGCCGTCTTGCGCGTCCGGGGCAACTCCAGCTCCTCGAAGAGCACGTGGGAGAGCTGCTGGGGCGAACCGATCTGGAATTCGTGGCCGACCGCGGAGAAGACCTCGTCCTGCGCTCCGTCCGTCAGCTCGGCCAGCTCCGCACCGAGGATTGCGAGCGCTTCGCGGTCCACGGCGAGGCCGTATTGCTCCATGCGAGCGAGCACCGGCAGGTGCGGCAGATCGATCTCGCGGAAGACGCGGTCGAGGTCGTTCGCCTCAAGGTCCACGAGCAGCTCGCCGGAGAGGCGCAGCGTCGCGTCGGCGGCGCCGGCGGCGAGGCCCGCGGCGTCCTCGGGGTCGGTGCGCGAGAAGGGGATCGCCTTGCGGCCCGTGCCGAGCAGACTCTTCGCCTCGGGCAGCTCGTGGCCCAGCCGCTCGAACGCGAGCCCGCGAATATCGCGCGCGCGCTCGCCCAGCACGTACGCGGCGATCGAGCTGTCGAAGTCGATGCTCTCGGTCCAGACCCCACCGGGCGTCTGCGCGAGCGCAAGCAACTGCGTCTTGCCGCTGTTGGAGACGCGCTGCAGGTCCGGGTCCGTGAACAGCGCGCGAGCGGCCTCGAGGACGGCGTCGCGCGGGAGCTGGACGACCGGCGCCACGGGCTCCGGCGCGTCCATCATCAGCTCCTGCTGGCCCGCCTTCGGCGGCAGCGGCTCCTGCGTGTGGCCGAACGGGAGGTACCAGCCCGTGCCCGGCTCGATGCTGAGCGCGAGGCCGACGAGGCCGTAGGCCGCGCGCATCGGATGCTCGTCGTCGGCCAACAGCTCGAACCCGAAGCGCCCGGCCGCGCGCACGGCCTCGACGACCTCCCCGAGGCGCTCGGCCGTCGTTACGACCTCGTACTCGCCGCCGCTGGTGATCGCGCCCTCGGGCTGCTCGCCGCTACTGTCCGCGTCGTCGGCGTGCTGCGGCAGCCGCCCGACGAGCGAGCGGAACTCGAGCTCCTGGAAGAGCGAGAGCACGGCCGCGCGGTCGTAGTCGTGCACGAGCGCCGAGTCGAGCTCGAGGGTGACGTCCGGCACGTCCGTGACGATGGTGGCCATGCGCTTGTAGTGGCGGGCTTCCTCGACGGCCGCGGCCAGCGCCTTCCGGGCGCGCGCCGGCTTGATCTCGTCGAGGTGCTCGATCATCCCTTCAAGCGTGCCCCACTCACCGATCAGCGCCTTCGCGCCCTTGTCGCCGATGCCACGGACGCCGGCGATGTTGTCGGTGTTGTCGCCGACGAGGGCCTTGAAATCGGGGATCTGCTCGGGCTCGAAGCCCCAGCGATCACGCACTCCCTCGGTGTCATACAGGACATAATCTCTCTGGTACGGCCGGTACATCAGCACCTTCACGCCCGGTTGGACGAGCTGCACCATGTCGTTGTCGAGCGTCACGATAACGGTTTCGACGCCCGCCGCCTTCGCCTGCGTGGCGAGGGTGCCGAGGACGTCGTCGGCCTCGAAGCCCGGCGCCTCGATCAGGGGAATCCGGAACGCGCCCAGCACATCGCGCACGCGTTCGATCTGCGGCTTCAGGTCGTCGGGCGTCGGCGCGCGGGTCGCCTTGTAGTCGGCGTCGGCCTCGTGGCGGAAGGTAGGGGTGGGGGCGTCCCAGGCCGCGATGATGTGCGTCGGCCGCAGCTCGTCGAGGACGTAGAGCAGCGAGTTCGCGTAGCCGTAGACGGCCCAGACCGGCTCGCCGGTGCGCCGCACGGTGCTCGCGAAGCTGTCGCGCAGCGCGTAGTACGAGCGATAGATGATGCCGTGCGAATCGAGGATGACGAGGAGGTTCGGGCGGTCCGACAGATCGAGGGCCATTGCGCGCAGTATATCGCCGCGCCCGGTGGCCGGGGCTAGACCTCCACCGGTTCGCGCTCGCCGCGCTCAATTGCCTCGCGCACGTCGGCGAGGATTCCGGGCGGCAGGCCGTCCTTGTTACAGGTCGGGCAGGTCGGCTCGTCCGGCGCGCCCATGTCGAAGAGCCGCACCTTCCTCGGACGATCCGCGATGAGGATGCCACAGACGGTGTCGACGCGGGCGGTGAAGTAGAGGCGCGGCTCCAACTCCTCGGCGGCATGCAACACCACCCAGTGCCAGTCGTCGGCGAGGTCGTCCATCGCCTTGCCGACGATGCGCACCTCAGCCACGCGCCGCGTCCGGGGCCGGCCGGTCCATGTCGGCGATGCGCCGCGCGATGCGCCAGCCGTTGGCAGTGCGGCGCCACTCGTCGCGGTAGACGCCGCTGCTCACCGTTCGCGGGTGGCGATCGCCGGGGCCGATGCTCGTCAGCAGCAGCATCGTGCGGGTGCGCGCCGCGTCCGCGTTCAGCTCCTCGAAGACCGTTGCGCGCTGGTGGTGACGAGTGATCACGCCCTCGGGGAGCGTCTCGAGGATGCCGAGGATCCAGCTTCGCAGCGCCGCGTGGCCCGCGATCACCTCGTACGGCCCGTCCGAGCCGATCGCGCGGCGCTCGAAGACGCCGTCGGCGGTGAAGCGCGCAGCGAATGCGTCGCCGTCGAACGCGTCGACCGCGTAGGAGTAGCGGCCGATCTGATCGAGGATGGCGAGGCGGTCGTCAGCGGTCATGGGCGCACGATAGCCGATCTTTGGACCGGGATCAGGGCTGCGGCTCCTTGCGCGCGATGATCCGCTCCATGCGTGCGCGAATCCGGGCGTCGAAGTCGGTCCCGTGCGAGAAGATGTAGAAGCGCTCCGCACGCAGTCCCTCGATCACCGCCGCCGCGACGCCCGAGGGCGGCATGTTGCGGCCCATGCTCTCGCCGGTCTCCTCGCGCGCGCGCTCGAAGGCGGCCGCGCGCTCCGGGTCGCCCGCTGCCGGGTCGGGGTTTTGCAACGCGGGCGGCCGGTTGCGCTCCGCGAGGTAGCTGCGGGTCGCGACGCCGCCGGGGCAGAGCAGGTGCGCGCGCACCGGCGACCCGAGCTCCCGCAGCTGCATCTGCAACGCCTCGGTGATGCGCCCGACGGCGAACTTCGTCGAGCTGTAGGCGACGAGGCTGGTGTTGCCCTGGAAGCTCTGCACGGAGCCGGTGTTGACGATGTGCGCCGGCTCGCCCTGCTCGATCAGCAGCGGCGCGAAGGCGCGGATGCCGTGGAGCACGCCCCAGAAGTTCACGCCGTAGGTCCAGCGCCAGTCATCGAGCGTCAGCTCCCACATCGGCACGCCGCCCTCCGGGTGCAGCGAGCCCCAGTCGTTGACCGCCGCGACGCCGGCGTTGTTGCACACCACGTGCACCCCGCCCCAGGCGGCGAACGCCGCCTCCGCGAGCGCAGCGACCGAGTCCTGGCTGGAGACGTCCACCTGCTCGCCGCGCACCTCGTGCCCCGCCGCCCGCAGCTCCTCGACAGCCACATCGAGGGCGTCCGCCTCGACGTCGGCGAGCAGGACGCGCATGCCTTCCTCGGCGAAGCGTTGCGCGAGCCCGCGCCCGATGCCGCTCGCCGCGCCGGTGACGACGGCGACCCTGCCATGGAAGTCCTGCATCGCTGCCCGCCCCTCGGTCGTCTCAAGCGTGTCGGTCTGAGTCCAGGCGCGCGGTGGTTGCGGCGCGGCTACATCGCGGTGTAGCCGCCGTCGACGGGCAGCACGACGCCGGTAATGAACGCCGCCTCGTCGCTTGCGAGGAAGACCGCCGCAGCCGCGATCTCCGAGGGCCGCGCGATGCGGCCGAGCGGGTGGATCGCGTCGGCGGGGTGCGGGTCGCCCTCGCTGAAGTCGCTGCCGCCACGCAGCATCGGCGTGTCGATGCCGCCGGGGGCGATCGCGTTGACGCGCACGCCGCGCCGCCCGTAGACGACGGCGAACTGCCTCGTCAGGCCCACGACTCCAGCCTTGGCGGCGACGTAGCCGAGCGGACCCGAGGGCAGCGTGCCGCCGTCGCGCGGCAGCCGGTGGTGGCGCAGCGCGACCAGCGCGCCGACCGAGGCCGTGCTGACGATCGCGCCGCCGCCCTGCTCGGCAAGCAGCGCCGCACCGTGTTGCAGCCCGTAGTAGACGCCCTCGAGGTTGACCGCAATTGTCCGCGACCAGTCGCCGACGCCGCCCCCGACGGCCGCGTTATTCAACAGCAGATCGAGCCGCCCGAACCGCTCGACGGCCTCCTGCAGCATCGCCTCGACATCGGACTCGCGGGAGACGTCGACGCGCCGTGCGGCGGCGCGTCCGCCGGCGGCCTCGATGCTCGCGACCGTCCCGGCGAGGCCGTCCTCGTTGAGGTCGGCGCAGAGCACGGCGGCGCCTTCGGAAGCACAGCGCTGCGCCATCGCCCGTCCGGCGCCGGAGGCGGCGCCGGTGACGACGGCGACGTTGGCGTCGAGGCGTTGCGTCACACGCCGTGCCCTCGCAGCGCCCTCGGATCCTGGCTAGAGGCTCGCCGCGAACTCGCCAACCAGCTCGGCGATGCGATCGGGGCGCTCCCAGGGGCTGTAGTGTCCGGCGCCGCGGAGCCAGTGCAGCTCGGAGTTGGGCAGCGCCCTCGCGAGGTCGAAGCCGTTGAGTGGCACCGCAACGCGGTCGGCGGTGCCGTAGATCAGCAGCGTCGGATGCGACCACTGCGCCCAGTACTTGTCGGCGTTCGACGAGCCGAGGATCGACAGCGCCATCATCACCTTCTCGCGCGGGCTGCGGTCCTCGAACATCCCGTCGAGGAGCGCGCGCTGCTCCTCGGTCTCGCCGAACCCCGCGCCGCAGTAGGTCTCCACGAAGAGCTCCGCGAAGCCATCGGCATCGAGGCCGCGCTTGGTGGAGAGCGAGTACATGTTGGCGGAGGCCGCAGGATCGCCGGCAAACATGCCGCCGGCGTTGACGAGGATCAGCCCGCGCACGGCGTCCGGGTTGCGCACGACGTGGTTGGCGGCGACCCCGCCCCCGAAGGCATGCCCGAGCGACAACACGGGGCCGTCGCTGACGTGCTGAATCAGCGCGTGCAGGTCGTCTGCGGCGATATCGACGTTGGCGCTCTCGGTCTCGATCTCCGTGTCGCCGAAACCACGCACGTCGTAGGTCACGACGCGGAAGTTCTTGGCGAGCGTCGGGGCCAGCGGGCCCCAGAACTTCGAGGGGGTGTTGTAGGCGGCGGTGAGGACGATCGTCTCGCCGGCTCCCTGCTCGTGGTAGTGCAGCCTGGCCCCGTCCACATCGAGCATCGGCATCGCGGTCCTCCCGTCTCGCGTTGCGAACCCTAGCGGGGGGCCTCCCGCGCGGCAACCGCGCCGATCATCGCGGGTATTCGGGCTCGTCCTCCGCTACCAGCAGCTCGCCTCCGGGCAACTCCCGATCACTGAGCAGGGCGTCGATCGTGGAGCCGAACGCCTCGGCGATGCGGGCCAGGGCGGAGGTGGAGCCCGGCTTGTGCCCGCGCTCGATCTCAGACAGGTAGCTGGCGGCGATCCCGGTCCGCGCGGCGAGCTGGCGCAGCGTCAGTCCGAAGTGGCTGCGGAACGCGAGGAGCGGGCTCTCGCCGCGAATCATCGCGAGCGCCACCTCGTGCGGCACGCGGTTGCCGTCGTCCGCCTCGATGGCGGCAAGCGTGTCCTCAAGCTCGCTGTTGCGCTCGATCAGGGCCTCGTACTCCGTACGGGGCAGAGTGACTGTGTCCTTGTCAGTCATATGCCTCTCTCCTGTGCCGGACCCTCAACACGGCCATGACCGCGGGGTTGCCCTGCTCGACATTGAAGATCACGCGATAGTCGCCGACTCGCAGCCGCCTGTACGGACCCCCGGTCAACGCGACCACCTGCCTCGCGAGTGACGCCGGGTTCGCGGCGTACTGCTCGATCCTGGCGATGATGCGCTCCCGCTCCCGTGCAGGCAGGCGGCGCATGTCCCGAATCGCTTTGCTCCCCCACTCGATTGTCATGCCCGGCCTGATTCCTCCTGATGTTCGCAAATAGCGAACAGCCCGTCAAGGCTACCCACGTCGTTCCTGACCCACTTGCGTTACACCGTACGACACGGCCGGGGCAACCCCGGGCATCATCGCCTAGACTGCGGAGATGATCGCACGCTCCCGCAGACCGTCAGTCTCCGCCGCCCTCGCGAGCGGTCTCGCTTCGTGACCGCCGCCCCGACCCAGGGCGCTGCCGAGCGCCCGGTCGAGCGGCCGCCGGGGGAGGGCGGAGCATCTGGAGGCGGACGGCAGCTCCGCACCTTCGACTCGTTCTCCGACCGCGACTTCCGCTGGTTCTACCTCGCCCTGCTTGGCCAGATGGCCGCGATGAACATGCAGATGCTGGCGCGCGGCTTCCTGGCATTCGATCTCACGGGCAGCTTCGCCGCGCTCGGCGTGATCTCTCTCGGAAGCGCCGCGCCGATGCTCATCCTCTCGGTCTTCGGCGGCGTGCTCGCGGACCGCGCGCCGAAGAAGCTGGTGCTGCAACTGGGGCAGCTCGCCAACGCCGTCACCGCCGTCATCGTCGGTCTGCTGCTGCTGTTCGACCTGCTTGAGTTCATGCACCTGCTGGTTGCGGGCGTGGCGCACGGCATCGCGCTTGCGCTGATGATGCCTTCGAGGCAGGCGATCCTGCCGGAGGTCGTCGGCATGGAGCGGCTGATGAACGCCGTCTCGCTGAGCGCCGCGGCGTCGAACCTGATGCGGCTTGCCGCCCCGGCGGCCGGCGGATTCATGATCGCCTTCATCGGCGCCGAGTGGGTCTACTTCCTGATGGCCGGGCTCTACGGGTTCGCCGTCGTCACGCTCGGGCAGGTGCGGCTGCACTACGAGCCTGCGGCCCGCTCCAGACGCACCAGCGGGTACGCCGACCTCGTCGAGGGCGTGCGCTACGTCATCGCCGAACGCACGCTCGCCCTGCTCCTCGTCGCCGGCATGGTCGGCGCGCTGCTGGCGCTGCCGTACCAGATCATGCTGCCCGGCTTCGTGACCGAAGTGCTCGGCGGCGGCGCGATCGAGCTCGGGCTGCTGATCGCCGTGAGCGCGGTCGGATCGCTCGGGGGATCGCTTGTGCTCGCCTCGTTGCCCGCGAGGCGCCGCGGGCTGCTCCTGCTGCTGAGCTCGCTGTTCGTCGGCGTGGCGCTGATCGGGTTCGCCTCGACGAGGCTGATCTGGCTGAGCGGCTTCTTCATGCTGTTCGTCGGCATCGGCAGCGCGGGGCGGCAGGCGCTGGGCAACGTGCTGCTGCAGCAGTACTCGCTCGACGAGTATCGCGGGCGCGTGATGTCCCTCTACATGACGGAGTTCGGGATCATGTCCTTCGGAGCCGTGCTGTTCGGTCTCTTCGCCGAGCAGGTCGGCGGGCAATGGGCGTTCGGCACCGTCTCGGCCGTGCTCGTCGTCCTGACGCTCGCGATGCTGGCGTTCCTGCCGCGGCTGCGACGGCTCGACTAACCCCGAGGCGCGCCGGGCCGGGGGCGCGGCGGACCGGGTGGCACGACGCGGACCGGGCGGCCGCGGTAACGCGCCGTCAGCTCCGTCGGCGCCTTCGTCCGCAGCACGAAGGGGATCGCGATCAGCGCGACCACGCCGGTGAAGACGAAGCCGATCGAGTAGCCGCCCGTCGCGTCCACGCTCAGCCCCAGCAGCCACGGACCGAAGAACGCGCCGAGCGTCCCGATCGCCATCGAGACGCCGTTGATCGCGCCGAACGAGCGCGTCCCGAAGTAGTCCGCCAGCAGCGCCGTGCGGATCGGGTTCGCGCCGCCGACTCCGGCGGCGATGACCATCAGCACCAGGCTCGCCTGCCAGAGGTTCTGGACCAGCGCGAAGAGCGGCATCGCAACGCCCGCCACCAGGACCACCAGCGCCAGCACCACTCGCTTGTCGAAGCGGTCGGCGGCGCCCCCGGAGATGATTCGCCCCACCAGCGAGGCGACGGCGAAGAACGCCGAGCCCACGCCCGCCGCCGTCTTCGAGATCCCGACATCGTCCTCCATGAACGGGACGTGCAGCACGACGATGGCCGTGATCGCGAAGAAGATCGCGAACTGCGCGAACGCGAGCAGCCAGAACGCCCGCGCGCGCAGCGCCTCGCGCAGCGGCACGCCCCAGCGCTCGTCGTCGTCGTCGCCCTCACGAAGATCCGGACCTCCGGCCCGTGGGATGCCGTCGAGCGGCTGGCGGTGGCCTGGCGGCCTCGTGCGCACGTTCGATCCAGCGAGGAGGCCGCCGACGAGCAGGACCACCGCCATCACTTGCAGCGCGCCTCGCCAGCCGAGCGACTCGACGAGGAAGGCGATGGCCACGACGAGGATCCCGCCAAGCGTGCCGCCCGCCGTCGCCAGGGCCAGGGCGCGCGCCCGCTTGCGCTCGAACCAGCTGACGGTGGAGACCATCGTCGCCTGTCCCCCGCAGGTGCTGGTGCCCAGCGCCATGACGAGCATCAGCAGGTAGAAGTGCACGATGTTCTGCATGAAGGAGAGCAGGAAGAGACTGCACGATGCGACGACAAGTCCGACGACCAGCATCATTCGCGAGCCGATCCGGTCGATCAGCGCCCCGACGAACGGGGCCGCCGCCCCGTTGACCTCGGAGCGGGCGGCGAAAGCGAACGCGGTGGCGCCGTGGCTCCAGCCGAACTCGTCGAGGATCGGGTTGAAGATCGGGCCGAGGCCCCAGAAGACCGCGGCCGAGAGGATGAAGAGCATCGTCGTCGAGGCGCCGACGACGATCCAGCCCTCGTAGACGCCCGGGAACAGCCTCGCGACCATGCCGCCTCCAGCG
Organism: Dehalococcoidia bacterium; assembly: GCA_963667465.2. GTDB lineage: Bacteria > Chloroflexota > Dehalococcoidia > UBA2979 > UBA2979 > VXMT01. Next base: position 836,165 of record CAXXDN010000002.1, on the reverse strand, counting down.
GCCCACTCTAGCCCCGCCCGTCACCGCCCGCAGTCGGCGCGCACCCTCACCCGGGCAGTTCATGCTTCGCTAGATGTAGTTCCCACGTAGGTTGTTGCAGGTGAGGGGCCCCGCCTGCTGCTGTGTGTGTGTCTGAAGAACGCACCAGTAGCAGGAGAGGAGCCTCTCGTGGCACATCCTAACGCGCGTCTGACTCCGGCCACCCGGCTGGAGATGGTTCTGGAGGTCGAGGCCAGCTGGTCGCAGGCGGAGGTTGCGCGGCGCTTCCGGGTTTCTCGTGCGACGGTCGGCAAGTGGTGGCGCCGCTACCACGAGGAGGGCGCGGCCGGACTCGAGGACCGCACCTCCGCTCCGCGCTCGAATCCGCGCCGCACCTCGCCGCAGCTGGAGTCCCGCATCTGCGCGGTGCGCCGCAGCCAGGGGTTCGGGCCGCACCGCATCGCCTGGGCGCTCGGGATCGCCCGCTCCACCGCCTACGCCGTGCTCCGCCGCTTCGGTCTCAACCGTCTCGACCGCCTGCACCGCGTGAGCAGGCAGAAGCTGCGCTACGAGCACCCTGCCCCCGGCGACCTGCTGCACATCGACGTGAAAAAGCTGGGCCGCATCCCCGAGGGCGGCGGACACCGCGTCCGTGGCCGCTCCGCGGCGACCCCGCGCACGCGCGGCCTCGACTACCTCCACGTCGCCGTCGACGACCACAGCCGCTACGCCTACGTCGCCGTGCTGCCCGACGAGCGCGGCGCGAGCTGCGCCGCCTTCCTCAAGCAGGCGCTCGCCGCGTTCGGCCGCCGCGGCGTGCGCGTGCGCGGCGTGCTCACCGACAACGCGAAGGCGTACACCGTCTCCGGCGACTTCCGCGGCGTGGCCGCCGCCGCAGGAGTGGAACTGCGTCACACCCGGCCCTACCGCCCGCAAACGAACGGGAAGGCCGAGCGCTTCATCCAGATCCTGCAGAACGAGTGGGCCTACGCCCGCCCCTACCGCTCCAACGCCGAGCGGTTGCACCAGCTCCCGCGCTGGCTCTACCGCTACAATGCTCGCCGGCCACACGGCGGCATCGGCGGGGCTGTCCCCGCCTCACGCCTGTAAACAACGTTCGTGGGAAGAACAGCTAGACTGCGGGCGGGCAACAAGACAAGGAGCACCTATGCCGGACCGGGATCCGTTCGTCGCGCCTACGTTCCCGGATAGCTACGACCAACTTCCAGAACGCCTCGCTGCAGAAACGGCAGAAGCGTGGCAGCGACTCTCGGACGATCCGCTGAGCCCGGGCCTCAACCGGGAGCGGCTCTACAATCTGGGTAGCGCGCGGGTCGACTCAGTCCGGGTAAGCCGCAAGTACAGGCTCATTCTTGCCAGCCTCGAAGACCGCTTCGTACTTCTTTGGGTCGGCGGTCACGATGAGGCATACGATTGGGCCACGCAGCACCGTTCGACAATCGCCTCGCTTGTCGAACGGGGAGAGCGGATGCGCACAGCTGGCGTCGGCGCGCCAGCCGCCGTACCCCGTGTGTCGCCCGAAGATCCGATTCCACTGGCCCGTCCTGACCTCCTCGTCGAAATGGCGGACCGTGGCTTTGCGCACTACTTCGCCGCTCTTGATGAGCGCCAGGCAACGCTGGTGACGCTCGATACAAGCAACTGGGGCGGTTTCGCCCTCGTCAAGGGTGGAGCGGGGACGGGCAAGAGTTCGATTGCGATCAGGCGTGCAATCCACCTCGCGGGGGAGCCGGCGCTCGGCGTCGGACGAGTCCTCTATCTCTGCTACAACCGCGTTCTCATGGAGGCTGTTCGGCAGGCAATTGACTCTCTCGCTGATCCCGCCGTTGCGCAGGAGATCGAGGTCACAAGCTTCCATCGTTGGGCTGCGCGCTACGCCAACAGCAGGGGCGTGCGGATCAACGTCGATGCCTCCGGGAGCGAGCTGCGAACTGCGGTATCGATTGCCCGCCCGACCCTTTCGGATCAGCAGCGAGCCGAGATCGAGGACCTCTCGGACGATGACCTGGCAAACGAAATCCTCAGCGTCCTTCGCCCCAATCAATTCAGTGAGATCGGGGGTTACCTCGACGTCACACGCCCGCGCAGCCAGGGCCTGCACCCGCTGAAGCGGCGTCAACGTGAAGTGATCTGGGAACTGAACCAGCGCATCCGGCCCGAGGCCGGCGGCCCTCATCAATGGGACGACCAAATTGAGCGCGCCCGCGCGTTGCTGGAAGAGGACAAGGATCCACCGCGGTACCGCGCGGTGATCGTTGATGAGGCACAGGACTGCAGCCCTGTGATGGCGCGCCTCGCACGTGCTCTGACGCACGGCTCGGAGAATACAATGATGGTGTTTTCCGACGCTGCGCAGTCGATCTACCCACATGGCTTCACATGGGCGCAGCGTGAATTGCGACCGCCCCGGTCGCGCGTGCGCGTCCTGCGCGTTCCCTATCGTTCGACGCGGCAGGTCCACGCGCTCGCAGCGTCTCTCTATGGCAGTGATGAAGAAATGTACCGCGAGCTTGGTGAAATGCGACCAGGTGACCGTGACGGCCCGGTACCGGTGCTTGCCCACATTCCGACCGCCCAGCAGGAGTTGGAGTTCATCGCTGACGCGATCCGGGCGGAGACTGAGCGCGGACGCCCGCCCTCGCAGATCGCAGTCCTGGCCTCCAGGAATCGACGAGCCCAACAGGCTGCGAAGCAGCTCATTGAGCAAGGGATCGAGGCAGCCGTCGTCTCACGCTCAGCCCCCGATGGGTCGAGTGTGTCCGTACTCACCGTGCACTCCGCCAAGGGGCTCGACTTCTCCTCTGTGTACCTGCTGGACTTTGAGCCCCGAGGCGACTCAACCGCCAGCGAGCGCGCGCAGCTCTACGTCGCGCTCACCCGATCAAGCAACGCGCTCACGATCGTGTGCCGTCCGCGGACGCGGTCGCCACTGCTGGACGATCTCGATCCTGAGTGCTACCGCACGCAAGGTCTCCTGATGGAGGCAACCTCATGACTGCGCCCGTCCACCCCTTCGAGGTCAACGACGCCTACACGCACTGCGGCCTGAGCAAGTACTACCCGTACGAGACACTGCGCGGCACGCTCGGCGAGGCGGGCGTGACGCGGGTGACGATCGTCCAGCACATGGGCGAGTACGACAACGGCTACCTCGCCGGGGTCATCCGCGCGGACCGGGACAGGGTCGCCGGCGTCTGCCTCGTCAACCACCGCGATCCGCGGGCCCGCGATCAACTCGAGGAGATCGCCCGGGAGGGCGACTTCACGGGCGTGCGACTCACCTCGGAGATGATCTTCGAGCGGCCGGAGCTGCTGATGGCCGCCGCGCACCTCGGACTCATCATCCAGGCGATGCCCCACCACGCGCCGGCCGACTGGGTCCCGTACATCGACGCGGCGATCGCCCGCCACCCGGCGACGCGCGTGATGCTCTCGCACCTCGCGACGCCGCGGCTGCAAGACGCGCCCGATTTCGCGCCACAGCAGCCGGTCTGGGAGCTGGCGCGCCATGAGGGCGTCTGGTTCCAGCTCTCGTTCCCGAGCCGCTACGCCCCCCACCCCCACGCGGCGGTGTACCCCGTGATCGCGCAGGCCGTGGAGGCGTTCGGCCCGGAGCGCATCGTCTGGGGCTCGAACTACCCGGCGTCCGGGGGCCTCGATGAGTACGTCGCCGACCTCAACCTGCTGCTCGAGGGCAAGCTGCCGGTTCCGGACGACGCGATCGAGGCGATCGCGGGCGCGAACATGCGCCGCTTCTGGTTCGGCGAGGACTGAGCCGCAAGCGGGCGCTCGGCGGCGGCTACTGTGCGGTGTAGCCGCCGTCCACGGGCAGCGCCACGCCCGTCACGAACGAGGCGTCCTCGCTGGCGAGGAAGAGGATCGCGTTCGCCACGTCCTCGGCCCTGCCGAGGCGGCCGATCGGGTGCAGGTCGAGTGCGTCTTCGCGCCGGGCCTCGTCGCTGAGCATGAACTCCGTCATCGGCGTCTCGATGTAGCCGGGGTTGACGCAGTTCACGCGCACGCCGCGCCCGCCGTACATGAGCGCGTAGTTGCGAGTGAGGCCGAGCACGCCGTGCTTCGAAGCGGTGTAGCCCGGCGCGGAGCCCCCCACAAGCCCCATGATCGAGGAGAGGCTCACGATCGAGCCGCCGCCGTGCTGCTCGATCAGCGCCGCGCCGTGCTTCATGCAGTAGTAGACGCCGTTGAGGTTCACGTCGATCACGTCGTGGTAATCGTGCGTACGGCCGCTGATACCGGCATCGTTGACCAGGATGTGCAGCGCGCCGAGCTGTTCGACGGTGGCGGCCAGGGCGGCCTGCACGGCCTCCTCGTCGGTGACATCCAGCGCGACGACGGCCGCCGTCCCGCCCGCTGCGGCGATCGCGTCCGCCGTAGCCTGCGCGCCCGCGGTGTTGACGTCGGCGCACATCACGGCCGCGCCCTCGCGCGCCAGCGTCAGCGATGTCGCCCGTCCGATGCCCGAAGCCGCTCCCGTGACCATCGCGACCTTGCCCTCGAGCCGCATCGTTCACCTCCCCGGCCTCACGCGTCGTGCGCTTCAGTTCCGTTCCGCCGGGCAGCATAGCGCGGCGCGGCGCGAGGCGGGATCGGCGCCGGCGAGGCGTACAATGGAGCGCGTGACCACCACAGCGAGCACCGGGTTCGAGCTGGTTAGCGAGTTCCGCCCGATGGGCGACCAGCCGCAGGCGATCGAGCAACTCCTCGAGGGCCTCGATCGTGGACTGACGATGCAGACCATGCTCGGGGCCACCGGCTCCGGCAAGACCTTCACGATGGCCAACATCATCGCCCAGCATCAGCGGCCGACGCTGGTGCTCGCGCCCAACCGCACGCTGGCCGCACAGCTGACGGCGGAGTTCCGCGAGTTCTTCCCTCGCAACTCCGTCGAGTACTTCGTCTCCTACTACGACTACTACCAGCCCGAGGCCTACATCCCCCGCACTGACACCTACATCGCCAAGGACGCCGACATCAACGACGAGATCGACAAGATGCGCCACTCGGCGACGCGCGCGCTGTTCGAGCGGCGCGATGTACTAATCGTCGCCTCCGTGTCCTGCATCTACGGTCTCGGCGAGCCCGGCGAGTACGAATCGTTCGTCGCGAAGCTGCACGTCGGGCGGCACGTCAACCGCAACTCCTTGATCCGCCAGCTGGTGGACATGCAGTACGCACGCAACGACATGAACCTCGTGCGCGGCACCTTCCGCGTGCGCGGCGACACGCTCACGATCTTCCCGGCCTACGAGGACGTCGCCGTGCGTGTCGACTTCTGGGGCGACGAGATCGAGCGCATCGGCACCGTCGACCCGCTCTCCGGCGAGCTGCTGACGGCGCAGGAGCGCTTCTCGATCTACCCGGCGAAGCACTTCGTCACCTCCAGCGACCGCCTCGAGCTCGCCATCAAGAATATCGAGGAGGAACTGCGCGAGTGCTCCGTCGCGCTGCGGAGCGCGGGCCAGATCCTCGAGGCGACGCGGCTCGAGGAGCGCACGCGCTACGACCTGGAGATGCTGCGTGAGAGCGGTTACTGCTCCGGCATCGAGAACTACTCGAGGCACCTCCAGGGGCGCGGGGTGGGCTCCACGCCGTGGACGCTGCTCGACTATTTCCCGGACGACTGGCTGGTGTTCGTCGACGAGTCGCACATCGCCATGCCGCAGATCCGCGGGATGTACTTCGGTGACATCCGGCGCAAGCAGACGCTGGTCGACTTTGGCTTCCGGCTGCCTTCGGCACTCGACAACCGCCCACTCGACTTCGCCGAGTTCGAGGACCATCTCAACCAGGTGATCTTTGTCTCGGCGACCCCCGGGCCGTACGAACTGGAGCGCTCGCAGCACGTCGCCGAGCAGGTAATCCGCCCGACCGGCCTCCCTGACCCGATCGTCGAGGTGCGCGAGACGCAGGGGCAGATCGACGACCTGCTCGCCGAGGTGCGCACGCGGGCCGGGCGTCGCGAGCGCGTCCTCGTGACCACGCTGACCAAGAAGATGGCCGAGGACCTGACCGACTATCTGCTCGAGATGGACGTGAAGGCTCACTACCTCCACTCCGAGATCGACACCCTCGAGCGCGTCGACATCCTGCGCGATCTGCGGCAGGGCGTGTACGACGTGGTCGTGGGCATCAACTTGCTGCGCGAGGGCCTCGACCTGCCCGAGGTCTCGCTCGTCTGCATTCTCGACGCCGACAAGGAGGGGTTCCTGCGCTCCGGCGGATCGCTGATCCAGACGATCGGCCGAGCGGCCCGCCACGCCGGAGGCCGCGTGATCATGTACGCCGACACCGTGACGGACTCGATGCGAAACGCCCTCGACGAGACGGAGCGGCGGCGCGCGATCCAGCTCGCCTGGAACGAGCAGCACGGCATCGAGCCCGAGGGCATCAGCAAGGAGATCCGCGACATCACGGACGGCCTTCGCGTCGCCGAAGAGTCGCCTGCCTACGTCGTCGCCACGGACCTGCCGCGGGACGAGCTGCTGCGGATGATCAAGGAGCTGGAGTCACAGATGAAGTCCGCCGCGCGCGAACTGGAGTTCGAGCGCGCCGCCCAGCTCCGCGACCAGATTGTCGAGCTGCGCCGCGAGCTCGTCGGCGATACCCCCGAGGGCCTGCGCGCCTTCGACACGCCCTCGCCGCGCCCGCAGCGTGCGAACGCCGGCGGCGGGCGCCGCGGCGGCAGGGGGCGCGGGCGGTAGGTTCTATTCCCGATCCACCACCGGCGCACCCGCGACAGGCGCGGCAGGCGTCTCCGCGCCACCCTCGTCCGCGTCGAGGAGCACGGGACGGCTGCCCGATCCGCCCTCTGAGGCGCCAACCACGCCCTGCTCCTCGAGCTCGTCCATGACGCGCGCGGCGCGCGGGTAGCCGATGCGCAGGCGGCGCTGCAGCAGGGAGGTCGAGATCTGGTCGTGTTCGCGCGCCAGTTCGAGGGCCTTCGTGATCATCGGGTCGACCTCGGCGGAGGCGGGTCCGGCGCCCCCTCCGGCCTCGAGGGCGGCGACTTCCTCGGCGGCTTCGTCGATCAGCTCATCGAAGCTGGGCGGGCGCAGGTCCTCGAAACGACCGTCGGTCCAGAAGCTCGTCAGGTCCTCGATCTCGCCGTCGGAGACGAAGACGCCCTGGAGCCGGGTCGGCTTCCCCTGATCCTTCGGCTGGAAGAGCATGTCGCCCTTGCCGAGCAGCTTTTCGGCGCCGCCGCCGTCGAGGATGGTGCGCGAGTCCACCTGCGATGAGACGGCGAAGGCGATCCGCGTCGGGAAGTTCGCCTTGATCAGGCCGGTCACCACGTCCACCGAGGGCCGCTGCGTGGCGACCACGAGGTGGATGCCGGTCGCCCTTGCGAGCTGCGCGAGGCGCACCAACTGGTGCTCCACCTGGTAGGGCGCGGCCAGCATCAGGTCGGCCAGCTCATCGATGACCACGACCCAGTAGGGCAGGCGGCCGCTCCCGGCCTGCTCGTTGTAGCGCTCGAGGTTGCGCACGCCGACGTTCGCGAAGCGCCGGTAGCGCGATTCCATCTCGTGGATCACGGCCTGCAGCGTGCCGACCACCTTGTCCATGTCGATCACGATCTCGCTGAAGGCGAGGTGCGGCACGTCGGCGAAAGGCGCGAGCTCGACGCGCTTCGGGTCGATCAGCACGAAGCGCAGCTGCTCGGGCGAGAAGTTCATCAGCAGGCAGGCGATGATCGAGTTGAGGCAGACCGACTTGCCGGAGCCCGTCGCGCCCGCGATCAGCAGGTGCGGCATCTGCGCGAGGTCGGCGACGGCCGGCGTGCCGGAGACGCCGGAGCCGAGCGCGATCGGCAGGGGCGACTTGCCCGCCGCCTTCGCGAACTCGCGCGACTCCAGCACGCTGCGCAGCGTCACCACCGCAGAGCTGGCGTTCGGCACCTCGATGCCCACGACCGAGCGCCCGGGTACGGGCGCCTCGATGCGCAGCGCGGGGGCGGCGAGCGCGAGCGCGAGGTCGTTCTGCAGCGCGGTGATGCGGTTCACGCGCACGCGCGTGCGCGAGACCTCGATCTGCTTCGTGCGCGGCTGGCCCTCCTCGTCGAGGACGGCCTGGCCCTCGGGCGTGCGTTCCTGGACCGTGCGGGTGCGCACGTCCCAGCCGGGCTCGACGCCGAACTGGGTGACGGTCGGGCCCTCGCTGATCTGCGAGACCTGCGCCTCGACGCCGAAGGAGGCGAGCGTCTCGACGATCAGATCGGCGCGACGCTGCTGGTCGCCCAGCTCGGGCGCGAGTGGCTCCGCCGCGGCCAGCAGCTCGATCGGCGGCAGTTGCCAGCCATCGCTCGAGTGACGCCAGGTGCTGACATCGTGCTCGAGGTCCATCTCGATCTGCTTCGGGGGCGGCGGCTCCGCGACCTCGATCGCGGCTGCCGCTTCGCTCGCGGCCTCGGCCCCCGAGGTCGCACCGTTCGTGGCCGGCTGGTTCTCGAGGCGCGTCGGCAGGCCGGTTCCGGCCGGCAGGTCGGCGCGGAGGTCGGCGTACGGGTCGCTCGCCAGCTCGGGCCGGCGGCGGCGCGCGCGGAAGGCGCGGACCTGCGCGGCAACGCCGTGCCCGGCGGGCCGCGCGACGTGACGCCAGAGCCAGGCCAGGGTGAGGCCGAGGGCGCGCGGGCTGCCGCGCAGTAACTGCCAGGCCGTGCGCGGCCAGAGCAGCGTGAACCCGATCGGGAACAGTGCGAGCCAGGCGGCCGTCAGCAGCCCGCCGCCTGCGAGTTCGCGCCCGAGGCTACCCCCGGCCGAGCTCGTGCCAAGGTCGACCTCGCCGACGATCACGTCGGGTGTCCAGAGCCCGAGCAGCCCGGCGCTGAACGCCAGCAGCAGGGCCGCGCCGGCGATGTGCCGCCCGCGGCCGCGCAGCCGCCCGCCCTGGCGCAGCGCGAGCAGCAGCCCGGTCGTCAGCGTGAGCACGACGAGCGTGAAGACGTGCAGCCCGAGGGCGCCCACCAGGCCGTCGCGGGCCTCGGCCACGATACTCGTCAGCGGGAGCAGGAAGGGCAGTAGCGCCACCGCCAGAACGACAAGGGCGGTCCCGGCGATCTCCGGGCGCAGGACGTGCCTCACGACCGATCGTGAGGTCGCTCGCTGCGTGCCACGGCCAGCCGGGCGGCGGGTATTCGTTCGGGCCATCGCTCCGCTCCTTCAACCGGACCGCCCCCCGCCAGGCAAGCGGTCCGGTTCGAGGGCTCTGCTCACTCCTCCGTCGTTGCGCTCCTTGGCAGGACGCCGCCCCGTTCGCCGGACGGCGCCTCCACGGTGACCGGCAGTACAACGGGCCGCCGGTGCGTCTCGCGATAGAGGAGGCGAGCCACCTCGTCCTCCAGTGTCTCACGCCAGTCGGTCCAGTCGCGACGCCCCTCCTCGCCACCGGCGAGGTTGGCGACCAGCTGGCACACGCGCTCTGTGATCAGTTCCTCTTCCTCGGGGCCCACAAAGCCATGCAGCAGCACCTGCGGGACGCCGACCAGCTCGCCGCGGCGCCGGTCGACGGCGACGACCACCACGCACATTCCGTCCGAGGCGAGCCGCTGCCGGTCGCGCAGCACGATGTGGTCGATGTCGCCGATGCCGATGCCGTCGACATAGACATAATCGGCAGGGACGACATCGGCGATCGCTGCGCCGTCCTCGCTGATCTCCAGCACGTCGCCGTCGCTGAGGACGAAGGCGTCGTCCGCGTCGATCCCGAGGTCGATTGCGAGTTCGCGGTGCATCACCAGGTGGCGGTGCTCGCCGTGGATGCCGGCGAAGTGCCGGGGCTGCACGAGGCGGTGGATGATCTTCAGCTCCTCGCGCGCGGCGTGGCCGCGGACGTGGACGGGCGCGATGCGGTTGTAGACGACGCGCGCCCCGGCCCGGAAGAGGTTGTCGATGTTGCGGTCGACGAGCGCCTCGTTCCCGGGGATCGGGTTCGAGGAGAGGATCACCGTGTCGCCCTCGGTGATCGCGATGTGCTGGTGATCGCCGTTCGCCATGCGGGTGAGGGCGGCGGTCGGCTCGCCCTGCGCGCCGGTGCTGATCACGACGGTGCGCGAGTCCGGGTGTTCCTGCATCTCGCGCACGTTCATGAGGATGCCGTCGGGCACGTCGAGGTAGCCGAGCTCGCGCGCCATCTGCACGTTGTTGACCATCGAACGGCCCGTGACGAAGACGCGCAGGTCATAGCGTTCGGCCGCGTCGATCACCATCTGCACGCGCGAGATCAGCGAGGCGAAGGTCGCGACGACGACCCGCCCCGGCGCATCTCCGATCACGCGATCGAGCGCGTCGGCGACCGTCTGCTCGGAGGGTGTGTGGCCCTCGATCTCCGCGTAGGTGGAGTCCGCCGCGAGCAGCACGACGCCCTCGCGGCCGATCTCGGCAAGGCGCGTGAGGTCCGTGTGCTGCCCCATCACCGGCGTGTGGTCGATCTTGAAATCGCCGGTGTGCACGACCGGACCGAGCGAGGTGTGGATGATGAACCCCACCGAGTCCGGGATAGAGTGCGAGACGGCGAACGGCTCGACAGAGAACGAACCGGCCTCGATCGTCTGGCCCGGCTCGATCACCTGCACGTGCGTCTCTTCGAGTAGCCGGTGCTCGCGCAGCTTGACCTGCACGAGGCCTCGTGTGAGCTGGGTGCAGAAGACGGGCGGGAGCGGCTCGCCGTGATCGCGCAGCGCGCGCATCAGGAAGGGCAGCGCGCCGATGTGGTCCTCGTGGCCGTGCGTGAGGAAGACGGCGCGCAGCCGCTCGGCGTTCTGCAGCAAGTAGCGCAGGTCCGGGATCACGAGGTCGACGCCGGGCATGTGCTCCTCGGGGAACATCAGCCCCACGTCGACGGCGATCACGTCGTCGCCCTGCTCGTAGAGCATCATGTTGCGGCCGATCTCGCCGAGGCCGCCGAGGGGAATGACCCGCAGGGTCGCCCCGTTGCGCGCGCTCACAGCAGGGAACGCTGCCCGGACGAGGAGCCGGGAGCAGCGGCCGCGCTTGCCTGGACGTACGGAGCGGACGGTTCGGAGGCGGCGGCGTCCCCGGCCTGGCCCCCGCGCCGCGCCTGCTCCAGAAGCTCGGGAATGCGGGCGAAATCGGCCTCGATCACCGGGCGCAGGTCGCCGCGGTGGAGCGCCGCGGCCGGGTGGTACATCGGCAGGACGATGCGCCCACCGAAATCCTTCGGTTGGCCGTGGATGCGGCTGATCGAGGCGCCAGGGAACCAGCGGGACATCGAGAAGCGCCCGAGCGTGACGATCAGCAGCGGATCGACAATCGCGATCTGGCGTTCGAGAAAGGGGTTGCAGGCCGCGATCTCCTCGGGTTGCGGATCGCGGTTCCCCGGCGGGCGGCACTTCACGACGTTGGCGATGTGCACCGCCTCCCGCGAAAGCCCGACGCCACCCAGCAACTGGTCGAGGAAGCGGCCGGCGGGCCCGACGAAAGGCAGGCCCTGTTCATCCTCGCGCGCGCCGGGCGCCTCGCCGATGCACATCACCTCGGCAGGGGCGGGGCCGGCGCCGGGGACGGTCTGCGTGCGCGTACGGGCCAGTTCGCAGGCGGGGCAATCGGCAATCTCCTCGTAGAGGGTGAGCAGGGCGGGGTTGGCCGCCCGAGACGGACTGCCGATGGCATCACTCATCTGCAGCCTATCGTAGCACGCTTACGGAAACGGTAGCGCTGCGTATGCAGCTGATCGGTCTGGCGGATGCGGCGCGGCTACTCCTCGGCCCTCGGACGCACGACCCAGGCGAGGCCGATGCCAAGGCCGTAGAGGACGATCATCGGCCCGGCGACCAGCGACTGCGTCACCGGGTCGATCGTCGGCGTCGCGATGGCTGAGACGACGAAGGCGCCGATGATCGCCATGCGCCACCAGCCGAGCAGCTTGCGCCAGTGCACGACGCGGATGCGCGCGAGCCCCATGATCAGGATCGGCATCTCGAACACGAACCCGAGGATTACGATCAGCCGCAGCGTCAGGTCCATGTAGCTGCTAATGCGCGGATTCGGCGACGCCAGGTCACTCCCGAACTGGAAGAGGAAGCCGTAAGCGGCCGGCAGCACGACGAAGTAGGCGAAGGCCATGCCCGCGAGGAAGGCGAATGAGGCGCCGAGCGCGATCGGGTAGATCCAGCGCTTCTCCTGCCTCGTCAGCGCCGGGGTGACGAAGCGCATCGTCTGGTAGACGAGCATCGGCATCGCCACGGCGAGGCCGCAGGCGAGCGCGATCCGGAAGTAGACGCCGAGGTTCTCCAGCGGCTCGATCGCCTGCGCCTCGAAGTTCTCGATGCGCGAGCGCGCCGGTTCGAGCAGGAACTCCCAGATCGCGAAGTTGACGGGCGGCGGGAAGAAGATGCACATGCCGAGGATGATCGCCCCCGCCATCCAGGTGACGCGGGTGCGCAACTCCAGGAGGTGACCGAGCAGGGTCATCTCCCCGCCGTCGCGCTCCTCTTCTTCGCCGTCGGGCTCCTCCCCGGCGTCCGGTTCCGGTGGGATTTGCTCGTCGGTCGGGGCGCTGGTCACGGCCTAGTCGCTCTCGCCGTCGCGCGCGGGGAGTTCACGAGGCGTCAGCAGCCCGCTGGCCGCAGCGGGAGGGGCGGCGCCGTTCCCGGAGGTGTCGGGCTCGCGCGCCGCCGGTACGTCGGCGGCCGGTGCGTCCCGCAAAGCGTCCTGTGTTTCACGCCCGATGTCGCGGAGATCGCTCCGGGTCTCCTCGATCGAGGTGCTGATGCCGCTGGAGATGTCCTCCCGGGCGGCCATCAGTTCTTCGCGCTGCTCCTCGACCTCGGCCTCAAGCTCCTGCATCGCGCCGCGCACGTCGGCGGTGACTTCGGCGGCGTAGCGCCGGGCCATGCGGAAATAGCGGCCGCCCTGGCGGGCGATCTCGGGGAAGCGCTGCGGGCCGACGACGATCAGCGAGATCACGAGGACCACGAACGCCTCGGCAACACCGACGCCAAGCAGTTCCATGTCTACAGGATAGTACGCCCGGCGCGGCTCCGTTCGGCCACGCGCGGTTCACCGCGGCGAGCGGCCGGGACTCCGCTGCACCGGGGCGTAGACGCCGCCCGCGGGCGGCGCGCGCTACTCGTCCTCGATGCCGAGGTCGTGCAGGTAGTCGAGGGCGTCCTGGACGCTCTGGATCTTCTCCGCGTCCTCGTCCGAGATCTCGATGTCCGTGCCGTCGGCGGAGAACTCCTCCTCCATCGACATGATCAGCTCGACGAGGTCGAGTGAGTCGGCGTTGAGGTCATCGACGAAGGAGGCGTTGGGAGTCACCTGGGATTCGTCGACGCCGAGTTGCTCGACGATCAGGGCGCGAACGCGCTCGTACGTGGTTGCCACCGGTGCGGTCCTCTCGGTCTGGGGGCGGGCGCCGGTTCAGTCGGGTCCGGCGGAGCGCCCGGCGTGCTCGTTGGTCGTCGCCTCGCGGTCCGTGGCGTCCGCCGCCGTGATCCCTCCGAGCACCCCGTGGACGAAGCGCCCGGATGACTCCGAGCCGTATCCCTTGGCCAGTTCGACGGCCTCGTTGATTACGACCGGCAGCGGAGCACGGCGATTATCGAAGCATATCTCGAAGAGGGCAAGGCGCAGCAGGTTGCGGTCGATCGGCGCCATCGAGGAGAGGGGGAACGCGGGCGCCTGCGCGGCGATCCGCTGGTCCAGTTGCTCGCGATGCTCCTCCACGCCCTCGACGAGCGAGCGGGTGAAGGCCGCGGCATCCGCGGAAAGCCGCGATTCGTCCAGATGTCGCTCCAGGATGGGCCGCAGATCGCGGCCGGATTGGTCCGCCTCGTAGAGCACCTGGAAGGCGACGATGCGGGAACGGCGGCGGGAGCCGGGCGGCATCGCCCGCTACTGCATCACCAGGCCGCCGTCGACGTGCAGCGTCTGGCCGGTGATGTAACCCGCGGCGTCCGAGGCGAGGAAGGCGACGAGCGGTGCGATGTCCTCGGGCTCGGCGTGGCGGCCGAGCGGGATCAGGTCGAGGATCGCCTGCTTCTGGCTGTCGCTGAGCCCTGCCGTGAGGTCCGTGTGCACGAAACCGGGCGCCACCGCGTTGACGGTGACCTGGCGCGAGGCAACCTCGCGAGCCACGGCGCGCGTGAAGCCAATCATGCCTGCCTTGGCCGCGGCGTAGTTGGCCTGCCCGGCGTTGCCCATGATCCCGGAGACGGAGGTGATGTTGATGACGCGGCCCCAGCGCGCCCGCGTCATCTGGCGCAGCGCCAACCGCGTCGCGAGGAAGGCCCCGCGCAGGTTCGTCTCGATGACGCGGTCCCAGGAGTCGTCGCTCATGCGCACGACGAGGCCGTCCTCGGTGACGCCGGCGTTGTTGACGAGGATGTCGATCTTGCCGTGGCGCTGGCGCCCTTCCTCGAACAGCGCCTCCAGATCGTCCTGGTTGCGCACGTCCACCTGCACGGCGGTGCAGGACACGCCAAGCGAGCGGATGTCGCTGGCGACGGCGCTGGCGAGGTGTTCCTCGCGCCGGTAGGTGATGATCACGTTCGCGCCGTGGCGGCCGAGCTCCATCGCGATCGCTCGGCCGATGCCCCGCGCGCCGCCTGTGATGGCTGCGTTGCGTCCCAGCAGTGGCCTCGTGTTCGCCTGGTCGACCATGCCGCTACTCCTCGTCCCCGCCGCGCGCGTCCGCAGCGGTCGCGACGTTGCGCACCGCGGCCGAACGATCCGTCCGGCCGACCGTCCCGGTCAGCACCCGGCCCGGCCCGAACTCGACGAACGAGCTCACGCCGGCATCGAGCATCGTGCGCAGCGAGTCAAGCCAGAGCACAGGGCTCGTGATCTGATCGCGCAGCTCGGCCGCGAGGGCGTCCCCCGCGGTCAGCGGCTGCGCCGTCACGTTGGAGACGACCGGCGTTGCGGGGTCCGTGAAGGGAGCGGCAGCGAGGACAGCCGCCATTCCCGCGGCGGCGCTTGCCATCAGCGGCGTGTGGAAGGCGCCCGCGACCTTGAGCGGCACGACGCGCGAGGCGCCCGCCTCGGTTGCTGCCTCACTCGCCGCGGCGACCGCCTCGGCGGTCCCGCCGATGCTGATGTTGCCGGCGGCGTTCTCGTTGCAGACGGCTGCCCCGTGGTCGGCGCAGATCGGTTCCAGCGTGTCACGGTCGAGGCCGAGGATGGCGGCCATCGTGCCAGCCTGCGCGTCGCACGCTTCCTGCATCAGCCGCCCGCGCTCGCGGACCAGCCGGATGCCGTCCTCGAAGCTAATCGCGCCCGCCGCGATCAGCGCGGCGTACTCGCCCAGCGAGTGGCCTGCGAGAAGGGCGGGCGCCTCGCTGATACTGCCCTGGTCGATCGCCGCGGCGAGTGCGGCGATGCCGTGCGCGACGAGTGCCGGCTGGGTGTTGACCGTGCGCAGCAGCTCGTCCTCCGGGCCCTCGAAGCAGAGCGTGGAGAGTGAGAATCCGAGCGCCTCGTCGGCCGCGTCGAAGACGGCGCGGGCGGCGGGGATCTCCTCGGCGAGGTCATGGCCCATGCCGACGTGCTGGGCGCCTTGTCCGGGGAAGAGCCAGGCTGTGGCGGCGGCGGCGGGCAGTTCCGGGATGGTGATGGGGGTCATCGGCGCTCCGCGGGGTGTTCGGTATGCCTCGGGCCGAACCACGCGGAGTCCGGCTGGAGGCTACTCCTCGTCGTCGTCGTCTTCGGCCTCGGCGACCGGGGCCGCTTCGGCGGCGTCATTGTAGTCACCCTCGCACACCTCGCACACGTGATGGCTCACGTGCCAGGAGTTGCAGGTCGTGCAGCGCACGAGGTGCGGCGCGTTGATGCGGTGGTGGCTGCGGCGCTGCCGCTGCTTCGCCTTCGGGGTTCTACGTTTCGGTAGCGCCATCGTGTTCCTCCGTGGCGTGCAGCCGCTCGCTCAGCGCGCTCAGCGCCTCCCACGGCCCGGCCGTGACTGTCTCCGCGCACTCGCAGGCAGCGAGGTTGCGGTTGCTCCCGCACTCCGCGCACAACCCGGCGCAGGCGGGACGGCAGATCGGCTGGATCGGGATCGCCGTCTGTTCATACTGCCGGACTGCCTCGCTGAGATCGAGATGGTGTTGCGCGTCGATCCGGAAGTCGTCCTCGTCGATCGCTTCCACGGGCTCGCCGGTCAGCAGGTCGTACGGCGCGACGAACTCCTCGTCGATGCTCAACGCGACCGCCTGGCGGAACGACTCGAGGCAGCGTGCGCACTCAACAAGGGGGGCTGTCTCGAGCCGCGCATGCACCAGCACGCCGCGGGTCGAGCGAAGCAGCCGCACCTCGCCGCTCGCGAGGGCGCTCCAGTCCACCGTTTCGACGCGCATCGCCTCGCCCTCGAGGCGTCCGTCGCGGCGGCTTCCGACCGGCTCCTGCAGCAGCGTGGCGACGTTGAAATGCACGACCGGTCTCCGTTGTGGCGTCTGCCGTGACCGCGCTGACTGCGTGGCCAACAGGAAACGATCGTAGCACCGGGCGCGCCGCGGAATATACTCGGAGGCGCGGCGGCGTTCTGAGCTTGTGCAGGGCGGCGCGGACTGCGGGGAGCCCTGGGCAGTATGCGCTCGGCCTGCCGACTCTCGCTATCATGGCGCCTCCGCGCTCCGCTGCCGGCGCTCGCGCTCCTCGCCGTCCTCGCGCTGCTGCTCGGCGGCTGCGACAGCGGCGAACGGAAACCGACCGTCACGCTCGCCGCAGCGTCCTCGCTGCGGCACGCCCTGCCCGACATCGTCGGGGGCTTCGAGCGCGCCCATCCCGGCATCGAGGTCGAGGTGCGCTTCGCCGGCTCGCAGGTGCTCGCCTCCCAGATCGCGGAAGGGGCGGGCGACGATCTCTTCATCTCCGCCAATCCGCTGCAGGCAGCCCGCCTGCTCGACGCCGGGCTCGCCAGACAGCCCACGGTGGTGACGGCGAACGCGCTCGTCGTCGCCGTTCCGGAGGATGCGCCGTGGCGCAGCCTGCGCGATCTGGCGCTGGCGGACGTGCGGATCGCGGTCGGGGCGCCCTCGGTCCCGGTCGGCGCACTCTCGCGGATCGCCCTTGAGTGGGTCGAGCAGCAGCAGCCGGAGACCGCACACGCGTTGCGCGACAAGATTGCGACGGAGGACCCGAGCGTGCGGATCGTGCTCTCGCGACTCGAACTCGGCGAGGCGGACGCGGCGTTCGTCTACGCCTCGGACGTCGCGCTGAGCGACGGGCTGCGCGCAATCCTGCTGCCGCCCCGGACCCCGCTGAACGAGTACGTGGCGGTTCTGATCGAGGAGGCCGAACCGGCGGCCGGGGATCTGCTCGCCTGGCTGTTGTCCTCGCCCGCGCAGGCGATCTTCGCGCTCTACGGCTTCCTGCCGAGCGTCGCCGGGGTGCAGGCGCGATGAGCCGGAGCGTCTCGATCGCGGTGGCCGTCGCTGCGACCCTGCTCGTGCTCCTGCTGCTCCTGCCGCTCGGCGGCCTCGTCTGGCGCGCCCTCAGCGACGGTGATGTCGCCGCCGAGCTCACATCGGGGGCGACCTGGGACGCGCTGCGCCTCTCGATGGTCACCGCCACGATCAGCCTCGCGATCGCTGTGCTGCTCGGCACGCCGCTCGCCTGGCTGCTGGCGCGCAGCCGGGCGAGGGCGGCCCGCCTCGCCGCGTCGCTGCTCGACCTGCCGCTGGTGCTGCCACCGACGGTCGCGGGCATCGCGTTGCTCTCCGCGTTCGGGCGCAGCGGCTACCTCGGCGACACGCTCGGCGGGATCGGCCTCTCGCTCTCCTTCACCACCACGGCGGTGGTGCTGGCGCAGCTCTTCGTCTCCGCGCCCTTCTACGTGCGCTCCGCATATGCCGGCTTCCGGGGCGCCGACCCGCGCTTCGAGGGCGTCGCCTACACGCTCGGGCTCTCGCGCTGGCGGACCTTCCGCAGTGTGACGCTGCCGCTGGTCTGGCCCTCGCTAGCGGGCGGCGCGGTGCTCTGCTGGGCGCGCGCGCTCGGCGAGTTGGGCGCAACGCTGCTCTTCGCCGGCTCGCTGCCGGGCCGGACACAGACGATGCCGCTCGCGATCCTCGCCGCCTTCGAGTCGGAGGCCGGGATCGCCGGTGCGGTCTCGCTGTCGGTGGTGCTGCTCGGGTTCGCCGCCGTGCTGCTGCTCGCGCTGCACCGCGTCACCGCCTCGGCGGGGGCGTACCGATGACGCTGCGCGCGCGCTTCGCGGCGCGCGTCGGCGACTTCGACCTCGCGGTCACCCTCGAGGCCGCCGACGAGCTGGTGGTGCTCTACGGGCGCTCCGGCTCCGGCAAGAGCCTGACGCTGCGTGCGATCGCGGGTTTGCTGCGGCCTCGCGGCGGCCGCATCGAGATCGGCGGGCGCACGGTCTTCGACGCCGCTGCGGGCGTCGATCTGCCGCCGCAGGAGCGGCGCAGCGGCTACGTCGTGCAGGAGCCGACGCTGTTCCCACACCTGGATCTGCGGCGCAACGTGCTAATCGGGCTCGAGCGCGACATCGATGCGCCCGGGCGCTACGAGGAGTTGCTGCGACTACTCTCGATCGAGGGGCTGGACGGGCGGCGGCCGCACCAGCTCTCGGGCGGGCAGCAGCAGCGAGCCGCCCTCGCGAGGGCGCTCGTGCGGCGCTCGGACGTGCTACTGCTCGACGAGCCGTTCTCGGCGCTCGACGAGGCGTTGCGCGCCGATCTGCGGGCGGAGCTGCTGCGCCTGCGCCGCGAGATGCGGCTCTCGATCGTCTTCGTCACGCACGACTTGCGCGAGGCGCACCTGCTTGGCGACCGCATCGCGGTCCTCGACGAGGGCCGCGTGCTGCAGTTCGGACCGCGCGACGAGGTGTTCCGCCGCCCCGCCTCGCGGCTGGTCGCGGAGCTGACCGGGTTCTCCAACATCTTCGAGGGGGAGTGCCGGGGCGACGGCGCGATCGTCTCCGGGCTGCCCCTGGGCGCTACGTTGCCGCCCGGCACGGCCGACGCGGAGACAGTCGACATCGCGATCCGCGCGGAGCGCGTGGTGCTGCGGCGCATCGACCCGGACGGCGCGCTGCCGGACAACTGCTTCGTCGCGCGCGTCGTCGACGACCTCGCCTTCGGCAACACGCACACGTTGCACCTCGTGCCCGAGGGAGCCGGACCGCCGATCGCCGTCGAGGTTGCATCGAGGCCCTACGAGATCCTCGGCGTGGCGGGCCAGGAGCGCTGGGTGGTTGAGCTGCCGGCGGACGATCTGCACGTAATGTCGCGGACCACGGGCGCCGGGGAGTAGGATCGAGGCTGGCCAGGGGGCCGGACGGCCGCCGGTGGAGCGCCTTCGGGCGAGCCGCGGGAGGAAAGTCCGAACTCCTCCGGACAGGGCGCCGGCTAACGGCCGGGCGGCGCGAGCCGACGGAAAGTGCCACAGAAAGATACCGCCGTCGCGGGCCTCGGCTCCGGCGGTAAGGGTGAAATGGTGCGGTAAGAGCGCACCGGCGTCCCGGAGACGGGGCGGCCAGGCAAACCCCGCCCGGAGCAAGGCCAAATAGGGGAGCGCGCCGTGCTCTGCGCGGCAGGGGCGTCCGGCTCCGCTCCCGGGTAGGCCGCTGGAGGCGGCGGGCAACCGTCGCCCTAGATGGATGGTCGTCGCCGCCCTCAGACCGAGGGCGGTACAGAATTCGGCTTACAGGCCCCCTGGCCTCTTAGTCCTCATAGGAGACATAACTGCGCACTGCGTCTGTGAGAGCAGGCCGCGCCAGCTCGTTGAAACCCTCGACGGACCAGCCGACCCGCTCGGCGTCAAGGCGCTCGCGCAAGTCATCGTAGAGCGACCGGGCCGCACGTTCGTCGCGCCAGTCGCCGTAGCCGAGATCCTCGAAGCGGGCGGGGAGGGGCCGCGCCGCCGTGCGCCGTCCCGCCGCGCCGTCGCCGGTGAATGTGTCGACGACCACACGGTCGGCGGCCCCGGCGATCAGCTCGACGAAGCGCTCGCGGTCGTGCGGCAGCACCGGGCTGACCGCTGCCTGCACCGCGACGCCAAGCGAGCGTGCCCGGCGCATCACCGCGAAGCGGCGCTCGATGCCCGGGCTGGTCGGCGTAAGGGCGCGCCGCACCTCGTCGTCGTCGGTCTCGACGGTCATCGAGAGCCATGCGAAGGGCAGCCCGGCGAGCAGGTCGAGATCGCGCTCGACGAGCGGGGAGCGAGTTTGCAGGAGCAGCAGGCCCACCGGGAACTCGCAGAAGACCTCGAGGATCGAGCGGGTGATCCCGTAACGCGCCTCCGCGGGCTGGTAGGGGTCCGTTGCCGAGCTCATGAAGATGCGCACGTCCTCGAGGCGTGGCCGGCGCTCAAGCTCGCGCCGCAGCGCCGCGGCGGCGTTCGTCTTGACGCGTAACCAGCGGCCCCAGGGGCGGTCTGCGAAGCGCCCGATCGGCGACTCGGCGACGTAGCAGTAGACGCCGCAACCGCGGTCGCCGAAGGCGCAACCTGCGTACGGGTTGAGGGTGTGCGAGAAGGCGGAGAGGTAGCCGCCAGTGGGCGTCAGCAGCCTGCGCGCAGGCGCCTCCTCGACCTCGATCCGTGCGGATGGCGTCATGCGTCCGATGGTAGCGGCTGGCCGCCTTGGTGGGCCCGGCGCGTGATAGGTTCGTGAGATGAATGCACGCCTCACCGCCGCTGCCGTGCTGGTGCTTGGCGTCGCCATCCTCGCGGGCTGCGAGAGCGGCGACGACCCCGGCCGCGCACCTGTGCCCGTCGCCACACCGGCGCCTTCGCCGGCAAGCGCGCCGAGCCCGACCGCGACGCCTGCACTGAGCCCGACGCCGCAGCCAACACCCGGCATCGAGGAGCTCGCCGAGCGGGCGGCCGAACTCGCCTCGATCCTGCTCGCGGCGATCACGGAGGAGTTCGGCGACAACGAGCTCACGGCGCGTGCGCTGGACCTCGGGGTGCGGGACGCGGGCGGCGCGTACTGGGCCGTGGTCACCGACGGGCCGCAGCCGTTCTACGTGAACGACGACGGCGACCCGATCGACTTCTTCCACATCGTCGCCGTCTACCGCCTCAGCAACGATGGAACCTGGTCCGAGGAGATTGACCGGATCGAGATCGACACGGCGCCGCAGCGCACGGAGCAGGTCGAGCTCGTCACGATCGACGCCGTGCCGGGCAGCGCCTGGGTGATCATCCGCGGGCCGACGGGGGCGCACGCCGGAACGTTCGACGTGATCCGCTTCGACGGCACCCGCCTCTCCAGCGCGCTCTCGCACATCAGCTCACGGCCGAACGCAGGAGCGACCACGGACCTCGATGGCGACGGGCTCCCCGAGTTCGTGCTGAACTCTTCGAACCCCTACGTCTTCTGTTACGCGTGCGCCGTTGAGGAGCGGTCGCTGGAGATCTACCGCTGGGACGGCAGCGACCTGAGTCGCGTGCAGCTCGCAGTTCCGCCGGGCCTTCCACCGGATGCCAGGGCAGACGCGGCGTCCGTCGTGGCGCTCGCGGAAGCCGATCTCTGGCGGGAGGCGGCGGCGCGCGCCGTGCACGCGGCCAGCGAGGTCCCCGGCCACGACGGCCTGCGCTGGCTCTCGATCCTCGTGAACCAGACGGCGGCGGCGCGGCTCGCGTACGCGGGGTCGCCCGGCCAGCCGCTGCTCACCCATGTGTTCGCCGGGGAGTACGAGGCGGCGCTCGACCTGATGCGTGCCCACGCGCCGGACGATGCGTTCGCCCTCGATGGGCCGCTCATCACCGACACGGCCGCCGAGCTCGACCTCACGACGCTGGCCGTGACGCTCCTCGACTACAGCGAGCGCGCGCTCGAGCAGCGGCCGGACCACGCGGCGATCCACGCGGTTCGCGCCCTGGCCTTCGCGCTCGCCTCGCCGGACGACCTGGAGCGGGCGCGCGAGGCGGCCGCACGGGCGATCGAACGCTCCCCCGATGACGTCTCCCTGCACGAGCTGGCGGCGTTCCTCAAGTCCGCCGAACGCGCGCCCGGCGCGCCGCCCGGGGAGCCATCGGCCGACGAGCTGCTACCAGGACCGTCGGCGGAGCGCCTCGCCGAGGGCTACACAATCGGCTCGGGCGATCGCGGGCGCGCCGTGCGCGCGCTGCAGCAGCGGCTCGCGCGCGTGCCGGGGCTCGGCTTCCTCTACCCCGGCCGCTACTACGACGTCTACGACACCGCGACCCGCGAGGCGGTGATCCGCATCCAGCTACGCGCCGATCTCGAACCGACGGGCGTCGTCGACCGCTCGACCTGGGACGCCATCGAGGCCGCCTGGCAGCAGCCCGAGCCCGTCGCGGAGCGGCCGAACCGGGTGGACCCGGCGCACCCGCCGGCGCACAACCGGGCCGGCGCGCCGCTGGCCTACCTGACCTTCGACGACGGACCGCACCCCACCTGGACGCCCGCGGTGCTCGACGTGCTCGATCGCTACGAGGTGACGGCGACCTTCTTCGTGCTCGGCCAGAACGTCTCACGGTTTCCGTCGATCATCGAGCGCATGGTCGAGGCCGGGCACGAGGCAGAGAACCACACGTTCGACCACATCTGGCTGAGCAAGGCGGACCGCGAGGACATCGTCGCGCAGGTGACGAGCACGGACGCCGCCCTCCACGCCGTCGCGGGGACGAGCGTCGACCCAATCGAGTGCCTGCGGCCCCCGTACGCAGCGACGAACGAGTACGCCACTCGCATCGCCGCCGAACTCGGCAAGTCGATGGTGCTCTGGTCGATCGACCCGCAGGACTGGCGGCGGCCCGGCGCGGAGCAGATCGCCTCGCACATCCTCGCCAACGTGCGGCCCGGCGCGATCATTCTGATGCACGACGGGGGCGGCGAACGCTCGCAGACCGTCGCCGCGCTCGAGACCGTCCTCGATGGCCTCACCGGACGCGGCTACGCCTTCGCGGTAATCTGCCGCTGACAAGAGACGCGCGGAGGGTGGTGACTGTGACGCTGGCCTGTAGCGGACTGCGCGTCCTCGACTTCACGCGGGGGATGCACGGCAACCTCGTCAGCACGATCCTCGCCGACTTCGGGGCGGAGGTCGTCAAGATCGAGCCGCCCTCGGCTGACCCGTACCGAGGGCACCCCGCGTGGGGCTTCTGGAACCGCGGCAAGGGCAGCCGCGTCCTGGACCTCAAGTCCGGGGACGGGCGAGCCGCCGCACGCGAGTTGATCGCAGCGGCCGACGTGCTGGTCGAGAACTTCCGGCCCGGCGTGATGGAGCGGCTCGGCCTCGGCTACGAGGAGGCCCGCGCGCTTAACCCGGCGCTCGTCTACGCCTCGATCACGGGCTTCGGCGCGCGCGGACCCTGGGCTCACCTCAAGGGCTACGAGGGCATCGTCTCCGCGCTGAGCGGTCGCATGCTCGAGTTCTCAAGCCTGCTGCCCAAGCGAGGCGGCCCGGCGTTCGCCGCCGTGCCGTCGGCCGGCTACGGCGCGCTCCACGCTGCGCTGCAGGGCATCCTCGCGGCCCTGCACGTGCGGCGGCAGACGCGGCGAGGCACGCACGTCGAGACCAGCCTGCTGCAGGGCACCACTGCCTACGACATGATCCGCTGGTACGCGATGCAGGCGGCCGCGGCCGACCCGCTCGCGGCCGATCGGCTGAGCACCTGGGGCGCGATTCAGTACCAGGTCCCGCGCCCGAACTACCTGACGGCGGTCACGAAGGACGGTGTCTGGCTGCAGTTCGCCAACACCCTCCCGCACCTCTTCATGGCGCAGCTGAACGCGATGGGGCTCACCGACCTCTACTCCGACCCACGCTACGTCGACCTCCCCGCACTCAGGAACGCCGCGGACAGCGAGGGCGTCTGGGAGGCGGTGCTCGATCGCACGCGCGAGAAGACCTGGGCCGAGTGGAAGGCGATCTTCGACGCCGAGCGCGACATCGCCATCGAGCCTTTCTTCGAGGCTGCCGACGCGTTCGACCACCCCCAGGTCCGCCACAACGAGCACATCATCGAGATCGACGGCGTCGAGCAGGTCGGCCCGATCGTTCGGCAAACCGAGACTCCCGCGACTCCCAGCCGGGGAGCGCCCTCACTCGGCTCGGCCAATGGCGTCGACGCCGGGAGTTGGGCGGCAGTCGAGCCCGGCGAAGCCGGCCCCGCGCCGGCGGCGCCCCTCGAGGGAACCCTCGTCGTCGACTTCTCGACCTTCTTCGCCACGCCGTTCGGCAGCGCGCTGCTCGCCGACCTCGGGGCGCGCGTGATCAAGGTCGAGCCGCCCGAGGGCGAGGTGAGTCGCTACACAGCGGGCCGGCTGCTGTTCTACAAGACGACCGCCGGCAAGGAGAGCATCGGGGTCAACCTCAAGACAGCGGAGGGCCAGGCGATCGTCCACCGCCTGCTGGAGCGCGCCGACGTCGTCATGCACAACTTCCGCCCCGGTGTTGCCGAGCGGCTCGGCATCGGCTACGAGCAGGCGAGGGCGCTCAATCCGCGTGTCGTCTACCACTACGGCGCCTCCTACGGGGACTCAGGCCCGTACTCGTTCAAGCCGGCGATGCACCCCATCGCGGGCGCCCTCGGCGGCGGCGCGATCCAGCAGATGCCCCCGAGCGAGCTCCACGCCGACGACGCCGGGCTGCCGCTGGACGGGCTCAAGCAGAAGGCCTGGCGCCTCCAGAACGCGAACGAGGGCAACCCCGACGTCAACGCCGCGCTCGGCCTCGGCAGCAGCCTGTTGCTCGGCCTGCGCGTCGCCGAGGAGCTGGGCATCGGCCAGTACCAGCTCACGACGATGATCGCCTCGAACCTCTATGCCAACGCAGACGGGGCCGTCCGCGGGCCGGACGTGCCACCGCGCCGCCAGCCGGACTCCGAGCTGCTGGGGCAGGGGCCGCTCTATCGCCTGTACCGCACCGGCGATGACGCCTGGGTGTTCCTCGCCGCGCCGTTCGAGCAGGAGTGGCGCGCACTCTGCGCGGAGCTGGGACGCGACGAGTGGCTCACGGACCCGCGCTTCGCGAGCGCCGAGGCGCGCGAGGAGCACGGCGATACGCTTGCGGCGGCCCTCGCCGAGGTGTTCGTCGGGCGCAGCGCCGACAGGTGGGAGCGCGATCTTGCCGCCCGCGACGTCGCCTGTGTCCGGGCCGACACCGCCACTGTCGCGGAGTTCGCCGGGAACGACGCCAACCGCGCGCTCGGCTTCACCGTCGAC
This sequence comes from Dehalococcoidia bacterium, assembly GCA_963667465.2. Taxonomy (GTDB): domain Bacteria; phylum Chloroflexota; class Dehalococcoidia; order UBA2979; family UBA2979; genus VXMT01. Next base: position 811,031 of record CAXXDN010000002.1, on the reverse strand, counting down.
GTCAGCCACCCGACGTTCGGGGAGTACTGGCGTCACGGCCCGATCGTCACCCTCGACAGCGCCCCGCCGATCATCGGTCCGGCTTGCGAGCCCGGCGAGCACACCCGTCCCATCCTCGAGGAGCTGGGCTACTCGGCCGACGAGATCGACGGCTTCAGGGAGGCCGGCATCGTCGGCTGGCCGGACGAGGGCGGCGAGGACGCCGCCGCCCGGGCCGCCGAGGAGCGCCAGCGCGAGAGGCTTGCGGCCTCGCGGCCGCGGGGCTAGCTGTATCATCGATGAGCAGTCTCCCAGGAGTCGGGCTGGCCCTGCGGGAGGGTGACGGCTCATGCGAAACGTGCGGACGCAGCGTTGGCTGAGCCTGGTGCGCTCCTCGCGATCGGCCTCGGGGTTAGCCTCTGGCTGGCCGTCACCGGCGGGCGCTGACGGCGCGCGGGCGCAGACGGCCTGCACGCAGGGTGCCGACTGCACGCTGCTGTTGGCTGTGCAGGCCGGCCTCGAGGGGACGGTCACCGACGCCCTCAACTGGAGCGCCGATGTCCCGCTGGCCCCGTGGTACGGGGTGAAGCTGAGAAACGGCGGCGTCACGAAGCTGGAGCCCGTGAACAAGGCGATGACCGGCACGCTCCAGGCAAAGCTGTCCGAGCTCACGCAACTGACGCACCTCGCTGCTCGAGGCGCGGCTGAAACGAGATCAGGGCAACAAGGGCAGATTGGTGGTCTCCGTTCAAGCTGATGGTGAACATCGCGCCGGAGTTGGTGAAGTACGAAATAGCGTCCGTCAAGCGGCTGATGGCGGTGATGCGCCGCCGCAACAAGAAGAAGAACAGGCATAGATTGTCTGAGACGTCCACGGGGCGCCGGTTCGCTCGTGGGGATGCTCACACCTGCGGTGAGGCCGCGCCACCCTCGGTGTCGGTGCAGAAGTACCCGTGAGACTACTCGCCGTCGTGCTGAGCACGCTGCTCCTGGCTGCGCTGGCGGCCACGAGCAGCCCGGACGGAGCGCGAAGCGCGAGCGCCAGCGGCGACGACAGCGCCGTCCTCGAGTTGCGCGTCTGGCAGGACGTGCTCTACCCGCAGTCGCTCCTGGTCAGTGCCCGCCCCGAGGGCGGCGACTGGGGCGCGCTCGGAACGATTCCGCTCCCGCAGAGCGGGAAGAGCGACGACGGTAGCCTTCGCTACGGTGACATCACCGTCGGCGGCGTCGAGCTGCGCGTCTGGCAGGGCGTCGGCGATCCCATGTCCGTCTCCGTCAGCGCCCGCCGGACAGGCGGCGAGTGGCTCGATCCGGGCCCGCTCCAACTCGACGATGGCCACAGCCTCGACGGGCGCTTCCGCTACGGAAACCTGAGGATTGTGGTGCCCCTCGACGAGCTTCCGCGCCCGGTGGCCGTCTCGCCTGGCGGCACGGAAGTGCCGCGGCTCGCGGTCGCGACGATCGCCTTCCGCGTTCCGCCGTCCGAGGCGGACGGCGCCGCCCTCGTTTCGATCGCCCCGCCCGTCGAGGGCTCGTTCGTCTGGGCCGACAATCGCACGCTGCTGTACCAGCCCGCCTACCCGGGCTGGGAACGCGGGAAGCGCTACGAGCTGCGCGTGGACGCTGCGGCGGCAGGGCTCTCCGAGGACCACGTGCACGCGTTCACCGTCTCCGGCGGGCTGGAGGTGACCTACGTCATCCCCGGAGATGGGGATCGCGAGGTGCCTGCGGAGGCGCAGATCCTCGTGCAGTTCAACCGCTCGGTCGCGGCGCTGACCGTGCTCCAGGAGGGCGAAGCGCCGCCGGTGCTGGAGTTCGACCCGCAGATCGCGGGCAAGGGCGAATGGCTCAACACATCGCTCTACCGCTTCACGCCGAGCACGGGGCTGCCGCCCAGCACTCAGTATCGCGTGCGCATCCCCGCTGGGCTCACCTCGGCCGCCGACGGCGTCCTCCAGTCCGACTTCGAGTGGAGCTTCGCGACGATCCAGCCCGCGATCACGCGCTTCAAGCCGAGTGACGGCTCGAAGTTCGTCGAGCCGGACGGGCCGTTCGTCGTCACCTTCAACCAGCCGATGGACCGCGCCTCGGTCGAGGCGGGCCTCAAGCTGCGCGTCGAGAGCGGCTCCGCCGTTGCGTCCTCGTTCGCCTGGAGCGAGGGCGACAGCGTGGTCACGCTCATGCCTGACCAGCCGCTGGCGCTCGGCGTCGCGTACAGGCTGGAAGCGCCGCTCGGGCTGCGCGGCGCTGCGGGCGGCGGCATCCAGTCGCACCGGATCGCTCGCTTCACCGTGGTGGAGCCGCCGCGGCTGATACGCACGCGGCCGCTGGACGGTGAGAGCGACGCTTGGCGGTACGACATCACCCTCGAATACAACAACCCGATGGACTTCGAATCCTTCGAAGGCCGCGTCTCGATCAGTGGCATCGAACCCGATGACATCGTGGTCTCGCCCTACAGCTGGGGCCGCGGGATAGTGAGCGTGGACGTCCGACTCGAGCCCGCGACGAAGTACACCGTGCGCCTCGCGGCAGGCGCACGTGATCGCGGGGGGCGGGCGGTTCCCGCCTACGAGTTCTCGTTCACCACGGAGGCGGAGACCGTGAACCCGCGGGTGAACCCGGCGGCCCCGGGCAGCTTCGTCACCTTCGCGGCGGCCGATCCACAGGTGCTGTACTACCACGCGCTGGCCGTGGAAGAGGCTCGCTTCCGGCTCTACCGTCTCGCGGACGCCGAGGCTGAGATCCTGCTCCGCAGCGGCTTCATCGACGGATGGCGCTCCGACGGCTGGGAGGAGTTCACTCCCGCCAGCAATCCGATACGCAGCTGGAGCGAGCAGATCGACGCGGAGTTGCGCGACGCCTCGCGCGTCTACTCGACGGGCCTGAGCGAGGGCGAACCGCTGCCCAGGGGCCACTACTTCCTCGCGGTCGACCACCCCGAGGCGCAGTGGTGGTACCCGCGGAAGCTGGTGCTCAGCGTCGTCGACACGGCGATCGTCACCAAGCTCGCGTTCGACGAGTTGATCGTCTGGGCGCTCGACTACGAGACCGGCAACCCGCTCAGCGGCGTCACGGTGAACACCGCCCCGCTCGAGAACCCGCCAGCGAGCCCCTACCAGGCCGCCGACACCGACAGCGACGGACTGGCGCGGTTCGCCGTCACGGCCACCAGTGACTCCTACTCGAGCTACTGGAGGCCGTACGGAAACCACCTCGTGCGGATCGAGGAGGACGGACGCAGCGGCGTGGCGGCTACGTGGTGGGATGCGGGAGCTTCACCCTCACAGCTGGGGGCTTCATCGTACTTCCCCAGCTCGGTCGGCCACCTGTACAGCGACCGGCCGATCTACCGCCCCGGCGAGACCGTCTACTACAAGGCCGTCGTGCGGGACGACGACGACGCGTCGTTAGCCGTGCCAGGACCGGGCACCGAGGTCACCATCCGGATCCGGGATCCACGCTGGGAGGACCTGCTCGACACAACGTCCGAGCTCGATGAGTTCGGGGCTCTCGCGGGCGAGTTCGTGCTCCCCGGCAACGCCGCCACGGGTAGGTACGCGGTGTCCGTGCTCGATGGTCACGGCCGCGTGGTGGCCTCGATTCCCTTCACGGTGGCGGAGTTCCGCGCGCCGGAGTTCGAGGTCACCGTGGAGGCGGCGGGAACGGACTACCTCGCTGCTGACGCGATCTCGGCCGAGGTAGCGGCGAGCTTCTACTTCGGCGGCGCCGTGGCGGACGCCGCTGTCAAGTGGTCCGCGCTGGCGTGGCCCACTTCGATCCGCGTCGAGGGCTACGAGGACTACTCGTTCTCGGAGTACGACTACTACTACCGAACCCCCGACCGCGCTGATCCGTTGCGGGGCGAAGGCGAGACGCGTACGGACGCCTCCGGCAGCGCACGCTTCGAGGTTCCCGCCAGGCTCGAGCAGGACGAGGGCACCCAGCGGTTCACGATCAGCGCGACCGTGACAGACGCGAACGGGCAGGCCGTGGGGAACAGCACCGCGGTCACCGTCCACCCCGCCACGTGGTACGCCGGCATCAAGACCGAGTCCTACATCGCCAGGGCCGGAGAGCCGGAGACCATCCACCTCGTGACGGTCGACTTCGAGAGCCGCATCGCGCCGAACCGGCCCATGACGGTCCGTGTAGTCGAGCGCGAGTGGGTGCGTTCGAAGGAGCGGGCGGACCACGGCGGCTACTCCTACCGCTATGAGCTGCGCGAGACGGAGATCGAGGTGCTCTCCGCCACGACGAACGAGGCTGGCGAGGCAGCGCTGACGTTCACCCCGCCGAAGTCCGGCTCGTACCGGCTCGTGGCGGAGTCGCTCGACGAGCGTGAACGTGTCGCGCGCTCTGCCCGCGCCCTCTGGGTGAGTGGCCCGGACTACGCGCCGTGGCCGGTGCGCGACGACGACATCATCGAGCTCATCGCCGACCGTGAGGAGTACGAGGTCGGCGACGTGGCCGAGGTGCTCGTGCCGGCGCCGTTCGCGGGCGCCACCGCCCTCGTCACCATCGAGCGCGGGCGCGTGCTGAGCAGCGAGGTGCGCAGCTTCGAGACGAACAGCGAGGTGCTGCGCATCCCGATCGAGGACGCGCATATCCCCAACATCTACGTGGGTGTCGTGCTCTATCGCCCGCCGACCGCTGACGATCCCTACCCGCGCTACCTCGTTGGCAACATCGAACTCTCCGTCTCGACGGCGCCGCGGAGCCTTGATGTGCGCATCGAGCCGGACCGCACGCAGGCCCTGGCTGGCGAAACGGTACGTTACGACGTCACCGTGACCGATGCGGAAGGCCGCGGCGTCGAGGCCGATCTCGCGGTCGCGATCGTCGACAAGGCTGTGCTCGCGCTGGCGGACGAGCCTGGGGCGAACGGGCTGGACTGGTTCTGGTACGAGCGTGGGCTTGGCGTCCGTACCGCCTCGTCGCTCGCCGTCCTCGTCGACCGCTGGAACGAGGCCTACCGCGAGGCCGGGGAGGGCGAAGAAGCCACGGGCGACGGCCGGGCGAAGAACCGGTCACCCGCCGGGCCATCCCTACCGCCGGAGCATCCAGACACGGGTATGTCCGGGGCGGAAGACGCGGTGATCGCCCCCGCGCCCGTGGCAGAGAGCGGCGCCGACGCGCCTGTGCGCTCGGACTTCCAGAACACGGCGCTCTGGATCGAGCAACTCACCACGGACGAGGGAGGCAAGGCCAGTTTCGAGCTGCATCTGCCGGACAACACCACCACCTGGCGAGCGCTCGCCCGCGCCGTGACGGCCGAGACGCAAGTCGGCGAGGGCGAGAGCGAGCTGCGGGTGACGCAGCCGCTGCTCGTGCGCCCCGCGCTGCCGCGCTTCCTGCGCGTCGGCGACTCCGTCACGCTGCGCACGCTCGTGCGCAACGGTACGGACACGGCGCGCGAGGTGACCGTCACCGTCGAGGCCGAGGGCGTGACCCTCGACGACGATGCCGCGCGCACGATGACGATCGAACCCGGCGACTCGGCGATCTTCGGTTGGCCCGCCCGCGTCCTCGCCGAGGGCGCGGCGACGGTGCGCTTCCGCGCCGTCACGGATAGCTACGGCGACGCCGTCGAGATCAGCCTGCCCGTGCACCTCGACGTGACCCCGGAGACGACGGCGACCGGCGGCGTCGTCGAGGACGTACCGGCTATCGAGGCGGTGTACCTGCCGGACTACGTGATCACGGGCAGCGGCTCGCTGGAGCTGTCGCTACAGGGCTCGCTGGTCGGCGCGCTCGACGAGGAGCTGGACTACTTCAAGCCCTACCTGCGCTGGACCGAGTGGCCCGTGCGCATCGCGAGCCGCGTCATCGCCTCTGTCGCCGTGGAGCGTGCGACGCCGGATGGTCTGGACCAGACTGAGCGGGCCCAGCTCACGGCCGACGTGAGGACGCTGGTCGGCGAGCAGGAGTACCACGGCTGGTGGAGCTGGTGCGGCGTCTGCGAGCAGGACGCCTGGGTCAGCGGCTGGGTGCTGCTGGCGCTCGGCGAGGCCCGGGACACCGCTGAGACGGTTCCCGACGGGGCGCTGTCGCGGGCCACTCGCGCGGTCACGGAGTACCTGGACCGCACGACCGACGTCGAGCGTCCGGCCGACGCCAACCAGCACGCCTTCCTGCTCTACGCGCTCGTTGACGCCTCGAACGAGGGGCGCGAGGTCAGCGCGCGCTCGCGCGAGCAGGCCGGCAGGGTGCTCGCGATCTTCGAGCAGCACCGCGCGGACCTCACGAACTGGGGGCGCGCCTACCTGCTGCTCGGCCTCATCGGAAGTGGCCACGAGCGCGACCACGAGGCCGCGCGCGCGCTGCTCAACGACCTCACGGCCAACACCATCGCCAGCGCCAACGGCAACCACTGGGAGGACGAACGCATCGCGGGCAGCATGCACAACGGCAGCGTGCGGACCACCGCGATCGTGCTGCGCGCCCTCACCGAGGTCGACCCGTCGCACCCGCTGCTCGAGGAGACCGCGCGCTGGCTCGCCTACGCCCGCTCGGTCAACCGCTGGAAGACCGACGTCGAGCGCGCACAGGGCATGGCCTCGCTCGGCGCCTACGCCGAGCTGACCGGCGAGACGCGCGGCGTCTACGACTACTCGGTGCTGGTCAACACCACGCGGGTGCTCGACGGCGACTTTGACGTGCCGGCCGGCGACTACCTCGACGCCGCCGCGGTCGCCCTCGCGGACCTGCCGCCGGGCGAGGTCAGCCGGGTGCAGTTCGACCGCGAGGCTGCTAGCGCCGGGCGGCTCTACTACGGGCTCAACCTGCGCTACGTCACGCCGGCGCAAGCCGTCGAGGCGCTGAACCGCGGCTTTGCCGTCTCGCGCCGCTACTCGCTGCTGGACGACCCCGGCACGCCCATCACGAGCGCTTCCATCGGCGACGTGGTGCGTGTCGTCGTGACGGTCGCCGCGCCCGCGGATCGCCTCTTCGCCAGGGTCGAGGACTCCCTGCCGGCCGGCCTCGAGCCGATCGACCCGCAGTTGAACATCGTCGCGCCCTATCTGCGCGAGCGGCTGGAAGCGGATCGCGCGGAGGCGCTGCCCGGCGCTGCGCCGGCGTACTCCGCGCCCTGGTACCGCTGGTACTGGAGCCCGTGGGACCAGGTGGACCTCCGTGACGACCGGGTGGTGCTGCTGGCCACGCGCCTGCCTCGAGGAGTGCACGAGTACGTCTACTATGCGCGGGCGACGACGCCCGGTGACTTTTTTGTCGCCCCCGCGCGCGCCGAGGAGAGCTACTTCCCGGACGTCTTCGGACGCGGCGACAGCAGCCGCTTCACGGTCATCGCTGCGGAGGTAGAGCGGACCGCGGTGCGCCCTCGAGACCGGCCGGAAACGCCCGCACCTACGCCCACACCTACGTCGACGCCTACGCCGACTCCTACCGCCGAATGCGATCCGCCGGACGAGGTGATCCAGCAGCGCCTCGCCGCCCTGCGGGCTCAGCAGGCCATTGATCGGCAAGCGCTCGTCGATCAGCAAGCGGACGCACTCCAGGCGCTACGGGACGAAGGTGACTCAGCAGAGGACATCGCAGCGCTCCAGCAGAGCCATCAACAGGCCCTCACGACCTTCGACGTCAACGCGAATTTCGATCTCATCATTGCATCCGTCCGGCGATGCTCGTGACCGCTGAGAGGCTTCCGCCCGGCCAACGCTTGCTGCCCGAAGATCGCCCCGCACATCGTGCGGTCGCTACGGGTTCGCGGTAGGGACGCCGGTTGCCGGCGCCCCCCGCACGGATTCGGACGTGCGGCTAACGCATCCGGCTCCCGCCTTGAGTCCTGACGGCAAATCGTTACGACGGCCACGGGTGCTGGCTGGCGATTTGAATTGTGCGAGTCCAGTGAAGGCCATACAATCAATGCCACAGTCACGAGTGCCATTACGTATGAGGACATAGCACTTTTATCAATCAGCGCGATTGCAGAACAAATGATATAGTAAGCGCTCCCCCTCCCCCCGGGGAGTCCATCCATGTCTGAAAACGTGAACGTGACCTTGCCCCTGCAGCTCGCGGACGTGGGTCTCCTGGTGGAGCGGCGCTGGGCGGCGGTGCTGGTGTCCTCCGGGATCTCGCCGTCCGAATACCGCGTGCTCGTTACACTGGTGGAACAAGGCCCCATGAACCCGGTCGACGTCGGTTCACGCGTGACCCTGGAGCAGTCGCTGATCAGCCGGACGGCGCAGCGCCTCTACGAGAAGCAGCTGATTACCCGGCGCCGCTCGCGGACCGACCGGCGAAACGTGACCCTGCGGGTCACCAGGGAGGGCGAGGAACTGGCGCGGCAGTTGGAGCAGCCCCTTCGGGAACTGGCGGAAGATCTGGCGCGAGGAATTCCCCCGGACCGGTTCCAGCAGGCCGTGGAAGTCATCGCGGCCATACTGGACAGCCTGGATGCACGGTCAAGATCAGGGTAGAACTCGCCGCCGCCACGGCGTCCGCATGCAAAGTCAGCACAGGGAGGTGTACGCGGGAAATGCCACAGGACACAGCAGATTCGGTATACACCATGGGTTACAGCGAGGAGATGAGCCGGTTCCAGGCGCGCTTCGCCCAGCAGGAGAGCCTGAATTTCCTGATTCCCCATCTGGAGCGCGGGCAAAGGCTGCTGGACGTCGGCTGTGGTGCGGGACATCTGTCGCTGCGACTGGCCCGGGCCGTCGCCCCGGGCGAGCTGCGTGGAGTTGATATCGAGCCGTCGCAGATTGACCTCGCCCGAGCCGTGACCGCCGCTGCCGACTGCCGCAACGCGGCGTTCCAGGTAGCCGACGTGGAGGACCTGCCTTTCGAGGACGGCTCCTTCGACGCGGTCCATCTGGGCGGCGTCCTGCTGCACGTCTCCGACACCGACCGGGCATTGGCGGAGGTGAAGCGGGTGCTGCGGCCGGGGGGCCTGGTGGCCTGCCGCGACCTCATGCTTGGATCCTGTTTCGCCCATCCGGAGTTGGGGGTGATGCAACGGTCGCTGGAGGCGTTCAGTGATCTGCTGGCCGCGGACGGCGGCCACCCCGAGATCGCCCGGGACATGAAGCTGCACCTTTGGCGGGCTGGCTTCGTGGACATCGACATCTCTGCTTCCTTCGAGGTCTACCACACTCCCGACGAGATCGATTTCTACCACGCCATCATCCGCCAGTGGTTTCTGGATGGCGGCATAGCGGACGCCGCGAAGCAGAGTGGAGCGCTGTCACCGGAGATGATGACCGAGATCGCTCGCCAGTTGGCGGAATGGTGGCGGGACCCCGGAGCCGTTGCCGGGATGGCCTTCGGCCGCGCTCTCGCCGTCCGTCCCTGACCGGACCAGCTGCCTGCCGCTGTCCTGCCCTGCAGTGCGTCAAAGCTGGCGACGCCGGGGTGGCGGCGGCTGCTCGCAGTAGCCGGCTCCGGCTTCCGTGCAGGCGTGTCCGTCCTCCAGCATCAGGTAGCTGATCCGCGCCAGCCTGTGAGCCGTCGCCGTGATGGCCTTCGACGACCCCAGCTGCGCCCTCTTCCGCCGCAGGAACGCCCCGAGCGCGCTGTCGGAGCGGGAAGGCCGTAGGCCGCCAGACCGAGGGCGGCTGCAGCCCGGCTCGCTGACGGCTGGGTCCGGGAGCTGATGACCGTGCCACCGGTGACGCGGCTTCTCGGGCACAGGCCCAACCACGAGGCGAAGTGCTTCACGGTCTCCCGCTCATGTCCAGCCCGACCTCGCTGACGAACGTCAGCGCCGTGTGCTTGTCCACCCCATCAATCCGCGTCAGGTCCACCCCCGTGAGCTGGTAGAGCTGGCTCCGCACGTCGAGCGCCGGCGCGTTCCTGGCGCGCTCGCCCGCCGGTTGGGCTTCGGACGAGGCGGCCGGGGTCGCCGGAATCGTCCCGGTCCGCAACGAGCGCAGCGATCTCCCGGCCGCCGGTGGGGGCCGGGATCTTCCCACGAGGACACGCGGACGCTTCCCTGATCGCGTAGGATGCGGCTACAATCAATGTCGTTGCATGGATGTTGCCCTGCGCGCCGGGAGGGGAGCGAGCTCATGCAGGCTCGGCACTAGGTGTTCCAGCGGGTGTTTGCGCCGGACGCCTCGATAGTCACAGTCGGTCACCGCTGATGTCCCTGAGACGGGTCAGCTTCTACACGGCGGTTGGCGCCCTGTCCCTGCTTGCTATTACTATTGTATTCCTCCCGGGCCTGGTCTTCGCCCAGACGACTCCCACCACCATCGTCACCGTGAGCGCCGTCGGCGTAACCGAGGGCACCGCCAAGGACCAGGCAAGCCACGGCAACAAGCTCACGTTCACCATCGAGGTGAACCGCCCGGCCACCGAAGCTGCCAAACCGATCATCAGCTTCTGGGTCGACTGGAATATCGATCGTGACTGGCATAGCGATCGCAACCACCGGTCGGGCGCTGCCACCCTGACCGGGCCCGCCGTTCCCAACTACGCCCACGAGCACGGGGATGTCGACGATCCCGTGGTGAAGACCTCGGGCTCGGCGATCTCGAAGCAGGACAGCAACGCTTGCGACGACGAGTTCTGCGGGCGGTTCCGCGTCTACTTCCCATTCTCAGGCACGAATACCGATTCCGCGACGGCGACCATTGACATGAAGACCATCTCGGACCGTTTTCAGGAGGTGGATGAATCGGTCAGGGTGAACTTCACACTCAAGGGTGAGCTCGGTGGCCTGACGACGGTCGAGCTGAAGGACGCTCCGAACGGCGCGAAGCACTCCAGGCAGGTAGAGGCAACGATCGCGGACGACGACCAGGAGCTGCCCAGGATCACCGTCATCCCCATTAGCGCCGATGGCAGGGACGGCCGCGGCGCGGAGGGGGACAGCGGAACCGGCACCGATTTCGGCGCGCAGCTGGTCTTCTTCAGGCCGGATGCGGCGTGCCTGACACGCACCATCGCCGAGGTCGACTGGCGGGTGACAGAAACGAGCACGGCGAGCAGTTCGGGACCGTTCCGCGACTTCACGGGGCCGACAAGCGGCACGGTCCGGTTCGACATGCCACCGGGGAACCCGGACGGACCGGGTGAGACCCTGTGTGCGCAGTCGAAACGCATCGTGCTGGAGACCGTGCCGGACCTGTGGGCCGAGGGCAACGAGGTGGTCACGCTGTCGTTCTCGGTTCGCGATTCCTTCCCCGGGGCGCTGCTGCAAACCACAATTGTCCCCCAGACCCCCGGCGATGCCCCCCGCAGGAATGTCATCGTCAAGCCGTACATCGCCGACGACGAACCGGAGGCCGGGGTGGTGACCATCACACCCAGCGTCCCGAAGGGGTCAGCGCTGGTGGAGGGCACCGCGCTCGACAAGACCTCCGGGGGGCAGGTCGACTTCACCGTCACGGTGCACCGCCCGCCCCCGGCCGCCGAGGAGACCGCGGTCAACACCAGCTGGACGGTGGGCTGGTGGTTCCCGCTCGCCCAGAACCCGGATGTCGACCTGAAGGGCCATAGCGAACACAACAGCGTTCCGATCGCCGAGGAGACGCGCGATATCTGGGCGCGCGAGCCCCAGGTCACGCGCCCCCCGATCCGCCAGTTCAACAAGATGACCCTGGCGCTCGGCTTCCCCCTCAACGCGGGGAAGGCTGAGCGAACCCTCACGATGGAAGTCAACCCGGACGACATGGTGGAGGGGGCCGAGACGGCGACGCTCCGGTTCTCACCCGGGCCCGGCCTCATCGGCGGCAAGAGCCTCTCGCTGCCCGGTGGCGCCGCCCACGCGGACTTCTCCTACACCATCGCGAACGATGATGTGCCCGCCGGCCGGATCTTCGTGGAGGCGCCGGCTGAAGGGACGGTCGTGACGGAGGGGAGCAAGGCCGCGGATGCCGGTGAGATCCGGCTCACGCTCACCGCGCACCGCTCCCTCGCGGAGGCCGCGCAGGCCAGGCAGACGATCCGCAAGTTCCGCTACACCATCGACTCGACAAGCACAGCGACAGCGGGTACCGACTTCACCGTGGGCGGACGCACCGGTGCGACCGGCGATATCACCTTCAACTTCCAACGGGGCAAGACGAGTGTGGAGCAAGACCTCGTCATCGCCATCAGTCCGGACCAGATCCATGAGTCGCGCGAGTCGATCGTGCTGAAGCTGAATGCGCTCGACGGCAGCTTCCCGGACGGGGACGACGCCGACAGCGATCCGGACAAGACCGTCACCTTCACCTACCACATCGAGGACGACGACTTGCTCGATTGGCAGGTGACAGCCACCGCTCCCGGGACGGTGAGTGAGGGCACGGGCACGGGGGCGTCGGACGGCAACACCGCGCAAATCATGTTGACCGCATACCGGAGCCAGGCCGAATCCGCTGTTGGGCGTTCCTATAGTTTCAGATGGGAGGTGGTCTCAGCAGAGAGCACGGCAACCACTGGTGGGGGCCTGAAAGACCATGCCCTGGCTGCTTCGGGAACACTGCCCGTAACGTTCGGACCGGGTCTCATTCGGTCCCGGGAAACGGCCCTCGATCTCACGACTATTCCCGATTTCGCCTTTGAGCCGGACGAGAAGCTCGTCATCAGGCTGCGGACGCCACGAGGCGACGACAACTTCCGGTTCGTCAACGGCAAGAAGGCGCTGACCGTCGAGGTCACCATCGTGGACGATGACGAGTCGACCGGGACGATCGAGGTCACGGCGCCGGAGGTCGAGGAGGATTCGGGCGACCCGCTGACCTTCCGTGTGCGCGGCACCCGCGGGATCACCACCGAACGCCGGCTGGACGTCGGCACGGTGACGTGGGAAATCCTCGACGACACGAGCACCGCGACGCGCGGCACGGACTTCACCACCTCGGCGACGTCGGGCAGCGTGAACCTGTCCTTCCCCAACAACAACGCCAACAGGACCCCTGGCAGAACGTTCAGCATGACGGTGACTGACGACGAGATCCCGGAGGGGAACGAGACGGTGGCGGTGCGGTTGCGGAAGGGCAACGACGGCTTCCACTTCCCCGACGCCGACGGCGACGGCTACCCCGACCGGGAACTGATCGTGCTGGGCCGGATCGTGGACAACGAAGAGGGCACGACGACCGTCACCATCAAGCCCAGCACGTACAACGGCGAGGGCGACGACATCACCTTCACTGTGACGACCACCAAGCAGCCCATGGGAGAAGAGGGGGCTTACACAAACCCTCGATCGTCGGGCGTCCTGCGCTGGGAGCTGATACCCGAGACGGCCGCCTTCAGCCCCACGAACGAGGCCGCCGGATACAAGACAGGGGAGGACTTCAAGTTCAAGTCCATCTCCTCGGAGACGGCGGACCAGGACAGCGGTCGCCCGGCGAATGATCAACCCACCTACACCACGACGCTCTCCAACGGCCGTCTGACCGGGAAGATGGAACTCGTCATGCCGGCGGGTGACATCGTGGAGACGCACGAGATCAAGTTCGCCACCCACGTCGACGGCCTGGTTGAGCAGGCGGAACGCTTCACGGTGCGGTTCTGGCTGGATGACGCCGACATCGGCGACCTGATGTTCCCTGAAGCAGACGCTGGCGAACGCTCTGAGCTCCTCGCCTCGGCTGAATTGCACTCGAAGGAGCAGGTCGACGTAAACGTGCCCAGTGCGCTGTCGGTCATCGAGGGCGAAGACGTGGTCGTCGAGATGAGCCTTGCTCGCCAGCTCAAGGTTGGGGAGTCGGCGACCCTCACCTTCAACGCCATGCGCGGAGGCGTCGGCGGGAGCTGTGGCGCCGAGATGGCTCAGCACGATCTGGACTACGTGCCTGTCCCGTCCCGGACGTTGACGTGGAGGAGCGGAGAGCAGACGAAGCGGATCGCCATCACCACCATCGGTGACGCCCTCGACAACGCCGACAAGTGCTTCCAGATCGTCTGGGAGGCAGGGGCCGGCGGGCTCAAGGTGAAGGGCTCCAGCACCAGGCCAGGCACGGTCACCCTCTACTACACGGACGTGACGATCGCGGACGACGACGACCCGCCGGCGCTCTACGCGAAGGACGCGTACGTCGTCGAGGCGGACGAGGGCGAGACGCCAGACCTGCGGTTCGAGATCGGGCTGAACACCCCCACCAACAAGGAGGTGCAGGTCTCCTACGCGCTGGACACGTCCAACACGACCGCGCCCAACAATGAGTACCCCGACGCCGCGACGGCGGGCGTCGACTTCGTCTCGAGCACGGCGGCCGGCACCGTCACGTTCAAGCCGGGCGAGGTGCGCAAGTACGTCGAGGTGCAGGTCACGGGCGACTACACGGAGGAGGAGAACGAGTGGCTCCGGCTGAAGTTCGCCGTGATGGGCGAGGCCGCCGTGACGTTCGACGGCGGCTCCGAACTCGTCAGGACAGGCTTCATCCGCGACGACGACGATGAACTGGAGCTGAGCATCACGCTGGACGACCCGCGCGTGCAGGAGGGCGAGAACGTCGTCTACCGGCTGCACCTCTCGCGCCCCATCTCGCGCCCCATCTCGCGCTCGCTCGTTGTGCAGGTCTTAGCCAGGGACGAGAGCGCGAAGGCCGGGTCGGACTATGCCTCTGGCGGGTGGAGGTTCATCGTGCCGCCCGGCGCGACGGAGGCGACCATCGCCATCCCGACCATCGAGGACGGCGTGAGCGGCGAGGGTACCGAGAAGTTCTCGGTCAGCGTCGCCAACATCATCCTGGGGGGCGGCGCCGGCGCGAAGGAGGAACGGGAGCTCTTCGGGAGCGACTTCACCCTGCACGCCTTCACGGCGAGCATCAAGGCGCCGTCGGTTGAGGTCCTCGATGGCCCCTCGGTGTCCATCGTGCCCGTCTACCCCGAGGGGCAGGTGGAGGGCATGCCGCAGCTCTTCGAGGCGCGCCTCAGCGAGCCGGTGGGCAGGGACATCACCGTCACCATCAAGAGCAAGGATCCGCTCTTCGATCCATCGGATGACTTCCAGCCGGGGTTGGGGTATCGCAAGCTCACCAACGAGTTTGCCGCCTCCAGCCTGCAATCGGACAGGGATTACACGGCCCTGCCGGAGGCCGGGAAGTCCATGACCATCCCGGCGGGCGAAACATCCGCTCCCCGGTTCTCGCTGGCGACAGTGGACGACGGCATCGACGAGTGGGCCGAACGGTTCATCGTCTACATCACCGATTCATCGGGCATGCAGATCGATGAGAATTTGGCCGTCGGCATCATCCGCGACAACGACGCGCGCCCGACGCTCAGCATCAGCGACGCCACCGCCGTGACCGAGGGCGGCGACCTGACCTTCACCGCGACGCTCTCCGCCCCCTCGCAGAAGAACGTGACCGTGCAGTGGCACACCGAGGACGGCAGCGCCATCGCCGCCGAGGGGGACTACGAGGCAGCCCTGCCGCAGACGCTCACGTTCCCGAGATACGCCAACACCTTCGACACCTGGAGCGGAGGCAAGGTGCCCGCCCGGATCACCGTCAAGACGCTCAACGACGAGGCGAAGGAGGGCACGGAAACCCTTCGCGTCGTGCTCTCGCAGGCGCCGGAGGCGAAGAGCGGGACGCTCAGCGCCACGGGGCAGATCCTCGACGATGACGATCAGGCGAGCGTGACCATCGAGGACGCGGCGCCCGTGGCGGAGGCGAGCGGCGCGGCGGCGCAGTTCACGGTGCGGCTGAGGCGGGCGCAGTCGGTACCCGTCACCGTCCAGTGGTCGACCGTCGAGGCGGTGGGCAGCGGCTTCGAGGCGGCGCAGGCGGGGGGAGAGTCGACGTGGGGCCGGGACGACTTCACGCCGGTCAGCAACGCCAGCCTCACCTTCGCGCCCGGTGAAACGGCGAAGACCATCTCGGTGGGCATCAAGGAAGACACCCGCGGCGAGGGGACCGAGTACTTCCTGGTGAAGCTCAGCGGAGACCCGGCGAAGGTGCGGTTCGAGCGGGACACCGCCCGCGGGTACATCGAGGACCCGAACGCATTGCGCATCTGGTTGAGCGACGAGACGCTGCGCTACATCCAGGACGGCATCCCGGAGGGCAGCGGCGGCAAGACGGGGAGCCACTACTCAACGACCGTCGACACGCCCGTCACGCTCACGCTGCGCCGCACGCCAATCCCGCAGGACGAAGTCGCCTACCACGAGGGGCTACGGACGCTCTCGTGCTTCCGCGAGATGGCAACCGGCGGCCGCTCCGCGACCGTGCACCCGGAGAGCACCGTAGCCGTCAACGCGGGCGCGTTCGACATCGCCAGTAGCAATGCGGCCGACGTGCTGTTCCAGGCACGGCGCTTCGAAGCCAACCGTTCCCTCCAGTGCCAGACGCGGCAAGAGGTGCTGTGGCCGCTCTATCAGGACTGGGAGTCCGGCGTGTGGGAGCTGACGATTCCCCTCGCCATCCCCCAGGACACGCGGAAGGAGAAGGACGAGTCCTTCACCGTCCAGGTCGAGTTCATCAGCGCGCCGACGACGCTGCGGCGCACCGCTCTCCCGGACTTCATAAACTTCGAGCTCACCTTCACCATCGTCGATGACGACAGCAACAAGGTGTCGCTCGACTTCGCCCCGGACAGCCCGGCCGGCGGGACCGACGACGACGGCCTCAAGTACAAGAGCGTGCAGGAGGGCGCGGGCGCCATGCTCCGCGTCTCCACCAGCGAGCCCGTGGCGACCCTGCAGACGGTGTCCATCATCACCCGCACCGAGACCGCCGAACCGGGCGTGGACTTCGCGTATGCGGGCGCCAGTCAGGTCATCATCCCCGCCGGCCAGTCCCACGTGGATGTGCCGATCTCGGTCCTCGACGACATCGTGTACGAGGAGGCGGAGAGCTTCGTCCTCGAGCTCGTGAACGAGAGCAACGGCATCGCCATTCACACGCCGCAGGACGCGGTGCGGGTCAAGATCCCCGAGGACCGCCCCACGCTCTACGTCGTGCCCGATGTGACCGTGGACGAGGGGGACGCGGCGACGCTGACCTTCCGCTTCGATCAGCCGCTGCGGACGGACACTATCGTGTCCTGGTTTCTTGTGAGCCTCGGCGTCCCCAACCAGGCAACTGCCGGCGTCCACTACGTCCACCCCGGCGGCAACAACGTAACCATCCCGGAAGGCGAGATCAGCAAGTCGATCACCATCAGCACCCTCGACAACGGGAAGGCCGATGGTGACTGGGTCTTCGGCCTCGTCGCCCGGGCCGACGGCCTGGGCAAGCTGGACACCCAGTACTCTCACCCGGGCTATGAACTCCACGTCTCGCTCGTGACCATCCGCGACACAGGCACGCGCTCCGTCGCGTTCAGCGAGACGCCGGGCGACGTGAGCAAGCCCGAGGGGTTTGCGTACGACCTCTCCCGGCCGAAGGTCAGCGTTCAGCCGCCGGACAAGCCGGTCTTCTTCTCCCTCGCCGGCGCGGACGCCAGCCACTTCAAGATCCACCCGATCACCGGCGTCATCAGCGTGCCGGCGCTCCACCGCGCCGCCCCGAAGGACGCCGGCACGGACAACAAGTACGACCTGCTGCTGCACGTCACCGACGAGGACGGCAACCGGGCCACCGCCTCCATCTCCGTGACCGTCGAGGAGCGCCCGCTCCACATCGAGCCGGCGACCATCGCCATCGCCGAGAAGGTCGTCACCACGGATGGCGACACCACGACCGAGGCGCCCGGGTCGGCCGTCCTGACCGTCTACCCGGCGGCGGGCAGCATCCGCGAGGGCGAGGAGGTCGTCATCACCCTCAGCGCGAAGGAGGTCGCCCCCGCCTACACGCTCCAGCGCACGAAGGGCAACCCGGACGACCCGCAGGACGACGGCGCCGACGCCACCACCGAGCTGACCTACACCTTCGCCAACCGCAACGCGAGGCACGAGGTCACCGTGACCGCCGTGGACGACGAGATCGCGAACGACCCGCCGAAGCGCGAGGGCGTGATCGTGATCACCGTGAAGGGCGGCGGCTACCTCGAGACGCAGCAGTTCGAGGTGCCCGTCTCCGTCACCGACGACGACCAGAAGGGCATCCTCATCACCCCGACCGAGCTGACGCTCGTCGAGTCGCTGCCCACCGATCCGGTGGACGTCGAGTACACCGTCGTCCTCACCTCCGAGCCCACCGGCCCCGTCTCCGTCAAGCTGACGGGCATCCAAAACAGTGACAACCTTCTCGTCGGCAGCGGGCGAGACTCGGATGGGGACTTGGTTCTCCTGCCGAACAACACGCTCACGTTCACCACGAAGAACTGGAACAAGCCCCAGACCGTTGTGCTCCACAAGAAGCACATCAGGACTGCCGAACGCGACCGAACCATCACCATCAAGCACGAGGTCACGGGCGCTGACTACGGCTCCGTGGAGGCGGACGACGTCGCCGTCAAGGTGCTCAACATCGATGCGACGCTGAACTTTGGCGGTCCGAATAAACCAACAGAGGGGGACGACGTCGAGTTTATGTTCTTCATCCTCGGCGGTGCGCCGAGGGACTATGAACTGACGTGGTCCACCGCGGATGGCCCGAAGGACGGCGCCAACCAGGCCGTGGCGGGCGTCGACTACACGCAAGTCACGGATCAGGTCCTCACCATCGAGAAGGGAGAAGGCGCTATAGGAGATGAGATCGTGCTCACAGTGCAGACGACGCAGGATCTCATCGACGAGGAGGACGAGACGTTTATCATCACGTTCGACGGCCCCGACAACCTCGTCACTCCTGGGGTTGGGAGCGTCAAGGGCACCATCAAGGACGACGACGAGGCGCCGACGGTGTCGGTGGGCGATGCGACGGCCGTGGCTGAGGGCAACGACCCCAAGACGGCGACGGACATGACGTTCACCGTCACGCTCTCGGCGGCCAGTTCGCGGGAGATCACGGTCGACTACACCCTCGGCGGCACGGCCACGGCGGGCAGCGACTACACCGACCCCGCGACGAAGACCGTCACCATCGCCGCGGGCGAGGCGACGGGCAGCATCGTCGTCCCCGTGCTCGGCGACGTCGTGGACGAGCCCAACGAAACCATCACGGTCACGCTGAGCAACCCCACCAACGCCACGCTCTCCACCACCGCCGGCGACACCGAGGCCATGGGCACGATCACCGACGACGACGACGGGCCGGCGGTGACCATCGCCGACGCCTCGGCGGTGCTGGAGGGCAACGACCCCAACACGGCGACGGACATGACCTTCACCGTCACGCTCGCGGCCGCGAGCGAGCAGGACGCCACCATCGAGTACACCCTCGGCGGCACGGCCACGGCGGGCGAGGACTACACCGACCCCGCGACGAAGAGCATCACCATCGAGGCGGGCAAGACGGAGGGCAGCATCGTCATCGCCGTCCTCGGCGACGTGGTGGACGAGGTCGCGGAGACCATCGTCGTCACGCTCACCTCGCCCACCAACGCCACGCTCGGATCGCCGGCCGAGGCCACGGGCACGATCACGGACGACGACGACGCGCCGGCGGTCTCGGTGAGTAACGCCTCGGCGGTGCTGGAGGGCAACGACCCCAACACGGCGACGGACATGACCTTCACCGTCACGCTCGCGGCGGCCAGCGGGCAGGCCGCCACCATCGAGTACACCCTCGGCGGCACGGCCACGGCAGGCGAGGACTACACCGACCCCGCGACGAAGACCATCACCATCGCCGCGGGCGAGGCGACGGGCAGCATCGTCGTCCCCGTGCTCGGCGACGTGGTGGACGAGGACGACGAGACCATCATCCTCACGCTGACCAACCCCACGAACGCCACGCTCTCCAGCACCGCGGGCGAGACGGAGGCCACGGGCACGATCACCGACGACGACGCCTCGCCGGCGGTCACCATCGCGAACGCGTCGGCCGTGCTGGAGGGCGACGACCCCAGCACGGCGACGGACATGACCTTCACGGTGACGCTGTCGGCGGCGAGCCAGCGGGCCACGTCGGTGAGCTACACCCTCGGCGGTGCGGCCACGGCAGGCGAGGACTACATCGACCCCGCCCCGAAGACCGTCACCATCGCGGCGGGCGAGACGGAGGGCAAGATCGTGGTCCCCGTCCTCGGCGACCTCGTGCACGACCCCGGTGAGACGATCATCGTCACGCTCGCCTCGCCGACGAACGCGACGCTCGGCACGCCGAAGACCGCCACCGGCACCATCACCGACGACGACACGGCCCCGACGACGGCCTCGCTGTCGGTGAGCCCCTCGAGCGTGGCGGAGGGCGCCGGCGCCACGACGGTGACGGTCACGGCGACCCTCGATGCGATCACGGAGGTCGTACGGGACACAACGGTCGACCCGCCGACAGAGACCACCATCACGAAGGCCATCACCTTCGCCACCGACACGACGGTGACGGTGAAGGTCGGCAAAGCCGGCGACGCGGCCGAGTCGGGCACGGACTACACGGCAGTGTCCGATGTGACGCTAACGATCTCAGCCGGCGAGTTGAGCGGTGAGAAGACCTTCAGCCTGGCGCCGAAGCAGGACACCCTCGACGAGGACGACGAGAAGCTGACGGTGCACGCCACAGCGACGGGCCTGACCATCTCCGACGCCGAGGTCACGATCACCGACGACGACGCGCTGCCGACGGTCACCATCGCGGACGCGACGGCAGTGCCGGAGGGCGACGACCCGGGCACGGCGACGAACATGACGTTCGCGGTCACGCTGTCGGCGGCCAGCGGGCGGGACGTCAGTGTCGACTACACCCTCGGCGGCACGGCCACGGCGGACGAGGACTACACGGACCCCGAGACGAAGACCATCACCATCAAGGCAGGCTCGGCCACGGGCAGCATCGTGATCCCCGTCCTGGGTGACGAACTGGACGAGCCGAACGAGACCGTCACGGTCACGCTGACGAGCCCCGCCAATGCAACGCTCGGCACGACGAAGACGGCGAGCGGCACGATCAGCGACGACGACGAGCGCGGCGTGACGCTGACGAACCCGGCGGGCGTGGCGGTGCCGGCCGGCGGGCTGACGGTCCACGAGGTGGACAAGACCGCGACCGAGGACGTGGCAGAGCACTTGGCGACCTACGAGGTGTCGCTGGCGTCGAAGCCGACAGGCACGGTGACGATCACGGTTGGGAGCGCGGACCCGACGGTGGCGACGGTGAGCGCGAAGACGCTGACATTCACGCCGTCGAACTGGGCCGCGCAGACGGTGACCGTGACGGCGGTCGACGACGACGTGGACAACGCAGGCGACCAGCGCAAGACGAGCATCACGCACACGGTGAGCTCGAGTGGCAACGACTACGACGGCGAGTCGGTGGGCAGCGTGGCGGTGACGGTGACCGACGACGAGGCCACGCCGACCGCGACCCTGGTGCTGAGCCCAGCGACGATCAATGAGAGCGGCAATGGCAACGCGAGCACGGTCACGGCGACGCTGTCGGGCAAGTCGGACAGGGCCGTCACGATCGAGGTGTCGGTGCCGAACGGCTCGCCGGTGACGCTCAGCACCAACAAGACGCTGACGATCGCGGCGGGCACAACGACCAGCGCGGGCACGGTGACGCTGACGGCGGTGGACAACGACGTCGACGCCCCCAACGCGACGGTGTCGGTGTCCGGCACAGCCACGGGCGGCGGAGTCTCAGACCCATCGGCCGTGACGCTGACGATCACGGACGACGAGGGCACGCCGACCGTGAGCCTGGCGCTGACTCCCTCAACGATCGATGAGAGCGGCGACGACAACGAGAGCACGGTGACGGCGACGCTGTCCGTGGCGTCGAGTGAGCAGGTGACGGTCGAGGTATCGGTACCGAACGGCTCGCCGGTGACGCTCACCACCAACAAGACGCTGACGATCGCGGCGGGCGCAAAGACCAGCACAGGCACGGTGACGCTGACGGCGGTGGACAACGACGTCGACGCCCCCAACGCGACGGTGACGGTATCCGGCGCAGCCTCGGGCGGCGGAGTCGCGAACCCGTCGCCGGTGACGCTGACCATCACCGATGACGAGGACACGCCGACCGTGACCCTGTCGCTGAGTCCGACGACGATCAATGAGAGCGGCAATGGCAATGCGAGCACGGTGACGGCGACGTTGTCGGGCGAGTCGAGTGAGCAGGTGACGGTCGAGGTATCGGTCCCCGCTCAGTCGCCGGTGACGCTCAGCGCCAACAAGACGCTGACGATCGCGGCTGGCGCAAAGAGCAGCACGGGCACGGTGACGCTGACGGCGGTGGACAACGACGTCGACGCCCCCAACGCGACGGTGACGGTGTCGGGCGCAGCCTCGGGCGGCGGAGTCTCCAGCCCATCGCCGGTGACGCTGACGATTACCGATGACGACGACGCCCCGACGACGGCGGCGCTGTCGGTGAGCCCCTCGAGCGTGGCGGAGGGCGCCGGCGCGACGACGGTGACGGTCACGGCGACCCTCGCGGGCTCGGTCACGTTCGCTGCCGACACGACGGTGACGGTGAAGGTCGGCAAGGACGGCGACGCGGCCGAGTCGGGCACGGACTACACGGCAGTGTCCGATGTGACGCTGACGATCACGGCCGGCCAGAAGAGCGGGCAGGGGACCTTCAGCCTGGCGCCGCTGCAGGACACCCTCGACGAGGCCGACGAGAAGCTGACGGTGCACGCCACGGCGACGGACCTGACCATCGCCGACGCCGAGGTCACGATCACCGACGACGACGCGCTGCCCGAGCTGACGATCGCCAACGCCTCGGTGGCCGAAGGCGGGAAGGCGCAGTTCACCGTCTCGCTGGGCGAGGTCTCGGGCCGCGATGTCACCGTGCAGTGGACGACCGGCGACGACGGCGCGCAGGGCGCGAGCCAAGCGACGGCGGACACGGACTACACCGCCCAGAGCAGCGCCGCGACGCTGACCATCGCCGCCGGCTCCAGGACCGGCACGATCGAGGTGCAGACGACCGAGGACAGCATCGCCGAGGGCGACGAGACCTTCACCGTCACGCTCGCCTCGCCGACCAACGCCACGCTCGGCACGTCGACCGCCACCGGCACCATCACCGACGACGACACGGCCCCGACGACGGCTTCGCTGTCGGTGAGCCCCTCGAGCGTGGCGGAGGGCGCCGGCGC
Organism: Dehalococcoidia bacterium; assembly: GCA_963667465.2. Classification (GTDB taxonomy): domain Bacteria; phylum Chloroflexota; class Dehalococcoidia; order UBA2979; family UBA2979; genus VXMT01. The sequence goes on along the minus strand of CAXXDN010000002.1, from coordinate 788,039 downwards.
GACGACGGTGACGGTCACGGCGACCCTCGCGGGCTCGGTCACGTTCGATGCCAACACGACGGTGACGGTGAAGGTCGGCAAGACCGGCGATACCGCCGTCTCGGACACGGACTACACGGCAGTGTCCGATGTGACGCTGACAATCACGGCCGGCCAGAAGAGCGGGCAAGGGACCTTCAGCCTGGCGCCGATGCAGGACACCCTCGACGAGGCCGACGAGAAGCTGACGGTGCACGCGACGGCGACGGACCTGACGATCTCCGACGCCGAGGTCACGATCACCGACGACGACGCGCTGCCCGAGCTGACCATCGCCGACGCCTCGGTGGCGGAAGGCGGGAAGGCGGAGTTCACCGTCACGCTGGGCGCGGTTTCAGGCCGCGACGTCACCGTGCAGTGGACGACCGGCGACGACGGCGCGGACGGCGCGAACCAGGCGACGGCGGACACGGACTACACCGCCCAGACGACGGCCCAGACGCTGACCATCAAGTCTGGCTCCAGGACCGGCACGATCGAGGTGCAGACGACCGAGGACAGCATCGCCGAGGACGCCGAGACGTTCACGGTCACGCTCGCCTCGCCGACGAACGCCACGCTCGGCTCCTCGTCGACGGCCACCGGCACCATCACCGACGACGACACGGCCCCGACGACGGCGGCGCTGTCGGTAAACCCGCCGAGCGTGGGCGAAGAGGACAGCGCGACGACGGTGACGGTCACGGCGACCCTCGGCGGCACGACGACGTTCGATGCCGACACGACAGTGACGGTGAAGGTCGGCGAGGACGGCGACGCGGCGGAGTCAGGCACGGACTACACGGCAGTGTCCGATGTGACGCTAACGATCTCAGCCGGCCAGAAGAGCGGTGAGCAGACCTTCAGCCTGGCGCCGAAGCAGGACACCCTCGACGAGGACGACGAGAAGCTGACGGTGCACGCCACCGCGACGGGCCTGACGATCGCCGACGCCGAGGTCAGCATCACCGACGACGACGCGCTGCCGACGGTCAGCATCGCGAACGCTGCGGCGGTGGCGGAGGGCGACGACCCGGGCACGGCGACGAACATGACGTTCGCGGTCACGCTGTCGGCCGCCAGCGGGCGGGACGTCAGCGTCGACTACACCCTCGGCGGCACGGCCACGGCGGACGAGGACTACACGGACCCCGAGACGAAGACCATCACTATCGATGCGGGCGACGAGGCCGGCTCCATCAGCATCCCCGTCCTGGGCGACGAACTGGACGAGCCGAACGAGACCGTCATGGTCACGCTGACGAACCCCACCAACGCCACGCTCGGCAAGCCGAACGCGGCGAGCGGTACGATCAGCGACGACGACGAGCGCGGCGTGACGCTGACGAACCCGGCGGGCGTGGCGGTGCCGGCCGGCGGGCTGACGGTCCACGAGGTGGACAAGGACGCGACGGCGGACGTGGCGGAGGACGTGGCGACCTACGAGGTGTCGTTGGCGTCGAAGCCGACGGGCACGGTGACGATCACGGTTGCGAGCGCGGACACGACAGTGGCGACGGTGAGCGCGGAGACGCTGACGTTCACGCCGTCTGAGTGGGACGCGCAGCTGGTGACGGTCACGGCGGTCGACGACGACCTGGACAACGCGGGCGACCAGCGCAAGACGAGCATCACGCACACGGTGAGCTCGAGTGGCAACGACTACGACGACGAGTCGGTGGGCAGCGTCGCGGTGACGGTGACCGACGACGAGGCCACGCCGGTCGCGACCCTGGCGCTGACTCCCTCAACGATTGACGAGAGCGGGGCGACGAACGAGAGCACGGTCACGGCGACGCTGTCGGGCAAGTCGGACAGGGCCGTCACGATCGAGGTGGCGGTGCCGAACAGCTCGCCGGTGACGCTCGGCGCCAACACGACGCTGACAATCGCAGCGGGCGCGACGACCAGCACGGGCGCGGTGACGCTGACGGCGGTCGACAACGACGTCGACGCCCCCAACACGACGGTGTCGGTGTCGGGCACAGCCTCAGGCGGCGGAGTCTCAGACCCATCGGCCGTGACGCTGACGATCACGGACGACGAGGGCACGCCGACCGTGAGCCTCTCGCTGACTCCGACGACGATCGATGAGAGCGGCAATGGCAATGCGAGCACGGTGACGGCGACGTTGTCGGGCGAGTCGAGTGAGCAGGTGACGGTCGAGGTATCGGTGCCGAACGGCGCGCCGGTGACGCTCAGCGCCAACAAGACGCTGACGATCGCAGCGGGCGCAAAGACCAGCGCGGGCACGGTGACGCTGACGGCGGTGGACAACGACGTCGACGCCCCCAACGCGACGGTGTCGGTGTCCGGCGCGGCGTCGGGCGGCGGAGTGGCGAACCCGCAGGCGGTGACGCTGACGATTACCGATGACGACGACGCCCCGACGACGGCCTCGCTGGCGGTGAGCCCCTCGAGCGTGGGCGAAGAGGACAGCGCGACGACGGTGACGGTCACGGCAACCCTCGGCGGCTCGACGACGTTCGCTGCCGACACAACGGTGGCGGTGAAGGTCGGCAAGGGCGGTGACACCGCCGTCTCGGACACGGACTACACCGGCGTCAGCGGCTTCAACATCACGATCACGGCCGGCCAGAAGAGCGGGCAGGGGACGTTCAGCCTGGCGCCGACGCAGGACACCCTCGACGAAGACAACGAGAAGCTGACGGTGCACGCGACGGCGACGGGCCTGACGATCTCCGACGCCGAGGTCACGATCACCGACGACGACGCGCTGCCCGAGCTGACCATCGCTGACGCCTCGGTGGCGGAAGGCGGGAAGGCGGAGTTCACCGTCACGCTGGGCGCGGTTTCAGGCCGCGAGGTCACCGTGCAGTGGACGACCGGCGACGACGGCGCGCAGGGCGCGAACCAGGCGACGGCGGACACGGACTACACCGCGCAGACGACGGCCCAGACGCTGACCATCGCCGCCGGCTCCAGGACCGGCACCATCGAGGTGCAGACGACAGAGGACACCATCGCCGAGAGCGACGAGACCTTCACGGTCACGCTCGCCTCGCCGACGAACACCACGCTCGGCTCCCCGTCGACGGCGACGGGCACCATCACCGACGACGACACCGCCCCGACGACGGCCTCGCTGTCGGTGAGCCCGTCGAGCGTGGGCGAAGAGGACAGCGCGACGACGGTGACGGTCACGGCGACCCTCGGCGGCACGACGACGTTCGATGCCGACACGACAGTGACGGTGAAGGTCGGCAAGGACGGCGACGCGGCCGAGTCGGGCACGGACTACACGGCAGTGTCCGATGTGACACTGACAATCACGGCCGGCCAGAAGAGCGGGCAGGGGACCTTCAGCCTGGCGCCGAAGCAGGACACCCTCGACGAGGACGACGAGAAGCTGACGGTGCACGCCACCGCGACGGGCCTGACGATCGCCGACGCCGAGGTCAGCATCACCGACGACGACGCGCTGCCGACGGTCAGCATCGCCGACGCCTCGGTGGCGGAGGGTGGGAAGGCGCAGTTCACCGTCTCGCTGGGCGCGGTCTCGGGCCGCGATGTCACCGTGCAATGGACGACCGGGGACGACGGCGCGGAGGGCGCGAACCAGGCGACGGCGGACACGGACTACACCGCCCAGACGACGGCCCAGACGCTGACCATCGCCGCCGGCTCCGCCACCGGCACGATCGAGGTGCAGACGACAGAGGACAGCATCGCCGAGGACGCCGAGACGTTCGCGGTCACGCTCGCCTCGCCGACGAACGCCACGCTCGGCACGTCGACCGCCACCGGCACCATCACCGACGACGACACCGCCCCGACGACGGCGGCGCTGTCGGTAAACCCGCCGAGCGTGGGCGAAGAGGACAGCGCGACGACGGTGACGGTCACGGCGACCCTCGCGGGCTCCGTCACGTTCACTGCCGACACGACGGTGGCGGTGAAGGTCGGCAAGGACGGCGATACCGCCGTCTCGGACACGGACTACACGGCAGTGTCCGATGTGACGCTGACGATCTCGGCGGGCCAGAAGAGCGGTGAGCAGACCTTCAGCCTGGCGCCGAAGCAGGACACCCTCGACGAGGACGACGAGATGCTGACGGTGCACGCGACGGCGAGCGGCCTGACGATCGCCGACGCCGAGGTCAGCATCACCGACGACGACGCGCTGCCGACGGTCAGCATCGCGAACGCTGCGGCAGTGCCGGAGGGCGACGACCCGGGCACGGCGACGAACATGACGTTCACGGTCACGCTGTCGGCGGTCAGCGGGCGGGACGTCAGCGTCGACTACACCCTCGGCGGCACGGCCACGGCGGACGAGGACTACACCGACCCCGAGACAAAGACCATCACCATCAAGGCAGGCTCGGCCACGGGCAGCATCGTGATCCCCGTCCTGGGCGACGAACTGGACGAGCCGAACGAGACGGTCACCGTCACGCTCGCCTCGCCGACCAACGCAACGCTCGGCACGACGAAGACGGCGAGCGGCACCATCACCGACGACGACGAGCGCGGCGTGACGCTGACAAACACGGCGGGCGTTGCGGTGCCGGCCGGCGGGCTGACGGTCCACGAGGTGGACAAGACCGCGACCGAGGACGTGGCAGAGCACGTGGCGACCTACGAGGTGTCGCTGGCGTCGAAGCCGACGGGCACGGTGACGATCACGGTTGCGAGCGCGGACACGACGGTGGCGACGGTGAGCCCGAAGACGCTGACGTTCACGCCGTCTGAGTGGGACGCGCAGCTGGTGACGGTCACGGCGGTCGACGACGACCTGGACAACGCGGGCGACCAGCGCAAGACGAGCATCACGCACACGGTGAGCTCGCGCGGCAACGACTACGACAGCCAGTCGGTGGGCAGCGTCGCGGTGACGGTGACCGACGACGAGGCCACGCCGACCGCGACCCTGTCGCTGAGCCCAGCGACGATCAACGAGAGCGGCGACGACAACGAGAGCACGGTCACGGCGACGCTGTCGGGCAAATCGGACAGGGCCGTCACGATCGAGGTGTCGGTGCCGAACGGCTCGCCGGTGACGCTCAGCGCCAACAAGACGCTGACGATCGCGGCTGAGGCGACGACCAGCACGGGGGCGGTGACGCTGACGGCGGTGGACAACGACGGCGACGCCCCCAACGCGACGGTGTCGGTGTCGGGCGCAGCCTCGGGCGGCGGAGTCTCCGACCCATCGGCCGTGACGCTGACGATCACCGACGACGAGGGCACGCCGACCGCGACCCTGGTGCTGAGCCCGACGACGATCAATGAGAACGGCAATGGCAACGCGAGCACGGTGACGGCGACGCTGTCCGTGGCGTCGAGTGAGCAGGTGACGCTCGAGGTGTCGGTCCCGGCTCAGTCGCCGGTGACGCTCAGCGCCAACAAGACGCTGACGATCGCAGCGGGCGCAAAGACCAGCGCGGGCACGGTGACGCTGACGGCGGTCGACAACGACGTTGACGCCCCCAACGCGACGGTGACGGTGTCGGGCGCAGCCTCGGGCGGCGGAGTCTCCAGCCCATCGCCGGTGACGCTGACGATTACCGACGACGAGGGCACGCCGACCGTGAGCCTGTCGCTGAATCCGACGACGATCGATGAGAGCGGCGACGACAACGCGAGCACGGTCACGGCGACGCTGTCCGTGGCGTCGAGTGAGCAGGTGACGGTCGAGGTGTCGGTCCCCGCTCAATCGCCGGTGACGCTCAGCGCCAACAAGACGCTGACGATCGCGGCGGGCGCAAAGACCAGCACAGGCACGGTGACGCTGACGGCGGTGGACAACGACGTCGACGCCCCCAACGCGACGGTGTCGGTGTCGGGCGCAGCCTCGGGCGGCGGAGTGGCGCACCCGTCGCCGGTGACGCTGACGATCACCGATGACGACGACGCCCCGACGACGGCCTCGCTATCGGTGAGCCCGTCGAGCGTGGCCGAGGGCGCCGCCGCGACGACGGTGACGGTCACGGCGACCCTCGCGGGCTCGGTCACGTTCGCTGCCGACACGACGGTGACGGTGAAGGTCGGCAAGGACGGCGACACGGCGGAGTCGGGTACGGACTACACGGCAGTGTCCGATGTGACGCTGACAATCACGGCGGGCCAGAAGAGCGGGCAGGGAACGTTCAGCCTGGCGCCGAGGCAGGACACCCTCGACGAAGACGGCGAGAAGCTGACGGTGCACGCGACGGCGAGCGGCCTGACGATCGCCGATGCCGAGGTGACGATCACCGACGACGACGCGCTGCCGGAGCTGACCATCGCTGACGCCTCGGTGGCGGAGGGTGGGAAGGCGCAGTTCACCGTCTCGCTGGACGCGGTCTCGGGCCGCGACGTCACCGTGCAATGGACGACCGGGGACGACGGCGCGGAGGGCGCGAACCAGGCGACGGCGGACACGGACTACACCGCCCAGACGACGGCCCAGACGCTGACCATCGCCGCCGGCTCCAGGACCGGCACCATCGAAGTGCAGACGACCGAGGACAGCATCGCCGAGGACGCCGAGACCTTCGCGGTCACGCTCGCCTCGCCGACGAACACCACGCTCGGCTCCCCGTCGACGGCGACGGGCACCATCACCGATGACGACACCGCCCCGACGACGGCCTCGCTGTCGGTGAGCCCGACGAGCGTGGGCGAAGAGGACAGCGCGACGACGGTGACGGTCACGGCAACCCTCGGCGGCTCGACGACGTTCGCTGCCGACACGACGGTGGCAGTGACGGTAGGCAAGGACGGCGACGCGGCGGAGTCAGGCACGGACTACACCGGCGTCAGCGGCTTCAACATCACGATCACGGCCGGCCAGAAGAGCGGGCAGGGGACGTTCAGCCTGGCGCCGAAGCAGGACACCCTCGACGAGGCCGACGAGAAGCTGACGGTGCACGCGACGGCGACGGACCTGACCATCGCCGTCGCCGAGGTCACGATCACCGACGACGACGCGTTGCCCGAGCTGACGATCGCCGACGCTTCGGTGGCGGAAGGCGGGAAGGCGGAGTTCACCGTCACGCTGGGCGCGGTTTCGGGCCGCGATGTGACGGTGCAGTGGACGACCGGCGACGACGGCGCGGAGGGCGCGAAGCAGGCGACGGCGGACACGGACTACACCGCCCAGACGACGGCCCAGACGCTGACCATCGCCGCCGGCTCCAGGACCGGCACCATCGAGGTGCAGACGACCGAGGACAGCATCGCCGAGGACGCCGAGACGTTCGCGGTCACGCTCGCCTCGCCGACGAACGCGACGCTCGGCACGCCGAAGACCGCCACCGGCACCATCACCGACGACGACACGGCCCCGACGACGGCCTCGCTGTCGGTGAGCCCCTCGAGCGTGGCGGAGGGCGCCGGCGCCACGACGGTGACGGTCACGGCGACCCTCGATGCGATCACGGAGGTCGTACGGGACACAACGGTCGACCCGCCGACAGAGACCACCATCACGAAGGCCATCACCTTCGCCACCGACACGACGGTGGCGGTGAAGGTCGGCAAGGACGGCGATACCGCCGTCTCGGACACGGACTACACGGCAGTGTCCGATGTGACGCTGACGATCTCGGCGGGCCAGAAGAGCGGTGAGCAGACCTTCAGCCTGACGCCGAAGCAGGACACCCTCGACGAGGACGACGAGAAGCTGACGGTGCACGCGACGGCGACCGACCTGACCATCTCCGACGCCGAGGTCACGATCACCGACGACGACGCGCTGCCGACGGTCACCATCGCGGACGCGACGGCAGTGCCGGAGGGCGACGACCCGGGCACGGCGACGAACATGACGTTCGCGGTCACGCTGTCGGCGGCCAGCGGGCGGGACGTCAGTGTCGACTACACCCTCGGCGGCACGGCCACGGCGGACGAGGACTACACGGACCCCGAGACGAAGACCATCACTATCGATGCGGGCGACGAGGCCGGCTCCATCAGCATCCCCGTCCTGGGCGACGAACTGGACGAGCCGAACGAGACCGTCACGGTCACGCTGACGAGCCCCGCCAATGCAACGCTCGGCACGACGAAGACGGCGAGCGGCACGATCAGCGACGACGACGAGCGCGGCGTGACGCTGACGAACCCGGCGGGCGTGGCGGTGCCGGCCGGCGGGCTGACGGTCCACGAGGTGGACAAGGACGCGACGGCGGACGTGGCGGAGGACGTGGCGACCTACGAGGTGTCGTTGGCGTCGAAGCCGACGGGCACGGTGACGATCACGGTTGCGAGCGCGGACACGACAGTGGCGACGGTGAGCGCGGAGACGCTGACGTTCACGCCGTCTGAGTGGGACGCGCAGCTGGTGACGGTGACGGCGGTCGACGACGACCTGGACAACACGGGCGACCAGCGCAAGACGAGCATCACGCACACGGTGAGCTCGAGTGGCAACGACTACGACGGCGAGTCGGTGGGCAGCGTGGCGGTGACGGTGACCGACGACGAGGCCACGCCGACCGCGACCCTGGTGCTGAGCCCAGCGACGATCAATGAGAGCGGCAATGGCAACGCGAGCACGGTCACGGCGACGCTGTCGGGCAAGTCGGACAGGGCCGTCACGATCGAGGTGTCGGTGCCGAACGGCTCGCCGGTGACGCTCAGCACCAACAAGACGCTGACGATCGCGGCGGGCACAACGACCAGCGCGGGCACGGTGACGCTGACGGCGGTCGACAACGACGTCGACGCCCCCAACGCGACGGTGTCGGTGTCGGGCACAGCCTCAGGCGGCGGCGTCTCCAACCCATCGGACGTGACGCTGACGATCACCGACGACGAGGGCACGCCGACCGCGACCCTGGTGCTGACTCCCTCAACGATCGACGAGAGCGGCGACGACAACGCGAGCACGGTGACGGCGACGTTGTCGGGCGAGTCGAGTGAGCAGGTGACGGTCGAGGTATCGGCGCCGGACGGCTCGCCGGTGACGCTCAGCGCCAACAAGACGCTGACGATCGCGGCGGGCGCAAAGACCAGCACGGGCACGGTGACGCTGACGGCGGTGGACAACGACGTCGACGCCCCCAACGCGACGGTGTCGGTGTCCGGCGCGGCGTCGGGCGGCGGAGTCTCCGACCCGTCGCCGGTGACGCTAACCATCACCGACGACGAGGGCACGCCGACCGTGAGCCTGTCGCTGACTCCGACGACGATCGACGAGAGCGGCGACGACAACGAGAGCACGGTCACGGCGACGCTGTCGGGCAAGTCGGACAGGGCCGTCACGATCGAGGTGTCGGTGCCGAACGGCTCGCCGGTGACGCTCAGCACCAACAAGACGCTGACGATCGCGGCGGGCGCGACGACCAGCACGGGCGCGGTGACGCTGACGGCGGTGGATAACGACGTCGCCGCCCCCAACGCGACGGTGACGGTGTCGGGCGCAGCCTCGGGCGGCGGAGTCTCCAGCCCATCGCCGGTGACGCTGACGATTACCGATGACGACGACGCCCCGACGACGGCCTCGCTGTCGGTGAGCCCCTCGAGCGTGGCCGAGGGCGCCGGCGCGACGACGGTGACGGTCACGGCGACCCTCGCGGGCTCCGTCACGTTCGATGCCGACACGACGGTGGCGGTGAAGGTTGGCAAGGACGGCGATACCGCCGTCTCGGACACGGACTACACGGGCGTCAGCGGCTTCAACATCACGATCACAGCGGGCGAGTCCAGCGGGCAGAAGACGTTCAGCCTGGCGCCGAGGCAGGACACCCTCGACGAGGACGACGAGAAGCTGACGGTGCACGCCACGGCGAGCGGCCTGACGATCGCCGACGCCGAGGTCACGATCACCGACGACGATGCGCTGCCGGAGCTGACCATCGCTGACGCCTCGGTGGCCGAGGGTGGCAAGGCGCAGTTCAGGGTGACGCTGGGCGCGGTCTCGGGCCGCGACGTCACCGTGCAGTGGACGACGGGCGACGACGGCGCGCAGGGCGCGAACCAGGCGACGGCGGACACGGACTACACCGCCCAGAGCAGCGCCGCGACGCTGACCATCGCCGCGGGCTCCGCCACCGGCACGATCGAGGTGCAGACGACCGAGGACAGCATCGCCGAGGACGACGAGACGTTCACGGTCACGCTCGCCTCGCCGACGAACGCCACGATTGGCACGTCGACGGCGACCGGCACCATCACCGACGACGACACGGCATCGACGACGGCGTCGCTGTCGGTGAGTCCGTCGAGCGTGGCGGAGGGCGCCGCCGCGACGACAGTGACGGTCACGGCGACCCTCGCGGGCTCCGTCACGTTCAATGCCGACACGACCGTGGCGGTGAAGGTCGGCAAGGACGGCGACACCGCCAGCTCGGGCACGGACTACACCGGCGTCAGCGGCTTCAACATCACGATCACGGCGGGCCAGAGCAGCGGGCAGGGGACCTTCAGCCTGGCGCCGAGGCAGGACACCCTCGACGAGGACGACGAGAAGCTGACGGTGCACGCGACGGCGACGGGCCTGACGATCTCCGACGCCGAGGTCACGATCACCGACGACGACGCGCTGCCGACGGTCACCATCGCGGACGCGACGGCAGTGCCGGAGGGCGACGACCCGAGCACGGCGACGAACATGACGTTCGCGGTCACGCTGTCGGCGGCCAGCGGGCGGGACGTCAGTGTCGACTACACCCTCGGCGGCACGGCCACGGCGGACGAGGACTACACGGACCCCGAGACGAAGACCATCACCATCGCGGCAGGCTCGGCCACGGGCAGCATCGTGATCCCCGTCCTGGGTGACGAACTGGACGAGCCGAACGAGACGGTCACCGTCACGCTCGCCTCGCCGACCAACGCAACGCTCGGCACGACGAAGACGGCGAGCGGCACCATCACCGACGACGACGAGCGCGGCGTGACGCTGACAAACACGGCGGGCGTTGCGGTGCCGGCCGGCGGGCTGACGGTCCACGAGGTGGACAAGACCGCGACCGAGGACGTGGCAGAGCACGTGGCGACCTACGAGGTGTCGTTGGCGTCGAAGCCGACGGGCACGGTGACGATCACGGTTGCGAGCGCGGACACGACAGTGGCGACGGTGAGCGCGGAGACGCTGACGTTCACGCCGTCTGAGTGGGACGCGCAGACGGTGACCGTGACGGCGGTCGACGACGACGTGGACAACACGGGCGACCAGCGCAAGACGAGCATCACGCACACCGTGACCTCGCGCGGCAACGACTACGAAGACGAATCGGTGGGCAGCGTGGCGGTGACGGTGACCGACGACGAGGCCACGCCGACCGCGACCCTGTCGCTGACTCCCTCAACCATCGGCGAGAGCGGAGCGACGAACGAGAGCACGGTGACGGCGACGCTGTCGGGCAAGTCGGACAGGGCCGTCACGATCGAGGTGTCGGTGCCGAACGGCTCGCCGGTGACGCTCAGCGCCAACACGACGCTGACGATCGCGGCGGGCGCGACGACCAGCACGGGGACGGTGACGCTGACGGCGGTCGACAACGACGTCGACGCCCCCAACGCGACGGTGTCGGTGTCGGGCGTGGCCTCGGGCGGCGGAGTGGCGCACCCGTCGCCGGTGACGCTGACCATCACCGATGACGAGGGCACGCCGACCGTGAGCCTGTCGGTGAGCCCAGCGACGATCGATGAGAGCGGCGACGACAACGCGAGCACGGTGACGGCGACGCTGTCCGTGGCGTCGAGTGAGCAGGTGACGGTCGAGGTATCGGTGCCGAACGGCTCGCCGGTGACGTTCGGCGCCAACAAGACGCTGACGATCGCGGCGGGCGCAAAGACCAGCACAGGCACGGTGACGCTGACGGCGGTCGACAACGCCGTCGACGCCCCCAACGCGACGGTGTCGGTGTCGGGCGTGGCCTCGGGCGGCGGAGTGGCGAACCCGTCGCCGGTGACGCTGACCATCACCGACGACGAGGGCACGCCGACCGTGAGCCTGGTGCTGGGCCCAGCGACGATCGACGAGAGCGGCGACGACAACGAGAGCACGGTCACGGCGACGCTGTCGGGCAAGTCGGACAGGGCCGTCACGATCGAGGTGTCGGTGCCGAACGGCTCGCCGGTGACGCTCAGCACCAACAAGACGCTGACGATCGCGGCGGGCACAACGACCAGCGCGGGCACGGTGACGCTGACGGCGGTGGACAACGCCGTCGACGCCCCCAACGCGACGGTGTCGGTGTCCGGCGCAGCCTCGGGCGGCGGAGTGGCGAACCCGTCGCCGGTGACGCTGACCATCACCGACGACGACACCGCCCCGACGACGGCCTCGCTGTCGGTGAACCCCTCGAGCGTGGCCGAGGGCGCCGGCGCGACGACGGTGACGGTCACGGCGACCCTCGCGGGCTCGGTCACGTTCAATGCCAACAAGACGGTGACAGTGAAGGTCGGCAAGGGCGGTGACACGGCTGTCTCGGACACGGACTACACGGGCGTGAGCGACTTCAGCATCACGATCACCGCGGGCGAGTCCAGCGGTGAGAAGACGTTCAGCCTGGCGCCGCTGCAGGACACCCTCGACGAGGCCGACGAGAAGCTGACGGTGCACGCCACGGCGGAGGGCCTGACGATCGCCGACGCCGAGGTCACGATCACCGACGACGACACGGAGCCGGAGCTGACCATCGCCGACGCCTCGGTGGCGGAGGGCGGGAAGGCGGAGTTCACCGTCACGCTGGGCGCGGTTTCGGGCCGCGATGTGACGGTGCAGTGGACGACGGGCGACGACGGCGCGGAGGGCGCGAAGCAGGCGACGGCGGACACGGACTACACCGCCCAGAGCAGCGCCGCGACGCTGACCATTGCCGCCGGCTCCGCCACCGGCACGATCGAAGTGCAGACGACGGAGGACACCGTCGCCGAGGGCGCCGAGACCTTCACGGTCACGCTCGCCTCGCCGACCAACGCCACGCTCGGCACGTCGACCGCCACCGGCACCATCATCGACGACGACACGGCCCCGACGACGGCCTCGCTGTCGGTGAACCCGACAAGTGTGGCCGAGGGCGCCGGCGCGACGACGGTGACGGTCACGGCGACCCTCGCTGGCTCCGTCACGTTCAATGCCGACACGACGGTGACGGTGAAGGTTGGCAAGGCCGGCGATACCGCCGTCTCGGACACGGACTACACGGCAGTGTCCGATGTGACGCTGACAATCACGGCCGGCCAGAGCAGCGGGCAGGGGACCTTCAGCCTGGCGCCGCTGCAGGACACCCTCGACGAGGCCGACGAGAAGCTGACGGTGCACGCGACGGCGACGGACCTGACCATCGCCGTCGCCGAGGTCACGATCACCGACGACGACGCGTTGCCCGAGCTGACGATCGCCGACGCTTCGGTGGCGGAAGGCGGGAAGGCGGAGTTCACCGTCACGCTGGGCGCGGTTTCGGGCCGCGATGTGACGGTGCAGTGGACGACCGGCGACGACGGCGCGGAGGGCGCGAAGCAGGCGACGGCGGACACGGACTACACCGCCCAGACGACGGCCCAGACGCTGACCATCGCCGCCGGCTCCAGGACCGGCACCATCGAGGTGCAGACGACCGAGGACAGCATCGCCGAGGACGCCGAGACGTTCGCGGTCACGCTCGCCTCGCCGACGAACGCGACGCTCGGCACGCCGAAGACCGCCACCGGCACCATCACCGACGACGACACGGCCCCGACGACGGCCTCGCTGTCGGTGAGCCCCTCGAGCGTGGCGGAGGGCGCCGGCGCCACGACGGTGACGGTCACGGCGACCCTCGATGCGATCACGGAGGTCGTACGGGACACAACGGTCGACCCGCCGACAGAGACCACCATCACGAAGGCCATCACCTTCGCCACCGACACGACGGTGGCGGTGAAGGTCGGCAAGGACGGCGATACCGCCGTCTCGGACACGGACTACACGGCAGTGTCCGATGTGACGCTGACGATCTCGGCGGGCCAGAAGAGCGGTGAGCAGACCTTCAGCCTGACGCCGAAGCAGGACACCCTCGACGAGGACGACGAGAAGCTGACGGTGCACGCGACGGCGACCGACCTGACCATCTCCGACGCCGAGGTCACGATCACCGACGACGACGCGCTGCCGACGGTCACCATCGCGGACGCGACGGCAGTGCCGGAGGGCGACGACCCGGGCACGGCGACGAACATGACGTTCGCGGTCACGCTGTCGGCGGCCAGCGGGCGGGACGTCAGTGTCGACTACACCCTCGGCGGCACGGCCACGGCGGACGAGGACTACACGGACCCCGAGACGAAGACCATCACTATCGATGCGGGCGACGAGGCCGGCTCCATCAGCATCCCCGTCCTGGGCGACGAACTGGACGAGCCGAACGAGACCGTCACGGTCACGCTGACGAGCCCCGCCAATGCAACGCTCGGCACGACGAAGACGGCGAGCGGCACGATCAGCGACGACGACGAGCGCGGCGTGACGCTGACGAACCCGGCGGGCGTGGCGGTGCCGGCCGGCGGGCTGACGGTCCACGAGGTGGACAAGGACGCGACGGCGGACGTGGCGGAGGACGTGGCGACCTACGAGGTGTCGTTGGCGTCGAAGCCGACGGGCACGGTGACGATCACGGTTGCGAGCGCGGACACGACAGTGGCGACGGTGAGCGCGGAGACGCTGACGTTCACGCCGTCTGAGTGGGACGCGCAGCTGGTGACGGTGACGGCGGTCGACGACGACCTGGACAACACGGGCGACCAGCGCAAGACGAGCATCACGCACACGGTGAGCTCGAGTGGCAACGACTACGACGGCGAGTCGGTGGGCAGCGTGGCGGTGACGGTGACCGACGACGAGGCCACGCCGGTCGCGACCCTGGCGCTGAGCTCAGCGACGATCAATGAGAGCGGCAATGGCAACGCGAGCACGGTCACGGCGACGCTGTCGGGCAAGTCGGACAGGGCCGTCACGATCGAGGTGTCGGTGCCGAACGGCTCGCCGGTGACGCTCAGCACCAACAAGACGCTGACGATCGCGGCGGGCACAACGACCAGCGCGGGGACGGTGACGCTGACGGCGGTCGACAACGACGTCGACGCCCCCAACGCGACGGTGTCGGTGTCGGGCACAGCCTCAGGCGGCGGCGTCTCCAACCCATCGGACGTGACGCTGACGATCACCGACGACGAGGGCACGCCGACCGCGACCCTGGTGCTGACTCCCTCAACGATCGACGAGAGCGGCGACGACAACGCGAGCACGGTGACGGCGACGTTGTCGGGCGAGTCGAGTGAGCAGGTGACGGTCGAGGTATCGGCGCCGGACGGCTCGCCGGTGACGCTCAGCGCCAACAAGACGCTGACGATCGCGGCGGGCGCAAAGACCAGCACGGGCACGGTGACGCTGACGGCGGTGGACAACGACGTCGACGCCCCCAACGCGACGGTGTCGGTGTCCGGCGCAGCCTCGGGCGGCGGAGTGGCGGACCCATCGGACGTGACGCTGACCATCACCGACGACGAGGGCACGCCGACCGTGACCCTGTCGCTGAGTCCGACGACGATCGATGAGAGCGGCGACGACAACGCGAGCACGGTGACGGCGACGCTGTCGGGCAAGTCGGACAGGGCCGTCACGATCGAGGTAGCGGTGCCGAACGGCGCGCCGGTGACACTCAGCGCCAACAAGACGCTGACGATCGCGGCTGAGGCGACGACCAGCACGGGGACGGTGACGCTGACGGCGGTCGACAACGATGTCGACGCCCCCAACGCGACGGTGTCGGTGTCGGGCGCAGCCTCGGGCGGCGGAGTCTCCGACCCGTCGCCGGTGACGCTGACCATCACCGACGACGACACGGCCCCGACGACGGCCTCGCTGTCGGTGAGCCCGTCGAGCGTGGGCGAAGAGGACACCGCGACGACGGTGACGGTCACGGCGACCCTCGGCGGCACGACGACGTTCGATGCCGACACGACAGTGACGGTGAAGGTCGGCAAGGACGGCGACGCGGCCGAGTCGGGCACGGACTACACGGCAGTGTCCGATGTGACACTGACAATCACGGCCGGCCAGAAGAGCGGGCAGGGGACCTTCAGCCTGGCGCCGAAGCAGGACACCCTCGACGAGGACGACGAGAAGCTGACGGTGCACGCCACCGCGACGGGCCTGACGATCGCCGACGCCGAGGTCAGCATCACCGACGACGACGCGCTGCCGACGGTCAGCATCGCCGACGCCTCGGTGGCGGAGGGTGGGAAGGCGCAGTTCACCGTCTCGCTGGGCGCGGTCTCGGGCCGCGATGTCACCGTGCAATGGACGACCGGGGACGACGGCGCGGAGGGCGCGAACCAGGCGACGGCGGACACGGACTACACCGCCCAGACGACGGCCCAGACGCTGACCATCGCCGCCGGCTCCGCCACCGGCACGATCGAGGTGCAGACGACAGAGGACAGCATCGCCGAGGACGCCGAGACGTTCGCGGTCACGCTCGCCTCGCCGACGAACGCCACGCTCGGCACGTCGACCGCCACCGGCACCATCACCGATGACGAGGCGACGCCGACTGTGACGTTGTCGCTGAGTCCGACGACGATCAATGAGAACGGCAATGGCAACGCGAGCACGGTGACGGCGACGCTGTCCGTGGCGTCGAGTGAGCAGGTGACGCTCGAGGTGTCGGTCCCGGCTCAGTCGCCGGTGACGCTCAGCGCCAACAAGACGCTGACGATCGCGGCGGGCGCAAAGACCAGCGCGGGCACGGTGACGCTGACGGCGGTCGACAACGACGTCGACGCCCCCAACGCGACGGTGTTGGTGTCGGGCGCAGCCTCGGGCGGCGGAGTGGCGGACCCATCGGACGTGACGCTGACCATCACCGACGACGAGGGCACGCCGACCGTGAGCCTGGTGCTGGGCCCAGCGACGATCGACGAGAGCGGCGACGACAACGCGAGCACGGTGACGGCGACGCTGTCCGTGGCGTCGAGTGAGCAGGTGACGGTCGAGGTATCGGTACCGAACGGCTCGCCGGTGACGCTCACCACCAACAAGACGCTGACGATCGCGGCGGGCGCAAAGACCAGCACGGGCGCGGTGACGCTGACGGCGGTGGACAACGACGTTGACGCCCCCAACGCGACGGTGACGGTATCCGGCGCAGCCTCGGGCGGCGGAGTGGCGAACCCGCAGGCGGTGACGCTGACGATTACCGATGACGACGACGCCCCGACGACGGCCTCGCTGTCGGTGAGCCCCTCGAGCGTGGCCGAGGGCGCCGGCGCGACGACGGTGACGGTCACGGCAACCCTCGCGGGCTCCGTCACGTTCGATGCCGACACGACGGTGGCGGTGAAGGTTGGCAAGGACGGCGATACCGCCGTCTCGGACACGGACTACACGGGCGTCAGCGGCTTCAACATCACGATCACAGCGGGCGAGTCCAGCGGTCAGCAGACCTTCAGCCTGGCGCCGAAGCAGGACACCCTCGACGAGGACGACGAGAAGCTGACGGTGCACGCCACGGCGAGCGGCCTGACGATCGCCGACGCCGAGGTCACGATCACCGACGACGATGCGCTGCCCGAGCTGACCATCGCTGACGCCTCGGTGGCGGAAGGCGGGAAGGCGGAGTTCACCGTCACGCTGGGCGCGGTTTCAGGCCGCGAGGTCACCGTGCAGTGGACGACCGGCGACGACGGCGCGGACGGCGCGAACCAGGCGACGGCGGACACGGACTACACCGCCCAGACGACGGCCCAGACGCTGACCATCGCCGCCGGCTCCAGGACCGGCACCATCGAGGTGCAGACGACAGAGGACACCATCGCCGAGAGCGACGAGACCTTCACGGTCACGCTCGCCTCGCCGACGAACACCACGCTCGGCTCCTCGTCGACGGCCACCGGCACCATCACCGATGACGACACGGCCCCGACGACGGCCTCGCTGTCGGTGAGCCCCTCGAGCGTGGCCGAGGGCGCCGGCGCGACGACGGTGACGGTCACGGCGACCCTCGGCGGCACGACGACGTTCGATGCCGACACGACAGTGACGGTGAAGGTCGGCAAGGACGGCGACGCGGCGGAGTCAGGCACGGACTACACCGGCGTCAGCGGCTTCAACATCACGATCACGGCGGGCCAGAGCAGCGGGCAGGGGACCTTCAGCCTGGCGCCGAGGCAGGACACCCTCGACGAGGACGACGAGAAGCTGACGGTGCACGCCACGGCGAGCGGCCTGACGATCGCCGATGCCGAAGTCACCATCAACGATGACGACGCCGCGCCGACGGCCTCCGTGGCCGATGCGATAGCCGTGATGGAGGGGGATAGCCCCCAGGAGATCGCGGACATGACTTTTGTGGTCAGATTGAGCAACGTGAGCGGGAAGAGCGTCACTGTCTCCTACACGCTGGGTGGGACAGCAACCGCGGGCAGCGACTACACCGCTCCGGATCCGCTGTCGATCACCATTCCCGCCGGGAGCCAGCAAGGGAACATCGTCATTCCGATCCTCGGCGACACGGTGGTCGAAGGAGACGAAACCATTACCGTGACCCTGAGCACTTCCTCGCCGCGGGTGCGATCGCGGCTCCCTCGCCAGAGTCCGCCGCCTGCGCAGCAGGCATCCGGGACCATTCAGGACAACGACGGGCAGCCGGGTGTGCCGTCGTCGCTGGTGCTGAGCCCCGCCACCATCTCCGAGGGCGGTGGGGACAGGGGCGCGACTTTCGTCACGGCCCGGTTGAGTGAGCCTGTGACCGCCGACGTCACGTTCACCGTCGCTGTGGCTCCGTCAACGAACGCGACTGCGTCGGACTTCAGGATCAGCACGAACCGGGTGTTGACCGTCAAGGCGGGAGCCCTCGAGAGCAGGGGCTTCGTCACCATCACAGCCGTCGACGACGACGAGGTCGGCCCGGGCAAGACAGTGGAGGTCTCGGCGACCGTGACGGGCACCACGCAGGTCCAGGATCCGGATCCGGAAGACCTGACCATCGGCGATGACGACCTGACAGGACCGCCGGACTCAACCGTCACCTTCGAGCGCGCGGCCTACAGCCTCAACGAGGACGGACAGCTGGACATCGGGGTCCGCCTGAGCTCAGCCCTCGCGACGACGGCAGAGGTGCGGTACCTGCTGCACGCTCCCAACTCGGTGGTCGGCATGGACGGCGACATCATCACCCGGTCTGACGGTCCGGACGGGTGGATCAGCACGGGAGAACTGACCTTCGCAGCTGGCGACACGAGGCGACTGATCCGCATCCTCCCCGTCGACAACAACGTCGTGGAGCCGGACGAAGAGGTCGTCATATCGCTGCTTGTGGTGAGCGGGCGGGTGCGGGCAGGCTCTCCCACCGTGGTGACCCTGACCGATGATGACCGCAGCGTCCTGTACCTGCGGCCGACGTACGCCGAGGTGGAAGAGGGCGAGCAGAGCCTGTTCCGCCTGCGCATGCAGAAGCCCCACCAGGATGACGTGACCGTTGACCTCGCCGTCAGCGGAACAGCTCGGGCAGGCGAGGACTTCACAGCCCTGCCCGCGACCCTCACCATCCCGGCAGGAGGCCAGACTGCCGAGGTCGCGATCCCGACCGTCGCCGACGGGATACCAGAAGGGACCGAGACCCTCCTGGTCAGCCTGGCGAACGTCGTGGGGCAGCACGTCACCATCGACCGGTCCGCGGGGCAGCACACCCTCCTGATCCGCGACACGAGCGAGGTCAGCCCTCCCACCGCCGTGATGCTGAGCGTCAGCCCGGAGAGCGTGGCGGAGAACGCGGGCGCCACGACGCTCACCCTCACCGCGGCCTTCGTCGGGCCCGGAACCCTCGCCACGGATGCCGCGGTGACGGTCACCGTCGGTCAGTCGGGTGACACTGCCGTCTCAGGCACCGATTACACGGCTGCCGGCCCGGTGACCGTGCCCATCACGGCGGGGCAGCGCAGCGGTCAGGCAACCTTCACGCTGACGCCCGCGAATGACGCGCTGCCGGAGGGCCCGGAGACGCTCACGCTGCACGGCGCCGCCACCGGCCTCACCGTCTCCGATGCGACGGTGACCATCACCGACGACGATTCCACTCCCACCGCCGTGACGCTGAGCGTCAGGCCGTCGCGCGTGGCGGAGAACGCGGGCCTCACGACGCTCACCCTCACCGCAGCCTTCGTCGGGCCCGGAACCCTCACTACGGATGCCTCGGTGACGGTCACCGTCGGCCAGTCGGGTGACACCGCCGTCTCAGGCACCGACTACTGGGCTTCCGGCCCGGTGACCGTGCCCATCACGGCGGGGCAGCGCAGCGGTCAGGCGACATTCACGATCGAGCCGACGGACGACACGCTGGCAGAGGGTCCGGAGACGCTCACGCTGCACGGCGCCGCCACCAGCCTCACCGTCTCCGATGCGACGGTGACCATCACCGACGACGATTCCACTCCCACCGCCGTGACGCTGAGCGTCAGCCCGTCGCGCGTGGCGGAGGACGCGGGCCTCACGACGCTCACCCTCACCGCAGCCTTCGTCGGGCCCGGAACCCTCACTACGGATGCCTCGGTGACGGTCACCGTCGGCCAGTCGGGTGACACCGCCGTCTCAGGCACCGACTACTGGGCTTCCGGCCCGGTGACCGTGCCCATCACGGCGGGGCAGCGCAGCGGTCAGGCGACGTTCACGATCGAGCCGACAGACGACACGCTGGCAGAGGGTCCGGAGACGCTCACGCTGCACGGCGCCGCCACCGGCCTCACCGTCTCCGATGCGACGGTGACCATCACCGACGACGATTCCACTCCCACCGCCGTGACGCTGAGCGTCAGCCCGTCGCGCGTGGCGGAGAACGCGGGCCTCACGACGCTCACCCTCACCGCAGCCTTCGTCGGGCCCGGAACCCTCACTACGGATGCCTCGGTGACGGTCACCGTCGGCACGTCGGGTGATACGGCGGTCGCAGGCACCGATTACACGGCTGCCTCCACGGTGACCGTGCCCATCACGGCGGGGCAGGGCAGTGGGCAGGCGACGTTCACGCTCGAGCCGACGGACGACGCGCTGGAGGAGCGAGCGGAGACGCTCACCCTGCACGGCGCCGCCACCGGCCTCACCGTCTCCGATGCGACGGTGACCATCACCGACGACGACAGCGGGCAGACGCGGGTGCGAAGGCGCCTGACGGTCGCCAGCTTCGGCAGTGCCTCGTACACCCTGAACGAGGACGGTTCGCCCGTCGAGATCGCTGTGCGCCTGAGCAGCGCCCCGAGCGAAACGGTGGAGCTCACCTTCACGATGGTCTCGGCGACGGCAGAGATCGGGCGCACCGGCGATGTGTGGTCCCTGGCAGGCGAGCCCGGGGAATGGCGATACGATCAGCAACTGATCTTCGCGCCCGGTCAGACGCAGCAGTACATCAAGCTCTTCCCCGTGGACAACAACCTCGTTGAGCCGGATGCGGTGGTGACCATATCGCTGAGCGTGGTCTCCGGGAACGCGACGCCAGGGCCATCCACAACCCTCACGCTCACCGACGACGATCTGGCGACAGTCCTGTTGATCCCCACGCGTTCGCAGGCCAACGAGGGCGAGAGTGCGCAGATCCGGTTGCGACTCACCAAGCCCCACCAGCAGGACGTCACGATGGACTGCTTCGTGCGCGGTACGGCGACGCCAGGCGTCGACTACGCCCCGCTACCCCATGCGGTGATGATCCCGGCGGGAAGCCAGACAGCGGTCATCCCCGTGGAGGTGCTGAGCGACGAGATCGCGGAAGGGCCCGAGACCCTCATCTTCGTCATCGCTAACCCGTCCCGGAGCGGTGTCGTCATCTCCCAGGAGTACTCCGAGCACACGGTCACCATCATGGATGTGACGGAATCAAGTCAGGCTGGGAACGGGCAGTAGCAGCACGTGGGCGCATCGCGGGAGCCCAGGGATGGTCTGAACAACTCACCAGAGGGATGAGTTGATGCGATCATGGGGGTGCGACCGGAGGGAGGCGCCCCGTGCAACACCGTTCGATCGGCAGCGTCGAGTACGAGCACAAGAAGATCAAGACACAGCGGCAGGCGTGAGCGGCATCGCTACTCGTCCCCTCTCGCCAGGATCTCGGCGATGATCGCATCCCGCAGCACATCATGCCGCACCCGCACCGCTTCAAGGCCTGCTGTACGTGACTCCTCGGCAGCCCTCGATGAGCTCGGCCAGGCGACTCAACTCGTTGGGCGGGGCTTCGGTACCTGCACCTCGCCGAGAGCCTTCGCGGACAGTGTTGGCAGGGACGTAGCGGTCAGCATCGAGGCGATCGCGGCGCGGCCGCGTTCCGACGAGATGTAGTACCACAAACGGTGTGCGAGGCCCGAGCCGGGGTCCGGCGTGCGCACAACGAGCAACGTCACCGCTGCGACCGTACGAGAGACGTTTGGTGGCACGAGCGCGACCTTCACCGCCTGAGCGCGCGCGGTGTCCGCGATCGAGAGGACCGCCGGGCAACCGGCGGTCCTCATCGGCCCGACAAGGTCGAGACCCCGAGAGTATCGAGTTGGTGGAGACGGGGGAGAATCGAACTCCCCGTCCAGTGAGCGTCCGTCACGAATCTACTACGGGCGTAGTCGGCGAGAAGATCTCACCGGCCTGCCTTCACCGACGAGGGGTGGGCCGGCCAGCCCCAGTGATCTTGGCCGCGAGACCTGTGGCGCGCCTTCGCGGGTGCAGCCCGGCGTTACGTCGCCGCCTCCCGGTCTGCCGGGCTGAGCCCGGGGGCGACGTCACCGCCTGGTTAGGCGGCGAGGGCGAGTTCTCGTTCGCCAGTTACGTTTTGCCACCTGTTTAACGAGGGTGGTGGCGCCTCGGCCCGCAATCCGTGTCCGTAGACTCCTGTCGATTCCTGTCGTCCCCACGTTGCTGTCGCACCACCCGGCGTCCGGCCGTGCCTCCGCTGCGACGGGCTCAGCGCATTTCCCTGCGCAGCGCCCGCTGCATTGTCCGCTCGGCCTCGCGCGTCGCGATCGCCTGCCGCTTGTCGTAGCGGCGCCGGCCGCGACCGAGCCCGATCTCGACCTTGGCCAGCCCGCGGGCCAGATAGAGCCGCAGCGGAACCAGGGTCATGCCGGGCTGCTCGCGCAGCGCACGCTCCAGCCGGTTCAGCTCGCCGCGATGCAGCAGCAGCTTTCGCGGACGCATTGCCTCGTGGTTCTCACGGGCCGCCGCGTATGGAGCGATA
The DNA here is from genome assembly GCA_963667465.2 of Dehalococcoidia bacterium. GTDB lineage: Bacteria > Chloroflexota > Dehalococcoidia > UBA2979 > UBA2979 > VXMT01. The sequence continues at coordinate 764,877 of CAXXDN010000002.1, read as the reverse complement.
TGTACATTGTAGAGCCACAACTCGCCCTCCTGGAAGCGCCCGAAGCCCTCGGCGATGTTCGCCTGCCCGGCGCGGATCGACTTGATCTCGGAGCCGGTGAGCACGAGGCCCGCCTCGACGTGCTGGGTAAGCTCGTAGTCGTAACGGGCGCGGCGGTTCGTCGCGACGGCGCCCCCGTCGCGAGCCTTCCGTTGCCCGCGTGATCGCTTCGCCATGGCGTTGCGCTCCCGGCGTCGCCGCACCCCGCGGGCGTTACGCCGGGTCGGGGAGGGGCGAGGCTGAGGTTACATAACCTACGAGCTGGCTGAGTTCTGCGCCTCGACCTGCGCGCGCAGTGCGTCGATTGCCCGGTACAGCGCGACGTCGCGCCGCCCCTCGATGTCCTCGACGGTCAGTTCCACCTCGATATCGGGAATAACGCCGCGACCCTCGATGAGGTTGCGATCGGGGGTCAGCCAGCGCGCGATCGAGACGTAGACGGCGCCGCCGTTACTGAGGTCGCGGGCGTGGCTGACGGTGCCCTTGCCGAAGGAGTTCGTCCCGACGACGATCGCGCGGTCGTTCTCCTGCAGGGCGGCGGCGAGCAGCTCCGAGCCGGAGGCGGAGAACTCGTCCTGCAGGATCGCGACCGGCAGGTCCGTGAACATGCCCGGCTGCGCGTCGTAGACCTGCTCGTTCCCGTCGCGATCGACCTGCACGAGGATGGTGCCGCCGTCGAGGAACAGGTCGGCGGTTTGCGCGGTCTCGACGAGCAGGCCGCCCGGGTTGCTGCGCACGTCGAGGATCAGCCCCTTCACGTCTCCGGCAGCCTCGATCGCCTGCCGCAGCTCGGTGGGCGTACGCGCGGTGAATGTGCTGATGCGGATGTAGGCGAGGTCCGTGACCTCGTTGTCGTCACCGTCCTTGAGCACGCCGCCCGGGGGCAGCGTGCCGACCGAGGCCACGAGGATCTCGTCGCGGGTAATCGGGACCAGTTCCTCGCTGCCGTCGCTGTGCCGGACGAGCAGCTCGACGGTCGTGCCGGTGCGGCCGCGGATGCGCAGCACCGCTTCCTGGACATTCCAGCCCTCCGCTGACTCGCCGTCGACCTCGAGGATGATGTCGCCGGCGCGGATCCCGGCGCGCTCGGCCGGGGTGCCGGGCAGCGGGCGGACGATCACGACATAATCGTCTTGCTGCGCGATGGTCGCGCCGATGCCCTGGAAGGCGCCCCGAAAATCGCTTCGCGAGACCTGGAACGTTCCCGGGTCGATGTAGGTAGAGTGGGGGTCGTTGAGGGCGGTGAAGATGCCGCCGATCGCGCCCTCGAACAGGTACTGGCGGTCGATGCGTTCCGGCTCGACGAAGTCCTCTTCGAGGATGTCGACAATCTCCTCGAAGATCCGGCCGTGGATCGTTACGCCGTCCCCAGTGGCGGCTGAGTCCGGCGTCTCGGCCGGGTCCGCCACCGGCGTGACGGTCAGCTCGGCGACTGCCGCGGGGGCCGCGACCTCCTCAGCATCGTCGAGGACGATGACGGCGGCGAGGAACCCGGCGGCGAGGAGCAGCACGCCGATCAGGGCCGAGAGCACCGCGACGAGCGTGTTGCGAGCCGCGTTCGAGTTCATGCCGGCTCCTTGTGCTGATGCCAGCTTCGGCAGACAAATCAAGTCTACCACCGTGCTGTGTATCGCCGACCTAAACCGCGGCCCTCGATGCCCGCGAGAACCGACCACGGAACCCCTTGGCCCAGAGGCAATCGCAAACATAAGAAAGATAGGGCGAAGTAAAGTAGCCTGGCCCAGCGGCGATCACCGCACCTGCATGGGATTCACCCCGCGGACCCTCGTGCGAGACCGGCGCATCCGAGATGGGCGCATCCGAGATGGGCGCGTCGACGCAGCGAGGAGTCGTGCGCGCGCGCCCGACTCGAGAACCATGCGGAAGCTGTTTCAGCTTCTCGGGCTCGCGGCGCCGGACGTGGAGCTTCCTCGATCCGAGGGGGCGACGGAGGCCGGGCCGACTCGGGGGCTGTCTGCGCCGGTGCTGCGCTGGCCAGGCGCACTGGACGCGCCGCGGGTCCCGGCTGACCACGTGCAGCAAAGATCGGCATGATCCAGAGTTATGTAACTTACGGAGTCCCCGCGCGACTACGCACGAGCGGCGAGGTCGCGCAGCGCCTTGAGGACCGTCTGACCGTGGTCGGCGGCACGCGCGCGCTTCCAGACGCGCGCCAGCTTGCCGTCGGGGCCAACGATGAAGGTCGATCGCGTCATCCCGATGCTCTTGCGGCCGTAGAGCGTCTTCTCTCCCCACGAGCCGTAGCGCGTCGATACCTTCGCGCCCTCGTCGGAGAGCAACGGGAAGCGTAGGCCGTGCTCCTCGCGGAAGCGCTGATGCGTCTCTCCGTCGTCGGTCGAGACGCCGAGGATCACGGCGCCCTCGGCGGCGATCGCGTCGTTCGTGTCGCGGAAGGAGCAGGCCTGCGTCGTGCAGCCCGGCGTGAAGTCCCGCGGGTAGAAGTAGAGCACCACTGTCTGCCCGCGGTAGTCCTTCAGGCGGTGCGTCTCGCCGTCCTGGTCCGGCAGCGTGAACGCCGGCGCGCGGTCGCCGGCCTCGAGGGTGATCGCCATCGCCCGCCTCCTTCCGGGAGAGCGCGCCCGCTAGCTGTAGTTCCCACGTAGGTTGTTGCAGGTGAGGGGCCCCGCCTGCTGCTGTGTGTGTGTCTGAAGAACGCACCAGTAGCAGGAGAGGAGCCTCTCGTGGCACATCCTAACGCGCGTCTGACTCCGGCCACCCGGCTGGAGATGGTTCTGGAGGTCGAGGCCAGCTGGTCGCAGGCGGAGGTTGCGCGGCGCTTCCGGGTTTCTCGTGCGACGGTCGGCAAGTGGTGGCGCCGCTACCACGAGGAGGGCGCGGCCGGACTCGAGGACCGCACCTCCGCTCCGCGCTCGAATCCGCGCCGCACCTCGCCGCAGCTGGAGTCCCGCATCTGCGCGGTGCGCCGCAGCCAGGGGTTCGGGCCGCACCGCATCGCCTGGGCGCTCGGGATCGCCCGCTCCACCGCCTACGCCGTGCTCCGCCGCTTCGGTCTCAACCGTCTCGACCGCCTGCACCGCGTGAGCAGGCAGAAGCTGCGCTACGAGCACCCTGCCCCCGGCGACCTGCTGCACATCGACGTGAAAAAGCTGGGCCGCATCCCCGAGGGCGGCGGACACCGCGTCCGTGGCCGCTCCGCGGCGACCCCGCGCACGCGCGGCCTCGACTACCTCCACGTCGCCGTCGACGACCACAGCCGCTACGCCTACGTCGCCGTGCTGCCCGACGAGCGCGGCGCGAGCTGCGCCGCCTTCCTCAAGCAGGCGCTCGCCGCGTTCGGCCGCCGCGGCGTGCGCGTGCGCGGCGTGCTCACCGACAACGCGAAGGCGTACACCGTCTCCGGCGACTTCCGCGGCGTGGCCGCCGCCGCAGGAGTGGAACTGCGTCACACCCGGCCCTACCGCCCGCAAACGAACGGGAAGGCCGAGCGCTTCATCCAGATCCTGCAGAACGAGTGGGCCTACGCCCGCCCCTACCGCTCCAACGCCGAGCGGTTGCACCAGCTCCCGCGCTGGCTCTACCGCTACAATGCTCGCCGGCCACACGGCGGCATCGGCGGGGCTGTCCCCGCCTCACGCCTGTAAACAACGTTCGTGGGAAGAACAGCTAGCCGCCCTGTGGGTTGTCGCTTGGGAAGGCGACGAGCGAGGTCGTGGACTGGATGCCATCGATGGTGCGGATCTCGCCGGAGAGGATCGGCGGGATGTCCGTCAGGCTCTCGGTCACGATCTCGGCGACGACGTCGTACGGCCCCATCACCTCGCTGACGGAGTGGATGCGAGGCAACGCCGCGAGCGTGGCCGTGACGTGCCGCGTGCTCCCGGGGTCCGTGACGATCAGCACATACGCCTTGACCACGCTGTCCCCTCTCCCGATGTCCGCCACGCACCCCGCGACGGCCATCATACGAAGGCGTCCCGATAAGGGCAGCGGTTCCCCGGGACGCGTTATGTAACATCAGCGGGGCCTGTGCGAGCAGCAGCACCGCGGTCTACCCTCCGCGCGGCGCGCCTACGAGCGTTATGCATGCGTGGACGGCGGTCCGCACCCCGAGGAGGACACGCTGGTCAACTTCGCGGGCAGCCCGGAACAGGCGGTCTGGCGGCGCGAGGTCTCCGCGTAGATCGACGCACACGTACCGGCGAAGCTGCGCGATGACACGCGGTACAGCGGCCTCGGCCTGCCGCGCTCCTGAGGCAACGCGCTCGGCTCGAGGGGCTGCGGACGCCATTACTTTTGTTGCCGGGGCGTGTCCCGCTGGCGCGGCGGGCGAATGTGGGTGTTGATAGTTGAACGTAGCCGTATCCGCGCCCGATACTGCTTGCCAAGAGGCATCGCACTTGCGATGCAGCGGGAACCTCCCCAGGACAGTCGCGAGGCCGGGCGCTCCGATGACGGCACTCCCGATGACAAGCCGTAGATCTCCACGCGAGGTGGTCGCCGGATCGGCGTTACCGATCCGTGTATGGTCGCGCGCGCTTGGCGGCCATGGCTCCCCGTTCGGCTCGATCGGCGACCTCGCAGGCGCGGTTCCGGGGTAAGGGACAGATGAGTACAGACCTGATCGTCCGGTTCGCAGGTGAAGGTGGCCAGGGTCAGGTGACCGCCGCCGAGGGGCTCGCGCAGGCAGCCGGCCGCGTCGGCTACCACGTGCAGACCTATTCCACCTATCCCTCGCAGATCAAGGGCGGCCCCACCTGGGCGCAGACCCGCATCTCCACGAACCCGATCCAGCACGACGGCGACGCCCTCGACATCCTCGTGGTGCTCAACCGCGAGGCCTACGAGAGCCACGTCTCCGAGCTGCGCGACGGTGGCGTGCTGGTCTACAACGCCGAGGACTTCGAGCTGGAGTCCAACGGTAGCGCCGTTGGCATCGCGGTCGACGAGCTGGCGCGCTCCACTGGCAACCCGCGCGCGGCCAACATGGTCGTGATCGGCGCAGTCGCCGCGCTTGGCGGGATGCCGGCCGAGTATTTCGAGGACTTCATCCGCGAGCGCTTCACCCGAGGGCGCGACAACGACCAACAGATCATCGACGCCAACATCGAAGCGCTGAAGCTCGGCGTGCAGGAGATCGAGCGGGCAGGCTTCAAGGTCTCCGACCTCGACACCCCGCCGGCCGAGAGCGGCCCGCGCGTGGTGATCAAGGGCAACGACCTGCTCTCGCTCGGGGCGATCACCTCGGGCCTCGACATCTTCGTCGGCTACCCGATCTCACCGGCGACGACGATCCTGGTCTTCATGGAGGACCACCTCACCGGCGAGGGCAAGGCGGTCGTCCAGGCGAGTTCGGAGATCGAGTCGATCTCGACGATCATCGGCGCGGGCTACGCCGGCAGGAAGGCGATGACCTCGACGGCCGGTCCGGGTCTCAGCCTGATGGGCGAGGGCCTCGGCTTCGCCTGGATGGCGGAGATCCCCTGTGTGGTGGTCGACGTGCAGCGTGGCGGTCCGGCGACCGGCTTGCCGACGAAGACGGAGCAGTCCGACCTGCTCGCCTGCCTCAACCCCGGCCACGGCGACTTGCGGCTGCCGGTGATCGCGCCCGGCACCGTCGAGGAGTGCTGGACGGCCGGCATCATGGGCCTCAACTGGGCCGAGCGGTACCAGGGCCCGGTGATCGTGCTGAGCGAGATGCAACTCGCCGAGCGCGCACAGGACATCCCGCGCCCCGACCCCGCGACCGCGATGGTCGAGCAGCGCGTCGTCTCCCAGGGCGAGGTGGGCAACCGCCGCTACGCGGGAGACGGGGTGACGCCCTTCCCCGTGCCCGGCGGGGCCGGCGCCTACGTCGCCAACGCCTCGGAGCACGACGAGCAGGGCGACACCGTCCACCAGCCGGACACGCACCCGACGATGACGGCGCGGCGCTTCAACAAGCTCAAGGTCCTCGAGGACGGCGACTACGAGGCGGAGAACACGGACGCCCCCGTGGTGCTGATGCCGTGGGGTGGCTCGAAGGGCGCGGCGCGCGCGGCCTACGAGGAGCTGCGCGCGGCGGGCGTGGACATCGGCTGGAGCTACACGATGTACCTCAACCCGCTGCCCCCGCCGCTGCTCGAGCACCTGCGGAGCAAGGAGCTGGTGCTGGTGCCGGAGCTCAACTACCTCGGGCAGTTCTCGAGTATCTTGCGGCAGCTCGGCGTCTCTGCGGAGTCGCTCACGCAGTTCACCGGGTTGCCGTTCAAGGTGAAGGACCTAGTGGAACGAGTCCAGGAGCGCTGCGGCGCCGGAAGGCTGGCTCAGGTATGACCAAGCGCAATCCCGACTACGACTTCAAGTGGTGCCCGGGCTGCGGGGACTTCGCGGTGGTGCGCGCCGTCGAGCTCTCCCTCGCCGAGTGGGTCAACACGGCGAACCGGCCGATCGAGGAGACCGTTATGGTCGCCGGCATCGGCTGCTCGGGGAACCTCGTGCACCTGCAGGAGGGCCCGCAGCCATTCGGCATCCACGGCATTCACGGCCGCACGCTGCCGATCGCGCTCGGCGTGAAGTCGGCGCGGCCGGACCTCAACGTCGTGGTCGTCGCCGGTGACGGCGACTTCCTCAGCATCGGCGGCGAGCACATCGCCCCCGCGGCGAAGCGCAACCTCGATGTGACCTGCATCATCATGGACAACGGCGTCTACGGGCTGACCAAGGGCCAGGCCTCGCCGACCACGGAGTTCGGCCAGATCACGCCGACCACGCCCTACGGCAAGCTCGACAACCCCGTGAACCCGCTGCTGCTGTACCTCTCGTACGGCGTGCCGTTCATCGTCTCCGCGATCTCGACGCAGCCGCGCGTGCTGGCTCGGCAGATCGGCGAGGCGATGGACTACCCGGGCTTCTCGATTGTCCACGTGCAGTCGCCCTGCACCACCTACAACGACACGTACGAGGCACTGAAGGGCAACCCGGCCAAGGGCATCGACCCCGGCGCCTGGGAGATCCCGGAGAGCCACGACCCGGGCAACCTCGCAGCCGCGCTCGACCTCGTGCGGGAGGACGGCATCCCGATCGGGCTACTGCACCGCGCGAGCGAGAGCGTGCCGATGCACGAGCGCCTGGTGGAGGCGAAGGAGCGCTTGCGCGTGAAGACGCGCAGCGTCGACCAGTTGCTGGACATGGTCGCCGTCTGAGCAGACGCGGCGAGTGATGAGCATGACGAGGGCAGCCACGCGGCTGCCCTCGTTCGTTGGGCGGACTGCCCGGACGGCCGGTAGGGCGCGATGAGCGAAGCAGACGCCGAGCGGCGCGCGGTCACCGTCGAGGGCGTGCGGCTGCGGTTCGCCGCGGCGCACATGGCAACGCTCGGCGACGAGCTGGAGCCGCTGCACGGCCACAACTACATCGTGCGCTGCCGTGTCGAGGGCGCGCTCACGGCTGACCACTGGGTGATCGACTTCAGCGTGCTCAAGGGCCTCGTGCGCGAGGCCTGCGAACGCCTCGATCACCGCTTCCTGCTCCAGCGCGACTCGCAACTGCTCGACATCGAGGAGCAGGCGGACGCCTGGGTCATCCGCTTCGGCGAGCGCGAGTATCGCTTTCCCGCCACCGACGTCGCCGTGCTGCCGATCGAGAACAGCACCGCCGAACTGCTGGCGCAGTGGCTCTGCGAACGCGTCGTCGCCGCCCTCGCCGCCGAGGGCCCGGACAACCTCACCCGCATCGCCGTCGAGGTGGGGGAGCTGCCGGGCCAGTCCGGCAGCTACGAACGCGAGTTGGCGGCCCGGTAACGTCACCAATCCTGTGACGCCACCGCGTTGACAGTGCCCGGGCCGTGCGTACCATCGAGGCAGCCCGGCCGTGCGGAGAGGTGAGCGGTGCGCATCAACTGGGAAGAGGCGATCAACCAGATCTTCGCGCGGCGGCTGACCTGCCCGCGCTGCCAGACCGATTTCGAGGCACTCGTCGCCGGCTACTCCCGCAAACCCGAGCTCTCGCCCTACGCGCCGCGCCACCGCAACTGCCCGCGTGGCGAGGCCTGCGAGGCGCGCAAGCTCGTCACCCTCTGCCAGGACTGCGCACGCTCGGAGCGGCTGCGCGGCTCCACCGCCGACGCCGGCCAGTTGCTCGAGACGTACATGCTCGACTGCCGCCGCGACCTCGAAGACACGCTCGACTACCTCGCCGAGTACTGGCGTGACGAGTTCGACCTCGACGAGGAGAGCTTCGACCGCCGCCTCGAGGAGGTCGACCCGGACGCCTACCGCGAGGAAGCGGAGTGGCGGCGGCGGCTCGAAGAGGAGTACCTGCGCTACCACCGCGAGTTTCGCGAGCTGAAGCGCCGCATTCCGGCCGCCGGCTGGCGCGCCGAGTACGTCGAGGAGATCCGCTCCCTCGGCTACGACACGGTCCTCGGGGACTGACCGGGCGCGGCGGAGCCGATGGCGTACGACAAGCCTCTCCCCGAGCCGACGCCCGAGACGCAGGAGTTCTGGGACGGCCTGAAGCGGCATGAGCTGCGCATCCAGCGCTGCCTCGACTGCGACCGCTTCTACTTCTTTCCCCGCCCCTTCTGTCCGCACGCTGGCTGCCGCTCCGGCAACGTGCAGTGGGAGACCGTCTCCGGCCGCGCGAAGCTCCACACCTACGTCATCTCGCATCGCGGCTTCGGGGGCTTCGCCGGCGAGACGCCCTACGTGATCGCCGTCGTCGAGCTGGATGAGGGGCCACGCATGATGACCAACCTCGTCGAGGTGGAGCCCGTGCCCGAAGCGCTGCCCGTCGACATGCCGCTCGAGATCGTCTACGACGACGTTACCGACGAGGTGACGCTGGCCAAGTTCCGGCCGGCGCGAGGCTAGCGAGGAACCGGGTATGCCTGACGCCAGCCGCCTCAGCCGCAAGGTCGCGATCGTCGGCGCCGCGGAGACGGAGCTCGGCGTCCTCCCGGACCGCTCGATGATCCAGCTCCACGCCGAGGCCGCCCGCCTCGCCCTCGCCGACGCGGGGCTGACCGAGGACGACGTCGACGGCATCGCCACCGCGGGAGCGACGCCGGCACACATCTCGGACTACCTGCACATTCAGCCGCGCTGGGTGGACGGTACCGCCGTGGGCGGCGGCTCCTTCCTGATGCACGTCGGCCACGCCGCCGCGGCGATCGAGGCGGGCTACTGTGACACCGCACTGATCACGCACGGCGAGTCCGGCCGCTCGCGCGTTGGCATGCCGCTGGATGACGGCGGGCCCGCTAGCATCCAGGGGCAGTTCGAGCGGCCGTTCGGCGGCTGGGGCCCACCGAGCATGTTCTCGATCCCGCAGGTGCGGCACATGCACCACTTCGGCAGCACCGAGGAACAGTTCGCCGCCGTGGCCGTCGCGACGCGACGCTGGGCAACGCTCAACCCGCGGGCGATGATGCGCGACCCGATCAGCGTCGAGGACGTGCTCAACTCGCGGCTGATCGCCTGGCCGCTGCGGCTGCTCAACTGCTGCCTCGTCACCGACGGCGGAGGCGCCCTGGTCCTGGTCAGCGAGGAGCGCGCGCACGACTTCCCGAAGCCGCCCGTGTGGCTGCTCGGGCGCGGCGAAGCGACAGCCCAGCAGGCCATCACCTTCATGGACGACATGACGGAGTGGACGCCCGCGAAGCAGACCGGCGCGAGCGCCTTCGCGATGGCCGGCCTCGACCACTCGGCGATCCGCCACCTGATGCTCTACGACGCCTTCACGCACGTGCCGGTCTACGCCCTCGAGGCGCTCGGCTTCGTGCAGCCGGGCGAGGGCGCCCCCTACTTCGCGGAGCTGCACACCGCACCCGGTGGCGAGCTGCCGGTCAACACCAACGGCGGCGGCCTCTCCTACACGCACACCGGCATGTACGGCATGTTCGCGATCATGGAGTCGGTGACACAGCTGCGCGGCGAGGCCGGCGAGCGCCAGCTCCCCGACCTCGAGCTGAGCATGACCCACGCGCCGGCCGGCATGTTCTCAGGCACCTCGACGCTGATCCTCGGCAACCAGTAACTTGGCGTTGGACAGCGGCTTCTTGACTGTCACCTCTGGAATGACTGTGTTGTCACCTCAAGGGCGACCGCATGGAGATCCGATTCCGGGGACGCGGCGCCTCGATCGCTGCTTCACGCAGGGAAGCCCGGCGGTCCGGGAGTGGGGGCCCGTCGTCGGGAGGCGCTACATTCAGCGCGTCAACATGCTCATGCAGGCGCGCGGGCTGGCTGACCTGACGAACACCCCTCCGCTGTACTTCCATGCGCAGACAGGAGACCGTTCCGGGCACTACGCGATCCGGCTCACAGGACAGGTCCGCCTCGTGGTGACCTTACCCGACCCCGGAACCGCGATGATCGAGGAGGTCGTCGACTACCATGGCTAGCACCTTCACGGCTGCCCCACCCCTGCACTCGACGTGCCCATCCCGCCGGGAAAGTTCCTGCGTGAACATCTGGAGGAGCCGGGGATGAGTCAGGCCGAGTTGGCCCGGCGTCTCGGCCGGCCCCGGCAGGCCGTCAACGAGATCATCCGCGGCAAGAAGGCGATCACCGCCGAGACCGCGCTCCAGTTGGAGCGTGTCCTCGCGACGCCCGCCCACATCTGGCTCGGGCTCGAGTTGGAGTACCGGCTCGTCCTCGCCCGCAACGCACTCGCCGCAAACACGTAGGCCGCTGCTCAGCGCCCGGACCGCATCACAACGGAGGACTGCCATGGACCTGGGAGTGATGATCGAAGGCCAGGAGGGGCTCGGCTGGGAGCTGTGGCGGCGCATCGTGCGAGCCACCGAGGAGGCCGGCTTCGAGTCGCTCTGGCGCTCCGACCACTTCCACTCCCTGATGGGCCCACGCGACCGCGACGCGCTCGAAACCTTCATCTCCTTCGTCGTGGCCGCCGAGGAGAGCGAGCGCATCCGCTTTGGCCCGCTGGTCGCCTCGATGACGTTCCGGCACCCCTCGCTGCTCGCGCGGATGGCAGCGCAGCTCGACCAGCTCAGCGGCGGGCGCTTCGTCCTCGGTGTCGGTGCGGGCTGGAACGTCGGGGAGCACGAGGCGTTCGGCCTCCCCTTCCCCAGCCTGCGCGAGCGCATGGACCGCCTCGAGGAAGGCGTCCAGGTCGTCCTCGCACTGCTCGGCGATGGACCCGCGAGCTTCGCGGGTCGCTACTACCGCCTCCACGAGGCCAGCTCCTACCCCAAGCCCGTGCAGCGCCCGCTGCCGCTACTGGTGGGCGGCCGCGGCGAGCGCCGCACGCTGCGCATCACGGCCCGCTACGCGCAGGAGTGGAACTTCGCCGGCGTCGCTCTCGACGAATACCGGCGGCTCGCCGGCGTGCTCGCCGCGCACTGCGAGGACGTCGGGCGCGACGCCTCGGAGATCCGTCACTCGCAGATGGCGGGGTTCGTGATCGGGCGCGACGAGGCAGAACAGCGCGCGCACCTCGAGCGCATCGCCGCGCAGGCGCCCGCCCTGGTGCGAGCAGGCGGGCGTGCGATTGACGCCCGCGAATCGCACGCTTCCCGTCCCGGGCGCTCCCTCGAGGAGCTGCTGCCCGTCCTCGCCTCTCGCGGCTGGCTGATTGGCACACCGGACGCGATCGTCGAGCAGATCGGGCGCTGCGAGGAGGCCGGGATCGCGGGCATCATGCTGCAGCACCACGCCCTCACGGACTTCGCCTCGCTCGAGCTGATCGCCGAGCGCGTGCTCCCGCAGGTCCAACACTGACCCAGGCGCCTGCGCCCTGCCCAGTTCGGATTTCACGCGAACTCAACATCGCGGGAACACGGCTGTCACGCGAAACGCCGATTCTGGGGTTGAGCCAGGAGGGAACACGCAGATGCGGTCAGCGCGAGGAACCCGCAAGCGGCAGCCAGCCCGGCAGCAGAGGCTGCGCGTGGTCAGCGACCAGATGCGCGCCGGTTCCCGCCCGAGCCAGCAGCTGCGGGCCGGCGGCCCGCGCACCCCCCAGGCGCGCTAGGCAGACCGCGCGTACCCCGCCAACACGTCCGATCCCCAACGATTCGCCCGCCCTCGCCGCTCGTTACCGCCCAGCGATTGCCTCCCGCGCATTATCCTGTCGGGGTGACATTAGCCGTGACCGAGATGCTGTCGGCCTACGAGCAACTGGCCGGGCCGGACGAGATGCTGGACCGCGAGGGCCAGCCGCGCCCCGCTTACGCCGAGTTCGCCGCCCGCCTGGCGGCGTGGACGATCGACGACATCGACGTGCGCCAGCAGCGCGCGGAGCTGGAGATGCTGACCGGCGGCATCACCTTCACGGTCTACGAGGACGACGCGGGCGCCGAGCGCATCTTCCCGTTCTCGATCCTCCCGCGCGTGGTCGCGGCGGCCGAATGGCGGATGATCGAGACCGGCCTGATCCAGCGTGTCCGCGCCCTCAACGCCTTCCTCGCCGATGTCTACTCCACGCAGCGCTGCGTCACCGATGGCGTGATCCCCGTGGAGGTGCTCTTCGGCGGGGCCGGCCTGAACCTGCGCATGGTCGACTTCGAGCCGCCGCTCGGCGTCTACGCGCACATCGTCGGCACCGACCTGATCCGCGATCAGGAGGGCCAGTTCCGCGTCATCGAGGACAACGCGCGCACGCCCTCGGGCGTCTCCTACGTGATCGAGAACCGGCGCGTCATGCTGAACGCCGTGCCCGACCTCTTCCCCGAGGGCGCCGTCCAGTCCGTCGATGACTACGCGGAACGCCTCCTGGAGTCGCTGATCGCCGTCCGCCCGGAGCACGTGAGCCACGACGAGACACGGGTGGTCATCCTCACGCCGGGTGGCTACAACTCTGCCTACTTCGAACACGCCTTCCTCGCCCGGGAGATGGGGGTGGAGCTGGTCGAAGGCCATGACCTGCTCGTGCACGACCGCACGGTCTACCTGCGCGCCACCACCGGCCTGGAGCCCGTGCACGTGATCTACCGCCGGGTTGACGACGACTTCCTCGACCCGCTCGCGTTCCGCCCGGACTCCGCCCTCGGCGTGGCCGGTCTCGCCGACGCCTACCGGGCGGGCCGGGTCACGCTGGCCAACGCTCCCGGCGTCGGTGTCGCCGACGACAAGGTGGTCTACCGCTTCGTTCCGGACTTCATCCGCTACTACCTGGGCGAGGAGCCGATCCTCCCCAACATCGAGACCTACGCCGCCGTTCTGCCCTCGGACCTGGAGCAGCTGTGCGCGAACCTCGACCAGCTGGTGACGAAGCCGGCGGGCGAATCGGGCGGCTACGGGATCGTGATCGGCCCGCAGGCCTCGGATGAGGAGTTGCGTGCGCTCGAGGAGCGCGTGCGCGCCGACCCGCGCAACTGGATCGCGCAGCCGCTGCAAGAGTTCAGCACGATCCCCACGCTGCTCGACGGCAAGCTGCGGGCGCGCCGCTCCGACTTGCGGCCGTTCATTCTCACCGGCGAACACAGCTGGGTGCTGCCCGGCGGGCTCACGCGCGTGGCGCTCAGAGACGGCTCCTACATCGTGAACTCCTCGCAGGGAGGCGGCAGCAAGGACACCTGGGTGCTGCGCACGCCGCTGGAACGGGACGGCTAGGCCATGCTCAGCAGGGTCGCCGAGAACCTCTACTGGTTCGGCCGCAACCTCGAGCGCGTCGAGAACATCTCGCGCATGGCGGAGGTTTCGTACTTCGCCTCGGTGGAGGCGGGCGGCCTGGACGCGGACCCGGAGGTCTGGGACGCGGTCATCACCGCCACCGGCGGCCACGACCGCTTCGACGAGGCGCGCGAGGCGGACCCCAGCATCAGCCCCAGCGAGTTCCTGCTGCTGTCGACCGAGAACCCGCACTCGCTCCGCTCCACCCTGAACTACTCCCGCAGCCTCGCGCGCCAGCTGCGCGAGCACCTCTCCCGGGACGTCTGGGAGGAGATCAACCGGCTCTACCTGGAGGTGCGGCGCACCGATCCCGAGGGCGGCTCCAACATGGCCGACTTCTACGACTCCGTGCGGCGCAGCATCGCCGCGATCTTCGGGCTCTTCGACAACACCGTGCAGCTGGACGAGGGGCGGGACTGGTTCCGCTGCGGCATCTTCATCGAACGCGCCGACATGACCAGCCGCATCATCGACGCGAAGTCGTATGTGGCGCTCCCCGCCGGCCAGGAAGTTGGCGGCTCCGTGGACCGCGTGCACTGGACCTCGGTTCTGCGTTCGGCCGGGGCCCGGCAGGCATTCCGGATGACGCACCGGGCGCCGCCCAGCGGCCCCGCGGTCGCGAGCATGCTGGTGCTGAGCGAGCGCTTCCCGCGCAGCCTCCGCTTCTGCATACGCGCCTTCCGCCGCCACTACGAGGGGGCGACCGCGCTCACCCCGCCTGCCGTCTCCGTGCACGTCTCGCGGGAGCTCGCGCTGCTGGACCTGGACCTCTCCTCGCTGGACGAGCGCCGTCTCACCGAGGAGCGCTTGCACGACTTCCTCGATACCTTCCAGGCGCGACTGAACGGGATCGACGAGCATCTGCACGAGCAGATCTTCCGGCTCATCCCGTCGTCGGTCGGTTAGGACAACCGGGATGCGTATCGCCGTTCGCTGGGAATCCTCGTATCTCTACTCGCAGGGCGTGCGGCTGCTGCACACGGAGTTGCGCGTGATTCCCGCGGACGGCTTCGGGCAGCGCCGCATCGACGCCTCGCTCACGCTGAGCCCGGAAGCAGCGCTGCACCAGCTCGACGATGGCTTCGGGAACGCGTATCACCACGTCGACTTCCTCCAGGAGGTCGACCAGATCCACCTCGCACTCCAGGCGGAGGTGGAGACGGAGCAGCCCGTCGAGCAGGACGAGCCCACCCCGCTGATGCGCCACCTCTTCCTCGCCCCCACGGTCCGCTCGCCGTTCGACTCCGCGATCGCCGAGCTGTGCGAGGGCGTCCCGCTCGACCTCGAGCCCGTGGCCGCCGGCACGGCGATCGCCTCGCTCATGCACGAGCGCTTCGGCTTCCGCGTCGGCGACACGGATGTAGGCTCCACCGCGCTCGATCTGCTGGATGCCGGGCAAGGCGTCTGCCAGGACTTCACGCACCTCATGCTCGCCGCCCTGCGCATGCGCGGCATTCCGGCCCGCTACGTGAGCGGCTACCTCGCACCCCACGTCGGCGAGGCGGCAAGCCCGGCCAGCCACGCCTGGGTCCAGTTGCTGGCCCCCGACGGCTGGCATGGCCTCGACCCCGCCAACGACGCCCGCCAGGACGGACGCTACGTGGTCACGGCCATCGGCCGCGACTACGATGACGTGCCTCCGATCCGCGGCGCGTTCACCGGCTCCGCCTCCGAGCACTGGAGCACGATGGTGCGCGTGCGCTCGGAATCCCAGCCGGATCAGCAGCAGCAGTAACCTTCGCCGGGGTGACCCGGCCGCACGGGAAGGGTCCGCATGTGACGTTCTGCCTCGGGATGAAGTGCGAGGAGGGCCTGCTCGCGATCGCCGGCACGCGCATCACGAGCGGGACGGAGACCTCCGTCGCGCGGAAGATCGCGGTCCACCAGGGGGACGAGCACTGCCTGTTCATTCTCACGAGCGGCCTGCGCTCGATCCGCGACAAGGCGCTCACCTACTTCGAGGAGCGGCTCGACGAGGAAGAGTCAGGCCTCACGAAGCTCACGAGGCCGCGAACGTGCTTGCCGATGAGGTCCGGCGGGTCCGCGAGGAGGACGCGCGCTCGCTGATCGAAAGCGGCCTCGCCTTCGACTGGAGCGCGGCCCTCCGCGTGGCCGTGCACGACGCCGTCCCGCTGGTGGAGCCGCTCATGGAGCAGCTCCGGGAGGCTGTCCCCTCCCCCGACCGCAGTTGCTCATTCGAGGATTCGGACTAGCGTCCTAACGCGAGGCGTACTCGCTGATCGCGCGCACGAACGAGACGTGCGGCGAGGCGGCCCGCACCAGCCGCTCGTCCGCCGACCAGCACACGATCCCGAGCTCGGCTGCGAGTGCGACATAGGCGGCATCGTAGCCGCTGATCCCGAGTTGACGAGCGAGGCGGAACGTCTCGGAGGGCGCAGGCTCGTGCAGCGCGATCCCCGCCGCGAGCATGTTGTCGAGCGCCTCGCTGGCCACCTCGGGAAGCACGCGCGCACGGCGCTCCGCGGTGCGCATTGCGTTGGTCAGCTCGTACGCCAGTAGCATCGGCGCGTGCAGTTCCACGGCCTGGTCCACGAGAAAGGCGTCGCGTAGCGCGAGCGCTTGCTCGACGTCGTCCTCGTCGCCGAACTGCCACTTCAGCACGACGGAGGCATCGACGACGCAGCGCCGCGGCCCGAGGTCATAGGTCACGCCTGTAGCTGCCTGCGCGTACTCCTGCCGCTGCTGAGGCTCGGCGCCATCAGAAGCGGCGTCCGTCCTCGATCAACTCGCGCGCGCTGACACCGACGCGCCCGATGCGAGCGCGCAATGCGTCCATGCGCCTGGCCAAGTCCGCGCCGTCGCCGCCGTCGCTACCGCCGATGCGATCCAAGTAGTCGCGAATGGTCACGATCGTCCCGTCCTGTTCTTCGTGCGGGTAGACATCGACCGGGCGTCCGTTCTCCAGCACCACCAGCGCCGGAACAGCCCCGCCGAAGTACTGCCCGGAGTACTTGTTCGTGCCAAAGACGCGCCGGACCCGGTAACGCTTGCTGACCGAGGGCCGCACGGCCCGGCTGACGTATGCCTCCTCGCGTTCCTGTTGCGTGAGCCCTTCCACCACACGGTAGGCCACGCCCGTCTCGCGGACTTGCCGTTCCAGGCGCGGCAGGTCTGCTGCGGACAGTCCGGCGTTAGCAGGCTCCTCGTCCTTGACTTCCCCGGTCGTGTAGTAGACCTCGAACTCCTCCATCGGTACCACCTACTCCCACTGGTACCCCCCGGTCTGACCGGAGTGAGTATAGCACACCCTTGCCGTCATGCACCCCGCGGCACATGACGGTTCGTGTTGCGAAGGCGCGGCAATGTGCGCCAGTACCGATCCGCTGAGGGCGCCTGCCTAGGTGTAGTTCCCACGTAGGTTGTTGCAGGTGAGGGGCCCCGCCTGCTGCTGTGTGTGTGTCTGAAGAACGCACCAGTAGCAGGAGAGGAGCCTCTCGTGGCACATCCTAACGCGCGTCTGACTCCGGCCACCCGGCTGGAGATGGTTCTGGAGGTCGAGGCCAGCTGGTCGCAGGCGGAGGTTGCGCGGCGCTTCCGGGTTTCTCGTGCGACGGTCGGCAAGTGGTGGCGCCGCTACCACGAGGAGGGCGCGGCCGGACTCGAGGACCGCACCTCCGCTCCGCGCTCGAATCCGCGCCGCACCTCGCCGCAGCTGGAGTCCCGCATCTGCGCGGTGCGCCGCAGCCAGGGGTTCGGGCCGCACCGCATCGCCTGGGCGCTCGGGATCGCCCGCTCCACCGCCTACGCCGTGCTCCGCCGCTTCGGTCTCAACCGTCTCGACCGCCTGCACCGCGTGAGCAGGCAGAAGCTGCGCTACGAGCACCCTGCCCCCGGCGACCTGCTGCACATCGACGTGAAAAAGCTGGGCCGCATCCCCGAGGGCGGCGGACACCGCGTCCGTGGCCGCTCCGCGGCGACCCCGCGCACGCGCGGCCTCGACTACCTCCACGTCGCCGTCGACGACCACAGCCGCTACGCCTACGTCGCCGTGCTGCCCGACGAGCGCGGCGCGAGCTGCGCCGCCTTCCTCAAGCAGGCGCTCGCCGCGTTCGGCCGCCGCGGCGTGCGCGTGCGCGGCGTGCTCACCGACAACGCGCAGGCGTACACCGTCTCCGGCGACTTCCGCGGCGTGGCCGCCGCCGCAGGAGTGGAACTGCGTCACACCCGGCCCTACCGCCCGCAAACGAACGGGAAGGCCGAGCGCTTCATCCAGATCCTGCAGAACGAGTGGGCCTACGCCCGCCCCTACCGCTCCAACGCCGAGCGGTTGCACCAGCTCCCGCGCTGGCTCTACCGCTACAATGCTCGCCGGCCACACGGCGGCATCGGCGGGGCTGTCCCCGCCTCACGCCTGTAAACAACGCTCGTGGGAAGAATACCTAGCGGTGTCCCCCTCCGAGTGCCGGCAGGATGTGGACCTCCGAGCCCTCCGGCACCTTGCCCATCAGCCCCGTCGCGGACAGCACCCCGTCCACGGCCAGTTGGAGCCCGGGCCGCACCCGCCCGTCCTCGACGATCAACTCCTTGATGCCCGGATACTCCGCATCGAGGTTGTCGACCACCTGCCGCAGCGTGGCGCCGGGCACCTCGACTGTCTCGCGGTCGTCCGTCATCTTCCGCATCAGCGAGGGAATGAACACCGTCGCCATGACTGTTATGCCTCTTCCGAGAGCAGCTCGTCGAGGACCGCGCGCGGCGAGGCCGGCAGCTTCTGCATGCGCACGCCGGTCGCAGCGTGGATCGCGTTCGTGATCGCCGCCAGCGGCGGGACGATCGGTACCTCGCCCACGCCACGCACCCCGTAGGGGTGACCCGGATTCGCCACTTCCACGAGCACCGCGTCGATCATCGGCGTATCGAGGGCGGTCGGCATCCGGTAGTCGAGCAGGCTCGAGTTCCGCATCACGCCATCGTCGCCGTAGAAGTACTCTTCGGTCAGTGCCATGCCGATGCCTTGCAGCGCCCCACCCTGCAGCTGGCCCTCGACGTAGGACGGGTGGATCGCCTTGCCCACGTCCTGCACCGCCGTGTAGCGCAGGATGTCGACCTTGCCGGTTTCCGGGTCCACCTCGACATCCACGACGTGTCCGGCGTAGGCGGGACCGACGGTGGTGGGGCTGACGTCCGCGCGCGCCTGGACCATCCCGCCGCTGCCGTAGAGCTGCCCCGCCAGCTCCTTGAAGCTGAACGAGCGCTCCGAGCCGTCCACGGCCGCCGGGCCGCGGACAACCGCGTCGTCGCCGTAGGAGACATTGTCGCGCTGGACGCCCCAGATCTGTGCGGCGCGGGCCTCGAGCTGTGCGCGCAGATCCTGCGCCAGCTCGTGCATCGCCCAGCCGCCTGCGAAGGTACTGCGGCTCCCGCCGGTTACCGAGTTGCGCCCGACCGCGGCAGTATCGACCACCTGCGGGCGAATGTCGTCGTACTCGAGGCCCAGGGCCTCGGCGAGCTGCATCGCGTGCGTCGCGCGCAGCCCACCGATGTCCACCGTGCCGACGACCAGATTGATGGTCCCGTCCTGGTTGATCACGGCGTGGGCGCTCGTTTCCATGCCTGCGTTGCGCCAGTAGCCCAGCGCCACGCCGCGGCCCCGATTCTCGCCTTGCAGCTCGGAGCGGTAGTGCTCGCTGCCCTGGACGCTCTCCATCACCTCGACGTTGCCGATCACACCGAGCGGCGTCCCGTCCGAGAGGCGAGTGCCCTCGTGGGCGGCATTCTGCAGGCGCAGGTCGATCGGGTCGCGCTCCAGCAGATCCGCCAGCTCATCGAGGATGGACTCGACGGCGAATGCAGTCGCCGGAGCACCGGGTGCCCGGTAGGCAGCGACCTTCGGCTTGTTGACGCAGACGTCCCAGCCCTCGACGCGCTGGTTCTCGATGTCGTACGGGCCCAGCGCGCAAAGCGCGCCCGCGGAGAACGGCGATCCGGGGAAGGCGCCCGCTTCGAAGGCCAGCTCGATCTCGGCGGCTACGATGCGCCCGTCCCGCCTGGCGCCGATCTTCGCGCGCACCCACGTGCCGGAGGTCGGGCCGGTCGCCTCGAGCACTTCCTGGCGGGTCATGATCATCTTGACGGGCCGCCCGCTCTTCTTCGAGAGGATCGCGGCCATCGGCTCCATGTAGACCGGAATCTTTCCCCCGAAACCTCCTCCGATCTCCATCGGCACGACCTTGACCCTGGAGAGCGGTAGATCGAGCAGCATGTGCAGCTGCTCGCGCACCACGAACGGGCCCTGCGAGCTGTTCCAGACGGTCAGCTCGCCGTCCTCGCTCCACATCGCCGTGCCGTTGTGCGGCTCGAGGTAACCCTGGTGCGCCATCGCGGTCTCGAACTCGCGATCGACGATCACGTCGGCCTCTGCGAACCCGGCCTCGATGTCGCCGGAGCGGAACTCGAGGTGCTTGCCGATGTTCGTCAGCTCATCGCCTGTGCCACCACCGGTCAGGTCTGTGGTGTAGAGGTCGTCGTGCAGCAGTGGCGCGTTCGGGTTCATCGCCTCGCGCACGTCGAGCAGCGGCGGCAGCACCTCGTACTCGACCTCGATCAGGCCGAGGGCGTCCTCGGCGATGTGCGGATCGGTGGCGCAGACGGCGGCGATGGCGTGGCCGGCATAAAGCGCCTTGTCGCGCGCGAAGACGTTGCGCGCCATCCAGCGCGTCTCGGCCGCGCCCTCGCCGAGGTTGGGGAGCTCGTCCCAGTTCTTCGGCGGCAGGTCGTCCCAGGTCGCGACGCCGCGGACGCCAGCGAGCGCCTCGGCCTCCGATGTGTCGATGCGCACGATCCGGGCGTGGGCGTGCGGGCTGCGCAGCACGCGGCCGTAGAGCATCCCCGGAAGCAGCACGTCGGCGCCGTAGCGGGCGCGGCCCGTGACCTTGTCCGCGCCGTCGGGGCGGACCGGCCGGCTGCCGATCACGCGGTACGCGGGCTTGTCCGTCGCAACCATCGCATCCTCCTCGCATACCGTGGCCTCGTACCCGGATTGTATACGCGACCGCGGCCGCTGCCGTGGCGGATCGAGGGTGTTGCCCGCGCGCCGAACGCAGCGGCGGCACCCTCAGGGGCGCCGCCGGTAGTCACTTGCCTCCGTCGCCCCTCGGGGCGGCGGTCTAGTCCTCGTCGGGGAGCAGCTCCTCGAGCATCGCCCGCGGCGACATCGGCAGCTCGTTCATGCGCAGGCCGATCGCGTCCGCGATGGCGTTCGCAATCGCCGGCGCGGGCGGGACGATCGGCACCTCGCCGACGCCGCGCACGCCGTAGGGGTGCCCGGGGTTGGGCACCTCGACGATCTCCGTCTCGATCATCGGCAGGTCGAGCGCGGTGGGCATGCGGTAGTCGAGCAGACTCGAGTTCAGCAGCGTGCCGTCGTCGGCGTAGAAGTACTCCTCTGTCAGCGCCATGCCGACACCCTGGGCGACGCCGCCCTGGATCTGACCCTCGACGTACGACGGGTGGATCGCGGTCCCGACATCCTGCACGGCGGTGTAGCGGAGGATGTCGACCTTGCCGGTCTCCGGGTCCACCTCAACATCGACGATGTGCCCGGCGAAAGCGGGTCCCGCCTCCATGCTGTTCACGTCCGCGCGGCCCTGGATCATTCCACCACTGCCGGCGAGCTGGCCCGCCAGCTCCTTGAACGTCATCGAGCGTGCGTTGCCGTCAGCGTCGGCGGGGCCATGGACGCCGCCCTCGCTGTAGCTGACCTGATCGCGGTCCACGTCCCAGATCGCGGCGGCCCGCTCTTCCAGCTGGCGGCGGATGTCCATCGCGGACTCGTAGGCGGCCCAGCCACCTGCGAAGGTCGTCCGGCTGCCGCCGGTGACCATCGTGTAGCCCACGGAGTCCGTATCTACCACCTGCGGCTTCACGTCCTCGGCGGCGATGCCGAGCGTCTCGGCGAGCTGCATCGCGATCGAGGCGCGCGTGCCGCCGATGTCCGTCGAGCCAAGCGAGAGGCTCACCGTGCCGTCGGCCTGAACGCTGGCGTAGGCGCTGGACTCCATGCCGACGTTGAACCAGAAGCCCATCGCGACCCCGCGGCCGCGGTTCTCGCCCTGTAGCTCGGAGCGGTAGTGCTCGCTGTTCTTCACGACCTCCATCACCTGCTCGTTGCCGATGACGCCAAAGACGGCGCCGTCAACGCGCCGCGAGCCGTCGACCGCGGCGTTCTTGAGGCGGATGTCCATCGGGTCTATCTCGAGCTGCTGTGCGATCTCGTCGATCACGCACTCGACGGCGTACTCGGCGGCCGGCGCGCCCGGGGCGCGGTAGGCGGCGACCTTCGGCTTGTTGAGCACGACGTCGTAGCCCTCGATGTGGCCGTTCTCGATCTGGTACGGCGCGAGCGCGCACATCGCGCCAGCCCCCATCGGCGAGCCCGGGTAGGCCCCGGCCTCGAACGCAAGGTAGACGTGGGCGGCGACGAAGGTACCGTCGTCCTTCGCGCCGATCTTGACGCGCATGTACGTCCCGGAGGTCGGGCCGGTCGCTTGCAGCACCGCCTCGCGGGTCATCGTGAACTTGACGGGCTTGCCGGTCTGCTTCGAGAGCAGCGCCGCCAGCGGCTCCAGGTAGATGCCGATCTTGCCGCCGAAGCCGCCACCGATCTCCACCGGCTCGCACGTCACCTGGGAGACGGGGACCTGGAGCAGGCCGGCCGTCATGTCGCGAACGCCGAAGGCGCCCTGCGTCGAGCTCCAGATCGTGATGTGCCCGTCCTTGTTGTAGTAGGCGCTGCCGTTGTGCGGCTCGATGTAGCCCTGGTGCGCCATCGTGGTCGTGAACTCGCGCTCCACCACGACATCGGCCTCCTCGAAGCCGGCATCCACGTCGCCCGCCCTGAACTCGAGGTGCTTGGCGACGTTGCTCGGCTTCGTGCCGACCATGTCGCCGGGCATGAAGGCGCTGGCGATCTGCTCGGTGCGCAGGAACTCGTGCAGCACCGGCGCGTTCTCGTCCATCGCCTCGCGCACGTCCATCACCGGCTCGAGGACCTCGTACTCGACCTCGATCAGGTCGAGCGCGTCCTCGGCGATGTGCGGGTCGGTGGCGGCAACGGCGGCGACGGCGTGTCCGGTGTAGAGCACCTTCTCGCCGGCAAGCACGTTGTCGAGCATCCAGCGGGCGCTCGTCGTCGCGCCCTCGCCGATGTCCACCTGCGAGTCGTCGGGTTGTGGGAAGTCGGCGTTGGTGATGACGCCGCGCACGCCATCGAGAGCCTCTGCCTTCGAGGTGTCGATGCTCTTGATACGGGCGTGGGCGTGGGGGCTGCGCAGCACGCGACCGAACAGCATTCCCGCGGCCCGGTAGTCGCCGCCGTACCCGGCGCGACCGGTGACCTTGTCCGTCCCGTCATGGCGGATCGGGCGGGTGCCGACGACCTGGTAGTTGCCGGGCTTCTCAGTGGCGACCATGTGGTTCTCCTGCCTGCTCTCCGCGTGGCTCTCCCGGGAGGCGCTATGCCTCGGCGGCCTTGAGCACCGCGCGGATAATCTTGTCGTAGCCCGTGCAGCGGCAGAGGTTGCCGGCCAGCCAGTAGCGGGCCTCGTACTCCGTCGGGTTCGGGTTCGCATCCAGCAGCGCCTTCGAGGCAATGAGGAAGCCGGGGGTGCAGATCCCGCACTGCAGCGCCGCCTCCTCCAGGAAGGCCTGCTGCAACGGGATCAGCCCGTCCTCGCTCGCCAGGCCCTCGACGGTGGTGATGTCGGCGCCCTCGACCTCGGCTGCCATGACCAGGCAGGAGTTGACGAGGCGGCCGTCCATGAGCACGGAGCAGGCGCCGCAGTTGCCGTCGTTGCAGCCCTCCTTCGTGCCCGTCAGGCCGATGCGCTCGCGCAGCGCCTCGAGGAGGCTGTCACGCTGATCGGCGAGGAACTCGAGCGGCTCGCCGTTGATGGTGGCCGAAACGATCATGCGGTCCGTCACGTTAGTGTCCTCCCACCGACGGGATATCCTCGCCGCGCGCCCGCGCCGCTGCCTGCTGCAGCGTGCGCCGGGTCAGCACCGCTGCGAGGTGCTTGCGCTGCTTGATCGAACCCCGCATGTCGTCGATCGGCGTCGCGGCGTCCCGTGAAGCTTCCGCGGCCGCCTCGATCGTCGCGTCCGTGAGCGGGTTCCCGACGAGCGCGTCCGCCGCGCTCTGGACGAGCAGCGGCGTCGGCGCCACCGCACCGATCGAGACGCGCGCCCAGCTCACGGTGTCGCCGTCCAGCTTCACCGCCGAGGCAGCGTTGCAGACCGCGATGTCCATCTCGTTGCGGGGGATGAAGCGCAGGAAGCGTGCGCCCCCGTTGGGGTCGGGCGCGGGGAACGAGATCGAAACCACGAACTCGCCCTGCCCGAGCACGTTGCGGCCCGGACCCGTGCAGAAGTCCTCGACGGGCACGGAGCGCTCGCCGTTCGGGCCGGCGATGTTCGCGACGCCCTCGAGCACGATCTGCGTCGGGATCGTGTCGCCGGACGGCGAGGAGTTGCAGAGGTTCCCGCCGAAGCTGGCGCGCCCCTGGATCCCCGTGCCGCCGATCAGCGTCGCGGAGTCAATGATCGCCGGGTAGTTCTGGACGACGTCGGCGTTGCCGTAGAGCTCGTAGCACGGCGTCGCCGCGCCGATCGTGAGCCCCGAGTCCGGGTTCCACTCGATGGCGGTCAGCTCCGGAATGCGCTTGACGTCCACGAGTACGTCGATGTCCCGGACTCGCGCCCGGGCGATGACGATCACGTCGGTCCCGCCCGCGAGCGGACGGGCGCCGTCGCCTCCTTCGTTCAGTTGTTCGATGGCCTCCGCGATGGTGGTAGGCCGGACCACCTTCAACGCCTGCAAATGCGTATCCCTCCTGCCGTTGGCGAGCGAGCGCACGCCGCCGCGCAGCATACCGCAGGATCGCGGAACTGCGCAGTACGGATCAGCACCGCACGTCTCGAGGCTCATCCACGCGCGCTGTACCCGCCCCCGTACGGGCCGTACGATGATCCCCGCACAGGCGACGCCGGGGGACTGATGAACGAGAAGCAGCAGTTCGGGCTCGCCGCGGCCGCGTTCGTCGCGGGCGTGGCCTGGGGCTCGTTCCGTCACCGCCGCAACGGCCACTCGGGTGCGCTCGCGCTGCTCCAGGGCTGCGAGTGGTTCATCGCCTACGGCGGCGCCGCCGTGCTGATCACCTGGCTGCGCGACGCCCTCGATCCGCCCGGCGAGGACGGCCCGGACGCGCTCATCGATGAGCGCGTCACCCGCATCCGCCGCGTCGTCACCGAGCAAGCGACCGAGGATTGAGCGCGGCGGCCCGGGCGCTGACGATGACCCGACTCCTGCTCGTCTACGACAGCCGCGCCGGCCTCGTGCAGCAGCTCGCCGACGCCGTGGGCGAGGGCGTGCGCAGCATCGAGGGCGCAGCGTTGCGCAGCATTCGCATCGGCGAGGCCGACCCGGCTGAACTGCTGCACTGTGACGCGCTGATCCTCGGTTCGCCGAACTGGACCGGCGTGACGGGCGAATTGAAGATCTGGCTCGATCAGTCGGGCGACCTCTGGGAGTCCGGCGAACTGGCGGGCAAGCCGGGCGCCGCGTTCGCCGCCGGCTGGTCGCCGCACGGAGGGCTGGAGGCGACCTTGCAGCAGCTCATGCACCTGCTGGTCGGGCACGGCATGATCTTCGTCGGCCTGCCCTGGAGCGAGCGCATGCGGCGATCCGGTTCCTACTACGGCGCGACGGCAGCCGGCGCGGTCACGGACGACGACCGCGAGCAGGCGCGCGCCCTCGGCCGGCGCGTCGCCCGGCTGGCCGTCCGCCTCGAGGGTGCCTCGTGAGCGCGCGCGCGAGCGAGCCGGGCGGCGGCGGCGAGGCCGTGGTGCCGCTGGCCGCGCGCGCCCGCGCGTTGCTGGAGGCGCCGCCCTGGAACGATCGTCCCTACGTACTCACCCTGCTCGTCGTGGAGCCGCCCGAGGGCGCTCCGGCGGGCCCGCAGCGCCTCTGGCTGGTCGTCGACGCGGCCGACGTGCGCGATCTGGACGCGGAGTGGCGCGAGCCGCTGCTGCGCCATCGCCTGCGGCGCGTCCGCGACGAACTCATCGAAACCACCGTGGCGACGACGGGCGGGGTCGAGGCGCTGCTCGCTGGCGTCTCGCGCCGCTCGCTGGAGGTCCGCTGGGAGTTCCGTCACGCGGACCCGCTGCACGATCCCAGCGGGCGCGCGGAGCGCCTCGCGGCCACCGCGCGGCGCCTGCCCGGCTCCGCACTGGAGCGCCTGGTGCGCCCGCTCTACCTGCAGGCCGGTCGCGCGCTCGAAGCACTGGAGCGCGCGCACGGGGCCTCGATCGACCCGAGCGAGGCGATCGCGGGTGGCGAGGCGGCGAGTGCGCTCACGCGGCTGGCCTGCATCCTGGAGGAGGGCGCGCATCCGACGCTGGACTGGCTGGACGCCGCCGCGCGCCAGACCGGGCTGGGACGCCGCATCGCACCCTGGTTGGACACCCGCTCACCGGCCACGAGCGAGGCTGTGCTCGCCGAGGCCGCGCAAGCGTTGCGCGCCTACTTCGCGGACCGCGAGTGGCTGCGCGAGCCGGAGAGCTACGCCCTGCGGCCACCGCCCCGGCAGTAGCGGCGCGGGTTACTGCTCTCGATCGACGACGTACTCCTCACGAACCCACGAGGCGACGCCGTCCGCCTGTGTCAGCAGCCAACCCTCGCAGCGATCGCTGCCCACCTCGATCACCTCGACCGCCTGGCCCTCCGGCCAGCCCTCGCCGGGGGCGGAGAAGCGGGCGGCGTCAGCGCAGTCGTCGCGGAGCGAGACGCCGTCGCCATCCGTGTTCCCGATCGCCCGCTCGAGCGAGGGTGCGGGTGGCGGCGTTGCGGTCGGCGTCGCGGTGCGTGTCGGCGTCGCCGTCGCGGTGGGCGTCGCCGTTGTCGTGGCCGTCGCGGTAGCTCCAGGCGTCGGCGTCGGCGTGGCAGCCGCCGTCGGCGTGCTCGTCCGCGTCGGAATTGGGGTGGCCGTGGCCTCCAGCGGCGCCGTGCCGGTGACGCCATCCACGAAATCGCCGACTGCATCGGCGGCCGCGCTCGATACGTCGAGCGCGCGATCGACCGGCCAGGTCCGCGTCCCAAGCAACGCGAGCCCGACGAGGACCAGAGCCACTGCGAACGCGCCGAGGAACGCGGCAACGATCCCACACGTGAAGTAGTCGCCGATGGTGACCCGGCGGGCTTCCTCTGCCGCCGCTTCGGGCTCCGCCGCCTCCGGCTCTTCCGGCTCGGCCTCGTCCGCCGGGATCGGCTCCAACAGCTCGTCTACGGCGTCCGCGACCGTATCGAGGGCCTCGCGAAGCCACTCCGTGGCCTCTGCCACGTAGCCGTCCGGATACTCGCCGCTCGCAGGGTGGGCCCAGCTGCGGCGCACGTGCAGCGCCGTGCGCAGCAGCGAGCGCTCCGGGCCACTAAGATCGCAGTTGTCGAGGGCGATCGCCGTGAAGTCGGCGGGGCCGAGCAGGCCCACAAGCTCCTCGGACGTCAGCCGCGTGGTGTCCTCGAGATGTCGTGCGATCGCCGTCCGTCGCTGCTCGCCGACGCGCCGCTCCCACCACTCGCCGGGCGATTCGCGTTCGGCCCAGTCGAGGAAGACACGCCGCATCCCGTCGCCATGGCGCTTGATCTCCTCGCTCAGTTCCACGTAGGTGCTGCGCGGCGGATCGCCGCCCTCGCGCAGTGCGAGCAGTTCCGCGGCAGCCGGCAGCTGGTAGTACGCCAGCGCCTCGTGCATCGCGCTGAGGGCCTGGTCGACGTCCTCCGTGACGTAGTCGTCCTCGGGAGGATCGGACCACTGGTCGTGCAGCTCCTGGACCTGGCGCATCAGTTCCGTCGTGCGCTCGTTGGCGCGGAAGCGCTCCCGGAAGATCGCAGCGAAGTGGCGCGCATCGAGGAACTCGGTACCGGACTTGGGCAGCACGCCCTCGCGCGCCTCGTCGAGGTCGTCGGCGTGCAGCTTGCGTTCGCGGTCGAGGGCCGCGATCTGGTCGGCGGGGAGGCTCGTAAGGACGTATTCGTCCCACCAGTCCTCGCGCACGCGGCGGTCGATATAGCGCCGCAGCGAGTCGGTGTAGCGCTTCAGCCCATAGCTGAACCGTGCGTAGTTGCTGGCCGGGCTCACGCGCGGCTCCCGTCCGTCATCGCGGCGCTAGCCCTCGCCCCGCGCCTGCTCCAGCAGGCGGCGTGCGATAACCAGGCGCTGCACCTCATTGGTCCCCTCGCCGACGATCAGCAAGGGCGCGTCGCGGAGATAACGCTCCACCGGCAGATCCTGCATGTATCCGGCGCCGCCGTGGATGCGCAACCCCTCAAGGGCGCACAGCTGCGCCGTCTCCGTGGCGAAGAGCTTGGCCTGCCCGGCCTCGAGGTCCACGCGCTGCCCGGCGTCCTTGAGCCGGGCGGCACGCTGGGTGAGCAATCGAGCGGCCTCGATCGCCACGGACATGTCGGCGAGCTTCATCTGGATCGCCTGGTGCTCGGCGATCGGGACGCCGAAGGTGTGGCGCTCCTGCGCGTAGGCGAGCGCGTCCTCGTAAGCCGCGCGCGCCAGGCCGACCCCGCGCGCGGCGACGTTGAGGCGGCCAAGCTCCAGCCCCGCCATGACCTGCTGGAAGCCGCGCCCCTCGCCGCCGACGAGGTTGTCCGCGGGCACGGCGCAGTCCTCGAAAAACAGCTCGGAGGTCTCGATCCCGCGGTAGCCGAGCTTCTCGAAGTCGCGCCCGACGCTGAAGCCCGGCGTGCCGCGCTCGACGACGAGGACGGCCATTCCGCGATGCGGCGGCTGCGCCGCCGGATCCGTCTTTGCGAGGACGGCGACGTAGCGGGCGCGCCTGCCGTTGGTGATGAACTGCTTCTGGCCGTTCAGCACGTACACGTCCCCGTCACGGCGCGCCGTCGTGGCGATCGCCTGCACGTCGCTGCCCGCGCCCGGCTCGGTCAGCGCGAGTGCGCCCTGCGCCTCGCCCGAGGCGAGGCCGGGCAGGAAGCGCGCCCGCTGCTCATCGCTGCCGAAGCGCTCGATGATGTGCGAGAGGATGAGGTGCGAGTTGAAGACCCCGGCCAGCGTCATCCAGCCGCGCGAGACCTCCTCGACCGCCGCGACGTACGTCTCGTAGCTCAGGCCGGCTCCGCCGTTGGCGGGATCGAGTACCGCGCCGAACAGGCCGAGGTCGCGCAGGTCCTGCACCAGCTCGGCGGGGTACTCGTCGCGCAGCTCGTACTCGCGCGCGACGGGCAGCACGCGCCGCCGCACCCAGTCCCGCAGGTTGGCGACCAGCAGCTCGCGCGCCTCGTCGCTCGCGGGCAGCGCGCTCATCGGGCAGGCGCCCGCTCGGGACCGGCGATGACGCCCGCCTCGCGCAGCGCGGCGACGCGCTCCGCGCCGTAACCAAGCAGCGAGGACAGCACGTCCTCGCTGTCCTCGCCCAGTCCCGAGGCAGCCCGGTAGTCCGGCTCGTCGCCGGCGAAGCGGAACGGGGTGGCGATCTGTTGCAACGGACCGAAGCGCTCGTGCTGGACCTCGACGATGTCGCCGCGCTCGCGCAGGAAGTCGTCGGCGAGCGCCTCCGGAACTCCGCGAGGCACGGCGACGGGCACGATCCCGAGCAGCGCTTCCATCCACTCCGCCGTCGGGCGCTGCGCGAACACCTCGGACAGCAGCGCGACGAGTGTCTCGCGATGCGCGAGGCGGGCGGCGGCGTTCGCAAAGCGCGGGTCGGAGGCGAGGTCGGGGCGCTCGATCGCCTCGCAGAGCGCGCCGTAGAAGGACTCCTTGTTGCACATCACGAAGATGTGCCCGTCCGCCGTCGCAAAGACCTGCGAGGGCACGAGGCTGGGATGCGCCGAGCCCGGCAGCCGCTCCGGCTGGTAGCCGCGCGTGAGATGCCAGGAGGCCACGTAGTTGAGCATCCCCAGCCCGATCTCGTAGAGCGAGAGGTCAATGTCCGCGCCTCGGCCGGTGCGCTGCGCCTGCTGCACTCCGGCCAGCAGCGCGAAGGCGGCCGCGTAGCCTGCCGACCAGTCGACCACGGAAACGCCGGAGCGCGTCGGCGGGCCGCCGGGCTCGCCGGTGATCGCCATGTAGCCGAGCTCCGCCTGGATCAGGTAGTCGAACGCCGGCTCGCTGGCCCGCGATCCGCTCGCCCCGTAGCCGCTGAGCGAGCAGCAGACGATGCGCGGGTTGCGATGCCGCAGCTGCTCGTACGTCAAGCCGAGCCGCGCCGGCCCGTCCCCGCGCAGGTTGCAGAACAGCGCGTCCGAGACCGCGACGAGGTCGCCGAGAATGGCGGCGCCCTCGGGCGAGCGGAGGTCGAGCGCAAGGCTGCGCTTACCGCGGTTGAGCGCCTGGAAGAAGAGGCTGTCCTGCTCCTCGGCGTAGGGCGGCACGTAGCGGCCCATGTCGCCACCGGCAGCCGGATCTTCGATCTTGATCACGTCCGCGCCGAGGTCGGCGAGGTGGAGCGTCGCGAACGGGCCGGCGCCGTACTGGTCGACCGCGATCACGCGCAGCCCCTCGAGCGGCCGCGCCGGCATCCCCTCCACGGTCATGCCGCGTCCCCGTCCAGCGGGCGGCACGGCAACAGCACCGCGCGCCGGAAGGACAGCACCGGCTCGCCGCGCTGGTTCTCGGCGATCGTCTCGACCTCGAGGACGCCGCGGCCGGGGTGGCGTGCGCTGGGCTGCACGTCCAGCACGGTCGAGCGCGCGTAGATCGTGTCGCCGTGGAAGGCTGGTCCGAGGTGACGGACCTCGTCGTACTGCAGGTTGGCGATCGCGCGGCCGGAGATGTCGCGCACCGTCATGCCGACGACGAGGCTGAAGACGAGCGTCCCGACGACGAGGCGCTCCCCGTGTTGCGTGCCCGCGGCGTAGGCCGCGTCGCTGTGTACCGGATGCTGGTTCATTGTCAGCGCGGCGAAGAGCGTGTCGTCGTACTCGGTGATGGTGCGGCCGGGCCAATGGAGGAACTCGTCGCCCGCCACGAAGTCATCGAGGTAGCGCCCGAACGTCTCGCGGCCATCGTGCCGCCGAGGATCGCGTGCTCCGGACGGCGTGGCTGTGTCGCCCATCGTGCTCCCGTCGCCCAAGAGCCGCTCGCTGAGCGAACAGCCCCTGTGAGGATAACGCGGTCCGGGCGGCTGGGGTTCCTGAACCCCTCGCTCAGCTCGACGCTGCCAGCGCCCGCGCGGGCGGACGCTCGCCGAAGAGGTCGAGCGCCAGGCGCTCACGCAGCGCAGCGATGCCCCAGCCGTGCAGCGCCGAGACGACCAGCGTCCCGATGTGCGGCAGATCCGGGTGCGCCAGCGCCGACTCGTGCGCCGGGTTCTCGCCGTCGAGCCGCGCGAGGTCGGACTCCGCAGCCGGCAGCGCGCCGTCGGGCAGCTCAAGCTCGTCGGCCTTGTTGAGCACGGTCAGCACCGGCCGGCCGGTCAGATCGAGGCCGGCGAGCGTGTCGAGCACGGTATCGCCCTGCGCAGCCGCGGCAGGCGAGCTCGCGTCGACGACGTGGAGGAGCAGATCGGCGGATTCGAGTTCCTCGAGGGTGGCGCGGAAGGCCGAGATGAGCTGCGTCGGCAGCTTCTGGATGAAGCCCACCGTGTCGGTCAGCAGAAATGCATGGCCGCCCGGCACGCCAACGCGGCGCGTGAGCGGGTCGAGCGTCGCGAAGGGCGCGTCGGCGGTGAAGGCCTCACTCCCCGCGAGCGCCTGGAGCAGCGAGGACTTGCCGGCGTTGGTGTAGCCGACGAGGGCGACGACGGGGATGCCGTCGCGCTCGCGGCGGCGGCGGTGTAGCGCGCGCTGCTTGCGCACGCTCTGGATCGAGCGCTTGAGGTGGCTGATGCGAGCACCGACCAGGCGACGGTCTGTCTCCAGCTGTGTCTCGCCCGGTCCGCGCGCGCCGATCGCGCCCTCGGTGCGTTCGAGGTGCCGCCACTGTCCGCGCAGGCGCGGCAGCAGGTACTCGTGTTGCGCCAGCTCGACCTGCAGCGCCGCCTCGCGGGTGCGCGCGCGGCTGGCGAAGATGTCGAGGATCAGCGCGCTGCGGTCCAGTACCTTGACGCCCAGCGCCTCCTCCAGGCGCAGCTGCTGGGCGGGCGAGAGCTGCTCGTCGAAGATCACGAGCGAGTAGTCCGTCGTCTCCCGTGCGGCCTGGATCTCCTCGAGCTTGCCCGCGCCGATCCAGGTCGCGGGGTCCGGGCGGGGCCGCCGCTGCAGCGTCTGGCCAACGACGGTCGCGCCCGCCGTGCGGGCGAGCCGCGCCAGCTCGCGCAGCGACTCGCGAGGCGGCATCAGCGGCTTGCGCTGGTAGTCCAGGCCGACGAGGAAGGCGCGTTCCTGCACCGGCGCGGTCGCGTGACCGCGCCCGTTCGCTGCTCCGCTGCCGCCGTTACGGCCGTTGCGAGTGCGCTTCCTCGGGATCCGGTCCTCCTCCGGGGCCACGGTCCGGATCGCGCGGGACACACCGCGCGGCCGGTCCGTCGCGCGATCAAGGATACGGGCTGCGCGGGCCGCCGTGTCCGCTGCGACCCGCGCGGGGGCGTCAGCGGCCCATGCGGCGGCCGGGCGTAGCGGTACGATGAAGGCCGCGTCCTCCCGCCTTCGGACCGCCTCGGACCGCCTTCGGACTACTCTGTAACTGACGCCCGACTCCGAGGGAGCCGCTATGTCGATGCGAGACTGGACCCGGCGTGCTGCTCGAAGCGCGACGGCCGCGGGCGTGCTGCTCTTCGCAGCCGCGGCGTTGGCGTCCTGTGACGTAGTCGGCACCGATCGGGTGGACGGCGTGAGCCTCGAGGCGGCGACCATCCTGACCGAGCACACCGACAGCGGCACGGCCACGCTCGAGGACGGCGAGTTTCGCGAGCCGGTCGCGCCCGGCTCGGCCAGCGAACTCGAGATCCGCCTCAGCCAGTGGACCCTCGGCGACCTCGACGGCGACGGCAGCGCGGACGCCGCAGCCATCACGATCGAGCACCTGGGCGGCAGCGGGAACTTCCGCTACCTGCACGCGCTGCTGAATGAGGAGGGCGACCTCCGCGACGCCGACACCGTCTTCCTCGGCGACCGGATACGCATCGCAGGTCTCTCGATCCACGAGGGCAGCATCACGGTGGCGATCGTCGACCGGCCGCCCGACGCGCCGTACTCAGAAGCCCCTTCGATCCTCGTCATTCGCCGGTTCCGCCTCGCGGGCGAGGCACTGGAGGAGCTCTCGGGCATCAGCGCTGCTGACGCGTTCGCGTGTGATGGGAGCCTGCCCGACGCCGCGCTCGTGATCGTGACCTCGCCCGCCGCTGGCGAGGAGGTCGCGAGTGGGTTTACGGTTCGCGGCTGCTCTCGCACGTTCGAGTCGAATGTGCAGTGGCGCCTCCGCGGCCGTACGGGTGAGGAACTGGCGAGCGGCTTCGCGATGGGCGGCGGAGTGGATGGCCCGGCGCCCTTCGGCTTCGCGGTCGAGTACGAGGCGGCCGAGCACCAGCTCGCGCACCTCGAGGTGTTCGAGGAGGACGCGTCCGCTGGTGAGGGTTTCCCGCCACCTCGCGCCGTCGTGCCGCTGGTGATCGCCGCCACCGAGTGATGGGGCGGGCCTCGCCACGTCACCAGGAGCGGATGTCAGGGACGGCTCGAACTGCTGCCCACAGCCCGGGAGCACATCCTGGCGGAGGGCTGCGTCAGCGGCCGCTGGTCATCTGGAAGCGGATGCTCGCCTCAGGGACCTTGAACTGGCGGCTGAGCTTCACGCCCTGCCGCTGGAAGTGCGAACCGAGCTCGCTGCTGCCGTAGAGCACGCCAGGCGGCTCCGCCATCCGCTCGAAGGCGAGCCGCGCGATCGGCTGGCCGTCCTCGAGCATGAACGGCACGTCGTGCGCACGCACCTCGAGCACCGCCTGCGTACCGCGCAGGTCCGCGCCGTAGCCGAAACCGGGGTCGCAGAAGCCGGCGTAGTGCGTGCGCAGCTCCCCGTTGGTCGGGTCGTAGGCCACCATCTCCGCCGCGACATCGGGCGGGATGCTCACGAACTCCCGGGTGATCAGCAGGTGGAAGTCGCCCGGTTGGATGACCAGCCGCCCGCCCGGCTCGGCGAAAACCGGCTCCCAGTAGTCGAACGGGTCGTAGGCGTCCGTCTTCGCGAGGTCGAGCAGCGCGCTGTTGCGCTTCGCGCGCCAACCGCAGAACTGCGCACCCGGCAGATCGACGCTGACCAGCAACCCGCGCTGGCCGATCCGCGGCGCCTCGACGCGCTCGCGGGGCGCGCCGGGCGATCGCCCGCTCTCGAAGACAAGGCCCTCGCGCGTGTGCAGCTCGCCGATCGCGGCGGCGTCCAGCCACGAGTCGCCCGAGGAGATCCGCAGCTGGGTGAGTGCGAGGCCCTGGCGCACGTTCACGGTGAAGGTATTGGAGTAGACCTCGAGCCAGAGCGGGCCCTCGTAGCCCGGCTCGACCTCGTCGAACTGCGTCCCGCGATCGCTGATCACGCGCGTGAAGACGTCGAGACGGCCGGTGGAGCTGCGGGGGTTGGTGCGCCCGATCGCGCCCTCCGGCAGTCGCACGCTCTCCATCAGCTTCACGAGGTAGGGTCGCCCCGGCTCGAGTACGACGCCCTCGGGGTCCGACAGATCGAGCGGCGCGCCCATCTGCAGCTCCGGCAGGCGATCCCGCACGCGCGCGTTCGGACCCGGCAGGAAGCTGCTGCGCAGCCGGTAGGCCTTCGCGCCGAGCCGCAGGTCGATGCTGGCCGGCTGGATCTGCGCCGCAGGGATCCGCTTCGGCGAGATGCGCCCGGAATCGATCGCCTCGCGCAGCATCCGCGAGGAGAAGACGCCCGGCCCGGGCGGCGGCTGCGCGGCGCTCGCGGTCCTCGGTGCGGCGGTCGTGGTCATCGCTACGGTTCCGGGGGAGGGAGGCGATGATAGCGCGCGCGGCGCGGGCGCGCTGCACCCCGGTCGGCAGGCTAGTCCTTGCGGCTCGGTGCGTGCGCCATCTTCATGTAGACGCCACCCCGCTCCAACTCGTCGAGCATCTGGGCGAGGCGCCGTTCGCGCGTCTCCGCGCGCTGCGCGCGGGCGATCCAGGCGAGGTAGTCGTTGCGCTGGTAGAAGGGCCGCGCCTCGTAGTCCTCGCGCACGCCGCGCGCCTCGAGCGCGTCGAGCACGGCCCTGGGCATCGGCTGTGCCGGGCGGCGCGCCATCGCCGCCGCCCTACTGGCCGCGGGCGAAGGCGCTCAGCCGCGACAGCGCCTCCTCGAGGCGCTCGTCGGCAATCGTGATCGAGATGCGGATGTAGCCCTCGCCTCCGTCGCCGTAGCCCGTGCCCGGCGTGACCACCACGCCGGTCGCCTCGACCAGCTGCTGCGCGTACGCCGCCGAGGAGCGCTCGCCCTCTGGCAGCCGCGCCCAGACGTAGAGCGAGGCCTTCGGCGGATCGACGTGCAGGCCGAGCTCGCGCAGCACCTCGACGACACGGTCGCGGCGGCGCTGGTAGATCTCGTTATGTCGCTCAATCGAGTCGCGCGGGTCGTCGAGGGCGGTGATCGCCATCTGTTGCACGGCCTGTGGCACGCCGCTGTCGAGGTTCGACTTGACGCGCCGCAACACGCCCACGAGGTCGGCGTTGCCGACCGCCATGCCGATCCGCCAGCCGGTCATGTTGAACGTCTTGGAGAGCGAGTTGAACTCGATCGCGACATCGCGAGCGCCCTCAACCTCGAGGATCGAGGGCGCCTGGTAGCCGTCGTAGCAGACGTCCGAGTAGGCGAGGTCGTGTGCGATCACCACGTCGTTGTCGCGCGCCCAGGCGATGGCGCGGGCGAAGAAGGCCTCGTCGGCGATCGCGCCGGTCGGGTTGTTCGGATAGTTGAGCCAGAGCAGACGCGCGCGCTCCGCCTCGGCGGCGGGTATGTCCTCGAGGCGCGGCAGCCAGCCGTCCTCCTCGCGCAGCTGCAGCGAGAGCGTCTCGCCGCCGGCGAACATCGTCGCGATGTCGTAGACGGGGTAGCCGGGCTGCGTGCCGATCGCGAGGTCGCCCGGATCGATCAGGCAGAGCGGGAGGTGGCCGAGCCCCTCCTTCGAGCCGATCAACGAGACGACCTCGCTCTCCGGGTCGAGCGCCACGCCGTGGCGCTTGTCGTACCAGCGCGCGACGGCCTCGCGAAACTCGGGCAGGCCCTCGGTCTCCGGGTAGCGGTGGTTCGCCGGGTCGCCGGCGGCCTCGCGCAGCGAGTCGAGGATGTGGTCGGGCGTCGGCAGATCCGGGTCGCCGATGCCGAGCGAGATCACGTCGACGCCGGCGGCCTGCTGCCTGGCGATCAGCTCGGAGATGCGGGCGAAGAGGTAGGGCGGGAGCTGTTCGACGCGGCGCGCGAGTCTCATGCCGCTAGCGCCAGCCGCCGAAGCGAACCTTCATGCCGCGGACGCGCGCCTCGTCGCGCGCCTGCCGCAGCACTTCCTCGTCCGAGTCGCGCCGCAGCTCGATGCCGCGCCGGCCCACGAGGTACCCGACCGCCGTGGCGGTGCGAGCCGCCTGCGGGATGTCCGGACGCACACGCACGGCGGCCTCGCGACCGTCCGAGGCGGCCAACTGGTAGGTGGCCGCACCGAGGATCAGCTTGCCGATGCCATCGCCCTGCGCGTCGGGCTTCACGGCGCAGGACATGACCTCGCCGCGCCCGTCCTTGACGGGGGTGTTGATCGCGTAGGCGATCACCTCGCCGTCGCGCTCGATCACGCCGGTCCAGCCGGCCTCCTCGATGCGCGCGAGGGTGGCCCCCTCGCCGTCGGTCCACTCGCCGTAGGCGGCGCCCTCGATCGCGACGATCGCGTCCGCGTCGCCGGGCTGGGCGCGGCGCATCGTCAGGCCCTCGGGGAACTCGGGCGGGACGACATCGCGCAGGCCGGGGTGCACGAGCTCGAGCCACTCGCCCATCTCCTGGAAGTCGCACTCGGCGAGCAGGTTCTCGATCCAGCGCCGGTTGATGTGCTCGACGAGGTCGATGGTCACGTACGGGTGGCCGGAGCTGGCGATACGGTCGCGCAGCGCGTCGAAGCAGGGATGCCAGGCCGCGGTCATCGCCTCGAGGTCGTCGAAGGCGTAGTGCAGGTGGAGCTGGCCACGCTCGCGCGCGATCGCCATCTCACCGATGTCGGTTTCCACCACGTCGGCTGCGTCGCTGTCGAGTAGCGCTTCCCACTCATCGATGCTGCGAGGGGCATTGCGCGTCTGTAGCGCATCGCCCAGTTGTCCGCCGATCCGTGCCTGCGTCATGGCTGTGTCTCCCTGGAACTCCTCGGAGTCTCATACTGACGTGCTGATTCATTACGATCCCGGCTCGCGCCAGATCGATTCGAAGACCTTGACTGCCGGGCCCTCGAGCGTCACCTCGCCCTCGCCGGCCCAGCCGATGCCGAGTGTCCCGCCCGGGACGCTCACTGCGACCTCGTCGTCGGCGAGGCCGCGCAGGCGCGCGGCGACGACGGCCGCACAGGCGCCGGAGCCGCAGGCGAGCGTCTCGCCCACGCCACGCTCCCACACGCGCATCTCGATCGCCGCGCGATCGCGCACACGCACGATCTCGACGTTCGTGCGGTTCGCGAACAGCGGGTGGTGCTCAATCGCCGGCCCGATCCGCTCGAGGTCGAACGCCTCGACCGGCTCACTGCCGAACATCACGGCGTGCGGGTTGCCCATCGAGACGAGCGTCACGCGGCGCCTCTCGCCGGCCGCCTCGATGGGCAGGTCGAGCACCGGCGGCGCCTGCTCGACGAGCGCGCCGATCGCCTCCGGCTCGAAGCGCGGCGCGCCCATGCTGACGCGCACGCGATCGACAGTCCCGCCGGCGCCGAACGTCGCCACGGCGTCCAGCACCCCGGCGAGCGTCTCGACGCGCAGCGCGCCGCGCGAGCGCAGCGCCTCGTCCCGGTCGAGCGCGAACTTGACGAGGCAGCGGATGCCGTTGCCGCACATCTCCGCCTCGGAGCCGTCGGAGTTGAAGATCCGCATCCGCCGGTCCGCGACATCCGAGGGCAGGACGGCGATCAGCCCGTCGGCGCCGACCCCGAAGTGCCGGTCGCACACGCGCTCGGCGAGCGCGGCCCACGCCTCGTCGGAGCGTGTCGCGCCCTCGCTGGCGTCGTGCACGACGAAGTCGTTGCCGGCGCCGTGCATCTTCCAGAACGGCAGCTCGTTCATCCAGCCATCGTACGGTCGCCCGCGCGGCGGGCTCAACAGGGTGTGGGGAGCGGAGCCCCGCCCCCTGCCCCCACCACGCCCCGGTGCTACGCTCGCCGGCGATGTACCCGAAGAACGATCGGCAGGCCGGCCTGCTCGCCCTCGCGCAATCGCTTGCGCCCGCGTTCGCGGAGCGCGCGGCGCAGTACGACCGCGAGGGCTCCTTCCCGTTCGAGAACTTCGAGGAGCTGCGGCGCAGCGGGTACACCGCGGCGGCGGTGCCCGAGGAGTACGGCGGCGGGGGCTACGGGCTGGACGACATCACGCTCGCCCACCTCGCGCTTGCGAAGGGCGACGGCTCGACGGCGATCGGGCTGGCGATGCACCTCATGCTCTGCGGCGGCGAGGGGCAGGCGCGCGCCTGGCCGGAGGCCGCCCGCGCGCGCATCTTCGACGCGGTCGTGCGCGACGGCGCGCTCATCAACAACGCCGCCGCCGAGCCTGAGCTCGGCTCCCCGCAGGGCGGCGGGCGGCCTCGCTCGAACGTCACGCCAGACGGGCCTGGCCGCTGGCGGCTCAGTGGGCACAAGACCTTCACCACGCTCGCGCCGGCCCTCACCTGGTTCGTCACCTACGTCGCCGTCGAGGACGGCTCGGGCGACACCGCGCGCCTCGCCGTGCATCGCGATCTGCCCGGCGTGCGCGTCGAGGAGACGTGGGACTCCCTCGGCATGCGCGCCAGCGGCTCCCACGACGTGCACTTCGACGGAGTCGCCGTGAGCGACGAGGACTTCCTCTCGCGCAGCGGCGGCGGGACGCGCCGCGAGGCGGGCGCGAACGCCTGGTTCCCGATCCTCGTCGGCGCGACGAGCCTCGGCGTGGCCGAGGCGGCGCGCGACTACGCCGTGCGCTTCGCGCGCGAGCGCCAGCCGCTCGGCGACGCGGCCCCGATCGCGAGCATCCCCCACGTCCGCGAGCAGATCGGCCGCATCGACGCAACCGTGCTGGCCGCGCGCGCGCTGCTGCTGCAGACCGCCGAGGACTGGGAGCAGCACCCGGACGAGCGCGCCCGCATGGGCCCGCAGGTCGCCGCCGCGAAGCGCCTCGCCACCAACAGCGCCGTCCGGGTCGCCGAGGCCGCGATGCGCATCGTCGGTGGCGTCGCCCTCCACCGCGCCGAGCCGCTGGAGCGCTACTTCCGCGACGTCCGCAGCGGCCTCGTCAACCCCCCGATCGAGGCGCGCGCCCTCGAAACAATCGCCCGCGCCGCGCTCGCTGACCCGGAGTAGCGCGCCGCGCTACGCCCGTAGCTCGGCGAACGCGGCCTCCACCGCGGCCACGACGCCGTCGAGGTTCGAGCCGTCGAGCCAGTTGATGCGGGGGTCGGCGGGGCGGAACCAGGCGGCCTGGCGGCGGATCAGGCGGCGGGTCGCGGCCTGGGTGCGCTCGATCGCCTCGGCCTCGTCCCACTTGCCACGCAGCACGCCCAGCGCCTCGGCGTAGCCGATCGAGCTGAGCGCCTCGAAGTCCTCGCCGCAGCGGGCGACGAGCGCGCGCGTCTCCTCGACGAGGCCAGCGGCGTACATGCGCGCGGCGCGCTCGTCAGCGCGGCGGAAGAGCGCGCTGCGCGACCACTCGAGGCCGATGACGCGCCAGGGCCACGGCGGCGGCACGCGGGCGAGCGGCGCGATCGGCTCGCCGGTCGCCTCGATGATCTCCAGCGCGCGGATCAGGCGGCGGCTGTTGCGCACGTCGATGCGCTCCGCGGAGGGCGGATCGAGCGCGGCGAGGCGGGCGTGCAGCGCCTCGCCGCCGTGCTCCCGCGCCTCCTCCTCGAGGCGTGCGCGCAGCGCCGGGTCCGGCGGGACGGCGGGCGGCTGCACGCCCTCGAGCAGCCCCCAGACGTATTGCCCCGCCCCGCCGGCGATCAGCGGCAGCTGCCCGCGCGCGTGGATCTCCTCGATGGCCGCGTGCGCGCCCTCGAGGAAGTCGGCGAGCGTCCAGGGGGCGTCCGGCCCGGCGACGCCGACGAGGTGATGCGGGACGGCGGCCAGCTCCTCGTCGCTGGGCGCGGCCGTGCCGATGCGCATGCCGCGCCGGATCTGGCGCGAGTCGGCGGAGACGACCTCGATCGGGAGCCGCTCCGCGATGGCGGCGGCGGCCGCCGTCTTGCCCGAGGCAGTCGGGCCGACGAGCGCGACGACGCCGGGCGTGCTCAGCGGGCTACTCCGCGGCGGCGGCGACGGCGCGGCAGATCGTTGCGAACGCCTCGGCGTCGAGCGAGGCGCCGCCGACGAGCGCGCCGTCGATATCCGGCTGGCTCGCGAGGTCGGCGACATTCCCGGCGTTGACCGAGCCGCCGTACTGGATGCGGCAGGCCCCGGCGCTCGCGGCGCCGAAGCGGTCGGCGACCATGCGGCGGATGTCCGCGACGGTGGCCTGCGCGATCTCCGGCGTCGCGGTCAGGCCGGTGCCGATCGCCCAGACCGGCTCGTAGGCGATCGTGAAGCCCTCGGGCAGTGTTTCGATGTCCACGAACGCGGCGTCGAGCTGGCGGCGCAGCACGTCGGCGGTGCGCCCGCCCTC
This sequence comes from Dehalococcoidia bacterium, assembly GCA_963667465.2. GTDB lineage: Bacteria > Chloroflexota > Dehalococcoidia > UBA2979 > UBA2979 > VXMT01. Next base: position 724,458 of record CAXXDN010000002.1, on the reverse strand, counting down.
GCGCTCCTCGCGCTGCTCCCCGACGGCGAGGATCGGCTGCAACGCCAGTCCGAGGACGGCGTCGAGCTTGCGGCCGCTGTCCTCGTCGCTCTCGCCGAAGACGTGGCGGCGCTCCGAGTGGCCAACGAGCACGTAATCGGCGGTGCCGACGAGCATCGCCGCGCCGACCTCGCCGGTGTAGGCGCCGTGCGGGAGCCAGTAGGCGTTCTGCGCGCCGACACGCAGCGTGCTGCCCTCGAGCGCGTCGGCGGCGTCGCCGAGCCAGGTGGCGGGCGGGAAGATCACGACATCGACGCCCGCGAGGCCGTCGAGTTGCTCGCGCAGTTCGCGCAGCAGCTCGCGCGCACCGCCGCGGTCGAGGTGCATCTTCCAGTTGCCGCCGACGATCGGCGTTCGCGTGGCCACAGCCGCTCCTCTCAGGCGCCGAACTTGGCGAGGCGCATGGCGTGGGCGAAGGCGAGCGGGAGCAGCTCCTTCGCCGGCAGCGTGCCGAGGCCGCCGACCGCGCACTCGCCCTCGTCGAAGTGGTGCGAGGCATCCGTGCGCACGTTGTCGCCCCGAATCAGCAGCGGGACCGGGTGCCACGAGTGCGCCGCCATCGGCGCCGGCGTCGAGTGGTCGCCGGCGATGATCAGCACGTTCGGGTTGAGGGCCAGCAGCTCCGGCACGCACGCGTCGAATTCGCGCAGCGCCTGCCGCTTGCGCGCGAAGTCGCCGTCCTCGCCGGCGGCGTCGGTCGGCTTGTAGTGCAGGAAGAAGAAGTCGTAATCGTCCCAGGCGCTGCGCAGCCTCGCGATGGCCGTCTCGAACGACTCGCCCGCGTCGAGCACGTCCATGCCGACGAGGCGGGCAAGCCCTCGATACATCGGGTAGACGGCGATGGCGGCGGCGCGCAGCTTCCACAGTTCGGGGAGCTGCGGCAGGTCGGGCAGCGTCGACCAGCCGCGCAGCAGTACGTCGTTCGCCATCTCGCGGCCGGCGAGCCGCGCCCGGGTCTCCCGCGCGAACTGGTTGACCAGATCGGCGGTGTGCTCGCCCTCGGGCGCGGTCGCGGCCGCGTCGAGTGGCGGGACGCCCTCGGCCTGCGGGTCCGTCTCGCTGATCGCGTCGCTCAGCGGCGGGCTGCCCTCCGTGGCGCGTAACACGAGCACGAAGCGATGCTCGCGCACAGCGTGGACCGCGACCTCGCAGCCCGGCAGCTCGATGGTCGAGAGTTCCGCCGCAATCTCCTCGGTGACCGCGGTGGCCACGCGCCCGGCGCGGCGGTCCGTGATGCGGCCGTCGGCGTCGACCGTGCAGAGGTTGCCGCGGGCGGCAAGGTCCGGGGGCTGCAGCGCGATGTCGATGCCGGTGCCCTCGAGGACGCCGCGCCCGACCTCGTAGACGAGCGGGTCGTAGCCGAAGAGTGCGAGGTGACCGGGGCCGGAGCCGGGGGTGATGCCGTAGCCGACGGGGATCGTCTGGCCGAGCGCGCCCTCGGTCGCGAGCCGGTCGAGGTGGCGGCAGTCGGCCGACTCCAGCTCGCTGCGGCCAAGCGGTCCGGGCAGGCCGCCGAGCCCGTCGAGGACGCAGAGCAGCACCTTGCTCTCGCCTGGTATCGACAGCCGCCGGATCAGATCGGGGTCCATGGCTCCATGCTATCGGGCGCGCTGCTATCGCGCGCGGTCGAGCGCTCCTCGAGGCGTCGACGCTCCTCGGCCTACTCGAGCCAGTTCTCGACGGTGAGGCCGGGCACGCGCTCGAAGTGGCGGACGTTGCCGCTGACGACGATGAGGTCGTTCGCTAGCGCGATCGCCGCGATCTGCGTGTCCTCGTGGCCGATCGGCGTTCCCCGGCCCGCCAGGTGGGCGCGTAGCCGCCCGTACTCCGCGGCGGCCGAGTCATCGAAGGGCACGAACGGGGTTGCGGGCAGTGCGCCACGGATACGGGAGAGATACTCCGCCGATCGCTGGCCGGTCCGGTGCGCCCCGAACAGCAGCTCGGCCAGCGTGACGCTGGACGTGGTCCGGTCTTCGGGAGCCGTCGTCGCCATTCGCATCAGGAGCGCCGGGGACGGCGCTGGTCTTGTGAGGGCACTGAGCGTGTCAGTGTCCAGCAGGTATCTCACTCGGGCACGTCACTGAAGTCCACGCGCGCAGGCGAGTAGCGGTCTCGTTCGCGACCGGCGTAGATGTGGTCGACCATCTCGTCGATCTCCTCGTCGGTCAGGAGCCCGTCAAACAAACCGATGAAGCCACTCAGGCCGTCGTTTCGCCGCGCGCCCGACTCCTCGGCGCCGAGGCGTTCGAGTTCCTCGACGCTCACGAGGGCGGCAGCGGGCTTGCCGTGGCGCTCGATGACGTAGCGCTCCGAGCGATGCTGCACGCCCTCGATCAGCGCCGAGAACGTCGCCTTCGCCTCGGCGACGCCGAGGTGGCGCGGGCCGTCCTCGGGGCTCTCACCGTACCCCGCCGGTGTTTCAGTCAGCACGTTGCCCCTCACCGCCTGGGGGGCCTACCCAGGCCGACGCGCAAGCCCGGTGACGCGAGGCGCGTTCTGTCCTCTATGACCAGTATGACCTGATGGACCTGAATGCCGCAAGATTTGGTGGTCGCCAGCGTGTGTACGATGCAGCTGTGGGACCACGACTGATCAAGGTACTGACCCGCATCCAGCAGCCGCTGTTCACGCTGATGCGTGGGCGCTGGCAGGGGCCGCCGACGCTGCGGCTCTGGACGATGGGGCGCACGTCGGGCCGCGAGCGGCCGGTGCTGCTGCTCTACCTCGACGATGGACCTCGGATGATCGTCGTGGCGTCGTACGGGGGGCACTCGGAGCATCCGCAGTGGTGGAAGAACCTGCTGGCCGACCCGAACTGCCGGATCTGGTCGGCGAAGCGGGGCGCCGAGGTGATGGTGGCGTCCGAGCTCGAAGGGGACGAACGGGAAGCGGCCTGGGAGCGTCTGATCGAGCTGTACTCGTCATATGAGACGTATCAGCAGAAGACATCCCGACGGATCCCGCTCGTCGCGCTGTCACCCGCAGAATAGGCCGCAGCACGCGGGACGAACTCAGGCGTCGTCGAGCGCCGCCTCGCCCGGCAGCGGCTTGCCCTGCAGCATCGCCAGCGATGCCGCCCCGCCTGTCGAGACGTGGTCGATGCGGTCGGCCACACCCGCCCGCTGCACGACGGCGGCGGTCTCGCCTCCGCCGACCACCACAGTGCCGTCGAGGTCTGCCAGCATCTCCGCCATCGCCAGCGAGCCGTGATCGAACGGCTCGCGCTCGAACCAGCCGAGCGGTCCGTTCCACACGACCGTACGCATCGGCGCCAGCGCGCTGCGGAACAGCTCGATCGTCGCGGGGCCGATGTCGAGGATGCGCCAGCCCGAGGGCACGTGATCGACCGGCGCCCGGCGCACGTGATCGCGGTCGGCTGCGCCGAAACCGACGACCGCGTCCACCGGCAGGTAGAGCCGCAGGTCGGGCCTGGCCTCCACCTGCTCAAAAACGCGCAGCGCGTCCGGGACACCCTCGGCGTCCCACAGCGAGTCGGCGATGTCCATCCCCTGCGTGCTGAGGAAGGTGTTCGCGACCCCGCCGCCGACGCAGATCACGTTCGATTCGCCACAGAGATGGTTGAGGATGCCGATCTTGTCCGCGACCTTCGCGCCCCCGAGGACCAGCGCGAAGGGGTGCGCCGGGTTGTTCGAGAGCCTTCGCAGGTACTCGATCTCACGGTCCATCAGCAGGCCGGCAACGGCCGGCAGGTGCTCCGGCACGCCGACGATCGAGGCGTGCGCGCGGTGCGCGGTGCCGAACGCGTCGCCGACATAGATGTCGGCAAACGAGGCGAGTTGGCGGGAAAACTCCGGGTCGTTGTCCTCCTCGCCGGCGTGGAAGCGCACGTTCTCCAACAGCAACACGTCACCCGGCGCGAGCGCATCGACGGCGGCGTGGACCTCGGGACCGATGCAGCGCTCCGCCGAGCGGACAGGGGCGCCGAGCAGGCTGCTGAGGTGCCTGGCGACTGGCGCATTGCGCAGCGTCTCGACGACCTCCCCGCGCGGTCGCCCGCGGTGCGAGCAGATCACGACACGGGCGCCACCTTCCCGCAGGTAGCGGATCGTGGGCAGAGACTCACGCAGGCGCAGGTCGTCGAAGACGAAACCGTGTTCGTCGAGTTGGACGTTGTAGTCGACGCGGAGGAAGACCCGGCGCCCCTGGAGGTCGATGTCGCGGATCGTGCGCTTCGTGTGTGCCGGGCTCACGGCCGGGATGATAGGTGCGGCGTCCGGGGCGGGCAATCGCTCCCGCTACGCGTCCCGTGCGGCGAGCAGCTCCGCGAGCTCCGCGAACAGCGCGCGATCGTCCCCAAGCGAGAGCGGGGCGAGGGCGGCCAGCGCCGCCGCGACCTGTTCGGCGGCGAGATCTTCGGTGGCGGCGCGGGCGCCTGTCGCCTCGATCTCCGCGGCGAGTACGGAGCTGTCGATCGTGCCCCCGGAGCGGTCCCGGTAGGCCGCCTCGAGCGCCGGCGCCTCGCCGCTCTCGATGGCGGCGATGACGGGGTAGGTCTGCTTGCGCGAGATCAGGTCGTCGCCCACGGGCTTGCCCGTGACGGCCGGGTCGCCCCAGATCCCGAGCAGGTCGTCGGCCGCCTGGAAGGCGAGCCCGCAGCGGCGACCGAACTCGCGCATCGCGTCCACGGACTCCTCCGGCGCGCCGGCGACCCGCGCTCCGATCGCGAAGCAGGCCGCGAGCAGGGCCGCCGTCTTGCCCTCGATCATCGCGAGGTACTCGTCGCGAGTGACTGCGCTGCGATCCTCGAAGGAGATGTCGAGCTGCTGACCTTCGATCAGCCGCAGGCAGGCCTGCTCGAGTTCGCTGACCACCTCCAGGGTGCGCTGCGCGTCGAGCCCGCGATCGCGGAGGCCCAGCAACGCGAGCCGGGAGAGCGTGTACATGCCATCGCCGGCATTGATCGCCTGCGCGATGCCGGTGATCGTCCAGAGCGTCGCGCGCCCACGCCGGGTCTGGCTCTCGTCCTCGATGTCGTCGTGCAGCAGCGAGAAGTCGTGGACGAGTTGCACGGCGGCCGCCGCCGGGAGGGCCTGGTTGAGCTCGCCGCCCAGCGCCTCCGCGGCGAGCAGGAGCGAGGCCGGGCGCAGCAGCTTGCCCGGCGAGGTCTCGGCGGGTCTGCCTTCCGGGTCCTCCCAGCCGAGGTGGTAGCGCATCCACGAGTAGAGACTCGATCGGTCCTCACCGACGATCTCGCGCATCTCCCGGACGATGTGCGGGCGATAGATCGCCAGCCGGTCGTCGATCGCCGTCATCGCTCCGCCTCTTCCGCCGTCCCCGTCGGCTGGAGCAGCAGGCGGTGCTCCGCCTGGGCCTCGACGGCCTCGCGAGAGTACAGCAGGGGCCGCTGGCGCCCCGCGCGGAACTCCTCGATCGAGTCGTCGTAGCGAGGGTGGCCGGGGATGCCCGAGCCGCCGGTCGGCAGCAGGAAGGTGGAGCGGTCCCAGCGCCCGAGGTCGAGCACCTGGCGGTAGCCGGGGCTGAAGCCCGTGAGCGACGGACCGTCCTGTCTGGCTGCGTATGCGCCCTGCCAGACGGTGTTCACGTCGCCGCCGGCCGGGTACGGACCGCGCGAGAAGGTGCGGCCCACGACGGGGATTGACTCCAGCGTGTGAGCCAGCAGTTGGCGGTGCAGCGCACCCCAGCTCCACTCGCCGGGATCGGGTCCAAGCTGCTCCCGCAGCTCCCCGATGGCGCTCCACCAGGCCGCCCGCAGCACGCGGTCGCGATCGGCCTCGTCGTCGAACCAGGGCGAGGCGGCCTGCTCGCAGGCCTCGATCAGCGGGCCCTGCAGCCGGTAGTGGAAGCGGCTCTCCGGGGTGAAGACCCCGGCCGCGTCCTCCATGCGCTCACCGAGCGCGAGCGAGGCGCTCGGACCGGCCACGCGCCGCACGAGCCGCCGCAGGATCTGCCGGTACGCCGTCTCCAGGAGCGCCGCGCCGGCGCTCTCCGCACCCACCTGCCCGTCCCACGCTGTCGCGACGCGCGCGGCATGCGCGTCCGCGATCACCTCCCGAGCGAGCGAGAGGTCGCGGAGGCGGCACAGCGGCTCGCTGTGCAGGTCGTTCTGGATCGCCTGCAGCGAGGCCACCGTGTGCGCCCCGTCCACCGAGAGCAGGTCCGCGATGCGCAGTGCGCGCCAGGCCTCCGTGAACTCCTCGCCCAGTTCCAGCTCGCCACCCGGGTGCTGGTTCGCCGAGACGACAACGCCGTCCGGCGGGTCGAGCAGGCCCGGCAGCTCGTCGCCGGGGATCGGCGGAGGCGGATCGTCCGCGGTATCTCCATCCGCCGGGAGTAACCCCTCGCCGCGCTCGCGCGCCGGGATCGCGCCGGCCAGCCGGTACCCGACCCGCCCTTCGCCCCCGCCCTCACGCGAGGCGAAGATGAAGTTGAAGGTCGCGCCGGGCCAGAGCGCCAGCGCCGCATCGAACTCCTCGATGTTCCGGGCGAGCGCCAGGCCGAGCAGCGGTCCCACCGTCTCGCCGCTGTCGAGGGCCGTCGAACGCAGCGCGATGGCGCGCTCACCGCCGGGCGCCGGGCCGATTACGGGACCGTGGCGAGTCTCAAGCACGCGCTCCTCGACGGTCTCGCCCTCGCGCACGGCGATGCGCTCGATGCGCACCCGGCCGCGCGCCCAGCCCTCGGGCGTGCGATAGCGGCCGGGGTCGCTTGGATCGATGGTCGTCAGGTAGCAGTCGCTGACGTCGGCCATGCCGGCGGTGAGGCCCCAGGCGATGTCGCGGTTGTGGCCCGCGATGACGCCCGGCAGCCCGGGCACGCCTGCGCCGATCACATCGAGGTCGCCGCCCGAGACGTGCGCGACGTGGAAGAGCGTGGGAATGGCCGGGCGCAGGTGCGGGTCGCAGGCCAGCAGCGGGGCGCCCGTGGCCGTGTGCTCGCCGGTCAGCGCCCAGGCGTTCGAAGCGCCGCCCGCCGGGGCGCCGGCCTCGATCGCCCGCCCGTACGCCTCGATCAGCCGCCGGGCCGCGCCGAGGCAGGGTTCGCCAGTCGCGGTCGGCGCGCCCTCGGGGTAGCCGACGTCGACGAGGGCGGCGCGAGCCGGTCCGATCGCCGCGAGCAGTTCCAGGCGTTGCAGTTCGGTGTCCCAGTTCGGGGCGAAGCTGAACATCAGGAAGCGCCCGAGCAGCAGCGAGTGCTCTGGATGCCACGGTTCCGGCCGGCTCTGCAGCACCGCGTACTCCGGAGGCAGCGCCCGCAGGCTGCGCATGCCCGCATTGACTCCCGCCGCGTAGGCCCGGAGCAGGTCGCGGTCCTCGGCCGTGATCGTCGTGAGGTCGCGCGCGGCGCGATCGGCGAAGCCGAGCCGGCGCATCAGGCGGTCCGTCTCCACACCACGCTCTCCGGCGGCCTCCGCGAGCCGTCCCGAGGCGAGCCGTCGCTGGATGTCGATCTGGAAGAGGCGGTCCTGGGCGTGCACGAAGCCCTGCCCGTAGATCGCTCCCGCCTCGCTGCTCGCGTAGACGTGCGGAACGCCGAAGCGGTCGCGCACGATCGTCGCAGGCGCGCGCAGCCCGCGCGCCTCGGCGCGGCCGTCGAGGCGCGGATGCGCACGCCCGCCACTCGCGACCGCGAGGGCGCGCGCAGCCCCGGCCGCCAGCCGCGGAAGCAGGCGCAGATCCTCGAGACCAATCACAGTGCGGAGAGCGTACCGCAGCCGGCCTGGCCGCACGGTCACCCGGTCACGCGCCCGCCATCCGCGCATCCTCCTCGGCGGCGACGCGGACGCCCTCGGTTACGTCAACCCAGCGCAGCACGATGGTGCCGGCGATGATGATCAGCAGGATCGAGGTGACCGCGACGCGGGTGTCGAACACGGCGGTCGCGACGATGTAGATCGTCGGGCCGAACACGGACGAGGCGCGGCTCATGAAGCCGAAGAAGGCGAAGAATTCGCCGCTCCGCCGCTCCGGCGTGATCTGCGCGTAGAGGCTCCTCGCCAGCGCCTGACTGCCGCCGATGACCAGCCCCACCGAGACGCCGACTAGCAGCCACTGGTAGCCGATGGCGATACCGAGCGGCTCCCAGAGCAGCCCCCGAACCAACGAGGGCCACCAGTCGAGCGGACCCTCCCCCAGCAGCGAGGGGTGGGCCGGGCCGAGGGCGGATGCGCCGTCCATCCCCCCTCCACGGATCGCGAGGCTGTACTCCACGTCCTCGGACTCCCGGATCGCCTCCGGCAGGTTGGCGAGCGCGCCCGCGCCGAGCACGACGCCCTCCTCGATCGTCCAGTACTCGCCCTGCCAGCGCAGCTCGAACGGGTCGTCGAGGTCCGGGGCTGCCTCGACGATGTAGTCGCCCGACGCCTGCCGGTAGCCGAGCTGGAAGTCGTGGTCTGCGTGCGCGGTCGGCGTGAGCGGGGCGAGCGCGACGCCGAAGAGCACGATCACAATCCAGCCGAGCAGCGCGACGATCAGCGCCCGCTTCGTCGCGATGCGTTCGGCGAGCCGGCCGAAGGCGAGCGCGCCGGGCACGGCGACGAACTGGATGATCGCGATCGTCGCCATGTTGAACGCGAGCGTGATGCCCAGCGTATCGGCGGCGAACGCCCCGGCGATCGCGAGCACCGTTTGCACGCCGTCGTTGAACAGCAGGAACGCCGCCAGGAATACGAGCACGACCCGGAAACGCCTGAGCTCACGGAACGTCTGGCCGAGCTCCCGGAGCGCCGTCGAGACCGCCGCCGCGCCGCTGAGACCCCCGGCAAGTCGCCTGACCGGCGGCTCCGGCACGACCCGCAGTGTCCAGATCGCCCAGCCAAACCACCACACGCCGACGGAGGCGATGGCGATGCGGGTGGCGAGATCCTCGAAGTCCGTGCCGCGGGCCGCGAGGATCAGCGCGAGGTGCGCGACGAGGATCAGCCCGCCGCCCGCGTAGCCGAAGGCGTAGCCGCGGCTGCTGACGTCGTCCAGCAGATGCCTCGGGCTGAGGTGGGGCAGAAACGAGTTGTAGAAGACCAGCCCGCCGGCGAACCCGATATTGGCGATCGTGTACACCACGAACAGCCACAACCAGGGCTCGGGCGCGAAGGCCGAGAAGAAGGCCAACAGCGTGCAAACCGAGCCGATGCTCGTGTAGGCCCAGAGCAGCCCTTTGCGGATCGGCGCGCGGTCCGCGATCACGCCGATTAGCGGGCTGGAGAAGGCGACGATCGCCGTCGAGATCGCCACGCCGAGGCTCCACATCGAGCTGCCCGTGAAGGTGATCCCGAGGAACACCTCGCTCTCGCCCAGCGAGTCCTTGAAGAGGTGCACGAAGTAGACGGGGAGGATCGCGGCGACGCTGGTGGCGAACGCCGAGTTCGCCCAGTCGTACATGCACCAGGCACGGATGATCCGCCGCTGCGCCGCGGGCAGATCCCCGATCGAGGGCAGGCTCACGCGCCTACGCCTCCAGCGCCGCGAGCAGCGCCGCAGGGTCGATCGGGCCTTCGCGCAACACGGTGGGCGGGCGGGCAGTGAGGTCGATGACCGTCGACGGTGGGCGGCGGCGCGGGCCGCCGTCGAGGATCGGGAGCGCGTCGCCGAACATCGCGGCGGCCTCGGCGGCGCTCTCCGCGGGCGGCTCGCCACTCAGGTTCGCGCTCGTCACGGCGAGCGCGCCGCCGCAGGCGCGGATCACAGCGAGGGCGATCGCGTCGTCCGGCATGCGCAGGCCGATCGTGCCTTCCGGCGTGACGGCGGGCTCGACGAAGGCGTGGGGCGACGATCGCGCCACGCGCACGACTGCCGTGAGCGGCCCCGGCCAGAACGGGCCGAGCGCGTCGAGGGCGTCCGGATTTTCGACCGAGGCGCGGATCGCCTCGATGTTGTCGAACAGCACGGCGAAGGGTTGGCCCTCCGGCCGCCCCTTCAGCTCCGCCAGCGCGCGCAGCGCCGCCTCGTCGTCGGGCAGCGCGGCGAGGCCGTAGACGGTGTCCGTCGGGATCGCGACAACCTCGCCCGCAAGGATCGCGGCGGCGATCTCCTCGACGCGGGCAGAGTCATCCGGAGGGGTCACGGACGCGGCTAGTGCGCGTGCGCGTAGTGCTGCGCGAGGATGTCCGCGCCGAAGTCGCCCTCCGGGTCACGCCAGACCGAGTGGATGTGGTTCACGTCGCTCTGCACGTTGTCGAACTCGATCAGGAAGCGCGGCCCCTGCAGCCGGTAGTAGTGCGGCTGGCCGCGGTCCGGCGGCCCGGCCCAGGCGAAGTGGATCGCGTCGAAGGTACCGCCGGTGAGCTTCGCCCACTCGAGCTCCGCGATCTCTTCAGGCATGCGGTCGACGTACTGGCGCACGAGCGCCGTCAGCAGCTCGCGCTGCGGCGCGCCCAGCGCCGAGGCCGCGAGGCCGCGCGGGTCCGTCGAGGAGTAGCGCAGCACCTCGATCAACTCGTCGGTGAGGCCGAGTGCGGCGCGTTGCCGCGCCTCGCGCTCATAGGCCTCGGTGCGTGCCGGCTCCTTGCGGTCCATCAGCTCGGCGAGCGGGATGTTGTACGCGCCGTCGAGCACCCGAGGGCGGTTCGACTGCATGATGTCGGTGGGTGCGGCGGGCGAGATCACCGCCGTGGCGCGCTGCTCCTCGTCGAGGGCGTGCAGCAACTCGCGGGCGAGATCCTCCTCGGCGGCGAGCGGGCGCAGCGAGTGCGCGCCGACCTGCCGTGCCTCGGCGGGGTGTGCGCCGAAGAAGGTCGGCGTGGGGCTGACGATCCTGCCGCCGGCGATCGTGTATTGCAGGGCGACATGGTGGCCGCCGATCCGCCAGCTCCACGGCGCCTCGCCGCCGGGCTCGCCGAAGACCGCGGCGTAGTACATCCCCGGGTCGCGGAACGGCACGTCCGGCCGCGTCTCCGCGTAGGCTCGCGAGGGCCAGCCGTCGAGGCCCTCGAGCGTGGCCTCCAGGCCAATGATCGTGCTGGCGGTGACGAAGCCGCCCATGCTCAGCCCGGAGCCCATCAGCCGCATCGCGAGGCGGCGCTGCTGCGGGCGCATCTCGTTGAGCGTCAGGCCGCAGCGCTCGATCGGCGTGTAGTGCCAGGTCTGGCGTTCCGCCTCGTCGTCGAAGGGCAGCATCGCGAGCGCACGCTGGTCCTGGTCGAGGGCTTCGAGGAAGTCCGTCGCTGCCGCGGTCATGTGCTCCGCGGTCCGGGGGGCCGTGCTCGCCATCCTCGTCACCTCTCGCTCGTCAGCCAATTCTTGCCGCGAGTATAGGCCCGCGCGGCCAGTGTCGTTGACCCGGCTCGGGTGCGCCGATAGGATCACGTCCTGACAAACTCCCCACCCAGCCAAGGGCGCGATGGTCGACACGAACGAAGCGTCCGCCACGGTCGCAGGGTCGGGTGATCGCATCCGTACCTCGGGCGACAGCGAGGTCAGTACCTACCTCGAGATCGCCGAGGCGCGCGAGCCCGGCCACCTGCTGACGCCCGCCCCCGAGGCGCCCGAAGCGATCGTCGTCCTCGACTACGGCTCGCAGTTCTCCATGCTGATTACCCGGCGCATCCGCGAGGCCGGCGTCTACGCCGAGCTCGCGCCCTGGGATACACCGTCCGAGAAGCTCTCGCACCTCAAGGTCAAGGGCTTCGTGCTCTCCGGCGGCCCCGCCTCCGTCTACGACGAGGGCGCCCCGACACTCGCGCCGTACGTCGTAGCCTCGGGGCTGCCGGTGCTCGGCATCTGCTACGGGATGCAGCTGCTGGCGCAGTCGCTCGGCGGGCGCGTCGCCCCGGCCTCGCGGCGCGAGTACGGGCACGCGGTGATCACGCTCTCCGATCCGGCAAACGGCCTGCTGCACGACCTGCCTGCGACGATGCCGGTCTGGATGTCGCACTCCGACCGCATCGTCGAGCTGCCGCCCGGCTTCCGCTCCGTCGCCTACTCGGACGACTCGCCGATCGCGGCGATGTCGAACGACACAGGCTGCCTCGGCATCCAGTTCCACCCGGAGGTGGTGCACACACCGCAGGGCAGCCAGCTGCTGCGCAACTTCCTGTTCGAGGTCGCCCGCTGCTCGGGCGACTGGACCGCGGCCAACTTCGTCGAGGAGTCGATCCGCACCACGCGCGAGCAGGTGGGCGACGGCCAGGTGATCTGCGCGCTCTCGGGAGGCGTCGACTCCGCCGTGGCGGCCTCGCTGGTGCATGCCGCAGTCGGCGACCAGTTGACCTGCATCTTCGTCGACAACGGCCTGCTCCGCGCCGAGGAGCCGGAGCGCGTGGTCAACACCTTCCGCGGCCATATGTCGATCGACCTGCGTCACATCAACGCAGTTGACCGCTTCCTCGCCGATCTCGCCGAGGTGACGAACCCGGAGACAAAGCGGATCCGCATCGGCGAGACCTTCATCCGGGTCTTCGAGGAGGAGGCGCGCGGCATCGGCGACGTCAACTACATCGTCCAGGGCACCACCTACCCCGACGTGATCGAGTCCGCCTCGAGCGGCACGGACGCGACGGCGAAGATCAAGACGCACCACAACGTGGGCGGCCTGCCGAAGGACATGGAGCTCTCGCTGATCGAGCCGCTGCGCAACCTCTTCAAGGACGAGGTACGGCGCGTCGGCAAGGAGCTGGGCCTGCCCGACGAGATGGTCTACCGCCAGCCGTTCCCCGGTCCCGGCCTCGCGATCCGCGTGATCGGCGAGGTGACGCGCGACAAGCTCGACATCCTGCGCCGCGCCGACTGGATCGTGATGGACGAGATCAAGAACGCGGCGGTGTACTACGACCTCTGGCAGTCGTTCGCCGTGCTGACCGACACGCGCACGGTCGGCGTGCAGGGCGACGGCCGCACCTACGGCTTCTGCATCGCGCTGCGCTGCGTCACCGCCGAGGACGCGATGACCGCGGACTGGGCGCGCCTCCCCTACGACCTGCTCTCGGTGATCTCGCGGCGCATCGTCAACGAGGTCCCCGAGGTCAACCGCGTCGTCTACGACATCACCTCGAAGCCCCCCGGCACGATTGAGTGGGAGTAGGCGGAGTGAGGCTCGCGGCGCGATGAGCACGAACGTCCTTCTGCTCGGCGGTGGCGGGCGCGAGCACGCGATCGCCTGGAAGCTCGCACAGTCGCCGCGCCTCGGCAGCCTCACGAGCGCGCCGGGCAACGCCGGCACGGCCACGTACGGCGAGAACCTTCCCGATCTCGACGAGAACGACGGCGCCGCCATCGTCACGGCTGCGGAGAGGCTGCGCGCGGACCTCGTGATCGTCGGGCCGGAGGCGCCGCTTGCGGCAGGCGTCACCGACGCGCTGCGCGCCGAGGGCGTCCCGGCCTTCGGGCCGTCGCGCGCGGGGGCGGAGCTCGAGTGGTCGAAGTCCTTCGCGAAGGAACTGATGGCCGACGCCGGCATCGAGACCGGCCACGCCGCCACCTTCGACGACCCCGAGGCCGCGCTGCACTACGTGCGTCGTTTCGGCGGCGAGCACGTCGTTAAGGCTGACGGCCTCGCCGCCGGCAAGGGCGTCACCGTCTGCGACACCCCGCAGGAGGCCCTCGCGGCGATCGAGGAGGCGATGCTGGAGCGCGCCTTCGGCGAGTCCGGCGCGCGGGTGCTGATCGAGCAGCGGCTGCGCGGCCCGGAGGTCTCGGCGCACGCCTTCACCGACGGCACGGCCGTCGCGCATATGCCGTTCAGCTGCGATCACAAGCCGGTCTTCGACGGCGACCGCGGCCCGAACACCGGCGGCATGGGCGTGTACTCGCCGCCCGGCTGGCTCGCGGAGGACGCTGCGAGGCGCATCGAGTGCGAGGTGACCGAGCGCGCCGTCGCCGCCCTCACCGCCTCCGGCCGCGAGTACCGGGGCGTGCTCTACCCCGGCATGATGATGACCGCGGAAGGCCCGAAGGTGATCGAGTTCAACTGTCGCTTCGGCGACCCGGAGACGGAGGCGCTGCTGCCCCGCCTGCGCTCGGACCTGCTCCAGATCTGCGAGGCCGTCGCGCACGGCCGCCTCGCCGACGTCGGAGTGGAGTGGTCGGACGAGGCCACCGTCGGCGTGGTGATGGCCTCCCGAGGCTATCCAGGCAGCTACGAGACCGGCGTCCCGATCAGCGGCGTCGGGGGTTCGGACTACGGGGTGCAGGTCTTCCTCGCGGGCGCACAGCGGGACGCGGCCGGCGCGCTGCGGACCGCCGGTGGCCGGGTGCTCTGCGTCGTCGCCAGCGGCTCGAGCCTCGGCGAGGCACGCGAGCGCGCTTACGAGCGCGTGCGCGGCATCAGCTTCGAGGGCGCGCACTACCGCACCGACATCGGCGCACGCGAAGGCGAAACGGACGGCGGCGCATGACGACGCGCGACCCGAGCCCGCTGCGCTGTCCGATGCCCGAGTGTCGCCGCGCCCTCGAGTCCGAGTTCTGGTCCACGACGGGCACACGCACGAGCGAACCGTGCATCCATTTCGTCGCGATCTGGCCTGAGGAGGGCGAGAGCGAGGCGGCCATGGTCGAGGCGGTGATCTATGGCCTCGACGGCGATCGCGAGTTCGTAATCCGCAACGTGCGCGCGAGCGACGAGGAGGTCCGCCGCCGCCTTCGCGCCGCCAAACTGGAGCCGCTCGCCGGGATCGTGCGGCAGCGGCTGCACGTGGTGATCGAGGCTGGCGGCCGGCGCGGGGCAGCCTTCGGCGACCGCCACGAGCGCTCGGCCGCGAGCCGCGAACTCGCGCAGCTGATCGCCGGACCGGACCCGATCCTCGGCGGCGGCTCGATGCGGCCGGCCTGAGGCGAGCGTGAGAGGCTGAAGACAGGAGCGGCAGACAAGAGCCGCGGATGGGGGATGGACTGATGGCTGACGGCGCACTGGTCGCGATCGTGATGGGATCGGCCTCGGACGAGGACGAGATGGCGGGCTGCGGCCAGTTACTGGAACGCCTCGGCATCCCCTACGAACAACATGTGATGTCGGCGCACCGCACTCCCGACGCGGTTCGCGAGTTCTGCCTCGGCGCCGCCGGCGCGGGCTTCGAGGTGCTCATCGCGGCCGCGGGCGGAGCAGCGGCGCTGCCCGGCGTGGCCGCGGCCTACAGCCCGCTGCCCGTGATCGGCGTGCCGATCGCGTCGTCCCCGCTGAACGGCGTGGACGCGCTCTACGCGATCGCGCAGATGCCGCCCGGGGTGCCGGTGGCGGCGATGAGTATCGGCAGTTGGGGAGCGCGCAACGCCGCTGTCTACGCCGCGCGCATCCTCGCGCTCTCGCACCCGGAGATCGCAACGGCGCTGGCGTCGTATCGTGAGGAGCAGGCGCGGCGCTAGCCGCAAGCGAGGCGGGAGCAGCGCGATGAGCGAGATCCGGATCCGCGGGTACGAGAACCTCAACCCCGTAGCGCAGTTTCCCGGCGTGACACGCCGCACGCTTGTCTCCGGCGACCGCCTCACCTTCGTCGAGATCCAGCTCGAGCCGGACGCCGAGGTGCCGGAGCACACGCACCCGCACGAGCAGGCCGGGCACGTCGCCGCGGGCCGCGTCCGCTTCCGCATCGGACCCGTCGAGTCCGAGCTCGGCCCCGGCTCCTCGTACCTCATCCCCGGCGATGTACCGCACCACGTCGTGGCCCTCGAGGACGCCACGCTGATCGAGGTCTTCTCGCCCGTACGCGAGGATTTTGCCGATGACTGATCCCGTATCCGGTCGCGGAGCCGCCCCATGATTCCCCGTTACAGCCTGCCCGAGATCGCGGAGATCTGGTCCGACGCGTTCAAGTTCGAGCGCTGGCTGGAGGTCGAGATCGCCACGGTCGAGGCGTGGGCGGACGCCGGCGTCGTCCCGCGCGAGGACGCCGAGCGGATCGCGAGCGACGCCGCGATCGACGTCGATGCGATCGGACGCTACATCGAGGAAACGCACCACGACGTGACGGCGTTCCTGCGCTCGGTCGCCGACTCGCTCGGCGAGGAGTCGCGCTGGGTCCACTACGGACTGACCTCGAACGATGTCTGGGACACCGCCACTTCGCTGCAGCTCGCCGCCGCCGCCGATGTTCTCGCCGGGCTGCTGGGCGAGCTGCGCGCGGCCGTCGCCCGCCAGGCGATCGAGCACAAGCGCACCGTCTGCGCCGGGCGCACGCACGGCATGCACGCCGAGCCGACGACCTTCGGCCTCAAGCTCGCCGTCTGGGTCGCCGAACTCGATCGCCACGCCGAGCGCCTGCAAGCGGCGCGCGAGACGGTCGCCGTCGGGCAAATGTCCGGCCCGGTCGGCACGCACGCGACCGTGCCTCCCGAGGTCGAGGACGCCGCCTGTGCCCACCTCGGCCTGCGTGTCGCCGAGGTGACGACGCAGATCATCCAGCGCGACCGCCACGCCCACTACCTGTCCGCGCTGGCCGGCATCGGCGCCTCGCTGGAGAAGTTCGCGACCGAGATCCGCGGCCTGCAGCGCACCGAGATCGGTGAGGTCGCCGAGCCGTTCGCGGAGGGCCAGACGGGCTCATCTTCGATGCCGCACAAGCGCAACCCGGAGCTGTGCGAGCGCGTCGCCGGCCTCGCGCGCACGCTGCGCGGATACGCCTCGGCGGGCCTCGAGGACGTCGCGCTCTGGCACGAGCGCGACATCTCGCACTCCTCGGTGGAGCGCATCGTGTTCCCGGACGCGACGGGCCTGCTGGCCTACATGCTGCACATCTTCACCGGCGTGATCGCCAGGCTCGAGGTCTACCCGGAGCGGATGCGCCGCAACCTCGACGCCACGCAGGGCCTCGTCTTCTCGCAGAAGGTACTGCTCGCGCTGATCGAGGCGGGCATGAGCCGCGAGGCGGCCTACGCGATTGTGCAGCGACACTCGATGACCGCCCTCGCTGAGGGCGTCCCGCTGCTCGACTTGCTGCTCGGCGACGACGAGGTGCGGGCGCGCCTCGATGAGTCGGCGCTGACGGAGATCTTCGATGTCGAGGCCTACCTGGTGCATGTGGACGAGTCGTTCCGCCGCATCGGGTTGCAATAGACGCGACCAGGAACGGAGTAACGAATGGCAACGGCTCCACTGCTCGGGACGGACCTGGCGGGCAAGGTGCACGAAGGCAAGGTGCGCGAGCTCTACGATCTCCCGGACGACCGCCTGCTGATGGTTGCCACCGATCGCATCTCCGCCTACGACGTGGTGATGCCGAACGGCATCCCGCACAAGGGCGAGGTGCTGACGCGGCTCTCCTCGCACTGGTTCGACCGCACCGCCAGCGTGGTGCCCAACCACATGGTGGCGGTCCTCGAGGCGGGCGCTGCGGCGGCCTACGGCGCACCCGACGACCCGAGGCTGGTCGGGCGCTCGATGGTGGTGCGCAAGGCCGAGCCGATCCTCGTCGAGTGCGTCGTGCGCGGCTACCTCGTGGGCTCCGGCTGGGCCGAGTACCAGCGCTCCGGCTCCGTCTGCGGCATCGAGCTGCCGGAGGGGCTGCAGGAGGCACAGCAACTCGTCGACCCGCTCTTCACCCCCACGACCAAGGCCGCCGAGGGTCACGACATGCCGATGACCTACGAGGAGGTCGAGGAGTTCGTCGGCCCGGACACGGCCAACGTGCTGAAGCTCCGCTCGCTGGCGCTCTACGGCTACGCCGCGGGCGCCGCGCGCGAGCGCGGCGTGATCATCGCGGACACGAAGTTCGAGTTCGGCTTGCTCGACGGCGAGATCACGCTGATCGACGAGGTTCTGACCCCGGACTCCTCGCGCTTCTGGCCGGCCGACCAGTACCAGCCGGGCCGCGACCAGCCCTCGTTCGACAAGCAGTACGTGCGTGACTGGCTGACCAACGCCGGCTGGAACCGCGAGCCGCCCGCACCAGAACTGCCACCCGAGGTCGTCGCGGCCAGCTCCGAGCGCTACACCGAGGCCTACCGGCTGATCACCGGGGAGCCGCTACCGGGGACGACCGCGTGACGCAGTCCTACATCGCGCGCATCGACGTGATGCTGAAGCCGCTGGTCAACGACCCGCAGGGCCTCGCCGTCGCCGACGGCCTGCGCAACCTCGGCTTCGACAGCGTGCGCGAGGTCCGCGTTGGCAAACGCATCGAGGTCACCCTCGAGGCTGCCGACGCCGGCGCCGCCGAGGCAGCGGCCCGCGAGATGTGCGAGCGCCTGCTCGCCAACCCGGTCATCGAGGACTTCGCCCTCGAGGTCACGGAGGCAGCTGCGGCAGGGTAGCGGGCCCTGGGCTGTCGCCGGTTGCGCGACATCATTGTGATATCATTCTGACATCGAGCGCAATGAGGAGGCTCACGTGCCGGACGTAGCGCTGCGCGGCCTTCCGGAGGACGTGCACCGGGAGCTCAAGTCGGCCGCGAGCCGCAACCACCGTAGCCTGAACGGGGAGATCCTGGAGAGGCTGACGGCATCGCTTCGCGGCAACACGGTCGACACGGCCGAACTCCTTGAGCGAATCCGGCGGCAGCGTGAGGCCCTTGGGCCCATCGACGTGAGCGACGAGACCATCCGCGAGATGCGGGACGCGGGTCGTCCTTGATCGTCGTAGACACGAACGTACTCGTACGGCTATTCGTGGTCGCGGACGTCGATACAGACGCCGCCCTGCTGCTTGAACGAGACCCCGAATGGGCAGCACCCACGATCGCCTTGAGTGAGCTGCGCAATGTGCTGCTCGGGTTCGTACGCCGCGGCGACATGGACGCAGCGCAGGCCAAAGCCCGGTACGACTCAGCCGAGCTGGCGCTGGGTGATCGCGTCACAAGCGTCGTACCTGCCAGGGTGATCGACACGGCGCTGGGGTGTGGGCTCTCTGCCTACGACGCGGAGTTCGTCGTTCTGGCCCGCACGCTCGGCGTGACGCTGGCGACCCTGGATGGCGAGATCCTCGCAGGCGCTCCGGATGTCGCCGTTTCGGTGCGCGAGGCCATCGCGCGGGCGCGGCGTCGGTAGCGCCGAGGTCCGCGACCCGATCGCCCGTCCCGCTACTGCGTCACGGCGCGCACGGCAGCACCGACGGCCGCGACGATGTGGTCGATCTCCTCGGGCTGCACGACAAGCGGCGGGGCCATCACGATCTCGTCGACGACGAAGCGGGTGATGACACTGCCCTCCTCGCGCATGTGGCGCGCGACGCGGCCGCCCGTGCCCTCACCCGGGTCGAAGCGCTCGCCGCTGGCGCGGTCGCGCACCAGCGAGAGCCCGGCCATCAGGCCGAGGCGGCGGATGTTGTCGACGTGCGGGTGGTCGCCTAGCTCCGCGGCCAGACCCGCGCCGAGGCGCTCGCCCATTGCGGCGGCGTGCTCTACCAGGTGCTCGTCCTCCATGATCTGCAGGTTGCGCAGCGCGACCGCGCAGGCCGTCGGGTGGGCGCTGTTGGTGTAGGCGTGCATGAAGCGCGCATCCGGCGGCAGGTCCTGCAGCGCGTCCATGACCTCGCCGCTCACGAGGAAGCCGCCGAGCGGGACGTAGCCCGAAGTGATCGCCTTCGACATCGTCATGATGTCCGGCTGCACATTCCAGCGATCGAGGGCGAACCAGTGGCCCGTGCGTCCGTAGCCGGTGATCACCTCGTCGGCGATGAACAGGATCTCGTTGCGGTCGCAGATCTCGCGCACCTGCGCGAAATAGTCGTCGGACGGCGTCCAGACGCCGCCGGCGCCCTTGACCGGCTCGGCGATGAGCGCCGCGATCGTCTCGGCGCCCTCACGCTCGATCACCGCATCGAGCCAGCAGGCGCACTCGCCATCGGCGTTCGGCATGCACTCGCAGGGCTCCTCGGTCTCGGCCGTATGGACGACCTCGGCGGGGAGCGGGCCGAAGTACTTCCAGAACGGGGGCAAGCCGGTCATCGCCGTCGTGAGCAGCGTGCCGCCGTGGTAGGAGCGAGGGCGGGCGATGATCTTCACCTTGTCTGGCCGGCCGCGCAGGTTCCAGTAGAAGCGCGCCGTCTTCGCGGCGCCCTCGTTCGCCTCGGAGCCCGAGTTGGTGAAGAACACGCCCTGCAGGTTGTCGTAGGCGAGGCCGCCGGTCAGCTTCGCCGCCAGCTCGATGGCGGGGACGTTCGAGTAGCCCGTGTAGTTGTTTGTGAAGGCGGCCTTGCGCATCTGCTCGGCGGCCACATCGGCCAGTTCGGCGCGGCCGTGGCCGACGGCGACGTTCCAGAGCGAGGCGAGCCCATCGATGTAGCGGCGACCGCGCACGTCGGTGAGCCACACACCCTCGCCGTGGTCGAAGATCACCGGGTGCGTGTGGTCCGGTGCGTAGTACTGCGGGTGAAGCAGGTGTGCGAGGTCGGTCGCCTCGAGGCCGGCGATCGCCTGGTCATCGAGGCTTCGCGCTCCTGTGGTCATCGCGTACGTTCCCTTCGCGCAGCGGTGCGGGTGCTCCCGCGAGCCGGAGTCAGCCTATGGTCAATCGTCGGGCTCGGCAAAGCGCTCGCGCAGGGCCGCGCGCGCGGCCTCGGCGTCGTCCCACGGGTGCGAGCCGTCGGCGCGCTCGATCGTCGGCTCGTGGCCCTTGCCCGCGATCAGCACCACGTCGCCCTGCTCGGCCAGGGCGATCGCCCGCGCGATCGCGGCGGCACGGTCCGGTTCGCGCTCGAATCGCCGCCCTTCCTCCGCACCGGCAGCGGTCATCGTCCGCGCGATCTGACCGATGATCTCGTCGGTCGGCTCGGAGCGGGAGTCCTCCTCGGTGAGCACGGCGTAGTCGGCGTGGCGCGCGGCTGCCTCGGCCATGCCGGTACGTCGCTCGTGCGGGCGTTCGCCCGCCGCACCGAAGACGGCGATGAGGCGTCCGTCGGTGAGCGAGCGCAGCAACTCGAGGACGTTCGCGAGCGCGTCGCCGGTGTGCGCGTAGTCCACCACGACACCGATCGGCGAGGTCAGGACGCGCTGCAGCCGCCCGGGCACGCCCGGCGTCTGCGAGATGCCGACACTCGCCATGTACGGATCGAGGTCGAGCGCGATCACCGCGCCGAACGCGGCGAGCGCGTTGGCCACGTTGAAGCGGCCGGGCAAGCGCACCTGCGCGTGCAGCGCGACCTCCGGCGTCACCAGCTCGAACGTCGAGCCGTCGCCGACGTTGTCGATCCGGCGTGCGGTCAGATCGGCCGACGCCGCATCGAGGGCATAGCTGAGCACGGGTGCACTGCTTGCCTCGGCGAAGCGTGCGTACTCCGGGTCGTCGGCGTTGAGGACCGCGCCGCGCGAGAGGCCCTCGAAGAGACGCAGCTTCGCGGCGCGGTAGGCCTCGACGCTGCCGTGGAAGTCGAGGTGGTCCTCGCCCAGCTGGGTGAGCACGCCGACGTCGAAGGCGACATCCGCGAGGCGGTCGAGGGCGAGGCCGTGCGAGGTGGCCTCGACGACGGCGTATTCGCAGCCGGCCTCGACCATCTCGGCGAGCAGGCGCTGGATCTCGGTCGCTTCCGGCGTGCTCATGCGACTGTCGTTCAGCCACTGGCGCAGGCCGATTCGCGTCTCGACGGTGTTGATCAGGCCCGCCGTCTCGCCGGCAGCCTCGAGGGCCGAGTGGATCAGCAGGGAGGTCGTGGTCTTGCCATTGGTGCCGGTCACGCCGACGACGGTGAGGCGCTGCGAGGGGCCGCCCTCGTGCGCCGCGGCGATCGAGGAGAGCGCGCGGCGCGCGTCCCGCACGACGGCCAGCGGCACGCCGAGCCCTGCGACGGCTGCCTCGCGGCCCTGCTCGACGACGAGCGCGGCGGCGCCCGCCGCAGCGGCGGCCGCGGCGAAGTCGTGGCCGTCGAAGCGCTGGCCGGGGATGCAGACGAAGAGATCGCCGGGCTGCACCTCGCGGGAATCGAGGCGCACAGCGGTGACGGGAGGCAGGTCGGCCTGTGCGCCAGCCTCGGGCGGGAGTCCCGTCCGCCAGTCGCCGCGTGCGCTCATCAAGGGCTCCTTCCCGAGGGGGGCGTCCCATCCGCGCCAGATTGTCCTAGACTACCGCGCCACCGGCGTTCGACCTTCAGGCCCGCCGAAACGAGGTGCTTCCATGATCGTGCTCAGCGATGAGCTGCGGCTCGCCATCGAGCGCGCGCTCGACGACGGATGCCCGGTCATCTCGAGCAGCGTCGACGGCGCCGGGCAACCGAGCCTCTCCTTCTACGGCAGCACGCAGGTGCATGCCGATGATCAACTCGCGATCTGGGTGCGGAACCCGGGCAGCGGCTTCCTGCGCCGGATCGCGGCCAACCCGCACGTCGCCTTCCTCTACCGCAACCCGGCTCAACGCCAGCTGTGGCAGTTCCTCGGCCGCGCACGCGTGGTCGACGACCCGGGCGTACGCGACGCGATCTACGAGGGCTCGCACAAGCTTGAGCGCGACCGCGACCCGGACCGACTGGGCATCGCCGTGGTCATCGACCTCGACCGCGTGCTCGAGCGAGGCGCGGTGCTGATGGAGCGCTGAACACCGGCGCCGCTACGCGCCGCGCGTTACCGCCGGCGCGGCAGCGAGACCTCGACGGCGAGGCCGCCCTCGGGCAGCGCACGCGCCGTCACCTCGCCGCGGTGGGCGCGCACGATCGCGCGCACGATCGAGAGTCCGAGGCCGTAGCCGCCCCGGCCGCGCGTGCGGGAGCCCTCCAGCCGCGCGAAGCGCTCGAAGAGACGGGGCGCCTCGTCCTCGGGGATGAGCCGCCCGCCGTTCGCGACGCGCAGCGTCGCCGTCTGCTCGTCCTGGCCGCTGGTGATCTCGATCCAGCCGTCGCGCGCGTTGTGCTCGACGGCGTTGTCGACGAGGTTGCCGGCGAGCCGGTCGAGCAGCATCGGGTCGCCCTCGACGGTTGCCTCGCCGAGGTCGAGCGTGGCACGCAGCCCCAGCGCGCCGATCTCGTCCTCGCGCGCGTCGAGGGTACGGCGGACGGCTTCGGCGAGGTCGCTCTCCTCGCCGCGCTGCAGCGGCTCCTCGGCGCGTGCGAGGACCAGCAGGCGATCGATCAGGCCCTCGGTACGGTCGATCGCGCGGCGGACGACGGCAGCGGTGCTTGCGAGCTGTTCGCGTCCAGCGTTCGGATCCTCGAGGGTGACGTCGATCTCGGTGCGGATGATCGTGAGCGGAGTGCGCAGCTCGTGCGAGGCGTTGGCGACGAACTCGCGTTGCGCCTCGAAGGCGGTCTGCAGGCGATCGAGCATCGCGTCGAACTGGTCGGCGAGGTCCTTGAGTTCGTCGGACGGCCCGCCGAGGGCGATCCGCTCCTCGAGGCTTGCCTCGCTGATCCGGCGGGCCGTGGCGGCGATCTCTTCGACCGGACGCAGCATCCGCCCGGCGACAAACCAGCCGAGGCCAATCGAGAGCACGGCCATCAGCCCGAGCGCGACACCCGATTGCCAGACGATTTGCTGGAGCGTGTCGGTCTTGATGTGCGAGATCACGCTGTTGAAGAGCGGGGTCGCCGCGACGCCTCGCCTCGGGGCGACGGGACGCGTTGGCGTTGACGGGCGCTCAACCACAAAGAAGAACTCGCCCCGCAGCTCGCCCGGCTCCAGGTCAAAGCGGCGCTCGACGTTCTCGCGCAAGTCGGCGCCGTCGGCGGGGAAGTTGCGGGCGACGAGCGCGAAGTTGAGCGCCAGCAGCACCGAGCCCGCGAGCAGGAACAGCCCGCCGTACCAGAGCGTCAGGCGCAGCCGGATCGACGGCTTGAGGATCGCGGCGCCGGGCAGACGCATCAGGGGATGCGGTAGCCGACGCCGCGCAGCGTCTCGATCAGCGGGGGCTCTCCGAGGCTCTTGCGCAGCTTCATGATCGTCACGCGCACGACGTTGGTGAAGGGATCGGTGTGCTCGTCCCAGGCGCGGTCCAGCAGCTCCTCGGGGCTGACGACGGCGCCCTCCGCCTCGAGCAGCACCTGCAGCACCGCGAACTCCTTGCGCGTGAGGCCGAGCGCGCGCCCGTCCCGCGTGGCGCTGCGCCGCGCGGCATCGAGGACCACGCCGCCGCGCTCAAGCAGCGGCTGCGCCGCCCGGTGCGATCGCCGCCCCAGCGCGCGGATGCGCGCACGCAGCTCGCCGAAGTCGAACGGCTTGGAGAGGTAGTCGTCCGCACCGATGTCGAGACCTTCGATGCGGTCATGCACGGCGGCAGCGGCGGTGAGCATGAGGATGCGGCAGTCGCCCTCGGCGGCGACCAGCTCGCGGCAGACATCGTCGCCGTGGACGCGGGGGAGGTCGCGATCGAGCACGACGACGTCGTAGGGGTGGACCGTCGCCTTCTCGAGGGCCGAGGCGCCGTCGAAGGCGACATCGACGGCGAGACCGTCGCGCCGCAGACCCCTCGCGATCGCGTTCGCGAGGTCGCGCTCGTCCTCCACCAGCAGCACGCGCATAGGGGTTACTCCTCCAGCCCGCCGGGCTTCGCGCAGGCTACCCCTCCGACCCTAACGCAAGCGTAACCCGCACGGCCGGCGAGGTTACGAAGGCGTTATCCCCGGCAGTGCAGTGTTGCGCCGGTCCAATGCAGCTTCTGAGATCGGGATGTGAGAGACGACGATGAGCGATGTTGACATCGACCTGCTGATCCGCGGCCGCCGGTCACGCAGGCGCTGGGCCGTCCTGGCGGCCGCGCTTGCGATCGCGGCGGCGGCGGTGGCGGCCGCGTTCGTGCTGCTCCAGCCCGACGAGACCGCGGTGGTCGCCGAGCCGCAGCGCGCCGAAGCCCTGGAGGGCCAGCTGAGCACCACGGTCGATCTCTCCGGCTCGGCCGAGGCGGAACGCAGCACCGAGCTCAGCTTCGGCGCCGCCGGCATCATCGCCTCCGTCACCGTGCAGAGCGGCGACACGGTGCGCGCGGGCGACGCGCTCGCGGCCCTCGATGACACCGCCGCGCGGCGGCGGGTCGAGACTGCCGAGGTGCAGTTGCGCCTCGCGCAGTTGCGCCTCGACGCCCTCGAGGCCGATCCGGACGCGTCCGCCATCGCGTCCGCGAGGCAATCGATCGAGTCGTCCGAGGCGCAGGTCGTCAACGCCGAGCAGGCGTTGGCGCGGCTCTCCGACCCGCCGGACGCGAGCGCGCTGGCGAGCGCGGAGCAATCCGTCGCGAACGCCCTCGGGCAGCGCTCGAGCGCCGAGCAGGCGTTGGCGCGGCTCTCCGACCCGCCGGACGCGAGCGCGCTGGCGAGCGCGGAGCAATCCGTCGCAAACGCCCTCGGGCAGCGCTCGAGCGCCGAGGAGGCGCTGGCCTCGCTGATCGCCGACCCGAGCGAGACCGAGGTCGCCTCCGCGCGATCGGCGGTGACGCAGGCGCAGGCCCAGCTCTCCGCTGCGATCACCCGCGCGGACGACGGGTGGCACGCCCTCAAAGACGCGTTCGAGGCGTACTGCGAGAGCTACGACCACCTTCCCGACGTGACCGAAACGACCTGCGCCGCGACGTTGCCGCTCTCCGACGGGCAGATCGCCACGCTCCGCGACTCCTTCGAGGACCGGTCGAACAACTATCAGCGCGCCGCGAACGCGCTGATCAACGCCAACGTCACGTTCATCAGCAACGACGCCACCAGGCAGTCGGCGGTCACGGCGCTCTCCTCGGCGGAGGAGCGGCTTGCCGACCTGCTCGCGCCCGTCCCGGCTGAGGACCGCTACCAGGCGCAGCAGTCCCTCGAGGCGGCGCGGGCGAACCACGCCGCGGCAGTCGCCCGCCTCGAGGACCTGCGGGCGGACCCCGCCGCGGGCGATGTGTACCAGGCGGAACAGGCCGTGGAAGCGGCGCGCGCGAATCACGCCGCCGCCGTCGCCCGCCTCGAGGAGCTGCGCGCGCCGGCCGACGAGGGCGCGATCGAGCAGGCGCGGTCCTCGCTCGAGAGCGCGCGCGCCAGCCTGGCCAGCGCGCAGGCGCGCTACGACGAGTTGAACGCGGGCGCGACCGCGAACGCGATTGCACAGCAGGAGCAGAGCGTGCGGCTCTCCGAGATCTCGCTCGAGGAGGCGCGCACCGCGCTTGCGGAGCTGACGGTGCTGGCGCCCTTCGACGGCGTCGTCGAGGCCGTGAACGTCCAGCCCGGCGATCGCGTGGCGGCGAACTTCACCGCGTTCTCCCTCAGCACAGCCGACCGCATGCTGATCGCGCTCACGGTCACCGAGGCGGACCTGCTCGCACTCGAGGTCGGCCAGGTCGGTCTCGCCTCGTTCGACGCCATCGAGGACGTCGAGTACCCGGTGCGCATCGCCTCGATCAGCCGCCTCCCGAACGCCGCGCAGGGGGTGGTGACCTACGACGTGCAGGCGCGCCTGCTCGCCGGGGCGGAGCTCGCCCAGGCCGCGAGCGAGATCGCCGTCCTCGGCGACCAGAGCGGGGGTCTCGCGGCGATCCTCGGCGCCGTGGGAGCCGGTGGCGCATTCGGAGGCGCGGGCGGCGGCACGGGCGCCGGGGCCGCGGGCGGTGGCGCTGGAGCGGACGGCGGTGCTGGCGCCGGAGCCGCCGGCGGCCGGGCCGGCGGGCTGCTCGCCCAGATCGAACTGCCGGAGGGCGTCACCATCCGCGACGTGCTGCAGGCGCTCGCCAACGGCGAGCCGCTGCCCGAGGGCGTGACCCTGCCCGAGGGCTTCGAGATCCCGCCCCAGCTCCTCGAGCGGCTCGCCGCCGGCGTCCTCGGCGGGGGAGGCCAGCAGCGTGCGGGCGGCGAGGAAGGCGCAGCCGGGCAGGGAGCGCTCGCCGGCCGGCCGCTTCCCGCCCCGGGCATGAGCGCCAGCGTCACGATCCTCACCGAGCTGCGCGAACCCTCGGTGCTCGTCCCGGTCGCCGCCGTGCGCCAGCTCGACGGCGCCTGGTTCGTCACCGTCCCGGCGCCTGCACCAGGCGACGACCCGGACGCCCTCGCCTTCGAGCGCGTGACCGTCGAGGTCGGCGAGTCCGACGGCACCAACGTCGAGATCACGAGCGGCCTGGAGGCTGGCGCCGCCCTGCTGATCGGCGCCGACAACGCAGGCATCGCGTTCAGCGCGACGCAGCGGCAGCCGCAGCAGCAGCTCCCCGCATTCGGCCCCGGCGGCTTCTTCGGAGGCGGCGCGGGAGGCGGTGGAGGCCGTCAGTGATTCGGCTGCACGACCTGGCCCGCGTCTACGCCACCGGCGACACGGCGGTGCACGCCCTCGCGGGCGTGCGCCTCGAGATCGGTCGCGGCGAGTTCGTCGCGATCATGGGGCAGTCCGGCTCCGGCAAGAGCACGCTGATGAACATCGTCGGCCTGCTCGACCGCCCGAGCAGCGGCGAGTACGCCTTCGGGGGACGCGATGTCGCGCAGCTCTCCGAGGACGCCCGCGCGCGCCTGCGCGGCAGCGCCTTCGGCTTCGTCTTCCAGTCTTACAACCTGCTGGCGCGCATGACCGCCCTCGAGCAGGTCGAGCTGCCGCTGATCTACCAGGGCGCTCCCGACCGCAAGCGGCGCGCCGCCGAGGCGCTCGTGCGCGTGGGCCTGCAGGATCGCATCACGCACCTGCCCACCGAGCTGTCCGGCGGCGAGCAGCAGCGCGTAGCGATCGCGCGATCGCTGGTCGTGAACCCGCTCGTGCTGCTCGCCGACGAGCCGACGGGCGCCCTCGACACGGCGACCGGGAACGAGCTGATGGCGCTGCTCAGCGAGCTGGTCGATCAGCAGGGGCTGACGGTCGTGCTCGTGACCCACGAGCCGGAGGTCGCCGCCTACGCCAACCGGACCGTGCGTATGCGGGACGGGCGGATCATCGAGGACAGTGGCGCCCCGGTCGCGGCCGCCACAGCGGACGGGCCCGCGCCGTGAGCCCGCTCGATGCCTTCCGCATCGCGTTGCGCGCGATCTTCGCGAACCGGCTGCGCAGCGCCCTCACATCGCTGGGCCTCGTGATCGGCGTCAGCTCCGTGATCGTGCTGATCGCAGTCGGACAGGGCACTCAACGAGGGGTCACCGACCAGATTCGAGGGCTTGGCACCGACCTGATCTTCATCGAGTCGAGCGCGGCGGCTACCACCTCGCAGACCGGCGGGCTCGGCGGGCTCGCGCAGTCCACGCTGGTCCGGGGCGACGCGACGGCCATCGCCGACGAC
This sequence comes from Dehalococcoidia bacterium, assembly GCA_963667465.2. Taxonomy (GTDB): domain Bacteria; phylum Chloroflexota; class Dehalococcoidia; order UBA2979; family UBA2979; genus VXMT01. Next base: position 696,451 of record CAXXDN010000002.1, on the reverse strand, counting down.
CTCATCCCCGGCATCACCGCCGTGAGCGCGCGCGTGGCCGTCGATGCCCAGGCGATCGCCGGCGCAAACAACATCGGCGTGGAGATCGTCGGTACCTCGAGCACGTACGCCGAGGTTCGCGATCTCGGGATTCGCTCGGGCACCTTCATTACCGCGCTGCACGACGAGGACGGCTCGCTGGTCGCCGCGCTGGGGGCGCGCGTTGCGGACACGCTCTACCCGGGCCTCGATCCCGTCGGGCAGGAGGTGCGCCTCTCTTTCGCGGGCGGGCGGATCACGCTCCCCTTCAGCGTGGTCGGCGTGCTCGAGGAGCAGGGAGGCGCGAGCGAGGCCAACGACCAGGTCTTCGTCCCGTTGAGTGGCGTCGCCGGCCGCCTGCGCTTCCTCTACACCCCCACCGGCGACCTGCGCGTCACGCAGATCGACATCCAGACTGCCGGCGGCGCCGACGAGCAACGCGTCAAGGACGAGGTCAGCGAGCTGCTGCTCTTCCTCCACGAAACGCCCGAGCCGGACTTCGTGATCCAGAGCCAGGACGATCTGATCAGCGCCGCCACCGAGGTCAGCAACACGCTCTCGATCCTGCTCGGGAGCATCGCCGGCATCTCGCTGCTGGTCGGCGGGATCGGGGTGATGAACATCATGCTCGTCTCGGTCACCGAGCGGACGCGCGAGATCGGCATTCGCCGCGCCGTGGGCGCGACGGCAGGCGACATCGTGAAACAGTTCGTGACCGAGGCGCTGACGCTCAGCCTCTTCGGCGGCCTCGTCGGGATCGTAATCGGCATCGGCGCCTCGCTCGCCGTCGACGGGCGCGAGCTGGGCGGCCAGGAGATGACGACGCTGATCCAGCCCTGGAGCATCGCGATGGCGTTCCTGGTAGCGGCCGGCGTGGGCTTCGCGAGCGGCAGCTACCCGGCCTACCGCGCCACCACCGTCGATCCGATCGCCGCGCTCCGCAACGAGTAGCGCCGACCGCCATCGAGGAGCCCCGATCGATCAGAAAGTCAACAGAGGGCTTACGGAGACCTTACGCGCTGCTCGCTAGCCTTCCCGCATGCCCCTGGAGCCGCAGGCTCCTCGGAACGGGAGGATCGCAGAATGAGACGAACGAAGACCATCCTCGCCACGCTCGCCGGGGGAGCCGCCGCCCTGCTGCTCATCGGCAGCGCGATGGCGCACCCCGGCGGGATCGTCGACCGCGTCGACGTGCTCGCGGAGGCGCTCGGCATCAGCGCCGAGGAGGTCGAGACCGCGAAGGACGACGGCACGCTGAAGGATCTGCTCGACGACGTGTCGAGGGACGATCTGAAGGACGCCTACGAGAGCGTCGCCGGCGAGGCGATCGACGCCGCCTCCGCGGGCGGCGAGATCACCTCGGAGCAGGCCGAGCGGCTCGAGGAGCTCGTCTCGGCGGACCGCGACGTGCTGGACGAGAGCGACCGCGAGACGCTGAAAAGCCTGCGCGGCGTGATTGAGGTGGACGTGATCGCCGTCTACGCCTCGCTGCTGGGCAAGACCTCGGAGGAGGTCGAGGCGGCGAAGGAGGACGGCACGCTGCGCGACCTGCTGGCCGGCGTGAACCGCGTCGCCCTCGCGGCCGCGCTGGTCGACGCGCGGGACGCGGCGATCGACGCCGCCGAGGAAGCAGGCGACATCACGGCTGAGCAGGCAACGCTGCTGCGCGACGCTGGCAAGGGCTTCGGCCGGGGCCACAAGCGCGGTTGGCATGGCAGGCGCGGCTGCGGCGACGGCGACGGCGGCTCCCGCGGCCACGACGGTTACGACGGCGGCGGCAAGAAGGATACGACGGGCATCGCCACGGGCGGGTCCGCGTAGGCAGTCATCCCCTCGGGCTGCCATTGCAGAGGGGCGCCCTGGCGGCGCCTCTCTTGCCGTTTCGCGCGGCGCGCCCTCCGGACGCCGCGATCAGGCCGTCCCGGCGCCACTCCAGAGGCGCACACCCAGCGTGACGAAGAGCAGCGACAGCACGACGCCGACAAATGTCCAGACCTGTCCGTCGGGTGACTGGTCGCCGGCGGCCCATTCGATCTGCACGGCGTTCCAGTAGAAGAGCAGCGCCACCGCCGCCGCGGCATAGAACTTCAGGTTCGCCGTGAGGTACTCGCGCAGGTCCGAACCGGCGTCGGCAGCGCGCTTCGCCCCGAAGGTGACGAGCAGCGCGATCGGGAGACCGACCGCCATCAGCCAGTTGAGCACGGTCCAGGCGGGGATATTGTCGTCCCCCGGCGCGTGCTCGAAGATCAGCGGGTCAATCACCATGAGGACGGCCACGGCCGCTCCCAAGATCGCGAGGTAGGCCCCCGCCAGACGCTTCGCAAGTTCCATCTCGTACTACCCTACGTTCCTGCTTGCCTCGTAAGCCCGCGGCTCCGGGCGGCCTGGCCGAACCGCCTACTCGTCGTTCCAGAGTGGCAGGCCGAGCGTGACGAAGAGCAGTGGCAGGACGACGTCGATGAGCACCCAGACCTGCGAGTCCGGCGTCTGATCGCCGGCAGCCCAGCCGATCTGCACGCCGTTCCAGGCGAGAAGCAGCGCCAGCGCCGCCGCGACGTAGAGCTGCACGTTCGCTACGAGGTACTCACGCAAGTCCGAACCCGCATCGGCGGCGCGTTTCGCCTTGAACGTCACCCACAGCGCGATCGCGAGGCCGAACGCCATCAGCCAGTCGAGCACGATCCAGACGATCGGCGTGCCCTCGTCCCACTCGTAGATCAGCGGGTCGAGCACGAAGTGCACCGCCACCGCAGCCCCGATGATTGCGAGGTACAACCCTGCCAGGCGCTTCACCATCTCGAACCTCCTCAGCTCGGCTGATTGCCACTGATACCGAGTCGCCAGTCTACAGTTTCTTGCTGATTGATTGACAAGCCAGCGGCGGATCGCCAACACAGCGGCGCTGTGCTAGCGTGCGTGATGGCGCAGAGATCGGGGAAGCCGGTGCAAGTCCGGCGCTGTCCCGCAACTGTGAGCCGCGCAGAGCCCTCGAGGCCCCCGCGCGGTGAGCCAGAGCACCGGCCTGTGCCATGTCGAGACCCTGCGAGGACAGGCGTCGGCATGCTGCACGCACCGCCCGCCGACGGGCGCCTCCCGCTGTAGCATCGTCACATTGCCTGCCCCCTCGCACGGAGGGGGTTTCTTGCGTCGCTCGGCGCACGCCCCTCAAGTGCCGGGAGGCGTACGCTCATGCTGGATCGATTGGTTCGTACCACCCCCTGCCGTCCGCGGCGCCGCCGGCTGCTGCCGGCGCTGCTGGCCGGCCTCGCCCTGCTCGCGCTACTCGTAGCGGCCTGCGATGGCGACGATGAGCCGGCAACGACCGCGACGCCGGAGGCGACAACGGCGCCCGCAGCCGCCACCGTAGCCCCAACGGCTCTGGCGACGCCGACGCCCGCTCCGCCGACACCGGCTCCCACGCCGGTAGCGACACCCACGCCAACTCCGACCGCGACGCCAACCCCGACGCCGACCGCCGCGGCTTACCCTCGGACCGTCGAGGACTCCGCCGGGACCGCGGTCACGCTCGACGCCGCGCCGGAGCGGATCATCTCCTACTCGCCCGGCGCCACCGAGATCCTCTTCGCTATCGGGGCCGGCGATCGCGTGATCGCGACCGACGAATTCTCCGACTTCCCACCCGAGACGGAGGCGCTGCCCCGGGTCGCCTACTCCAGCCCCGATCCGGAGCGCGCGCTCTCGCTGGAGCCGGATCTGCTACTGATGGCGACCCGGCAGCGAGAGCAGGTCGAGCAGTTCCGCAGCCTCGGCATGACCGTGCTGTTCCTCGACTCGGCACAGGACATCGAGGGCGTGTTCGGGACGATCGCGCTGCTCGGGGAGGTCACCGGCAACGAGCGGCAGGCCGCCGCGCTGGCCGCCTCGATGCGCGAGCGGATCGCTGCGCTGACGGCAACCCTCGAGGACGTCCAGGAGGGGCCGCTCGTCTTCTTCGAGCTGACGGCGGACCTCTACACCGTGGGCACGGACACCTTCGTCGGTGAGCTGCTGACGCTCGCGAAGGCGCGGAACATCGCAGCGGGGGCTGCTTCCGCTTACCCGCAGCTGTCCGCGGAGGCGATCATCGACGCCGCACCGCTAGTGATCCTGCTCGCCGATGCAGAGTGGGGCGAGAGCCTCGAGACCGTCTGCGCGCGCCCCGGCTGGGATGCGATCCCTGCCTGCGTTGACGAACGCGTCCACGGCGTCGACGGCGACCTGACCAGCCGGCCCGGTCCGCGCATCGTCGACGGCCTCGAGCAGATCGCGCGGCTGCTCTACCCGGATCGCTTCGAGTGAGCCGCGAGCGGGTCGGCGCGCGCGCCGCCGAGGGCGCCCTGAACCCGATTGCGGGACCGGCGCCGCTCGCGCGGGGCGTCGAGCTCCTCCGCGGGTGCGGGCCGGCCTCGGCGGCACTGGCGCTGCTGGTGGCGGTCGCGCTGCTGGCGCTGACGCAAGGCGCGGCGGCGATCCCGCCGCAGACCGTGCTGCGGGTGCTGCTCGACGCCCTCCCGCTGATCGAGGTCGACGCGCACGCGCCGGCAACGTGGGAGCGAATCATCGTGGACATCCGGCTCCCGAGGGTGATCGCGGCGGGCCTCGTCGGCTCGGCGCTCGCCTACTCAGGCGCCTCGTACCAGGGTGTGTTCCGTAACCCGCTGGCGGGACCGTTCCTCCTGGGGGTCGCCTCGGGGGCGGCGCTGGGCGCGGCGATCGCGATCATCTCGCCGCTGCGGGTCGACGCCTACGGCTTCGGCTGGGTGCCGGTCTTCGCCTTCGCGGGCGCGCTGGTCACGGTGCTGCTCGTCTACCTGCTCGCGACCGGCAGCGGGAGACTCGACAACGTCACGCTGATCCTCGCAGGGGTGGCGCTCTCCGCCGTCTTCGGCGCGGCGACGGCGTTCATCCTGCTGACGGGCGGCGAGGAGGCGCGGCCGATCTTCTCGTTCCTCTTCGGCGGCTTCAACACGGCGAGCTGGGAGCGCATCGCCTGGGCGGCGCCCTACCTGGCCGTCGGCGCGGTCTTCGTCGCCGTCTACGCCCGCACACTGAACGTGCTGCAACTCGACGAGGAGCAGGCCGCGCATCTCGGCGTGGACGTGACGCGCACGAAGCTGATCGTGCTGGGGGCGGCCTCGCTGCTGGCCGCGACTGCGGTGGCGATCGCCGGCGTGATCGGCTTCGTCGGGCTGCTCGTCCCGCACGCCGTGCGGCTCGTCTTCGGGGGCGATCACCGGCGGCTGCTGCCGCTGTGCGCGCTGTTCGGCGCCTCGTTCCTGATCGCGGTCGACACCTTCGCCCGCACCGTGCTCGCACCGCAGGAGCTGCCCGTCGGCGTGATGACGGCGCTGATCGGCGGCCCCTTCTTCCTCTGGCTGCTGCGCACCCGCCGCGTCGAGGTGAACTGATGGCCGCCACAGCTCCCGCCGCAGCGTCCACCCGCGCCGCCCCGGCGGCCTCCCCGCTCCTCGAGGCCCACGCCGTCGAGGTCGAACTCGGCGGCAACACGATCCTCGATGGCGTCGGGATCGAGGTGCGCGCCGGCGAGATCGTCGGGCTCGTCGGACCGAACGGCGCGGGCAAGAGCACGCTGCTGCGCGCCGCCACCGGCCTCGTCCCGTTGCGAGGTGGCGAGATTCGCGTCGGCGGTGACGGCCTCGATGGGCTCGCGCGCCGCGAACTGGCCAGGCGCGTCGCCGTGGTGCAGCAACTGCCCGAGGCCCCCGCGACCCTGCGCGTGCGGCAGCTCGCGCTGCTCGGCCGCCATCCACATCTGCGGCTGCTGGCGCGCGAGTCCTCGCGAGACCTTGCGATCGCCGAGAGTGCGCTGCGCCAGGCGGGCTGCGGCGAGCTCGCCGGGCGCGAGCTCGGCACGCTCTCCGGCGGCGAGCGCCGCCGCGCCTTCATCGCCCGCGCGCTCGCCCAGCAGGCCCCGCTGCTGTTGCTCGACGAGCCGACGGCGAACCTCGACGCGGGCGCGCAGCACGAGGTGCTGGAACTGGTCGCCGACCTCGCGAGGAGTGGGACCGGCGTGCTGCTGGTCGTCCACGACCTCACGCTGGCGATCGCCTACTGCGACCGGCTCGCGTTACTCGACCGGGGACGCGTCGCCGCCGCCGGCGCGCCCGCCGACGTGATCACCCCGGAGCTCGTCGGCCGCCTCTACGGGAACTCGGTCACCGTGATGGCGCACCCGCAGACGGGCGTGCCGTTGGTGCTGCCCTCGCGGCTGGGAGGCTGAGATGCCGGACATCGAACAGCCACGAGGCCGCCACGAGGGCCTGTTCCCGAAACGCAAGCCGCTCGTGCTGCTCCACACGGGACACGGCAAGGGCAAGACCAGCTCCGCCCTCGGCGTGACGCTGCGCGCCTGGGGCCGCGGCTGGCGGATCTGCTGGTTGCAGTTCATCAAGTCGAAGACCGCCAACTACGGCGAGACACGCGCGGCACGGCGCATGGGCATCGAGATGATCCCGCTCGGCGATGGCTTCACCTGGCTTTCGAAGGACATCGAGAAGGACATCGCGCTCGCCCGCGAGTGCTGGGCGCTGGCGCGCGAGAAGATCGAGTCGGCCGAGTACGACCTCGTGGTCCTCGACGAGATCACCTACCCGATCAGCTACGGCTGGCTGGACGTGCAGGACGTGATCACGGCCCTCCGCGACCGACCCGCCGACATGCACGTGATCCTCACGGGCCGCGACGCCGCGCCCGAGCTGGTCGAGTTCGCCGACCTCGTGACGGAGATGACCGAGGTGAAACACCCCTTCCAGCAGGGCATCAAGGCCCAGCCCGGCCTCGATTTCTGACGCTGAGCGCGGCGATGAACCGGGCGCTCACTCTCGCACTGGCGATCGCGATCGACCGCGCGACGGGCGATCCGCCGACACGCCTGCATCCCGTCGGCGCGCTGGGCGCGCTCGCGCGAGGCCTCGAGGCGCTCGCACCACGCAGCGTGGACGCGCGCCGCGCCTACGGGCTCAGCGCTGCGCTGGCGCTACCACTGACGGCCGGCCTCGGCGCCTCGCTTCTTCCCCGCCTGCTCGGCCTGCGCCGTGGCCCCGCGCGCGCTGCCGCGGACGCGGGCCTGCTCTCGCTCGGCTTCGCGCTGCGCACGCTCCTCGAGCGCGTGCGCGAGGTCGAGGATGCGCTTCGCGTCGGCGATGTCGAGGAGGCGCGGACGCTGCTTGCGAGGCACCTCGTGAGCCGCGATGTGAGCAGCCTCGGCCCGGGGGAGCTCGCCGCCGCGGCAATCGAGTCACTGGCCGAAAACCTCAGCGACAGCGTCATCGCCCCGTGGCTGTGGTACGCCCTCGGCGGGCTGCCCGCGGCCTGGGCCTACCGGGCGGCGAACACGCTCGACGCGCTGTGGGGCTACCGCGACGAGCGCTATCGCGACCTCGGTGAGGCGGCGGCGCGCGCGGACGACCTGCTCAATCTCGTTCCCGCTCGGTTGACCGCGCTCGCGATCTGCGCCGCCGCCCGGCGGCACGGAGCAGGCGCAAGCGCCCTGCGCCAGTGGCGCCTCGACGCCGGCCGTACGGAGAGTCCGAACGCCGGCCACCCGATGGCGGCGATGGCCGGCGCGCTCGGCGTGCGGCTGGGCAAGCGCGGCGGCTACCTCCTCGGCGAGGACCTGCACACGCCATCGTGCGAGGATGTGCGCCGCGCGCGGCGGCTCGCCTCGGATGCGGCGCTGCTGGCAGCGGGGGCGCTGATCGTCGCGCTCGCGACGGCGGGAGCGGACCGGTGAGCGGAATCGTCCACGGAGGGTTGAGCGACGCCGACCTCGCGGCAGCGGGCACAGGCACCGAGGCCCTGATCGACCTTTCCGCAAACCTCCACTCGGACGGACCCCACCCGCTCGTCGTCGAGGCGGTGCGCGGCGCCGCGCTCGACCGCTACCCCGAGCCCGACGCCGCCTCGCTCTGCGATGCCATCGCTGACTCGATCAGCCTCGAGCCGGAGCAGGTGCTGGTCACAGCGGGGGCGACGGGCGCGATCTACCTCGCCGCCCGCGCGTTGCTGCGCCCGGGCGACGCCTGCACGGTCTTCACGCCCGCGTTCAGCGAGTACGAGGCAGCCGCGCGAGTCGCCGGAGCGCGCGTCGTGCGCCACGCCGCCGCCCCGCCCGAGTTCGTCCCGCCCTCCGATCCGCCACCTTCCCCGCTCACGATGGTCGGTAATCCCGGCAACCCTCACGGCGCCTACCTCGAGGCCGGCGTGGTGAGGCGGATCGCCGCGGAGACCGGCGGCGTCCTGCTGCTCGACGCGGTCTACGAGCCGTTCGTCGAGGACGGCTGGGACGCCAACGAGCTTGTGCGCCAGGGATTCCCCGTACTCGTCGTGCACTCGTTCACCAAGCTGCACTCGATACCCGGCCTGCGTGTCGGTTATGTCACTGGCCCAGCCGGACTGATCGACCGTCTCGCAGCGCTCCAGCAGCCCTGGGTGGCCGGCGCCCCCGCGCTCGCCGCGGCGCACGCCGCTCTGCCGCTCGACGCCTCGCGGCGGGCGATCGCAGGCGAGTTCACCGGGACGCGCGAGGCGCTGCGCGGCTTCTTCGCGGCGCACAGCGTCGAGACCGCGCCCTCGCGCGCGAACTTCGTGCTCGCCTGCGTGGGCGACGCTGCCGGGCTGCGTACCCGCCTGCTGCGGCGCGGCTTCGCCGTCCGCGAGTGCGCCTCGTTCGGCCTGCCCGCGTGGGTGCGCATCGCGACACCGGCCTCGCGCGACCTTCCACGACTCCTCGCAGCGCTCGAGGCCGAGCTGGAGCAGCGGACGTGACACCCGAGGCGCGGCTCGCGCCAGTGCTGCTGGTCGCCGGGACGGCCTCGTCGGTCGGCAAGTCGGTGTTGGTGACGGCGCTCTGCCGCATCTTTCGGCAGGACGGCGTGCGGGTCGCACCATTCAAGGCGCAGAACATGTCGAATAACGCGGCCGTCACCGCCGACGGCCTCGAGATTGGCCGCGCCCAGGCCGAGCAGGCACGAGCCGCCGGCCTCGATGCCAGCGTCGAGATGAATCCCGTGCTGCTCAAGCCGCAGGGCGATCGCACCTCGCAACTCGTGCTGCGAGGGCGTCCCGCGGGCCGCCTGCACAGTGCCGACTTCCCGTCCCGCAAGCGCGATCTCTGGCCGGACGCCGCGCGCGCCCTCGACGCGCTGCGAGAGCGCTTCGACCTCGTGATCGCCGAGGGCGCGGGCAGCCCCGCCGAACCGAACCTGCGCGCGGGCGACCTCGCGAACATGCGCGTCGCCCGCCACGCGCGGGGGCCAGCGCTCGTCGTCGGAGACATCGATCGCGGTGGCGTCTTCGCCCACCTGCTCGGCACGCTCGAGCTGCTGCCGCCGGAGGACCGCGCGCTCGTGCGTGGCTTCGTCATCAACCGCTTCCGCGGCGACCCCTCGCTGCTCGGCCCGGCCATCGAGGAACTCGAGGAGCGCACCGGCGTGCCCATGCTCGGCGTGATCCCGTGGATCGACGATGTCGGCGTGGCCGAGGAGGACGCGGTGGCCCTCGAGCGCCCCGGTGGGACGCCGTTCAGCATCGAAGGCGACGAGATCGACATCGCCGTCGTGCAGCTGCCGCGGATCGCGAACTTCGACGACTTCGATCCGCTCGCGTGCGAGCCGGGGGTGCGCGTGCGCTACGTACGGAGCGCCGAGGAGTTCGCACGGCCCAATCTCGCGGTGCTGCCCGGCACGAAGGCGACGGCCGCGGACCTCGCCTGGCTGCGAGAGCGCGGCCTCGACCGCGTGATCGAGGAGCACGCGGCCCGCGGCGGCGCGGTCCTCGGCATCTGCGGCGGCATGCAGCTGCTCGGCGAGCGCCTGATCGACGAGGACGGCGTCGAGGCCGCACCGGGCACGGCACTGCCCGGACTCGGCCTGCTGCCCATCGAAACGCGGTTCTCCGCCGCCAAGACCACGCGACGCGCCTCGGGCGAGGTCGCCGCCTCCGAGGGGCCGTGGGTGGAGGCGTCCGGCCTGCCGGTCGAGGGCTACGAGATCCACATGGGCGAGAGCGCCGCGGCGCGCGAGGGCGCCGTGCGGCCGCTGCTGCGCCTGGGCGGCCACCCGGACGGCGCAATCAGTGCCGACGGCTGCGTCGCGGGCACCTACCTCCACGGACTGCTGCAAAACGACGAGCTGCGCGCCGCGCTGCTGCGCGCCCTCGGCCGGACCGGCGCCGCAGCGGAGGTGTCCGAGGACGAGCGGCGCGAGCGGGCCTTCGACCGCCTCGCCACCATCGTGCGTGAGCACCTCGACATGCGGCGGGTGAGCGCGCTGGTTGGCCTCTGACGCCCGGCTGTCCGAGGATGGGGCGGGCCCTGAGCGCGAGCCCTCGCGCAGCGGGCAGCGGGAGGACCGGACGATCAGCAACGGCGAGAGCGCCGGGCGGCGCTTCTACCTCGATCTGCACTCGCACTCGACCGACGCCTCGGACGACGCCGGCGGCACCGTCGAGGGCTACCTCAAGTGGATCGCGGCGCGCCGCAAGCGCGGCTACCTCGTCGACGGGTTCGTGCTGACCGAGCATCGCCAGTTCGACCCCAGCGTGTCCTACGAGGCGCTCGCCGAGCAGTACGAGACGGTCGTGCTGCGCGGGGCCGAGCTGGAGACCGAGGTCGGCCACGTGCTTGTCTACGGCATCAGCGAGGAGTTCGCGCGGCGCTTCGACCTGTCCTCGGTGTTCCTCCCCTCCGCCGAGATCTTTCGCATCGCCCGCGAGACGGGCGGCTTCGCCGTCGGCGCGCACGCCGGGCGGGCGAGCATCGGCCTTGCCGAACACGTCGCGGGGGGCTACAGCCTCGAGGGCGTCGAGGCAGTGGAGACGCTCAACGGCGGCAGCTCGGACGCCGAGAACACGATCGCGCTGGAGTTGGCGCAGGAACACGGCCTCGGCAGCGTGGGCGGCAGCGACGCGCACTACGTGAGCGCGATCGGCCGCTGCCTGACCGCCTTCGCCCGACCCGTCGCCAGCATCGAGGCGCTCGTCGCGGAACTCGCCGCAGGTGACTACTACCCGGTCACGATCGAGGAGACGCGGGAGCCGGGCGCATGACGGACCGCCGAGCGCGGGATGAGTCCATGGCGCAACCCGATGCGCCTGATCCGCCCGACGCCACGAGCGCTCCGAATGCCGAGGAGCCTCGTATGCCGCTCGGCCAGTGGCTGGTCGAGAACATGCCGCAGGGAACCGACCTCGAAATACCGGATCGCCGGGAGTCCAGTCGCAAGATCCCCTGCCTTGACGACGCTGAGTGGGCCTGAGCGGCACCGGCCGCTCACAACCTCGCGTGCCGTCTCTCGTTGGTAAAGGTTACGACGTAGCCCTGACGTCACGAGCACCCTGAAGGGATCCGAGCCGAGCCCGACACCCTCCCGGCAGCTGTGGCCTGGCCCCGCACGACCGCCCTCAGTCGAACACCAGCAGGCTGCGTGCGCCGTCGCCCTCGTCCATCGCGCGGAAGGCGTCGTTGATGTCGTCGAGCGGGATGCGGCGGCTGATCAGCTCGTCGAGGCGGAGGCGGCCCTGCTCGTACAGCTCGAGGTGGTTCGGGATGTCGTAACGGAAGGCGTTCGAGCCCATCCTCGAGGTCTGGAGCCGGCACTCGGGCCGCAGCGCCTCCCACGGAAACTCGATCTTCGCGCCGGCCGGCAGCACCCCGACGAGCGTCGCCGTCCCGCGGATCGCGAGGCTGCGCACGGCCTGGTCCACCAGCATCGGCAGTCCGACGGCCTCGAAGGCGTGGTCCACGCCGCGGCCGCCTGTCAGCTCGCGGATCGCGGCAACGGGGTCCGTCTCGGTCGCGTTGACCGTGTCGGTCGCGCCCAGCTCGCGCGCGAGGTCGAGCTTCGCGTCGAACTTGTCGACGGCGATGATCTGCCGCGCCCCGGCGACCCGCGCGCCCTGGAGGATCGAGAGGCCGACGCCGCCGCAGCCATAGATCGCCGCCGTCTCGCCGGGCTTGAGGCCCGACGTGCGGATCGCCGCGCCGAAGCCGGTCGTGACGGCGCAGCCCACGATCGCGGCCGTCTGCAGCGGGTAGCGCTTGTCGATCTTCACCACCGAGTTCTCGTGCAGCAGCATCACCTCGGAGTGGCTGGCGATCTCGGAGCCCTGGCGCACCGGCACGCCGTCAATCGAGAGCCGCGGCGCGTCCCCGGCGCCGCGCATCACCGTGTCCTCCTTGCTGGTGCAGAGGTTCGGGCGCCCGCGCAGGCACTGCTCGCAGCTACCGCAGAACCCGGAAAGGCAGGCGACGATGTGGTCGCCCGGCTCCACGTAGGTCACATCGGGGCCGACGGCCTCGACCACACCGGCGCCCTCGTGCCCGAGGACGACCTTGTCGAAGCCTTGCCAGCGCCCACCGACGAGACCGTCGAGAGAGTGCTTGTCGCTGTGGCAGACCCCCGAGGCGGCGGTGCGGACGAGCACCTCCTTGCCGATCGGATCGGCGATCTCGACCTCCTCGACGGTCATCGGCTCATGCGGTCTCCGGAAGATCGCCGCGCGCATCTGCATCGTCGCCACCTCTCTTCCGCCGGTCGGCAGCCTCCGCTCGGGTTTAGTCGAACACCACCAGACTGCGCGCGCCCTCGCCCTCGTCCATCCTGCGGAAGGCGTCGTTGAGGTCGTCGAGCGCGATATGGTGGCTGATCATCTCGTCGAGGCGAAGGCGGCCCTGTTCGTACAGCTCCAGGTAGTGCGGGATGTCGTAACGGAAGGCGTTCGAGCCCATCCTCGAGGTCTGGATCCGGCACTCGGGCCGCAGCGCCTCCCACGGAAACTCGATGCTCGCGCCGGCGGGGAGTACACCAACGACCGTCGCCGTGCCGCGGATCGCGAGGCTTTGCACCGCCTGGGTGACAAGCATGGGTAGTCCGACAGCCTCGAAGGCGTGGTCTACGCCTCGGCCGCCCGTCAGCTCGCGGATCGCGGCGACGGGATCCGCCTCGGTGGCATTGATCGCGTCGGTAGCGCCCAGCTCGCGGGCGAGGTCGAGTTTCGCGTCGAACCTGTCGACGGCGATGATCCGCCGCGCCCCGGCCACGCGGGCGCCCTGGATGACCGAGAGTCCGACACCGCCGCAGCCGTAGATCGCCGCCGTCTCGCCCGGCTGGAGACCGGACGTGCGGATCGCGGCGCCGAAGCCCGTGGTGACAGCGCAGCCAACGATCGAGGCGAGCTCCAGCGGGTAGCGCTTGTCGATCTTCACGACCGAGTTCTCATGCAGCAGCATCGCCTCGGCGTAGCTCGCGATATCGTAGCCCTGCCGCACGGGCTCGCCGGCCATCGAGTAGCGCGGCGGGTCTGTTGCGCCGCGCATCACCACGCCCCTGCCGGTGCAGAGGTGCGGGCGGCCTCGCAGGCACTGCTCGCAGTTGCCGCAGAACCCGGACAGGCAGGCGACCACGTGGTCGCCCGGCTCCACGTAGGTCACGTCGGGACCGACCGCCTCGACGACGCCGGAGCCCTCGTGGCCGAGGATGGCGCTGTCCACACCGCGCCAGCGGTCGCCGACGAGGTCATCGATGTTGTGCTTGTCGCTGTGGCAGACGCCGGAGGCGGCGGTGCGGACGAGCAGCTCCTTGCCGATCGGGCCGTCGATCTCGACGTCCTCGATGGTCAGCGGCTCGTGTGGCCTCCGGAAGATCGCCGCTCGGATCTGCATCATCACCATCCCTCGCTTTGAGTCGTCGCCGGGGTGAGCATACCCACTACCGCCTGCGTCGCGTCCACGCCAACGCGGTATCATCACCGGCGGTACCGATTCGACACGCACGGACAGGCACGAGGGGCACGCCATGGACTGGAGCGACAGCACGGAACAGGCCGAGTTCAGAGCCGAGGTGCGCAACCTCGCCACCGCGGGCCTGCCCGCGCTCTATCGCCGGCTGGCCCAGGAGGGCCGCAACGAAGCGAACTGGCAGTCCGACCGAGGCTCGGACGACCCGGCGCGCCGTGAGGCCGCCGAGGGCTGGGCGAACGCCCTGGCCGATCACGGCTGGATCGCCCCGCACTGGCCGCAGGAGTACGGCGGCGCGGGCCTCGGCCCGATGGAGCAATTCATCTTCAAGCAGGAGCTCGCGATGGCCGGGGCGCCGGAGGTCGGCGGTCATGGCGTGATGACGCTCGGCCCGACGCTGATCGTGCACGGCAACGAAGAGCAAAAGGCCCGCTACCTGCCCCCGATCCTCGCCGGCGACGTCGCCTGGGCACAGGGCTACTCGGAACCCGGCTCCGGCTCCGATCTCGCTTCGCTGCAGACCTCGGCGGACCGTGACGGCGACGAGTACGTGATCAACGGGCAGAAAATCTGGACCTCCGGCGCGCACGTCTCGGACTCGCTCTTCCTGCTCGCCCGTACCGACCGCAGCGCCCCGAAGCACCGTGGCATCTCCTTCATGATCGTCGACGACATCCACAGCAACGGCCTGGAGGTGCAGCCGCTCGTCGACATGGGCTGGCGGCACGAGTTCAACGAGACCTTCTTCGAGGACGTGCGCACGCCGGCGACACATGTCGTGGGCGAGGTCAACCGCGGCTGGTACGTCGGCATGACGCTCATGGACTTCGAGCGCTCCGGCGTGGCCGGCGCGGTGCGGCTGCGCGCCGACCTCAATCGCTTCGTCGCCGAGCTGCGCCGCGAGGAGCGCTGGCGCTCGCGCCTCGAGCGCTACCCGGCGCTGCGCTCCGTGGTCGCCGAGCGCCTCGAGGAGACCGAGGTGGGCTTCAACTTCTCGGCGCGGATCGCCTCGATGCAGGACCAGGGCATCGTGCCCAACTATGAGGCCTCGATCGCGAAGGTCTTCGTGAGCGAGACCGGGCAGCGCATCGCCCAGACAGCGTCGCGCGCCTTCGGCCTCTACGCGAACCTCTGGGACCCGGACGATGAGCGCGCGCCGCTCCACGCCGGACCGACGCAGGACTACGTGCGCCGGGTCGCTACGACGATCTACAGCGGCACGTCCGAGATCCAGCGCAACATCATCGCGACGCGCGGCCTCGGGCTGCCGCGCTCGTAGCGGCCTCGCGCCCGTAGCACGTGAGTCCCGAGCAGCGCACCGTCCGCCTGCTCGGCGTCGACGTCGGCGGCACGTTCACCGACTTCCTCTACTGGGACGGAGAGGCGCTGCGCATCGCCAAGCGCCCCTCGACGCCGGACGACCCCTCGCGCGCGGTGCTGGCCGGGATCGCCGGGGCCGGATGGACACCGCAGGAGGTGGTGCACGGCTCGACCGTGGCGACGAACACGCTGCTCACCCGCAGCGGCGCACGCACCGCACTGATCACCACGGAGGGTTTCCGCGACACGCTCGCGATCGGTCGCCAGTCGCGCCCCGACCTCTACGCCCTCCACCCCACCCGGCGGCCGCCGCTCGTGCCCGAGGAGCTGCGCTTCGAGCTGTCCGAGCGCATCGCCGCCGGCGGCGAGGTCGTCGAGCCCCTCGACGAGGCGGCGGCCGGGCGCGTGCTGCAAGCGATCGCCGACGCGGGCGTGGACGCGATCGCGATCTGCACGCTCTTCTCCTTCGTGAACCCGGACCACGAGCGCCGCATCGCCGAGCTGGCGAGCGCCCTCGAAGGAACCTCCGGCCTGCATCACTCCGCCTCGCACGAGGTGCTGCCCGAGCATCGCGAGTTCGAGCGGATGAGCACGACGGTCGCCAACGCCTACGTCGCCCCGGCAATGACGCGCTACCTCACCGCACTCGAGGACGGCCTTGCCGCCGCGGCGGGGAGCGCGGCCCCGCGGCTGCGCATCATGCAGTCGAACGGCGGCAGCATCAGCGCCGCGCAGGCCGGACGGGACGCCGTACGCACGGTGCTCTCCGGACCGGCCGGAGGCGTGGCGGGGGCGTTCGAGGCCGCCCGCGCCTCGGGCATGGAGCACGCGATCACTTTCGATATGGGCGGGACGTCGACCGACGTCAGCCTTTGTCCGGGCCGCATCCTCGAGCGCGGCGATCACGACGTGGACGGCATGCCGATCCGCACGCCCGCCGTCGACGTGCATACGGTCGGCGCGGGCGGTGGCTCGATCGCCTGGATCGATGACGGCGGCGCGCTGCGTGTCGGGCCGCAGAGCGCGGGCGCCGACCCCGGCCCCGCCTCGTACGGCCGTGGCGAGCTGCCGACGGTCACGGACGCGCACGTCGTGCTCGGACGGCTCCGGCCCGATCGCTTCCTCGGCGGGGACATGGCCCTCCACCCCGATCGCGCCGAGCGCGCGCTCGCGACGATCGCGCCCGCCTTCGGCGGCGACGCGCGGCGCGCCGCGCGGGCGGTGATCGAGGTAGTCAACGCCAGCATGGTCCGCGCGCTGCGCCTGATCTCGGTCGAGCGCGGCTTCGACCCGGCCGAGTTCGCCCTCGTCGCATTCGGGGGCGCGGGGCCGCTCCACGCCTGCGAGGTGGCCGCGGAGCTCGGCGTCGAGACGGTGATTGTGCCGCCCGCGCCGGGCGTGCTCTCTGCCTCCGGCATGCTGCACGCCGACGTCACGAAGGACCTCGCGCGCGGGCTGATGCTGCGCGTCCCGGCCGACGCCTCCGGCACACTCGAAGCGCTCCGCGCGGCCTTCGCCGGCCTCGCTGCGCAGGCACGGGCGGCGCTCGCCGCGGACGGCTACCGGCGCGGCGTGCGTATCGAGCGCAGCGCCGATCTGCGCTACGCGGGCCAGTCGCACGAGCTGACCGTGCCGCTCGGGCGCTCGCTCGGCGCGGCGGCGCTGCGGCGCGCCCTCGCCGAGGCGCACGCGGAGCGCTTCGGCCATGCCGACCCCGATCGCGACGCGGAGATCGTCGTCGCGCGCGTGAAGGCGCGGGCCGCCGGCTTCCGCGCCGAGGCTCAGGCGAGCCCCGATCACGGCGCCGCGCTTGATGAGACAACGAGCACCGTCGTCTGGGACCGGCCGCGCCGCACGCGCATCCTCGACCGCCGCACCGTCGGCAGCGCGGGTGTCGAGGGACCGGCGATCCTCACTCAGCTCGACACGACGACGCTGGTGCCGCCGGGCTGGCAGGCTCGGCCGGACCAGGCAGCGTCCGGCAACCTGATCCTGCGCGAAACCGGGGGAGGGCGGCGATGAGCGAGATCGATGCGGCGCGCCTCGCGATCTTCGACTCGCTCGTCTCCTCGGCCGCCGAGGAGATGGGCGCGACGCTGCGCCACACCGCGCTCTCGCCCAACATCAAGGAGCGCGCCGACTTCTCGTGCGCGGTCTTCGACGCCGCCGGGCAGCCGCTCGCGCAGGCCGCCCACATCCCCGTGCACCTCGGCGCGATGCCGGAATCCGTGCGCGCCGCAGCCTCGCTCGCCCCCTGGGCCGAGGGCGATGTGGCGGTCCTCAACGACCCCTACCTCGGCGGGACGCACCTGCCCGACGTGACGATGGTCTCGCCCGTCTTCGCAGCGGACGGGCCGCGCGGCGCGCGCGGACGGCGCACCCGGCCGATCGGCTTCGTCGCGAGCCGTGCGCACCAGGCCGACATCGGCGGCAGCGCACCGGGCTCGATGCCGGTCGCGCGCGAGTTGATCCAGGAAGGCCTCGTGATCCCGCCGGTGCGCATCATGCGGGCCGGCGAACCGGTCGAGGAGACGCTGGCGCTGGTGCTGCGCAACGTGCGCACTCCCGACGAGCGCCGGGGCGACTTCGCGGCGCAGATCGCTGCGCAGCGCGTCGGCGGCCAGCGGCTGCGCGCGCTCGCCTTGCGCCTCGGGCTCGCGAACTTCCGGCGATCCGGCGCGGCGCTGCTCGACTACGGCGAGCGGCTCGCCCGCACGACGATCGCGACGCTCCCGAACGGCAGCTATCGCTTCGAGGACGCTATGGACGACGACGGCTTCGGGGACGGGCCCCTGCCGATCGTCGTCGAGCTGACGATCTCGGACGGCGGCCTGCACCTCGACTTCAGCGGCACCGCGCCGCAGCGGCCCGCCTCGATCAACGCCGTCGCGGCCGTCACGCGCTCTGCCTCCTACTACGTACTGCGCTGCCTGCTGCCGCCGGGCGCGCCGACGAACGCCGGGCTGTTCCGCCCCTTCAGCTTCACCCTGCCCGAGGGCAGCCTCGTCAACGCGCAGCCCCCGGTGGCCGTGAACGCGGGCAACGTCGAGACCTCGCAGCGCATCGTCGACACCGTCTGGGGGGCGCTCAGCCAGGCGCTGCCGGAGCGCATGCCGGCCGCCTCGAGCGGCACGATGAACAACCTCGCCGCCGGCGGCATCGACCCGCGCAACGGCCGGCCCTGGGCCTACTACGAGACCACCGGCGGCGGGCTCGGCGGCGGCCCTGAGGGCCCCGGCCTCGCGGCTACGCATAGCCACATGACGAATACGCTCAACACCCCCGCCGAGGCGCTCGAGCTGGCCTACCCGCTGCGCGTCGTCGAGCAGAGCGTGCGCCGTGGCAGCGGCGGCGCCGGGCGCCACGCCGGCGGCGACGGCATGATCCGCCGCACGCAGTTCCTCGGCGAGGCGACCGTGACGATCGTCAGTGAGCGCCGCACGACCGCGCCCTGGGGCGCTCAGGGCGGCTCGCCCGGCGTCCCGGGGCGCAACGCCATCGAGCGCGACGGCGAGGAGATCCCGCTGGCGGGCAAGGCGACGTTCGATGCGCAGCCAGGCGACGTCGTGCGCGTCGAGACTCCGGGCGGCGGCGGCTGGGGCGAGCCTGCCGCCACGTAGCTCATCCTGCGCTCCCCAGGCCTCGCCGGCTCCCTAGAAGCGCGAGTAGGTGTAGCTCTGCTGCGTGATGAACTCGATCAGCGCCGGCCTGCCTGCCTCGGTCGCCTCGATGCCGCGCTTGATCGCCGGGATGATCTCGGCGGGCTGCTCGACGCGCTCGCCGTAGCCGCCGAGGGCGGTCGCGAAGTCCGCGTAGTGCCCGGAGATGTCGGTCGAGTTGTACTTCTCCTGCGAGACCGGCATGACCGGGATCTCGATCGCCATGGAGAAGTTGTTGAACAGCACGGAGAGGATCGGGATGCGCTCGCGCACGGCAGTCTCGAAATCCATCCCCGTCATGCCGATGGCGGCGTCGCCCCAGACGTTGATACAGAGCTTCTCCGGCCTCGCGATCTTCGCGCCCATCGCCAGGCCGAGGCCATAGCCGAGCTGCGTCGTCTTGCCCCAGCCGATGTAGCCAAGCGGCTCGGTCGAGCGCCAGAACGGCGAGATCTGGTCGCGCGGGCTGCCTGCGTCGTGCGTGATGATCGTGTTCTTCTCGTCAACGGTGGCGAGCAGGTCGCGAATCACCCGATACGGTGAGAGCGGGACGCTCGCATCGTCGAGCATGGGCTGCCACTGCTCCAGCCACTTTGCGTGGTGCTCCTGGATCTCCGCCGCCACGGCGTCGGCGCGTCCGCGACCGCTGTTACCGACCCGCTCGCGGACGGCCTCGATGACGGCCTGCAGGGTGAGCTTCGCGTCGCCGACAAGGGCGTGCTGCACCTCGACGGTGTTGTTGAGGTCGGCGGGGTCGAGCGTGGAGTGGATCACCGTGCGGCCCGTGGGGAACTGGATCCCGTAGCTCGTCGCCGCGAAGGAGCAGCCGATGCCGAAGATCACGTCGGCGTGCTGCAGGAAGTGATGCAGCTCACCGGTCAGCGAGCGTCCGCCGGAGCCGAGCGAGAGCCGGTGGTCCTCGGGGAAGGCGCTCTTGCCCTGCAGGCTCGTGGTGACGGGCGCCTCGAGCAGTTCGGCGAGCTCATGCAGCTCGGCCCAGGCCTCGGCGTAGTGCACGCCCTGCCCGGCGTAGAGCAGCGGGCGATCGGCGTCCACGAGGACCTGTGCGGCCTCGTCGACGGCCTGCGGGTCGGGCGCGGAGCGCGCGGTGACGACCGGCCGGTAGTCGAGTTCGCCGATCTCCTCGCCGAAGACATCGCTCGGGATCTCGACGATCGCCGGGCGCGGGCGGCCGTTGCGGGCGGCGTTGAAGGCGCGCCGCAGCGCGGGCGCGACCGCCTCCGGCACCGTCACCTGCTCGACCGACTTGCCGACGTGCTGGAAGTTGACGAGGGCGCTGAAGTGCGGCGGCACGTTCGTGACGCCTCGCGGGTAGCCGGCAGGCAGCACGACGATCGGCGCGGAGTCGCCAAAGGCCTGCGCGACGCCGCCGAAGGAGTTCTCCGTGCCGGGCCCGGCCTGCGAGGCGAAGACACCGATCTTGTTGCCGGAGTTGATGCGGCTGTAGCCGTCCGCCATGTGAATGCCGGTCCGCTCCTGGCGCACGATGATGGTGCGGATGTCCACCCTCGCGGCCGCCTCGATGAGCGGGTTTACCGGGTAGGCGGTGATGAATTCCACACCCTCGCGCTTGAGGATTTCCGCGATCGCGTCGTCTACCTTCATCGAGGCTGTGCTCCCCTCTCGTGCACCTTCGGTCGCGCCGCCGTGCGCGCGACGCCTGCTAGCATACGGCCACGAGCCCCACAGGCCTTGCGCAGCGTGAACAGGAGCAGGCGAATTGAGTGAGCAGCCGGGAATCTTCGACGTCATCTACCACTGCCGCGCGATGCGCCGACTCAAGCCCGACCCCGTCCCCGAGGAGCTGTTGCTGCGCATCTGCGAGGCGGGCAACCAGGCGCCGACCGGCTCCAACATGCAGGGCGTGCGCTGGATCATCGTGCGCGACCCAGGGCAGCGGGCTCGCCTCGCCGCGCTCAACAAGCAGGGCGTCGAGGATTATGTCGGCACCCGTCGCGTCGACGACGTGCCGCATCACGACCCGGAGAAGCGCCAGCGGATGCTCAACGCCGTGCTCTGGCAGGCCGAGCACCTGGGCGAGGTGCCCGCGCTGATCCTCGCCTGCCAGCAGTGGCTGCAAGCGCCCGCCGACGACGCCGCCCGCGCGGGCGCCGGGGGCTCCGTCTGGCCCGCCGTTCAGAACCTGCTGCTCGCCGCGCGCGCGCTCGGCCTCGGCGCGGCCCCGACGACGCTCGGGCTGGTCAACAAGCCGGCCGTCCGCGAGGTCCTCGGCGTGCCCGACACGGTCGAGCCGTACGTGCTGATTCCCGTCGGCTATCCGCTGGGCAACTTCGGCCCCGTGACGCGTCTCCCCGTCGAGGAGACCGTGCGCTACGACAGGTGGTAGGGATGAGCGAAGGCACGCTCGAGGGCAAGGCCGCGCTGATCACCGGCGCCGCCTCCGGCATCGGCCGCGCAACCGCCCTGCGCTTTGCGGCGGAGGGCGCCGCCGTAACCTGCGCTGACCTCGACGGCGACGGCGCGGAGGACACTGCCGCGCGCATCGCCGAGTCCGGCGGCTCGAGCCTGGCGCTCCGGCTCGACGTGACCGCCGAGCAGGAGGTGCAGGACGCGCTCGCACGATCGGTCGCCGAGTTCGGGACGCTCGACGTGCTGTTCAACAACGCCGGCGTCGGCGGAGGCGGCAGCTGGGAGGACACGCTCGGAGTGAACCTCAGCGGCGTCTACTACGGGCTGCTCCACGGCGCGCGGCTCCTGGCAGAGCGCGGCGGCGGATCGATCATCAACACTGCCTCGATCCTCGGCCTCGTCGCCTCCGTGCCACGTCCGCACCGGCCCGAGCCCGACGCCGAGGGCCCTCCGGCGGCCGGCGCCTACGTCGCCGCCAAGCACGGCGTGGTCGGCCTCACCCGCAGCTTCGCGGTCCGCTACGGCCCGCTCGGCGTGCGCGTCAACGCGATCTGTCCGGGCTACATCGAGACCCCGATGACCGCCTTGATCCGCGAGACGCCCGAGGACATCGCGCACCTCGTCGCGCTGCACCCGATCGGCCGCCTTGGGAAGCCCGATGAGATCGCCTCGGCGGCAACGTTCCTCGCCAGCGACGAGTCCTCGTTCCTCACCGGCGTGGCGCTGCCGGTGGACGGCGGCTACACCGCCCGCTGAGCGGGCCGCGGCCTCGGATGTCGAGCGCCACGCACGGCTGGCGCATAATGCCCGCGTACGAGAGGGGGCGGCGATGAGCGGCGGCGCGCTCGACGGCATCCGCGTGCTCGAGTTCTCGCAGATCATCGCGGGGCCGGTGGTCGGCATCAGCCTCTCCGACCTCGGCGCGGACGTGGTCAAGGTCGAGCAGCCCGGCGGGGAGCCACTGCGCGCCTCCGGATCCGTCGTGCCCGGCGAGAGCAAGGCGTTCCAGAGCTACAACCGCGGCAAGCGAGGCATCGTGCTCGACCTGCACGACCCTCGAGGGCTCCAGGCGGCCTACCGCCTCATCCCGCACATGGACGTGGTCGTCACGAACTACCGTCCCGGCGTCGTGCAGCGACTCGGCATCGACTACGAGACGTTGCGCGAGCTGCGCGAGGACCTGATCTACCTCGAGGCAACCGGCTTCGGCACCACGGGCCCCGAGGCCCAGCAGGGCGGCAACGACGGCGTGATCCGCGCCTACTCCGGCATCTCCGGCGGCGACGGCCAGGCGGACGAGCACGGCGCGCCGATCATCATCGGCGCCACGCCGCTCGCCGACTACTCGACGGCGATCGCGGGCGCGATGGGCGTCTGCGCGGCGCTCTTCCACCGCGAGCGCACCGGCCAGGGGCAGTACATCGGCGCCTCGCTGCTGCGCTCCTCGATCTTCTTGCAGGGCTACACGGTGATGCGCGAGCCGGTGACCGACGCCAGCGTCGCCGACGTGATTCGCACCAACATCGCGGAGGCGCGCGCGCGGGGCGCTCCCTGGACCGAGGTGGTGGCGCTGCGCAAGGACCACTTCCGGCTGCGCGCCTCCGGGCGCATCTACTACGGCGCCTACAACGCCAAGGACGGCCCGCTCGTCCTTGGCGCCCTCACCCGCCAGACGCGCAACATCATGCGTGAACTGTTCGACATGCACGACGAGCGCTCCGACTCGCCCGACTTCGACGCCGCCGACCCCGACAACTGGGAGCTGGTCGAACAGTGGCAGCAGTTCATGCGCGACAAGCTCGCCGAGAAGACCGTCGCCGAGTGGATCGAGATATTCGACGAGGCAGGCGTGCCGACTTCGCCCTTCTACCTGCCCGAGGAGGTCGCGGACATCCCCCATGCCCGCGAGACGGGGATGATCGTGGAACTGGAGCACCCGATCACCGGCCCGCAACTCCACGCCGGCCCGCTGATCGAGATGTCGGAGACGCCGCCAACCCCCGCGCGCCCCTCGCCCGCAACGGGGGAGCACACGGCCGAGGTCCTGCTGGAATGTGGCTTCGACACGGACGAGGTCGCCGCGCTCTTCGCGGACGGCGTCGTCGAGTAGCTCTCCCGCGTCCGCGCTCCGCGGCCCGGAGGCGATCAACTCAGCGCGAGGAAGGCGCCCTCCTCATTGCGGTCGAAGGCCACGATATCAGCGTACCGGTCTCGCAGG
This sequence comes from Dehalococcoidia bacterium, assembly GCA_963667465.2. Taxonomy (GTDB): domain Bacteria; phylum Chloroflexota; class Dehalococcoidia; order UBA2979; family UBA2979; genus VXMT01. The sequence continues at coordinate 673,089 of CAXXDN010000002.1, read as the reverse complement.
ATCGACTCGACCTCCGCTGTCGAGCGATTCCCGCGCCGGATCCAGATGACCTTCGGCGGATATCCGAGGATGAAGCTCAATTGCCGGAAGTCGGAGTCCTTCGAGACGACGGCATATCCGTTGTCCCTGGCGTGCGTCCAGACCTCAAGGTCGTCAGCGGACTCGAGCCCGACATCCCTGACGTGGGCGGATTCCGGATAGAGGTCGAGCAGTGTCTCAGTCAGTCGGTGAGAGAGGTTCTCGTCGAACAGCAGCCTCATGCCGGAGGCAGCGACACAAGGCGACGCTCCCTGTCAGCAGCGAACGCCAGTGACGCCCGGATGTCTTCCCGTCGCAGAACCGGGAAGTCGTCGAGGATCTCGTCCTCAGACATCCCCGACGCGAGGTACTCAAGCACGTCGTACACGGTAATGCGCAAGCCGCGGATGCACGGCTTGCCGCCGCGCTTCCCGGGCTCGACGGTGATGATCTCCGAGTAGTCCTGCGACATCGTTGAGCCTCCTGGGCGGCAGCCATGGTACCGCGCCGCAACCGGAATGGTCAGAGGGCCGCGTTCCGCTACACCGACCGTTCGCCCGGCAGGCGCTGCTCCTCGATGCCCGGCATCACCCACTGGCCGCGGCGCGGCGCGTACTCGTTGAAGCTCTGGCCGGGGCGGCCGGGACCCGCGTTGAGGATCGTGATGCGCTCCTCCTCGGCGTAGTTCACCTCGCCGCCACTGAGGCGGAACGGGCGGTCGTGGCCGGGGTAGATCAGCGCGCCGTCGCGCTCGCTCGATTGCGCGACCCGCTGCACCGAGGCGTCCGCCTGCGCGGCGTTCCAGAAGACCAGCGGGTTCTGCCCCGCCACGGCGACGCCCGCGTGGTGCACCGCGTCGCCGGTGATCAGGCAGAGGCCGTCGTCCGTCTCCACCTCGAGGCCGATGCTGCCCGGTGAGTGCCCCGGCAGCTCGATCACGCGGCAGCCTGCCATCAGCTCAGAACCCTCCGCCACCTCCTCGATCTGCATCAGGTCGAGGATCGCGCCCGTCCACGGCGGCGTCGCCCAGTCGTTGCGGTGCGGCTGGTGCGCGTACGCCACCTCCGAGGGGTGGGCGAGCAGCGGTGCGTGATCGAACAGGTCGGCGTTCTGAACGTGGTCCCAGTGGGCATGGCTCATCACCTGCGCGTCGATGTCGCGCGTCGTCAGGCCGCGCTCGGCGAGCTGCTCCTCCAGGTAGACGCGCCGCCCGACGTGCGCCGAGTCGAAGAGGATGCGCCGCTCGCCCTCGATCAGCACGACGGCGCAGAAGCCGACGACGCCAATGTCCGTGCTGAGACCGGAGCCGTGCATCACGACGTCGATCGTGGGCATCGCGCCTCCTCGCGGCCGGGCCGCCTAGCGCTCGAAGAGCTCCGGCAGACCCTCGCGCCGCCTGCGCCACTCGAGCAGTGTGGCGACGGCGCGCGCCGCCCGCTCCAGCGACGGGAAGACGGCGACGCCGCGCTCGTAGGCGGGCTCGCCGGCGTCCTCGATGTTCGCCTCACGCAGGATCAGCGCGATCGGCACGTGGTGCTCCTGCGCGACGCGGTCGAGCTCGTCGGCGGTCAGTTCCAGCTGCCGCCGCCTCGCGTCGCGCGAGTGGTCCTGGCCGGGGTGCCAGCGCGTACCCACGGTCGTGAAGATCAGGTCCGTCGTCGGCGAGCCGGCGATCAGGTCGAAGGCGCGGCGCGTGAGGCCGGTGTCGCTGCGGAAGTCCATCGGGTGGTCGCGCCCGAAGTTGGCGTCGACGGGGTTACGCACGCTGGTGCCGGCGATCGGGACGAACTCGTGCAGCCTGTCCTGCACCTCGTCGGGCAGCGGCGGGACGGTCAGGCCCTCCATGGCCATTTGGTCCGAGGAGAGCACGGCGTAGCCGCCGCCCGCGCCGACCAGTGTGACGTTGCGCCCGCGGGTGTGGCGCAGCTCCGTCGTGGCCGCTACGGCGAGGTCGAGCAGGTCGTCGAGTGTGCGCACGCGCATCGCCCCCGCCTGCCGGCAGACGGCGTCGAAGACGTCGATCGAGCCGGCGAGCGACCCGGTGTGGGAGCGTGCGGCGCGGGCGCCGTCCTCCGTAATCCCGCCCTTGAGCACGATCGTCGGCTTGACCCGCGCAAGCGCCTTCAACGCCTCGAAGAAGGCCCGGCCGTCGCGCGGCCCCTCGATGTAGGCGACGACCAGCTCTGTCTCCGGGTCGTGCAGCGCATAGTCGAAGAAGTCGTGGGACTTGAGGTCGGCGGCGTTGCCGTAGGAGACGCCCTTGGAGAAGCGCAGCCCGCGCGCGCCGAGCCCGTTGATGATCCCCGTAGCGTTCGCCCCCGATTGCGACAGCAAGAAGACATTGCCATGCTCCCTGGGCGACTCGGAGTTGAAGGCAAGACCCGGGCCGGGGGCGTAGAGGCCCATGCAGTTGGGGCCGATCAGCCGCATCCCGGCGGCGCGCGCGCGCGCGACAAGCTCCTGCTCCTGGCGCGCGAGGTCCTCGTCGCCGGTCTCGGAGAGCCCGGCCGTGAAGAAGTGCAGCGAGCGCACGCCGCGCCGGATGCAGTCCTCGACGAGTTGCGGGACGCCCTCGGCGGGGATCTGCGAGATCACGTGGTCGAGCGGGTCCGGAATCTCGAGGACGGAGGGGTAGCAGGGCACGCCGCGGACCTCGGACATCTTGGGGTTGACGGCGTAGAGCGCGTGCTCGCGGTCGTAGCCCAGCTCAAGCAGCGCGTTGAGGAAGTTGCCGCCCATCCGCCCGTCCGGGCCGGGCTGGGTGGACACCCCGACGACGGCGACGCCGCGAGGGCGGAAGATCACATCGAGGGGATGCCCGTCCGGGCCGGCGCCGTCGTGCGCTTCCGAGTCGCTCACGGGAATCTCCTGCTCCGTTCCGAAAGTTGCGGCGGCTGGCCGGCGACCGCGCCGTGCCGATTCTAGGGCGGCTCGCGCTCAGGCACGAGGCGGATGCGCGGCCGGCGTGGCACGATGCATCGATGCCACGGCTCTTCTACGGCTGGTACATCGCGATCGCCGGGTCGGCGAACAACTTCCTGGTGCTCGGCTTCGTCATGATCGGCGCGAGCATCTTCATCGAGCCGATTCGCGACGAGCTCGGCTGGAGCGTTTCGGCGATCGCCTTCGGGTTCTCGCTGCGCAGCTTCGAGCAGGGCCTGCTGGCGCCGCTCACCGGAATGGTGATCGACGTCGTCGGGGCGCGGCGCATGGCGTTCGCCGGGGCGATCTTCATCTCGGTGGGCCTGCTTGTCTTCGCCCAGTCCCAGGAGCTGTGGCACTACTACGTCGCGAGCCTCGTGATGTCGTTCGGCCTCAGCATCGGCTCCGGCGCCGCCTTCCCCGCCGCGATCATGAAGTGGTTCGAGGCCAAGCGCGGCCGGGCCACGGGGGTGATGAACGCCGGGAATGCGGCGGCCTGGTTCGCCGCCCCGGTGCTGGCGCTGCTCGTCGAGTCGATCGGCTGGCGCTCGACCGTCACGATTGGCGCTGTCGCGATCTTCATCGCGGGCATGATCAGCGCCTACGTCGTGCGCGATCGTCCCGAGGATCTCGGATTGACGGTCGACGGCGAGACGGCGCGGCGATCGCGGTCCAGCCTCGCCATCTCCGAGGGCGGACTGAGCGGGACCGAGGCGCTGCGCACGCCCGCGCTCTACCTGCTGGCGGTCGCCTCGGCGCTCGGCGTGGCGGTGCTCATCACCTGGACGGTCTTCCTCGTGCCGCACCTCCAGGCGACGGGATTTTCGCTTCGCGCTGCCGCGCTGATCACCGGCGCCTACGGCGCGTGCCAGCTGGTGCTGCGAATCTCCGCGGGCTGGGTCGGCGACCGTTTTGGACGCCGCCGCGTCTTCACGCTCTCGTTTGCCGCGATGGGGATCGGATTCCTCGCCTTCGCGAACGTGAGCCCGGACCGCCTGTGGCTGCTACCGGTCTACTACCTCTCGTTCGGCTTCGGCCACGCCGCCTGGCTGGTACTGCAGATGGCGGTGATCGCCGACTACTTCGGGACGCGCCGATTCGCGACGGTGCGGGGCCTGGTCTCGATGCTGCAGATGCCCGTCAACGTCGCCGCTCCACTGCTCGCGGGCTGGTCGTTCGACGTGACCGGAAGCTACCACACGGTGTTCACGGTCTTCGCGTTCGGCACGTTCGTGGGCATGATCGCGGTCATGCTGATCCGCCGCCCCGCCTGGGCAGACCTCCCGGCGGCACGAGGTGGCCCGTCGGGCGAGAGTCTCCCCAACCCGGGTTCGCCGAGCGAGGGTCACTCCAGCGACAGTCAGTCCAGCGACAGTCAGTCCAGCGGATCTGGCCCCAGGTCGTAGTCGACCAGCAGGTCGGCGAGCCGCCGCCGGTGGTAACGAGGGCTCCCCAGCTGGTGGTAGAGCGATCGCGAGAGCGTCGTGTAGAGCGTCAGCCCGTACTCGTGCATCACGCCGACTCCGGCATGCACCTCGTGCGAGTAGTTCACTGCATGCACGAAGCCCTCGCTCGTCACCGCCTTCGCGAGATGCGAGGCGACCTCGACGCCCGGCTTGCCGGAGTCGTGCCGCCACAGCGCCTCGTAGGTTGTCCAGCGCGAGGCGTCGACGTGGTTGACGAGCTGGATGATGTGGTTCTGGACGTGCTGGAAGCGACCGATCGGCTGGCCGAACTGGCGGCGCTCGCGGCTGTAGTCCACCGCCAGCTCGAACGCCGCCTGACCGCCACCGACCTGGTAGGCGGAGAGCACCGGCGCCCCCTTCGTGAGCGCCCGATCGAGCGGCTCCTCCACGGAACCGCCCTCACCGAGCGCCGCCGAGGCCGGCACGCGCACGCCCTCGAAGCGCACGACACACTCCGAGCCGGTGAAGCCCTGCAGGCGGCGCACGGAGACGCCCGGCGCCGAGGCATCGACGACGAGCAACGCCAGCGCACCGTCGTCGCCAGTGCGCACGGCGGTGATGAAGTGTGTCGCGCCGATCGCGTCGTGCACAAACAGCTTGACGCCGTCGAGCACGTAGTCGCCGTTGCTCGTGGCGGCGCGCATGTGCACGCCCTCGGGCCCCCAGCTGTAGCCGGGCTCCGTGAGCGCGAGCACGGCAATCGCCTGGCCGCTGGCGATGCGCGGCAGCAGCTCGGCGCGCTGCTCCTCGCTCCCCGCCTCCTCGACGACCAGCGCGGAGACGACGCCCGATGAGATGAACGGTCCCGGCAGGGCCGCGTAGCCGAACGCCTCGAAGAGCACGGCCGCGTCCGTCAGGCCGAGGCCGGAGCCGCCGTAGCGCTCCGGGATCGCCGCGCCCAGCCAGCCGAGCTCGGCGACGCGGGCGTAGTGCTCGGGCGAGTAGCCAAGCTCGCTGTCGGCCAGCTCGACGACCGCCGCGAGTGGCGCCTCGCGGGCGACGAAGTCCTCGACGCCCTGCTTGAGGAGTTGCTGCTCTTCGCTGAGTGAGAGGTCCACGCCGGGCCGCCTATTCGACCGTGCGGCCGGCGCGTTCGCGCTCGCCGCGCCCGATGCCGATACGGCGGGCCATGATCACCTTCTGGATGTCCGCCGTCCCGCCCGGATGCAGCGCGACGATCGCGTTGCGCAGGTAGGAGTCGAAGCGCCCTCCCGTCGGGTCGAACTCCGCGTCGTTGAGCAACGCGTACGGCCCGAGCAGTTCGAGCATGATCTGCGAGGCGCGCAGGTTGCTCATCTTGCGGTAGTACGAGGCTTGCGGGCCCTCGTAGCTCATGTCCTGGTGGGTGCGGTTCATCCAGAAGTTGCGCAGCTCGAAGAGCCGCTGCACCTCGGTCTCCATGAACAGGTCGGCGAGCAGCCCGCGCGTCTCCTCGTTCTCGAGCGGGTTGGCGCCGTTCGCCGGCAGCGAGCGCAGGCGGTCGCGCGTGCGCTCGAACCAGACGTTGCGCGCGATCCGCCCGCCAGAGCCGTGCTCCAGCTCGAGGTGGGTGCTCGCGACCTTCCAGCCGTTGTTCTCGCCGCCCACGAGGTTCTCCGCGGGCACGCGCACGTTGTCGAAGTAGATCGTGTTCTTGTAACCGCGTCCGATGCCCTCGCGGCCGTCGCTGAGCAGGTACATGCGCTCGACGGTGATACCCGGCAGGTCCGAGGGGATCATGAACCAGCTCACGTTCTGGTGACGCGCGCCCTCGCGGTCCGTGCGGCAGATCGTCCAGAACGAGTCGGCCCCGTGCGAGCCGCCGATGAAGACCTTGGTGCCGTTGATGACGTACTCGTCGCCGTCGCGCACGGCGTCGGTCTGGGTCGAAGCGAGGTCGGAGCCGGCCTCGGGGCCGGTCAGCAGCTGCCAGGTAACGGTCTCGCCGCGGAAGATCGGGGGCAACAGGCGAAGCTTCTGCTCCTCGCTGCCCCAGACGAGGATGCTTGCCCCGCCGAGGCTGCCGCCGCTGTCGTAGTAGGGCGGGCTCGTCAGGTCGTGGCGATCCATCTCCTCGGCGAGCACGATCGCGTGGTCGACGGAGAGGCCACCGCCGCCGTACTCCACGGGAGCGGTCGGGCGCAGCCAGCCGCGCGCGCCGAGGTCGCGACCGAGCTGGCGGTACTTCTCGTAGTTCTCGTCGGAGTCCTGGTCGCCCTCGATCTGCGGGACGTGATCGTCGAGCCAGGCGCGCACCTCGGTGCGGAAGTCGCGTTGCTCGGGCGTATAGGCGGGCTCGAAGTCCACGGGCGCCTCCTCGCTGCGCCGCGAGCGTAGGCACGGGCGCGGTGGCGGTCAACGCGAGGGGTGCGGGTCAGTCGATGGTGGCGATGACGGCAACAACCGCGAGGACAACGCTGCCGCCCGCGCCAGCCACGATCCCGATCCCGTGGATCCAGAGCGCCCGATGCAGGTCCGACCGGAACTCCTGCATCGTCAATCGGAGGATGTCTCGCGTGACAAGCGGACTCGGAGCTTCCCGCACGGTATGACGTCGGCCCGAGGTCAGCCGACGAAGGCGGCGACGGCCATAGCCGCTGCAATGAGTCCACTCATGACAGCTACGATGCCGGCCCCGAAGAACCAGAGCGCCCGGTACAACTCCGAACGGAGCTCCAGCAGGTCGGCTCGAAGCTCCGAATGGTCGGCATGGAGTTCTGAACGAAGACTGTTCAACTCCAGGCGGAGGATGTCGCGCGTGACGAGGGGGCTCGTGGCTTCTTCCACGACCTCCACGATACCCTCGGCGGCCGCTTCGTCGATACCCGTGCCGCGCAGCTTGCGGACGGCGTCGTGCGTATTGAACGTGGGCGCTGCCATCGCGAACGGTCGCTCCCTCGTGCCAGATCGGACCTATCGAGGATCATCGTAGCAGGAACATGTCGGCAGGCAACTACTATTCGGGGGTCCTCTCTGGATCGGGTGGTACCGTAACCGTGATGGCAGACTTCGCGCCCACACCCGACGAGGCACGCCGCACGCTGCGCCCGACCGAGGCGGAAGCCCTCGCGGCCTGGCGCGCGCTGCAGCGCGCCGCCAACGAGCAGTCAGAGCGGATGCGCGAGCAGGCCCCACCCGACGATGAGTGGGGCGCGATGGCCGACATCTTCGCGCCCGGCCCGGACGCCTACCCCGCGCCCGAGTTGCCGCTGCTGGAGGCGCTCGCGAGACCCGGGGACCACTGGCTCGAGGTCGGCGCGGGAGCGGGGCGGCTCGCGATCCCGCTCGCCCGCCGCGTCAGCCGCATGACCGCGGTCGACCGCTCGCCCGGCATGACGGCGCGGCTTCGCGAGGAGGCAGCCGCCTCCGGCCTCGACAACGTCGCGGTCTTGCCGGCGCTGGGCTGGCCACCGGCGGGCGCACCGGGCGAGGCCGCGCCGATCGTCGATGTGGCGCTCTCGGCGAGCGTGCTGTTCTTCGTCGAGGAGGTCGGCGCCTTCCTCGATGCGCTCGAAGCGCACGCACGGCGGCTCTGCGTGATCGTCCTGATGGACCACATGCCGGGCACGCCACTGGAGCCGCTCTGGTCGGCGCTGCACGACGAGCCACCCGCCGAGCTACCCGCGTTGCGCGCGTTCCTCGCGATCCTCGGTGCGCGCGGGCGAGCCTTCGACCTGACGACGACACCGCCGCCGGCTCCGCCGCCGCTCCCCGTCGACGAGGTGATCGACTCGAACCGCCACCGGTACTTCGTCGCCCGCGGCTCGGCGCGGGAGGGGCGCATGCGCGAGCTCCTGACGGAGCGCTACGCGGGCGCCGAGGGGCTGGTGGCGCTGCCGCTGCCGTTCATGCAGACCGCGGTGGTGAGCTGGGAACCACCCGCGTCCTGAGTCAGCGGCGCTGCGGCGCTATGCCGCTCGCCGCCGATGCGTCACGATGCGCGCGTGACACAGCCACGCGAGCGCGCCGCGACGCCGCCAACGCCCATTCCCGTCGACGAGGCAGTCTCCGGGGGCAGGCGGCGCTTTCGCACACTCGACTCGTTCCGGATCATCAGCTTCCGCTGGTTCTTCACCTCGATGTTCGCCGGCTTCGCGGCGATGGGTGTGCAGATGTTCGCGGCCGGCTGGCTGACGTTCGAGCTCACCGGATCGTTCGCGGCGCTCGGCCTGCTCCACCTCGCGGCGGGGATCACCGGCCTGCTGACCGCGCTGCCGGGCGGCGTCCTCGCGGACAAGGTCAAGCATCGCAAGCGCTTCATCCAGATCGGGCAGGCCGGCGGGGCGATCGGCTCGCTCGCGATGGGCTTGCTCGTCGCGAGCGGCAACGTGCAGTTCTGGCAGATCGCGGTCGGCGCCTCGCTGATCGCCGGGTCGCACACGCTCACGATGCCGGCGCGGCAGGCGCTCACGCCGTCCGTGGTTGGCATGAAGCACCTGACGAACGCGATGGCGCTCTACACTACGGGGCAAAACGGCGCGTTCCTGCTCATGCCCGCACTCGCCGGCTGGATGATCGGCGCGCTCGGGCCCGAGGGCAGCGTCGCAGGCACGCAGTACGTGTACTACCTGATGGCCGCGCTCTACGTCGCGGCGCTCGTGCTGCTGCTGCCGGTCGAGATCGGCCCGCGAGCGGCCGCCGCGCCCTCGCGCGCGCTCGGGCAGCTCGCCGATGGGTTGCGCTATGTCGCGCGCGACACGGTGATGCGCCCGCTGCTGATCTACAACGGCGCCGTCGCGCTCTTCTGGATGACCTACATGACGCTGCTGCCTGGCTATGCCAAGGAGGTGCTTGACGTCGGTGCGGGCGCCCTCGGGCTGCTGCTCAGCATGGGCGGTCTGGGCGCGGTGGGGGGCTCGCTGGTCGTCGCCTCGATCCCCGGAGGTCAGCGCGGGCGCGTCTGGATGCTGAGCGTCGCGCTGATCGGGATCGCGATGCTCGTCTTCTCCGTGAACACCAGCTTCTGGATTGCCCTCGTCTGCGCCGTCGGGATCGGCATCGGGCAGGCCGGCTACCTCTCGCTCGGAAGCGTGTTGCTGCAGGCCTACACGGACGAGGACTACCGGGGCCGCGCGCTGAGCGTGTACATGATGCAGTACGGCCTGATGTCGCTCGGCACGCTGCTCGTCAGCCTCGTCGCGAACGCGATCGGCCCGCAGATCGCCGTCGGCCTCGCCGCGGTCGCACTGCTCGCGATCACCGCCGCCCAGTTCATCGCACGCACGCCGCTCAGCCGCCTGCGCTGACGGCGGGGAGGAGCGCGCCATGCCCCCACCCGACGCCCTCGAGGTCCCCGACCCCCAGCCCTTCGCGTTCACGATCGCCGAAGCCGCCGCGGCGCTGCGCAACGGCTCCCTGACGGCGGCCGCGCTGACCGAGTCCGTCCTCGCGCGGATCGAGGACACCGAACCCGCACTCAACGCCTACCTGCTCGTCACGGCGGACCTCGCGCGCGAGCAGGCGGCGCGCGCCGACGAGGAGCTGGCGAGCGGCCTCGATCGCGGGCCGCTGCACGGCATCCCGTTCGCGCTCAAGGATCTGTTCGACACCGCCGGGATCGTGACGACGGCGGGCTCCGGCTTCCTGCGCGATCGCGTGCCCGACGAGGACGCCTTCGTCGTCGCGAAGCTCCACGAGGCGGGCATCGTCCTGACGGGCAAGCTCGGCATGCACGAGTTCGCCTTCGGCACCACCAGCGACAACGCCCACTTCGGGACGATCCACAACCCCTGGAACACCGACTACACGCCGGGCGGCAGCAGCGGCGGCAGCGGGGCGGCGGCGGCGGCCGGATCCGCCCTCGGCACGCTCGGCAGCGACACCGGCGGCTCGATCCGCATGCCCGCCGCGATCTGCGGCGTCGCCGGCCTGAAGCCGACGCGCGGGCTGGTGAGCCGCAGCGGCCTCGTGCCGCTCTCGACCACGCTCGACCACGCCGGCCCGCTCACGAAGAGCGTCGAGGACTCCACGCTGATCCTCAACGCCATCGCCGGCCATGACCCCTCCGACCCGCAGTCCGTGGAACGACCGCCCGAGGACTTCACGCGCGAGCTGGGACAGGACCTCGCCGGACTGCGCCTCGGCGTGCCTCGCAACCCGCTCTGGGCGGACTGCGACGACGAGGTCGCCGAGGCTTGCGAGGCCGCCCTCGCTGAGCTGCGCGCGCTCGGCGCCGAGACGGTGGAGGTGGAGTTGCCGCTGCTGGGCGCGACCGGGCGGCTGCTGATCAGCCAGGTCGAGGGCGCTGCCTTCCACGAGCGGTGGCTGCGCGAACACCCCGAGCGCTACAGCGACGAGATCCGCGGCAAGGTCGAGCCCGGGCTGACCCGCCCGGCGATCGAGTACCTGCGCGACCTGGAGAAGCGCCGCGCGATCGAGCTCGAGGTGCTCGCCGTCCTCGAAGGCGTCGACCTGCTGGTCTCGCCGACGCTGCCGCTGAAGGTACCGACGGTGGCCGCCGGCGACCCCGGCTCACGCCTCGCGAGCTACACGCGCTCGTACAACATCAGCGGCCTGCCGGCGATCAGCGTGCCCTGCGGCCTCGACGGCGACGGCTTGCCGATCGGGCTGATGATCGCGGGCCGCCCGTTCGCCGAGGCGACGGTCTGCCGCGCCGCGCACGCCTGCGAGCAGGCGACGGGCTGGCCGCGCCGCCCGCCGTTGTAGCGAGACGAGCGCTCAGGCCGGCAGCGGCTCCCCGGCGAGGATCGCGCGCGCCTCGGCGACCATGTCCTCGACCACCTGGGCGGCCGGGCGGATCTCGTCGATCAGGCCCACGCCCTGCCCGGCGGCGATATTCATGAACTCGTCGACGTGGTGGTCGTCGACCGCCTGCATGAGCTTCGCCATCAGCATCGGCTGGAGCGGCATGCCGAGCGGTTCCGGAGCGTCGGGCTGCTCCCAGGCGTCGATCATCTTCGAGCGCAGCCGCGCGGCGGGCTTGCCGGTCAGCGCGCGGCTCTTCGTCGAGTCCTCGGTCGCGGCGCTGACCAGCTTCTGCTTGAGGTAGGAGTCGATGTGCGACTCCGTGGTCGCCTGCCAGATCGTCCCGCTCCAGACGCCGACCGCACCAAGGGCGAGCGCGGCAACGAGGTGCTCGCCGCGCGTCACACCGCCCGCCGCGAGGACCGGCGTGTCGTACTCCTGGGCCATCCTCGCGACCGCCGGGACGAGCGAGAAGGTGCCGATTCGCCCGGAGTGGGCGCCCGAGTCACCGCCCTGCGCGATGATCAGATCGACGCCCGCCTCGAACTCGCGGCGCGCCTGCCGCGTCATACCGATCAGCCCCCAGACCTTCGTCCCCGCCGCGTGCGCGCGATCGAGGATCACGGCGGGGTTGCCGAGGCCCGAGGCGAAGATCGGCACGCGTTCCTCGATCGTCACGTCGATATGGTCGCGGGCGCGCTGCAGCAGGTCCGCGCCGACCGAGGGCTGCCACGGCGGCGGCGTGCTCGGGTCCGGAATCTGGTTGTCGAGCTGCAGCCGCTCGACGAAGTCCCGGTGCTCCTGCGGGATCAGCGCCTCGAGGTCCTCGACGTTGCCTTCCTGGAACGTCGCGGGCAGCAGCGTGTCGATGCCGAAGGGCTTGTCGCCGACGTGGTCGCGGATCCAGCGCACGTCGCGGCGGAACTCGTCCTTCTTGAGCTGGGTCGTGCCAAGGACGCCGATGCCGCCGGCGTTCGTTACGGCAGCGACGACCTCCTTCGTGTGGCAGAAGGCGACGATCGGGTACTCGCAGCCGTACTCCTCGCAGAGCCGCGTGCGCAGCGCGTCCTCGTTCATCGCCCACATCCGATCACTTCACGCTCGGCGCCTCGTGCGGCGCAGGGTACGGCGCGGCGGCCAGGGCGTACCAGCGCGAGGCGCTGCGACCACCTCCGCCGCGCTCAGTCGTCGAACTCGAACAGCACGGGGGCGTGGTCGGAGGGCTTGGGGCCCTTGCGGAAGTCGCGGTCGATGCCCGCCGCTCGCAGCCGTCCCGCGAGGTCCGCGCTGACCAGCGCGAGATCGATGCGCATCCCCATGCCGCGGTGGAAGTGCCCCTGCCGGTAGTCCCACCAGGTGTGCTGCACCGTCTCCGGCTGGACCACACGGAAGGCGTCCGCGAGCCCCGCGTCCAGCAACGCGCCGAGGCGCTCCCGCTCCGGCACGCTGGTGTGCGTCGCGCCCTCGAAGGCCGCGGGATCCCAGACATCGACATCCGCCGGCGCGATGTTGTAGTCGCCGGCGATCACGAGCGGCTGGCCCGCGAGCTGCGCCGCGCGCTCCGCCATCGCGTCGAGGAAGGCGAGCTTCGCCTCATACATCGGATCGTCCAGCGCGCGGCCGTTGACGACATAGACGCTGACCGTGCGCAGCCCGGCGACGGTCGCCTCGATCCAGCGCGCGTCCTCCGGGAGCGGGCTGCCCGGCAGCCCAAGCGCGACATCCTCGATCGCGTGGTCCTCGCGGGCGAGGATCGCGACGCCGGCCCAGCGTCCGGCGGACTCGTCGGCGGCGCGGTAGCCGGCCTCGCGCAGCGCGCCCGCGGGGAAGTCGCCGGGGGCGGTCTTCGTCTCTTGCAGGCAGACGACGTCCGGCTCGTGGACGTGGAGGAACTCGAGCAGTCGCGGCATGCGCGCGCGCACAGAGTTCACGTTCCAGGTTGCGAGCTTCACGGCGCCTCCGCTGCCGTCTCCCGCTCATCGAGCGTGGGGAAGGCCGCGCCGGGGGGCGGCCAGTAGCGCCAGCGTACGCGGCCGAGCAAGGCCTCCGGCGGAAACGCGCCGAGCGTGCGGCTGTCCGTGCTCCTCCGGGCGTTGTCGCCGAGCAGCCAGAGGTCGCCGGCCGGCTCTCGCGCCCGGATCCGCTTGACCAGCGCGCGCTCCGGTTGCCGGGGGTCCCGCGCGAGCACGATCTCGCCCTCGCGCGGCTCGTGGTGCGCCCAGGCGCGCCCGTCGACGATCACCCAGTCGCCGGGGCGCAGGGTGGGCAGCATGCTCTCACCCGCGATCTCGTAGCGGGTGAAGCGTCCCGCGAGGCGTAGCACGAACCAGGCGAGCGCGCCCGCCGCCGCACAGCACGCGAGGGCGAACGCGAGGTCGCCGCGGTGCGGCCCTCCGGCCGCCGGGTTGGTGGCCGTCTCGCTAGACGGCCAGGTAGAACGGGACGTCGTCGCGGCCCTTGGTGGCCCAGAAGACGTTGTGGATCTCCTCGATCGTCGCGAGCAGCTCCTCGCCGGCCTCGACGCTCAGCTCCGTCTTGTTTCGGGAGCAGAGCTTGGCGGCGTTCCAGAAGGTCTGCCAGAGGTCCGGGTGGTTCGCGGTGCGCTCCGGGTTGAAGTAGTCCGTCCAGAGGATGTTGAGCTCGCGCTTGGCCTGCTCCGCCTGCTCCTCCTTGATCGCGGTGAAGCGCGAGCGCGTGTTGTTCGTCGCCGCATCGTCGGCGTCGCCGAGCGCGACGATCTTCTGCGCCATCGAGAGCACCGCCTCGGCGGCGATGCGCGCCGACGCGGGGTCGTAGATGCCGCAAGGGCCATCGCAGTGGGCCTCGGCGAGGCGGCGAGGGCGCAGCAGGGTGGAGAGGAGGTGCACGTGGGGCTCCCTTCGCGGGCGCACCGCGCGTGCGCCCAACAGCTTCCGTACGGGTGGCCGAGGCGGCATTCGCCGTCGCAGACCGGCGCCGCCTATTGTCGGCACCCTCGCGAATAACGCAAGCGCACCCCCTCGCGACGCCCGAAACGGCGGTGATGTGCTAGAGTCCGCGCGGGAACGAACGCCTAGTTGCTTCGAGGAGTCAGCGGTGGACCTGCAGTACGTCAACGTCGAGAAGCTCGGCCACATCTATCACATCCGCCTCAACCGGCCGGAGCGCCTGAACGCGATCGGCGCGCAGATCCGCCACGACCTCAGCCAGGCCTGGTACGAGTTCGAGAACGACCCGGAGATGCGCATTGCCGTCGTCAGCGGCGAGGGCCGCATCTTCTCCGCCGGCCGCGACATTCGCGAGCAGGCCGGGGGCCGCCCCGAGATCAGCAACCCCGACGCGCCCGTCGCCAAGATGGGCTTCTACGGCGTCCCCGAGACCGACAAGCCGATCATCACGGCCGTCCAGGGCGGCGCCTGGGGCGCGGGCTTCTACATCGTCTGCGGCTCCGACATCTGCGTCGCCGCCGAGGGCGCGCGCTTCGCGATGTCGGAAATCCCGACGGGCATCATCGGGCCGGCGCTGTTCGTGATCCTGCAGAACCTCTACTGGCTGCCCGGCAGCGAGATCGTGATCCGCGGCCACCAGTTCGACGCGCAGCGCGCCTACGAGCTGGGCATCATCAACCACGTCGTGCCGGAGTCCGAACTGATGTCCACGGCGATGGACATCGCCGAGGAGATCGCGGCGCTGCCCCCGGTGCACGTCCAGGTCACCAAGCAGCAGCTGATGATGGCGCGTCCGCGCCCGAACACGTACCAGTCGAACATCGCGTTCCCCGCGGCGCTCGACGGGCTGATGTCGCTCGAGGACACGCGCGAGGCCGCCCTCGCCTTCGCCGAGAAGCGCAAGCCGGTCTTCAAGGGCCGCTAACAACCAGCCGCGCGAGACGCCAATCCGGGGGCTGCCGACGAGGCAGCCCCCTTGCTGTGCGCGGCCCTCCTCGCGCCGTTTGACACTCGCGGAGTTCGTCGGGATGCTGGCCTGCGGCACACGAATCGCCGGAGCGTTCGCGCCCATCGAGGGCGCGCGGGCGGCGACGGCGAGAGCGAAGAGGAGCAGTGCGTGAAGGTCGACATCTTCTCCGAGATGCAGCAACCCAAGGAGCTCTGGGGCCCCGACGTCGAGAACCACGAGCACCGGCTGTTCGAGGAGACCCTCGCGCAGGCGAAGCTCGCCGACGAGATGGGCTACGGGATCTGGTGGGAGGTGGAGCACCACACCGCCGTCGAGTTCAGCTACAGCTCGGCGCCGGAGATCATGCTCACCAACATCGCCGCCAACACGGAGAACCTGCGCGTCGGCCACTCCGCGGTGCTCTCCCCCTTCCGCTTCAACCACCCGATCCGGGTCGCGGAGCGCGCCGCCTTCCTGGACCACGTCAGCAACGGCCGCTTCGAACTCGGCCTCGCCCGGTCCACGATTCCTGAGTGGCGCACCTTCAACATCGACCCCGACGAGACTCGCGACCAGATGCAGCAAGCCTTCGAGATGATCCCGAAAATGTGGACCACCGACGACTTCTCCTGGAAGAGCGACTTCTACGAGATCAACAACGCCTCCATCATCCCGAAGCCCTACCAGAAGCCGCACCCGCGCCTCTGGCAGGCCTGCTCCAGCCCGACCTCGTTCGAGCAGGCGGGCCGCAACGGCGTCGGCGCGCTCGGCGTCACGCTCTGGGCCTCGCTCGACCAGGTCGCCGAGTGGATCGGCCTCTACCGCGATGCGATCAAGGACTGCGACCCCGTCGGCGAGGAGGTCAACGACCAGGTTGCCTTCTTCACCTTCGTGCACGCCGCCGAGAGCGAGCAGCAGGCGATGGAGAACGGCGCCGCCGACGCGGCCGCCTGGTACACCAACGGCGCCTTCACCTTCTTCGAGGCGAAGGAGTCCTTCGTGCTCACCGCCAGGGAGCTGGAAGCGGCGGCAGCCGACCCGGCAGGTGGCGGCCTCACCGGCCAGTTCCTGCGTGAGCACGCCGACGACGATGTGACCGAGGCCCAGCTGATCGTCGCGAAGGTCATGGAGGGTGAGGAAGTCACCCCCGAGGAGGTCTGGGACGTGCTCTCCAAGCAGCACTCCCTGATCGTCGGCAGCCAGGACCAGGTCCGCGAAGGGATGAAGGTCTACCAGGATGCCGGCATCGACCGCCTGATGTCCTTCCACCAGGTCGGCGCGATCCCGCACGACGCGATCATGGAGAGCATCCGCCTCACCGGCGAGCTCATCCCCGAGTTCGACCCGGACGCGCGCTAGCCACCTCGCAGACTCGCAATGAAGGCCGCCCGCTGGGCGGCCTTCTTGCTGTCCGCAGTCCGCAGGCAGGCCGCCCGGCCGCCTCGCGACGCGCTAGGTCAGCGCATCGAGGAACGGCGTGACCGCGGCGAGGAAGCCGGGCGTGTTCTGTGAGTGGACGTTATGTCCGCAGTCCGGGACGGTCCGCAGCTGCCCCTGCGGCATCGCCGCGGCGAACTCCTCGGCGCCCGGCTCGGTGAGCACGTTCGAGTCGCCGCCGCGGATCACGAGCGCCGGCAGATCGAATTCACGCACCGCGTCGAGGCCGATGCTCAACGGCACGCCGTCGCCCTCGCGCACGCGGCGGAACCTCGGGTCGTGCAGGATGCGGTCCGACTTCGTGATGTACCTGCCGTCGGCGCGCTGGATCAGGTTGTAGCGGACCGTGCGCGTAATGTGCTCGCGCGTGCGGTACGGGTCGTACTCCACGACTCGCTCGATGAACGCCTCGAGGTCGTCGAACTCGATGTTGCGCTGGATGAAGTTGCGGATCGCCTCCGTGCCCGGGCCGCTGATCACCGGGCCGACGTCGACGAAGACGGCGGCGCGGGCGCTGCCGGGGCGGCGCTTGAGCACCTCCATCGTCACGCGCCCGCCCATCGAGTGGCCCATTATCAGCGGCTGATCGAGGCCCTGCTGCGTGATGAAGGCGATCGCATCCTCGGCCATCTCGCCGATGCCGTAGGCGGCGTCACGGGCCCACTCGCTGTCGCCGTGCCCACGCTGGTCGAGCGCCAACACGCGATAGCGATCCGCGAGGTGGAGGCTGACGAGGTCCCAGGAGTGCGCCGACTGGTTGCCGCCGTGCAACAGCAGCAGCGGCGGTGCGGCCGGATCGCCCCACTCCAGGAAGTGGAAGCGCTGCCGCTGCACCACCGTGTTGCGCGAGACATAGCGCACGCCGGGGTGATGCGGGATGCCGAGGTCGCTCGCGCTTTGCAGCAGGCTCCGGAACTCCTCAGCGTCCGTCATGTCGAGGGCGTCGAGGTCCGGCGAGAACTCGTTCAGGTACATCGCAACTCCCGCCGGTCGGCTTCCGCTGGCGTTCGCTCGGCGCGGCCGCGACCGGCGGCCGGGCGGCTCGTTCTCCGGATTGTTGCGCCTCCGGACGGCTACTCCTCCGGATTGAGCTCCGCGAGGATCGCGTCCGGGGTGGCGGGCAGCTTGCGCATGCGCACGCCGATGGCGTCCTCGATCGCGTTCGCGACCGCCGCCAGCGGCGGTACGATCGGCACCTCGCCGACGCCGCGCACGCCGTAGGGGTGACCCGGGTTGGGCACCTCGACCAGCACCGTCTCGATCATCGGCAGGTCGAGCGCCGTCGGCATGCGGTAGTCGAGCAGGCTCGAGTTGCGCATCCGCCCGGTCTCGTCGAAGTCGTAGCCCTCGCTGAGCGCCATCCCGACGCCCTGCTGCACGCCGCCCTGGATCTGCCCCTCGACGTACGAGGGGTGGACGGCCGTGCCCACGTCCTGCACGGCGGTGTAGCGCAGGACGTCGACCTTGCCGGTGTCGGGGTCGACCTCGACATCCACGATGTGCCCGGCGAAGGCCGGGCCGACAGTGGTCGGCTTAACGTTGGCGCGGCCCTGGATCATGCCGCCGGTCATTCCGAGCTTCCCGGCGATCTCCTTGAAGCTCATCGAGCGCTCGTTACCGTCGTCGTCCGCGGGGCCGTGCAGCGTGCCGCCGTCGCCGTAGCTCACATCGTCACGCTCGCACTCCCAGATCCGGGCGGCGCGCTCCTCGAGCTGGCGGCGGATGTCCATCGCCGCCTCGTAGGCGGCCCAGCCGGTGGCGAAGGTCGTGCGGCTGCCGCCGGTGTTGCCGGTGAAGCCGATCGAGTCGGTGTCCGCTGCGACCGAGGGGTGCACGTCCGCCGCCGTGAGGCCGAGCGTCTCCGCCAGTGTCATCGCCAGCGCGGCGCGCTGCCCGCCGATGTCGACCGAGCCGGTGACGAGGCTGACCGTGCCGTCGGCGTTGACGTTGGCGTAGGCGCTGGACTCGTTGCCGCCGTTGAACCAGAAGCCCATGGCGACGCCGCGGCCGCGGTTCTCGCCCTGCAGCTCGGAGCGGTAGTGCTCGCTGTTCTTGATCTCCTCCATCACCTCTTTCGCGCCGATCGAGCCGAAGGCGGCGCCGTCCGTGCGGCGGGTGCCCTCGACGGCGGCGTTCTTCAGCCGCAGGTCCATCGGGTCCAGCTCCAGCCGCTCGGCCAGATCGTCCAGCAACGACTCGACCGCGAACTCCGAGGAGGGCGCGCCGGGCGCGCGGTAGGCGGCGACCTGCGGCTTGTTGAGGACCACGTCCCAGGCCTCGACGAACTGGTTGGGAATGTCGTACGGCCCGAAGGCGCAGCGCGCCCCGGCGACGTAGGGGGAGCCGGGGTAGGCGCCGGCCTCGTAGGCGAAGTGGCCCTCGACGGCGACGATCGTGCCGTCGTTCTTCGCGCCGATCTTCACGCGGTGGTGCGTCCCGGAGGTCGGGCCGCTGGCCTCGAGCACCTCGGTGCGCGTCATCTGCATCTTGACCGGGTGGCCGGTCTTCCGGGAGAGCAGCGCGGCCAGCGGCTCGTAGTAGAGCTTCAGCTTGCCGCCGAAGCCGCCGCCGATCTCCGTGGGGGTCACCTTCACCTGCGAGACCGGCAGATCGAGGATCATCGCCAGGTTGTCGCGGATGCCGAACGCGCCCTGCGTCGAGGTCCAGACGAGCAGCTCGCCATCCTGCTGCCACATCGCCGTAGAGGCGTGCGGTTCAATGTAGCCCTGGTGCGCCATCGTCGTGCCGTACTCGCCCTCGAGCACGATGTCCGCCTCGGCGAAGCCGGCCTCGGAATCGCCGACCTCCATCACGAGGTGCTTGGCGATGTTGGTCTGCTGTTCCGCCGGCTTGTCGCCCGAGGCGTTGTAGGCGGCCTGCGCCAGTTCCTCGGTGCGCAGGTCCTCGAGCAGCACCGGGGCCGCCTCGGACATCGCCTCCTGCACGTCGAGCACCGGGGGCAGCTCCTCGTACTCGACCTCGATCAGGTCGATGGCGTCCTCGGCGATGTGCGGGTCGGTGGCGCATACGGCGGCGATCGGGTGGCCGCGGAAGAGCAGCTTCTCATTGGCGAGCAGGAAGCCGCGCAGCCAGCGCAGCGGCGTCAGCCCGCGAATCGTCGGCACGATGCGGTCGCCGGGGTCCGGCATGTCGGCGGCCGTGATCACGGCGAGTACGCCCTCGAGCGCCTCCGCCTTCGAGGTGTCGATGCTGATCAGCCGGGCGTGCGCGACAGGGCTGCGCTTGACGCGCCCGTAGAGCATCCGCGGCAGCCGGACGTCGGCGCCGTACTGCGCGCGTCCGGTCACCTTGTCGGCTCCGTCGTGGCGGACGGGGCGGGTTCCGATCACCTCGTATTGCTTGTCTGTGGCGACCATGCGCGGCACTCCTTCTTCGGGCGCTCGGCGTTCGCGCGGCTGGGGCGCGATCTGCCGTGCATTGTAGCGAATCCGCTCGCGGCGACGAGTCCGGGCCGCGTGGCGGCCCGCGAAGCGCGACAGGCTATCTCCGCTTGTGCTAAGTCTTGCCCCGGAGCCGACCACCGAGGCGCGCCGGATCGGACCGATCGCGGCGCGGAAGGAGCACCTCATGCCGTCACCACTCGAGGGGATTCGCATCCTCGACTTCACGCGCTACCAGAACGGCACGCACGGCACGCAGTTGCTCGCCGACATGGGCGCCGAGGTGCTGAAGGTGGAGCTGCCCGGCGACGGCGACCCCGGACGCTCCGTCATGCGGCTGCCCGACGGCTTCTCCGCCTACTTCGAGGCGCTCAACCGCGGCAAGCGCAGCATCACGCTCGAACTTCGGACCGAGGAGGGGCGCGAGGTGATTCGCAAGCTCGTGCCCAAGGTCGACGTCGTCGTGGAGAACTTCCGCCCCGGCGTCCTCGACCGGCTCGGCATCGGCTACGACGACATGGTCCCGCTCAATCCGAGGCTGATCTACGCCGTCAACAGCGGGTTCGGGCCGGACGGCGAGTGGAGCAGCCGTGGCTCCTTCGACCACGTCGCGCAGGGGATGAGCGGCGCGCTCGTCGCACAGGGCGGCGGCCCCGGCGCCACGCCCACCTCGGTCGCCTGGGGGCTCGCCGACCAGGTGGGCGGGATGATGCTCGCCTACGGGGTGATGACGGCGCTGGTCTCCCGCGAGCGCTTCGGGGTGGGCCAGAAGGTCGACGTCTCCCAGCTCGGCGCGATGATCTCGCTGCAAGGCTTCTCGTTGCTCACCTATCTGCACACCGGCAAGCAGGAGCGGCGCAATCCGGGCGCCTCGCGCAACGCCGCGTTCAGCTGGTATCAGGCCTCCGACGGCGAGTGGTTCACGATCGCCGGCCTCGACCCGAAGTTCTGGCCGAGGATTTGCCGCGTGATCGGTCGCGAGGACCTGATCGACGATCCGCGCTCCGCCGACCCCTTCGCGCGCTTCGACAACGGGCCGTGGCTGGCCGGGGAGCTCAGCGCGGTCTTTGCCACGAAACCGCGCGAGGAGTGGCTGCGCGGCCTTATCGAGGCGGAGGTCCCGTGCGGGCCCGTCTACGACTACGCGGGCGTGACCGCCGAGCCGCAGCACTGGCAGAACGGCTACCTGATCGACCTCGAACACCCGACCTTCCCCGGCCACCGCACGATCGGCATGTCGGTGCAGCTCAGCGAGACGCCGGGCGGTGTGCGCGGACCCGCCCCGGAGCTGGGACAGCACACCGAGGAGATCCTGCTCGAGCTCGGCTACGACTGGCCGGATATCGAGCAACTGCACGACAAGGGCGTCACCGCCGCGCACTGAGTGCGTTGAGCGCGGCGAGCGGACCGGCGCGGGGGCGAAGGAGCGAACGATGGACAAGCTGATCATCGAGGCCTCGATCAACGAGTCCGCGCGCAAGGAGGACAACCCGCACGTCCCTTACGGCCCCGAGGATGGCGCGCGCGACGGCATCGCCGCCGCGAACGCGGGCGCGGCGATCATCCACTACCACCCGCGCGACGAAGACGGCCAGAACCTCTGGCACCTCGGGACGGAGATGTACCTCGAGTGCTACCGGCTGATCCGCGAGGAGTGCCCGGACGTGCTCGTCTACCCGACGCAGCGGGGCGCGCATAAGGAGAACACGCCGCACCTCTTCGAGCTGGCGCGCAACGAGGAGGAGGGGCTGGAGCTCGCGACGGTCGACATCTTCCCCGAGGAAGGCATCACCGGGCACGACGGCAGCTTCGTAGCGAAGCTGCTCGAGGATCTGCGGGCCCTCAACGTCAGCTACAGCATCGGCGTGCGACACATCGGGCACATGCGGCACATCGCGCGCTTCCACGAGCAGGGGCTGATCGGCGACACGCTGATCCTGAAGATTTTCTGGAACGAGTTCTCACTCGGTCCGCCGGCCGGCCTGGACGGCCTCAAGATGTACCTCGACCTGCTACCGCCGGGCCTGAACTGCCAGTGGTTCAACACCGTCTACGACGGCCTCCCCGGGGAGCCGACGCTGCGCCGCACCAGCATGCTCGCGGCGGCCACTGGCGGCCACATCCGCACCGGCATCGGCGAGAACCCGCTGCTCGACGGCAAACGCGGCGCCGACGCCTACACCAACGCCGACCACGTCGAGATGGCCGTGGAGCTCGCGCACCACGCGGGCCGCGAGGTGGCGACGCCGGACGAGGCGCGCGCCATCCTCGGCATGCCGCCGCGCGAGATCGGGATGCGACCGAAGGCCTGACCGCGAGCGGGCGACTGCCTCGGCGCTACTCGTCCAGCAGCCAGAGGCGCAGCGCCGAGCTGTGCGCGGCGTCGTGCAGCACCTGCTGCACGGCGGGGCGCGTCTCGACGGCGCTCCACGAGGGCTCGCCGGTGTTCGGGTTCGCGTCGAAGCGCGGGAAGTTCGAGCTCGAGACCTGTAGCCGCAGGCGCTGGCCCGGCGCGAAGCGGTAGGCCGTGCTGCCCAGCTCGATCTCGTAGCGGTAGGCCTCGCCGGGCGTCACGGGCGAGGGGTCCGTGAGGGACTCGCGGAAGCTTGCGCGCCGGATGCCGTCGCAGAGCGAGATCGCCGTCCCGTCCGGATCGACGGCGACGAGCTTCGCCGTCCAGTCCGTGTCCGGCGCGTCGGTGACGGCCCAGAGCTCGACCGTGACGGGGCCCGCGACCGTGAGCGGCTGCTCGAACGGCGCGGTCGTGTAGCAAAGCACGTCGTCGCGCGCCTCGATCTGCGACTGCTCGCGCGGGCCCGGCTGGCCAACGGACTGCTGGAGCAGCGAGCCGCCCTCGGTCGGGACGGGCCGCTCCGGGTCGTAGAGGTAGCGGTCGGGTGGCTCGTCGCCCTCGGCAGCGGCGTCCTCGAGGCGGCCGTCGCCGCGCGCGCTCTGCGCCTCGCCGCCGGAGCGCAGGTAGAGCGCCAGCTCACGCGCCTCCACGGGCGGCCAGGCGGTCGCGTCGCGCCACTCGTTCGACCCCATCAGGAAGTAGCGCACAGTCGGCTGAGGCGCCTCGGGCTGCTGCCCGCGCAGGTACTCGTCGAAGAAGGCGAGGTAGGCCGCGTCGATGCCGCAGAGCCCGACCGGGGCGGTCCCGCCGAAGTCGACGTCGCCGTGGTAGCGCTCGTACGAGGTGTGCGACCACGGCCCCATCCAGAGCCGCTGCTCGGCGACACCCGCGGCATGCATACCCTGGAAGTTGCGCACGGTGCCCAGCGTGAACAGATCGAACCAGCCGCCGACGTGCATCACGGGCACCTGGAAGTCCGCGTAGTCCCTCGAGAGCCGCAGCGCCTCCCAGAAGTCGTCGCGGCGGTCGTGCTCCAGCCACTCCGCCCAATAGGGCGCGACGCCGGGGAGCGACATGCCCGGCAGCTCGCTCAGCGGACGGTGGCGCAATGTCTCCAGCGGCGAGGCCATCGCGAGGGCGAGCGCCTCGGCGGCGGCTTCGGAAGCGGCGCTGTCCTCGCGCAGCAACTGGGCCGCCGCGAGGCCCATGCCCCAGGTGCCGCTGAAGCCGAGCTGCAGCGCCCCGCCGTAGTGCGTCCAGTCGTCGAAGTAGTCGCTGGCAGTGATGATCGCGGCGGCGCAGCGCAGCGAGGGCGGCTGCTCGCGCGTCGCCAGCAGCGTCGTCGCGCCGTAGTAGGAGAGCCCGAAGATGCCGACGTCGCCGCTGCAGAACGGCTGCGCCGCCAGCCACTCGACCGTGTCGTAGCCGTCGCGACCCTCGTTGTGGAACGGCTCGAAGACACCGTCCGAGGAGTAGCGGCCGCGCACGTCGACGACGAGCACGGCATAGCCGGCCTCGGCGAACTTGAGCGGCGCGGGCAACACGCGGGTGGAGCCGATCGCCTCCTTGTCGTACGGGGTGCGGCAGACGATGCCGGGGACGGGCGCGCCCTCGGCGGGGCGGTAGAGGTCGCCGCGCGTCTCGACGCCGTCGCGCATCGTGACCGTGACGTGCTTCTCGACGAGCACACGATCGACCGCCATCACCCGTTCCTCCCGCAAGATTCGCGCCGAGAGCATATCCTGACGGCGGCGCCGCTCAGGTGCACGCGGCGGGGAAGCGGAGGATGCGATGGCGCAGGTCGAGACCGTACTTGGACCAGTCGACGACAGCGAGCTGGGGTTCACGCTCAGCCACGAGCACGTCTTCACCTGCAACAGCGCGGACAACCACTGGTATCCGTGGCTGTACGACTTCGACGCGAGTCGGCGGGTGATCCTCGAGCGGCTCGCGGCGGCGCGCGCGGCCGGCGTGCAGACGCTGATCGACCTGACGACACCCGACCTGGGGCGCGACGTGGAGCTGATGCGCGAGATGTCGGAGCAGTCCGGCATGCACGTCGTCTGCGCGACGGGGATGTGGCGGGTCGCGCCGATGTCCTTCACCAACCGCGACCCGGATGAGATCGCCGATATCTTCGTGCGCGAGATCGAGGTCGGCATCGGTACCACCGACATCAAGGCCGGCGCGATCAAGGTCGCCAACGACATGGAGGGCGTCACCGAGGCGTACGACTCCACGATCCGTGGCGCGGCGCGCGCCTGCAAGCGTACCGGCACGCCGATCTCGACCCACCACTGGGCCCTGCTCGAGGTGGGCCGCCGCCAGGTCGAGATCTTCCAGGAGGAGGGCGTGCCGCTGGACCGCGTGGCGATCGGCCACTCCGCCGACACGACGGACGTCGACTACCTCGAGGATCTGCTCAAGGCCGGCGTCTACCTCTCGATGGACCGCTACCCCGGCCGCCCGGGGCGGGCGAACTGGGAGGAGCGCAACGCGAGCGTGAAGACGCTGATCGAGCGCGGCTGGGCGGACAAGATCATGCTCGGCCACGACGGCACAACGCCGCTGCTACGGCAGGGCCAGACCGAGATCGAGCACGACCCGACGGGCCCGAACGGCTGGACGTTCCTCTCCACGACCGCGCTGCCCGCGCTGCTGCAGGACGGCGTCCCGCAGGAGACGATCGACCTGATGACGATCGAGGTGCCCCGGCGCTTCCTCAGCGGCGAGGCGTAGCGCGCCGCCAGAAGGGAGCACCGCCCGGATGGCTTACGAGGCGGAGTTCGTCAGGTACGAACTGGACGGTCACGTCGCCACGATCACGATGAATCGCCCGGAGCGGCTCAACGCCTTCGGCGAGCAGACCGCCGACGAGCTCGGCGGGGCGTGGCTGGAGGCAATGGGCGACGACGAGGTGCGTTGCGTCATCCTCACCGGCGAGGGCCGCGTCTTCTGCGCTGGCCGCGACATCCGCGAGCAGCGGGAACTCGAAGGGCGGCAGCGCCGCTCCGACGGCCGCATCGCCGCCTCGCGCGCCGACGTCCTCGGGTTCTTCCACGTGCCCGAGACGGACAAGCCGATCATCGCGGCCGTGCGCGGCGGCGCGTGGGGCGCGGGCTGGTTCATGTGCTGCGGCAGCGACATCGTGGTCGCTGCCGAGGACGCGCGCTTCGCGATGTCGCATCTGCCGACGGGCATCATCGGGCCTGCGTTCGTGCCGATCCTCGATAACCTGCCCTGGTTGCCGGGCTCTGAGATCGTGCTGCGCGGCCACCAGATCCCGGCGCAGCGGGCCTACGAGCTTGGCCTCGTCAACCACGTCGTCCCCGCGGACGACGTGGTGAACACCGCTCGAGAACTCGCCGAGGAGATCGCGGGGCTGCCGCCGGTGCATGTGCAGGTGACGAAGCAGCAGCTGCTGATGGCGCGCCCGCGGCCGTCCACCTACCAGCACGGGATCGCGTTCCCGCAGGCCTTCCAGAGCCTGCTGCCACTCGAGGACACGAAGGAGGCGGCAGCCGCCTTCGCCGAGCGGCGCACGCCGGTCTTCCAGGGCCGCTAGCCGCCGCAACCTCGAGGCGTGGAGGGCCCGCGCCCTCGCGGCTAAAACTCGATGATCGAGCGGCCGGCGATCTCGCCGCGGCGCAGGCGCTCCGTGGCGTCGTTGATGTCGTCGAGGGCGACCCGCTCGGTGACCAGCGCTTCGAGGTCCAGCATTCCCTCCTTGTGCCAGCGGATGAACTCCGGGAAGTCGCGATCGGGGCGGCAGGATCCGCCGTAGGAGCCGATGAAGCGCTTCTCGCCGCGCAGGATGTCGAGCATGTTCAGCGAGGCCTCGCCGTCCGGGACGCCGACCAGCACCGCCGTGCCGCCGCGCGTGTTCGTGATGTCACCGGGCCGCACCGCCTCGGCGATCTGGTGCATCGTGATCTCCTTGCCGATGCAGTCGAAGGCGAACTCCAGCCCGCTCGTCGGCTGGTTGAACCAGTTCGTCGTGCCCGGCCCCGTCAGCTCGCCGATCGCCGTCACCGCGTCGCGCTCGGCGGCGTTCACGCCCACGGTCGCGCCGAAGTGCTTCGCCAGCTCCAGCTTCGCGTCGTCGAGGTCGACGGCGATGATCGGGTCCGCCTCGCGCACGGCGAGCGCGGTGATCGCGGAGAGGCCAACTCCGCCGACGCCGAAGACGGCGGCCGACTGGCCGCGCTGCACGTTCGCCGTGTTGAGCACGGCGCCGGCGCCGGTCATCACGGCGCAGCCGATGATGCTCGTGACGTCGCGGGCCACGTCGTCGGGCACGCGCACGACGTACTCCTGGCGGGCAAGGGTGTGCTCGGACCAGGTGTAGATTCCGCGCGCGATGTTCTCGCCTCGCCAGCGGATCTCGCCCGTGAGCTGCGGCGGCTGCCCGTCGCCGGGCGCTGCGTCGCGCGGGATCCAGGTGAGGAAGACGATGTCGCCGGAGGCGACGTGGTCGACGCCCTCGCCGACCGCGACGACCTCGCTGGTCGCTTCGTGGCCGAGCATGAAGGGGCCCGGCACGGCGCGCGGGCCATGCATCTGGTGCAGCTGCGAGTGGCAGATGCCGGAGGAGAAGTTGCGCACGAGCACCTCGCCCGGCCCCGGCTCGCCGTACTCGACGTCCTCGACGAGGAGGGGCTGGCCCGGCTCGGTGAAGATCGCTGCTTTCGACTGCATCTCGCGGCTCCTTCGCGCTGCGCCATCGCGCCCGGGGTGTGGCGGGCGGCGAAGGCCGGTATAGCACGACTCGGCTCACTGTGGCGCAAGGAGCAGCCGGGCGCCCGGCCGCGTTGCCCCTCCCCGGCCCGTCGTGTAGGGTGCGAGCCGGTCGCGGAGTGTTCGGGCACGCCGCCGTTTCGAGCGGCGCCCGGGCCTGCGGCGAGACACAGCGTACGCGCATCGGACAGACACACAGGAGCGAGGAACAGGGAGCGCAGATGGCCTACGAGGCAGAGTACGTCAAGTACGAGGTGGACGGGCACGTCGCCAACATCATCATGAACCGGCCCGAGCGGCTCAACGCCTTCGGCGAGCAGATGGGCGACGAGCTCGGCGGCGCCTGGATGGAGGCGATGGGCGACGACAACGTGCGTTGCGTCGTGCTCAGCGCCGAAGGCCGCATCTTCTGCGCCGGCCGCGACATCCGCGAGCAGGCCGAGCGGGGTGGCAACACCATGGGCGCCAGGGGCGCCTCCCGCGCCGACATCTTCGGACTCTACCTGGTCCCCGAGACCGACAAGCCGATCATCTCCGCCGTCCAGGGCGGCGCCTGGGGCGCCGGCTGGTACATGTGCTGCGGCTCCGACATCGTCGTCGCCGCGGACAACGCCCGCTTCGCCATGTCCGAGCTGCCGACCGGCATCATCGGCCCGGCGTTCGTGCCGATCCTCAACAACCTGCCCTGGCTGCCCGGCTCCGAGATCGTGCTGCGCGGCCACCAGATCACGGCGCAGCGCGCCTACGAGCTCGGCCTCGTCAACCACGTGACCGCGCCCGAGGACATCATGAGCACCGCGATGGAGCTGGCCCAGGAGATCGCCGGCCTGCCGCCGGTCCACGTTCAGGTCACGAAGCAGCAGCTGATGATGGCGCGCCCGCGCCCCGAGACCTACCAGTTCGGCATCGCCTTCCCGCAGGCGATGGGCGGCCTGATGAAGCTGGACGACACGAAGGAGGCCGCGGCCGCCTTCGCCGAGAAGCGCCAGCCGATCTTCCACGGCCGCTAGGCCTCGCGAGGATCCGAACAGCACGCCGGGCGGCTCGGGCCGCCCGGCGTTTTGTTGTCCGCCGCCGCCACCCGCGGCCCGCGCTCGGCCGCCTATACTCGAACGGGATGCCGCACCCGCCGCCTGCGCCCACCGTCCCGGCATCGCGCCGCCTCGCCCGGCGCTGGCTGCCGCGCCGCCTGCGGACCGAGCTGGCGCGCCTGCGCCGTGAGTTCCGCGATCGGCGCGACGGCGTCCCCTTCGCAGCCGGGCGCGGCTCACTGGACGCCTTCCCCCACAGTTTCGAGGGCTACCGCCTGCCGCTGCAGATCTACCCCGGCCAGGTGCACCTCGCCGAGGGCAAACGGCACAACCAGCGACTGATGGCCGCCGCCCTCGACGGCACGCGCATCGACCCCGGCGAGGTGCTCTCCCTCTGGCGCCGGACCGGCCGGCCAAGCGCGCGGCACGGCTACCTGGAGGGTGCGGCGATCGTCGACGGCCGGCTCACGGCCGAGGCCGGCGGCGCCGTCTGCCTGCTCTCCACCGTGCTGTACAACGCCGGACTGCTTGCCGCGCTCGAGATCGTGGAGCGGCACGCGCACTCCGTCGACAGCTACGGCGAGGCGCGCTACTTCGAGCTCGGGCGCGACGCGACGATCGAGTACGGCGTGCTCGACCTGCGCTTTCGCAACCCCCACCCCTTCCCCCTGCTGCTCGAGATCAGCTCGGACGACTCGGAGGTCGCGGCGGCGTTCCGCGCGCCGGAACCTGCTCTGCCCGCCGTCGCGATCGAGGTGGAGCCACCCGCGCACGAGGCGGGCCTGCTCTCCGCGCGCACGCTGCGCCGCGTGACGCCCCCCGGCGCCGCACCGCGTGTCGAGGACCTCGGCTGGTCGCGCTACCGCGTCCCCGACGCCTCGCACTTCACGGCCGCGACCTCCTTCTGAGCAGCGCACGACTCCCGCATAAGCGCCCGCGCGCTACAATCGGGCGCGTTGCGCGCGCCGTGCACAGCGAACCGTCCGGCGGGTAGCGAGAGTGAGCCGATGAGCGACGCGCCCGCGAACACCTCCCCGCACCCGCTGGATCCGATCTTTCACCCGGGCTCGATCGCGATCGTCGGCGTCCCGCGCGAGGTGAGCGCACCGGGCGGCGGCGGCGGCTTCCTGCTCGCCCTGCTGGAGCACGGCTTCCACAAGGAGAAGCCGCTCTACCTCGTCAACCCGAACACCGACGAGATTCGCGGGCTGCCCTCCTACCCGTCGCTGCTCGATACGCCCGGCCCCGTCGATCACGTGATCTCGAGCGTCCCGGCGCGCGCCGTCGAGGGGCTCATCGAGCAGTCGATCGAGAAGGGCGTGCGCTCGATCCACTTCTACACCGCCGGCTTCGCCGAGATCGGCGACCCGGAGCTGGCGAGGCTCCAGGAGCAGCTGATGGCGCGGGCGATCGACGCCGGCATCCGCGTGATCGGGCCCAATTGCATGGGCCTCTACGTTCCCGGCGAGAAGATCGCCTTCCAGAACGGCTTCCCCTCCGAGTCCGGCAACGTGATGGCGATCTCCCAGTCCGGCGGTAACGCCATGGACATCATCTTTGGCCTCGCGCTGCGCGGCGTGCGCTTCTCCAAGCTCGTCTCCTTCGGCAACGCCGCCGACGTCGCCGCACCCGAGCTGTTCGACTACGCCGCCGCGGACCCCGCCACGGAGTACGTGATCTCCTACCTCGAGGGCGCGGACGGCGGGCGCGCGCTGTTCGAGGCGGTGCGGCGCTGCGCGCGCGTCAAGCCGACGATCATCCTCAAGGGCGGCCTCACCGCCGCCGGGGCGCGCGCCGCCAGCTCGCACACCGGATCGCTCGCCGGCTCGCGCGACGTCTTCGAGGCGATGTGCCGCCAGACCGGCGCGATCCGTGCCGCGACGATGACCGAGCTGCACGACCTGCTGATCGGCGTCAGCACCAACCTGCGCCACGTCCAGGGCCCGCGCGCGATGATGGTCGGCGGCGGCGGCGGCTTCTCCGTCCTCGCCGCCGACGCGATGGCCAACGTCGGGGTCGACCTCCCGGAGCTTGCCGAGGAGACGACGGCCGAATTGCGCCGCCTCATGCCCGTCGCCGGTAACAGCATCCGCAACCCGATCGACGCCAGCCACTTCCACTCCGGCGGCGCCCGCGAGGACTCACTGCGCGAGCTGCTGCGCGTCGCCGCGCACGCCCCGGACATCGACGCGCTGTTCGTCACCACCGGGAGCGCGCCGAGCTGGGTCGACCCGCCGGCCCCGGGATCGAAGCCCGACCCGGAGCGCGAGCGACGCCGCGAGGAGCGCCGCCTGCTCGCTGAGAAGCAATCGATGCAGGACCTGATCGACCTCCAGGCCGAGGCCGAGCGCCCCGTGATCGGCGTGCGCCGCGCCCGCGGCGTCGAGCGCTGGCTCACCGACGAGGTGCTGGAGCTGGCCTATGCGCACGGGCTCGCCGTCTTCCCCTCGCTACCGCGCGCCGCCCGCACGGTCGGCCGGCTCATCGAGTGGCGCGAGCGCCGCGCGGGCCTCCCGGAGCTGTTCTGATCCCTTCGGCGCCCCGATGCCTCCGCTAACCAACGCCGCCCCGCTGCTCGTCGGCCAGTCGCTCGAGCTGTGGCGCGACCCGCTCGCCAGGGCGCTGCGCCGCCGTAGTCCCCAGCCGCTGATCACCCGCGCCCGCCGCCAGCTGGAGGCAGCACGCGCCGCCGGGCTCGAGCGCGTCGCGCTCGACCTCAATCTCGGCCTCGGCGACGGCGTCCCGCCCGCCCGGCTCGCGAACGACCTCGCCTGGGCCGCGGCGGCGATCCGCGGTGCGGAGCCCGGCGTCCCGCTCTGGCTCGACTGCGGCAGCCACGAGGCGTTGACGGCGGTGCTCGCGGAGATCCCGCCGCCCGTCACGGTCAACGCCGTCTTCCCCGGTCGCCCCGGCGCGCGCGAGCTGCTCGACGCCGCCGCAACGGCCGGCGCGCACGTCGTCGTCTCCCCCGCCGGCAGCGCCCGCGCAGACCGCGAAGCCCTGCTGCTCGCCGCCAGCGAAGCGCGCGTTCTGCTTGCCGGGGCCGGCCTCGCCGAGGCCTGGTTCGACTGCCTCGCCGCGCCGCCGCCCGCGCCTCCCGGCCGTGCGATCGAGCTCGTGCGTGCGCTCGCCGCCAGCAACGAGAGGCCGCGGCTGCGGCCGCTGCTCGCCGCCGGAAACGCAGGTTATGTCGCCGCTGCGACGCCGTCGCTGCGCGCTGCGCTGCGCGCCCTCTACGCCGCCGCCGCCTGCGGCGCGGGCGTCGAGGCGCTGATCGCGCCACTCGAGCAGCCCTCGCTGCTCGTCGCCGCCGCCCGCGCGGGCGCGCCGCCTGGCGACGCCACCGGCCGCTGGCTGCACGCCGCCGCCGCGGCGGCCGCGCGCGGCCAGCCGCCCTCGAGGCCGGACGCGGCGCTCGCGGCGTCGCGTCCCGAGCTCGAGCGCGCCTGGGAGCTGCTCTTCGGGTAGCTACGCGTCCTGGCGCGCCGGCCCGGCCGGCCGCCCGAAGGAGCGGCGCAGCTGCTCGCGGCTGAGATGCAACAGCGTCGGGCGGCCGTGCGGGCAGGTCTGCGGCTGCGCGCAGCGCTCGAGGGCGGCCAGCAGCTCGCGCTGCTCCGCCTCACTCACGCGGTCGCCGGCGCGGATCGCCGCGCGGCAGGCGAGGCTTGCCGCCGTGCGGTCCGGCCCCGAGAGCCGCTCCTCCGCCTCCATGCGGTCGAGCAGTTCCGCCAGCGCCGTACCGGGATCGCCATCCCCCAGCAAGGCCGGCAGCGCACGCACGATCAGCGCCGCGTCGTCGGTCGCCTCCAGCACCCAGCCAAGCGCCGCCAGCGGCTCCGCCTCGGCCGCCGCGAGCGCCGCCTGCGAGGCGCTGAGCGGCGCGACCACGGCCTGCAGCAGCGGCTGCGCGGCAGGCTCGCCGGCCGCGAGCTGCGCGCGCACGCGCTCATACAGCACACGCTCGTGCGCCGCGTGCTGGTCGACGAGGCAGAGCCCGTCCGGCGCCTCGGCCACGAGGAAGGTCTCGTCGACCTGCCCGAGCGGGCGCAGCGCCGGCAGCTGCTCGGCGAGCGGCAGCCCCGGCCGCTCCACCGGCTCCTCACGCGGCTCGGCCGGCCGCGCCGAGCGCAGCAGCGCTGCCGCCGAGGGCAGCGCGGCGCCCTCGGCGGCAGCGCTGGGCGGCGCAATCCACGGCGCGCTCACGCTCCCCGCAAGCGGCGGGCCCTCGGGCGCGGGGGCGCCCGCGAGGGCGGCCCGCAGCGCCGCGCCCATGGCGCGCGCCACCGCCCGCTCGTCGCGGAAACGCACCTCGGCCTTCGTCGGGTGCACGTTGACATCGATCAGTTCCGGCGGGAGGTCGACGCGCAGCAGCCCGAGCGGGTGCCGCCCGACCGGCAGCAGCCCCTCGTAGGCGCGCTCGACCGCGAAGCTCAGCGCGCGGTCGCCGATCGCCCGCCCGTTCGCCACGAGGTGCAGCGCGCCGCGGTTGCCGCGGTGCAGCGCGGGCGGCCCGGCCAGCCCGCTCACCCCCAGCACGCCGCCCTCGACGGGCTCGCGATGATCGAGCGCCAGCAGCGCGCCCGCCGACTCGGCGTCGTAGACGGCCGCCCAGGCCGAGCGCGCCGCGCCGTCCCCGGGACTGGCCAGCGCCGCGCGCCCGTCCAGCTCCAGCCGGAAGGCAACCGCCGGGTAGGCGAGCGCGTAGTCCTCGAGCACGCGCGCCACCGCCCGCGCCTCGGCGCGCGGCGAACGCAGGAAGGCGCGCCGCGCCGGCAGCGTCGCGAACAGATCGCGCACCTCGATGCTCGTCCCCGGCGCGCCCGCGGCACTGCCCTGCGCCGCCGGCCGCCCGCCGCGATAGCGCGCGGTCGCCGCCGCCGACTCCCCCGCCACGCGCGTCGTGCAGTCCACCTCGGCGGCGGCGACGATCGCCGCCAGCGCTTCGCCGCGAAAGCCGAGCGAGCGCACCGCGAACAGCTCCTCTGCGCGGCGCAGCTTCGAGGTCGCGTGCCGCTCAAAGGCGTCGGCGAGCTGATCGGCGGGAATCCCGCAGCCATCGTCGCGCACGCGAATGCGGTCGATCCCGCCGCTCTCGACGGCGACCTCGATCCGCCCCGCGCCCGCGTCGAGCGCATTCTCGATCAGCTCCTTGACGATCGAGGCGGGCCGCTCGATCACCTCGCCGGCCGCGATCCGCGCCGCCGCCTCGGGCGGCAGCAGCCGGATCGGCTCGCGGCCCGCGGCAGGGGAGCGTGCGGCGGCCCCGGTGGTCACGCGCTCAGCCTTCCACGCCCAGCCGCGCCCGCGCCGCGGCGCGCAGCTCGTAGAGCCGCTGCAGCGCCTCGAGCGGGCTCAGCTCGTCCGGCTCGAGCGCCGCCACTTCCTCGGTCAGCGCATCCCCCGGCGCCGCCAGCAGCGGCAGCTGGCCACCGGCAACATCCTCCGCAGCAGCAGTCAGTCCTGCGCCTGCACTGCCCCACTCGGCGCCCTGCGGCGCCGCCTCGAGCTGCGCGAGCAGCTCGCGCGCCCGTGAGACCACGGCGCGCGGCAGTCCGGCGAGCGCTGCGACGTGAACGCCGTAGGCGCGATCCGCCGCGCCGTCCTCGATGCGATGCAGGAAGACCAGCTCGCCGCCCTGCTCGGCGACCGCGACGGCGCGATTGGCGACGCGCGGCAGCAGCCCGGCCAGCGCCGTCAGCTCGCGGTAGTGCGTCGCGAACAGCGTGCGCGGGGCGCCCCCCGGGCGGTGGTGCAGCGCCTCCACCACCGCGCGCGCGATCGCGAGCCCGTCGCGCGTCGAGGTGCCGCGCCCGATCTCGTCGAGCAGCACCAGCGATCGCTCGCTCGCGCGGTGCAGGATCTGCGCCGTCTCCACCATCTCCAGCATGAACGTCGAGCGCCCGCCCGCGAGGTCGTCGTGCGCCCCCACGCGCGTGAAGATCGCGTCGACCATCCCGATCTCGGCGCGCGCCGCCGGCACGTAGCTGCCGCACTGCGCGAGCAGCACGATCAGCGCCGTCTGCCGCAGGTAGGTCGACTTGCCCCCCATGTTCGGCCCGGTCAGCACGACGATCGCAGCGTCCTCGCCGAGGCTCGCGTCGTTCGGCACGAACGCCCCCGGCTCGAGCCGCCGCTCGACCACCGGGTGCCGCCCCTCTTCGATCACGATCGGCCCCGCCGGCCGCAGTCGCGGGCGCGCGTAGCCGCCATCGGCCGCCAGCTCCGCAAGCGCGGCAGCCACATCCAGCCGCGCCACCGCCGCCGCCGCGCGCTCGATCGCCGGGCCCGCCGCCGCGACCTGCTCGCAGAGCCGCTCCAGCGCCGCCCGCTCCGCCTCGACGAGCCGCTCCCGGGCGCCGAGGATACGGTCCTCGAGCTCGCTCAGCGGGCGGTAGCGGAAGCGCTGCGCGTTCGCCAGCGTCTGGCGCGGCTCGTACTCGGGCGGCGCCTGCCCGGCCTGCGTCCGCGGCAGCTCCAGGTAGTAGCCGAACACCCGGTGGTAGCCGACCTTGAGGCTGCGCAGCCCGCTGCGCTCACGCTCCGCAGTTTCGAGGTCGGCGAGCGCCCCGCGCGCGTCGGCGGCGACCGCCCGCAGCGCGTCCAGCTCCGCGTCCGCCCCGGCCCGCAGCGACTCGCCCTCGCCGGCCTCGGGCGGGTCCTCGGCGAGCGCCGCCGCGAGCGCTTCGGCCGTCTCGCCGGTGCCGCCGAGCTCCGCGGCGATCGGCCCCGCCGCGCCGCCGGCTGCGCGCGCCTGTTCGGCCAGCTCCGGCAGCCGCTCCAGGCCGCGCCGCAGCTGCAGCAGCTGGCGCGGCCCCGCGCTGCCCGCGCGCACGCGCCCGAGCAGCCGCTCGATGTCCTGCAGCCCGCGCAGCGCGCGCCGCAGGCCCGCCCGCGCCAGCGGCGCCTCCAGCCAGACCGCAAGCTCGTCGAGCCGCGCCTCGGCCGCCTCGGCGTCGCGCAGCGGCCGCCCCAGCCGCTCGCGCAGCAGCCGCGCCCCCGGTCCCGTCAGCGTGCGATCGAGCGTCCCCAGCAGCGTGGTCTCGGTCCCGCCCGTGCTCTCGAACAGCTCCAGCGTGCGCCGCGTCTGCGCGTCGAGCGCGACGAACTCGCCCGGCCGCGGCGTGCGCGGCGTGCGCAGCTGGCGCAGCGCCTGCGGCCACGACTCCTCGAGGTAGCCGAGCAGCGCCCCCGCCGCCCCCACGGCCGCCTCCAGCCCCGCCAGCCCGAAGCCCTCGAGGCTCGCGACGCCGTAGCGCTCGCAGAGCGCCCGCTCCGCCTCGCCCGGCGCGAAGGCCCGCGCCGGCCTGCTCGTGCGCCGCGCCTCCGGCGCGAGCTCCTCGGGCAGCGCCCCCGCCGCGCCCTCGGGCAGCAGCAGCTCGCGCGCCGCGAGCCGCGCCAGCTCGCCGCCGAGCGCGCCCTCCGCGACCAGCTGGCACTCCAGCTCGCCGGTCGTCGCGTCGCAGGCGGCGAGGCCCCAGCGCCGCTCAGTCTCCCTGCTGCTCCGCCGCGCTGCGGCGGGCTCCGGCGCGAGCGCGACGAGCCAGTTGTGGCTGCCCTCGGGCAGCAGTGCGCCGGCCTCGACGGTGCCGGGCGTGATGACGCGCAGCACGCGCCGCTCGACGAGCCCGCGGCCGGGGGGCTCGACCTGCTCGGCGAGCGCTACGCGCAGCCCCGCCGTCACGAGCTGGTCGAGGTAGCGATCGAGCGCGTGGTGCGGGATCCCGGCCATCGGCACGCGGCCCTCGCCCTTGCCGAGCGTCCGCGAGGTGAGCGCGATCCCGAGCGTCTCCGCGAGCCGCGCCGCATCGTCGTCGAACGCCTCGTAGAAGTCGCCCATGCGGAACAGCAGCAGCGCGTCGCGATGCTGCGCCTTGAGCGCCAGATACTGCCTGCGAACCGGTGTGGTCAGGGCGTCAGCGCGCCTCTCCGGGGATGCCCGCCAGTGTAGCCCAGCCCCGCCCCGTTCAACAGGCCGTCCACACGGGGCGGGGTGCGCGCTGCGCGGAGCAAGTCGCCGAGGCGCGAGGCCGCCGCCCCCTACGTCACCACCCGCGCCGCCGCCGCTACCGGCCGCGCAAGCCCGGCAGCAGCGAGCGCACGCTGTCCGCGCCGAGGGCGTAGGCGACGCCTTGCACGGATCCGCGGTAGCTCGACTGATGCACGCCGACGACCTCGCCCCAGTCGTTCAGGAGCGGCCCGCCACTGTCGCCCGGGTTTACGGCGGCGTCCGTGCGGATGTAGGTCAGATCGCTCTCAAGGTAGCGCTCGGACACGACCCCACGCTTGACGGCGGCATCGAGTCCCTTCTGACCGATCCCGTAGCCGAAGGCCCACACCTGCGCCCCCGGGAACGGCGCACTGCCCAGCCTGAGCGGCGCTGTTTCGTGCTCGGTGGCGAGCAGGGCAAGATCGGCCTCGGCCCACGTCCAGTGCACGATCGCGGCTACATCCGACATCACGCTGTTGAACAGCCGCGCGCCCGCCTCCCCACTGACCACGTGCTCCGCCGTGAGCCACTCGCCCGCGCCGATACAGAACGCGGTGCCGCTGCCCTTGCCGGTCCGTACCTGTGCGACGCTCCCGATTGCCTTGCTCGCGACGCCTGGGCTTCGGTCAGGCGCTCCAGTGTTGAAGCCGTCGCGTTCCCCAAGCGCCTTGGTGGCGGCCGCCTTCGGCACCTCCATCCGCACACCCACGGCGAGCGCCAGGGCGAGCGCTGCGCCCAGCTTGTCCAGATCTCCGGCGTTCCGCGCCGCGAACGAGAGCCAGGAGGCGAGGGCGTTGAGCCCGTCTGCCTGCTCTGCCTCTGCTTCCTCATCGCCGCCAAGGCCGTCAACCAGTGCGGTCACGCGATCGGCGCTGTTCAGCACGTAGGCGCTGTCCCCGGCTGCTGTGTGGAGCCTGGCGGCCAACTCGTGACCGAGTTCTGCAGCCAGTGCGTCTTTTGCCGCCCGGACCCGCTGTTCGATAAAGGCGGCGACGGCTCGCAGCGCCGCTGCGTCATCCGGTGCGGACGGTGTGGGCACCCGCCCTACGTCACCACCCGCGCCGCCGCCAGCGCGACGAGGTCGTCGCGGGCGATGCCGCGCGGGGCGAGGTCGTAGCAGGCGCCGCAGCGGATGCAGACGTCGTCGTCGAGCGAGTAGCCGCCGCGCGGGGAGCCGCGGATCGCGTCCACCGGGCAGATCAGCCGCGCCGACTCCAGCCGCGGGTCGCTCTGGTCGGCGATGCGGAAGCGCAGGAAGCCGCGCCCCCGCAGCTCCGGGTCGGCCGCAGCCACATGCTCGTCGAACTCCTCGCTGAAGTAGCGCAGCGTGTTGCGCATAATCGTCGGGCTGGCCGACCCGTGCACGCAGTTCGAGTACTGCAGCGCCTGGCCGAGCTGCTCGAGGTTGTAGCGGTCCTCGGCCCGGCCGCCGCCGTCGAGCACGCGCTTGAACACCTCCGTCATGCGCTGGTTGCCGTGGTGGCAGCTCGTGCAGCGCCCGCACGACTCTTCCTCGAGGAACTCGGAGAACATCACGTTCAGCTCGATCGAGTTCGCGTCCTCGCCGACGAAGACGATGCCGCCGGCGCCGATCAGCGTGCCCTGCGCGGCGAAGTCCTCCTTCTCGAGGTTCAGCCCGTCGGCGATCGCGGCCGGGAGGTAGCCGGCCAGCGGCCCGCCCGGCTGGATCGCCTTCAGCTCGCCCGGCGCGCCGCTGCTGCGGGTCGGTCCGCCGAGCGCGGTCAGCACCTCGCGCAGCGGCGTGCCCCAGGGCAACTCCATGAAGCCCGTGCGCGCGATGTCGCCCGAGAACGAGAAGATCTTCGTCCCGCTGTTGCGCTCCGTACCCTGCGCGCGGTACCACTCCGCGCCGTGCGCGAGCACCAGCGCCGCGTTCGCGTAGGTCTCGACGTTGTTGACGTTGGTCGGCTTGTAGAAGACGCCGGCCTGCGCCGGGAACGGCGGCTTGATGCGCGGCATCCCGCGGTCGTCCTGGATCGAGGCGATCAGCCCTGTCTCCTCGCCGCAGACGTAGGCGCCCGCCCCGACGATCACCTCGAGCGTGCAGGAGAAGTCGCCGCCGAGGATGTTGTCGCCGAGCAGCCCCGCTGCCTCGGCCTGCGCGATCGCGTCGCGCACGCGCTCGACCGCCAGCGGGTACTCGCCGCGGATGTAGATGAAGCCGTGGATCGCGGCGGTCGCGTAGGCCGCGATCAGCATGCCCTCGATGATCAGGTGCGGGTCGCCCTCCATCAGCACGCGGTTCACCCACGCGCCGGGGTCGCCCTCGTCGGCGTTGCAGACCAGGTAGCGCTCGTCGTCGGGCGCGCCGGCGAGGAAGTTCCACTTCACCCCGGCGGGGAAGAAGGCGCCGCCGCGCCCGATCAGCCCGGCGTCCTGCTGCAGCTGGCGTACCGCCTCCGCGCCGTGGTGGCGATCGACCATCCGCGCGAGCCCGTGATACCCGCCCGTCGCGAGGTAGTGATCGAGCGAATCCGGGTCGCTGCGCCCGATCCGTGAGAGCAGCCGCCGCTCGTCCTCGCAGGCGAGGAAGGGGTGCGCCTCGATCGGTGGCAGCCCCGGCCGTTCGCCGGCGATCACGCCGAGCGCCAGCTCGGCGGCCGCGCCCGCGCGCCCGGTCGCCTCGTCGATCAGCAGCCCGATCTTGTCCGGCGTGACCGGGCCGTAGAGCACGGAGGCGCCGTCCGGCCAGGTGATCTGCGCGAGGGGCTGCAGCCACTGCAGCCCGTAACCGTGCACCTGCCCGAGGTCGACCGCCGCGCCGCGCGCCTCAGTCTCCGCCTCAAGCGCGGCCTGTGTGCGGCCCGCGCCCGCGGCCAGCGCCGAGGTCTCCCAGGCGAGGTCGATGCGCGGCCGCACGGGCCGCTGCCACTCGGCGTAGGCGGCGTCGGCCGGTTCGCGCAGTGCGGCGTAGGCGTCGAGCATCGCGCTAGTCCTGCCCCGCCGCTTCGCCCTCGGGCAGGCCGAGCGTCTCCGGATCTTCCCCGGCGGCGAGCGAGCGCGCGAGTTCGACGGCGCGCGCGGCGTTGAGCTTGCCGACTACGCGGCCCTGCAGCCAGACCTGCGGCGCCTGCTCGCAGGTGCCGATGCACTGACCGAGCGTGAAGGCGACGCGGCCGTCGGGGCTGTCCGCGCCCAGCTCGCAGCCGAGCACCGCTTCGATCGCGCCGCGGATGCCGTTCGCGTTGCGCAGCCGGCAGGCAGGGCCCGAGCACCAGGCCAGCGAGACCGGCGGCGGCGGGGTGGTGCGGAAGTCTGAGTAGTAGGTGGTCGCGCCGTAGACGTGGGCCGGGGTGAGCCGCAGCTGCTGCGCGATCACCTCCATCGCCTCACCCGAGATGTAGCCGTAGGCATGGTGCACGCGGTGCAGCGCCTCGAGCAGGTCGCCGTCGCCCGGCACGAGTCCATCGAGCAGCGCGCGGATTGCGGCCTTCGCCTCGGTCTCGAGCGGCACGCTCGCTCCCTCACACCCGCGAGGCGGCGCCTCTCGCGCCGTCCCCGCTGTCCGTCTCCGCTGCCGCCCCGACTATATGAGCGCGCCATGGTCCGAACAAGGAACGAGGCCGCGCGGCAGGCCTCAGGCGATGCGCTGGATCGCACCCACGATGGAAGCTCGGCCCCGGCGAGTCACCCGGGCACGTTCGAGCCGACCTCGATCACGCGAGCGAGCGACCCCGCCCGATCTCGGCAAGCAGTTGATCGATGTCCCCGGTCGGCCCGGCGAAGCGCGCGAAGCGCAGCACCGCGGCGATGCGCTGCTCCGGCGCCGCCTGCTGTCCCTCGGCCACGGTGCGCCGGAGGCTGTCGCGCACGATCGCCGAGATGGTTGTTCCCCGGCGCCTCGCGAGGTCGGCGACCGCCTGGTGCTCGTCGTCGGGCATACTGATCTGGAGTCGCCTGTTCATTCGCTCAGTCTGAACCTGCTCCGCACGCGCATCAACCGGACAACTCACGCCCCGTCCGCCCCCTCCAGCGCCGCGAGCACGCGCGCCTTCAGCGAGACGAAGACCCCGGCGGTCACGTCGGCGCTGCGGCGCGGGCGCGGTAGCGGCACCATGATGCGCTCGACGATGCGGCCGGGGCGTGGCGACATCACGTAGACGACGTCGGAGAGCAGCAGCGCCTCATCGACGTCGTGCGTCACCAGCAAGACCGTGCGGCCGTCGCGGCCCCAGACGTCCTGCAGCCAGCCCTGCATGCCGCGCCGCGTGTGCGCGTCGAGCGCGCCGAACGGCTCGTCCAGCAGCAGCGTCTCGCGCGGCATCAGGAAGGTGCGCAGCAGCGCGAGGCGTTGCCGCATCCCGCCCGAGAGCTGCGCCGGCCAGGCACGCTCGAACCCCTCGAGGCCGAAGCGCCCGTACAGCGCGCGCGCCCGCGCCCGCGCCTCCTCGCGTGCGACGCCCGTGACCTCCGCGCCGAGCGTCGCGTTGCCGTCGACGCGCCGCCACGGCAGCAGCAGGTCGCGCTGCGGCATGTAGGCGGTCAGTCCCGGCTCGCCGATCGTGCTGACACCGGCGACGACGGCCTCGCCGCGCGAGGGTACGAGGAGCCCGGCGAGCACCTGCAGGATCGTGCTCTTCCCGCAGCCGCTCGGCCCGAGCAGGCTGACGAACGCGCCTCGCGCCGCCTCGATGTCGATCTCATCGAGGGCGGCCACGGGCGGGTCGCCGGGGTAGTCGTGCCCCAGCGACCGCAGCTGCAGCGCGGGCTCCCCGATCGCGCTCACCGCCGGCGCTCCGGCCCGTCCTCGTTACGGCTCCGGCAGGAAGTCGTTCGTGAACGCGGCGCCCACGTCGACCGGCGCGTCGCTCAGCCCCGCCTCGCGCAGGAACGCCTCGAAGCGCTGCCAGATCGCGTGCTCCTGCTCGCCCCAGGCGCGGCCCTGCGCCTTGTAGCGCGTCGCGTGGTACTGCGCGCTCGCCCGCACGAGCGCCTCGTCCAGCTCGGGCGCGGCCTCGAGCAGCAGCGAGGCCGCCTCGTCCGGGTTCGCGATCGCGTGCTCGTAGCCGCGCGTCGTCGCCTTCAGGAAGTCGCGCACGAGCTCCGGCTCGTCCTCGATCAGTTGGCGGCTGGTGATCAGGATCGGCGTGTACCAGTCCGGGATGCAGTCCGTGTGCTCGGTGAACAGGATGTTGCCCAGCGCGCGACCCTCGAGCTGGCTCGCGCGCAGCGCGTCCCAGCCCTCGAACACCCAGACGAAGTCGAAGCGGTCCTGGTCCATCCCGCCGAGGTAGTCAATGTTCCCCACCTCGACGAACTCGACGAGCGAGGGGTCGCCTCCGTCACACTCAATGAGCGTGTCGAGCAGCTCCTGTTCGAGCAGGCCGCCCCAGCCGCCGTAGGTCTTGCCCTCGAGGTCCTTCGGGCGCGTGATGCCCTCCTCGGCGAGCGCCATCAGGCTCGAGTCGTTGTAGGGCAGCAGCGCCGCGATCGAGACTACGTCCGCGCCGCCGAGGCGGGCGGGCAGCAGGCTCTCCGCCTGGGAGATGCCGAAGTGCGCCGTGCCGGCCCCGACGACGGCGTCTGCGCCGGCGGGGGCGGGCTCGATGATCGTGAGCGCGATGCCTTCCTCCTCGTACCAGCCGTTCTGCAGCGCGGTGTAGATGCCGGCGTGGTGGTTGTTCGGCGTCCAGTTCAGCATCAGCGTCACCGGGCGCGCCTCTTCCCCCCCCCCGCAGGCGGCGAGCAGCAGCGCGCCGAGTGCGGCAGCGAGCAACAGCAGTCGTCTCATCTCAAGCTCCTTCCGCCGGTGCGCCGGCGTGACGCCACGGCATCGCATACCTCGCGAGCAGGTGGACGCAGACGAAGAGCGCGATGCTGATCAGCGCGATCAGCACCACCGCCATGAAGATCTGGTCCGTGCGGAACGCTCGCTGCGAGCGCAGGATGAACAGCCCGAGGCCGGAGCTCGCGCCCATCCACTCGGCGATCACCGCGGCGATCACCGCGTAGGCGGCGCCGATCTGCAGCCCCGCGAAGAACGAGGGCACCGCCGAGGGGATCAGCACCAGCCGCAGTACCTTGAGGCGGTCCGCGCCCATGCTGCGTACCAGCGCCACCAGCTCGCGGTCGGCGTTCATCAGCCCGTCGGCGGTGTTGACGGCGATCGGGAAGAAGCCGATCAGTACGACGATCACGATCTTCGGGGTGAGGCCGAAGCCGAACCAGACCGCGAGCAGCGGCGCGAGCACCAGCACCGGGATGTTCTGGCTGACCACGAGCAGCGGATAGAGCACGCGCCGCGCCAGCGGCAGGCTGGCGATCAGCGCCGCCGTCGTCACGCCCAGCAGCGCCGCCAGCGCGAGCCCGAGGAGCGCCTCCGTCAGCGTCGTGCGGATGTGCCCCGGCAGCACGCCCCGCTGGTCGAGGAAGGCGTCCAGCAACGAGCCTGGCGGCGGCAGCAGGTAGGACGGCGTCCCGGCGACCCGCACCCACACGTCCCAGACGACGATCAGCGCCGCGAGAAACAGCGCCGCCGGCAGATAGTGCTGCGCCGCCCGCAGCGCCCTCGTCACGAGCCGGGCCCACCGTTCCGGAACGGAGCGGTCAGCCCCTCCATCCACGGGGCGTCGTCAGCGACGGCCCGCTGGCCGACCTTGATGATCGAGACCAGGCTGTCGGCCCCGGACTCGAGGCAGGCCTCGTGGACCCTGCGCAGCAGCGGCCACAGCTCGTCTGGATCACCCTCGATGGTCGAGCCGAGCGCGCCGACCTCGTACTTGAGGCCGGACTGCTGGATGACGGCGATCGCCCGCTCGACGTGCTCGAACTCCACAGCGGCCGTGCCCGGCGGGGTCGGCAGGCACTCAATTTCCACGATCATGCGGCGCCTCCTCCTCTGCAGCATGCGAGGATGCGCCGCGCGGCTCGGAGCACGAGTGGGAGGTTGCCGGAAAACGCTAGCGGGCGGCCCCCGCGGGGCCGGTCAGCTTCGTCATCACCGCGTTCCCTACGCTCGCATTACCGAGATCAGGTTCTGGGGTTGTCCTCGGGACGGATCTCAGCCTGACGGCTCCCCCAGCGGCGCATCGCACGCTCCCGGCGCGTGCGCCGGGCCTTGCGATCGGTTCGAGGCTACGGACGAGGCAGCGTCGCTGTCAACGCGCCGAGGCGTCGTCCATCGCGAGGCGGGCGACCTCGATGCCCATGCGCAGCGTGTAGTTCTGGCCGCGATCCTCGGGGTAGATCTGGGTGTTGTTCGCGAGGTAGAGGCCCTCGATGCCGGTACGGTGCGGGGCGATCGTCTCGTGGTAGCGCCAGTGCACGATCGGCTGGCCGGCGCGATCCTTGAACAGCCACTTGTCGCTGATCCAGCTGCGCTCGAAGGCCGGGTTGATGCGCCGGATGTACGGCTCGTAGCGATCGAGCACCTGCTCCACGTCCTCCTCCACCACCGGGTCGCCAGGATCCGCGTAGTTGGAGAAGTAGACGATGTGCTGCCCGCCGTACTCCGAGGGGTCACGGAAGTTGGTCTGCTCGACCGCCACCACGAAGGGGCAGTCGTCGTCCGTGATCGTCAGCCAGTAGATCCCGGAGAGCGGGCGGTCCAGCGCCAGCAGCAGCACCGTCGCCCACTGGTACTCGACCTGCCCGAGCTGCGCCACGTAGTCCTCCGGCAGATCGGGTGCGATGCGCGGCAGCACGCCCGAGTGCACGGTCGCGATCACCGTGTCGGCCTCGAGGAGCTCCGGCTCCCCGCCCTCCTCGGCCGGCGCGAGCTCGACGCCGCGCACGGCGCCGTTCTCGCTGACGATGCGCTGCACGGGGCGGCCGGCGTGGACCGCGCCGCCGCGCGCGCGGATCGCCTCGGCGAGGGCGTCGACCATGCGGCCGAAGGAGCCGCGCAGGTAGCCGAGCTGCTCCTTCGCCAGCGGCCCGCCCTGTCGCGAGGCGAAGCGCAGGTAGATCTTGCCCCAGAACCAGACCATCGCGACTTCTGCGGCGTGCCGCCCGAACTTGGCGCGCAGCAGCGGGCCCCAGACGCGCTCGTAGCCCTCTCGGCCGACCTTCGAGGTGATCCAGTCCTTCGCCTTCAAGCCCTCGTAGCGCTTCCAGTCGGAGACGCGGCGCAGCCACAGCGCCGTCAGGCCGAGGCGCAGCCGCGTGAGCAGCGAGACGCGGTCGAAGCGCAGCAGGTCGCCCGCGCTCGTGAACGGGTAGACGCGCCCGTCGCCGAACATCCCCACGCGCGAGTCGACCCACTCGAGGTCCTCGCCCAGCCCCAGCTCCTCGATGATCTCGGCGATCACCGTGTCCGAGCGGAAGAGGTGGTGGTAGAAGGATTCGATCCGGCCACCGCCGATCTCGAAGGTGCGGACCTGGCCGCCGAGCACGGGGCCGGCCTCGACGAGGGTGACCTCGTGACCCGCCTTCGCCAGTTCCCAGGCCGCGGCGAGCCCGCCAACCCCGCCGCCCACGACGACGGCGCGCACTAGCCGCTCCCCCGCAGCGGCGGAGCGGCCCGGGTTTCCTCGGACGGTGTGCGGAGGAGGCTCCGCAGGCCGAGGTGCCGCTGCCAGAGCAGCAGCAGTCCGAGGGCGGCGACGGGAATCAGCAGCAGCGCGTG
This sequence comes from Dehalococcoidia bacterium, assembly GCA_963667465.2. Classification (GTDB taxonomy): domain Bacteria; phylum Chloroflexota; class Dehalococcoidia; order UBA2979; family UBA2979; genus VXMT01. Next base: position 628,590 of record CAXXDN010000002.1, on the reverse strand, counting down.
CAGCGCGATCGCGTAGGCCGTGCCTGCCGCGGCGGTCGCACCGAAGACGACGGCCACCTCGCGGGCGAAGAACTCGAACGGCCCGATGCCGCCGGAGGTGCTCGGCGCGGCGATCGCAAGGTTTGCGGCCCCGCACACGCCGAGGTAGAGCAGCGGGTCGAGCTCGAGGCCGAGCCCGATCCCGGCGAGCCAGTACATCGCCGCTTCGATCGCCCAGGAGGCGGCCGTTACGGCGAAGATTGCGATCCATGCGCCCATCCCGCGGATCGTCGTCAGGCCCTCGATGAAGCGGTCGAGGCGTGGCGCGACGAGATGCTGCAGACGCGCCGGGAGCGGCCGCAGCAGCCGCTGCGCCAAGACGGGGTTGTCGGCCAGGCGCGGACCGCTGATCAGCAGCGCGACGGCGATCGCGACGAACGCGGCGCCGGTGACTGCGGCGAGCAGCTGCAGCACGCCGCTGCCCCCGGCGAGCGCGATCGTGCCGGCGAGGAAGAGCGCAAGAACCAGGCCGTCGAAGACGCGCTCGACGAGAATCGTGCCGAGCGCGGCGACGCGGTCCGCGCCGTGGCGCTCGTGCAGCAGCTGCGCGCGCACCAGCTCGCCGGCGCGCACGGGCAGCACGTTGTTCGCCGCGTAGCCGATCACCACCAGCGCCGTCGCGTCGCCAGTGCTGATCGGCGTCGCACCGCGCAGCACCAGCTTCCAGCGCAGCCCGCGCAGCCAGAGCGCGCCGAGGTAGATCGCGAACGCGGCGGCGAGCCAGCCCGGCTCAGCCGCGGTGAAGGCGTCACGCAGCTCCAGTCCGCTGACCTGGCGCAGTAGCAGCACGATGAAGACCGCGCTGACGGCGAGGCCGATCAGCGAGCGTCGCCACTTCACGTCCCGCTCCCTCGCGAGGGCTCGACCGGCCCCGTGCCGCGAACCTTTCAGATCTCGTGCGCCTCTATGTTCGGGCATCGCGCGGTCGGGCGCGACGCCGGGGCGGTGCGCGGTCAGCGTTTCGGGAACCAGATGTCGCCGCGCAGCGCGCCGAGCGTGTCCTCCTCGGTGCGCGAGGCGACGAAGCTCACCCAGTCCGCCAGCAGCTCGCCGCTGGCGAGCTTGCCGAGGACGCCGCCCGGCGTTGCCGCGCGGTAGCCGTCCTCGCGGAACCACCAGCGGTGGACGTAGGGCCGGGGATCCTCGAACTGATCGCGCAGCAGCCAGCCTGGCCCGAGCGTGCTGCTCGCGCTGATCAGGACCGCGCCCTCGCCGGGCCCGTACTGGCGGATCTCGTTGGGCCCGAGGTAGCCGACGTTGGGGACGTCTCGCAGGTACCAGGCCCAGGGCCAGGTCAGCGAGGCCGTGGTGTCGACGACCACGGACGTCGGCTGCGGCTGCGCGCGCACGTACTCCGCGATCTCCCGCGCCAGCAGCGGCACCTGCGGCGAGGTCTGGGTGTAGATCAGCGGCTCGACGGGGGTGTCCGGGTGGCGGTAGGAGACGCCGAATGCCGTCCACAGCGAGGCGGCGGAGAGCAGCGCGCCCAGTGCGCCCGCGCCTACCCAGAGCAGGGCGGGCCGCGCCGCACCGGCGGGCGCTGTGAAGTCCTCGCGCAGGCTCCGCAGCGAGCGCCACGCCCCCGGTAGCGCGCGGCCGAGCGCATACCCGGCGATCAGCGCGAGCGGCAGGGCGAGGTGCACGTTCAGCCACGGCATCTTCTCGCCCGCGAAGGAGAGCAGGACGAAGGTCGCGACGAACCACCAGACCAGCAGCCGCATCAGCGAGTCGCCGCGCCAGAGCAGCCAGGCGCCCCCGATGAGCGCCGGCGCCAGCGCGAGGAACTCGTAGGTCGGAAGCATCATCACGTAGTAGTGGAGCGGCTGTTTGCCACGCTGCACGTCCTGCTGGTCGAGCCAGTAGTCGAGCTGGCCCCAGAACGCGGAGACGAAGCCGTCCTGGTTCGTGAAGCCGGTGGTGAACAACGGAATCGTGATCAGCCAGGCGAGCGCGGCGATCGGCAGCCAGGTCCCCGGGCGCCAGAGCACGCCGATGACCGTGCTGATCGCGAGCAGCTCGATGATCAGGACCGTTTCAATGTGCTCGAAGCCGGAAGTCTCGATGCCGGGGAAGGGGAACCGCAGCACGGCGGCGAGGAACGGGGCCGTCAGCGTGCCGACCACGACCATCAGGTCGCCCTCGCGGGGCAGGGTTTCCAGGCGGAGCCGGCGGCGCAGCGGGGCGAGCGGCGCCCAGAGGGCGGCGATCACCCAGGCGAAGGGAAACAGCACGATCCACGAGGCGATCGCTGAGCCGTGCCGGTACTTCCCGCTCGGCCCGCCCAGCTGCTGCAGCAGGCTGCTGGTGAGCGCGGCGTTGATGTAGAGCAGCGCCAGCCCGCAGAACAGGTAGGCCGTCTCCTTCGTCGCGAACGAGAGCGCGATCGCGGCCGCCGCGAGCGCCAGCCAACGCTCCCGCCCGTCGTGCCGGTAGCGCCAGATCGCGACGACCAGGAACAGCATCCAGAGCGCCGCCGGTACGTCGTTGCGCGAGAACCGCGAGTAGTAGAGCAGCACCGGCGAGAACGCAATCAGCAGCCCCACCACGATCACCCCGCTGTTACCCAGCCAGCGGCGCAGCAGCAGCGGCGCCAGCACCAGCGCCGCGCCCGCGAGGGCCATCGGCAGCCGCGAGGCGACCTCGTTGTCTCCGAAGACCACGAAGGAGCCGGCCACGGTGTGGAACAGCCACGGCCCGTGCAGCAGCGGGTTGTGCACGTAGCCGCGGCCCTCCGCGAGATCCCACGCGTACTTCGCGTGCAGCGACTCGTCGTGGTGCATGGCCCGCACATCGAGGTCGACGACGCGTAGCACGAGCGCCACGGCGGCGATGCCGAGCAGGATCAGCAGCGTCCGGTCGGCCCGGACGTGTTCGAGGCGCGCGAGCAACCCGGCGTTCATCGCGGCCCCGTGGGTAGAGCGACGATCCGCGCGCCGGGCGCCTCGAACACGGTCGGCCACGCCTCGAAGCGCGCGGCGACGTCCGCCCCGAACTGGCGGCGCTCCTCGCGTCCGAGGTAGACATGGGTCAGCCCGTGCGTGCGCGCCAGCAGCAACGACTGGGGGCCGGCTCCGTTGCGGTAGATGATGTCGACCACGTCGAGGCGCTCCGTCAGCGGTGCGTTGCTATGCCACTGCAGTTGGTGGCCGGGCCAGCCCACCAGTGTGGGCGTGGCGCTGGCCGCAGAGATCATGTTACCCGGCCCGTAGCTCCGGCTCGCGGCCTCGAGCAGCACGTCGTGAGCAGGGTCCAGCTCGCTGCGCACCCAGTCGAGCGCCGCGGCCAGCCCCGGATCGCGCCGCTCGACGTGCGCGAGGGCGTCGATGCCCCTCGCCTGGCCCTCGCGCGCGCGGCTGACCGTCGCCGCCGGTGCGTAGAGCAGCGAGCCGAGCCAGAGCAGCGCGGCGAGGACGGCGAAGGCCGCGAGGGCGCTGCGAGGCGAGGCGAGCCCGCCGCGCAGCGCGGCGAAGGGGCGGCGCGGCGCGGCGTCGTAGGCGAGCGCGAGGCCGATCGCCCCGGAAGCCGCGAGCAGCGGCCAGGCGACGTACCAGAACTTGAAGACGGTGTTCATGCGCGCGTGCCGCAGCGCGTCGGTGACGTGGAACAGCTCCGTCGCGAGCACGATCGCGCCCGCCAGCGCGGCCAGCGCGAGCCAGGCGGCGTGGTCGCGCCGCCCCTCCGCGTAGCGGCTCGCCGAGGCCGCGCCTGCGCCGCCGGTCGCCAGCACGAGGCCGGCGAGCGTCAGCCAGCCGACGCCGCGCTGGCCGAACGCGTCACCCTCCCCCGCCGCCCACAGGACCCACAGCGCCACTGGCGCCGTGGCCAGCGCAAGGCTCCAGGCGAGTGCCCGCCTCGAGGCGGGCGGGCGGGTGAGCAGCGCGGCGAGCACGACCGGCAGCAGCGGCGTGCCCCAGAACAGCAGCAGCCGCAGCGGGTCGCTCGCCGCGTCGCTGACCACGGTGCCGCCGATCGACGACGTGTCGAGCGTTTGGAGCAGCGGCCAGGCGATCACGAGGCCGGCGAGCGTCGGCGCGAGCAGGTAGCGCACGGCGCCGAAGAGTGCGCCGTGTAGTGGCCAGCCGACGGCGCGGAAGGCGGCGGTCGCCGCCGCCAGCCAGATCAGCCCGTAGGCGAGCACGTCCCAGGCGTTGGTCATCGCCAGCCCCGCGAAAAGCGCACCGGCCAGCAGCAGCGCCTCAGGGCGCGCCGTCCAGTGCCGCCAGGAGAGCGCGAGGCCGCCCTCGAAGGTGTCGAGGGCGACCGCGAGCGCGACGATGCCAAGCGGCAGCGCGAGCACGTGCGCGTGCGGGTCGCCGAGGATGTAGGAGAAGGCGGGGAACTCGGTGATCGTGCCGGGGATCACGCGCGTCGCCCGCCACCACCACCAGAATTGGTCGGGCACGCCGTGCGTCGCCTCCACGGGGCCGGGCAGCCCCCTCACGCCGAGCTGGCTCCAGACGCCCTCGCCGCCCAGCCCGTTCGCCGCAGCGAGGTCGGCCAGCCCCTCGAGCGGCGCGATCCAGATCAGCGCCACGACGGCGAGGCCGGCCGCGATCCACGGCGTGGCGCGCCGCCGTGGCGGGCCGAGCGCGACCGCGTCGCTCGCGAGGCCGGCGATCGCGACGGCCGCAAGCGCCGCCGCCGCCGCGAGTCCGAGGTTGAAGCCGAAGCGTGGCGCGACCCCCGCCAGCCGCCCGCTGACATCGAACATCACGTGGCCGAGGTGGTAGTAGGAGACGTCGTAGCCGGCGAGCCAGGAGTCAGGGGGCGGCAGCTGCTCCGCGTGGTGCACGGCGTTGAGCAGCATCAGGTCCATCGGCTTCTCGGTGTTGATCGCGGCAGGCGCCTGGGCGCGTACGAACAGCACGACGACGAAGAGCACGAGGAACAGTGCCTCGCCGGCGAGCAGCATGCGGCGTGCGCGCCAGAGCGTCCGCAGCCGCTCCGGGTCGCGCCAGCCGAGCCAGGCCGACCAGGCGTAGAGCACCGCGACCGCCGTAATCACGAGGCCCGTTCCGTAGGGAATCGAGACAAGCGCCGAGGCGAGCCAGACGAGTTGCGCGACCAGCAGCAGCGCGAGCGGGCGGGCGTACAACACCCCGCGCGAGCGCAGGCGTCCGAACAGCAGCGTCGCCGGGAGCAACCCGCCGCCGCCGATCAGCACCAGCGCGAGGTACCACGTCAGCGCCTGTTCCACGGCGCCGGTCCGTCAGGCCTCGGTCGAGCCGGGGGCCAGCAAGCCGTCCACGAACGCCTCGGCGTCGAACGGTGCAAGATCCCCCGGGCCGTCCCCGACTCCGATGAAGCGCACGGGCAGCCCCAGCTCCGAGGCGACCGCGAAGACGATGCCGCCGCGGGCGCTGCCATCGAGCTTCGTGAGGATCACCGCGGACACCTCAATCGCCTCGGTGAAGGCGCGCGCCTGTGCGAGGCCGTTCTGCCCGGTGGTGGCGTCGAGCACGAGCGCGACCTCGTCCGGGCCGCGTCCGAGCTGCCGCTCGATCACGCGCCGGATCTTGGCCAGCTCGTTCATCAGGTTCTGCTTGTTATGTAGCCTCCCGGCCGTGTCCACCAGCACCAGGTCGTGACCGCGCGCCTGTGCCGCCTCGATCGCGTCGAAGGCGACCGCGGCGGGGTCGGAGCCCGCCTGGTGCGCGACAACGTCGAAGCCGATTCGCTCGCCCCAGCTGCGCAGCTGCTCGATCGCGGCGGCGCGGAAGGTGTCGCTCGCGGCGGCCAGCACCCGGTTGCCCTCGGCCTGGTAGGCGTGGGCGAGCCGCGCCGCCGCCGTCGTCTTGCCGGTGCCGTTGACGCCGGCAATCAGCACGACCGCGGGCCGGGGCGGCGCCTCGCCATCCGCGCCCCAGAGCCGGCCGGCGCCCGCGGGTGCAGCGAGGATCGCGATCAGCTCGTCGCGCAGCGCGGCCCGCAGCTCGTCTGGCTGCCGCGGATTGGCGGCGCGCACGCGGTCGAGCACCTCGAAGGTGGTCTCGACCCCGGCGTCCGAGCCGATCATCACCTCTTCGAGCGAGTCCCAGAGCTCCGGGGTGATCCCGTTCCCGCGCAGCAGATCGCCGACGCGGCCCAACCAGCTGCGGCGCGTTCGCGATAGCGCCTGCCCGGTTGCCGCCTCGGACTCCGGGTTGCCACGCAGCAGCCTCATGGCATCATCCTGACCGGCCCTCGATGCGGGCGCGCGCCGATCGTAACGAGAGGCGCGGCGACTGGCGAACGGGCCGCCCCGGCAGGCCGCGCTACGAGGCTTGCGGCAGGTCGGCCAGGCGCAGCGAGAGCACGCGCGAGACAGAGTCGTCGCCCATCGAGATGCCGTAGATCGTGTCGGCGGCCTCAACGGTCCCGCGGTTGTGCGTGATCACGATGAACTGCGAGTGCTCGCAGAGCCCGCGCAGCGTCTCGACGAAGCGGCCCACGTTCGCCTCGTCGAGCGCGGCGTCGACCTCGTCGAGGACGCAGACGGGCGCCGGGTTCACATCGAGCAGCGCGAACAGCAGCGACACCGAGGTCAGTGCCCGCTCGCCGCCCGAGAGCATCGCCAGCGAGGAGATGCGCTTGCCCGGCGGCTGCGCGCGGACGTCCACGCCGGCCTCGCCGCCCTCCTGCTCCGGCTCGACGATGGTCAGTTCCGCCCGTCCGCCGCCGAAGAAGCGCTGGAAGTAGTCGGCGAAACTCTGGTTGACGTGTTCGAACGTCTCGCCGAAGCGCTCGCGAATCTCCCGCTTCAGCTCACCGATCGCCGTCCGCAGCTGCGCCTCGGCATCCTCGAGATCCTCGACCTGGCCCGTGAGGAAGTCGTGCCGCTCACGCTCCTCGCTGAGGTCGTCGAGGGCTTCGAGGTTGACCGGGCCGAGTGCACGGAGCTCGGCCCGCAGTTCGGAAATCCGCTCGCGCAGCTCGGCGGTGTTGACCTCGGCCCCGCCACTCGCGGGAACCGGCGCCGTCAGCGCCGGCGGCGCGCCATTGGCGGCGCCATCGCCCGCGCCGTTGCTGGCAACCAGCGCTGGCTCGGCTGCGTCGCTGCCCTCGAGGCCGGGCGGGGGCTGCTCGGCGCTGGCGCGGCGCACGCTGCCGTCGTCGCGCAGCACGAGGCCGTCGTCGGCGATCTGCTGCTCGAGGCTCTGGACGCGATTCGCCAGCTCCCGCAACCCGGACTGCGCCTCCAGCAGCTCGCGCTCGGCGGCGAAAAGGCGCGCCTGGCTGTCGCCGCGCGTCGCCGTCAGCTCGCGCTCGGCGCGTTCCGCGTCGGCGAGCGCGGCGTGCGCCGGCGCGACGGCTTCCTCGGCGGCGCGGCGCGCGATCTCGACGTTGGCGACCTGCTCGCCGAGATCGCGCAACGTGAGCTCGAGGTCTTCGAGATCCTGGCGCACGACGAGCGCCTGATCGCGGCGTTCGGCCAGCCGCTCGCCGCGGCTGCGCTGCGCCTCTTCCAGCGCGGCCTGGCGGTCGCGGGTGGCGGACCGCTCGCCCTCGGCGGCGGCCAGCGCGGCAGCGCCTTGGGCGACCCGATCGCCGGCCGCGTCGCGCTCTGCCCCGACGGCCTCGGAGCGATCGCGCAGGCCCTCGAGCCGTGCGTCGAGCGCCTCGAGGGCGGCGCGTTCGCGCTCGATCACCGTTACGGCGTCGTCCGGCTCGGCGTCGGGATCGTCTTCGGCAAGCACGGCGTGGACCATCCGCAGCTCGCTGCCGATCGCCACCAGGCGCCGCCGCAGCCGCGTGCTGTCCTGCTCCTGCGCGCGCAGCGCGGCCTCCGCCGCCGTCGCGGCGCTGCGCGCCGCGGCGAGGGCGTCACGGGCGTCGGCGACGATGTCGTCGTGGTGCTCGACCTGCGCGGCGGCGGCTGCCTCGGCCTCACGCGCGGCCTCGATCGCCTCGGGCAGTTCCTGCTCCTCGTCCTGCAGCACGAACTGCTCCGCCGCCGACCCGCGCGATCCGCCGTAGATCGAGCCGTCCGCTCGCACCAGCACGCCGTCGCGGGTGACGACGGAGCCGAGGCCGCGCTCGACCGTCTTGAGCGCCGTCTGCACGTCCTCGACGACGATCGTGCGGCCCAGCAGCAGGTCGACCAGCGGGCGGTATTTGCGCTGGGTCTTGACCAGCTTCGCAGCGACGCCGACGACACCGCGCTCGCTCAGCATGTTGAGGGGGTACTGCCGGTCGATGGCGTCGAGCGGTAACACGGTCACGGAGCCGGCGCCCTGCTCGCGCAGGTGCGCGATCGCCGCGAGCGCCTCGTCCTGGCGCTCGACCACCACGGCGCCGATTTGCTCGGCGAGGGCTGCCTCGATGGCGTGCTCCAGACCCCGTGGCACGCGGATCAGGCGGCCGAGCAGCCCGACGATGCCGCTGAGCGGTTGCTCGTCCGGGCCCGGCTCCTCCGCGGCGCGCAACAGCTCCTGGGAGGCGGAGCCCTGCTGCGCGAGTTGCGCCGCCAGCATGGCGGTCAGCTCGCGCCGGGCCTCCAGTTGCTCGCGCTGGGTGATCGCCGTGCGCAGCGCCTCGCGGCCCTCCTCGGCGCGCGTGCGCGTCTCCTCGATCCGCCGCTCGGCGATCTCGCGGCGGCGCAACGCCTCGGCGGCTTGCTGGGTGAGGCGCTCATGCTCGCGGCGCGCGGCCAGCGCGCGCTTTCCGTAGTCGCGCAACTCGTCGTTCAGCTCGTCGCGGCGCTGCGCCGCCTCGCGGCGCTCACCATCGCGACGGCGCTGCTCTGCCTCGACCCGCGTGCGTCGCGCCTCGGCCTCGCGGATGGAGGTCTCGATGCGCGAGCGGCGGGCCTCGGCTTCGGCGAGCTCGCGCAGCACGTCGCGCACCGCCACATCGGCCGCGCGCATCGCCTCCTGTGCGCCCTCGAGGCCGACGCGCGCCTCGGCGACCCGCGCGTCGAGCTCGATCAGCGTGGCGTCGTCCGCCGCACCGGCGGCGGGCGCCGCCTCCAGCTCCTCGATGGCGGCGTCGATCTCAGTGCGGCGCACGAGCAGCAATTCCTGGCGCTGTTCGGCGAGCGCGCGCTGCTGCCCGAGCGCCAGCGAGCGTTCAACCAGCTCGCGCTCGCGGCGCTGCGCACCGCCCAGCTCCGCACGGGCCGCGGTGACGGCGCGTTCCGCCGCGGCGATCTCCGGCACGAACGCCTCCGCCTGGCGGCGCGCCGCAGCGAACGCCTCCGAGCGCTGGTCGTGGCGCGCCTGCGCCGCCGCGAGCGCCTCGCTTGCCTCGCGCAGCTCAGTCTCGTACCAGGCATCGAGGGCGGCGCCGAGCTGGGCGTCGAGCTCGCGAAAGCGGCTCGCGCGCTGCGACTGTCGCTCCAGTTGCCGCAGCCGCGGGGCCAGCTCGCGGATCAGCACCCGCACGTGGCCGAGGTTGTCACGCGTCTGGGTGAGCCGCCGTTCCGCCCGCGTCAGCTCGATGCGGTGGCCGTGCACCTCGGCGGCCTCTTCGATCAGGTTGCGGCGCTCCTGCGGCCGCAGGCCGAGCACCTCGTCTACGAGGCCCTGCGACATCATGGCGTAGGAGTTCTGGCCGACCTGTGCGCGCCGGAACAGATCCTGCACGTCCAGCAGGCGCACCTTCTGGCCGTTGATGCGGTACTCGTTCTCGCCGCTGCGGTAGGCGCGCCGGCTGACGCTCACCTCGTCGAAGTCGATCGGCATCCACTGCTCGGAGTTGTCGAGGATCAGCGTCACCTCGGCGACGCCCAGCTCGCGCCGCGTGTCGGAGCCGGAGAAGATCACGTCACCGGTCTTGCGGGCGCGGATCGAGCGCGTCGACTGTTCGCCGAGGGCCCAGCGGATCGCGTCGGCGACGTTGGACTTGCCGGAGCCGTTGGGGCCGACGACGGCGGTCAGGCCGGGGCCGAACTCGAAGACCTGGCGATCCGCGAAGGACTTGAACCCGTACGCCTCGACGCGTCGCAGGTACATCGCGGCTAGTCCGTCCCGGCTGCGCATGTGCGCAGCTCCCGCAGCGCCTCGCGGGCCGCGTCCTTCTCAGCCTGTTGCTTGGTGCGTCCGCTGCCGCGGCCCAGCACCTCGCCGTCGACGCGCACCTCGACGGAGAACTCGCGGGCGTGCTCCGGTCCGCGCTCCTCGACGGTCACGTACTGGGGACGCCCGTAGCGCCCCTCGCAGAGCTGCTGGAGGGCGCCCTTGGTGTTCAACTCCGCGGGGTCGGTCTGTAGCGCCTCCAGCTCCGGGCCGAGCGTGCGCTCGATGAAGCGCCGCGCGCCCTCGAGGCCGCCGTCCGGCCCGCGATCCAGCTTGAGCGCACCGATCAGCGCCTCGTAGGCGTCAGCCAGGTTGCCGGGGCGATCGCGCCCGCCGGTCGCCTCCTCGCCCCGGCCCAGCAGCAGGTATTGGCCAAGGCCGAGGCGCTTCGCCGCCGCGGCGAGCGTCGGTCCCTGCACGATATGCGCGCGCCAGAGCGTCAGCCGGCCCTCTTCGACATCGGGGAAGCGCTCGTAGAGCCGCTCGGCGATGACCATGCCAAGCACCGAATCGCCGAGGAATTCGAGCCGATCGAAGGAGCCGTCGGAGCCCTCGTGCTCGTTGGTGTACGAAGGGTGGGTGAGCGCGAGGCGCAGCAACGCCCCGTCGGCGAATTCGATCCGGAGCGCGGTCTGTGCGTCGTAGAGACAAGGCGGCGCGGAGACCAAGCGAGTACCCTCCCGGGCGTACGTGCACCGCCATCACGTACGCGATCGGACCGATAACCCCGCCACAGCCGGGACGGCCGGGAACGCCCCGCTCGCACCCCGTATCGTAGGGGCGGGTGCCTGCGAGTGTCAAGAATCGCTTATCCGCTTATACGTCCTACCGTCCAGCGCCTGCGCCGCGCGCTCCCCGCCGACGCTCGTTCGCTGCTCGACGCCGCCAGCGAGGCCGCCACCGCAGCAGGCAGCGAGCTGTGGGCGGTCGGCGGTGCGCTTCGCGATCTCGCCGCCGGCCATGCGCCAGCCGAGGTGGACCTCGCATGCGGCGGCGACCCCGCCGTGCTCGCCGCCTCGGTCGCGGCGCGGCTCGGCGAGGAGGCCGCGGTGAAGACGGAGCCACGCTTCGCTACCGCGCGCGTCGAGTGGCGCGGCCGGCGGCTCGACATCGCCGCGCTGCGCAGCGAGCGCTACGCGCGGCCGGGCGCCTTGCCGGAGGTGCGCCCCGGCGCAACGATCGAGGCGGATCTCGGGCGGCGCGACTTCAGCGTCAACGCCATCGCGCTCGCTGTCGCCGGGCCGCGTGGCGGCGAGTTGCTCGACCCGTACGGCGGCCTCGAGGACCTCGCCGCGCGGCGCCTGCGCGCGCTGCACGCTGACAGCTTCCGCAACGACGCCACGCGGCTCTGGCGCGGCGCGCGTTACGCCACCGCGCTCGGACTGCGACCGGAGCCGCAGACGCTGCGCTGGATCGAGGAAGCGCCGCGCTGGGTCGCGCGCATCTCAGGGCGGCGGCTCTGGGCGGAGTTCGAGCGCGGCGCCGCCTGCCGCCGCGTCAGCGCGACGCTGCGGCTGCTCGACGGCTGGGGTGCGCTGCGCGGGGTGCACCCTGCCTGGTCGCTGCCAGCGGAGGCTTCTCGAGCGCTGGCGAGGCGGCCGGGCCCGCACTCGCCCTCGCTGCTGCTCGCCGTGCTGCTCGCTCCGCTGGCGGAGCGGGAGGCAATCGCGGCGCGCCTCACGGTGCCACGAGCCGCCCGTCGCGCCGTCCAGGACGCGGCGCGGCTGCTTGCCACGCGCGACCGTGCGCCGGGGAGCCTCGCGGCCCTCGAGGGCGTGACCAACGCGGCCCGCCTCGCCGCCCGCTGGCTCGACCCGGCGGGCCAGCGTTGGCTCCAGCGCGAGCTGCGGCGCTGGGAGCACACACGCGCGCCACTGGACGCCGCGGCGCTGCTCCGGCTCGGCGTCGAGCGCGGCCCGGCCCTCGGTGCGTGGCTCGAACGCTTGCGCCGCGAGCGCTATCTCGGCAATCTGAGGAATGCGGCGAGCGCGCGCCGCGCGGTACAGGCCGCACTGCGCGACACCGCCGAGCCGGAGGAGCGATGAGCACCCTGCCCGCCCAGGGCCGGCCCGCCGAGGCGCCAGCGGCAGCGAAGCTGCTGGACTGCGCCGTCTGCGGCCTCCAGGGACCGCCGAAGGAGCTGGCCGACTGCGCCGATTGCGGGGCCGTCTTCCACATCGACCTGAGCCAGGCTGAGCTGGGCCGCAGTTGCGGCGCGGCGACCTTCGGCCAGGCCTGCGGCTTCAGCTTCAGTTGCAACCCCTGTATCGAGCGCTACGAGGCCGACGCCGCCAGCGGCGGCCACTGGCGCTCCGTCGTCCGCTAGCGGCGGCCCGGCACGGCCACGCACGAGGAGAGACGCTATGACTTCGGCTCCGACCCACACCTGCGAGATCTGCGAGGTCTCCGAGACGAACGCCCAGCTGCTCTCCGATTGCAGCAACTGCGGCGTGCTGTTCCACCTCAACCCCCGCAACGACATCGCGGGCATCGACTGCGGCGACGTCTGGGTCGGTGACTGCGACGAGCCGGTGCTGCAGTTCTTCTGTAATCGCTGCCTCGAGCTAATCCGCGGCAGCATCCAGGCAGAAGGCTTCCAGGCGCCGCCGCCCGGCTTCGACCCGCTGGGGGCGCCTCCCGGCGCGCAGGCGGGCACGATCATCATGCCCCCTATACCCCCGCCTGCTCCGCCTGCTCCGCCTGCTCCGGCGGCTCCGGCGGCTCCGCCCTCGCCGCCGGCGGCGAGCAAGCCACCGCCTGCCGCCGCGCCCGAGCGCCCGAAGCGTCGCCGCTTCCGCCGCATCGACGGCCCCTAGCCGCGGTGGCCTCGCGCCGCCGCCGCTTCCGCCCCCGGCGCAGCGACACGCCCGCACCGCCCGCCGCCACCGAGCCGCGCGCCCCAGGCGAGCCTGCCCGCAGGAGCCGCCTCGGCACCGTCATGGCGCTGCTCTTCGGCTACTGGCTCGCGCGCGTCGCGACGTTCCTTCCCGCCGACCCGCTGCAGGTGCTCGACATCGGCGTGGCGCTGCTCAGCGCCGTGCTGATCGCGGTCTGGTACCGGCGCGGGGCCCGGCGCTACATGGAGACGCGCCAGGCGGAGCGGCAGCGCGACGCGAACGAGGACGCCGCAGCAACTCCCGAAGAGACCGTCGCCAAGGAACCTAGGGAGTAGGCAGCCGGAACCAGGTCGCGTCGTCCTCGGGGCGAAGCGAGCGCAGTGGCGCGTACCCGGCGCGCAGCCAGAAGTAGAGGCCGCGCCCGTTGCCGCGCGGCGCACGCCCGTAGAAGCCGCGCACGCCCTCGCGACGCAGCCGCCGCTCGGCGATCCGCACCGCCCGCACGGCAATCGCGCGCCCGCGGCGCTCGGGCGCGATCGCGACGCCAGAGAAGGTCACGGTGCGCGCTTCCGGCCCTGCCGCGATGCCCAGCACCCCGACGGTCTCGCCCTCCGTCCGGACGTGGTAGAGCCGCGTGTCCGGCAACGGCGTCTCGACCTCGCCTCGATGGCTGCGCGCAACGCCCTCGCGCACCGCCTGCGCGATGCCCTCGTCCGCGGGCGGCGCGTCCGCCGCGACCAGCGTGACGCCCTCGCCGCGCGCCCAGGGCCGCGCTCGCGTTGTGCGTCCGCCCGGCTCAGGCACCGGAGGCCTCGGAGAGCCAGGCGGCGACGGCCGCGGGAACCTCGCGCGCGGGGAGCGTGCGTTGCTCGCTGTCGGGCAGCGCCTCGAGGAACGCCTCCCCGTAGGCGCGCGTGCTGACGCGACGGTCGAGGATGAGGAAGACGCCCCGGTCGCGCGGGCCGCGAATCAGGCGGCCAAAGCCCTGGCGGAAGCGCAGCACGGCGTGCGGCAGCATGTACTCCTCGAACGGCTGGTCGTGCAGCGCGGAGCGCGCGGCATGGATCGGATCGGTCGGCACCGGGAAGGGCAGGCGCGCGAGCACGAGCTGCGAGAGCGCCGGGCCGGGCACGTCGACGCCCTCCCAGAACGCGGCGGTGCCCAGCACCAGCGAGCGAGGGCGCTCCGCGAGCGCCCGCAGCAGGCGCGCCGGACCGCCGTCGAGGTCGTGCGCGAGCACGCCGATGCCCTCGGCGGCGAGCGGACCGCGCAACGCGCCGGCGGCCGAGCGCACCGCGCCGTGCGAGGTGAAGAGCGCCAGCGTGCGCCCGCCCGCCGCACGCGCCGCCTCGCCCAGCAGCTGCTGCGAGGCGGCCTCGTAGTCCGGCGCGTTCGGCGGCGGCAGGTCGTCGACGACGAGCACGAGCACCGCTCGCCGGTAGTCGAACGGCGATCCGACGTCGAGGGCGTCCGCATCGGGCAGCCCGATGCCTCGCAGGCTGAAATCGAAGCGCTGCTGCGCCGTCAGCGTCGCGCTCGTGACGAGGACGGAATCGCGCCGCGCCCACAGCTCGTCTTCGAGGCGATCGGCGACGTCGAGCGGCGCGCTGCGCACGCGCGGCCCGCGACCGCCGCTGTCGAGCCAGACGATGCGCTCGGGGTCGGCGCGCTGCAGCGCCTCTCGCAGCGTCGCGGCCTGCTGCGCCGCCCGCGCGGCGGCCCGCGCGAGGGCGCTCCGCAGCGTGTCGAGCGAGGGCGCACCCGCCGCCAGCAGCGATCCGACCGTCGCCTCGGCTTCGGCCAGGCGCCGCGCCAGCTGGTCGAGCGCGAGTTCGAGGTGTAGCGCCCCGTCCTCGACATCCCCCCAGAGCGGCTGCGCACGCCGGCCCGGCGTGATCAGCAGTTGCGCCCCCCTCGCGCGCTCCTCGAACTCCTCGCTGTAGGCGGCGATCGCCGCCTCGAGGTCCGGCAGCCGCGCGCGCGCCATCGCGACGGCCGAGGCGATCTCGTCGGCAAGCGGCGCGAGGCCGGCGGCCGGCGAGAGCGGCATCGGATCGCGTCGTGCCGCCCCTCGCAGCGAGGCGGCGAGGGAGCCCCCGCCGGCCGAGGCCTCGTCGAGCAGTTGCGCGATCTCCTGCAGCGAGACGGACTCGCCGAACTGACTCGTCGCGACGCCCTCGAGGCGGTGCGCCTCGTCGACGATCAGGTGGCGGCAGGGCGGCAGCAGCTGGTCGCCGCCCGCGGCGTTGACGAGCAGCAGCGCGTGGTTGACGACGAGGACGTGCGCCGCCGCCGCCTCTGCGCGCGCCCGCTGGAGGAAGCAGCTGCCCTCGCGCACGAACGCGCAGCGCCGGGCGAGGCAGTCGTTCGTGTCGGCGGCGAGGGCGCGCCAGTGCGGCCACTCGTCGCCGCGCAGGTACAGCTCCGCGCGGTCGCCGCGCTCCGTCTCTCCGAGCCAGACGGCGATGCGAGCGAGCACGCGCGCCTGGTCGGCGCTGCGCGGCTCCTCCAGCTCGATCGCCTGGGACCAGCGTTCGAGGCAGAGGTAGTTCCCTCGCCCCTTGAGCACGGCCGTGCGCAGCGCGCCCGGCGGCGCCCCGGCCGCCGACTCGGCGAGCTCCGCCGCCGCGGGCATGTCGCGCCCGGCCAGTTGCTCCTGCAGGTTCAGTGTGTGCGTCGAGATCACGACGCGCTCGCCGCTGCGCAGCGCGTGCGAAAGCGCGGGCACGAGGTAGGCGAGCGATTTGCCCGTCCCCGTTCCCGCCTCGACGGCGAGCTGGCCCTCGTGCGCGATGTTGTCCGCGACGGCGCGTGCCATCGCGGTCTGGCCCTCGCGTGTCTCGAAGCCGGGGAACAGGTCCGCGCGGCGGCGCGCCTCGGCGAAGCGTCCCTCCACCTCGTCCGCGTCGAGTGGCGTGAACTCCGGCAGGGGGCGCAGCGGCGGCGGCAGCTCGCGAGGCTCGCGCGCCAGCCCGCCGGGCGCGAGGACGGCGCCCTCACCCGCGCCTGTGCCACTCCGCGCCAGCGCCTCGTCGAACAGGGGCCCGAGGCCCCAGGCGGACTGGCCGGCGAGCCGCAGGAGGTCGCGGAGCGTCGCCGCCGGCAGCCGCTCGAGCCGCTCCAGCAGGCGCAGGAAGACCTCCGCCGTCACCTCGGCGTCGGCGAGCGCGCGATGCGACTCCTCGACAGTGACGCCGAGCGACTCCGCGAGCGAGCGCAGGTCGAGCCGCGTCGCTGTCGGCAGCAACACCGAGGCGAGCTCGTAGCTGTCGTAGGCGGGCGCCTGCACCTGCAACCCCGCCTCGGCGAGGAATCCGAGGTCGAAGGGTGCGTTGTGCGCGACCAGCGGGAGGCCGCGCGCGAAGGCGGCGAACTCGTGCACGGCGAGCGACGGCGGCGGAGCGCCGGTCAGGTCGGCGTCCTCGATGCCCGTGAGCACGCGGATCGCGGGCGGTAGCGCCCGGCCGGGGCTGGCGAATGTGCGGAAGCGCTCGCGTGGACCCTCCGCGCCGAAGCGCACGGCGCCGATCTCGATGATGCGGTCGCTCGCCGGGTCGAGGCCGGTCGTCTCGAGGTCGACCGCGACGTACTCGCCGCGGTCTGCTGCAGATTCGTGGGGACCGAGAGGCATCGCGCCTCGCCGCCCTCTCCGGGGAGTACTGCCCTAGCCGCGGGCCTCGGCGACCGCCTCGACGACGCCCGGCTCGAAGCGCGCGAAGTCGCCAGCGGCGGAGCGCACGATCGCCTCGAAGCGGCCGGCGTGCAGCTCTTCGAGCAGCTCCGCCTCGCTTTGCAGCTCGCGCTCGAAGCCGGTCGCGTAGTAGCCGATGCCGCTCTCCGAGTGCGCGTCACTGCCGCCGGTGGTCGGCAGCCCGAGCTCTCGCGCCACCTCGTAGGCGAAGTAGTTCTCGCGCGGCGTGTTGCAGCCGTTGGCGATCTCGATCGCATCGGCGAGCTGGAAGACGGGGAGCCCGGCCGCCTCGGCGGGGGTCAGCTCGAACGGGACGCTGTCCTTGCGCATCGCCGTCACGTTGTCGAACACGTGGCGGAAGGGGTGCGCGACAATCAGGAAGCCACCGACGGCGTTGAGCTCCTCGCGCAGCTGCTCGGCGCGGCGGATGCCGCTGATGTAGGCGGGCAGGCCGATCACCAGCATGTGGCCGAGGTCGGTGGAGATCTCCATCCCGAAGTTGACGAGGAAATCCGTGTGCTGCTCGCGGTACTCGGCGCGCAGGTGGCGGTCCCACATCTTGTCGTGCTCGGAGATATTGGCGCCGGTCAGCCCGGCCGCGCGCCCGAGTTCGGGCAGCTTGTGCGGGTTGAGCGTGCTGTCCGAGGAGGCGACCGCAGAGTGGACGTGCATGTCGAGCACGCTGCCCTGCAGTCCAGGCGTCAGCTGCAGCGTCCGTCTCCTTCGCTCTGCCGTCCGCAGCCCGTCGGCGGCGGGCACGGCCCAAGGGTACGAGATGCCCGTACGGGCCGCATCACCGGCCGCCGCTGGCCCCCGATGGGACGCTCAGCTCGCGAGTGCGGGCAGCAGCACACCGAAGGCGAACGCCGCCACGATCGCTGTCGCCCAGACCACGCCGCTCAGCCCTCGAAACACGAACGCCGTCGCGATGACCGCGATCAGCACGAGGCCATGCACGATCATCCCGAAGCGCAGCGGATCCGCCACCTGGATGTAGACCGCGCCCAGCAGCAGCCCGAGCAGCGTCCAGCCGATCAGCGCCCCGTTGACCAGCACCACCCCGACGAGCGGCGCCGGGATCCGGTTCAGTCCCGCCGCCCGCTCGCGCCAGCGAGGACTGCGGCTCATCGCCCAGAGCGCAATCGCAACCGTCGCGAACGCCGCCGCCGCCCCCGAGACAACGCCCGAGAACAGCGCGCGCCCGGCGTCGACCTCGGCGCTCATGCCTCCTCCGTGATCGCGAGCGCCTCGGCGCGCGTCAGCGTGCGTGCCGCGATCGCCTCGGCGCCCGCCTGCTCGAGGTCGCGCCGCAACTCCGCGCCCTTCGCTCGCTCGTGGATCAGCAGGAAGACCGTGGGGCCGGTCCCCGTCAGGTGCAGGGGCACGCCGCCGAGCGCGGAGGCGTAGGCGCCGTAGTGCGCGAGCAGCTCCGACTCCGTGCGCTCGATCACCGCCTCGAAGGCGTTCCACAGATCGCCGGTCGGAGGCGGGGCGTCGCGGCGCACGCGATGCGCGATGCGCGCCGAGCGCGCGCCGTCGGTCAGGTCATGCGGGTGCAGCGCGCCGAAGCGTCGCGCCGTCTTCGCGGGACCCTGCGGGACCGGCGGGAGCAGCAGCAGCACGCGCAACGCCCGCAGATCGCGCAGCGGCGTCACGATCTCGCCGCGGCCGCGGCAGCGCGCCGTCCCCCCGTGCAGGAAGAACGGCACATCCGACCCCACCGAAGCCGCGATCGCCTCGAGCCGCTCGATCGGCCAGTCGAGCTCCCAGAGCCGCGCGAGCCCGCGCAGCACGGCCGCCGCGTCCGAGGAGCCGCCGCCCAGCCCGGCCGCCGCCGGTACGCGCTTCTCGACCTCGATTGCCACGTTCGGCGCGCGCCCGGCTGCCGCCGCGAGCGCCCGCGCGGCCGCGGCCGACAGCTCGCCATCGGCGGCGATCTCCCCCGTGCCGCGCCCGCTGAGGCGCACGTCGAGCGCGGCGGCCGGGCGCAGGCGCACGCGGTCGGCGAGGTCGATCGTCGTCAGCACCGTGTCGAGGTCGTGGTAGCCGTCGCCGCGCCGCCCGGTCACCTCGAGCACGAGGTTCAGCTTCGCCGGCGCGAGCAGCGAGAGGGCCGGGGCGTTAGCCAACATCGAGGCTCCCCGGCCAGCGCTCCTCGGTGAGTTCGTGCAGCCGCTGCCAGTCGTCCAGATCGAGGTGCTGGGCGCGCAGCGCCGGGTCGATGGCGGCGTCGAGCAGCAGCGCCTGCACGTCGTCCCGCGAGAGGCCAAGGGAGGAACGCAGGCCGTTGTGCAGCTGCTTGCGCGGCTCCGCGAAGCCGGCGCGCAGCAGCAGGAAGAAGCGCGCGAGCACCGGCGGCGGCAGGTCCACCGCCGGCCTCGGCAGCCGCTCAATCCGCACGAGCGCGGACTGTACCCTGGGCGCGGGCCAGAAGGCGCTCGATGGCACATCGAACAGCGCCTCGGGCCGGCCGTAGGTCTTGACCGAGAGCGAGAGCAGCGACTCCTTGCCCGGTCCGCCAACGATGCGGCGGGCGACCTCGCGCTGCACCAGCACGACGATTCGCTCGGGCGGCTCGTCCGCCTCGAGGAAGCGGCGGACCAGCGGCTGCGTGATGTAGTACGGCAGGTTGCCGACCATCACGTAGGGCGCGCTCGCTTCGCACTCATCGAGGAGTTCGCCGGGCGTCACGCCGAGAGCGTCCGCGGCCACGACACAGGCGCGCCCGCGCCCCTCGAGCTGCCGCCGCGCCAGGCTCGCCAGCTCCTCGTCGATCTCGACGGCGATCAGGGTGCCGGCGCGTTGGGCGAGCTCGCTGCTCAGCCCGCCGGGCCCGGCGCCGATCTCGATCACGGTGTCGTCGGGGCCGAGCGCGCAGGCGTCTGCGATGCGCGAGAGCAGGAGCTCGTCGACGAGGAAGTGCTGGCCGAGCGCCTTGCGCGGGCTGACGCCGAGGCGGCGCAAGAACTCGGGCGGCTCCTCCGGCTCCTCGCCGCGAGCAGGCCTCGGGCGTCGCGAGCGGCGGGCGCCGCGAGCAGAGCTCACGGAGCGCCGCACGCGTGCGAGGGCGCCTCGCTGTTCGGGTGCGGAAGTGGTCGTGCCCCGCCGTTGATACGCACTCCGGGCTTGCCTCCACCAGCCAACTCAAGCCCGGCGCCCCTACGGCGCCCGATGTGACCGGCGTACCGCTGCTGCCTTCCGGCCCTGACGGAGTTAACCGGGCATCGTCGCGCAGGACCAGGCTCTCAACGCCGCTTGATCTCGGCAGTCCCCGGGGGGCGCACCGCGGGCGGGCATTCAGCCCCGCTGAGCGGATTGCGGGTTACAGGGCACCGCTAGCTCCCCGCCTAGCACGACCGCCATGATCGTAGGCGCGCGCCCGGCGGGGCGTCAAAGACGTTCCCGCCGATGACCCCTTTCCGCCTCCAGTCGACACGCAGGTACAATCAATCGCGAGCGTCGAGGACCGCGAGACGCTTCCCGGCGAAGGAGCCGACACGTGCGCCTGCTCTCGATCGGACGCCCCCTGCCCGACATGGCGATCGATAACCACACGATCTTCAATGCGCCCGCCTTCTTCGACTACGAGGCGATCGCGATCGACCCCGAGGGGGTGTTCAGCAGCATCCGCGAGCTGCTCGACGCCTCGCAGGAGCACACCACGCACGGCGATGCGCAGGTCGTGAACGCGCTCACCGGGCGGGGCGTCCCGGCCGGCGAGATCCTGCAGCGCCGCCGCGATGAGCTGGTGCGCGCGCTGGAGCGCGGCGCGCTCGTCATCGTCTTCACGCACCCCCTGGCAATGATCACCGAGGTCGCGGGCTTCCCCGGCCTCGATCGCTACTTCTTCCTCCCGGCGCCCGCGGGGCTGGCCTGGGACGCCGGACTGATCCGCTGGGGCGAGGGCGTGCAGGCCGCCGTCGCCGACCACCGTCACCCCTTCGCGCGTTATGTCGATGCCATCGGCAACGACATGCTCTATCGAGCGCACTTCAACGACGCCGCGCCCGGCTTCGCGAACGTCGCGCGGGTCATCGCCCGTTCCGGCGGAGGCGCGCCCGTCGGCGTCGAGTTCCGCGTGCTCGGCGGGACGGTCGTCTTCCTGCCCGCCCCGCGCAGCCGCGGCGGCGACGCGGGGCGCAAGCAGTCGTCCTCGATCCTCGCCGCGACACGAGAGCTGCTCGACCTGCCCGTCGGCGACCCGCCGCACTGGGTGCGCCAGCAGCCCCTGCCCGGCCTCGAGACGCTGGAGGAGGCGAGCGCCGAGGCGGTGAGCGCCGTCGAACGCGCCGAGGCGCAACGCAAGGCCGCCGAGGGCGAGCTGGTGCAGCTTACTCGCGTGCGCGACGTGCTCTGGACCGAGGGCAACCACGCGCTGCGCCCGGCCGTCGTGCGCTGCCTGGAGCTGCTCGGCTTCCGCAGCCACGAACGCGACGGCCTGGTCACGCTGAGCGACGACGCGGGCCGGCACGAGCTCGAAGTCGAAGGCTCCGTCGAGCCGATCGGGATGGCGCCGCATTACCGCCTGCGCGCCCGCCTCGATCAGCGGATCGAGCAGGAGGGCCGCCCGGCGCGCGGCCTCGTGGTGGCGAACGGCGAGCGGCTGCAGGCGCCCGATCGGCGCAAGGCGCCGATCGCCGATGCCCTGCGCGTCGCCGCCGAGGCGACGTCCTACGCCGTGCTCCCCACGTCCGAGCTGTTCGCCGCCGCCAGCGCCACCCTCGAGGGCCTCGACGACGCGGTGCTGGCCGCGATCCGCGCCCGCCTCGTCGAGCAGGACGGCATCGTCAGCCTCGGCGACCTGCTTGGCGCGACCGAGCCCGAGGATGCGGCGGCCGTGCCGATGAGCCGGCCCTAGGCTGTCCCTTGCCCTCGGGAGACCCTTTTGCAGCTCTTGGCGGCGCTCGATCACGCCGAAGGGTCCGAGGGGCACCGAGCAAGCGCGCGTCCTCTTGTAGGGGGCTGCGCCCCCCACGCCCCCATCCCGGACGAGCGCGCTCCGCGCGGCTCGGCCCACCCACCCGCCCTCGGATTTTCTTCCTGTGGGGGCTTCGCCCCCACGCCCCCCTCGGAACCATCGAGGGCGCACTCAACGTTCGCACCCGGACCGCCCCCTCTCCCGTCGGGAGACCGTTGCAGAACCGGCCATTCCGGCTCCCCCTCCCGTCATTCCGGCGGAAGCCGGAATCCAGCACGCCTGGGAGAGCGCGCGAGAGGGCTGGATTCCCGTTTTCGCGCGAATGAGGAGAGGGACGCCTGCAGCCAGGTTGCGCAAGAGTCTCCTCGCCGGAGAGGGCGGGGGTGCGGGGGCGCCGCGCGCCAGCGCGACCAGCGAGGGCGCACCCAAGCCCCGATGGCAACGAACGCTTCGAGGCCGCTACACGAGCAGGCGGTCCACCTCGGTCGGCGCGGCGTAGTCGATGCCCTCGAGGCCGAAGCCGAAGAGCTGCTGGAAGTAGCGCTGCCAGCCGGCGTAGTCGCTCAGCTCGCCGAGCGAGTCCGTGTCGATCGCGGCCATGCGGCGCGCGACCTCTGACTGCACCGCGGGCGTCATCTCCAGGTCGTCGAGGCGGATGCGGCCCTCGTCGTCGGTGCTGGGCGTGGCTCCGGGTCCGAGGTGGTCGCGCATCATGCGCGCGATCTGCTCGATCGGGCCCTCGTGCGTGCCCTGCTCCTTCATCACGGCGAAGAGCACGCTCATGTAGAGGGCGACGCCGGGAATCGCCGCCGAGGCCTGCGTGACGATGCCCTTGTTGATGCTCACCCAGACTCCGCCGCCGCCCGGCGCGAGCTGCGCGTGCAGCTCGCGAGCGGTCGCCTCGAGGTCTTCCTTGGCGCGCCCGATCGTGCCCGCACGGTAGATGGCGTGCGTGGCCTCGGGGCCAACGTAGCTGTAGGCGACACTGCGGCAGTTGTCGGCGATCAGGCCCTCGGCGCCGAGCCAGCGCACCCACTCCGCCCAGTCCTCGCCGCCCATCACCTTCACCGTCGCCGCGATCTCCTCTTCGTTCGCCGCCTCGATCGTCGCCTCGGTCACGCGGTTGCGGCGCAGGTCGATGCTTTTTCCCGTCCAGTCCTGGCCGATCGGCTTGAGCGTGCTGCGCCAGACCTCGTCCGTGTCGGCGTCGCGGCGCAGCGGCGCGGCGAGGCTGTAGACGAGCAACTCGACCTGCCCGCGCATGGCGCGCAGCTCGGCGGCGACCTGTTCCCTGGCCTCGCTGGAGAAGGCATCGGCGTTGACGGTGCGCAGCGTGCGGCCCTCGGCGGCGGCGATGCGGTGCGCCTCGGCGAGGTTGTACCAGCCGGCGCTGGCGGGCTTGTCGTCTTCCGAGGGCCGCTCGAGGCAGACGCCGACGGACGGCGCGCCATAGCCGAAACAGGCGGAGAGCAGGCTGGCGAGCCCGTAGCCGGTGCTCGACCCAATCACGAGGGCAGGCCCGAGCGCGGGAGCGCCCTCGGCGGCCGCGCGGGCGACCTCGATCTGCCCGCGCACGTTGGCGGCGCAGCCCTCGGGATGGGCGGTCAGCGAGATGAAGCCGCGGATGCGCGGCGCGACGACCTGCTCTGACATGGCGGCGACCTCCCAACGCGCACGTATCGTACGTGCGCGCTCCGGGGCGGGCGAGGCAGGGGAGAGGGGTCGCAAGCGTCAGGGCGGCGTGAGCATCTCGCAGGTGGGGCCGCTGGCGCGGCTGAGGCGGAGGTCGAGCGTCACCAGCGGACAGTCGAGCGACTCGGCGAGTGCGACGTACCAGGCGTCGTACGCAGTCAGGTTGTGCCGCAACTCCCACACGCGATCAGCGAAGGGTGCGAAGCCGTAGAGCTGGAGGCGCAGCCGAAGCAGGTTGCGCCGACCGCGCTCGGCTCTCGCGCGCGATATACCGCCCGACAGCTCCAACTGGCGAAAGATGTTCGTGGACTCGGCCAATGCGAACTCAGGCGCAGCAAGGTCGTCGGACACGAGCGTGCCCTCCAACCACCTGCCCTCCGGACTTGACTCGATCAGTGCGGCAACCAGTGCGGATGCGTCAACAACCAGCGTCACTTCCGATCCGCATCCCGGTGTCGCAGGATGGTCTCCGTGCCGATATACACCGGGTCGGCTTCCTTCTCGGCGCGCACCTCGGCCATCAACTCCTCGACCGAGGGCTTCGAGGTGATCCGTTCCAGTTCACCGAGCAGGTACTCCTGCATCGACTGGCGGCGGCGCGCGGCGCGTGCCTTCAGCACGGCGCGCATCTCTTCGGAGACGTTTCGGATGGTGATCTGCACCATTGTGCCAGCATTTTGCCAGCACTGCCAGCATTCTGCAAGCGCCCGCGCTCACTCCCGCAGCTTGAGCACCGCCATGAAGGCCTCCTGCGGGACCTCGACGGCGCCAAGCATCTTCATGCGCTTCTTGCCCGCCTTCTGGCGCTCCAGCAGTTTGCGCTTGCGCGTGACGTCGCCGCCGTAGCACTTCGCGAGCACGTTCTTGCGCATCGCCCGCACCGTCTCGCGCGCGACGATGCGGCCGCCGACAGCGGCCTGGATCGGCACGGCGAAGAGCTGGCGAGGAATCAGCTCCTTCAACGCCGCCGTCAGTTGCCGCCCCTTCGCCGCCGCGCCTTCCGACTGCACGATCGTCGAAAGTGCGTCGACCGGCTCGCCGTTGACGAGGATGTCGAGCCGCAGCACCTTCGCCGGCTCGAAGCCCTCGATCTGGTAGTCGAGCGAGGCGTAGCCCTGGGTGCGCGACTTCAGCTGGTCGTAGAAGTCGACGAGGATCTCGGAGAGCGGGCAGAGGAACTCGACGAGCACGCGCGCGTCGCCCTCGGCGACGCCATGATCGAGGTACTCCAGCCGCTGGTGCCGCCCGCGCCGGGCCGTCACCAGTTCCATGACTGCTCCGAGGTAGCGCGAGGGCACGGTGATCGCGAGGCGCACCCACGGCTCGCGAACCTCGCGAATCTCGTTGGGCGGCGGCAGGTCAGCGGGGCTGTCCACGACCAGCTCGCGGCCATCCGAACGCGTGACCTCGTACTCCACCGAGGGGGCGGTGGCGACCAGATCGAGGCCGAACTCGCGCTCCAGCCGCTCCTGCACGATCTCCATGTGCAGCAGCCCGAGGAAGCCCGCGCGGAAGCCGAAGCCGAGCGCCGCCGAGCTCTCCGGCTGCCAGACCAGCGAGGCGTCGTTGAGGCTCAGCCGCTCGAAGGCGGAACGCAGCTCCTCGTACTCATTGGGGTCGGTCGGGTAGATGCCGGCGAAGACCATCGGCTTGGCCGGGCGGTAGCCGGGCAGCGGCTCCTCGGCGCCGCGACGCTCGAGGGTGACCGTGTCGCCGACGCGACTCTGGTGGACGCTCTTGAGGCCCGTCGCGAGGTAGCCGACCTGCCCCGCCTCGAGGCGCGGCTGGACATCGAGCTCCGGGCGGAAGGCGCCGACATCCAGCGGCTCGAAGCGCGTGCCCTGCTGCATCAGGCGCAACCGCTGCCCCGCAGCCAGCGATCCGTCCACCACGCGCACGTAGGCGAGCACACCCTTGTAAGCGTCGTACTTGGAGTCGAAGACGAGCGCGCGCGGAGCGGCCTCCGGGTCTCCCTCCGGCGCGGGGACGTGTTCGACGATCGCCTCGAGGATCGCCTCGATGCCCTCGCCGCTCTTGGCCGAGGCGTACAGCACCTGGTCGCGATCGAAGCCCACGACGTCGACCAACTCGCGGGCGACGCGATCGGGGTCGGCGGCGGGGAGATCGATCTTGTTGACCACGGGGATCAGCGCGAGGTCGAGGTCGAGCGCGGCATAGACGTTGGCCAGCGTCTGCGCCTGGATGCCCTGCGCAGCGTCGACGACCAGCACGGCGCCCTCGCAGGCGGCGAGGGCGCGCGAGACCTCGTAGGCGAAGTCGACGTGGCCGGGGGTGTCGATCAGGTTCAGTTCGTAGTCGGCGCCGGCGGCAGCGCGGTAGTGCATGCGCACGGCCTGCGCCTTGATCGTGATGCCCTTCTCGCGCTCGAGGTCCATCTGGTCGAGCAGTTGCTCGCGCATCTCGCGGTCGGAGACGGCGCCGGTGTGCTCCAGCATGCGGTCGGCGAGCGTCGACTTGCCGTGGTCGATGTGAGCGATGATCGAGAAGTTGCGGATGTGCTGCACGCGATCATCGTAGCCGTGTGACGCCCGCAGGCGCACGCGGGCGCCGATCCTCGGCACATTCTGGACGTGAACGAGGGCGGGGAGACCCGCCCTCGTTGGTTGCGTACCCGGATGAGGCCGCTAGACGCGGTGGCAGGCCACCCAGTGGTCCCGCTCGACCTCGCGCCACTCGGGGATCCGCTCGCGGCACTCGTCGACCACGATCGGGCAGCGCGTGTTGAACACGCAGCCGGGAGGCGGCCGCACCGGCGACGGCACGTCGCCGACGAGGATGATGCGCTCGCGCGAGCGTTCCACCTCCGGGTCGGTGATCGGCACGGCGGAGAGCAGCGCCCTCGTGTACGGGTGCAGCGGGTTCTCGTAGAGCTCGTTGCGGTCGGCAAGCTCCATGATGCGCCCGAGGTACATCACGGCCACGCGGTCGGAGATGTGTCGCACGACCGCCAGGTCGTGGGCGATGAACAGGTAGGTGAGGTTGAACTCGTTCTGCAGATCCTCCAGCAGGTTGATGATCTGCGCCTGAATCGAGACATCGAGGGCGGAGACCGGCTCGTCGAGGACGATGAACTCAGGCTCCACCGCGAGCGCCCGCGCTACGCCGATGCGCTGGCGCTGACCACCGGAGAACTCGTGCGGGTAGCGCTTCGCGAAGTAGGGGTTGAGGCCCACCTCCTCCAGCAGGTACTCGACGCGCTCCTGGCGCTCCCGCCCCTTGTAGAGGCCGTGGATCACCATCGGCTCGGAGATGATGCTGGAGACGCTCATACGCGGGTTCAGCGACGAGTAGGGGTCCTGGAAGATCATCTGCATGCGGCGGCGGAAGGCGCGCAGCGAGCGGCCCTTCACGTCGTTGAGGACGGTGCCGTCGAAGGTGACCGTCCCCTCCGTCGGGCGGTAGAGCTGCAGAATCGCCCGGCCGGTGGTCGACTTCCCGCAGCCGGACTCACCAACGAGTCCGAGCGTCTCGCCCTCGCGGACGAAGAACGAGATGCCGTCGACAGCCTTGACGTCGGCGACCTTGCGCTGGAAGAGGATCCCGGAGGTCACCGGGAAGTACATCTTCAGCGCGTCGACCTCGACAAGGTTCTTGGCGTGGCCGTTGCCCGTTTCCGTCATCGTGGCGGCGTCTGTGGTCATGAGCGTGTTCCCGTCCGGCCTGCGGGCCTAGCTGATGTCCGCGGTCTCGGTGCTGCGCGTGCGTTCGTCCTGCTGCGGGTCGCGCCAGCAAGCAGACCAGTGCGCCTCTTCCTTCAGCTCGAGCGGCGGGTGGTCCGTCACGCACTTGTCGATCGCCCAGTCGCAACGCGGCTCGAAGGGGCAACCCGGGATCGGGTCGATCAGCAGCGGCGGCTGGCCCTCGATCGCGTCGAGCCGGACGTGCTCGGTCTCGTCGAGGCGCGGCACCGAGTTCATCAGGCCCACGGTGTAGGGGTGGCGCGGGTCCTTGAAGATGTCGAACGTCGAGCCGGACTCGACAATCTTGCCCGCGTACATCACGTTCACCCGGTCGGCGTAGCGCGAGACGACGCCGAGGTTGTGCGTGATGATCACCACGGCTGTGCCGAGGTCCTTCGAGAGCTGCGCCATCAGCTCCAGGATCTGCGCCTGGATCGTGACGTCGAGGGCGGTCGTCGGCTCATCGGCCAGCAGCAGCTTCGGGTTGCAGGACAGCGCCATCGCGATCATCACACGCTGGCGCATGCCGCCCGAGAACTGGTGCGGATAGTCATCGAGGCGGTTCGCCGCCTCCGGGATGCCGACCAGCTCCAGCAGCTCCACGGCGCGCGCGCGCGAGTCGGACTTCTCCAGTCCGAGGTGCAGCGTGATCGCCTCGGTTAGCTGGTTGCCGATAGTGAGCACCGGGTTCAGCGAGGTCATCGGCTCCTGGAAGATCATGGCGATGCGGTTGCCCCGGATGGAGCGCATTTCCGCGTCCGAGACCTCCAGCAGGTTCTCGCCCTCGAACAGGATCTCGCCGTCGACGATTCGGCCCGGCGGGCGCGGAATCAGCCGCAGGATCGAGAGCGCGGAGACGGACTTTCCGCAGCCGGACTCCCCGACGAGCCCGAGGGTCTCGCCTTCGTCGAGGTCCCAGGAGACCCCATCGACGGCGCGGACGACGCCTTCCTCCGTGTAGAAGTACGTCCGCAGATTGTTGATCTCGAGCAGCTTCGCCAAAGTTCCCCTCCGTCCGGAGAAGTGGAAACCCGTCCCGCGGGTTCCGATGGTGGGGAAGAGGAGACTCGAACTCCTACGCCTCGCGGCACATGATCCTAAATCATGCTCGTCTACCAGTTCCGACACTTCCCCGTAGACGCTGTCCCCTGAGCTTGTCTCCCCACCGCCTGACGGCGCGGGATTATAGACCATCCGCGCCGCCGCTGTCGGCTTGCTCGCCGCGTCCTCCGAGGAAGCGACGCCTCACTATAGCCCGTAACCGCCCTGTTGGGGGTTGCGCATTGTGGCAGCGGGGACGGAAAGCCTGGTGAGCCCCCAGGGATTCGAACCCTGAACCGGCTGATTAAGAGTCAGCTGCTCTGCCATTGAGCTAGAGGCCCACTCCAGAATACAGGAACTGACGCCAGCCGCATCCGCCCGGCGGCGAGCGTTGACGCCCCGCGAGCAGCGGGGCTAGGCTCGATTCCCGGCGTCTGGCCGGCGCGGGCGGTTAGCTCAGATGGCTAGAGCGCAGCGTTGACATCGCTGAGGTCACTGGTTCGAATCCAGTATCGCTTGACAAACTCGAGAACCTTCGCCTTGAGGTTCCGCCCTGGGATGCAGCCGCACCGAGCGCTATTCCGGTTCCGGCTCGTGGGCCGGGATAGCGGATTCGTCAGCGGTGCCGACGCCGACTCCAGACTGTGCAGCGGCCTCCTGCCCACGGTACTGCAGCCACGTGTAGCCGGCTGTGGCTGTGACGGTGACCACCGTCCCCGTGATCTTCGACGTGCTGTACGAGATGCCCGACAGCGAACCGGCCGCCTTCGATCTCGCGTCCCCCAACGCAGCAGGCTCGGCTGCCGCCTGCTCGCCTGAGCCACTGCCCATGACCGTCCCCGCGCGTACCCACCTGGCCCAGCTGTACCCCCAGTGACCCACAGGCCCGCGGTCCGGGTCGTTGTTGTAGCCGCTCAGCACTGTGCTCCATGCTTTTTTCAGCACGACGACGCTCGCGACGTACTTTTCCTCCCCGCTCTCCGGCTCGGCAGTTGCGGGGCAGCCCGCCGAGGTGACCGTGTCGATCTTGCCCATCCCGTCGTAGGTGACGGCCGGCGATGCGTTCAGCACCTCGAAGATCGGCACGCCCGCGCCGCGATTCCAGACGTTGACCGCGGCCGTGAGTTCGGTCTTGTACCGGGAGTCGCCGCAGACCGGGATGCGCCACTTGCGCTTGCTGCTGTCGCTGGGGTCCTTCAGCCCGATCGCAGTCGGGTTCAGGGAGACCATATCGACCCGCTCCTCGTCGTCCCGGACATCGCGGCGAGTTCCGAAGCCGTCTGCCTGCCGGTAACCGTCCAGCACGAGCTTGAGATCCCGGGTGACGGGTGTTTGATGCTCAGCCCGGGCTCCGTCCGGGAGCGCCGTCGTGACCGCGAGCGCGGCCAGCAGCAGTGTGCTCAGCCCGGCTGCGAGGAGTCTCAGGGGTACTTCTGCACCGACTTGACGATCTGGTCGATCAGCGTAGCGGCGTCGCTCGTGCTGGCGCCGCTGATGGCGGTGGCGGCGCCGCTGGTAGGCGAGGCGGCCTCCGGGTAGCGGCTGTACACGCGACCCGTTCGATCGAACGCGACGCCGCCGCTGCCGTCGGCGACGTAGACCGGCGTCAAGTTCCCGGAGTCCGACGCGATCACGGACCCATGGGCCTTGAGGCGCACGCCGTCGGGAATGACGATCGTAAAGTCGACCACCTGCCACCGCGAACGCCCGTCGCCCTCGACGACGCGGCTGAGGTAGATGTCGTAGACCTCGGCGCCCTGCGCCTGCGTGCCGCCCCGTCCGGGCGGCTCGGATTCCGCGCCCGGGGTCGTGCCCACGACTGCGCGCAGCTGGTACTCGTAGGAGCTGCGTTCGCTCAATCCCGACACCCGGTAGCTGCGAATGTTCGTGCCGCCGGGAATGTCGGTCCAAGCCGTCCAAGAGAAGATCTGTCCCTCGCGCGTCCAGTGGCGCTGGCGGTACTGCCAGCCCGTCGCGTCCGCGGGCCCGCCGCTCCACTCAAGGAGCAGCGAGTCGTGCGCGCCGTTGGAGACGACGATCAGGCTGAGCGGCCTGCTCTCCCCAACCGTGGCAACGGTGTGAGCGGCGCCGCCGCCGCTGCCGAAGCTCAGCCAGAGGCCGCCGACGACGGCGAGCGAGACGACGACGCTGAGCGCGGCGAGCAGCCACGCCCGGCGCGCCAGCGCAAGCCGCCTCGCCATCGTTCGCAGGTGCGTCAGGGCATTGCTCGCATGCTGCCCGCCCGACTCTGTGCTTCCAGCAATCTACACCGATCGTGGTTGCCTCGGCCTGGCCTCCTGGACTGGTCCCGTGTAGCGGGCCACGCTGCAAACCTTGATCTTCCCGCCACGCGGCTCCGTGTGCTCGATCGGGTTGCGCGCGACCACGCGGGCCGTCAGCCGTGTGTTGAAGGAGCACGTTGAGATGCGGCGTGACTTCGGCAGGGTGATCCGCATGGGCGGCGCGGGGAACGGTCACCACGGTGGCGAACGCCAGGCACGTAGCGGCGCCAAGCGCAGCGATCAACGGTAGCCTGGCTATTGCGGCATCACCTTGACCGAGTCGATGAGCTGATCGAAGAGGTCGTGGACGCTGCGCCCCAGACTACTCTGAGTGTCGGCCGCCCCGGAACCTGTGACCGGCTCCACGACGTGGCGGTTCAACTCCACGCCCTCGTCCGAGAACGTCAGGACGGAACCGGTCGCGAGGTCCGTCAGGTCCGTTCCTCCGTCGGCGCACGGCCGATCCTGCAGACAGGTCATGACAAAGCCGAATCCACCCACGAGCCGCACATCGTTGGGGATCGTCATCGTGATGCTCAAGTAGTGGATGCGCCACCGCGTGCGCCCGTCGCCCTCGACGACCTGTAGGGGATACACGCCCGGCAGCGCACCCTGCTTGTGAGTCGTGCCGCCCGCCGGGTGGTCCCCCAACGGAGACGAGATTCCGTTGACGGACGGCCCCCCGGCGACCGCGCCAACAACGGCGCGTACCTCGAAGTCATAGGGGGTGTCGGGGTGCAGTCTCGCGACCCGGTAGTTGTACGTACTCGCCCCGCTGCTTGGGATGTCGGTCCACGCCTCCCAAGCGAGCGGCTGCATGTTCTCCCAGCGTCGCTGCCGGTATTGCCACTTGGTGGCGTTCGCAGGGCCGCCGGTCCATTCGAGGAGCAACGAGTCGTGCGAGCCGTCCGAGACGACGATCAGGCTGAGTGGCCTGCTCTCCCCAACCGTGGCAACGGTGTGAGCGGCGCCGCCGCCGCTGCCGAAGCTCAGCCAGAGGCCGCCGCCGACGGCGAGCGAGACGACGACGCTGAGCGCGGCGAGCAGCCACGCCCGGCGCGCCAGCGCAAGCCGCCTCGCCATCGTTCGCAGGTGCGTCAGGGCATTGCTCGCATGCTGCCCGCCCGACTCTGTGCTTCCAGCAATCTACACCGATCGTGGTTGCCTCGGCGTGGCCTCCTGGACTGGTCCCGTGTAGCGGGCCACGCTGCAAACCTTGATCTTCCCGCCACGCGGCTCCGTGTGCGCGATCGGGTTGCGCGCGACCACGCGGGCCGTCAGCACGACAGACGGGTGGTCAGCCGGAACGACTCTATTGCGGCCGTCAGCCGTGTGTTGAAGGAGCACGTTGAGATGCGACGTGACTTCGGCAGGGTGATCCGCATGGGCGGCGCGGGGAACGGTCACCACGGTGGCGAACGCCAGGCACGTAGCGGCGCCAAGCGCAGCGATCAACGGCAGCCTGGCTATTGCGGCACCACCTTGACCGAGTCGATGAGCTGATCGAAGAGGTCGTGGACGCTGCGCCCCAGACTACTCTGAGTGTCGGCCGCCCCGGTACCTGTGACCGGCTCCACGACGTGGCGGTTCAACTCCACGCCCTCATACGAGAACGTCAGGATGGAGCCGGTCGCGAAGTCCTTGAGGCTCGTCCCCGCTCCGCCCCCGGGACATCCGGGCAGGATCGAGGCCTGCGATCCCGGCGGCGCAGCTGTTGGCGTCGCACAGGGCACAGAGACGAAGGCACCCCCGCCCACGAGCCGCACGCCGTCCGGGATCGTGATCGCGATGCTCAGATAGCCGATGCGCCACCGCGTGCGCCCGTCTCCCTCAACAATCTGATCGGAGAACACCCTCGGCAGGGCTCCCTGCTCGTGCGTCGTACCAGTTTCGGCAACGGGGGACGGCGGTCCGCTCACCGACCCACTGACCGCGCGCACCTGGTGGTCATACGGCGATCCGGAACGCAGTCCGCCGAGACGGTAGCTGCGTGTGTCCGCGCCGCTGCCCGGTACATCCGTCCACGCCTCCCAAGCGAGCGGCTGCATGTTCTCCCAGCGTCGCTGCCGGTATTGCCACTTGGTGGCGTTCGCAGGGCCGCCGGTCCATTCGAGGAGCAGCGAGTCGTGCGAGCCGTCCGAGACGACGATCAGGCTGAGTGGCCTGCTCTCCCCAACCGTGGCAACGGTGTGAGCGGCGCCGCCGCCGCTGCCGAAGCTCAGCCAGAGGCCGCCGCCGACGGCGAGCGAGACGAGGACGCTGACCGCGGCGAGCAGCCACGCGCGCTGCGCCAGCGCAAGCCGCCTCGCCATCGTTCGCAGGTGCGTCAGGGCATTGCTCGCATGCTGCCTGTCCGCTCTGTGCTTCCCATCAATCTACACCGAGCGTGGTTGCCTCGGCGTGGTCATGGGCCGGGACTCAGCCGTGCCGAGCGTCGCGGTGACCGAGCCGTCGGGCTCGTCGGTCGCGTCGCCGGTCGTGCTGACCGCGAAGGCTTTGGAGCCATTCGTCGGGATGGTGACGCTCTGCGAGCTGGCGCTGACGCCAAAGGCTCCCGCTGCGGACACCGTGACGCTCACGATCAGCGCGGAATGCGGCGTCGGGCCGGCGGTGACGGTGACGCTGGCGGCGGCGCCTGCGGTGACATCGCCGTCGGAGGCGATGCTCAGTTCGGGCACAGCATCGTCCGACACGGCAACCGTCGCCGCGCTCGAGCTCGATGAGACGGTGTAACCCGTGCCCTGCCGCCGGTGAGCGGTCAGTCGTCGTCGGTGATGGTCCCGTCGGCGTAGACGAAGTAGCCGGGGATGGTGATGCCGCTCGTCGCGTATACGTACACGTTGAGCGTCTCATCCCCCTCCACGGTGCTGTCATCGATGACCGGCACGACGATCTCGAGGCTGGTAGCGCCAGCAGCGAGGGTGAACGCCTTGTACTCGAGGGTGAAGTCCTGGCCCGCAGCGGCCGTTCTGTCGAACCCGCCGTAGCGGAAGGTGATGGTCTGCGAATGCGCGTGCGAGAGCGTGACCACGAAGCGCAGGCCTTCCGAGCCCTCGCTGGCGGACGCATCGCTCACGTGCACTGTCGGCGGACGGCGCGACGGCGGCGGCGGCGGCGGGTCGACGGCGCGACGGCGGCGGCGGCGGCGGGTCGTCGTCGTCGGCCACGGCCACCGTCGCCGCGCCGTTCGAGGACGAGACGGTGTAGCCGGCGCCTGTGTCGACCGTCGCGGTCACCGAGCCGTCGGGCTCGTCGGCGCTGTCGTTGGTGGTGGCGACGGTGAACGTGGCGCTGCCCGTCGTCGAGATGGTGACCGTGCGCGAGCCGGTCGAGGCGAAGTTGCCGCTCTGCGTCACCTCGATCGTCACGTCGAGGTTGGCAGCGGGCGGCGGGGACGCGGTGATGGTGAACGTGGCGGCGCCGCCCTCGGTGATGCCGCTTCCTGCGGCGATGCTGATCTCCGGCGTGGCCGGCGGCGGATCATCGTCGTCGGAGACGGCCACCGTCGCAGCGCCGTTCGATGACGAGACGGTGTAGCCGGTGCCCGTACTCACCGTGGCGGTGACCGAGCCGTCGGGCTCGTCGGCGCTGTCGTTGGTGGTGGCGACGGTGAAGGTGGCGCTGCCCGTCGTCGCGATGGTGACCGTGCGCGAGCCTGTCGAGGCGTAGTCGCCGCTCTGGGACACCTCGATCGTCACGTCGAGGTTGGCCGCGGGTGGCGGGGACGCGGTGATGGTGAACGTGGCGGCGCCGCCCTCGGTGATGCCGCTTCCTGCGGCGATGCTGATCTCCGGCGTGGCCGGCGGCGGATCATCGTCGTCGGAGACGGCCACCGTCGCGGCGCCGTTCGAGGACGAGACGGTGTAGCCGGTGCCCGTGTCGATCGTCGCGGTGACCGAGCCGTCGGGCTCGTCGGCGCTGTCGTTGGTGGTGGCGACGGTGAAGGTGGCGCTGCCGCTGGTTGTGATGGTCACGGTGCGCGACCCCGTCGAGGCGAAGTTGCCGCTCTGCGTCACCTCGATCGTCACGTCGAGGCCAGCCGCGGGGGCTGGGGTGGCGGTGATGGTGAACGTCGCGTCTGAGCCCTCGGTGACGCCGCTGCCTGCGGCGATGCTGATCTCCGGGGTGGCCGGCGGCGGCGGGGCTGGGGCCTCCTCGATGCATTCCAACGCCTCTCGAACCGGCTTCCAGCCAAACCACTGCTGCTCGCCGGCGAGGGCCTCGGTCGCTGTGTATGGCGTGAGCTGCGAGTCCTCCACGTCGGCGAACGCGATCAGCACACGCTTCCAGTTGCGGCCGTTGTTTGGCGGCCGGTGCTTGTTGGCATCGTAGTAGCGGCGCACCAACTGCAGCAGGCTGTCGGAGACGCACGCATCGATGATCTCCCGGGACCGCACCTGTCCCTGGCCGCTCGCATCGTCATCGCTCACGGCCACCGTCGCCGCACCGTTCGAGGTCGAGACGGTGTAGCCGGTGCCGTCGCTCACCGTGGCGGTGACAGAGCCGTCAGGCTCGTCGGTGCTGTCGTTGGTGGTGGCGACGGTGAGCGTGTAGGTACCGGAGGTCGGGATCGTCACCGTCTGCGAACCCGTCGAGGCGTAGTTGCCGCTCTGCGACACCTCGATCGTCACGTCGAGGTCGGCGGTGGGCGCCGGGGACGCGGTGATGGTGAACGTGGCGGCGCCGCCCTCGGTGACGCCTGAGCCTGCGGCGATGCTGACCTCCGGGGTGGCCGGCGGCGGGTCGTCGTCGTCGGCCACGGCGACGGTCGCAGCGCCGTTCGAGGTCGAGACGGTGTAGCCGGTGCCCGTGTCGATCGTCGCGGTCACCGAGCCGTCAGGTTCGTCGGTGCTGTCGTTGGTGGTGGCGACAGTGAACGTGGCGCTACCCGTCGTCGAGATGGTGACCGTGCGCGAGCCTGTCGAGGCGAAGCTGCCGCTCTGTGACACGTCGATCGTCACGTCGAGGCCGGCCGCGGGGGCTGGGGTGGCGGTGACGGTGAACGTGGCGTCGCCGCCCTCCGTGACGCCGCTGCCGGCGGCGATGCTGATCTCTGGCGTGGCCGGCGGCGCATCGCACTGGTCCATAGCCTCCAGGGTGCGCACGGTACGGTCCCACCTGGAGTTGTCGATCTGGCTCTTGATGTCCCGGGCCTGCGCTGCGGTCATTGGCGACTCGCCGCTGCCAGTGTCCTCACCCAGCGCCTCCAGCACCCGGTTCCAGCGTGATTGATGCGTAGCTGCGCTGTACTCGTCCCGCCAGCCGGTCACCTCGGCCACGGTGATGGCGTCATCGGGCAGGGTGCAATCAGGGGTCGGAGTCGGATCGTCGTCGGCGACGGCCACCGTTGCGGCGCCGTTCGAGGACGAGATGGTGTAGCCGGTGCCGTCGCTCACCGTCGCGGTCACCGAGCCATCGGGCTCGTCGGCGCTGTCGTTGGTGGTGGCAACGGTGAGCGTGTAGGTGCCGGAGGTGGGGATCGTCACCGTCTGCGAGCCTGTCGAGGCGTAGTCGCCGCTCTGCGAGACGGTGACGGTCACATCGAGGTCAGTCGCTGGTGGAGGCGTGGCGGTGATGGTGAACGTCGCGTCTGAGCCCTCGGTGACGCCGGAGCCTGCGGCGATGCCGATCTCAGGTGTGGCCGGCGGCGGGTCGTCGTCGTCGGAGACGGCCACCGTCGCCGCGCGGCTCGAGGTCGAGACGGTGTAGCCGGTCCCCGTGTCGACCGTCGCGGTCACCGAGCCGTCGGGCTCGTCAGCACTGTCGTTGGTGGTGGCAACGGTGAGCGTGTAGGTGCCGGAGGTCGGGATCGTCACCGTCTGCGAGCCTGTCGAGGCGTAGTCGCCGCTCTGCGTCACCTCGATCGTCACGTCGAGGTCGGCGGTGGGCGGCGGGGACGCGGTGATGGTGAACGTGGCGGCGCTGCCTTCGGTGACGCCGCTGCCTGCGGCGATGCTGATCTCCGGGGTGGCCGGCAGCGGATCATCGTCGTCAGCCACGGCCACCGTCGCGGCGCCGTTCGAGGTCGAGACGGTGTAGCCGGTGCCGTCGCTCACCGTCGCGGTCACAGAGCCGTCAGGCTCGTCGGCGCTGTCGTTGGTGGTAGCGACGGTGAGCGTGTAGGTGCCGGAGGTGGGGATCGTCACCGTCTGCGAACCGGTCGCGGCGTAGTCGCCGCTCTGCGAGATGGTGACGCTGACATCGAGGCCGGCGGTGGGCGGCGGGGACGCGGTGATGGTGAACGTGGCGGCGCTGCCTTCGGTGACGCCACTGCCTGCGGCGATGCTGATCTCTGGCACGTCGTCGTCAGCCACGGCCACCGTCGCGGCGCCGTTCGATGACGAGACGGTGTAGCCGGTGCCGTCGCTCACCGTCGCGGTCACCGAGCCATCGGGCTCGTCGGCGCTGTCGTTGGTGGTAGCGACGGTGAGCGTGTAGGTGCCGGAGGTGGGGATCGTCACCGTCTGCGAACCGGTCGCGGCGTAGTCGCCGCTCTGGGACACCTCGATCGTCACATCGAGCTCGGCTGCGGGCGTCGGGGACGCGGTGATGGTGAACGTGGCGGCGCTGCCCTCGGTGACGTCGCTGCCTGCGGCGATGCTGATCTCGGGTTGCGTGGCCGATGGGTCGTCATCATCGGACACCGCCACGGTTGCCGCGCCCGCCGTCCACGAGACGACGTAACCGGTGCCCTGGTCCACGGTTGCGGTGACGGAGCCGTCGGGCTCGTCGGTGTTGTCGCCGATGGTGGGGACAGTGAGCGTGTAGCTCCCACCGGTCGGGATGGTCACAGTCTGCTGGACGGTGGATGCGGCGAACTCGCCGCTCTGGGACACCGTGACGCTGACCGACAGGGGAGCCGCGGGCGGGGGAGTGGCGGTGATGGTGAACGTCGCGTCGCTGCCCTCGATGACGTCGCTGCCTGCGGCGATGCTGATCGTGGGGCCGGGGGAGGGGAGTTGCTGCTGGCGGGAGAGCCGCAGCACGCTGGCCCGCACGTCGTCGGTGAGACTCGCGAATGCCGGCTCGAGCTGGTCGCTACCCACCTCCGGCAGAAGCGTTGCGC
Organism: Dehalococcoidia bacterium; assembly: GCA_963667465.2. Classification (GTDB taxonomy): domain Bacteria; phylum Chloroflexota; class Dehalococcoidia; order UBA2979; family UBA2979; genus VXMT01. The sequence continues at coordinate 591,328 of CAXXDN010000002.1, read as the reverse complement.
GCTCCTCCTGGCTGAGCTGATCCCACTGCTGTTGCGCGAGGGCGCGCAACTCGCCGTTGACCACCGTGAACCGCAGGCGTGCCGTGATGGTTCCACCGAGGCTGGACGATGCGGTGAGATCGATCTCGTACACGCCATCCTTGTTCGCGTCGATGGGATCGTCGTACTGCGGTGCATCCATCACAATCATGCGCGCAAAAGTGTAGTCCTTGAAGTGACGAGCATCAGGCCCGCTCACGGACATGCTCAAGTTGCCCCTGGCACCACGGGCGTTGATTGGCAGTATGTAGGTCTCTCGCTCTGCCACTGCGTGGTTGAAGTCAATCAGCAGCGTGGGTGGCGGGAGTTCGTCGTCCTCGATGGTGGTGGAGGCTTTCCCCGTCCCATGGACGTCGTAATCGCTGCCGGCGCCGATCTGGACCTTCACGACGCTCTGGTCTGTGCGGACCGAATCATTGAGGGTCGGGAGTGACATGGTCGCGGAAGGGCTGTTGGCTGCGAAGGTGACCGTGGTCGGCGCGGCGCCCTGGAGCCGGCTGCCCGACTCGGTGACCGTGACGCTCACCGTGAGTGGTTGCTCCAGAACAGTGCCGGAGCGCGTGAACGTGAAGCCGACCGACGATCCCTCGGTGACCTTGCCGGCATCGGCGTGCACCCTGATCTTCGTTTGATCGTTGTCGGTGATGGTGGCGGAGGCTGAGCCCGAGGTCCCGACGGTGTAGCCGCTCCTGGCGCTGACGCTGACAGTCACGACGCTGTCGTGTTCGTCGTTCTGGTCGTCGGCGATCGGCACGGCGACGGTGGCGCTCGTCTGGTTGCCCGGGATCGTCACGGAGGCGGGCTTGCTGCTCTGCAGCATCGCCCCGGTCTCGCTCCAGGCCAGGTCAACCAGTACCGGGGTCGACAGGATGCCGCCGCTGCGAGTCACGGTGAGATCCAGCTCATCGTCCTCGGCGACCTGAGCCGCACCGAGGGCGATAGAGACCTCCGGATCCGGCAGCACAAGCGGCTCCGGGAAGATCCACGGACGCGCCTGCTTGATGGCGAGCGTGTTGGCCGCCGTGATCTTGAACTCAATCTCGATGGCGAAGTCATCGCCATCCTGCACCTGGTAGAGCGTCCGGAACCGAGTGTGAATAGTGTCGAGGTTACTGCGCAGTTGCGTCATCTGGGCAGCGCTCATCAGCAGCTTATCTGACTTCGCCAGGCTGGAGCGTGACAGCACCGTCGCGGCTCCACCGGCTGCCAGCAGCAACTGCTCGGGCTGGGAGTACGCCTCCGGATTGGTGACCAGGTCTTCGCCGACCTGCGAGTTGATGTAGTGGGTGTTGGCCTGGAAGGTGATCGGGTCATAGCTGACGGCGACGCCGTTGACCAGTTCGTCTGAGTAGTTCGGGTGCACCAGCACGCCCATCGCGACGGTGCTGTGGTCCACTCGATGGAAGTCCCGCTCGAGGAAGGCCCGGTAGTTCCAGAGGCTGGCCCACACCGCCTTGATGGATTTGTCGATGCCATCTGCGGTGGTCTCGTCCGGGTCCTGTGTCTTGGAGTCGTAGAGGCCGGCCCCGTTGAAGGATGGCAGGTCCTCGTTGTTGGTGCTGGATCGGTAGCGCAGGGACTGGCCATCGGGGTAGTTGGCGTGCAGCGTTGTCAGCGCGGTGATGATCCATTGCGGCGACGTCGCGTTCTTGATCGCCTTGCGCAGGTCGTCCAGCATCTCTTCCTGGATCTCGGCATCCGACTGGAAGTACGAGTGGGCCAGCATCGCGGTGACCGCCTGGGCGAGCGTTGTTTCGGCCGTGAGGGTGATCTTCTCCGCAGCCGGAGCCTTCTTCTTGCCGAGGATCGTTGCCTTGCCGAGCGTCGCCTGCTTCATGAACTCGTCGTAGAAGTAGAAGGGCACGGCGTACCCTACGGGGGTGGTGCCGGTGGGCAGGGACAGCTTGGTCAACTCGGCCACGTTGGCCGCCTTGACGCCGTAGGCGTTCCAGTCGGCAAAGCTCACGTTGGCCAGCGAGGCGATCGAGGTGACCGTCAAGTCGCGCTGGAGGGTCTGGGTTTGCTGCGGGCGGATCGCTGCGAAATGCGCGTCGACATCTGCCTTGGACGCCGCGCGGATCGTGTAGCCGTCGGCGCCGACGGCAAAGTAGACATAGCTGCCGATCAGCGACTTGATGGTGCTGTCCTCCAGCACATCGCGAATGAACGCATTGGGGAGGCCGTTCTGGATGGCGCGCAAGTTGACATGGGACAGTGGCGTTTGCGGCACGGTGGTGATGGTTCCGGCCACGCGAGGGAGGTCGTTGGGCAGGGACTTGTAGATAGCGACGTCGAAGGGGCTGGGCCGCTCATCGTCCTCCATCAGCCGCAGGCGTCCGTACCCTTGCCCCTGGTTGTGCGGGATAAAGGACACATCCGGGAGTACGTCTTCATCCAACAGGACGTTGACCCGGGAGCTGTCGTACTGAGCCTTTTCCTTTGCGTACAGGTCCACTTGACTCTTTGTGAACGGGTGATAATAGAGTTTATCATTGGACACGAAAGGCATACCAGCAGCGAGCAGTTCGTAGTACTTCTCGATGCTTGAGATTCCCGCGATACCCCACCGGTCAAAGCGGAAGGCATACACTCCGAGTGACCCGTCCAGTGCGACTATGTTTGGGTAATAGACGATAGTGCCGTTACCAATGTCTGTAGGCTTGCTGACAGAGATCCCGATGGCTGCGTCGAAGTTGGCGTGGACCTTGTGAGTGTTTGAATTGATGAAGTATGTGGCCGGGGTGACGGAGTGGAAATCCCGAATGGCGAACTTGACGAACTCCAGCCCATCAAGGTATTCCAGGCCTCTGACGCCCGTATCCCCCTTGAAGGACAGATCGCGGAACGTCTCGCGCGAGTCAATGGACACCACGCCATTGCTGAAGGCGATCTTCTTCCCTGAGTTGATGGGGTTGTATGTCCCCAGGTCCGACAGCTCCGTGACGTCGTCAACGCAGTCGCCGTCGAGGTCTCCGGGCTGCGCGACCGAGTATTTCTCGAGGCGGTAGCGGGTGACGGGCAGCGGTTCGAGGTTGTCGGCAAGGGTTGTCGTGCCGGCTTCGCCTCGCTTGACGAGGATCGGCAGCCCCTTGGTCGTGTAGGGCGGGCTGCCCGCTCGGGCGTAGAGCACGAAATAGTCCGCGGTCGTCGAGTTGACCGTGATGGGCATGCTGGTCACCGACACGGTGGTCGGCGTAGGCGCCACGTAGCCGTCCTCGCATGGACCGGGCGGTGGGGTGCTCGCTGCGGCCCCCGACGAGAGCAGGGCGATCGCCACCAGCGCGCCCAGCGCGACAACCAGGGTCACCACGGGGGATGATCCAGATGATCGACCAACGGTACCAGCCGCTAGCACGCGAACACCAGTCGCCCTCCTGCCAGGCAATTCATCCCCAAGCAGAAGACAAGAGCAAGGAACGAGAAGGGTACGAGAACGAGAAGGGTACGAGAAAGGACGGCGGGGATGAAAGCGTGAAGGACGATGGTTGCACACCGTGGCTTGAACGTCAACTGCTTGGCGGTGGCAGCATCCGCGTCGTCACATCACCGCTTTCCCAAAGGACGGCGAACTCATGGAGACGTGGCCATTCGTGAGTGACAAGCGGTACGGTCACCCCCTTCGCTCCCGCGCCGAATCAAACTGGGCCCGCACCGCGCACCGGGTTCGCCTCAGGGACGGACATCGGCGAGGGCCGGGTGTGCGGCGAGGGTGAGGGTGAGGGTGAGCGCGTCGATCGCCTCAAGTCGCTCCGTGCTCAGAACGCGCTCGCCGGGCTGCAGGGATCTGCACGCGGATTGCACGCCGACCGTGAAGCGCGCGGCGCCGACTCTTGCGGAGTGGCGCTGTGGTTGGACAGGGCCGCAGAGGACGCTACCATTTGCTGCCGAGACTGCGGAGGTACGAGATGTCGCAGACCTTCATCAAAGGCCGGATGCGCCCGCTCGCCACCCTGCTCATCGCCGTAGCGTTCCTGCCGCTGCTCGCGTCCTGCGGCGGGAACGACCCGGTCGTGATCGCCACCGTGGGGGACTATCACCCCTTCGACTTCATCAACGACGAGGGCGAGATCGACGGCCTCGAGCGCGAGCTGGGCGACGAGCTGTGCCGGCGCGCCGCACTGGAGTGCGAGTGGATCCTGCACGACTGGGAGACGCTCATCCCCGACCTCGTCACGGAGCAGTTCGACGTCATCATCGCCGGTATGAGCATCACTGCCGAGCGTGACGGGCTGATCGACTTCGCGGGCCCCTACTATCCGCCGCGACCCTCCATGTACCTGGCGCGAGCAGGTGCGGGTGACGAGGCGGTCGAGGGTGCGATCGGCGTCGCGGCCAACACCATCTTCTCCGACTACCTGACGGAGCAGGGCATCGCCTTCGTGCCGCTCGACGGAGGAGCCGACGCCGCAACCGCCGTGCTGAACGGGGATGTCGACGCCGTGCTCGTCGATCATGGCTACGGGGTCGCGAAGCTCGCCGAGCACGCGGGGCGCCTCGATGCCGTGGGTCCGTCGCTGCGGCTCGACCAAGGCCTCGGCATCGGCGTGCGCACGGGCAGCGACCTGCTGGGCAGGTTCAACGAGGCGCTCGACTCGATGAAGGCCGACGGCGCCCTCAACGCGCTCATCCGCAAATGGCTCGGAGCGGACGCCGCGACGTTCGAGTAGGGGCCGGCGCAGGGTTCCGGGACGGAAGCGGAGACTCACCCGGGAGTCGAGCCGCTACGGTCGCCTACTGGTAGATGATGATATCGGGCGGGTGATCGAGGTCCTGCACCTCCTGCGGAGTCATGACCGGGGTGTCCAGATCGAAGAACAGCTTGAAGGCGGGGCGCTCCGAGGGGGCGGTCAGCGCCCAGCGCTCGTAGCCGTCGACCTTGATGGGGGCGCGCCCGAAGCCGTCCATGTCGATCGAGAGTTCGACGTTGGGATAGTCCTCGACCTCCTCGCGTCCTGTGAGCATCCAGTCCGTGAACTGGTGCACCATCAGGATCTTGGGCGGCAGGCCCTCCTCGCGCACGATCCCGGCGAGGTAGGCCTGAACCTCGTTCACCTGCGTGGCGCTCACCGAACCGATGACGAGCCCCGGTGCAACGCCCCGGTGCTCGGTCGCGAACTCCGGGTCGATGGCAACGTGCACGAAGGGTTCCCTGAGGAAGGGCTCCAGCAGTCGCACCTCGGACAGCGGGTCGCTCCAGCCGATCTGCGTGTCGAGGAAGAGCAGCAGGCCATGCTCGCGCGCGGCCTCGACGTAGCGGGCGATGCGCTCGTGGTCGAGATGGCCGAGCCAGTCGCCCTCGGGGGTCGGCCAGGTCTGGGCGACGCCCACGATCAGGTGGTAGGCCCCGACGGCCGAGCGGGGGCCGTTGAGCTCGTCGTAGCGCTCCGCCCAGGCGGCGACCTCAAGCGCCACCTCGGCGGGTGTGCCGTGGCCGAGCACGCCCATCGCCCGCACGTCGGGGTGTCCGTAGAAGGTGACGATCTGGGGTTGCACAAGAACGGGCTCGACAGGCGCCGAAACAAGCCTGGGTCCGGGTACGACAGGCGACGAAAAAAGCCAGGGTCCGGGTTCGAGGTTGGCGGGGAGGAAGCGGCGCTCCGGCAGCAGGCGCTCGCCCCAGGCGCCGTACGCGCCGGTGCGCGCCTGCAGCGCGACCTCGAAGCCGCCGCCGGAAAGCCTGCGGGCGTTGACGCGCCACTCGAGGTTGCCGAGCTGCTCCGGCGCCGTCCAGAGCCAGCGGCCGGGCTCGGTGGCGGCGGGCAGGAAGCGCCTGCCGGGCGCGATCCGCTCGCTCCAGCCTCCGGCGCCCGTGCGGGCCTGCAGCGCGACCTCGAGGCGGCCGTCGGAGAGCAGCCGCGCGACGACGCGCGCCTCGCCGGCGGAGTCCGCGCCCTCCTGCGCCGCCACCAGGCGGGGTGCAGGACCCAGCGCCGCGACGGCCGCGAGCGCAAGCACCGCCGCGATCGCCCAGCCACGGGGGTTCCTTGCGCTCACTCTGATTGGCCCCTCACCGGGCGAAGTCGAAGGGCCTGGTCGACTGCTCCACGAACTCGACTCCCTCGTAGCGGCTCCCTCGTAGCGGCTGACGGCGCACTCTGGATCCTCGGGCGCTCGCGCCCTCCTCGATTGCGGGCTGGAGTCCGCTACGCCTCACCAGAGGCGGCGCGCGGTGCTGAGCGCGAGGACGACGTAGAGGGCGTCCATGACGGGGAAGTAGACGAGGTGCGAGGTCACGGCCCCTCCCGTCTCGCTCTCCGGGTTAAGGGTCCACAACCAGCCCCAGAAGAACAGCATCGCCAGCACCACCGCTCCGTAGGACCCGAGCCGGGAGCGCAGGTAGCCGACCGTGTTGCGGTCGTCGTCGCCGAACGCGCGGTAGCTGCTGACGGCGGCAACCATGATCACAACCACGCCCGCGGCCATGAACCAGTTCAGCACCTTCCAGGCGGGATAGTCGGGCGAGCCATCGTGGAAGATCGGCGTCAGCATCAGGAGCAGGGCCACGGCGATCGCCGTGGCGGCCAGGTAGAGCGCCACGCCACGTCGTGCCGGCTGCGGGATCATGGCTGCGCACCCCTGCGATCACGCATCGTGCGACCCCGTCATCCCTGAGGTGTCATCGCAGCCGGCCCGCTACGCGTCGAGCTGGGCAGCGCGCTCGGCGGCGCTGCGCAGGCGGTAGTGCTGGTAGGCACCCCAGAGGATCATCGCCGGCGGCACCACCACGATCGCCGCGATCAGCGCGTAGGCGATCGTGATCGCGGTCACGATCCCGAACTGCTGGAAGGGCGTGAGCGAGGAGAACACCAGCACCCCGAAGCCCAGCGCCGTCGTCAGCGCCGATCCGAGCAGCGCCGAGCCGGTCGTGCCGAGCGTGCGGCGCGCCGCCTGCTCGGGGTCATGCGAGTGCTCAAACTCCTCCTCGTAGCGGTGGATGATGTGGATCGTGTAGTCCACACCGATGCCGATCGAGAGCGCCGTGATCAGCGCCGTGATCACGTTGTAGGGGATGCCCGCGAGCGCCATCGTCCCGAGCACGCAGAAGAGCACCATCACGATCGGCGCGACCGCGATGAAGCCCAGCTCCGGGCGCCCGTCGGTGATCCAGAAGAAGAGCGTGAGGATCGCGAAGGCGGCGAGCACCGTCGTGGCGATCGCCGCCGTCTGGCTGGAGGTCATCGCGTCCACTACCTCGAGCCCGATGATCTCGCTCGAGGTGGCCGTGATCTCCTCGTCGCTCCCGAACCACAACCCCTCGATGTCGGCGACCATGCGCCCCGCACGCTCCTGGTCGCGCGTGAGCGCGTCGAAGCGCACGAGCAGCGTGTCGGCCCCCGCCGGGTCGACGACCGCCACCCGGGCGAAGCGCTCCGGGTCGAGCGCCGCCAGACGCTCGTAGATCGCCTGCACCTGCTGCGCGTCAAGCCGGAACTGGTCCGCCGCTTCGGTCATCGCCACGAGCTCGGCGTCGTAGGCGGGGTCGTCCGGGCCGCCGTCCGTGATCCAGTCGAGCAGCAACGTCCCGAGCGAGGACTGGATGCCCCCGACCACCCCCTCGGGGCGGCGCAGGTCGTCGTCGAAGGCGAAGCTGAAGTCGAGGATGTTGCGGACCGTGCGGCCGGCGGTCGCCTCCGCCTCGATCAGCACCTGGACCACGTCGGTCGAGCCACCGAAGGCGGCGTCGAGCGTCTCCACGTCGCGGACCGCGTCGCCCCCCCTGGGCAGGAAGTCGCGAGAGTCGAAGACGGTATCGAGATTCGTGGAGGCGATGCCCAGCAGCACCGTGACGATGCCGACCACCACCAGGAAGGGCGCGGGCCGGCGCGCGAGCTGCCCTCCAAGCGCTTCGACGGCGCGGCCCACTCCGGGGATCGCCCCGGAGACCGGCTTCGCCTCCGGCAGCCCGCCGCGCGACTCGCGGCGGCCGTCGATCAGCGCGCGCGCCGAGGCGAGCAGCGCCAGCATCACGACCAGCCCGGCGATGACGCCCACGCCCGCGACGACCCCGAAGTCGCCGTTGGCCGGGATCGGCGAACTGAGGTTGGTGAGGAAGGAGACGACCGTGGTCACGGCGGCGAGCGAGAGCGGGATGATCACCGAACGCAGCCCGAGCCGCGCCGCCGCGCGCGCGCCGTGGCCCTCGCCGCGCCGCTCGCGGTAGAGCCCGACGGTCTGGATCGCGTAGTCGACGACGAGCCCGATCAGCATCACCGGCACCATCGTCGTCAGCGTGTTGGGCGCGCCAATCAGGCCGGCCCCCTCCGGGCCGAGCCAGCCCTGGGCGCCGAGCACCCAGACGATCGTGAGCACGAGCCCCAGCACCGAGAGCAGCAGGTCGATCGGCGAGCGCGTGAAGAGCAGCAGCAACGCGCCGATCACCGCCAGCGCGATGACCATGATCACGGCCATCTCCGTACCGGTGGCGCGCTCGGTCTCTTCGGCCGTGGTGGCCGCAGAGAGGCTGCTGCCCGTGAGCGGACCCGCGCTGTCCCGGGCGATGTCGCGGATCGCGAGCTCGGCCTCTGCGAGCCCGGCCTCGTCGTCGGCCGTGTCGCCGTCGCCGTCGCCGTCCGCGCGCAGCCGGATCGCGGCGATCGTCACAGTCGTCCCGTCGGTGTCCGTGCCGACCAGCCGCCCGAGCGGCAGCTGCGCCGCGGCTCCGTCGATCTGCGCCTGCGCGAGCGCCGCGAAGTCGTCCGTGCCCAGCGCCTGCGCGAACAGCAAGGTGGGCGAGACGACCGCGCCTTGCGGCGCGAGCAGCGCCTGCACGCGCGGGTCGGACGCGGCGGACGTCACGACCTCGTCGATCTGCGCGAGACCTGCCGGCGTGAGCGCCTCGCCGCGGAAGAGCAGCGTCGCGGAGACCGTCTCCTGCGAGCGGCCGAAGAGCGCGTCGATCGTCTCCGAGGCGAGCGTGACGTCGCTGTCCTCCGGCAGGAAGACGGTGTTGTCGGCCTGCGGCGCCAGCCGCGTGATACCCGCACCGAGCGCGACCGTGACGACCAGCAGCGCGAGCAGCGTCGCGAGCGGCCGCACCGTGACCAGCCAACTCAGTCCATCAAGCACTCTCGGCATCGCCCCGGACCTCTCTGCTCATCCGCCACGATTGCGGTCCGATAGGCTGAACGAACCCACCGGGAAGGAGATGCCCCATGCACCGACCCAGCGAACCCGAGCCGGGACGCAGCGCCCGCCGCGAGGCCCTGCTGGACAGGATCGAGCGCGGCACGGAACTGCCGCTGATGATCCTCTCGTTCGCGCTGATCCCGCTCCTCGCGGCGCCCCTGCTCTGGGAGCTGCGGCCCGCCTCGCAGGCCCTCGCGCTCTCCTGCAGTCTCACCATCTGGGCCGGCTTCGCCGCTGAACTGCTTGTCAGGCTGGCCATCGCTCCCCGGCGCGGGCGCTACCTCCGGCAGCACTGGCTCGACGCCCTCGCCGTGCTGCTCCCGGTCGCACGCCCGCTGAGGATACTCTGGATCACCCGTTACGGCTCGCGCGCCTACCGCCGCCCGGTGCGGTTCGCCCACGTCGACTTCCTCGGCGCCTACGCCGTCGGACTCGTGCTCCTGATCGCGACTATCGTGACCTCGCTCGAACGCGGCCACGACTCGCCCGTCGACTCCTTCCCCGACGCCCTCTGGTGGTCGATCGCCACCGTTACGACGGTCGGCTACGGCGATATCGTGCCAGTCACGGCGCCCGGACGCGCCTTCGCCTACGTGCTGATGCTCGGCGGCATCGGGCTCTTCGGCGCGCTCACCGCCAACTTCGCCTCGATGCTGGCGAGACGCGAGGACCCCGCAGCCGCCGCCCTCGCCTCGCTCCGCGACGAGGTGCGCGAGTTGCGCGCCGAGCTTGCGCGCTCGCGCGAACCGCAGGACCCCGGGTAAACCGGCCCGGCCCGGCGCGCTGCGCCGCTGCCGGCGGGCCGGCCGCCCGGCCCGCGAAACGAGGGCTCCCACGATCCGCTGGCGCGGTCCGCCTGCGGCGTGTGCCATACTCCCCAATGAGCCACCGGGGAGGTGCGCGCATGGGCATCGCTAGCCAGACCGAGCTGCGCGAGACCTACCGGGAGCCGGCACCGCGGGCACAACAGAAGGTGCTGGACCACATCGACCGGCACGCCCGCGATTTCATCGCGCTCTCGCCCTTCTGCGTGATCAGCTCCCGCGGCGCCGACGGACGCCAGGACACCTCGCCCAGGGGCGACCCGCCCGGCTTCGTGGCGGTGCTCGATGAGCACACCCTGCTCATCCCCGACCGCCCCGGCAACAACCAGCTCGACTCGCTCCAGAACGTGCTCGCCCACCCGCAGGTGGGGCTGCTCTTCCTCGCGCCGGGCATGAACGAGACCCTGCGTGTCAGCGGCAGGGCCGAGATCGTCACCGACGCGGCGCTCCTCGCGCCACTCTCCGTCGGCCGCAAGGCGCCACCCTCCGGCCTGCGCATCACCGTCGAGGAGGCGTTCCTGCACTGCGGCCGCTCCCTGATCCGCTCGCGGCTCTGGGACACCGAGACGCAGATCGACCGCTCCTGCTACCCCACCTACGGACAGGTCCTCGCCGACCAGATCCGCGGCGCGAACGCCACCGCGATCGACGCCTCCGAGGACGAGGCCAACCGCGAGCGGCTCTACTGACCAACCACCGCAGGGCACGCCCGAGCGGTCCGCCAGGGCGCTCGCAGGAACGAGCAGGAACGAGCAGGAACGAGCAGCGTAGCCTGGTCCTCCTGCACCGGGCGAGGATTGCCGCTGCCCTCAGGCGCGCCGGTTGCTACCATGGATCGCGGTCCGGCGTCCGCGGACGCCGCCAGACCGAGCGTCGATGGGGACGCACGCCGTCGCGAGACGCGGCGCACAGAGAGCGGGGCCACGGCTGGAAGCCCCGCCGCCGCACGCGAGGGCGCACCACCCCCGGAGCCCACGGGCGAACCCGTGGCGGCTGGCCCCGTTAGCGGCCTCAATGAGCCTCGACCGCCTCGGCGGCCGGGGGAAACAGGGTGGAACCACGTGAGGCGCGCTTCCCGTCCCTGAGCGGACGGCGGCGCGCCGTTTCGCGTCTCCCGCTTCTCGCGCGCCGCCGCTGCCACGACGATCGATGGACAGCGAGCAGGAGCGAGCGATGAGCAACAACCCGAACGAGACGGAGCACGAGTCCCCGGACGACGCGCACCGCGACGAGGCGCCCCTCGATACGCTGCCGCCGGAGGAGCGCCTCTTCCGCATGCGCCACTCCGCCGCGCACGTCCTCGCCGAGGCCGTGATCGAGCTGTTCCCCGAGGGCAAGTACGCGATCGGCCCCCCGATCGAGCACGGCTTCTACTACGACTTCGACCTGCCGCGTCCGCTGACGCCCGAGGACCTCGCGCAGATCGAGCGGCGGATGCGCCGCACGGTGAAGCGCAACGTGCCGATCGAGGGGCAGTGGATCCCCCGCGACGCGGCGCGAGAGATCTTCGCCGACCAGCCCTACAAGCTCGAGCTGATCGACGAGATCGACGAGGAGACAGTCGGCCACTTCCGCCATGCGCAGTTCGACGACCTCTGCCGCGGCGGGCACACGGAGCGGACCGGCCAGGTCGGCGCGTTCACGCTCACACACGTCTCGGGCGCGTACTGGCGCGGTGACGAGCGCCGGCCGATGCTGCAGCGCGTCTACGGCGCGCTGTTCCCCACGCAGGAGGAGCTCGACGCGTACCTCTCCGCTCGCGAGGAGGCCGAGCGGCGCGACCACCGCAGGCTCGGGCGTGAGCTCGACCTGTTCTCCACGCACGAGGAGTACGGGCCGGGGCTGATCTACTGGCACCCGAAGGGCGCGCGCGTCCGCCTCGAGCTGGAGGACCTCTGGCGACACGAGCACCTCGACGGTGGATATGAGCTCGTCTTCACGCCGCACACCGGCCGCGCGACGCTCTGGGAGCGGAGCGGCCACCTCGACTTCTACGCGGAGTCGATGTACTCGCCGATGGACGTGGACGGCAGCGACTTCTACATGAAGCCGATGAACTGCCCGTTCCACATCCAGATCTACAAGAACGCGCTGCGCTCCTACCGCGAGCTGCCGATACGGCTCGCCGAGCTCGGCACGGTCTATCGCTACGAGCGCTCCGGGACGCTGCACGGCATGCTGCGCGTGCGCGGCTTCACGCAGGACGACGCCCACATCATCTGCACGCCCGACCAGGTCGAGGACGAGATCGTCGGTGTCGTCGATCTGTTCCTGCGCGTGCTCGGCGCCTTCGGCTTCGAGGAGGTGCGCGCGCGGCTCTCCACCCGGCCCGAGGAGAAATACGTCGGCGCCGTCGAAGACTGGGACCTCGCCGAGGCGTCGCTGCGCGCGGCCCTCGAGCGCACCGGGCTGGCGTACGAGGTCGACGAGGGCGAGGGCGCGTTCTACGGGCCGAAGATCGACTTCGACCTCGTCGATGCGCTGGGGCGCGCCTGGCAGTGCTCGACGGTGCAGTTCGACTTCAACCTGCCCGAGCGCTTCGAGATGGGCTACATCGCCGAGGACGGCCAGGAGCACCGCCCGTTCATGGTGCATCGCGCGCTCTACGGCTCGATCGAACGCTTCATGGGCATCCTGATCGAGCACTACGCCGGCGCGCTGCCGCTCTGGCTCGCGCCGGTGCAGGCGACCGTGATCCCGATCGCCGACCGCCACGTCGAGTACGCCGAGTCGGTCCGCGACGCCCTGGCGGCACGCAGGCTGCGCGTCGAGGTCGACGACGGCGGCGACCGCATGGGCGCGAAGATCCGCAAGGCGCAGCTGCAGAAGGTGCCTTACATGCTCGTCGTTGGAGACCGCGAGGCCGAGGGCCACGCCGTCTCGCTACGCCACCGTGCGCTCGGCGACCTCGGCCCCACGCCGCTCGCCGAGGCAGTCGCGCGCATCGCCGCGGAGCGCGACGAGCGCTCGACCGATCCGGAGCCGGAGGAGACAACGTAGCGCGCCGCGTGGTTGCTGACGGCCGCATGCCGTGACAATCTGACGCGCGGCCTCGATGAGCCGAACGACGGGACAGGCGATGCCGAAGCGCGTGCTGCTGGCGAACCGCGGGGAGATCGCGCTGCGCGTCCAGCGCAGCTGCCGCGAGCTGGGCATCGAGACCGTCGCCGTCTACTCCGAGGCGGACCGCGACGCACTGCACGTGCGCAACGCCGACGCCGCCGTGCTGATCGGCCCCGGCCCGGCCACCCAGTCCTACCTCGTCATCGACAACATCATCGAGGCGGCCCGGGAGACCGGCGCCGACGCCGTGCACCCCGGTTACGGCTTCCTCTCCGAGAACCCCGCCTTCGCCGAGGCCTGCGAGGCGGCCGGCATCACCTTCATCGGCCCGCCCGCCTCCGCGATGCAGGCGATGGGTGACAAGGTGCAGGCGCGGCGGCTCATGGAGAGCGCCGGCGTCCCGGTCGTCCCCGGGGCCGAGGACATCGACCCGCAGAACGTCGGGCACGCGCGCGCCGAGGCCGAACGGATCGGCTTCCCGCTGCTGGTCAAGGCCGCCTCCGGCGGCGGCGGGCGCGGCATTCGCATTGTCGAGAGCATCGACGAGCTCGAGGACGCGATGCGCGTCTCCGGCACGGAGGCGGCCGCTGCCTTCGGCGACGCGACGATCTTCCTCGAGAAGTACGTCTCGCCTGCCCGGCACGTCGAGGTACAGGTGATGGCCGACGCGCACGGCAACGTGCGCGCCTTCGGCGAGCGCGAGTGCTCGATCCAGCGCCGCCGCCAGAAGCTGATCGAGGAGGCGCCCTCCGTCGCCGTCGACCCCGACCTGCGCGCACGGCTCTGCGATGTGGCCGTGACGGCCGCGCGCAGCTGCGGCTACCGCAACGCCGGCACCGTCGAGTTCCTGCTCGGCGAGGACGGCGAGTTCTACTTCCTCGAGATGAACGCGCGGCTCCAGGTCGAGCATCCCGTGACCGAGTTCGTCTACGGCGTCGACCTGGTGGCGCTGCAACTCGCGATCGCCGCCGGCGAGCCGCTGCCCGAGGACGCCGGACTGCCGCAGCCGCACGGCTGGGCAATCGAGGCGCGGATCAACGCGGAGAACGCCTACGCGAACTTCGCGCCCTCGTTCGGCATCGTGCACCGCGTCGAGCCGCCGCTCGGGCCGGGCGTGCGCTTCGACTCGATGCTCTTCGACGGGCTGGACGTACCGGTCTTCTACGACTCGCTGCTGGGCAAGCTGATCGTCTGGGCGGAGGACCGCCCGGCAGCGATCGAGCGGCTGCGGCGCGCGCTGCAAGACCTGCTGGTCGCCGGCATCGACACCAACGCGCCCTTCCACCTCGCGCTGCTCGATCACCCGGACTACGTCTCGGGCGCGGTCGACACCGGCTGGCTGGAGCGTGAGTTCGAGATGCCTCCACCAGCCGAGGACGACCCGAGCGAGGTCACGGCGCTGATCGCGGCCGCGCTCGCCTCGGGGCTGGGCGGCGGACGCGGATCGAGCGCGAACGGAGCGGCAGGCGCACCGGGACGCGGCTGGGCGCTGGCCGGACGCAGCGACGCCCTGGGCGCGCGCGTACGCCACGCGGAGGGACGAGGATGGCGAAGCGGCATCGGCTCCTCGTAGGCGGCGAGGAACGCACGGTCGTGCTCGACAGCGCCCCCGGCGGGGGCGCCGAGACACTCGTCACGATCGACGAGGCGGAGCCGATCGCGATCGACGTGGACGCGGCGGAGCTGCCCGGCTTCGTCGCGTTCCGCATCGGAGGCGTCACCCGGCGCGCCTATGTGGCGCGCGACGGCGCCTCGTTCGACGTGACCGTAGGCTCGCGGCGTTTCCAAATCCAGCAGGTCACGGGTAGCGGCCGCGGCCGCGGTGTCGTTGGCGGCGCGGAGGACGCGCCCGGCGAGATCTCCTCGCCCCTCGCCGGCGTCGTCGTCGAGGTGCGCGTCGCGCCGGGCGACGAGCTGGAGGCCGGGACGACGGTGCTCGTCCTCGAGGCGATGAAGATGCAGAACGAGGTGCTGATCCCGCTTGAGGGCACGGTGACCGCCGTGCACGTCAACGCGCGCGACAGCGTGGAGCAGGGCCAGTTGCTCATCGAATACGCCCCCGCCGAGGCCGAGGAGTAGCGACGGGTCTGCCGAGCGGCGGCCACAGGCGTTGCGCGGAGTGCTAGAATCAGCGCCCGCGCGCCCCGCCGGGGCCCGCATGTAGCTGAGAGGTGCCTCCGATCGCGAAAGAGCTGCGGGTCAACGAGCAGATTCAGGTACCGCAGGTCCGCGTGATCCGTGACACCGAGCAACTCGGCATCCTCGATATCAACGAGGCGCAGCGCGTCGCCGACGAGGCGAACCTCGATCTCGTCGAGGTCGCGCCGACGGCCAGCCCGCCGGTGGTCCGGATCATGGACTACGGCAAGTTCAAGTATCAGCAGGCCAAGCGGGAGCGCGAGTCGCGCAAGTCCTCGCGCCACTCCTCGCTGCGCGAGGTGCGGATGCGCGTCAAGATCGACGAGCACGACATCGCCTTCAAGGCGCGCACCGCGCGCAAGCTGCTGGCCGAGGGCGACAAGGTGAAGATCTCGGTCATGTTCCGCGCGCGCGAGATCACCCACCCGGAGGTGGGCCGCGACCTGCTGGATCGCTTCTACTCGCGCATCGAGGACGTCGCGACGGTCGAGCGGCCGCCGCAAATGGAGGGACGCATGCTCTCGATGGTCGTGATGCGCGACCCGAAGGCGGAGGCTGCGGAGGCGGCAGCGGACTCGTAGCCGGCGCTGGCCCGTAGCGTCTCCGGCTCGGTAGACTCGAACACGGAACTCAACAGGACTCAAGCGATGCCCAAGATGAAGACGCACCGCGGTGCGGCGAAGCGTGTGAAGGTGACCGGCAGCGGGAAGCTGATGGTCCGCGCCCATCACCTCAACAACAAGCGCATGAAGAAGCGCCGCGAGAAGCTGCAGGCGCTCGGTCGCCTGCACGAGGCGCACCCGACGCAGCGCAAGCGCCTCCGCACGCTGCTCGGCCGCTAGGCACGAGGGGTAGAACGCCATGCCGCGCACGCGCAATCGGGTCGCCACACGCGCCCGCCACAAGAAGATCCTCCGCCGCGCACGCGGCCACCGTGGCAAGCGCCATCGCAACTTCAAGGTCGCGAACGAGTCGGTGCTGCACGCCATGCGCTACGCGACCGACCACCGGCGCGAACGCAAGGGTGACTTCCGCCGCCTCTGGATCGTGCGCATCAACGCGGCAGCCCGGCTGCACGGCCTCAGCTACAGCCGCCTGATCCAGGGCCTCAAGCGCGCCGGCATCGAGATCGACCGCAAGATGCTTGCGGACCTCGCGGCCCGCGAGCCCGAGGCCTTCGGCCAGCTCGCCACACGCGCCCAGGCCGCCCTGGCCTGACGCCGCTACTCCCGACGCCGCTACTCCCGAGGGCAAGCAAACGGGGCGGCTGAGCCGCCCCGTCCGGTATTCGCTGCCAGCGCGCCCTCGGCGTCAGTTCACCGGAGGGAAGCGCCTCGCATCCTCGGCGGCGTAGCCCGCCACGGCAAGGTCGGCGCCGCCGGCCGCCTCGATCTTCGAGACGACGTCGGCCAGCTGGTTTGCCGGAATCGCGCAGGTCATTTCGGAGTTGGACATCCCGGTCCGTACACGACTGAGCTGTCAGCCAACACTCGCGGCTGCGACTCCGTGTTCCTTCGCCATCGCGACGATGTGGCACTGTGGCTTGCCCTGCAGGCTCAGGTCCGGCAGCGCGTCTGACAGCACCATCAGCTGGCGCCCGGTGACGCGCAGCATCACCACGTCCGGGTCGATCGGCGTTCCGGCGAGCGGGCCGTAGGTGATCGCGCCCGGCTTCTCCGTGACCACCGGGATCAGCGGCACGATGTCCATCGTCACCCAGCCGCACTCGAGGATCGCGGCCACGTCGGAGTTGCCGCCGACCTCCTCGAGCGTCTTGAGACCGTGCGTGAGGCTGCCGACGCTACAGTTGCCGTGGTCCTCGGCGACGGTCGAGAAGGTGCGGTCCGTGGACTTCATCCAGAACACGCAGCCGGCCGAGACGCGGCCGGTGCGGCCGTCCTCGAGCGGCGGCGGCATCGGGTCGTCGAAGGCGTCCACGCCGTCGGGAGGCGCGTCCGAGAAGGTGATCGCGATCGGCGGCACGTCGGTCCCGACGCTCGACATCAGCCGTTGGCTGAGGCCCGCCCAGTCCTCTGTCGTGGCCATCGCCACCTCCCCATTCCCGCCGCCCCCGAAGACGCGGCGCACAAGACTCCCGAACCAGTTTCCGGTACTCATGGCTGGAGTATGCTCCAACCTTCCAGAAATGACAAAGGCCGGACAAGGGCCGGGAGTGCGCGGGCCGCGAGGCGGCGGCGGGAGCCGGTCCTACACACGCTGCTCCGCGCCGTGCTCGCGGGCGAGGCGCTGGAGGATGCGTGCCTGCTCGCGGTTGGCGTCCTCGCTCGTGAGCGTGCGGTCGGACGCCTGGTAGCGGATTGCGAAGGCGATCGACTTCTTGCCCGCGGGCAGCTGCTCGCCTCGGTAGACGTCGAAGACGCGCGCCTCCGCGACCAGCCGCGACTGCTCGATGAGCGCCCGCAGCGCACCCGCCGGGACGCCCTCGTCGACGACGAGCGCGACATCCTGCTCCACCGCCGGGAAGCGCGGCACCGGCTCGGCGCTGCGCCGTCCGGGCGTGGCCTCAAGCAGCACCGCGAGGTCGAGCTCGAACAGCGCGACCGGCTGCTCGACGCCGAACGCCTCAAGCGTGTCGGGGTGCACCTCGCCGAGCGTGCCGACGGCCGTCCCGCCGACGCTGACGCGCGCGCAGCGACCGGCGAGCAGGCCGTGTTCCTCGTGCGGCTCGTACTCGAAGGCGACGCCGAGGCGCTCGCCCAGCTCGTCGAGCACGCCCTTCGCGTCGAAGAAACCGAGGGCACGCTCAAGCGGGCTGCCCCAGCGGTCGCGTTCGACGCCGCAGAGCGCGCCGGCGACGACCTCGCGCTCGTCGGGCAACGGGCCGTCCTCGCCACGACGCGGCGTATAGCTGCGCCCTGCCTCGAAGATCGCGATCTCGTCGGCGCCTGCCCGCAGGTTGCGGTCGACCGTCTCGATCAGCGAGTGGCGCAGCGAGGTGCGCAGCACCTCGTGCTCCGAGGAGAGCGTGTTGCGCAGCCGCAGCGGCGCGTTCGCCTCCAGTTCGGCGGCGGGCCGGACGCGGCTCAGCGTCTCGCCCGTGGTCAGCGAGTAGTTGATCACCTCTTGCAGCCCCGCCGCCGCGAGCGCGCGACGCACGTGGTCGCGCAGCGCCGGCAGCGGCGCCGGCTCGTACGAGGGCACGCGCCCGCGCACCGTCGTCGCCGGCAGCCGGTCGTACCCGGCGATACGCACGACCTCCTCGGCGAGGTCGTCGGGGATCGTCACGTCGGTACGCCACCACGGCGACTCGACGAGGAAGCGCTCCGCGCCGCCGTCCGCGCCGCCCTCACGGGCGACCGTGAAGCCGAGCGTGCGGAGGGCTGACTCAACCTCGGCGTCGGGGACGTGGAAGCCGAGCACGGTGTCGAGGCGGTCGCGGGTCAGCGTCACGCGGGCGGCGCCCTGCGGTCGCGGGTAGACGTCGACCGTGCCGCGCCGCGCCGTGCCGCCGCAGACCTCGACCAGCAGCTGCGTCGCGCGGCGCGAGGCGTGCTCCGCCAGCTCCGGCGAGAGCCCGCGCTCGAAGCGCGAGGAGGCCTCGCTGCGCAGCCGCAGCCGCGTCGAGGTGCGGCGGATGCTCGCGGGGTCGAACTGCGCGGCCTCGAGCAGCACGCGCGTCGTGCCCTCGTGGACCTCGCTCTCGAGGCCGCCCATCACGCCCGCGAGGGCGATCGGGCCGCTCTCGTCGGTGATCAGCAGCGTGTCGTCGCTCAGCTCGCGGTGCTCGCCGTCGAGCGTCCTCAGCCGCTCGCCCTCGCTTGCGAGGCGCACGACGACCGTGCCCTGCAGGCGGTCGGCGTCGAAGGCGTGCAGCGGGTTGCCGAGCTCGAGCATGACGTAGTTCGTGACGTCGACGACGTTGTTGATCGGGCGCTGCCCGGCGGCCTGCAGGCGCTCCTGCAGCCAGCGCGGCGAGGGCCCGACGCGCACGCCCTCGATGACCGTGGCGATGTAGCGCGCGCAGCGGTCCGGATCGTCGATCGCGACGGCGGCGGCGTCCTCGACGGCCTCGTCACTCTCGGCGTGGGCGCTGTCCGGAAGGCGCAGCGCGGAGCCGAGGACGGCGGCGACCTCGCGGGCGACGCCGACCATGTTCATCATGTCGGCGCGGTTCGGCCAGGTGTGCACGTCGAGCACCACGTCTCCGAGGTAGTCGGCGAGCGGCGCGCCCACCGGCGCGTCCCCCGGCAGCTCGAGGATGCCCTCGTGCTCCTCGGACAGCCCCAGCTCGCGCTCGGACAGCACCATCCCCGAGGACTCGACGCCGCGGATGCGCGCGGCCTTGAGCGTCGCGCTCTCGCCGCTGCGCGGATCGACGAGCGTCGCGCCCACGCGCGCGAAGGCGACGCGCTGCCCGGCGGCGACGTTCGGCGCGCCGCAGACCACCGTATGCGGCGTGGGCGTGCCGCAATCGACCGTCGCGAGCTTGAGGCGGTCGGCGTTCGGGTGCGGGTCGACCGAGAGCACCTCGGCGACGGTCACCAGCTCGCGGTCCCAGCCGCCGACGCGCTCGATGCCCTCGACCTCCGCCGAGGCCATCGTCAGCCGCTCCGCGAACGCCTCGACGTCGAGGTCGTCCGGAAGGTCGACGTAGTCGCGCAGCCACTTGAGGGAGACGAGCATTCGGCAGGCCTCGCTAGAACTGGTCGAGCAGGATGGCGTTGCCATCCGGGTCTTCGAGGACGACGTGCGCCGGGCCCTCGTCCCCGGTGGCCGGGAGCGCGACCGAGGGGTCCTGGCCGTCCGGCATCTCGTGCAGCAGCTCGGTCTCGAGGCCGCGCTCGGCGAGGCGGCTGCGGACGGCGCGCACGTCGGGAGGATTGAAGGTCAGGATGTTGCCCTCGAACATCCCCTCGAAGAGGCCGATCATCGCGCCGCCCTGGCGCATCATCAGCCAGCCCTCGCCGCCGCCGAGCGGCTCGAAGCCGAGCTGCTCGTAGAACTCCTGCGAGACCGCGAGGTCGCTCACCGACAGGCTGACCGAGAAATAGCCGAGGTTTGGGTCGCCCGCAGGGGGCGGCTCGGGCGCCTCGATGTCGCTGGCCGCAGTGTCATCGGACATCGTCACACCCCCTGGAACTGGCGCAGGAAGCGCAGGTCGTTGGCGTAGAAGTTGCGGATGTCCTCGATGCCGTAGCGCAGCATCGCGATCCGCTCGACGCCCATGCCGGCGGCGAAGCCGGTGTAGCGATCCGGGTCGAAGCCCGAGGCGGCGAGCACCTCGGGATGCACCATCCCCGCGCCGAGGATCTCGAGCCAGCCGCTGCCGCGGCAGACCGCGCAGGCCGGGTTGTCGCCGGGGCAGGAGAAGCAGTCGACGGCGACCTCCACGCCGGGCTCGACGAAAGGGAAGTAGGAGTGCCGCAGCAGCACGCGGCGCTCGCCGCCGAAGAGCTGGCGGGCGAACTCCAGCAGCGTGCCCTTGAGGTCGGCGAGCGAGACGCCCTCGTCGACGGCGAGCAGCTCGACCTGGGTCATCATCCACTCGTGCGTCGCGTCGGTCGCCTCGTAGCGGTAGCAGCGGCCCGGCACCGCGATGCGCACGGGCGGCTCGTCGTGGGCGTCGAGGTAGCGGATCTGCATCGGCGAGGTATGCGTGCGGAGCAGCAGCGGCTGCTCGCCGTCCACGTCCTCGTCGAGCCAGAAGGTGTCCCACATATCGCGCGCGGGGTGGTCCTCGGGGATGCGCAGGCGGGTGAAGTTGTAGTCGTCGAGTTCGACCTCGGGGCCCTCGACGGTGGCGAAGCCCATGCGCGTGAAGGCGTCGAGGATCTCCTGCAGCGTCTGCGTCACGGGGTGCAGCCCGCCGCGGCGGCGGCGTCTGCCGGGCAGCGTCACATCGACCGCGCCCCCGGCAAGTTGCGAGGCAAGCGCGGCGGCGCGCAGTTCCTCCCGGCGCGCCTCGAGATCCGCCTCGAGGTCGCGCTTGAGCGCGTTGGCAGCCTGCCCGGTCGCGCGCCGCTCCTCGGGCGGCAGCGCGGAGAGCCCGCGCAGCACGCCGGTGAGGGCCCCCGAGCGCCCGAGCACGGAGCGCCGCCACTCCTCGACGGCCTCCTCGTCGCCCGCGCGCGCGAGCGCCGCACGCCACTCTCGCGCGAGGGTATCGAGGTCAGCAGGGGGGTTGGCGGTCATGCAGGGGAGTGTATGGAGGGGGCAGGGGAGGGGGAAGGGTGCGGGTCGAGCGTCAGAGCTGGCTCGCGCGGTCTAGTTCCTGATCGATGCCGCCTCGGCGATGCGCATGAGGTAGTTCGCGAACCCCAACAGCTCGAGCGCCGTCGCTGCATCGTCTACATGCGTGAGGTCGTGCGTTCGCACGTTGCGGATCCCAGCCATGGCGCCAGCAAACAAGAACATGACCCCGGTTTGCTCGTCCTTCTCGGTGCGGACCTTTAGGTTGTTCACCGCGAGCCTGGGCGTCTTCGGCGAGAATGCCCGTTCCATCAGTGGGCGCCCCTCGTCAGCGAATCCGGTGCGCTTCTTCACGACGCTGTTCACGGCCTTGAATCCTTGCTCGACGGCGCGAGCGTAATGCCCGTCCGCGAATAGTTGGCGGGTAGCGCTGGTGAGCAACGGGTGTGTCACAACCGCGTCGAAGAGTTCGAGGGGTTCGCCGCTGGGCACGCGACGAGATGCACCAGCACGGGCGGCCAGCGCAAGCCCGCGCGCCGCAAGGAGCAATGGCTCGTGGTTCACGGCTTACTCGACACCCGCCCCGCTGTAGAGGTGCCTCGCCATGCTTGCGAAGACCTGGTCGATCTGCTCCGCCGACATATCGGGAGCGATGTTGATCTGCACGGCGATCTGCGGGCGAGGCATTTCGAACCCACCTGCCATCTCAGGCCGCTGTGCAGCACCCGCTCGGGCCCCCTTGGTGCGTGAGCGAGTTTCCTTCGGCGTTCGCAGTGCCTTCCTCGCCGAGCCTCCTTTGCGAGCAGGAGCGCCCGGCGTGCGAGTAGCAGCCGCACCAGGCTCGTCGGGCAGCTTCGCCGAAGCGATCAGGACGTACGTCCGCGCAGCATTCTTGGCTGCGCCCTCCCCGAGCCGCCGACTTCGCAGGAACCACTGAGCCGCTTTGGCCGGGTCCGGGTCAGGACCCGGCACTGCCGCACGAAGCTCGTCAGGGTAAGCGCGCGCCACGATCTCTTCGCACGCAGCCCGGTACTGTTCATCGTCCCGCCAGCGGTTCGCCAGCTCAGTCGGTTGGTTCTCCTCTCCCACGAGGCCGAGCATCCTGAGGTTGCGCAGCACATTCCGGGCCGGGCCGTCCTTTAGGGAGAGCACTGTGGCCAGGTACATCTCGGTTACAAGCGGCGGCAGCGTGCGCTTGAATTGCTGTCGCAGTGCCCACCACGCAGTGACGTTCAGCACTGGAGTCGTTTCGCCGACCATCGGTCACCCTCACCTTCTGCTTATCTGCAATAGCGGAAGGATACATCAAGGGGCATGTGCGCGTAAACCGCGAGCTCGCACTCGGTTGCGGCCACACAGTACCGCGAACACCCGTTCCATGCGCCGCCCCCTACCCCCGTCCCCTACAATCCCCACACATCGCACTCCCGAAAGGAGCACCCCGTGAGCGTTCGCGGCTACATCCTCGTCGAGACCGAGGTGGGGAGGACCCAGGCAGTCGGGCGCGCCATGCGCGACCTCGCGTCCGAGCTCGCCACCGTTACCGCCGTCGACACCGTCACCGGCCCCTACGACGTCATCGTCCAGCTCGACGCCGAGGACCTCGACCAGCTCGGCAAGTGCATCACCAAGGAACTGCAGTCCGTCGCCGGCGTGCAACGCACCACCACCTGCCTCGCAGTCTCGCTCGGCTGACCGCCGGCTGACCCTCGGGTAGCCGCTGGCCGGATCCCCCTCACCCTCTCCCGCTGGGGGAGAGGGAGCCGGACTGCCTCGCTGGCCGCGCAACTGCGCGGATCCCCCTCACCCTCACCCTCTCCCGCCGGGGGAGAGGGGATCGGAGGGAGCCGGACTGCCTCGCTGGCCGCGCAACTGCGCGGATCCCCCTCACCCTCACCCTCTCCCGCCAGGGGCGAGGGGATCGGAGGGCGCGGAGGGCGCGCCGCTGGCGCGTGAGCGCCGGCTGGCGGACGCTTGGGCCATGACGCAGACCATCGCGCTGCTCGGACACCCGGTTGCCCACTCGATCTCGCCTGCCTTCCAGCAGGCCGCCCTCGACGCGCTCGGCGTCGAGGCGCGCTACGAGGCCTGGGACACGCCCCCCGCGGACGTGCCGGACGCCCTCGAACGGCTGCGCGACCCCGCCGTGCTCGGCGCCAACGTGACCGTCCCTCACAAGCTCGAGGCGCTGCGCCTCGCCGACTCCGCCGACGCCGTCGCGCGGCGCATCGGCGCGGCCAACACGCTTGTCCGCCGCGACGACGGCGTGCTGCACGCCACCAACACCGACGTCGCCGGCGTGCAGCGCGCGCTCGCCGACGCCTCGGTCGCCCTCGAGGACATCGAGGTGGTGCTGATCGGCGCGGGTGGTGCGGCTCGCGCTGTGGTCGCGGCGCTGCGCGCGGGCGGCGCGCGCTCGCTCACCGTCGCCAACCGCACGCCGGAGCGCGCGGAGGCGCTGCACGAGGTCGCCGAGGAGGGCGCTACGCCGCCCCTCGAGCTGCGCGTCTGCCCGCTGGACGTGGACACGAGGCCGCTGCGCGCGGCGCTGGAGCGCGCGGGGCTGGTGATACACTCGACCTCGCTGGGGATGCGCCACGGGCCGGACGAGGCGGCGACACCCCTGCCGGCGGCTTGCTTCCAGCCGGGGCAGGCCGCCTTCGACCTGGTCTACACACCCGAGCGCACGCCGTTCCTGCACGCCGCCGGAGCTGCGGGCGCCCGGCCGATCGGCGGGTTGGGCATGCTGGTCCACCAGGGCGCAGAGTCGTTCCGCCTCTGGACCGGCCTCGAGCCCCCGCTCGAGGTGATGTTCGGGGCCGCCCGCGCCGCACTCGCAGCTCAGGAGTCGCTGCCGTGATCGAGATCGGGATCATCCTGACAGTCGTGATCGGCGGCGCGTTGGGCTGGGTGATCGTCCAGTCCTTCTTCGGCCACCGCTACTGGCGGCGCGCGATCGCGCAGGGCGACGAGGCCGCAATGCGCGCCGCGCTGCTCGAGGCCTTCGACACCTGGCGGCGGATGCGCCCCGACCGCGACGTGATCCCCTCGGACTGGCGCGCGCTGCAGTCGGCCGGGATCGTTGCCGCCGACAGCACGCGCTGCCGCGTCTCGCTGCTCGCCGACCCCGACATCCGCGTCGTCGACGGCGTGCGCGACGAGGTCGGCGGGGCGATCCACGTCGCGCGCCGCTCGGCCGTGATGATGGCCGAGCGGCTGCTCTACGAGATCCCGCTGATCCGCTTCGACGCCGTGCAGGTCGACGTCTACACCGAGTACCGCGACCCCGAAGGCGTCACAGAGTCCGTCTGCCTGCTGACCACGCAGCTGACGCGCGAAGAAGGCGCGGAGACCTACTGGGACGAGCTGGGCTTCGAGGAGATCCTCGCCACCTGGCACACGCGCGAGCGCCAGCCAGACGCCCCGCTCGACCCCGAGGCGGGCGCGCTGATCGAGCCGGAGGCGGACGCGAAGCCGGCGGCTGCGCCCGCCAGCGTGGAGGGCGCATCGTGAGCCGTTTCCGCTTCCTCACCGCGGGCGAGTCGCACGGCAAGGCGCTGACCGTGATCGTCGAGGGCGTCCCCGCCGGGCTGCGCATCGACGAAGACATGATCGCCATCGACCTGGGGCGCAGGCAGCGCGGCTACGGGCGCGGCAAGCGCCAGCAGATCGAGACCGACCGCGCCGAGATCACCTCGGGCGTCCGTCACGGGCGCACGATCGGATCGCCGATTGCGCTCTGGCTGCGCAACAAGGACCACGACAACGCCAACTGGCGCGTGCGCATGGCCACCGAGGAGGTCGACGAGGAGGTCGAGCGCGTCACGCTGCTGCGGCCCGGCCACGCCGACCT
Source organism: Dehalococcoidia bacterium (assembly GCA_963667465.2). GTDB lineage: Bacteria > Chloroflexota > Dehalococcoidia > UBA2979 > UBA2979 > VXMT01. Next base: position 566,134 of record CAXXDN010000002.1, on the reverse strand, counting down.
CGCCGGCACGCAGAAGTACCAACTCGACGACGTGCGCCAGATCCTCGAACGCTCGAGCGCGCGCGAGACCGCGATGCGCGTCGGCGCGGGGGCGATCGCGCGCGCGCTGCTCGCCGGGATCGGCGTCGCGGTGCGCTCGCACACGATCGCGATCGGCGACGTGGAGGCTGCCCCGCCCGAGGGCGCGATCGACTGGGAGGCCGTCGAGGCCTCGCCGGTGCGGGTCGCCGACCGCGAGGCGGAGCCGCGCATGATCGCGGCGATCGACGCGGCGAAGGACGCGCACGACAGCCTGGGCGGCATCTTCGAGGTGCGCGCGAGCGGGCTGCCATTCGGCCTCGGGGCGCACGTGCAGTGGGACCGGCGCCTGGACGGGCAGATCGCGCAGGCGATCCTCGCGATCAACGCCGTCAAGGGCGTCGAGATCGGCCCCGCCTTCGACAACGCACGCAAGCCCGGCTCCGAGGTTCACGACCAGCTGCTGCCCGCTTCGCAGTGGAGCGACCGGCCGTGGGAGCGGCGCACCAACCGCGCGGGCGGCCTCGAGGCGGGCATGACCAACGGCGAGGAGCTGATCGTGCGCGGCGCGCTCAAGCCAATCGCCACCCTCGCCCGCCGCCTGCCCACCGCCGACCTGCTGACCGGCGAGGAAGCCCAGGCCTTCTTCGAGCGCGCCGACACCTGCGTGGTCCCGGCGGCGGGCGTGATCGGCGAGGCGATGGTGCTGATGACGCTCGCCGACGCCGCCCTCGAGAAGTTCGGCGGCGACCACATCGACGAGTTCCTGCGCAACTACGAGGCCTTCCAGGCGACGGTCGGCCCGCGGGAGCCGGACGCATGAGCGCCAACGAGCGGGCGGAGGTTCCGCTGCAGCAGATCGTGCTGATCGGCCTCAGCGGCGTCGGCAAGTCCTCGGTGGGCGCGATCCTCGCCGAACGCCTTGGCTGGCCGCTGATCGACACCGACGACCTCGTCACCGAGCTGGAGGGCCGCTCGCCGGCGGAGCTGATCACGACCCGCGGCGAGCCGGAATTCCGTAAGGTCGAGGAGCGCGTGGTGGCCGAGGCCGCGCGGCGCACGCCGGCCGTGATCTCGCTCGGCGGCGGCGCCTTCCTCAGCTCCCGCTCGCGACGCGCCCTCGGGGAGCGCGGGCTGATCTGCTGGCTCGACGCCGCGCCCGCAGAGATCGCGCGCCGCCTGCGCGACGCGCCGGACTCCACGGAGCGCCCGCTGCTCGGCGAGGACCTCGAGGGCCGCCTGCAGGAGCTGAGCGACGAGCGGCGCATCCACTACAGCCAGGCCGACCTCTGGACGCCCGCGCAGGGCATGTCCCCGGAGGACGTGGCGGATCGCATCCTGCAGGCCTGGTCGGGCGGCGCGGACGTGCCCGCCGGCGGTGCGCGCCGCCTCGAGCGCCTCGGCAGCCCCCAGCCCGTCGCCGGCCCGGCCGCGATCGTCGACACGGGCAGCGAGCGCTACCCGATCTGGGTCGGCGCCGGCGAGCTGATGCGGCTGCCCGAGCGGCTGCGCCTGCTCGGCCTCGAGGGCTCCGTGTACGTGATCGCCGACGAGTCGGTTATGGAGGCGCACGGCGAGCTGCTTGTCGACGCGCTCGACAGCGGCGGCTACCGCGGCGCCTCCTACGTCGTCCCGCCAGGCGAGACCTCGAAGAGCCTGCGCGCCGCCGAGGAGATCTACGGCTGGCTCGCGCAGTCGCGCGCGGAGCGCCGCGATACGGTGCTCGCCTTCGGAGGCGGCGTGGTCGGCGACCTCGCCGGCTACGTGGCGGCCACCTACCTGCGCGGGATGCCTTTCGTGCAGGTGCCGACCTCCGTGCTGGCGATGAACGACGCGGCGATCGGCGGCAAGGTCGCCGTCGACCTGCCGGGCGGCAAGAACCTCGTCGGCGCCTTCCACCAGCCGCGCGCCGTCCTCTCCGACATCGACCTGCTGCGCACGTTGCCGCGTCGCGCCTTCACCGAGGGCCTCGCCGAGGTGGTGAAGCACGCGCTGATCCTCGACCCGCTGCTGCTCGGCGAGATCGAGCGGCACGCGGGCGACCTCGGCGGTCTGGCGCCGGACCAGGAGCTGCTGGCGCACGTGATCGCGCGCTCCTCGCGGCTCAAGGCGCTGATCGTCTCGGCCGACCCGAAGGAGCGCGGGCTGCGCGCGATCCTCAACTACGGACACACCATCGGCCACGCGATTGAGGCGGTGACCGGCTACGAGGACTACCTGCACGGCGAGGCGGTCTCCGTCGGCATGATGGGCGCGGCCCGCATCGCCGAGCGCATGGGCATCCTCGACAACGAGGTCGTCGCCCGCCAGGCGGACGTGCTGCGCACGCTCGGCCTGCCGCTCGCCGCGCCGGGCGTGAACGCCGAGGCGGTGATGGAGACGATGCTCCTCGATAAGAAGGTCGAGGCGGGGCGGCTGCGCTTCGTGCTGCTCGAGGAGATCGGACACCCGGTCGTCCACGGCGACGTGCCGGGCGAGATCGTGCGCGACGTCGTGCGCGCCCTCACTGCCGGATAGGCCAGACCGCGTGGCGCTGGGCAACGGTGCGAACGAGGGCGGCAGCCGCGCCGACCCGCGCAGTCCTCGCCGCCTCGTAGCGAAGGCCATCGGGCGCGTCCAGGGCGTCGGCTACCGCGCCTTCTGCGCCGACGAGGCGGGGCGGCTGCACGTCGACGGCTACGCCCGCAACCTGCCCGACGGCCGCAGCGTCGAAGTCCAGGCCGAGGCGGACGAGCCGACGCTGCGCCGCTTCATCGAGCGCCTGCGCGAGGGCCCGCGCATGGCCGTGGTGCACGACGTGGAGTACCGCTGGGAGGAAGCCACCGGCGAGTTCAGCGGCTTCGAGGCTGTGATCTAGCGCCGCCGTCCTCGTATCTAGCTAGCCGCCCCGCAGCCGCCCTCGCAGCCTGGCGAGCAGCCCGCCTCCCTCCGGCGCAGCCTCGCCGCGCAGCAGCCGCGCCTCGACGAGCGCCGCCAGCTCCGCGACCGCCTCGGCGCCGCGCGCCGTGAAGTCGCCCTCGAGGCGTTCCGCCTCGACCGAGGCGAGCAAATCGCCCGGCGCGACGGCCCCTCCGGAAGCCTCGCCGCCCGAGGCCGTCAACGCGACCGCCGCCACGCCGGGCTCCTCGGAGTCCTCGGCGATCACGAGGTCGGCGCGCGGGTCGAGCGAGGCGATGAAGGCGGCGAGCGTCGCGGCGCTGTCGAGCGGTACTCCGCCAGGCGCGGGCGTGACGCGGCCGCCGCTGGGCAGTGTCACCGTGGCGCGGCCATCGGCGAGCAGCTCGGCGGTGGCGGTGCGCAGCCCGCGCGCGCGCAGCGCCTCGACGAGGGCGATCACGAGCAGGTTGCGCGCCGGAATCTGCGGCCCCACGACGCGCAGCACGGGGGGCCCGGCGTTACCCGATGGCGAAGGATCGGTCGTCATCGCTCCGGGACGCGCTCGATCAGCAGCACCTCGACCTCGTCGCCCGGCTCCACCGGCGGTGCATCCTCAAGCACGACGGCGATGCCGTTGGCGAGGGCGAACGAGGTGAGCACGCCGGAGCCCTGCGGGCCCGTCAGCCGTGCGTGGTAGCGACCGTCGCGCCGCTCGACGATGGCGCGGGCGTAGAAGCGGCGCTCGTCCGGCCGCGCGATGCGCTCCGCGGCGATCGCGCGCACCCGAGGGCGCTCCCAGGCCTGCGGCTTACCGAGCATCGTGAACACGGCCGCCCGCCCGAACAGCTCGAAGGTCATCATCGCGGAGACCGGGTTGCCCGGCAGCCCGAGGTGCGGCACCACGCGCTCGCGCTCGCCCTCGCCCGCGCTGAAGGTTCCGAAGGCGAGCGGCTTGCCGGGCCGCATCCGCACCGTCCAGAAGCCGACCTCGCCCTCGCGGGCGAGCACCTGCTTGACCACGTCGAAGTCACCGCGCGAGACGCCGGCCGAGGTCACCAGCAGGTCGGCGTCCGCGACGCCCTCGCGGACGCGCGCCGTCAGCGCCTCGACAGTGTCGCCGGCAATGTCCAGCACGAGCGGCTCCGCGCCCAGCTCGCGCACCATCGAGGCGAGCGAGAAGCCGTTGGCGTCGTAGATCGCGCCCGGCCGCAGCGGCTCCCCCGGCCGCAGCAGCTCGTCGCCCGTCGAGAGCACGGCGACGCGCGGACGGCGGATCACCGTGACCTGATCGAGGCCGAGCGAGGCGAGCACGCCGATCTGCGCTGGTCCGAGGATCGTCCCCGCCGCCAGTACCAGCTCGCCGGCGCGCACGTCCTCGCCGGCCGGGCGCACGTTCGCGCCGGGCGCCGCGGCGACGTCGATCCGGACGTCGCCGCGGGGGGCATCCTCCCAGCGGGTGTGCTGCTCCTCCTCGTCGGTCTCCTCGAAGGGGACGATCGCGTCGGCGCCGTCGGGGAGCGGCGCGCCGGTCATGATGCGCACGGCCTCGCCGGGGCCGACCGAGCCGTCGTAGACGGAGCCCGCCGCGAGGTAGCCGCTGACGCGCAGCCGACGCGGGCTGGCGGGCGCGGCGCCCGTGGTGTCCGCGGCGCGGACGGCGTAGCCATCCATCGAGGTGTTGGCGAGCGGCGGGATGTCGAAGCCGCCACGCACGTCCTCCGCCAGCACCTGGCCGAGCGTCTCGAGCAGCGGCGCGGAAACCGCCTCGAGGGGCGCGAAGTGCGCGAGGATCCTCGCGCGCGCCTCCTCGACGGAGATCATGTCAGCGGGCAGGACGTGGCGGTGCTCGGGCGCGCTCATGCCTCGATCATACGTCCTCGCCGCGCATCGGCGGCGGCGTCACTGGCCGAGGTACTCGGCGACGTTCTCGTTGTGCTCGGCGAGCGTCTCGGCAAAGGCGTGGGAGCCGTCGCCACGCGCCACGAAGTAGAAGTAGTCCGTGTCCGCCGGGCTCAGCACCGCCTCGATGGCGGCCAGGCCGGGGCTGGCAATCGGCCCGGGCGGCAGGCCCGCCACGAGGTAGGTGTTGTACGGCGACTGGAAGGCAAGATCGTCGAGGGTCAGGGCGACCTTCCACCAGCCGTCGCCCGGCTCCCCGCTGCTCTGGGTGGTGATCGCGTACTGCACGGTCGGGTCGGCGTCGAGCTTCACGCCTACCTCGATACGGTTGAGGAAGACGGAGGCGACCAGCGGCATCTCCGCCCGCAGCAGCGTCTCGCGCTCGACGATCGAGGCGAGCGTCAGCACCTCGTGCAGCGTGAAGTCCGAGAGCGCGATGCGGCCACGCAGCACCCGGTCGAGCGCCTCGTCGAGCGCCTCGATCATCGCCGCGACGAGGCTCTCTGCCGTGGTCTCCTTGTCGATCGGATAGGTCGCGGGGAAGAGGTAGCCGTTGAGCGTGGCGTCGAATGGACGGTCACGGAGGATCGGCTCCGTGCGCCGCATGGTGACCGCGAGATCCCACTCCTCCTGCGTCGCCAGATCGAGGGCGACGACCGCCTGGCCGATTTCCTCGACGCGCATTCCCTCGTGCACCACGAAGAAGCGCTCTCGCGGGACGCCCTCGCGCAGCTGGCGGATGATCTCGGCTGCCGGGGTGTTCGGCGCGAAGCTGTAGCTGTCGGCGCGGAGTTCGGCGCCGACGCCGATCAGTTGCACCAGCACACGGAAGCGTTCCTCGCCCTGGAGGACGCCGCTCCGGATGAGGCGGGCGGCGATCGCGTCCACGCCGTCGCCGGGCTCCACGGTCACGGTGATCGGCTCGGCCTCGGCGGTCCGGGCGCCCGCGGAGTCCCGTGGCGGCGGGACACTCGCGGCCATGGCGCCGACCGTCCGCGACTGCGTGTCGGTCAACGTGGCGACCAGCACGGAGACCACGAGGGCGACCCAGACCAGCAACAACACGCTCACGATCAGGATCGGGTCGAATTTACGGATCACCGGCGTCGTCCATCCGCGCGCTCTTGCGCAGGCGCCGCCGTCGATCGATGAACTGCTGCAACAGCAGCGCGGCGGCGAGATCGTCGCTCGCCCGGTTGCGGGGCGCCGACCGCTCGGCGGCGACCGAGGTCAGGCGCTCGTCCTCGTACTCGACCGGAAGGTCGAGGCGGCTCCGCAGCCGCTCCCCGAGGACGCGTGCGGCGGCGGCGGCCGCGCCTTCCTCGCCGCCGAGCAGGCGCGGCAGCCCGACGACGATGCCGCCGATCTCCTCGCGCTGCGCGATGCTGCGGATCGCCGGAAAGGCAGCCGCGGCGGGGACGACCTCGAGCGGCACGGCGATGCGCTCGTCAGGGTCGCACGCGGCGATGCCGATGCGCACCTCCCCCGGGTCGATGCCCAGCCACCTCATGGGGCGCGCCTCATCAGGAGCCCTCATCGGCGCCCGCGCTCTCCGCATCTTCGGCGTCCTCGGGCCCGTCCTCCTCGTCCTCCAGCGGGTCACCTGCGATAGCAGCGGCAAGCGCCTCCGGGCTGACAAGCGTGATCGAGATGCGATCCGAGCGGCGAGGCATGCGCAGGCCCGGGATCCACCCCGGATGCACGGTGATGTGCGGATCGCGTGAGAGCTCCAGCTCCTCGCGCAGCCGCTGCGCGGCGACGGCGGGCGAGACGTTCGTGAGCTGGCCGCGCAGCGAGGCCGGGTCGAACAGCGGGCTGCCCCAGCCGGTCGCGGTCAGGTCGATCGTGAGGCGGCTGCCATCGAAAGAGTGGACCTCATCGATCGTCGCCTCGGCGGTATCGGGCAGCAGCGCCATGCCGTCGGGCAGTCTGCTCTGCAGCAGCTGCTGCGCGACGCGCTGGGCAGCCTCGTCAGTCAGCACGAACGCGTTCGCGACGGCGCTGTACTCCATCGAGAAGACATCGGTTGGGGCCCCGACCTCGTCCAGCGGGGTCTGGCCGAGGATCACCGCGGAGATCGTCTCCGGGAAGACCGTCCCGTCCGTGACGGAGCGCTGCAACTCGCGCTCGCCCGCGCGGCGCAGCGCGGCGTCGGCGAGGTTGGCGACCGTGATCACGTCGTCCGGGCTGACGACGGAGACCTCGATGTCCGTACCACCCCCGGCGGCAATGTTCGTGACCGTGAGGGTCGGCGGGAACCCGGTCAGCTGCGTCAGGCTGTCCGCGGGAGCGTTGCCGGCGGTCCCCGGCTCGATCGCGGTCGCACCGACAACGGAGCTGGAGCCCGGTGCGATCGAGACCGATCGGTCGGTGGTGAATGTCACTCCGCTCGCGGACTCGACCGGCGTGCCAATCGGCAGCACGAGGTCGGCGTCGCCGTTGTTCGTGAAGGTGAGTCCGGCGCGCGCGTGCTTGTCGCCCACGGTCGCGAGCCCGGTTGAGGCGGCGGAGACCACGAAGGTCACTTCCGCCTGCACGGAATCGACGGCGATCACGCCGAGCCCGAGGTCGGTCTCACCGAGCGGGCTCAGGCGCACGCGGGTCGTCACCGACAGCGTCTCCACCGGCGGCGAGACCAGGATCGAGGCGGACGGGATGTAGGTGCAGGCCGCGAGGCCGATCAGGAAGACCACGCCCGCCAGCAGCGCCGCTCGCACGAACGGGCCAAGCGACGGGGCGCGGAGCAAGAAGTCTCGGCTGCCGAAGGGGATGCGCAGCGCACGCCGGGGGCGCAAGGCCCGAACGGTGCGCGCGGCGGGCAGGCCGGCGTCCGCGGCATGCTGGCGGACATCCCCGCGGCTCGCGAGCACCCGCACCTGGATCCCGCGCTGCTGCACGTAGGCGGCGATGCGCAGCCACTCCACCGCGTTGCGCAGCGCATGGCTGCGGCGCGGCACGACGAGCAGCAGCTCCACCTCGCTCGCCGCAGCGATGCGGCCGATGATCGCGCGGGCGTCGTCCTCGCGCGCGGCGACGACGGTGGCCGCACCGGGCAGGCGCGGACCGCGCAGGCGGCGCGGCGCGTCTCGCTCCCCGGCCGCACGGGTCGCGGCGGCTTCCTCCCTGGCGGCGCGGCGTTTGGCCGCCGCGCGGCGGCGCTGTGCCCCGACGCGAGCGGCAAGATCCTCGAGAGCTGTAGTCAGTTCATCCCAGGCGCGCAACAGGACGGTCCGGGCCTGATCCATAATCGAGCGGGGCTGCTCCCCGGACACGGCTACGCCTCGCCCAGGCGCTCGCGAGCCAACAGACGCGCGGCCTCGAGCGCCTCGGCGAGGCGGCTCGCGTCACGCCCGCCGGCCTGCGCGAGTCCGGGCCTGCCGCCCCCGCCGCCGCCCACGACCGCAGCCGCGGCCTTCACGACGTCGTCGGCGCGGAGTCCCCGCTCGACGACGTCATCGGTGGCGAGCGCGAGCAGCTGCGGGCGCTCGTTGATCACCGCGCCCAGCGTCACGAAGGCGCTGTCCATGCGCGCGCGCATGCGGTCGGCCATGCCGCGCAGCGCGTCGGCCGAGTCCGCCTCGACGACGGCGACGAGGAGCCGTACGCCGCCCAGTTGCTCCGCCTGGTCTACCAACTCCTCGGCGAGCCCGGCGGCGCGGTCCGCGGACTGCGCGCGGGCGCGGCGGCGCTCCTCGGCAAGCTGCTCCTCGAGGGCGTCGATACGCCCGGCGATCTCGGCGGGCGGCGCCTTGAAGCGCTGCGAGAGGTCGTCCACCAGCTCCAGGCGCTCCTCGATGTAGCGCTCCGCCTCGGGGCCGGTCAGCGCCTCGATGCGGCGCAGGCCCGCGCCGATCGAGGAGTCGCCGCTGATCACGAAGTTGCCGACGCCCCCGGTGGAGTGCAGATGCGTGCCGCCGCACAGCTCGCGGCTGAAGCAGGCGGGCGTGTGCGTGTGCGCCGCGCCGCCCGGGGCGGCGCGCGCCTCGCAGTACTCGACCATGCGCACCTCCGCCGTGTAGCGGTCCTCGAAGAACGCGATCGCGCCGCGGTCGATCGCCTCCTCGTAGGGGAGGATGAACGTCTCCTGCGCGATGTCGTCGCGGATCCTCGCGTTGACCAGTCGCTGCGCCTCGCGGAGCTCGCTGGCGGACGGCGCCTGGGGGTGGGTGTAGTCGAAGCGCAGGTGGTCCGGCGCGACGAGCGAGCCGGCTTGCCGTACGTGCTGCCCGAGCACCTCGCGCAGCGCCGCGTGCAGCAGGTGCGTGGCGGTGTGATTGCGGCGGCTCCCGGCGCGCCAGGCCGGATCGACCCGCGCCTCGGCGGGCTCGCCCTCCGCGAGGGCGCCCTCGACGACCTCGCCACGGTGCACGTGCACGCCGCCGAGGGGCTGCGTGTCGTCGACGCGGAAGCGCCCTCCCGTGGTGATGATCTCGCCGTGATCGCCAACCTGCCCGCCAGCCTCGGCGTAGAACGCCGTCGCCTCCAGCACCACGTCGCCCGCGGCGCCTGCCTCGAGGCGTTCGACGCGCTCGCCGTCCGCGAACAGCGCCGCGACGGTCGACTGCGCCTCGAGCGCCTCGTAGCCGAGGAAGGCGCTGTGGAGGCCGAGGGCGGCGAAGCGCTCTGCCTCGTCACCACCGAAGTCGCTGAACCCCGTTTCACCGCGCGAGCGCTCGCGCTGTGCGGCCATCTCCGCCTCGAAGCCTTCCTCATCGACGGCGTAGCCGCGGGCCGAGGCGAGCTCGCGCGTCAGCTCGGGTGGGAGGCCGTGCGTGTCGTAGAGCGTGAACACGTCGCGGCCGGGGATGTGCTGCGCCGCGGCCTCGCGCTCGATCACGCCCTCGAGCAGCTCGATGCCTCGCGAGAGCGCCGCCTGGAAGCGGCGCTCCTCGTCGGCGGCGACGCGGATGATGAACGCGCGCTGCTCGTCGAGGCCGGTGTGCGCGGCCTTCGAGGCGTCGATTGCGGCCTCGATCACGCCCTCGATGAACGGTTCGCGCAGGCCGATCGTGTAGCCGAAGTAGATCGCGCGACGCAGCACGCGGCGCAGCACGTAGCCGCGGCCCTCGTTGCCCGGCAACACCCCGTCGTGGATCAGGAACGCGGCGGCCCGGGCGTGCTCGGTGATGGCGCGCAGCGCGCGCGCCTGCCCGGGCGCGCCGTCCGGGTCGTAGGCGATACCGGCGGCGGCCTCGGCGCTCGCGAGGACCGAGCGCAGCTGGTCGGTCTCGTAGACGGAGCCGACCTTCTGCAGCACCCAGGCGAGCCGCTCCAGCCCTGCCCCGGTGTCGATGTTCTGCGAGGGCAGCGGCGTCAGCGAGCCGTCGGCCGCGCGTTCGAAGGCCATGAAGACCAGGTTCCAGATCTCGAGGAAGTTGGGCGATTCGAGGTCGATCTGCCCGTCCGGCAGGCGCGGCTCGGAGGCCGGGTCGTCGCCGAAGTAGTAGTGCAGCTCGGAGCAGGGGCCGCACGGCCCGGTGTCCCCGGAGTACCAGTAGTTCCCCAGCTCGGCGCTGTAGCGCAGGATCCGCTCGGCTGGCACGCCCTGGCCGCGCCACAGCTCGAACGCCTCATCGTCGTCGGTGTAGACGGTCACCCAGAGCCGATCGACGTCGAGTTCCAGGACGCCGATCAGGAAGCCGAGCGCCGCCTCGATCGCCTCGGCCTTGAAATAGTCGCCCAGCGAGAAGTTGCCGAGCATCTCGAAGAAGGTGAGGTGCGAGTCGTCGCCGACGGACTCGATGTCGGTGGCGCGGAAGCACTTCTGGACGGACGTCAGGCGCCTCGCGGGCGGCGTTTCCAGGCCGAGGAAGTAGGGCTTGAACTGCACCATCCCCGCCGACGTGAAGAGCAGCGAGGGGTCGCCGTAGGGGACGAGCGAGGCGGACGGAATGCGGCGGTGGGCGCGCGCCTCGAAGTAGGCGAGGAACGCGGCGCGCAGCTCTTCGACGATCACGCTATGGTCACTGCCGATCGATCACTGCCACGCCCCTGCGGCGCAGTCTCCGGGCCAGCGATCGGGCCGCTCCGGTAGAGACAGGGCCGCATGCGAGTGTAGAATGGGCGCGAGTGACGGGTCAATTTTCGCAGCCGCTCCCGCACAAGGCGGGGCAGGCGCGTGACCGTGGAGCACCACGATCGAAACCAGCGCCGACAGCGACAAACCTCCCTCGTCCCACTCCGCATGAGTTCCGGCGGATCGGCGCCGCTGCGCGGCTGGACCGCCGTCGTGCTCGCCGCCGGGCGCGGCGTTCGCATGCGCTCGCGCCGCCCCAAGGCGCTGCACGAGGTCGCCGGCCGCCCGATGCTGCTCCTGCTGCTGGACGCCCTCGCCGGCGCCGGCTGCGACCGCACCGTGGTCGTCGTCGCGGACGCGGACGACGAGGTCGCGCTAGCCGCCCGCGAGGCGGGCGCCCTCATCGCCGTCCAGCGCGAGCCGCGCGGCACCGCCGACGCCGCCCTGTCCGCCGCCGAGGCGGTCGGTGAAGCGAGCCGCGTGCTGATCGCGCACGGCGACCTGCCGCTGCTCACCTCGGGCAGCCTCGCCGCCCTCGCGAACGCACACCTGGACGCACAGGCCACGCTCAGCCTCCTCACCGTCGAGGTCGAGGACCCCTCAGGGTATGGACGTATCGTGCGCTCCGGCGGTTCCGTCGCGGCGATCGTCGAGGAGCGCGAGGCCGACGAGGCCACGCGCGCGATCCGCGAGATCAACGTCGGCGTCTACACCGCCGAGGCCGCCTGGCTGTGGCCGGCGCTGGCCTCGCTGGCGCCCTCGCCCGGCGGCGAGGTCTACCTGCCCGACGCGGTGCGCGCGGCGATCGCCGCCGGGCGCACCGTGCTCGCCTGCCCGCTGGGCGACGCGAGCGAGGCGCAGCAGGTCAACACCCGCTCGCAGCTCGCGGCCGCCGAGGCGGCGCTGCGCGCCCGCGTGCGCGAGGCGCTGCTGGCCGGCGGCGTGACGATCATCGACCCCTCCGCGACATGGGTCGACGCCGGCGTCGAGGTCGGCGAGGACACGACGCTGCTGCCCGGCGTGCACCTGCTGGGCGCGACGGCGGTGGGTCGTGACTGCCGGATCGGGCCCAACGCCGTGCTGCGCGATACGCGCATCGGCGAGCGCTGCAGCATCGGCGGCTCCACCCTCGAGGGCGCCACGCTCGCCGACGACGTACACGTCGGCCCCTACTGTCACATCCGCCCCGGCTCGACCATCGAGGCGGGCGCGCGGCTCGGCAACTACGCCGAGGTGAAGGCCTCGCGGATCGGCGCGGGCAGCCGCGTCGGGCACTTCTCCTACGTCGGCGACGCGGACGTGGGCGAGGCTGTGAACATCGGAGCGGGCACAGTCACGGCGAACTACGATGGCGCCGGGAAGCACCGCACCGTAATCGGAGACGGCGCGTTCATCGGCAGCGATTCGATGCTGGTGGCGCCGCTCAGGATCGGCGCGGGCGCGCGCACGGGAGTCGGCTCGGTGGTCACGCGTGACGTGCCCCCGGGCGCCTCCGCGATCGGCGCGCCGGCGCGCATCCGGAAGGCCTCGGGCGAAGCGGGAGAGGAGCAGTAGCGGGCCGCCTTCGGCTCGTACAGGTTTGGATACCCTGACAGTTCTGGCTCTGGTGGTGATGATCGCGGCGGGCGTGCTGCTCGTGCTGATCTCGGCCGCCGAGGCGGGGGTGGCCGCAATCACCCGCCGCCGCACCCGCATCCGCGCCGAGAACGGCGTGGCGGGCCTCTTCGACAGCTACATCAAGCAGCGTCAGCAGATCCTGAGCGCGCTCGGCGCCGGCGTGACGCTGGCGACGGTCACGCTCAGCCTCGGGATCGCCCTGCTGCTGATCGGCGACGAACCGGGCGTGCTGGAGGCGGCTACCGCCGGCCTGATCGCGCTCATCGTGATCGCCGCACTGCGCCAGAACGCGCGCGCCATCGCGCTCGCCAGCCCGGAGGGCGTCGGTTACCGCCTGGCGCGCGTGATCGCCTTCCTCGCGTCCCTGCTCGCGCCGTTCGCCTGGCTGATGAGCACGCCCGCCCGCGGGCTGCTCCGCCTCGCCGGCCGCCGCACCGAAGTCCCCGACGACCCCGCAGCCGAACTGCTCGCCGTTCTCGAGGCGCCGGCCAACGGCGACGGGGCTGAGACGCTCACCGAGGAGCGGCGCATGATGCGCGGCATCCTCGCGATGTCACGCCAGACGGCGCGAGAGATTATGTCGCCCCGCATCGACATCGTCGCCGTCTCCACCGAGGCTTCGATCGGCGACGTGATGAAAGTGGTGGACTCGTCCGGGTTCAGCCGCATCCCCCTCTACGAGGAGAACATCGACCGCATCATCGGCGTGCTCTACGCCAAGGACCTGCTCGCCCGCCTGCAGCGCGGCGTCGCTTCGCCGAACCTGCGCCTGATCGCGCGTCCCCCCTACTTCGTACCGGAGACGAAACGCACCGACGAGCTCCTCGCGGACCTGCGCCGCGACCAGACGCACGTCGCGATCGTCGTCGATGAGTACGGCGGCACTGCCGGCCTCGTGACCGTCGAGGACGTGCTCGAAGAGATCGTCGGCGAGATCGCCGACGAGTACGACACCGAGGAGGTCGAGGTCGAGGTGATCTCCGAGGACGAGGCGATCGTCGACGCACGCTTCGCGATCGACGACCTCAACGAGCTGTTCGGCGCCGAGATCCACAACGAGGACTTCGACACGGTTGGAGGCTTCGTGTTCTCGCTGCTCGGCCGCCTCGCCGTGCCGGGAGACCACGTGAGCAGCGTGGAGCACAGCCTGGACCTCGAGGTGCTGTCCATCCACGGCCGCCGCATCCGCCGCGTCCGCGTCACCCACCACCCGCCGGTGGACGAGGCGGCCGCGGGGTAGGCGGAGGTCGGTTCACACCCGCAGGCAGTCCGGTAGACTGGATGCGCAGAGCAACTCGCAGCGGGAGACTTGACCGGTGAGCAGCAGGCGCAACGCACAGGTCCTGGACGCTGAAGCGGCCGAGCCGGCAATCCCGGACGACTCATTCTGGCATTCGCCGGCTCCGGACGAGTTCACTCGGCAGTCAGGGGTAGCCCCCTACACCTTCCCGGACCCATCGGACATCGAAGATCCAGAGGATGTCGAGGCGTTCCTCGATGCGATCTTCGGTGATGGGAGTCTCCAGTAGTACAGCCAGCGCCTACCCCAGTCCTCGTCGACACCGACGTCTTCTCGTACATCTTCCATGCGCACCCACTCGCCGACCGCTATCGCGCGCATGTCGAAGGGCGCGTCGCGGTGCTCTCGTTTCAGACCGTTGCCGAATTGCTACAAGGCGCATATCAGCGAGGCTGGGGCGACACGCGCCTGGACCGACTCCGTCGCGAGGTGCGCCGTTATGCAGTGGCTCCGTTCCACCTTCAGATGGCAGAGCGATTCGCTCAGTTGCGCGCGCATCGGCGTCGCATCGGGCGCGAGATCGAGACTGCCGATGCGTGGATCGCGGCGACGGCGCTGTGGCTCCAGTGCCCCGTCGTGACGCACAACCGCCGGGACTTCAGCGACATTCCCGGCCTCACGGTGAACAGCGAGGCATAGCGGGCCAACATCGGCCTCTCAAGACTTGCCCCCTTGCCAACGGCTGGTAGGCTGTGCTCATGGACGATGTGAGAACAAATGGTCTGGCGTGGTGGGTCGCCTTCCACCGCATCTCCCGCCTCGGCTCCGTGCGCTTCGGGCTGCTCGAGCGGGCGTTCCCCTCGCTCGAGGAGGCGTGGAAGGCCGACGGCGCGGCGCTCCGCGCGGCCGGGCTGGACGCGGCGACGGTGGACCTCGTGATCGCGCGGAGGCCGGAGATCGATCCGCAGCGGGAACTGGAGCGCCTCGAGGAGGCGGGCGTGCGGCCTATCCCGCGCTTCCACTCGGCCTACCCCTCGCGGCTGCGCGAGATCGCCGACCCGCCGCCGGTCATCTACGTGCACGGTACGCTGACGCCGCAGGACGAGTGGGCGCTTGCGCTCGTCGGCACGCGACGCGCGACGGCCTACGGGCGGCAAGCCGCCGGTGAGTTCGCGCGCGACCTCGCCACGAACGGCGTAACGGTCGTCTCCGGCCTCGCGCGCGGCATCGACACGATCGCGCACCGTGCGGCGCTGGACGCCGGCGGGCGCACGATCGCCGTGCTGGCGAACGGCCTGGACACGGTCTACCCGCCGGAGAACCGCGGCCTGGCGAGCGAGATCGCCGAGGCGGGCGCGCTGATCAGCGACTACCCGCTGGGCACCAAGCCGCGCGCCGAGTTCTTCCCACGCCGCAACCGCATCATGTCCGGCGTCGCCCTCGGCACGCTCGTCGTCGAGGGCGACGTGAAGAGCGGGGCGATGATCACCGCGCGCTTCGCCGGCGAGCAGAACCGCGAGGTGTTCGCGGTACCAGGCTCGATCTTCGCGCCGCAATCACGCGGGCCGCTCTCGCTGATCCGCGACGGCGCGACGCCGGTCGCGAGCGTCGAGCACGTCCTCGAAGCGCTGAATCTGACGATGATCGGCGCGCAGATGGACTTCGGTCGCACCGCGCCCCCGGCGAGCGAGGATGAGCGCGCCTTGATGGAGGTGCTCACCCGCGAACCGAGGCACGTCGACGAGGTCGTGCGCGATAGCGGTTTGGCCGCAGCCCGGGTCTCGGCTACGCTCGCATTGCTTGAACTCAAGGGGCAGGTGCGCGATCTGGGCGGCATGCAATACGTCCGGGTGCGCGAACCAGCCCCCGCGTACGAAGCCGGATCGACTCCACCGAAGCAGGAGACAACGCCTTGACCAGCAGCCCGACGCGCGGACGCAGACGCAAGGCAGCGGACGCCACCGGCAACGGCGGCACGCGCCTCGTGATCGTCGAGTCGCCGGCCAAGGCGCGCACGATCGCCGGCTTCCTCGGGCCCGAGTACGTCGTCGAGTCCTCGATCGGGCACATCCGCGACCTGCCGTCCGGCAACGACGCCGTGGACATCGAGGACGGCTTCAAGCCGCGCTACGAGATCCCGACCGACAAGAAGCAGCAGGTCAGCAAGCTGCGCAAACTGACGCGCGAGGCGAGCGAGCTCTACCTCGCCACGGACGAGGACCGCGAGGGCGAGGCGATCGCCTGGCACCTCGCCGAGGTGCTCAAGCCGAAGGCGCCGGTGCGCCGCATGGTCTTCCACGAGATCACCGAGCGGGCGATCGCCGAGGCGCTCAGCAACCCACGCGAGATCGACGAGCACCTCGTTTCCGCACAGGAGGCGCGCCGCGTCCTCGATCGCCTCTACGGCTACGAGGTCTCGCCGGTGCTCTGGCGGAAGATCCAGCCGCGCCTCTCGGCGGGGCGCGTGCAGTCGGCGGCGATCCGGCTGATCGTCGCGCGTGAGCGTGAGCGCATGCGCTTCGCCAGCGCCTCGTTCTGGGACGTCCGCTCGGTGGTGCGCAGCGAGCAGGAGGTTCCGCCCTCGGAGCCCTTCGGCGCGCGCCTCGCCGAGCTCGGCGGGCAGCGGCTCGCGAGGGGGGGCGACTTCGACCCGGAGACCGGGCAGCTCCGCGAGGGCGCCACGGTGGTGCAGCTCGACGAGGAGCGCGCGAGCGCCGTCGCCACCGCGGTGGCGACGGCGGAGTACACGGTCGTCGAGGTCGACGAGCAGCCCTACACGCAGCGGCCGTCGCCCCCGTTCATCACCTCGAGCCTCCAGCAGGAGGCGGGACGCAAGCTGAGCTTCACCGCGCAGCGCACGATGCGCACCGCGCAGAACCTCTACGAGAACGGCTACATCACCTACATGCGCACGGACTCGGTGAACCTCTCCGAGCAGGCGATCAACGCCGCCCGCAGGCAGGCGCGCGACCTCTACGGAGACGCCTACGTGCCCGAGCAGCCGCGCCGCTACCGGACGCGCTCGCGCGGCGCACAGGAGGCGCACGAGGCGATCCGCCCTGCCGGCGACATCTTCCGCACGCCGGACAGCCTGCGCGGCGCGCTGCGCCCCGACGAGCTGCGCCTCTACGACCTGATCTGGAAGCGCACGGTCGCCTCGCAGATGGAGAACGCCCGCGGACGGACCACGAACGTCCGCCTCCGCGCCGACGCCGGCGACCACGGCGCGGCGCTGTTCGCGGTCTCCGGCAAGGTGATCGACTTCCCCGGCTACCTGCGCGCCTACGTCGAGGGCTCGGACGACCCCGACGCCGCCCTCGACGACCGGGAGCGCATCCTGCCGCCGCTCACCGAGGGCCAGACGCTGCGCGGCGTCTCCGCCGAGGCGCGCGGCCACGAAACCCGACCGCCCGCCCGCTACACTGAGGCCAGCCTCGTGCGCGAGCTGGAGGAGCGCGGCATCGGGCGGCCCTCCACCTACGCCTCGATCATCCAGACGGTGCAGGACCGCGGCTACGTCTGGAAGCAGGGCTCGGCGCTGACGCCGACGCTGACCGCGTTCGCCGTCGTCGCGCTGCTGGAGCAGCACTTCGGCGACCTCGTGGATCTCGAGTTCACGGCGCGGATGGAGGACGACCTCGACCGCATCGCCGGAGGCGAGCTCGAGCGCGAGCCGTGGCTGCACCGCTTCTACTTCGGCGACGACAGCGAGGCCGGTAGTGGCCTCGCGGCAGCGGGCCTCAAGCAGCGTATCGACTCCAGCTGGGAGGCGATCGACGCGCGGGCGATCTCGACCATCCCGCTTGGCGAGGACGCCGAGGGGCGCACGATCGCCGCGCGCGTCGGGCGCTACGGTCCCTACCTCGAGGCCGGCGAGGGCGAGCAGCGGGCCACCATCCCCGACGACCAGGCGCCGGACGAACTGACCATCGAGCGCGCCCTCGAGCTGCTGGCCGAGGCTGCCCGCGGCGGGCGCGTCGTGGCGACCGACGACGAGAGCGGCAAGCCGATCTACGTCAAGAGCGGGCCGAACGGGCCCTACGTGCAGGTCGGCGAGAACGACGACAACAAGGGCAAGCCGAAGCGCGCCAGCCTCTGGCCCGAGATGAGCATCGAGACCCTGACGGCGGACCAGGCGTTCGAGCTGCTGTCCTACCCGCGGATCCTCGGCGAGCACCCCGAGAGCGGCGAGGAGATCGCGGCCATGGACGGGCGCTACGGCCCGTTCATCCGCGCCGGCAAGGAGACCCGCAGCCTGCGCGACCACGAACACCTGCGCGCCATCGAGTTCGACGAGTCGATACAGCTGCTCAAGGAGCCGAAGCGCCGGGGCCGCGGCGCGGCGGCAGGGCCGCTCGCGGTGCTCGGCCAGCACCCGGACAGCGGCGCGAGCATCGAACTGCGCAACGGGCGCTACGGCCCGTACGTCACCGACGGCCAGGTCAACGCCTCCTTGCGGCGGGGACAGGAGCCCTCGACAGTCACGCTCGACGAGGCCCTCGGCCTGATCGCGGCCCGCGAGGAGCGCATGCGCGAGCAGGGCCAGGATCCGCGCGCGCCGAAGCAGCAGCGCGGCAGGCGCGGCGGCGGGGCGCGGCGCGGCGGACGCTCGCCGAAGAGGCGCTCCGCCTGATCTCCTGCCCGGCTGTCGTGCTACGCTCGATGCGCGGGGTTACGGAGCACACCGGAGACTGACGGTGTCGGAGCCGCGTACCCCCGAACCACCGCCCCCAGACGCTCGCGCCCTCGAGACGCTCGAACGCTACCTCGGCGAGCTCGCGCTTGTGAGACAGCGCTCGGAGCGCACGATCCGCAACTACCGCGACGACCTGGGCGGCTTCTTCTCGCACCTCGCCGGCGCGGGGGTCGAGTTCGACGAGGCCGGACGCGAGCAGGCGCGGACCTACCTGGGGCTGCTGCTGCAGGGCGAGCACCGCGCGCCCGCCTCGGTCAAGCGCATCGCCTCGACGATCCGCGCGTTCTACGGCTGGCTCGATCGCGAGGGCGAGCTGCGGCCGGGGCAGCCCGGCGACTCGATCCTGCGGCTGCGCTCACCGAAGGCCCCGAATCGCCTTCCGCAGATCCTCTCCGGCGAGGAAGCCGGCGACCTGATGACCGCTCCCCAGGACGACACGCCCGCCGGGCTGCGTGACCGCGCGCTGCTGGAGCTGCTCTACGGCGCGGGCCTGCGCGTCAGCGAGGCCGCCGCGCTGGACAGCTCCGACCTCGATCTCGCGAACCGGCAGGTGCGCGTCACCGGCAAAGGCAAGCGCCAGCGCATCGCGCTCTTCGGTCGGCCGGCGCGCGACGCGCTGCGCGACTATCTCGATCGAGGCCGCCCGCAACTGGCGCGCGGCGCCGAGGCGGCGCTGTTCCTCAACCGCTCCGGCGGGCGGCTTTCGGCGCGCTCGATCCAGTCGATGGTGCGCTCGGCGGGGATGGCGGCGTCCGTGCGCCAGCGCGTGCATCCGCACCTGCTGCGCCACAGTTTCGCGACGCATATGCTGGACGAGGGCGCCGACCTGCGAATCGTGCAGCAACTGCTGGGGCACGCCTCGGCGGACACGACGCAGATCTACACCGCGGTGACCGGCTCCCGGAAGGAGGCGATCGTCTCCGCGGCGCTGGCCCGCGCACGCGCTGTCGAGCGCGACGGCGACCGCGAAACGAACGAGGCGAAGACCGGCTGAAGGACCGACTGAAGGAACCGACCGCCATGCGCGTGCTGATTCTCAACGGCCCAAACCTCAATCTCCTCGGCGAGCGCGAGCCGGAGATTTACGGCAGCGACACCCTTGCCACCCTCGAGCAGCAGTGCCGCGCGCGCGCTGCCGAGCTGGGCATCGCGATCGAGTTCGCCCAGTCCAACTCCGAAGGTGAGCTGGTCGACCTGCTCCAGGCGCACCGCGATCGGGACGGCGTGATCCTCAACGCCGCCGCCTACACCCACACCTCGCTCGCCCTCGCCGATGCGCTCGCCGCCTTCGAGCCCCCGGTCGTCGAGGTGCACCTGAGCAACATCCACGCGCGCGAGGAGATCCGCCGCCAGTCGCTGACCGCGCCTCACGCCTGGGGCCTGATCAGCGGCTTCGGCTTCCGTGGCTACCTGGCCGCGCTCGACCTGCTGCACGCGCGGCTGAGCGAAGGCGCCGGCGAGTGAGCGCTGCCCCCTCACGCCTCGCGCGCCTGCGCGAGCGGCTCGACACGCTCGAGGTCGACGCGCTGCTGGTGACCACGCCGGCGAACCGCCGCTGGCTCTCCGGCTTCACGGGCTCGGCCGGTGTGCTGCTCGTGAGCTCCGAGGCCGCGCGCATCGCCACCGATGGCCGCTACCACGAGCAGGCGCGGCGACAGGCGCCCGCCTTCGCGCTCGTCGCGGCCCCGCTGCGGCGGATCGACTCGTTCGCGGCGGACCTCCTCGCCGGGCTCGGCGGCAACGCCGTCGCCATCGAGGCAGCGCAGATGACGGTCGCGGAGCACGCCGAGTGGGCCGAGGCGATCGAATCGCTTCCGCCCTCAGACCGCCCGCAGCTCACGCCGCTGCGAGACGCCATCGAGCCGCTGCGCGCGATCAAGGACGCCGGAGAGCTCGAGGCGATCACACGCGCGGTGCGGCTCGGCGACGAGGCGTTCGCGCACGCGGCCGCGCAACTGCGGCCCGGCGTCAGCGAGCGCGAACTGGCGTGGGAGGTGCAGCGCCACGCCCTGCAGCACGGCGCCGAGCGCCTCTCCTTCGAGACGATCATCGCCGCCGGACCGCACGGCTCGATGGCGCACGCGCGCCCTCGCGACGTCGCCGTCGAGGCCGGACAGGGCGTGGTCATGGACCTCGGCGTGGTCGTCGACGGCTACTGCTCGGACCTGACGCGCACCGTCTTCGCCGGCGAGCCGGATGCGCGCTTCGCACGGGTGTACGATGCAGTCCTGACCGCCCAGACGATGGCCGTCGAGCGAATCGAGGCGGGCATGAGCGGCGCCGCTGCGCACGCGATCGCGGCGACCGTCCTCAGCGAGTTCGGCTACGGCGAGGCCTTCACGCACGGCCTCGGCCACGGTGTCGGCCTCGAGGTCCACGAGGCGCCGCGGCTCGCGGCCGACTCGGGCGACGTGCTGGCCGACGGGCACGTCGTGACGGTCGAGCCGGGCGCCTACTTCCCCGGCTGGGGCGGCGTGCGCATCGAGGATCAGTGCGTGATGGAGGACGGACGGCTGCGCGTACTGTCGCGCGCGCCGAAACTGGATCTGCAAGTGCGACCATCAGTTGGGTTCGGAGTGGGGGTGGCCTCGTGATCGGAAGCGGCGATCTGCGGCGCGGGACGACCGTCGAGGTGGACGGCACGCTCTACCAGGTGGTCGAGGCGCACCACATCAAGACCAAGAAGTCGGCCGTCTACCGCGTGAAGCTGCGCGACCTGCGAGCCGGCCACCAGATCGAGCGCACCTTCAACGCCGGCGAGAAGCTGACCGCCGCGCGCGTCGAGCGCCGCGCGATGCAGTACCTCTACTCCGACGGCGAGATGCTGACGTTCATGAACACCGAAAACTACGACCAGATCCTCGTACCGCGCGCGCTGATCGACGACCAGCTCCCCTACCTGAAGGAGAACGACATCGTCCAGGTGCTGACCTACGGCGAGGAGGCGCTCGGCGTCGAGCTGCCCGCCGCCGTCACCCTGCTCATCACCGAGGCGGAACCCGGCGTGAAGGGCGACACCGCGACCGGCGCGACGAAGCAGGCGACGCTGGAGACCGGTCTGGTCGTCGACGTGCCGCTGTTCATCAACCGCGGCGACACGATCAAGGTTTCCACCTCGGGCAGTGGGTACCTCGAGCGGACCTCCACCGCCTAGCGGGCCATCGAGGGCGCACGCGATGCCTCCCGAGGTCTACCCGGTTCGCCAGGTCACCCGCTACCTGCGCGAGCTGATCGAGGCCAACCGCCACCTCTCGCAGATCTGGGTCGCGGGCGAGGTGCGCAACCTCACGGCGGCCTCCTCGGGGCACATCTACTTCACGCTCAGCGACGAGCAGGCCCGGGCCGGGTTGCGCTGCGCCTTCTTCCGTCAGCGCAACATCGGCCAGCGAGAGCGGCTCGCCGAGGGCGCCTCGGTCGTCGTCTACGGCTCGCTCTCCGTCTACGAGCCGCGCGGCGAGCTCTCCTTCATCGTCGAGTTCGTGCAGCCCGAGGGCACCGGGGCGCAGGCCGCGGAGTTCGAGCGGCTGCGTGCGCTGTTCGAGGCGGACGGGCTGCTGGCGCCGGAGCGCAAGCGCCCGCTGCCCGCCTTCCCGCAACGCGTCGGCGTCGTCACCTCGGCCGCCGGCGCGGTGCTGCACGACGTGCTCGACGTGCTGGGCCGGCGCTGGCCGATCGCCGAGGTGATCGTGCAGCCGACGCAGGTGCAGGGCGATGGCGCGGGCGCGCTGATCGCCGAGGCGCTGCGCGCCCTCGGCGAGCGGGCGACGCAGCAGCCGGACGTGATCATTCTCGCGCGAGGCGGTGGAGCCGCCGAGGACCTGCAGGCCTTCAACGAGGAGCCGGTCGGCCGCGCGATCTTCGCATCGCCCGTGCCCGTCGTCTCCGCCGTCGGCCACGAGACCGACACCACGCTCGCCGACCTCGTCGCCGACCTGCGCGCGCCCACCCCCTCGGCCGCCGCCGAGCTGGTCGCGCCCGACCGCAGCGAGGTCGCCCAGCGCATCGACGCCATCTCGCGCCGTGGCGAGACCCGGCTGGCGCGCCTGCTGCGCGACGCCCACGAGCGCACCGTCCGCCAGAGCGCGGCGCTCGACGCCGCGCTGCCCGATCTCCCCGAATGGCGGCGCGCGATCGAGTGGCACGAGGCGGCGGCCGCGAGCGCCCTCGGCGATCGCCTCGGCCTCGCGCGCGAGCGCACGGCAGCGATCGCCGGGCGGCTCGGCGCGCTCTCGCCGCAGGCCACGCTGGAGCGCGGCTACGCCATCGTCGAGCACGCCGACGGCACGCTGGCAACCTCGGCGGCGGCCCTGCAGCGCGGCGAGGCGGTAGCATTGCGCCTGCGCGACGGCCTCCGCCGCGCGCGCATCGAGGACTGACGGGGCGCGGACGGCCGCAGCCGAACCCCCTCCTCCGTCCGGCCCCCTCTCCCCGAGGGAGAAGGCGGAAGTGAGGCGGTCCCCTCCACTCCGGCCCCCCCTCCCCCGGCGGGAGAGGGCGGGGGTGAGGGGGTCCCCAGCCGACCGAAGAAGAAGCGAAGGGACACCATGGCCCAGGCCGAACTCCCGGACCCAACCACCCCGGAAGCAGCCGGCGAATCCTTCGAGGCACTGTTCGAGCGCCTCGAGGAAGTCACCGCACAGCTCGAGACCGGCGACGTCGCGCTCGACCGCGCCGTCGCGCTCTACGAGGAAGGCATGACGCTCGCCCAGCGCTGCCAGCGCCTGCTCAGCGAGGCCGAACAGCGCATCGAGCAGCTGCGCGAGGCCTACGCCGGCGAGTCGGACGCGCGATGACGGCGAGGCCGCGGTGACGCTGCGCATCGGCTGGTTCACGACCGCGCGCGGTCCCGGGTCACGCGCGATGTTCGAGGCCGTGCGCGCCGCCATCGACGCCGGCGCGATGGACGCCGAGCTGGCCGTCGTCTTCTGCAACCGCGAGCGCGGCGAGTCCGGGGCGACCGACTCCTTCTTCGACCTCGTCGCCGAGGGCGGCACGCCGCTGGTCACACGCTCCTCGGTCCATTACCGGCGGTCCGTCGACGGCAAGCTCTCGCGCCCCGGCGAGCCGCTGCCCGCGTGGCGGCTGGAGTACGACCGGCTGGTGGACGAGGACCTGGCGGCGCACCCCTTCGACATCGGGATGCTGGCCGGCTACATGCTGATCCTCGAGCGCGAGTTCGTCGAGCGGCACGCCGTGCTGAACCTGCACCCGGCGCTGCCGACGGGCCCGGCGGGTATGTGGCAGGCCGTGATCCGCCAGCTGATCCGCGAGGGCGCGGAGGAGAGCGGCGTGATGCTGCACCGCGCCATCGCCGAGGTGGACGAGGGTCCGGTGGTCGCCTACTGCCGCTACTCGCTAGGCGACCCCGAGCTCGAAGCCCTGCGCAAGCAGCTCCCCGGCCCCCCCGCCGACCTCGACGACGCAACCCTCGACGCCTCCGAGCTGTTCGCCGCGATCCGCGCGCGCGGAGTCGCCCGCGAGGCCCCGCTGGTCGTCGCCACCCTCGCCGAGTTCGCCGCCGCCCGCCGCCGCGTCGAGGGCCCGCTCATCCTCGACGCCGAGGGCGCCCGCGCGGAGCCCGCGGACCTGACGGCGGAGGTGGACGCGCAGTTGGGGCGCGCGTAGCTACGCACCCAAGGCTGAAGGGGACTACGAGATTGACATACGAGTATGGGAAGCCGCTGATCGGGATGGCTTTGGGCGCTCAACGGTTGTTTTCCGGTGTTGACGCCCGTTGGGGGGACTCCTGGGAGCCGTCGGCACCAGAGGCAACTGCCACGCTATGGCGCTACATGAGCTTCGCAAAGTTCTGCTCCCTGCTGGAACGGAAGGCACTGTTCTTCTCCCTGGTCGGAGACATGGAGGACAAGTACGAAGGATTCATCAACCCGCCAACACCCCAAGAGCGAGAAGAGCGGCTGCAACAAGCCGAGCGCCTCGGCCACGAAGTCCTGCGCAAGATTACGCAGGCCTCCTTGATAAGCTGCTGGACGGAATCCTGCCATGAGTCAAGGCTAATGTGGGACGCCTACGCCGGCTCGGAGGGAGTAGCGATTCGAACCACCTTCGAAGACTTACAGAAGTCGATTCGCTCGGTTGGCGCGCCGCCGGTCACATTCGGACAAGTCGAGTACGTTGACTACCGAAGGAGAGAAGTGCCAAGGCTTGGTTGGGCACCACTCTTCCATAAGCGGATCGAATACCGTGGAGAAGATGAGGTGCGCGCCGTTCTGCCTGGGCCACCATTTGACGAATGGCTCAAAGGCTATCCTCAGGCAGCATCGGATGTTCCCCTTGATCCGGATGTAGCCGCGCAGCGAGGCCGATACGTACCTGTAGATCTTGAAATCCTAGTGAAGGCAATTATCCTCTCGCCGGACGTCGCGCCGTGGTTCGCCGAAGTTGTGAAGTCAGTCATGCGCAGTTCGCTCGTCAGCAGGCGCGTAACACGATCGGCCATTGAATCGCCGCCCCATCAGTCGAAGAGCCCGGACAACGAGATTACAGACCATTAGAATCGGCCACGCAGGACAGCCGTCCTACTGGTCTTCGGCGTAGGTGAGCAGCCACTCGCCGTCGAACTGCTCCCAGATGAAGATCATCTTCACTGAACCGAAGCTGAAGCTGGCGGTGTGTTTGGTCTCCCATTTGCCCGGCTCGATCTCCGTGGGCGACGATGTTTCCTCGGCGTCGACCTTTGTGCCAAAGGTTCTGAAGGGCCGCAGGTTTGCCCGGACCTCCTCCTCCTGCTCCGCCCAGTAGCCCGGCTCATAGAAGGCCGCGAGGGCGTCGGCGTCGTACGTGTTGTAGACCTCCCACAGCTGCATGGTCTTCTCGCGGAGGTGCTCCACAATGTCCACGCCCCCGGCAGCTGCGGCCTCCCCGGTCGCGGCCTCGGCAGGTGTGGGCTCCGCCGTGGGCGTGGCAGTGGCCACCGGTGCGGACGCCGGTGTTGCGGTGGCCTCGTCGCCGGGCGGGTCCCCGTCCGACCCGCCGCAGGCGGCGAGGACGAGAGCCAGCGCCAGGCCGACCGCCAGTGCCGTTCCCCGTTGCAGCATGCCTTCCTCCTCGTGTAGCGACCGTTGGCGCTTTGCGCATGACCTTTCTAGCCCGACACAAGCCCGCACGCTAGGCTGACGGCGTCCCCACGAGGAGGGCAGGGCATGGCGGAGCGCTATCTGCCGGCGCCGCGGCCGACGGGCCGAAGGGGGCTCGTGCGGCGTCGCGAAGGGCTCCCGGCGCGCGTCGTGAGCCTCGTGCCAGCGGGCGTGCTGCCCGTGGTGCAACGCTCGCTGCTCGTGGCTGGGGCGGCGCTCGCCGCGGAGTACGCGCTGCGGGTTGCCCTCGGCGGAACGCTCCTGCGAGTGCTCTCGCCCTTCCGCTCCGGCGCGATCACGCGCACCGAGATCACCGACTGGCTGATCGTCGAGCGCTTCCGCCGACGCCAGGGCTAGCGCCCGCCCGTGACCGAGGAGCGGCTCCAGAAGATCCTCGCTCGCCACGGCTTCGGCAGCCGCCGCAGCGTCGAGGCGCTGATCAGCGACGGCCGTGTGAGCGTCGATGGCGCCGTCGCCGAGCTCGGCCGCCGCGCCGACTCCGCCGCCAGCGTGATCACCGTCGACGGCTCGCCGCTGCCCCCGCTCCCGCCCGAGCTCACGCTGCTGCTGCACAAGCCACGAGGCGTCCTGGTGACTGCCTCGGACGAGCGCGGCCGCGCGACGGTGTTCGACCTGCTTGACGACCCGCCGGCGAGCCTGCGGCACGTCGGGCGGCTGGACCGCGACAGCGAGGGCCTGCTGCTGCTGACCACGCACGGCGAGCTGGCGCACCGCCTGATGCACCCCCGCCATCGCGTCGACAAGACCTACCAGGCGCTCGTCGATGGCGTCCCGGACGCCTCGGCGCTGGCCCGCCTGCGCGAGGGCGTCGAGCTGGACGACGGCCCGACCGCACCGGCCGGGGCGGAGCTGCTGCGCCGCGATGGCCGCGGCGCCTGGCTGCGCCTCGTGCTGCACGAGGGCCGCAAGCGCCAGCTACGGCGCATGCTGGACGCCGTCGGCCACCCGGTGCGGCGGCTGATCCGCACCTCCGTCGGCGGTCTCGAACTCGGCGATCTCGCGGCGGGCGCCTCGCGGCCACTCGACGCCGCCGAGGAGCGGGCGTTGCTCGCACTGGTCGGGCTGCTGGACTCGCCGGAGGCGGCCTCCATATCATCGCGGCGCACGCTGGCCGCGGACGCCTCGAGGGCGACCGCCGGTACGGGGACGGAGGCACGCGCGATCGCTGCCCAATCCCCGTCGCCACAATCCCCCGTGCCGCCACCCCAGGCAGGCGAGGCCTCGAGCGAGCCGGCCGCGCGCAGCCTGGCGCTTGACGGGCCGACCGCCTCCGGCAAGAGCGCCGTCGGGCGCGCGCTCGCCCGGCGGCTCGGCTTCGGCTTCCTCGATACCGGCATGATGTACCGCGCCTGCACGCGCGCCGTCTTCGACGCGGGCATCGACGCCGCGGACTCCGCGGCCGTGATCGCCCGCGTGCGCTCGGCCGACCTCGATGTGACGTGGCCGCAGCCGGAGACGCCTCGCGTCTCGGTCGACGGCGAGGACGTGACCGAGGGCCTGCGCGAGCCGGCGATCGAGGCGAGCGTCTCACTGATCTCGCGCGTGCCGGAGGTGCGCGACGAGCTGGTGCGGCTGCAGCGCTCAGTCGCCGAGCGCAGCCCGGTGGTGATGGCCGGGCGCGACATCGGCACGCGCGTGCTCACCGACGCGCGGGCGAAGATCTTCCTTGCCGCTTCGATCGAGGTGCGCGCCCGCCGCCGCCTCGCCGAGGAGCTGGCCGCCGGCCGCGAGACGGACCTGGAGCGCGTCATCGAGGAAACCGCGCGCCGCGACGGCCTTGACCAGACCGGCAAGCGCGCGATCCACCCGGAGCAGGCCGCGCCGGACGCGGTGATCCTCGATACCGACAGCCTCGGCATCGAGCAGGTCGTCGCGCGCGCCCTCGAAGCCTACGAGCGGGCGAACGCCCCGTGACCGGCTGGGTCCGGGGTCGCTTCTCGATCTTCGCCTACTGGATGGCGACCAGCGCCATCTACTGGTTGATCCGCACCTTCGCCCGCCTCGAGGTGGTCGCCGCCGCGAATGTGCCGGCGGATGGCCGCGTGCTCATCGTCGCGAACCACCTGAGCAACTTCGACCCGGTGCTGGTCGCCGCCTGCTCGCCGCGGCGGGTGCGGACGATGGCGAAACGCGAGATGTTCGAGACGCCGCTGGTCGGCTGGACGGTCTGGGCCTACGGCGCGTTCCCCGTGCGGCGTCATTCCGCCGACATGGGCGCGCTGCGCGTGGGGCGCAACCACCTGGTGGCCGGCCGCGCCGTGCTCGTTTTCCCCGAGGGCACGCGATCGCGGACGCAGGCGTTGATGCCCGCCCTGCCCGGCTCCGCGATGCTCGCGCTGCTGGGCGACGCACCCGTCGTGCCCGTCGCCGTGACCGGCACCGAGGCGCTGAGCGGGCCTCGCGCCATCCTCGGTGGGCTGTTGCGCGGGCGGCCCACGGTGCGCGTGCGCTTCGGCGAGCCGTTCTCGCTCGGCGACGGCGCCGCGACCGCCAGCCGGGCCGAGGAGGCGACGGACTTGCTGATGCGCCACATCGCCGCGCTGCTGCCGGAGGGTTACCAGGGCGCCTACGGCTCCGCCAGCGAGGGCGAGATCGTCGTCGCCCGCGGGACGGAGACGGCCGGGAAGCCGTAGCAGCGGCTACGCCTCGTAGGTTGGGGGCTCCTCCGCCACGTACGCCGGCCGGGGCGCGTCGCGCAGCAGTGCGGCGTCATTCACACCGCCGAGATAGCCGACGTAGTACGAAACCGCGTTCGAGAGCAGGCGGTTCAGGCTCACGCCCTCGCGGCGCGCGAGCATCGAGGCGCGCTCGTGGACGGAGGGCAGCAGACGCAGCGTGACGCGGCCCGAGAACTCACCGTGCAGCATCGGGGGCGGCACCCCGGCCCCCTCTTCGAGCGTCCCCCCGACCCAGACTTCGATCGCCTCGTCGAGATTCGCCATCGCTTCTTCGGCGTCGTCGCCGCTGGAGAAGCAGCCCGGGAACTCAAGCACCTCGGCGGCGTAGCGGCCGTCCTCGTCACGCGTGAGGACTCTCGCGTACGGCCCCAACCGCGCGGCCGTGATGGCGCTCGCTTCATCCATGTGGGTCATCGGGATCGCTCCCCTCGTCGAGCATCGCGAGGATGCGCAGCACGGTCGGCCGGGCTGGTCTTGCCGGAATCACGATCCGTGATCCTCCGGGTTTCGCCCAGACCGGATGGCTCCCTTTGCCGCGCCGCCGCACCTCCACCCAGCCGCGCCCACCCAGCCGCGCGCCTCGGCCTCGCGGATCAAGTCTCGCGCGGTCAGGCTGCCGACCCGCAGCCGCAGAGCAGACAGGTCTCGCGGCCGTGGAGGCGTCATAGTGTCACTATAAACGCTACCCAATTCAACGCAACCGGCCGTGGAGGGCAGCGGCTACGCCTCGTGGCGAGCGTTGCGCGGGGACCGCCTATACTGCGTGCAGAGTGCGGGGGCAGCGCGAGCCCGTGGCGGCGCGCGTCTCTTGCATTCCCATCAGCCATTCCCCACGGAGCGCGCTGCCGACGCGCCCGCGAGAGGCCACCATGACCACCACCGCGCCCGAAGGCACGACCGCGGCTACCACCCTCCCGCCGGTCTATCGCTTCGGCGCCGGCAACGCCGACGGCGACGCCTCGATGCGCAACCTGCTCGGCGGCAAGGGGGCCGGCCTCGCCGAGATGAGCAGCCTCGGCATCCCCGTCCCACCGGGCTTCACCATCACCACCGAGGTCTGCAACGCCTTCTACGCCCTCGGCCGCCGCTACCCCGACGGCCTCGAGGACGCCGTGCGCGAGTCCGTCGAACAGGTCGGCGGCCTCGTCGGCGCGGGCTTCGGCGACGCTCACAACCCGCTGCTCGTCTCCGTGCGCTCCGGCGCGCGCGTCTCGATGCCGGGGATGATGGACACCGTCCTCAACCTCGGGCTCAACGACGAAACCGCCGAGGGCCTCGCGCGGCGCTCGGGCAGCCCGCGCTTCGCCTACGACTCCTACCGCCGCTTCGTGCAGATGTACGGCGACGTCGTGCTCGGCGTGCGCGCTGAGTCGGACACCGCAGAGGACCCGTTCGAGGCGCTGATCGAGCGCAAGAAGCACGCGCGCGGCGTAGAGCTCGACACCGACCTGAACGCGGCAGCGCTGCGCGAGCTGGTCGCCGAGTTCAAGGCGGTCATCGCCTCGCACACCGGCCTCGCCTTCCCCGACGACCCATGGGAGCAGCTCTGGGGCGCAATCGGGGCGGTCTTCAACTCCTGGGAGAACCCGCGCGCCGTCGTCTACCGCGAGCTCTACGGATACCCCTCGGACTGGGGCACGGCAGTCACCGTGCAGGCGATGGTCTTCGGCAACCTCGGCGAGGACTGCGCAACCGGCGTCGTCTTCACGCGCGACCCCGCCACCGGCGAGCGGCGGCTCAGCGGCGAGTACCTGATCAACGCCCAGGGCGAGGACGTCGTCGCCGGCATCCGCACCCCGCAACCGCTGCTCGCCTCAGGCGCGGGCGACTCCCTCGAGGAACTGATGCCCGACGCGCAGCGCGAGCTGGCCGAGGCGTGCGAGCGCCTCGAGCGCCACTTCAGCGACATGCAGGACATCGAGTTCACCGTCCAGCAAGGGCGGCTCTGGGTGCTCCAGACACGCTCCGGCAAGCGCACCGGCCAGGCGATGGTCAAGATCGCCGTCGACCTCGTCGACGAGGGGCTGATCGACCTCGACGAGGCGATCGCGCGCCAGGAAGCCGAGAAGCTCGACGAGCTGCTGCACCCCACCTTCGACCCCGCCGCCGAGCGGCTGGTGATCGCGACCGGCCTCGGCGCCTCGCCGGGCGCGGCCGTCGGGCGCGTCGTCTTCTCCGCGGAGCAGGCCGCCGAATGGGCCGGCCGCGGCGAACAGGTCGTGCTCGTGCGCGTCGAGACCAGCCCCGAGGACCTCGCGGGCATGCAGGTGGCGCAGGGCATCCTCACCGCCCGCGGCGGCGCGACCTCGCACGCGGCGGTCGTCGCGCGCGGCATGGGCAAGTGCTGCGTCGCCGGCTGCGGCGCGCTGGCGATCGACTACGCGCGCGAGCGCTTCAGCGTCGAGACGCCCGGAGGCGTCACCCACACCGTGAACCTCGGCGACACGATCTCGATCGACGGGACGAGCGGCGAGGTGCTGCTCGGCGCGGTACCGCTCGTCGAGCCCTCGCTGCCCGACGAGTACCGGCGGCTGATGGGCTGGGCGGACAGCCGGCGCCAGCTCGGCGTGCGCGCCAACGCCGACACCCCCGAGGACGCCGCGGGGGCGCGCGCCTTCGGCGCGGAGGGCATCGGCCTCTGCCGCACGGAGCACATGTTCTTCGGCGAGGACCGCATCCTCGCCGTGCGCCGCATGATCCTCGCGGCCGACGAGGCGGGGCGCCGCGAGGCGCTCGACCAGATCCTCCCGATGCAGCGCGAGGACTTCGCCGGCATCCTGCGTGCGATGGCCGGGTTCCCGGTCACGATCCGCCTGCTCGACCCGCCGCTGCACGAGTTCCTGCCGCAGGGCGAGGCCGAGATCGCCGAGGTCGCGAACGCGCTCGGCATCGACGGCGCCGAGATTCGCCGCCGCCTCGACGCGCTGCACGAGTTCAACCCGATGCTCGGCCACCGCGGCGTGCGGCTGGCGATCAGCTTCCCCGAGATCTACGAGGTGCAGACCCGCGCCATCCTCGAGGCGGCCTGCGCGCTGACGGCCGAGGGCGTCGCGGTGCTGCCGGAGATCATGATCCCGCTCGTCGGCATCGAGGAGGAGCTGCGGCGGCTGCGCGAGCAGGTCACCGCCGTCGCCGAGGCGGTGATCGACGAGCGCGGGCTGCGCCCGGACTACCTGATCGGCACGATGATCGAGCTGCCGCGCGCCTGCATCGTGGCGGACCGCATCGCCGGGCACGCGGACTTCTTCTCGTTCGGCACGAACGACCTCACGCAGACGACGTTCGGGCTCTCGCGCGACGACGCGGGGCGCTTCCTGTCGGACTACATCGACACGCAGGTGCTGTCGGTCGACCCCTTCGTCCAGATCGACACCGAGGGCGTCGGCGGCCTCGTGCGCATCGCGGCGGAGCGAGGGCGCGGGGCGAAGCCCGGCCTGAAGCTCGGCATCTGCGGCGAGCACGGCGGCGACCCGGCCTCGGTCGGCTTCTTCCACCGCGCGGGCCTCGACTACGTCTCCTGCTCCCCCTACCGCGTCCCGATCGCCCGACTCGCGGCGGCCCAGGCCGCGGTCGCGGGGGAGTAGCGCGTACGCCACCGCCTCAGAACGCCAGCCAGGCGAGGATGGCCGTCGCAGCAGCGACGGCGAGGCCGGCGACCGTCACGACCGCGCTCTCCAGCGTCACGGGCCCCAGGTAGAGCAGCGGGAAGCTGACGATCGTCCCGAGGAGGACGACGTGCCGCAGCTTCTGCTTCGTGGCGTCTGGCAGCACGGCTACCTCGACAGTCCCGGCAGCAGTTCGATGACGATGATCGCCTCGATGCCCACGATCAGCACGAGCAGCAGGATATAGGGGATCACGAGCCGGAAGATCTCGCGCTCGCGGCCCGCGAGGCCGACGACGGCGGCGCCGACAAGCACCTTCGCCGGCGCCATCGGACTGCCGACCGAGGCGCCGATCGACTGGATGCTCGAGATCGTCACGCCGCCGATGTCGAGCGCCCTCGCGGTCTCCAGCTGGAGCAGACCGAACATCACGTTGGAGTTCGTGTTGCTGCCGCTCATGAACGAGCCGAGCAGGCCGACAAAGGGCGAGACGAGCGGGAAGACCGGCCCCGAGGCGTCGGCGATGCCCCTCGCCAGCAGCACCGTCATACCGGAGTCGGCCATGACGACGGCCATCATCACCATCGTCGCGACGCCGATGGTGGTGCCGAGGCACTGCGAGTAGGTGAGCGTCGCCGCCTCCCAGGCGACGCCACGCCGCCAGCGTCCGGCGAGGACGTAGAGACCCGCACTGACTGCCACGGAGAGGGCGATCAGCGGCGCCGGGTGGTTGAGCAGCCGGATCGGCGCGTAGTCGTCGACGGCGGGGACGGCGAAGCCCTCGGCGGTCACGAAGCCCGGGTAGTCGAGCGCCCAGCGGAGACCAGAGACGGCCTCCTTGATCGGCCCGATCTGCGAGATGACGCTGAGCGTGATCAGCAGCAGGTAGGGCATGAACGCGAGCCAGAACGGCATTCCCTCGCCACTGTCACCGTCCGGCTCCGGGGGCGCCTCGGGAGTGCCGGGCTCGCCTCGGAAGAGCGGGGTTCGGGCAACGAGGGCGATCGCGACCATCCCGAGGACAGCAGGCACGCTCGAGGCGATCTGCGGCGCGCCCGCGAGGGCGAGCAGGTACATCCCCGCCGCCATGACCACTCCGGCGACGATCACGATCGGCAGGCTGCGCCGGACCGCGTAGAGTCCGCCCTGGATGTGGGCGACGAGCGCGCCGCTCACGAGGATCACGGGCGCGAACAGCAGCGCCATGTGCGGCGCGATCACGTCGCCCTCGATGCCGGTGACGAGCTGGATCGTGTAGTAGGACGAGCCCATCGAGCCGAAGGTGACGGCCCAGCCGTGGCCGACGAGAGCCATGCCCGCGGCCCGCGCGGGCGAGAAGCCGAGCATGATCAGCAGCGGCGCGGCCACGGCGATCGGCACGCCGAAGCCGGTGATGCCCTGGATGAAGCTCGAGAAGCCCCAGCCGATCAGCAGCGCCTGCGTGAGCCGGTCGTCGGCCAGCCGCGCCAGCGCACGCCCGATCGCGTCGATGCCCTTCAGCCTGTCGACCAGGTTGAACATGTAGACCGAGGCCCAGACGATCGTGAGCACGAACAGCGCGAGGCTGAGGCCCTTCGCGCTGGCGATCGCCACGTGGTCCCGCGCCGCGCCAAAGACCGCGAGGCCGAGCGCCAACGCCAGCACCCAGGCCGCCGCCCCCGCCCGTGGCGCGCTCCAGTCGAGGGCGAGAATCGTCACCACCAGCAGGACGACCGGCGCAGCGGCCAGCAGCCAGTTGGCAAGCGTCAGTTCGGGACCAGTCACGAAGAACGTCCCTGCCGTTCGGTCAGCAGTGTGGCTCGCGGGCCAGCTGCCCGGCCAATCCGGCCCGAGCATCCCGCAGCCCGCGACGGGCCGCTACTCGACAGTGACGGTCTTGGCGAGGTTGCGCGGCTGATCGATGTCCGCGCCCCGCTCCAGCGCGATGTGGTAGGCGAGCAACTGCAGCGGCACGAGGGCCACGACGGGCGCGAGCGCGCCCTCGAAGGCGGGGACGGCGATCACCTCGTCAGCGAGGCCGTCGAGGCTGTCGTCGCCCTCGCTGACGAGGGCGATCACGGGGCCTCGGCGCGCCTTCACCTGTTCGACATTCGAGCGCATCTTGTCGCGCACCTCGTCGCGCGTGGCGATCGCGACGGTGGCGAGCCGCTCGTCGATCAGCGCGATCGGCCCGTGCTTCATCTCGCCGGCCGCGTAGCCCTCGGCATGGATGTAGGAGACCTCCTTGAGCTTCAGCGCGCCCTCGAGCGCCACCGGGTAGGAGAGCCCGCGGCCGAGGAACAGGAAGTCCTCGAACTGTGCGTAGCGGCGCGCGACCGCGGCCATGCGCTCCTCGAGCAGCAGCGCCTCACCCAGCACCGCCGGCAGCCGCAGCGCCGCCTCGATCTCGGCTCGTTCGAGGGCCGGATCGAGCGCGCCGCGCAGCCGTCCGAGGTGCAGCGCCATAGCGTGCAGCGCGATCACGGAGGCGGTCATTGTCTTCGTGCTGGCGACCGCGATCTCCGGGCCGGCGCGCGTGTAGATCACGCCGTCGGCGATGCGCGTCGCCTGCGATCCCGGCGTGTTGCAGACCGTGAGCTGCGGACAGCCATCGCGGCGCGCCTCCTCCATCGCCAGCAGCGTGTCCACCGTCTCGCCCGACTGCGCGACGGAGACGACGAGCGTGCGCGGGTCCAACACCGGCCGGCGGTAGCCGAACTCGGAGGCGTTGTCGACCTCGGCGGGCAGCCGCGCGAAACGCTCGATGTAGTGCCGCCCGACCATCGCGGCGTATTGGGAGGTGCCCATGCCCACCAGCACCGCGCGCTGCAGTTCCTGGGCCCGGGCGGCCGCGATCGGCGATCCGTCGTCCAACTCGACGCGGGGCGGATCCTGCAGGTAGCGCCCTCGCATCGTGTCGAGGGCGACATCGGGCTGCTCGTGGATCTCCTTCAGCATGAAGTGGCGGTAGCGCCCCTTGACCGCCGCGACCGGGTCGTACGGCTGGAGCTGCGGCGCGCGCTCGACGGCTGCGCCGTCCGCATCGGTCAGCGTGACGCCCTCGCGGCGAATGTCTGCGATCTCGCCGGGGTTGAGGAAGGTAACGCGCCGCGAGTACGGGAGCAGCGCGGCGAGGTCCGAGGCGACGAACTGCTCGCCTTCGCCGTGGCCGATCACCAGGCCGCCTGCGTTGCCAGCCCGCGCCGCCACCAGCCGCCCGGGATCGTCCGTGGCGATCACGACGACCGAGTACGCGCCCTCGGTCTCCGCGAGCGTGACCCGCAGCGCCTCGGCGAGATCGGCCCCCTTGCCCAGTGCATCGGCGACGAGGTGCGCGAGCACCTCGGTGTCGGTCTCGGAGGCGAAGTGGGCGCCGCGCTCGGTGAAGCGCTCCCGCAGCGCGGCGAAGTTCTCGATGATGCCGTTGTGCACGACGGCGACGCGGCCCGAGGGATCGAGGTGCGGGTGCGCGTTGGCCTCGGAGGGCCTCCCGTGCGTGGCCCAGCGGGTGTGTCCGATGCCCGCGACGGCCGGGGGCAGGACGCCCTCGATGCGGTTTGTCAGCCGCTCGAGCTTGCCGGTGGCGCGGGCGCAGTAGAGGCGGTGTTGCTCGTCAAAGAGCGCGATACCGGCGGAGTCATAGCCGCGGTACTCGAGCCGGCCCAGTCCTTCGAGGAGGATGGGCCCCGCGGGCCGCTCGCCGCTGTAGCCGATGATTCCGCACATGGCCGCGCTCCTCGCCGGCCCCCCACGTCGCACCCAGCGTACCGCGAGCGGCCCCGCAGCGGAAACGACTCCTCGCTCTGACTGCGGCCGGGATTGGCGCCGCGGGA
This sequence comes from Dehalococcoidia bacterium, assembly GCA_963667465.2. GTDB lineage: Bacteria > Chloroflexota > Dehalococcoidia > UBA2979 > UBA2979 > VXMT01. Next base: position 530,558 of record CAXXDN010000002.1, on the reverse strand, counting down.
TGATGCTTTCGCCTTGATACACTGTCCCCGCCACGGCCCGGATCGGTGAGGGACGACCCTCGCCCGGCCGAATCGGACGTTCACCGAGGGCGAACCGGAACGACGCGCCTGCCGATGAGCCGCCGGCGCTGGAACGGGATCGTGCACAGCAGCGGCGCAGTCATCGAGACACCGCACAGCCGTGAACGCGCCCGCCCGGGCGCGCGGACCTGATCGTGCGGGGCACTCCCGAGGGAGGCTCCAGCCGCTGGCGCTGGCTCGCGCCGCCCCTGGTGCTGGCCGTGACCGCAGCAGTCACTGCCGGCGGGGCGCTCCTGTTCTTCGGCAGCCCCTCCGCCGAGGACCCCGTCCCGCCCGTGGCGAGCCCCGCCGCAGTCGCGACGGCGACGCCGAGCGTGAGCCCGAGCCCCGACACGAGCGCGAGTCCCGCTACCGAATCGCTGTCCCCTGCGCCACCTGCGACGGAGACTCCCGCGGCGACAGCCTCTCCGGCGACCTCGCCCACGCCGACGCCCTCGCAAGAGGCGCGCCCCACGCCCGATCCGTCGCGAACGGACTACCCGGACCTCGTCGTGCGGGAGGTGTTCTCGCGCCTCAACCAGCTCTTCGTCGTCGTCGCCAACGCGGGCAACGCCGACGCCGACGGCGTGGTCGAGGTCAGCATCGACGGCGGCCCTCCACACCCGATCGACACCGGCAAGGCGCTCCGGCCGGGCGACTTCCTCCAGTACCCGATCGAGGGCGAGTACGTGCAGCGCCGGGGGCAGGTGGTGGTGACCGTGCGGCCTACCGCCTCAATCGTCGAGCGCAACGCCGGGAACAACATCTTCGTCGGGGTAGTCACGCCGGACGTGCCCAACGACCTCGCGGTCATCGACATCACCTACGGGGGCAGCGGCCCCCACCTGATCGCAACCATCCGCAACCGCAGCCCGATTCCGCTGACCGGCGAGGTTACGATTGCGATCCGGGAGTTCTCGGCCGAGGACGAGCTCTTGCTGCGCGAGACGCGCGAGCTCGATGTCGAACGGGGCGCGACGCAGGCGTTCGAGTTCCCGGCAATCACGGCGGCGCCGCTGGAGTCCGTGCAGGTGATCATCTCGACCGACGCGATCAACGATGCCGATGCGTCCAACAACTTGCTCCCCCGGCGGGGACCGCGCTGAGGTGCTGCAGTGAACGAGCAGCCGAAGGACGCGCTGCAATCGCGCGACGACCCCATCGCCGCGCTGCGCGAACGCCTCGAGCGATCGCGGTCCGCGCTGCTCGAGGCGCTCGCGAGTCTCACGGAGCGGGACTTCGCGAGCGAGATCGAGGAAGGGCGCAGCGTGCTCGACCTGCTCGGCGAGCTCGCGCCCGCGGAGCGGGCCGACGCCGCTGCCGCTACAGCCGGCACTGCCGGCAGCGGCGACGAGACAGGCGCCGGACGGCGCCGCGACGCGATGATGGCGCCCCAAATGGTCCACGACCTCGCCGGAGCACGTCGGCGGACGCTGCTCGCCCTCGATGCAATCGAGGCGCCAGGAGGCGTGGGAGGCGACCCGCTGGCAGCACTGCGCGCGGTCGCCGGGCGCGAGGAGCAGGCCGCCGCCGCGATCCGCGCCCGCTTTGGGGACGGCGCGGAGGACGCGTAGCGGAATCCGTGCAGCCGACCGTAACGATCGGGCGGTTGTGGTGTCTTAACAGCTAGACCATGAGTACCATCGAAGAAGTAAAAGCGCGTCTCGATATCGTCGAGACGGTTGGCAACTACGTGCCGAACCTCAAGCGGAGCGGCCGTACGTGGAAGGCGAACTGCCCCTTCCACAACGAGCGCACGCCCTCATTCATCGTCGACCCCGGCCGCAACACCTGGCACTGCTTCGGCGCCTGCTCGACCGGGGGCGACGTGATCGAGTTCGTGCGCCGCTTCGAGGGGCTCGAGTTCCGCGAGGCGCTGCGCCGCTGCGCCGAGCGCGCCGGCGTCGAGCTGCGCCCGCCGACGCGAGCCGAGCGCGAGCAGCGCGAACAGCACGAGCAACTGCTCAGCGCCAACGAGGCCGCCGCCGTCTTCTTCCAGGCCGCCCTCGACAGTCCCGAGGGCGCCTCGGCGCTTGCCTACGCCGAGGGGCGCGGGCTGGACGCGGGGGCGCGGCGCGACTGGCAGATCGGCTACGCGCCGGATAGCTGGCAGGCGCTCACGGACCACCTCGGCGCGCGCGGCTACGGCGCGGACGTGCTGATCGCCGCCGGCCTCGCCGCGCAGGGCGACCGCGGACCCTACGACCGCTTCCGCGGGCGGCTGATCTTCCCCACTCGCGACGAGCGCGGCCGCCTCACCGGCTTCGGCGGGCGTGCGCTGCTCGAGGATCAGGAGCCGAAGTACCTCAACACCCCGCAGACGCCGCTCTTCGACAAGAGCGGCACGCTCTACGGCCTCGACCGCTCCGGCCCCGAGGCGCGCCGCGCCGGGCAACTGATCGTCGTCGAGGGCTACATGGACGTGATCGGCTGCTGGCAGGCCGGCCTGCGCAACGTCGCCGCCTCGATGGGCACGGCGATCAGCGAGCGCCAAATGCGCCTCGTCAAGCGCTTCACGCCCAACCTCGTACTCGCCCTCGATGCCGACAACGCCGGCTCCGAGGCCACCCTGCGCGCGGTCGGCGTCGCCGCCGGGGCCGCCGATCACGACACGGTCGCCACCATCAACTGGCGCGGGCTGGTCTCCTACCAGGACGTGCTGCGCGCTGACATCCGCATCGCCGCCCTGCCCGAGGGCGAGGACCCGGACTCGCTGGCGCGCAAGGACCCGGACGACCTGCGCGCACTGATCGACGCCGCCCGGCCCGTCGCCGACCACCTCTTCGACGCGATCGAGGAGCGCACGAACCTTGAGGATCCGCGCGCCCGCTCGCAGGCAGTCGAGGCGCTCGCACCGACGGTCGCGGCAATGGCGGACGCGGTGGTCCGGGCGCACTGGCTGCAACGGCTGGCGCGCCTCGGCCGCATCAGCGAGGCGGCCGCGCAGGCGCTGGTCGCGCGCGGGCGCGGCCCGGTCCGCCCGGAGCCGGTGCCGTCCTCGCGGGAAGTCGCGGCCGCCGCCCGCCAGCAGCCGCCGCCGGGAACGCCCCCGGCCAGCGACACGAACCCGGGCGAGACGCAACTTCTGAGGCTGCTGCTGCGTTATCCCTCCTGTCGCGACGCCGGAGCGGCGCTCGACGCGGACACGTTCGAGGACAGCGAGTACCGCCGCCTCTTCGAGGCCTGGCGCGACCACGAAGACCTCGACGAACGCATCGCAGAAATGGACGAGGAGTTGCGCGAGTTACACGCCTCGCTGAGCGCGGGAGAACTGCCGGAGGCGTACGAGCAGATGACGGCGCAGCAACTCCGCGAGATCATCGAGGGCACGGCCTGGCAGCTTCGCACCCGCCGTCAGCAGGCACGCATCCGCGCCGAGGCGGGCGCGGTCGCGGAGCAGATGGCGGATGCGCGGCGCGAGGGCGCCGGGGTGCTCGAGTTCGCGCGCAGCGCCGCGGAGCGCGGCGCGCTTCCGGCGGATGCCGCCGGCGAGGAGGCCGAACTGGCCACAAGCTTTGTCGAGCTGAGCCGGCAGCAGCGCGAGTTGGCTCGCGCCTTCGCCTCGGCCGGCGAGCCGGTGGAGACGTACGGCGATGCGAATGGTGGATTGAATGCGCCGGAGGGCGCAGAGTGAACGAGCGGAACGGGGGGACGAGATGACCCAGACCTTTGAGCCCGCGGGCATGGAGGAGCTGCTGACCAAGGGTCGGCGCTCCGGGCAGGTGTCCGCGGAGGACGTGCTGGCCGCGATTCCCGAGGCGGAGACCAGCCGCGAGCGGCTGTCCGCGATCGTCGCGCAGCTCTCCGAGAACGGCATCACCGTGCGCATCGACTCGGACGGGGGGAGCCGCGCGGCCAGCGCCGCCGTCGAGGAGGCGCGCCGCATCGTCGACGAGGCTGTGGGCATCGACGACCCGGTGCGCATGTACCTGCGCGAGATCGGCAAGGTGCCGTTGCTCACCGCGCAGGACGAGAAGCGGCTGGCGCGCGCGATGGAAGAGCGCGATCACGTCATCAAGGTGATCGTGCGCCTCTTCGCCGAGGAGGACGAGTTCGAGGAGGAGAACCTCGACCACCTCGTCAAGGCGATCGTGCAGATCATCCGCGACGAGATCGACGCCACCGTCACGAGCCCGGCCACGGCGCTGCTCGGATTCCGCCGCCAGCGGCAGGATCGCGGCGCCTACGGCCCGCTGGCCGCGGAGATCCTGCGGCGCTTCCGCAGCGACCAGACGGCCTACGGCGAGATCTTCGTGGGCCTCGTGCGCGAGTTCCAGAAGGCGCGGCCCGTCTACCAGGCCGTCAGCCGCCACCTGGAGCTGCCGCGCCAGTCCGTCTCCGAGCGGATCGACTGCTACCTCAAGTGCTGCCGCCCGCTCGACCCGGCCGACGCCGGGCAGCCCTTCCGCGCGCTCGTCGACTACGAGCTCGACGAGGGCGCACACCTCTACCTGCAGGACCACTTCGGCTGGGACGAGGCCCGCGCCAAGCTGGCCCTCGAGGAGATCTCGATCATCACCCACATCCTGCGGCCCGAGCACATTCACTGGGCCGCGGCGGTCGCCGGCTCCGAGCCGAAGATCTTCCCGCCCAAGCCCGGCCTCGGCGAGGCGCTCATCGCCCGCCGGGGCGGCGCGCTCAAGTACTACTTCGACAAGATCATCCACGAGGGCGCGCGCTCCGAGCGTCAGCTCACCGAGGCCAACCTGCGCCTCGTCGTCTCGGTCGCCAAGAAGTACATCGGCCGCGGTATGTCCCTGCTCGACCTGATCCAGGAGGGCAACATCGGGCTGATCCGCGCCGTCGAGAAGTTCGACTACCGCAAGGGCTACAAGTTCTCGACCTACGCGACGTGGTGGATTCGCCAGGCGATCACCCGCGCGATCGCGGACCAGGCGCGCACGATCCGCATCCCCGTGCACATGGTCGAGACGATCAACAAGCTCGTCCGCGTCTCGCGCCGCCTCGTCCAGGAGTACGGCCGCGAGCCGACCTCAGAGGAGATCGGGCGCGAGCTCGAGCTGCCGCCCGAGCGCGTGCGTGAGATCATGAAAGTCTCGCAGGAGCCGGTCTCGCTCGAGACGCCGATCGGTGAGGAGGAAGACTCGCACCTCGGCGACTTCCTGCCCGACGAAGCGGCGCTCGCCCCGGCCGACGCGGCCTCGCACCAGCTGCTCAAGGAACAGGTGATGGACGTGCTGTCCTCGCTCACTCCGCGCGAGCGCAAGGTGCTGGAGCTGCGCTTCGGGCTGGAAGACGGCCGCTCGCGCACCCTCGAGGAGGTCGGCCGCGAGTTCAACGTGACGCGTGAGCGGATTCGCCAGATCGAGGCGAAGGCGCTGCGCAAGTTGCGCCATCCGACGCGCTCGCGGAAGCTCAAGGACTATCTGGACTAGACGGCCGCAGCAGACGGCCGGACTGACCGGCGCGGCGCGCCCGACGAAGCGCGCCGCGCCATTTCGGAGAGGATCGAGATGCCGATTTACGAGTACCGCTGCAAGGGGTGCGGGCACGAGTACGAACAGCGGCGCAGCATGGCTGCCATGGACGAACTGAGCGATTGCCCCGAGTGCAACACGACCACCGGCGAGCGCCAGGTCAGCATGTCGTTCGCCCTCGTCGGCGTCTCCCGAGGTGGCGGCGACTTCGATCTCGGCGACCTCGAGGGCATGGAAGGCCTGGAGGACATGGCCGGCATGGAGGGCATGGGCGGTATGCCGCCCGGCATGGGCGGTATGCCGCCCGGCATGGACGGCTTCTAGCCGCCGAACCTTCCTCGATCCTCGCGCACCTGCCGGGGCCGGCGCCCGGCGCTACACCGCTCCCGCTGCTGCGCCCGGCGCCCGGCGGTGCTCGCGTTGTGCGGACACCAGGCAGGCATGTCCGGCAGCAGCAAGCAGGGCGCCCTCGATGGCGCTGATGAGGCCGACCGCGAGCGTCACGTCGAACCAGAAGCCGCGCGGGTACATCTGGATCAGGTGATCGCGGGCCGGGCTGAGCTTCCAGAGATCGTTCGCGAACGAGATCACGTGGAACTGCCGGAACAGGTCGTCGAAGCCGACCACCACCGCCGCAGCCGCCACCCCGAGCAGCACCACCGTCAGCACGCCCGCAACCCGCAGCAGCCCCGCGACTTGCGCGACCGCCTGCCCCCGACTGCGCACCAGCGCCACCGTGACGTAGAGCACGAGGACGGCGAGCGCGCCCTCATGCACCCGGAAGGCGGCCTGCATAAGCCACTTCACGTCCCGCATATGCAGCACCTCGCGCTCGCTGAACAGCGGCGCCGGTTCGCCAGCGACCATCACCTCGATGTCGAGCAGGTCCGCGTCGTTGCGGAAGTAGTCGATGATCTCGCGCGCAGCACGGTCGAGCTCGGCGCGCTCTACGCCGGTGGTCGCCTCGGCGTCGTAGCGCGCGAACGAGTACTCGTGCACGGGCGGCCAGAGGGTCGCGATCCGCACGTTCGTGAGCACGAGGAAGAGGGGCAGCGCGACGACGAACAGTGCCGTTGCGGCCCAGCGAAGTGTCAGCACGTCGCGAGTATACTCGCGCCATGATTCACGGTCCGTGGCAATGAGCGCCGAACCAGGCGCCGCTCGTGGCGCGGCCTCGCCGGACGCCGCGATCGAGGACACACACACCGTCGAAGGACTGCGCGCCATCATGGCGCGCCTCTATGCACCGGGCGGCTGCCCCTGGGACGCCGGGCAGACGCACGAGTCGCTGCGCAGCTCCCTGATCGAGGAGAGCTACGAGGCCGTCGAGGCAATCGATCGCGGCGACCTCGCGGGACTGAGCGAGGAGCTGGGCGATCTGCTGATGCAGATCGTCTTCCACACGACGATCGCGGAGGCGGCGGGCGAGTTCACGTTCGACGAGCTGGTTGAGGCGATCTGCCTCAAGATGCTGCGCCGCCACCCGCACGTCTTCGGTGGCGAGCAGGCCTCCGACAGCAGCGAGGTGTGGGCGCGCTGGGAGCAGATCAAGGCGCAGGAGCGCGCCGCGTCGGGCGCGGACGAGTCGCCCGCGAGCGCGCTCGCCTCGCTGCCTCGCGCGCTGCCCGCGCTGCAACGCGCCCAGTCGCTGATCGGCCGCGCCGAGCGCTCCGGCATCGCTCCCGGCGACGCGCCGCCCCTCGAGGCGCTCGGCGACGCCGTCGAGGCGCTGCGGGCACAGGACGGCACGGACGGCGCCACAGCTGCGGGAGCGCGCGAGGAGGCGTTGGGAACGCTGCTCTGGGCCGTCGCGCGCTACGCCCGCGCGCACGACCTCGACGCGGAGAGCGCGCTACGCGAGCGCGCGGAGCGCTATATCGAAGCTGTCGCCGCTGCGGCCGCGGGAGCCGGGTCCGGCTAGCCGCCGAGCGCGTTCTCGAGCAGGGCGCGCAGCTCGCTTAGCTGGGCGTGCCGCCAGCCCACCGAGCGCTCCCACGTCGCATCCATGTAGCGCGCGCGAGCGTCGTCGAACTCCGGGCTGCCGCGCTCGACGCCCTCCATAATCTCGCGCAACGGGGCCATCTCCTCGTTGGCGAGCGCGGGCCGCTCGATCCAGTGGCCGAGTTCGTTGTGGTCGGCGTCGTAGAAGACGATCGCGGGGATCGACTCGAACTCACCATCCTTGAGGAACTCGGACATGATGTCCTTGTTCTGGTCGCGGAAGAACATCCGCAGTTCCATGCCCGCGCCCTCGGCGATCTTCGCCATGACGGGCAGCCCGCGCCAGACGTCGGGGCACCAGTGCTCGCCGAGCACGAGCGCTTTCACGCCATGCGATTCGACGAGCGAGGCGACGGCAGCGATGTCGTCCGGGTCCGGCTCGTACTCGTCGTAGTGGCGTTGGAACTCGGCGTCTCGTCCCTCGATCTCGTCCATCCACTTGCCGAACGAATCGATGCCGCTGGCGAAGCGGTCAGGGGTGACGACGGAAGTCTCGCTGGTCATTGGATCCTCCTGCGGTTGCGCTCAACGCGGCGCCCGCGACGGGTGCCGGACATCGAGGATACACCGGGGCGCGAGCGGGTGAATCGCGCCTCAGACCTGGCTGGACGCCGATCCGCCGACCGGGCCCGCCGCCGGCTCGCGTCCCGCCTCCGCCTGGAAGTCGGGCCGCGGAGGGCGCGTGACTGGCGGGATCACGGTGCTCGCGGCGGCGGCCCGGGCCGCGCGGCGGCGCCGGCGGGTCGGTTGGTCCTCGACGGGGGCGCCTTCTTCCTCGGTGGCGGCGGGCTCCTCGGCCGGCTCGGGCGCTATGAGCTCACGAGGCGCGGCACAGTAGGGACAGTGTCGCCAGGAGTTCATCAGCAGGCGCTCGCAGCCCTGGCAGGGCTGCTTCAGCGCGTTGCTGCAGAAGGCGCAGATCATCCACTCGCCCTCGATCGGCCGGCGGCACTCCGGGCAGGTGGGGGCGGCGTGCAGCTCGGAGAGGATTGCCTCCTGCTCGAGCTGGCGGTCGTAGGCCTCGCGCAGGGTGAGCGAGGGCCGCACCGCGAGGTAGACGGGGTAGCCGATCAGCGGCAGGAAGAGCATGACGGAGACGCCGGCCAACCGGGTCACGAAATCGCGCGTGCGGCTGCGCATGTCGCGGTAGGCCCAGAACAGCGAGGCGACCCAGATCAGGAAGAGGTACACGCCGATCACGCCGCCGACGACCTTGAGGATCGTCAACAGGTTGCCCGGCAGGCTGTCGATCAGGGTCTCCACGCGCGCTCCTTCGCTCGTCCCGCACGCTCGCCCCGCCAGCACACAAAGCGTACCATGAGGCCGTCGGGGTCGCCGTCGGCGCACTCCCGGCCTCAGTACCGCTCCCCACCCCCATGCGAAGGCCCCATGAGCGCCGCCACTGATCTCCTGCACGGCCTGAACGAGGCGCAACGCCGGGCCGTCGAGGCCCCGGATGGGGCCCTCCTGATCCTCGCCGGCCCCGGTTCCGGCAAAACGCGCGTGATCGCGCATCGCATCGCCTGGCTGGTGCGCGTCGCCGGCGTCGAGCCGTGGCGCATCCTCGCCGTGACCTTCACCAACAAGGCCTCCCGCGAGATGCGCGACCGCACCGCGCTGCTGCTCGACGGCGACGCGCACGGCGTCACGCTCGGCACCTTCCACTCCGCCTGCGCCCGCATCCTGCGACGCGACGGCGAGGTGATCGGCCTGCCTCCCGATTTCGTGATCTACGACCGCGACGACCAGCTCGGCCTCATCAGGCGGGCGCAGCAGACGCTCAGCATCGACCCGAAGCGCTGGCCGCCCGGCGCGCTGCTCTCCGCGATCTCCGCCGCGAAGAACGAGCGGCGCGACGCCTCGACGACGCTGCGCGACGCCGGCTCGTACTTCGAGGAACTCGTCGGCCGTACTTTCGAGCACTACCAGCAGGCGCTGCGCAACAGCGGGGCGGTCGACTTCGACGACCTGCTCGGGGAGACACTGCGCTTGTTCGAGCAGCACCCGGACGTGCGTGACCGCTACGCGGGGCGCTACCAGCACGTGCTGATCGACGAGTTCCAGGACACGAACCTGGTGCAGTACCGCCTCGCCCACGAGCTGGCGAGCACGCACGGCGCGATCACCGCCGTCGGCGACCCGGACCAGTCGATTTACTCCTGGCGCGCGGCCGATGTGCGCAACCTCCAGCACTTCGAGCGCGACTTCCCCAACGCACAGGTGATCCTGCTGGAGCAGAACTACCGCTCCACCGGCCGCATCCTGCAGGCCGCCCACGCGCTGATCGATCGCGCCAGCGAACGGCGCGAGCGCGAGCTCTGGACCGAGAACCCCGAGGGCGACCCGATCATCGTCGAAGAGCTCTACGACGGCGACGAAGAGGGCCATTTCGTCGCCCTCGAGATCTCGCGCCAGATGCGCGAGGAGGGCCGCCAGTTCGCGGACTTCGCCGTGATGTACCGCACCAACGCGCAGTCGCGCGCCATCGAGGAGGCATGCATCCAGCAGGGCATCCGCTACCGCATCGTCGGCGGCACCCGCTTCTACGACCGCCGCGAGATCCGCGACCTGCTCTCGTACCTGCGGCTGATCCACAACCACGCAGATGCGATGGCGTTCCGCCGCATCGTCAACGTCCCCGCTCGCGGCATCGGCGCCACGTCGCTGGAGCGCATCCAGCACGCCGCCGAGCAACTCGAGCGCCCGCTCCTCGCAGTCGCCGCGATGATCGCGCGCGGCGACGAGGACGCCGAGCTGCCCCAGCTGCGCGGCGACATCCGCCTCGCGCTGCGCGACTTCGTGGCGCTGATCGACCGCCTCAGCGCCGCTGCGGGCGACCAGTCGGTCTCCGGGCTGCTGGGCGAGGTACTGGCGGAGACCCGCTACCGCGACCACCTCGAACGATCCGAGGAAGAGCGCGCCGAGCTGCGCTGGGAGAACGTGCAGGAGCTGCTTAACGTCGCCGCCCAGTACGAGGACCTCGAGGGCGGGGCCTCGCTCTCCACCTTCCTCGAGGAGGTCGCGCTCGTCGCGGATGTCGACGACCCCGGCGCGGACACGCCGGACGCCGTGACGCTGACGACGCTGCACGCGGCGAAGGGCCTGGAGTTCCCGGTGGTGTTCATGCCGGGCCTCGAGGAAGGCCTGCTGCCGCACTTCCGGTCGCTCGACGATCCGTCGGAGATGGAGGAGGAGCGGCGCGTCTGTTATGTCGGCATCACGCGCGCCCAGGAGCGCCTCTACCTCACGAGGGCGCGGCGGCGGCAGCGCCAGGGCCGCTACCAGGGCGCCCTGCCCTCGCGCTTCTTCGACGATCTCCCCGAGGGGGTCACGATGAGCGCGAGCGGCAGCCGCGCTCCCTCCCGTCCGGAGCGCACTGCCCGCGAGCGCCGCGCCGAGATCGCACACTGGCAGAGTGCTGACCAGGGCGAGGCAGACGACGGCGCCGTCGATGAGCCGCGCTACGCACCCGGCGACAAGGTCCAGCACGGAACGTTCGGCCCCGGCGTCGTCATCTCCTGCGAGCTGCTGCGCGGCGACCAGAAGGTCACCGTCGCCTTCGAGGGCAAGGGCGTGAAGCAGTTGCTGCTGTCGCTCGCGCCGCTCGATCCGCGCGAGTAGGCCTCGAGGCGGAGCGCCCGGCATGGTCTGGCTTGTCGCCCCCGTCGCGGTCGTCCTCGCCGCCCTGCTGGCGCTGATCGGCGTCGGGTTCGCACTGCCTCGCGCGCACGTGGCGGCGCGCCGCGTGCGGCTGCGCCGGCCGCCCGGGGAGGTGTGGTCGCGCATCCGCGACCACGCCGCCGAGCCCGGCTGGCGATCGAAGCTCAACCGTGTCGAGCGCCTGCCCGACGAGGGCGGCCGCGAGCGCTGGAAAGAGGTGCAGGGCCGCTCGGCGCTGACCTTCGAGACCCTCGCGGCCGATGCTCCGCGCAGGCTCGTGCGCCGCATCGCCGACGAGACGCTGCCCTTCGGCGGCTCGTGGACCATCGAGTTGACAGCCGACGGCGCGGGCGGCGCGATCGTCGCGGTGACCGAGCACGGCGAGGTGAAGCACCCGCTGTTCCGCGTGATCAGCCGCTTCGTGATCGGCCACACGCGCACGATCGACGGCTATCTGCGCGATCTCGCGGGAAGCTTCGAGGAGGGCGCCGAGCCGGAGCCGGCCGAGCCTGCGAGCGAGCCCGGGTCGTAGCCGGGAGCGTCAGCCCGCGAGGAGGCCGGCGAGCGTGTCGTCGTCGACGGCGGCGGCCATCAACTCGCCGGCGCGTTCGGCCTTGGCCTCGCCGGCGAACGCGGAGCGGCCGAAGCTGCCCTCGATGTCGCGCACGGTTTCGACCGTGCCCTCGGGCGCGAGCAGCAGCGTCGTGCGCCGCGAGGAGGCGACGCGGTCCAGCAGGTAGGGGCTGGGCTCGCCGCCGCCACTGAGGATCAGGCACTCCGGGTCCACGCGCAGCGCGGCGAGAGCGACGTCGACCTTCTCTGCACGCGTCACGACGGCGCTGCGCGGGAAGCGGCCGAAGTAGGCGTCTCCGGCGTCCGAGGCGATCGGCCCGACGACTACGTGTTCGCAGATTGCCGCGTCGCCCTCGGTCGAGCGGGCGAGCACCTGCGCGCCGCTCACGGCGATCAGCGTGCCGACGGTCGGGGCGGCGAGCAGGCGGTCCTCGGGCAGCGCCAGCGGGCTGGCCGCCCGCGCGTGCGTGGCGAGGGCGACCGCGCCGTTCGAGGCGGCTGCGTCACCCTCGCGCGAGACGGTGACGAGTCGCGCGCCGAGTTCGGCGGCAAGCGCCTCGCCGTCGGCGCCCGCGGGCGCCTCGGCGATCACGACCTCGTCGCCCTCGGCGGAGAGCGCGGCCGCCACGACGGGCGTCCCGCCGGCGCGGGCGAATTCAAGTGCGGCGAAGGCCGTGGCGTCTGCCTCGGCGCGCGCGTCCCCGGTGAGACGTTCGAGGCGCACGGTCCGCCCGGAGGCGGCGAGCCGGTGCGCCAACCCGGCGGCAACGGTGCTCGCGCCTGCCTCGGCGGATCCGGCGACGAGGATCAGCGGCATTGCGGCATCCTCGTCACGTCCCTCCCGTATTGCGTCGCGCCCGGCGTGGTGGTGCCGAGGGGCAGATTTGAACTGCCGACACCGCGATTTTCAGTCGCGTGCTCTACCAACTGAGCTACCTCGGCGCGCGCGTGGATCGTACGCGAGGGCGCGAGGGCGAACAACAGCCCTCGCGCGGTCAGTTGGCCTGGCGGATCGCCCCACCGGGCAGTGCGTTACTCCTCGTAGCCTTCCGGCGGCTCCTCGAACGTCAGGTGGCGGTGCTTGATCTTCCACTCGCCGTCGACCTTGACCAGCTTGTCGCGGTAAACGCCGGTGACGCCCGTGCTGGAGGCGGCGCCGGTGTTCACCATCATCAGCATGGTGGTCATCGACGCCTCGTCGCCATCGCCGTCGATGACGGGGTTGCCCATCCAGTGGCGGCTGCCGGTGTCGCCGCCGGTCTCCCCCGCACTCGCCGAGAAGGCCCTCAGCGCGGCGTGGCCCTCGAAGAGGCCGACGGGCCGCGCGTCGAAGACGCCGTCCGGCGTGAAGCAGTTCGCGTAGTCGTCCGGCTGGATGAAGTCGAAGGCCTGCGCGTAGCGGTAGGCGAGATTGAGGATTGCGAGGTGGTCCTCGACGGGCAGTGTCATGACCGCACTCCTTCCCGGACCGCCCTGGCGGCCCGACGCGGGCGCAGCATAGCAAGCCGCCGCCCGCATCGGGCAGCGCCCGATGCGCCCGAGGCGCCCGAGACGCGGCTACGAGGCGCCCGCGGGCGTCGCCTCCGGATCGAACTCGGGAATCAACTGCTCGCCGACCAGGCGCATGCTCTTCTTGATCGCCTCGGGGGTGAGGTTGCCGACCTGCTGGAAGCACATCAGGCGGTCGAGGCCGATGTCGCGGTAGCGCTGCATCTTCTTCCGGCAGGTGTCGACGTCGCCGATGATCACCGTGTCCTGCTTGTTGAGGATCTCGTAGGCTTCCTCGTTGCTGATGTGCTCGCCGGAAACCATGCGGTTGAGCAGTTGCGTGAACTCGGTCTCCTCGATATTCGCGGCAGCCTCCTCCTGCATGGCGGCCCAGTCCGCAAGCGCGCTGTCAGGGTTGGCGGACACGGCGGCGGCGAGTTCATCGCCGGCCCGCAGCATGAACTCGCGCACCTCGAAGAAGTCGGACACGGTGTTGACGTACCAGGCAGCCGCGGCGGCGGCGCCGTTGTCGATCGCCTCCTGCTCGGTCTCGGCGCAGTGCACGAAGGTGAACAGCGCGACCTGGTCGTTCACAAACTTGCCGACCGGGTCGCAGTTCTTGATCTCCTCGCGGTAGATCGAGAGCATCGAGGCGACCGCCTCGATCGGGAAGTTGACCGTCGTGAGCAGCACGCCGACGCCGTTGCGCCCGGCCTGCTGGAAGCCTCCGGCGGTGCCGACCGCCTGCCAGAGGCGCGGGTGCGGCTTCTGGTAGGGCTTCGGGACGATGTTGCGGCGGTCAATCTGGAAGCTCTCGCTGTTCCAGGAGAACTCCTCTTCCGTCCAGATCTTCGGCAGCATCTCGAAGGTTTCCTGCATCTGGTTGCGGGCGTCGTCGGGTTCGATGTCGAACAGCCGCCACTCCGGAGCGGTCGAGCGCGCGAGTCCCACCTCGAGGCGGCCCCGGCTGACGTGGTCGAGGAAGGCGGCGCGCTCCGCGACACGCACGGGGTGGTTGAAGTTGAACGGCGCAAGGACGGCAGCGTGGCCGACGCGGAGGTTCTTCGTCTGGTTCGCGATCGTCGTCAGCATGATCTCCGGCGCCGAGCTGTGGCTGAAGATGCCGGCGGCGTGGTGCTCCACCTCCCACCAGCAGCCGTAGCCGAGCTCGTCGGCGAGCCGCGCCTGCTCCAGCGTTTCCTGGATCAGAACCTGCTCATGGTCCTCGCCCCAGGACTCCTCGGCCTTCTGGACCTCGCAAAAGATGTCGATCTTCATGTCCGCGCCTCCCCGGCGTGCCGTCGTGTTCCGGCGGCGAAGCCTAGCCGACGCCCGTCCAACACGCAGCATCTCCGGAACCGCTACCATGGATCGCGCGGCGGCGGGGCGCCCTCGACGATCGAGAGTTCGGCGGGCTCGTCGCGATCCACAACCCGTGTTCGCAGCGAGAGGCGCAGCGATGTCCTGGTTCTTCGGCAAGAAGATGGAGCTCCCGTCGGCGGAGGACGCACTGCCGGGCCGCGACGAGCGCATGCCCGTCCCCGACGAGCACTACGTCCACGGCCGACCCATCGAGGGACCGTTCCCGGAGGGCACTGAGCTGGCGCTGTTCGGGATGGGCTGCTTCTGGGGCGCGGAGCGCATCTTCTGGCAGCTCCCCGGCGTCTACACCACCGCCGTCGGCTACGCCGCCGGCCTCACGCCGAACCCCAACTATCGCGAGGTCTGCAGCAGCCTGACCGGCCACAACGAGGTCGTCCTCGTGGTCTTCGACCCCGAAGCGGTCAGCTACGACGACCTGCTGCGCGCCTTCTGGGAGGGCCACGACCCGACGCAGGGCATGCGCCAGGGCAACGACGTCGGCACGCAGTACCGCTCCGGCATCTACGTCTACGGCGAGGCGCAGCGCGAGGCCGCGGAGCGCAGCCGCGACCAGTACCAGGAGGCGCTGAGCGCCTCCCGCTACGGCACGATCACGACCGAGATCCTCGACGCTCCGGAGTTCTACTACGCAGAGCACCCTCACCAGCAGTACCTCGCGAAGAACCCCAACGGCTACTGCGGCATCGGCGGCACCGGCGTGAGCTGCCCCGTGGGTCTGGTGCAGGCCCAGTAGCGTGACCTTCGGCTCCGGCGGGAGGCCGCACCTCGGCATCTCCTTCCGCATCGACGACCTCGAGGACGCCGAGCGCGCGCGGCTGAGCGCGATGCTCGGCATCGCCGAGGAGGTCGGTATCTCGCGGATCGCCATCGGCGACTCGCAGTGGTCGCACTTCGACGCGGTGATCGTCGCCACATTGATGGCCGAGCAGACCGAGCAGGCGCTGATCGGCATCTCGCCGACGAACCCGGTCACGCGCGAGCCGAGCGTGATGGCCTCGGTGCTCGCGGGTCTTGACTCGCTTTCGAAGGGGCGCGCCTGCCTGGTGATGGCCTCAGGCGACACGGCCGCCTACAACGCCGGGCTCAAGCCCGGACGGCGCGCGGTGATTGAGGACTACGTGCAGTGCATGCGCGACCTGATCCGCACGGGGCGCGCCAGCTACCAGGGCCGCGAGCAGGTGGTCCGCTGGTCGCAGTGGTCGTACCGGCCGGAGGCGATGATCTACATCCTCGCCGAGGGCCCGCTGATGCTGCACCTCGCGGGCCGCATCGGCGACGGCGTGGTGATCGGCGCGGGCCTGCTCCCGGAAACGATCGAGGACGCCCTCGAGCGCATCGAGGCAGGCGCGAGGGAGTCCGGCCGCACGCTCGACGACCTCGACATCTGGTGGACGGCACGACCGTCGCTGGAGCGAACGATGGACGAGGCGATCGAGGTCGCGAAGGGAAGCATCTCTTCCGCGGGCAACCACTCGATGCGCTTCGGATTCGAGGGCAAGAACGTCCCGCCGGAGCTGGCCCCGCAGCTCGAGCGCTTCGTCGCGAGCTACGACACCACGCAGCACCAGTTCGCGCACGGGGACAACGTGCGGCGCATGGAGGAGTCCGGCCTCACGGAGTACTTCTACGAGCGCTACGGCGTCGTCGGAGACCCGCCCGCCTTCGCCGCCCGCCTCCGCGAGCTCCAGTCACGAGGTATCGACAAGGTCTGGTTCGCCTGGGGCGCCGGCCAACTCCGCCACCTCGAGTTGCTCCGCGACGAGGTCCTGCCCGCGCTGTAGCGGACCGAGCGGGCCGCGAGGCTAGCGGAAGAGTTGGACCTCGATGCCTTCGAGATGAAGCTCCGCCCAGGCCCTGTCGGCCGTAAGAACCGCAGCGCCTGTCCGCGATGCAAGCGCGAGGCAGGCGCGATCACCGAACGAGAGTCCGGCCGATCGGGTGGACGGCCGGAGCAGCCCGGCAGCGAGCGCGTCGTCGGCATCGAAGACCGCGAACTGAAGACCCGCGGGACCAACCACTGCCAGGAGCTCGTTCTCCCGCAAGCCCACCTCGGCGAGCTTCGAAACGACCTCCGAGAGATTCACGGTACTCATGATGGCGCCCGCATCGAGCGCCTCTTCAACGCGCCCGGCGCCGGGTTCATTGTTGACCACGGCCATCAGTGCCGAGGCATCCAGAACCCAACTACTCACGCGCGGCCTCGGCGCGGCGTTCGGCGATCAGTTCGTCGACGAGCGACCTCCCGGGGGGTACGTACTTGGCAAGGATCTCTTGCGCGCGCCGGATCGCCTGGGCCCGCGTGAGGATTCGCAGTTCACCGTCATCAAGCTGAACCGTGACCGGGTCGCCCTCGCGAAGTCCGAGGGCACGCCGGTACTCGGCGGGGATGACTATCCGGCCGTGCCGGTCGACCTTGGTCGCAGTCTGCTCCATGTGGCACCTTGATCACTGTATGGCACGTCAACTCAATAGTGCCATATATGACGGACTGTACCACACGAGTCGCTGAGCGGGGCGCTCGGACTACGTGCCACTCATCCCCGGCAGTGGCTCGATCCCCGTCTGCACCGCGCCGTCCGCGAGGCGCTGCCAGGTGCCGTCGTCGAGGTCGATGCCGTCGCGGCGGCGACGGTCGCGGTTACGGCGCTCCAGCTCGCCGGGGACGACGATCTCCTCGACACCTTCCTGCAGCGGCGTCTCCCGGACGAAGTCGAGGAAGGCGCCGAACACCCGCGTGTACTCCGAGGGCTCGCGGAAGCGCTTCAGGTCCACCGCGAGCATGACCGTGCTGCTGCCCCGGTGCTTGCCGAATTCGATCTCGGGGGTGAGCGCACCGAGCGCCGTCACCGCCAGCGAGAGTCCGAAGCCCTTGTGCCCTGCCGGACCGCCGAGGGGGAGGATCGCGCCGCCCGCCTCGATCGCCGAGGGGTCGCGCGTGGGACGGCCCTCCGCGTCGATCGCCCAGTCCGGCGGCAGCTCGGAGTTGGCGGCGTCCGCCACCTTCACCTTGCCGCCCGCGGCCACCGAGGTGGCCATGTCGAGCACGAACGGCTGCTCCGGGTCGGGGGTTGGCGCGGCGACGACGATCGGGTTGGTGGAGAGCCGGCCCTCGGCGCCGCCGAAGGGCGCGACGCTCCGGCCCTGGCCCTGGACCGTCGCGATCGCCAGCATCCCCGCGCGCGCCGCCTGCTCGCCGTACGTACCCATCCGCCCCGTGTGCGAGAGCTCCCAGGCGACCGTGATGCCGATGCCGTGGGCGCGCGCCTTCGCGATCGAGGCGTCCATCGCCTCGCGGCCGACGACCTGGCCGTAGTTCCAGTTTCCGCGCAGCAGCGTCGTCGTCTCCGTCTCGCGCACCACCTCGGACGAGGCGCCGGGCACGATCAGCCCGGTCTCGATCTGCCCGAGGTACTGCGGCGCGCGGATCACGCCGTGCGAGTCGTGGCCGGCGAGGTTGGAGTCGATCAGGTGGTCGGCCAGCTCGCGCGCATCGTGATCGGGTGAGCCGACGGCTGTGAACATCCGCACGATGAAGTCGTGCAGGTCGCTGCTCTGGACAATGGGCATCGCGGGCCTCCCTCGGGGGCGCAGCCCGGCGGCCCTTGCCTTCTCGCGGCGGGGCGGCGAGGCTTGCGCCATGAGCGCCGACGACCGGCTCGCGATTATCGAGGCGATCCAGCGCTATTCGTACGCCGTCGACAGCCGCGACGTCGAGGCGTACACGGCGCTGTTCAGCATACGCGGCGTCTTCGAGGTCACGTCGGTCGCACACCCGGAGCCGTTCATCCACGCCGAGGGCCACGCCGGCATCCTCGAATGGGTCCGGGCGACGATGGAGCGCTGGGGCGACGCGCAGACGCGCCATAACCAGAGCGGCACCGTCTTCGACGAGCTCACGACCGACACGGCGCGCACGCGCACGATGCTGCTCGAGTCGCGCATGCTGCCGGACCGGCAGATCCCGAGGCCCTGGACGCAGGGCGTCTACACGGACGACTGGGTGCGGGAGCCCGACGGCTGGCGTTTCGCCCGCCGCGCCCTCCACCTCGATATCCCGCCGCCTGTGCACTGAGGCCCGGCAACAGCCCGCCACCGTCGCGGTCAGGCGCGCGGCGTGCTTCCCTTGGCGGCGATGCGCGTGACGAATGCACTGCTCCCGGGCGTCGACGCCGATGCGCGCCGGATGGTCGCGACGAGGGCGATCCGCTCCCTCGGCGACGGCTTCGCCAGCGTCGCCCTCGCCGCCTACCTGAGCGAGCGCGGCTTCAATGCCTTCGAGATCGGCGCGCTCGTCACCGTCGCGCTCTTCGGCAAGTCCGTGGCGACGCTGATCGCGGGCTTCGTCGTCGACCGTTTCGGGCGGCGGCGCACGCTGATGGCGGGGTCGCTGCTCGTGAGCGCGAGCGGGGTCGCGTTCGCCCTCTCCGAGCCGTACTGGCTGCTACTGGTCGTTGCCTTCTTCGGCACGATGAGCCCGAGCGCGGGCGACTTCTCGCTGTTCCAGCCGGTGGAGCAGGCGGCGCTGGCGACGACTACCGAGCGATCGCGGCGGACCTGGGTGTACGCCCGCTACACGCTGTTCGGCTCGATTGCCTTCGCCTTCGGCTCGCTGGCCAGCGGCGCGGCGGGACCCGTCGCCGACGCCACCGGCGTCGATCTCGCCACGACTCTGCGCTGGGCCTTCGCGCTCTACGGCCTGACCGGCATCGCAATGCTCGCGACCTACCGCCCGCTCAGCCGGGCCGTTGAGCTGGAGACCACCGGCACGGCGTCTCGCGGCCAGCTGCGAGAGTCGCGAGGCACGGTGTTCCGCCTCTCGGGTCTGTTCGCCGTCGACGCCTTCGGGGGCGGGCTCGCCGTGCAGGCAGTGATGGCCGTCTGGCTGTTCGATCGCTTCGGCATCTCGCTCGAGGAGGCGGCGGTGATCTTCTTCGCCGCGCGGCTGCTCAGCACGTTCTCGCTGCTCCTGGCGCCGCCGATCACGGCGCGCATCGGGATCATCGAGACGATGGCCTACGCCCATCTGCCGGCGAATATCGCGCTGATGGTCGCCCCGCTGATGCCCACGCTGCCGTTGGTCCTCGTCGCGCTGTTCGTGCGCCAGGCGCTCTCGCCGATCGACATCGCGCCGCGCACGACACTGATCGTCTCGGTCGTGACCCCCGAGGAACGCGCCCCCGCGGCGAGCGTCACGAACGTGGTCCGCACGCTCTCGGCGGCGGCGAGCCCGGCGCTCGGGGGCGCGCTGCTCGCGGTTGGACCGTGGGGGTTGCCGCTGCTCGTCGGTGGCGCGCTCAAGGCCGGCTACGACGCCGCCCTGCTCGTCGTCTTCCGCCGCATCCAGCTCCGCGACTAACCGGCCGCGGGCGCAAGCGACTAGCTACCCTGGGGCGCGAGCGCCCGTGCGACCCGCTCGAAGTCTGGCAGGCGGGGCAGCAACAGCGCCTCTTGCACCCCGGCCGCGCGGTACTCCTCGATCCGCTCGCGGCAGCGCTCCGCCGGGCCGAGCAGGACAAGGGCGGCGGCGAGCTCGTCGCCGACGAGGCGCGCGGCCTCGGACGGGCCCTCCGAGGCGATCGTCTCGCGCAGCCGTGCAGGCAACGAGGAGTCGAAGCCGCCCCACTCGAGCAGCAGCTCGCCGGTGTGCGGCTCGGCGAGCAGGCCGGCGAGCCGCTCGCGGAGTTGCGGCAGCAGCTCGTCCGGCCGGTCAGTGAGGCGCACGACGAGCATGCAGGCGATGCGCACGGCGCCGGGGTCGCGGCCGGCCTCGCGGGCCGCGTCGCGCACCTCGGCGACGGCGCGGCGCACGTAGGCCGCGGGAGCGTAGGCGTTGAGCACCACCCCGTCGGCGACGGCCCCCGCGAGGCGCAGCGCGCGCGACCCGATCGCGGCGACGTAGATCGGGACGCGCTCGCGGCTCGGCGTGAGCGCCAGCCGCACGCCCTCGACAGCCTCGCCGGCGAGCAGCGCGCGCACCGATTCGACGGCCCCGCGCAGGCGCTCGCGCGGGCGGCCGTAGGGGATGCCCAGGGCGCCCTCGATCACCTCGCGCTCGCTGCGGCCGAGGCCGAGGACGAGACGGCCGCCGGAGAGGCGGTCGAGCGTGGCCGCGGCCATCGCCAGCAGCGCTGGCGGGCGCGTGTAGGGGTTCACCACGCCGACGCCGAGGTCGACGCGCTCCGTCCCCGCGGCGAGGAAGCCGAGCAGCGCGGCGGTCTCCTCGTGGAAGTAGCGCTCCGTCACCCACAGCGAGTCGTAGCCGAGGCGCTCCGTGAGCTGCCCGAAGCCGCGCAGCTGCGCCCCGTCCTCGATGCCGTGATGCAGCACCATGCCGAGCTGTGTCATCGCCGCTCCCCTCGCGCCGAGGTTGGCGCAGCCATCAAGGCCGGTCAACGCGCCGCGCTCGCTCATGTCCGCAGGAGCGCTACCATCCGAGTGGAACGGGGTGCAACATGGCGCTATCGGTAGCGGACCGGTTCGAGATCCTCGATCTCGCTGCGCGCTACAACCACCTGATGGACAGCCGCGACGCCGCGGGCTGGGCGGGGTGCTTCACTCCCGACGGGGTCTTCGACGGCGGCGCCAGGCTCCAGGCCAACGGGCGGGCGGAGCTCATCGCGTTCATGGAGCGGCTGATCGCGCGCGACATCCCCGCCGTCCACTGGAACAACAACATCGTCATCGAGGGCTCGGGCGACGCCGCGAGCATGACGCTCTACCTGCTCGTAATCGACCTCCGGGATGGGCCGGTGGCGACGCACTTCGGTGTCTACCACGACAAGCTCGTACGGACGCCCGACGGCTGGCGCTTCCAGCGGCGCCGCCTCGGCCACCGCTGATCCACACGTACACGGAAAGGACCATGTGATGCAGGCTGAGACGCAGACCACCGACCGGCTCGCGATCATCGAGCAGATCGCACGCTACTCCTACGCCTGGGACGACCGCGACCTCGAGGCGTACGTCGCGCTGTTCGTCGAGGACGCCGGCTTCGTCGTGGATCCGGAGTTGCCGGGCGGGCCAAGCGTGGACGCGCACGGCCACGAGGCGATCCGCGCCTGGGCGCGCGAGCGCATGGACGCGCGCAAGCCGGGCGTGCAGGTCCGCCACCACCAGAGCGGCACGCTCTTCGAGGAACTGGACGGCGATCGCGCACGGACGCGCACGATGCTGCTTACCTCGCGAGTGGGGCCGGAGGGCGATCCGCCGAGCAGCGGCGTCTACTACGACGAGTGGCGGCGCACCGCCGAGGGCTGGCGATTCGCCAGCCGCACCCTCCGCCACGACTTCCCGTAGCAGCTCCGAGGCGCCCGCGCCGCCTCCCGGCGCGTGCCATCGCATAGGATCGATCCGTGCAGCCGATTGGACCGCTGATCGCCCTGGCGCTGGGCAGTCTCCGCGAGCAGTGGCGGATCACGCTCGCGCTGTTGCTCGGCGCACTGCTGCTGAGCAGTGCGATCGCGGCGGTCCCGATCACCCACGAGCGCTTGCGCGACGTTGCGCTGCGCGATTCCCTGGCGACGGCTCCGCCCGGCGCGCTCGAGCTGCGCGTCAGCCGCGATGGCATCGCCCTCGACCGCGTCGCCTACCTCGGCGCGCAGGCCGCCCTCGATCAGGCGGTCGCCGCTGCGCTCGGCGACGCGGTCGCCGGGCAAAGGCGCAGCGGCGCGACGAGCGTGCTCTCGCTCGCCACTGTGCGCGGGGGCGACGGCCCGTTCCCGGACGCAATCGCTGAGACCCTCGGGCAGGCCGCGCTGCGCTTCCGCTCCGACCTCGAGGCGCACGTCACGCTCCTGGAGGGGCGCTTCCCCGAGGCGCTCCCGCGCGGCGTCGGCGATCCCGTCCCGGTGCTGGTCGCTCCGGGCAGCGCGCGCGAGGCAGGCCTGACGCCGGGGCAGGAGCTGGTGCTCATACCGCGCTCGTCCATCGCGGCCAGGTTCCCGATCGTGATCGCCGGCATCGCCGAGCCCCGCGACCCCGCGAGCGCGTACTGGAGCGGGCGGCCCGGCCTGCTCGATCGCACGACGAGCGGCGCGTTCGCCCTGTTCGTACCGGAGACGACCTTCTTCGGCGCGCTGCCCGACCTGCTCAGCGGCGCAAGCGCGGCGTTTGAGTCGACCTACGCGGTGGACCCGGCCGGCATCCAGGCCGGCGACGTGACGGAGATCGCCGCCCGCGTGCGCGAACTGCCGAGGCAGCTCGCCGCCCTCGGCGGCGCCGAGCTCGAGAGCAGCCTTCCGCAAGCGATCGAGAACGCGGCGGACCTGCCGGGCTTCGACCTGCCGGGGCTCGCGCTGCGCTTCGGGCAGATTGCGGCGGCGCTGGGGGTGCTCGTCTTCGGCGCGGCCTCGCTGCTGGCGCAGCGGCGCGGACGAGTGCGCGACGGGCTGCGGCTGACCGGCTCATCGCGCAACCAGATCGCCGCGCTCGAAGTGCTCGCCGCCCTGCCCGCGGCGCTGCTGGCCCTCGTGGCTGGTGCGCCCGTGGCGGCGCTCGCCATCGCCACCCTCGGCCGCCTCGAGGGGTTCGAGTCGCTCGGCGACGCATTCACGATCTCGATCCAGCGCGACCTGCCGTGGGCGGGCGCGGGCGCACTGGCGGTGCTCGTCCTCGCGCTCACGGCATCCGCCCTCGCCGACCGCACGGCGGCCGGTCGGGGAGTCTGGCTGACGACGGCGGCCGTCGGTGGCGGCGCGCTGTTCTGGGCGCTCACGCGCCAGGAGACGCTGTTCGAGGGCGGGGAGACGCGCTACGCGCTGCTGGTCGCGCCCGCCGCACTGCTGGCGCCCGCGGCACTGCTGGCGTGGCGGCTCGTCCCGCTGATCGCCCGGCTGCTTGCCCGGCCGGCGTCGTTGACGCGAGGGATCGCGCTGATCGGCGGCCTGCGAGGCGTCGCGCGGGGGTCCGTGGGGGTCGCCTTCCCGCTCGTGGTGCTTGCCGCTGCCGTCGCGCTGTTGCTCGCGGCGCTGCCGGGCACGCTCGAGCGCTCGTCCGTCGATCGCGCGGCGCACTCCGCCGGAGGTGACGTACGGGCGAGCGGCCTGACGGGCCTCGCGGACGCGGGTGAGGCGGAGCGCCGGGCGGCGATCGCCGGCGCGGGCATGGCTGCAGGATCGCCGCTTGTGCGGACGAGCGGCGCGCTCGGCCGCGAGGGCGCGAGCATGCCCGTCGCGGTGCTCGGCATCGACCCGGCGACCTTCGGCGCCGTGGCGAACGTGCGGCCCGACCTGACAACGGACCCGCTGCCGGCGATTCTCTCCGCCCTCAGCGCGAACGCAGCCGCCCTCGAGGGGCGACCCGTGCCGCCGAACACCCGCCAGCTCGGCGCCTGGGTGAGGCTCACCGACACGAGCGGCGAGGTGCGCATCGTGCTCTCCCTGCGCAACGAGGGCGGGCGCTACCTGCAGCTGCTGCTGGGCGTCGCCCTCGCCGAGCCGGGCAGCGGGCGCTGGGCGTTCCACGCGGCCGATCTCACGACGCCGCTCGGACCCGACGGCGTGGCGATTCCCGCGCAGCACACGGCCGGGCCGCTCACGCTGCACGGCTACTACCTGCTGCTCGGCGAGGAGGCCTCCGCAACGCCCGGCAGCGCGCTGCTCGGCCCGGTGCTCGCCACGCCGGACGCACCGGCCGCGCCGCGCGATCGCATCAACCGCCTCGCCGGCGCCGGTGAGGCGTTCGGGGAGCGCTCGACCGTCCACGACATGCGCAGCCTCGAAGACCTCGAGGCGATCAGCGGGAGCGCCGCCGGGGACGCACAGGTGATCGCGCGCAACACGCTCGCTTCCCCGCCGGGCATCCGCGGGGCGCAGCACCTCGACTGGGACGCGTCGGCGGAGCCCGGCGCGTCCGCGCTGCGCGGACTGCGGCAGAAGACGGACGGCGCGCCCGTGCTGGTCTACGCCTCAAGAGCCACGGTCAAGGAGCTCGCGATCGAGCCAGGCGAGGAGCTCACGCTCGCGGTTGGCGGGGAAGTCCTGCACGCCCAACTGGCGAGCGCGCTGGACGGCTTCCCGACGTTCCCGGCCGGCTCGGCCTTCGTCGTCGCCGGGCTGGACCGGCTTCTCGCCGCGGTCAACGCCTCTCCGCGCAGCGATCCACTGGCGACGAACGAGGCGTGGTTCGCGAGCGCGCCGCCCGCACGCGCCACCACCGTCCTCCGGGGCGCGCCACTCGAGGCGGGGACGGTCATCGACCGCGAATCGCTGCGCGCCGCCCTGGGCCGGGAACAGGCCGCGGCGCTCGGTTGGCGCACGGTGCTCACGTTCGCCTTTGGAGCGCTCGTCGTCGCGGCCCTCGCCGGCATGCTGCTGGATATCGCGCTGCGCCGCGCGGAGCGCGAGTCCGAACGCGCGGCGATCGATGCGCTGGGCGGCAGGCCGGCCGGCTGGCTGGGTGGAGTCACCACCGAGACGCTGTTCCGGCTCGGCGGCGCCGCCGCTGTCGGCGTGGCGACCGGCGTCGTGCTGGCGGACTGGCTGCTCGCGATCCTCGCGCGCGACGCGAGCGGGACCATGATCGAGCCGCCGCTGCGCATGCAACTGGAGGGCGCGCCGCTCTGGATTGCCGCGGTCGCGCTCGCGGCAGGCGTCGTTGTGACCGTGGCCGCGGCGGCGCTACGGTATCGAGGGCGAGCCGTGCGACCGTCGCCGGCCCGCATCGTGCCCGTCGGGGAGGCCTGAGATGGCCGCAGCGCAGCAGCCGACCGCCGACATGGGCCTCGCGAGCCACGTCGAATGCAGCGGACTCACATTGGAGGCCGCGAACGGGCGCGGGTACGCACTGCGGGAGCTCTCCTTCACGCTCGAACGCGGCGCGTTGCGCCCGCTGCTCGGCCCCGCCGGATCGGGCAAGACTTCGCTGCTGCGCGTGATCGCGGGGCTCGTCCGCCCGCACTTCGGGCTCGTCCGTGTAGATGGCCTCGAACTCTCCCTCGCGAGCGAGGCGGAGCTGCGCGAGCTGCGGCGCGGGTCCGTGGGACTCGCGAGCAGCGGGGGTCCGGCGCTGCGAGGCAGCGTCGCCTCGAACGTCGAGTTGCCGCTCCGCCTCACCGGCGTCCCGGTCGGGCGCGCCCGGCGGCGCGCCGCGGACCTGCTCGCGCTCACCGGCCTCGAGGAGATGGCTGCCGTGCGCGCGGAGCGGCTGCCGCCGCTCGCCTCGATCCGAACGGCCATCGCCGTGGCGCTGGCGCACGAGCCGGGCCTGCTCCTGCTGGACGAACCAGCGGTCGCACTGGACCTGGACGAGCGCGAGGAGCTGGTCGATGTGTTGCGGCGGCTGCACCGCAACCTCGGGCTCACGGTGCTGGTCGCGACCCGCGACGCCTCGCTCGCCCGCCGAATCGGCGGTGAGGTGAGGATGCGCGAGGGCCGGATCGTCTCGGAGCTGGTGCGCCGCTCGGCCTTCTCCCGTGGCGAGGGTGAACGCACCGACGAACTCGCCGTCCTCGACCGCGACGGACGCGTCGAGATCGCACCCGACCAGCGCGCGGCGCTTGGCATCGGGCGGCGCGCGCGCGTCACGAACGAGGGCGACCACGTCGGCGTCTGGCCCGACCGCCCGCCTCCGGACCCGCGACCGCCCTGGAGACGCCGGTGACATCCGACGAGCCACTGATCGCCATCGAGGGCGTCTCGCTCGCGTATCGCACGCGCGACTACGCGCGGCAGGCGCTACGCGGGGCCGGCGTGGCGGCGCGGGCGGGCGAGATCGTCAGCATCGAGGGTCCGCCGGGAGCGGGGAAGACCTCGCTGCTCCGGGTCGCAGCCGGGCTGCTGGAGCCCGACGAGGGCACGGTGCACTTCGACGGTGAGGATCTGGCGGCAGTCCCGGCGTCGAGGCGGCGCGCGTTACGCGGTGGCTCAATCGCCCTGCTGCCTGAGGGCGGCGGGCTGCATCCGACACTCTCCGTCGCCGAGCAGATCGACCTCGCGATGCGTATCGCGGGCCTCGGGAGGAGCGAGCGCGCCACCCGGCGAGGCGAGCAGCTTGCCGCGAATGGCCTCGCACACCTCGCCGCGCGCCGTCCGCACGAGCTGACGCCGCGCGAACGCGCGCTTGCCGCGCTGGCCCGCGCCATGGCAGTCGAACCGCGCCTGCTCCTCGCCGACGAGCCCGCCGCCGCGCTGGACGCCGAGGCGCTGGCGATGCTGGAGCGGCAGCTCGCGCTGCTCACGGCGCGCGGCGGGGCGGCGCTGCTCACCACGGACCGGGAGGCAGCAGGCGGCCTCGCGACACGCCGCCTCGCCATCGAGGACGGCCGGCTGCGTCCGGCCACCCCGTTCGCCGAGGCGCCCGGCGCGCTGCCGATGGCCGGGCCCCCGCCCGGCGGACAGGCCGCGGGGTAGCTCGCGATGGCCCCTGCGCTGCTGCACCTGGTGGTCGCGGGCCTGCGGGACGACCTGGACGAGGCGGAACGCACCGAACTCGCCACGCTCGCCCGCGCACTCGCCTCCGCCGAGGGCGCTCAGGCGACGCTCGCCGCCTGCTCTGAGCGCGAGTTGATCACCGCGACCTGGCTGGGCTCCACGGACGACCTCGAGGCGTTCGCTTCCTCGGCGCCGCACCTGCGCTTCGTGCTCGAGGGCGTCGCGAGGCACTCGACGGGGATGTGGAGCGCGGCGGCGAGCGTGGAGGCCGGGCCGCCGGCAAATGTCGAGGGCCTCGCGGCCCTCTGGGCGTTCGGGCTCCCCGCGGAGCCACCCACCTTCGAGTGGCAGGTGCGCGATCTGCTCACGGCGATCGACGCGCTCCCGGGTCAGGCAGCGGCCGGCCCAACCACCGAGGAGCGCGAGCGCTTCCGCGCTGCCGGTGTCGTCCTCGTACCCGCGAGCCAACCGGAGCCGTTCGCTCAGGCGCTCAGCGCAGCGCGCGCCTCGTGGGGCGAACTCGGCGAGAGCCTGCGCGACGCGATCGCCCCGCTGCTCCACTCGTAGCGGGGCACCCGATCAGGGCCCGTCCGTCTCGACAAGACGCAGGAACAGCGTGCCGTTGTCCCACTGCACGATCTCGTGCGGGGGCTCGGCGTGGATCCAGGCGATGCGCGTATCGCGGCCGTTGCGCACCTGCAGCCGCCACGTCTCGAACGTACCGGCGGGCACCTCGATGGTCTGGCGGTCGACCAGCACGAGCCGCGCCGTGACCTGCGAGGCGTCGCGCGGGTTGACCGAGACGTAGTTCGCCTCGAAGCCCTCGGCGAGGGCGATCGTACGCCAGACCCAGAGCGACGACTGGCTGTCGTAGTGGTGCTCGCGCAGCGTGAGCTCGCGCGTGCGCTCGCTCCCGCCACTGTGCTGCGTGATGACGAGTTGCGGCTCGCCGTCGCCGGCTGCGTACTTCGCCAGGTACCACTCGTCGTCGGAGGGCTCGCGCCGCTGGATCGTACGCTCGGCGAGGCGCGGCTTGAGCGTCGCCGCGTCCACGACGACCGTCGCGACGTCAACAATCGGCCGCTCGCCGGAGGGTGTCTCGTTCTCCTCATAGGTCTGCACGAGCCCGAAGGCGTCGTCCTGTGCCGTGGTCGTGAAGATGCCGCGCCCGACGACCGCGCCGTCGGCGTCGACCAGCTCGTAGACAAGGCGCTCGCCGTCGCCGAAGGGGACGGCGCGGACGATGTCCTCGGTGTCTCCGCCACCCGCGCCGCCGGTTGCGCAGGCGCTACCGAGCACGACCAGCAGCGCCGCGATCAAGGGCATCCGCACGCAGCTACTCCCAACGCCGAGGCCACAACGGGCCGCCGTGGAGGCTAGCAGAGGGGACGGTTGAGATCGCCGTGCCGGGACAGCGGACTACGTGGTGGGAGCACGCTCCCAGAGCGACTCGTAGCCCTCGCCGCCGATGATCGCGGAGACGACCTCGGCGCGCTCGGCCGAACGGACCTCGTCGAAGACCTCGCCGCAACGCCGGGCGAGCGCGGCGCCGCCCAGCTCGAACATGCGCTGCTCAAGCCGCTGCCAGAGTCCGGCCTCGCGCATCACCTCGATGTAGCGAGGCCAGCTGAGGACGGTGATCTGGTCGGGCAGCGGAACGCCCGGGCGCAGCTTCTGGAGGTAGCGGTAGCGCTCCTCTGCCGAGGAGACCGGCGGCACGAGACGCAGTTGCGGGCTGTCCTCGGCCGACTCGCGGGTGTCCACGAGCAGGCGCTGCGGGATGACGTGGAAGCGGATGATCAGGACCCCGGCCTCGTCGATGACGCGGCCCATCTCTTCAATGTCGAGTCCGCTGAACTCGCCTGGCATCGCAGGAAGCGTAGCAAACGTCATGCGACATTCACAACGGGTACGGCGCGAGAACGCCGGTTTGGCGTCGTTATGCCTCGGTTGCGCCGGGTGCTACCCCGGGAGCTGGTAGGTGCGGTCCAGGTACGGGATGTTGATCAACCCGCTCATCTGCAGTCCGAACACAACCAGCAGGACGCCTCCGACGCGGGTCGCGGTGTCCAGGTGCTCCTGCACCTGACCGCCGACGAACCCCGCCGACGCGCCGACGAAGGCGAAGACCAGCGTGAAGCCAACGACGAAGACGATCGAGTGGATGAACAGCTGGCGGCGCGCGGAGACCGAGCTGCCGGACAGCTGGAACACCTCGCCCGCGAGGTTCGCGAGGTAGACCGGCACCAGCGGCAGCACGCAGGGCGAGAGGAAGGAGACGATGCCCCCGACGAAGGCAATCGCCGGACCGGCGATCCCGTCCGTGCCCTGCGACAGGTTCTCCTCGGCGGACGAGGTTTGATCGAAGAGGAAGCCGAACGACTGGAAGTAGGTGTTGAGCCGCCCGAACTCGCCGAGCAGCATCAGCGCGCCGACGATGATGAAGAGCGCGCCACTCACCGCCATCAGGCTCGGCATGTAGGGCTGCAGCTTGCGCACCTTCGGCGCGAACCAGCCGAACGCCGCCCCGAAGGCGAGGAACCAGACCCCGAGGCCGAGCGAGTAGAAGATCAGCAGCAGCGCACCCTGCACCGCCGTCCCGGACGTCGCCGCGAGCGTCAGCACCACCCCGAGGATCGGGCCGATGCAGGGCGACCACGCGACCGAGAACGCGGCGCCGATCGCGAATGAGCGCGGGTAGCCGCTGCGGTACCAGGAGGACGGAGCCGAACCGGCCGCTGCCGTCATGGCGCTATTCCTCTTCTCCGGGGTCCGGGATGCCGAGCAGGCGGCGGCGCGCCGCGTCGTAGCGGTCCTTGGCGTTGGCCTCGCGGTTGAGCAACCCCTTGAGCTTCGAGGGGTGCACCCGCTCGCCCTCGAGCAGCACGGCGTGGACCTGATCGAGCTGCTCGCGCCAGCCCTCCCAGGCGTTGCGGTAGGCGACCTGCGGCGTCTCGTCAATCACGGGTCCAGTGTATCCGAGACGGCGGTTCTGGACGCCCTCGCGCCGGCGGGATCGACCGATCCTGACGCCCGCTCAGTCGGGGTTCCCGACGGCGAGAATCGCGAGGACGGGAGCGAGCGCCGCGAACAGCACCGGCGCGGGGACGGCGAGCGGCGAGCGCGCATCGAGGACCGCGTCCCGGCGCCACCAGGTCTGGAGGCGGAGCCGGGTGCGGTCCCACCAGTCGCGCTGCAGGAGGACCATGAGGCCGATGGCGAGGAGGACGAATCCGGCGACGGCGAGCATGACCCAGTAGGGGACGGCGTCGCTGTCGCGGTTGACCCAGAGGAAGCGCAGCGCGACTCCCGAGAGCGTGAACACCCCCGAGACGCCGAGCCAGCGCGCCCCCAGCACCATCGCAATCCCGAGCAGCGCGATGCCCTCGATCAGCAGCACCAGCCCCCAGCGCGCGCCGCCCGGATCGAAGCCCTGCTCGGCCTGCGGCAACACCAGCAGCGCCGCTCCGGCGAGCTGCAGCAGCTCGTGCCAGCCGAGCTGGCGGGAAAGCCGCTCCGGGGTGCGTGCGAGCAGTCCGACGATGGCGAGGTAGAGGGCGGCCGGAATGGTGTGGGCCTGGACGTTCGCGGGCTCCAGCGTCGCGATCGCAAGCTCGAGCGCGACCATGATCAGCGCCGACGCTGGCAGCGCGGCCCAGCCGATCCCGAGCCGCCGCCCATCGAACTCGACGGCCGCGGCGAGGGGCAGGAACAGCGCGGTGAGCACGCGGAACTCGACCAGGGTCGCGGGATTCACATCGATCGTCTCGAGGCGGACACCGACCGCCAGCAGCGCGGTGAGCGGCCCGAGCACGAGGCCCGCCCAGGAGAGCGCCTGGACAGCCAGCGCGGCGGAGTCGTCGCCAAGGCGGCGCCAACGAGCGAGGGCGAGGAAGGTGGCCGCACCCGCCAGCGAGTACGCCACTGCCAGTGTCCACGTCGGCCACTCGAAGACCGGCCAGAGCGCGGCCGCGCTGCAGAGCACGACGGCGAGCGCGGGGACCGCGAACTCCCAGCGGCGCAAGCGCCACGCCTCGTAGGCAAACAGCGGCGCGAACAGCAGCGTGACGAGGACGAGCGCGCGGTACTCGGCGGTGCCGGGCGCCCCGATGCCCGCGCCGGCGAGTCGGGCGTCGAGGGCGATCGCCGCGGTCAGCACCGCGACGGCAGGCATCACCCAGGACAGCGCCTGCACGGCGAGCGAGCGCTCGGCCCCGGCTGGCTCGGGCGCCTCGTAGCGGCGGAGCGGCGTGAGCGCGCCAAACAGCGGGACGGCAAGCGCCGCGTAGAGCACGGCGAGGCGCCACCACGGCCACGCCTGCGCCTCCCAGAGCGCCGCCAGCGCGAGCATGCCCAGCGCCACCGCGACGGCGGCGAGGCTCCAGCGGCGCAGCAGCACGAAGGCGGCGAGCAGGTGCGCGGCGGGCAGGGCGAGCAGCACGGCGTCGTGCCCCGCGAAGCGGTCGACCGGCTGCTGAATCGAACCGGCCGTCGCGAGCAGCAACAGCGGGAGGATCGCCCACAGCAGGTTGGGTGCTCGGCGCGCGCTGGCGGCGAGCGATACCGACAGCACGAGGGCGACCGCGGCGAACGCCCAGCCCGTATCCGGACGGGCGACCTCGAGCGCGCGCTGCGCGAAGCCGAGGGCAACCAGCGCGGCGATGAAGCCGAGCCACGCGAACGCGACGCGCTCCACCGGGTGCGTCGAGGACCGCAGGTTCCAGTCCGGCCCGTACACACCGTCGCTGGTGTTGCGCCACACGACGGCTGCCGCCAGCAGGGCTGCGGCGAGAAAGGCGGCGGCGGCCCCCCAGCTATCGCCATCGAGCTGGGTCTCCGTGAGCAGGAACGGCCACAGCAAGCCGGCCGCGACGAGCAGCCACGAACCGCGCGAGAGTTGCGCACTCCAGCCGCTCCAGAGGTCGCGGCTGAGCAGCAGCAGCACGACGGCAGCCAGCGGCGGCGCGCTGTACCACTGTTCGGGCAACTCCGCCGCCCATACCACTCCAAGACCGGTCACAGCGGCAAGCGCCACGACGGCGAGGAGCACAAGCGGCTGGCGCAGGGACCAGCCGGCAACGGCCACGAGCGCCATCAGCAGCGCGGACGCAGCCGGGAGCTGCCAGCCGTGCTCGGTGGAGGCGTCGAAGGCGACGATCAGGATCGCGATCACGAGCGACAGCGCGGCGATCACGGCGACGGGCACTGCCGCGGCGACACTCCAGCGGCGTGTATAGGAGAGGACGACCGTAGCGGCGAGCGCGAACCCCATCCACCATGCCCCACCCCACTCGAGCGGCAGCCCGACGGCGACCGCGAGCGATCCCCAGGCGTTCAGCAGCGCGATCGCTGCGGGAATGGCGTAGAGCCGCCCGTGGCCACGGGCGAACAGGAAGGCGTAGAAGGCCGTGCTGTAGACGGAAGCCGCGAACCAGACCAGCGCGCCGGAGACATCGCGGTCGCCGAGCACCTCGTTGTGGAGCAACAGGAAGTTGAGCGGCGTCAGCAGCGCCCCGATTGCGAGGAACGCCGGGCCTGCCTCGCGCACCCGCGGCCAGCGCTGGAGCAGCGCCCCGGCAGCGATGAACGCGGCGGTGTAGACGGCGAGCAACAGCACACGCCAGCCGCCGGACAGGGCATCGTCCTGGCTCGAGGCGAAGATCAGCGCGGAGCTCACCAGCAGAAAGGCGCCAAGGTAGAGCAGGATGTCCGCCTGCCGGCGCGCAGCCCACTCGCCGATGGACAGCGCGGGCGGACGCTGGGGAGGCGGCGAATCGGGAGGCACGAGGA
Source organism: Dehalococcoidia bacterium (assembly GCA_963667465.2). Classification (GTDB taxonomy): domain Bacteria; phylum Chloroflexota; class Dehalococcoidia; order UBA2979; family UBA2979; genus VXMT01. The sequence continues at coordinate 497,797 of CAXXDN010000002.1, read as the reverse complement.
CGCGCGCCTCCGCGGTGTCAGGTGGCGCGGCAACGGGCTCGTCCGGCGCAGCGGACGGCGCCGGCGAGGGAAGCAGCTCCGCGCGGCGGCGTTCGTAGTAGCCCCTTAGCCGCTCGAACGAGACGGCATCGAGCAGACCCGCAGCCCGCCAGATGTCGATCTCGTCGAGCAGCGCCGTGACCGACTCGGCCGTCTGGCCGATAGCGATGGACTCGTCGAGCGCGCCGCACTCAGCGCAGACGGTGGCGTCCGAGGGCCGTTCGGCGCCACAGGCGGAGCAGTATCGAGGCAAGGGATCGTGGGGTGCGGAGATCGGGCCACCTCCAGAAGGGTGCGCCTACTGGATCGCGCCGGCCCCCGTCGGTCACTCTAGCCGAATCGTGCCCCCCGTATCATCCAATCGTCATCCGCGATCCGGGGAGGGAGCCACCGTGGCCTGCGACGAGGCGCTCGCCGAGCGCGTGCGCGACCTGCTTGCCGATCTCGGCGACGCCGCCGCGGTTCGCGAGCAGCGCATGTTCGGCGGCGGCGCCTTCATGGCGAGCGGCAACATGTGCTGCGGCGTGCATGGCTCCGAGCTGATCGCGCGGCTCTCGCCGGAGGATGCCGAGGACGCCCCTGGCGAACGGTTCGCGCAGCCGATGGACATGACCGGGCGCCCGCTGCGCGGCTGGCTGTGCGTCGGCCCGGCAACGGATTTCGAGGAGGAGCGGCTCGAGGGCTGTGCAGCGCTACCTCGACCACTGCCTCACGCTCATGCCCGGGTAGCGCCGCACGCGGGCCGCCCTCGATACGCTTGCGTGTTGTGAGCAGCGCCCGCTCCGGTGTAGAACGGGAGGGAACGGCAGGGGTGCGCCGGCAGGGCGCACGGAGCGCAGCCGCGCCCCGCATGCCGCAGGCCGCACCAGCAGCGAAGGAACAGCCCCATGACCACAGTCGCCGCCACCACCACGCGGGTCTACGACCCGACCGGTCACCCGCGCATCATCCCCGTCCAGCCGGCCGCACGGCCGCAGAGCCTCGAGGGCCTGCGACCAGGCATCCTCACGAACCGCAAGATGAATGCCCGCGCCCTGCTGGAGGCGATGATGGGCGAGGTCGCCGGCGCGGTCTCGCTCGCCTCGGCGCCGGTCGTGGAGAGCAAGCCCTCCAATGGCCCGCCGATTCAGCGCATCGTCGACAGCATGAAAGAGAGCGCCGACTTCGCCTTGGTCGGGACAAGCGACTGAGGATCCTGCACCGCGTGGAGTGTCCACGCTGCGATCGTCCTCGAAGAGCTCGGGATCCCGACCGTCAACGTCACCACGCCCGCCTTCGTCGATTTGCTGCACCTGGAGGCTGAGCAGCGCGGTCTGAAGGACCTGCGCTACGTCGTCGTCTCGCACCCGATCGGCGGGCTGCACGCGGACGCGATGGGCCCGAAGGCCCAGGCCGTCACCGGCGAGCTGATCGAGGCCTTCACGAAGCCCTACGCGAGCAGCAACGGCGCGCGCGCCAACGGCGCCGGCGGCGCCGCGGCCGCGAGCGACCTCGGGCGCGCGAACGTCATGGTCGACCTGCCTGCCGACGAGCAGGCGCTGCGCCGCGAGTTCGCGCGCCGCACCTGGTCCGACGGCCTGCCCGTGATCGCGCCCACCGAGGAGCGCGTCGAGGCGATGCTCGAGTACTGCGATCGCGACCCGCTGGAGGTGCTCGGCGTGATCGCGCCGCGGCGCGGCGAAGCGACGGTCCAGGCGACCGCCGTCTGCGCCGTGATGGCCGGTTGCGAGCCCCGGATGTTCCCGGCGCTCGTCGCCGCCGTGCAGGGCATCGGCCGCGAGGAGTTCAACGTCAGCGGCGTCAACGCCACGACGCACCCGAACACGGTGCTGATGCTGCTCAACGGCCCGATCGCCCGCGAGATCGGCGCGCATGGCGGGATGGGCTGCTTCGGGCCCACCTTCGAGACGAACGCCACCCTCGGGCGGGCGCTGCGCCTGGTGCAGCTCAACATCGGCGGGGCCACGCCCGGCCTCGGCGACCGCGCCACGCAGGGCACGCCCGCCAAGTTCACCTTCTGCTTCGCGGAGAATGAGGCGGAAAGCCCCTGGGCGCCGTTCCAGACGACGCGCGGCTTCAGCGCCGAGGACAGCACCGTCACGGTCTACGCCTGCGAGGCCCCGCACAACATCGAGGACCACGGCAGCAACACCGGCCTCGGCATCATGCAGACGGTCGTCGGCTCCATGGGCCAGGCGGGCAGCAACAACATCCTCGCGCGCGGGGACACGTTGCTCGCGGTCACGCCGGAGCACGCCGCGGTGCTGGCCGGCGACGGTTGGGACCGCGAGAAGATGCGGGAGCACATCTTCGAGCTGGCCCGCTTCCCCGCCGACCACCTCTCGGTGGAGTTCATCGACCACATCAACGAGCGCATCGACCCGGAGACGCCGACGTTCCTGAAGGACTCGCGGCTGCCGATCGCGGCGAACCGCGAGTCGATTCACATCATCGTCGCCGGCGGGCCGGGCAAGCACTCCTCGTGGATGCCGGGCTTCGGCGACATGTCGCTCCCCCAGACGGTCGCGATTACCAACCGCCACGGCGAGCCCGTACGCAGCATCGAGGAGCTGCGGCGGGGCTAGCTGTAGGTCCTGGGAAGAACAGCTAGCCGCAACGGGCGCGGGCGCGCCCCTCGGGACGGAGGCCGCATGACGGACGGTGGCGGGCGCGCCGAGGCGGAACAGGCCGCCGTCGCCGCCGTCGCCGCCGTCGAGGCCTTCTACCAGGCCTGGAGCGAGGGCGACCTCGCGACGCTGCACGGGACGATGAACTACCCGCACGTCTCGCTCTTCCCCGGCCACGTCGAGGTGCGCGCGACACCCGAGGAGTTCGAGTCCCCGTTCGAGCGGCTGCGCGAGGGGCAGGGCTGGCACAGCAGCAGCCTCGACCGCATCCATCCGATCTGGACGCGCGACGACAAGGTCTGTCTCAGCGTCGACTGGAGCCGCTACGGCGAGGACGGCGCGCGCTACCTCTCCGGCAACATCATCTACATCGTCACCAACGTCGACGGGCACTGGGGCATCCAGTTCCGCGCTCGCAGCGAGCCGCGCGACCGCGACGGGCCGCCGCCGGACGCGGCCGAACGCCCTCGCAACACGCTGCTGACGCTGGTGCCCGAGGAGATCGAGGAGTTCGCACGCCGGCACACCACGCCGCTGCCCCCGCACCTCGCCGAGCTCTCCCGCTTCACGCTGGAGGAGCTGGAGTACGGCCTGATGCTCTCGGGCCCGATCGAGGGCGGGCTGCTGCAGTTCCTCGCCTGGGCCTCGGGCGCCCGGCGCGTACTGGAGATCGGCTGCTTCACCGGCTTCAGCGCCCAGATGATGGCCGCCTCCCTCCCCGGCGACGGTGAAATCATCACCTGCGAGATCGACCCGGAGACGGCCGCGGTCGCCCGCAAGTACGCCGACGAGGGCCCGGACGGCCACAAGATCGAGATTCGCGTCGGCCCCGCCTCCGAGACCCTCAAGACCCTGGAGGGGCCGTTCGACCTCGTCTTCATCGACGCCGACAAGGAGCCGTACATCGACTACTACGAGGCGGCGCTGGAGCTGCTCGCCGAGGACGGGATCATCGCGGTCGACAACGTGCTGCTGAACGGGCGTGTGGTGAACCCGGAGTCGCGGTCCGGCCAGCGGATGGCCGCCTTCAACGCGCACGTCGCCGCGGACGAGCGCGTCAAGCAGGTACTGCTCACCATCCGCGACGGCGTGATGCTGATCCGCAGGGCCTGAGCGCGAGGCGCCCCAGCCGGGACGAGCCCCAGCCGGGACGGGGCGCGTGCGACACCGGCCGCGGACCCCGCTACCATTGCCCAATGCCGCTCCCCCGCTGCGAGTTCTGCACCGTACGGCCCGTGCGCGAGGTCGCCGTCGCACGCTGGCGCGACGACCCCAACGATCTCGAGCGCACGACGATCGAGCTTTGCGGCAAGCACCTCAAGCGCCTCGACAAGGCGGGCGCACGGGGCCACACGCACCGCGGCCTGAGCTACCGCATCGGCTTCTGGTAGGCCGGTCGGCGAGGCCGGACCAACCCGGGCAATCGATCAGGACTCGATCAGCCCATCCTGGGGCTGCGTCCAGGGCAGGTGATAGACGGGCGCGAATTGCGGGGCGCGCGGGATCGGCATGTCGCCGAACGGCACGTCGATGATCACGGGGGCGTCTCGCTCGAGCGCCTCCGGAAGCAGCGTTTCCAGCTCCAGCGGATCGGCCGCCCGCATCCCGACCGCGCCGAAGGACTCGGCGAACTTCACGAAGTCCGGGTTATGCAGGTCGGTCCCGTAGGCGCCGCCGAACGCCAGGTCCAGATCGCGCGCGACGTTGCCGTAGGAGTCGTTCCGGAAGACGACGGTCACGACGTTGATCCCGTACTGGACGGCGGTAGCGAGCTCGGACGCATTGAAGAGGAACCCGCCGTCGCCAACCATGCAGACCACCGGGCGATCGGGCTGGGCCACCTTCACTCCCAGCGCCGTCGGGAACGAGTAGCCGACGTTGAACTGATAGCCGGAGTCGATGTACGTCTTCGGGTGGTTCACCTTGTAATGCGTGCGGGCGTAGTAGCCGAACTGCGTGACGTCCCAGACGATGAACGCGTCTTCCGGGATGCTGCCCTGGATCGCCTCCAGCACCGGGTACTGCGGCTCGTGCCGCCGGATGTCGTAGTACGCGATCAGGTTGCGCGCCGCCTCGACGGCCTCGGCGGGCGAGGGGCGATCGCCCGCCCCGGCCTCATCGAGGTAGGGGAGCAGCGCTTCGATGGTCGCACTGGCGTCGCCGTGCAGAGGGATCGTGTTGGACTGGACCCGCATCAGTTCGCTGTCGTCGACGTTGATGTTCACAAGCGTGGAGGTGTTGCCCGCCGGGTTGCCGAGCGAGAAGCGCGCGCCGATGCCGATCACGACGTCCGCCGACTGCATCACCTCGAACAGCTGGTTCATCTCCTGGCGCTCGCCCCGAGGGCTGAAGCAGGAGCCGTACGCAAGCGGATGGCTATCCGGGATCGTCCCCTTGCCGCCGCTCGATGTGATCACGGGGATGTTCGTCGCCTCTGCCAGCCTGACGAGGGCGTCCTCCGCGTCCGATCGCGCCACGCCGCCGCCCGCGTAGATGACGGGCAGGCGGGCCTCGGCGATGACGCGGGCCGCCTCCCGCAGCTGGTCCGGGCTCGGCACGATCGGCGAGACGGGCGCCGGATCCCACAGCTCCACGTCCTCCCGCTCCACGCCGGCCTCGGGCGGCGCCTCGATCAGCACGGGACGGGGGCGGCCGCTGCGCATCTGCCTGAAGGCCTCGGCGACGGCCGCGGGAATCTCGCGAGGCCTCATCGCCGCACGCTGCCACTTGGTCACGGAGCGCACCGTATCGGCCTGGTCCAGCACCTCGTGCACCGCCCCGGCGTTCTTGCCGATCGCGCCCCGCGGGACCGTGCCGGCGATCACGAGTACGGGCGAGGAGCGCGCGTACGCCGTGGCCAGGCCGGAGGCGGCGTTGTAGAGGCCCACGCCGGGCACCACCAGCGCAACGCCCGGCTTCCCGGAGGCGCGGGCGTAGCCATCGGCCATGTACGTCGTGGCCTGCTCGTGGCGGGTTGAGATCAGGCGGATCCCCGGCTCGTCGCGCAGGCCCGCGACGATCCCGTAGGTCTGGATGCCCGGAATCCCGAAGACGACCTCGACGCCCTCTCGCGCGAGCGACTTCGCGAGCGCCTCGCCGCCGCTGAGCTCGACCATGGCTCCTGTCCAGCCGCCGTCTCAGGCCGGGCCGCATCGCCACCCGCCACGCAACCGCCTTCCCCCGACAATACGTGATTGCGGGACCCCGGGGGGCCTGCGGGTTGGACTTCGAGCGCGCTCAGCGCAGCGCGCGCAGCTCGCCGTCCGCGGTCACGAGGTACACGCCCTCGCTGGTGACCAGCGCCTGCGAGATCGACACGCCGTCGAGATCCCGCCGGTCGATCTCCTCCCCGGTTGCGGGATCGAGGACGACGAAGGCGGACTCCTCGATCAGCAGCAGGCCGTCGCTGATCAGCGCCGGCGCATCGGCGAGCGGATCCCGCTCGCGCTCCCAGAGGATGCGCCCGTCCTCGAGGGAGGCCGCGAACACGCGCCCGCCCTCGCACGAGAGGATCACCTGCTCGGCTTGCAGCACCGGCGCGAGCGAGGCGCATTCGAGCGTCGCTGCCCAGCGGAACGGCTGGTCGGGCGTCGGCGGGGCCACCCCCCAGAGGTCCGCCCAGAACCACGCCATGCGCAGCCCCTCCCACCACGGTTGGCCGACGTCCTCGTCGAAGGCGAGGACCCAGAGGTCGGAGACGCCGATCACGACGCCGTAGCCCGCCGCCGCATACCTCGCGCGGAAGAAGCGCGCAAAAAACTCGTGGCGGCCGGTTTCGATGTCGAAGAAGTGCAGGCGCCGCCAGGAGCGAAGGATGACCCGCTCGTCGCCGAGGACGGGACCGCCGAGCGCGAGCACGTCGTCGCCGGACTGGTCGCCGCCCAGCAGCTCGCCGGTCTCGGCGTCGTAGGCCAGCATCACGCCGCGCCCGCCGACCCAGGCGACGCCGTCCACGACCATCGGGCCGCTGAGGATGTCCTGGCCGGTGTCGCTCCTCCAGCGCTCGCGGCCGCTGCGCGCGTCGAGGGCGACCAGCCAGCCGCTGCGCAACGAGGCGTAGACGGTGTCACCGGCGACCACGGGCGAGTCGTCGAGCTGGCCCGGCACCGGGAATCTCCAGAGCTCGCTGCCGTCGGCGGTCGCGTAGGCGACCAGCAGCGCGTCCTTGTGGGCGGCGTAGATCGCGATCCCGTCGGTGACGAGCGCCGCCGTCAGTTCCGAGTCCAGCGTGCGGGTCCAGGCGGTCTCTCCGCGGAGCGGCGGACTCGCCTCGCTGACACGCCGCGCGCCGGCATCGGCGCCCGGCGCGGCCCAGACGGCCGCTCCGGACGCGAGCGATCGCGAACCGCTCGCTTCGTCCCGCGAGGGCGCGGGCCAGAAGCACTGCACGTAGACGAACCCGGCGACGATCGCGAGCAGGAGCAACTGGAGCACGCGGCGCCGCTGCACGCGGCGCAGGTAGCGCCGCAGGCCAGTCGGCTCCGCCTCCTCCGGCGGTCGCTCGAATGGCGTCGGGGCGATGTCGCTGAGGCTCGTCAGGCACTGATGGCAGATCCGGCTGTCGGCCGGCATCTGCGCCTCGCAGCGCGGGCAGCGCTTCGCGAGGAGCGGAACGTCGTCCGGCTCCGCGCCAACCGCAGGCCACTCTTGTTGCGAGCCCCGCCACCTCATGCACCGATCATAGGGCGCAACACCCTTAGGGATGGGTCTGAACAACTCACCAGAGGGATGAGTTGCTGCGATCATGGGGGTGCGACCCGCGGGAGGCGCCCCGTACAACAGCATTCGTTCGGCAGCGTCGAGTACGAGCGCGCTGATCTGCGAGCGCTGCCCTATGTTCGCAAGAGGCGGCATAGGCCTGCGGTGCTGCGGAGCTTGGCGGAGGCGGGAGCCGATGCTGCGGACACGGTGGGGCGGACGACTCATAGGCGCGGGCCTGGTGGGCACGGTGGGGGCGGGCCTGACGCTGGCACTGGCGGTGCTGTTCACGCTGGCGCTGACGATCGCGGGCGTGCGCGGGGCACTGGACGCCGCGGACGACGGTTGCGCGACGGACGGGGCGGTCCCCGACCCGACTAGCAATCCCGGCCTGGTGGCGGATTGCACCGTGCTGCTGGCCGTCCAGGCTGACCTCGAGGGGACGGTCACCGACGCCCTCAACTGGAGCCCCGACCTCGCGATCGCGAGCTGGGACGGCGTGCACGTGCAGTCGGGGCGGGTCACGACCGTGAACCTCATCGACAGGGGGCTTGCGGGCACGCTGCCCCCCAGCCTCTCGCAGTTGACCGCTCTCGTGAGCTTGGCCCTGAACGACAATCAGCTCACGGGCGGCATTCCGAAGGAGTGGGCGCAACTCAAGGCGCTCAGCTACCTGAACGTCACCGGCAACCAGCTCACGGGGGGCATTCCGAAGGAGTTGGGGTCAGGCCCACCGCTGTGGGCGCTGCACCTGGCCGGCAACCAGCTGAGCGGGTCCATCCCAGAGGAACTGGGTCAGTCGGCCTCGCTGCGGCACCTGACCGTGAACGGCAACAAGCTGAGCGGCAGCCTGCCCGCGAACCTGGATGGGCTCTCGACGTTGAAGGTTTCGGGCAACGCCTTCACGGGCTGCGTGCCGCCCGTGCTGCGCAAGGTGTCGAGCAACGACCTCGGGAAGCTCTCGATCAAGGACTGCGCCACGCCCACCCCCACGCCGGCTGCGACCGCGACGGCGACTGCTACGGCGACTGCTACGGCGACTGCCACCCCGACCCCGACCGCCACGGCGACGGCCACGACCTACACCCTGACGCTCGCGGCGGGTGCGGGCGGGAGCCTGAGCGCGGACCCGGCCGGACCGGGCTACGTCGCGGGCGCGGCGGTCACGGTCACGGCGACCGCTGCGGACGGGCACAAGCTGGCGGCGTGGGGCGGCGACTGCGCGGCGACGCCGGCGACGAGCGCGAGCTGCGCGCTGATGCTGGACGGCGACCGCACGGTGTCGGCGAGCTTCGCCGCGCTGGGCCCGCCCGCCGCGCCCGTGCTGCTCGCCGTGACGACCGGCAACGCCGGCGAGGTGCTGCTCGAGTGGACCCCCACGGGCGACGCCGCGGGCGTCACCAAGTGGCAGTACCGGCTGCGCCTGCAACGGTACGAGCTCAAGCCCTGGGGGGCGTGGACCGACGTGCCCGGCAGCGGCGCGGCGACGCGCAGCCATCGCGTGAGCGGGCTGAACCCCGGCGGGGTGCGCCACGCCCACCACTGGCAGCTGCGCGCCGTCGCCGGGACGCTCGCGGGCAGCCCCTCCGCGGCGGTCGAGGGCAGCCCCGCCTTCATCGGCGGGGGCGGCATCCCCACGCTGTATCCGGACAACGTGATCGAGGGCGGGCGCGCCTGGCAGATCGGCGACGGGGCCGTGATCGACGTGCCCGCGGGCACGCGCCTGCGCTACGTGGGCTGGGGCTACGTCAACGCCGAGGCCTACGTGAGCTTCGAGGACGTGGCGAGCGGCTGGCACCAGGAGATCAACACCACCACGCTCACGCCCTCTGGACGCTGGCGGCCCGGCGTAGCGGCCGACGCCGCGCAGGCGAGCGAGGGCGGGCGCGACGTGGGCGCGATCCTCGACGCGATCGTGAAGTCGCTGCGGCGCGCGGGCGGGGGCAAGTGAGCGGGCGCGCGCTGGCGGCGATCGTGGTGCTCGCGCTGGCCGTGGCCGCCGCGGCGAGCCTCGGCGGCGGCGAGCCGCCGCGCGTCGCCGCCGACCACACGGCGACCGTGACCCCGACGACAACGGCCACGCCGACGCCAACCGCCACGGCGACGCCGACACCCACGCCGACTGCAACCGCGACGGCCACATCGACGCCGACCGCCACGGCGACACCCGCGACCTACACGCTGACGCTCGCGGCGGGTGCGGGCGGGAGCCTGAGCGCGGACCCGGCCGGACCGGGCTACGTAGCGGGCACTGCGGTCACGGTCACGGCGACCGCTGCGGACGGGCACAAGCTGGCGGCGTGGGGCGGCGACTGCGCGGCCACGGCGGCGACGAGCGCGAGCTACGCGCTGAGCTCGACGAGACGGATGGGTACTTTCCCCGCGACAATGCTGTCGCCAGGGCACTGGACGAAATCGGCGAGCTCTTCGGAGAGTCGGGCGAGATCAACGTGGTCACGCTGCTCTTCCGCGGGGAGGCGCTGACCCCCGACGGACTCTCGCAGATGTCCGGCCTGATTGCGGAGATCGCGAGCGACCCCGAGCTGGCGGAGTTGTTCGCGCCAACCGACCCGATCGCCGCACCCTCTCTGATCATCGAATCCGTGCTCGGGGCAGACGGTCTCGAGTCGCTCTCACAGGAACGGATTGACGCCGTACGCAGCGTTCCCGAGATCGAGGGCGCTCTCAACTCGCTGACCGGAACCGACACCGACGGCACACCGGTCGCGATCGCCGCGATCCGCCTCCGAGACACCGGCGACGAGCGAATAAAGGACGCTGAGCGCACGATTCACGAGATCGTGGCTGGCGAAACCAGCCCGCTGCTCGTGAGCAGTGTGTCCCAGGCGGTGATCGAGGACGAGTATCAGCGGTCGTACCGGGAGGACATCACCCCGCTCATCGGAGCATCATTTCTGCTGATCGCGGTTCTGATGTTTCTCTTCCTCAGGTCGCCATCGGACGTGGTGCTTTCGCTCACAGGCCTGCTGATGGCCATCGTGTGGGTCGTCGGCGCGGAGGGTTGGCTGGGGCCGAACGGGCTCGGCCTCCTCGGCCGGCCGAGCGGCATTTCGGTGATCATCCCGATACTCATCATCAGTCTCACGGTGGACTACGGCATCCAGGTGGCGTTGCATTACCGGGGCGCGTCCTGCGGGGCATCAGGGCCCGGCGCGGGCGCATCGCCCGGATGGTGCGTCCCGTCGTGGAGGCCGACATCCGGCTTTGCGCCAGTTGCGTATTGACAACCTGATTCGGACTGATACGATTCGGGCTCGACAAGAGGTGAGGCATGCCAAAGCAGACTGACGCGACAACCAAGGACGAAGCCGAGGAAACCGTCGCCGCTCGGGTTGATGAGCAGCTCAGCGCCGAGGAGCTTGAAGACGTCAGCGGTGGCACGGGCGCCGGCAAGCGCAGCTCCTACAACAACGCGCAGCAGCCGTGGCAGGCAACGATCGACTAGGGCACGATCCGGTTCCCAACGGGTGGTCAGTGTTCGGGAACAGGTGCAGTATGGCAAAGCAGACTGACGCAGCAACCAGGGACCAGGCCAAGGAAGCCGTTGCCGCGAACGTCGACGAGCTCAGCGCTGAGGAGCTGAATCAGATCAGCGCCGCCGGCAAGGCAAGCTCGCCTGCGTCGTCACACACGTATCACAACGCGGGCAGCGGATCATCGTCGAACAAGACGTAGCACATTGAAGTCCAGCAGGGTATGGCCATGACCGAGCGGTCGATGAACCGAAGGCCGACGACCGCGAGCCCTCCAGGTCCCGTCGAGCCCTACCTTTGAGCATCGCGCGCCGAGGCCCAAGACGGGACGTCACCTACAGAGATCCGTATGGCCTGGGAAACTTGCCGTTTCCGCTACAGCGACGCATAGCGTTCTCGATCAGCGCGTTAGCCTGACCCAAGCTCGGCTCCTGACTTGAGCTGGCGGAGGGTGTTCTGCGATGTCCGAGCGTCGGCGGCTGTATCGCGACGAAGCCTTCGCCCGACGCGGACGCAGCGAACCGATCGATGGTTTGCTCCGCATTACCGCTCCGCACGAGTGGCTTTTCTTGGCGATGCTCGGCTGCGCGATGGTTGGCGTCCTGCTCTGGGCTGTGTTTGGCACGATCGAACGCGGGCTCTCCGCGCCCTGCGTCCTCGTCTCAACCCCGGCCGGAGAGCCCGCCGCTGAGGCGCAACTTTCCACCGCCGACGCGCGACGGGTCGCGGTCGGGATGTCGGCGCGAGTCAGCCGCGTTGGCTCCGACAGAGCGCTCGCTGGTCAGGTTTCCCAGGTCGCAATCCAGACCTCGGACGCCAACGAGCGCCGACCACTGATCCAAGTCAGCCTGTCGGACGCGCCGTCGGAAGCGTGGCGCGACGGCGACACCTGCCACCTGCGCATCGTTACCAGCCGCGAATCGCCGATTCGACTGATCGCCGTGATCAGCGCCGCTCCACTCGGGCTGGAGTAACGGCCGTGGCGATCCTCTCCAGACCAGGCTGGCCATCCTTCCGCCGACGTCGGTTGCGCACGCCGATTATCCCGCAGCTTGAGGCAGCCGAATGCGGTGCGGCTTCGCTCGGGATTGTCCTCGCGCACCTCGGACGTTGGGTCCCGCTTGAGGAGCTGCGCGAGGCCTGCGGCGTCAGCCGCGACGGCTCCAATGCCGCGGGCATTGTTCGCGCCGGTGAGCGTTACGGCCTCCGTATCCGCGGTTGGCGCAAGGATGTGGAGTCACTCAGTGAGGTCAATCTTCCCGCCATTCTCTTCTGGGAGTTCAACCATTTCCTCGTGCTAGAGGGGATGTCTGAGGATCGCTTCCACCTCAACGATCCCGCCAACGGCCGACGCACGGTGAGCCGCGAGACCTTCAGCGAGGCGTTCACTGGAATCGTCCTGACGGCCGAGCCAACGGAATCGTTCTGTCCCGGTGGCGAGCCGCCCAACATTTGGCGCGCGCTCTGGCCTTGGTTGCGGGAGGCTCAGGGCGCGCTGGCCTATGTCACGCTGGCCGGTCTGCTGCTCGCGATCCCGGCGCTCGCGCTGCCGATCCTTCTGAGCATCTTCGTCGACGACGTCCTCATCGGCGGTCAGCGCGATTGGGGAGGTTGGATTGTCGGCGCGATGGTGCTCGCTGGTTTCACGGTCTACGTGCTCACGTGGCTGCAACAGGTGATGCTGCGCAAGATCACGATCCAGCTCGCCGTGACCCAGTCGCAGCGACTGCTCTGGCGACTCTTCCGACTACCCATACAGTATTTCGCACATCGATTCGCCGGGGAGCTCGCTGCCCGACTCAGCCTCGTTGATCAGATCGCCGCAGGCGCTGCGCAACAGCTCGTGGGTGTGGTCGTCGAGCTGATTATGAGCGCTCTCCTGTTTGCGCTGCTCGTCGTCTATGACCCGCTGATCGGCTTGGTCGTGCTCACGATTGCCGTTGGTAATGTGCTCGTGGCGCGCGTCTTGAGTCAGCGTCGGCTGGACCAGAATCGACAGCTACGTCGCGAGCAGGCGTTGCTCTTCGGGATCGAGACAGCCGGACTGCGACAGATTGACTCGCTCCGCGCCACCGCTGCCGAGAACGACTTCTTTGCTCGCTGGAGCGGTTACCAGGCGCGGGAACTGGCAGCCCGACAGCGCTTCGTCGAGCTTGGCTACGTCAATGCGGCGTTGCCGCGACTGTTCTTGCTCATGGGCGGAATGGCCGTGCTCGGACTCGGCGGTTGGCGCGTGATCGAGGGCGACCTCACGATCGGTGAGCTGATTGCGGTCTACGTGTTGGCTGGCAACTTCCTCGCACCGATCGGACGCTTCGTCCAGTTCGCCGACTCCTTCCAGCTGCTCGAGGCCGACCTCCAACGCGTCGCCGACATCCTTGGCGCCGAGGAAGACGTAGCGCTCACCGCCGCCGAGTCGTCGCAGCGGGAGCGTCAGGACGGCGCGGTGGCCAGCCTCAACGGTCGGCTCCGACTCGCGGGCCGACTTGAGCTGCGCGATGTCCGCTTCGGCTACCGACGTAACGCCGACCCGCTGATCGACGGCGTCAGCCTCACAATCGAGCCCGGTCAGCGGGTCGCCATCGTCGGACCAACCGGCTCCGGCAAATCGACCCTGCTGCGACTCCTGACTGGCGAATACACCCTCTGGTCGGGCGAGATCCACTTCGACGGCGTGCCCATGCGCGATGTTCCACGCTCCGTCCTGACTGCGTCTCTGGCGACGGTCGACCAGCAGATCGCGCTCTTCGACGGAACCATCCGCGACAACCTGAAGATGTGGAACGCTGCCATCGCTGAAGCCGATATGGTCGCCGCCGCTCGCGACGCCATGATCCACGAGGAGATCGTCGGTCGGAGCGGTGGCTACGACGCCCATGTCCAGGAAGGCGGACGGAACTTCAGTGGCGGACAGCGCCAACGCCTCGAGATCGCGCGGGCGCTCGTCAACCGACCGTCGCTGCTCTTCCTGGATGAGGCAACGAGCACTCTCGACGCAGTCACCGAGCAGCGGATCGACGACGCACTGCGCCGCCGCGGCTGCTCCTGCCTGATCGTGGCGCACCGACTCAGCACGATCCGCGACTGCGACCAGATCATCGTGCTCGATCAGGGTCGCGAAGTGCAGCGTGGCGTGCATGAGGACCTGATCGCCGATCGCGACGGCATCTACGCCCAACTGGTGCAGTCCCAATGACGACTCACCAAACCACCGATGCTCGTGAGCAATCCCGACTCGTGAGCTTCGCGCTCAGCGAGGGTGAGGCGGTCGCGAGCGCCGCCAACCATCCGATCACACTCGGCGATCCGTCAGTCGCCTACCTCGTGCTCGAGGGTGCGGTCGACGTGTTTCTGTTTGAGCAAGCGGACGGTCTCACCAGTTCGTCGGCGCGACACATCGTTCGAGCCGAGGCGGGACAGCTGCTCTTCGGAATCGGCTCGCACGGCACGCCGTTGGTAGCCATTGCCAAGGGCCTGCCAGGCGCGCGTTTGGCCAAGCTGCGGAGATCGGCGCTCGCGGCACGCGAGTTCGCGGATGAGCTCGCTGACCAGGTCGACCGCTGGGTCAGCGCGATCGGCAGCGCCGTGGCGGTGAGAATCGATCCTCGACCACGTCCGACGCTTGTCGTTGACCCCGCGAATCGCTCCCCCATCCACGCAGACGCGAACAGCGTGCTCTCGACCCGTGCCGGAGCGGTGGTCTGGATCGGCGTCGACCAGGGTGAGGCAGCCTATCTCGGCACGGAGACTCCATCGCCCGACGACATCGGACTCGCTCCGCTCAGCTTCGACACGTGGCTCACGTTCTCGGCCGAGACGGCGCTCGAAGTGCTCCGATCGCGCCAGCTCGCGCAATCGGGACGGCTGCTGCAGGCTTTGGACGAATTCCACGCGCTCGCAATCGGCGCCGAGCAGCTCAATCGACTGCTGCTCCAGGCCGATGTCGTCAACGAGCAGACCGCGCGCGAGGCGCTCCGTCGTCGCGACGCCGAGCAGGCTCGGGCTGGGCTCAATCAACTTCTCGCCCGCGAGCGCGACACTGTCGCCCACGATGGCTCCGCGCTGATGTCGGCGCTCGCGCTGATCGGCGATCACGAAGGCCTGCGCTTCCAGCGACCTGCTCCGCAACCAGGTTTGGTCGCCGAGGAACCGACGCTCGCCGCGGTGTTGAGCGCGTCAGGAGTCCGCGCCCGACAGGTGCGCCTCCAACCGGAGGATCGCTGGTGGCGCGGCGACAGCGGCGCAATGATCGGCTTCCACGGCGAGGAACGTCGGCCCGTTGCGCTGTTGCCGCACTGGAGCGGTCGCTATCGGATGATCGATGCCACCAGCGGAGCGCGAGTCCGAGTGGATGAGTCGCGCGCGGCCCAGCTCCACTCCGACGCTTGGCTTTGCTACCCAACGTTGCCCACAGAGCGCACGGTCGGCGCAACTGATCTGGCCCGCATCGGCGGACAAGGCGCCGCGGGGAGCTTCGTCCGCTTCGCGCTTGCGGGACTACTAGCGGCGTTGCTGTTGCAGGCGCCAGCGATCGTCGTCGGCGTCCTCACCGACTGGGTGCTCGCCTCCGCCGCTGGCGACATCCTGCTCCAACTGATGATCGCGCTGGGCGCCTTCGGTGTCGTGGGCGTGCTGTTTCAGGTGCTGCAAGGCACCTCGATGATGCGCCTCGAGGGACGCGGCGCAGCTCGTGTCAGCGCTGCCGTCTGGGATCGCCTCCTCACGCTCTCACCGACCTTCTTCCGGCGCTTCACCGCTGGCGAGCTCGCGATCCGCATGGCGACGTTCCAGCTCATGCGCGACCAGATCTCGGGCGTCGTCGCGAACGCGTTGCTCTCGTTCGTCTTCCTCCTGCCGACACTGGCGATTCTCTTCTTCTACGACGTCACGCTCGCCATGGTCAGCATTGCGTTGGCCGTCGCGATGATGCTGCTCACGGCGATCATCGGACTCTGGCAACTCCGGCCACAACGACGCAGCTTCGCCGCCGAGCGTCGGCTAGCCGGCGAGCTCCTTCAGTTCATCAACGGGATCAGCAAGCTCAGAGGCGCGGGCGCCGAGCCTTCGGCCTTCGCTGCCTGGGCCCGACACTATCGTGAGCAACATCTCGCCGGCATTCAGATCTCGCGGCTGAACGAACACCTCGTCTCGCTCAGCGCCGCGACCCCCGTGCTCGTCGGCGCGGCGCTGTTCGCAGTCGCGCTCTCTCGCGACGCCGATGTTCTTCAGATCAGCGACTTCCTCGTCGTTTACGCAATCGTGATGACGTTCTTCGCGGCCGCCGCCAACCTCGGGCGCTCGTTTGAAGCGATCGCCGCCGCGCTGCCCGGCTACGAGCAGGTCAAGCCAGTTCTGGACGAGCTGCCCGAGACCGGCGCGCTCAGCGGCGCCCCGATCTCACCACAGGGCGACGTCCGCTTCGACCACGTCAGCTTTCGTTACCAGCCTGATACGCCATTGCTCGAGGACGTTTCAATCTCCGCTCGGGCGGGCGAGTTCATCGCCATCGTGGGCGAGTCAGGCTCGGGCAAGAGCACGCTGATGCGGCTCGCGCTGGGGCTCGAGGATCCGACCGCTGGCAGCATCTACTACGACGGTCGGGACCTCGCCTCGCTCGATCGTCAAGCGCTGCGACGCCAGCTCGGCGTGGTCATGCAAGACGGAGCACTGCAGCCTGGAAGCCTGCTCGACAACATCATCGGCATGGGCGACGAGCTCACGATCGAAGACGCGTGGCGCGCCGTTCGTGAGGCCGCCATCGAGGACGAGATCTCGCAGATGCCGATGCAGCTCTACACCGTCGTCACCGAGGGTTCGGCCACGTTCTCCGGCGGACAGACCCAGCGCCTCCGGATCGCCGCGGCGCTCGTCCGCAATCCGCGCGTCATCTGGCTCGACGAGGCGACCAGCTGGCTCGACTCCCGCAGTCAGGCGCAGGTGATGCGGAGCATCGAGCGGCTCGCCGCGACTCGCATTGTGATTGCGCATCGCATGTCGACGATTCGCCAAGCCGACCGCATCTACGTGATGCAGCGGGGCCGCGTCGTCCAAGTCGGCGACTTCGACGAGCTATCGAACGTCGAGGGCCCCTTCCGTCACCTCATCGAGCGCCAACTCGCCAGAACATGAGCCACGGAACCACTCGTCATACCTGCGCGCAGCGCGGGAATCTCGATCCGGGCGGCAAGGCTGATGTGCAGATGTGCGCGTGCACGCGCGTGCCGGCTTCGGTGGCGGTGTGACGGGTCATCACTGAGTTCGGCAATGCGCGCCTGCGGGTAGTAGGCCTCGAGCTGCTGGCGCGCGAGCGAGCGCTCGCCGCAGCGGGTCAGCACGGAGACGCCGTCGGCGTCGCCGGCGATCTCCAGCGCGAACGGCTCCGGGAGCGCGATCGAGCCGAGCAGGTTCTCGACGGCGACGAGCGTGCGCTCGCCGGTACGCGGCGGCGTCACGACGAGCAGGACGACGAGCTCATCGACGGCGTCGCCGAGCGCTCGCCCACGTACCTCGAGCCGAAGGACTTTGGCTCGACGATCATCGAGCACCTCCAGACCGCCGGCGTCCAGCAGGCGCACAAGGAAGACCGCATCGAGTTCTCCTCTGTGACCCCGTGGCCGGGCGAGATGGTCTGCGCCGAGGGGCGCTACGCCGAGAACGGCGCCGGCTCCAACGGCACGGGCGCCGAGAAGCGCGCCGGCATCTTCATCGGGCCGGAGTTCGGCACAGTGTCGCGGCCGGACCTCGTCGAAGCCGCCCGCGAGGCCGCCGACGCTGGCTTCGACGTGCTCATCGCCTGCGCCTTCAACTACGAGGCTCACGCCACTGACTTCAACCGGTAGTCGGTGTCGATGAACCAGCAGGCGATGCCCTCCGGGCCGTCGCTGCGCACCTCGCCGGTGTTCGGGTGGAAGACGTCGACGCCGTTCACCTTTCACCTTGACCTGCCCGGGCTCGGCATCGGCGTCGCCCGAGGCGTCGAGGATGTCGATGTCCGGCTCGCCGAAGATGACGAAGAGATTGCCCTTGCCGGTGTTCTTGAGGTCGTCGGCCATGTGCAGGTCGGCGTTCATGCGCGCCTTGAGGACCGGGACGCGCCCGAGCCCTGCCGATCGGCACGGCCGACGAGGATGCGGACCTTGTCGAGCCCGGAGAGCTCGGCACTGATCGCGCCGAAGCCGGGCATGAAGAAGTAGCCTACGGCGATGTCGGCCCGGGCGGAGCTGTCGAGCATCTCCCGCAGGCGGGTCAACAGGTCGGGGTCTGTGGAGGCGTGGAGGATGTTCACGGGATTACGCCGCGAGGCTGGTCACGCGCCCGATCATGCCCATCCTACCGGAGCAGGGCGGTGAAGCCCGCCTGCTCGAAGTCGCGGTCATGCGTGAGTGCCTCGGTGATGCTCCGCTCTTCCATGAGGAGGAAGCTCGCGCAGTCGGCGAGCCCCCACGTCTGATCAGGACGGGCGGCGTACCGCTCGACGGCGCTTCTGAACTGAGCGTCCGTCTGCGGGACGATCTCGACATCGGGATTGTCTTCCATGTCCCGCACCATCCGCACTGCAAAACAGCCGGCGGAATTCTCCCATCCCGGCCATGAAGTTCAGCGCCTCGAACAAGACGGCCTGTGTAGTGACGACTGCGGCCGACCCCAGCCGTGCGGCAACAGCCACCGCCCGCTCGTGCATGGCGTCTCGAGGATTCCACAATGCGATCCAGTGCGCCGCATCGGCGAACACTACTCGTATCAGGCGTCTTCCTTCGGGTGGCCGTACAGATAGTGCTTGTAGTTCTTCGCGCCATCAGCTGGCAGGGCGTCCCACGCCTCCGGGGGGATGGTCCTGTGAAGCTCCTCGACTGTCTCGACGATGCCGGCCAGCCCTCGTTTCGGCGACGCTGCGTCCTCGATTGAGAGCGTTACCTCCCTGCCCTCCTCGATGTCGAGGGGTTCCAGAGGCGTGAGCACGCCGTCGGCGTAGGTGGCTCTGACGGTTGTAGTCATGGCTGGCCCTCCGGCGGTATGCGCGCTCGCTATCGTACCGCGTCGTCGCCGAAGCCGGGCATGAAGAAGTACCTGATGGCTCTGTCGGTGTCGACACAGAGCTGTCCAGCATCTCCCCGCAGTCGGGAGCAGGTCCCAGCGGTCGAGGCGTGGATGTGCAGGCGTCCCCTGGGTCGAGGCGAGCCAACCTGAGCAGGCGCACAGCCGCATGTTGCTCTCACAAGAAGCTCTGCCCCGCATGATCTGCAAAGGCATCCACGTTACGGATCTAGCCCATGACGGTGAAGGGGCTTCTGTGGCGGGTGACCGCCATAATCAAGGATGCGGACCTTGTCGAGCCGGGAGAGCGCGGTACTGATCGCGCCGAAGCCGGGCATGAAGAAATAGCCGACGGCGTTGTCCGCCCGGGCGGAGCTGTCGAGCATCTCTCGCAAGCGGGTTAGCAGGTCGGGGTCTGTGGAGGCGTGAAGGATGTATCGGTCGCGGCGCACGCCGACACTACAGATCGGCCCGCCACGACCCGTGTCAGTCTAGCCGCGTGGACTCTACGGTGTCGCCGGCGCGGGCGTCACCGAGGACTGCGCCGCGACGTTCACCGTCACCGCTCCGGCACCTCCGGCCGCTGACGGCTGCGCGCAGCGGCAGCCCCTCGCAAGGCGCGGCACCCGGCGACGATCGACACGAGCCACCCCAGCCTTGCGTTCCTGTCCGGGGCGACCTAGGCTGCGCGGCAACCGAGCCGGCGCTGGCCCCGGCTGCCACGGGCGCCGGGTGCTGGCCGGTTGGAGGACCGCACGATGCGCAGGTTGAGCGACGGGCGAAGTGCGCTGCGCCGGCTGCCTGCGGTCCGCGCCGCCCTCGCCGCTGCCAGCCGTCGCGTGTCGACGGCGTCGACGCTCGCCGTACCCCCCCCCCCCCGCACATACGTGCTGAGTCTCCGAAGCGACTGAGGCCGGCTCGACTCCGGCGCTCCGCCTCCCGACCTGAGCCTGGTTCCGCCGGCGGCCGATCCGGCGCCGTGGCCTGCGGCCTGCTGCTGGCGTTGCTCAGCCTGGCGCTGCTCCTGGCGTACCCCGCCGAGGAGGCACAGGCGCAGACGCCCCCCGAGGTGTCGGTGCGGCTGATGGTGGGTGAGGGCGAGAACCGCAATGCCGACGGCGAGGTCGAGAAGCCCGAGGTGGACGAAACGGTCTCCTTCCCCTTGTCGCTGGACGCGCAGCCGGCGGCGAATCTGACCGTCTGCGTCAACGTGGCTGAGTCGGGCGACGCCGACCGGGTCGCCGCGGCCGCCGAAGGCATCAAGACGGTGAGCTTCCTTGCGGGCGTGCAGTCGGGGTCGATCGATGTGGCCTGGACGGACACGAATGCGGACGATCTCGACAGCGTCATCACCGTGACGGCCGTCGTCTCCAGCACGGCGGGTTGCAGCAGCACGGACGCGTACACGGTGTCGGGCACCACCGGCTCGGAGAAGGTGCGGATCACAGACGATGAGGCGACCGGTGTGTCGCTCGCAGCGACGGACATGGAGCTGGGCGAGGGCGACACGTCCAACACCGCGGTGCTGACGGTGACGCTGGGCCGTGGCCTGATCGCCGGCGAGTCGCTGGTGGCGAGGATCACGCTTGCCACCAGCACCGGCGCGCGGCTGCCCGGTCACGCGACGCCGGACTTCGCGATCACCGCAACGGGCACCGGCGTCGCGCTGAGCAATCAGACGTCCGCGACGCCGCTGCTGACGTTCACCGGCTCCGACTCCAACACGGTGCAGACGGCGACGGTGACGCTGACCCCGATCGCGAACCTCGACGACGGGGACGCCGTCGACGAGACGCTCACCGCAACGCTCTCACTGGTCACCGGCACGGGTTCGGGCACGGTGGTGACGGGCGGCGGCGCCGAGGTCGTGTCTGCATCCTCGGTGGTCTCGCTGTCCATCGACGACGACGAGGCCGCGCCGGCGGCGTGCGCGGCGCAGAACACCGTCTTCAGTGCCACCAACCTTGGTCGCATTCTCGAGAACGAAGGCGTCGCGACCTATTGCGTGCGGCTGACGACCGCGCCATCGGGCGGGGACACCATCGTCACACTTGGCAGGGACGGTGGGAACAGATTCGCAGCGAACTTCAGCCCGGCGACGCTCACATTCACGTCAGCGAATTACATGAACCCGCAGCAGGTGACCGTGACCGGCGCGGACGAGGCCAATACGCATCGCAACCGGCCAGATATGAGGGTGACGCACACGGCCAACGGCGGCGGCTACTCGAACCAGGCCCTGGGCAATGTACGGGTAGAGGTAGACGACGCACCCGAGCTTGAGGCGTGGTGGGACTACGATCGGGCGAACGCGTCCGTGCCCTTCCTGCGGCGGCCGAACACGGTGATGTCCCAGAACGGACTCACGCCTGCTCGGAACATGTACCCCGGCTACGAGTTGACCTACGTTCTGCGCCTGTCGAACCGCCCGGAGCCGGGCGGCACGGTGACGGTGACGGCGACGGTGGCTTCGGACAAGCGGAACCTGATCGGCCTATCGCTGACCGGGCCGTCCGACCCCCTCGATGGACCGGCCTACCAGACCTGGGCGACCAACCTGCCGGGCACGCTGACGGTGACGTTCAACGATGGGAGTCCCGGTGCAGGGACGGGATGCAGCAACTGGCACGCAGGGAGTGAGTTCGAATACCACGACAGCAACGGTCGCTTCTATCCAGTGACGGGCGGGAGGAGAAGCGAGACCTGGGACAACACGGCGGACACGCCCTGGGAATGCTGGCGCAAGGTCTGGGTGGTCCGTAAGCCCGCCTCGCGCACCATCGCCAATACCTGCGCCGACATCACGCACACCGCCAGCGGTGGCGGCCTGCGGCAGGTCACGGTGGACACGGTTCGCGTCCATATTTTCAACTCGGATTTCAATTACGGCAGAAACTGCTCCTACCTGACCGAAAACACGCTTCCCCCGCAGAACTCCCCGGCGCAGGCTGCTCCGGCGCCCACTGAGCAGGTCGCCAACCTGCAAGTGGCGGCGGTGGACGACGCCAGCGTCTCGGTCACATGGGACGCAGTCCCGCACGCCACGTCCTACGACGTGTCCTGGTCGGCCGAGAGCAGCGACTCGCTGAGCGCGAGCGCCGGCGACCTGCCCGGCGTGACGGGTACCTCGGCGACCATCCAGCACGACGCCACGGTGGCCATGACGCTGACAGTCACGGTGACGCCGGAGCACGTCGACGACAACGGCGACACGCAGCAGCTCGCCGCCCTCGCCGCCACCGCGACGGCGGCCGTCGGGCCGGGCAGCGACGCGCTGAGCGCCAGCGCGCAGGCCTCGCCACAGGAGGCGGAGCAGGCCTGCGTCTCCAACGCCCTGCTGGCCGACGTCGATGCGCGGATCGCGGCGTCCGGCTCCACGGCCGGCGTCGAACGCTGGACGCGGGTGAAGAACGCGCTGACCGGCCAGCAGGACGCCATCGCGCTCTCGGAGGTCGAGGAGATCTACGAGCGTCGTAGCCAGAACGGCTGGTCGACCGGCCAGTGGGACCCGGTGATCGAGGCGCTGGAGTGCCTCGAGACAGCGTCGGCGCAGCCAGCCCAGACCCAACCAGCCCAGACGCCGCCCCCCACGCCGGAGATCAGCATCGCCGCAGGCAGCGGCGTCACCGAGGGCGGCGCCGCGAAGTTCACCATCACCGCCAACCCAGCCCCCGCGGCCGACCTCGACGTGACGATCGAGGTGTCCCAGAGCGGCGACTACGCTCAGGCGGGCTCGCGCACGGTCACCATCTCGACGACGGGCAGCGCCACCTTCACCGTCGCCACCACCAACGACAGCGCCGACGAGCCCGACGGCTCGGTGACCGCGACGATCGACACGGGGACGGGCTACACCGTCTCGTCCACGGACGGCGCCGCGACGGTGGCCGTGGCTGACGACGACGTGCCGGAGATCAGCATCGCCGCAGGAAGCGGCATCACCGAGGGCAGCGCCGCGACGTTCACCGTCACCGCCACTCCAGCCCCCGCGGCCGACCTCGATGTGAGGGTCGAGGTGTCCCAGAGCGGCGACTTCGCCCAGGAGGGCTCGCGCACCGTCACCATCTCGACGACGGGCAGCGCCACCTTCACCGTCGCCACCACCAACGACAGCACCGACGAGCCCGACGGCTCGGTGACCGCCACGGTCAGCACGGGCACCGGCTACACCGTCTCGACCTCGAACGCCACTGCGACGGTCGCCGTGGCCGACGACGACGACCCACCGCCGCCAACGCCGCCGACCGGTCCGCCGACGGTGAGCGTGAGCGACGCTTCCGCCAGCGAGGCAGCGGAAGGCCTGCGCTTCGTCGTGACGCTCTCGCATGCGCATTCGCAGGCCATCACCTTCCGCTACGGCGGGTTCGGCAGGACCGCGTCAGCGGGCCAGGACTTCACCCTCGAGTACAAGGCGTTCACCCTCGCTGCTGGCGCTACCAGCCTCGACATCGTCGTGCCGGTCATCGATGACAGCACCGTCGAGGGGGACGAGACGCTCAACGTGTACGTGTACGCCACGAGCGGCATAACCATCCCCGGCTACTTCGTCTACGCCACCGGCACCATCACCGACGACGACTAGCCGCCGCCGAGGCATGCGCGTCCTCGCCGGGCCGCCTGGCGCTCCACCGATGCTCCTGTCGGCGCACCCGCCATGGTATTGGGGATCTTCCCGGTATCCTGACAAACCCCGTGCCGGTACCGGTCGCCTGCTCAACGAGGCGGGCCCTCGCCTACAGCCCGCGCCACCAGACGACCACGGGGGATCGAACATGTGGTAAGGGAGGCGGCCCCGCGTCGATGATCGGCATCCAGGGTGGAGACGCTTGCGACCCCGGCTCCCGCTCAACGCCGGAAGGGCCGCGCACATGGAGCGCGGAGGGGGAGAGGCCGCCCCGCCGGCCGCCCCTCCGCTGGGTGTGATCGTAGCGTGATTCATGCCGGGATAGTGATGGTATACTCTCCTTGAGCCGAGGAGGTGGCCAGTGACGACGACCCCTGTTGCCCGTCCGGACTACGAAGCTCATGTGCGCGCAACCCGCTCCACGTTCCCGGAAGTGGTCCGCGATGTGCGCGAAATCCTCGGCGCCAAGCTCTGTGCGTACCTCGGATCGGTCAAGGAGACGCGCGCTGTCCACCAGTGGGCGGACGGCTCGCGTAGACCGAGTGCCGATGTGGAACGACGCCTTCGCACCGCTCTGCAGGCCGCTGCTCCGATCGCCGCTGCCGACTCGGCGGCCGTCGCGCAGGCCTGGTTCCAGGGGCTGAACCCCCAGCTCGACGACCGCTCACCACTGCGACTGCTCCGCGAAGGCGACCTCGACGAGGTAGGCCCCGATGTGATCGCCGCCGCGCGCGCCTTCCTGTCCGGCGGATGAGCTGCGGCCTCGAGACCGTGACCCCCGCCGGTCCGGTCTTCCGTCTCGCCCGCGCTCCCGAACCCTGGGCGTGGCCCGACTGGAGCCAGGCTGGCCACGACGGCACCTTCGGCAATCGCTGGGACGATCCGCTGGGGTTCTACCGTGTTCTGTACGCCAGCACGGCGCGCTTCGGAGCGCTGATCGAGACGCTCGCACCGTTTCGCCCCGACCTCGAGGTTGTGGCAGGGCTCCGCGAAATCGAGGGCGATGACGAGCCGGTTGCAGCCGGAACGGTCCCGTGCGAGTGGTTCGAGCACCGGCTCATGGGCGTGGCTGAACTCGTTGGAACCTACGCCGACATCGGCGCGGCTGCCTCGCTGTCGGTGCTGCGCTCGCGCCTGGCGGACAGGGGCATCCATCACGGGCTCCCGGACATTGATGCAGCCGGGATTCGCCTCACCGCTCCCCGCCGCTTCACGCAGGAGGTCTCCCGGCTCGTCTACGAGTGCCGCACCGAAGGAGTCGAGCCGCTCGCCGGCATCCGCTACCAGTCGCGCCTCGACGACGGGACATCCAACTGGGCCATCTTCGAACCGGCGGCGGACACGCCCGCACCTTTGCGTTCATTCAGTACCGAACCGGTCCGGCCCGACGACCCGGACGTCACTCGCGCACTCGCCGTACTGGGCCTGCAAATCGGGTGACCACAGGGGCTCGGGCTGCGATCCATAGGCCACTGCCGCGGCTGCCCGTTAACGCACGAGAAGCCACACACAGGGGCGAGGAGAGGAGGGGCACCGCTTGTGGTGCCCCTCCTCTCCGCATTGCCCTATCAGGCCGCTCCCGATAGCACCCCCTCGTGCTCCCGCTCCAGCGCCCACTCGAAGAGTGAGAGCGTTGGGGCCTCGTCGTGGCGGCGACCCCGGGGCGGTAGCGGCTCATCCGGCGTGTCCGCCATGAACTCCGCCCACGAGAACAGCGTCCGCTGCGTCGCGGGCGCTTCCTCGCGGTCTTCGCTCGCGACCGTCACAGCCTCGGCCTCTACGACCGCAGGCTCCGGCTCGGGCGCGTGCCAGCCCTCGTCGACCAGCAGCGCCTCGGCCTCCGCCGCGACCTGCCGGGCCTGTTCGAAGACCGACTCGACCGAGCCGTCGTCCTCCTCGCCCGCGACGATCTTCCTCGCCAGGGCCAGCAGCAGGTCGTCGCCGTCGTCCCCGTAGGCAGCGAGGCCGTCCTCGGGGAGGGGCGGCACCTGCACGAGCACGTCCGCAGTCTCCGGGTCGAAGACCGTCTCGCCCTGTGTGCAGCCGTCGGGGTAGGCGAGCAGCGTCTGCAGGTAGGTGGCGAGCAGCCGCCGCGAGCCCTTCGCGAGCGCGTCGGCGAGCGCCGCCCGCAGCGTCCCGTAGAGCTCGTCGTAGCCCGAGCGCTGCGAGAGCCCGTCAGCGCCTGGCTCCGCGTCCATCGAGGAGAGCAGCACGCGCTCCTCGTAGGGCGGGAGGCCCGAGGCGACGTCGGCGAGCCGCAGGAAGACGCTGTTGCCGATCAGGTGGAAGAGGGCGGCGGGGGCGAGCCCCGGCCGCTCCCGCACGATCTTGCGGTAGCGCTTGCGGCGGCTCGTGCGCCCGTCCTCGAAGGAGTCGGGGTCGTCGCGCCCGATGGTGCGCTCGACGAAGCCGTAGCGCTCGATCCAGCGGCTCTCCTCGGAGCGCCCGAACTCCCCCCGGATCTCCGGGGAGAACCGGTAGAGCAGGTGGAAGAGCGTGGAGGAATACCCTCCCATCAAGGTGCCGCTCAGGGAGAGGGACTTGCCGCAGGTATCGGCGAGGACGCCGGCGGCGATGCCCTGGGCGGAACCTCGCGCCTTGAACTCGTGGATTTCGTCGCCGATCAGCAGCTCGAAGAAGCCCCGCAGGCGGTGCTTCACGTAGTCGCTGAGCGGGTAACGCTTCGGTCCGGAGCGGTCGGCCTGCCAGAGCGCCGCGCCGCACTCCGCGCACCGGCGCTTGCGGCGGGCGAGGTCGCGAGCGAGCAGCGGCACCCCGTCCTTGTCGACGATCTGCGCGTGGCAGTCCGGGCAGCACGGCATCTGGAACGGCTCGCCCGTCTCCTCGTGGCGCACGAGCCCACGGGCGGTGGTGGCCCAGCGCTCCACCACGGCGGGCTGCCAGCGGTAGGAGAGCTTGGCGCGCTCGCGCGACATGATCGCGAAGAGCGGGCCGGTGGCGGTCACGGTACGCAGCCGCTCGAGGTCGGTGATCGAGGCGACGATGGCGGCGCGGGCGCCGGGCACCGTCTCCTCGACCTCGCGCTTCCACTTGCGGGTGAGATGCGGCGGGCAAAGCACGAGCACGCGCTCGAAGCCCGCCATGTAGGCGGCTGAAGCCGCGATGAAGGTCTTGCCCGTGCCCATCTCCCCGACGACGGTCGTGCCGCGCTGCGCCTCAAGCGAGAGCGCCGCGCCGCGGATGGCGTCGGCCTGCGCGCCCAGCGGGGTGCGCAGCAGGTGGGGGAGCGTGCGGCCCTGCTCGGAGGGCCGGTAGCGTGGCGGGTAGGACTCCACTACCCGCCGGGCAATGGCGTCCCGGTACGTATCGATGAACTCAGCCAGGTCCATGGTTCCGTTCCTTTCGGTTGCTTGCGGTCGTGACGAAGTGACGCGCGGGATGCGCGAAGCCGCCTCGCGCGGCTTCTGGGTCTCGACCTACGCGCCCTACGGCTACAAGAAGGTGCGCGTGCAGGACGGCGCCAAGGAGCGCCCGAAGCTGGAACTCGACCCACCCTCCGACGCCGTCGTGCGGCGCATCTTCACGATGGCGCTCGCAGGCCAGAGCGTGCTCGACATCGTGCGCACCCTCAACGCCGAGGGCATCCCCACCCGCAACGGCGGCAGGTGGTTGAAGAACACCGTGCATGGGATGCTCGGCAACGAGGCCTACAAGGGCACGCTCGTCTGGGGAAAGCGGAGCAAGGGCAAGGCCCCACCCGTGCGCGTCGAGGGCGCCGTGCCGGCAATCGTGAGCGCGGAGGAGTTCGAGCGCGTGCAGGAGTTGCTGCGCTCGCGCGCGCCGAACGTGGAACACCCGAGGCGCGTCTCCAGCCCCTACCTGCTGAGCGGGCTCGTGCGCTGCGAGAGCTGCGGGCGCAACCTCACCGCCGCCGAGGCGAAGAGCGGCAAGTACGCCTACTACGTCTGCCAGTCGCTGCTCAAGCGCGGCAAGGAGGCCTGCGTCACGCCGAGGCTCAACGCGCGGCGCTTCGAGGAGACGATCATCGGGCAGCTGCGCGACCACATCCTCACCGAGTCCAACATCTGCGACCTCGTGCGGTTGCTCGACGAGGAGATGGACGGGGTGGCGCGCGAGCAGCGCGAGAAGCTGGAGAGCATCGAGGCGGAGCTGGAGGAGGTGCGGCGCAAGCTGGGCCGCGTCTGGCAGGTGGTGGAGAACACCAACCTCGATCTGGCCGACGCCTCGGAGCGCATCCAGGAACACCGCGAGCGGCAGCGGCAGCTGGAGGTCTCAGCGGACGAGGCGCGGGCGATGCTGGCCGAGCGGCGGGTGCTGCTGGACAGCGCGGAGACGGTGGCGGCCTTAGCGGATGAGATGAGCGAGTTCCTGCGCACCAGCGAGATTACGGAGACGCGGGCGTTCGTGCGCTCCTTCGTGCAGGCGATCCTGGTGCGGCCCGGACAGGCCACCATCCACTACACGATGCCGACTCCGCCGGACGGTCCCCTCGGGGGCGCGAACGCCGCCGAGGTCGCTCTCTCAGGCCGAGTTATGAGTTCGGTACGTGTTGGTGGCGCATGCGGGATTCGAACCCGCGATCTTCGCCTTGAGAGGGCGATGTCCTGGGCCACTAGACGAATGCGCCGCCGAGTGACCTTCAGCCTATCAAAGCCGCTCCGGCACGCTCAAGCCGCCTCCGAGGACCGTCAGCCCTCCACCTCGTCCGGGTAGCGCAGCCGGATCTGCGTGGCCGGGCCGAAGTGTGGCCCGAACCGCGAGTCGAAGGCGAGGCCGGCGCGCGCGAAGACGCCGGGCGGGATGCCGAGGTCAGCGAGCCACAGGTCGCCCGCCTGCTCGCGGCGGAGCCCGGGCTTCGGCAGCGCCAGCGTGAGCGTGCGCGTCGCTCGCACGGCGAAGCCGGGCGTCTCGCCGCTGTCCGCGTCGACGCCCGAGGGCACATCGAGGGAGAGCACGGGCGCGGTGGCGGCCTGCGCCGCGCGGACCAGCGCCATCACCGGCCCGGTCGGCGCCTCGCGCAGCCCGTAGCCGACGACCGCGTCGACCACCAGATCCGCCTCGCCGATGTCGAAGGCGTCGGACCAGGCGATGACGCGGGCCGGTGACTCGTGCAGCAACCGCAGCTGCGCCGCGACGGCGTCGCTCGCCCTCGAGGGGCGGGCGATCGTCACCGCGAGCACCTCGACGCCGCGGCTCGCCAGCAGGCGCGCGGCGCAGAGCCCGCCGCCGCCGTTGCCGCCGTTGCCGGCGAGGACCACGACCCGTGCGTGCGGCCAGTGCTCGCCAAGCATCGCGAGCGCCGCGCGGGCCAACTCGAGCCCGGCGTGCTCCATCATCTGCAGCAGCCCGGGACCGGTCTCCTCGACAGCGATGCGGTCGATCTCGCGCATCTCCTCGACGGAGACGGTGGGCACGAGGCGTCCGTCGGTCGTGGCGAAGCAGGTCCGAGGAACCGCCACTCGTCTTGCCCCCGTCTCGCCCCCGCCGCGCGCACGATAGCAGGCCGGCCGCGCTGCCTCCCGAGCGCCCCGAGGACGTCCGAGGGGCGCATGTAACGCAAGAGGCCTATCCTGATTCGCGTGCTGAGGTACATCGGGCGCCACCGACGTCTCGTCGCCATTCAACTGCCGCTGATCGCGATCTCGCTCGCGCTCCTCATCTGGCGAGTCGACATCGTCGAGGGCTTCCGGCACCTGCCGGACGTACGGCCCGGCTGGATCCTGGCAGGAATGGCGACCTTCACGCTCTCGAAGGCGATCCACGCCTACCGCTGGCGCGTCTTCCTGCAGCACCGCGAGGCGCCGCTGGCGCCGCTGTTCGGGATCTTCCTCGCCTCGAACCTGGCGAACGCCCTCGTGCCGTTCCGCGCGGGCGATCTGCTGCGCATCGAGCTGCCGAGCCGGATGCTCAAGCTGCCGCGCGCCGAGCTCGTCAGCAGCGTGCTGATCGTGGAGACGATCTTCGACGGGCTGGCGTTCGTGCTGCTGCTGCTCGCCGCCGTGGCGCTCTTCGGCGACCTGGTCGTCGCCCTGCCTGCGCTGGTCTTCTTCGCGGTCATGGTCCTGGTCGTCTTCCTCGGCCTGAGCTGGCTCGCGCGGCTCGGCGTGCCCGAGGATCCGGAGCGTTCCGCCCTGCTGCGCTGGCTGCCCGATCGCTGGCACGGACGCGGGGCGCAGTACACGCGGCAGTTCCTTGAGGGCATGAGTTCGTTGCGCGACCTGCACCGCATCGCCGGGGCGCTGGTCGTCTCGATCGTCGCCTGGCTGGCGGAGGTCGCGGTCTACTGGATGCTCGGCCGGGCGTTCGGCTTCGAGCTGGGCGCCGGCGAGGCGATCGTGCTGATGATCGCCGCCAATCTCATCGTCTCCCTGCCGCTGACACCCTGGGACGTCGGCCCGTACGAGATCGCAGTGACCGAGGCGTTCGTCCTGCTCGGCGGCGATCGCGTGGACGCGAGCGCCTATGCGGTCGGTTCGCACCTCGTGCTGCTCGGCTGGATCACGCTGAGCGGCGCCGTGGCCATGCTGGCGTTGAGCCTCCGCCCCCGCGAGGTCTTCCGCAGCGGCAGCGCACGCCCCGAGGAGCCCGCCCGCGGCGACCCGGGTTGATGGCCCTCGCTCGCAAGTGATTATGTCGTGTGGCGCGAAGGGAAGCGCGCGTGTCAGGCGACGACCAGCGGGACGAGCATCTCCGCCGGCGTCAGCCCCGCGTGGTGCGAGCGCTGCTGCGCAGCCTCCCGCGAGGCCTTCGAGAGCTGGAAGCCGAGCACGGCCGGCCCTCGCGAGATCGCCATGAAGTCCCCGAGCCGTTGGCGCGTCCGGGGCGCCAGCGGCCCGGGACCGAGCAGGCCGAGTTCCTCGACCTCGGCGGTGGTGAGCAGGTAGAACTGCCGGCCGAACGCGGTGCGGAAGTACTCCTCGAAGCGCTCGTGCGCGTCGGGGCGGACGTGGAACTCGATCACCCGCGGGTCTCCCGACGGCGGGCTCGCGAGGAGCGGGGGGATGCCGTAGGTGGCGCGGATCATGCGCCGATCGGCGGCCGTGACGCCGAGGTGCCCGTGGTCCGCGGTCACGACCACGGCCGCGGACTCGCCGAGCGCGGCCTTCAGGTCCGCGACGAGGCGGTCGACGGCGAGGATGGCGGCGCGGACCCCGTTGCTCTCCGGGCCGCCCTGATGCGCCTCGTTGTCGACGTGGGGCACGTAGACGTAGCCGAACGTGGGCTCGCCCGCATCCCTCGCTGTCCCCGTGATCGATCCGGGCGCGTCGGCCAGGGAGCGGTAGCCGACAGCGGGACCCCCCGCCCAGTAGCGCGAGTAAACGCTGTCGGCGATCTGGTGTGGCAGCAGGTAGTGGGCCCGCCGCGCGATCCGCGGCGCGAGGCTTGGCGCCGGGAAGGCGTTCTCGGGCGCGACGCCCAGATCGGCGAGCGCGCGGTCATCGGAGCGGCGGCGGTACTGCAGGATCGTCGCCGGGCCGCCGATCTCCTCGATGTGCGTCCACCAGCCGGTGACGGCATGGCTCGCCGGCCATTCCCCCGTGGCGAGCGAGGTCAGCGCGACGGCCGACGAGGACGGGAAGACCGTCCGCAGCTCGCCACGCAGGTTGCCTCGCAGCGTGCGCGCGCCGTCCTCGCGCTCCAGCATCCCCATCCCGAGGCCGTCGGCGAGGATGAGCACGATGTGCTCGCGCCCGGCCAGCGACGCGGCGAGGTCGCCCGCGAACGGGGAAAGCTCGAGGCCGTTCGCACCCGCGCTCGCGGCCACCGCGCGGGCCGCGTCGACCAGGTTCGGCGCCGCCGGGTCGGGACGCAGCAGCGCACCCGTGTCGAACGCTGCGAGGAGCTCGGGGACATCCGAAGCGCGCGCGTGCTCAGACATTGCACGACGCTATCATGGCGGCGCAGCGGGCGTGGTCGCCGCGATGGCGCGCGGTGGGCCGACGACCCGCGGATCTGGCCGGCCGATGCCCCCTCCTGACGCCCTCGACGCGGACAGCCTCGCGACCCAGCTCGGGCCGGCCTACGAGGCATTCGATGCCGAGGAGCGGGCGCGGCATCCCGGCCTCGCGGAGCGCATCGCCGCGGCGACCGACGTCGCCGGCGAGTCGCGGCCCCTCGGTGGCGACGCGCACGCTGTCACGGTCGTCGCGCCGGACATCCCCGGTGCGCTCTCGCTCATCGCCGGCTCGCTGACCGCGCAGGGGTTCGATATCGAGCACGCAGACCTCTTCACGGTGCGCCGCGACACGCCCGTCCAACGCCCGCCACCCCTGCCCGGCGCTCCGCGTCCGGGCAGGCGTCCGGGAATGCCGAGGCGCCCGCTGCCGGCGCGCGGCCCGATCCGGCCTTCACGGCTGCTCCTCGACCGCTTCGTTGTGCGAAGGATCGGCGATCGTGACCCCTGGGAGGCGATCCGCCCCGGTCTCGCCGAGGCGTTCGCGCTGCTCGCGGGCGGCGACGCCGAGGCGGCGCACGCCTCGATCATCGAGGGCATCGGGCGCACCCTGCCGCGTGGCCAGGCGTCCGCGCGTCCGCTCTACCCGATCGCGGTCGACGTCGACGCGACCTCGGACCCCGCTGCGGCAGTGCTGACCATCGCGGGGGTCGACGAGCGCGGCTTCCTCTTCGAGTTCACCAACGCCCTCGCCATGCTGGAGGTGTCCGTGCAGCGCGCCGAGGTGCGCACAGCGGGCCGCGAAAGCCGCGACACGTTCTGGGTGACCACGCGCGACGGCTCGAAGCTTGAGGATCCGCTGCGCCTCGAGGAGCTGCGCGTGGTGGCGGTGCTGATCCGGCAGTTCACACAGTTGCTGCCGCTCGCGCCAGACCCCGCGCAGGCGCTGCGGCAGTTCAGCGCCCTCGCGCGCAGCATGCTGGCGTTCGGCGAGCGGCGCGAGTCGCTGGCGGCCCTGGCCGACGAAGGGGTGCTTGAAACGCTCGCGACGGCCCTCGGCGTGAGCCGCTACCTGTGGGAGGACTTCCTGCGCTTCCAGCACGAGAACCTGTTTCCGGTGCTCACGGACCTCCCCGCCCTCGACACCGCGCGCCCGCCCGCAGAGCTTCGGGAGGCGCTGCACGCCACCGCGCCGGACGGCGGGCCGCCCGATGCCGCAACGCTCAACGCGTTCAAGGACCGCGAGCTGTTCCGCATCGACCTGCGATACATCAGCGGCCGGACGGGCTTCGCCGACTTCTCGCACGAGCTGTCCGACCTCGCGGAGGTCGTGGTCGGCGAGGCAGCGGCGCTGACCGAGCGCGCGCTCGAGGAGCGCCACGGCGCGCCTCGCCTGGCCTCGGGCGCCCCGTGCCGCTGGACGATCGTCGCGCTCGGCAAGTTCGGCGGGCGCGAGATCGGGTTCGCCTCGGACCTCGAGTTGCTCACGGTGTACGAGGGCGCGGGGACGACCGACGGCACGGACCCGATCCCGAACGCGGCGTGGTTCGAGCAGTTCGTGCGCGGCGTGCGCGACGCGATCCACGCGCCTCGCGAGGGCATCTTCGAGCTCGACCTGCGGCTGCGGCCCCACGGCGACGGCGGCAGCCTCGCCAACTCGATCGACCAATGCTGCGGCTACTACTCGGCGGACGGGGATGCGCGGCAGTTCGAGCGCATGGCGCTGGTGCGGCTGCGCCCCGTCGCGGGCGACGCCGCGCTCGGGCGAACCCTCGAAGAGCTGCGGGACGCCTTCGTCTACTCGGGCGCGCCGTTCGACATTGCCGAGCAACTGCACCTCCGCGAGCGCCAGGCCGCGGAGCTGGTTGCGGCGGGCGAGCGCAATGCCAAGCACAGCCGCGGTGGGCTCGTCGATGTCGAGTACTACGTGCAGGTGCTGCAGATCAGCGCCGGCGCCACGGAGCCCTCGGTGCGTACGCCGAGCACGGTCGACGCCATCGCCGCGCTCGCCGAGACGGGGCACATCGGCTACGACGACGCGGTGAAGCTGCCCGAGGCGTATGCGTTCCTGCGGCGGCTGATCGGGGCGCTGCGCGTGGTGCGCGGCAACGCGCGCGACCTCACGATCCCTCCGGTCGGCTCACGGGAGTTCGAGTACCTCTCGCGCCGCCTCTACTACGAAACCCCCGAGGCGCTCGCGACGGCCATCGACGTGCGCATGGAGTACGCAGCGTCGCTATGGAGCCAGTTGCCCGTGGAGTAGCGCGCCGGACGGCGCCCCCCCTCGGCGAGGGTCATTCCTGGCGCGAGCCCTTATGTCCTGCCGATTGGTGCCCCCAAGGGGGTTCGAACCCCTGTTTCCACCTTGAAAGGGTGGCGTCCTGGTCCCCTAGACGATGGGGGCGAGCGCCCGCCGAGCATACCAAGGACCACGCAACTGCGCCGTGCCCCGCGGAATTGTGCGCGGCGCCGCGCGACGCAATCGGAAGCGCGAGGAATCCCGGAAGCTCGAGCATTCGGCAGGGCGGCACTGGCGCGCAGGGGCAGCTTGTCGCACCATTCGAGACTCCAGGCTGGGAGCAGACCTATGACAAACGAATCATTCCACCCACAAGCCCGGGTCGTCGACGAGTACGAGAGCCCTGTGTCGGGCTATCAGTTGCTGATGATGCTGCGGATCCAGAACGCACCGGGAAAGCTCGGCCTGATCACCACCTCCATCGGTGAGGGCGGAGGCGACATCGGCGCAATCGACATCCACGAGGCAGGCCACGACTACATGGTCCGCGAGCTGCGCGTGTTCTGCCGTGACGTCGCGCACGCCCGCGAGATCGTGGAGCGGGTGGACGCCCTCGATGGCGTCGAGGTGCAGCGCGCCTCGGACCGCACCTTCCAGCTGCACCGCGGCGGCAAGATCGAGATCGCGAACAAGGTGAACATCCGCACCAACGCGGAGCTCTCCCACGTCTACACGCCGGGTGTCGCCCGTGTCTCGATGATGGTGCACGACGAGCCGGACTCGGTCTGGGCGCTGACCGCGCGCCGCAACACCGTCGCCGTCGTCACCGACGGCACGGCGGTGCTCGGCCTCGGCGACATCGGTCCGCAAGCGGCGATGCCGGTCATGGAGGGCAAGTGCATGCTCTTCAAGAGCTTCGGCGAGATCGACGCCTGGCCGATCTGCCTCGATACGAAGGACCCCGACCGCATCGTCGACATCGTCGAGGCGATCGCGCCCACGTTCGGCGGTATCCTGCTCGAGGACATCTCCGCGCCCCGCTGCTTCGACATCGAGGACCGCCTCGTCGAGAAGCTGGACATCCCGGTCTTCCACGACGACCAGCACGGCACCGCCGTCGTGGTCCTCGCGGCGCTGATCAACAGCCTCAAGATCGTCGACAAGAAGCCCGAGGACCTGAAGGTCGTCGTGCTTGGCGTCGGCGCCTCGGGCATCGCCTGCGCGCGCATCATGCTCAACTACGGCGTGCGCGACATCATCGGCTTCGACCGCACCGGGGCCGTCTACCCCGGCCGCGAGAACCTGAACCCGGCGAAGGAGTGGTTCGCCGAGCACACCAACCCGGACGGCTTCAGCGGCGACCTGACGCAGGCGATGCGCGGAGCAGACATGTTCCTCGGGCTGTCGGGGCCGCGCATGCTCTCGCCTGAGCAGGTCGGCAGCATGGCCGAGGACTCGATCGTGCTGGCGCTGTCCAACCCGGAGCCGGAGATCATGCCGGAGCTGATCACGGGCAAGGCGCGCGTGATCGCGACCGGACGCTCGGACTACCCGAACCAGGTCAACAACGTGCTCTGCTTCCCCGGGCTCTTCCGCGGCGCCTTCGACGCCGGCGCGAAGCGCATCACCGAGGAGATGAAGCTCGTCGCCGCGCACGCGATCGCCGACGTCATCCCTGACCAGCAGCTCAACGAGGACTACATCCTGCCCTCGGTCTTCAACGAGGAGGTCGTGCGCAAGGTCTCCGCGGCGGTCGCCGCCGAGGCGCGCCGCACCGGCAACGTCCGCCAGGCCGGATCGCGGGTCTTCGTCTAGGCTGTCGTCGCTGGCCGCGCTGAGGCGCGGCGCCCCTCACCCCGCCCTCTCCCGCAAGGGAGAGAAGGAGCCGGTCCGCGCTCTGATCCCCGCCTACTGGTAGGAGTAGCGCTGTTCCTTCCACGGGTCGCCGTGGATGTGGTAGCCGTACATCTCCCAGAAGCCGGGGCGCACCTCGGGCAGGAACTCCATGCCACGCACCCACTTCGCGCTCTTCCAGAAGTAGAGCTGCGGGATCACCCCGCGCAGCGGGCCCCCGTGGTCGCGATCGATCGGCTGGCCGTCGTGGGTGTGCGCGAACAGCACCCCGTCGAGCAGCAGCTCGTCGAGCGACACGTTCGTCGTGTAGCCACCGTAGGAGTGGAACATCACTTCCTTCGCCTCGGGCAGCACGTTCGCGAGGGCCATCACGTCGCTGAAGCGCACGCCGCGCCAGCGATTGTCGTAGCGGCTCCAGGTGGTGACGCAGTGGATGTCCGAGGTGTCCTCGTACGCCGGCAGCGCGTTGAACTCATCCCAGCTCAGGCGCACCTCCTCCTCGACGAGGCCGAAGATGCGGAACTCCCAGGTCGCGAGGTCGATGCGAGGCGTGGAGCCGTAGGTCAGCACCGGCCAGCCATCGGTCAGGCGCTGCCCCGGCGGGAGACGGTCCTCGGGCGGGCGCACCGGCTTGGGACCGGGCAGGTTTGTCGTCGTCACGAAGCTCGCTCCTCACCGTGGCGCTCGGGCCGTGCCCGCGCGCGTGAATCGCTCAGGTCCATCGTATCGGATGCGCGCTCACACGCGAGGGCAACGGACCGCAACCGCGCCCTTCGATAGGATGGATGCATGGAGCGAGCCGCCGCCGCGACCGGATCGGACGAGGACGCCGCGCGCCCGGAGCTGCCGCGCACGGACGTCCGGCGCTTCGCCGCAATCGCCGCGGCGGTCATCATCCTCGATCAGCTCACGAAGGCGCTCGTACGCGGCTGGCTGGACGAGCGCGAGACCTGGCCCGAGGGCTTCGATCTGATCCGCATCTCGCACGTCGAGAACTCCGGCGCCGCGTTCGGCATCCTGCAGGGCGGCGGGCCGTTCCTGATCGCCAGCTCGATCCTCGGCGCGGTGATCGTGCTGGTCTTCCTGCGCGCAGCCCCGCCCGGCGACCGGCTCTACGAGACCGCCCTCGCGCTCGTGCTCGGCGGCGCGATCGGCAACCTGATCGACCGGCTCTTCCGAGGCACGGTGACGGACTTCATCGACCCCACGCACTACCCCGCCTTCAACATCGCCGACTCCTCGATCGTGGTCGGCGTGATCACGCTCGCCGTGCTGTCGCTCTGGCGGCCGGGCGGTGAGACTGGCGGCGGGGAAGAGGGGGGCTGATGCAGCTCGAACGCTTCGCCGCCCCGCGCACGGACCGCCTCGATCGGCTCGTCGCCGGTCAGCTCGCGCAGCTCTCGCGCAGCCAGGCGCAGCGGCTGATCGAGGACGGCCGCGTCGACGTCGCCGGCGAGCCTCGCACCCGCGCCGGCCGCGAAGTGGCCGAGGGCGCCGAGATCGCGATCCGTCTGCCCGCCCAGCCGGACCTCGACGCGATGGCGCTCGACGTACCGCTCGAGGTGCTGTTCCAGGACGAGCACACGCTGATCATCGACAAGCAGCCGGGGCTGCTGGTGCACCCGGTGCAGGGCCGCCCCGCGGTCACCCTCATCCACACAGTGCGCGCCCGCTACCCCGAGGTGCAGGAGATCGGCGGGACGCGCTCCGGCCTCGTGCACCGCCTCGACCGCGACACCTCCGGCGTGATCGCCTTCGCCCGCTCCGCCGCCGCCCGCGACGCGCTACGCGCGCAGTGGAAGGCGCGCGAGACGCTCAAGATCTACCTCGCCATCGCCGAGGGCGTCGTCGAACCTCGGCGTGGCCGTATCGACGCCCCGCTCGGCCCCGACCCCGCCGACCCGATCCGCCGCGCGGTGGTCGAGCGCGGCGACCCGGCGTTCAGCGAGTACCGGGTACTGGAGCAGTACGGCGAGGAGGCCGCCTTGCTCGAAGTCCGCATCCTGACCGGCCGCACGCACCAGATCCGCGTCCACCTCCAGGCTATGGGCCACCCGATCCTCAGCGACGGCGTCTACGGCAACCCCTCGCCCCGCATCGCGCGCCAGGCGCTGCACGCGCGGCGGCTCGGCCTCTGCCTGCCCTCGAGCGGCGAGTGGCGCGAGTTCGAGGCGCCGCTCCCCGGCGACATCGGCGCGGCGATCGAGGCGCTGCGCGCCGACCACGGTGTGGAGGCGCAGCCGCTGGCAGCGTCCGGCACGGGAGGCGTGCGATGAGCGTCCGCGTCCGCTACGCGCCCAGCCCCACCGGCGACCCGCACGTCGGCAACATCCGCACCGCGATCTGGACCTGGCTGCACGCCCGCCGTTACGGCGGCGCCTTCATCCTGCGGATCGAGGACACCGACCAGTCGCGAGCCGTCGAGGGCTCCGTCCAACGCATCGAGGACTCACTGCGCTGGCTCGGCCTCGAGTGGGACGAGGGGCCCGGCGCCGGCGGCGACTACGGCCCCTACGTGCAATCGCAGCGCCTCGAGCGCTACCACGCCGCCAGCGAGCAACTGCTCGCGGACGGCCATGCCTACCGCTGCTTCTGCACCCCCGACGACCTGCGCTCGATGCGCGAGCGCCAGCGCGCCGCCGGCCGCCCGCAGGGCTACGAGGGCGTCTGCCGCGACCTCGACGCCGCGCGGGGCGCGGAGCGCGCCGCGGCCGGCGAGTCGCACGTGATCCGCTTCCGCATGCCGCGCGAGGGCGTCACCGTCTTCGACGACCTGATCCGGGGCTCGATCCGCTACGAAAACCGCCTGCTCGACGACCTCGTGCTGCTCAAGTCGGACGGCTTCCCCACCTACCATCTCGCCCACGCCGTCGACGACCACGCGATGGCGATCACGCACGTCACCCGGGGCGACGAGTGGATTCCCTCGACGCCGCGCCACGTGCGGCTCTTCGAGGCGCTCGGCCAAGAGCCGCCGATCTACGTGCACACGCCCGTCATCCTCGGACCGGACGGGGGCAAGCTCTCCAAGCGCCACGGCGCGCAGTCCGTGCTGGACTACGCCGCCGAGGGCTACCTGCCGGAGGCGCTGCTCAACTTCCTCGCGATCATGGGCTGGGCGCTGGACGACAAGACCGAGATTCTCTCCGCCGCTGAGATGTCGGCCGCTTTCGACCTCGCCGACCTCAACCCCGCCCCCGCCGGCTTCAACAGCGAGAAGCTGGAATGGATGAACGGCGTCTACATGCGCCAGCTCCCCGAGGCCGACCTCGCCGCGCGCTTCGCCGAGCGCCTGGAGCGCGACCTGCCGGACTCGGTCGCGCGGCCGATCGACGCCGGCCTCGTCGAGCAGTTCACCCCGCTGATCAGCGAGCGCGTGAAGTTGCTCTCCGAGGTGGCCGCGCTCACCGACTTCTTCTTCGCCGAGGACGTCCCCGTGGCCGAGCCGGGCGAGTTCCTCGGCCGATCGTTCCGCCGCGAGCCGGAGCAGGCCGCACCCGCGCTGGCAGCGGCAACGGCGGCGCTCGAGGGCCTGCGCGACGACTGGACTACCCAGTCCCTCGAGGCAGCCCTGCGCGCACTCGCCGAGGAGCTGGGCGTGCGCGCGGGCGACCTGTTCATGCTCTGTCGCGTCGCCGTCACCGGAAAGCGCGTCACCCCGCCGCTGTTCGAGACAATGGAGATCGTCGGCCCCGCGAAGTCCCTCGATCGCCTCGCCGCCGCCGAGTCGGCCCTGCGCGCCGCCTACCCCGCCTGACCCCGCCGCCTCGAGGCGCGCGCACACCCTCGAGGGAGAATGACCGCTGGCACTGGTTTTGCTAGGGTGGAGAGGTCCGCTGGGGACTCGTCTAATGGTAGGACAGCTGACTCTGGATCAGTAGGTCGGGGTTCGAATCCTCGGTCCCCAGCCATACTGGTCCCCGGCAGCCATGCCATCTGTACTGCGAACTGCCTCCGGCAACTCGACCTCCGCAGCATCCCGCCCGCCGATCGGGCTGTCCGGCGGCGTGGGGATGGTGTAGCGAATCGTCGCCGTCCCGGGCTGCACCGCGATCTCCTTCACGAACGAGCGAATGAACGCCTTCGACTCGGTGAGCTCGCTGGTCCAGGAACGCGCTCATCTCCCGCGCGAACGCCGCGATCGTCTCCACGCTGTCCAGCACCGCGCGGCGCTCCGCCAGGCTCCCGCGCGCCTCCTCGGCCGCGGTCTCGAGGCGCTCCTGACTCTCCTGGTGCAGCCGGAGCCGCGGCAGGATGTCGTTGATCTCGAGGTCGGAGGTCTCGACGGCGTGCCACAGCCGGTCCATCCTGCGGCGCACCTCGGCCAGCTCGGCCTCGATGCTCTCCAGCTTCGCCCGCTCCTCGCGGGCCACGCCGTCCATCTCCTCGTCGACGAGCCGGACGAGGTCGCGAATGTTGGACTCGGTGAGGATGTGCTCGCGGATCTGTTCGACGATCAGCCGTTCGAAGCGCTGCGCGTTGAGCCGCGGCGTCTCGCAGGTGCCGCTGCCGCGCTTCAAGAGGGACTGGCAGACGTAGTAGCTGTACTTGCCGCTCTTCGCCTCGGCCTCGGTGAGCGCGCGGCGACACATCCGGCAGCGCACCAGTCCGCTGAGCAGGTAGGGGCTGGCGGCGCGACGGGGATGGACCTGCGTCGGCGCCTTCGCGCGCAGCAGCGCCACGACCTGCTTGAATTCCTCCCTGGAGACGATGGCGGGGAAGGCGAGCACCCCGGCGCTGCTCAGCCTGAACCTGTCGCTGTCCGCTCAGGAACAGCGCCAGGATGGTGGCCGCTACCACCGCCGCGGCGGCGATGGGTCGCACGACAGGTAGCCGACTCACGGCAGGATGAACTTCTTCGCGAGCTCGATCGTCGCCTTGGGGTCGTTCTGGCGGGCGAGCGGGCCGCCACGCACGCTGTACATCACCCCGGTTGCCGGGTCGTAGATGCCCACGCTCGCATCCGAACCGTCATGCTTCACACGCGAGTAGGACACGTGGGCCGGACGACCGTCGATCATGACGAACTCGTTGACCCGTGCAGCCTCATTCAAGGGTGCGCCGGTACGATAGGTGTCGTCTGGCCAGTCATGCACTTGGTACATGTAGACGTCAAGACTCCCGCCGTCAGCATGGGAGTACCAGCCTTCCAGTTCCCCGTAGCCCAAGTGCACGCCCCCGCGCCAGCCGGGTCCGAGGTCCGGGTCGGGGAGGGGAGCCGGCGGCCACGTGATGGCAGGCGGGTTGACGGGTGCGGCGACAGGGACCGGTCCGGTCCAACTCGTAGGGACAATCAGCCACGGGCCGTGCCATGTGGGGACCTTGAAGTCGCCCGTCCGCAGGTACGCGGGCTTCCATGTGAAGTCACGCATCGCGGTGGCGGTCGCTGACGAGCGCTCACCGCCCTGAGCGGTGTCACCCGGCGCACTGCGACCGCTGGCCACCGTGCCGCTACAGCCGGTGTACGTGTACGAGTAGGGCTTGATTGCGAAGTCCCGCGGGGACG
This sequence comes from Dehalococcoidia bacterium, assembly GCA_963667465.2. Lineage (GTDB taxonomy): Bacteria > Chloroflexota > Dehalococcoidia > UBA2979 > UBA2979 > VXMT01. The sequence continues at coordinate 456,806 of CAXXDN010000002.1, read as the reverse complement.
CCCCCAGATTGATCGCGGTCACGAGGTAGCGCACCCAGCAATCGCTCGCCTCCCGCCACTCGAACGTGTCGCCGACCTCGACCGTGCCGTAGAAGCTCGCGAGAGAGATTCCGGAACCGTCGGTGACGTGGATGCGCAGGGTGTCGGCCTCGGTGCGCAGCCCTTCGTAGGTCGTGATGGCGACCGGGGTGGTGGACCCTTCCGACTGGCGCGCGCCCTCGTCCCCGCCCTCCCTCTGGCTGCCAGCGCCGTTCGCCGTGAGGAAGGCGTAGCTCCCGGCGGTCGCCGCCTGCCCGGTCGTGTCGTACGTGCTGTAGCGGAGCGTGGTGGGTGCGCTGTTCTTCGCGAACATGGCTGAGGCTGTGCGGTCCGCGTCCATCGTGAGCGAGCACGTCGCCGAGGTAGTAGGCGTGCCAGCGCAGTCATCACCCCACGAGGAGAACTTGTACCCATCAGCGGCGGTCGCCGTGACGGTGACGACTGTTCCCGCAGCGTGGCTCTCCCCGGCGGGGTCCGCACTCAGGCTCCCACCCGTCGCGGCGGAGAGCGCCAGCGCGTAGGTCGTCGGGGTCACGGTCGCGGTCGGCGGCGCGGTGTCGGTCGGGGTCACGGGCAGGATGAACTTCTTCGCGATCTCGATCGTCGCATCGGGGTCGTTCTGGCGGGCGAGCGGGCCGCCACGCACGCTGTAGACCAGCCCCGTTGCCGGATCAAAGATTATCGCTTGAGCCTCCGATCCGTCGTGTTTCACGCGCGAGTAAGACACGTGTGCCGGACGCCCATCTATGATGACGAACTCGTTGATCCGCGCGGCTTCGCTGAAGGGCAACCCCATGCGGTAGACGTCGAGCGGCCACTTCTGGAGTTGCCATATGTAGGCGCTCAGGGTGCCCCCGTCGCTGTGCGAGTACAGCCCCTCCAGGTCCCCGTAGCCCATGTGCACGCCCCCGCGCCAGCCGGGTCCGAGGTCCGGGTCGGGGAGGGGATCCGGCGGCCACGTGATAGCAGGTGGGGCGACAGGCGGAGCCAGGGATCGGGCGACAGGGACCGGTCCGGTCCAACTCGTAGGGACAATCAGCCACGGGCCGTGCCAGGTCGGGACCTTGAAGTCGCCCGTCCGCAGGTACGCGGGCTTCCATGTGAAGTCACGCATCGCGGTGGCGGTCGCTGGCGAGCGCTCACCGCCCTGAGCGGTGTCACCCGGCGCACTGCGACCGCTGGCCACCGTGCCGCTACAGCCGGTGTACGTGTACGAGTAGGGCCAGATCACAAACTCGCGCGGCGAGGTTCCCGGCTTGACAGCGGTTACGAGGTAGCGTACCCAGCAATCGCTCGCCTCCCGCCACTCGAACGTGTCGCCGACCTCCACCGTCCCGTAGAAGCTCGCGCGCGCGACGCCCGAGCCGTCGGTGACGTGGATGCGCAGCGTGTCAGCCTCGGTACGCAGGCCCTCGTGGGTCGTGATGGCGACCGGGGTGTTGGCCCCTTCCGACTGGCGCGCGCCCTCGTCCCTGCCCTCCCGCTGGCTGCCAGCGCCGTTCGCCGTGAGGAAGGCGTAGCTCCCGGCCGTCGCCGCCTGCCCGGTCGTGTCGTAGGTCGAGTAGCGGAGCGTGGTGGGCGCGCTGTTCTTCGCGAACGTCGCGGAGGCTATACGGTCCGCGTCCATCGTGAGCGAGCACGTCGCCGAGGTCGCTGGCGTGCCAGCGCAGTCATCGCCCCACGACGACAGCTGGTACCCGTCCGCAGCGGTCGCCGTGACGGTGACGACTGTCCCCGCAGCGTGGCTCTCCCCGGCTGGGCCCGCGCTCAGGCTTCCTCCCGTCGCGGCGGAGAACGTCAGCGTGTAGGTCACCGGTGTCGCGGTGGCGGTCGGCGGCGCGGTGTCGGTCGGGGTCACGGTCGCGGGCGGCGGCGGCGTGGCCGTCGCGGTTGCAGTCATCGAGGGAGTGGGTGTGCCCGCGCCGTTATCGCCCCAGGACGACAAACCGTACCCATCAGCGGCCGTCGCCGTGACGGTGACGACTGTCCCTGTGGTGTGGGTCGCGCCAGTGGGGTCCGCACTGAAGCCCAGCCAGAGGCCGACGACGACGGCGAGCGAGACGAGGACGCTGACCGCCACGAGCAGCCACGCGCGCTGCCCAATCGCAAGCCGCCTCGTCATCGTTCGCAGGTGCGTCAGGGCATTGCTCGCATGCGGCCCGCCGACTCTGTGCTTCTCTGTGCTTCCATCAATCTACACCGAGCGTGGTTGCTTCGGCCTTCGTGCTGCTGCGCCGCTGGAGCCTCGCCGCCGCGCAGGGACCAGCAGGCCTGAGCCGGCGCGCGCTGGCGCGGGAGTCGCGCGTCGAGGTGCACACGCTGCGACGCTGGCGCAACGGCTCGAAGCCCGGCCCCGGCCACCGCTACCGGCTGTTCGCGTTCGCCGTGGGGCACGGGCTGCTGCACTGCCTGCTGTCGCTCATGGCGGCGTCGAGCGAGCAGCAGGCCGGCCCTGACGAAGCGGATGTAGCCGCCGATCGACTCGGTGTGCGCTGCCTCCCAACGCGGTGGCGATCACGACGCGGAAGGTGTCCACTGCATCGGGGCGGGCGCGATGACCTGCCCGCGAGAAGCGACGGACGGCAAGGAATGCGCGTGTGGCTGGCGGACCTGCTGATGCTGGGCGGCGCATGCGCCGTCGTCGCGGGCAGTCCGTTCGGTCTGGCGTGGTACCTCGTCCCGCCCCTGATAGCCGCCGGGATCGGCGCCGCGCTGCTCGGACTGGCGGCGGCTCCGAGCTGGTGGCGAGCCGGCGTCTTCGCGGGCATCGCCCTGTCCTGGATGCCCGCGGGCCTTGTGATCCTGGTCGGCCTGGCGGTGGGGAGGTTCGTCTGGCCGGGACGGCGGGTGGGCGACCGCCGGCTGGTCGTGGCCGACTCTCTCGTGCTCGTGGCCGGCGGCTGCCTGGTGATCGGCGTGTGGTACGGCGGATGGGTGGTTCCGCTCGCGATCGGCGCGGCGGCCGCGGTCGCGAGCTTCCTGCTGGATCGGCGCAACCGCTGGCGGGCGGCGATCGTCGCCGCTGCCCTGGTCGCGGCGGCGGCCTCGCTTTGCGGCGGTGACGGGGGCGGTACAGGGGAATCGACGCCGCTCAGGCGGAGCAGCGTCATCGAGGGGAGCGCTACCGTCGACGAGGCTCGCCCTGTGGCTCACGACGGGGCACGCCCGCGCTTGCGCCGCTCCGAGCGAACGAAGCGGATGTAGTTGCGGTTCGAGGCGCTGTCCTCCGGAGGGAGGCCCCGCACGGCGTTGCGGAACACGGCCTCAGCCTCTCGCAGCAACTCCGCCTCGGCGGGGTTGCTCCCCTGGGCGCTGGAGCGCGAGCAGCAGGGTTCGCTCGCGGGAGCGGCCGGGTAGCCGGAAGGACGGGGGCACCGCCATTGCTGGCGGTGTGCCCCCCGGCGCGCACGTGGCGCGTCATCCCTGAGGTGTCATCGCAGCCGGCCCGCTACGCGTCGAGCTGGGCGGCGCGCTCGGCGGCGCTGCGCAGGCGGTAGTGCTGGTAGGCGCCCCAGAGGATCATCGCCGGCGGCACCACCACGATCGCCGCGATCAGCGCGTAGGCGATCGTGATCGCGGTCACGATCCCGAACTGCTGGAAGGGCGTGAGCGAGGAGAACACCAGCACTCCGAAGCCCAGCGCCGTCGTCAGCGCCGATCCGAGCAGCGCCGAGCCGGTCGTGCCGAGCGTGCGGCGCGCCGCCTGCTCGGGGTCATGCGAGTGCTCAAACTCCTCCTCGTAGCGGTGGATGATGTGGATCGTGTAGTCCACACCGATGCCGATCGAGAGCGCCGTGATCAGCGCCGTGATCACGTTGTAGGGGATGCCCGCGAGCGCCATCGTCCCGAGCACGCAGAAGAGCACCATCACGATCGGCGCGACCGCGATGAAGCCCAGCTCCGGGCGCCCGTCGGTGATCCAGAAGAAGAGCGTGAGGATCGCGAAGGCGGCGAGCACCGTCGTGGCGATCGCCGCCGTCTGGCTGGAGGTCATCGCGTCCACTACCTCGAGCCCGATGATCTCGCTCGAGGTGGCCGTGATCTCCTCGTCGCTCCCGAACCACAACCCCTCGATGTCGGCGACCATGCGCCCCGCACGCTCCTGGTCGCGCGTGAGCGCGTCGAAGCGCACGAGCAGCGTGTCGGCCCCCGCCGGGTCGACGACCGCCACCCGGGCGAAGCGCTCCGGGTCGAGCCCCGCCAGACGCTCGTAGATCGCCTGCACCTGCTGCGCGTCAAGCCGGAACTGGTCCGCCGCTTCGGTCATCGCCACGAGCTCGGCGTCGTAGGCGGGGTCGTCCGGGCCGCCGTCCGTGATCCAGTCGAGCAGCAACGTCCCGAGCGAGGACTGGATGCCCCCGACCACCCCCTCGGGGCGGCGCAGGTCATCGTCGAAGGCGACGCTGAAGTCGAGGATGTTGCGGACCGTGCGGCCGGCGGTCGCCTCCGCCTCGATCAGCACCTGGACCACGTCGGTCGAGCCACCGAAGGCGGCGTCGAGCGTCTCCACGTCGCGGACCGCGTCGCCCCCCCTCGGCAGGAAGTCGCGAGAGTCGAAGACGGTATCGAGATTCGTGGAGGCGATGCCCAGCAGCACCGTGACGATGCCGACCACCACCAGGAAGGGCGCGGGCCGGCGCGCGAGCTGCCCTCCAAGCGCTTCGACGGCGCGGCCCACTCCGGGGATGGCGCCGGAGACCGGCTTCGCCTCCGGCAGCACGCCGCGCGACTCGCGGCGGCCGTCGATCAGCGCGCGCGCCGAGGCGAGCAGCGCCAGCATCACGACCAGCCCGGCGATGACGCCCACGCCCGCGACGACCCCGAAGTCGCCGTTGGCCGGGATCGGCGAACTGAGGTTGGTGAGGAAGGAGACGACCGTGGTCACGGCGGCGAGCGAGAGCGGGATGATCACCGAACGCAGCCCGAGCCGCGCCGCCGCGCGCGCGCCGTGGCCCTCGCCGCGCCGCTCGCGGTAGAGCCCGACGGTCTGGATCGCGTAGTCGACGACGAGCCCGATCAGCATCACCGGCACCATCGTCGTCAGCGTGTTGGGCGCGCCAATCAGGCCGGCCCCCTCCGGGCCGAGCCAGCCCTGGGCGCCGAGCACCCAGACGATCGTGAGCACGAGCCCCAGCACCGAGAGCAGCAGGTCGATCGGCGAGCGCGTGAAGAGCAGCAGCAACGCGCCGATCACCGCCAGCGCGATGACCATGATCACGGCCATCTCCGTGCCCGTGGCGCGCTCGGTCTCTTCGGCCGTGGTGGCCGCGGAGAGGCTGCTGCCCGTGAGCGGACCCGCGCTGTCCCGGGCGATGTCGCGGATCGCGAGCTCGGCCTCTGCGAGCCCGGCCTCGTCGTCGGCCGTGTCGCCGTCGCCGTCGCCGTCCGCGCGCAGCCGGATCGCGGCGATCGTCACAGTCGTCCCGTCGGTGTCCGTGCCGACCAGCCGCCCGAGCGGCAGCTGCGCCGCGGCACCGTCGATCTGCGCCTGCCCGAGCGCCGCGAAGTCGTCCGTGCCCAGCGCCTGCGCGAACAGCAAGGTGGGCGAGACGACCGCGCCTTGCGGCGCGAGCAGCGCCTGCACGCGCGGGTCGGACGCGGCGGACGTCACGACCTCGTCGATCTGCGCGAGACCTGCCGGCGTGAGCGCCTCGCCGCGGAAGAGCAGCGTCGCGGAGACCGTCTCCTGCGAGCGCCCGAAGAGCGCGTCGATCGTCTCCGAGGCGAGCGTGACGTCGCTGTCCTCCGGCAGGAAGACGGTGTTGTCGGCCTGCGGCGCCAGTCGCGTGATGCCCGCGCCAAGGGCGATCGTAATCAGCAGCAGCGCGAGCAGCGTCGCGAGCGGCCGCACCGTGACCAGCCAACTCAGTCCATCAAGCACTCTCGGCATCGCCCCGGACCTCTCTGCTCATCCGCCACGATTGCGGTCCGATAGGCTGAACGAACCCACCGGGAAGGAGATGCCCCATGCACCGACCCAGCGAACCCGAGCCGGGACGCAGCGCCCGCCGCGAGGCCCTGCTGGACAGGATCGAGCGCGGCACGGAACTGCCGCTGATGATCCTCTCGTTCGCGCTGATCCCGCTCCTCGCGGCGCCCCTGCTCTGGGAGCTGCGGCCCGCCTCGCAGACGCTCGCGCTCGCCTGCAGTCTCACCATCTGGGCCGGCTTCGCCGCTGAACTGCTTGTCAGGCTGGCCATCGCTCCCCGGCGCGGGCGCTACCTCCGGCAGCACTGGCTCGACGCCCTCGCCGTGCTGCTCCCGGTCGCCCGCCCGCTGAGGATACTCTGGATCACCCGTTACGGCTCGCGCGCCTACCGCCGCCCGGTGCGGTTCGCCCACGTCGACTTCCTCGGCGCCTACGCCGTCGGACTCGTGCTCCTGATCGCGACTATCGTGACCTCGCTCGAACGCGGCCACGACTCGCCCGTCGACTCCTTCCCCGACGCCCTCTGGTGGTCGATCGCCACCGTTACGACGGTCGGCTACGGCGATATCGTGCCAGTCACGGCGCCCGGACGCGCCTTCGCCTACGTGCTGATGCTCGGCGGCATCGGGCTCTTCGGCGCGCTCACCGCCAACTTCGCCTCGATGCTGGCGCGACGCGAGGACCCCGCAGCCGCCGCCCTCGCCTCGCTCCGCGACGAGGTGCGCGAGTTGCGCGCCGAGCTTGCGCGCTCGCGCGAACCGCAGGACCCCGGGTAAACCGGCCCGGCCCGGCGCGCTGCGCCGCTGCCGGCGGGCCGGCCGCCCGGCCCGCGAAACGAGGGCTCCCACGATCCGCTGGCGCGGTCCGCCTGCGGCGTGTGCCATACTCCCCAATGAGCCACCGGGGAGGTGCGCGCATGGGCATCGCTAGCCAGACCGAGCTGCGCGAGACCTACCGGGAGCCGGCACCGCGGGCACAACAGAAGGTGCTGGACCACATCGACCGGCACGCCCGCGATTTCATCGCGCTCTCGCCCTTCTGCGTGATCAGCTCCCGCGGCGCCGACGGACGCCAGGACACCTCGCCCAGGGGCGACCCGCCCGGCTTCGTGGCGGTGCTCGATGAGCACACCCTGCTCATCCCCGACCGCCCCGGCAACAACCAGCTCGACTCGCTCCAGAACGTGCTCGCCCACCCGCAGGTGGGGCTGCTCTTCCTCGCGCCGGGCATGAACGAGACCCTGCGTGTCAGCGGCAGGGCCGAGATCGTCACCGACGCGGCGCTCCTCGCGCCACTCTCCGTCGGCCGCAAGGCGCCACCCTCCGGCCTGCGCATCACCGTCGAGGAGGCGTTCCTGCACTGCGGCCGCTCCCTGATCCGCTCGCGGCTCTGGGACACCGAGACGCAGATCGACCGCTCCTGCTTCCCCACCTACGGACAGGTCCTCGCCGACCAGATCCGCGGCGCGAACGCCGCCGCGATCGACGCCTCCGAGGACGAGGCCAACCGCGAGCGGCTCTACTGACCAACCACCGCAGGGCACGCCCGAGCGGTCCGCCAGGGCGCTCACAGGAACGAGCAGGAACGAGCAGGAGCGAGCAGCGTAGCCCGGTCCTCCTCTTCGGAGGTGGCGGCAGGCCTCACCGAGTCCCGAAGTGGCTGGCTGCCGGGGGGGGCAGGACAACCTAACGGCGCCACTCGGCGATGTTCCACAGGTCGCTGTCCCAGGCGTTCGGGCGCACGCCCAGCAGCGTGTCGCGGTAGGCCGACACGAACCCGCGGTGCACGAGCGGGATCTCGGCGTAGCCCTGCACGAGTAGATCGTTGAGCCGCTTGATGAGCGCAGCACGGTCGTCACCGTCGATCGTGCGCCCGAGTTCCTCGTAGAGGCGGTCGTACTCCGCGTTGCACCAGCGCGGGACGTTACCGTCGGACCAGTGGTTGCCGCGCGCCGCGATGTGGCCGCAGCGCTGGGTCGAGAGGTACTCCTGCGGATCGACGCCGGGCCCGCTCGTGTACATCTGTACGTCGGCGAAGAAGCGCCTGTAGGTCGACGACGCGTCGGCGATGGGGTCGCCGCCGAAGAACACGCTCGCGTCGTGGTCCACAAGCGTCGCCTTGATGCCGATTTCTGCCCACCAGTCCCGCACCAGCGCCTGCGTGGCCTGGCGGACCGCGTTCGTGGAGGTCTGGTACGTAACGCGCAGCGCAACGCCCTCGTACTCGCGAACGCCGTCGCCATCCGTGTCGATCACCCCGTGCTCGTCGAGCAGCGCCTGCGCGCCCTCTACGTCCTGCGCCAGGCACCCGTCGTTCGCTGAGGAGACGTAGCGCTCCGGCCCCGGCACCAAGTTGCACGTCGGCGCCGCGGCGAAGCCGTAGAGCTCATCCGCGATGCGGGCGCGGTCGATGGCCATCGACATCGCCTGCGTGATCGGGTCGAAGGTCAGGAAGGGGTGCGGGTTGGCGCCGTCGAGATACTCGGAGCGGTCCTCACCGAGCGCCGGGTCCGGATTCGTGTGGTTGATCACGATGCGCTCGGTGTCCCCCGCGAACGCCGAGACGATGCTGCCGAGTCCCCCACCAGCGAGGGCGGCGAGCGTCTCGGGCGCGATCTGCAGGTTCCAGCCGAAGTCCGCCTCGCCCGTCTCGAGCGCTGCGCTCGCCGCCTCCTCGGCGGTCCCGCCGCCGACGATCTCGACGCGGTCGAAGTAGGGCCGGTCGCCGCGGTAGTGCGGGTTGCGCTCGTAGGTGGCGCCCTGATCGGACCGGAAGGAGACGAGGCGGTACGGCCCGGTGCCGAGCGGCGCGAGGTTCTGCGAGCCGCATGCGGCGGCGGCCGCGCCGATGCAGTCGCCGAACTGCGCGCGGCTGATCACCGGGCTGCCGGCTCCCACGAACGCCGTGTACGGATAGGGCGTGGGGGTCTCGAACGTGATGCGCACGGTCAGCGCATCGATGGCCTCGACCGAGGCGATGCCGTTGAAGGCGTCGCTTCCGGTGCAGCCCGTCGCCTCGTCAGTGCAGTACCGCCACGTGAAGACGACATCGCCGGCGCTCACGTCGCTGCCGTCGGACCACGTCAGACCCTCGCGCAGCGTCCAGGTGATCGAGGCGAGGTCCGCGGCCACGCCACCGCTTCCAACAGTCGGGATGCTTGCGGCGAGCCTCGGCACAAGCTGGCCATCGGGATCGTAGCTCGCGAGCGGTTCGAGCGTGACGGCCGCCGCGTCGATGTCCTTCCCGCCAGCGGAGAGGTAGGCGTTCGGGGTCGACGGCGCCTGCCAGTAGCGCAACGTAAGCACGCGTTCGGGCTCCGCCGGTGTCTCCTCGCGCGCGTCCTCACAGGCGGCGAGCAGGGCAAGGAGGACGAGCAGGACGAGGGCGAACGGCAGCCTGAGCCGGATATCCACGGGACCACCTCCCAGGTTGTCTGGACGCCTGCCGAATGGACTGCTGGAAGGATACCGGCTCTCTCTGGGCTGCGGGCTTACGCCACAGCGCCCCAGTCCTCGCACGCCAAATCCGCCCTGCCATCGCCCCCACGGCGACGAGCCAGCCGCCGCGCTCGCCGCAGCAACCAGCCACAGTCCCGGATGCCAGCTGGGCGCTGAGCGATGACTGGATCACTTCATGAGCGACGTTGACTTGGGGCCAGCCATAGCCATCATCCCGGGAGGATTCCCCGCCGAGCGAAGCGGGGATGGCTCAAGGGGGCTTCACGCGCGACATCTCCTGCAGGGGATGGTCAAGCCGGCTGCCCACCTCCGACCCTGGAGCCAGAAGACGTCCGCTCTGCGGTCGCAGGACAGTAAACAGGGCGGTGCTACGCGCGCGGGAAGATGGCGACAGTGAAGACGCAGTGAGCGCTGAGCAACGAGCAGGAGCGGCTCAGCCGGCTCCGCGCTTCCCGGCGACGACGAGGGTTTGTTCTATCACGTGTACCGCCGGGAAGAGGCGTTGTGCATGGCCCGGCATGCTCGCCACGGGGGCGACCACCCCCGGGCAGCTTGCAGGCGCATCGACAATCTGTTCCTGGCAGGCGACTACATGGGCGTGCCGTCGGTCAACGGCGCCCTCTCCAGTGGCCACAGCGCCGCAATCGAGGTTGCGGACCTGTTCGCGTCCCGCGCCAGCCAGACGGGGTGTCCTGGCGATCCCGCGGCGGAATCCTCATCACGTCCTCAATCACTGCTGTGACAGCAGCCAGCCCAGCAACGCATCCACGAAGGGTTCGCGGTAGCCGGGAGCATGGCTGCTGTCCAAGCCCATCCACAGCTCGATGGTGATCCCTTCGGCGCACCCGGATTCCAACCGGAACACCTGGGTCTCCGCGCCGGGCACGTACCGGTCGAGGTCGAGGGTGGCATGGGGCTGGGGCTGCTCGGGCCAGTCGCATCCGGCCCGCCGGCTCCAGCGCGTCACCATCTCCCGAGCCCCGGCGTAGAACGCCGGCGTGCCATCGCCGCGATCACTCTCGTCGCCGTCGAACAGGATCACTCGATCCGCGGTGCCATGGATGTGCAACACGGACACAGGGGGTGCGCCGTCGCAGCTCGTATCCTCGACGTAGCTCGTACCCGCCAGGCTGGCGACGGCGCGAAGGCCGGGCAGCCCCTTGCAGGCCATGTGGTACGACATGAACCCGCCGTTGGAGTAGCCGAAGAAGTAGACCGGCCCGAAGTCCCTGACCTCCCTCGCGCTCGCCACCAGCTCGGTCAGGTAGGCGACGTCATCCTCGCCGGCCTTGCCGGGCTCGCAGCACTGGTCGGTGGGGTTCCAGAAGCGGTTTCCCGTGCGGCCGAGTTGTCCGTTCGGCAGCAGGAGCGCGAACCCGTCGCTGTTCACGCGCTCGTGGAGCGGCACGGAGGCGCTCTGGGTGGCGGAATCTCCTCTGAAGCCGTGCAGCGAGACGATCAGCGGAGTCTCCCCGTCCACGAACTCACGCGGCATCACCAGGACCGAGCGATCTCCCCGTCCGGCGTGCGCCACGTACGAGACCTCGCCTCCAGACTCCTCGATCAACCCAACGGTCCTCGCGAGGGGGCTCCCGTCCGGCGGCGACACCTCCTCGTCCTTGCTCTCGGTCGAGTCCTTCCCGGCAGGGAAGACCGACTCGATCCTGACGGCGACCGCCTCGAGTTCCCCAATCCGGGCGTCCAGACCGTCCAGCCGCTCGCCAGTGTGGACCTGGCCTTGTTCCAGGGCCGCGAGTCGCTCGTCTCGTTCTGCCTCGGAGTCCGCTGCGTCTCCGTCACGCTGCCCGGCCGCCCCGGCGGCGGGCTGCGCGTCGACGAGGTCGCTCTGTTGCTGTCGGAGGGTTGCGACTTCACGCTTCAGATCAGCGTTTTCCCCGGCAAGTGATTCGACGGACGCTTCGAGGGACTGGACGGTCGCATCCAACTCGATCACTCGCTCGTCGCTGGTGGAATCGCCGCCTCCACCGGTGCAGGCAGGCAAGGCGGCGGCAAGCAGGACGCAGACCGCTATCGTGGCGAGGTAGCGCAGCAAGCGGGCCTCAACAGACGCCGGGGCGACGATCGGTTTCATCGGCTACTCCAAGACTCCAGCGCCATCGTGATGCATGCGCCGGTAGCGCGCAGATTATCCGCGCTCGTCCACGCTGGGGCGTCCCATTCCGCCATACCTCACGGGGCGTTTCCCGACGTTCCCAGCACAGCGGGCGCGGGCTCACGGCATGCCGCTCGTTGTGCTGGCGTGAGCCCGTTAACGCGACTTTGCCGCAGTACGAAAATCGTGGACCGGGCGTACGTGCTCGACCGCGGCCGCATCGCGCACGACGGCAGGCCCGAGTCGATCCGCGAGTCCAACATCCTCAGGGACGTCTTCCTCGGCTGCGTCAGGCGCGGGGACGACGAGGGGGAGGGGGGCTCGTAGCGCGCCTTCGCGTCTCTAGCGCTCCTCGATCGGGATGTAGGGCTGGTCGAGGGGACCGACGTACTGGAGGAGGGGGCGCAGCAGGATGTTGTTCTCCATCTGCTCCAGCACCTGCACCGTCCAGCCCGGCACGCGCCCGACCGCGAAGATCGGCACGAACAGATCCTGCGGGATGCCGTGCAGGTAGTAGATCACGCCCGCGAAGAAGTCGACGTTGACGTTCACGCCGAGCCGCCCGTAGGGGCGCATCGCCTCCTGCACCGCCTCGAGGATCGCGTACCACTTGGGCTGGCCCTTCTCGGCGCTGAGCCGCTGGACGCCCTCGCGCAGGTGACGGGCGCGGGGGTCTTCGGCGCGGTAGACGCGGTGGCCGAAGCCCATGATCGGCTCGGAGCGGGAGCGCAGCTCCTTGACGTAGGCGGCGGCGCGCTCCGGCTCCTCGATCTCCTGCGCCATCTTCATCACGTTCTCCGCCGCGCCCCCGTGCGAGGGCCCGGAGAGCGCCGCGATCGCGGCCGTGATCGAGCTGTGCAGGTCCGCCTGCGTGCCGGTCACCACGCGCGCCGTGAACGACGAGGCGTTGGAGCCGTGCTCGGCGTGGAGGATGAAGTCCTTGTCCATCAGCCGCGCCGAGTCCTCGCTCGGAACCTCGCCATCGAGCATGTAGAGGAAGTTGGCCGCGTGCGAAAGGTCGTCCCTCGGCTCGATCGGGTCGCGCCCCTCGCGAATCGCGTGGTGCGCCATCACGATGCTCGGCACCTGCGAGGTGAGGCGCATGCCCTTGCGCAATGTGGCGTCGTGCGACTTGTCCGCCGTCTCCGGGTCGATCGCGGACAGCGCGGAGACGGCCGTGCGCAGCACGTCCATCGGGTGCGCGTCCTTGACCACCCGGATCACGTCAAGGATCTCGCCGGGGAGCGTGCGGGCCGACTTCAGCTCGGCCTCGAACGCCGCGAGTTGATCGGCCGTCGGCAGGCCGCCGTGGAGCAGCAGGTAGCCGGTCTCCTCGAACGTCGAGTGCTCGGCGAGATCGTCGATCGAGTAGCCGCGGTACTGGAGCTTCCCGGCGCGTCCGTCGATGAAGCAGGTCTCGCTGCGATCGAAGTAGACGCCGTTGAAGCCGCGATGGATCTGGATCTCGTCGGCCGATGTCATCTCGCCGCCTTCCGCCTTCGGCTCCAGCGCGGCCGGGGCGCGCCGCGCGAGCCCCGAGGGGCCGCGGCGCGCAGCCAGCCGGCTGAGCGAACTAGTCGTCCTCGAGCGTGGAGGTGTCGCCCTCCGGCAATCCGAGTTCGCGCGCCTTGAGGAGCCGCCGCATGATCTTGCCCGACCGTGTCTTCGGCAGGATATCGATCACCTGGATCTCACGCGGCGCGACGGCCGGGCCGAGGCGTGCGCGGCAGTGCCCATTGAGCTCCCGCATCAGCTGCGGCGTTTCCTCCACACCGTCGTTGAGCGTGATGAACGCCTTCACCACCTCCATCGCGATGTCGTCCGGCTTGCCGATCACGCCCGCCTCGGCGACCGCCTCGTGCTCGATCAGGGCGCTCTCGACCTCGAACGGGCTGACGAGGTGGCCGGCGGTGTTGATCACGTCGTCGTCGCGGCCGACGAACCAGAAGTAGCCGTCGGCGTCGCGCTTCGCCTTGTCGCCGGTCAGGTACCAGCCCAGCTGGAAGCGCGAGTCGTAGCGCTCCTGGTCGTTCCAGTAGGTGCGGAACATCGACGGCCAGCCGGGTTGGACGGCGAGCTGACCTTCCGCCATCGGTTCGGTGATCTCGTTGCCCTCGTCGTCGATGATCGCGGCGTGGATGCCCGGGAACGGGCGACCCATCGAGCCGGGCCGGATCGGCATCGACGGGTAGTTGGCGATCATGATCGCGCCGGTCTCGGTCTGCCACCAGTTGTCGTGGATCGGCAGGTCGAAGGCGTCGAGGCCCCAGACCACGCCCTCGGGGTTGAGCGGCTCGCCGACGGACATCACGTAGCGCAGCGAGCTCAGGTCGTGCTCGCGCGCGGTGTCGGCGCCGGCGCGCATCAGCAGCCGGATCGCGGTCGGGGCGGTGTACCAGACGGTGACCTTGAAGCGCGTGATCGTCTCGTACCAGCGACGGGCACCGAAGCCGCCCTCGTCGATCACCTGCGTGACGCCGTTGCTCCAGGGGGCGAACATCCCGTACGAGGTGCCCGTCACCCAGCCGGGGTCGGCTGTGCACCAGTAGACGTCCTCTTCCTGGAAGTCCATCACGTACTTGCCGGTCGCGTAGTGGCTGACGACCGTGTTGTGCACGTGCGCCGCGCCCTTGGGCAGACCGGTGGTGCCGCTCGTGAAGTGCATCACCGACCAGTCCTCGGAACCGGTCTTCTCGATCTCGAAGTCTTCCGAGGCGTCCGCGATGAGCGCGCTCCAGGAGATGTCCGTGTCGGCGAGCTCGTGCTCCTCGCGGCCATCCATGATGATCACATGCTCGAGGCTGGGCAGGTCGTCACGGATCGCGTTCACCTTGGAGAGCAGCTTTGGGGTGGTGACCATCGCCTTGCCGTCGGCTCGCCCGACGCGCTCGGCGATCGGTTCGGGGCCGAAGGCGGAGAACAGCGGCGCCGCCAGCGCGCCCAGCTTGAGCGCGCCGAAAAACGCGAAGTAGAGCTCCGGGATGCGGTCGCTGAGGAAGAAGACGCGGTCGCCCTTCTCGATGCCCGCGCTGCGCAGCGCGTTGGCGGCGCGGTCCGTCTCCCGCTTGAGGTCCGCGAAGGTGTATTCCTCGACAGCGAGGTTCTGGCTCTGCCAGATCATCGCGAGCTTGTTGGCACGCTCGCCCATGGCGTGGCGATCGATGCATTCGTGGCCCTGATTGACGAGGCCGTCCGGCGTGTCGAGTTCGGCCCAGACGTCGTCCCAGTTCCACGAGGAGCGCAGGTCGGCGTAGTCGGCGAGGTTCGGCGGAGCCTTGAGTGCGGAGACGTCCTTTGCGATCTCGGCGTAGTCCGTGGCCATAACGAATCCCTCCCCCGTTGGGCGTGTCGGCGGAGCCGAGTATATCGCAGCCTCTCACGATGGGCCGCGACGCACTCGAGTCTGACTCGGGGCTGCGTGCGTCGTACTCTGCCGCGACCCTCCCGGGCCGCGCCCGGTCCTACGCGCCGGGCGGCCGGTACTCGACGGACGTGCCGACAGCCTCGTCGATCTCCTCGGCGGTCAGCAGCACGGTGGTGCTCCAGCTAATCGCCCCGGCGCCGCCGATGGCGAGGCCAAGCGCAGCCGCCGAGACCTGGTCGGGGACGTCCATGATGATGTAGAGGTCGTCGTCACCGAAGGCGTAGTAGAAGGCCTCCACCGTGCCCCCGACGGAGGCGATCGCGGCGCTGAGGGCGTCGCGGCGGGATGTACCGCCCTCCGCGAGCAAGCCCCCGACTCCCTCGATGCTGTACGACGCTGTGGCCAGATACCTGGGCATTTTGCCCTCCTCCTGCCGGTCCGGGAACGGTCACGGGCGTAACGTACTACAGGCCTGCCGAACTGGCCTGCGCGGCGCGGAGCTGGTCCACCGCCCTCGCGGCCGCGGCGAAGCCGCGCTCGATCCACGGCTGCGGGTCGCCCGGGCCGATCGGCAGCACCAGCAGCTCACCGAGCCCGCTCCCCGCGAGCTCAGCCAGCCGATCGGCGACCTGCTGCTCGCTGCCGGCGACGATCAGCGCGTCGACCAGCGCCTCCTCAATGTTCGAGGCGGCGTCCGGGTAGCCGGCGGCGGCGAGCATCCCCGCGTAGAACGGCAGTCGCGCGGACCGCCCGAGCTGGGTCTTGCCGGCGGCCAGGACCAGCTCGCGGTCCTCGCTGACGCAGACCGGGACGTGCGCGATCAGCGGCGGCGGCTCGCGCCCGGCCGCGGCGGCGCCCTCGCGCAGCGCGGGCAGCGCGCGCTCCAGCAGGTAGGCGGCGGGCGAGTTCCAGGAGATCGCCCCGTCCGCCAGCTCGCCGCAGAGCCGGTAGGAGCGCAACTGCAGCGCGGACGCCAGCACCGGCGTCGAAAGCGGCTCATCGAGGCGGCCGCGCGCGGTGACGTGGCTGCCCTCGAACTCCACCTCGCCCTCGTGCAGCAGCGTGGTCAGCACGTGCAGATACTCACGCAGGTGGGTGAGCGGCGTGCGCCACTCGACGCCGAAGGTGTGCACCATCCCCGGCTCGTGGCCGGGGCCGATGCCGAGCCGGAAGCGGCCCGGCGAGATTTCTTCGAGCGCCCGTGTCTGCTGCGCCAGCAGCACCGGGTGGCGTGGCCAGGTTGGCACGATGCAGCTGCCGAGGATGATCCGCTCGGTCCGCGCCAGCGCCGCGCCGAAGATCGTGAGCGCGTCCGCCCTCGTGCCCCCCGTGGTCATCCAGGCGGCCGGAATGCCGAGGCGCTCGGCCTCCTCGATCTGGGCGAGGGCGTCGCCTGCCTCCGCAGCGGACGCGACGACACCGATTGGCGGCGAGGCGGCGCTCATCGCGAGTCTCCGAAGATGATTGCGGGTTTGATCTCGTCCCAGCTCTGCATACGCACCATCGCCTCGTTGATCTCCTCGATCGGGTAGCGGTTGGAGATCATGTCCATCCAGGTGAAACGCTCCCAGTTGTGGGCGATGAACTGCAGCGCGCGGTGGTAGTGCGCCACGCTCGCCGAGATCGAGCCGATGATGCGCACGTGCTTGCGCGTGACCTCGCCCGGCTTGATCGGCACCTCCTGCTCGTGCAGCTGGCCGATGATCAGGTAGCGGCCGCCGCGACGGATCATCGAGAAGCCCTCGGGGAAGGCGGGGACCACGCCGGAGACCTCGATCACCACGTCCGGGCCGCGGCCGTCCGTCCACTCGCGGATCTGCGCCTCGCGATCGGCGGCGTCCGGCATGTCGGCGATGTCGATCGTGTGCGTGGCGCCCCAGCGGCGCGCGACCTCGAGCCGCGCGGCCGGCCCGCCGATCACGATGATCTTCGAAGGCCCGCTGCGCGAGGCCACGGCCGTCGAGAACAGCCCGAGTGGCCCGGAGCCCTGGATCACCACCGTATGGCGGTCGTCGAGCCGTCCGAGGCGGTCGAAGCCGTGCACCACCGTGCGCAGCGCGCAGGCCGCCGCCGAGGCGAGCTCGTCGGGGACAATGTCGGGTACCTTGACGCGCCCGGAGCTCGGGTAGACGTAGCCGTACTCGGCGAAGCCGCCGGTGAGGTACGGGTACTCAGTGGCAAGGCCGCGCATGTAGCCGCGGCGGTTGTCGCAGAGCGTCTGCTCGTGCTCGATGACGCAGTTCACGCACTGCCCGCAGAAGCCGTGCGTCCAGATGATGCGGTCGCCGACGCGCAGCGGCTCGCCGAGCGAGTCGCGCTCGGCGCCCTCGCCGATGGCGGCGACACGCCCCGTCATCTCGTGACCGAGGATGCGCGGGAAGCGGTCCGTCGAGGAGCCCGACTCGCCCTCCCAGAGGTGCACGTCGCTGGCGCAGATCGTGGCGGCGGTGTTGCGCACCAGCAGCGCGCCCGGCTCCAGATCCTGCGGAACCGGCACCTCGGCGATGTCCAGCGGTTGCTGATGGCCGACCAGCAGTGCGGCGCGGCACGTCGCGGGTATGTTCGCCATCCGGACCTCCTCGCGCGCCCTCGCGGGCGCAGTCGCGCGGGCACTGTAGCGCATGGGGCGGATGGGAGGCGGTCGGCGGCGCGGCCTCCCCTACTGGAGGCGGCGCAGCGTCGGGAAGGCGGGGAAGAGCGCCAGCGCAACGAGGAGCAGGAAGGCGGCCGCGCCACCGATCGCGAGCTGCAGGCCCACCACCTCGGCAATCGCGCCGACAGCGAAGACGCCGAGGGCGACGAGGCCGAACTCCATCATGTAGATCGAGAGCACGCGGCCGCGGTACTCGGCATCGACGTAGGTCTGGAGCAGGACGGTGCTGAGCGACATCCGCACGGCGTGCGCCACGCCGATCACCACGGTCAGCAGCACGGCCACCAGGAACGCATCGAAGACCGCGAACGCGAGCACCCCGCTCGCCAGCAGCACGGCGCTCAGCAGGTAGAGCAGCCCGCGGTGGCGCGGCGGCAGCGAGGCGATCACGAGCGAGCCGAACAGCGAGCCGACGCCCATCACGCTGAGCAGCAGTCCGAGGTGGAAGCCGCCCAGGCCGAGCACGTCCTCGACCCAGCCGGGGAGCAGGAACATCCAGGGCATCGAGGCGCACACGATCAGCAGGTTGACCGCCAGCACCTGCAGGATCGCAGTGTGCCGCAGCGTGTAACGGATCCCGTCGCGCACGCCCGCCCAGCCCTGCGCGTCCCGGGCCGGCGCGCCGGCCGAACGCGCGGCCGCCAGCCGCATCGGGACGAGCGCGCCGATGGCGATGAGGTAGTAGATCACGACCGCGCTGTAGAGCCAGGCGCTGTTCGCGATCACGAGCAACGCGCCGCCGATAGCAGGAGCAATCAGCCGCATCGTCGTCATCCCGGCGGCGCCGAGCGAGATCGCGTTCATCAACCGCTCTTCGCCCGCGATCTCCGGGATCATCGCCTGCCGCGCCGGCATCATCAGCGCCATACCGGCGCCCTGGAAAAAGACGATCACGATCAGGTGCTCGTAGCGCAGCACGCCGAGGAAGAGGAGCGCGGCCACGAGGCCCGCGAGCAGCGCCTGGAAGGTCTGCCCCACCTGCAGCACGAGCCGCCTCGGCACGCGGTCCGCGAGCATCCCCCCGTAGAGCGAGAAGGCGAGCGAGGGAATCGCGTTGACGAGCGCGACGAGGCCGAGCCGTCCCGGCGATCCGGTCAGCTCGTAGACGATGAAGCCCATCGCCAGCATCTGCGTCTGGATTCCCCCGAACTGGCCCAGCGTGGAGACAAAGAACCAGCGGAAATTCCGGTCGCCCAGCGACTCGAAGGTGCGCAACTCGCCCGCGCGCCCCGCGAAGGGCAGCCGCGGCCCGCGGCCGCCGTTGGCGCCGGCGCGCTCGTCGCGAGGCGTCTGGGGAGCGGGGCTGGGCGCGACGCTCATGGCCGTCCATTCGCGCGTGCGGGCACGTCCCGCGCCTCGGCCGGCGCCGCGCCCGGACGATGACGCACGGGGTGTGCGAGCGTAGCATGGGCCCTCGTTGCGAGCCCGCGCCCGCCGCACCGGCAGCGCCCTGTAGACGAATCCGCTAGGCTTAAGCAACAGCGGAGGAGCAATCGTGACGACCGACCTTGACCTCGACACCGACGTTGACGAGTACGGCCCCGAGATCGCAATGACCGACGAGGCGATCGCCCGCCTCCTGCACCTGATGGAGTCCGCCGGCGAACCGCCCGTCACCGGCATCCGCCTGCAGGTGGCGCGTCGCAGCAAGGAAGGCCTCGAGCATCTGCTCACGATGGTCGACGCGGGACGCGAGCCGGAAGAAGACTTCGAGCTGGACTTCGACGGACTCGCGCTTTATGTCGACAGTGACCACGCGGACTACCTTGATGGGCTGGCCGTGCACTGGGCGTACAAGGGCGAGGGCGTCAACGGCTTCGAGTTCGACAACCCCAACCCGCGCTGGCGCGATCCGCTGGCCGAGCGCATCCAGGTGCTGTTCGACGAGCAGGTCAACCCGGCGATCGCGGCGCACGGCGGCGCAGTCGACCTCCTCGGCGTGGAGGACAAGGTGGCGTTCATCCGCATGGGTGGTGGCTGCCAGGGCTGCGGGATGGCGAACGTGACCCTGCGCGAGGGCATCGAGGGCATGATGAAAGAGGCGGTGCCCGAGATCGAAGAGATCATGGACGCGACCGACCATGCGTCCGGCCGCAACCCCTACTACCAGCCCTCCGCCGGCCACGGGCACGGCGGCCACTCGCACGGCTAGCCGCCACCTGAGCAACTCCTGCCGCCGTGTGCGGGGGGCTGCGCTCCCACACCCCGTCCCGGAGAGCGGGCGCGGCGCGCTGCTCGGCCCACCCACCCACCCTCGGATGTTTCTTTCCTGTGGGGGCTCCGCCCCCACACCCCCGCTGCTGCTCGCCCCGAAGCCCCGAGGGCGCACATTCCGGCCCCCTCTCCCCGCGGGAGAGGGCGGGGGTGAGGGCGCTCGCCCACGGCTGCTGCTCGCCTCGGAGCCCCGCGGGCGCACATTCCGGCCCCCTCTCCCCTGGCGGGAGAGGGCGGGGGTGAGGGGGGCGGGCGCAGCCCGTGCGGCGTGCAGCGCACCGCGACCCACCCCTCAGAGGAGGGCGCAGGCGCGGGTCCGGCCGCCCGCTAGAAGATGGCGAGCGGGTTGACGGGGCTGCCCGTGCCGCCGGGCACTCGCAGCGGCGAGATGATCAGCAGGAACTCGTAGCGGCCCTGCCCGGCGCACGCCTCCGCGAGCGGTTGCAGCAGCGCGTTGTCGAGCAGCGGCACGCCGTAGGCGTAGATCACGCCGTGCATCGCCCACGGGTAGTCGTAGTCGTTCGGCTTCGCATCCATCATGTCCCAGCCGAGCAGCGAGACATCGTTGTCGCGCACGAACGGCAGGCACGAGGCGTGCAGCCCGGGCGTCGTGCTGCCCGCCTCGCCGAGGAACTGGTCCGGGTGATCGGCCTGGTAGGCCTCGCGGCCGCTGTACACGAGCAGCGCGTCGCCGGACCCGACGGTCACGCCCTGTGCCTCGGCGATCTCCTCGAGCTCCCAGCCGTGCACCGGGCGGTCCGTCGTCACGTAGTCCGTCCCGCGGTGGCGTGGCACGTCGAGCAGGACGCCGCGGGTGATGATGCCGGTGTCCCAGGCGGTCACGTCGGCGTAGGTGACGCCGTCGCCGGTGATGAACTCGGACGGATCGCGGCCCTGCCACGCCCCGTTCTTGTCCCAGACGTGGCAGAGCGCGTCGAGGTGGGTGTGCGTGTGGCCGTGGAAGATGAAGCCGTAGTAGTCGACGACCGACCCGCCATCGGGCACGCGAACGTTGCGGCGCAGGAAGTGCTGCGCCGGCACCGGGTTCGTCGGGCCGGGGTCCTTCGGGTAGTCGCGGCTGATCGAGACAACGTGTGCCTGCTGCACGAGACCGAACGCCGCGAGACGCTTCTCGTCCGTGATCAGGTTCACCGCGCCACGGCTGTCGTCGTCGCCCCAGCGGCCCCAGTTGCGCCGCTCGGTCAGCCAGGAGTTCACCTCTTCGCTCGTCGGCAGCGGCCGCTCTTCGTTGCTCATCGGGGCCCCCTTCCGGCCGCGCCGATAATAGCGCCCCGCCTGCCGTCTGCGCCTTGACCACCATGCCGCGCCCGCGCATGGTGCGGGCATGGCCGAGCAACTGAGCAGTGAGGGCTGGACAGGGCCGCTCAACGGCCTGCGCGTGCTCGATTTCGGCCAGGCCGCCGTCGGGCCGATCGCCGCCGAGTACCTCGGCTGGCTCGGCGCCGACGCGATCAAGGTCGAGTCCCCGCGCGGCGACACCGTGCGCGGCACCAGGCCGCGACTGCGCGGGACCGGGCACACGTTCCTCGGCAACAACCTCGGCAAGCGCGGGGTCATGCTCGACCTCAAGGAGCCGGCGGACCACGCGCAGGCGCTGCGGCTGATCGCGAGCGCCGACGTGCTCGTCGAGAACTTCCGCTCGCCCGAGGTGATGCGCCGCCTCGGCCTCGGCTACGAGCTGCTGCGCGAGCACAACCCACGGCTGATCTACCTGCAGAGCTCGGCCTACGGTCCGCGCGGGCCGATGCACGGCATGACCAGTAACGAGTGGTTCTCGCAGGCCGCGGCCGGCCTGACCAGCGTCACCGGCGAGGCCGGCGGCCAGCAGGAGTTCTCGCGCGGCACGGCAACGCTCGACTGGAGCGGCGCCTTTACCAACCTGCAGGCACTCCTCGTCGCCCTCTACGCGCGCGCGCGTACCGGGCGCGGCACGTTCATCCAGACCTCGCAGCTGCAATCGACGATCGTCGGCGCGACAAGCCGCATCGCCGAGTACTTCGCGAGCGGCCGCGCGCCCGTGCCGATGGGCAGCGCCCGCCCCAACCTCGTGCCGGACCAGGCGTTCGCGTGTACCGATGGTTATGTCGCCATTAGCACACCGCACGACGGCTTCTGGCCGAAGCTCTGCGACGCCCTCGGCCTGCGGAAGCTTCGCGACGACCCCCGCTTCGCGACCAACGCCGCGCGCGTCGAGCACCGCGCCGAGCTATTGCCGCTCCTCAAGGCCTGCTTCCGCGAGCGCAGCGCAGAGGACTGGGAGCGCCGCCTGCATGACGCCGATGTACCCGCTGCCGCCTTCCAGCGCGGCCCGACGCTGAGCGCGAGCCTGCTCGAACACCCGCAGGCGATCGCCGAGGACCTCGTGACGGTGCTCGACACACCCTACGGCGGCATGGCCAGCGCCAAGCCGCACTGGCGCTTCGGCACGACCGAGGCGCGGATCACGCGCGCCGCCCCCCGTCTCGGCGAGCACACCTCCGAGGTGCTCGCGGAACTCGCCGCAGCCGACGAGCCGAACGGCGCGAGCGCGCGCCCGGCCGACAGCCGGTCGCACTCGCAGCTCCCCCTCGATGGCTTGCGAGTCGTCGATGTCTCGCAGGGCATCCCCGGGGCGCTCTGCGCGATGCAGCTCGGCGACCTCGGCGCCGAAGTAGTGAAGCTCGAGCCGCCCTCGGGGGACTTCTTGCGCACGATCGGACCGTTCGTGGAGGCGCCGGGCGGCGCCACGCCGGAGGGCGGGCTGTTCCTGCAGTTCCAGCGCAACAAGCGCGGCATCGCCGTCGATCTCAAGCGCGAGGCCGGCGCGGAGATCCTCGTGCGACTGCTCGAGGACGCCGACGTGCTCGTCGAGGGCTACCGGCCGGGCGTGATGGAGCGACTCGGTTTCGGCTACGAGGCGCTGCGCGAGCGCCATCCACGCCTCGTCTACTGCTCGATCAGCGGGTACGGCAGCCGCGGCCCGCTGGCCGGCGCGCCCGCGAGCGAGCTCGACATCCAGGCGATCGTCGGCTCGAACCGCCACCTCGGCCGGCCCGGCGAGCCCCCGCTGCGCTTCGGATACGACTTCGCGCAGCACGCGGCGGGCATGGCCGGCTTCCAGGCAATCCTCACCGCGCTGCTCTGGCGCGACCGCCACGGCGTCGGCCAGCACGTCGAGACCTCGATGCTCGCGGCGCTCACGGCGATCCACCAGTGGACCTTCACCGCCGAGCGCTCGCAGGACTCGCTCGAGGGCCGGGCGATCCTCGGGCTGACCGACCCGCCCGATTACGGCTTCGAAACCAGCGACGGCCCCGCGCTGATCACGCTGCGCGGCGACGAGGGCGGCTGGAACGCCTTCCTCATCGCCATCGATTGCCCCGAGGTGCTGCTCGACGAACGCTTCAGCGGGCCGCGGGGGATGATGGACAACCTTCGCTACCTGCCAGACGAGGTAAACGGCACCCTGCGCAACTGGCGCTACGAGGATCTGCGCCGCATCGTGCAGGACGAGCTCGGCGGCACGATCGTGCCGATGCATACCATCGAGTCACTGCTGAAGAGCGAGCAGGTCGCGGCGCTCGAGATGGTGCGCCGCCTCGAGGGCCACGCCACCCTCGGCGACCTCGAGACGGTCGCCCCGCCCTGGACCTTCGAGGAGCCGTGGACCGCGCTGCGCCGCCCGCCCCCCGTGCTCGGCCAGCACACCGCCGAGGTCCTCGCGGAGCTCGGCTACGCCGCCGCCGAGATCGCCCGCCTCGCGGAGGCGGGGGCGGTGGCGGTGTGGCAGGATGGAGGCGGAGGCGATTTGCGATGAAGCGAGTGTTCACTGCAAGCGTGTGCCGCGAGGGCGAGTGGTACGTCGCACAGGCGCTGGATGTCGACGTCGCCAGCCAGGGCGAATCGATCGATGACGCCCTCGCCAACCTCCGCGAGGCGCTGGAACTCCACTTCGAGGAGCCGCCGGTCCCCTCGTCCACGTAGCGGTCTTCCCGCCTGAGACTCAGATCCTTCGGCCACGCGCTACGCTTCGGACCGGCCAAACCTCGTCGAGAGTGCGCGCACGGCTGGCGTCGCGGCGCTTCCGCGTAGTCCGCCGCCTGCCCCTACGGCTCCCGCGTGAACAGCAGCCCGCCGCCGCGCAGCAGCGGCGATCCGTCGAGGGCGACCGAGACCTCGGCGTCCTCGACCTGGCGCGGGCCGGCGCGGCCGGAGACCTGGCGCGCTGCCTCGGCGATGTGGCCCATGCCGTGCAGGCGGCCCTCGGAAAGCGATCCGCCGAACGTGTTGACCGGCAACTCGCCGTCGAGGGCGACGCGGCCGTCCTGCACGAAGCGGTGCGCCTCGCCCTCGGGACAGAATCCGGCCGACTCCAGCCAGTAGTAGGTCGAGGGGCTGAAGCCGTCGTAGAGCTGCGCCGCGTCCACGTCGCCGGGCCCGAGGCCCGAGCGTGACCAGAGCTTGCCCGCCGTCGAGGCGCCGCAGGCCATGTAGTCGTCGAGCATGTAGTTCACGTACGTCGGCCGCGGCGCGGTGTGCTGCCCCCAGGCGGCGACGTAGGCGGGCGGCCTCGGCAAGTCGCGGGCGCGCTCGGCGGTGGTGAGCACAAGCGCCGCACAGCCCTCGACGGGAATGTCGCAGTCGAAGAGGCAGATCGGCTCCGAGATCATACGCGCCGCGAGGTAGTCGTCGACGGACATTGGCGTGCCGTAGAAGAAGGCCGATTCGTTGCGCTGGGCGTTGGCGCGGCTGTTCGTGACCAGCGCGGCCATCTCCTCGCGGGTCGCGCCGTAGCGGTGCATGTAGCGCTGGTAGGCCACGGCGTGGAGCTGGAAGGGGCTGGTGTAGCCGTAAGGCGCGGTGAACTGGCTATCGCCGCCGGCGAACGGTTCGCGCCACGCACCGTAGGCGCCAGCCGGGCGGTGCATCGCGCGCCAGACGAGGGCGTAGTTGCAGGCGCCGGCCAGCAGCGCGTTCAGCGCCTCGATGATCGCGCTCGGGATCAAGCCCGCCGAGACCTGCGCGTACCACTCGATCTCGTTGCCAATGTCGAGGTGGTCGATCAGGAAGGTCGCCGGAACCAGGTCCTCGCCCGCGCGGTTGCCCGCGCCGCGGAACGGCTGGTCCGGGTGCGTCGCCAGCCCGTCGATCTGCGAGGCCTCGATGCCGGCATCGGCGATCGCGGCGCGGCAGGCCTCGATCGCGAGCTGCCCGAGCGGGCGGTCGTGCGTGCGCGTCAACTGCGAGAAGCCGATGCCGGCGACTGCGGTCTTGCCCCTGGCCTCCCACATGGCGGAGTCCCTACCCGTCCGCCGGGCGGAACTGCGGCAGCGCGATCGCCTCACCCTCGGCCGCCTCGATCGGCTCGAACATGACCTCGACGGGTACGCCGATCGCGACCCATTCCGACTCGCCGGCCGGAAGGTCGCTCAGCAGGTAGAGCTGCGGCTGCTCCTCGAGCTCGACGATCAGGTTGATGTAGGGCACGGCCTGCTCGAAGCCGGCGACGTTGCGCTGGTGGTTCGTGGTGAAGCTGTGCACGACCCCGCGCCCGCTGACGGCGGGGTAGCCAAAGTTCGCCGAGGTGCAGCGCTGGCAGATCGGGAGCGGCGGGTGCTGATAGTGGCTGCACTCCTCGCAGCGCTGGATCGCCAGCTCGCCCCGGCCTGCCGCCTCCCAGTACGCGCGCGAGAGCGCGTCGAGGACCGGCCGTGGCCGGCTCGGAGAGCGGTTGTCCAGCTGGTCCGGGGGGGTCACGTCAGTCCCGGAGGATCTCGAGCGCCCTCGCGATCTGTCCGTCGTCGGCGGGGTCGTCCGGCAGCGGGAAGCGCAGCGAGACCGGCAGTTCGCCGTAGCGCTCCTTGAGCAGGTGCGCCGAGTCGATGTAATCGCCGGTGATCGCGATCTCGTCGACGAGGTCGTCGTCGAGCAGGTCTGCCAGCTCACCCCAGCGGTTCTCGCGGGTGAGCTCGCGGAGCCGCGTGCCGAGGTCCTCGATCCCGCGCAGGCGCAGCGGACCCCAGTAGTTCGGGGTCGAGTACATGATCCCCATCTGGCGGCGGTTGGCCTCGCGCGCCTCCGCGATCTCCTCGGCCGTCGAGCCGGTGTTCATGTAGGGCGAGACCATGACGTCGACATCGTCCAGCGAGCGGCCGGAGCGCTGCGCGCCAGCCTCGACGGCCGGCAGCGCGAGCTCGCGGATGGCCCGCGGGTCGCTATTGCAGCTGTGCGTGAAGAACCCGTCGGCGACCTCGCCGGTGAGGCGCGTCATCGCGGGGCCGACGGCGCCGAGGTAGATCGGGATCTCGGGGTGCTCGATCGGGGTGGGAGTGAAGTACGGCTGCATGCGCGTGAAGCGGTAGTGCTCGCCCTCGAAACGCAGGCGCGTGCCGTCCTGCGCCGCCCAGGTGTCGAAGATCGCGCGCAGCGACCGCACATACTCGCGCATGCGCGGCACGGGCGGGGTCCACGGCATCGAGAAGCGCTGCTCGATGTTCGCCTTGACCTGCGTGCCGAGGCCGATCACGAAGCGCCCACCGGCGAAATCCTGCAAGTCCCAGCAGGCGTAGGCGAGCGACATCGGGCTGCGCGAGAAGGCGACGAAGACGCTGACGGCGACCCGCAGCTCGGTGGTCGCCGCGAGGGCGGCCCAGGCGTTGACGGAGCCGTCGTGGACGCCCTCGGAGACGGTCAGCCCGTCGTAGCCCAGCGCCTCGACGCGGCGGGCGTAATCACCCACCTCCTTCGGCGGCATGTCGCGCGGTTTCGAGGCCCAGACTTGCATGGTGCTCCTCAGCGACTCCGTGGCGGTCCCTTAGCGGCCTTCCGTGGCCGGCTTCCCGACCTCGTTGTGCGCCCCGCAGCCAGGGCAATGCAGAACGAGGTTGTAGATTTCCCAGCTCCAGGCGTCCTCGACGAGCGTGGCGCCGCAGGCGCCGCAGCCGAAGCTGTCGCCGCCGCCGCGACGCAGCAGCGGGGTCGCGTCGCCCTCCACGACGATGCGCACGTGCGTCTCGGGCAGCTCGATGACCTGTAGCGCTTCCGCCATCCTGATTGCCTCCCAGCGCCCGCCGCGCGGCCAGAGTCTACGTCACGCGCGCGCTTCGGGCTCGCCGTCCCCGCCCGCGCTCAGGCGCTCGACAGCGGCGCGGACGCGCTCGGCGGTGTCGCGCAGTTGCGAGGTGCTTTCGTACGTGTGGCGCGGCCAGAAGAAGCCTCGCAGACCGTCACCGCGCGAGCGCGGGACGACGTGCACGTGCAGGTGCGGCACGCTCTGACTGACACCGTTATTGATCGCCACGAACGTGCCCTCGGCGCCCATCGCCTGCGGGACGGCGCGCGCGAGCAGCTGCGCGCGCTCCAGCAGCGGACCCGCGTCCCCTCGCGGCAGGTCCGGCAGCGTCTCGGCGTGTTCGCGCGGGATCAGCAGCACGTGGCCGTGGAACACGGGGCGGTGATCGAGGAAGGCGAGAAACCGCTTGTCCTCGAGAACGACCTCCGCCTCCGCCTCGCCCGCCGCGATCGCGCAGAAGGTGCAGTGCGCCGTCATGCCGGCGCCTCGCCCTCCTCGAGGGCGCCCGCGGCGAGCGCCGCGATGGCGGTGGTGATCGGCACGGCGGCAACGATGCCGATGCTGCCGACGAGCGTGCGCACGATCTCGGTGGAGATCTGCTCGCGGCTGATCAGCAGGCCGAGCGGCTCCGGCTGCACGGAGAGGATCACGATCAGCGGCAGCGCCGCGCCCGCGTAAGCCAGCACCAGCGTGTTCGCCGTCGAGGCGATGTGGTCGCGGCCGACGTTGAGCCCTCGCGCGAACAGCTCGCCAGCGCCCAGCAGCGGGTTCGCGCGCCGCAGCTCGAAGACCGCCGAGGACTGCGTGGCCGTGACGTCGTCGAGCACGCCGAGCGCGCCGATGATGATGCCGCCGAGCAGCACGCCGCGAGCGTCGATCGAGCCACCCGAGAGCAGCTGCAGTGTCGCCTCCTGGTCGCCGGCCAGGCCGGTCAGCGCCGTGACCTCGACCGCGAACGTCGCGAGCAGGACCGCGAGCAGCAGGCTGAGCACGGTCCCCACGAGGGCAGTCCCCGACTTCCTGCTCGCACCGTGGGCGAGAACGAGCGTGGTGGTCATGATCACGCTCGCGCCGATCAGCGTGGCGACCAGCGGGCTCATCCCGGAGAGGATCGCCGGCACGATGAAGCGCACGATCACGAGGAAACTCGCGACCAGCCCGACCAGCGACCAGACCCCTCGCCAGCGTCCGACCAGCACGACCGCCGCCGCGAAGACGGCGCCCAGCACCCAGAGCGGGAACGTCCGCAGCCGATCGGCGATGAAGTAGGCCGTCTGGCCGCCGCCGGCGTCGTAGGCCGTGACGAGCACGTCGTCTCCGGGTTTGACCCGGATCGCGAACGCGTCGTCCCGTGCGATCTGCCGGTCGATGGTCACCGTTTCGCCGTCATCGAGGCGCAGCCCGACCCGCTGGAAGACGAGCGCCATGCCACCGGCGGTCTGCTCCCGCGCTGTCTCCTCGACGGTCACGACGACAGCCTCACTGCTCTCGCCATCGAAGGGGTTGATCGAGGGCGTCTCGAAGACGCCGGCTGCGGGCAGTGCGACGACGAAGACGAGCAGCAGCAGGCCGATTGCGAGGTAGACGAGCGTCTGCAGCCTCGAGAGCGACAGGTTCATGCCGCAAGTCTGGCGCTGCTTGCGCTGCCACGCCACCCGCTCCACGAGGCGGTACTCTGGAGGCACGAGGAAGTCCGAGGCATGCGCAGTCTCAGCCAGACCCTGCGTAACCGCTCCCCGCTCCGCCCCGGGGCGTTTCGCCCACGCCGGGTCGCCGCCCTGCTGGTCCTCGGCGCCGCGCTCGTCTGGGCCGTGTGGCAGGGCGCGCACTCCCACGACGGGCTCGCGCCGATCGAGCGCGATCTCGGCGCGGAAACGGCCGCGCGCACGATCATCGTGGACGCCTCGACCGGCCAGCTGGACCTGCGCGGGCTGGCGGTGCGGCCCGGCGAGGTGATCGACTTCGTGCTCGATGGCAGCGCCGGCGCGCCGCACCTCTTCGTGCTCAGCGGGCTCGGCGGCGCGGAGATCGACGAGCGGGTCGCGCCGGACGGCGACACGGTCATCCGCATCCACGCACCGCAGCAGGGCGCACTCAGCTTCTTCTGCGTCCTACCCGGCCACGAGGGCCTGCACGGGAGCCTCGTGGTCGACGTCGGCGGCGAGAGCGACGGCGGTTGACGGGCACGGGCGCGCTCGCCATCCTCGCAGCGTCCGGCGTTCCTGGTGGAGGCACCCTGTCATGGCAGACAACGGAAACACGGCGCTGACGCTGCACTGGCCGGAGCTCATGAACGAGGAAGGCTTCGGCCTGCTCTGGTTCGCCTCCTGGATCGTCGACGAGGACGAGGGTGTCGAGGGCGAGTGGTTCTACAGCGGGCGCGGCGGCGAGACGCAGATCGCGCCGATTCCCCCGGAGGCGATCGGCGTGCGAATCCGGCGCTGGCCGTCCGAGGGCCTCGAGGCGGAGTACGCGGACGTGCTGCTCGCTGACGATCCGGGTGAGGTCTGGGCGGAGCAGCTCGATTTCGACCGCAAGCAGCGGTTCGCCCGCATCCCGGCCGATCCGAAGAGCGCCGTGCGCGGCATCGACGACTAGCGCCGCCCGGACGAGCGGGCGCTGCGCGCCGCTCGGACCCACCCACCCACCCTCGGAGTTTCTTTCCTGTGGGGGCTGCGCCCCCACCCCCCTCCGGCCCCCTCTCCCCCGGCGGGAGAGGGCGGGGGTGAGGGGGAGCGGGCGCAGCCCGCGCGCAACGCTCGGAACCATCGAGGGCGCACACGGGACGTGCGATGGCGGATCCGGTCCCCTCGCCCCGCGGGAGAGGGCGGAGGGTGAGGGCCCGGCGCGCAGCGCCGCTCCGAGGGCACACCCACCCTCCGAGGCAACTCGCGTGTCTGCCGTGGTGCGCCGGTGTGGAGCGCTCCCCGCGCGACGTGGGTCCGGGGCTTACCCCTCGCGGGCCGGTGAGGCGTCCGGCTTCAGCACGCCGATCGGGCCGATGGTGCCGCGGCTGATGCGTTGCACCACCGGAGCGACGACGCCGACCGTGTCCCACAGTTGCGCGTGCCGCCAGGCTGACTCGCGCTTGCGGCCGTCGCCCTGCAAGTAGACCTGCACCGCAGCCTCGAACTCGGGCCCCTCGAGCGGGAAGTCGAACCCGTGCTCTTCCTCGATCGCGCGGTTGACGTCCATCTCCACCTGGTCCGGACGCCCCGAGAGATGCCCGAGCTCCGTCCCGTCTCCATCGAGGAAGACGATCGTCGGCGTGCCCGTCTCGCCGTAGCTATTGGTACGTGACTCCACGAGGTCCTCGTTGCCATCGGCGGGCAGGATCGAGAGATCGACGCCGAATATGTCGGCGATCTTCGCCATGACGGCGACGCCGCGCCAGTCGTCAGGGGTTGTGGGGTCGGTGATGACCAGCGCGCGGAGCGAGCCGCCAACGAATTCGACCGCCCGCTCCATGCGCCCGTGGTCGTCCTCGACCGGCTCGTACGCCTTGTAGTGACGCTCGAACTCCTCGCGATGGGCGGGGAGAGCGGCCAGCCAGCCGCCGTAGTCACGTGCTCCGGCGTCGAATCGTTCGGCCAGGCTCACGCTCGTGTTCTCGTCTGCCATCATGCACCCCCCGGATCGGCGCGCAGCGTAGCAGGCATCGCGCGCCCTCGCTGTCCCCGGACACGAACGAGCCGCCCTCGCGGGCGGCTCGCCTCGACTGCGTCCGGTACGGCCCTAGCGGTCGTTGCCGTCGATGTCGTAGTCGTACTGCTCCGGCACGTCGAAGCCGAAGAGGCGCGCGGCGTTGAGGCCGAGCACGTCGCGGCGCTCCTCCTCGGTGAGGTGGCCCATCGTGCGGGCGATCGCCTCGTCCGAGTGCGGCCAGGAGCCCTCGTGGTGCGGGTAGTCGCTGCCCCAGAGCCCGTTCTTCGTGATCTGGTAGTCACGCGCGAGCAGGATCCCGGCCGGGTCTTCCTGGAAGGTCGCGAAACACTGCTGCCGGAAGTACTCGCTGGGAAGCATCTTCAGCTTCGGGAAGACCCAGAAGTGGTGCTTTTCGTACGCCTCGTCCATGCCGGAGAGCATCCATGGCACGAAGCCGATGCCGGACTCGACGGTCCCGAAGCGCAGCTTCGGGTGCCGCTCCAGGATGCCCGAGGCGCAGAAGTGCGTGAACGGCTCGATCGCCGGCGTCAGCGCGTGCGTGACGTAGTTGATTACCGCGCCGCCCTCGCCGCTCGCCGTGCGCGGGTCCTTGCCCGTGGCGACGTGGCAGGTCAGCGGCACGTCCGCGTCCTCGATGGCGCTCCAGAGCGGCTCGAACATCGGCGAGTTGTAGCCGATCTGCGAGCTCTTCGCGCCCGCGCTCTCATGGAACGGGCGGACCGGGATGTTGAGCGCACGGAAGCCCATTTTGACGGCGCGATCGACCTCCTTGATCGCCTCGTCCACGTCGGCGGGGGCGATCAGCGCGGCCGGCATGGTCCGATCGAAGTGATCGCCAATGACCTCGTAGTACCAGTCGTTCTGCGCGCGGCAGAGCGCGGTGGCGAGCCGCGGGTCGGGTGTCGCCCAGGCCATGAGGCCACCGCCATTGGGAAAGACGATCTCGGCATCCACGCCGTCGCGGCCGTGGTCGGCCCAGCGCTTCTCCCAGTCGAAGTAACCGCCCATCGAGCGCTCGCGGTCCTCGCCGGAGAGCTTGAAGTCGCGGATCTTCATCGGGCGCAGGCCCTCGGTGATCGACCACTTCACGCCGTTCTCGTCCACCTCCTGGCGAGGCAGGCGGTGGCGGAAGCGCTTGTCGACGCGCTTCTCGAAGAGGTCGGGCGGGCCGTTGATGTGGTTGTCCGCCGAGACCATGAAGTAGCGGTCACGGATCTCCGAGGTCGGAATCCCGGACTCGCCCATCACGGTTGTGCCCGTGGAGCGGTTCGTCGGGGTAGGAGGAGGTGCAATCGCCATCGTCATCGCCTTCCGTGCAGGCCGCGGATCCGATCCGTGGGCTTGCGCGCATTATTACACAGGAGCGGCCTCGCCGGACGCTCTCGCGGCGCGGAATCGAGAGCGGGCCTCGCTAGCCCTCCTGCGCGGTGTAGCGCAGCAGCGTGAACAGGTTCGTACCGACCAGGTCACCGTCCTGGTTGTAGTAGTTGTTGAGCACCGTCGTGAAGTAGCCCGGCCCGAGCCGCGTCTGCTTCAGCCCGGAGCAGTTGACCACCTCCGTCGAGGCCGACACGCGGTCGCCCGGA
Source organism: Dehalococcoidia bacterium (assembly GCA_963667465.2). Taxonomy (GTDB): domain Bacteria; phylum Chloroflexota; class Dehalococcoidia; order UBA2979; family UBA2979; genus VXMT01. Next base: position 424,712 of record CAXXDN010000002.1, on the reverse strand, counting down.
CGCAGCGGCTTGCCGTACGCCTGCTCCGAGATCGTCGCGATCGTCGCCGTCGCGCCCGGCGGGTCGAAGCGCTCCGCCGTTGCGCGCGGCTCGCTGCGAGGCGGCCACGGCCCGCGGTCGGGCTCGCTGACGTCCGGGGCCTCCGGGTTGACGCCGCTGCGGCCAGGGCGATCCATCGTCCAGGTGATGAGCCCCATCGGCGGGGCGATGATCCCGCCGTGGCGGCTGTTGCGCGCGTACTCCGTGTCCTCGTAGAGCGGGTTGGCGTCCTCCACCATGTCCGCCCAGTACATGATCTGGACCTCGCTCACCGGGTAGGCGCCGGAGCGCGGCTCCGACTCCTTGCCGAGCCACTCGCGGGCGAAGTCCGGGAACTCCGGGTCCAGCTCGATCTGCGGCTTCTCCAGCTCCAGCCGCGGCTTCACCGCGCCGCCCTCGCGAGACGGCAGCGCCATCGTCGCCGTCGAGAGGCAGGCCGTCCCGAGGTGGTTGCGAGAGTTCAGCTCCAGCTCGACGAGGTAGTCGTCGCCGTCGCGGTGCTTCTTCGCGACGCGGCCCTCGATAATCGCCGTGTCGCCGGGACAGACCTGGCCGATCATGCGCAGCGTGGTGGCGCGGAAGTCGGCGTCCGGGCCGCACCAGTCGGTCACGAAGCGCCCGAACAGCGCCTGGTTGAACATCGTGTTCACGAACTGGTCACGGCTGCCGATCGACTTCGTGTACTCGGAGTCGTGGTGGTAGGGCATGAAGTCGCGCGTGCCGACGACACCCATGACGAGGTTCTTGACAGTGATCGGGTACTCAAGCACGGGCAGCTCGTCGCCCTCGTTGACGTCTTCCCAGAGCAGTGAGTCGGTCATGTGCGTATCCCTCCCGCGCGTGATTGCCCGCCATTCGTACGCGCGCCTCGTGCGACTGTCCAGCGCCCGCACCGTCCCGATGGAACGAAGGAGTGCCGGATCGCGTATTGGTAGACACGGGCCACCGGATCTCCAGCGCTCGGCCGGGAGTGCAGCGGGAGGTAGTTGCCATGGATTCGATGCCGCGACGGCTGGTACTCATGATCGCAGCCAGCGCCTTGCTGCTGGCCCCGCTGCTGACCATGCAGCTCGCTGCGGGCGCCGGGCGCGTGCAGGCGTGCTCCTGCGCCGAGCCGCCACCGCCCCTCGAGGCTCTCGAAGAGGCCGCCGCCGTCTTCTCGGGGACGGTCGTCTCCCTCGAGACATACGAGTTCGAGCTGGACTTCGGGTCCGATCGCACGGAGTCGTACTGGTCGGTTGAGTTCGAGGTCGGCGCCGTCTGGAAGGGGTCCGTGGCGTCGGCGACGTTCGTGTACGTGTGGCACGGTCCGGCATGCGGGTACGGGAACTTCGAGATTGGCGGGGACTTCCTCGTCTACGCCGACCAGCGCATGTACGAGCAGGTCGACGGCGCCACCCTGTTCGTCAGCTCCTGCAGCCGCACGCAACCCCTCGAACGGGCGGAGGACGACCTCAACGCACTCGGCGAAGGACAGGCCGCGGAGCCCGGCATCGCCGGCACCGACCCCGCACTGAGCGCCGAGGGCGAGACACCCGACCCGGCGCCAACCTCGGAAGCCACACAACCGGGCCCGGCCCTCGCATCCACTGGCCACGGCCCGGCGTCCGAGGATGGCGAGCGCATCGCCGGCCCCGGCGCCGCCAACATGGCGGCAGCGGCCAACGAGTCCGCCGGGCCGCCCGCCCGGGCGATCGCATTCCTCGCAGCTTTCGCCATAGCCCTGCTCATCGTCCGGCTCGCAACGCGGCCTCGACGGCAGGGGTAGCCGCCCCCTAGCGGAAGTGCGGGATCACCTCGTTGCCGATCAGCTCAATGTGGCGCGGTACTTCCGAGGGGTCGCATGACCAGTTGCAGATGAAGTAACGCACACCGGCGTCGATGAACGTCTCCAGCCGCCGGATCACGTCGGAGGGGCTGCCGAGGATGTCGTAGCGCGCGACGCGGGCCGAGAGGTCACGGCCGTAGCGCAGCTTGCCGGCGGCCGTCTCCAATGCCTCGTCATAGGAATCGCGCAGCTGCCAGAACGTGGTGAGCGCCCACCCCATGTTCGAGATGTCGCGCCCGTTCTCCTCGGCGTGCGCGCGGATCGCCGTGACGCTCTCACGGTACATCCCGGGCGTCATGTAGTAGGGGTCCCAGGCGTCGCCGTACTTCGCGGCGCGCTCGATCGCGCCGGTCGTGCTCTTGAAGCGCGGCTCGCCGTCCGGGCCGGTCTCGATGCCTCCCGGCCGGCCGCCGACCCAGATCGGTGGGTGCGGCTGCTGCATGGGCTTGGGCTCCATCGTGATGCCCTCGAACTCGAAGTGCGGACCGTGGTAGCTGGACTCCTGTTCCGTCCAGAGGCTGCGGATGATCTCGATGCCCTCGTCGGTGCGGCGGCCGCGCTCGCGCAACGGGATGCCGAAGCCCTCGAACTGCTTCGGGAACTCGCCGCCCACACCCACGCCGAGGATGGCGCGGCCGTTGGAGAGCACGTCGAGGGTGCCGAATTGCTTCGCCACCCAGGCCGGGTGGTGCAGCGGCAGCAGCAGCACGTCCGAGCCGACCGTGATGCGCGAGGTGGCGGCGGCCGCGAAACAGAGTGTCGCGAAAGAGTCGTACGACGGATCGCGGTTCGTGGGCGTCTCGCCCGCCCAGAAGCCGTCGAAGCCGAGCTCCTCGATGCGGCGTGCGAACTCGCCGGGCGTGAGTCCGGAGCGGTGCGAGTAGAACGCGCCGAAGCCGATGCGCTCGATGGTGTCCCCCTCTCGCGGTGGCCCGGCGTTATCCGGCGGGCCGGAAGACCGGCAACCGGTACTCGCCGTGGCGATCCTCACCGTCGAGCCAGTCGAGCTCCATCGCCAGGCCGTCGCGCAACCCGTCGGCCTCGAGGTCGAGGGGCTGGGTGACGAACAGCGGGCCCTCGTCGAGCTCGACTATGAGCACGGTGTGCGGGGTCGGGTACTGCGGGAAGTACTGGCGGCGGTAGGTCACCCAGGTCAGCAACGTGCCCTGGCCGCTCACCTCCTCCCAGGCGTAGTCCTCGGAGAGGCAGCCATCGCAAATCGGGCCGGGCGGCCAGCGGAAGCGGCCACAGTCGCCGCACTGCTGCAGGCGCAGCTCCTGCTGCCCGGTGAACTCCCAGAAGCGCTCGGCATAGGGGTCCATCACCCGAGGAGGGCGCTCCGTGGCCACGGCTAGCCGCCCTTCGTGTAGATCAGGCTCATGCACTTGCCGGCCACGTCGTGGGCATACTGCGCCACCTCGGCGCCTTCGACCTGGCGGTCGCCGAGGCCGCCGCGCAGCTGGCGCACCAGCTCCACCTGCTGGTTCCAGCTCTGCATGTAGCTCTCCGAGAGCATCCCGCCGCTGGTGTTGCAGGGCAGCTCGCCGCCGACCTCGATGCGCCCGTCCTGGATGAAGGCGCCGCTCTCGCCCTCGCCGCAGAACCCGAAGCCCTCGAGGGTGAAGAGCAGGTGGACGCTGAAGCTGTCGTACGTCGCGTAGACGTCGATGTCGCTCTGGCTGACGCCGGCCATCGGGTAGACCTGCTCGACGACGTCGTGGTGGGCGGGGAAGTAGAAGTCCTTGATGCGCGGCCGCAGCTGGGTGGCGTCCACGCTCAGCTCGGACCAGCCGAAGCCGCTGACCAGCACGGGCTCGTGCCTGCGCTCGCGGGCGAGGTCGGCGCGCTGGACGATCAGGGCGACCCCGCCGTCGTTGACGAGGCAGTAGTCGAAGAGGCGCAGCGGCTCGACGATGTAGCGGGCGTTCAGGTAGTCATCGGTGGTCAGCGGGCGCTCGCGCATGATCGCGTTCGGGTTGAGCGTGGCGTGCTTGCGCAGCGCGACCGGGATCGCGGCCAGTTGCTCCTCGGTGGTGCCGTAGACGAGCTGGTGACGCTTGAACATCAGCGCGTAGAGCGCGCCCTGGGAGGTCAGGCCCCAGGGCGCGTAGTAGACGTAGGAGAGGATCCCGCCGCCGCCCATCGCCTCGGGACCGCCGTACTGGATGTTCGCCGAGCGCTGGGCGTTGCCGTAGACGCAGGCGACGGTCGTGCAGAGGCCTGCCTGGATCGCCTGCACGGCGTCGATCACGCTGCGCGGCGCGTCGCCGCCGCTGCTCCAGCGCGGATTGAGGCCCAGCACCTCGGCGATCCGCTCGTGCGCGATCGGCCCGCCCACGCAGAGCCCGTCGATGTCGCTCTTCTCGAGGCCGGCGTCGTCGAGGGCGCGCCGGAAGGCGCGGGCCGCGAGCACGTATGAGTCGCCGCCGCCGCTCCCGACCGCCGCCGCCTCGCCTCGCGCGGTGCGGTAGTCCGCCGCGTAGTCGGTCTCGCCGACGCCGACGATGGCCGCCACATCCTTGAGGGGACGGAGCCGATCGAGGTCCGCTTGAGCCGCCACGCGCGCCCCCTCACAGGCGGCGCGACGGTATCACAACGCCGATCCGCTCTGGCCGGCGCGCCGGGCCGGGCATTGCGCCGCTAGACTGACCGCCGCACCGCCCGGGAAGGGAGGCCGCCATGAGCGCACTCGAGGGCATGAAGGTTCTGGACTTGTCGCGGCTGGCGCCGGGACCGTTCTGCACCATGCTGCTCAGCGACTTCGGGGCCGACGTGCTGCTCGTCGAGGGGCCGCGGCACCTCGTCACGCGCGGCGCGGCGGCAGAGCGCGACGAGGAGGCCGAGGCGCGCGAGCTCCGCCACGACGCGCTGCGGCGCAACAAGCGCTCGATCGTGCTCAACCTGCGCGAGGACGCGGGCAAGGCAATCTTCTACAGCCTCTGCGAGGACGCGGACGTGGTCCTCGAGGGCTTCCGGCCGGGCGTGGTCGAGCGGCTCGGGGTGGACTACGAGACGGTCTCGCGCATCAACCCGCGCATCGTCTACTGCTCGCTGTCGGGCTACGGGCAGGACGGCCCCTACCGGCTGATGGTCGGCCACGACATCAACTACATCGCGATGGCCGGCGCGCTGGGCGCGATCGGCCGGCCGGGCCAGAAACCGGCGATCCCGCTCAACATCCTCGCCGACTACGCGGGCGGCGGGACGATGGCCGCCTTCTCCGTCGCCACCGCCCTGCTCGCGCGCGAGCGCAGCGGCCGAGGCCAGTACATCGACCTTGCGATGTCGGACGGCGTGATGTACCTGCTCGCCGCTGCGGTCTCGCGCATGCTCGCCGGGGGCGAGCCGCCGCGCCCGGGCGCCAGCAGCTACTCCGGCGTGAACCCCCACTACGATGTCTACGAGACCGCGGACGGCGGCTACATTTCGCTGGGCACCCAGGAGGCGCACTTCTGGGAGAACCTTTGCGAGGTGGTGGGCCGCGAGGACTTCAAGCCGCTCCAGCACGACACCGACCGCCACCCCGAGATCCGCGCGCACCTGGAGGCGACCTTCCGGGGGCGCACGCGCGACGAGTGGTTCGAGCAGCTCAAGGAAACCGAGCTCTGCATCGCGCCCGTCTACTCGCTCGATGAGGCACTGGAGGATCCGCACAACCGCCATCGCGGCATGCTCTCCAGTGTCGCGAGCGCCGGCGGCGAGCAGGTGGCGCAGATCGGCGTTGGGCCGAAGCTGTCCGGGACGCCCGGACGACCGCAGACCGTCGGGCCCTCCCCCGGCGAGCAGACGGAAGCTGTCCTCGCATCGCTCGGCTACGAGGCCCAGCGGGTCGCCGATTTGCGATCGGCGGGCGTGATCGGCTAGCCGCTAAGGGCGCCCTCGTCGCGGAAGCGCGCGATCTCGGCCTCGGAGTAGCCGGCCTCGGCGAGGACGGCGGCGTTGTGCTCGCCGAGCTGCGGGGCCGGGCCCTGGATCGCGGCGGGAGTGCCCTCGAAGTCCCACGGCGGCGCCACCTGGCTCAGCGTACCTGCGCCGGGCTGCGCTACCGTTTCGATCAACCCGACGTGCTGCGCCTGCTCATCCGCGACGAGCGCTTCGTAGTCGTTCTTGGGGTAGGCCCAGCCGCCGTAGCGGCGAGTGATCTCGATCGCCTCGTCAATGCTGAAGTTCGCGAGCGCCCGCTCCCAGACCGGCCGCGCGAGGTGCGAGTAGCGCCCACCCCCGCCGCCGGTGTCGATGTTGACCAGCTCGAACAGCGGGTCGTCCTCGACCCATTCCATGCCCAGCTCGCGGTACAGCTCCTCGCGCTGCTCGGGGCTCGTGCGCGCCAGCGAGAAGTAGATCGCGCCGTCCTTGCAGTGGTAGCCGGTGTCCGGAGGCTTGATGTAGCTGTCGAGGTGGAACCCCCACCACTCGTCCGGGTTGGAGAGCGCCACCCAGAGCGTGGAACGCATCGCGAGGATGCTCCCGAAGAGCGAAACGTCGATGCGCTGGCCGCCGCTCTCGTCGCGTGCGTAGACGGCGGCACAGATGCTCATCACGGCGTAGATCGCGGCGTACATGCTCGCGATGTCCGTCGCCATGCGCACCGGTGGCTGCCCGATCGCGCCCAGCGAGCCGGTCCCGTCGCCCGCGAGCTGCGCGACCAGCTCGCCATACGGCGGCTGGTCGGCCCACGGCCCCGCCTTGCCGTACTCGGAGAAGCGGCAGTAGACCAGCTGCGGGTTGAGCTCACCGAGCGAGTCGTACTGCAGAGCGGCGTCGGCAGACCAGCCGGCGTCCGCGATCACGATGTCCGCGCTGGCGATCAGCTTGCGCAGGATCGCGGCGCCCTTCTCGCTGTCCGGGTCGAGCGCAACGCCGCGCTTGCCGCGGTTGATCGCGAGGAACGCGACGCCGACGTCGCCGCGCTTGCGCGAGCCCCAGCCGCGCGTGCGGTCGCCGCCCGGCTTCTCGACTTTGACCACGCTCGCGCCCGCGTCGGCCAGCTCCTGTGCGCAGTACGGCCCGGCGACACCCTCGGCGAGTTCGACGACGCGCAGGCCTTCGAGCGGGCCGCCCACCTAGGACTCCCGCGCGGCAGCCGGCTGCTCCGCGGCAGCGCGCTGCTGCTGGAGATCGGCGAGGATCTCCTGCGAGTGCTCGCCGGGCATCGGCGGACTGAACATCCGCGCGGGCGTCTCCGAGAGCTGCCAGGGCGGGCCGCCGGTCCAGACCGGGCCCCAGGCCGCCGTCTCCACCGGCACGATGTAGTCGTTCTCCAGCACCTGCGCGTGGTGGCGAAGCTCGGCCCACGTCATCGGGTAGCCGACGGGGACGCCGGCGCGGTTGAGGTGCATCAGCCAGTAATCGCGCACCATGCCCGCGAGGATTGGATCGAGCAGGCCGTCGAGCTCCTCGCGGTTGTCGACGCGATCGGCGTTGACGGCAAAGCGTGGATCGGCCGCAAGATCGGGCTGGCCGATCACCTCGCAGAAGCCCCGCCACTCGTCCTCGCTGGTGACGGAGACGCCGAGGAGCTTGCCGTCGGCGCACTCGTAGGCGCGGTCCGGCGCGGTGTTCTGCGAGCCGGAGCCGAGCCGCTGCGGCTGGTGGCTGCTGGCGAGGTACTCGGCGATGCGCACGCTCTGCAGCGCCGAGCCGGCCTTCAGCATCGAGACGTGGATCCGCTGGCCCTCGCCGGTGCGCTTGCGGGCCAGGAGGCCCATCAGGATCGCCTGAGCGGCGTAGTTGCCGCTGGTCGCGTCCATCTGGGTGAAGTGGCGGTTGATCTCGTCGTCGCCGTCCGGCACGCCGGTGCCTGTCGAGAAGCCGGTGACGTACTGCGCGGGCGTGTCCGCGCCGGGCAGGAGCGCCATCGGCCCGTCCTCGCCCCAGCCGGTGATGGCGCAGTAGACGATCTGCGGGTTGATCCCGGAGACGATGTCGTAGCCCACGCCCAGCCGGTCGGCGACGCCAGGCGTCATGTTGATCAGGAAGACGTCGCTCGTCTTCAGCAGTTCGTACGCAACGGTGCGGTCCTCGGGCGACTTCATGCCCAGCGAGAGGCCGCGCTTGTTCATGTTCCAGGTGATGTAGCCAATCGAGGTGCCGTTGATCAGCGGCGGTACGCCCGCTCCGAGCGTGCTCCAGTCCACGTCCGGCTGCTCGATGTGCACCACCTCCGCGCCGAGGGCGCCGAGCTGGACGGAGCACCACGGCCCCACCATCCACATCGTGAGGTCGAAGACGCGAACCCCATCCAGCGGTCCGTTACTCATCGCGCACCTCCGATCGGCGTCGGGCGGGCCGGGGTACGGGGCGGCGCGATCAGCCGCGTGGCCGGACGCCGATGCCAAGGCGAGCATAACAAACCTGAAGGGCGCGCCCCGCTACCCACGCGGGCGGAACTTGACCAGCGTCACCTCGTCCGTCACGTCGTCGAACTCGACCGCGACGGGCATCCCCAGCTCGATCGCCTCGTTCGCCACGCCGACGATGTTGGTGACGAGCCGCGGCCCCTCCTCGAGCTCGACGAGGGCGACGTTGTAGGGGATGTCGTCCGCGAACGCCCGGTTGAAGAGGTGGTGGTAGACGCCGAACGACCAGACAGTCCCCCGCCCGCTCAGCTCCACCCAGTCGTCGTTCTCCTCGAGACACTCGGGGCAGTGCTTCGCCGCGGGGAAACGCACATAGTCGCAGCTGGTGCAGCGCTGCATCCGCAGCTCGTGCCGCTTCGCGGCCTCCCAGTACGGCGCCATGTTCGGGTCCGCGATGTCGGGGAGCGGCTTCGCGTAGTCGGCCATCGCGCTAGTCCCTCCTCATGATCGTTGAGGCGGCCTTGCTGAAGGCCATGGTCGAGCAGTACTGGGCGATCTCGGCGCCCTCGACCTGTCGCGGGCCGGCCTGACCGCGCAGCTGGCGGACCGCCTCCGGGATGTGCAGCCAGCCCCACATGTAGCTCTCCGAGAGCTGGCCGCCGTTGGTGTTGAGCGGCAACTCGCCGCCGAGGCCGATCCGGCCGTCCTGGATGAAGGAGCCGCCCTCGCCCACCTCGCAGAAGCCGTACCACTCCAGCATCTGCAGCACCCAGACGCTGGTCGGGTCCTGGATGAAGAGCACGTCCACGTCGTCGCGGCTGACGCCGGCCGCCGGGTAGATCTGGTCCCGCACGGTCTGGATGAACGGGCGCATCAACTGGTCCTGGTTCTGGAAGTTGCGCAGCGAGGTGTTCTCGGCCATCCCCATGATGTAGACCGGCGGCTGTTTCATGTCCCGCGCCCGCTCCGCCGAGGTGAGGATCACGCACGCGCCGCCGTCCGTGATCAGGCACATGTCGAAGAGGTGCAGCGGCTCCACGATGTAGCGCGAGTTGAGGTAGTCGTCCTTCGTCAGTTCGTCGCGCATCACCGCGATTGGGTTGAGGCGGGCGTGCGCGCGCTCGGTGAGGGCGATCGCCGACATCTGCTCCTCGGTGGTCCCGTACTCGTGCATGTGGCGGCGGAGCGCCATCGAGGCCGGGCCGGCGATGTTGAAGAGGCCGTGCGCGAGGGCGTAATCGGCAGCGGACGTACCGGCGAAGAAGTTGCGGTTGGAGCGCTGGTTCGTGCCGTACATGCAGGCCACGGTGTGGGCGAACCCGCCCGCGATCAGCATCGCCGCAACGTGCAGCGAGAAGTTGCACGTCCCGTAGTCGAGCGTGGCGCTGTAGAGCGGGTTGAGCCCGATGAGCGGGGCGATCTGCGTGTCCACACCGAGGTCGCCGAAGGAGCGGCAGGTCAGCAGCCCGTCGATGTCCTCCTTCTGCAGCCCGGCGTCGTCGAGCGCCAGCTTGAAGGCATCGACGGCGTTCTCGTTGCCGTCCTTGCCCGGGATCGTGCCCTGCCGGGTAGTGCCGACGCCGACGATCGCGACCTGATCACGCAGCTTGCTCAACTCGGTGACACTCATGATCGCTCCCCGTGCGGCCGAAACGCGGCCCCAAGCATAGCCAATCTTCCCCGAGCTTCAGGCAAGCGTCGCCGCACGGCGGATGGCAGCCGCTCGCCGCCTCGCTATGCTCGTTGCGGGACACCGCCCGCATCCGGCCGCGAGGAGGTGCAGGGATGACCGGGCCACTCGCCGGAATCAGGGTCGTGGACGTGACGGAGGGCGCGCAGGGCCCCTGGGCCGGCGCGCTGCTTGCCGACCTCGGCGCCGACGTGATCAAGGTCGAGAAGCCCGGGGGCGAGATGATGCGGCGCTCCGGTCCGCTCAAGGGCGGGCACGCGCTCCCCAACGCGGGCCTTAACCACGGCAAGCGCAACATCGTGCTCGACCTCAAGGACCCGGCGGGACGCGAGATCCTGCTGCGCCTGATTCGCGACGCCGACGTCTTCATGGAGAACTGGCGGCGAGGCGTCGCGGAGCGCCTGCAAGTGGACTACGACGTGCTCGCCCCGATCAATCCGCGCCTGATCTACGCCTCGGCCAGCGGCTTCGGCCAGACCGGGAAGTACGCCCACAAGGCGACGGTCGACTACATCTCGCAGGCGATGGGCGGCTACTTCTCGCTGACCGGCCCCGAGGGCGGCCCCGGCGAGCGCCCGCGCTTCATCGCGATCGACTTCACCTCTCCGCTGACCTTCGTGCAGGCGATCCTGCTCGCGCTGCTGGCGCGGGAGGACAGCGGCCGCGGCCAGTGGGCGCGCTGCTCGCAGACGGAGACGATGATCGCGGTCGGTGCGGTGCGCGCCGCGGAGTACTTCGCGAGCGGCGAGACGCCGCAACCGTGGGGCAGCGGCAGCGCGCACGTCGTGCCGAGCCAGGCCTTCCTCGCAGCCGACGGGTACATCCTCGTCGAGTGCCCTGCCGAGGACACCTGGCGCGCGCTCTGCGAGACGCTCGAGCTGCCGGAGCTGGCGGATGACCCACGGTTCGACTCCAACGCGCAGCGCGTCGAGCGCCGTGAGGAGCTGCTGCCGATCCTCAAGCAGGCGTTCCTGTGCCACAGCGGCGATCGCTGGATCGAGCGGCTGGAGGCGGCGGGCGTGCCCTGCGGACCCGCGCGCCGGGACATCGAGGACCTCTACGGCGAGCCGCAGGTCGTGGCGAACGAGCTGCTCGTCGATCGAGAGCACCCGGAGATGGGCGCCGTGCGCACCAACGCCGTGCCCTGGCTGTTCAGCCGCACGCCCGCCGAGTACGGCGAGCTGGCGGTGGCGATGGACCGCGACCGCGAGGAGCTGCTGGCCGAGCTCGGCGTCCCGCGACCGCGCCGCCGCGACCACGGGCGGCGACGCCCGGCGATGAGCGCCCCGCTTGAGGGCATCCGCGTCCTCGATCTGACCGAGGGCGATGGCGCTCCCTTCAGCGCCATGCAGCTCGGCGACGCCGGCGCCGACGTCCTCAAGGTCGAGCCGCTTGCGGGCGACTGGGCGCGCCCCCTCGGGCCGCCCTTCGACGGCGCTGACGGCCCGCTGTTCATGGGCATGAACCGCAACAAGCGCAGCATCGCGCTCGACCTCGAGCGCGACGAGGGCCGCGCGGTCGTGCGCGACCTCGCGGCGGGCGCCGACATCCTCGTCGAGTGCTTCCCGAGGGCGGGCGACGCCGAGCGCCTGGGTCTCGACTACGAAACGCTCTCGGCTGCGAACCGCAGCCTGATCTACTGCGACCTCTCGCTGCTCGAGCGGCGTGGGCCGGACGCCGACAAGCCGGCGACGGACCTGATCGTGCAGGGACTGAGCGGCCTGACCCGCTTCATCGGCGAGCGCGGGAAGGAGCCGTTGCGCTTCGGCAGCAACTACGCCGGCGTGACCGCCGCAATGTACGCGGTGCAGGCGATCCTCGCCGCGCTCTTCTGGCGGCGCCAGAGCGGCGAGGGCCAGTACGTCGAGACCTCCTGCCTGCGGGCGATGATCGCGTCGCAGCAGAACTACCTCGCCGCGCACAGCGACCCCGACGATTTCAGCGGCCCCTTCTACTCCGCGCACCTGAGATCCCCCGTGCGGGGCTACCCCACGAAGGACCGCAACATCGAGTTCACGGCCTCCTACGCCCGCGACCCGGGCGCGTTCCAGCTACTGCTCGAGCGCGTCGGCATCCTCGACGAGGTGCAGGCCGATCCGCGGTTCGCGGACCGCGAGCTGGTGGCGGAAGACCAGATCGCGCTTCAGCCCTACCTGGACCGGGCGTTCCTCGACCGCAGCAGCGAGGATGTGCTGCAGCTTCTCGAGGAGTTCGGTCTGATGTGCGCGCCGGTGCACGACTACGACAGCATGTTCCACGACGAGGGCATCCTCGAGCAGGACATGCTGCTCACGGTGGAGCATCCAACGCGCGGCGAGGTCCGGACGTGGGGCCTGCCCTGGAAGCTGGACACGCCGGGATCAGTGCGCCTCGCGCCACCGACCCTCGGCGAGCACACGGACGCGATCCTCGCGGAGATCGGCTACGACGAGCAGCGCATCGCCGCCCTGCGCGCGGACGGCGTCGTCCGCTGAGGGACCCCTGGCCGGACGGGCTGACTACAGACCACTGACTACAGACCGCTGACTGCAGACCGAGGAACGCCCTCGCATTGCCGGCGAGGATGAGCTCCTTCTCACGGTCGCTGCGGTCGAGCGCCATCACCTGCGCGGCCATCTCGCGGATGTCCTCGCCGGAGCCGCCGCCCGGCCCGTCGGAGCCGAACCTGATGCGTTCGTTCATGTGCGGCAGCAGCGTGCGAATCAAATCGCCGGCGGGACGTTGCCCTTCCAGGTTGGCGCGCCGAGCGCTGTCAACCGGCCCTGTGCGGCGCTCCGGCTAGTCGAGCCCGATGAACTCCCGGGCGTTCCTGGCGAGGATCCGCTCGCGCTCCTCGTCGGTGAGCGGGATGCTCATGAAGCTCCGCAGCTGCGGGCCCGCCTCGTGGCCCGGAGCGTCCGAGGCCCAGAGCACGCGGTCGATCCCGAGCGCGCGCAGGAAGCGCGGCGCGTCATCGATCGGGCAGGCGCGGTGCCCGTCGCGAGCGTGGTGGCCGGGGCCCTGGAAGCCGCCGGCGAGGTCGAAGTAGACCTGCGGGAAGCGTTCGGCGATCGGGACACGCTCGTCCCAGAAGGCGCTGGCGGCATGCGCCATGATGAAGCGCAACCGCGGGAACTGCTCGAACACCGGCACGAAGTTCAGCGGTTGGCCGTAGACGCCACCCTCGGGCGCCGGGGAGAGCGCGCCGGTGTCGCTGAGCACCGGGACGTCCGCCTCCTGCAGCCGCTCGTAGAGCAGGAACATCCGCTCGTCGGCGGGGAAGTAGTGGCCGAGGCCAGGGTGCAGCTTGATCCCGCGAGCGCCCTCGGCCAGTCGCGTCTCCAGCTCCTCCATCATCACCGTCACGTCGTAGAAGATGCCGATGTCGACGCAGGGGAAGGGGATGAGGCGCGGCTCGCGCGCTCCGAGCTCGCAGCACCAGGCGTTGAAGCGCCGCAGGCGCTCCACGTTCTCCTCGCGGAGCTGCTCGCGCGCCCCTTCGAGCTCGGCCCCGGAGGCATCCGGCATGCGAGCCAGGCGGCTCGCGATCATCCGGTTGGTGTCCATGTAGTTGATCATGAAGAGGTGCGAGAAGCCCTCCTCGTCCATCCAGTCGATGACGCGCGGTTCGTTGACCCGGTACCACTCGTCCGGGTAGCCGGGCTTGGGGAAGACGAGCCGCTCCTGCGCGGGATCCCGCGTCAGGTGCACATGCACGTCGATCACCTCGGGCAGCGTCATCGCCGACCGCCTACCCGCAGATGCGGCGCACGGTGTCATGCAGGATCTGCATCCCCATCCGCAGGCCGTCAATCGCGATGCGCTCGTCGTTGCCGTGCCCGAGCGCCTGATCCGAGGGCGGCACGAAGACCGGCGTGAAACCGTACGCCGGGTAGCCCATGCGGCGGAACACCCGCGAGTCCGTGAACCCCGTGGAGGTCCAGGGGACGACGACCGCGTCCTCGACCGCGTTGCGCACCGACCGGGACAGCGTCTCGTACAGCTCCGAGTCGATCGGCGAGGGCGGCCCGTAGCTGCGCAGCACCACCTCCACCTCGACCTGGTCGTCGTCGATCACCTCGACCATTTCGGCGAGGAAGGCGTCCGGGTCCGAGCCCGGCAGCAAGCGGCAATCGAGGGTCGCGTTCGCCTCGGCGGGAATCACGTTGTGCTTCACACCGGACTGGAACGTGGTCAGGGAGATGGTGTTCCGGAGCAGCGCCCCGACTCGCGGCTGACGCGCGGCGACCTGCTCGATCGTCTCCGCGGTCGGCTCCTCGTCGAGGAGGCCCGCAGCGTGCAGCCCCTCGAAGTAGGCGCGCAGCTCCGGGCCGATCTGCGGGGGCCGCTCCCAGTCCTGGATCCGCTGCAACGCGCGCACGAGGCGGTCGGCGGCGTTGTCCGGGGTCGGAACGGAGCCGTGGCCGGGACGGCCCTGCGTACTCAGTCGCACCCAGAAGGGGATCTTCTCCGCCACCCCGATCTGCATCAGCGGCCGCTCCACGCCGAACGCGCGCGTGCTGCCACGCCCGCCCTCGTTCAGTACGCACACGCAGTCGATGACCTCCGGGTGCTCTCGTGCGAGGAACTCCGCGCCATAGACGCTGCCCGCCTCCTCGTCGGCGACGGCGATGAAGGTGAGGTCACGCCGCAGCGGCAGCTTGTGGCGGTGATGGAGCAGCAAGGTGATGAGCTCCATGATGCCCATCCCCTTCATGTCGAGGGTGCCGCGACCCCAGATGTAGCCGTCGCTGACCTCGCCGCCGAGCGGGTCGACCGTCCAGTACTCACGCTCGAAAGGGACGACGTCGGTGTGGTTGAGCAGGATCAACTGCTTGCCGCCCGTGCCGTCGCCAGGCAGCGTGGCGACAAGGGTGCCTCGGCCGGGAGCGTCAGCGGGTTCGTAGACGCGGTAGGGGATGCCCTCACGATCGAGGATCTCGCCGTAGAAGTCGCAAGCGCGCGTCTCGTTGCCCGGCGGGTTGACGGTGTCGACGCGGATGTAGGCGGAGAGCAGCTCCGTCGCTTCCTCGGTCAGCGCGTCCCAGTCCGGCGCAAATCCGTCGTCCGCCATGCCGTCCTCCTCGAATCTTCGTCGTGCACCCGGTGCCACGAGGGCGAACCTACCACCGACAGGCGTCGCCGGGGCGCGCGCGTAATCTCGCATGGTGGCTGTGGGCGGGGTCCAGCGGGTGGGTGAGTGGAGCGGGGGACGGGTCTCGAACCCGCGACCTTCTGCTTGGAAGGCAGATGCTCTACCAGCTGAGCTACCCCCGCACCTGCCTGGCCATTGAACGCACGCCCCGCGTGCGCGGTCAACGCGCGGGACCTGTGGCTTCCGCCCTCACAAGCCCCTACCGGCCTTGCTGGCCGCGCTGGCGCGCGGCGACCCCTCACCCCCCGCCCTAATGGGGTTCGACCGGACCCTGGAGCGATCTGGGAGACTGGTCTTGGACCGGCCGGCCGGTGAGCACTGCCCCTCCCCGAGACACTGCGATCTCCAGGGAGAGACCGTGCCCCGGCTGGTGCGTCCGGGTGGTCCACAGCACTCCTGGGGTGTCGTGCCCGAGAGCACTGGTCCATTAGGCCGTCGCAGGACCAGCCCGGCAGGTCGCAAACAGCAGCACGAAGCGCAGGAAAGCGAGGCACGATGACCCTCTACGTCGGTGACGACTGGTCCGAAGACCACCACGATGTCCAGCTCATGAACGAGGCCGGCGAACGGCTCGCCGCCAGGCGGCTGCCCGAGGGCGTCGCGGGCGTCGCCGTGCTGCACGAACTGGTTGCCGAGCACGCCTCAGACCCGGGCGCGGTCGTGGTCGGCATCGAGACCGACCGCGGACCCTGGGTCACGGCCCTGCTCGCGGCCGGCTACCGCGTCTACGCGATCAACCCCCGCTCGGCGGCGCGCTACCGTGAGCGTCACCACCTGGGCGGCGCCAAGTCCGACGCCGCCGACGCGAAGCTGCTCGCCGACCTCGTGCGCACCGACCGCCACAACCACCGTCCGCTGGCCGGCGACAGCGACGAGGCTGCCGCGGTGCGCATCCTCGCCCGCGCCCACCAGCAGCTGATCTGGGACCGCGTGCGCCAGACCAACCGGCTGCGCAACGCCCTCAGGGAGTATTTCCCGGCTGCCCTGCAGGCCTTCCCCAGCCTCGCGCACGGCGACGCCCTGGGCGTGCTGGCGCGGGCGAGCGAGCCGCGCGAGGCGGCGCGCCTGAGCACGTCGAAGATCCGCTCGGCGCTGCGCCGCGGCGGACGTCAGCGCAACCTCGAGCGGCGCGCCGCCGCGGTGCGCGACGCGCTGCGCTCCCCGCAACTCGAGGCGCCGCCTGCCGTGAGCCGGGCGTTCGCCGCGAGCACCCGCGCGGCGGTCGCGCAGATCAGCGAGATCAACCGTCAGCTTACGGAGCTCGAGGCCGCGCTCACGAGCCATTTTGAGCAGCACCCGGACGCCGCAATCTACCGTTCCCTGCCCGGTCTCGGTGTCGTGCTCGGCGCCCGGGTGCTCGGCGAGTTCGGGGACGACCCCGAACGCTACGAGTCGGCGAAGTCCCGCAGGAACTACGCCGGCACCTCGCCGCTCACCGTAGCATCGGGCCGCAAGCGCAGCGTGCGCGCCCGCTTCGTGCGCAACCGCCGGCTCGCCGACGCCGTGGACCGCTGGGCGCTCTGCTCGCTGCAGGCGAGCCCCGGCTGCCATGACTTCTACCACCGCCGCCGCGCCGCGGGCGACCTCCACCACCAGGCGCTGCGCGCTCTCGGCAACCGCCTCGTCGGCTACCTCCACGGCTGCCTGAAGGCACGTCGCCCCTACGACGAGGCCACCGCCTGGGCGCACCGCCACGACCGCGAACAGCTCGCCGCTTGACGCCTTAGCACCCTGGGGTGTCTCTCCCGCAAGGGGCGAGGGAGCCGGACCGCCCTCTCCCGCAAGGGGCGAGGGGACCGGATCGCGCGTGCGCGCGGCTAGTCGAGGAGGGCGTCGGCGACGGTGCGCAGCGCCTCGCCGGCGCCACCGAAGCGCAGCGAGGCTTCCTTGCCACGGATCGTGTGGAAGTAGAGGTCGTACTCCGTGATGAAGCCGATGCCGCCGTGCAGCAGGTGGCAGTCCTGCGTGACCTGCGCCACCGTCTGCGCCGTCACCGCCTTCACGACCGCGATCTGCTCCGGGTCGTCGCTGCCCTCATCGAAGTGCCAGAGCAGCTCGTGCACCAGGAAGTTGCTCGCCTGCACGCGCGTCGCAAGGTCCGCGAGCCGCATCTGCACCGCCTGGAACGACCCGATCGGCCGCCCGAACTGCACGCGCGTCTGCACGTAGTCCACCGTCATGTCGAGCGCGCGCTGCGCGTGCGCGTACGACTCCAGCGAGGCCAGCGCCGATCCGAGCCGCCGCAGATCCTCTACGGCTGCCTCGCCCTCCATCCAGGCGTCGGCCGGTGCGCCCTCGTAGGCGACGATCGCCTGCGGCGTCTTGCCGATGCTCACGAGGTCCTGCTCAACGCGCACACCGGCGGCGCCGGCCGGGACGATCGCGAGGCCCGGTGTGCCGTTGCGGCTCGCGGCGACGAGGTGCAGGTCGCTGCTGCGCGCGTACTCGACGAAACGCTTCTCGCCGCTGACCGCGCCGTCCGCGTACGTCGCCGCGAGGTCGCGCAGCTCGCCGTGGCCCTCGGCGAGAGCGATCGCGACCGTCGCACCCTCGGCGATGCGGGGCAGCAGCTCGGCTTGCAGCGCCTCGTCGCCGTGCCGCTGGACCACGATCGCGGCGAGGGCGGTCGGGACGAAGGGCGTCAGCACGGCGTGGCGGCAGAGCTGCTCGACGATCACGGCGAGGTCGAGCAGCGAGCCGCCCTGGCCCCCGTGCTCGTCGGGCACCGCGAGCCCGGTCCAGCCGAGGTCGACGAGCGTCGACCAGAGCGCGGCGTCGGGCTCGCCTGCCTGCTCGATCTCGCGGACGCGGTCGGCGGGCGCCTCGCGCCCGAGGACGTCCTCGGCGTTGCCGCGCAACAGCTCCTGGAGGTCTGTTGGTTGGAGGTCCACTGGGTACGCTCCCGTTAGCCGCGCGGCAGGTTGAGGCCGCGCGTGGCGATGATCTGCCGCTGGACGTCGTTCGTGCCGCCGCCGAAGCGCACCGCCGGCGCGCCGCGCCAGCGCTCCTCGAAGTCCCCTCCGAGGGGCGCGACCGGACCGCTGGCCCCCTGCAGCGCGCCCTCCCAGCCGAGGAGGTCCATCGCCAGGTTGCTCACACGCTCCTTCATGTCGGTCGACCAGACCTTCGTCATCGAGGCCTCCATGGTCGGCGTGTGACCGCCGTCGATGATCGCCGCGTTGGTCGTCGCCAGCGCCCGCGATATCTCGTAGTCGAGCTTCGTCTCGGCGAGCTTCGTGCGCACGATCGGATCGTCGCGCAGCTCGGTGCGCTCCTCGCGGACGTAGCCGACCATCAGGTCGAGCACGCGCTTGATCGGCGCGTAGGGGCCGATCGTGACGCGCTCGAGGTCGAGCGCGTTCATGATCGTGTACCAGCCGCGGTTCTCCTCGCCGATGATCGAGTTGGCGGGGATGCGCACGTCCTCGTAGAAGGTCTCGTTGGTGCGGCCGCCGCCCATCGTCCAGAGCGGGCGCACGGTGATGCCGGGCGTGTCCATGGGGAAGACGAAGACGGAGATGCCGCGGTGCTTGGGCGCCTCGGGGTCCGTGCGCGCAGCCATGAAGAGGTGGCTCGCGTTGTGCGCCGCCGAGGTGTAGATCTTCTGCCCGTTCAGCACCCACTCGTCGCCGTCGCGGACCGCGCGCGTCTGCAGCGAGGCGAGGTCGGTACCGGCGTTCGGCTCGGTGTAGCCGATCGCGAAGTTCATCTCGCCGGTCTGGATCTTCGGCAGCCATTCACGCTTCTGGCTCTCGCTGCCGAAGCGCATGATCGTCGTGCCCACCGAGAGCACGGAGAGCGCGTCGTAGGGCATCCCCCAGTACTCCAGCTCCTCCTTGAGGATGAAGAGATAAAAGGCGCCCCTGTCCTGGCCCCCGTACTCCTTCGGCCAGGCCATCGTCGAGAACCCGGCAGCGTCGAGGGCGCTGCGGAAGCGCTTCATGGCGGGGCCATGCACGTAGGTCAGGTGGTACTCCTCGAGCTCGCCGAGGAGTTCTTCGGTGCGGTGCTCGGCGATGAAGGCACGCAGATCGTCGCGGAACTGCAGTTGCTCGTCGGTCCAGCCGTAGTGCATGCGCACGGCCCTTTCCCGGTGCTCGATTGGCGCCCGCATCATACCCACGCCCCCACGCGTGAGCGACCGGGCGCCCCCGCTGCCCCCTTCGGGCGCGCATCGCGGTAGGCTTGCCCCACGAGGCGGCAAGGAGGCAGCGATGGCCGAGCAGGACGCGCCCCAAATCAGCGAGGGCCTGATCACCGAGGAGGCCCTCGACCGGCTGCGCTCGCGCCTCGGCAGCTACAACCGGCCGAGCTTCTACGGCCTGGGGCCGCTGCACGAGGAGGCGACGCGCGACAGCATCCGCCACTTCGTGCGCGGCATCGGCGACCCCAACCCGCTGTGGGTGGACGCCGAGTACGCGGCCTCCACGCGCTGGGGCGGGATCATCGCGCCGCCGACCTTCCTCTACAGCGTCTACTGGACCTCGGGCCGGACGGGCGGGCTGCCCGGCGTGCACGGCTTCCACGCCGGCAACGACTGGGTCTGGCATCGCCCGATCATGCTCGGCGACCGGATCACGGTGCAGGAGCAGTTCACCGGCCTCGACGAGCGCCAGGGCGAGTTCGCCGGCCGCACGATGATCCAGTCCAGCATCTCCACCTACCGCAACCAGCGAGGCGAGGTGATCGCCGAGTGCAAGGGCTGGCAGTTCCGCGCCGAGCGCCGCGCCGCGCGCGAGCGCGGCAAGTACCAACGCGAGCCGTACTCCTACAGCGAGGACGAGCTGTTCGAGATCGAGGAGCAGATGCTCAACGAGGAGATCCGCGGCGCGACTCCTCGCTTCTGGGAGGACGTCGAGATCGGCGACGAGGTGCCCCCCGTGGTCAAGGGCCCGCTCAGCCTCGGCGACATCGCCGCCTTCGAGGCGGGCTGCATCGGCGGCATGGCGCACGTCTTTTCCGTGCGCGAGTCGCGCCGCCACCCGGCCTTCTGGTACCGCGACCCGAACACGGGGGCGCTCGAAGCGGTGATCCGCGTGCACGCCGCCTCCGGCACCGCCGGCCAGGCCGGGCTGCCGATGGCCTACGACTACGGCTCGCAGCGGATGTGCTGGCTCGGCCACCCCGTGACGAACTGGATGGGCAACGACGGATTCATGACCCGCCTCTACGGCGAGGTCCGGCGCTTCAACTACCTCGGCGACACCACCTGGCTCAAGGGCCGGGTGAGCGGCAAGCAGATCGAGGGCTCGGACCACCTCGTGGACCTCGAGCTGTGGGCGGAGAACCAGGTCGGCGAGACAACCGCGAAGGGCCGCGCGCAGGTCGCGCTGCCCACGAGCGCGCCGGACTGGCAGGGCTTCTAGCCCTTCCACGGCCTCGCACGAGTCTGTTGCGGGGGGCGCTGTTTCGATCGGATGCGAGGACAACTCGCAGGCCCCCACACCCCCATCCCGGACGAGCACGCGCATGGTCGTGTCGAGGACGCGAGGGATACCCCGCAGGGCGCCTCTGGCCCACCCACCCGCCCTCGGATGTTCTTTCTGTGGGGGCTGCGCCGCACGCCCCCCTCGGTCCGCGGCCAACTCCGCGGCTATCGAGCACACCCACGCGAGTAGCGTCCCCTCCGGCCCCCTCTCCCCTCGCGGGAGAGGGCGGGGGTGAGGGGGAGCGGGCGCAGCCCGCCACTCCGGCATACACCGGGCCTCCGAGCCAGTTCGCGCCTCTGCGGCTGGGGGTTGCGCCCCACCACTCCCCGCCCAACCTCGCGCCCGGAGGGAGCCCGGACGCCCGCTCCTGGCCGGTTCGCACGAGGCAGCAGCGCCCGGGAGAGGGCGCATCGCCGGATAGCAGGGACTACACTCGGCGCCACTGCTCCGAATGAGCTGAGAAGAGGAGGCACCGATGCGCGACTTCCAGGACAAGGTCGCCGTCGTCACCGGCGGATCGGGTGGCATCGGCAGCGGGATCGCGCAGCGCCTGCTCGAGGCGGGGATGCGCGTCGCCCTCGCCGACATCGACGCGGATGGCCTCAAGGAGGCGGAGCAGGCGCTCGGCCAGTACGGCGCCGTGATCGGCGTGCCGACCGATGTCACCAATCGCGACAGCGTCGAGGCGCTGTCGCGGCGCGTGCTCGACGAGTTCGGCGCTGTGCATGTGCTCTGCAACAACGCCGGTCTCAACTCGCGGCCCGAGCCCGCGCTCTGGGAGCTGCCACACGAGGAGTGGCAGGCCGTCGTCGGCGTGAACTTCTGGGGCGTGCTCAACGGCATGCATGTCTTCGTGCCGCTGATGATCGAGCAGGACAGCGAGGGGCACGTGGTCAACACCGCCTCGGCGGCCGGCCTCGGCTCCCGGCCGGGCATCAGTACCTACGTCGCGACGAAAGCCGGCGTGGTCGCGCTGACGGAGTCACTGCACCACGAGCTGCTGCGGGCCGGTTCGAAGCTGCGCGCCTCGGTGCTCTGCCCCGGCCGCATCCGCACGCCCGTGCAGATGGGCGGCTACCAGCGCCCGCGCCAGCCGCGCAGCGCCGAGCAGCTCGACGGCCAGGGCCGCCGCATGCTGCCCACGGATGTCGGCGACCTCGTGGTGAACGCCATCCGCGAAGAGCGCTTCTACATCCTCACCCACCCCCAGGCGACCAGGGAGCGGGTGCGCAGCCGCGCGGACGACCTCCTGCTCGACCGCCTGCCTACCTACTCGTCCTCGATCCGCTCCGACTAGCCGAGGAGGCCGCCGTGCAAGAGTCCGCACCCGTCGCGATCGTCACCGGCGCCAGCCGCGGCGTCGGCAAGGCCTGCGCGATCGCCCTCGCCGAGGCCGGCTACGACCTCGCCGTTGCCGCACGCACGCTGGAGCCGGGCGAGCCGCAGGAGATGTCCGAGTCCGTGACGGACTCGGACGTGCGCCCAGTCCCCGGCACGAGCCTTGCCGAGACGGTCGCCGAGGTCGAGGCGCTCGGCCGGCGCGCCCTCGCCGTGCGTGTCGACCTGCTGGAACAGGGCGACATGGACGCCCTCGTCGATCGCACGCTCGAGGAGTTCGGCCGGATCGACGTGCTGGTCAACAACGCGCGCTGGGTGGGCCGGGGCTACAAGGACCCGTTCCTGATCACGCCCCACGAGGTCTTCGAGCTCTCGCTGCGCGTGAACGCGCTCGCGCCGCTCTACCTGCTCGAGAAGGTCGTCCCTGTGATGATCGGGCAGGGCGGAGGCGTCGTCGTGCACATCACCTCGCGCAACGGCATCGTCGAGTCCTCGAAGCAGCCGACGAGCGACTGGACGGGGCGGCCGGGGCTCTCCTACGCGGTGAGCAAGGCGGCCTTCAACCGCATCGCGCCCGGACTCGCCAAGGAGATCGCCGAGCACAACGTAGCGATCGTCAACCTCGAGCCCGGCGACGTCGGCGTGGAGCGCAAGGCCGTCCAGCGCGGCGATGCGTACGACCCCGCGAACCACGACTCGGCGCTCGCGGCCGGGCGCAGCTGCGCCCACATCGCCAGCTCGCCGCACCCGATGTACTACTCCGGCCTGACAGTCTTCGCGCCCGAGTTCGCCGTCGAGCGAGGGCTCATCGAGCTCGACGACATGGCCGCCGGCCGACCCGAGCGCTGGGGCCAGCCTGGCCGCGTGATGGCGACCTACAGCGGGCTCGTCGAGACGATCTAGCGACGATGAGACCGATCGAGGACGCGGGCGATCTGTTCCGCCACCAGCGCGCCGTCCGCGCCTGGTCCGAGCGTGTGGTCAGCGAGGAAGCTGTGCGCGCCGTGCTGCAGGCGGCGATCCACGCGCCCTCGGGATCCAACACGCAGGCGTGGCGCTTCATCGTCGTGCGCGACGCGGAGCAGAAGGCGCGGATCCGCGAGGTCTACGACCGGGCTCGCGCCGACATCTCCCGGATCGCGCGCGGCGCGCCCGTGTCGTCCGAGGACGACCGGCAGCCACTCGACGCGGCGCCGGTGCTGATCGTCGCTTGCGTGCGGACGCCGCCCTCGGGGCGCGCGGGCTTCCAGACGGGGGCCTCGATCTACCCGGCCTGCCAGAACCTGATGCTCGCGGCGCGCTCGCTCGGACTCGGCACGGTGCTGACCACCCTGCACCGCCGCCGCAAGGAGGAGCTGCACGAGGTGCTCGGCATTCCCGAGGGCATCGAGAGCGCCGCGATCATCCCGCTCGGCTGGCCGACTCGCGACTACGGCCCGAACCGGCGGGCGCACCTCGACGAGGTCGTGATGCAGGAGCGCTGGACCGCCTCGGTGGACTAGCCGGAGGCGTCCTTCGGGTCGGCCGCGTCGACCCAGAAGCGCTGACCGCAGCCGCGCGCGCAGATCAGCATCGATCCCTGGCCCCGCGGATCCTGCATCGTGACGAGGGCGCCTTCGTCGCAGGTCGGGCAGACCAGGTAGGGGTTCCCGAACCAGCCGATCTCGATGCGATCGGGCATCTCCCGGAGGTAGACGATGGGCGTTTGGACGTGTTCACCGGGCATCGCGCGCCTCGCGCGCACACTGGCCCGCCCCCGGCGATCTCGTCAAGACGGCGCTCCGCTATCATCCGCAGCGCCCCGGCACACACGGCCGGGCTGCGAGGAACGGAGCAGACGGATGGCCGACGGGCGCTTTGTCACCTACGAGACGCTGCACGAGGGCCGGATCGCCCGCATCTGGCTCAATCGCCCCGATGCGCGCAACGCGCAGAACTACGGCCTCCTCGGCGAGCTGGACGAGGCATTCCTCCGCGCCGAGGCGGACGACGACGTGCGCGTCGTGATCCTCGGCGGCCTCGGCCCCGCCTTCTCCGCCGGGCACGACCTCGGCACACCGGAGCGCCTCGCAGAGAACGAAGCGCTGGCCGCGGCCACCGACCGCCGAGGCACGGAGGAGCGCTGGCTGCGCGAGTTCCGGCACTACTTCGAGAACACGCGCCGCTGGCGCGACCTGCGCAAGATCACGATCGCGCAGGTCCACGGCTACTGCATCTCCGCCGGGCTGATGCTCGCCTGGTGCTGCGACCTGATCTGCGCCTCGGACGACGCCGTGTTCGTGGACGTGGTCGGGGCGCGGCTCGGCATGTGCGGCCTCGAGTACTTCGCGCACCCCTGGGAGCTGGGACCGCGCAAGGCGAAGGAGCTGCTGCTGACCGGCGACTCGATCGACGCCGCCGAGGCCTACCGGCTCGGCATGGTGAACAAGGTCTTCGCGCGCGATGTGCTGGACGAGGAGACGCTGAACCTCGCCAGGCGGATCGCCGAGGTGCCCTCGTTCGCCGCACTGCTGATCAAAGAGTCGGTCAACCAGACGCAGGACGCGCAGGGCTTCTACACCGCGCTCAAGGCCTGCTTCAGCATCCACGAGGCAAACCACGCGCACTGGGCCGAGGTGACGAAGGGCGCCGCCGCGATCGGCACGCCCGAGTTCGGCGTCAGCAGCGAGCGCCGCCCGATCCAGCCCGCCGCGCGCAGCAGCAGCGGGCTGTCCGCCTGAGCACAGCGGCCCGCGGACGCAGCGAGGGCGAGCGCCCGGCCGTACTGCTCGCCGGGCGCACGCCCGCCATCGAGTGGGCGGCGCTGCACCTGCGCCGCGCCGGCCTCGAGCCGCGCCCCCTCGACCCGGACGCCGACCCGCCGCCCGCGGCCGCACTGCTCGCTGACCTCGACGACGAGGCGTGGCGCGGGCGCGACGAGGAGGCGACCCGCGCCGCCGAGGCGGCCGGTTGCCCGCTGCTGCTGCTCTCGGCGTTCGGCCGTGAGCCCGGCGCTCAACGCGGCAGCGACCTGACCGTCTCCGCCGCTGCCGGTCTGCTGCACACCACGGGCACCCCCTCGGACCCCGAGCAGCGGCCAGCGGTGCTCTCTGCGCACCAGGCGGACGCACTCGCCGGCTCGTTCGCGGCGCTCTGGATCGGCGCGCTGGCGCTCAGCGGGGCGACCTCCGGGGTGACGGAGCTCACGAAGCTCGAGTGCCTCGCGATCGCCACGTCGTGGGCGGCGATCCAGTGGCTCTACACGGGCGTCGCGCCCTCGCGGCTCGGCGTCTCCGTTTACCAGCCGTCCGGCGTCTTCGAGGCGAAGGACGGCCCCGTCTACACGATCATCGTGCGGGACGAGCAGTGGGCGCGGCTGCGGGAGGCGATGGGCGAGCCGGGGTGGGCGAGCTGGGAGATCTTCGGCAGCCAGCAGGGACGCCTCGACGGCGTCGAGTTGCTCGCCCCGCGCATCGCCGGCTGGCTGGCCGAGCACACCCGCGAGGAGATCCTCGATCTCTCGCTGCGGTACCGGCTGCCGTTCGCGCTTGCCAACCGGCCCGACCAGGCCGCCGCGTTGCAGGAACAGCTCGACGGCGAACCCGACCACGCCCAGTGGCTCTACCGCACCACCCCGGCGCCTCTGGGAGACGCAGCGGAGCGTGATGCCGCCGAGGCGCGCGCCGCCCGCCACCCCCACCGCCCGCTCGACGGCATGCTCGTGATTGACGTCAGCTCGGTCTGGGCGACGCCCTACGTCGGGCAGCTGCTCGGGCAGCTCGGCGCGCGCGTGATCAAGATCGAGTCGCAGCGCCGTCTCGACGACGTGCGGCCGATCATGACCTACCTCGACCCGCACGCCGGGGGCGAGGCGGACTGGGACCGCTCCGGCGGGTTCCGCGAAGTCAACCGCGGCAAGGAGAGCGTCCTGCTGGACCTCACGACCGCCGAGGGCCGGGCGCTGCTCCACCGGCTCGTCGCGCAGGCGGACGTGCTGCTCTCCAACCTGACGCCGGGCGCCGAGCGTGCGCGCCGCCTCGGGCTGCACGAGGACGAGCTCTGGGCAGCCAACCCCGGTCTCGTGATCGGGCGGCTCTCCGCGTACCAGCCCGGTAGTCACCTCGAGGGCATGACCGGCTACGGCTACGGGATGCTGCTGATGTGCGGCTTCGGTTACGCCGGGCCGGACCGGCCCTGGAGCGACCGCAGCATCGCCTACCCGGACCCGCTCTGCGCCGCAGCGCTCACGCTTGGCCTGCTGCGCGCCATCGAGGAGCGCGACCGCAGCGGCCGCGGCGCCCTCGTCGAGTCGACGCTGTTCGGCGTTTCGGCGGCGCTGATGCGCGAGTTCAGCGTGGACCGCGCGAGCGAGGCCGCGTACGAGGGCTGCCTGCCCTGCCAGCACGAGGAGTGGATCGCCGTCACCTGCCGAGACGCCGCCGACCTCGCCGCGGTCGCCGCTGTGCTGCGAGTGAACCTCGATGACGGCGACGCCGCGACAGCGCTGGCCGCGGGCTCGCGGGTCTGGGACGCGCAGTCGCTGCAGATCGCGTTGCGCCAGCGCGGCGTGATCGCGGAGCGCGTGCGGGACGTCCGCGAGGTGGTGCGCGGCGGCGAGCTCACGGCGAGCGGCCAGCTCCACGTCCCCGAGGGCGAGACGCACCTCCACTTCGCCTCGCCCTGGGTGCTCGGCGGCCAGCGCATCGACGTGCGCGGGCGCGCCCCCTGGCTCGGCGAGCACACCGCCTCCGTCTTCGCGGAGCTGCTCGCTATCGACGCCGAGGGGTTGAGTGACCTCGAGGCGCGACGGGTGTCCTGGTAGCGGACGCCATCCGTTGGCACGCCCTGTACAAATGTTCTACGTCTGTGGTATATATCCTCCGGGCCGGGGTAGTGGCAGGGGCGACGCGTGGCTGGGGACATCCAGCGTTGGACCAGTATCGAACTCGCACTCGCCAGCTTGGCTGTCGCACTCGGTGCAACTGAGCATGGCGGTCCGCTCTCCGACGGCGAGGAACGACTCATCCGCGAGGCGGAAGCGTCCCCCGCCCCACTCGATGGCGAGGTGCGCGAGACCGCCGAGTCGATCCGTGCGGGCAACGATCCACTCGGAGAGCGCCTGATCGCAGGGCGGCCCCAGCAAGAACGGCGACTCCTCGGCCAAGTGTTCACCCCGGATGCGATCACCGGGCCCATGGTGGACTGGATCCTTGCGCAATCGCCTGCGCGCGTTATCGACGCCGGATGTGGGAGCGGGCGTTTCGCCCTTGAAGTCGCTCGCCGGAGCAACGCCGAAATTGTGGCGGTGGACACGGACCCGCTGGCGACGCTCTTGACCCGTGGCGGCCTTGCCGCGCTTGCGCGCGATCGAGACGCGACCGTGCTCAACACCGACTACACGCAGGCGTCCATTCCCCGCTGCGATGGCCGAACCGCCTTCATAGGGAACCCCCCATACGTCCGGCACCATGACCTCAGCGCGGATGCGAAGGCTTGGGGGCGTCTCGCGGCCGGACGCTTCGGGATTCGACTCTCGGGCCTCGCCGGGTTGCACACGTACTTCTTCCTCGCGACTGCGCTGCACGGGCAGCCTGGTGACGTTGGTTGCTTCGTTACCAGTTCCGAGTGGCTCGATGTGAACTACGGCGGGGCCGTCAGGCACCTGCTGCTCGATGGGCTGGGCGGCCACTCGATCCACGTCATCGACCCGTCGGCGTTGCCGTTCGGCGATGCGGCAACGACGGCAGCCGTGACGTGCTTCGAAATCGGTTTGGAGCCTCGCTCCGTGCGGATGCGCATGGTCGAGGACGTCGCCGGCTTGACGCCCCTGAGCGCCGGGCGCGTGGTGGACCGCAAAGACCTCGAGCAAACCGCCCGCTGGACCCCATTGGTGCGCTCGACGCCGGCCGTGCCCGAGGGCTATGTCGACCTAGGCGAGATTTGCCGCGTCCACCGTGGTCAGGTGACCGGAGCCAATGGAACTTGGGTGATCCCGCACGGTGAGCACTCGCCCGTCCCAGAAGGCTACCTCGTGCCGTCTGTGACGCGGGCGCGCGAGTTGATTGACGTAGGTAGTCGGCTGGAATCAACTGCTTCGCTGCGCCGCGTGATCGACCTTCCCGCCGATCTCGACGAACTGGAGCCGGGAGAGCGTCGTGCGGTAGAGGCTTTCCTCAAGTCCGCAGAGGCTGCCGGAGTTCCGGATGGCTATGTCGCGCGCAACCGCAAGGCGTGGTGGTCAGTCGGCCTGCGAGACCCAGCGCCTATCCTCGCCACCTACATGGCCCGGCGTCCCCCGGCCTTCGTGCGGAACATCGCCGGCGCTCGTCACATCAACATCGCGCACGGAATCTACCCACGGGAGCCACTACCGGACCGCGCACTCGATCGGCTTGCTGCGGCGCTGCAGGGCAGCGTCAGTATGGGGATGGGCCGGACTTACGCGGGTGGATTGGTAAAGTTCGAACCTCGGGAGATGGAACGGATCCCCGTACCTTCGCTGGAACTGCTCTTGGAGGATTGATTGCCCGCACAGCCTCCCCGCTGGGACGAACAGAGGCTCGAAGCCGATCGCCAAGTCGCCATCCAGGAATTCCGCGACGAGCGTCTGAGCGAGTCGCTCAGCGTCTATCTGGAGAACTTCGCCCGCTACCGAGAGGGAATCGAACGCCTCCTCGACACGACTGCCGATCTCTCCACTCTTGCGGCACAGGCGTCAGATGTCCTTGCGGACCAGGATCTCCTATATGTCTCTCGCTACCTTGCAGGACCTCCGCTGTCCACCGATGACTTGCGGACCCTTTCGGATGTGTCGCTCGCGCCATCGAGAATCCGGTCGGACCCCGAGGGAGCTCGCGGCGTGGTCGAGATGATCCTGCGGGGGCTGGACCGCGAGCGCTTCGCGTGGGTCTCCGAGCGGAGGGCACCAAGCCCCGCCGAACGACGTGCGGCGGTCGTGGCGACCGCCGCTCTGATAGCATCCCAGCGAGCGCGCACTAGCCGTATGAACGACGCCCCGCAACAGCAAGAGAGTCTGGTCAAGACGCGGCTCGCTGCTCACGACTTCATCGAAGAGAAGCCGCGCCCGCTCCCGAACATGTTTGCAGCTCCGGCGCCGGGGCGCTTCACCGGTGAGTGCGTCGTGGGTGAATCGCGGAAGGCCGATGTCGTCATTCGTCTGTGGGACGGGCGCGTCATGCCAATCGAGTGCAAGGTCAGCAATTCGGAGGTCAACTCCATCAAACGGCTGACGAATGACGCAGCCGTGAAGGCCCGAATCTGGACTGAAGATCTGGGGCGCAGCAACGTCGTTCCGGTGGCGGTCCTGAGTGGCGTGTTCGGGCTACCGCACCTCATCGAGGCACAGGAGCGCGGCCTCACGCTCTTCTGGGCTCACTCCCTTGACGAGCTGTTGTCGTTCGTGGCGGCGACACGGGAGTGACCGAGCGACGGGTGTCCTGGTAGCGCGCTCACCTCGACTCGTACGGATGCCGGTCAGTCGCCGAGCTCGAGCGTCTCCATCAGCTCTCGCCACTCGCGTCCGGAGATCCCGGACGCCTTGCGCAGCGCTTCCGCTTCGGCGCGCCGACCCTCGACAAGTGCACGCACGACCGCAAGAGCGCCGGCGGAGAGCACCCCGCTGTTCATCCGATAGTCGCAAAACGCCTCGTAGGCGAACGGCACCCAGGGCTTCACGACGCCCTCGAGGATTGCGTCCGCGTACACGCGGATTTCGTACTGGGCGTGCTCGTCCGCTCGCAGCGACAGGAAGTGCAGCAGGTT
Organism: Dehalococcoidia bacterium; assembly: GCA_963667465.2. Classification (GTDB taxonomy): domain Bacteria; phylum Chloroflexota; class Dehalococcoidia; order UBA2979; family UBA2979; genus VXMT01. Next base: position 395,194 of record CAXXDN010000002.1, on the reverse strand, counting down.
GTGGAGGTCAATCTTCCAGTACCACTGCGTGTAGAAGTTGAGCGAGAGATTCATCCGGGCGAGCTCACGCGCCAGGCCACGTTGCTCCTCGTCACCCGATTCTCCGGCGGGCGACTCGTTCAATAGCTCCTCGTAGTGCCCGTACGCGCGTTCGGCGTCCTCGCGCAGCAGCTCCTGGACCCGCGCGGCCTCGTCCGGGGAGAGTTGCGCGCCGCGGCCCTGGCGGTTGGTTCGGGATTGAGACCGGATGACGTCCGCGCCCGGCACGTAGAACTCACGATCGAGGATCGAGTAGCGGGCGGAGTACTCGTTGACGTTGGCCGTGCGGTGCCGGATCCACTGCCGCGCGACGAAGATCGGGAGTTTGACGTGCAGCTTGATCTCGCACATCTCGAAGGGCGTCGTGTGCCGGTGACGCATGAGGTAGCGGATCAGCCCTCGATCATCCGAGGTGCGCCGGGTGCCTCGTCCATACGAGACGCGGGCCGCCTGCACGATGGCGCCGTCGTCGCCCATGTAGTCGATGACCCGCACGAACCCGTGATCGAGGATTTGGACGGGCGTGTACAACAGGTCTTCGAGGGTTGGGACAGTGGCGCGCTTCGTGTCGAACCGCTGCGCTCGCAGAGCCTCCACCTCGGCTCGCTGCTCTGGCGTCATGAAGTCGGTCGTGGCGCCCACCTCGCCCACGACGCCCCGTAGCGGCGCCTCCGCGGATCATGGTTCGGGGTCCGAACCGAGCCGTATACTACACCGCCTCCCGGACCCGGCTTGCGACCCGCGCCGCCACCACTCGTGGGTGGGCGGACGTCACGAGGAGCCCTGGAACCCGCTACACCGCGGCGGCGCCCTTCGAATACGGCTGTCTTCGGGATGCAGCCGCCTCCCGGATGCAGCCGCCTCCCGGATGCATCTGTAACCAGCGCCCGGGTGGCCTTACGCTGATGTTATCCGCGTTCTGACAGGCTGCGCGCCAGCGGTTCCCGTGCGTGCAGGAGGATGATGATGCTCGGTCGGCCCCGCCTCGTACTCGCAGCGGTGCTCGCGGTGATCGTGGTCGCCGTGGTGGCCGTCGGCGGCTGGTACTTCTTCCTCCGCGACGACGCCCCGCCGCCGGTGAGCATCGAGGGCGCCGTCGCCACCACGCGGGAGACCGCGACGGCGACCGCCACCGCCGCTGCCTCGACTCCGACTTCCAGACCAACGCCGGCGCCGACCAGCGCGACCACACGCACGCCGACGGCGACCGCCACCCCCACACCGCCAGCGACGCCCGAGGCAACCGCCGAGGCTGCCCCGGCGCGCCCCGAGGGCGAGCTGACCGGTGCCTGGCAGCTTTCCGGGCAGGGCGAGTCCTTCGCCGGTTTCCGCGTCCGCGAGGAACTCGTCGGCATCGGTGCATTCACCGCCGTCGGGCGCTCGACGGCGCTCACCGCCTCGCTCGAGTTCGACGGCAGCGCGATCACCGCCGTCACCGTCGAGGTCGACATGACCCAGCTGAAGACGGACGACTCGCGGCGCGACCGCGCCCTGCGCGGCCAGGCGATTGAGACGAACAGGTTCCCGACCTCGACCTTCGTCCTTGCCGAACCGATCCCGATCGAGTCCGTGCCCGCCGAGGGCGAGACGATCTCGGTCACGGCCGTCGGCGATCTGACGCTGCATGGCGTAACGCAGCGCGTCGAGATTCCCCTCGAGGGCCAGTTCACGGGCGGGCTCGTCGTGGTCGTGGGCTCGCTCGAGATCGCGTTCGCCGACTACGACATCACTGCGCCGAGCGCTCCGATCGTGGTATCGGTCGAGGACCGCGGCGTCATGGAGTTCCAGCTGGTCCTCGAGTAAGCGCGGGCCTCGGCCGCGTCACGCCTCAGCTGGCTCGCGCCTCGGACTGCGCCTCCGCTTCGGCCGGCTCTCGTGGGCCGGCGCTCGCGGCGCGGTCGATCAGGTCCGATGGGACGACCAGCAGGAGCACGAGGACGAATGCGAGGATGCTCGCGCCCAGCAGCGTGAAGGTCGCGTAGCCGCCGATCGCGTCTCCGAGGATGCCGAGCGGCAAGCCCACGAGCGGGAAGATGCCGAACGTCAGCATGTAGAGGCTCATGATCCGCCCGTGGTACTGCTGCGACGAGCTGGTCATGATCATCCCGTTGTTCAGCGCCATGTAGGCCATCGAACAGCCGCCGATCACGATCATCGCAAGGAACGCGCCGGGCAACCCGAACGAGAGCGAGCCGACACCGAGGAGGATCAGCCCGACGCCCCAGCCCATACCAAGCAGCGCCTGCCGGCGGGCCAGCCGGCCGGAAGGATTCAGCGCCGCGATCAGCAGCGATCCGGCCAGCGCTCCCACGGCGTTCACGGCCGTCAGTAGCCCGAAGCCGAGCGAGTTGAGCCCGAGGTCGCCTGCCGCGAACGCGGGCAAGATCGTCACGAACGGCATGCCGAGGGTGATCGGCACCAGCGCCATGAGCATCAACGCGCGTAGCGCGCGGTTCTGGCGGACGTAGCGCAGGCCGAGCCGGATCTCCTCGAACATCCCTTTGCGCTCGCTGGCGCCCGCGAGGTGGCCGCGGCCGCGCGGCAGCAGCCACACGGCGCCCCAGGCGATGAGGTACATGGCGGCGGTGATGAGGTAGGTCGTGGCGAAGCCGAACGCCGCGATGAAGACCCCCGCGGCGACGGGGGAGAAGAGGCGCGTCGCGTTCATCGCCGTGTTGTTGAGGGCGATCGCGTTCATCAGCTCGTCCCTCGGGACCAGCTCGGGGATGTAGGCCTGGCGGGCGGGCATGTTGAAGGAGAAGGTGCCGCCGAGCACGATGCCGAACAGGAACAGCAGCTGCAGCGAGATCGCGTCGAAGGCGATCAGCAGCCCGACGGCCAGCGCCTGCAGAAACACCGCGCCCTGCGTGAACAGCAGCACGACGCGCTTGTCCATGCGGTCGGCGATCGCGCCGCCAGGCAGTGCGAGGAAGAACTGCGGGATACCCCACGCCGCAGCCAGCGCGCCGACCGCCGAGTAGTTGCCCGCCAGCTCGAAGGCGAGCAGCCCGCGCGCGATCATCTGCATCTGCATGCCGACCATCGCCATGGCCATCGAGGCCCAGAGCAGGCGGTAGTCCGGGTAGCGGAATGCGCTGAACGTGCGGCGCAGCGGTGGACGAGCGCCTGCGGCGGCCATCGCTCGCGGCGGCGAGCCCGGCTCGCCGGGCCCGTCCCCGTTCGGCCCGGCAGGCCCCTGCGGGGCGGGCGACTCCTCGCGATCCGCGGGTGCGGGTCGCGTCGTCCCCTGGGCCATGCGCGCTCCAATCGAACCCGGCGCGCCTGCGTCGGCGAGGCGACCGCCCGGTCCCTCGTCCGTCTTGTTGCCCGCTTCATCGCGCCGGAGGAATGTGGCTCGGAACTGCCTCGCAAGCGGCCTCAGCGTAGATTCGCCCGATCCCTCCGTCAACGTGAGGTTGGCGCCTCTGGCAGGCGCGGCGGTACGATCGCCGCACCGACGCGAGACCACGAACGGAGCCGCCCCAACATGGCCGCACTGCCCGAGTCCGCCCGTACGCTGCTCGCCGACCGCGCCTACGGCCACCTCGTGACGACGAACCCCAGCGGCACGCCCCAGCTCTCGATGCTCTGGGTCGACGTCGAGGGTGACGAGCTGGTGATCAACACCTCGGAGGGTCGCGCCAAGACGCGCAACATGCGCCGCGATCCGCGCGTCCTGCTCTCCGTGCAGGACCGCGACGAGCCGCAGCACTACCTGCTGATCCACGGCCGCGTCACCGAGATCACCGCCGAGGGCGCCGACGCGCACATCGACATGCTCGCGGGGCGCTTCCTCGGCCTGGACAGTTACCCCTTCCGCCAGCCCGGCGAGCAGCGGCTCATCGTCCGCATCGCCGCCGATCGGCTCGCCGGGCTCGGGCCATGGGCGCCCATGCCCGGCGCGTAACGGAGGCGCGATGAGCAACGACACACCTGACGCCGACGACATCCGCCTCGACGAGCAACTCTCGACCGAGTGCGCGAACTGGGTGGCCGAGCAGCTGTCCGAGGAGTTCGGCGGCTTCATCGCCGCAGAGGTGATCGACGCCGTGCTGGAGTTCGAGGCCGACATCCGCATCGCCGGGAACGACCCCGGCATGGACCACGCCTCGATGGCCGAGCGCCTGCTGGAGCGGCTCGCCGAGGAGGGCGCACCGACGGATCAGCGCTGGGGCGTAACCCCGCACCTGCTCATGGAGATCCTCTTCTGGAGGACGAGTTCCGCGGGCTGGCAGGGCGCCCGCGCCGCGTCCGCCCGCACGGCGGGGGTCCGCGCTAGCGGCGCCGGCAGGGACTACTCGAGCAGATCCGAGCACTCTTCCTCGAGAATGTCGCGCATCTGCGCCTCCGTCGCGCCAAGCGCGACGGCCTCAGCAACCGTCTCGGCGACCACGTCGCCGGCAGCGGCGCCGCCCTCGACCCGCGCGCAGGCCAGGTGCGCGATCTCGTGCAGTTGATCGTGGAGATCGCCCTCGAGGTGCCCGCCGCTCTCCGCACAGGCGGCGCTGAGCAGCGCGAGCGCGAAGATCGTCGCGCAGGCCATGACCTTCCAGCGCCGCAGGCGCATACGTCGGTGCATCATCACCCCTGCGACACCTCGTCACGGATGCGCTTGAGGCGCCGCACGTTCTCCAGGTCCGGCCCGTCGCCCTCGAAGCCGGGTACCTCCAGCAGCAACGCCCGGCCGGCGAACGCGGGCTCACCGAGGATGGTGCGGAAGCCCTCGTAGCCGATGTGGCCTTCACCGATGTTCTCGTGGCGGTCGCGCCCGCTGCCCAGCTCCTGCTTCGAGTCGTTCGCGTGGATCACGGCCAGCAGGTCGAGGCCGATCTCGCGCCCGAACTCCTCGAGGGTCTCCGCCATGCCCTCGGGCGTCGTGATGTCGTAGCCGGCGGCGAAGGTGTGGCAGGTGTCGAGGCAGACGCGCAGCCGCGGCGAGTCGGCCGCATCGAGGATCGCGCCGAGCTCGCCGAACGTGCCGCCGATCGGGCCTTGCTGGCCGGCCGCGTTCTCCAATGCGAGGAACGGACCCTCCGGCGCCTCGTCGAAGATGCGCCCGATGGCGGAGACCACCTCCGGCAGCACTGCCTCGAAGCCCCGTCCGAGGTGCGAGCCGCTGTGCAGCACCACGCCCTCCGCCCCGGCCCGGGCGGCGACGCTGAGTGCGTTGACCACCGAGGCGATCGACTTCTCGTAGTGCTCCTCGTTACGGGGGGCGAGGCTGACCAGGTAGCTGCCGTGCAGCCACGCCTGGCCGATGCCGGACTCCGCACGCAGCTCGCGGAAGCGCTCGAAGGCCTCGGGCTTGTGGTTCGTGGGACGCCAGGCGCGCGGCGAGGAGCCGAAGAACTGCACGGCCTCCGCCTCGATAGCGATCGCTCGCTCGATCGTGCGCCAGAGGCCGCCGGAGGCCGAGCAGTGCGCTCCGATCGCGAGCGGGGGCGGAGCGCCCTCCGCGGCCGGTATCAGCCGCTCCCCCGCACAAGGCGGCGGCCCCAAGCGCCGAGGCCCGCCGTCCAGGCCTCGATCCTCACGCGCCACGGGCGCGCGATGACGACCCCGTCGACCGCGTCGGCGAGTTGCGCGAGGTCGGGGGCCGCTTCGCCGTGCTCGATCGTCGCGCATCCGCTCGCGAGGTCGACGCTTGCGCGCTCGACACCGGGAACACTTCGCAGGGCGCGCTCCGTGCGGCTTGCGCAGACGCCGCAGACCAGGCCGTCGATCGCCAGTACGCTGCGCCGCTCGTCCCCGGAGGAGACGCGCAGGCGTGGCGCGGTGAGCAGGCGGCGAGGGTGGATCCGGAGGCGGCGCATCATGGAGTCATCGTACCAGCGGCGCCGGCCCCGCTCCAGCGCGGCTCCCGCGGCGCCCTCGAGCCTCTCGAAACGCGCGTTGGGCGATCGAATACCAGTCGAGGCGTCGCCCTGTGCCGCCGGGCGTGGTAGATTCGCCGCAAGGTCCGGCGAGCGGCGCCCCGACGGGAGGCAGCGTTGGCGTATTCCATCATCGAGACGTGCATCGGCTGCACGGCCTGCGTCAAGAAGTGCCCGGTCAACGCGATCACCGGCGTGCGCGACGAGCTGCACGTGATCGACCCGGACCTCTGTATCGACTGCGGCGCCTGCGGCGCGGTCTGCCCGCCCGAGTCGATCCTCGATGAACTCGGCGACCAGTGCCGCACGTTCCCGCGCCGCGAGTTGCCGCTGGCGAAGGTGATCGATGACAACTGCATCGGCTCCGGCTGCGAGCTGTGCATCCACATCTGCCCGTTTGACGCGCTCTCGCTGACGGATGCGCCGAACAGCCACGACTTCTACGGCGTGGCCGTCGTCGACGACAAGAAGTGCGTCGGCTGCCGCCTCTGCGAGCAGGCCTGCGGCTGGGGCTCGATCTACATCGACCCGCCGCGCGAGATGCTCAAGCGGGACGTCTACCCGGTCGAGGTGCTCACCCCCAAGAAGGGCCGCGGCATCGCACGCGCACAGGAGCGAAAGGCCACGACCGCCGGCTAGCGCCCGCCTCGGCCCGGCGCAATGAGTACGACTCCCGACTCCACGGTCCTGCAGGTGCAACTGCTGCGCCCCGGCGCACGGCTGCCGCAGCGACAGAGCGCGCTCGCCAGCGGGTTTGACCTGCACGCCTGCCTCGAGAGCGGCGCGATCGAGCTGGGAACGTCGCCCGTGCTCGTGCCGACGGGCATCGCCGTGGCCGCGCCCGAGGGGCTGGACGTGCAGCTCCGGCCGCGCTCCGGCCTCGCCTCACGAGGGGTGCTGGCAGTGCTCGGCACCCTGGACGCCGACTACCGCGGCGAGCTGTTCGTGACGATGTACTGCCTGCCCGGCGCCGGCGAGGACGGTCGCTACGTGATCGAGGACGGCGAGCGCATCGCGCAGCTCGTCGTCGGCCGGCTCGCGCCGGCGGCGTTCGAGGTGGTCGAGGACCTCGACGCGACCGAGCGCGGCGAGGGAGGCCACGGCAGCACGGGGCGCTGAGGCACTCAATCGTTCGATCGCCGGACAAGGCAGAGGGCGGGCCCGGAGGCCCGCCCTCTCACCAGCATCTGCCGTGCGGCGGGGGTGATTGGTTTCGCGGCAGATGTTGGCTGCTAAGGAAGGTGCTGCGTCAGGCGGGAACCCTTCCCGCCCGGCGCTCGTCCCGTAGGGGAGTGGCGCGCACTCCGCTCCGGAACCTGCAAGGTCTAGGCATCGCTCATCTCCATCTCCTCCCCGGCGAAGAGGTAGTGGTAGACCAGCGCGGCAACGACCGCGCCGATGATCGGGCCAATCCAGTAGACGAGGTGGTCTGCCCACTCGCCGCCCACGAGGGCTGGACCGAAGGTGCGCGCGGGGTTCATCGCGGCGCCGGTCAGGGTGCCGATCGCGAGGATGCCCATGGTGAGAATCAGCCCGATGCCGAAGCCGCCGAGCTTCGGGCCGCGCGGGTCGAGCGCGGTGCCGAACACGGCCAGCATCAGGAAGAAGGTTGCGATCGCCTCAAGGATGACGCCCTGGGCAAAGTCGGTGCCGCGCCCGAGCAACGGCGTGCCAAGGGCCACGGCGTCACGCAGTGCCTCGGGGAAGAGCAGCACCAGCGCCAGCGCGGCCGCGACGGCGCCAAGCAACTGCGCGATGATGTACGCGACAGCCGTGACCGTATCAAGGCGGCGGGTGGCCCACAGGCCGATCGTCAGCGCAGGATTGAAGAAGCCACCGGAGATGTGGCCAAGCGAGGAGAGAAGCAGCGCGATGGCGAGACCGTGCGCGACGGCGATGGCGATGAGGTTGCCCCCGCCGGTCTGGATGATGGCGCCCGCTCCAATGAAGATGAGCGCGAAGGCACCAATGAACTCGGCCGCGAGTTTGCGTCCGTGCTCCCTGGTGTCGATCTCCCCCATTGTTGGAGTCTCCCCACCCTTACGCCCGCAGCCGACAGCACGTGAGGGACTGCCGATTTGGGGCCGTAGCGGGCATTCAAGCAGGGATCGGCTAAAAAGTCAACACGGGTTTTCAATTTGATTTTTGAAATCATCAACAGGTGGACCCCACGCCCTGACGCAAGCCGATTCGGCGGACCCGCGGCCGCGCTGGCGGCCGTCCTCGCGACGCTCGCCCTGCTCACCGCAGGCTGTGGCGACGGCGGCGACGTGCGCGTCATCGCACTCACACCGACGCCCGCGCCAGACGAGACGCCGGTGCGCGACGACAGCGGGCCGTCGATCATCGTCACCGCAACGCCCACCCCCACCGTCCTCGAGGGCACGGCGACACCGACGCCGACCCAGACGGCCACGCGAGACGAGCCCCCCGAGCCGCCGCCGAAGCCCGACGAGCCGCTCGCGAGCGCGCTGCTGCTCCGTGACCACCTCCTGACCGGCGAGGCGAACCTGCCCGGCTGTCTGCCGGACCTCGTCTCCGCATGGGGCCTCGCTCCCACCAGCGGCGAGCGCTGCCTCTTTGCCGACTTCGACGGAGACGGCGCGAGCGAGTTCGTCTTCGCCCTCACCCTCGCCGACGGCGGCGGTGACGTCTGGTTCTACGAGAGCAGCGAAGAGGACTTCCGGCTGTTCTCCTCTGCGCGCGTGCTGGTCAACGCGACCCTCGAGGGCGTGACCATCGAGTCCATCGCCGACCTCACCGGCGATCGCTTCCCGGACCTGGTGATCTCGACCCTGCGCTGCGACGACGCCGCCTGCGACAGGCGGCTGCTGATCATCAGCAACCACCGCGGCAACCTCGAAGACCTGATGCCCGCGGGCGTGGAGGTCAGCGCCACCGCCGGGGTGCGCGTCGAGACCTCCGGCGGAACCGCGGGCGGAGCCGGGGCGACGCGGCTGCTCATCGAGAACGAAACCGTGGCTGACTCCTCCGCGGGACCCGTCCGCACCTCGAATCTCGCGCTGACCTGGACCGAGGCCGGGTTCATCACCGAGGGCACGACGGACGCGCCCCGCTACCTGTTCCACGCGATCGTAGACGCCGACACGGCGTTCCGGAGCGGTGACTACGCGCGGGCGCGCGCTCTCTACCAGTCGGCGGCAGCGGACACGTCCCTCGTCGACTGGCGCGTCGAGCAGGGGCGCGCCTCAAGCCGGGCGGAGCTTTCCGCCTACGCGCTGTTCCGTGCGGCCCTCGCGGCGCAGCGCCTGCGGGACGAGGCGGGCACGGGTGCGCTGCTCGATCAGGCGGCAGACAACCTTGGCCGGACGCTGCACGGGCAGGTCGCGGCGATCTATCGCGAGGGCCTGCGGACGGCTACCGCGCCGGGTCTGATCTGCTCGGCGATCGAGCAGTTCCTGCGGGCCCAGGAGGCACGCTTCAACGCGATCTGGAACTACGGGCCACATAACCCCGAGCACATGATCAGCGAGCTCTGCTCGTAGGCCGGCCTTGCGATGGCGGCCCGGCCGCCGGCCTCGCGCCTGCCTCCGGCGGTGTGGGGTAGCGCGCGGCGGACAGCGCGAGAGCGGCCATGAGGAAGAATGCGATGATCAGCGCGAATGGACCCTCGTAGCCGCCGGCCCGGTCGAACCAGATTCCGAGGACGAGCGGCCCGGCGGCATTGAAGCCAAGCGCAACCGGCTGGAACGAGCCGCGGATCAGGCCGAGTTGCAGCCTCCCGAAGTACTCCGCGTAGACCACCTGCAGCTGCGTCACCATCACGCCGAAGAAAAACCCGTACCAGAGGGCGTAGAGGATCGCCATGCCGAAGCTGTGGACCGCGAGCAGCAGCAGCACCCCGCTGCTCTGGAACACCAGCGCAACGGCCATGGTCCAGCGCGAGCGCACCCGCGAGGCGACCACGCCGCCGAGCAGCCCCCCGCCGGCGCCGGCGATCGACATCACGGTCAGGATCAGCGCCGCCTGGGTCGTCGAGAGCCCTCGATCGACAAGGTGCGGGATCTGGTGGAAGTTGATCGCGCCGTTCCCGAAGATCGCGAGGGCAAAGGCGGCGCCGACCAGCCAGTAGGCGCGGGTGCGGACCGCGGCGCCCAGCGTCCAGAAGGGGTCGAGCAGCGCAGCCGCCCGGCGCTCCTCAGGCGTGGCCGGAGGATCGCCGTCGGGGCGCAGGCCCATGTCCTCGGGCCGGCGGCGCATCAGCAGCAGCGCCGGGACGATCCCGAACACGAGGAAGAAGACGCCAAGCGTACGGAAGCCGTCCGGCCAGCCGCGCGCCGCGATCACGAGCGCGACGATCAGCGGGATCACCGCGTTCCCGACGCGCATCCCGAGGGTGCCGATCGCGATCGCGAGTGGCCGGCGGCGGATGAACCAGTTGGAGACCGCGACGACGGCCGCGGCCATCATCGCGGAGATCGCCAGCGCGCGGCCGGCCGCGAAGAGCAGGTAGAACTGCCACAGCTCGCGCAGCTCGGCGAGCAGCAGGCACCCCACCGCCAGCGCCACCGCCGGACCGGCGATCATCCAGCGCGCACCGTAGCGATCGATGACCACGCCGAAGAACGGGGACAGCACGCCTCCGGCGAGGCTGCCGATGGTCAGCGCACCGGCGACCTCCGCGCGGCTCCAGCCGAACTCCTCGTGCAGCGCCGGCTGGAAGATACCGAGCACCGAGTTGAGGTACCCGACGTGCGCGAACGTCGCGAGGAAGGCGACGCCGACGATGGTCCAGCCGTAGAACCAGCGCCCGGAACGCAGCAACCCGAGGCCGCCGGCCTGGGCCGCGCGGGCGTCAGCCGGCCGCGAGCGTCGAGGACCGGCCGACATCGGCGCCTTTCTCCGGGCGTGCCACGGTGCATCAGAGCCGTGCGATCGTTGACCGCGTCCGCCGCGCGCGCGTACCGTTCTGAGACCTTAGCGCAGCCCGCCACCAAGGGCTGCGCGAAGCGCCGTACGGCTCGGCCGCGACGGGAGACCGGCAATGCTCGGATGGCTGCGTTCGGTCGTGCTGACCTTGATCTTCGCTCTGCTCGGCGCCGCGGCCGGGCGCGCCTTCGCAGAGCAGCGCCGCCGCTCCGAGGAAGGCGAGCCGGACCTGATGGACGAAGGCCCCGAGGCCGTCCTCGAGGTCGCGCTTGCCCAGCCGACGGCGCAGGAGCTCGTTCCCGGCCTGGTGGCGGCGACGCGAGTGGGGCACCGCCCCTGGTCCTTCCTCGGCATCCCGCCCTGGGCCGCGGCCTTCGCCGTCAACTTCCTGGTGACGGCGCTGGGCGGCAGCCTCAGCGAGGCCCTTGAGCGCGCCGGCTTCGCGACCTCGCAGGAACCTCAGCCGGCGACGGTGATCGAGGACTACCCGGCGGACGCCGAGGCGGGACGCGGGAGCGCGCCGCGGCCGCCCGATCCCCCGCCGGATGAGGGCTTCACGCCGTTCGAGGAGTGACCCGCTCCCTCGGAACCGCCTGACCGGCTCGGAGGCGACGCATGGCCGAGCACGAGTTCACGCTGGAGGAAGCGCGCGAGGCGCTGGCCGCCGCGCGAGCGCCGTTCGAGGCGCTGCGCGAGGTGCAGGGCAACATCGACTCGCTCTCGCACGAACTCTCCCGGAGCCGTGAGCGGAGCCGCGGCAACGGTCGCGCGCACGGCGCGCACGAGCGCGAGCTGGCGGAGCGCCTCGCGGTCCTCGGCGAGCGCGCCCGGCGATTGATCGCCGAGGTCACGGCCACGGGCGCGGAGCTGAAGGGCCTCGAACAGGGCCTGCTCGACTTCCCGACGACGCTCGAGGGCCGGCCTGCCTACTGGTGCTGGCAGGCGGGCGAGGCGGACATCGCCTGGTGGCACCCGCGCGAGAGCGGCTTCGCCGGCCGCCGCCCGATCGACCCCCCCGCGCCGTAGCGCGGGGGTGAGCAGCGTCCGGCGCTTGCTCGCCCCCACCCCGCCTCGGTACTCTCAGCCTGGGGGACCGGCCCGGAGGGCACCTAATGCAACTCGCGCTCATTCTGGGCGCCGCCTACCTCCTCGGCTCCGTGCCGAGTGCCTACCTCGTCGTTCGCCGCCTGACCGGCGAGGACATCCGCCGCATCGGCAGCGGCAACCCCGGCACGATGAACGTGCGCGACCACGTCGGCTTCAAGACCTCGGTGCTCGTCGGCGCCCTGGACATCGGCAAGGGCGCTGCCGCCGTCGCCCTCGCCTACGCCGTCGGTCTCGGCGAGGTCGAAGCCGTGCTCGCCGGCCTCGTCGCGGTCGTCGGCCACCTCTGGCCGATCTTCCTGCGGCTGCACGGTGGTAACGGCACCGGGCCGACGGTCGGCGCGATTCTCGTACTGCTGCCTGCTCCCGGCCTGCTCGCCAGCGCCGTCGCGTTCATCGTCTGGCGGGTCGGCGGGTCGCGGCGGCTCGGCGGGCTCACCGGTCTGCTCTCCGTGATCCCGATCGCCTACGTGCTGGAGGCGCCGCAGACGCCGATGGTCGGCGTCGCTGCCCTCGTCTCCCTGCTCTTCGTCAAGCTCTGGCGCGTCGAGGGAGTCGCGATCGCATGACCTCCCCGCTGAGCGACCACTTCTCCGACCTGCTCGAGCGTTTCCGCGTCACTGTCGCCGGCCGCCCCGAGGAGACGCCGCTGGCGCGCGCCGCCCTGCTCATCGCCCAGGCCGAGGCGCCCGGCCTCGACGTCGACCGCTACGAGGCCCAGCTCGACGAGTGGGGCCGCGAGCTGGCGGCGCGCGTACTCCCCGCTGGCGGCCCCGAGGAGCGCCTGGACGCCGCCACCGACCTGCTCTTCAACGAGCTCGGCTTCCAGGGCAACGAGGACCACTACGCCGACCCCCGCAACCTGCTGCTGCACGAGGTGATCGAACGGCGCACGGGCATCCCCGTCTCGCTCGCCATCCTCGCCGTCGCTGTCTGCCAGCGCGCCGGGCTGGAGTTGCGCGCGGTCGGGCTGCCGGGCCACGTGGTGACCCGCCTCGAGATCGAGGACGGCGAGCCGCTGTTCAGCGACGTCTTCCGCGGCGGCGCCCGGCGCTCGGTGGAGCAGTTGCAGCAGATCGTGCGCTCCATCTACGGCGCCCGCACGCCCTTCCGCGACCACTTCCTGGACCCGCTCACGCCTCGGCAGGTGCTGCAGCGGCTCCTGCACAACCTCAAGGGCCGGGCGCTCCAGCGCGGCGACGAGGCGCAGGCGGAACGCGCGATCGAGCTGCTGCTCACGCTCGCGCCCTGGGACCTCGACGAGCTGCGGGACCGCGGCCGCCTGCAGGAGCGCGCCGGCAACTACGCCGCCGCGCTGCCGGACCTCGAGGCCTACGTGCGCTTCCGGCCGGAAGCGCCGGACGCCGCGACAATCACCGAGGCCGTACGCTCGCTGCGGCGTCACCTCGCGGCCGAGACGGCCTGAGCGGTCGCGCGGGACGGATCGAGGCGGCAATGGCGCAATCCTCGCCCCCTTCGCGCGCGCTCAAGCGCGAACTGCTCTCCGAAACGACCGCCCCGGCGAGCGAGTTCGTCATCGTGAGCGAGCGTTTCGAGTACGCCACGCAGCACTCCAGCGAGTTCATCGATGTGACCACGGACGTGCGGGCGGTCATCGAACGCTCCGGCGTCGCCTTCGGGCAGGTGCTGATCGCATCGGCGCACACAACGGCCGCCGTGACCGTGCAGGAGCACGAGCCGCTGCTGCTGCGCGACATGGCCCGCGTGTTGGACCGTATCGTCCCCGCCAACGACTACTACGAGCACAACGACTTCACGATCCGCACCGACGTGCCGGAGGGCGAGCCGGAGAACGGCCACTCGCACTGCCAGCACCTGCTGATCGGCGCGAGTGAAACGCTGCCCGTGCAGAACGGAGAGCTGCGGCTCGGCGTCTGGCAGAGCGTCTTCCTCGTCGAGCTCGACTTCCCGCCCGGCCGCTTCGAGGGCGAGCAACTGCGCAGCGTCACCGTGCAGGTGATGGGCCTCCGCGGCGAGAGCGCGAGCGAGTAGCGAGTCCCCGTTCCCCCACGCCCGCACACCGCTACGATGGCGTCGTGAGCACGCAGCCCGCAGCCGACGACTTCGCCCTCGCCGAGGGCGCGACACCCCTCGCGGCGGTGATCGAGGCGGAGATCGCCGCCAGTGGGTGGATCACCTTCGCGCGCTTCATGGAGCTCGCCCTCAGCCACCCGGAGCACGGCTACTACGCCCGCCCCGGCCTCGCCTGGGGCCGCGACGGCGACTACGAGACCTCGCCCGAGGTGCATCCGATCTTCGGCTACCTCTGGGCGCGCCAGGTCGCCGAGTGCTGGGAACGCCTCGGCTCACCCGCCGCCTTCGACCTCGTGGAGCCGGGCGCGGGATCCGGCGCCTTCACATCGGCAATACTCGACTGGCTGCGGGCGCGCGCACCCGAGTGCCACGCCGCCGCGCGCGTCACCCTCCTCGACGGCCACCCGGCGCGAGGCGAGGAGCAACAGGCCGCCCTCGCCGCGCGCGGCCACGAGGCGCGCACCGCGCTGCTCGCCGACTGGCTCGCCGAACCCCAACCCCTCGAGGGCGTCGCGATTAGCAACGAGCTGTTCGACGCCTTCCCCGTCCACCTCGTCGAGCGCCGCGGCGAGGAGCTGCGCGAGTGGTACGTGACGAGCGAGGGCGGCGCGCTGCGCCTCGCGCTCGGCGAGGCAAGCGACCCCGCGCTCGCGGCGCACTTCGCGCAGCTCGGCGTCGAGCCCGGCGACGGTTGCCGCGCCGAGCTCTCGCCCGCGGCGATCGAGGCGATGCGAGCGCTCGCCTCGCGCTTCCATCGCGGCTACCTGCTGACGATCGACTACGGCTACGAGGCGGAGCGGCTGTACGCGCCGTGGCGGCGCATGGGCACGCTGATGGCGTTCCGCCGTCACAGCCCGCAGCCGGACCCGCTCGCCCGGCCCGGCCTCACCGACCTCACCGCCCACGTCGACCTCACCTCGCTGGGCGCGGCCGCGGCGGACGCCGGCTTCGAGTCCGCCCCCTCCGTCTCCCAGTCCGAGGCGCTGATCGCCCTCGGCATCGGCGAGCAGCTCGAGTCCGCCCGCTCCCGAGCCGCGGGCGACCTCGCCGCCTACACCACCGCCCGCCGCGCCGCCGACACCCTCCTCGACCCCGCCGGCCTCGGGCGCATCCGCGTGCTGGCGCAGGCGAAGGGGGTGTCGCTGGAAGGGTTGCTGTGTTTGCGGGGGGTGGGTTGAACGGATTGTTCTAGTAGGCTGGTACTACGCCGGACGGTCCGCCAAGGCCCTAGGGTGTGGCGTCCGAACGGACAACCGGGAGACAAGCACGATGGCTGTCGAGGGAGCCGAAGTCGGTGTGGCTGTCCATCGCGGCACACTTGCCGCCGCGCGTCGTCGCGTTGGGCTAAGCCATGATCAGGCGGCCGAACGCGCATCGGAGGCGCTCAAGCGGCACCGGCCCGATTCGCCGATAACCGCGCACGACATCGAGGCTATGGAGCGCGGTGAGCGTTTGCCGAGCGTGATGGAGGCGGAGGCGCTGGCGAGCACGTGTCTCGTGCGCTACGTGGATCTCTTTTCCGCAGAGCTACCGCGGTCACCGTTCCGGGACTTCCGTCGGCCACCCGGCGCCAAGAGCACACTGAGCTACTCAGCGTGCGAGCGCATTGATCTCTTCGATCGCCTCTACGAGATCACGCGGCAGGTGCTCTCGCGACTTGCCGACGCGGAGCCAATTGCACTTCCATCGACAAGCGGACGGGAATCTGACGCTCCCGATCTCCGATCGCTCGCCATCGAGACGCGCTCAGCATTGGGGATTGGAACTGAGGAGCTGGATGCTTGGGGAGGTGAGGAAGACGCACTCGCCGGATGGATCGAAGCCGTTGAAGGCGTCGGGGTTTCGGTCTTTCGCTTCCCTATGCCGATCGACGAACTCCGCGGAATGTCTCGTTGGGACCGGGGAGGACCACCGGCGATCGCCCTCAACTCCTCCGACACAGCAGCGGGTCGGATGTTCACTCTCCACCATGAAGTGGGACACCTCGTTTTGAACGCCGGATCGGGAACCCTTTGTGATCCTCATGTGGTCGAGCCGCGCGATGAAGAGCGGAACGCCAACGCTTTCGCTGCCGAGATGCTGGTGCCCGCCGCGGAAGTCCTCGCCGCCCTCCCAGAGGATGCCATGCCGGTGAGTTTCCTCGATTGGCCCGCGGCTGTCCGCAGAGAATTGCAGCGCCGCTTCCACGTAGGTGGTGCGGTCATAGGGATTCGACTAAGGGAGCTAGGCATCGTCGCCGACAGCGGATACAAGCCGTTCTGGAGGGCCAAGCCTGGCCGCGCGCGCGGAAGAGGCGTGGCGAAGTACAAGCGGTACAGCAGGTACTTGGGCGACCGCTCCGCGAAACTTCTTGGACGTGCGCTTCAGGACGAAGCGATCACCGTCTCGGAAGTCGCCAGAGCGCTTCGCATCAAGGCGTCGGACGCTGCGTTGCTCGCCGAGTAGTGGTGCTCGCACCGGACAAGGGCTACCTGATTGACTCAAGCGCTTTGATCGATCTCCTCGGCGGTAGGAACCCGAATGCACCGATGAACTTCCTGACCAGACTAGCCAAGAGCGGGCGTCTCCGCGTACCGGCTGCTGTGTTGCGTGAGATAGACCGCCAGGACGACAAGCTCCGTGGCTGGGCCAGGAGGAATCGTGAGGTGCTGACTGTTCCCGAGACCGCGGAGATTCTAGCCCACCACGATCACGTGATTGAACGCTATGGGCAGTTCTTCACCACATCAGACGGTGCGGCTGATCCAATGGTCGTCTGCACGGCCATCCACTTCCGCGATCACCTGCCCGAGCGATGGGATGTGGTTACAAATGACGATGGGATCAGAGTCGCACTCAATCGAGAGAGCATCTTTGCGCTCAGACACCGCGAGTTCAGGATGGACGCGGAGTTCTAGCGCAGCGCACCGTGCGCCGGCTTGCCATGGGGCAGTTGCGCCGCCCCCCTTCCCCAAACCCGTGAGACAATACGGCCATGGCAGCAACGACGACCGGCTACAGCGAGGCGCTGATTGAGCACTTCGAGCGGCCGCGCAACGCGGGGGCGATGGAGGATGCGGACGCCGAGGCGTACGTGGTCAATCCCGTCTGCGGGGACTCGATGCGGATCTTTCTGCGGATCGAGGATGAGCGCGTGGCCGCTGCTTCGTTCCTGACCTCGGGCTGCCCGGCCGCGATCGGGACGTCCTCCGCGGCCACCGAGCTGCTGCTCGGGCGCAGCCTCGAGGAGGCCGCCGCGCTCTCGCGCGAGGACTACGCCGCGGCCGTCGGCGGGCTCCCGAAGTCCAAGCTGCACTGCTCCGTCCTCGCCGCCGCCGCCGTGCGCGAGGCGATCGAGGGCTGGCGCAACGACCCCGCCGCCAGCCGGACAGCTGAGCGCGCGGGAGCCGCCTCATGAGCGTCGCCGCGCTCGTGCTCGCCGCCGGGGCCTCGACCCGCATGGGCTCGCCCAAGCCGCTGCTGCCCTGGGGCGCCGACTCGCTGCTCGCCTGGGAGCTCGACGAACTCACCCGCACGCAGATCGAGGGCGTCGTGGTCGTCACCGGGGCGTACGCCGACGACGTGCGGCGCGCGCTCGCCGAGGGCCAGCGACAGCACTGCGTCTTCAACGCGCGCTGGGCGCAGGGCCGCTCGACCTCGCTGGCCGCCGGCGCGGCGGCGCTGCTCTCGCCGAGTCGCAGGCGGCCCGACGCGGTCGTGATCCAGAACGTCGACCAGCCGACGCGCGCCGACATCATCGACCGGCTCGTCGACGAGCTGCGCTCGACGGGCGCCGAGGCGGTCCAGCCCTCGTACCTCGGCTCGCGAGGCCACCCGGTCGTCGTCTCCGGCGAGCTGCTCGAGGAGCTGGCGGCGGCGACGGAGGAGGAGCTGGGCCTGCGCTCCGTGCTGCGCCGCCACCCGCCCGTCGAGCTTGCGATGGACGACGAGCCGATCGTGCGCATCGACCTCGACACGCCCGACACGCTCGCCGAGGGCCGCCGGCTCTGCGGCGTCCCCAACCCCGCCCCCGCCGGCCGGTAGCGGCGGCGGGCCGCGACGACTCGGCACACGTGACTCGCAACCGGCTGCGCCTCGACTGCCTGGGGTCCGGGTTCGCGTTCTCGCACGGGAGCTACTGGAGCGGGTTCCTGCTCGACGGGCGGGTGCTGCTCGACTGCCCGCCGCAGACACTCGCGCACCTCTTCCGCCTCGGCGTGCCGACGCAGGCGATCGACCTCGTGCTGCTCTCGCACGAGCACTCCGACCACATCGGCGGCATGGACCTCCTCCTGCTCGAGGCGACGGTGGGCCAAGCGGCCCGCGAGGGCGCCCCACGCGAGCCGCTCGGCATCGCCGGGCCGCCGGGCATCCACGACCGGTTGCGCGAGGTGATCGGGGCCTCCGACCGGCTGCCCGAGCGCGACGACCCACGCGTGCGCTGGTTCGAGCAGGCGGGCGGCTCGGCCTTCGAGTGGGCCGGGCTGCGCGTCGAGTGCGTCTCGATGGAGCACGGCCACGGCATCGAGGCGCTCGGCTTCCGCGTCTCGCACCCGGACGGCGTCGTCGCCTACACCGGCGACACGGCGTACGTGGACGCAGTGCTCACTCTCGCCGAGGGCGCGGACCTGCTGATCACGGAGTGCGGCGGCGACCGCGCCTACGGCCACACGAGCTGGGACGACGTGCGCGATCTGCGCGACGCGCTCCACCCCTCGACGCGACTGCTGGTGACGCACTACGACCCGCTCGCCGTGCCGGACTGGGCGCGCGCCCTCGCTCGCGTCCAGCTGGCCGAGGACTTCGCGACCTACGAGATCTGAGGCGGCAGCGTCTCCCAGTCCGGCGCGAGCGCCGGGATGCCCAGCTCCGGGGCCGGCGCCCAGGTACGCCAGCGGTCGTCGATGGCGGGGTGGTCGCCGCGCTGGATCCATGCGATCGCGCGCTCGGCCTCGGCGCGGGTCGCCTCGGCCTCTCCGCGGGTCATACTGCCGTAGGCGACGGCCTCTTCGAGTTCGTCCTCGTCCTTCCACTCGGGCTCGCCGAGGCCGGGCGGGAAGACGATGTCGAGGTGCTGGTCCGAGGTGTCGAGGCCGATCGCCGTGCGGCGGAAGGGCGCCTCGAGGTTCACGTACCAGCGCCGCACGTCGCCCTCGCCGAGGAAGACGAGCACGGAGTGGGCGGCGCCCTCGATGAAGACGCGCACCATGCCGCGGCCGTACCAGACGTCGTCGCGCAGCCCCCACTCGCCGTGGGGCAGCCGGATGTCGTTGCCCTCGAGGTCGGTCGGGCGCTTCCAGACCGTGCCCGGCGGCGTGCAGGCGGCGATCACGTCGCCGCGATCCTCGATGACGACGAAGGGCCAGGCCGTGAAGACGCGACCGTACCAGATGCTGCGGCCGGTAATGAAGGCCCCGGGCTGCCAGCGGGTTGTGGTCATGCGCCTACCCCTGCGTCGGCGAAGGGGTTGACGACACGCAGGCCGCCGTAATCCTGCGTGTCGCTCAGATCCTCGGAGTAGACGATGTCGCACCCTCGCAGTCTGGCGGCCGCAAGGACGGCGCCGTCCCAGTAGGACAGGCCGAACCGCTCGTGGATGGCGAGCGCGTCCCACAGCACGTCGAGCGTGACGGCCTGTACCGGAAAGCGCCCGAGAGACCGGACCCACGCTGCTGCTTCCTCGTGCGCCAGCGCTCGCGGGCGCGAGGCTCGAGTCGCTTGCGTGTAGAACTCCTGCAGGACCTGTACCGATAGGGCGAGATCCCGCCGCCCAAGCAGGTCGAGCGCGATTTCCTGCTTGGCACTGTCTTCCGGCGCCTCGCTGACGGCGTAGAGCAGGACATTCGTGTCAACGAAGCGCATCGCGCTCGTACAACTCGTCTCGCGACAGGTTGTCGGCCGACCGCAGGCCACCGCCACGAGCGCGAATCGCCTCCAGGGTCTCGTCCTGCAGCCTCCGCAGGCGATCGAATCGGGACTCGTTGTTTTGGTCCTGCACGAGCTCCAGGAGATAGTCGCGCACGAGGGCCGAGACGGAGGTGTCGAGCTCCGCCGCGCGGATGCGGGCGAGGCGATGCGTCTCCTCGTCGACGGATACGGTGATGTTTCTCATGCCGCAGTCTCATCCACAGTCTCACAGTTTCTGTGTTGCACAGTACAGGCGGCCCTCGGCGCCCGCAATGCCCCCCGCCGCCCGCTACCCCCTGCCGCAGCCGTCGGCTATGCTTCGCCGCGAGCGCCGGATGCGGGAGACTGCGGCGGGACGAGGGGTTCGCGTGGCCTACGGACTGGGCATCGCCAAGGGACTGCTCGTCACCTTCAAGCACATCTTCAGGCCCCCCATCACCGTCTCCTACCCGGAGGAGGAGCGCGACGTGCCCCTGCGCGCCCGCACTAACCTGCTCTGGTTCGAGGAACGCTGCACCGGCTGCTCCACCTGCGCGCAGGCCTGCCCCGATGGCTGCATCCTCGTCGAGACTTCGCCGCGCGCCGACGGCACGCTCAACATCGACCGCTACGAGATCGACTTCCGGATCTGCATGTACTGCGGACTCTGCACCGAGGCCTGCCCCTACCAGGCGATCCAGGCCGGCGGACGCTACGACGACGCCGTCTACGTCTTCGAGGACATGTACCGCGACCGCGACGCGCTCAGCCGCGAGGCCAGCGAGTACCTCGATCGCAGCGACGGGGTCTACCCCAACGGCCAGCAGCAGGAGGAGCACCCGCTGCGCACGGCGCTGCCGACCGCGCGCGGACGCTTCCCCGTCGCCGGCGAGGCGGGGCCCTTCGGGCCTCAACACCTGCCCGGCAAGCTCGACCGCGACTAAACGCCCGCAGCGCGCACAGAGGAGCCGCCGGTGGTCACGATCACGCTCAACGGCGAAGCGCTCGACGTCGAGGCCGGACGGCCGCTCGTCGAGGTGATCAAGGAGCAGGGCGTTCGCATCACGAACCTCTGCTACATCGACGGCCTCGAACCCTACGCCGGCTGCCGTACCTGCATCGTCGAGATCGAGGGCGCGCGGCCGACCGAACTGCAGCTCTCCTGCACCGCCGTCACCGCCGACGGCATGGCGGTCAACACCGAGACCTCCGATGTGAAACGCGCGCGGCAGCAGGTTATGTCGCTGATTATGGCGAACCACCCCGATCGCTGCCTCACCTGCCACCGCCGCGTGCACTGCCAGCCGGGCGAGATCTGCCTGCGCGACGACGTCGTCACGCATCGCTGCCTGACCTGCAGCAAGAACTACCGCTGCGAGTTGCAGACCTCGACCGAGCTGATCGATATGGGCGAGTTCGAGGAACCGTGGGTCGGCGAGGAGCGCTCCTACTACGAGACACCGCCACCCGAGGTGGACCGCGCCAACCCGTTCCTCGAGTTCGACCCGCAGATGTGCATCATCTGCACGCGCTGCGTGCGCGCCTGCGCCGACCTGCGCCACACCGGCGCGATCAGCCTCTCCGGCAAGGGCTCGACGACGATGATCGCCTTCGGCACCGGCGGCGCCATCCACGAGTCCAACTGCGACTTCTGTGGCGCCTGCATCGATGTCTGCCCGACCGCGACGCTGATGGAGAAGCCCAACAAGTGGATGGCGCTCTCCGAGGAATGGACCAACTCCGCCTGCAACTCCTGCGCCGTCGGCTGCACCATCTCCTACGGCCTGCGCGACGGCCGCCCGATGATCGTGCGCCCGGACCGTCTCAACCCCACAAGCCGCGACCAGATCTGCGTGCGCGGGCGCTTCCACTACGACGCCGTCGGCGACCGCGAGCGCCTCAGCCGCTCACTCCTCCGCGAGGGCGACCTGCTGCTCCCGGCCACGCCTGAGGGCGCGCTGGCCGAGGCCGCGCGGTTGCTCTCCGGCGTCAGGGAGCAGCACGGCGCGGAGGCGATCGCCGTCCTCGGCTCGCCGCTGGCGACGAATGAGGAGGCAGCGCTGCTCGCGAAGCTCGCGGGCGAGGTGATTGGCACGCCGCACCTCGACTTCTCGCACGGGCCAGTGCACCGCGCCGCCGCCGCTGCCCTCGAGCGCGGCCTCGGTTCGGCCGAGCTGCCGTCCAGCTACTCCGACATCGAGCAGGCCGGGACGATCATCGTCGTCGGCGGCGACATCGAGGAGTCGCACCAGGTCATCTCGCTGCGCGTCAAGGATGCGGTCGTGAAGCACGGCGCGAAGCTCGTGCTCGTCTCGCCCCGCTGGGGCGAGCTGGTCGACTTCGCCACCGCCTGGCTGCAACCGCAGCCCGGCGCCGAGGCCGCCACGGTCCAGGCGCTCGCCGAGGCCAACGCCACCGCACCGGCGAGCGTCGACCCCGATCGCCTCGAGGCCGCACGGGCGCTCCTCGCGGAGCGGTCGGCGGACGGCGCAGCAGGCGCGCCGGATTGCGCGATCGTCTTCGCTCCGGGCGCGCTCAGCGCCGAAGCGGCCGGAGCGCAGGCCGCAGCCTGCACGAATCTCGCCGTCGCCGCCCTCGGCGATCGCGCCGCGCAGGGCCTGCACTACCTGCCGACCGACGCCAACGTGCTCGGCATCAGCGACATGGGCGTCGCGCCGGGCGAGGGCGGGCGCTCCTTCCCCGAGATCATCGAGGGCGCACGCGACGGCGCGATTCGCGGGCTGCTGATCCACGACGACAACCCGCTGCTCAACGCACCGGGCAGCGACGACGTGCGCGCCGCCCTCGAGACGGTCGAGGCGCTGGTCGTGATCGACTCGCTTCGCTCGACGACAGCGCAGCACGCGAACGTCGTGCTGGCGGAGCTGCCCTTCTTCGCGAAGGACGGGACCATCACCAGCGGCGATCGCCGCATCACGCGCCAGCGCCCCGCCGCGCCGCCGCACCGCGACGAGCGCGACGGCGTCGCGATCCTCGTGGCGCTCGCGAACGCGCTCGGCGGCGACTTCGCCCACGAGAGCGCAGGCGCGGTCATGGCCGAGGCGGCCGCCGGCCTCGAGGGCTACGAGCCGCACGAGGCGATCCGCTCCGGGCGCACGCGCGCGCTGTCCGCCTCGCCCGCCTCCGGCGCGAGCCTGCAGCCCGTACCGGCGAGCGGCGACGCCGCGGAGGCGGACGGCCTGCGGCTGATCGCCGGTCGCTCGCTCTACACCTCGTGGGAGGGCGCCTCGCTCCGCTCGGAGGAGGCGGACAAGCTGCACCGCGAGGAGACGCTGCTGATCAACCCCGCCGACGCCGAACCGCTCGGCGTGCGCAACGGGGACGAGCTGGTGCTGGCGAACGGCTCGCACGAGGTACGCATCACGGCGCAGCTCGACGACGGCGTCCCGGCCGGCGTCGTCTACGCCTCGCGCTACTTCGACGGCGGCGCGCTGATGGCGCTCTTCCCGCTGCGTGGAGCCGCCGACGGCGCTGCCCCGGTCCGGGTGCGGGCGCTCCAGCCCGCCTGAGCCCGACGCGCCCGGTGCCCCGGCCCACACGGCCCACACGGCCCGCCCGGCCCGCACGGCCCGCACGGCCCGCACGGCCCGCCCGACAGTGACCTCGCCACCCGACCCGGCGGAGCTGCCGCCGGGCCAGCGAGGGCTTGTGCTGCTGACCGTCGAAGAGGACGCCGAGCGCGCGGGCGACTACCACGAGCTGCTGCTCGCCGAGGGCATCGAGGCGGAGCTGCACATCGAGCACGCCGCAAGCTTCGGCTCGCGCTCCTCCGTCTATCCCGCGGGGGCGCCGTTCGTGTACGCGCTGTTCGTCCCCGCGCGCCAGGCGGAGGCCGCCGCGACGGCGCTCATCGAGTCCGGCTGGGACGGCCGGCGCAGCGCCTTCTCGCGCGGCCGCACACGCCTCGAGCCGTCGTTCGTGCTGCGCGGCGCGCTGCTCGCGCTACTCGCCGGCATCGCGCTCGCCGCCGTGCTGATCGTGCTGCGGCCGGAGTAGCGCGGGCTTTCACCCATAGGTTGAAATATCGCCTCTCTATGCGTATGCTTTCACCTGAAGGGTGAAAGCATTGGAAGTACGGTTCGGGAACCGCCAACTCCAACGCTGTTTTGAACGCGAAGCGCAGGCGACCAGGCGTTGGGGTACGGATGTAGGCCCCCGCTACGTTGAACGCGTCAACTTCATCCTCGGATTGGAGGTGTGGGACGACCTCTTCAGGTTCCAGTTCTTGGCCTTCCATCCGCTGCATCACGACCGGGAAGGGCAGTACGCCGCGAAGCTGACCGGCAAGTGGCGGCTGATCGTGGAGCCCGGCGACGACGAGCGCATGCTCTGGGTCGTCGGGGTGGAGGACTATCATGGCTAGCACGCCTGACCGCGCGATCCACCCGGGGGTCTACCTCGGCGAGGAAATCGAGGCGCGCGGCTTGACGCAGTCTGAACTCGCCCGCCGCATGGAGCGCCCCGTCCAGGTCATCAACGAGGTCGTCCGCGGCCACAAGGCCATCTCCGAGGAGACCGCCCTCGGCCTCGAGCGCGTACTCGGGACGCCCGCGCGCGTGTGGCTGAACCTCCAGTCGATGTACGGCCTCGCGCGAGCGAGGCTCCAGGAGGAAACAGCACTCGAGGAGCAGGCCCACTGGCTGGATCGGTTTCCCGTGAGGGAGATGACGAAACGCAACTGGATGCAGCCAGGAGACTCAGTGGCGGATCAAGTGCGGGCCCTGCTGCAGTTCTTCGGTCTCCAATCCTTCTCCTACTGGGACGAGCGGCACGAGGCCCTCGGCTTCCGCCTTTCTGCGAAGGCGAAGACGGACCGGCTCGCGTTGCATACCTGGGTACGGCGCGGCGAGATCGAGGGATTCGACACACCCACCGAGCCGTACGACGAGACGCGGTTCCGGACTGCTCTCGAGGGAATCCGGGGCTTGACCACCGAGAGCGACTTCTGGTCGCCCATGCACGAGTTGTGCGCCTCGGCAGGGGTCGCGCTTGTAGCCGTTCAGGAGTTCCCGAAGACCGGAGCACAGGGCGTTGCCCGCTGGCTCACGGCGGAGAAGGCGTTGATCCAGATCAACATCCGCTACCGCTGGGCCGACATCTTCTGGTTCACCTTCTTCCACGAGGCATGCCACGTCCTCAGGCATCCGCAGAAGGAGATATTCGTCGACGTACGGAACGGGATGGAGCGAGACGAGCGCGAGGACGACGCCGATCGCTTCGCCGCCGACTTCCTGATCCCACCCGATGATTGGAAGCACTTCGCCACGTTCGAAGCCCCCGGCCGGGCGAGCGTCGAGGCCTTCGCTTCGCGCCTGGGTATCGCGCCGGGAATCGTCGTCGGGCGACTTCAGCACGAGAAGGTCATTCCCCATAATCGGTTCAACGACCTGCGGCAACAGCTGGTGTACGCCCCCACGTCTTAGAGCCGCCACCCAGAGCGCCACTCCCCTCTTCGAGCACGCCCCTCCGCCGGGTACACAGCGCGGCGAGGAGGCTCGCATGGCCATCGACCTGACGGAACGCTACTTCGCGACGGAGTTCATGCGGGACGGGATGGCGCGCTGGAAGCTGGACCGCGACACGTGGCCCGTACGCGCGATCGTGCTCCACCACGCGGCGGGGTGGTACGGACCGCCGCTCGGCGCGGACGCCTCGAGGCGTGACGAGGAGCAGCGCATCCACTCGCTGGCTCGCGACCACCACACCCGGTTCGGCATCGGGCCCGGCTACCACTACGTCGCTTTCCCGAGCGGGCGACTCTACGCCGTCGGCAAGGCGGGGACGCACCGCGCGCACACGAAGGGCCGCAGCCCGGAGACGGGCGTGCTCTGGAACCTCGAGGCGATCGGCATCTGCGCCCTCGGCGACTACGAGCGCCGGGGCGGCGACGAGCCGACGCCCGGCTTGCACGAGGCGATCGAAGAGGCTGTCGAGGAGATCCGGGGCTTTCGCTTCACCGCACCGGGCGCGCCGGTCTTCGGGCACGGACTCACGCCCACGGCGAACGCGTCGGGTGACCCGCTGCCACAGGCGACGTCCTGTCCGGGCCGGCGGCTGATCCCGCTGCTCGCGACGCTCAGCCGCCCGGCGCCGCCGGACGTGAGCGCGGAACTGGCGGCGATCCGCGCCGCCGCCGCTGCAATCGAGCGCAAGCTGGCTGCCGCGTAGGCGCGACCCTCGAGGCGGCTACTCGCGCTGCATCATCGTCGAGTAGCCGCCGAACGGCACCGTGCTGGCGCGGGCGTGCTCGTCGGCGATGACGTGCACGCAGGCGGGCTTGCCGCTGGCGAAGGCGCGCTCGATGGCCGGGCGGATCTCCTCCGGCTTCGTGACCAGTTCGCCGTACCCGCCCAGCGCCTCGACGACGTCGTGGTAGCGCTGAGACTGTCCGAGGCTGCGGCCCGGCGTGGTGTTCGGGCCGCCGGTCCAGCCGCCGTTGTTGTTGATCACCGCCACGATCGGCAGGTCGTGCCGCACCATCGTGTCGAACTCCTGCACGTTCATCAGGAACGAACCGTCGCCGATGAAGGCGACCACCTGGCGGCCCGGCGCCGCGGCCTTCGCTCCCATCGCGAAGGGGATGCCGGTGCCCATGCAGCCGTTCGGTCCGGCGTTCAGCCGGCCGCCCTCGGCGAACGCGGGAATCCATTGCCGGCCGAAGTTCAGCGTCTCCATGCCGTCGATGCAGATGATCGCGTCTCGCTCGACCGTGTTGACGATCTCGTTCGCGATGCGCAGCGGGTGGATCGGCGACGCGTCGGACTCGGCCAGCTCGAGCGTCCGCTGACGCCTCGAGTGGTCGCTCTCGCCGAGGCGCGCGATCCAGTCCTGCGAGCCCTGCAGGCCGACCTCCTTCGCCTTGTCGATCAGCGCGCGCAGGGCGAGCTTCGCGTCGGCGACGATGCCAAGCTCGATCGGCCGGTTGTGGCCGAGCTCCGTCGAGTCGGTGTCGATCTGGATGATCTTCACGTCCTCGGCGAAGCGAGGCGGGTGCCCGAACGAGATGATGAAGTTGAAGCGCGTGCCGACGACGACGATCGCGTCCGCCTCGCGGAAGGCCTGCCCGCGCGAGGCGAGGAACGCCAGCTCGTGGTCCTCGGGGACGACGCCGCGCCCGAGCGGCGTCGTGTAGAAGGGGATGCGCGCCTCGTCGATGAACTCGCGCAGCTCCGCGGCGGCGTCGGACCAGAAGACGCCACTGCCGCTGAGCACCAGCGGGCGTTCGGCCTCGGACAGGATCTCAATCGCGCGCTCGATGGAGCCCTCGTCCGGCGCGGGGCGCGCCGGACGCTGGCCGCCAGGCGGGAACCAGACGCCGGAGTCGTCGACCCGCTCGTAGAGCGCGTCGCCGGGCAGATCGAGGTAGGTCGGGCCCGGCTTCGGGCCCTGCGCCTTGCGCATCGCCATGTTGAAGTACTCGGCCATGCGGTCGGCGTGATGGACACGCGCGGCCCAGCGGGTGACGGGCCTGGCCATCGTGAGCTGGTCGTATTCCTGGAAGGCGTCGCTGTCGAAGGCGCGGATCGCGGCCGCGCCACCCAGCGCCACCATCGGAACGCCGTCGAGATAGGCGTTGGCGACGCCGGTGAGCAGGTTGGTGGTCGCCGGCCCGGAGGCGGCGAGGCAGATGCCCGGCGAGCGCTTGACGCGCGCGTAGCCGTGCGCGGCCATCGCGGCGCCCTGCTCGTGGCGGCAGTCGATCGTGCGGATGCCGAAGTCACCGGCGAACCCGGCGGTTTCGATGATGGGGCCACCCATCAGGTAGAAGAGGTCTTCGACCCCCTCCTCGCGCATCTGACGCGCAAGCACTTCCGATCCAGAGTTCTCAGCCATTCCGCACCTCCCCAGGCGAGCGCCATCATATCGGAGCGCGGTCGCCTATATGTCCGATGTTCGCCAACTGACCATCCCGACCTCCCGCAGTCCCAGTGGCAGCAGGACGCCGGACGGCCCTCCCCACCACTCGTCGATGAGACCGCACATCCGCCGGTCCTTCTCCGAACCGGGCTGCAGCCAGAGCATGCGCCGCACGAAGCTCCGCGCGTGCTCGGGGTCGATCGGCTCCGCGGGCGCACCGGCCCACACGCGCCGCACCTCGTAGGAGCGCCCGAGCGCACCGAGCAGCGCCACGAACTCATGCAATGCCGGGAGCTGCTGGAACGGTTCCTCGTGGACCGCCTCGAACAGCTCGGCGAACTGCGTGCCCCTGGGGAACCGCGCGAGCGACACCACGCAGAGGCGCCGCGCGTGCCGTTCCATCGCCGCGAGGAAGGGGAGCGGCTCGCGATTGTCGTAGAGGCAATGGGCGGCCAGGGTGACGTCCGCCTGCTCCGCCCAGCCCTCCACCGGCCAGCCCTCCACCGGCCAGCGCGCATCGTGGACGGACAGGTTCGTCAGCCCGTCCGCCTCCACGCCCTCGGCAAGCACCGCACGCATCGCCGGCGAGGGCTCGATGGCGATGACCTCACTGACCCGGCGCGCGAGCGGCCGCGCGAAGCGGCCGCCGCCCGCGCCGATGTCGAGCCAGCGATCCTCGGGCTGCGCGAGGGAGTCGAGGATTGCGAATTCTGCCGCCGAGGACTCCGAAGGCCGGAACGTCCCCGCGACCGGCGCATAGAAGTCGTGCGCGGGCTCGGGCTCGCGCACGCGCGCGACCTGCTCGGCGTCGGCGTCGACCAGCCTCGTCCAGGCCGCGCGGGCCTCCTCGAGCGACGGTCGCAATGCGTGCGTGGGATCCATCTCGCCTCCTGCTGGTCGAACGAGGCGGGCGGGGCCCGCCGTACGGACTACCCGAGGCGCACCCGCTCGAGGAAGTCCGCGTCGAAGCGCAGGATCGAGCCGAGCCCGGCGTAGTCCGCGAACTCCTCGTCGCGGGCCGCGACCACGTCCGGGTCCCACCAGCCCGCCGAGGGCGCAACGAGACCCTGCGAGCCCGCGGCCTCTCGTGCCTCGGCCTCGGTGAGGCCAACCTCCATCAAGGCCTCGGCCGTGTGCTCGCCGAAGGGAGGCACGGGATTGCGCGTGGGGAAGCCTCGGCCGTCGAACTTCGCCGGGAAGTAGCGCTGGAGCGGTACGGGGCCAAGATCCTCGACATAGACGGGGTCGAAGAACTCGCGGGCGCGGAGGTGCGGGTCGAGCAGGATCTCGTCCGCCTTCAGCACCCCGGCGGCCGGGACCCCGGCGGCCTGTAGCAGCTCCGCAACCTCCGACTTCGAGCGCTCGCGCGTCCAGTCCGCGATCAGCGCGTCGATCTCGTCGTGGAGCCGCGTGCGCGCCTCGGCGCTCGCGAAGCGGTGGTCGGAGAGCCAGGCGTCATGCCCGCTCGCACGGCAGAACGCCTCCCACTCGGGGTAGTTACGCAGCGAGATCGCGACCCATTCGTCCTCGCCCGCGCACGGGTAGGCGCCGCGCACCATGCCCGGACGGCGGTTGCCAGCGCCGCCGTGCAGCCGACCGTTAAGCAGGTAGTCCGCGAGGTGCGGCCCGAGCGTCGGCACCGTCGACTCCTGCATCGAAACGTCGATGCGTTGGCCGCGCCCCGTCACCTCGCGGCGCATCAGCGCAGCGATGATCGCGCCGACACCGTTGAGGCCGGTGAAGGGGTCGACCCAGGTCTGGCCGGTCTTGAGCGGCGGCTCGCCGGGGTAGCCCGTGACGGCGGCGGGCCCCGAGGCGGCCTCCATCGTCATGCCCACCGCCGATCGCTCGCCGTTGGGGCCGGACTGCCCGAACCCGGCGATCGAGCACATCACGAGGCGCGGGCAGCGGTCCGCGATCTCCGGGTAGGTCAGGTGCAGCCCGCGTGTGACGCGCGGTGGGAAGTTCTCGACGAAGACATCCGCGCGCTCGAGCAGGCGCAGCATCAGCTCCCGGCCCTCGGGCGATCGCAGGTTGAGCGCCGCCGATCGCTTGCTTGCCTGTCGCGCCGTGAAGTAGGCGGGGCCGATCGAGGAGTGCGGCGGACGCGCGTACTCGACCTTCACCACGTCGGCGCCGATCTCCGAGAGCAGCCGGCCGGCAAGCGATCCCGTCCAGCCGCGCGAGAGGTCCACCACGCGGATGCCCTCGAAGTAGCGCAGGCGTCCGCTTGGCGCCTCGTGCCGCGTGGCGAAGGCCGGCACGGCCGGCTCGTCCGCCCCAGCCGCCTCGGATAGCAGCGCGTTCGCCTCGCCGAGGGCGGGCGCTTCGGGGCCGATCAGCAACGGGCTCTCCGTGAACCTCCCCGCCGGGCCGGGGAGCACTCCGCCCGTGGCCTCGCCGTTCGCGTCGATCTCGGCGCGCCAGTAGCCGCGCGCCTCGAGGTGTGGGTCGTCGAGCAGGTCGGGCACGGTCGCCACCTCGCCGAAGCCCAGGTCGAGCTCGCCGGTGCGCAGGAAGATCTCGCGCGCGGTGTGCGACTCGAACCACGGCTTGACCAGCTCGTCGAACTCGCGCCAGTGCACCAGCCGCGCGGCCACGTTGGTGAAGAGCGGGTGCATCGCCAGCTCGGGCTGCTCGACCAGCTTGGAGATGTTGCCGGCGAAGTCCCGCCCGCCGGGCCCGGCGGTGACGAAGGCGATGTGGCCGTCCTTGCAGGCGAAGATGTCCGAGGGGTAGCCCGGCAGGATGCGCGAGTAGTAGCGGCGCCGCACCCCGCCGGTGCCGAGGTAGACCGACAGATTGTGGTCGTCGGTCATCGTCAGCGTCTCGTGGGTCGAGACATCGACGAAGCCGGGGCGCTCCCCGGCCCGCGCCTCCGCGATGGCCGCGAGCGCGCCGATCCAGCCGACGACCGCGCCGAAGTAGTCGGCAAGCTCGACGCCGGAGCTGAGCGGCTCGCGATCGGGGTCGCCACTCACGTAGGAGTTCCCGGCGAGCGCCTCGATGATATGGCTGTCCGCCTGGTGCGAGGCGTATGGCCCGTCGACGCCGAACTCGCTGATCGAGAGGTACGTCGTGTCCGGGAAGCGCTCGCGCATCTGCTCCGGCTCGGCGAGCGGCAGCGCCGAGGGCGTGCGCCAGCTCCCGATGAGCAGCGCGCTGCCGCGCAGCAGCGGCTCCAGCGCCTCGACGCCCTCGGCCGTCGTGAGGTCGAGCGCGACGCTGCGCTTGCCCGCGTTGAGCAGCCGGTGCAGCCCGCCGCCGTCGATGTCCGAACGGTCATCCCTGAACGGCCCGGCTCGGCGAATGGCGTCGCCGCCGGGCGGCTCGATGCGGACCACCTCGACGCCACTCTGCGCCAGCAGCCGCCCGCAGTAGGCGACCGCCAGCCCCGAGGCAACCTCGATCGCTCGCACGCCCTCGAGCGGGGGTGGAGCGCCGTCGGGCATGAGAGGCGTCGCCATGTCGTGCTCCTTCGGCTGCACCGGCGCTGGGGGCTAGGTTACAACGCGCGCAATGTGCCGCGTCCCCGACCGGGTTGCCCGGCCGCGCCGGAGCACAGCGCCGTCAGGCGGCCAGCCCGAGCATCTCCCCGGCCATCGAGGCGATGTGCTCGCCGATCAGCAGCGAGGAGGTCGCCCCCGGGGAAGGCGCGTTGAGCACGTGCAGCGCCGCCTCCGTGTGCTCGATCAGGAAGTCGTCGAGCAGCGTGCCGTCGGGCGCGACGGCCTGCGCGCGCACGCCGGAGCCGCCCGTGCTGAGGTCCTCGCTGCGAACCTCCGGGACCAGCCGTTGCAGGTCGCGCACGAAGACGGACTTGCGCAGCGAGCGGTGGACCTCCTTGAGCCCCGTCCGCCACTCGCGCAGCGCGACGCGCCAGAATCCCCCGTAGCGCGCGATCTCCCAGACATCGCCGAGGTTCACGTCGCGCTTGCGGTAGCCCTCGCGCGCGCTCGCCAGCACGGCGTTGGGGCCGGCCTCGACGTAGCCGCGCATGTTGCGCGTGAAGTGCACCCCGAGGAAGGGCAGCGCCGGGTCCGGCACGGGTAGATCAACCCGCGCACGAGGTCCGCCCGCTCCGGCCGCAGCGTGTAGTACTCGCCCCGGAAGGGCACGATCCGCATCGGGGTGTTCGCCCCCAGCCGCCGCGCCACGCGGTCGGCGTGCAGCCCTGCGCAGTTCACGAACAGCCGCGCCGAGCGCTCCACCTCGCCCGCCCGCACGTAGCGCACCCCGCCGGCCACATGCGAGGCCTCGACGGGAGCGTTGAGCAGCAGTTCGCCGCCCGCCTCGCGGACGATGCCCGCGTAGGCCTCGGCGAGCAGCGTGAAGTCGACGATGCCCGTCGAGGGCACCCACAGCGCCCGCAGGGCGCGCACGTGCGGCTCGATCTCGGCCACCCGCTCCGGCCCCACGAGCTCGTGCCCCCGGACCCCGTTCGCCGTCGCCCGCTCCGCGAGTGTCTCGAGGCGCGGCAGCTCCTCCTCGCGCGTGGCGACGATCAGCTTGCCGCAGAGCTCGTGGGGGATCGCGTGCTCCTCGCAGAAGCGCACGAGGGCGTCCCGGCCGCGCACGCAGAACTCGCTCTTCAGCGAGCCCGGCCGGTAGTAGATGCCGGAGTGGATCACGCCGCTGTTGTGCGAGGTCTGCTGGCCGGCGACGCGCGCGTCCTTCTCCAGCACGCAGACCCGCAGTTGCGGCCAGCGCTCCAGCAGCGCCTTCGCCGTCGCAAGGCCGACAATGCCCGCGCCGATGACGGCGACGTCGTGTGTGACCTCGCCGCTGACGCTCATGCGCCCGGGGCCGCGGTGCGCGCCACCGCAAGCAGCGCCGCCACGGTGGCCTCGCCGCCCGAGAGGTCCTGCAGCAGCAGGTCGGCGTCCACCTCGCGCAGCTGGTCGGCGCTGTGCCAGCCGGTGGCGACGCCGATCGCCGCCGCCCCGATGGCGTGCGCGGCGTGGATGTCGTGCTCGGTGTCGCCGACGTGCGCCAGCGGCGCACCGCGCGTCCAACCGAGTGCCTGCACCGCCTCGCGCGTCACGTCCACGCGGTCCTCGTGGCGGTCGCCAAAGCCGCCCGTGGCGAAGTAGCCGTCGAGGCCGGCGCTGCGCAGCTTGGCGAAGGCGCCCGCCCGCATGTTGCCCGTGCAGAGCCCGAGCACCACGTCGGCGCGCGCCGCGAGCCGCTTCAGCAGCTCGGCGACTCCCGGCAGCGCCCGCGGATTCCGCGCGTCCAGCTCCTCCTCGAGGATTTCAAGGTAGCGCGGCACGAACGTCTCCCGGTCGATGCTCACGCCGCTCGTGCGCTCCACCTCGGAGACGATCCAGTGGTCGGTGCGGCCGGCGAAGATCACGCCGTCCAGCGCGCCGGGGACGCCGGTCACCTCGTCGTAGGCGCGTTCGAGGGCGGCGCGGCCCGCGCCCTCGGCCTCCATCAGCGTGCCGTCGATGTCGAACAGCAGGTAGCAGCGGGCCTCGGGGCTGCCGGGGTCGGCGGTCATCCGCGTGCGCGCGGCGCGCTCGCCGCTACAGCTCGATCGGGTAGCCGGCCTCGCGCCACTCGTCGTGCCCGCCCTCGACGTTGTAGAGGTCGGTGAGGCCCATGGTGGCGGCGAACTCGGCGGCGACGGCGGAGCGCTGGCCAGCCTTGCAGATGAAGAGAATGGGGCGGTCGGTCGCCAGTTCCCCGACGCGCGGCAGGGTAGCCATGTGCGGGATGTTGAGGGAGCCGGGCACGTGGCCCTCGGCGTGCTCGTACGGCTCGCGCGTGTCGACCACCTGCACGTCGCCCTGCTCGATCATCTCGTTCGCCTCGTGCACGTCGATGCGCGTGAAGGGCTCCAGCTCGTTCTTGACGGCCATCGGTCGTTCCTCTCGGCGTGGGTCAGGCCTGAAATCGGTGTCCTGCGCGAGTGTAGCAGAGCCACCGCGGAACGCCCGCGGAGCAGGCCAGGCAGGCTACTGGTCGAACTCGGAGCGCGGCTCGCCCTCGCGGTGCAGGTAGGCCATCGAGGCGCGGTAGTCGTCCGGGTCGATCCGCTCTTCGCCGTGCAGGAAGGTGAGCAGCACCTCCAGCGTGAGCGTCGGGTGCAGCCGCACGCCGAGCGCCTCGAGGCGCCGCGTCGCGCCCTGCTCGCGGTCGATGAGCACCGCGGCGTCGCGCACCCGCAGGCCCGCGCGGCGCAGGCTCTCCACCGCCTCGACGAGCGATCCTCCGCCCGCCGCGAGGTCGTCGACGATCAGTGCGGTCTGGCCGGGCCGGTAGCTGCCCTCGATCTGCGGCCGCTGCCCGGGATCGTCGCCGGCCGCGCGCGGACGGGCGTAGATGAGCGGCATGCGCATCTGCAGCGAGAGCGCGGTCGCGATGTGCAACCCGCCGATTGGGACGCCCGCGATCACGTCGAAACGCTCCACGTGCGGGTTGCGCATCGACATCGCGAGCCGCAGCTCCTCGTCGATCAACGCCCCGACGCGTGCGAGCGCCTCGGGCTGAGAGACGATCAGCTTGGGATTGATGTAGATCGGCGAGTTGCGGACGGTGCGCCCCAGCGAGAAGTCGCCGAACTGCACGCAGCCGATGCGCCAGAGCAGGTCGGCAAGCCAGAGGCGGCCGCGCGGTTCGTCCGTACCCGCGTCCCGCGGCAGCGTCACGCTCGGGCCTCCGGCGTCCTGGGCTCGTCCTAGATCAGGCGACGGAGCGGCTTGCGGCCGGGGCGCGGGTCGTAGTTGGCCTTGAACATCTCGAGCTTGTCGCGCTCGATCAGGTACTTGCCGGCGAAGAGCACCGCGGGGACGCGCTTCTGCTTGATGAGCCTGCGCAGGCTCTGGGGATGGATCCCCAGCTCACGAGCAGCCTCCACGAGATCGAGATAGTCGTCGAACGGGGAGTCGGGCACGCAGCTCCTCCTGTCGGCGTGGAATTGTTGACGTGCATACGCAACCATAACTTGCCAACAGGCCTGTTGTAAAGCGCATACACATTTCCGGTGAGACGAGCGGCGGCGAGACGAGGGTTGGCGAGACGAGGGTTGGCGAGACGAGAGTTGCTGCGCCCCCCTCGTTCGAGGCACGCGCGCAGCTACGGCAGCGCGGGCGCACCCGCCTCGCGCAGCCCGGCGACGAGCGCCGGCAAATGTGCCGCGACGTAGTCGATGTCGGCCTCGCTGAGTTCCGGCGACAGCGTCAGGCGCACCGAGCCGATCGCCAGCTCCAGCGGCACGCCCATCGCCAGCAGCACGTGCGAGGGCTCCCACGTCGCCGAGGTGCAGGCCGCCCCCGCCGAGCACTCCACGCCAATCTCGTCCAGCGCACCGACGAGCGACTCGCCCTCGATGCCATCGAAGCAGAGGTGGAGGTTGTGCGGCAGCCGCTGGGTAGGGTGGCCATTGAGCCGCGCGCCGGGCAGCGCCGTGGCGAGGCCGTCGCGCAGCCGGTCGCGCAGCGCCGAGGTGCGCTCGGCGAAGCGCTCGCGCTCGGCCTGGGCGAGCCGCAGCGCCGTCGCGAAGCCGGCGGCGCCGGGCACGTTCTCCGTCCCCGAGCGCCGCTGGCGCTCCTGACCCCCGCCCGAGGTTTGCTCCAGGAACGGTATGCCTCGCCGGATGTAGAGCACTCCCACGCCCTTCGGCCCGCCGAACTTGTGCCCCGACAGCGAGAGCAGGTCCACCCCAAGCGCATCCACCTGGAGCGGGAGCGAGGCGGCGGCCTGCACGGCATCCGTGTGGAAGGGGATCGGCCGCCCGCTGGCGCGCTGGCGCTCCCGGACCGCCTCGACGATCGCGGGCAGCGGCTGGACGGTGCCAACCTCGTTGTTGGCGTACATCACGGAGACCAGGACGGTGTCGTCGCGCACCGCCGCAGCGATCGCCGCCGGGTCCACGACGCCGTGCTCGTCGACAGGGACGATCTCGACCTCGAAGCCGAAGCGCTCGAGGTAGTGCATCGAGTGCAGCACGGCGTGGTGCTCGACGGCGCTGGTGACGACGTGCGCGCCGGCCCCGGCGTCACGCTGCGCGAAGGCGACGCCCTTGATCGCCGCGTTGATGCTCTCCGTCCCGCCCGAGGTGAAGACGACCTCCTCGGCGCGCGCGCCGAGCACCTCGGCGACGGTCTCGCGCGCAACGGCCAGCGCCTCGGCCGAGGCGCGCCCGCCCGCGTGATGCGCCGACGGGTTCCCGAAGTGCTGCGAGAAGAGCGGCAGCATCACCGCGAGCGCCTCCGGCCGCACGGCCGTGGATGCGGCCGCGTCGAGGTAGATGCGGCGATCGGGCGGGTCCGCGGAGTTGGTCATGGCGCGATGGTACCGCGTTGCTAAGCGGAGGGCCTAGAACTTGTGTTCTTACTAGTATCGAGGTAGTCTCGCGCGATGGGAGTGAATTGCTACAGGGTTGTCGACGTCCGCGAGTTGCCCGGCGACAAGGTGGGGGTCGAGACGTACTCGCTGGGCCCGCTGAACACAAACATAGGTGATCTGCTGGAGATGGTCGCTCCAGGGATCCAGCGCGCGACGGAGACCTTCGGCGACTTGAGCGGCGGGCACTCAGTCCGTTACCGGATACCGACCGAGAAACGGGTCGGCGCACTCGCATTGCTCGAGAGCCACCTCGATCCGGTGGTTACGGCAATAGACACAGGCTGCGATATCTCCGTGTGCCTCGACTTCTACCGGCATCCCGTAGAGGGCGAACGGCAGGATGAGTGGGTGTACACCGCCGTAGGAGACTTGGTTCACGATGCGAAGTACCGTCCTCAGCGACGCGAGAGCCGGGCCGCAGTTTCGGAATGCCACCGCCGGATGGTGTCGTACATCGAGAGTCATCCAGTGCTGTCCCAACTGACGGGAGTGGCGGCAATGCCGAGTTCCCGCGTTGGGAGTACGAGCCGCCTGCTCTCGCTAGCCACGACAGAGGTTTCCGACGCTCTCGGCGTACCTATTGTTGAACTCCGGCGGACTACCACGGCAGAGCCTCAGAAGAACCTCCCCAACGGCGCCGACCGTGACGCCAACCAGAGGGACACGATGAGCGCGTCGATAGTCAGCGACCAACGATTGATCGTTGTTGTCGACGATTTCATGGCGCATGCCAGCACTGTGCGCGAGGCGAATCGGGCACTCCGGGAAGCGGGCGCTCAGCGGACCGCATCCGTTACGCTTGCGAAAGATCGAACCGGAACCCGGAGGTACCGGTTCGAGTGAGGGCCGTGATGACTGCAGAGACCGAGGCGACAGCCGATCGCCCGTCTGTTGCCGTTCAGGGTGACCGGACTCTTCTCGGTCGCCCTGCAATTGGGTTGTGCGGCTCGCGCAACGCTGATGCTCACGCCCTTGATCTGGCGGAGAAGTTCGGTCGCTTGGTCGCCAAGCTGGGACTCGTGCTGGTGTCTGGGAATGCTCGTGGTGTCGACGACGCCGCACAGTTCGGCGCGCTCGGAGCGGGGGGCTCAGTCATTTCGGTGCTCGCAGAAGGCCTCGCGGGCTGGAAGCCGCGCGTACGCTATCGAGGGCTCCTGAGCGTCGGGGAGAGCCCGGGGAACTATGCGGCAGTGAGTGAGTTCCCGCCCGAGGCCCGTTGGCAGGTCTGGCAGGCGATGCAGCGGAACAAGACGATCCTCGATCTGTCCCTTGCGCTTGTGGTGGTGCAGTCGGGCGAGTCGGGCGGAACCTGGGAAGCGGGGCTTGAGTGCCTGAGGCGCCGCAAGCCCCTATTGGTGGTGCAACGCCAAGAGCCGCCGGAGACCGAAGGCAACGCGGAACTGATCCAGCGCGGCGGAATCGCGGTCTCGACGATGCCACAATTGACTCGGTTGCTGCAGTCAATCCGCGAGGGACAGAGCATCGGAACCCAGGAACAGTTGACGCTTCCCGAAGCCGTGTAGCCCCCCTACAGCGCGGCCAGCCACTCCCGGTACGCCACCACGCGCGAGATGGCGAGGGCGGCACGGTCGAAGGACTGGTAGACGGCGAAGCCGCGGCTGATCACGTCGTCGCGCAGCGGGATCACGTCCTCGTCCTTGTGGCCGGGGTGCATCACCGTCACCAGCGGCAGGCCGGTGCGCGTGCGGAAGGCGTCGAGGGTTTGCATCATCTCGTCGAACAGTCCCGGCTCTTCCTTCCAGAAGCGCGCAAAGAAGTTCGCCGTGAACTCGTAGACCATGCCGTCGATGTTCGGATCCTCGGCGAGGATGTCCATGATGCGGCGCAGGTTGTCCGCGTCGCCTGACCGCCCGATCGTATTCGCCATATCGAACGGGTTGCGGTAGGAGCCGCCGATCACGTTGAAGAACTCGCCCAGCTGCTCGTAGGAGTCGTCCGCGAGCTCCGGCACCTCGAGGCCGACACGACCGAAGGCGTCCGAGATCGCCACCGACTGCCCGCCGGTCATCGCCATCAGCGCCAGCCGGCGTCCCTGCGGCGGCGCCGAGTGCACCAGTGCCTGGATCACGTCGATCACCTCGTCGCCGTTGTTGGCGGGGATCGCGCCGGTCTGCTTGATCAGTGCGTCCCAGGTCGCCGAGGAGGTCGCAAGCGAGGCCGTGTGCGAGCGCGTCGCGCGCTGTCCGGCGCTCGTCTGCCCGCCCTTCCAGATGACCACCGGCTTCTTGCGCGTGGTCTCGCGCAGCGCCTCGAAGAAGCGCCGCCCGTCCTTGAGCCCCTCGAGGTACATTCCGATCACCTCGGTGTCGGGGTCGTCGCGCAGGTACTCGAGGTAGTCCGCCTCGTTCACCACGACGGCGTTGCCGATCGAGATGCCGCGGCCGACGTCGATGCCGGCGCGCTGGGCGGCAGTGGTCATGTTGATCGTGTGCGTCCCGCTCTGGCCGATGATCGAGACGTTGCCGCTGTCGCCCTGGTCGACGTCCGAGTGGAACTTGACGCCGCGGCGGCGGTTGTACACGCCCATGCAGTTCGGGCCGATGACCGGCATGCCGTCGGCGTTCGCCATCTCGACAATCGCCTCCTGCAGCTTGATGGCGTCCTCTTCGCCGGTCTCGGCGAAGCCGGCGGTGAACATCGCGATCCCGGCGGCGCCCTTCTTGATCGCGTCGCTGAGGATGAACGGCGCGATGTTGCGCGGCACCGCGCAGATCACGAGGTCGATGTCCTCGGGCACGTCTTCGAGCTTCAGGTAGTTGGTGAAGCCGCGCTTCTCGATCTCGACGATCTCGTTGGGGTCGAGCTGCACGGAGTAGAGGGGGCCCTGGAACTCGCGCTGGTTCTCGATCCAGCCGAAGTCCGGCCCCTTCGCGCCGACGACGGCGACGGTGCGCGGGGTGAGCGTACGGTGCAGGCGATCGCGGTCGACGGCCATCGAGGCGGCTATGCCTCCGCGAGGACGACGCGCGCGTCCACCGCGATCGCGCCGTCCGGGCGCGCGAACACCGGGTTGAGGTCGAGCTCCGCAATCTCCGGGTGGGCCTCCGCGAAGGCGGAGACCTCGAGGATCATCGACTCCAGCGCGTCGATGTCGGCGCCGGGCTGCCCGCGCACGCCCTCGAGGACCGGGTAGCCCTTGATCTCGCGCACGATCTGTCCGGCGTCGCGCGGCTCCAGGGGCACGATGCGGAAGGCGACGTCCTTCAGCACCTCGACCATGATGCCGCCGAGGCCGAAGGCGAGGACCGGACCGAACTGCGGGTCCGTGGTCATGCCGATGATCACCTCGACACCGGGGTCGGCCATCTGCTGTACGGAGACGCCGCCTACGTGGGCGTCGGGCTCGGCGGCCTTCACCGAGGCCATGATGCGGTCGTAGGCCGCGCGCACCGCGTCGCCGTCGCCAAGCCCGAGCTCGACGCCGCCGACATCGGACTTGTGGGCGATGTCGCCGGAGACGACCTTGAGGACGGCCGGGTAGCCGAACTCCTCGGCGGCGGCGACAGCCTCGTCGGCGCTCGTCGCGAGGCGCGCCTGCGTGACGGTGATGCCCGCGTCATGGAGCAACTGCTTCGATTCGACCTCGGTCAGGAGTGTGCGGCCGTCCGCGCGTGCGGCGGCGATCGGGTCGCTCAACTGGTGCTCCAATCCTCGTGGCGGCGTAAGGCGCTGCGAGCATACGGACGCGCGTTCGTGAGCCGCAAGCGAGCGGGCGGAGGAGGGGCCTCAGGCGATGGCCCGGAACAGCCGCGATCCCTCGATGCCGACCGGCCGGCGGAGCTGGTCGAGTGCGTGCCCGGCGAGCACCGCGAGCGCGCGTCCGTCGTTCGGGTGGTGCACGGGCCCGGAGCGCACGTCGCGGTAGCAGCGCTCGAGGGGCAAGCCGTCGCGGAGCGCCGCACCGCCGGCGATGCGCATCGCCGCGTCCACGACGCGGACCGCGGTCGAGGTGACCACTAGCTTCGCGGCCGCCTCGATCGGCTCGATCGCCTCGAAGCGGGGCGCTGCGAGCAGTTCGAGTCCGGCCGCCGACGCGGCGACGAGGATCGTCGATTCGGCGGCCATCAGCTCGGCGTCCATGCGCCCCGTGAGCTCGCGCACATGCGGGTCATCCGCGGCCCGGGCCCCACCGCCGGGCCGCCGGGTGCGGGCGTACTCGATGGCGTGATTCCTCGCGGCGCGCGCGATGCCGAGGTAGACCGCGGCGACCGGGAGCGCGAACCAGGGAGTCATTGCCGGGCGCTTCGTGAGCACACGGTACCCCGAGCGATTCACGATGTCGTCCGCGCCCACGGGCACGCCATCGAAGATCACGTCGTGGGAGGCGGTCGCACGCATGCCGACCGCGTTCCAGGTCCGCTTGATCGAGATGCCGGGCGTCGACATCGGCAGCAGCACGAGGCAGACGTCATCGGAGCCGTCGTCGACCGAGGCGTAGACCACCCCGTGGCTGAGCCGCTCGGCGAACGTTGCGAACGACTTGCGCCCGTTCAGGATCCAGCGGTCCGGACCGTCCGGGGCGAGGGTCGTCGCGGGCCGCTCGAGGCGCTGTGGGGCCCCGAGATCCGGCTCCGTCGCGAGCACGTTGAACAGCGCGCCGGGCTGACGGGCGTAGTCGAACAGGCGCTCCCGGCGGCGCGGATGCCAGCGTGTCCCCCAGCCCTCGTTGCCGAGTACCATGAGGTGCATCCCAACGCCGAGAGCAGTCGCCGCGTCGTACTCCGCGAGGGCGGCCTGCGCGAGCACGATCTCCCCGAGGCTGTGCCCGCCGCCGCCGCTGGAACGCGGCATGGCCGCGGTCAGGTAGCCGGCGGCCCGCAGATCCTCGACCAGCGCGACGTTGATCTCGCCGCTGCGGTCGCACGCAGCCGCGGCGTCGGCGTGCGCGGCGCCGAGGCTGCGCGCGATCTCAATCAACTCGCGGCAGGGCAGCGTGACCATCGGGGGCTCACCCAGTCCAACGAATCGTGTCGACTCTACCGGCGCATGTGTCACGGTCACCTCCGGCGAGTGCCCCCGGCCGTCCCTGGCTGACCGCATATGATACTGAGTATCATATCAGGACTCAACCACCACGAGCGCGGCTGGCAGCAAGCGCCTTGCACCTGCGCCATCCGTGGCCGGACGATG
This sequence comes from Dehalococcoidia bacterium, assembly GCA_963667465.2. GTDB lineage: Bacteria > Chloroflexota > Dehalococcoidia > UBA2979 > UBA2979 > VXMT01. The sequence continues at coordinate 353,987 of CAXXDN010000002.1, read as the reverse complement.
GCTGCATGGGCCTGCGCCGCCGCTTCGCCGCCTTCCGCGCCCGCCTCCGCGAGGCGCCCCGCCACGACGCCGAGGGCGCCGAGCCTGATGAGGCGCCGGCGGGCGAGGCGGTGCGCCCGAGGCTCGTCGTCGGTCTCGGCAACCCCGGCGCCGAGTACCGTGGCACGCGCCACAACGCCGGCGCCTGGTGCATCGAGCGGCTCGCGGCACGGTACGGCGCGCAGCTTTCGCGCGACCGCCGCGTAGCGCGCGCCACGATCGAGCTCGACGGGCACACGCTGCACCTCGCCACGCCGCGCAGCTACTACAACGAGAGCGGCCCCGCCGTCGCCTCGGAGCTGCGGCGGCTGGGGCTGCTGCGCGACGCCCTGCTCGTCGTCTACGACGAGATCGATCTGCCGCTCGCGCGCGTGCGGATGCGCCAGCAGGGCGGCCACGGCGGCAACAACGGGATGCGCTCGATCATCGGCGCGCTCGGCGGCGGCGACTTCCCGCGCATCCGCATCGGCATCGACCGCCCCTACGACGACGGCAAGCCGGTGCGCGACCCCGATCGCGTCGCGGACTGGGTGCTCGGGAAGCCCGGCCGCGAGGAGCGCGAAGCCCTCGGGGGCGCCGTCGAGGCGGCTGCGGACGCGGTGGAGCTCGCGGTGCGCGAAAGCGTGGAGGCCGCGATGCGCAGCCTCCACGGCAGCGGGTAGTCCAGCATTACGGGGGCGTAAACCCGGGCCGGGCTAGACTGGCTCCCAGACTCGGCACACCAGCCACGGGGCGCTCCGCGGGGAACGCCCCGTATTGGGGCGCGCGTCGCACGACCGCAGCAGCAAGGAGGCCGCACTGGACCGCTCGTCCCCTGCCCTCGCGGCGCCGCTGGAGGCGCTGCTCGACCCGCTCGGCGCGGTCCCGCCGCTTGCCGAGGCCTCAACACGCCTCGGGAGGGGCGAGCGCCTCGCGCTCGGTGTCGCGGACGGGGCGAAGGCGGCCGTCGTCGCCTCGTTGCGGCACGGCCTGCGCCGACCGGTGCTGCTGCTTGTCCCGCGCGAGCGGGACGCCGAGGCCTACGCCGAAGCGCTCAGCGTCTGGGTCGGGGACACAGCGCTCCACTTCCCGGCACGGCCGGGGCTGCCCTACGCACGCGAGCCCGCACCGGCGACGGTCACGCAGCGCCGGCTCGCACTCCTCGCGAGGCTCGCGCTCGGCGATCGCGATCCCGATCCGCCGATCGTCATTGCCTCCGTGGTCGCGGCCACGGGCTTCACCGCACGGCGCCCTGACCTCGGAGCCGGGCCTGGTCGCGTCGCGACGGGCGGCCGGATCGCCCTCGATGCGCTCGCGCTCGAGCTCGTCGAGGCCGGCTACACGCTCGGCCCGCTCGTCGAGGCGCCAGGCGAGGCGGCGCGGCGTGGCGGGATCCTCGACGTCTTCCCGCCGACCGAGGCACTGCCACTGCGCATCGAGCTGTTCGGCGACGAGGTCGAGTCGATCCGGCGCTTCGACCCGGAGACGCAGCGCACGGTCGAGCGCCTCGCTGCGGCACAGATCGGCCCGGCGCGCGAGTGGTTCCCGGACCGCCACGCGCTGCTCGACCTGGCGGCCCGCCTCGATGGCGTCACGAATACGGGGAGCACGACGAGTAGCGAGCTGGGCGAGGAGCTCGCCTCGCTGGGGCGAGGCGAGCTGCCGGCGCCCTCCCGCTACGGGCCACTCGCCGGGGAGGCGACGCTCTTCGATCACCTCGGTGACGGTGCGCTGCTGATCGTCGACGAGGAGGACGCAGTGCTCGCCGCGGCGGCCGAGCAGGACGAGCTGACCGCCGAGCGCGCGCAACTCCTCGCCCGGGAAGGCGAACTGCCTGCGGACGCGCCGCGCCCGCACCTCGGTGAGCAGGCGTTGATCGAGCAGATCGAGCGGCGCGCGCCGCGCGCGACGTTCTCGCGCTGGGTCACCGGCGCCGGGGCCGGCGCGCTGCGCCTGCCGTTCGCCGTGCACGACGCCTACGCAGGGCGACTGCAGATCGCCGCACGCGAGCTCGAGCGGCGCGTGCAGCGCGGCGACCGCATCGTCGTGGTTACGCAGCAGGCGCAGCGCTTCCGCGAGCTGCTCGCCGAGGCGGGCGTGCCCGTCCGCGTCGAGAGCGGGCTCGCTGCGCCGCCCGCACCCGGCTCGCTCGCCCTCGTGCAGGGCTCGCTGCCCGGCGGCTGGCGTATCGCGACGCCGCGAGGCGAGTTGGCGCTGGCGACGGACCGCGAGCTGCTGGGCTTCATCCGCAAGCGCCGCGCGCTGCGCCGCGGCGCCTCGCACCGCGCGCGTTTCCTCGCCGACGTCACGCCCGGCGACTTCGTGGTGCATGCCGACCACGGGATCGCGCGCTTCGCCGGCATCGTGCGCCGCGACGTGGGCGAGGAGCAGCGCGACTACCTGCAGCTGCGCTACGCGGGCGAGGATCGGCTCTACGTCCCGATCGAGCAGATCGACCGCGTCAGCCGCTACCTCGCGGACTCGGACCGGGCGCCAAGGCTCACGCGCCTCGGCACGCAGGAGTGGGCACGGACGCGCGCGCGGGTGCGCGAGGCGGTCGGGGAGCTGGCGGCGGATCTGCTGCGTCTCTACGCCGCGCGCCAGCTGCTGCGCGGTCACGCCTTTGCCGCCGACGGCGAGTGGCAGCACGAGCTGGAGTCCGCGTTCCCCTACGAGGAGACCCCGGACCAGGAGCGCGTGATCGCCGAGGTGAAGCGCGACATGGAAGCGCGCCAGCCGATGGACCGCATCGTCCTCGGCGATGTCGGCTTCGGGAAGACCGAGGTCGCCGTGCGCGCCGCCTTCAAGGCCGTCCAGGACGGCTACCAGGTCGCCATCCTCGTACCCACGACAGTGCTCGCGCAGCAGCACGAGCGCACCTTCCGAGAGCGCCTCGCGCCCTTCCCCGCGCGCATCGAGACGCTCTCGCGCTTCCGCACGGACGCCGAGGCCCGCGAGGTGATCGCGGGCCTGCGCGAGGGCGCGATCGACATCGTGATCGGCACGCACCGGCTGCTCCAGCCGGGCGTCGAGTTCGCAAACCTCGGCCTTGTGATCATCGACGAGGAACAGCGCTTTGGCGTGGCGCACAAGGAGCGACTCAAGCGCATGCGCCTCGAGGTGGACGTGCTCACGCTCTCGGCGACGCCGATTCCGCGCACGCTGCACATGACCCTGGCCGGCATCCGCGACATGTCGACGATGGAGTCGGCCCCCGAGGACCGCCTGCCCGTCCAGACCTGGGTGGCCGAGTGGGACGGTGCACTTGTGCGCGAGGCGATCCTCGGCGAACTCGAGCGCGGCGGGCAGACCTACGTCGTCCACAACCGCGTACACAGCATCGACCAGTTCGCCGATCGGCTGCGCGAGCTCGTGCCGGAGGCGCGCATCGTGGTCGGGCACGGGCAGATGCATCGCGGGGTGCTGCGCAGCGTGATGGAGCGCTTCGCCGCCGGTGAGGCGGACGTGCTGGTCTGCACCACGATCATCGAGTCCGGCATCGACATCCCGAACGTCAACACGCTGATCGTCGACCTCGCGGAACGGCTCGGCCTCGCGCAGCTCTACCAGCTCCGAGGGCGCGTCGGCCGCGGCTCACAGCAGGCGCGCGCCTACCTGCTGCACCGCCGCGGCGGCGTCCTCAACGAGGCCGCGCAGCAGCGCCTCGCAACGATCTTCGAGGCGACCGAGCTGGGCGCGGGGCTGCAGGTGGCGCTGCGCGACCTCGAGATTCGCGGCGCCGGCAACCTGCTGGGCGCGGAGCAGAGCGGCCAGATCGCCGCCGTCGGCTTCGACCTCTACACGCAGATGCTCGCGACGGCCGTCGAGGGCCTGCGCGCGAAGCGCGACGGGCGCGACGCGCCCTCGCCGCCGCGCCCGGTGTCGCTGGACCTGCCCGCCTCCGCCTTCATCCCCGAGCGCTACATCGAGGACCTCGAGGCGCGCATCGCGCTCTACCAGCGCATCGCCGGACTGCGCGACCTGCGCGAGGAGACGGACCTCAGCACCGAGGTCATCGACCGCTTCGGCGAGCTCCCGGAGCCGTTGCGCGAGCTGTTCGCCCTCGTGCGTATTCGGCTCGCCGCGGGTGAGGCAGGCGTGTCCGCCGTCCGCGCCGAGGGCGGCGAGATCGTGCTCGTCGCGCGCCAGGGCGCCCCGTTCGGCCGCCGCCGGCTCCCGCCGCTGCCGGCCGGCGTGCGCATCGGCCAGACGCAGCTGCGGCTGCCTCGCGCAGCCCTCGGCACGGATTGGCTCGACGCGATCGAGGCGCTCCTGCGATTGCTCGGCGAGCCGGACACGGCTGCTCCGCGCACGCCTGCCGGGGCGGTGCGCGCATGACCGCCGGCGGTGCGCCCGTCGCACTGCGGGAAGTCGCGCCCGGCGAGCGGGAGGCGTTCTTCGCGATGCTCGCCGGCTACCTCGCCGAGCTCGACGCCTACGAGCTGCCATGGGACCCCGCGCCGCCCGTCGAGGCGTACCGGGAGGCGCTCGACGCCGACCCGGACGGCCAGCAGATCGAGTGGATGATCGCCGGCGCCGCGCGGGCCGGCTTCCTGATCACGCGCGTCGTCCCGGACTGGCCCGAGGAGGAGCGCGAGATCGGCGAGGTGATCGAGTGCTACGTGGAGCCCGCGCAGCGCGCTCGCGGCGTCGGCCGCGCCGCCGTCGAGGTCTGGCTGGCGAGGATGCGAGCCCGCGGCGTCACGTCCGTGGAGGCCTCGGTGTTGTGGGCGAACACGCCGGCGCGCCGCTTCTGGGAGAAGCTCGGCTTCGAGACGCGCTCGGTGCAGACGATGCGAAGGCCGTAGGCGGCCTCGAGGGAAGGACTGACCGTGATCTGGGACGTGCACTGCCATTTCCCCCGCGACTGGGAACACCCCGAGCGCGAGGACCACGCACAGCAGATCGACGCGCGCGCCGACGCCTTGCGCGCGGCCGGCGTCACGCGCGCCTCGGTGCTGTGCGGCGGCCGCAACATGCCGGGCCCCTCGCACGACGAGGCCCTGGAGTACCTGCGGCGGCACGAGGACCTGCTGGTCCCCGTCGCCTCGCTGCCAATGGGGGAGGTTCCGCCGGGCGAGATCGAACGGCTCCACGGCATCGGCTACCGCGGCCTCAAGATCATCGGGGCTCCCCTGCCCATCGACGACCCGAGCTACTTCACCGTGTACGCCGCCGCCGAGGAGCGGCGCATGCCGATCCTCTTCCATCTCGGCGTCATCGGCGGAGGTGTCGACTACTCGATCACGCACCCGCGACGCGATCCGGAGGCGGCCGCCGCACTGCGGCGCTGGCAGGAGTTCCGCCGCCGCGGCGGCCCGCGCAATGTCTCCGCGGCGCGGATGCGGCCCTTCCAGCTCGACACGATCGCGAACAACTTCCCGGACCTCCCGCTGATCGGCGCGCACCTCGGAGGCACCGGGAACTACGACGAGTCGGCGTCAGTGGCGCGCTGGCGGCACAACGTGGTGTTCGACCTCTCCGGCGGCGAGACGATCGAGCGCCACGCGATGGAACGCCGCCTGATCGGCCGCGAGATCGGTGTCGAGAAGCTGGTCTGGGGCTCCGACTGTGGGAACGAGGAGATCGGGCAGCACGTCGACCGTTTCCGCTGGATGTTCGAAGCACTGGGGCTGAGCGACGAGGAGCGCGATCGCATTTGGTACCGTAATGCTGCGGAGTTGTTCGGGGAGGCGGAGCCGGTACTTGCCGACGAGCAGCCAACCAACCGACCAGACTGAGGAACCGGACGGCGCGGCGGCCGAGGAGCCGGGCGGCGCCATGGCCGACCCCGAGCCGCCGAGCGATGACGGGGGCATCTGGGCGCAGGCGCGCGAGCAGCTGAGCGACCTTGCCGCGCGCGCGCAGCCGCGCGCGCGGCTGCGCGCGGTGCGGGACGGCGCTGGCCCGGCGCTCTCGCGGGTGCGCGAGGTTGCCGTGCGCGGGAACGCGCGGCTGCACGAGTTCGCCGCCTGGGCACGCCCTCACTTGCAGGCACTGCGCGCCTTCGCCGCACGAGTGCTCACGCTGCTCCGCGAGTTCGCCGCCTGGGCACGCCCCCGGCTGCGGGCACTGCGCGCCTTCGCCGCCTGGGCACTCGCGCGGCTGCGCCAGTTCGCCGCCTGGGCACTCGCGCGGCTGCGCCAGTTCGCCGCCTGGGCACGCCCCCGACTGCGGGCGCTGCGCGATCTCATCGTCCGGGCGCTTCGGCGGCTCCGCGCCCTCATCGCCCGGTTGCTCGTGTGGCTGCACCACATCACGGTCGTGGCGCTGCGGGCGCTACGCAGGCTCGCCATCCGGGCGCTCCGGCGGCTGCGGGTGCTGGCCAAGCTGTTGGCCGAGGCCTTCCGGTGGCTGCGCGCAGCGACACCCGCCGCGGCCATCGTGCTGGTGACGATCGTCACGCTGTCCTTCCTGATGTTCGTGCTCACCGAGCCTGCGCCGCGCTGGATCCTGCTCCTTGGCGTCCTCGCGGCGGCGCTCGGCACGCACGGCGTGCTGCGCAGCGAGCATCCGAGGACGTTCGAGCTCGGCGCGGACAGCACGCCGCAACTCGTGCTGCCCGCGCTCTATGCGCTGGCGATCCCGCTGTTCATCGACCAGAACGCGCGCGGCCTCTGGGTCCCGTTCAGTGCCATCGCCGCCGGACTCGGCTTCGCGGCAATCGTGGTCGCCGAGCTCCGCAGCGTCCGCGAGTTCGCGATCGGGGCCGCCGAGGCGCGCCTGGTCTCGGACGTGGGCGCCTACCTGACCGCCTTCGCGCTGCTCTCGCTGCTCTACACCCGCGACCCCTCGCTGCCCGCCGCCGTCGCTACGGCGGCGCTCGTGGGTGGCCTGCTCTCGTTCGAGGTGCTGCGCAACTCCAGCCTCGGTCTGCTCGACATGCTGACCTTCGCGCTGGTGGGGGCGCTGGTGATCGGGGAGCTGCGCTGGGCGCTGCATTTCGTGCCGCTGGACGGCCACCTGGCCGCCGTCGCGCTGCTGATCGCCTTCTTCTTCGTGAGCGGCGTGCTGGCCGCCCGGCTGCGCGGCCAGCTCAGCCGCGAGGTGCTGGTCCAGTACAGCGCCCTGGCCGCAATCGGCGCGGTGATCGTCACGGCCGCGCGGGCGACCGACCTCGCCTGATCCGTCCGCAGCGAGGCGCTCCGCGCCGTCTGGCCTGTCCTGGCCCCCGCGGGGCGCCCTGTTAGAATCGAATTCGGCCTTCGTCGGGGAGTGGCGCAGCCTGGCAGCGCACTTGACTGGGGGTCAAGAGGTCGCCGGTTCAAATCCGGCCTCCCCGACCAGCCTCCGCCGCACCGCTCGGCGCGCTGCCTCATTGCGATTACCATCACGCCGTCACAAGTCCGCGCTGGCTCGCGAGCGGCGCGGGATCGCCCGCCACTCCGCTCACGATGCGCCGAGGCGGGCAGCGCGGGGAGCTGCACAGCAATGGCCGCAGGACCACTCGCCGGCATTCGGGTGCTTGAGTTCTCGCTGATCGTCGCCGGGCCCGCATGCGGCATCAATCTCTCGGACCTCGGCGCCGACGTGATCAAGGTTGAACCACCGGGCGGCGAGGCGATCCGCCAGTCCGGCGCGGTCGTGCCGAACGAGAGCAAGGCGTTCCAGGGCTACAACCGGGGCAAGCGCGGCATCATCGTCGACCTCGCAGACCCGCGAGGCCTCGAGGTGATCCACCGCCTCATGCCGCAGATCGACGTCGTCACCAACAACTACCGCCCCGGCGTCGCGGAGCGACTCAGGATCGATTACGACTCGCTGGTCGAACTGCGGCCGGACCTGATCTACCTCGAGGCGACCGGGTTCGGGGCCAGCGGGCCGGCGAGTGCGCTCGCGGGATCTGACATCGTCGCGCAGGCCTACTCCGGCCTCATGGCAGGCAATGCGAAGGTCGACGAACACGGCGCACCGGAGACGATCAGCGCGACGCCGGTCTCCGATTACGGAACGGCGCTTGGGGCGGCGATGGGAATCTGCGCCGCGCTCTACCACCGCGAGCGCACGGGCGAGGGGCAGGTGGTCCGCGCCTCGTTGCTGCGTTCGGCGCTGTTCATGCAGGCCAACGCCGTCATGCGGGAGCCGGTGACGGACGCGGTCACGACACAGCCGATGCTCCAGGCCGTCGCGGAGGCGCGCGCCTCAGGCGGCTCGTACGCGGACATCGTCGGCCTGCGGCAATTCGCGCGCAGGCTGCGGGCCTCCCTGCGAATCTTCTACGGCGGCTACCGGGCTCGCGACGGCGGGCTCGTGCTCGGAGCGCTCACACCGGCGACGCGCGACAGCATCCGGCGCATCCTCGGCCTCGAGGGCGAGCGCACCGACGACCCCGACTTCGACGCTACGGACCCCGAGAACCAGGCCGCGACCGAGCGCTGGCTCTCGACCGTGCGCGCCCAGCTTGCGGAGCGCCCGGTGGCCGAGTGGATCGAGGAGTTCGGCGCGGCCGGCGTTCCGGCCTCGGCGGTCCAGCTGCCGGAAGAGCTCGCCGATGACCCGCAAGTGGTGGCCGAGGGGATGATCAGCGACCTCGAGCACTCCGTGACCGGTCCGCAGCGGGTGGTCGGCCCGATCGTCACGATGTCGAAGACGCCGACCGAGGCGCGACTCCCGGCGCCCGCGCTCGGCGAGCACACCCGCGAAGTGCTGACGGAGCTCGGCTTCGCCCGCGCCGAGGTGGAAGCGCTCGAAACCGCAGGCGTCGTCGAGCAGGGCGCGGTCTCGCCTCGATCGCCGTGGTAGGCGCCGGTCTCGCGGCAGGGCGCGCTACAGCCGCGCCGTGCAGCGGATCTCGACCATGAAGTCCGGGTGCGCCAGTGCCACGACCTGCACGAGCGTGCTCGCCACAGCGATCGGCTCGCCCTTGGGTACCCCGTACGCCTCGTGCCGCACTTCCCCCGCGGCTCTCGAGGCGGCGGCGACGTCGGTGACGTAGACCACCTCCTCGACGACGTTGGAGAAATCCGCGCCAAGGGGGGCGAGCGCGCGGGCGATGTTGGCGTAGACGGCTTGTAGCTGGGCAGCCATGTCGCCCGCACCGATCAGCGCGCCGTCCTCGTCGCGAGCGATCTGCCCTGAGACGTACACCGTGTCGCCGACGCGGACGGCCTGCGCGTAGCCGTAGCGGCGCTCCGCCTCGCCGCCGAACCAGGCCGCCTGCTTCTCGTCGCTCATGCGCCATCCGCCTCCGCGGTCCAGGCGCGGATCAGCTGGTGCGAGATCGTGAACGGCGCGGGCACGCCGAAGTCGAGGCCGCTCTCGCCCTCGACCTCGCCCGCCGCGAAGGCGATTGCGCGCGCGACGTCGGCGCGATCGAACCAGCGAGCGTCCTTAATCTCCTCCGGGTCGATCGCGATCGACTCGCTGGCGGCCTCGGCGTGGCAACCGAGCATCAGCGAAGCGGGGAACGGCCACGGCTGCGAGGAGTGGTAGCGCACGGCTGCGACCTCCACGCCAGCCTCCTCGCGCACCTCGCGGCGCACGGCCTCCTCGACCGTCTCGCCCGGCTCCATGAAGCCGGCGATGCAGGTGTAGTTCGAGCCGGGCCGCGCGCGCCCGCTGACAAGCAGGCAGCGATCGCCGTCGATGATCAGCACGATCACGACCGGGTCGACGCGCGGGAAGTGCTCCGCGTTGCAGTCCTCGCAGACCCGCATCCCCCCGCCGTTGCGTGGGGCAGTCGGGCCCCCGCAGACGGCGCAGAAGCGATGCCGTGCGTGCCAGTCGACGAACGATCGCGCCTGCGCGAGGATCGCCGTGTCGTCCGTGGGCAGGTCCGGCGCGACGCCTCGCACCTCGGCGAAGCGCCGCCCGTTGGCGAGCGGCCCGGCCAGCGCCGCCTCATCGATAGCCGTGAGGTCGATCGCGAAGCGCGGTGCGGCGTCGTCGAGGCCGAGCAGGACCGCATCGCCAGCGAGCGCGCCGTCTGGTAGCTCGTCGGACGTGAGCCAGGCAATGGTCGGCGCCGGGTCGCCCTCGACGAGCGCCTCGAGGTCGCGCAGCGCGAGGAAGCGTCGTCCGGCATGCGCGCGCTGGCGCTCGATCCATGCACGGTCGCGGCGTTCGTTCCCCGCCCGGTCGAGCGGGCTGCCGGTGAAGACGTGCCGGTGGTCGTGGGCCGAGCCGTAGCCTCCGCCGGACATTGCGCCTCCCTCGGGTACGGCGCTCGCGCGCCGCCCGTGAGTCTGCGGCCTCGCGCGCGCCGCGTCGAGGGCAGAACATGCGCGGTGCGGCTACCATCACGCGGCGAGCGGGGAGGCGGAGATGGTGCTGCAACTGGCAAAGGCGGGGCTGGACGTCGCCATCGTGGTTACGGACGCGGAGCGGATGGTGGCGTTCTACCGCGACACGCTGGGGCTGACCTTCCAGCGTTCCCGCCAGACCGGGCCCGGCGGCACGATGCACCTCCTCGAATGCGGCGACTCGCTGCTCAAGCTGCTCGACCCGCCGGAGCCGCCGCCTCACCGCCACGCCCGAGGCGGCACGCGCGCGCAGACCGGCCTGCGCTACCTCACCATCCACGTCCGCAACATCGACGAGCTCGCCGCACGCTGCGAGGCGGCCGGCTGCCACTTCCCCGTCCCGCTCGGCGCCTCGACCGGCGGGGGCCGCTACTGCCAGCTCGAAGACCCCGAGGGCAACGTCGTCCAGCTCCAGCAGCTCGATTGACGGCGCATTTTCCCCCTGAACGTTATGACCCCCTGCACGTTATGATCAGTGCTTACGGCGCGGAAGTTGGGAGCACGTGATGGCGGAACCGGGACTCGCGGACCTCGTAGCCAACCGCACGATGTCGCCGGAGCTGGCGGCGACGCTGGCGGCCGCCGCGCGCGAGCGGCGCTCGCTGCTCTTCTTCGCCATCCCACGCCTCGCCGGCAAGACGACCACGATGCTCGCAACGCTCGACTACGCCCCCGAGGGCACGCCGATCCACGAGCTCTCGACCGACACGGAACCGGACCTCGGCATCCCGGACCCGCCGGACGGCGGCTACATCGTGATGCACGAGATCGCCGAGACACCCTTCCCCCACTACCTCTGGGGTGAGCCGGTGCGGCGCGTCTTCGAGGCGCTGCGCCAGGACGGCCTCTCGCTCGCGACGGTGCTGCACGCCGGCGGGATCGACGAAGCGTTCTCGATCATCCTCGAAGGCAACGCGGTGCCGGACGCCGACGCGGCGTTGCTCGACTACGCGGTGCACATCCGCAGCCTCGGCCCGGACTGGCGCGAGCCGACGCGCCGCGTCGTCGCCGAGCTGCACGAGGTGACCGGCGTGCGCGACGGCGTCGTCGAGGCAACGCTGCTGCACCGCTGGGACGAGGAGAGCGACCGCTTCGAGGTCGTGGGCGAGCCCTCGCGGCCGGCCGACGGCGGCGCGGCGGTCGCCCGGCTGGCGGACGAGTTCCGCCGCCTTTTGGACGAGTAGCCGGGATCGAGGCCGGATCGGTTCACATCGAAGCGCGATTCGCGTACGGTGCTGCGCGACCGCTGTACACCACCTGAGAAGCTGAAAGGGACCCCATCATGTGCTTCAAGTTCGACGCCCTGCCGCCCGTGCCGGCCATCGCCGGCGCAGCCGTTCAGCATGAGGATCTGACGCTCACCGCCTCGGACGGCACGCAGCTCTCGGCCTTCAGCGCGCTGGCCGATGAGCCGCTCGGCCCCGCCGTCGTCGTGATGCCGGACGTGCGCGGGCTCTACCGCTTCTACGAGGAACTCGCGCTGCGCTTCGCCGAGCGCGGCTACGACTCGATCGCGATCGACTACTTCGGGCGCACGGCCGGCCTCGGCAAGCGTGGCGAGGACTTCGATTTCTGGCCTGAGGTGAAGGCGACGACCGCCGCCGGCGTCGCCGCCGACGTGCGCGCGGCCAGCGAGAGGCTACGCAGCCGCGAGGGCCAGGCCGACCGCGCCGTTTTCACGATCGGCTTCTGCTTCGGCGGTTCCTCGTCCTGGCAGCAGGCCGTCGAGGGCCACGGGCTGGCCGGCGTGATCGGCTTCTACGGCATGCCGACCAACAAGTGGTTCGAGGACTCCGCGCCGGTGATCGACCGCGTCGCCGAGTTCGCATGCCCGGTGCTCGCGATCCAGGGCGGCGCCGACGGGAACATCACGAAGGAGCACAACGACGGCTTCGAGGCCGCACTCAGTGATGCAGGCGTCGAGCACCTCGTGATCTCCTACCACGGCGCGCCGCACTCCTTCTTCGACCGCACCGCCGAGGAGAACCAGACCGCCTCGGCGGATGCCTGGCAGCGCGTGCTCGCCTTCATCGAGAGCAACTCGTAGGGCGCGGAGGGCGCACGACCGGAGCCCCACCGTGAGCACGCGCCTCGCTGGCCGCGTGGCCGTCGTCACCGGGGCCGGGCGCGGCATCGGGCGGGCCGCGGCCGAGGCGCTCGCCGGCCTCGGCGCGGCCGTCGTCGTCAACGATCCCGGCGTGAGCGATCGCGGCGCGGGCGAGGACCGCGCCTTCGCCGACGAAGTCGTCGAGGGCATCCGCACATCCGGCGGCACCGCCGTCGCCAGCTACGACTCCGTCGCGGAGTGGGAGTCGGCCGGGCGCATCATCGAGACGGCGGAGCGCGAGCTGGGCGCGGTCGACATCCTCGTCAACAACGCCGGGGTTGCGGCGGGCGCGCCGATCGACAAGCTGGACCCGGAGCTGTTCGCGACCGTCGTCGGGGTGCACCTCTTCGGCACGTTCCACTGCACCCGCCGCGCCGTCGAGGGCATGCGCGAGCGCGGCTGGGGCCGCGTGGTGAACATCGTCTCGCGGGCCGGGCTGCTGGGGTCCGCGGGGACCTCCGCCTACGCGGCGGGCAAGGCAGGCATCTACGGCTTCACCAACTCCGCCTCACGCGACCTCGGGCGCTACGGGATCACGGTCAACAACGTGAACCCGGCGGCCACCCACACGCGCATGATCGGCGATGCCGTCGAGCGTGCCCGCGCGAGAGGCCTCGACAGCTCCTCGGCGGAGCGAATGCTGGCGGTCGCACAGGAGCCGGAGCGTGTGGCGACGGTGATCGCCTTCCTCTGCACAGCGGCGGCGGCGGACATCAACGGCCAGACCTTCCTCGTGCAGGGCAACGCCGTCGGCCTCTTCGCCCCCCTCGAGGTCACCCAGACCATCGAGGGCGACGAGCCCTGGACCCCGGAAACCCTCGCCGAAGCCGCCCCGGAGTTCCGCTTCCACCCCCTCGACGCGCTGTACTGAGGAGCACTCGCCGTCAGCGTCCGGCCGCAGGGTCGAGACCGCCCTCGTGGCGGTCTCTGTCCTTGTGACGTCTCCCCCCACGCCACTCGCCCGCTCCGCTATCCTCGCAACGCGCGCGAGGGAGGCGGCGTGAGCGTTCGCAACCGGACGGCGATCGTGGGGGTGGGCGAGACGGAGTTCTCGCGCAACGCCGGACGCTCCAACCTGCAACTCGCCCTCGAAGCGATCACCGCGGCGCTCGAGGACGCCGGGCTCACGCCTGGCGACGTCGACGCGATCGTGAAGATGCACGCCAACACCGACCTCTTCGAGATCGACATCATGCGCAGCCTCGGCATCCAGAACCTGCGCTTCTTCAGCGAGATCCCGCACGGCGGCGGCGGCTCTGTCGGCACCGTCGTGCATGCGGCCGCGGCGATCGCCGCCGGGCAGGCCGACGTCGTCGTCTGCTTCCGCTCGATCCGCCGCTCGCTGATGCCGGCCAGCCGCTCGCGCGCCGGCCGCTACGTCCCCGACGGGATGCAGTACCGCATCCCCGTCGGCCTCGTCACCCCCGTGCAGTGGGTCGCGATGTTCGGGCGGCGCTACCTCAACGACTACGACCTCACCACCGAGGCGTTCGGCCTCTGCGCCGTGCAGATCCGCAACAACGGCGCAATCAACCCGCACGCGATGCAGTACGGCCGCACCGTCACCCTCGAGGACCACCACAACTCGCGCTGGATCTCGGAGCCGCTGCGGCTGCTCGACTGCTGCCTCGAGACGGACGGCGGCAGCGCCGTCGTCGTCGTCTCGGCGGAGAAGGCGCGGGAGCTGGCGGCGAGCGGACGCTCCAGGCGTCCGCCCGTGTACATCACCGGCGCCGCGCAGGGCACCGGCAGCCGCACCGAGTCGATGACCAGCTACCAGCGCGACAGCATGTCCGTACTCGAAGAGGCCGAGGAGACAGCGCGCGAGGTCTACCGCGTGGCCGAGATGGAGCCGGGCGACATGGAGACGCTGCAGCTCTACGACCACTTCACGCCGATGGTGCTGATGTCGCTCGAGGCCTATGGGTTCGCCGCGCCCGGCGCGGCCCACGAGCTATTCCGCGAGGGCCGGACCACCCTCGAGGGCGACATCCCGCTCAACACGCACGGCGGGCAGCTCGCAGACGGCTACCTGCACGGCTTCAGCATGATCACGGAGGCCGCGCGCCAGATCCGCGGCGACGCAGTGAACCAGCTGGAGCGCCGCCCCCGGACCGCCCTCGCAACCGCCGGGACGGGCGTCCCAACGAGCGCGCTGATCCTCTCCGCCGACGGCGCGTAACCGGACGAGCACGCGCACGGTCGTCTCGTGGACGGCCGTCTCGTGGACGGTCGGTGGACGCGAGGGATACCTCGCAGGGCTGCTCTTCCGACCCACCCTCCCTCGGAGTTTCTTCTGTGGGGGCTGCGCCCCCACGCCCCGATCGCCGGCCCGCCGGAGCCCGTCTCGAAGATCGAGGGCGCAGGTGGCCACTCGCGCCAGGTGGGGCGTGGGGGTTGTGCCTCCACAGAAGAAGCCTCCGGGGGCGGGGGGCCGGGTGGGACAGCGCTCAGTCGCGCTGGAGGGGCGGCTCCTGCTGGCCGGGGGCGTACTGGGGCTGGTAGTCGGAGACCTTGCCGAGCATCTGGGCGTGGTGCATGCGGTCGTGGCGGTAGTAGGAGCGCAGCCACTGGAGGACCGTCAGCTCGCCGAAGATATCCGTGCGTGCCGTGCGATCGAACTGGTCCGGCGTGAAGGTGTGCGCCAGCTCCAGCGTCTCCTCGCGCTCGCTCTGCAGCTGCGCTACGAGGCTTGCGAGGTCGGCGTCGTGCGCCTGCTCAAAGGGGATGTCGAGCGGGATGTTCGGCGTCCGGCCGTCCGAGACGTTGGGGCTGTCCTCAGCGATCGCGCGGCGCACCCAGCCGCGGTAGCTGCGGTCCATCGCCGCGAGGTGCACGACCTGCTCCTTGACGGACCAGCCATCCTCGCCCTCGCCCTCGGGTGGACGCTCACCGGCTTGCTCGTCCGGGATGCCCTCGAGCGAGGCGAGCATCGCCGAGCGCTCGATCTCGAGCTTCTCGAAGAGTTCCGCGATCTGTTCGTCGGTCGCCATGCGCGCATCATAGCCGTGTAGGCTGCCCGTGCGGACCGAGGGAGCACGAGATGACCGGAGATCCTCTGGAGCTGCTGGCGGCCGCCGCCGAGGCGGCCGGCGTCGAGCCCTCCCGGTTCGTGCTGCCCGAGGACCACGAAGTCGAGCTGAACGGCCTGCGCTTCCACTACCTCGACTGGGGCAACAGGCACCTGCCGCACCTGGTGCTGCTGCACGGCGGCTCGCTGACGGCGCACACCTGGGACATGGCCGCGCTGCTGCTGCGCGACTCCTACCACCTCGTCGCCCTCGACCAGCGCGGCCACGGCGACACGGACTGGACCCCGAACGTCGGGGACGACACGAGCGCGCTCATGGTTGAGGACACGCGCGCCTTCCTCGACCACCTTGGCTACGAGCACTTCACGCTCGTCGGAATGTCGATGGGCGGGATCAACTCCTTCCAGCACGCCGCCGCACACCCGGACCGCCTCGACGCGCTCGTGATCGTCGATGTCGCGCCGGAAACGATGCGCGCCGGGATCGTCGAGATGGAGCAGTTTGCGCAGGCGACGGAGACGCTCGAGCGCTTCGAGGACTTCCTGGAGCGCGCGACGAAGTTCAACCCCGACCGCCCGATCGGCCACCTGCGCTACAGCCTCATGCGTGCGCTGCGCGCGACGGACGAGGGCTGGACCTGGAAGAACGACCGCCGCCCCCGCCCGAAGCTGGACGAGGCGGCGCGCAAGAAGCTGGCCGACGAGCGCACCTCGCTGCTCTGGGAGTGCGCGCGCGCGATCCCGACGCCGACACTGCTGGTGCGCGGCACGGAGAGCAAGATCCTCTCCGCCGAGCACGCCCGCGCGGTGGTCGACGCGATGCAGCGCGCCGAACTCGTCGAGATCGAGGGCGCGCGCCACACCGTGCAGGGCGACAAGCCGGTCGAGTTCGCGCGCGAGCTGGACGCCTACCTGCAGCGCACGCTGCCGGAGCGCTGAGGGCGCACCGAGCCGGATTCGCGGCGCGCTTTGACAGCGCCGCGCCCTCGCCTCTAACGTCCGCCTGCACGCTTCGCACGGCGACGCGGAGACGGCTCTACACGGATGGGAGCAACAGCATGGTCGAGGTGATCAAGTCCTCCGAGGGTGAGACATCGGAAAGCACACCCGCCGAGATCTTCACGGGCGGGCAGGTCTGGGCGCGGCGCCTCGCGGGCGGCGACACGGGCCGCGGGCAAGACATGAGCTTCGGCATCGTGCAGTTCGGGGCGGGCGCGCGCACGCGCATGCACCGCCATAGCAGCGACCAGATGCTCTATGTCGTCGCCGGCATCGGCAAGGTCGGCACCGCGGACAGCGAGGAAGTGATCAGCGCGGGCGACTTCGCCCTCGTGCCCGCGGGCGAGGATCACTGGCACGGCGCGGGCGACACCGGTTCGCCGATGTCCCACATCACCGTCACCACCGCCGACAGCGTGACCGAGGTCACCGGCTAGCGGGGCCCGCCGGGACAGCCTGACAGGGCGGACGGCCGATGAGCACCAGCGAGCAGGCGATTCGCCGCCTGATGTTCCACTACTCGGAGTTGCAGGACGCCGCCGACTTCGACGCGGTCGCCGAGCTGTTCTCGCACGGGATCTTCCAGCGCGGCGACGGCAAGTCGTTCCTCGGTCCGGAGGTGTCCGCGCACCGCAAGCGCTCGAACATCCTGCATGACGGCAAGCTCGCCACGAAGCACGTCACCACGAACATCACCATCGATGTGGACGAGGAGAACAACTCGGCCTCGGCTGACTCGTACTACACGGTCTTCCAGGGCACGGACACGCTCCCGCTGGAGCCGATCGTCGCGGGCCGCTACCACGACCACTTCGAGCGCGTCGACGGCGAGTGGCGCTTCCTCTACCGCCGCTCCCACGTGGACCTCGTCGGCCGTATCGATACGCACCGCGCGTTCTAACGAGGCTGCACAGCGGCGCTCCACGCCCCGGCCGGAGGGGCGTAACAACCAACCGAGGTCGCGAGCTGCGTTGGGCGAGCCCCCTCACCCCCACCCTAATGGGGTTCGACCGGACCCTGGAGCGATCTGGGAGACTGGTCTTGGACCGGCCGGCCGGTGAGCACTGCCCCTCCCCGAGACACTGCGATCTCCAGGGAGAGACCGTGCCCCGGCTGGTGTGTCCGGGTGGTCCACAGCACTCCTGGGGTGTCGTGCCCGAGAGCACTGGTCCATTAGGCCGTCGCAGGACCAGCCCGGCAGGTCGCAAACAGCAGCACGAAGCGCAGGAAAGCGAGGCACGATGACCCTCTACGTCGGTGACGACTGGTCCGAAGACCACCACGATGTCCAGCTCATGAACGAGGCCGGCGAACGGCTCGCCGCCAGGCGGCTGCCCGAGGGCGTCGCGGGCGTCGCCGTGCTGCACGAACTGGTTGCCGAGCACGCCTCAGACCCGGGCGCGGTCGTGGTCGGCATCGAGACCGACCGCGGACCCTGGGTCACGGCCCTGCTCGCGGCCGGCTACCGCGTCTACGCGATCAACCCCCGCTCGGCGGCGCGCTACCGTGAGCGTCACCACCTGGGCGGCGCCAAGTCCGACGCCGCCGACGCGAAGCTGCTCGCCGACCTCGTGCGCACCGACCGCCACAACCACCGTCCGCTGGCCGGCGACAGCGACGAGGCTGCCGCGGTGCGCATCCTCGCCCGCGCCCACCAGCAGCTGATCTGGGACCGCGTGCGCCAGACCAACCGGCTGCGCAACGCCCTCAGGGAGTATTTCCCGGCTGCCCTGCAGGCCTTCCCCAGCCTCGCGCACGGCGACGCCCTGGGCGTGCTGGCGCGGGCGAGCGAGCCGCGCGAGGCGGCGCGCCTGAGCACGTCGAAGATCCGCTCGGCGCTGCGCCGCGGCGGACGTCAGCGCAACCTCGAGCGGCGCGCCGCCGCGGTGCGCGACGCGCTGCGCTCCCCGCAACTCGAGGCGCCGCCTGCCGTGAGCCGGGCGTTCGCCGCGAGCACCCGCGCGGCGGTCGCGCAGATCAGCGAGATCAACCGTCAGCTTACGGAGCTCGAGGCCGCGCTCACGAGCCATTTTGAGCAGCACCCGGACGCCGCAATCTACCGTTCCCTGCCCGGTCTCGGTGTCGTGCTCGGCGCCCGGGTGCTCGGCGAGTTCGGGGACGACCCCGAACGCTACGAGTCGGCGAAGTCCCGCAGGAACTACGCCGGCACCTCGCCGCTCACCGTAGCATCGGGCCGCAAGCGCAGCGTGCGCGCCCGCTTCGTGCGCAACCGCCGGCTCGCCGACGCCGTGGACCGCTGGGCGCTCTGCTCGCTGCAGGCGAGCCCCGGCTGCCATGACTTCTACCACCGCCGCCGCGCCGCGGGCGACCTCCACCACCAGGCGCTGCGCGCTCTCGGCAACCGCCTCGTCGGCTACCTCCACGGCTGCCTGAAGGCACGTCGCCCCTACGACGAGGCCACCGCCTGGGCGCACCGCCACGACCGCGAACAGCTCGCCGCTTGACGCCTTAGCACCCTGGGGTGTCTCTCCCCCGGAAGAGGGGGCCGGATCCCCTCCCCGTCATTCCGGCGAAAGCCGGAATCCAGTCGGCGGGCGCAGCCCCGCATCCACTGAGGGCGGGTGGGGCGGGCCAGAGCCGCGCGCAGCGCGTGCTCGTCCAGGATGGGGGTCCTACGAGGCGTCCTCGGGCGGCTCGTAGTCGCGGCGGAAGGCGTCGAAGCGGTTGAGCAGGTCGAGGGCGCTGCGACGGTAGGTGAAGCGCCAGGCGCCGCCGACGTACTCGAAACGGTCGATGTAGCGACCGGCCGCGATCGGCTGGAGCGGCAACGCGGGCGGGCCCTGCAGGATGGTGTAGCAGGACTCGGCGCTTGCCTCGCCACGATCGAGGTCGATGTCGATCGTCAGGTTCGTCGTGACGTGGCGGGTGCGCGGCGTGCCGTCGAAGTAGGCGCGCACGTTGGCCGTGCGGCGCTCCGCGATCGCTTTGCCGCGCCAGCCCACGCCCGAGTCCGCCACGAAGTCGCCGTGCTCGAACATGTCCGCGATGGCGTCCCAGTCCGCGGCGTCCTGCAGCTCGGCGTAGTAGTAGACGAGCCGCTCGATCTCGCGGCGCGCGGCGGCAACGGGGCTGGCGGCGCTCACGAACGCTCCAGCGCCCAGGCGAAGTCGGCGAGGAGCTCCTCGTAGCGCTCGTCGACACGCTCCCGTTCGCGCGGGTGCGTGATGATCCAGAAGCGGCCGGCCTGCACGGCGTCCAGCACTCGCTTGCCGACGAGCGCGGGCGACATGCGGCCGCGGCCCTCGGTACGCAGCGCGGGCGTGACCTTGTCGGCGAGGTCCTCCGGCACGTGGCGATGGCCCTCGAACAGCCGGCTGGCCACCCCGCCCGGGCAGAGTACGGAGACGCCGATGCCGTCCTCGACCACCTCGTGGCGGAGGCGATCCGTGAGGGCGACGACCGCGTGCTTGCTGGCCGCGTAGGTGGAGACGTTCACCGGCGGCACGGTGATCCCGGCCATCGAGGAGGTGTTGACGACGTGCGCCTCGCCCTCCTGGTCGCGCATGCGCGGGACGAACGTCTGGGCGCCGTGCACCGCACCCAGCACGTTGACGCGGAACAGCCACTCCCAATCGGCGTCCGTGCTGTCCACGATCGAGGTCTCGACGATCACGCCCGCGTTGCAGCAGAGCAGGTTGACCTCGCCGAACTCCTCGTAGGCGCGCTCCGCGAGGGTGTCCATCGCGACGCGGTCGGAGACGTCCACCTGCACCGCGATCGCGTCGACGCCGCTCTCGCGGGCCGCCGAGGCGACACGCTCCGCGCTGTCGAGATCAATGTCGGCGACGACGACGCGCATCCCGGCCTCGACGCAGGCGCCGACGATGCCCTGGCCGATCCCGCTGCCGCCGCCCGTGATGACGGCCACCTTGCCTTCGAGTTGGTCCATCGCCGTTGTCTCCCTACGCCGCTGCGCCCCGCTCTCGGGAGGCGCTCACGAGCGCTCGAGGGCCCACTCGTAGGCGTCGCGCAGGCCTCCGTAGCGCTCCTCGAGCCGCCCGCGGTCGTCGTCCCTCGGGTGCGTGATGATCCAGAAGCGGTCCGCTTGCACGTGGTCGAGGACTCGCTTGCCGACCTCGGCGGGCGCCATGCCCCCTGCGCCGTCCATGCGCGTGGCGGGAGTGACGCTGTCGGCGAGGTCGGCGGGCACGTTGCGATGCCCCTCGAACAGCCGGGTCGTGACCCCGCCCGGACAGAGCACGGAGACACCGATGCCGGCGTCGGCGACCTCGTGGCGGAGCCGGTCGGAGATGGCGATGACGGCGTGCTTGCTCGCCGCGTAGGTGCCGACGTCCAGTGGCGGCACGAAGATGCCGGCGATCGAGCCGGTATTGACGATGTGCGCGGCGCCCTCCTGCTCTCGCATGCGCGGGGCGAATGCCTGCGCGCCGTGCACCACGCCCATCACGTTCACGCGGAACAGCCACTCCCAGTCCGCGTCCGTGCTGTCCTCGATCGTAGTCTCGACGATGACCCCCGCGTTGCAGCAGAGCAGGTTGACCTCCCCGAACTCCTCGTAGGCGCGGTCGGCGAGCGCGTCCATCGCGATCCGGTCGGAGACGTCCACCTGCACCGCGATCGCCTCGGCCCCCCGCTCGCGGGCCGCCGAGGCGACACGCTCGGCTCCTTCGAGATCGATGTCGGCCACGACGACGCGCATCCCGGCATCCACGCAGGCCTCGATGATGCCCTCGCCAACGCCGCTGCCGGCGCCGGTGACGACGGCCACCTTTCCCTCGAGTTGCTCCATTGCCCTGCCTCCTTTTCGCTGATCGCCCTCGCGCGTGCTATCCGGCGCTGGCCGCGGCCTCGTCGAACGCGTCGAGCAGGCGCTGCGTGCGCCGCTCGATCATGCCGCGGAATTCGGGATGCGTGATGATCCAGAAGCGGTTGTCGCGGACAGCCTGCACCACCCGCTCGCCCACCTCGCGCGGTTGCATCCGATCGACGTCATCGCGCTCCCGCACGGGTGGCGTGACGTGGCCGCGCAGGTCCTCGGGAAGGTTCCGGTCGGCTGCGAACAACTGCGTCGCCACTCCGCCCGGGCAGAGGATCGAGACGCCGATGCCGTCAGCCTCGAGCTCGTTGCGCAGCGTCTCCGAGAGACCGAGGACGGCGTGCTTCGTCGCGCAGTACACGCCGACATCGACCGCGCGCGTGATCGAGACGCTGGCCAGCGACCCGGTATTCACAATGTGAGCCTCGCCGGCCTGCTCGCGCATCCGCGGCACGAACGCCTGGATGCCGTGCACGACGCCGAAGAGATTGACGCCGAACAGCCACTGCCAGTCCTCCGGCGTTGTCGAGGCGATCTCGCCGACCGAGATCACGCCGGCGTTGTTGCACAGCAGGTTGACCTCGCCGAACGCCTCGTACGCCGCGTCGGCGAGCGCATCGAGGGCAGCACGGTCCGTCACGTCCGTACGCACGGCGATTGCCTCGCGGCCGGGCTCGCGCAGCGAGTCGGCTACCCGCTGGGCTGCGTCCGCCTCGATGTCCGCGATGACGAGGCGCATCCCGGCGTCCGCGCACGCGCGGGCGATGCCTTCGCCAATGCCGCTGCCACCGCCGGTGACGACGGCCACCTTGCCCTCGAGTTGCTCCATCGCCGATCGCTCCTTCCGGTGCGTCCTGGCTGGCCCGCTCTGCCGGCTTCGTTACGCCTGGCTCGCGGCGGCCTCGTCGAACGCCGCGAGCAGGCCCGCGGAGCGCTCCTCGATCGTGGCCCGCCGTTCCGGGTGCGTGATGATCCAGAAACGGTTGGCGCGCACGGCGTCGACCACCATCGCGCCGACCTCGCGCGGCGCGATCCGTGCGACGTCCCGCCGCTCCTCGACGCGCGGCGTCACACGGCCGCGCAGCTCGTCGGGCAGGTTGCGGTCGGCGGCGAAGAGCTGCGTCGCGACACCGCTGGGGCAGATGATCGAGACGCCGATCCCGTCGCCCTCGAGCTCGTTGCGCAGCGTCTCCGAGAGGCCGAGGACGGCGTGCTTCGTCGCGCAGTAGACGCCGACCTGCACGGCGCGCGTGGCCGCGATGCTGGACATCGAGCCAGTGTTCACGATGTGCGCCTCGCCACCCTGCTCGCGCATTCGCGGCACGAACGCCTGGATGCCGTGCACGACGCCGAAAAGGTTGACGCCGAAGAGCCACTGCCAGTCGCCCGGCGTGGTCGAGGCGATCTCGCCGACCGAGATCACGCCCGCGTTGTTGCAGAGCAGGTGGACCGCGCCGAAGGCCTCGTAGGCCGCATCAGCGAGCGCGTCGAGGGCGTCCCGGTCCGTCACGTCCGTCTGCACGGCGATCGCCTCGGCGCCCGTCTCGCGGAGCGCGTTCGCGACGCGCTCCGCTGCACCGGTCTCGATGTCCGCGATCACGACGCGCATCCCCGCGTCCGCGCAGGCCTGGGCGATGCCCTCGCCGATGCCGCTGCCACCACCGGTGACGACGGCGACCTTGCCTTCGAGTTGCTCCATCGCGGTAGCTCCTTCCGCCGGGCGCGATTCTACGCGGCCAGCCTCGAATGGACCCGCGGGACGCTGGACCGGGTCAGTTCGCGCCGTAGACCTCGGTGTTTGGGTAGAAGGCGTACCAGCCGAACCAGTAGGCGAGGTGGCCGTTGATCCGCTCGAGGCGTTCGCCGCGGGGACCGAGCAGCGCCTCCTCGGTCAAGCGCCACTCGCCGCCCGCGGCGTCGAGCAGCACGTCGGGGCCGTCGCCGGGCGTGAAGAAGCGGTCGCGCGCGAAGGCTCGCACCTCGCCGCCGGAGTTGTAGACGACCGGGCCGCTGCGCTCGTTGGCGCCCTCGGTCTGGACCTCGCCGCGGGCGGCGACGAGCACGACCTGCTGATCGCCGACGGCGTCGTTGACGACGCGCTCCCTGGCGATCGCGGTCAGCCGGTAGGCCTTGCGGTCGCCGCCGATGCGGAGGCCGTAGACGAAGTTCTTGAGGCTCAGCTCGTTGCTCTCGAGCCAGACCGGGAACAGGGTGCCGCTCTCGGAGAAGTACTCGCCGTAGGCCATACCGGGCTCGTAGGGGCGGTAGTAGCCGGTGTTGATGTCGATCACGTCCGTCTCGGGGTGCTGGGCGAGCCAGTCCTCCCAGCTGGTGAGCACGACCGGGAGCAGGCTGAGCTGGAGCGGGTTGCCCTCGGTGTCGGCCGCGCCGACGAGTTCGCCGAGCACGGGCTTGCCGGTGAACTGGTTCCAGAGCGTGCGCGTGACGCGGTCGTACATCAGCTTGTTGCTGCGGTAGAGGAAGCCCGAGGTGCTGAAGGTATACAGCTCGCCGTTCGGCGCGCGGCCGTCGTAGGCGATGCCAGCGCCGCAGAGCGTGCAGTAGGCGAGCGAGAACGGCACGCCTCCGACGATGTCGTTCGCCAGCTCGTGCCAGTCCATGATCCGCAGCGGGTAGGCGCGCGCCTCGCCGTTGATGAAGATGCCGAAGACCACCTCCTCCGGCCCCAACCAGTCCGCCGCTTCCGGAGCGATCGTGCGCGGGAGGTCGAGCGGCGGGATGCCGTCGACGCCTACACCGCCCCAGACGATCTCCTCGACCCGGATCGCCGAGGCGTGCTCGTCGTTCAGGAAGTCCTGGAAACGCTCGTCGATGTTCGCGAGCAGGCGGCCCTTCCAGCCCAGGTAGCCGGGCGGCGGAACCAGGTCGGTCGCTCCATACCACCTGAGCCAGCTGAAGTAGTCGTAGCCGATCGTCTGGCCGGTGAGCAGGTCGAGGGCGTCCCCGTACTCGAAGCGGTCAGGTCCCACCGAGATCACGCGGGCAAGGCGCGCGAACAGCATGTCGATCAGCACGGCGACGAAGCGTTGGTCCTCAGCGGCCACGATGCGCCACAGCGCCTCCCGTACCGGCCCCTCCACGGGTGAGTGAATGAAGGCGTTCAGCAGGTTCGCAGCCTCGCGGTCGGAGATCGGCCCGGAGTCGACGCCGGGAGGCGCCTCGAAGGTGGGCCGGGGCGTGGGCGTCGCCCTCGGCGTGGAGGTCGGCGTCGCGACCGCGGCGGTCGGCGTTGCCGTCGCGATCGAGGGGCTGGCGGTGGGCGTCGCTGCCGGCGTTTCGGGTGCTGCCGTCGCCGTCGCGGGTGCGGCGGCGTCGCGCTCGTCGCCACAGGCAATGAGCCACGCGGCGGCGAGCAGGACGAGCGCGGCGGGCAGAGCCGGGCGACGCTGCATCGTGTGCACCTCGATCGTGTGAACGTTGCCCGATCAGCGTATGGGCGCGGGCTGGCGCGGCGCTAGCGGGTTGCGACGGCTACGAGCCGTCGAGGACCGCGAGCGCCTCGCGCACCATCGCCTCCACCCACTGCGGGCGCTCGAGCGGCGCGAAGTGACCGCTGCCCTCGGCGACCCACTCGTAGGCGCGTTTCGGGAGCGAGGCCGCCTGCTCCGAGGTTGTCGAGAAGAGGCCGAGCGAGCCGGTGCCACGCCCGATCCAGACGGGGCATTCGAGCTCCGGGAGTGCGGCCCACAGATCACCAACCCTGCCGCCGGTAAACACGGCGGCCTCGGTCTCTCGCGCGCAGGCCAGCTGCACTGCGCCAGCGGAGCCGACCGCCCGCAGGCCCGAGTCGACGAAGCCGGCGAAGACCTCGGTATCCCATGCCCTGTACGGCAGACGGGCGCGCAGGTGCTCAGCGGCGGCCGCGCGGCTCGGCCACTCGTAGCGGCGGCGCAGCGCGACCTCGACCATGTCGCTCGCGTTCCCGCCGCCTTCGCCGTCCGGCGGCTTCAACGGCGCCTCGATGAGCAGCAGCGCATCCACGAGGTCCGGACGCTCCAGCGCGAGCAGCGTGCCGACGCCGCCGCCGAGCGAGTGCCCGACGATCACGAGCCCGGACCAGCTCTCGATGCCCGCGAGACGCTCGACGTCGCCGGCCAGCTCGGCCCAGCGCCCGACCGGCAGGTCGCAGTGCGAACCGCCATGGCCGCGCAGGTCGAGCGCGATCGGGCGGCAGGCATCGGTCAGGGCTCCGGCCGTCGGCCTCCAGACGCCGCGCGTGAAGCCGGTGGCGTGCAGGAACAGCACCGGACGCGCGCCCTTGCCCGGCCACTCGTCGAGGACGAGCACGGCCTCGCCGACATCGATCTCGCGCGTGCGGTAGGTCGCGCTCACGGGGTCACCGGCGGCTCAGCCGGACCGCGCGGCGGGGCGGCCGATCCGCAGCGAGTGCAGCAGCTCGTGGGTGGCCGCAGCAATCTCGTCGACGGCATTGTCGAGGGCCGCGGCGTTGTGCGCGGCGGGCTGGCGGAAACCGCTCACCTTGCGCACGAACTGCAACGCGGCAGCCTCGATCTCCTCGTCGCCGGCGAGCTGGGCGCCCTCGCGAAGGGTCTTGATACTCCTGCACATGCGCCGAGAGTAGCAGGCGCGGGTCGGTGGTCGCAGCGCGCAGACCGGCCTCAGGCCGCGAGGTCCTCGGGGGGCGCGAGCTCGCGATCGCCGGTGCGGCGCCAGAGCAGCCAGCAGACGATGGCGACGGCAAGCAGCAGGGCGCTGGCCCCGGCGAGCGCGTGGCCGAGGGCGACGCGCGAGACGAGGGCGCTGAGCGACAGCATGAGGAAGATCGTCGCGAACTGCGCTCCGAACTGCTGGAGGGACAGCGCGGTCGCGCGCTCGCTGTCCGGCACGCGCCGCGAGATGTAGACGGTGCTGATGGGGTGCAGCGCGTTCTGGGAGAAGGGGGCGAGCGCGAACAGGGGCACGAACCAGAGCCCGCCCCCGCTGCCGCCGAGCAGTGAAATGGCCCCGATGACGGGCAGCAGTAGCAGCGCGCCGCTCATCCCGAGCCGCCGCGAGAACCAGTCGGCGCTCCACCCGCCGGTCGCCGCGATGAGCATCATTCCCGCCGCGACCCAGCCGAACGCGACCACGGGCACCTCGTAGCCGATCAGCACCGGCTGCCAGACCGTGAACGCGGCGAAGCCCGCCACCCAGGGCAGCGCGCCGAGCGTCGCCGCCCAGCGCAGCGAGGGCACGCGCACCACGCGGCGTGCCGCCGAGAGGCCCGTGGCGAAGAACGAGTCAGCCGCGCTGCCGGGATCGCGCGGCGGTTCATCGAGCCGGAAGACGAGGCTGGCGGCCATGATCGAGAGGACGCCACTGGCGACGATCGGCCAGGACAGCGGAGTGACCGTCGCCATCAGGCCGCCGATGATCGTGAAGCCCGCGACGGCGAGCGTCATCATCGCGTTGAGCCGCCCCGCCACAGCCGGGAACTCGCGCACCCGGCCCACCGCACGCAGCGCGTCGAACAGATACGCGTCGTCCGCCCCGCTCATCAGCGCGCTGCCGACGCCGAACAACACGTACGCCGTGAGCAGCACCGGCAGCACATCGGCGAGCGCAAACACGAGGAACCCCACCGAGATCAGCAGCGATCCCCAAAGCATGCTGATCCGCCGCCCGTAGCGATCGGCAACGACGCCGGTGGGCACCTCGGAGAGCAGCAAGCTGGCGAAGAACACGGCGTCGAAGAGCAGGATCTGCCCGATCGTCAGTCCGCGTGTCTCGACCAGGTAGACGACCCAGATCGCCTCGCCCAGCCAGGCCCAGCGCAGCACCCACCAGAAGGGAAGCAGCCGCAGGCTGCGCTCCATACGCGCGTCGGTGGGCGGAGAATCCTGCATCGGGCGACCGCGCGCCCGGGCGAGCTACTCGCAGCAGGCCGGGTCGTCGCAGTCCCCGGGCACGCCGGAGGCCGGGACGAACTCGATCATCGCCGGGTCGTCGTCGGTGACGGTGTAGACCTCCCAGGCGAGGCCGTCCGGGTCGCTGACCCAGACCTTGTCCTGCTCGGCGTGGCAGCAGACGACGCCGTCCTCGACGCGCGTCTCGAGGCCGGCCGCTCCGAGGCGCCGCGTCTCGGCGATGACGTGCTCGGTGCTGAAGACTTCGACGCCGATGTGATTGAGGGACTGGCCGCCGGACTCCTTGCCGGCCTGCTCGATCAACACCAGCTTGAGCGGCGGATCGGCGACCTCGAAGTTGGCGTAGCCCTCGCGTCGCTTGTGCGGCTCGGTGTGGAACAGCTCCGAGTAGAAGCCGATCGCGGCGTCGAGGTCGGTGACGTTGAGCGCCAGCTGCACGCGGGATTCGGGCGCAGCGGAACCGGTCTCGTGGGTCGTGGTCATGTTCGCTCCCCTCGCGGCAGGTGCGCGTGATCGCTCTATCGATGATCGCGCAATCGCCGCCGGGATGCGAGCGGGAGGCGGCTACGGCGCCTCCCGGCCGAGCAGGACCACGTCGGTGAAGAGCGCGCCCGCGCCGCCGTTCGTGCACATCGCGACCTCGGCGCCCTCGACCTGGCGGTTGCCGGCCTCGCCGCGCAGCTGCTTCGTGCCGGAGATCACCTTCTGCAGCAACTGGGCAGTGCCGGGGTGGGCAAACGACATCGTGCCGCCGTCGGTGCAGACGGGGAACTCGCCGCCGACGCGGATGCGGCCGTCCATTACGAACGGGCCGCCCTCGCCGACCTCGCAGAACCCGAAGGCCTCGAACTGGCGGATGATCTCGAACGAGAACGGGTCGTAGAACTCGCACACGTCGATGTCGGACGGACCGAGGCCGCAGGCCTCGAACGCCTGCCGCGAGGAGAACGAACCGACATCGCCCGTGACGTGCCAGAGCGGCCCCGCGACGTAGGCCTGCCCCCGCCCGTCCAGGCCACCGCCAAGGATGTGGATCGGCGTGACATCGAGGTCGCGCGCGCGCTCGGCGGTGGTGAGCACCATGGCGGCGCCGCCCTCGCTGGTCATCGCGCAGTCCAGCAGGTGGAAAGGGTCGGCGATCATTGCCGAGTTGAGCACGTCGTCGGGGGTGATGACCCGCCCGGTGTAGACCGCGTCCGGGTTCATCCCGCCGTGCGTGCGGATCGCCGAGGCGACCTCGGCGAGGTGCTCGGGCTCCGTGTCGTACATGTGCATGTGGCGCTGCGCGATCAGCGCGAACTCGGCGGCGGTGTAGAGGCCGAAGCACTCGACGAACTCGTTGGAGGGACGCGTCCACGGCGCCGTCGAGGCGCGCTCCGTGTAAGCCCCGGCCTGGCCGTTGCCGACGACCACGGTGTTGGCGTACCCGGCGGCGATGGCGGCAGCTGCCTGAAGCACGGCGGGGATGCCCATGTTCGCGACGCCGACCCAGGTTGGCCGGCCTCCGAGCTGGTGCACCCACTGGCGCTGCCCGCCTCCGTGACCGGTGCCGGTGCTGACGTTGACCCCGTCGATGTCGGAGACCTGGAGGCCGGCGTCGGCAATCGCGCCCTTCACCGCATCGAGGGTGATCGAGAAGGAGCTGTGCTCCTTGAGATAGCGCGACTGCACCGTGTTGTACGCGCCGACGATCACGACGTCATGCAGATCCTTGCGCGGCATAGCGGCTCCGTCATCAACTCGGCGGCGGCTTGGTGGGCGCCATGCTAGCCGCCCCGGCGCAAAGCATCGAGCCGGACGCGCTGGCCGCATGGACACACCACCGGGACAATGACCCGGCGGAGGCAAGATGAGCGACCACGACACCGACCTGCAACGCAACGCCGAGGCGACCACGCGCCTGGGCGACCTCGTCGCCCGCCTTGGCAGCGCCGACCTCGATCGCTCGCTCGGTGGCGGCTGGACGGTGGCCTTCGCGCTCGTCCACCTCGCCTTCTGGGACGCCCGCCAGGCGGTCGCGTTGCGCGGCCACGCGCTGGGCGAGGCCATTCCGTCCGAGGACGAGACAGTCAATCAGACGCTCGAAGCGATCGCGGCACTGTTCGACCCGGCAGCGGCCGGCCGTGCGGCCGTCGAGGCGGCCGCACGGCTCGACGCGACCTCGCAGGGCCTCTCGGCAGAGCAGCGCGCTGCGCTGCGCGAGGCGGGGCAGGAGTACACGTTCCGCCGCTGGCCCCACCGCGAGGAGCACATCGCGCAGATCGAGGCGGTGCTCGCGTAGGGAGCCGTACGGTGCGAATCAGGCCGGGGCGCGAATCAGGCCGGGGCGGGTGTGAGCCGGTAGCCGACCTGGCGGACGGTCTGCAGGTAGCGCGCGGCGGGGCCGATCTTCGAGCGGATGCGTGAGACCAGCACGGCGAGGCGAGCTCGGTGGTCGTCGCCGGCCGCGCCCCACAGCGCCTCGGCGATCTGGTCGTAGCCGACCACGCGGCCACCGCCCCCGGCGATGACGTAGAGGGTCTCGAACTCCATGTAGGTAAGCGGGGCGGGTTCGTCCGCCACGGTGACCCGGAAGCGCTCGCGGTCCACGACCAGGTCGCCGACCGTGATGCGCGCCTCGGGAGCGCCGTCTGCGGGTGGACTACCGATGAGGTTGCTGGTCATCATTCCGCCTGGCCGTTGCCGCCGGGCCCCGGAGGCGCCTCCCGCGAGGGGAGGACGCCTCCAGGGCCGGCGTCAGACCGCTGCGCTCTGCGCCGGGAACAGGATGTTCCTAGAGCGCAGCGTTGTCCGCTTCTCCGGTGCGGATCCGCACCGCGCTACTCACCGGGCTGACGAAGATCTTGCCGTCCCCGACCTGCCCGGTGCGGGCCGCGTCCACGATGCGCTCGACAATCGCGTCCACGTCCTCGTCGTTGACGACGAGCTCGATCTTGACCTTCGTCAGGTACTCGACCGCGAAGGTGCGGCCTCGCCACTGCTCGGTCACGCCACGCTGAGTGCCGTGGCCGCGCACCTCCGTCAGCGTCATGCCGGCGTGGTCGAGGTCCTCGAGCGCCGTCTTGACCACGTCAAGCTTCTCGGGGCGAATGATCGCCTCAACTCTCTGCACGAGTCGCCTCCTCGTCTGCCTCGGGCGCACCGCCCGCGATCGGAGCGCCCGAGCTGGTGGACAGGGCCGCCCCACCGAAGTGGGCTCCGAACGGATCCCTGCCGCCGGTGAACTCGGGATAGGCCTCCATCGCGTGCTCGGCGACGTCCAGGCCGCTCTCCTCCTCGGCTTCGGAGACGCGCAGGCCGACCGTGTGCTTGATGATCGTGAACATGATCACCGAGGCCACCACGGTCCAGACGCCCACGGCGATCACGCCGATTGCCTGGAAGAGCAACTGATCGACACCGCCCCCGACGAGCAGACCGTAGCTGCTGGAGTCGGCGTAGTTCGGCGCGAGGTTGGTCTGCGTGGTAAAGAGACCGACCGCGAGTGTCCCCCAGATGCCGTTGAAGAGGTGCACCGGCACCGCGCCCACGGGGTCGTCGATCTTCAGGTTGTCGAGCAGCTCGACGCCGAAGACAATGACCACACCCGCGACGATGCCGATCACGACCGCCGCCCACGGTTCGACCGTGGCGCAGCCGGCCGTGATGCCGACCAGACCGCCCAGCACGCCGTTGAGCGTCAGCGAGAGGTCCGACCTGCCGGTGCGCAGCCTCGAGATGACCATCGCCGTCGCGGCGCTGGCCCCGGCGGCGAGCGTCGTCGTCACGGCGACGCGCGCGGCGAGGTCGGCGAAGCCACCGCTCAGCCCGAGGGTCGAGCCGGCGTTGAAGCCGTACCAGCCGATCCAGAGGATCATCACTCCAAGGAAGCCGAGCGGCATCGAGTGACCGGGCAACGGATTGACGCTGCCATCCGCGCTGTACTTGCCGCGGCGGGCGCCGACCATGATCGCGCCTACCAGCGCTGCCCAGCCGCCGACCGAGTGGACGACGGTGGAGCCGGCGAAGTCGATCATCCCGTTATCGCCGAACTGGATGTCCGAGGCGTACGCGCTCAGGAAGCCGTCACCCCACGCCCAGTGCGTAACCACGGGGTAGATCACGGCCGTGATCACGACCGTGTAGACCAGGTACGCCGCGAACTTGGTGCGTTCGGCGACGGCGCCCGACACGATCGTCGCGGCCGTGGCCGCGAAGGCGAACTGGAAGAAGAACCCGGCGTAGTCCGCGTCTTCTCCGCCGTAGAAGAAGCTCCCGCCGCCGAAGAACCTGATGTCGATGAACTCGGTGGTGCCGTAGGCCAGGCCCCAGCCGACCGCCCAATAGGCGATCGCGCCGAACGAAAGGTCCAGCGCGTTCTTCATCAGGATGTTGGTGACGTTCTTCGAGCGGATGAACCCCGACTCGACCAGACCGAAGCCGGCCTGCATGAACAACACCAGAATGCCGGCGATCAGCAGCCACGCGATATCAATCGCGGACGTCAGATCGTCAATGGCGTCGCCCACCTCCTGGGCATTCGCGAACCCGGTTCCGGCGGCAAACGCCGCCATTGCTCCGACCGCCGCAGCGACGACGGTTCGATGGCGCATCCTCATAGACGCCCCCTTCCCTCCGATGAAAGGTAGGACTGCGCCGTTTCGTCACAGTGTCGCCACTGTGAAATGTGGATAACGGAATGGTTTCTCGCGCGTTACGGACCGGTTACGCGTAGTCCCAGCCGCGCCCCTGGGCTGGGCCTCGCTACGCCGGGCGAGCCGCCTCCAGCATGTGCCCGTGCTGACCGAGGTACTCGCGAACCGCCAGCAGCGCGGCGATGCCGTCACCGGTCGCCGATCCGAGCTGCTTCGTGGAGCCGGCCCGCACGTCGCCGGCCACGAAGACGCCCTCGAGCGAGGTCGCGAAGCCCTCGGAGGCGACGAAGCCCCACTCGTCCAGCTCCACGGCCCCCCGCAGGAACTCCGTGTTCGGTGTCAGCCCGATGAAGACGAAGACGCCGGACGGCTGCCAGACCAGATCCGCGCCACTCTCGCTGTTGCGCGCGCGGACCTCCTGCAGGCGGCCGCCCCGCCCGAGGAGCTCGACCACCGCGGTGTTCGTGTGGACCTCGATGGCGGGGTGGCCGCGCACCTTGTCCTGCAACAGCTGCGAGCCCTTGAGCTCCGGGTTGCGCTCCAGGATGCGCACACGCTCGGCGAAATTCGTGAGAAACAGCCCCTCCTCGAGGCCGGAGTTCCCGCCGCCGATCACCAGCAGCTCCTCCGAGCCGCGGTAGAACGGCCCGTCGCAGGTCGCGCAGAAGTGCACGCCCGCGCCGATCAGCCCGTCCTCGCCGGGAACCTCGAGGCGGCGGTACGAGGAGCCCGTGGCGATCAGCGTGGCGTGGGCGCTGATCGCCTGCCCGGAGCTGAGCGTCAGCGAGACGTCGCCCTCCTGCTCGTCGGCGTGCAGGTTGCTGACGGACACCGCCTCCAGCAGCTCGACGCCGTAGCGCCGGGCCTGCCGCACGAAGCGGTCGGCCAGCTCGCCGCCCTCGATGCCGTCCGGGAAGCCGGGGTAGTTGTCGACGCGCTCGGTCACGCCGGCCTGCCCGCCGAGCGAGCCGCCGTCGACGATGATCGCGTCGATGCCCTCGCGAGCCGCGTAGATGCCCGCCGCGAGTCCGGCCGGACCGCCCCCGATGATCGCGAGGTCGTAGAAGGCGCGCTCGGCCTCGATGTTGAGGCCGAGCTTGCGGGCGAGCTCCTCGTTCGAGGGCTCCAGCAGGGAACTGCCGTCCGGGAAGCTGATCGTCGGGATCGTCCGTCCGCCGTTCTGCAACTCCTCGACGAAGCGCAGGCCGGCGGCGTCCGTGTCGATGTCGATCCAGTCGTACTCGACGCGGTGCTCGCCCAGGAACTTCTTGGAGCGCCGGCAATCCGGGCACCACGGCGCTCCGTAGACCTGTATATCCGCCATGGCGCTCTCCCTCCAGAGATCGGCCGCACTGCCCGCCAGCCGCGAAGGCCTCGATAGAATGATCCCAGAAGCGCGGCGCTCGCGCCCCCTCGCCGGGGAGTCCGCGGCGGCGGCGCGTCCCGGAGGTCGCATGGCGACAGCACAACGCACCGAGGCAGCAGCAGGGTGGGCGCGGCGCTCAGCGTGGCTCCTCGGAGCCGCCGGTGCGCTGCTGGCGCTGCTGCTACTCGCCTGCACCAGCCCGGCCGGGGAGCCGGTCGAGGCGACCGCGACGCCGCCGGGCGCGGGCTCCGGCGTGACGACCGCCACCCCGCAGCCGACCGTGACCGCGACCCCCGACGAGCTGACCCCCGAGGAGGCAGTGGCGGCGTGGGGCCGCCAGGTCTGCGCCGCGGCCAGCGCCTTCACCGTCGACTTCCTCGCCAGCGGCGACTCGCAGGATCCGGGCGAGCTGAACCTGGAGGCACGCAAGGACCGCGCGGCGGCGATGTTCCCCGTGCAGTACAGCGCCGTGAGCAGAGCCGCGAACATCCTGGAGGCGATCGATCCGCCGCAGCGGACGGCGGAGTTGCACCGCCTGTTGCTGACGACCTACCGCGACCTGGAGGCAGCGCTCGAGGAGCAGGAAGAGATCATCGCCGAGGCGACGAGCGCCGCGGAGATCACCGACAGCAACCTGCCGGTGGACGAGCTGATCAGCCTCGCCTTCCGCCAGGCCTCGCTGCTCGCCGACGGCGGCTACTGCGAGTAGCGCGCCCGACCCTCGATTTGTGCGACGCTGGTCTGGCCATGTTGACACGCAGTCAGATCAACCGCGCGGGGAGACGCTTGCGCCAGGCGCAAACGCCAAGCGAAGCAGATCGCCAGATCTACGACGAATTCCGTGCAACATTCGGCCAGCCGCTGGGCGAAGTCGTTGCGGCCTTGCGTGGACTTGCTGGAGGCGCGCCTGTCACCTACCGCCTCAAGCGCTTCGAGACTACCGTTGAGAAGCTGCGCCGCCTGACAAGCGACCTCTCCCGCATCGAGGACATCGCCGGCTGCCGTGTCGTCCTGCCGACAATGCGGGAGCAACACGAGCTCCTCGGACTAATCCGTCGAGACCTTGAGATCGTCCGCGAGCGCGATTATCAAGCCGAGCCGCGCGGCGGATACCGCGCGCTGCACGTGGTGATCCGCTCTCAGGGCAAGGCGGTCGAGGTACAGCTGCGCACGGAACTGGAAGAACAGTGGGCTAACGCAGTCGAGAGGCTGGGGGAACGACTCGATCCTGAGATCAAGTACGGCGGCGGTCCACCCGGCATCAACCAACTCCTCGGCGCCGTGTCGACATTCTTCGGGAACTTCGACAAGACCGAAGAGCGCATCAATGGGCTGCGCGAGGCGCTGAGCGCGAATCCCGATAACTCGGAGAGTGCGAAGTCCGCGATCGGATCGCTGGCCCAGTTCCACTCGGCACTCCGGACAGCAAGAGAAGCCACGAGCGACTTGCTGCGCCTCATTGAGTCCGCGATGATCGATGAGTCAATGCACCCGGAGCAGCTCGCCGCGCTGGAGCCAACGATCGGGCGGGTGCGAGAGGCGCTTGATTCGGCGGAGGGCCACCTGGACGCCGCTCTTGTCATTGCTGTAGGACTTGATGCATGAAGCACTTCCTGCTCGACTACAATCGCGCCACGCAGAAGCTGGTCAGCATCACCACGTTCGAAGACCTGGACGAGGCCCTCGTGGCGTATTCGGAGCGCGAAGGCACGGCCCTTGGGACTGAGCACGAGATCGTCCTGCTCGGTGCGGAGTCCGAGGACGACCTGCTAGAGACGCACGGCCGCTACTTTTTCGGCATCAGCGAGATGTGGGAGCGCGCCCGCGAACGTTACGAGGAGCGGTTGCGCGTCCCTCTCTAGCCCCCTACCCGATCTCTAGCCCCCTACCCGATCAGCTCGGCCGGGTTCTCCCGCACCATGCGCCCGACGTCCGAGGCCGAGTAGCCGGCGTCGAGGAAGTGCTCGATCCAGCGGCCGAAGCCGACGGGCGGCTCGGGGTTCCGGGCCTGGCCGAAGTCGGTCGAGAGGATGACGCGCTCCGGGCCGACGGCCCGGACCTGGGACTCGATCAGCTCCCACTGCTCGTCGCCGTCCTCGTGGCTGGTCGCTGTCGCCACCTGCTCCACGTAGGCGCCGAGGCCCGCCAGCTCCTGCTGCACCGCGAGGTCGATGTAGAAGGAGCCGTGCGTGACGACCGTGCGGATCCCGCGACGGCGCGACTCGCGCCCCAGCACGGCGACTTCGGGCGTGGAGAGGTGGCCGGTGGCGAGTACGGCGTCGTACTCCCCGATCAGGTCGAGGATCGCCATCACCTCGTGACGCAGGTCGCCCATCTCGTCGAGGATGGTGATCCCGGGACCGGGGCTGTGGCGGCCGCCGGGGCGCTCATCGCGCCAGCCTTGCGCGTCGAAGGTCGGCATCCACACCACCGTCGTGCCGATGCGCATCGCGACGCTGACGGCTTCGATGTTGAGCCCGCCGACGCAGTGGTCGAGCGCAATGCCGCCGTAGACGCGGA
Organism: Dehalococcoidia bacterium; assembly: GCA_963667465.2. Taxonomy (GTDB): domain Bacteria; phylum Chloroflexota; class Dehalococcoidia; order UBA2979; family UBA2979; genus VXMT01. Next base: position 318,385 of record CAXXDN010000002.1, on the reverse strand, counting down.
TCTCCTTGTGCTGGCGGTCGAGCAGCCAGGCGAGCGGCTGGGTGTTGTACTCGTGGCTCTTCAGGACAATGCCGCCCATGCCCGCCTCGGCGGCCCGCGCAACGAGCGCGTCGGCGGCCATCCGGCGCTGGGCGTAGGGGTCGGGCGAGGCGTGCACATGCACGTCGATCGCGCCTCGCAGGAGCTCGCGCGCGTCCTCGCGTACATCGTCAAGCGTCGCGGCGGGATCGAACCTCGACATGGCCGCTCCTTCCCTTTCCGGAGAGTCCGGCTAGTCCGTCAGCAGCTTGGTGTGGTCCCACGAGGAGACCTTGCCCGGCCGGATGCGCACGACGATGCGCTTCGGCACGGCGCGGCGGCGGTCGGGGCGCGCCTGTGAGCCTGCGCGGGCCGAGTCGCCGCCCGGTCCCTCGCTGTAGTACTTCACGCCGATCAGGCGCATCACGTTGCGCGTGACCTCGACATCGTCGAGCAGCTCCGCCTCGCCCTCGATCATCACGCCGCGCAGCTTGTCGTAGACCACGCCGTCCTCGACAAGCAGTGTGACGCGCGGGTCGCGCTCGATGTTGCGCACCTTCTGCGAGGAGCGGTAGGTGGTGAAGACGATGCAGCCCTCGTCGTCGACGGAGAACCACATCGGCACCAGGTGCGGACGGCCGTCGGGACCGATGCTGGCGACCTGCAGCGTGTGGGCGCTCTCGAGGAACTCGCGCAGCTCCTCGTCGGTCAGGCTGATGCGTTCGCGCAGGTTCGGCACCGGCGCCTCCCTTCGGCGTGCGGGAGCCGCATCATAGCGTCTCGCGTACGCTAGGCTGAGGTACGCGAGCATGCAGGAGGCCGCGCATGGAGCTGCGCCTGTTCCCGCTGCACACCGTGCTCTTCCCGGGCATGCCGCTCCCGCTCAACGTCTTCGAGCCGCGCTACCTGCAACTGGTGCAGGAGTGCGTGGAGCAGGAGCAGCCGTTCGGGGTCGCGCTGATCCGCGAGGGCCCCGAGGTGGGCGGCTTCGCGGACCCGTTCATGGTCGGCGCCACCGCGCGCATCGAGCAGGTCGCGCAGGGCGTGCTGAACGCGATCCAGCTGCTCGCGCGCGGCGAGCGGCGCGTGCGCATCCTGGAGCTGCACCACGACCGTCCCTACCTCTGGGCCGATGTCGAGGAGATCGAGGACCAGCCGGGGGAGGCGCCGCAGGAGCTGCTGGAGCGCGGGCAAGAGCTGCTCGACGACTTCGAGCGACTGCGCTTCAGCTCGCAGGGCGGCTACGTGCGCCCTCGCTCCCCCGAACCCGTCACCAGGCCTCCCGGCGTGCTCGCCGATGCGATCGGCGCGACCGGGGCGGGTAACGCGGATGAGCGGCAAGAGCTGCTCGAAATGCTCGACCCCGCGCTCCGGCTGGAGCGTGCGGTGGCGATGTTCGCGCCGCTGATCGAGCAGATGCGGCAGCGCTCGACGGACAGCGCGGTGCGGCGCTGGAGCGAGCCGGGCGCGCTCAACTAGCAGGTCGGTCCGGTCCCTCGCTTCGAGGGTGAGCGCGCTCTGCACCCCGCGGTACCGTCCGATCCCCTCTCCCCTGGCGGGAGAGGGTTAGGGTGAGGGGGACTCCGGAGGTGACTCGCGGAGTTCTCGTGCGATCGCCTCGATCCCTGGGTTCAGACGCAGCAGCACGTCGGCGCTGGCCGCGCTGGCGCGCGGCGCCCCCTCACCCCCGCCCTCTCCCGCGCGGGGAGAGGGGGCCGGAGGGCCCTCGGCGGCCGGTTGGGCGCGCCGGGAGCGGCTTAGCCGCGAAGGTCCTCGACGCTGCCGACGGGGCGACCGAAGCGGTCGGCGATCACGGTCGTGACCGGCTGGGTGCGCTGTCCGAAGGTCGGCAGCCACGAGGAGTGCTTGCCCGGCCCGCCGGCGACGAAGAGCTGCAGGTGCTCCGGCTCGTTGACGATTGGGAGCAGCGCGTCCGCCGGGAACTGAACGAGCCCCGACTCCGGCTCGATGCGCACGTTGACGGACTCGAGGAACTCAGGTGAGAGCCGCGACGCGGGGTAGCGCGCGTGCTCGTGGACGTACTGCTGGACACCCTCGCGGGTCCAACCCTCGTAGGCGATCGTCGCGGCGTGCTCGGGGCCAAGCGCGAGCAGCGGCTCGCCACGGCTGAGGATGTTGTTGCTCCCCGCTTGCCCGAGCGCGCCGGCGACCGTCTGCAGGACGCCGAGCGCGGTGTTGCTGCCGTGCTCCTGGATGTTGTGCGGACCCTCGCTGGCGGCGACGGTGACCGTGCTGTCCTCCGGCTCGAAGCCGCGCGTGGTGTGGAACGGCGGCCACGGGCTGGCCTCCTCGTTCTCCGCGAGGCAGAGCGCGAACTTGGCGGGCGTGCCCTGCGTGGCGCGGTCGCCGTGACCGGGCGAGGCGCCCGCAACGTTGAGCAGCAGCAGCCGGATCGCGCGCCCGATCGTTGCGTTCGCGCGAAAGCCGGGGCCGTAGCAGCCGGGGCCGCCGTGCACCCCCAGCTCGCGCCCGATTGGGCCGTTGACGAGCACCAGCACCGCGCACGGGTGCGTCGTCGCGTTGATGCCGCTGAGGTTGAACTGCGGCTGCACGATGCCCTGCACCGCCGCCAGCAGCAGCGGCAGCGCGCGCGGCTCGCAGCCCGCGAGGACGGCGTTGATCGCCACCACCTCGATGGTCGCCACGCCGCGGCGAGGCGGCAGCACGCCCAGCACCTCGCGCCGATCGCGATCGGTGTAGGCGAGCATCGCCTCGACCCGCTCCTCGGTGGGCGGGATGACGGGCAGGCCGTCCGACCAGCCGCGCTCGGCGAAGGCGTCGTGCAGCTCGCCCGGATCGGCGGGCAGCTCGACCAGCGCCGCGGGATCGCCGAGGCGGGACGTGGCGCCCGTCGTCATCGGTCGCCACCGGCGATCGGCACGGGCTCGGGCGTAAGCGACGCCAGCAGGTCCGGATGGAGGCGCGGGCCTTCTCGGCGACGGCGTCTTCCCGGATGCCGCCGATCGGGTGCGGCACCACGATGTAGCGCAGGTCCGGCATGCCGCGCTGCTCGGCCTCGAGCTCGAACAGGCTGACGAACGCCTCGGTGGTGATGTTGACGGTGGGGATGCCCTGCCGCTCGAAGAGGATGGAGGCGTGGACACTCCACGCCGTGCAGGATCCTCAGTCGCTCGATCCGATGAGAGCGAAGTCGGCTCCCTCCACGAGCTTGCGCTCGTTGCGCTTCGTCGGCGGTCCGGCGCTCGGCTTGCCGATCGTCGTCAGCTCGCCGAGCTCGAAGTGTTCGCGCAGGCCCGCGACCAGCTGCCGCATCAGCAGGCCAGCGTTGGCCTTGCGGTTCTCGACGATGCCGGGGCGCAGGCCGTCGAGCGAGGCGGGCAGCGGCGCCAGCGGGTACTGCTCGACGGGGGCGTGGCCCGTGGGGTCGTAGACCCGGATCGTGTTGCTCATCTTCCGCTCCTCGGTGCCTCCAGTCGCACGATCAGACGCGCGAGTAGATCAGTTCCTTGAGTTCCTCGATCTCCGGGAAGCGCCCGCTCTGTTTCTTGCTGAAGACCAGCTCACCGTCCACGGACCACTCGAAGCAGCCGCCGTCGCCGGTGCGCATCTCCAGCCTTCGTACGTCGTCCTGGATGTCGTACATGATCTCGCCGATCATCCACTGCGCGCGGGCGAGATAGCTGCACGGCACGCAGTACTCGACCGTGATCTCGACTCCCTGCTCTTCGCTCATGGGCGGCCTCCCTCGGTTTCGGATTCTAGCGCCGTCGGGCGGCCGGATCGCACCCGCGTGCGCCGATTCCGGAATCGGCGCCAATTTTCTGCCGTTATGTAGCGTTGGAGCAAAGTCAAGGGTTCGCTAGCCTGCTCGCGGACTGTTAGATTCGATGAAGACGCGAAGGGCGGGAACCGATCTGCCATTCGCGAGCCTGCCCAGACGCGAGCGGGAGGAGCTGCCGATGAGCCTGCGCGGAGCGGCCTCGATCATCGGAATCGGCGAACTGAAGCCGGAGCGGCGCAAGCCCGGCCGCACCGGCCCCGGCCTGGCGCAGGAGGCGGCGCGCCTCTGCATCGAGGACTCGGGCCTGCTCAAGGAGCAGGTGGACGGGCTGATCACGGAGATCCCCTTCCTCAACACCTGTGAGTTCGCGGAGACCCTCGGCATCCAGCCGACCTGGGCGCACGGCGTGAACATGATGGGCTCGTCCGGCCCCACGTCGGTCGCCATCGCGGCGATGGCCGTCAATTCCGGACTGGCCAACAACGTGCTCTGCCTGGTCACCTCCGGCGAGGTCGGCGGCTTCGGCGGCGGCGGTGGTGGCGCCATCGGCGGCCAGTTCCCGCAGTTCGCCGGTCCGTTCGGACCGGGCCCCGGCGCGAACTTCTGGTACGCGCTGGTCGCCAACCGCTACAAGCACGAGTTCGGCCTCACCGACGAGGAGCGCGTCGCGATCGCGGTGCAGCAGCGGGAGAACGCCCAGGCGAACCCGGATGCGGCCTTCTACGGCACCCCCGCGACCACCGACGATGTGCTCAACTCGCGCATGGTCGCGAACCCGCTGACCCTGCTCGAGTGCGTGATGCCGACCCTCGGCGCCGCGGCGCTGATGGTGAGCCGCCCGGAGGCCGTCGAGTCATCCCCGCACGACCCCGTCTACATCCTCGGCGTCGGTCACTCGATGGACCGCGGCGTGCCGGGCATCACCTACGTGGACCGCATGACGAAGTCCCCGGTCGAGCTCTCGGCCCGCGCCGCCTACAAGATGGCCGGCGTTGGGCCCAACGAGATGGACATCGCCTCGCTGTACGACTGCTACACGATCACGGTGATCATCGAGTTCGAGGACGCCGGCTTCGCCCCCAAGGGCGAGGGCGGAACGTACTTCGCGAACGAGGACGTCACCTACAAGAGCGACGGCATCGCCGTGAACACCCACGGCGGCCAGCTCTCGTTCGGCCAGCCCGGCACCGCCGGAGGCATGTCGCACGCCACGGAGGCGGTGCGCCAGCTGATGGGCCGCGGCGAGGGCCGCCAGAAGGAAACGGTGGATTACTGCTTCGTCAACGGCTGAGGTGGCGGACTGAGCGTGATGTGCTCACTGGTCCTCGGGAAGGACCCCAAGTAACCAAACGGTAGCCACCTTGAACGAAGCGCCGGAGCGCGCCCGCCGCCTCCAGTGGCGGCGGGTGACAGGAGCAGGAGGGGACGCGGACGATGACCAACGACGATGGCCCGAAGCGGCCCGTACCGCAGGCGAACGCACTCACCGAGCCCTTCTGGGAGGCGACGAAGGAGGAGCGGCTCACGGTCCAGCGCTGCAACGCCTGCAGCCGGCTGTTCTGGTACCCACGCGAGTTCTGCCCGCTCCCGCACTGCTTCTCCAACGACTACGAGTGGGTGGAGGTGAGCGGCAAGGGGCGGCTCCACACCTTCACGATCATCGCCCAGGCGCAGGATCCATGGTTCCAGGAGCGTGTGCCCTACATCTTCGGAGTGATCCAGCTCGACGAGGGCCTGCGCATGATGGGCAACGTCGACATCCCCGTCGAGGAAGCCGTCTGCGACCTGCCCGTCGAGGTCTACTTCGAGAAGGTCGACGACGACTGGACGCTGCCGCAGTGGAGGCCGGTCGCCTCGTAAGGCCGCCACCTAGCGCGGCACAGCCAGCGGGCGCGCCATGAGCGCGCCCGCTTTGCGTCCGGCGCCCCCGCGCCGCAGAGCGACGCTCGCGGTACCCTGACGCGTAACGCAACAGCGCGAGCGGACGGAGCGGCAGCGTGGCGATCACCCTCGGCGTCCTCGATCAGTCGCCGATCCGCCAGGGCGGCACGGCCGCCGGGGCGATCGAGGAGACGCTGCAGCTCGCGCAGGCGACAGAGCGGCTCGGCTACACCCGCTACTGGCTGGCGGAGCACCACAACAGCAGCGGGCTCGCCTGCGCCGCGCCCGAGGTGCTGATCCCGCGCGTCGCCTCGGTGACGTCGCGCATTCGCGTGGGCTCGGGCGGCGTGATGCTGCCGCATTACTCGTCGCTCAAGGTGGCCGAGCAGTTCCGGATGCTGGAGACGATGTTCCCCGGCCGCATCGACCTCGGGCTGGGGCGCGCGCCGGGCACGGACGGCCGCACCTCGGCGGCGCTCGCGCCGGGGCCGGGCATGCGCGATGTCGCTCACTACCCGCGCCAGGTCGCCGACCTGATGCGGCTGCTCCGCGACGAGCTGCCCGAGGGCCACCCGCTGACCGGCATCCACGCCCAGCCGCGCGGCGAGAGCGTCCCGACGCCGTGGCTGCTCGGCTCCTCGCTGGACAGCGCCAGCACGGCGGCGGAGCAGGGGCTGCCCTTCTCCTTCGCGCACTTCATCCAGGCCGAGTGGGCCGGCGAGGCGATCACGCTCTACCGGCGCCTCTTCCGGCCCTCGCAGTGGCTCGACGAGCCACTCGTCAATGCCGGCGTCTCCGCACTCTGCGCCGAGACGGACGAGGAGGCCGAGCGGCTGGCGATGAGCCGCTGGCTGTGGCGCCTGCGCAATCGCCAGGGCCTGCGCATCGGCGTGCCTCCACCCGACGACCCCGAGGCCGAGCGCCTCTCACAGCCCGAGCTCGACTTCATCGAGTATCAGAAGCAGACCAGCCTCGTCGGCGGCCCGCAGCGCCTGCGCGATCGCCTCGAGGCGCTCGCCCGGGAGCTCGCGGTCGACGAGTTCGTGGTCGTGACGATCACGTACGACTACAAGGACCGGCTGCGCTCCTACGAGCTGCTGGCCGAGGAGTTTGGCCTGACCGGAACGAACGGCGCGGGAAAGGACGATGGCGATGCGTGACCTCGGAGGGCGCGTGGCGGTGGTGACGGGCGGTGGCAGCGGGATCGGGCGCGGCATCTGCCTCGCCGCGGCGGAGCTGGGCATGCACGTCGTCGTGGCGGACATCGAGGGCGGCGCGGCGGAGGAGACGGCGGCGCTCGTGCGCGAGCACGGCGTGCGCAGCCTGGGGGCTTCCGCCGACGTGTCCGACCCGGCCTCGGTGGGCGCGCTGGCCGACATGGCCTACGGCGAGTTCGGCGCCGTCGACGTGCTGTTCAACAATGCCGGGGTGCTGGTCTTCGGCCCAACGGCCGAGATGCCGGCGAGCGACCTCGACTGGATGCTCGCCGTGAACCTCTACGGGGTGCTCAACGGCGTGCAGGTCTTCGTGCCGCGCATGCAAGAGCAGGAGCCAGACGAGGACGGCACACGCGCTCAGATCATCAACACGTCGTCGATGTCCGGGCTCGTCGCCGGGCGCGGCGGCGGCAACCTCGGCGGTTACGTCGCCTCCAAGTTCGCCGTCGTCGGGCTGACCGAGTCGCTGCGCCTCGAGTTGGCGCCCGGGGGCATCGACGTCACGCTGTTCTGCCCCGGCGCCACGCACACGCGCATCGGCGAGGCGCAACGCAACCGGCAGGACGCGTTCGGACCGGCGCGCGACATCCCCGCGCCGATCATCGCGCAGCGCGTCGCGCCGCGTGACCCGAGCCGCTCCCCCGACGCACGCCGCGACCCGCTCGATGTGGGCCGCGCGGTCCTCGCGGGCGTGCGCGAGCGGCGCGCCTACATCCTCACCCACACGGAGACGCGCCGCGTCGTCGCGAGGCGCTTCGAGCACATCGACGAGGGCTACGACCAGGCCGAGGCGTAGGCACTCGGCCTCAGGCTGGCTCGCGAAGCGGGCTTATAACACGGCGATCGGGTTGACGGGTGAGCCGGTGCCGCGCGGCACGACAAGCGGCGCGACCACCAGCATGAACTCCCAGCGCCCCGCCGCCGCGCACGCCTCGGCGATGTCCTCGAGCTGCGCGTTGTCGAGCAGCGGCATACCGAGGTACGGGATCGTGAGGCGGTGCAGCGGCGCGCCCATCAGCACCGAGCCATCCTCGTTGTGCATCGGCGCGTCCATCAGGTCCCAGACCAGCAGCGAAGCGTCGTTGGCGTGGAAGAACTCCAGGCAGGAAGCGTGCACGCCCGGGCGCGACGGGTCGTCGTAGCCCGTGGGGAAGCCGGGATGGGCCGCGTAGAACGGACCCGCGCCGGAGCGAATCACCACGGCGTCGCCCGCGCGCGGCTCGATGCCTGCCGCCTCGGCGGCGTCGGCCAGCTCCCAGCCGTGCACCGGCTCCTTGCGAGTCACGAAGTCCGCGCCCCGCAGCCGTGGGATGTCGTAGAGCACCCCGCGCGTCACGATGCCCTCGCGCCAGTGGTCGACGGAGAGCGTGGTCGCGCCCTCGGGAGTGATGTGCTCCGCCGAGGAGTGGCCGTTGAAGAGCTCGCCGCCGGCGCGCGTGTAGACGTGGCAGAGCGCGTCGAGGTGGGTGTTCGCGCGCCCGTGGTAGGCAATGCCGATGAAGTCCGAGCAGTGGTCGTCATCGAGCCGCATCTCGTGCTGGACGGGCTCCAGGTTCTCCGGTCCCGGCTCCATCGCCAGCGGGTAGGAGAGCGAGACCGAGCGGCCCTCACGCACGGTCGCGGCGGCCGCCGCGCGCGCCTCGGGCGTGATCAGGTTGAGCGCGCCGAACTGGTCGTCCTCGCCCCAGCGACCCCAGTTGCTGTAGCGCTCCCGGTAGGCGCGGAACTCGTCGACGGTCGGAGGCGTTCGGTCTGCGAGGGACATCGAGGGCTCCTCTCCGCTCTCTGCGGGCTCGTGCGGGGCGCATGGTAGGGCACGGGCGCTCGCCCGTGCGGCGGGAGCCCTCAGCCGCTCAGTCGACGACGAGCGGCAGCGCAGGATCGGCGGCGTACTCCGACATCGAGGCGTCGTAGACGGCGACGTCCTCGTAGCCGAGCAGCGCGAGTACGAAGGCGTCGTTGGAGGCGGCAATGCCCCCGCCGCAGTACGTGACTACGCGCTGCGTCCTGTCGGCGCCCGCCTGCTCGAAAAGTGGCCCCAGCTCCTCAGCCGGCCGGTAGCGTCCGGTGTCGCGATCGAGCAGCTGTCCCGCCGGCACGTTGGTCGCGCCGGGGATGTGGCCGGGGCGCCCGTAGGTCCGCCCGCCGTCGGCGCCGGAGTGCTGGTCCGGCCCCAGCGCGTTGATCAGGCAGCTCCCGCCCGCGGCGCCCGAATCGACGAACGCCCGGACCTCGCCGAGGTCGGCGAAGCGGGCCGGGTCGGCAGTCGGTGTGAAGGTCGCGGGCGCGTACGTCGCCGCATCGGTCGAGACGGCCCGGCCCTCGGCGGTCCAGCCGCGCCAGCCGCCGTCGAGTACCGCCGCGCCCTCGCAGCCCATCGAGCGGAACATCCACCACAGCCGCGCCGCCCACGTCGAGCCCGAGCGGTCGTAGAGGATCAGCCTCGACGCCTCCGAGATGCCATGCCGCCCGGCCGCCTCGGCGAATGCCTCGGCCGAGGGCATCATGAAGCGCAGCCGCTGGTCGTTGTCGGAGAATTCGCCCTGCAGATCGAGGAAGCCTGCGCCGGGGATGTGTCCCGACTCGTACTCGGCCCGGCCCGATTCGACGTTGTAACCGCCGCCGTCGCGGGGTCGCAGGAACACGGTCGCCTCGAAGACCCGGACGGCGTCGTCCGCCAGGTGCTCCGCCAGCCACTCGGTTGAGACGAGGGACTCCGGGTGTGCGAATGCCATGACTACCTCCTGCTGGTCTGCCTCCAGGCGTCCCGGACGGGACGCTACGCCTCGTCCGCCGCTTCGCCCGCTTCGGGCTCCGTGTCCGCATCGTCGGCGATCTCGGCGAGCCGCTGGCCGATCGCGACGCTGGCGGTGTCGACGGCGGTGAGCTGGATCCAGCGCTCGAACGCCTCGCGAACGCGCGTGTAGGCGTCCTCGACGCGCTGGCCGAGTTCCGTGTCGGCGCCGCCCTCGACCGCCCCGCGCGACATCGCGAGGTCGTTGAGCAGCGCCTCGAGGCGCGGCTCGATGGTCTCCTGCAGCTCGTGCAGCTCCTCGTTGCCTTCGGCGTGGCCGCGGTCGCGCATGATCGCCAGGGCGCCCATGACCCACGCGATCGCGCCGAGCAGCGTGCCGACGCCCTCCGCGTGCAGCTGGACGGAGTACTGCCGCTCCGGAGGCGGTTCGAAGGGCAGGTCAGACTGTGGGGGCTGCTGCGTCATGGCTTGCGCTCTCCCTCGTACGCCAGCGTCGAGGCCATGCGCAGCGCGCCCGCCAGCGCCGCGCCCTCACCAAGCGCCGAGGCGACGACGCGCGGGCCGGGCGCGACCTCGTCGAGGACGCGCTGCAGCAGCGGGATCAGGCGGCTGCGGTGGTGCTCCTCGCCGTCGATCAGCACTATGTCGGGGTCGAGCAGTGCGCTCGCGTCGGCGAGCAGGCCGGACGCAGTCTCGAGTTCCTCGTCGCTGATCGGCTCACCCGGCGTGAGCTCGGGCATCGCCGGCAGCTGGCCGGCGGCGAAACGCGCTCCGCGCACGGGCCGCCCGCCGACGACTGCCGCAGCCGCGGGTACGCCTCGCAGCGAGACGTAGAGCACGTCGTCGAGGGCCTGCGCGGCCCCCTGCCAGCGCTCGCCCTGCAGCGCGGCCAGCGTGCGGCCCTCACAGGCGATCGGCGCGTCGAAGTGCCGTCTCAGCGCCTCGACGATCGAGAGGCCCTCCCAGTCCGCCTGGCCCGCCGAGTCCGTGAGGCGCCCGCTCAGCGGGTCGACGACGCCGGGTGCGGCGACGGCGATCGCGAGTGCGGAGCGGCGCTCGCCGTTGGCCGCGAACAGCGTTGCGATCCGCCCGCCGACCTCCCACGACCAGGCCTGCTCGCCGGCGAGTGGGGGCAGCGGCCAGTCGCCGCGCTCGACCGGCCTGCCGTGCAGGTCGCTGAACAGCACGCGCAACTCGTTGGCGGTGAAGTCCACCGCCACCAGCACCGGTTCGCCCTCGGGTGCGGGTGCGGGCGCGCCGTCGCCTGTCGCCTCGCCGGGATCTCCGTCAGTCTCTTCAGTCATCGATGCCTCGCGCGAAGCTACACCTCGACCAGAGCGGCGGACGCTTGCGGTTCGGGGACCGGGTCGCCGTGCTCCCGAAGCGACTGCAGGTGCAGGATGATCGCCTCACGGATCAGTGCCTCGACTTCGGCCACGGAATCACCAGCGGCGATGCAGCCCGGCAAGTCCGGCGCGTATGCCGAGTACCCGTTGTCGGTCCTTTCGATGACGACGGTGTACTTCACCCTAGTCTCCTCTGCTGAGTCCCGCTTGCTTGAGGATGTTATTCCATGTCCCGGGCGCCAGGTCCTTGCTCGGCCGGCCCGCGATCGTCACGGTACCGGGCTTGTGCGGATGCCGGTATTGGCGGTGGCTTCCGCGCGTACGGTCCAGCTCCCACCCGTCACGCTCCACGAGACGGATCGCTTCCCGTACCTTCGGCATACACCCCTTGGCCTTCCCGGCGACTCTACGACGCGGCGCAGCGCTGCGACAGTCCACCCACGCCCCGTAGCCGGGGCCGCGCGTAGACTCGCAGCGCAGCGGGCGCACGCCCGCGCTACGAGGAGGATGCCGCGTGCTGCTCCAGCTCGGCGAGCACCGCATCGACACCAGCGGGCGCGCCGCGATCATGGCGATCCTCAACGTCTCCCGCGACTCGCCGATCGCCGCCTCCGTTGTCGACCCCTCGAAGGCGCTCGCGCGGGCGCGCGAGCTGCACGAGCAGGGCGCCGACATCATTGACGTCGGCGCACACTCGACCTCATCGAGGGCCGCGGAGATCGAGGCGCAGGAGGAGATCGAGCGCGTCGCGCCGGTGATCGAGGCGCTCAGCGGCGAGGGCGTCCCCGTCTCGGTCGACACGTGGACACCTGCCGTCGCCCGCGCCGCCGCCGAGGCCGGCGCGCACCTGCTCAACGACGTCAGCGGCTTCCGCGACCCGAAGCTGATCGCCGTCGCCGCGGGGCACGGCCTGCCCGGCGTCGTCATGCACATGCGCGGCCGCCCGCACGGCCACTACGCCGTGGACCAGACCTACGACGACATCGGCGGCGAGGTGCGCGCCTTCCTGCTCGAGCGCGCGAACGCCCTCGAGGCGGCCGGCGCGCCGCGCCCCTGGCTCGACCCCGGCTTCGAGTTCGCGAAGTCGCTGGAGGACAACCTGCGGCTGCTCGGCGACCTGCCGGCGCTCGCCGCCGAAGGCTACCCCGTGCTCGTCTCCGCCTCGCGCAAGGGCTTCCTCGCCGAGGCGCTGGGACACGAGAAGCGGCAGGACGCCCCCGGCCTGCTGGAGGCGACGCTCGCCTTCCACACGCTGGCCGCCGCCCGCGGCGCCCACGTCATCCGCGCCCACGATGTCGAGGCGCACGCCCACGCCCTGCGGCTCGTGGGGGCTGCACGGCCGTTTCTTGGGTGAGGCGGATAGGGGCAGCGCGCGTGGGCGCGGGCGCGGGCGCGGGAGCGAACGAAGGCTACTCGATGCGGTCGCTCTTCTCCAGATTGTGGCGGGCACAGAGGATCTGAACGTTGTCCACCGTGATCGACGAGCCGCCCGCTGAGTAGGGGATGATGTGGTCGAAGTGAATCTCGTCGCCCTCCCCACACATGCGACATTTCCCGCCGTCACGCTCCCACACCGCGAGCTTCACTGCCGAGGGGATCATGCGGCTTCGTTCGCGGAGTGAGGGCTCGGGCGCCTGCAAGTCTTCCCCGGCAAGTTCGAGGCGGAACTTGAACACTGTGCGCCCGACGCTCTCTTCACCCCAACAGTCGGTCAACCGGAAGATCCCGTTGAAGACCCACATTCCCCTCAGGAGCTTCTCGTAGACCTTCACTAGTTCTGCTTCGACACGACCATCCCGGTATGCAAGGGCCGCTTCCCGGAAGAGAGCGTTCTGAGTTGGCCGTCCCGACGCCCATGCGAGTGGCTGGTCCATCGTCGTAGGGTCTCGCCCGCCCCTGACACGCGAGGCGTCGTGCCCCTCGTAGACGAGGGTCTCGCCCCCGTCCTCGACAGCGTCCGCGTACGGCGCGCCCTCACGGCGGCTCATCAACATCACGCTGTACCTCGGATCGAGACGGAAGTTCATTCCCCTCTGGAGGCGCACCTCGTGCTCCTCCGTGCACATCCGGTGGTAGCTGACGATCGCGCTGGGCCTGAGGCTCCCGAGTTCCACGCGTTCCCCCACCCAAGCCAATGGCCCGCCAGGGTAACGGAGTCTGCCGATCCAGGATTGGGGCACGATTTGGGCAGTATGATCAGCGCCACGACCGACTGAGCAGGGGAGATAGGGGCTTGGTCAGTGCGAGATGTGGTGGATTGGCTGAGCGAACACATGGCGACACTCAAGCCGCTGTACTCGACGCGGCTCCCTTACATCGGGCCCGGACGGGCCGGAGGCCCTGATGGCATCTTCATCCCGAGGCAGGTCACCGTCCGAGTGGTCCCAAGGGTCTTCTGGGCAGGCAAGGTCAACCCCTCGGAACCGATCGAGATGACCATGGACAGCCATTCGCATAGTCAGGCGATTCGGGCTGTCTGGTACAACAGCCAGTATCGTGGCGGGCACCGGAACGAGACGCGGCTGGCCGGCTTCGATCCTGACTCAGTCCTCCTAGATCCGGAATCGACCGGCGCGATGTTGATGTTCGCCTTCGACCCCGCGACAAAAGAGCAGGCCGCGACCTGCCGCGTATGGATGTGCGAGACCGCTGCCGAGGAAGATCGCGCCGAGAACCTCATCGGCCCGGTCGATCCGCACTTTGGCGGTGCCCTGTGGCCGTACATCTTGGAACGGCTCGACTGGCGACGGCGCGCGGACGACTGAACGAGCGCCGAGCGCGACAACCAGACATCCGCCTCCTCCGCCCCTGACAGCGCGCGCGGGCGCGGGATTCGGTAGCATGGGCGGGCGGACGCGTCCGCACGCTGCGGGAGGGCGAAACATGTTCATCGGCTACTTCACCGAGCGGCCCTACCAGGACCGCGATTCCGGATTCTTCGGCATCACGGGCCGCTCCAACACCGACCTCAATATCTCCAACGGGAACTACAACCCCAGGCTCGGCGCCGAGCTCTACAACCGCTACCTCGATGAGAAGGTCTACGCCGAGGAGATGGGCTTCGACGGCGTGATGCTCAACGAGCACCACTCCACCCCCTTCTGCATGGGCAGCGTCCTCAACGTCGAGGCCGCCATCCTCGCGAGGATCACGAAGAAGGTGAAGATCGTCCTCGCCGGCAACGTCCTGCCGCTCTGGGACGACCCGCTCTTCCTCGCCGAGAGCCTGTCCGAGATCGACATGATCTCGCGAGGGCGTCTCGTCACCGGCTGGGTGCGCGGCGGCGGCCGCGAAAGCGTCTCGCACAACGCGCAGCCACCCTTCAACTGGGAGCGCTTCCAGGAGGCGCATGACTTCGTGGTGGCGGCGTGGACGCGGCCCGGCCCCTTCCGCTGGGAGGGCGAGCACTTCAACTACCGCTACGTGAACCCGTTCGTCCGCCCCTACCAGAAGCCGCACCCGCAGATGTGGATCCCCGGCGTCGTCAGCCGCAACACCGTCGAGTGGGCCGCGCGGCACCGCTACCCCTACATCATGCTCGCCACCCAGCTCGAGCCGACCAAGCAGTCCTTCGCCTACTACCACGAGGTCGCCGAGCGCGAGGGCTACGAGTCCGGCACGCAGAACATCGGCTACCTCTTCAAGGTCCACGTCGACGAGACCGAGGAGCTGGCCTACGAGACCGCCCGCAAGTTCATCGAGGGCCCGCCCAACCCGTTCCTCGAGGGCAACACGGGGAACGTGAACCCCTACATCCAGAACCTGCCCGGCCTGACCTCACGCACGAACCTGCTGCCCACGGGCGGCGCACAGCCGGCCGGCCGGCAGGTCGCGGGCGCCGTCGCGCCGCGCGTGCGCGGCAACCAGGGCCGCAGCTACGAGGATCAGGTCGAGACGAAGACGATCATCACGGGCACACCGAAGTCGGTCATCCCGAAGATTCGCGAGGTGCTCCAGGAGCTGCGCCCCGGCTCGATCTTCCTCTGGGACGGCGACGGCGCGATGACGCACGAGGACTCGATGCGCAGCCTGACGCTGATGGGCGAAGAGGTGATCCCCGCAGTCCGCGAGATGGGCGAGGAGCTGGAGCTGTTCAGCCCCTTCGAGCGCGACACCGCCACGGGCGAGCCGATCGGCGAGGCCGCAGCCGCATCCGCGGGGTAGCGGCCCCGCCGCAACGGGCAACGAAGCGAGGGCGGCTGTGGGGCCGCCCTCGTTGTATGTCCACGGCTTCACGCATCCCCTCCCACCGTCATTCCGGCGAAAGCCGGAACCCCAGCCGGGTCAGCCCGGCCAATGGGCGTGGCGCGCGTCCTCGGATGTTCGGCGTGCCCCTCACCCCCGCCCTCTCCCCCAGGAGAGGGGGCCGGACGGCGCAGCCAGTCTGTGGTCAGTGCCCCCGGTAGCGCGAGGCGAGGGGGTAGCGGCGGTCACGGCCGAAGGCGCGGGGGGTGATCTTGATGCCCGGCGGCGACTGGCGGCGCTTGTACTCGTTGCGGTTGATCAGGTCGATGACGCGGCGCACTGTCGCCTCGTCATAGCCGCGGGCGACGATCGTCTCGAAGGAGTCGTCGGCCTCTACGTAGGCCTCGATGATCGGGTCGAGTACCTCGTAGGGCGGTAGTGAGTCGGTGTCGAGCTGGTCGGGGCGCAGTTCGGCGGAGGGCGGCTTGTCGATCACGGCCTGCGGGATCACCTCGCTCACGCTGTTGCGGTAGCGCGAGAGGGCGTAGACGAGGGTCTTCGGCACGTCCTTGATCACCGCGTAGCCGCCCGCCATGTCGCCATAGAGCGTGGCGTAGCCGCAGGCGTACTCGGACTTGTTGCCCGTCGTGAGCACGATCGCGCCCGTCTTGTTGGAGAGCGCCATCACAAGCAGGCCGCGCAGCCGCGACTGCACGTTCTCCTCGGCCGGGCCCGCCTCGCTGCCCTCGAACTCGCGGGCGAGCGCGTCGATGGCAGCCTGGTGCAGCGGCTCGATCGGGATCGCCGAGAGCTGGATGCCGAGCCGCGTCGCCAGATCCTGCGCGTCCGCGATCGAGCCCTCCGAGGAGTAGCGCGAGGGCAACGAGATGCCTCGCACGTGCTCCGGCCCCAGCGCGTCGACAGCGATCGCCGCGACCAGCGAGGAGTCGATGCCACCCGAGAGCGCGATGATCGCGTCCTCGAAGCCGGTCTTGCCGAGGTAGTCGCGCGTGCCGGTAACCAGCGCGCGGTACGTCTCCTCGAGTTCGTCCGGCGGCTCCGTCAGCACGGCTTCGAGCGGCGCCCGCACGCCCTCGGTGGCTGGCGTGACGGGCACGGCCGGCGGCGCGGCCGCGGGCCGCTCGCGGCCGCGCCGCGACTCGTGCATGCGCGCCTGCACCACTTCTTCGACAGGTATGTCGACAACGACGAGGTCTTCGAGGAAGGAGGACCCGCGCGCGAGGACGTCCCCGTCCGGACCGAGCACGATCGAGTTGCCGTCGAGCACGATCTCGTCCTGCCCGCCGACCTGGTTCACGTAGGCGATGGCGACGTGGTTGTCGACGGCGCGGGTGGCGAGCATCCGCTCGCGCTCGCGGCGCTTGCCTGCGTGGAACGGCGAGTGGTTGATGTTCACGACGACCAGCGCCCCGGCAAGGGCAGCCTCGCGCGCGGGGCCGTCCGGGTACCAGATGTCCTCGCAGACGCTCGCCGCCACCTCGACACCGCCGATGACGAAGCGCGGCGTCGAGACGCCGGGCTGGAAGTAGCGCTCGTCGTCGAAGACGCCGTAGTTGGGCAGGTGCTGCTTGCGGTGCCCGCCCACGACGCGCCCGTCGTGCAGCACGAACGCGGTGTTGTAGAGCGCGACGTCGAACTCCGGCGCGCCGACGATCAGCGGCGGCAGGCCTCGCGACTCCTCGATCAGCCGCGCGAGCGAGCGCCCCGCCTCCTCGATGAACGGGGCGCGCAGCAGCAGGTCCTCCGGCGGGAAGCCGGTGATCGCGAGCTCCGGGAAGGCGACGAGGTCGGCGTCGCGCGCGGCGGCCTCTCGCGCGGCCTCGAGGATGCGTGCGCGGTTGCCGTCGAAGTCACCGACGGTTGTGTTGATCTGCGCCAGCGCCACGCGCAGCGGTCGCATTCGCGGTCCTCGCCCTTCCGGGTGGCTGTTCGCGTATCTCGTACACGAACTCGCCGGCCCCGATCGTACGAGGGCAACGCGAGCGCGGTCAATCGCGCCGTGCTGCGCCCTGCCGCGCGCCGGGGCAAACTGTCGGGGAGGCGAGCCGCTTCTGCGGCGGCTGCGGAGGGCTCCCGTGCAGGTCGATCTGATCACGCGGCTCGGACAGGCGGCGGGCGCGGCGCACGAGGGCGTCCACGCCGGCCAGCAGTGGTGGGAGCGCTGGAACTTCGACCCGGAGCTGGTCATCCCGGTCGCGATCGTGACGGGGCTCTACCTGCGCGGCCTCTATGTCTGGCGCAATCGCAGCCGCCCGCATCCACGCTGGCGCACCGCCTGTTACCTGACAGGCATCGCAATCCTGCTGCTCACGATCGAGTCACCCCTCGACGCTGTCGCCGAGCACCACTTCTTCGTGCACATGATTCAGCATGACCTGCTGATGATGTACGCGGCGCCGTTGATTCTGCTCGGCGCGCCGACCACGCCGGTGCTGCGCGGGATGCCTCGCGCGGTGCGGCGCGTGCTGGTGCGACCAGTGCTGCGCCGCCCGGAGGCGCGCGCGCTCTACCGGTTCGTGACGCACCCGCTGATGGCGGTCGTCGTGCATACCGGGGTGCTGTGGGCCTGGCACCTCGCGCCCGGCTGGTACGACGCCGCCGTAACTGACGACATCGTGCACGACCTGCAGCACTTCAGCATGACGGCAGCCGGGGTGCTGGTCTGGTGGAACGTGATCGACCCCGCCCCGCTGCGCTCGAGGCTCGGCTACGTCTGGCGGATGGGGCTGCTCATCGTCGTCGGCACGCCGAAGGCGTTCCTGGGCGCGATGATCACGTTCAGCGGGTCGCTGCTCTACGACTTCTACGACAACGTGGAGCCGCTCATCGCCATCGAGCCGATCCGCGACCAGGAGATCGGCGGGCTGATCATGTGGGTGCCCGGCCAGATGATGTTCCTGATCGCCGCCGGCATCGTCTTCGCCGTGTGGGCGCACAAGGCGGAGCAGCGCCAGCAGGCCGAGGAGGCGGAGCGGCTGGCCGCAGCGCAGGCTGGCGCAACCTCGTCCTGACGTCGAGAGCCCCGAGGCGCGACGAAGACGGCCCCGCAGTCGCGGGGCCGGTGTTGCTCGCCCGGGCTTCGTGAGGCTCAGACGCCGTTCAGCAGGTCCGTGATGTCGGTCCAGAAGAGGGCGAGCAGCGCGATCATCACGCCGGTCGCGAGCACGAACGAGCCGACGAAGACACGCGTCAGCAGCTGCGGTTCGTAGTAGAGGTGCATGAAGAAGGCGACGACCGCGATGAATTTGACGGCGGACAGCACGATCAGGACCGGGATCAGCAGGCTGCCGAGGTCCACCCAGAGCGAGGCGCCGAGCTCGACGATGGTGATGATCGTGAGCGCGATACCGAGCCCGATGTACTGCCTCGGCGTGAGGCCGTGCTGCTCCTGGGCGTGTGGTGCGTGAGATCCGCCGTGGCTCATCGCGTGCTCCACTCCTCCCTGATCGGATCCGCCGCGATCAGGCCGGTATCAGGTAGATGATCGTGAAGATCACGATCCAGACGATATCGACGAAGTGCCAATAGAGGCCCGCCGTTTCGACGTGGAAGCCGGCCTCCGGTCCCAGTCCGCTGCGCCGGAACGACGCCAGCAGCAACGACGCGAGGATCAGTACGCCTATGAAGACGTGCGTTCCGTGGAAGCCCGTCAGTACGAAGAACGAGGCGCCGAACTGGTTCGTCTCCAGCGTGAGCCCCTCGCTCCCGAAGAAGCGGAATTCGTAGACCTGATAGCCGAGGAAGATCAGGCCCAGCAGAACGGTGGCGAGCAGCCACGCCTTCATCATCAACAGCCGGCCGTGTTGTGCTCCATAGACCGCGAGCACCATCGTCACCGAGCTCATCAGCAGCACGAAGGTGCTCTGCGAGGTGATCGGGATGTCGAGCACGCCCGCGAACTCGACCTCCCTGAAGGTGCCGTCCTGGTTCGTGTAGACGTCGTCGATGACGCGGTCGATCGGGAACCAGCCGGTGACGATCTCATGGCCGTTCTCGATGTGGGTATGGGCCTCGACGAAGCTCAGGGGCGGGGCGGGGATGTCGGCCTTGAAGATCAGGTAGGTGGAGATGAGGGCGCCGAAGAACAGGCACTCGGACCCGAGGAAGATCCACATGAGGAGCTTCCGGTTGTCGATACCGGTGACGGAGTGGTGCTCGACGTGCTGCTCGGCTGTCGCCACGTGTCGTCCTTGCCTACTCCGTGGGTTCCAGGACCCAGCCCCAGATCGCGTAGATGATCACCGGCACGCCCAGCGCCGTCACCGCGAGGTGCGAGAGCGGGCCGACACCAAGCATCAGCACGCCGAACGCGAGGATCAGCGGGTAGTAGGACGGCGGCGGCATGTGGATGTGCTCGTCCGGATCGCCCTCGGGCTGGCTCAGGCCGTGGTCGCGGTCGTGCCACAGCGGGTCGCGCGCGCGCACCTCGGGGATCGCGTCGAAGTCGTGCTCCGGCGGCGGCGAGCTCGTGGCCCACTCGAGGGTGGACCCGCCCCAGGGGTTGTCATCGGCGGTCTTCGGCTGGCGCATGGTGCGCGCGACGTTGATCACGAAGACCAGCACCCCGAGCGCGAGGATGAAGGCGCCGATCGAGGCGAAGAGGTTCCAGAACTCCCAGCCGAGCCCCTCGTCATAGGTGTAGATGCGCCGCGGCATCCCGGCAACGCCCAGGAAGTGCATCGGGAAGAACGTCATGTTGAGGCCAATGAACATCAGCCAGAAGTTCCACTTCCCGAGCGTCTCGGAGAGGAAGCGCCCGGTCATCTTCGGCCACCAGTAGTAGAGACCGGAGAAGATGCCGACGATCGCGCCGCCGACGAGCACGTAGTGGAGGTGGGCGACGATGAAGTAGGTGTCCTGCTGCTGCTGGTCGACCGGTGGCGAGGCGTGCATCACGCCCGAGATACCACCGATGGTGAACAGCGCGATGAAGGAGACGGAGAAGTACGTCGCCGTCGTGAAACGGATGCTGCCGCCCCACATCGTGCTGAGCCAGTTGAAGATCTTGATGCCTGTCGGCACCCCGATGATCATCGTGCTGGTTGCAAAGACCACGCGCGGCACGGCGCCAAGGCCGGTGGTGAACATGTGGTGGCTCCACACTGCCCAGCCGAGGAAGCCGATGGCGACGCCAGCGAAGACCATCGCCGCGTAGCCGAACAGCGGCTTGCGGGAAAAGGTGGGGAGCACCTCGGAGACGATGCCCATCGCCGGGAGGATCAGGATGTAGACCTCCGGGTGGCCGAAGATCCAGAAGAGGTGCTGCCAGAGGATCGGGTCGCCGCCGCCACCGGGCAGGAAGAAGCTCGTCGTGAACTGGCGGTCGAAGAGCAGCTGGACCAGCGCGACGGTCAGCACCGGCAGCGCGAGAATCAGCAGGAACGCCACGATCAGCGTCATCCAGACGAAGACCGGCATCCGCATCATGGTCATGCCCGGCGCGCGCATGTTGATGATCGTGACTGCGAAGTTCAGCGCCGCCGCCAGCGATGACAGCCCGAGGATCAGCAGGCCGATCACGTAGTAGTCCATGCCGCTGCCGGAGTAGGCGGTGGTTCCGCTGATCGGCGCGTACGCGAACCAGCCGGTGTCCGGGGCGCCGCCGAGGAAGAAACTGCTGGTCAGCACCAGGCCGCCGCCGAGGAAAATCCAGTAGGACAGCGCGTTGAGCCGCGGGAACGCGACGTCTCGCGCGCCGATCATCAGCGGGATCAGGTAGTTGAAGAAGGCCGCCCCAAGCGGCATCACCGCGAGGAAGATCATCGTCAACGCGTGCATCGTGAAGAGCTGGTTGTAGAGCTCGGGATCGATGACTCCGCCGTTGGGCACGGCGAGCTGTGTGCGGATCAGCAGTGCCTCGATGCCGCCGACGAGGAAGAAGATGAAGGCGGTCACCCCGTAGAGGACGCCGATGCGCTTGTGATCGACGGTGGTCAGCCAGGACCAGACCACGCCCTCGGCAGTCGGTGCGGCCATCGTGCCGGCAACGGTTGCCATCGTCGTGCTCCCCTCCAGGCTCCGCGCTCGCCCGATACCTACTGTAGCCCAAGCAGATAGACGGCGATTGCCTCGATCTGCTCACGCGTCAGCACGGTCTCGAAGGCGGGCATGAATCTCGCTGTATCGTCGTTGTAGTCGGCGCCGGGCTTCTCCCGATCGGGGTTGCTGATCCAGGCGACGAGGTTTTCGAAGTTCGTGTCGAGGATTCCCGCGGCGATCGTGCCGCGCGATCCGACGTGCGTCAGGTCCGGGCCGATCTTGCCCACGGCGCCGGGGGCGCCGGCCACGGTGTGGCAGCCGGTGCAGCCGAGAATACCGCCACCGCCGCCGGGGAGCGTCCAGACGGGGGTCAGGAACAGCTCCTGTCCCAGCTGCGCCAGCTCGTCCGCCGGCTCGGCGCCGTCCGCCTGCTCGTTCGCCACCCAGGCGTCGAAGCCCTCCGGCGTGTCTACGTACACGCGGAAACGCATGTTGGCGTGCGCGGTGCCGCAGAACTCGGCGCACTGGCCGAGGTAGGCCTCGGCGCGGGCGGCGTCCTCGTGGGGCGTGAACCAGAGGTCGTTCGCGTGCCCCGGCACCATGTCCACCTTGCCGGCGAGCTGCGGCACCCAGAAGGAGTGGATCACGTCGGCGGAGAGGAGGTTGAAGGTAACCGCGCGGCCAGCCGGGATGTGCAACTCGTTCGCGGTGATCAGATCGTCGTACTCGCCGTCGTTGTCGAGGTCGTACTGGAACTCGAACCACCACTGGCGGCCGATAGCGTTGACTCGCAGCGCGTCGTCGGGAGCCGGCTTGCTGCTGTCCGCGATGACCTGCCAGGTCGGCACGGCCATCACCACGACGAGCACGACAGGGATGAGCGTCCACACGACCTCGAGGCGGGTGTTGCCGTGGATCTGCTTCGCGACGCGGCCGGGGCGCTCGCGGTACCAGAAGGCGAGGCCGACGGTGAGCGCGAGGATGCCGACGAAGACGGCCATGCCCAGCCAGAACGTCAGCAGGTAGACAAACTGGATGTCGTCGGCGAAGTCCGACTTGGGATCGACGGTCGTCTGAGGGTCGCTGCATGCCGCCAACGCAAGGGCGAAGGCAAGCAGGGCAACCGGGGCGAGACGCCGGAGGCTGCGGGAACTGCGCACCGGGGCTCCCTCCGTCAATCGCACGCGCTCAGCGAGCACAATGCGCGCGATCCCCCAACGCGAAGCTATGGCTATCATTGGGCCGTGTCGGGGTCAAGCGCGAAGCGGGTCGACGAGCGCCCCGGCGCAACTCTCGCGGGGCCCTCCCGCGACGCTCGGGAGCCGTTTCGGACGCCACTGGCGAGCCGATTCCGTCCGATGAAACGCCGTGTCGAGGCGCTCCGGCGAAGCAGGTGTGACGATGATCATCGCGGCCGCGCGGACGTTCGCACGCTCGCTCCACGGCAGGCTGCTGGTGATCGGCGTCGGCTCCGCCGCGCTCGCGCTGATCGCCGTGCTGGCGATCGCCTCGCTGCGCGATGTCGGGCGGGACCCGCTCGGCGCGGTCGATCCCGGCATCGAGCGCGCGGCCGAGTTCAGCCTCCCCGCGCTCGGCGGCGGCGAGGTCGCCATCGCGGACTACGCCGACGGGCCGATCTTTCTCTACTTCTGGGCCTCCTGGTGCGCGCCCTGCGAGCGCGAGGCGCCGCTGATCGAGCAGCTCTGGAGAGAGTTCGAGGCTCGCGGCTACGCCTTCCTCGGGGTCAATATCCTCGACAGCGAGCGCGAGGCGCGGCGCTTCGTCGAGCGCCACGGGCTGACGTTCCCCTCGCTGGTGGATGCCGCCGGCGAGGTCTACCTGGAGTTCGGCGTGAACGGCGTGCCGGAGGCGTACTTCCTCTCGCCGGGGCTGCAGGTGCAGCACAAGTTCCTGGGGGAACTGCGCGAAAGCGAGTTCCGCGCGATGCTGGAAGCGATCATCTCGGCCGGTGGCGGCTCCGAGTCATGAGCGAGTACCGGCCAGCGCGCGCCGCCGGGGCAGCGAAGCGAGAGCGATGAGCAGACTCGGCAACCTCGTCAGCAACGGCCCGCTCGCCAGCCGGCGAGGCCGCCTCGTCGCGATCCTCGTGATCGCGACCGCCGCGATCACGGCGATGGCGGTGCAGGCCTTCGACGGCGCCTACTACACCACGCCCGAGGAGTTCGCCCAGGAGATCGACGCCGAGGGCCGCCGCTGGCGGGTCGGCGGGCGCGTCGTCGACGGCACAATCGTCGAGGAGAACGGCCGCCCCGTGAGCTGGGTGATCGAGGGCGAAGAGGGCGAGACGATGCGCATCGAGTACGACGGCATCGTCCCCGACCTGTTCACGCCGCGCGCCTTCGTGGTCGTCGAGGGCGTCGCCGCCGGCGAGGGGCTGCTACAGGCGACGAGCGTGATCATCCGGCATGAGCCGGAGTTCGTGACCGACGCCGAAGACGCCTCGATCGCGGCGCCCTGACGAGGCGAACGCGAGGCCGCCCGCATGAACCTCACCGCCACCATCGGAGCCGCCGCCGTGCTGACCGCGCTCGCGGCGGCGCTGTTTGCCCTCGGCGCCGCGCTCGCGGCCAGCCTGCGCGAGCGGCCGGAGCTGCTGCGCGCGGCGCGGCGAGCGCTGCCGGTCGCGGCCGGCTTCACCACGCTGGCGATCGGGACGCTGGCCTACGCGCTGCTCAACGACGACTTCTCGCTGACGCACGTCGCGCAGGTCTCATCGAGCGAGATGCTGCCGCACATGAAGTGGGCCTCGCTCTACAGTGGGCAGCCGGGTTCGCTGCTGTTCTGGACGTGGCTGCTCTCGCTCTTCCTCGCCGCCTTCGCGCTGCTGACCGTACCGCGCATTCCCTGGGGCTCAGCGCAGGCGGTGGCGATCAGCGGCGGCATCCTCGCCGCCTTCCTGCTGCCCGTCGCCTTCCTCGCCTCGCCCTTCGAGGTCAGCCCCGTCACACCCGAGGACGGCGTCGGCCTCAATCCCCTGCTCGTCGACCGCTCGATGCTGGTCCACCCGCCGTTCATGCTCGCCGGGCTGGTCAGCACCGCGGTGCCCTTCGCCCTTGGGGCGGCGGCGCTGCTGTCCGGGCGGATCGATGGGCGCTGGCTGCGCAGCGTGCGGCACTGGGCGCTGCTCTCCTGGCTGCTGCTCAGCATCGGCAACCTGCTCGGCGCCTTCTGGGCCTACACCACGCTCGGCTGGGGCGGCTACTGGGGCTGGGACCCGGTCGAGAACTCGGCGATCCTGCCGCTGCTGCCGATGACCGCGTTCGTGCACTCGATGATGGTCCAGGAGCGGCGCGGAATGCTGAAGCTGTGGAACCTCGCACTCGTGCTGGCGGCGTTCGCGCTCGCCGTCTTCGGGACGTTCAACGTGCGCAGCGGGCTTGTCGCCTCCGTGCACTCGTTCGCCGTCTCCGACGTGGGCCCGTACTTCCTCGCGCTGCTCGGGCTGACCCTGCTCGGCTCGGTCGTGTTGCTGGCGCTGCGCAGCGGGCGGCTGCAGGCGGACCACGACTTCGAGTCGCTGGCCTCGCGGGAGAGCTCGCTGATCGTGAACAACTACCTGTTCACGGTGATCGCGCTGATCGTGCTTGGCGGGACACTCTTCCCGGTCTTCTCGGAGCTGCTGCAGGACGCGCGCATCACCGTCTCCGCGCCGTTCTACAACGACGTCGTCGGCCCGTTGCTCGTCGCGCTGCTGGTGCTGATGGCGATCGGCACGGTGCTGCCGTGGCGCCGCGCCGCCCGCGTCACGCTGCTGCGCCGCTTCCGAGGGCCCGTGGCCGTGGCGCTGCTGAGCCTCGCGCTCCTCGTCACGCTCGGCGTGCGCGACCGCTACGCGCTCGCCGGGCTGATCTCCGCCACAGTGCTGCTCTACGTCACGCTGCGCGAGTTCGCGCTCGGGGCGCGCGCGCTGCGGGCGGCGAGCGGGCGGCACTGGCCCGCCGCCGTGCTGGCGCTGTTCGAGCGCGACCGGCGGCGCTACGGCGGCTACCTGGTGCACCTCGGGCTGGCCGTGATGGCGATCGCCGCCGTCTCCTCCAGCGTCTACCAGGAGCAGACGCGCGCGCTGGTCGCGCCCGGCGAGTCGTTCGAGATCGGGCGCTACTCGGTGGAGTACATCGGGCTGCGCGAGCGTACGGACCTGGCGAACGGGATCGAGTCCGAGGTGGTGTCGCTGCTGCGCGTGCAGGACGGCGGGGAGTTCGTCGCCGTGCTCGAACCGGGGCGGCGCTTCTTCCCCAACTTCCCTGGCGTGCCGCTCACGAAGGTGGACATCGAGACGGGGCTGCGCGAGGACCTCTACGTCTTCCTGCAGGGCTGGGACAGCGAGGGCGTCGCGGAGATCAGCGCCTTCGTGAACCCGCTGATGCTCTGGCTCTGGATCGGGGCAGGCGTCTACATCGCGGGCGGCCTCGTGGTCTTCGCACCCGTGAACGCTCCCGCGAGGCAGCGCCGCGAGGCGCCAGCGTCCGGCGCGGCCAGCCCGGTCTCGGAGGCCTGAGCTGCACCCGGCCGCGCGACGGCGGATCGGGCTCGGCGCGGCGGCGGTCGCGGCGATCGCCATCGTCGCGCTGGCGGCGCTGCTGGCGATCGCGCCCCCCGGCGAGGGCTCGGCGAGCGAGCCGGACCCGGAGGCGCAGGCGCTGCAGCTCGAGCGCCAGCTGCTCTGCCCAAAGTGCACGAACCTGCGCCTCGACCACTGCGAGTTGCAGGTCTGCCACGACATGCGCCGCGAGATCCGCGACCAGCTCGCGGCGGGCGCGAACAACGACGACGTGCTGCTCTTCTTCTCCACCCGCTTCGGCGACCGCGTGCTTGCGGATCTGCCGCGGTCGGGCTTCAACCTCGTGCTCTTCGGCTGGGTCGGCGGCTCGATCCTGCTCGTCGGCCTCGGGGGCGGCATGACGCTGTGGCGGCTGCGGCGCAGCGCGCGCCCCCTCGCCGCAGCCGGAGCGCCGTCCGAGGTCGACGAGCGCTGGCTCGACGAACAGCTCGACGCGGGCGCCGAGCGGGGAGGCGACGCCTGATGGAGTGGCTGGTGCTGCTGCTGTTCGCCACGCTGGCGGCGCTGCTGATCGGCCTGCCCCTGCGCCGCGCGCCCGCTCTGCCGGCCGCCGAGGCGCCCTCGCTGGAGGCGCTGCGCGAGGAGCGCGCGCGGCTGCTCGCGGAGCTGCGCGAACTGGACGACGACGCGGCGAGCGGCCGCATCTCGCCCGGAGAACGGCTCACCGGGCGGCGCGCACTCGCGCCCCGCCTGCGCGAGCTGACCGAGACGCTGCGCGCGGAGGGCGACGACGTGCGCGCACGGGCGTGATCCGGACGGCGCTGCTGCTGCTGCTCGCGCTCCTCCTCGGCGGCGCGCCGGCGGGCCTTGCTCCGCCGGCGTCGGGGCAGACGCCCGACGGCGAGATCCGAGGGACGCTGGTGCAGGGCAGCGCAGGCGCCCCCGCTCCCGAGCACATCGCCGTGGAACTGATCATCCTCGGCGGCGCCAGTGGTCTGGAGACGGTGCAGACCGTGAGCGGCGCGGGCGGCACGTTCCTGTTCGAGGCGCCCGCCGATCCGCAGCGCACCTACGTCGTGCGCGCCGAGTACCAGGGCGTGCAGTACCTCTCGCCGCCCCTGTTGCTCTCCCGCGAACTCCCGACGACGGACGTCGAGCTCACGATCTACGAGGCGACCCGCGAACGCCCCGGCCTGCGCATCGAGGCGACGCTGGTGACACTGCTGGCGCTCGACCGCGCAGCCGCGCAGCTGACGATCGAGCGCACCGACGAGGTGACGAACCCCGGCGACCGCATCTACGTCGGCGACGCGGAGGGCGTCACGCTGCGGCTGCCGCTGCCCGACGGCGTGGTTGCGGCCTCCGGCGCGGGGACGGACAGCGGCTTCGTGATCGAGGGCGGGGTGATCGCCGCGACGACTGCGCTGCGGCCCGGCGTCACCTCGGTCGTCACGCGCTACGTGGTCGGCTACGATCGCGCCGCAGACGCCTACACCCTGCGCATCACCGCGCCGTTCCCGACAGGGCGCATGGAGATCGAAGTGCCCGGCCGTTTCGTCCAGGACCTCGAGCCGCTCGGCGCAAGCGAGCGAGCGGACTCGCGCGAAGTCGCGACGGAGCGCGTCGAGGTGATCGTGCGCCCGGCGGCAAGGCCCGGCGAGAGCGTCAGCGTGCGCCTTGAGGGGCTGGCGGGGCGCAACGCCGCTAACCCGCTGACCGACAGGGGCGGCGCGCTCGCCGGGGTGCTGCTCGCGCTCCTCGTGACCGGCGGCGGGGCGCTGCTGCTACGCGCCGGCCTGCGGCGCGCGGGCGCCGGGGGCTCCGCGTGATCGAGGCGCGCGGGCTGACGAAGCGCTTCGGGAGCGCGCTCGCCGTCGACCACGTCTCGTTCGAGGTCGCCGAGGGCGCGAAGGTCGCGCTGCTCGGCGCGAACGGCGCGGGCAAGACGACGCTGCTCGCGCTGCTCTCCACCCTGCTCTCGCCGAACGAGGGCGAGGCGACCGTCGCCGGGCACGACCTCGCCTCGGATGGCTCGGCGCTGCGCGCCTCGATCGGGGTGCTGACGCATCAGCCGATGCTCTACGAGGAGCTGACGCCGGAGGAGAACCTGCGCTTCTTCGCCCGCCTCTACTCGGTGGCCGACGCCGGGGCGCGGGTCGAGGAGCTGTTGCGCGCGGTGGGGCTGTGGCTGCGCCGCGACGAGCCCACCGCCGTGCTCTCGCGCGGCTACCACCAGCGGCTCGCGATCGCCCGCGCGCTGCTGCACCGCCCACCCGTGCTGCTGCTCGACGAGCCGGAGACCGGCCTCGACCGCGAGGCGCTCGAGGTGCTCAACCGGCTGGTGCTGCACGCGCCGGGCCTGACCGTCCTGGCCGCCACGCACCTGCGGGAGCGCGTTTCCTCCTGGGCGGACGGCGTGCTGGAACTGGAGCGCGGGCGACTCCTCGCCGGCCGCGCGGTCGTGCAAGCGTCCCGGGCTGCGGCGGGAGCTGCGCGATGAACGCAACCACTGCCGTGCTGCTCAAGGATCTGCGGCTGCTCTGGCGGCAACGGTCCGGCTGGCTCTCCGCGGCGACCTTCGCCGCGATCAGCGTCCTGACCTACTCGTTCGCCCTCGACCTCGCGACGGGCGAGGTGAAGCCGCTGCTGCCGGGCGTGCTCTGGGTGACGTTCCTCTTCGCCGGGATCATCGCCAGCGGGCGCTCGTTCGCGGCCGAGGCGGAGCAGGGCACGTTCGACGCGCTGCTGGTCGCCCCCGCGCCGCGCACGGCGATCTACGGGGCGAAGCTGATCAGCAATCTGCTCGCGCTGCTGCTGATCGAGGTGGCCGTACTGGTGATGGCGACTATCCTCTTCAACACCGCCCTGCTCAGCGTGGAGCTGATCGCGATCATGGTCCTCGGCACGCTCGGCTACGTCAGCCTGACTACGCTGCTCTCCACCCTCGGGAGCCGCGTGCGTTCGCGCGAGGTGCTGATCCCCGTACTCGCGTTGCCGCTGCTCACGCCGCTGCTGATCGCCGCCGTGCACGCGACGGGCGGCGCGCTCGATCTGCCGACGGGCGGCGAGCCCTGGCTACTGCTGCTCGCCGTCTTCACCGCGTGGACCGCCCTCGGCAGTGTCCTGCTGTTCCCCTTCGTGGCGGAGCAATGAGCGCGCAGACCCCCACCGCCGACACCGCCTCGCGGGGCACGGCGGCCCGCTGGGCCCTGGCCGCCCTGCGTCCCATGCTGGCCCTGTACGACGCGCGCTGGACGCTGCTGCCGCCGCTCACCGGCGCGTTCATGCTCGCGATGCTCGTCGGCGCCGTGATCGTCGCGCCGCGCGAGGCGATCGAGGGCGAGGTGCAGCGCATCTTCTACATCCACGTGCCCTCGGCGATTGCCGCCTATCTCTGCTTCTTCGTCGTGTTCGTCGCCTCAATCGCGCTGCTCTGGACGCGCAACCTGCGCTTCGACGCGGTCGCGCGGGCGGCGGCCAGCGTGGGCGTGCTGTTCACGGCGCTCACGCTGGCCACGGGCGCAATCTGGGGCAAGCCGATCTGGGGCGTGTGGTGGGCCTGGGACGCGCGCCTGACAAGCACCCTCGTGCTGCTGCTGATCTACGCCGGCTACCTGCTGGCTCGCAGCCTCTCCGAGCGCACCGACGTGCAGGCGGCCCGCTACGCCGCGGTCTTCGCGATCATCGGCTTCGTCGATATCCCGATCGTCAACCTCTCCGTGCGCTGGTGGCGCACCCTGCACCCCGACCCGATCGTGACGCGCCTGCCCGGCAGCCAGACACTGCCGGACTCGATGCTTGCGGTACTGCTGCTCGGCATGGTGGCGATCACGCTGCTCGCGCTGTGGCTGGTGGCGCTGCGCTCCGAGGTCGAGCAGATCGGCGTGCGCAGCGACGACCTGCGCACCGAGATCGACCGCCGCGAGGCGCAACGGAGCGGGGCAGCCTGATGGACTTCCTCGAGTTCCTCTTCGCCGGCTTCGCCGTGTTCTGGGCCGGGCTCTTCGTCTACCTGCTCTGGCTGCAGGCGCGGCTGCGCTCCGTGCAGCGCGAGGTCCAGCGCCTCGAGGAGCGCCTCGCCGAGGCCGAGGCCGAGGGCGAGGAGGCGGAGAAGGACGAGGCGCAGTGACGCGCTACCAGCGGCTGGCCGCCGTCACCGTCGGCGCGACGCTGGTGCTGATCGCGATCGGCGCGATCGTGCGGACCACCGGCTCCGGCCTCGGCTGCCCGGACTGGCCGCTCTGCCACGGCCAGCTCATCCCGCCCGCGGAGCGGACCGCGATCATCGAGTACACGCACCGCACGGCGGCGGCGATCGTCGGCCTGCTCATTGTCGCGACTGCCGCCGTCACGCTGCGGCTCCATCGCCGGGACCGTGCGCTGCGCAATCTGGCGATCGCTTCGCTGCCGCTGCTGGCGCTCCAGGCCTGGCTCGGCAAGGTGACGGTCGAGCGCGAGCTGCCCGCCGAGATCGTCACGCTGCACCTGAGCGGGGCGCTGCTGCTGCTAGCCGTGCTCGCGCTGATCGCCGCGTTTGCTTTCCTCGGGCCGGAGCGCCGCCGCCTCGAGGACCCGCGACGCGCGATGTACCTGCGGGTCTCGATCTCCACCACGGTGCTGGTCGCCGTCGCGCTGATCGGCGGCTCGTACGTCGTCGGAGCGGACGCGACGGACGCGTGCAGCAGCTGGCCGGGCTGTCCGGAGGCGCCCGCGCCCTTCCTCGACGGGCTGCGCGCACAGCACGTCCACTGGATGCACCGCCTGCTCGTGCTCGCCGCCTTCATCGGCGTGCTGCGGCTGATCTGGCACGCGCGCGACCTGCCGGACGAGGACGACCTGCTACGCACGGCGGCATGGGGCCTCGGCGCGCTCTATGCCTTGCAGATGCTGGTTGGCGCGGCGAACATCTGGACCGACTTCTCAAGCGCCGTGCGCACGGTGCACCTCGCCGGCGCCGCGGCAACCTGGGGGCTCTGCGTGCTGATCGTCGCGGCCGCCCTCTACCTCCCCGGCCGCAGCGCCACAGCCCACTCGCCCGCAACGCTGGCGAGCGGGCGAGACACCGCCCGTGCGTAACGAGGCGTCCGTCGCGGGCGCCAAAGCCACGGAGTCGCGCTCGCTGCCACAGACAGTGCGACAGACGGTGCGCGCCTACGTCGCGCTGGCCAAGCCGCGCATCATCTGGCTGCTGCTGGTCACGACCGTGCCCGCGATGGTGCTCGCCGAGCGGGGCTGGCCCTCGACCTGGCTGATCATCGCCACCCTGATCGGGGGGACGCTCGCCGCCGGCGGCGCGAACGCGATCAACCAGGTGGCCGACCGCGATATCGACGAGGTGATGGCACGCACCAGCGCCCGCCCACTGCCGAGGGGCAACGTGACGCCCTCGCGTGCCCTCCTGTTCGGGCTCGCGCTCGGAGCGGTCTCGGCGATCTGGTTGAGCCTGACGGTGAACCTGCTCGCGGCCGCGCTCGCGATGGGCGCGCTCGGTTTCTACGTGCTGGTCTACAGCTACTACCTGAAGCGCAGCACCACCCAGAACATCGTGCTCGGCGGTGCGGCCGGCGCAGCCCCGCCGGTGATCGGCTGGGCCGCCGTCACCAGCCAGGTCGGGATCGAGCCGCTCTTCCTGTTCCTGATCGTCTTCTACTGGACGCCCCCGCACTTCTGGGCGCTTGCCCTCGTCTTCTCCGACGACTACGAGCGGGCGGGCGTGCCGATGCTGCCCGTCGTGCGCGGCGAGGCGGAGACGAAGCGCCAGATCGTGCTCTACACGCTGATGCTGATCGGTCTCACGCTCGCCTTCACCCTCGTCGCCGGCCTCTCCCTGATCTACTTCCTGACCGCCGTCGGCGGGGGCGCGGCCTTCCTCTACCTCGCGATCCGGCTCGCGCGCAGCGAGGGCATCGCGGACGCGATGCCGCTCTTCCACTACTCGATCGCCTACCTGGTGCTGCTCTTCGCCTCGGTCGCCGTCGACGTGTTGCTGGTCGGCTAGTCCTCTCGTCCCTCGGCCCGCTCGACCTCGTCGACCCACGCAGGGTGGTGCTCGCGGGCCCAGTCGCGCCGCACGCGCCCGAGGACCATGCCGCGCAGGGACTCGCGCGTGGCGGGATGCAGCAGGGCGAGGTAGAGGTGCGCGATCAGCGGCGGGATCGCCAGCAGGCCGAGCGCCGTATGCCACGGGAAGACGCTCTCGACGAAGCCGACCCCGAACACGGACTTCGTCATGTAGTTCACCCCCAGCACCGCCCCGCTGGCCGCCAGCCCCAGGCTGAGCGTCAGCGAGGCGAGCGCGTTGAGCTTCTGCCCGGCGTTGAACTTGCCGACGGGCGGCGGCGTCGAGGGCGATCGCAGCGTGCGCAGCGCCAGATGCTGGAGCCACAGGTAGTCGTCGACGCCCGCGCGCGTCAGCGCCCGCAGGTCGGCGCGCAGCGCATGCCCGGCCGGCGTGGGCGCGAGCAGCGGGCCGAGCACGGCCGCGAGGCCGGCCACGAACGCCCAGCCAAGCACGACGTGCAGCCAGGCGAAGACCCGCACGTCGACGAACTGCAGCGCCTTCGCCTCCGGCCAGAAGTTGGTGACGCCGCTCAGCAGCAGCAGCACGTAGAGGCTGCCGAGCGTCCAGTGGATGCGCCGCGAGGGCGACTCGAAGCGCTCGATGAATTCGGATCCAGAGTGCTGCTCGCCGCCGCGAGCGGACGCGGTCAGGCCTCGATCCATGCGTCGACGCGCCAGCCGCGCTCCTCCCAGTAGCCGATGTCGCGACGGTCGCGGAACTCGATGCGGGTGAGCCACTTCGGGCCCTTGTAGCCGTACATGCGCGGCATGATCAGCCGGGCGGGCGGGCCATGATCAGGGGGCAGCTCCGCGCCGTTCATGCGGTAGGCGACCAGCGCGTCCGGCAGCAGCGCCTGCTCCATCGTGAGTGAATCGCGGTAAATCTCGCCGAGCGAATGGAAGGTGATGAAGCCTGCCTCCGGCGAGGGCTTCACGAGGTCCGTGATCGTCTGCAGCGAGACGCCGTCCCACTGCACGTCATCGACACCCCAGCCCTCGACGCAGTGGAAGTCGCTGACCTGCCGCACGGCGGGCAGCGCGAGCAACTCGCCGTAGCTGAGCGTGAGCGGCTGCCCGACGAGGCCGTCGATGGTGAGGCGGTAGGCGGTGGCGTCGAACTGCGGCCGTGGCTGCTCGACGGTGTTGATGCGCCAGCCACCGGTCAGGGAGCCAAGCACCTTCACCGCAGCCCAGCCCGCCACCGCGCCGCCCGCGAGCAGTCCGAGGAAACGCCCTCGTGAGAGCACGCGCGCCCCGAAGGCGGCCGCGCCTCGATCACCGCCCGCCTGTCGCGCCGTTCCGGAGGTTCGTTCGTCCATCGGCCATTGCCTGCCTCGTTTGCCGTCGCAACCAGCGTATCAGCGGGAGGGCGACCGGAGGGCGGCTGCTACCCGCTGCGGATGCGTTCGAGCAGCAGCTCCTCGAGCGAGAAGTCGAGCTCCTCGGCGAGTGTCTTGTCGAGGCCTTCGCTCATGAACCACTCGAAGGTCTGCTCGACGGCGGAGCGGAAGTTGTACTCCGGCTCCCAGTTGATCTCCTTCATCAGACGGTCGATCGAGAAGATGACGTTCTGGTTCCAGGGGTGGATGTTCGGCGCGGAGCGCTGCACCAGCTGCGAGACCCGCGTCAGCCAAGCCCCGCCCCCGGCGCCTCGGCGATCGACGAGCGGCCCACCGCCGAGCGGGAGCTTGTCCGCCCAGAGGTCGTTCATGAGCGCCGCGGGGACGGAGATCTTCTCAGGCGTCACGCCGATCACGTCCGCGATCGTGTCGATGTAGCCCTCGTCGGTGAAGTAGTCCTTGCCAGTGAGGTTGTAGCGCTTCCCGAAGGTGTTGGGGTTGAGCATCATCATGCGCAGCGCCTTCGCCTCGTCGTCGACGTGGCCGATCTGGCCGAGCGTGGTGCCGTCCCCGGGGACCAGCGCGGGCCGCCCCTGCAGCAGGCGCACGAACATCCGCTGCTCGCGGTCCCTGATCATGTTGTGCGGCCCGAAGACCGAGGCGAACGGCACCATCGAGGCCGGGAACCCATGGTCCCGGTACGCGCGCGTGAGGTACTGCTCGCACGCGATCTTGTTGCGCCCGTACTCGATCTGCTTCTCTGACAGGTCCACCGGGTGGGTCTCGCGGATCGGCAGGATTTTCGCGTGCGCGTAGATCGCGGTGGAGCTGGCGAAGATGTAATGCCCGGTCCGTCCGTGGAAGATTTCGTCCATGCTGCGTACGTCGTCGGTCGTGTACGCGCTCATGTCCTGGATGCAGTCGAACTCCTCATCGGCGAAGACCTCGCGCATCGCCTCGTGGTCGGTGCGGTCGCCGTGGAGGCGGCGCACCCCGGGCGGCAGCACGGCCTGCGTGATGCCGCGATTGAAGGTCGTGACCTCGTGTCCGTGCTTGACCAGTTCCTGGACGAGATGGAGTCCGTTGAACCGTGTGCCGCCCATCACCAGAACTCTCACGAGGAACCTCCGCATCACGCGCATCAGCGGCGCGCGCGCGCATTCTACGCTGACCGAACCTGCCTGATGGTTGGTCGGAGGCCGCTGCGCCTGCCCGCTAGCCCTCCACCTCGAGGACGCGCAGGCGCAACTGGCCGGCGGGCGCGTGCACCAGCACCTCGTCGCCGGGGCGCTGGTTGATGACGGCGAGGCCGACGGGCGACTCGACGGAGATCTTGCCGCTGGCGGGGTTGACTTCGCTGGGGCTGACGAGCTGGAAGGTCTGCTCGCTGTCCAGGTTGAGGTTCAGCACCTTCACGGTGGAGCCGACGTTGGCGCGGCCCCGCTTCGTCTCCGGATCGATGATCACGGCATGGCGCAGCTGGTCCTCGATCGCGCGGATGCGCGCCTCGAGGTGCGCCTGTGCATCGCGCGCGGCGTCGAGCGGAGCGTTCTCGCGGAAGTCCTTGTCCGCCATCGCCGCGCGCAGCGACTCGGCGATCTCGGGACGGCGCGCCTTCAACTCCTCGAGCTCCTGCTCCAGCGACTCCAGGCCCTCGATCGTGACGTAGTAGGCGCCGCCCAGTTCGGCGGCGGCGCCGGCGCCACCGCGCGCGCCGCCACCGCCCTCGCGCAGCCGCAGGGCGGGCACAAGATTCTCATCGGTGAAAGCCAGCCGCGAGGCGTACGCGAGGAAGGCGCGCAGCGGCTCCAGCAGCGTGCTCATCTCGTCGTCGAGCTCCGCCGGATTGTCGTCGGTCGCGAACGCCTCGGGGAAACGCTCGCGCAGGTACTCGCCGATCTGGTCGGCGGTGAGGTCGCCCATCAGGTGGTCAGCGCCGAGCCACTCGATGAAACGGTCAATCTCGGCGCGCTCCTCGCGCGCCTTCTCAGCCTCGAGCGCGTTGAGGAAGTGTGCGCCAGCATCGCCCGCGCTGATAGCCTCGGCCATGGCCGGTGCCTCCTGCTCGTTCGGTGTGAGGGCGCTCCGGGCGTCCCGCCGTTCCGGATACTCGGTCGTGCCCGGCCCAAGCAGTGTAGAAGATCGGCAAGCGCGCATGTCAACAACGGAGCACCTCGACCCGCTCCGATCGGAGCTGTCCCGCCTCGGCCTCGAACCTGGCACGGAGGCCCTGGATCGCTTCGGGCGCTACCTCGCACTGATCGAGGAGTGGCGCGCGCGGGCGGGCGTGACCGCGATCCGCGACGCCCCCACCATCCAGCAGCGGCTCTTCGGCGAGTCGCTCGCACTGCTCGTGGCGCTGCGCGAGGCAGGCATCATCGAGGCGGGCGTGAGCCGTGCCGTCGTCGACATCGGAAGCGGCGCGGGGGTGCCGGGCATCCCAATGGGGCTCGCCGACCCGGCGCTGGCGCTGACCCTGGTCGAGTCGCACGGCCGGCGCTGCGAGTTCCTCGAAACCGTCATCGCCGAACTCGCGCTCGACGGTGTCGCCGTGCGGCGGATGCGCGCCGAGGAGGCCGGCCGCGACCCGGAGCTGCGCGAGGGCTTCGACCTGGCCGTCGCCCGTGCCGTCGCACCGCTGCCGGTGCTGGTGGAGTACGCGCTGCCGCTGCTGCGGCCGGGCGGGATCCTCGCCGCGCCGAAGGGCAGCCGCGCACGCGACGAGCTGCGCGACGCGGAGGCAGCGATTGAGGCGCTCGGCGGTCACGCCCTCGATCCGCTCCCACTCTCACTGCCGGAGGGAGCCGTGCCGCAGCTGGTGATCCTCGTGCGTCGCGGCGGTGCGCTGTCGGAGCGTTACCCGCGCCGCCCCGGCATCCCGAGCAAGCGTCCGCTGGCCTGACCGGGTGCGCTCAGGCCGAGAGCTCGCCGAGCACGGACTCATAGACCGCGCGCGTCGCCAGATCGAAGCAGACGAACGTGACTGTCTCGGGCAACTCGCTGCCTTCGAGGAACGCAAGCGTCTCGGCGATCGCGATGCGCGTTGCCCGCTGTAGCGGGAAGCCATACGCACCTGTGCTGATCGCAGGGAAAGCGACGGTCGCGGCATCGTGGTCGCAGGCGAGTTCCAGGCTGCCGCGGTAGGCATTGGCGAGCAGGTCCGCCTCGCCCTGATCGCCGCCGGCCCAGATCGGCCCGACGGTGTGGATCACGTACGTCGCTGCGAGGTTGTAGCCGTAGGTGATGCACGCCTCACCGGTGGGGCAGCCGCCGATCTCGCGGCAGGCCTCGAGCAGTTCGGGCCCTGCGGCGCGGTGGATCGCGCCGTCCACGCCACCACCACCGAGCAGCGAGTTGTTGGCTGCGTTGACGATGGCGTCGACTTGCTGCTGCGTGATGTCGCCCTGCTCGATCCGGATGCGATCGCGCATGGTCGCCCCTTGCTCCCCCTCGCGCCCTTGCGGGCATTCTAGGAGCGGCGGGCCTGCCTCGCGCACCTGTCGCGGGTTCGCGCTAGACTTGGTGAAGCGGGCCTGTAGCTCAGCTGGGAGAGCGCCACACTGGCAGTGTGGAGGTCAGGGGTTCGAGCCCCCTCAGGTCCACCATCCCGCACTGAACCGCAAACTTCCGCAGTTCAACGGGGCGACAGAGCATGCGCGCAAAGGAGACAGATCATGCGCGCAAACAAGAACCTCGGAATCTACATCGCTCTCGGAGCTGGAGCAGGCGTAGGCATAGGCGCGCTACTCGGGAACATCGGCGTCGGCGTGGCGATTGGAGTTGCCGTGGGCATAGCGCTCGGCGCCGCCTGGGGCCGACACGGTAGGTGATCACACGGATGCTCCCGTTCGCGCCCGTGCCGCCGACCGCTGCCGAAGAGCCGCACGAAGCGCGCATGGAGCAAGTGCAATGGCCGACAAGACATCGAGGGGAACAGCGAAGGCTTCGGAGTGGGTCGCCCCGGCGAACCCGAAGCTCCTCTCGGGCGGCAATCCGCAGATCCCGAAGGGGGACGGCGACGCCCCCGTGCAGGCCTACATCGCGGCCATGCCGGACTGGAAGAGCGATCTCGGGCGGCGCCTCGACGACCTGATCGTGAGCAATGTGCCTGACGTGCGGAAGGCCGTGAGGTGGAACTCGCCGTGGTACGGCGTCGAGGGCGAAGGGTGGTTCGTGAGCTACCACGTCTTCACCCGATACGTGAAGGTCACCTTCCTCCAGGGCGCGTCGCTGAACCCCGTACCACCCGGCTCCGGCAAAGACCCGGACTCGCGCTGGATCGACATCCACGAGGGCGAGCTCGACGAGGAGCGGCTGGCCGAGTGGGTCCGGCAGGCGGCCGCCCTGCCCGGCTGGGACGGGTTCTGACTGGCCGCGACGGTCGGTGACTTCACCGTTCGCAGGTTGCTTGCCCGTGCTGGCCTCCGACTTCCCGCGGAGTCCTCCCGCAGGAGTCAGCGAGGCCGCGCCCGGGGACGCGCATGAGATCGACCATTCCGGCCGGCATGATGTACGCGGTGTCCCCTGCCGCCACGGTCATCATGGGCGGCTCTCTGATGTATGTCGTGCTGTCTGTGGCAGCGACATCGCCCGCTGCCACACGCGCCGCCGTCATGGGCCGGTACGCGACCTGCTGGACCTGGCTGGACCTGGGAGCGGCGTTGGGCCCGTCCGGGGGGTTCCTGATTGCCGACAGGAACGGCTTCCAGGGAGCGTTCCTCGTCGCGGCCGGACTGCTGGCGGGTACCTGGCGCTCTACATGGCTGCCACGCGACGTTCCCTGCCGCGAAGGGCGCGCGCCCCATCGCAACTGCTGGAGCCCGCGAGGCTCGCCTACCAGTGGCTGGACTCCTCGGCGTGAGCGTGGTCAGGCAACCCGTAGGTGATCCCGCCCTCGTCGTATCCGGAGGCGTCGAGGAGCGAAGTGAACATGCTTAAGCTGCTTTGCTGGATGCGTTGCGGGAAGAGCTTGCCCACGAGGCGCTGGTAGCGCTCCTGCAGCCGGAACCACGCCAGCACTCCGAACGTCGGGCTGGCGGGGTAATGGAGCTGGTCCGCGAGCTCCTTGCCGATCAGCGCCCGCGAGATCGTGAACACGTACCTGGCGAGGCGCTGGCGCTCACCTGGCTCGTCAATGCCGATGATCAGCGGGGCGGAGTTCACGAGCGAACTCGCCATCGCGATCGCCTCGATGCTGGGCTCCGGCTCGCAGATCGTGCCGACCTCGAAGAGCCTCAGTGCTTCCGCTTCGTCGCGGAAGAGGATCGTGTCCGGGATGCCCATCAGGTGACCGGAGTAGCGCCACACCTGCATGAAGCTCGCACGCTCTTCCTCGTCGAAGACAGCGCCAAGGCTCCGCAGATGCTTAAGCAGTCTCGCCGAGAACGCGGTGATCGCGTAGCCCACATGCGCGGAACTGATCGGCCTGCCCCATGCGTCGTGGTCCCAGTCCTCGGCGTCGTCGAGGAGACGTCTCACGCGCGCGTGCACGAGTCGGATCCGGACCGCGAGCTTCCAGCCGTCGCCGCCTCGCTCCATGCCGCCGGGCAGGAAGATCTCGATCATGTGGCGGTTGTTCTGGCGCAGCCGCCGCACGCCTTGATCCCGCACCCGTCCGGTGAAGAAGAACGACTTGCTGATGTTGGTGGAGAACGCCTCGACAAGCGTGCCGCCCACCATCGCGCCCATCACCAGTCGCGAATTCCTGTGGAACGCGCGAATGCCCGGGCTGAAGTCAGCTTCGTTCACCCAGTCCGGAGGGACCGAGATCTCCTCGAAGAAGTCCCGCAGCACCGGCAGCTCGCGAAGGTCGCGCGGATCCTCGGCGTCCATCGCGCGACGGAGGATCCGCCTCGACTCCTGGGGGTCGAGATCCGAGAGCGCGTCGGTCAAATCATCGGCTGCCGGATCGCCTATCAACGTGTGTTCGAGGTAGTTCGCCGCGCCCACGGGGTCGAAGGCCAGCGCCCGTTCGACATTCGTCCGGTAGTCGGTAGGGAGGACGAGATCTTCGAGGCTCGCGCGAGCGTTCGTGGCGCTTGCCTCACGGGTCGTGGAGGGCCTCCGCACCACGCCAATCCTCGTTTCACTCCGAAGTCGTACCTACCCTCGCCCGGCTGGATCGCCGGAGGCCCCGCATAGCACAGCACCGTCACGAGGGTACCACAGGCCGAGAATGGTCCCTGTTGCAGACAGTTCGGGGGGAGGTCCGGATCAGCATCGCGCGCCGGCTCTGGCGCGCCGCAAGCGCGAGGTGTGGAGCCACCGTTCGCACCGCAGCCCGATGGCGTGCGCGGCTGGGTTGTGTGCTCTGAGCCGCCCTACTCCTCGACCGGCTCGACCCGCACGCCGGGCAGCCATTCGAGCCACGACGGCAGGTACCAGTTGCGGCTGCCCAGCAGCTCCATGCTGGCCGGCACGAGCACGGATCTCACGAGCGTCGCGTCGAGCAGGATCGCCACGGCGAGACCGAACCCGACCTGCTGGTTCACGATCGTCTTCCCGGAAGCGAACGCACCGAACACGGCGACCATGATCAGCGCGGCGCCGGTGATGATCCCGGTCGTCTCGCGCAGCCCGCGGGCAACGGCCTCGGCGTTGTTGCCGGTCTGGTCGTAGCGCTCGCGGACGCGGCTCAGCAGGAACACGTGGTAGTCCATGGACAGCCCGAACAGGACCGCGAACAGGAACAGCGGGATCCACACGTCGATCACCTCGGCGTGCTGGAACCCCAGGAGCTCCCTCCCCACGTTCTTCTGGAACACCAGCACGAGGATTCCGTACGAGGCGCCGACCGACAGCAGGTTCATGAAAACGGCCTTCACCGGAATCACGATCGAGCGGAAGACCAGCATCAGGACGATGAAGCTGAAGCCGAGCACGAAGGCGAAGACGATCGGCGTGTAGCGGTCCGTGATCGCGAAGACGTCGCTCGCCACCGAGCTGATGCCTCCCACCGAAGCCGTGGCCGGAGCGTCGGCGAACGCCGCGGGAACGAGCTCGTCGCGAATGGTGTTCACCGCGTCGACCGTGGCGGGGCTGCTCGGCTCGCCCGGCAACACGACCTGCAGCAACCCGAGGTCGCCCTCCGGATTGACCTGGAGCACCGGCGCCGACGGCGAGAGCGCGGCCAGCGAGGCGATCAGGCGCTCAACGGCCGCCTGCACCTGGGGGTCCTGGGGATTGCCGTCGATGGCGATCTCGACCGGGTTGGCGACGCCGAAGGAGAACGAGGGGTTGGCCTCGAGGGCGAGAAACGCCTCGCGCGTCCGTGCGCCCTCGGGGAGCTTGTCGACACCGTTCAGGCCCGTCTCGATCTGGAAGTAGAAGAGCGTCACCGCCACCATCGGGATGCCGACGAGGAGGAGGCCGATCACGGGGAAGCGGGTCACGAGGCGCGTCGTGACGTCCCAGAATCCGCCGCCCGAGTCGTCGGCGGACTCCGCGCTCCCGGAGCCGCGCTTGCCGACGAGAGGGATCGACAGCCGGTTCACGTTGGGGCCGAGCAGCATCAACACGGCCGGCAGCAACGTGAGCGTGGCGGCCAGCTCGACGATGACCACGAGCACCGCGCCCAGACCGAGAGACCGAAAGAAGCCCATCGGCACGATGAAGAGTCCGAGCAGCGCGATCACCACCGTGACGCCGCTGAACAGCACCGTCCGCCCCGCCGTCGCGCCCGTTCGCTCGACGGCCTCGGCCACGGGCAGGCCCTTATTCATCTCGTCGCGGAAGCGCGAGATCATAAGCAGCGAGTAGTCGATGCCGACTGCCAGGCCGATCATCGTGATCATCAGCGTGACGAAGAACACCAGCTCGTAGACCTGCCCAATCAGCGCGGCAAGTCCGAGCGCGATCCCGATACCCACGATCGCGAGCCCGATCGGAACGAGCGCCGCCACGACGGCGCCGAAGAGCACGAGCAGGATGAGCAGCGCGACCGGAACCCCGAAGCGCTCGCCCTGTTCCAGGTCATGGGTGGCGAACTCGTTGGTCTCGTAGGAGCTGCTGGCGGAGCCCACGATCAGAACGCGGAAGCCGTCATCCGTACTGACCTCGTCGATCGCGGCGAAGACGTGCTCGATGTTGCGCTCGGCATCCTCGAGCGAGCCCGCCATCTCGAAGAGGATGATCGTCGTCTTGCGATCGGCGGAAACGAACCGCGGATCGGGCAGGAGGAAGTAGTGCAGCCCACCGGTCACGACCTCGGTGCCGAGACCGGCGACAGCGGCGAAGACCCCGCTGACCTTCGCGCCGAAGGCCGGGTCGTCGATGGTCAGCGAGTCCGACTGAACGACGACCACCTCGCGAGGCTGCTGGGTGCCGGGGAAGCGTTCCTCGAGGAGCCGCCGGGTGTCTTCAGACT
This sequence comes from Dehalococcoidia bacterium, assembly GCA_963667465.2. Lineage (GTDB taxonomy): Bacteria > Chloroflexota > Dehalococcoidia > UBA2979 > UBA2979 > VXMT01. The sequence continues at coordinate 276,933 of CAXXDN010000002.1, read as the reverse complement.
CGAAGCCGGGGGACAGCCGCAACTCGGTGGTCGTGGCACTCTCCAGCAGGTTCACGTTGAGCACGCCGGCGACGATGAGCAGCGCTACCCAGGCGCCGATGGTCAGCCACGGCCTTCGCGCGCTGATGCGAGCCAACAGATCAGTCAAAGGTCAATTCCTTCGGGCGCCGCGGAGGCGGACTCGTCCCGACCGGTCGTCCTCACGAGTGGCACAGCCAGCGAGGCATCGCCGCAGAACCGGCTCCATGCCCGGTGCGGGCATTCTAGCCCGAACAGGCCCGATCGCATGAGCGCCCTCCCCGTGCCCGCGGACGGTCCCACGCTACCGAAGGCAGCCCCACCGCACGGCGACGCAATCCGCACGCGGATCACGAGGGCCCGACCCCCTACAATCGGGACCGAACCGAGTTGAGCCCCACCGGCGCTCGCCCGCCCGAGCGCGAGAGGAGCGAACGATGAAGGCCGCGATCATGCACGGCGTGCACGAGCCCTTGACCATCGAGCAGGTCGAGATCGACGAACCGGGCGACCGCGAGATCCTGGTCCGCACCTCGGCCTCCGGCGTCTGCCACTCGGACCTGCACTACATCGAGGATCTGATGCCGATGCGCACGCCGGCGATCCTCGGGCACGAGGCCGCGGGCGTCGTCGAGGCGGTCGGCTCGAAGGTGACGTACGTGCAGCCGGGCGACCACGTGATTGCTTGCGGCTCCGCCTTCTGCGGCGAGTGCAACGAGTGCCTGACCGGCCACCCCAACCGCTGCATCGACAAGCCCTTCCGCACGCTCGACGACCCGCCACGGATCACGCTCAACGGCGAGCGCGTCCACAACTCCGTCTCCAACATCGCCAGCTTCGCGGAGTGGATGCTGCTCAGCGAGCGCGGCGTCGTGAAGGTGCGCGACGACATGCCGCTCGATGTCGCCTCGCTGGTCGGTTGCGGCGTGATCACGGGCGTCGGCGCGGTGCTCAACGCCGCGCAGGTGAAGCCCGGGTCGAGCGTCGCCGTCTTTGGCGTCGGGGGCGTGGGGCTCTCCGCCGTGCAGGGCGCCTACCTCTCCGGCGCACGCGAGATCATCGCCGTCGACCTGCTGGAGTCGAAGCTGGGCACGGCCCGCGAGTTCGGCGCAACGCACGGCGTCAACGCCTCCGAGGAGGACCCCGTCGCCGCCGTGCGGCGGCTCAGCGGCGGCGGCGTCGACTACTCCTTCGAGGCGATCGGCAACGCCACCGTCGCGCTGCAGTGCGTGCAGTCGCTCGGCCTCGGCGGCATGGCGACGATCATCGGCGTGGTCCCGGCCAACGAGACGATCGCGCTCGGCGGGCGGATGCTGTCCGGCGAGAAGACGATCCGCGCCACCACGATGGGCTCGAACAAGTTCCGCGTCGACATGCCGAAGCTGATCGAGCTCTACATGCAGGGCCGCCTCAAGCTCGACGAGATGATCACGCGCCGCGGTGAGCTCGAGGAGGTCAACGACATGTTCGAGGCGATGAACCAGGGCGAGGTCGCCCGCCAGGTGATCGTCTTCGAGTAGTCGCGGCGCACCGGGAACGCCTCGAAGCTGCCGATGACGCGCCGCGCGCTCGGCGCAGCCCTGATCGCGACGGCTCTCGCGGCGCTGCTCGTCGCCTGCGAGGGCGAGAGCGGCGGCACGCCCTCGGTCGTCTCGAGCCCGCCGCCGGTCGCGACGGCCGCGCCGTCGCCCACGGCCACCGCGACACCCACGGCCGCCGCGACGGCGACGGCGACACCGCCCGCCCCCACTCCCTTGCCGACCGCTTCGCCCTCGCCAACAGCCTCGCCCGTTCTGACCGCTTCGCCCTCGCCAACAGCCTCGCCAATTCCGACCGCGTCGCCATCACCGACGGCGGCGCCGTCCCCAACCTCCACCGCCACGCCTGCGTCCGTGACGCCCTCGGCGACCGAGCCAGTCGCCGTGAGCCTCGTTCCCGCGTTCGGCGGGCGGGAGTTCGAGCGGCCGGTGGAGCTCGGGGCCTATCCGGCCGGGCCGAACCCGGACGGCGGCGTCTTCGTCGCGGAGCAGGACGGGCGCGTCTACGTCCTCCACGAGGGCGGCGAGGCGCTGCTGCTCGACCTGCGCCCACAGGTCAGCCGGGCGAGCAACGAGGAAGGCCTGCTCAGCGTCGCCGTCGATCCGGTGTTCGCGGCGAACGGCTGGCTGTGGCTCTACTACTCGGTCGATCGCTCGGCGGACCCGGGGCCGCGCCGCACGCGGCTCTCGCGCTTCACCGTCGACGCGGACAACGCACTGGCCGTGGACGAGCAGTCCGAGCTCGTGGTCCTCGAGGTCGAGCAGCCATTCCCGAACCACAACGGGGGCGCGATCCGCTTCGGGCCGGACGGGATGCTCTACCTCGGCCTCGGCGACGGCGGCTCGGCCGGCGACCCGCGGGGGAACGGGCAGAACCTCGGCACATTGCTCGGCAGCATCATCCGCATCGACGTGCGAGAGGCCTCGGAGGCCGAGCCGTACCGCATCCCGCCCGACAACCCGTTCACCGGCACGCCGGGCGCGCGCGGCGAGATCTGGGCGTACGGGCTGCGCAACCCCTGGCGTATGGCCTTCGACAGCGCCGGACGCCTCTGGACAGGCGACGTCGGCCAGAACGCGCTCGAGGAGATCGACGTGATCGAGCGCGGCGGCGACTACGGCTGGGACCGCCTCGAGGGCACCCGCTGCTTCGAGCCGCGCAGCGGCTGCGACCGCGCGGGCGCAATCCCGCCGATCGCCGAGTACGGGCGCGGCCTCGGCTGCTCCGTCACCGGCGGGGTGGTCTACGAGGGCGAGGGCGTGCCCACGCTGGCGGGCAGCTACCTCTTCGCCGATTTCTGCAGCGGCCGCCTCTGGGCGCTGGGGCCCGACAGCGGAGACGTCGTCGAGGTCGCCCGCAGCGATCAGCAGGTCGCCTCCTTCGGGACAGACGCCCGTGGCGAGGTCTACCTGCTGACGTTCCACGGGGCGATCCTGCTGATCGCGCCACCGAGCGGGACGGCGGACGGCCGCTAGCCGGGCGCGCCGCTACACTCGCGCCATGGCTGTTCCATTTCTCGCGGCGCTGTTCGCCTGCTACGTGCTGGTCACGCTCTGGCAGTTCCGCCGCGCCCTGGCCGCCTCCGAGCCGGAGGCACGCCTGCGCGAGTCGCGGCGCGCGCTGATCGCAGTCTCGCTCGGCGTGCCGCTGCTGGCAGCGCTGATCCTCGCGGCATGGTGAGGGCGCGCGCGGCAGTCTACTCACTCGGTCGGCACTCCGGGAACACATCGAGCGGCGCCGTTCCCGTATGCGCCTCCAGGACCGTGTCCGCGCTATGGACGCACTGCGCGCTCGCATCAGGGAGCACGCCGGCGGCGCACTGGACGACAGCGTTTCGCTGATCCGCGAAGACCGCGAGCGTTGATCTCCGCCCGCAGCTTCGTCGTCGACGCCTCGGTCGCCGTGAAGTGGATGCTCCCCGAGCCGGGCGCTGACCGCGCCCGCAGCCTGCTGGAAGAGTACGCCCGGGGCGATGCAGAACTCCTCGCGCCGGACATCTATGTCGCGGAGGTCAGCAACGTCCTTTGGAAGCGCACGCACCTGACCGGCGACCTGATTGAGGACGATGCACGCGAGGCTCTCGACTGCCTCAGCGCCGCGCTGCCTGCGCTCGTCGCCAGCGCGGCTCTTGCCTCGCAGGCTCTGGAGTTGGCGCTCACCTTCGGACGGTCGCTGTACGACTGCCTGTACGTCGCCCTCGCATTGCGCGCCGGGCGCCCTCTCGTGACCGGCGACCAGCGGCTGGTGCGCGCCTTCGCACCGGCCACCGCCCAGGTAGTCGATCTGGACGAATTCGAGGCCGCGGGTTGACCGGCGGTTCCGCACGGCGGCGCGCACGGTTGACCGTGCATGCCGCGCTCGTACGATGAGCAGGTGACGAGCAGCACCGAGCAGCAGCCGCAAACCGGGCGCTACGAGCCGGGCGCGCTCGAGCAGCGCTGGCGACAGCGTTGGGAGGAAAGCGGCCTCTATCGCACCGAGGACCACGTAGCCGGGCGCGACAACTGGTACGCGCTCACGATGCTGCCCTACACCTCGGGCGACCTCCACGTCGGCCACTGGTTCGCGATGGCGCCCTCGGACGCCCTCGCACGCTTCCGCCGCATGCGCGGCTACAACGTGCTCTTCCCGATCGGCTTCGACGCCTTCGGCCTGCCCGCCGAGAACGCCGCCATCGCCGGCGGCGCGCACCCCAAGGACTGGACCGACGGCAACATCATCCACATGCGCGAGCAGCTCAAGCGCATGGGCACGATGTTCGACTGGACCCGCGAGGTCGACACCAGCTCGCCGGACTACTACCGCTGGACGCAGTGGTGGTTCCTCCAGCTCTACCGCCAGGGGCTCGCCTACCGCGCCGACGCCCCAGTCAACTGGTGCCCCTCCTGCAACACCGTGCTCGCCAACGAGCAGGTCGTCGACGGCGCCTGCGAGCGCTGCCACAGCGAGGTCGAGCAGCGCGCGATGGAGCAGTGGTTCTTCCGCATCACCAACTACGCCGAGGAACTGCTGGCCAACGAAGACCTCGAATGGCCTGATTACGTCAAGCTGATGCAGCGCAACTGGATCGGCCGCTCCGAGGGTTCCGAGGCCTCGTTCGCCCTCGAAACCCCCACACCGGACGGCACCGACGAGATCCGCGTCTTCACCACCCGCCCCGACACGCTGCACGGCGTGACGTTCATGGTGCTCGCCCCGGAGCATCGGCTCGTACGGGAGATCACGACGGAGGAGCAGCGCGCCGAGGTCGAGGCCTACGTGCGCGCCGCGGGGCTCGCCTCCGAGCTGGAGCGGCAGGCGACCGACCGCGAGAAGACCGGCGTCTTCACCGGCGCCTGGTGCGTCAACCACCTCACGGGCGACCGCGTCCCGATCTGGATCGCCGACTACGCCCTCGCCACCTACGGCACGGGCGCGGTGATGGCCGTGCCCGCGCACGACCAGCGCGACTTCGAGTTCGCGGAGAAGTTCGGGCTGCCCATCCAGGTGGTGATCGCGCCGCCCGAGTGGGACGGCAAGCCGCTCGCCGAGGCATTCGTCGAGGCGGGCACGCTGGTCAACTCCGGGAGCTTCGACGGGCTGCCCTCGGAGGAGGGCAAGGCGACGGTCACGGCACACCTCGAGGCGCAGGGCTGGGGCGGACCGAAGATCCAGTACCGCCTCCGCGACTGGCTGATCTCGCGCCAGCGCTACTGGGGCGCGCCGATCCCGATGGTCTACTGCGCCGGCCAGTGCGGCATCGTCCCCGTGCCCGAGGACGAGCTGCCGGTCGCGCTGCCCTACGACGTCGAGTTCCTCCCGACAGGCCAGTCGCCGCTCGCGCTCTCCGATGACTTCGTGCGCACCACCTGCCCGGAGTGCGAGGGACCGGCGCGGCGCGAGACGGACACGATGGACACCTTCATGTGCTCCTCGTGGTACTACATGCGCTACGCAGACGCCGTGAACGGCGAGGCGGCAATCGCGCCCGATCCCGCCACCGCCTGGCTCCCGGTGGACCAGTACACCGGCGGCGCCGAGCACGCGACGATGCACCTGCTCTACGCCCGCTTCTTCTACAAGGCCGCACGCGACGCCGGGATCGTCCCCGGCGATGAGCCGTTCACGCGCTACTTCGCGCAGGGCCAGATCCTCGGCCCGGACGGGCGGCGCATGTCCAAGTCGCGCGGCAACGTCGTCCCGCCCGACGACCAGGTCGAGCAATGGGGGGCCGACACCTTCCGCGCCTACCTGATGTTCCTGGGGCCCTGGGACCAGGGCGGCCCCTATGACGTCGAGGGCATCGTCGGCGTCGCCCGCTGGCTGAGGCGGGTCTGGGGCCTCGCCGCCGATCCGGCGGTGGGGGGCGGCGCGGCAGGCGGCGCATCCCGCGCGGCGCTGCGCGAGGCGCACCGCACGCTGGAGCGCGTCACCGAGGACTACGCCGGCTTCCACCTCAACACCGCGGTCGCCGCGATGATGGAGTTGACCAACACGCTGGTGCGGACCCGCGAGGCCGGGCCCGTCGACGAGGCCGACTGGAACGAGTCGCTGCGGCTGTTGCTACTGATGCTCGCCCCGGTCTGCCCGCACATCGCCGAGGAGCTGTGGGAGCGCATCGGGCAGCCCTACTCGGTACACCAGCAGGACTGGCCGGCGGTCGATCCCGCCCTCAGCGTCCTCGAGACGGTGGAGCTGCCGGTGCAGATCAATGGCCGCCTGCGCGACCGCATCGACGTGTCGCCGACGGCATCGGAGGAGGAGGTGCGGGCACTGGCCGGGTCCCGGCCGCGTGTCGCCGAGCTGCTCGACGGCCGCGAACCGGAGCGAGTGATCTACGTGCCCGGCCGGATGCTCAACCTCGTTCTGAGGTAGACGCCATGGCTACGCAACACCGGCCGCCTCCCACGCGGCTGCCCACTCCGGCGCAGCCATTCCCGCCGCTGCCCGGCCTGCGGCTCGCAAGCGCGCTGCTGCTCGCGTGCGCGGCGCTGCTTGCCGCCTGCCGGACCCAGGGCGACCAGGATCCGGAGCCGCAACCGGTCGCGGGCGCCTCGCTGGAGACGATCCGCACGGATGATGGCGTGAGCCTGGACGCGCGGCTTTTCGAGGCGAACCCGGAGCGGGTGGTGATCCTGCTGCACATGTTCCCGGCCGATCAGACGGCGTGGTACCCGTTCGCGCGGCAGCTCCAGTCGCGCGGCATCAGCGCGCTGACCCTGGATTTCCGCGGCTACGGAGCGTCCGGAGGCGAACAGGATCCCGGCGAGATCGACCACGACGTGCGCGCGGCGATCGCCTTCGCGCGCGAACGCGGATTCGACGGGATTGTGCTTGTCGGAGCATCGATGGGCGGTACCGCGGCGATCGTCGTGGCGGTGGACGAATCCCTCGATGGCGTCGCGGTACTGTCGGCGCCGTCTCGCATGCGCGGCCTCGATGCGAAGAGCACGATCGCCGGAGTGACCTGCCCGCTCACGCTGATCGCGGCGGAGGGCGACCTCGCGGCGATGAACGCCCTCGACAGCTTCGCAACGCGCGCCGGGCTTGATGAGGACGCCCGCCTCGTCGTCCCCGGGGTCGCGCACGGGACCAACCTGCTCGACTCGCCGCAGGGCGACGCCGTGCGCGCGCGGCTGTTCGACTTCATCGAGGAGGTCTGGGAGGGCTAGCCTGTCCTGGCCCCTCCCGCGCTCAGAAGTCCAGGCGAGGCTGCGGTTCCGGGCCGTCCTCGGCATGCTCGCCGGTGGGCGGGGGCGCCGGAGCTCCGGCTGCGCCCGGCTGGTCGTCGAGGGGCGGCATCGCAAAGTCGTCGATCACGGCCTGCTCCGCCTCCGGGTCGCCGGCGGCCGCGGCCTCGGCGTCCGGTCCCATCAGCGTCCCGAGGGCCGAACGTGAGCGCTGTGGCGTGCGCTCGTGACCCGTCCCGTTGCCGTTGCCGTTCCCGTTGCCGTTGCCGTTGCCGCTATCCGCTGTGACCGGCGCCGCGAGCACCGGGTCCGCGCGATCCGCGTGTGCGGGAGCCCGGTACCCGGCGGGAGGCGCCTCGAGCTGGTCGAGGCCGGAGCGTACGGACCGCCGGAAGGCTTCGAGCTGCTGCTCGAGCCGGGCAAGCAACTCCTGGGCATAGCGGTCGGCGGCGACCATCTGCTGCTCGCTGAAGCGGCGCGACTCGCTGATCCGGCCCTCGATCTCTGCGTTCACCTCGGCGAGGCGCTCCTCGGCGCGCAGCTCGGCTTCCTGCGCGATCTCCTCGGCGCGCACCTGCGCGGCGCGGACGATCTCGTGCTGGGCGGTGAGCTTGGTGACGTGCTCTTCGGCGCGCGCCACCAGCAGCTGCGCCTCTTCCTCGGCGCCGCGCAGCAGCGCCTCGCGCTCCTCGATCAGCTTCTGCGCTTCCTGGACCTCGCCGGGGACGGACGTCCGGAGCTGGTCCACGATGTGGAGCAGCCGCTGGCGATCGACGATCGCGCGCCCGCCGATCGGCATCCGCTGGGCGTTGGCCACCAGCTCCTCGATCTGGTCGACGTGATGCAACAGATCCATCGGTTCGCCTCCCCGTCAGTCGCTGTGGCAGCAGCTCCGGCTCTCGCCGGATCCGGGCCACGACCCAATCACCCCGCTACTCTTCGCCAAACTTTTCCTGCAGCGCCGCCGCCACGCCGGGCGGCACGAGGTCGCTCACATCGAGGCCAAAGCCCGCCAGCTCGCGAACCCGCGAGGCGCTGAGCACCAGATGCTCGACGGAGGTCATCAGGAACGCCGAATCCACGTCCGGCGCCATCTTGCGATTCATCAGCGCCTGATCGAACTCGTCCATGAAGTCGTTGATCGAGCGCAGGCCCTTGACCAGGACCGTTGCGCCCTCGGCGCGTGCGCAGTCGACAGTGAGCCCGTAGTTCGCGATGACGCGCACGTTCGGCAGATCGGCCACGGCCTCGCCGAAGAGCGCAACGCGCTCGTCCGTGCTGAACAGCGCGGAGCGGCTGTTGGCGACGGCGACGACGACGTTCTCGTAGAGGTTGGACGCACGGCGCGCGATATCGACGTGGCCGAGGGTCACGGGATCAAAGCGGCCGGGGTACATCGCCGTCGTCACGGTTGTCGCTCCTCCGTCGCTGCATCCCGCGGGGCCAGGCAGCGATAGGCGGCAATCGCGCCGTCGCCCTGGCGCCGGCGGCGCCAGACTGCGCAGCCGCCGAGCGTGGCCGGCGCCTGGCTGCGCGCCGCATGTTCGACCGCGATCAGCGCGCCGGGCGCGACCGCGCCCTCGATCGCCCGCTCGATCGCGCGCCACGAGTCGCCATCGTCGTACGGCGGGTCGGCGAGCACGAGCGTGAAGCGTTCGTCCTCATCCGGTCGCCAGCGGCCAACGCGGCCGCTGACCACCTTGCCGCGATCACTCATGCCGGCGCGATCGAGGTTGTCGCGCAGCACGCGGGAGACGCGGCGGCTGGACTCGACGAAGACGCAGCGACCGGCCCCGCGCGAGAGCGCCTCGATGCCGAGCGCGCCGCTGCCGGCGTAGAGATCGAGCACCGCACTGAGGTCGGCGTCCGCCGCCTCGAGCATGCCGAACAGCGACTCGCGCAGGCGCGCGGAGGTTGGCCGCGTGGCGCTGCCACGCGGGGTCTGCAACCGCACTCCGCGTGCGCTCCCGGCGATCACTCGCAGTGGCATCGGCGCTCCCTGCTAGATGTTGCCGGCCGGGCCCGGCGGTCCCTCCGGCGGGGGTGTCGGCTCGGGTGTGGCCGTCGGTGTCGGCTCGGGCGTGGCCGTCGGCGTGGGCTCGGGCGTGGCCGTCGGCGTCGCCTCGGGTGTGGCTGTCGGCGTCGCCTCGGGCGTGGCCGTCGGTGTCGGCTCGGGCGTGGCCGTCGGCGTCGCCTCGGGCGTGGCGCCGGAGTTGTCGGCGCCGGACGAAGTGCCGGGGGAGGGCGTCTCGATCGCGGCCGCCGCAGGCGTGCTCTCGCCGCCGTCGCTCGGACCGCCCGCCTCGTTGCTCGTGCCCGGCTGGACCGGCGGCGCCCCCGAGGCGACGTGCATCACCATCCGCCTGCCGACGAAGATGGTGCCGTCCGAAACGACCAGGGTGAGGTCGTAGGCGCCTTCGCGGTCCGGCGCGCGCCAGACGACCACGCCCGCGCTCCCGCCGTCCCCGACGACTCCGTCGGATGCACTCCACTCGGGGTCGAGGTACGGCCCGTACGGCAGCTCGAGGTCGACCGAGTCGCCCTCGGCGAAGCTGCTGACGAGCGCTCCGAGGTCGGGCAGCTTGTCGCTCGGCGCCGCACCTGCCACCACAACCCCGCCGAGGTCGAAGCGCGCTGCGAGGTCCAGGCGGAAGGCCGCGGAGAAGCGGTTCTCCAGCCAGACGCTGCGGGGCCCGCTGCGCCCCGCGTAGACGAAGCTCACGGCTCGCGCGCCGTCGTCCCAGAAGAGGCCGCTGTTGCCCGACTCGCGGTCGATGTTGACGGCGGAGACGGCGACGGAGTCCCCGGGCCCAATTGCGCCATCGGCGGCATCGCTGAGCGTGCTCGCCAGCGCCAGCCCGTCCTGCAGCGTGAGTGGGCGGAGGCCGTCCGTCGAGCGCTCCCACGAGCGCCGATCGATGATCAGCGAGACGCGGGAGAGGTCGAGGCCGTCGTCCCGTTGCGAGGCAAGCGCCTCCTCCAGCACCTCGTAGTAGACCGAGGCGTCCCGGGGAGCGCGCAGCCAGAGGCCGTCGCTGCTGGCGGCCAGCGCGGACCAGTCGTATGCGCCGAAGTTGGCGCCATCCGGTGCCGGGACCGCGACCACCAGGCCCAGGCCGCGCACCTCTGCGCCTTCGGCGAGAGCGGCGATGAAATCACTGAACGGCGCTCGCAAGGCGGGATCGAGCGCGCCGTAGTCGATCAGCAGCCCGTCCGCACCGTGGTCCTGCGCCGCAATCAGCAGCTCGTCGACGTGCACCGTGGTGAGTTCGGGCGTCGCCAGCAGGCGGTCCACGGTCTCCGCGATGACGCTGCTGCCCACCGTCACGCCGAGGTAGACGCGCGCCTCGCCGGATTCCGCAAGCGCAGCGTCGAGTGCACCGCCCTGGACGTCGAGCGCCGGTTCTCCGGCCACGTCCTCGCCCGGTTCGGCAGCCAGGACGGCGACGATCGCCGGAGCGGGCAACGCGCCGAGGTCGGGAGCCGCGCCGGCCTCGACGATCAGCGCGATCGTGCGCTCGATCTCGGTATGCGCGAGGACGGCAATGTTCCTCGGTACGACCGGGACCTCGCCCTGCGCCGCGCCGCCGTCTTCGACCACGCTCACGGCCGCGAGGTAGCGCCACTCACCGCCCACGTAGGTGTAGAACCCGAGTTGTTCGCCCGCACCGACCGGCTCGCTGAGCAGCACGGTCAGCTCGGCGGGGCCGCTGATCGCGCCGTCGCCCGCGAGGTCGTAGAGCTTGCTGCGCGCGCTCAGGCCGTCCGCCACGTCGGGCAACTCGCCGCGCGCGGCGGCGCCGACGTCGCCCGGCTCATCGCCGCCGCGATCGATGATCGAGAACGGGGACCAGACGAGGACGGCGATCAGCGCCACGAGGACGCCGACGACGGCGATGATGCGGACCAGTCCGCCGCGGTCCCCGCCCTCGTAGTCGTCGCCGAAGTCCTCGTCGTACTCCTCGTCGTACTCCTCGAAGGGTGAATCGAAGTCGCCCTCGTCGAGGGGCGCGAAGGATTCAGGGTCGTGCCGGATCGGGGGGTCAGACTTGTCCATGGATCACTCCAGTCTGGGCAGCACGGCGATCGAAAGCTGCTGGCCGCCGCGCACCACGGTGAGATCGGCTACCTCACCGGGCCGCAGTGGCTTCAGCAGATTCACGAAGGGGTTCTCGAGGTCGATCGGCAGGCCGTTGACGGCGGTCACGATGTCCCCAACGCGTACACCGGCCTGCTCCGCCGCGCTCCGCGCCTCGACCTCGATGACGATCGCGCCGAATGACAGCGGGATGCCCTGGGAAGCGGAGAGCTCCGGCGTCAGCTCGACGTGGTGGCGGAACGGCCGCTCGATGCCGAGCCGCGGCCGCACGTACGAACCGAACAGCACGATGTCGTTCACGATCGGGCGCAGGCTATTCGAGGACTGCGCGAACGAGATGCCCTGGATCGGGCTCCCCGTGCTGGTGGCGCGCACCACCGTGGTGAGCAACCCGACCACCTCGCCCCTGGCATTGATCAGCGCACCACCGGAGTCGCCCGAGTTCACGGCTGCATCAGTCTGCACGAGGTCATCGAGGATCACGGCGTTGCGCGGCCATTCGCGCTCCGTCGCTGAAACGACGCCAACGCTGACGGAGTTCCCGATCGCGAAACCGGCGGCGGAGAGCGCCGCCACGGGTTCACCCGGGACGAGCCGCGAGGAGTCGCCCCAGGCGGCGCTGCGCAGGCCCTCGGGCGGGATCTGAAGCACGGCGAGGTCGCTGTACGGCGAGTCGTGCGAGCGGACGCGGGCGGATCGCCGCTCGCCGGTGGCGAGCAGCACGTTGATCTCGGCTGCACCGTCGATGACGTGGAAGTTGGTGACGATGTGGCCGCTATCGTCGATCACGATGCCGGAGCCGACGTTGCGGGTCTGGGTGACGGCGCCCTGCTCGTTGCGTCGCGGCACCCCGTCGGCAATCACCGTAACGATGGCAGGCAGGACACGCTCGATCGCTTGCTGGAGTTGTTCGGCGCTGCCGATCGCTACGGCGGCCGCCTCGGGGGTCGCGGCGGTGGCGACGGGCGTGGGCGCCGCCACCTGCTCGGTCGCCTCGCGCCCGCCGGGCGCAACGACGACGACCAGGCCGCCCGCGAGGCCGCCGGCCAACCCCGCCGCGAGGGCGAGGAAGAGGAGCGAGAGTGATCGGTGTTGTTCCACGTGCGCCGGCGTGATCGTCTTGACCCCTGCCGAGGCCTGACCTCGGCGCCCCGCACCCGGTCATGGTACCACCGACATGCTGGATTGTGTAAGCCCATGATCGATAGGCGGATCGAGCCGGGGCGGAGCGCTACAGCCCCGCCAGCGGCAGCCGCGCACCAAGCGCGGCGAGGTCCAGCTCGCGCAGCGAAGTGACGACGAGCCGCGCGTCCCGCTGCGGCGGCGCGGCCGTCGAGGCCTGCCGAGACTGGACGACGAACATGCCCGCCGACGAGGCCGACAGGACGCCCGCGGGTGAGTCCTCGATGGCCACGCAGGCGGGAGGAGGGACGCCAAGGCGCTCCGCCGCAAGCAGAAAGATGTCGGGCTCCGGCTTCGCACGCTCGGTGTCGTCTCCGCTGATCGCCACGTCGAACGCGCCCGCCAGGCCGCAGCCCTCGAGCGTGGCGTGCACCCATTCGGCGATCGATTGCGAGGCGAGACCGACGGCCCAACCGGCCTCGCGCGCGGCGGCGATCAGCTCGCGCGCGCCGTCGAGCGGCTCGATCTCGCCGCTGCGCAGCTCGGCGGTGACGAGCGCGGCGTAGCGCCGGATCAGCGCTTCGACGGAGTCCTCGAGGCCGTAGTGCTCGCGCACCCACCGCATGAACGGCTCGATCGCGAGGCCGGTGAAGCGGGCGTAGTCCTCCTCGCTCAGCGGCTGCGGGGCGACAAGCCGCTTCGCCGCGCGGAGATGCACGGGCTCGGAGTCGACGAGGACGCCGTCGAGGTCGAAGACGAGCGCTCGCGCCGGGTTCGCGCTCACGAAGGTGTGTCGCCGTCGCCGGGCTGCGAGGCAGGCCCGGCGCCCTCGAGCAGCTGCTTGAGCCGCCACACGGCGTCGCGCAGCGCCTGGCGCCGGTGCTGGCGCTGGACGAGCAGATCGAACAGCCAGCCGGCGAACCCGCCCGCCGGCGTGTAGATCGCCTCGACGAGCAGGTGCACGTCGTCCGCGCCCTCGGCGGTGAGTACCCAGCTCAGCGTGTCGAAGGCGCCCCGATCGCCAGCGGCCGAGCGGAAGAGCAGCAAGCGCTCCGGCTCGCGTTCGGCGGCTTCGAGGCGGACGCGCTCCGATCGCAGCGGCAGCGTGAGCACACCTTCGAGGCGCGCGGGGGAGCCGGGTGGAGCCGCGACATCGTGGAAGGCGCGCGGCAGCCACTCGGCGTAGCGCGCGGTTGCCTCGAGGCGTTCGAACGTCTCGCTCGCGCTGGCGTGGATGTGCACGTCCTCGCGGATGCGTCCCACGCGCCGCTAGCCGCCCGACTCGCGCAGCGCGGGGAAGAGCACGACCTCGCGGATCGAGTGCTCGCCCGTGACGAGCATGACCAGCCGCTCGATGCCGACGCCGAGGCCCCCGGCAGGCGGCATGCCCTGCTCCAGCGCGCGCACGAAGTCCTCGTCGGCGACTTCCGCCTCGTCGTCGCCGCCGGCGGCCTTGCGCGCCTGCTCGCGCAGCAGCTCGCGCTGCTCCACCGGGTCGTTCTGCTCGGAGTAGGCGTTGGCGCGCTCGATGCCGAGCGCGAACAGCTCGAAGCGCTCGGCCACGGTGGGATCGTCGCGCTTGCGCTTGGCGAGTGGCGAGAGCTCTGCCGGGTAGTCGAAGACGAACGTCGGGTGCACCAGGTGCGGCTCCACGAACGCGGCCATCAGCGCGTCGAGCGCCGTCCCCCACGAGGCGTCCGGGTCCACATCGACCCCGCGGTCGAGCGCGAGCCTGCGGATCTGCTCAGCCTCCGGGTGCGCGCGATAGTCGATGCCGGTGTGCTCGAGCAGCGCCTCGCGGTAGGTCGTGCGCCGCCACGGCTCGCCGAGATCGATCGTCGCCTCGCCGTGCCGCACCTCGAGGCCGCCGGTGACCTCGCTCACCACGGAGCGGAACAGCGCCTCCACCATGTTCGCCACGTCCTCGTAGTCAGCGTAGGCCTCGTAGGACTCGAGCAGCGTGAACTCGGGGTTGTGGCGGTGGGAGATGCCCTCGTTGCGGAAGACGCGGCCGATCTCGAAGACCTTGTCGAAGCCGCCGATCACCAGCCGCTTCAGGTGCAACTCGAGCGAGATGCGCAGCGCGAGGTCGCGATCGAGGGCTCCATGATGCGTGTAGAAGGGCCGCGCCGCCGCGCCGCCCGCCTCCTCCTGCAGTACCGGCGTCTCCACCTCCATGAAGCCGCGCCGCTGGAAGAAGCGGCGCACCGCGGCGAGCACCTCCGAGCGCGCACGCGCGATCTCGCGCGAGCGCTCGTTCGCCATCAGATCGAGGTGGCGCTGGCGGTAGCGCGTCTCCACGTCGACGAGGCCGGCCCACTTCTCGGGTGGCGGCCGCAGCGCCTTCGTGAGCACCCGCCAGCGCGTCGCCGCGACCGTGACCTCGCCGTGGCGCGTGCGGAACAGCCGCCCGCTCGCCTCGACGAAGTCGCCAAGGTCGACCAGCGCCAGCAGTCCGAACTGATCGCCGAGGACGTTGCGCCGCAGGTGCAGCTGGATGCCGCCGGAGCCGTCACGCAGGTCGACGAAGGCGGCGCGGCCCATGTCGCGGATCGCGGTGATGCGACCGGCGACGGTGACCGCGCGGCGGCTCTCCTCGAGGCCCTCGCGCTCGCTGCGTTCGAAGAGCGCGACGGCCTTCGCTGCCTCATGGGTGCGGGATGTGCGCGCGGGGTAGGCGTCGCCGAGCGCGAGCAGTTGCTCGCGCTTCTGCCGGCGCAGCTCGATCAGTTCCTGTTCAGACGGCATCGGTCACCTGCCCGCGCAGCGGCGGCGGCAGGCCTTCTGCCGTCGCGACAACGCCCGCGCGCCGGTCAGGACACCTCGACGATGGTCATCGTCGTGTTCCCGCCGGGGGCGCTGACCTTCACTCTGTCATTCTGCTTCCTGCCGAGCAACGCCTGCCCGACGGGCGACTCGTGACTGATGCGGCCCTCGCCGGGGTTCGCCTCGGCGGGCCCGACAAGCTGGAAGGTCTGTTGCGCGCCGCCCTTGAGCTCCACGGTGACGTTCGAGCCGATGCGCACGTCCATCGAGTGGTGCGCGGCATCCTCGTCGATCACCTCGGCGCCCTCGAGCAGCAGCTCGATCTCGCGGATGCGGCCTTCGAGGAACGCTTGCTGGTTCTTGGCGTCCTCGTACTGCCCATCGATCTGGGCAATACCGAGCTCCTGTGCCTCGTGGATCGCCTCGGCGACCTCGACGCGGCGGCTGGTACGAAGCTCGTGCAGCTCGTCCTCGAGCCGCTTGAGGCCTGCGCGCGTGAGCAGCACCCGATCCTCGCTCATGTCCCACCTCCGAGGATGCGAATCCACCGGCCGCGGAGCCGCTGGTCCACCCGTACCCCTGTGAGAGACGAATGCGGACTCGCCCAAGGCAAGCCCGCAAACCAGTGACACGTCGTATCTATCGTTAAGTACATGTTATCGCGGACCCCTCGGGAGCGGCAATATTCACCCGCTCGCGCTGTCGCCCGTCACGGCGCTGCGTTGCCCTCGGCACGGGCGGCGCGTAGGCTCGCAGTCGTGGAGCGCCACTTCACGGTTTCCGGCTTCCTCTCGCACGACGGGCGAACCGCGCTCCACTGGCACCGGCTCGGGCTGTGGCTGCCGCCCGGCGGGCACATCGAGACCGACGAAGACCCGATCCAGGCGGTGCTGCGCGAGATCGAGGAGGAAACCGGCGTCGAGGCGCTCATCGTCCCCACCAGCACCCCCTACCTTCACCTGGATCCGAGGCAGCTGCCGCCACCGGTGACGATCGGCGTCTACGAGATCGAGGAGCCGGGCAACCTGCACGAGCACATCGACTTCGTCTACTTCACGCGCCCTCGCCTGGCCGGCGATTCCGGCGCACCGGATCTGCCTGGCCGCCCCGACAGCGGCGAGGGCTGGCGCTGGGTCAGCCGTGAAGAGCTGCGCGAGCCGGGCGTGGTGCTCGGCGGGCCGGGCGCGTCGGCGCCGGTGCCGGAGGACGTGCGCCAGCTCGCCCTCGACGCGATCGACGCCGCGGCGGACGCCCTCGCAAGCGGTTCGCCCGCAGCGGACCCGCGGAGCTGATCGCATGCTGCCGCTGCCCCTGATCCGCGAGCAGACCGACGAGGTGCGCCGCGCCTGCGCGCTGCGCGGCGTCGAGGCGCCGATCGACGAGATTCTCGAGGCCGATCGCGCGCACCGTGCGCTGCTCACCGAGGTCGAGGGGATGCGCGCCGAGCGCAACCAGGCCGGACGCGAGATCGGCGCGACCCGCGACCCGGACGAGCGGCAGCGGCTGATCGACGCCCAGCGCCAGGTCGCCTCGCGCCTCGACGAGCTCGACGCCGCCGTGCGCGAGCGCGACGAGGAGCTGCAGCGCCTGCTGCTGGAGCTGCCGAACCTGCTGCACGCCTCGGTGCCCGAGGGCGGCGAGGACGCCGGGCTCGTGCTGTTCGGGGGCGACGGCGCCGGCGAGCCCGTGCATACCGCTCAGCCGGTTCCCGCCTCCACTGCGCCGGCGCCCGCGAGCGAGGAGGGCCGGCGGCCGCACTGGGAGATCGGCGAGGCGCGCGGGCTGATCGACTTCGAGCGCGGGACGAAGATCTCGGGCTCGCGCTTCTACGTGCTGCGCGGCGCGGCGGCGCGACTACAGCGCGCGCTCATCAGCTGGATGCTGGACCTGCACCGCGAGCGCGGCTACGGCGAGGTCTACGTGCCGTTCGTGGTCCGCGAGGAGATGCTGGTCGGCTCCGGCCAGCTTCCGAAGTTCGGCGACAACCTCTACCGCGACCACGAGGACGATGTCTGGCTGATCCCCACCGCCGAGGTGCCCGTCACCAACCTCTATCGCGACGAGATCTTGCCGCTGGACGCGCTGCCCATCCATCACGTCGCCTACACGCCCTGCTTCCGCCGCGAGCGCATGAGCGCCGGGCGTGACGTGCGAGGCATCAAGCGCGGCCACCAGTTCGACAAGGTCGAGCTCGTGAAGTTTTGCGAGCCCGAGCGCTCCTGGGACGAGCTGGAGACGCTGCTCGACGAGGCGCTCGAGGTCGTGCGGCAGCTCGGCTTCCGCTACCGCGTCGTGCGGCTCGCCGCCGGGGACGTGGGCGCGGCCTCGGCGCTGACGTACGACATCGAGGTCTGGGCGCCCGGCGCGGAGGAGTGGCTGGAAGTCTCCTCCTGCTCCAACTTCCTGGACTACCAGGCGCGGCGCGCCAGCCTGCGCTACCGCGACGCCGAGGGCCGCGTGCGCCACATGCACACGCTCAACGGCTCCGGCCTCGCGCTCCCCCGCACGCTCGCCGCACTGCTCGAGCAGTACGAGCGTCCCGACGGCATCGAGGTGCCCGCGGTGCTGCGCCCCTACCTCGGCGGCGTAGCCCTGATCGAGGACGAGCCGCAGCCCGGTCCCTGAGCCGCTCCCCCGCGCCCGAACGGCAAACCGAACGCCTGTGCTTGACACGGGCGTACAGCTGTTCCACCATGTCCCCCGAGTGGCGGACATGCGTTCTGCGTGCGGGAGGTGAGGAATGCTGTTCGCAACGGTGCTTGGGGTGCTGCTCGGGGCCGCCGCTGTGCTGCTGCTGGAGCAGTGGCTGCGCGCGGAGCTGGCTACGGTGCGCCCTGCCGTGGAGCCCCGGCTCGCGCGGCACGCGCGGGTGACGACCTCGATCGCGCTGCGCCGACTGCCGCCGCGCTAGACTGCGCGCGTGACGCAGCCCCACCAGCCCACGCCGGCCTCGCCGCCCGCGCTCGTGCGCCTGCTCTTCGACGCGCTCGATGAGTTCGAGCGGGTCGCCGAGGCGCTCGCGGACCTCGATCCCGGCGGCGCGCCCGAGGCCGGCGCCGATCGGCTGAACTCCGGCGGCTGGATCGTCTCCCACGTCGCGAAGCAGCAGGACCACTACTGGAACGCCGCACTGCAAGACCTCGAGCGTGATTCCTGGCTCGAAGACCAACGCGTCGACTTCGGGGATGCGCCCTCGACACCGGACCTGGCCGCCGCGCTCGAGGCGTTCCGGCGCGTCCGCTCGCGCGCGATCCCCTGGCTGCGCCGCCTCGATGCCTCACGCCTCGACGAGCTGGTGAGCCGTTCGCCCAATCTGCGGCGCGAACAGCGCGTGAGCGACCTGCTCTCGAGGAGCATCGCGCACCTCTTCGCGCACGCCGGCGAACTGAGCGCGATCGCTTCGCTGGCGGGTGCGCCGGACCTCGGGGTGCCGGGGCGCATGACGCACTCGACCCGGAGCTGAGGAAGCGGACTCGGCAGGCGGCTGTTCGCTGCTGCTACGCGCGGAGCATTCGAGCGGCAGTCTCGCGGGCCTCGTCCAGCGTCGCGACGAAGTGCTCCGCCGGAACGCGGTCCAGCACGTTGAGCGCCTGGAGCGAGGATGCGGGCGAGCCGCTCAGGCCCATCACGATGCACTCGGTGTCCTCCGCAAGGGCGATGTCGATCATCTGCTCAACCACCAGGGCGGCGCTGTCGTCGATGTACTCGGTCTCGGTGAAGTCCAGGATCACGACCTCATGGTCGCGGATGTCGACGCCGATCGTGCTGACCAGGCTGCTCGAGGAGGCGACGGTGAAGGTGCCGCGCAGCGCGACCATGCCGACGCGAGCGCTGAACGCGTCCGCCGAGTCCTCCTCCTCGTCTGCGAAGAAGCTCTGGTCCAGCAGCGGTACGGAGACGACCCTGTCCAGCTGCAGGCGTTCGAGCCGCCGGGCGCTGGCCATCCCGGCGGCGATCAGGCCGATCGCCACCGCCGTGACGAGGTCCAGGAACACCGTCAGCCCGAATGTGATCAGCATCACCACCAGGTGTTCCCGCTGAACGCGGTGAAGCCGGGTGACGAACCGCCAATCGATGATGTCCCAGCCGACCTTCATCAGGATCCCGGCCAGCGCCGCGTGGGGAATCGATTCGACGTAGGTACCGAGGCCCAGCACCAGCGCCAGCAGGATGCCGGCGCGCAACGCTCCGGAGATCTGGGTCCGCCCTCCGGCGCGGATGTTCACCACTGTGCCCATCGTCGCCCCGGCGCCGGGCAGCGCACCGATCAGCCCCGCCACCGTGTTGCCGATGCCCTGGCCCACGAGCTCCCGGTTCGGGTTGTGCTGCGTCCGCGTCATCGAATCGGCCACCAGCGAGGTGAGCAGGCTATCGATGGAGCCGAGCAGCGCGAGGACCAGTGCGGGCTCCACCGAGCGCACCAGGACGTTGGGAGCGAGGTCCGGAACCTGTAGCTCCGGCAGGCCGATCGGCACTTCGCCGATGACCGGCGTGTCGCCCAGCCAGAGGAGGCTCACCGCGGTGCCGGCGATCAGCGCCGCGAGGGTGGGAGGCAGGTACGTTCTGAGCTGGCGTGGCCAGCCCACGCCGACGGCGAGCGTCACCACGGCGATCACGAGCGCGCTGCCGTTGAGGCCGCCGATCGCGTCGGGCCAGGCACGGATTGCGTCCAGCGGTCCGCCCTCGACGACGGGCGAACCGAGGAAGGGCAGGGTCTGCAGCAGGATGATGATCGCGCCGATGCCGGTCATGAACCCGGAGATGACGGAGTACGGCGTGTAGGCGACGAAGCGGCCGATGCGCGCCACGCCCAGCGCGATCTGGATCAGTCCGGCCATGATCACGACCGTGAACGCCTCGGCGAGGGTCTCGGCGTGGCTGGTGACGATCACCGCCATCGCTACGGCCATCGGGCCGGTGGGGCCGGAGATCTGCGAGCGGGTGCCACCGAACACCGCGGCGAAGAACCCCACGGCGATCGCTCCGTAGATGCCGGCGATCGCTCCGAGACCCGATGTCTCCCCGAACGCCAGGCCGACGGGAAGCCCCACCACCGCGGCGGTGATGCCGCCAAAGAAGTCGCCGCGGAAGAGCTGCGGGCTGTACGTGAACCTCAAGGAATACTCTCGATCCGGATCGGCACTCGCGCCCGAACACGCCTAACGCAACCAGGTTACACCACAAGGCCATGCGCTACGCCCGTGCAACGCGTGGAACGATCACGAAGGCGGGGCGGCGAAAGAGGCGCTAGAGCTCGCGGACGAGCATCCTGCCCGGCTGGCGTCGCCACGTGCGAATCCTCGCGTGCTCGATGCCGGCGGCGATCGCGTAGTCGCGGGCCCGGGCCGCGAACCCGGACGGCACGTAGATGTAGAGCGGCGCGTCGTCGTTCTCGAGTTGCGCCCAGACCAGCTCGGCCTGGCGCCGTGTCACCGTTTCCTTCGTCTCCACCTGCGCGACCATGATCGGGCGGTTGCGCGGGTGCTCGACGACGACGATGTCCGGGAAGACCTGCGAGCGCGAGGCGCCGCCCGCGGTGAACTCCAGCGCCAGTTGCGGCTCCGGCACGTTGACGTAGGTGCGGTAGTCCGGATGCGCCTCGTCCGGGAACGGGAAGCGGTCGTTCGCGAGCTGGCTGATGGTCGTTTCGAGCTCGTGGCGGCGCGATTCCTCGCTGCGCCGCCACGCCACGCCAGCCTCGCGCCAGCCCGCCAGCACCCGCTCGCGCTTCGCGTCGAAGCCGCGCAGCTCGCGGGCCTGCTGGAGAACGAAGATCAACAGGAACAGCAGCGCCGGAAGCACGAGGACCACGCCCAGCTCCGGCGGCCCCTGCAGGTTCCGGAAGATCCCGAGCCGCGGGATGATGTCGAGCACTCCACCGATGATCGGCGTGCCGCTGTTGACCGGATCGCCCGGCGCCAACCAGACGCCGATGAGCATGACGAGCATCCCGGCGAGCGCGACCACGCCGATCGGTGATGGCTGGCCGTACTGCGAGACGGCGGGCCCCTCGTTATGCCCGTGGTCTTCGACGGCCTCGATCTGCGTGCTGGCCGCGACCAGCGCCGGGGCGGCCTCCGCCGGCTCTTCAGCGGGCTCGTCGCCGGCCTCCGCCTCGGCAGCGGGCGCCTCCTCGGCAGCCGCAGGCTCCGCGTCGGCCTCGGCCGCCGGTTCCTCGGCCGCTTCGGCGGCGGGAGCGGCAGCGGGGGCCGGGGCGGCTCCGCCGCCGACCATGGCGCGCGCGGCCGCGGCGTCCTCGAACCAGAGCGCGTTGATCTCGAGGAAGTGCGCCTGGTCCTCGGGCACGTCGGCCTCGGCGAAGATGGCGCTCACCGGGCAGGCCGGCTCGCAGGCGCCGCAGTCGATACAAACCTCGGGCTCGATGTACAGCATCCGGTCGTCGCCGGCATCGAAGTGGATGCAGTCGACCGGGCAAACCTCGACGCAGGACTGATCCTGCACGTCGACGCAGGGCTGGGTGATGACGAAGGTCACCCGCGCGGCCTCTCCTCCTACGCTCGCCCGAGGGCGTGCGTCAGGCGCGTCACCTTGTCGGGCATCCTATCGGCGCTCCGTGTGAGCGTCTATGCCACTCCGGGAACCGCTGGCGGTTACCCCTCGTCCCCTTCGCTAGCCGCCGCTCACGTGCGCGGCGGCGGAGCGCCCGGCGGCGCGACCGAAGACGGCGCCGGACATCAGCCCCGATCCGGCCGGGTAGTTGTAGTGGAAGAGGCCGCCGACCATCTCGCCACAGGTGTAGAGGCCGGGAATCGGCGTCCAGTCCGTGCTGAGCACCTCGGCGTCCGTGTTCACACGCAGGCCGCCGAAGGTGAAGGTGATGCCGCCAGTGATCGGGTAGGCGCGATACGGCGGCGAGTCCAGCCGCTGCGCCCAGTTGGTCTTCTCCGGCTCCAGGCCGTCCGTCTTCAGCCCGTCGCGGACACCCGGGTCGAACGTGCCCTCGCCGACGACGGCGGTGTTGAACGCCTCGAGCGTGCGCGCCGCCGTCTCCTGGTCCAGCGGCAGCTGCGCGATCAGTTCCTCCAGTGTGTCCCCGACGATCGGGTCGCTCGTGCGGTAGCGCGGCTCCAGGGCCTCGAACACCTTCGAGTCGAAGATCTGGTAACCGATGCCGCCGGGCTGGCGCAGCACGGCGCCGCCGGTCTTCGCGTAGGTCAGCAGGTGGAAGTCCTCACCCTCGTCGATGAAGCGATCACCCTCGGTGTTGAGGATGACGCCGAAGGGATAGGAGAGGCGGTTGGTCTGGTCCGTGAGCCGGCGGTCGCCGTACAGCGGCGCGTCCGCCGAGATCGGCGTCCCGTGGCTGCCGGACCACTGCCCGTAGGGCAGCGCCCCGACCTCGAGGGCCATGCGCAGGCCGTCGCCGTTGTTGTAGCGGGTGCCGCGTACACGCGCCGTGTCCCAGGGTCGTCCGAGGTAGCGCGCGCGCCACTCCGGGTTGGCCTCGAAGCCGCCGCAGCCGAGGATCACCGCGCCTGTCTCGATCTCGTGCAGGCCGTCGGCGTCGTTCACCACCACGCCGCTGATCGCGCCGCTCTCGTCGAGCGTCAGCGAGCGCGCGCCCGTGCCGTAGCGCAGCTCGATGCCGCGGTCGCGGGCCACCTCGAACCACATCCGCGAGAGCCCGATGCCGATGCCGACGGCGCGGATGACCGCGCCCTGCGGCCAGCGCACGGCGCCCTCGTACTTCACGGCCGAGAGGTCGGTCGCAGGGCCCATCACGATGCCCTGCTCGACCATCCAGCGGACCGTGTCGTAGGAGCGGCCGATCAGCGCCTCGGACAGCTCGGGGTCCGAGGAGCCCTCGGTCACGCGGTCGAGGTCGGCGCGGAACTGGGCGGCGCCGTAGGGCTTGATGTTCTCGGTGAAGCCGGGCACCTGATCCTCGATGTTGGGGACGATCGGCAGCAGGTCCTCGGCGCGCTCGAAGGCGAAGCGGAAGAGGCCGCCGCTGTAGTGGGTGTTCCCGCCGCGCAGTTCCTCGGGAGCCTTCTCCAGCATCAGCACCCGCTCGGCGCCGTTCTCGTGTGCGGAGACGGCGGCTGCGTGGGCGGCGTTGCCCGCGCCGACGACGACGACGTCGTACTGCATGTTCGGTTCCTCGCTTCCGGGCCCTCGCTGCCCTTGTGGCGCCGTCGCGCCCTCGCTGCGCCGGGCCGATGGTACGGGCTCGCGCGGTACGGGGTAGCGCGTCCCGTCGTGCTCAGTGGATCACGTTGTCGTGAACCAGTTCCTTGATCTCGTCGCGGCTGAGGCCGAGCAGCTCGCCGTAGACGTAGGGCTCGCCGCTGCCCTGCAGCTTCGCCGCATGGCGCACCGTCGCAGGCGTGCCGGAGAGACTCCAGGGCGAGGTCATCACCCACTTCTTCCCGAGGATGGCGTGCTCCACCTCGACCCAGCGGCCTTGCGCACGCAGGTGCTCGTCCTCCAGCAACTGCTTGCCGTTGAGCACCGGCGCGGCAGCCACGCCCGCCGCCTGCAGCCGCGCCGCGAGGTCGCCCGGGGGCTGTGCGCTCGTCCACTCGCCGATCAGCGCGTCGAGCTCCTGCTCGTGCTCGAGCCGCTCGAGCACGCCGGCGAAGCGCGGATCCTCGGCCAGCTCGGGTCGGCCGAGCTCCTCACAGAGCGCCTGCCATTCGCCGTCGGTCCCGACGGCGATACTGACCCACTCATACTCGCCGGCGCAGCGGTAGACGGCGTGCGGGGCCATCGTCGGATCGCTATTGCCCCGCGGCTCGGCGCTGCGCCCGTTCAGCGCCGCATCCAGCACGAGGTCACCAACCAGCGAGGTCAGCGACTCGTTGGCGGAGAGGTCGAGGTACTGGCCCTCGCCGGTGCGCTCGCGGTGGATCAGGGCGTAGAGCACGGCGAAGACGAGCCAGTGCGCGCTGATCAGGTCCGGCCAGTTGACGTACTCGCCGGGCGGCCCCCCGGCGTAGCCCGAGGTGAGCCCGACGCCGCTGCGCGAGACGAAGTTCGGTGCGTAGCCGACCTCGTGCTCGGCGGGGCCACCCTTGCCGGAGGCGCTGAGCGAGATCGCGATGATGTCGGGCCGCAGCTCGCGCAGCGCCTCGTAGCCGAGGCCAAGCCGCGCGACGGAGCCCGGCCGCTGGTTCTCGACGACGATGTCGCACTGCGTGGCGAGCCGGCGCGCGAGGTCGAGCCCGCGCGGGTCGCGCAGGTTGAGCCGCACGCACTCCTTGTTGAGGTAGAGCACGTTGATCGCCGGGTCGTCGTCGGTAGCGCGGATGCGCGGGATCATCGCGCTGGTCACGCGGATCACCTCGGCCCCGAGGAAGCCGAGCATCTGCGTGGCCGCCGGACCGGCGACGCCCGTCGTGAGGTCCAGGACGCGCTTGCCCGCGAGGGGGCCGGGCGCGGACTCGTCCGCCATCAGGCCTTACTCCTCGCCCTCGGAGTCATCGCCGCCGCCGAGTTCGACGCCCGCCCGCTCCTCCTGGAGCCGGAAGAAGATGTTGGAGTCGAAGTCGCCCCAGCCACGCCCGAGGGCGGCGAGCATCTCCTGCTCGGAGAGCGCGGCGTGCGCCATCGGCACGCCCAGTTCACGCCCGAGCTCGGTGGCGAGGCCGAGGTCCTTGCGCGAGAGGCGCAGGGCGAAGCTGGGCGGGTCCCAGTGCTGCGCGAACACCGTGTCGACGAGGCGGTGGTTGAGGAAGTGCCCCTGCCCGAACGCCCCGTCCTGCAGCACGCGCTGCATCACGTGCGGGTCGACGCCCGCCCTGGCGGCCAGCGTCATGCCCTCGGCGATCGCCATCCGCGAGGAGATCGAGGTCATGTTGTGCACCAGCTTCGCGACCATGCCGCTGCCGATGCCGCCGATGTAGCTCACCTTGTCGCCAATGGCGTCGAGCACCGGCTTGAGTTCCTCGTAGCGGTCGGCGTCGCCGCCGACCATCACCGCAAGCGTGCCCGCCGCCGCGCCGGTGATGCCGCCGCTTACCGGCGCATCGAGCACCTCGATGCCGCGCTCGGCGAAGCGGGCGTGGATCTCGCGGATCAGCGTCGGCCGGTTGGAGGAGAGGTCGATGTAGACGCTGCCTTCGACGGCGCTCTCGAGGATGCCGCCGGGGCCGAGCGCGACCGCCTCGACCTCGGGCGGTCCGGGTAGCGAGGTGAAGACGAGCTCGCTCGCCTCGGCGACGGCCTGCACGCTGTCGGCCCAGTTCGCGCCGGCCGCGAGGTGCGGATCGGCCAGCTCGCGGCGCAGGTCGTTCACGGTCAGATCATGGCCGGCCCTGATCAGGTTCATGGCCATCGGACCGCCCATGTTGCCGAGCCCGATGAAGCCGATGCGCATGACCGGGGCCCTCCACTCAGCACTTGCACGGCCGGCGTTTCGCTGGCTGCTGCGGCGTCGCCGGGCGGATACTAGCAGCGCCCGCGGGCAGGCGCTGCCGCAGCGCGGCGCAGCGTGTAGGCTTGCGCGGCCTGCCATCCGGACCCGGACGGCCGGGGCCCGGACGCCCTCGGGGGAGGAATCGCGACGTGACCGCCCGACCGCTCGACGACGTGCTTGTGGTGGAGTGGTGCTCGCTCGTCTGCGGTCCGTTCTGCGGCAAGTGGCTCGCCGAGGCCGGCGCCGACGTGATCAAGATCGAGGCGCCCGGCGAGGGCGACGAGGCGCGCCGGCGCGGCCCCTTCCCCAACGACGAACCGGACTCCGAGCGCAGCGGCCTTTACCTGCTGCTCAATACCAACAAGCGCAGCGTCACGCTCGACCCGGAGACCGCGGACGGCCTCGCGATCCTGCGCGACCTGATCGCGCGCGCCGACGTCTTCATGCACGACCGCCCGCCCGCGCTCATCGACGAGCTCGGCCTCGACTACGAGACGCTGTCCGCGCAGCACGAGCGGCTGGTCGTGACCGCGATCACCCCTTACGGCTCGACCGGCCCGCGGCGCGACGAGCACGCCTACCCGCTCAACGTCGTGCACGCCAGCGGGGCCACCTACCATCAGCTCGCGGGCCAGATCGCGCTGCGCGAGTTCCCGGACGCCGGTCCCGTCAAGCCCGGCTCCTTCATCGCCGAATGTGACGCGGGTCTGAACGCGGGCACGGCCACCCTCGCCGCACTGCTGGCGCGAATGAGCACGGGCCGCGGGCAGCTCGTCGATATCTCGAAGCAGTGGGCGCTGATGAGCACGCAGCGGCCGGAGGTGCACCGCTACGCCTCGGACGGCACGCTCGTCACGCGCGAGCTGGATACGGAGTGGTTCCCCGGCGTCTACCGCTGCAAGGACGGCTGGATCGTGATCGGCGCGGTCTGGGGCCAGCGCAACTGGGGCGCCCTCGTCGAGATGATGGGCGGCGACCCCTGGTTCGCCTCGGAACCGTGGTTCACCGAGGAGATCTGGAACCTCCCCCAGCTCGGCATCCACAAGCCCGACCACGCCGACGAGGTGCGCGACACGATCGCCGAGTGGTGCCTGGAGCGCACCCGCGAGCAGATCCAGGAGACCGGGCAGGCGCACGGCCTCACCATCACCGGCCACGCCACCATGGAAGAGGTGCTCGCCAGCGAGCAGCTGCGCGTGCGCGGCTTCCTCCGCGAGGTCGAGCACCCCGAGACCGGGGCGATGACCGACACCGCCTTCCCGTTCCGCACCTCGACGATCGAGTCGCGGCGGCCGGGCCCCGCGCCGCTCCTCGGCGAGCACAACCGCGAGGTCTACTGCGATCTGCTCGGCCTCGAGCCGGAACAGCTCCCGATCCTCCGCCACGCGGGCGCGATTTAGGCGCCCCGCCGCAACGATGCAGACCCTCGAGACGCACCCGCACCCGAAGGAGCACCACCCATGACGCGCGACCCGATGCAGACCCGCCTCTGCGAGGAGTACGGCTGCGAGATTCCCCTCGTCGGCTTCGCCCACACCCGCGACGTGGTGGCCGCGGTAACCAACGCCGGCGGCATCGGCATGTACGGCGCGAACGCACTGACGCCCGAGGAGATCCGCAACGACATCCGCTGGATCCGCGAGCGCGTCGGCGACAAGCCGTTCGGCATCGACTTCCTGCTCTCCGCCTCGTACGTCGAAGGCACGCCCGAGGAGTTGATGCCGCAGATCCCGCAGGAGCACTGGGACTTCGTCGACGGAGTGATGGCCGAGCATGGCATCCCGCAGCCGAAGACGCCCGGTCCCTGGGGCGTCAAACGCGTCGACCTGCTGCGCAAGGCGCGCGACAAGTTCGACGTGCTGATCGAGGAGCAGATCCCCATCTTCGCCTCCGGCATGGGCAGCCCGGCCTTCGCGCTCGAGCTGCTGCACAACGCGGGCATCAAGGTGTGGGGGCTGATCGGCCTTGCCCGCCAGGCGGCGCGCGAGCTGGAGCAGGGTCTCGACCTGATCGTCGCGCAGGGCCAGGACTCCGCCGGGCACACCGGGCGGATGGGCACCTTCTCGCTCGTCCCCGAGGTGGTCGAGCTGGCGAAGGCCTACGACAAGCCGGTGCTCGCCGCGGGCGGCGTCACCCACGGCCGGCACATGGCCGCCGCGCTCGCCCTCGGTGCGGACGGCGTCTGGACGGGCACGATCTGGCAGGCCACGCACGAGTCCGACACGCCGATGAAGAAGAAGCAGCGGCTGATTGAGGGTCGCGGCCAGGACGCCTGGATCTCGACCGCCTACGACGGCAAGCGCGTGCGCGCGATGCGCTCCCGGTTCCAGGAGATGTGGGAGCGTGACGACGCCCCCGAGATCCTGCCAATGCCGCTGCAGGGCATGCTCGTCGGCAAGATCGAGACGGCGATCGAGGACCACCAGCTCAACGACTGGTTGCACGTCACCGCCGGCCAGGGCCTGACCTTCATCGAAGAAGTGAAGCCCGCCCGCCAGGTCGTCTTCGACATCGCCGACCAGGCGCGCGACGCCCTCGAGCGGCTCGGCGCGTACGGGGACGAGTAGCGCCGGGCCCACGCGGGCAACGCCCCTCCCGGACACAAACGCCCTTCCCGGACACAGGAGAGCCGCCCTCGCGGGCGGCTCTTCCGTGCGTGTGTGCGGCGGAGGGAACGGCGTTAGCGGCCCTTCCACTCCGGCTGGCGCTTCTCGGCGAAGGCGCGCGGACCCTCGGAGATGTCCTCGCTGGTCTCGACGCGGTGCAGCAGGTGCTTCGCCATGACCATCGCCTCGTCGTGCGGCAGCACGTGGGTGCGGTAGAGGATCTCCTTGAGGCAGCGCACGGAGAGCGGCGCGTTCTCGGTCAGGATGTTGGCCCAGCGGAAGGCCTCGTCCAGCACCTCGTCCTTCGGGACGATCGAGTTGATGAAGCCCATCTCCTTGGCGCGCTCGGGCGTGATGTACTCGCCCATCAGCACCACCTCGAGGGCGTTGCCGAGGCCGATGATGCGCGGCAGGTCCGCAACCCAGTGCGGCATCAGCCCGCGCTTCACCTCGCGGATACCGAGGATGGCGTCGTCCGCGCAGATCCGGAAGTCGGAGCGTTGCGCCATCATCCAGCCGCCGGCCAGGCAGTAGCCGTGGATCGCCGCGATGACTGGCTTCCAGACCTCCTCCGGGCTGTTGTTGCCGGTGACGCGCATCTTGCGCCAGTCGATGCCCTGGGCGTTCATCTCCGCCCGCTCCTTAAGGTCCATCCCCGCGGAGAAGGCGCGGCTGTCCGGGTGCGCGCTGAGGATCGCGACCCAGATGTCGTCGTTCTCCTGGACCTCCTGCCAGGCGTCTGCGAGCGCCTGGTTCAGCTCGAAGTTGAGCGCGTTCATGACCTCGGGGCGGTTCATCTCGATGTGTGCGATGTGGTTCTCGACGTTGAAGTTCAGGACCGACACGGTCACCCCCAATTTGTTCTGCTCGTGCATCCTTGTTCAGGCGGGGCCGAAGGTACGTCAACCCCCCGCCGAATGTCCACGCTCGCCGCCCGGGCGCAACCAGCGCCGCATCGCATGCCGGCGCGTTCCGACCCTGCCGATCTCCTCGAACCCGGCCGCGAGGAAGCGCGGGTGCAAGCCCATGAAGCGGTAGCTCGCACGCCCTCCCCCGCGAGTCTATCGAGGGCGGCGCGTATCATCCCCGGTACGCGATCCACGGGAGGGGCGACATGGACCTGTCGAGCTACGAGCACATCGAATTCCGCCGCGAGGGCCACGTGCTGGTGATGACGCTGAACCGGCCGGAGCGCCTCAACGCGGTCCACCCGCCGCTGCGGCGCGAGCTGATCCGCGCCTTCTACGAGCTGGACGACGACGACGAGTCGCGCGCCGTCCTGCTCACCGGCGCGGGCCGCGCCTTCTGCGCCGGCGGCGACGTGCAGCGCATGAACGAGCAGGGCGGCAGTAACACGCGCGCCAGGTTCGCCCAGGTGCGGACCGGCGAGATCCTGCGCGCGCACCTCGACCTCGAGAAGCCGATCGTGGCCGCGGTCAACGGTCCGGCAATCGGCCTCGGCGCCACCCTCGCGCTGATGTGCGATGTCGTCGTCGCCTCGCCGCGGGCACGGATCGGCGACCGGCACGTCAACATCGGCCTCGTCGCCGGGGACGGTGGCGCGCTGATCTGGCCGCTCCTCGTCGGCATCAACAAGGCCAAGGAGCTGCTGATGCTCGGCGACCTCATCGAGGGCGAGGATCTCGAACGGCTCGGCCTTGTCAACCACCTCGTGCCGGAAGAGGAGCTGGAGGCGCGCTCGCTGGAGCTGGCGCAGCGGCTGGCAGCGATGCCGCCCTACGCCGTCAAGGCGACGAGCTGACGGTCAACACGCTGATGCGTGACAGGATCTCATCGGTCTTCGACCTCGGACTCGCGTACGAGCACTACTCCGCGAAGATGGCCGACCACCGCGAGGCGACCAGCGCCTGGGCGGAGAAGCGCGACGGCGTCTTCACGGGCGAGTAGCGCGCACGCGCAGCGACGGCGGCGATACCCGGGACGGGCGATACGAGGGACGGAGGCGCAGCGTGGAGTACCGCAGCGTGGAGTACAAGGGCTACGAGACGATCGAGATCGAGCGGCAGGAACGCGTGCTGCGGCTGACCATGAACCGCCCGGAGGCGCTCAACGCCTTCAACGCGCAGATGCACGAGGAGCTGGCGCGCCTCTTCCCGGAGATCGCCATGGATGACGGCACGGACGTCGTGGTGCTGACCGGAGCGGGCCGAGCGTTCTCCGCCGGCGGCGACATGGCCTGGCTCCAGGACATGATCGACGATCCCTCGGTCTGGAACCGCACCAGCCTCGAGGGCAAGCACATCGTCCTCTCCATCCTCGAGGCGCGGCAGCCGGTGATCGCACGCATCAACGGCCCCGCGGTCGGCCTCGGCGCGACGATCGCGCTTGCCTGCGACATCACGTTCGCGGTGGAGGGGGCCGTGATCGGCGACCCGCACGTCAGCGTCGGCCTCGTCGCCGGGGATGGGGGGAGTACGCTCTGGCCCTCGCTGATTGGCTACGCGCGGGCGCGCGAGTTCCTCTACACAGGCGAGCTGATCGAGACGACACGCGCGGCGGAGCTGGGCCTGATCAACCGCGCCGTCCCCGCCGACGAACTGGACGAGCTGGTTGACGGCTTCGTCGCGCGGCTGGCAAACGGGCCGACGGTGGCGATCCAGGGTACGAAGGCCTCGATCAACCAGCCCCTCCGCGCGATTGCCAACACGAACCTCGACCTCTCGCTCGCCCTCGAGGGCATCTCGAACGTGAGCGCCGACCACCAGGAGGGCATCACCGCCTTCAAGGAGCGCCGCGAGCCGAAGTTCACCGGGCGCTGACTCGCCGGTTCAGCCGCCGCTGAGGCGGCGCGGAGCTACTCCTCGCCGAACGCCTCGCGGAAGTCGCGCAGTGCGTCGATGTGCTGCTGCACGGTCGTGAGGCCGCCCTCGAGGGTGTGCAGCGAGAAGTGCGTCGCGCCCGCCTCCTCGCAGCGCCGCGCGTGTTGCACCTGCTCCTCCGGACTCCAGCGCGCGACGCGGGCGCGGGTTTCGATGCCGATCTCCGCCGGGTCGCGGCCGGCGGCGCGGGCGGCCTCGTGGACCTGCTCGATGGCGCCCGGGAGGTAGTCCGCGCGCGCCCAGCCGACGACCCAGCCGTCCGCGATGCGCCCGACGCGGTCGAGCACGGCGGGCGCGTGGCCCCCGATCCAGACCGGGATCGAGCGCGCCGGGCGCGGGGCGATCGCGGACTCCGGGACCGAGTCGAACTCGCCCTCGAAGCTCAGCAGCGGCTCCGTCCAGAGCCGCCGCATGAGCTCGATCTGCTCCTCCGAGCGACGCCCGCGCGCACGGAACTCGTCACTGAGGCCGAGCCCGCGGTACTCGACATCGGACCAGCCGGTGCCGATGCCGAGCAGCAGGCGGCCGCCGGAGAGGATGTCGACCTCGGCAGCCTGCTTGGCGACGAGCGCGGTCTGGCGCTGCGGCAGCACGAGGATGCCGGTGAGGAAACGCGGGCGGGTGGTGACCGCCGCCAGGTAGCCCATCAGCACCATCGGCTCGTGCCAGTCGGTGGTGCTGGTGTAGTAGCCGCGCCGCTCTGCCCGGCCCTGCCTGTCCGGCGCATCGGAAGGGTCGGCGCTGAGCACGTGGTCGTAGACCTCGATCAGGTTGTAGCCGAGCTCCTCGGCGGCCTGTGCCCAGTCGCGGATCGCAGCGGGATCCGAGCCGATCTCGTTGGTGGGGAAGCAAGCGCCGAGTTCCATCGCATCCTCCTTGCCGGGAGCAGCCGCCGGTTCGCTGAAGAGGCTACGCCGAAACGCAAGCGCAGGCGCACCCCGAGGCGCACCGCGAGGCGCACCCCCGAGGGGAGAGTTTCGGCGGGCGTTGAGGCCGGATCGAGGGCCTCGGACGACCTCATCGGGAGGCAGCCGCGTTTGCCCGCAGTGGCGCGCTCTGCTATCAACCGTTGGGCGTGCCTCAATCCGCAGGCAGCGCCACGGCCTGACGATGGCCGGGCGGTAGCACGCCGCCGATCAAACAGGCCACACAGCAGGCCAAAGGAGGTCTTGATGAAGGTCAGTATGTTCCACCTGATGCCGTACTCGGCGATGCCGGAAGAGCCGCCGCACGGCCCCGACTGGAAGTCCGCGGGTATCTGGGTGGACCTCCCGAACTCGGTCTACAACCCGGAGATCGGGAACGAGCTCTACAACGAGTACCTCGACGAGCTCGAGTACGCCGAGCAGGTCGGCCTGGACGGCGTCTGCGTCAACGAGCACCACGCCAACATGTACGGGACGATGCCGTCGCCGAGCATCATGCTGGCCTCCCTCGCTCGCCGCACGAGCAAGGCCAACCTGATCGTGCTGGGCACCTCGATCGCGCTCTATAACCCGCCCACCCGTGTCGCCGAGGAAATGTCGATGATCGACGTGATCTCGGGCGGGCGCGTGGTCTGCGGCTTCCCCGTGGGCACCTCGCAGGACACGAACTGGGTCTACGGCATGTCGCCATCGACCTTCCGCGAGCGCTACTACGAGGCCGAGGACCTGATCAAGAAGGCGATGGAGACGCGCGAGCCGTTCCACTACAACGGCAAGTACACGAAGCTGCGCTACGTCTCCATCTGGCCGCGCCCGGCGCAGGAGCCGCGGCCCCCGATCTGGGTGCCCGGCGGTGGCTCGATCGAGACCTGGGACTGGACCATCGAGAAGGACCACGTCTACGCGGCCCTCAGCTACGGCGGTTACAAGCGCGCCCAGCAGACCCTCAACGGCTACTGGAGCCGCGTCCGCGAGCACGGCGCCGACGAGACCCCGTACCGCGCCGCCTACATGCAGCTGACGCTGGTTTCCGACTCCTACGAGCAGGCCAAGGCGGAGTACCAGGAGGGCGTCGAGTTCTTCTACCAGAAGCTGCTCGGCTCCACCGGCCGCTACTTCCCCGAGGCGCCCGGCTACCGCACCGAGGCCTCGATCCGCGCTGGCTTCGAGCGCAGCCTCGCGCTCGCTCAGGAGTCTGCCCCGCAGGCCGGTCGCAAGGCGCCCCAGGGCGCCGGCCCGTCCTGGGACCAGCTGGTCGAGGAAGGCAACATCGTCGCCGGTAGCCCGGACGAGGTCGCCGAGAAGCTGCGCGAGATCTCGAAGAGCCTGCGCATCGGCCACCTGCTGCCGCTGCTCCAGATCGGGAACATGCGCCGCGAGACCACGATGAAGAACATCAAGATGTTCGGCGAAGAGGTGCTCCCGCAGATCCACGACGTCTGGGACGACGAGGACTGGGAAGACCGCTGGTCGCCCCGGCCGCTCGCCCAGCGCGTCTCGCCGGCCCCGGTCGGCGGATAGCCAAGACGAATCGCACACAACCGCCCGCCGGAGGGACCGGCGGGCGGTTCAGCACGGAGGTACAGGTTGACGACAGCCACGACCCACACTGAGCGGACCGTCTCGGTCCGGGACGGCGCCTTCGAGATCGAAGTGCGCGAGGGCGGCGAAGGCCCGCCCCTGCTCTATCTGCACAACATGATGGCCGAGTACGGCTGGTTCCCGTTCATGGAGCGGCTCGCCGAGCACTACCGCGTGATCGCCCCGATCTTCCCGGGCTTCCGGGAGTCCACCGGCCTTGAGCTCATCGACGAGCCCGTCGACACCGTCATCTACCACAACGACCTGCTCGACGCGCTCGGCCTCGACAGCGTCACGCTGATCGGCCACGAGCTGGGCGGCATGTTCGCCGCCGAGCTGGCCGCGCTCAGCCCGCACCGCGTCGAGAAGCTGGTGCTGATCGACGCCTACGGGTTGTGGATCGATGAGGTTCCCTGCCCGGACTACTTCGCCACCCCGCGGCGCACCCTGCCGACCCTGATGTGGCACGACCACATGTCCGAGGTCGCGCAGGAGTACAACCCGCCCACGCGCGACCCGGAGATCTCGATCCAGCGCACGCGTGCGCAGACCTCGGGCAGCCGCTTCCTGTGGCAGTTCCCGGACCGCGGCCTGGAGAAGCGCATCCACCGCATCCAGTCGCCGACGCTGGTCGTCTGGGGCGAGTCGGACGGGCAGATCCCGCCCGAGTACGGCCAGGCATTCAACGCAATGATCCCGGGCTCGCAGCTCGTGACCATCCCGGAGGCCGGCAACCTGCCGCAGATCGAGCAGGTCGACGCCTTCATGGACGCCGTTACGAGCTTCCTCGGGTAGCCGGCTCCACGGCGAACTACGCAGCGGCCCCCGCGAGGGGGCCGTTTCGCGTCCGCTCTCGCCGCCGCGCTACCATGCGCGGAAGCCGCGCGCGCCGCGGCGCGGTTACGGCTGGGCTGATCGGGGGCCGGTTTGAGCTGGCGCGACGAGTACGAGGCGAGGCTGCTGTCACCCGGCGAGGCCGCGCAGCTGGTGCAGCGCGGCGACACGCTCTATACGCCCATCGGCGGCGACGCCTACGCCGTGATGCCGGCGCTGATCGCCCGCATCTCGGAGCTGGACCGCGAGGTCCGGATCCGGGCCTGCGCACCCTCCCCCGAGCAACAGTGGTTCAAAGACGAATTCGCCGCGCTCGGCTTCAACATCAACCTCGAGGTCTACGCCGGACCGGGCGGGCGCGCTGCACTCGAGTCGCTTCGCGCCGACTACTATCCGCAGCTCTTCTCGACGCAGTTCAGCCACTACGACGACCGCGGCTCGCCCGAGCCGATCGGCGTCTTTATGTCCAACTGCGCCCCGCCCGACGCCGAGGGCTACATCCACTTCGGCGGGGTGCCCTGGCACAAGGGCGACTTTGTCCGCCGCGCGCAGACCTCGATCCTCGAGGTCTGCCCCTGGCTGCCCAACGTGCGCACGACCGAGCGGCTGCACGTAACCGAGGTCAGCGCCTTCGTACTCACCGAGACTGCCGAACGCCCACCGCCGCCCGCGCGCGACTACCCGCCCGAGGGGCCTACGATCGCCGGGTTCGTCAACGGCATTATCGAAGACGGCGACACGCTGCAGCTCGGCGCCGGGCGGACCTCCATCTTCCTCGGCGACCTCGGCGTGTTCGACGGCAAGCGCGACATCGGCTGGCACTCGGAGGTCACGCCGCACGCGGTCCTCGAGCTGATGATCGAGGGCACGGTCAACTCCAGCCGCAAGTCGCTGGAGCCCGGCCTGCACGTGACCACGAGCGTCGGCCCCTGGAACGACGAGGAGGCGCGCTGGCTGGAGAACGGGCCGCTCGAGACGCGCGCGGTGAGCGAGGTCAACCAGATCCAGGTCGTCGCCCGGCAGCGGCGCATGACCTCGATCAACAACGCGCTCAGCGTGGACCTGACCGGCCAGATCTGCGCCGAATCACTCGGCACCACCGTCTACCACGGCACCGGAGGGCAGCCCGAGTTCCACATCGGCGCGTTCATCGCGCCCGAGGGCAAGGCGATCACCGTGCTGCCCTCGACGGCGCGCGGCGGTGAAGTCAGCCGCATCACCGCCCAGGTGACGGACGGCTCCTACGTGACGATCCCGCGCTCCTTCGCCGACTACGTCGTGACGGAGCACGGAGTCGCACGGCTGGCGGGCAAGAGTCAGCGCCAGCGCGCCGAGGAGCTGATCGCCATCGCGCACCCGGACCACCGTGGGGAGTTGCGGGCCGCCGCGCTGCGGCAGTACTACCCCGCCGGCTGGGAGGCTCCGCCCGCGCCCGATCCGCGGGAGGAGGGCGCCTGATGGCGGACGGGCCGCTCAGCGAGACTCGCGTGCTCGACCTCTCGATCATCTACGCCGGTCCGTACGCCGGCATGCACCTCTCCGACCTCGGCGCGGACGTCGTAAAGGTGGAGGGGCCAAACGGCGACCCGTTCCGGACCACCGGCGCGGTCGCCCCGGGGCAGAGCAAGGTCTTCCAGTACCTGAACCGCGGCAAGCGCAGCCTCGTCATCGACCTCGCAGCCGTCGAGGGGCGCGCGCTGCTGCACCGCATCGTGCCCGGCTTCGACGTGGTGCTGCACAACTACCGCCCGGGCGTGCCGGAGCGGCTGGGCTTCGGCTACGAGACGCTGTCCGCGCTGCGGCCGGACCTGATCTACGCGGAGGTGAGCGGCTTCGGCGCCGCCGGACCGCTGGCCGACCTGCCCGGCAGCAACATCGTCGCCGAGGCCCACGGCGGCGCCATGGTGATGAGCGAAAAGACCGACGACGAGGGCGCGCCGATGCGCACCGGCGTGACGATGGCGGACCTCTCGACCGGCACCGCGCTGGCGATGGGCGTCTGCGCCGCGCTGCTGCACCGCGAGCGTACGGGCGAGGGGCAGATCGTCTCCGCCTCGCTGCTGCGCTCGGTACTCTCCCAGACCGGCATGTTCAACATGCGCGAACCGGTCACAGACGCGGCCGTGCGCGACCCGCTGATGGCCGAGGTCGCCGAGCTGCGAGCCCGGGGCGCCCCGTACCGCGAGCTGCTGGCGGCGCGCATGCGCTACCACGACACGCTGGGGGGACCGTTCCACGGCGGCTACCGCGTGCGGGACGGCGCGTTGGCGATCGGAGCGCTTACTCCCGCTACGCGCGCCGCCGCTCAGGGCGTCCTCGGCATCGACGAGAGCCCCGAGGACGAAGAGGGCGGCGACCCGGTGGAGCAGCGCATCCGCATGGCGGAGGTCCGGAGCAAGGTCGTGGCGGTGCTCCTCGGCGACACTCGCGAGCGCTGGCTACAGCGTTTCGCCGAGGCGGGCGTGCCCGCCGCGCCGGTGCTCTTCCCCGAGGATCTCGCTGACGATCCGCAGGGCGCGACGCACTTCATGGACGTCGAGCACGAGCAACTCGGCGCCCAGCGCCATGCCGCGCCGATTGTCGATCTCTCGCGCTCACCGACCTCGATCGCCTCCGGATCACC
Organism: Dehalococcoidia bacterium; assembly: GCA_963667465.2. Lineage (GTDB taxonomy): Bacteria > Chloroflexota > Dehalococcoidia > UBA2979 > UBA2979 > VXMT01. Next base: position 239,932 of record CAXXDN010000002.1, on the reverse strand, counting down.
GGCCTTTGGGCGGCACACGGAGGAGATCCTGCAGGAGCACGGGGTCGGAGCGGAGGAGATCGAGAGGCTGCGTCAGAGCGGCGTGGTCGCCTGAGGTTCGTGCGTACGCGGCCCGACCCGCGCGTCTCAACCGCCCAGGAGCCCGTTTGGGCTGTTTGACCGCCAGCCGTCGCGGTTTCTATCATCTTCTCCCATAATTGGGCAGGAAGTCAGAATGACTCCCGAAACGAGGAGGTTCCATGAAGAGACTGACACTACTGATCCTGGCGCTGTTTGCGCTGGGGCTCGCCGTCGCCTGTGAGGACGACGAGGGCGACAGCGGAGCAGAGGCCGGCAACACGGTCGCAACAGTCCAGGACCGCGGGGAGTTGCTCTGCGGCGTGAAGCAGACCCAGCCACTGTTCGGCTTCAAGGAGGCCGACGGCTCGGTCACCGGCTTCGACATCGAGTTCTGCAAGGCGATCGCAGCCGCGACGCTCGGCGACGCGAACGCCGTTGAGTACGTGGACGCCTCGGACGCGTCGACGCGCTTCGAGCTGCTCGCCGACCAGGAAATTGACGTACTGATCCGCACGACGACGATCACCGCCTCGCGTGACCGCGAGCTGGCTGTCGACTTCGCGCAGACGACGTTCTACACGGGCCAGGGCTTCGCAGTCCGCACCGACTCGGGCATCGACACGACGTCCGACATGGGCGAGGCTGCGATCTGCGTGCAGACCGGCACGACGACCGAGCAGAACGTGGCGGACCACTTCACGGACATCGGCCTGGAGTACAGCCCGCTGGGCGGCCTCAGCCAGGACGTGGCTGACGCCTTCTTCACCGGCCGCTGTGACGTGCTGACTGCGGACGCTTCGGACCTTGCGTCGCGCATCGCGGTGCGGGACGACGCCGCCGACTACAAGATCCTTCCGCAGATCATCTCGAAGGAGCCGCTGGCGCCTGGCGTCCGCGACTACGACAGCGAGTGGAAGGACGTGGTCAACTGGGTCGTTCACGGCCTGATCGCAGCCGAGGAACTCGGCATCACGCAGGCGAACGTGGCCGGCATGGTCGCGAGCCCGCCGAACACCGAGATCGCGCGCCTGCTGGGCGTGCCCTTCGAGGGCGGCTCGGTTTCGGCGCTGGGCTTCGACTCGGTCGACGCTCAGTTCATCCAGCGAGCAATCGCCGCCGTCGGTAACTACGGCGAGATCTACGCTCGGACGATCGGCGATAACATCCCGCGCGCTTGCACGCTCAACGCGCTGGCAATCGACAAGTCCGTCGACTGCCCGCCGGGCGAAGGCGGAGTCCTCTACGCGCTGCCGTACCGCTAGGTCGTCAGCGGGCTAGACAGAGGGAGTAGGCTGAGAGGGGTCGCCCCACCTAACGGGGCGGCCCCTCTCATGTATAAGTTGCACCGTCCCACCGGGGCGGCGTGAGCCGGTGACCATGGCGACAGCGCTCCCGCCCGACGCCGCACCCGTACCGCTCATCCACCGGCGTAGCTTCCGTGACTTTGCGACGCAGGGCGTCTACGTCGCGATCACTGCGCTGATCCTCGCGTACGTGTATGTCTCACTCGATCTGCGCGAGTTCGGGTTTGCCTTCCTCAACGATCCGGCCGCCTTCAATGTCGCCAACCAGTGGGTCATCGATGTCGACGGCGTCACCAACTCGCGGATCACGATGTACCTCGTGGGCGTCTGGTCCTCGATCCGCGCCATCATGGTGGCGATCGCGCTGTCGACGATCGTCGGCGTCGTGGTCGGGGTCGCCCGCCTGTCCAACAACTGGCTGATCGCGCGGCTCGCGATGCTGTTCGTCGAGATCTTCCGCAACACGCCCCTGCTCGTGCAGGTCGTGCTGGTCTACTCGGTGTTCCTCGTCGGTCTGCCGCAGATCCAGAACGTGATCATGATCGGCGATGTCGCCTTCCTTTCGCAGCGAGGCCTGGCGCTTCCCTCGCCGGTCCCGAACAGCGGCCTCTGGGGCGCCCCCGACTGGATCGCCGGCATCTGGGTGTTGGCGCTGCTGATCTCGGCCGCGGCCGCGATGCGGGTACGGGCGCAGCGGCAGGAACTGGAGCGCGAGACTGGCCAACCGCACAACCCGAACCGCCGGGCCTTTGTCGTCTTCGCCGCCGGCGCGGTCGTCTCCTACCTGGTGCTCGGCGCACCCGTCAGCATCGACGCGCCGATCATCAGCGGGACACACTACGAGGAAGGGATAGTCATCAACCCGGAGTTCGCCGCGCTGGTGACGGGACTGACGCTCTACACGGGCGCGTTCATCGCCGAGATCGTGCGCTCCGGCATCCAGGCCCTGCCCCGAGGCCAGACCGAGGCAGCAAACGCCGTCGGGCTCAGTGGCTACCAGCGCCTGACGCTGATCATCCTCCCGCAGGCCCTGCGCCAGATCATCCCGTCCGTCACCAACCAGTACCTGAACGTCAACAAGAACTCCTCGCTCGCCTACGCCGTGCTGTACGACGACTTGTTCCGCGTGGCGAACATCGTGCAGAACAAGGCCGGCCACGCGCTGGAGATGTTCTTCGTGATCATCGTCACCTACATGGTGATCTCGTTCGTGCTCTCTGCCGTAATGAACTTCTTCAACGCGCGCGTCACGGTGCACGAGGTCTAGGGGGCGGCGATGGCAACCGGCATGCCCATCCAACCCCCGCCAGGCCGCATCGTGCTGCCGCCGCACCGCGTACGCGCGGGGCGCCCGTGGTCCGTCAAGACGCGCGAGTGGATCCGGCGCAACCTCTTCCCCTCGCGCAACGGCGTGCTCCTCACCATCGTCGCCCTGGGGCTCGTCGGCGCGCTGCTCGCCGGCGCGATCTGGTTCGTCTTCATCGACGCCGACTGGCGGGTGATCACTGACAACCGCTGGCTGCTCTTCGCCGGTCAATTCCCGCGTGAGGATGAGTGGCGGCTCTGGGTTGGCATGGCGTTCGTCTTCACGCTGATCGGGCTCACCTACGGCACCTGGTCCAGCTTCGGGCGCAAGGACCACCTGTTCGTCGGGATGGCCGGCGCCTTCGTGCTCTTCCTGATGGCGCACGGCGGCGCGGCGCTCTGGTCGTCGCTCTGGTTCCTCGCTGCGGTCGGCATGATGTACCTCAGCTACGCGGTCACGGTTCGACTGCCGCGCGAGGCGAGCCCGCAACGCACGCTGCAGATCCGCATCGTGGGAGGCTTGCTGGCCGCGGCGCTGCCGCTCGCGCTCGTGATCCTGCTCGCGTTCGGTGGTGGTGAACTGCGGCGGCTGGACGGCTTCGTGCTGAACCTCGTCCTCGCGCCGGTTGGTATCGCGGGGGGCCTGGTCATCGCGATCCCGCTGGCGCTCGGGCGCGCCTCCAGCATGAAGGCCATCTCCTGGACCTGCACCACCTACATCGAGGTCGTGCGCGGGGCCCCGCTGCTCGGCTGGCTGTTCGTGGCGCTGTTCATCCTCGACGATGTGATGCCCGGCGCGCTGATCGTCCGGGCCATGGTGGTCATGGCGGTCTTTACCGGCGCCTACATGGCCGAGTCGATCCGTGGCGCGCTGCAGGCGCTGCCCCGAGGGCAGTACGAGGCTGCGCACGCCGTGGGCCTCAGCCGGCTCCAATCGCTGCGGCTGATCATCCTGCCGCAGGCGCTGCGCATCTCGATCCCGCCGATCGTCGGCCAGGCAATCGCAATCTGGAAGGACACCACGCTCGTCACGGTGATCCTGCCGCTACGTGAACTGAAGGGGAACGCGGACTCCGCCATCGCACAGTTCGAGTTCACCCCGTTCCGCATCGAGGTCTACGTGTTCGTCGCCCTGGTCTTCTGGGCGGTGGCGTTCATGATGTCCCGCATCTCGCAGCGCCTCGAGCGCACCTTGGGCGTCGGGGAACGCTAGGCTGATGAGAAGGAGTCAGACATGACTACCGACACCGGTTCCAACGGCGAGCGCCTCGCCGATGCGGAGGACATCATCGTCGCCGAGAACGTCGACAAGTGGTTCGGCGATTTCCAGGCGCTCGACGACGTGACGCTCACCGTCAAAGAGCACGAGATCGTCGTCATCCTCGGACCCTCCGGGTCCGGCAAGTCCACCTTCATCCGCTGCCTCAACCGCCTCGAGGAGCACGACTCCGGGCGGATCGTGATCGACGGCATCGAGATGAACGACGACGTGCGCAACCTCAACGCGATCCGCTCCGAGGTCGGGATGGTGTTCCAGCAGTTCAACCTCTTCCCGCACCTCTCCGTGATCAGCAACATCACGCTCGGCCCGCAGAAGGTGCGGCACATGCCGAAACTGGAGGCCCAGGACCTGGCAATGCAGCTGCTGGACCGCGTCGGCATCCCGGAGCAGGCGGACAAGTACCCCGCGCAACTCTCCGGCGGTCAGCAGCAGCGCGTCGCGATTGCGCGCGCGCTGGCGATGCAGCCGAAGATCATGCTCTTCGACGAGCCGACCTCGGCACTCGACCCGGAGATGATCAACGAAGTGCTCAACGTGATGAAGGAACTGGCCCTCTCCGGCATGACGATGATCGTCGTCACGCACGAGATGGGCTTCGCTCGCGAGGTCGCCGACCGGCTCGTGTTCTTCGACGAGGGCGCGCTGGTCGAGCAGGGCACGCCGCAGCACTTCTTCGAGAACCCGACCGAGGACCGGACGAAGCTCTTCCTCTCGCAGATCCTGTAGCGGAACCGCGCCGGCGGCCCCAAGGGCACGCAACGCGGACGGCGCCGCCTGCGAGGCATGGCGCCCTCGGCAGGATTCGAACCTGCGACCCGCGGATTAGAAGTCCGCTGCTCTGTCCACTGAGCTACGAGGGCGCGTGGGCGCCGGGCCTCGATCTCAGGATACAGCGCGATGCGGTGCGCAGCCCCGCCGACTCCGCGTCCGCTAGAATCGCCCACGGACAAGCCGCAGCCGCGCCTGAGGCGCCGTTTGGAGGCACATGACCGCTTCGCCGCTCCATCAGGTCGCGATCGTCGGGGCCTACAACACGAAGGTCGCGCGTCACCTCGAGGGCGAGACCTCGCTCTCGGTCACGGTCGACGCGATGCGTGGCGCGCTGGCCGACGCGGGGATCGACGGGTCCGAGGTCGACGGCGTCAACGTGCTGGCCAGCATGGAGCCGGCAGCCCAGACGCACTTCGTCCACATGCTGGGCGGGCGCCCGAGCTGGACGGGCGGAGCGCTCGTCGGCGTCTCGTCGGTCCTCGAGGCGGCCGCGGCGATCGCCACGGGCTTCTGCCAGACGGTGGTGATCGCGAACGGCCAGGCGGGCGCCTACTCGGTTCGTCCCTCGACCGCGCCATGGACCCGGCCGAGCAACGAGTTCGTGGAGTGCTTCGGGCTCTACACGGCTGCCGAGTTCGCGCTGATCGCCCAGCGGCACATGTACCTCTACGACACGAAGCCCGAGCACCTCGCCGAGGTCGCCTCGACGATCCGCACGAACGGCGGCCGCAACCCGGACGCCGTCTACAGCGGCCAGGTGATCACGCCCGAGGACGTGCTCAACTCGCGCATGGTCGCCGACCCGTTCCACCTGCTGGACTGCGCAATGACCGCCGAGGGCGGCGCCGGCCTCGTGCTCACCACCGTCGAGCGAGCGCGTGATCTCGATGTTCCGCTGGTGCGCGTGCTCGGCGGGGGACTCGACCGGCGCGGACCCGCCTACCACATGGCGCCGATCTGGGACCGCGTCGGCGATGTCGGCGCCTGGGCCGCGAAGAAGGCCTTTGCGATGGCCGGGCTGCAACCCTCGGACGTGGACGTGTGCGAGTTCTACGACCCATTCTCGTTCGAGCTGATCCGCCAGTTCGAGGCCTACGGGTTCTGCGAGCTGGGCGAGGGCGGCCCCTTTGTGATGGACGGCCGGATCCGGCCGGGTGGCGAGTTCCCGATCGTCACCGACGGCGGGACGATGTCCTTCTGCCACGCGGGGACGGCGCAGCTCCTGCAGCGCGTGGTCTCCGCCGTCCGCCAGCTGCGCGGCACCGCCCACTACAACCAGATCGAGGACGCCGAGGTGGCGATGGTGACCAACCACGGCGCCGGCGCCCTCTTCACCGACGCCGCCTTGCTCGGCCGCGGCTAGGCCCGCTTGCTGGTCGCGCTCGGCGCATAGCACGCCGGAGCCCCTCGAACGTTCACGAAAATATGTATCCTGTGTGAGCCATGACAAGTACTCCCCAGGCCGCACGGGCTGCCGCCGGAGCGCGCGCTGACACGCGCAGCGCGGCCGCGCTGGACCTCGACGACGCGCGGCTCTACCTCAACCGCGAGTTGAGCTGGCTGGACTTCAACGACCGCGTGCTGGCAGAGGCGCAGGATCCGCGCAACCCGCTGCTCGAGCGCGTCAAGTTCGTCGCCATCACCAACAGCAACCTCGACGAGTTCTACGAGAAGCGGATCGGCTGGCTGCAGCGCCTGCTGCGCACGAACCCCGCCCGCCGCACCGTGGACGGCCTCACCGTCGCCGAGCAGCTGACGCAGGCGAAAGAGCGCTGCGCGGCAATGCGCCACGCGACCGACGAGCTGTGGATGCGCGAGCTACGCCCCGCCCTCGCGGCCGCCGAGGTTCGCATCGTCAGCTTCGACTCGCTCAACGAGGCCGAGCAGGCAGAACTGGGCGAGCACTTCGAGCGCATGATCCTGCCGGTGCTGACACCGCTGGTCGTCGATCCGGCGCACCCGTTCCCGTTCATCTCGGGCGGCAGCCTCTCGCTGGTGATCGAACTGGCGGACCCCGGCAGCAGCAGCGGGCGTTTCGCCCGCGTCAAGGTGCCGCCCAACCGCCCGCGCTTCATCGAGATCGGCGACGGGCGCCTCGTGCCGATCGAGGAGGTGATCGGGGCCTTCCTGCACCTGCTCTTCAACGGCGTCGAGGTGCGCGGCTGGAACATGGTGCGCGTGCTCCGCAGCGCCGACATCGGCGAGCCGGGCGAGGCCGCGGCGGACTTGCGAGAGCTGATCGAGAGCCAGCTCGAGCAGCGGCGGCTCGCGTCCGCCGTCGCCCTCGAGGCTCCCGCCGCGCTGCCGGCCGCACACCGCCGGCTGCTGCTCGACGAGCTCGATCTCGACGAGTCCGACGTGATCGAGATCGACGACCTGATCGGCAAGGACGACCTGATGCAGATCGGCACGCTGCCGCGGCCCGATCTCGCGATGCCTCCGTTCACCCCGGCCGTCCCCTCCTCGTTCGCCAACATCGAGGACCACCACGCACTGTTCGCGCTGCTGCGCGAGCGGGACGTGATGGTCTCCCACCCGTATGAATCCTTCGACGCGACGGTCGCGCGCTTCGTCGAGGCCGCTGCGCAGGACCCGCGGGTGCTCGCGATCAAGCAGACGCTGTACCGCACCTCGCCGGACTCGCCCGTGCTGGAGTCGCTCATCGACGCAGCGGGCAAGGGCAAGCAGGTCGCCGTCGTCGTCGAGCTCTCGGCGCGCTTCGACGAGGCGAACAACATCGAGTGGACGCACCGCCTCGAGCAGGCGGGGGTGCACATCGCCTACGGCTCACCGGCGCTGAAGGTGCACAGCAAGACCTGCCTCGTCGTCCGCGAGGAGGAATCGGAGCTGCGGCTCTATGCGCACATCGGGACAGGGAACTACAACTCCGCCACGGCGCGGATTTACAGCGACCTCGGCCTGTTCACGTCCGACCACGGCATCTGCTCGGACCTCGTGACGGTCTTCAACCACCTCACGGGGTCGTCGGCGCGGCCGGTGACGGACCACCTCGTCGTCGCGCCCACCACGCTGCGGCGCGACTTCGAGCAGCGGGTGCGGCGCGAGCTCGAGCATGCGCGCAACGGCCGGCCGGCGCGCGTGATCTTCAAGATGAACGCCCTCGAGGACGCCCGCTTCACCCGCCTGCTCTACGAGGCGGCGCAGGCCGGCGTGCAGGTCGACCTGATCGTGCGCGGCATCTGCCGCCTGCGCCCCGGCATCGAGGGGCTGAGCGAGCGGGTGCGCGTCGTCAGCGTCGTCGGCCGCTTCCTCGAGCACGCGCGCATCTACTACTTCGAGAACGACGGCGCCCCCGAGTACTTCATCGGCAGCGCCGACCTGATGGAGCGCAACCTGGACGAGCGGATCGAGATCCTCACGCCGATCCGCCAGGACGACCTGCGCGAACAGCTGCAGAACGTGCTCGACTCCCAGCTCGCCGACCGCCGCCAGGGCTGGGAGCTGCGCGACGCCGCGTGGGAGCGCGATCCGCAGTGCCCGCGGCCCGGCGTGCACGCCGAGTTGCTGGCTCGCGCCCCGTTCAGCTAGCCCCGCCACCCGCCCGAACGGCAACCAGCGAGGGCGCTTCGCGGCGCCTCACGATGCGGAACGCCGTGGCCTTCCTGGTCCCCCGGAGAGGACGCCGCCGTTACCATGACGCCCGCACCGCAGGAGCCGCGAAGGGCATGTGATGGAGCGGGCGCTCGCCAACTACCGGATCTGCGACTTCACCGGCCAGCTCGCCGGCGCGGGCGCGACGCGCGCCCTCGCGGCCTTCGGCGCCGAGGTGATCCGCATCGAGGATCCCGTGAACGAGGGGCGCTGGGACATCCTGCGCGGGCAGCCGCCCTACCCCGACGAGCGGCGCGGCATCAACCTGGGTGGCTCCTTCAACAACCACAACACGGAGAAGCTGGGCATCACGCTCAACCTCCGCACGGAGCGCGGCAAGGAGCTGCTGCGCGACCTCGTGCGCAGCTCCGACGCGGTGACGGAGAATTTCTCGGCCGGCGTGATGAAGCGGCTGGGCTTCGGCTACGAGCAGCTACGCGAGCTGAAGCCGGACATCGTCTACGTCTCGAACAGCGGTTTCGGCAGCAGTGGCCCCTACCGCGACTTCAAGACCTGGGGGCCGCTCGTGCAGGCGATCTCCGGACTGACGTGGACCTCGAAGCTGCGTGACCAGCCGCCCGCCGGCTGGGGCTACTCCTACATGGACCACACGGGCGCCTACTACATGGCGATCGGCCTGCTCGCCGCGCTGCACCATCGCAACGTCACCGGCGAGGGCCAGTGGGTGGATATGGCCTGCACCGAGGCAGGCGCGACGCTGACCGGACCGGCAATCCTCGACTACAGCGCCAACGGACGCCCGACGCGCCGCGACGGCCGGCCCGACTCGAACCACAGCGAGTGGCCGCCGATGTCGCCGCACGCGATCTACCCCGCTGCCGGCGAGGACAACTGGATCGCCATCGCCTGCCGCAACGAGCAGGACTGGCGCGCCCTCGCAACCGTCGTCGCCGATCCGTGGACCGACGACCCGCGCTTCGCCAGCCTCGAGGCGCGCCGCGAGCATGAGGCCCCGCTCGACGAGCTGCTCGCAGCGTGGACCGGCGAGCGGGACGCCTTCGAGACGGCCGCGCGGCTGCGGGCGGCCGGCGTGCCCGCGGCCGCCGTCGCGCGCCCCGAGGATCGCATCGACCACGACCCGAGCACGGCCGCCTGGGGCCTCTGGCCCGAGGTCACGCACACGGAGCTGGGCCGCGTCCGCGTCGACGGCCTGCCCGCGCATCTGAGCGAGACGGATTGGCAGCTCAAGCGCGGCGCGCCCTGCCTCGGCGAGCACAACGAGTACGTCTTCGGCGAGTTGCTCGGCCTCGACAGCAGCGAGGTCGAGCAGCTGCACGAGGACGGCGTGATATGACGCAGCCGCCGGCCAGCGCCTCCGGTCTCCAATCCGGCCCAATGGCCGGCCTGCGCGTAGTCGAACTCTGCGATGAGGCGGGCGAGCTGGCGGGCAAGCTGCTCGGCGACATGGGCGCGGCCGTCGTCAAGGTCGAGCCGCCCGAGGGCTCCCGCACGCGCGGCTACGAGCCCTTCCTCGGCGACGAGCCGCACCCGGAGCGCAGCCTCTACTTCTGGCACTACAACACCAGCAAGCGCTCGCTCGCGCTCGACCTCGAGGGCGACGAGGGCCGCGAGGCGTTCCGCCGCCTGGTGGCGAACGCCGACGTGCTGGTGGAGGACCAGCCGCCCGGCCGCCTCGCGGCGCTGGGGCTGGACTACGCGGACCTGCGCGAGGGCAACCCGCGGCTGATTCACGCGGCGATCACCTCGTTCGGGCGCGACGATCCGCGCAGCCTCGAGCCGTTCACGGACCTCACGATCCTCGCGGGCGGCGGTCCGGTGTGGTCATGCGGCTACGACGACCACTCGCTGCCGCCGGTGCGCGGCGGCGGCGGCCAGGGCTTCCAGACCGGCTGCCACTGGGCGCTGATTTCGATCCTCACCGCGCTGCTCCACCGCGGCGAGGGCGGCGAGGGCGGCGAGGGGCAGTTCATCGACGTGAGCATGCATGCCGCCTCGAACGTTACGACCGAGGCGGCCAGCTACCAGTGGCTCGTCGCCAACAACACCGTGCAACGCCAGACCGGCCGCCACGCCGCCCCCGCGCCGACCGGTCCGACGCAGCTCCAGGCGGCCGACGGACGCTGGGTGAACGCCGGCACTCCCCCTCGCTACCCGGAGCAGTTCGAGACCCTGATCGCGTGGCTGGGCGAGCTCGACCTGCTCGACGAGCTCGCGGAGGCGCCGCTGCTCGAGGTCGCGGCGGGACTCGGTCGCATGCTCGACGTCGGGCGGATCGGCGAGGACGGGGCTGAGGCAGCGCTGCTGGCGGCGGGGCGGGCGGCGATGACCCTGCTCGCCGCGCGGCTGCCCGCCTACGACTTCTTCGCCGGCGCCCAGGAGCGCGGCTTCCAGGTCGGGATCATCTACGCGCCCGAGGACGTGATCGCTGACCCGCACTTCGTCGCGCGCGGCTTCCCCACCGAGGTCGAGCACCCGGAGCTGGGCCGCTCCTTCACCTACCCCGGCGCGCCCTGGCGCTTCGGTGCGTCGCCGTGGGCGATCAGCCGCCGCCCGCCGCGGCTCGGCGAGCACACCGAGGAGCTGCTGGCCGAGCTCGGCCTCGCCTGACCACCGGCAGCGACCGACCGAGGCGACCGCTCAGGCCACCACCCCGCGCCCGCGCAGCTCCGCGATCCGCGCCGCCTCGAGGCCGAGCGAGCCGAGCACCTCCTCCGTGTGCTCGCCGAGCCGCGCCGAGGGCAGCCGCACCTCGCCCGGCGTGCCGAGCAGCCTCGGCGCGACGCCCACCTGCTCGACGGCGCCGGCGAGCGGATCGTCGATGGCCTCGACGAGCCCGCGCTCCCGCACGTGTGGGTCCACCGCCATCTCGTCGAGGTCGAGCACGGGCGTGAGGCAGGCGTCCGCGTCGCCGAGGATCGCAAACCACTCGTCGCGCGAGCGCGTCCGGAAGGTCGTGGCAAAGGCGTCCATCATTTCCTGCTGACGATCGTCGTCGTGCTGGTGGGGGATGAACTCCTCGTGGCCGAGCCCGCGACAAAGCGCCTCGAAGAAGTAGGCCTCGATCGCGCCGACGCTCACCCACTTGCCGTCGGCGCACTGGTAGACGTTGTAGAAGCAGCGCCCGCCGCCGAGCGGGTGCTCCCCGCGCGGTGGCGGGGGCTTGCCGACGTTGAACATCCTCGAGATCTGCATGCTGAGCAGCGAGGTCACGCCGTCCGACATCGCGAGGTCGATGTCCTGGCCGCGTCCGCTGCGCTCGCGCGCCTGCACGGCGATCAGCACGGCGAAGGCCAGCAGCAGCCCGCCCCCGCCGAAGTCGGCGACCAGGTTGAGCGGCAGCACCGGCCGGCCATCGGCGCCGCCGATCATGCCGAGCGCCCCGCCGATCGAGATGTAGTTGATGTCGTGTCCGGCCATCTGGGCGTAGGGTCCGGTCCGGCCGTAGCCGGACAGGGTGCCGGTGATGATCCGCGAGTTGCGCGCCGACAGTGTCGCGTAATCGATCCCGAGACGCTCCGTCACCCCGGGCCGGAAGCCGTCGAGCACGACGTCGGCGTCATCGACGAGGCGGTAGAACAGCTCGAGGCCCTCGGGCTCGCGCAGGTTGATGGCGATCGAGCGCTTGTTGCGGCGGAAGGCGTTGGTCGCGATCTGGCGCTCGGCCTGGGCGGCTGCCTCCGGGTCGCCGCCACCCTGGGCGTCGAAGCGCGGTACGGCGCCGGGCGGGATCTCGACCATCAGCACGTCCGCGCCGAAGTCGGCGAGCAGCATCGAGCCGTACATCCCCGGACCGAGCCGCGCGAGATCGAGCACGCGCAGTCCCTCTAACGCCTTCGTCATCGCAACCTCCCCAATCCGCGGCCAGCCGCCGAGCCGCCCCCGTTGGGCGACACGCTAGAATGCCCCAGACGCGGGGACCACCCCCGGGAGCCAGGAGCAACGCCATGCACCTCATGTACTTCACCGAGCAACCGGACTCCGCCTATCCGGAACCGCGGGACGAGGAAGGCAACCTCGGCACGACGCGGGTGACGTTCTCCAACAAGTACTACAACCCCGTCGAGGGCAGCCGCCTCTACAACGACCGCCTCCGGGAGTACCTGAAGGCCGAGGAGGTCGGCTACGACGGCATCATGCTCAACGAGCACCACAACGCGCCGTTCTGCATGCAGTCGCAGATTACCGTCTGGGCCAGCATCCTCGCCGCCGCGACCGAGCGCGTGAAGATCGTACTGCTCGGTACGCCGCTGCCGACCCTCGACAACCCGCTCGCGGCAGCCGAGAGCCTCGCCATGGTCGACATGATCTCGAAGGGCCGCCTCGTCGCCGGCATCGTCCGGGGCGGCGGCTCCGAGCAACTCGCCAACAACGTCAACCCGGCGTTCAACCGCGATCGCTTCTACGAGGCGCACGACCTGATCGTGAAGGCCTGGACGGAGCCCGGCCCCTGGCGCTGGGAGGGCGACCACTACCACTTCCGCGCCGTGAACCCCTGGGCGCGCCCGCTGCAGCAGCCGCACCCGCGCATCTGGGTGCCTGGCACCGCGAGCCCGGAGACGATCGTCTGGTGCGCACAGCAGCGTTACCCCTACATCGCGCTCAACACCGCCGTCGATGTCACGCAGCAGATCTGGAAGCTCTACGACGAGACCGCGGCCGAGGCCGGGTACGAGGCCGGACCCGAGCACCGCGGCTACCTGCTGCGCGTGCACGTCGCCGACACGGAGGAGAAGGCCGTCGAGAACGCGAAGCAGTTCATGTGGATGCAGGGCGAGTTCGCCGGCGTCGGCCAGCCGGAGTACCAGTCGCCCTCGGGCTACTTCTCGCCGACGCGGCGCGAGCAGTACGTGCAGGTCATCAACCACCGCGGCGAGGACCCCCGCGCCCGCCCCTTCGACGACCAGCGCTCAACCCGCACGATCGTCGCCGGGACGCCGGACCAGGTCGTCGAGGAGCTGCGCGTCGTCATGGAAGCGACGCGGCCGGGCATCTTCGCCCTCTGGGGCAGCGACGGGCGCGTCAGCCACGAGGACGCGATGCGCTGCATCGAGCTGACCGGCCAGGAGGTGCTGCCACGCCTCCGCGAGATCGCGAAGGAGCTCGGCCTCAACGATCCGTTCCAGACGGACGCCCCCGTCAGTTCGCAGCACCTCGATCCTGCGCTGGTGCCAGAGACGTTCGAGGTGCCGACTCCACCAGTGGAGCCGCCTCGCGAGCTCCGCCGCGGCGCGGCCGTCGGCACCGAGAACCTGCGCCCGGGGTCAATCGGGCGGTAGCTCCCCTCAGCCCGCTGCAAGGAGTAGTCGATGCCATCCGATCCGCTTCACACCCGCCTCTGCGACGAGTACGGCTGTGAGTACCCAATCATCGGGTTCGCGCACACGAAAGACGTGGTCGCTGCCGTCACCAACGCCGGTGGCATCGGCATCTACGGCGCCAACTCGCTCACTCCGGAGCAGATCCAGTCCGACGTGCGCTGGATCAAGGAGCGCGTCGGCGACCGCCCCTTCGGCGTCGACCTGCTGCTCTCCGCCTCGTACATCGAGGGCACCCCGGAGGATCTCGAGGCGCAGATCCCGCAGGGGCACATCGATTTCGTCGACCGGGTGATGGAGGAGCACGGCATCCCGGAGCCGAAGACGCCCGGGCCGTGGCGCCAGGAGCGCGTGGACCTGCTGCGCAAGGCGCGCGCCAAGTTCGACGTCATCAAGGCGGAGCAGGTTCCGATCTTCGCCTCCGGGATGGGCAGCCCTGCCTTCATCCTCGACGAGTTGCACGACGCCGGGATCAAGGTCTGGGGGCTGATCGGTCTCGCCCGCCAGGCGCGGCGCGAGCTCGAGCAGGGGCTCGACCTGATCATCGCCCAGGGGCAGGACTCCGGGGGCCACACCGGCCGCATGGGCACCTTCTCGCTCGTGCGCGAGGTGACCGAGATCGCGAAAGACTACGACACGCCGATCCTCGCCGCGGGCGGCGTCACGACCGGCGCGCACATCGTCGCCGCGCTCGCCCTCGGGGCGGCCGGCGTCTGGTGCGGGACGATCTGGCAGACCACGCACGAGTCAGAAACCCCGATGGCGAAGAAGCAGAAGCTGCTCGACTCCGGCAACCAGGACGCCTGGGTGTCCGAGGCCGTCGACGGCAAGCGCATGCGCGTGATCCGCGGCGCGTTCACCGATGTCTTCGACGCGCCGGACGCCCCGCCGCCGCTCGCGATGCCGCTCCAGGGCATGTTGCTCGGCAAGCTCGAGCAAGCCGTCGAGGATCACCAGGTCTACGACTGGCTGCGCATCCCGGCTGGCCAGGGCGTCGGCTTCGTGACGGAGATGAAGCCCGCGCGCCAAACTTTGCTCGACCTCGTCGAAGAGGCGCGCGACAGCCTCGACGCGATGGGCTTCGACCCGCCCGACTACGAAGACGAGTAGCCGCCCCCGAGGCGACCCTCCACACCCGGGACGGGAGCAGCAACCGAGGCGGCAGCACGCAGGGAGCTTGCGATGGCAGACGAACCCACGATCGGCCTCCTCGAGGCGATCCACTCGACGCGAGCAATCCGCCGCTTCAAGCCCGACCCGATCCCCGAGGACGTGCTCTGGTCGATCCTCGACGCCGCGATCCGCGGGCCGACCGGCGCCAACCGTCAGAACTGGGGCTGGGTGGTGGTCCAGGATCCGGAGGCGAAGCGCAAGATCGCCTTCTGGTTCAAGCAGGAGTACGACAACACCTACGGACGCGTCGACGAGTCGACGCTGACGGACACCGGCCGCATCCAGTCCGGCACCTACACGATCAACGAGGAGATTGACTACGGGCTGACCGCCCAGAACTACCGTGCGGTGAGGCACCTGGCGCACAACCTGCAGGATGCGCCGGTCATCGTCTTCCCCTGCCTGTTCGGCGGCCCCGGATCGCGCCGTGCGGGGCGCAACCCGCGCCGCGCGGGCGCCTCGATCTTCGGCGGGGTGCAAAACATGATGCTGGCCGCGCGCGCCTACGGGATCGGCTCGGTGATCACCGGCTGGGCCGTCGACATGCCGGAGCTGCACGAGCTGCTCAACCTGCCCGAGGGCTACGAGCCGATGGCGCTGGTCCCGATGGGCTACCCGACGGTCCCGTTCTCCCAGCCGCAGCGCATCCCCGTGGACGACGTGACGCACTGGGACCGCTGGGGCGAGCAGCACGCGCGGCCTTCCGAGGAGACCGCGTAGCCGTCGAGGGCCGCTGGCAGCGGGCGCTACCCCGGCCAGCGGTGCTCCTCGAAGGCCCAGTCGAGCAGCCAGCGAGCCTCGTCGAAGCGGTTCGGCGCGTTCAGCAGGACGACGAAGAGCCGCCTGTCGTCGCGCGTGGCCGACGCCACCAGCGTCAGGCCAGCGTCATCCGTGAAGCCGGTCTTGACGCCATCGACATCCGCGTAATCGAGCATGTAGTTCCCGTTGCGCATCGAGAGTTCCCGCGAGCCGTGCGCGGTCCAGTACGTCTCGCCTACGACCGACTGGAACTCGGGCAGCGTCATCCCGTAGCGGGCGAGCATCGCGAGGTCGTAGGCGGAGGCGTGGTGCCCAGGCTCGTCGAGGCCGTGCGGGTTCGCGAAGTTGCTGTCCTCGAGGCCTAGCCGGTGCAGCAAGATGTTCATCGCGGCGACGAACTCACTATCCGAGCCGGTCAGGTGCCGCCCGAGGGCGAGCGCGGCGTCGTTCCCGGACGGCAGCATCAGCCCATAGAGCAGGTCCGCCACCGTGAAGCAGTCGCCCGGCAGCAGCCCCATCACCGAGCTGTCGTGCATGACGCGGCTATCGACGTCGTTCTCGACCCAGCCGCCGAGGTCGCTCCCCTCGATCGCGAGGATCGCCGTCGCGATCTTGGTCAGGCTGGCCGGGGCGTACGACTCCCGGGCGGCCTTGTCGAAGAGCACGGCGCCAGAGTCAGCGTCGATCACGACCGCGGCTTCGGCGCCGATCTGCGGGGCGGACCTCGCGTGGACGGGTAGCGGCGCGGGGGCGCTGGGTGGAGGGATCGGCGGGGCTGCGACCGCGGGCGCGCCCTCGATGCTGCGCGCGAGGCGTCCCACGGTGTGGTCGCACTTGATCATCAGCGGCGTGCCGGCCGGGATGCGCCCGCCAGGGAACTGCTGGAACCAGGCGACGTTCACGAAGGCCGGCGCTCCGAAGAGGTAGGAGACGAAGCCGCCCCCGGGCTTGTTCGCCCAGACCGATCGCAGGTTGCAGCCCTGCAGGGAAGCCGCGTTCGCAACTCCATGGGCGGTGCCGCCACCCCAGAGGACAAGCCCCCACCCCGACTCCGGAACCCGGCCCAGCAGTCCCGGCCCGATTCCCGAAACTCCCGCCTGCGCTCCGCAGGCGGGAGCAGGCGGGACCGGGCCGAGGAACTCCGCTGCCACCCAGCCGGCGAGGCCATCCACCTGCACGCGCTGCCAGTCGTACCCGTCGGCGCTGACCGCGCCTTCCAGCACGTCCAGCTTCGTCCCGTCCGCGACGCAGCTGATCTGGCTGCCGGAGAGGGCAGGGGTGTCGCGCAGGCGCAGGCAGTCGCCGTCGCCGCGGACGACCGCCTCCTGGCCCGGGACCAGCTGCCCGAACGCGGGGCGCACGGGCGCATCGAGCATGGCATCGCTCGCTGCCGCGCCGGCCGATGCCGGACGCAGCGCGGCCAGTGGCGCGACGAGAAGGGCAATCAGAAAAAAGGCAACAAAAAACTGGCGAGGCATGCCCACACCCGAGCCAAAACCCGCCAACTCGCGATCAAGTATATCCCGCAGCTGTTGAACGCAGCAAGTAAGTGGGGACTATATCGAAGGGTGCAGTGGGCATGAGTGACGTGGGGGATGTCCGTCGCCGCTCGCTGTCAGGCGTGAACGCCCCCGGGCGAGCGTGTTCAGCAACGCCCCCCCCCCCACGTCACTCATGCAACATGAGACGCGCGATCCCGTCGCGGCCACGTCATGGATGCCGGTGGTGAGCGGGGCAACTGTAGGACGGGCGTATCCAGGTCGGGTACACTCGCATTGGAGGGAACTGATGGAGCGACGACCAGGACCGGCGCGCGGCGATGTGCGCATTCCCACCACGCCCAGGAAGCTGGCGAAGTCGATCCTCAAGCCGCTGCCAAAGGCAGCGTCATGACGGCGTCAGTGGAGGCGGGGGAGCGCATCGCCCGCCTTGAAGGCGAGATCCAGCACGTCGCAACGAAGGCCGACCTTGAGCGGCTGCGCTGGCAACTCGGCGGCCTCATGATCGCCTGTACCGGCGTAATCCTCGGCGCGCTGCGCCTCTGGCTCTAGGCGCTCAGCTCGTCGTAGCGCAGTCGCTTCCCCGCCAGTCCGCGGGCGACCCGCTGTCGGGGCACTTTTGCATATTGATCCCCAGTAGGTCCGGCCAGTAGGTCCGGCCCGCATCCCGGCGCCCGATCAGTGGTAGATGATCATGTCCGGCATGTGCGTGAGGGCCTGGATCTGCTCCGGCGACATGATCGGGTCGTCCTGCTGGAAGAACAGCTTGATCGCCGACCGCTCCGAGGGTGCCGTGAGCGAGTATCGCTCGTAGTACAGCAGTTTCAGGCTCGCGCCGCCGAAGCCGTCCATGTCGATCGTGATCTCGACGCCACTGACATCCTCGACTGTCTCGCGGTCGAGCAGCATCCAGTCGACGAACTGATGCACGACGAGGATCTTCGGCGGCAGCCCCTCCTCCTCGACGAGCCCGGCGAGGTAGTGCTGGACCTCGTTGAGTTCCGCGGCTTCCATCGATCCGATGGCGAGGCCGGGACGCACGCCTCGGCTCAAGGTCGCGAATTCGGGGTCGAGCGCCAGGTGCACGAAGGGCTCGCGCAGGAAGTGTTCGAGCAGCTTGACCTCGGTGAGCGGGTCGCTCCAG
Source organism: Dehalococcoidia bacterium (assembly GCA_963667465.2). Classification (GTDB taxonomy): domain Bacteria; phylum Chloroflexota; class Dehalococcoidia; order UBA2979; family UBA2979; genus VXMT01. The sequence goes on along the minus strand of CAXXDN010000002.1, from coordinate 221,726 downwards.
CCGATCTGCACGTCCAGGAAGAGCAGCATCCCGTAGTCGCGGGCCGCCTCGACGTACGTCGCGATCGTGTCGTCGAACATCCGGGCGAGGTAGGTGCCGTCCGCCGTGGGGTGGGCCTGGGCGACAGCGGTGATCAGGTGGAACGCCGGAATCACATCGCGCGGGCCGTTCAGCTGATCGTAGCGCTCGGCCCAGGCTGCGACCTCGCTGGCGACCTCCGCGGGCGAGCCCTCGCCGAGCACGCCCATTACCGGTACGCCCGGGTAGCCGTAGAAGGCGACGACCTGGGCGTGCTCGAACGGCGACCCACCCCCGGAAGGCCGCGGGAACGTCCATGGTCGCTCCGCATTGGAGATCACGAGGTACTCGCGACCGGGCGAGAGGTACGACAGACCCCGCAGCGCCGGCGGCACACCGTCTCCCCAGCCGACCGTGAGCCACGGCTCGTCCTCCATGACCTCCCACACCGCGAGGCCCGGGACGAGGCCTCCGGGGTCGCGCTCCCACTCGGACCAACCCAGCGCGCCTCCCGCGAAGGCGTCAGGCACCGGGACGCGCGGTCCGCTCCAGTGCAGACGCATAGAGCCGGGCTTGAGCAGCACGTCGCACTGCGGAAGCGTCCTGACGCCGCGGATCGGGACCGACTGGAACCAGCCGAGAGCTTCCGATGCGACATCGACCGTTGGATCCTGACCGCGGCAGAGATACGCGCGTTCGTCCTTGATCCGCAGCGGCAAACGCGCCTCGACGAAGTGCGCCGAACCCCCGCCGCCAGGTGCGCGCACCTCTACCCGCGCCGTGGCGTCGCACATGATCTCGATCTCGAGCGGCGTGCTCAGGGTGCCGAGGGGCGCCGCGCCGGCCTCGGCGGCGGCATAACAGGGGGCGGCAGCGGCCGTGGCCGGGCCGCTAGCGGCAAGCGTGAGCGCGATCGCGGCAAAGGCCGCAGCGAGCGCGGCCAGGGCAGAGGGCAATGGGAGCCTGGGGGTCTGACCCCGGGGTCGCGCCTTGCGACCCAAGCGGTGCAGCGATGGCATCGGAGTATCCTGTCCGACTACCCCCGGCCACCATTATCGCCAACCAAACCCGTAAGTAAAGCCCGCCGCCGGTTGCGCCCCCGTGCCGTCTGCGCTACCACCCCCGCATGCTGGAACGCATCAACGAGGCCGGGACCACCGAGGGCGTGCGCGAGCGCCGCTTCGACATCGTGCGGCCCGCGGGGCGCGTGCCGGGCGTGCTCTGGACGCCCGAGCAGGCCGGCGACGCCGCGCCGCTGGTGCTGCTGGGACACGGCGGCGCCGGCCACAAGCGAGACGAGAGCCGCCTGGAGCGCGCACACGCCTGCGTCCGCCGCCACGGCATCGCCGCCGCAGCCATCGACGGCCCCTACCACGGCGACCGCGCCGCCCGCGGCCGCGAGCAGCGCTACGACGCCACGGTCGCCGAGGAACTGGTGGGCGACTGGCAGGCGACGCTCGACGCGCTGCTCGGCCTCGGTGAGTTCGACGAGGACCGCATCGGCTATGGCGGCGTCTCGATGGGCACGATGTTCGGCCTGCCCTTCATTGTCGCGGACGGCCGCATCCGCGCTGCCGTGCTCGGCCTCTGCGGCGTGCGCAGCTCGGCCCGGACGGAGGACAGCCTCTTCGCCCGGCTCGTGCGGGACGCTCCCCGCCTCACCTGCCCGACGCTGTTCCTGATGCAGTGGGACGACGAGCTGTTCGATCGCGAGGGCACGCTGGCGCTCTTCGACCTGCTCGGCTCGGCGGACAAGCGCCTCTACGCAAACCCCGGGGGCCACGCCGAGACGCCCGAGCACGTGCGAGACATCGGCCTGGAGTTCATCGCGGCGCAACTCCTCGCGTAGCCCGCGGGCGCGAGGCCCGCTACGCTGCGCCCGGGAGTCGGCCACCGGCCGGGCCGGACGCGCAGCACGGGGACGGACCGACGATGGAAGTCGCAAACGAGCTCATGGTCCGCGGAATCGTCGTCGGAGTCTTCCAGGAGAACTGCTGGGTCGTCGGCAACCGCCGGACGGGCGAGGCAATCTGCATCGACCCCGGCGACCAGCCGGAGGAGATCCTCGCCCTCGCGCGCGACATGGGCGTGACGATCAAGGCGATCGCCAACTCCCACGCGCACCTCGACCACATCCTCGGCGTCCACGGCGTGCACGAGGCGACCGGCGCGAAGTTCCTGCTCCACCAGGGCGACCTGGACCTGCTGCAGAACGGCTGGAAGACCTCGGCGCAGCGGATGGGGCTGGACCTGGCACAGGGCCCGCCCGACCCTGACGGTTATGTCGAGGAGTCCGACATCGTGGAGGTGGACGGGGTGCGCCTCCGCGTCATCACGACGCCCGGCCACACCACCGGCAGCGTCAGCTACTTCAACGAGGACGCGAAGTTCCTGTTCAGCGGCGATACGCTCTTCCGCGGCTCGATCGGCCGCACCGACATGCCCGGCGGCAGCTACGACGAAGAGCTGCGCAGCATCACCGAGAAGCTGCTGGTGCTGCCGGACGAGACGGTCGTGCTGCCGGGCCACATGCAGGAGACCTCGGTGGCCTTCGAGAAGGAGCACAACCCCTTCGTGCTGGACTGGGAGCGGCAGCGGGCCGCCGCCGAGGGCAGCTAGCCGCGCCCTACGCGCCCGCCGGCCCGCGCGTCTGGACCTGATGCACGCGCCCGAAGAACGTGCGCACGCCGAGGATCTCGACGTCCCCGTGGTCGGCCAGCGTGGTGACGTGCCGCTGCACCCAGCGGCCGGCCGGCTGCCCCCCGACGGCGGCCAGCGCGGCCGCCGTGAACGCGTTGGGAAACCGGGTCCAGGGCCGTCCGGTGGCGAGCACCAGCGTGGCCGCCAGCGCGCAGAGGCCCGCGCCCACGGCGATGGTCGTGCCGCACAGCGGCGAGAGCGCGAGCGACGCCTCGCCGGCCTGGAGGCGTCGCAACGCCTCGTGCGCGGCCTCGGCGACCTCGTCGGTCTCGAGGTCGCCGAGGATCACGAAGCCGTTCGCGCTGGCGCGCCCGGCGAGGCGCGTGGGTCCGCGGCGCGCGAGCAGCACCGCGACCGTGGCGTGCTCCAGCGCGTGATTGCGCCGGATCGCGTCCAGCCAGGGACGGATCAACTCGAACATCGCCCTCGTCTCCATGGATCGAGTGTAGGGGGGAAGCTCAGTAGGCGCGGCTGGTGCCGGGCGCGCCTACCTCGAAATCCGCAGAGACGTCGATGCGGATTTCGACGTCTCTGCCCTGCCCGTTGGGCGTGCTGATGTTCAGCGTTCCCCGAGCCGTCGCCTCCGGCAGCAGCGTGGGATTCACCGTGATCGTGACCTCGGCTTCCCGGTTGCAGCCACGGCCCGAGCAGTCGACGTCCGTTCCGAGGGCCACTCCGGCCGGCGGATCGACCACGATCCAGCCGTCGGACGGCGTTGCCGACCAGGAGAGGATGCCTGTGCCCGGGTTCCTGATCCACACGGTCGCGCGGGTCTCCTCGAACGTGCCTTCCGTGCGGATCTCGATCGGTGGAGCGTTCACCGAAAGGCGCGGCGTAGCGAGCACCTCGGAGCGGAACGCCCCGCGCACGGAGGGCGGATCCGTCGGGTGCGCCGGCTGCGGCGTGGGCATGTCCATGCCCGCGTAGGGGAAACGGAAGTTCGCGATCGAGAGCGCCTCGAAGTAGCTGACCTGCGAAAGGTTCGGGAGCGTCGCATCGACGGCACTCCAGAGCGGGACGCCATTCGGCGTGGGCGGGCGCGCCATGCAGCCCCAGATCAGTTCCTGGTAGGGGTAGCGGTTACGCGACTGCGTCCCGTCGCAGCGATAGCGCGCGCGCGGCCAACCACCGAACACGGGGTCGGCGGGGTGGTTCGACTTGATGGCGCCCGGCCCGCTGAACCCGTTGTAGGACCAGACGGCGTAGTACCAGTTCTCGATCAGCTGCGGCGACGAGTTGGTGTTCGTGCCGGCGATCGGACGGGATTGCGGGGCGCGATTCCACTTGTCTGCGAGGATCGCCGCGCCCCTCGCGATGTTGTACGCGTAGTGCGTCGCCACGCTCACCTGCGTCGCGCTCGGCCGGCGATCGGGGCCCAGCGGCAGGGTCATGCCCGTCGTCACCTGCATCACGCCATGACCGCAATCGAACGAGATCAGCGCGTCCCCGGAGGACTCGTAGGCGACCGATCGCGAGGCCATCGTGATGCCGGACTCGACCCAGGCGATCGCTCGCAACACCTCCACCGGCACCTGCCGGATCGTGCTGTCGGAGCGATTGCTGCGCGTCCCCACCTTGATCGTGGGCAGGCCAAAGAAGGGATCGCCCGGGAACAACGAATCGACCGCTGCGGCGTCGATCACGTCCATGTAGGCCTGCCGCGCGCGATCCGCCTCGTACGTCTGCGGCGTGCGCAGGAAGGCGCAGGCCAGCGCCGGCTGCGCGCTTCGAGGCGAGGACCAGAGACCGAGCGCCAGCGCGACGGCGAAGACGATCAGCGCTGCGCGCGCGATCCGGCGCAACACAACCTCAGGCATCGATCAGCCAGCCGATGAAGATCAGCTCGAAATCCGCCAGCACGGTCGTCCGGCCGCCCGCGCTCGCGATCACCACCAGCGACTCGCGGCCCGGCTCGTAGGCGTCGCGCCCGTCGAAGCTGCGCGTCGCCAGATAGCGACCGTCACCGCTCCAGCCGAGCGGCGTGTCGAAGCCCTGCTCCGGCGCGGTCAACGCCTCCGGCTCGGCTTCGCCCTCGAGGCGAAGCGTGAGCGGGGCTACCCCCGCCAGGAAGCCGGGCTCCTGCCCGAACGTGATCCCGTCGCCCGTGGGCGTCCAGACGGGTGAGAACTGATCGCCAACGAAGCCGGCTGCCGCCTCGATCCGCGGCTCGCCCGCGCCGTCGAGCGGCGTGACGTGGAGGCGCTGCACGACGCGCTCGGCCTCGATCCGCGGGGCCAGGTAGGAGAGCGTGCGCCCGTCCGGCGAGAGCCGCCAGCCGCTCGCGATGTGATCGGAGGCGTGAAGCAGGAGCGTGGCGTCGCCCTCGCTGTCGCCGCCGACGCGGTAGAGGTCCGTGCCGCCATTGGAGAACTCCGCGTAGACCGCGCCTCCGTCCGCCGGGACGGCCACGGGCAGGATCCCGAATCGCGTCGTCAGCTTGCGCACGGTCCGTCGCTCGCGCGTTGCGAGGTCGACGCGCACCAGCGCCTGCATCCGGTCGCTGCCGTCGCTGCTGCGATAGACGAGGTAGCGCCCCTCGCGGTCGAAGACGGGTGGCACGAGCAGATCGGCGTCGCCGGCGAGGCGCGTCAGTTCGCCGCTGGCGGCGTCCAGCAGCCACAGCTCCGCGGGCGAGTCGCGGCGAGGCTCGGCCTCGGGCGGGAGCGCAACGAAGGCAATCAGCGAGCCGGCCAGCTCCGTGGCCGGCGTCAGCCCCCAGCCCTGCGCGTGCGGGACGCTCGCGAGCAATTCGCGCGCACCAAGGTCGCCGGCCGGCGCCACGTAGATGCGGTCCTCGCCAGGGCCGAACTCGGCGAAGACGAGCCGCGCCTCGGCAGGGGGCACGGCCGGCTCGCCGTCCCCGGAGTCGCACGCAACGGCGACGGCCAGGGCAAGCGGCGCGAGCAGCGCCAGCAGCGGCAGGACACGGCGGGGCATGGTCAAAGCGCCCTCGGGCTTCCCGGGAATTCGGCCCCCGCCGGAGTGAGCCACAGTCGCCTGTGGGCCCGAATCACGATATGGACCGCCGTCACGCCGTGTCAACGCGCGCGCCGGCAGGCGTGCCTCGACGCCACGCCGAGGGCGCTCTGCGGTGACCCCTGCTACGCTGTGCCCGTGATACTTCGCTACCTGGCGGTGCTTGATGATGCGCCGCTCGCCTTCGTCATCCTGATCGCTGCATTCGGCGCCTCGCTGCTGGTTGGCCTGGTGCTGCACGAGGTCGCTCACGCCTACGTCGCGGACTCGCTCGGGGACCGCACGCCGCGCTCGTTCGGGCGGCTCTCGCTCAACCCGAAGCGACATCTGGACCCGCTGGGCGCGGCGTTGATCTTCCTCGCCGGCTTCGGCTGGGCCCGCCCGGTGCCGGTGAACCCGTTCAACACCTCGGGCAATGTGAAGCTGAACATGGCGACGATCGCCGTCGCCGGGCCGGTGACGAACCTGATCGTCGCCGCGATTGCCGGCCTGCCGATCAAGCTCGGCTGGGTGCCATTCTTCCATCCCTTCGTTGCGCCCTCGCTGGCCGAGTTTGCCGCGCAGGTCTGGACCGAGTCACCGGAGAACCTGGTCGGGCTGTTCCTCGGGACGATCGTGCTGCTGAACGTGATCCTCGCGATCTTCAACCTCGTGCCGCTCGCGCCGCTCGATGGCTTCCGCGTGGTGACCGGGCTGCTGCCGCGCCCGATCGCAACGCAGTTCTCGAAGCTGGAGCCATGGTGTCCCGGCATCCTTATGGTGCTGATCATCCTCCCCTTCCTGGGGGGCCCGGCGTGGCTGTTCGAGGCGATGGGGCCGCCGCGCGACTTCCTGCTGCAACTGTTCGCCGGCGACACCCGGGTGCGGCTGGTCTGATCGCGCGTGCTGGCCGCCGCTACGGACCTCGCACGGCACGCGCGGCGCTTCTTCCGAGGCCTCCGCAGCTCGCTCACCCCCGCCGAGGAGCGCGCCGTGCGCGAGCTGCTCCGCCCCGCCGAGCTGCGCCTGTTCGAGACACTCCCGGGCCGCGAGCGGCGGCACGCCCTCGACGTGCTGGCCTGGCTGCGCGTCAACGCCTCTCCCTCCCACGAGCTGCTGGTCGCCGCGCTGCTGCACAACACGGGCAAGGGCGCGCTGCACGCGCACGAGCGCATCCTCCACGTGCTGCTGCTGCAGTTCGCGCCGGGGCTGCACGAGCGCCTCGCCGACCCCGAGGGCGGACGGCTGGCGCGCGCCCTCGCCGCCCTGCGCGATCACCCGGCGCGAGGGGCCAGGAGGCTCGTCGCGATCGGCTGCCCGCCGCGCGTCTGCGAGCTGGTCCGCCGCCACCACGACGCCTCGCCCGGCGACGACCGCGAGCTGGCCCGGCTGATGGAGGCCGACCGGGTAGTCTGACGGGGTGGCGCCGAGGCCGGCCGGGGCTCCCGTGCTACCATCGAGACGGGCCGAAACGGCGGCGCTCCGCGCTGCCGATGCACGAACGGGCACGGTGCATATGACACAGCTGGCCATCATCGGTACCGGCCTGATCGGGGCCTCGATCGGCCTCGGGCTGAAGGCAGCCGAAGGCACGGAGGACATCGAGATCGTCGGCTTCGACACGAGCCGCGAGCGAGAGCGCGCGGCGGAGCGCCGTGACGCGATCGACCGTCGCGCGAGCAGCCTCCGCGACGCCGTGCAGGGCGCCGCGCTGGTGGTGATCAGCACGCCGGTGCTCGCAACGCGAGAGGTGATGGAGGAGATCGCGTCCGCCCTCACCACGGGAACGATCGTCACCGACACCTGCTCGACGAAGGCACAGGTGCTGCGCTGGGCCGAGGAGCTGCTGCCGAACTCGGTCAACTTCGTCGGCGGGCACCCGATGGCGGGCAAGACGGACTTCGGGCCCGCCGCCGCCGAGGCGACGCTGTTCCAGAACGCGCGCTGGGTCGTCGTGCCCTCACGCTCGGCCTCCAGCGACGCCGTCGAGACGATCTCCGGCCTCGCGACGGCGCTGGGCGCGAAGCCGATGTTCATGGACGCAGCGGAGCACGACGCCTACGCCGCCGCGATCTCGCACCTGCCGATGTTCGCCGCGAGCGCGCTCTTCCGCCTGGTGCGAGACTCCGAGGCGTGGCCGGAGATGTCGCTCCTGGCCTCCAGTGGCTTCAAGGACACCACCCGCCTCGCCGGCACCGACGAGTTGATGGCGCACGACATCGCCGTCACCAACCGCGAGCAGGTGGTCCACTGGCTGCAGCGCCTGCGCGGCGCCCTCTACGACCTCGAGGACATGATCACCGACCCGGATCGGGACGAGGAGTTCCTGCGCCACCTGGCGCAGCTGAACATCGACCACATCGCCTTCCACGACGGCCAGATCGGGCGTGTCGAGATCGACCAGAAGGGCCCCGGTATCCCTATTCCCGGGATGACCGACATGTTCCTCGGCGGTGCGCTCGCCGAGCGCCTGCGCCAGATGACCGACGAGAGCGACGAGGACACGCAGACCCGCCGACGCCGGCGCTTCATGGGTCGTCGCTAGCCCGCAGGCGATGCGAGTCACAGCGCCCGCGCGGCTGCGCGGCAAGGTCGACATCCCCGGCGACAAGTCCATCACCCATCGCGCGCTGATGCTCAACGCCGCCGCCGGGGGCGAGGCGCGCATCGACGGGTTCCTCGATGCAGCCGATACGCGTTCGACCCTCGAGTGCATGCGCGCGTTGGGCGCGGAGATCGAGCAGGTTGCCGAGGACGCGCTCGTGGTCCGTGGCCGGGGCCGGGCGGGGCTCCACGAGGCGTCCGACGTGCTCGACTGCGGGAACTCGGGCACGACGATCCGGCTGCTGAGCGGCCTGCTCGCGGGGTTCCCGTTTCTCTCGGTGCTGACTGGCGACGGCTCCCTGCGCAGCCGCCCGATGGGCCGCATCGTGCAGCCGCTGAGCACGCTCGGCGCGCGCATCACCGCCCGCGCGGGCGGGACGCTCCCACCGCTGATCATCGAGGGCGGCGCGATCGCCGGTGGCCAGCGCATCGAGACGCCGGTCGCCTCTGCGCAGGTCAAGTCCGCAATCCTGCTCGCCGGGCTGGCCGCCGAGGGCGCGACGACCGTCGCCGAACCCTCGCGCTCGCGCGACCACAGCGAGCGCATGCTGGCCGCGATGGGGGCGGACGTCGCCGTCGAGGACGCAACAGTCAGGCTCACGCCGCCCGCCGGCGATCTGCAGGCGATCGACGTGCGCGTCCCCGGCGACATCTCCACGGCCGCGGTCTGGATCGTCGCCGCCACGCTGCACCCCGACGCCGACGTGCTGCTCACGGGCGTAGGCCTCAACCCCACGCGCGCCGGCGTCCTCGACGTGCTGCGCGAGATGGGCGCGGACATCGAGGAGCTCGAGTCGCGCTCCGTCGGCGGCGAGCCTGTCGCCGACCTGCGCGTGCGCTCCGCCGCGCTGCGCGGCGTGCGCATCGAGGGCGCCGTCATCCCGCGCGCGATCGACGAGCTACCGCTGCTCGCGCTGGCTGGCGCGGTCGCCGAGGGCGAGACGGTGATCGCCGGCGCCGCCGAGCTGCGCGTCAAGGAATCCGACCGCGTCGCCACCACGGCGGCGGCGCTGCGCGCCCTCGGCGCCGAGGTCCAGGAGCGCGCCGACGGTCTCGCTGTCGGGGGTGGCGCGAGGCTGCGCGGCGGGCGCGTCGAGGCGGCGGGCGACCACCGCCTCGCGATGCTCGGCGCGGCCGGCGCGCTGATCGCCGAGGGCGAATCGGAGATCGACGGCGCGGACGCGGTCGCCGTCTCCTACCCCGCGTTCTGGTCGGACCTCGAGCGGCTCGGTTCGGCGTAGGGCGCGCGGCGTTGTCGACTCCACCACCGCTCCTCGCCGTGATCTCGGGGCCGTCGGGCGTCGGCAAGGACGCGCTGATGAGCGCGCTGCTCCTAGGCGACGAGTTCGCCCGCCCCGTCACGATGACGACGCGCCCGCCGCGCCTCGGCGAGATCGACGGGGTCCACTACGTCTTCGCCGCCGCCGAGGCGTTCGAGGCCGCCATCCGCTCCGGCGAGCTGGTCGAGCATGCCGAGGTACACGGCCGCCTCTACGGCACGCCGCGCGCACAGCTGCGGGCCGCCCTCGCCAGCGGGCGCGACGTGCTGCTGCAGGTGGACGTACAGGGCGCGATCGCGATCCGCGAGGCGATCGCGGAGGCGCGGCTGCTCTTCATCGCCCCCGAGAGCCTGGGGCAGATCGAGCAGCGCCTGCGCGAGCGCGGCACGGACCCCACCGAACTCGCACGCCGCCTCGCCAGCGCCCGCGCCGAACTGGAGCAACAGGACGCCTTCGACGCCGTCATCGTCAACGTCGAGGGCGACCTCGCTGGCACGGTCGCCCGCGTCCGCGACTGGGTCGCCCGCGAGCGCGCGCGCCCCGGGCGGCGCGCGGTGGAGGCGTAGCCGAGGCTCGTTGACACTCCGCCGCGGCCAGCCGTAGCCTCGATCACGGTCGCAGCGTACAGAGAGCGACGCGGAACGGGAGTAGTACGCCGCCACGCGGGGCCCAGAGAGCCGGGGCAAGGTGGAAGCCCGGCGCCCGACAGCAGCGGCGGAATGGACCCGGGAGTCTCGGCCCGAACGTCCCCAATCGACCCGATGGTGGGGCAAGTAGGCGCCGACGGTGTGGGCGCCGTTATCCAGGCCCAGGGTATCGCCGCCACGCCCCGCGTCCGGGGCAGCCGGGTGGCCGTGCCTTGAATGAGCGCGAGCCGCGGGCCTCGAGGCCTGCCGGCGCGCGGAACTTGGGTGGCGCCGCGAGGACCATCGCCCCAGGGCGGTGGTCCTTTTTCGTCCCATGAGGACGTTGCCCGGAGGAACGAGGAGGACCGATCGTGCATCGCAGCAGCCCTGCGCCGTACCAGCACCAGCCCGCGCCGCGCCTCTGTGGCGTCCGGGGCGGAGCCTGGTGGTGGCCGTACGCCGCACGCACGGAACGCTGCAACGCACGAACAGGACCACGACGATGACGACACCGACCGCAACCCGCACCACACCCAGCCGCGAGGAACTGCGCCGCCTCGCGGCCGCCGGGGAGGGCAACATCGCGGCGATCTACCGCGAGGTGCGCGCCGACCTGGAGACGCCCGTTTCCGCCTACCTCAAGGTCGCCCGCGGCAAGTACTCCTTCCTGCTCGAATCCGTCGAGGGCGGCGAGCGCATGGGGCGCTACTCCTACATCGGCACCGAGCCGTACCGCGTGAGCGCCCTCAACCACGAGGACGGCGACCCCCTCAGCGTGATCGAGGAAGAGATCGCCGGGCTGCGGCCGGTCCCGGCGCCGGGGCTGCCACGCTTCCACGGCGGCGCCGTCGGCTACCTCGGCTACGAGACCGTCGGGCACTTCGAGCGCATCCCGCGCCCGGAAACGGACGCGCTGGGCGTGCCCGAGTCATGGCTGATGTTCACCGACACGCTGCTGGTCTTCGACCACGTGCTGCACACGATCAAGGTGATCTCGCTCGCCCGCCTCGATGGTGACGTCGACGCCGCCTACGACGCGGCGGAGGCGAAGATCGAGCGACTCACCGAGCGCCTCGAGGCCCCGCTCGCCGTGCTGCCCTACACCCCGCTCGACGGGCCGACCAGGCAGCCGATCGGGTCCAACTGGGCGCACGCGGACTACCTGCGGGCCGTGGAACGCACGAAGCAGTACATCGTCGAGGGCGACATCATCCAGGCGGTGATCGCGCAGCGCTTCTCGCGCGAGACGGGCGTGCACCCGGTCGAGCTGTACCGCTCGCTGCGCGTGGTCAACCCCTCGCCCTACATGTACCTCCTGCAGTTCGACGACATCGCCATCATCGGCGCCTCGCCGGAGCTGCTGGTGAAGGTCGAGGACGGCGTCGTCGACGTGCACCCGATCGCCGGGACCCGGCCGCGCAGCGGTTCGCCCGCCGAGGACGAGCGGCTGGCTGAGGAGCTGCGCAACGACCCGAAGGAGATCGCCGAGCACGTGATGCTGCTCGACCTCGGGCGCAACGACGTGGGGCGCGTCTCGAAGTCGGGCTCGGTCGAGGTGACGCAGAGCTTCGACCTCGAGTTCTACTCGCACGTCATGCACCTCGTGAGCCACGTGCAGGGCGAGCTGCGCGAGGGCCTGAGCGGCTACGACGCGCTGCGCTCGGCCTTCCCGGCGGGCACGGTCTCCGGCGCGCCCAAGATCCGCGCGATGGAGATCATCGCCGAGCTGGAGCCGGACCAGCGCGGCCCCTACGCGGGGGCGGTCGGCTTCTTCGACCTCTCAGGCAACGTCGAGACCTGCATCACGATTCGCACCGTGCTGCTGCGCGACGGCGTCGCCTACGTGCAGGCCGGCGGCGGCATCGTCTACGACTCCGATCCGCAGCGAGAGTTCGAGGAGACACAGCACAAGGCGCGCGCGTTGATGGCTGCGATCGACGACGCCGAGGAGCGGGCGGGCGGCAGCACGCCCTCGGGAAGCCTGGGCTACTGATGGACCCCAAACCGCTTGTCGCCTCCGCCGCGCTGCGCCGCAGCGACGGCCGCGTGCTGCTCGTGCGCCACGCCCGCGAGGAGCGCAGCGGCGCGGGCAGCCGCTGGACGCTGCCCTCGGAACCCGTCGCCGACGACGAGACCGCCGAGCAGGCGCTGGCGCGGCTGCTCGGCGACCGCCTCCGCCTGTCGCCCGACCGGAGGGAGTTCAGCGACTCGATCGCGCTGCCGATGGCAATCGCCAACGTCTTCCTCTGCAGCTCCTGGAGCGGCGACCCGCAGTATGCGCCCGCCGACTTCCTCGATGCTGCCTGGGCGCCCCCCGGCGGGGCTGCCGGCATCGATCTCGCCGAGGGCGTGCGCGAGTGGCTGGGCGGCCTGCCGATGGACGCGAGCGCGCTGCCGAAGAGCGCCAGCACCGAGGATCTGACGGCCGAGCTGATCACGGCGCGCGACGCGCTGCGCGCCGCCTACCTTGCGTTCGATGAGCCCTGGCGCGATGTCAGCCTCGATGGCGACTGGGCGCCGGTGGACTTGCTGACGCACTGCGCGACAGTCGAGGCCTACTACGCCTCCGAGGCGCGCGAGTTGCTCGAGACGCCCGGCCATACCTGGCGGCCGTTCAACCCGGCGCAGGGCGAGGCGGAGCGCGCCGGCCGCGCGCGTCCGGCCAGCGACCGCACGGAACTCGAACGCCTCGACGCGCTGCGAGCGGAGACGCTCGCCTGGCTCGAGGGGCTCGGGCAGGACGAGTTGGACGCCTACGGCGACCACGCCGATCGCGGCGCGGTGCGCGTCGGCGACCGGATCGCCCGCATCGCGGCCCACGACCGCTCACACACGCAACAACTCGAGAAGATGCTTGCCGCCTCGCAGGCGGATCCCGACGAAGCCGAGGAGGCCTGAGCTGGTGCTCCCAATCGATAACGTCCGCAGCCGATCCGGTGCTTACTCCCGCAGCCTGTTTGGAGCGTTCCCATGCTCTTGCTGATCGATAACGTCCGCAGCCGATCCGGTGCTTACTCCCGCAGCCTGTTTGGAGCGTTCCCATGCTCTTGCTGATCGATAACGTCCGCAGCCGATCCGCGGCTTACTCCCGCAGCCTGTTTGGAGCGTTCCCATGCTCTTGCTGATCGATAACTACGACTCGTTTACCTACAACCTCTACCAGTACCTCTCAGAGCTGGGCGCGACGGTCGCGGTCGTGCGCAACGATGAGACGAGCGTCGAGGACTGCCTGGCGATGGGGCCGGAGCGGATCGTTGTCTCGCCGGGGCCGTGCACGCCGGCGGAGGCCGGCATCTCGATCGACCTGATCCGGGCGGCGGCCGGGCAGGTGCCGCTGCTCGGCGTCTGCCTCGGACACCAGAGCATCGGCGAGGCGTTCGGCGCGCGGGTCGGTCCGGCGGGCGAGATCATGCACGGCAAGATCTCGACGGTCACGCACGACGGCAAGGGTGTCTTTGAGTCGCTGCCGCAGCCGTTCGAGGCGATTCGCTATCATTCACTGGCGATCGAGCCGGACACGCTGCCCGACGAGCTGGAGGTCACGGCGCGCGCGGAGAGCGGGGTGATCATGGGCGTCCGCCACCGCACGCTGCCGATCGAGGGCGTCCAGTTCCACCCCGAGTCGATCATGACAACCACCGGCCACGAGCTGCTGCGCAACTTCCTCGCCATGGAGTCGCCCCGCGCGGCGGCGGCCCCGGCGTAAGGCGAGAGGCGGCCTGAGATGGGCACGTTCAACGTCACAGCCGAGGTGGCCGCCAGCCGGGATGGTCCGTTCGAAACCATCGAAGCGATGGTCGACACCGGCTCGACGTTCACGGTGGCGCCGACGGCGATCCTCCGCCGCCTCGGCATCGAACCCACGCGGCGCGTACGGTTCACTCTCGCCGACGGCAGCCGCATCGAACGCGACGCTGGCGCAGCGATGATCCGGATCGGGGACGTCGCGGAGTCTTCGCCGGTGGTCTTCGGCGAGGATGGAGTATCGCCGCTGCTCGGCGCCGTCCCGCTGGAGACGCTGCTCCTCAGCGTCGACCCGGCAAGCCAGCGACTCGTGCCCGTAGACGCGTACATGCTCGGGTCGCGACAGGGGAACAGCTCATGATCGCAGACGCGATCGGGGCGCTTGTCGAGGAGGGACGCGACCTCAGCGAGGGCGAGGCCGCCGCCGTGATGAACGAGATCATGGAGGCGGAGGCGACGCCCGCCCAGTTCGGCGCCTTCGTCCTCGCACTGCGCCACAAGGGCGAGACCGTCGACGAGGTCGTCGGGATGGCGCGCGTGATGCGAGAGCACTCGCTGAAGGCGCACGTGAGCGCACGTCCGCTGCTCGACACGTGCGGGACCGGCGGCTCCGGGCTCAACACCTTCAACGTCTCGACGGCGGCCGCAATCGTCGCCGCGTCGGTCGGCGCAAAGGTCGCCAAGCACGGGAACCGCGGCATGACCTCGCAGTCCGGCTCGGCGGATCTGCTCGAGGCGCTTGGGGCGGAGATCGCGCTCGCGCCGGAGCAGGTGGCGAGCTGCATCGAGCGCACGGGCGTCGGCTTCCTCTTCGCGCAGTCGTTCCACCCCGCGATGCGCTTCGCGGCGCCGCTGCGGCGCGAGATCGGCGTGCGCACGGTCTTCAACATCCTCGGCCCCCTCACCAACCCCGCCTCGGCCAACTGCCACGTGCTCGGCACGCCCCGGCTCGCCACCGCCGAGCTGCTTGCCGGGGCGCTGGCGCGCCTCGGCGTCCGCCACGCCCTCGTGGTTTCGAGCGACGAGGGTCTGGACGAGATCTCCGTCTCCGCGCCGACGACGCTGTTCGAGGTGCGCGGTCTGGAGCTCACACAGCGCCGCGTCACCCCGCGCGACCTCGGCGTGACGGAACGCACCCTCGACGAGGTGCGCGGCGGCAGCGCCGAGGAGAACGCCGAGGCGCTGCGCGCGGTGCTGCGCGGCGATGGTTCCGGCTCAGCCGCGCTGCGCGACTTCATCGCCGTCAACACCGGCGCCGGACTGTACGTCTGCGGCCTCGCCGCCTCGATCCAGCAAGGCGCCGAGCAGGCGCTGACGGCAATCGACGAGGGTGAGGCGGCCGCCCGTCTCGGCGCCTTCGTCGAGGCCACCCGGCGTAGCTGACACGATGACCGCGCACGCCTCGGCAGCCTCCAGCGGTCCGCGCGAGACGGGTACCGTGCTGGACCGCATCGTCGCCGACCGGCGGCTGCGGCTCGCCGAGGACCAGGAGGCGACACCTCGCGACGCCCTGGAACGGCTCGCCGCCGCGCGGCCGCCCGCGATCGACTTCGCGGCACGATTGACGGAGGGGCGCGCCGCCTCGCCCGAGGGCGCGCGGCTGCGGCTGATCGGCGAGATCAAGCGCGCCTCGCCCTCGCGCGGCGTGATCGACGGCGCTCTCGACGCCGCCACGCAGGCGCGCGAGTATGCGGCCGCCGGCGCCTCCGCCGTCTCCGTGCTGACCGAGCCGACGTTCTTCCAGGGCGGCATCGAGGACCTCGCGGCCGCCTCGGAGGCGTTCGGCGGCGACATGGACCGGCCGGCGCTGCTGCGCAAGGACTTTCTCTTCGACCCGTACCAGGTCGTCGAGGCACGCGCGCGCGGCGCTGACGCGCTCCTGCTGATCGTGATGCTGCTGCCGCCCCGCGCGCTCGCCAGCTTGCTCGCACTCACCCGCGCGCAGGGCATGGAGGCGCTGGTCGAGGTCCACGACGCCGCCGAACTCGGCGCAGCCGTCGACGCGGGGGCGCGCGTGATCGGCGTCAACAACCGCGATCTGCGAACCTTCGACGAGGACCTCGCGACCTTCGAGCGGCTCGCGCCGCTGGCGCCGGAGGGCGTCACGCTGGTCGCCGAGTCGGCGATCCAGAGCGCCGGGGACGCCGAACGGATGGCCGAGGCCGGAGCGCACGCCCTGCTCGTCGGCGAGGCGCTGGTGCGCACGGGCGATGTCGCCGCCAAGGCGCGCGAGCTGCTGCTTGCGCCCGCGCGCAGCCGGGTGGGCGGCTGATGACGCTGGTCAAGATCTGTGGCAACCGCACACCCGCCGACGTGCTCAATGTCGCTGAGGCCGGCGCCGACTTCGTCGGGATCGTCTTCGCCGAATCGTCGCGCCAGGTCGGCCTCGGCGAGGCGCAGGCGATGGTGCATGCCCTCGGCGAGCCGCTTGCCGCGCACGAGATCGCGCTGCCGCCCCCCGCCCGGGGCCACGCGCGCGAGGACGAGCGCGAGTGGTTCCGCCACGGCGCGGAAGTGATCGAGGCCTACCTCGAGGCGAAACGGCCGCTCACCGTCGGCCTCTTCGCTGACCAGCCGATCGAGGAGGTCAACGAGCTGGCGCTTGAGTCCGGCGTGGACCTCGTCCAGCTCTCCGGCGATGAGAGCTGGGAGGACTGCCTGCTGGTCGCCCGGCAGGTGATCCAGGTGGTACACGTCTCACCGCTCGACTCGCCCTCGGATCCGATGAGGTTCGTCGAGCCGGGGTTCGCGATCGCGCTCATGCTCGACTCGCCGCACGGGCCCTACCGCGGTGGCTCGGGCCGCACCTTCGACTGGGAGGTCGCGCGCATCGTCTCCGCCGAGCTGCCGATGCTGCTCGCCGGGGGCCTTACCCCGGAGAACGTCGGCGAGGCGATCGAGCGCGTGCGACCGTGGGCCGTCGACGTCTCGACCGGCACGGAGACCGCGGGGCGCAAGGATCCCGCGCGCGTGCGCGACTTCATCGAGGCCGTGCGACGGCAGGACGCCGCCTGACGCGCACCGACCCTCGGCCGTCGCGTGACGCGACCGGTGAAGCGGCTGCGGCGAAGCGACGAACCAGCTAGAGGCGCAGCAGGCCCCTGACCGAGAATCCGCCGGACCGTTCCGGGCGCGCGGTGAACGCCAGGTGACCAACGTGGTGGTTCTCGGTGCAACTCTCCAGAGACTGCTCCGCCTGGATCGTCACGTGGCCGATGCTGTACTTGTCGTGCGCCAGATCCTGGGCCCGTGAAATCAGCTCGTCGATGTCGCCCTCGTACGAGGGGTCGACCAGCACGTGTGCAGTGAAGGCCTCGTCGTTGGACGTGATCGTCCAGCAGTGGACATCGTGGATGAGCTGCACGCCTTCCAGTTCCTCGATGTCGTGGCAGAGGCTGTAGACGTCGACGTGCTCCGGGGTGCCCTCAAGCAGCACGTGGAAGACGCGCGTCACGAGACCCCAGGAGGAGGCGAGAATCAGCAGGCCGATGATGATGCTGATGATCGGGTCGGCGATCACCCAGTCGAACGCGATCACGAGGATGGCCGCGATGATGACGCCGACGGAGCCGAGCAGGTCCGCCAGCACATGCTGGAAGGCGCCCTCGGCATTCAGGCTGTGCTCTGCGGAGGCGTGCAGCATGTAGGCGGCGATCACGTTCACGATCAGACCGCCGGTGCCGACGATCAGCACGGGCCATCCGTCTACGTGCACCGCCTCCACCGTGAAGCGGTGGTACGCCTCGAAGAAGATCCAGGCGACGATGATCCATAGCGCGAAGGCGTTGAGCATCGCGGCGAGCACCTCGGTGCGGTAGAAGCCGTAGGTGCGCTCGGCGGACGCCTCCCGCTCCGCGAACCACATCGCGAGCAGCGCGAGACCGATGGCGGCCGCGTCGGTAGCCATGTGGCCGGCGTCGGCCAGCAGCGCGAGGCTGCCGGACACCAGACCACCGATGACTTCGGCCAGCATGTAGCCGGCGATCAGGAAGAGGCTGATCGTCAGCCTGCGACGGCTGAGCCCTCGCAAGTCGTGGGCGTGATCGTGGCGGCCGTGGTCATGCCCGGCGTGGTCGTCGTGGTCATGCCCGGCGTGGTCGTCGTGGTCATGCCCGGCGTGGTCGTCGTGGTCATGCCCGGCATGGTCGTCGTGGTCATGCCCGGCGTGGTCGTCGTGGTCATGCCCGGCATGGTCGTCGTGGTCATGCCCGGCGTGGTCGTCGTGGTCATGCCCGGCGTGGTCGTCGTGGTCATGCCCGGCATGGTCGTCGTGGTCGTGGGAGTCAGATGTCGATCCTGGCGTTGTTGACATCTACCGGATCAATTCCCTACCACGTTCGCGACGCCCGGGGTGACGCGCCCTGGACGCACACCCCGACAATCGAACGATACCCGAAAGCGCCATCCCTGTGGGATGGGCCTTCAGGCTCGCTCTTCCAGTCCGGCCCGCCGCGCCGGTCCTGGGGACCACCGCTGCCGGAACCGGTCGCCCGCTACTCGCTAGTGGGAGTGGTGCTCGTGCTCGTCGCACTCATGCGGGTCGTGCGCGTGGGCGTGGTGCTCATGCTCGTCGCACTCGTGCATGTCGTGCACGTGACCCGGCTCGCCGTGGTGCTCGTGCTCGTCGCACTCGTGCGCGTCGTGCTCGTGAGCGTGGTGCTCGTGCTCGTCGCACTCGTGCTCGTCGTGCCCGTCGCCGTGAGCCTCGCCGTGGTGCTCGTGCTCGTGCGCGTGGTGCTCGTGCTCGTCGCACTCGTGCTGGTCGTGCACGTGGCCCGGCTCGCCGTGATGCTCGTGCTCGTCGCACTCATGCGTGACGTGGGTTGCCTGTACCACCAGATCCTCCTGACCTGCAAGCATACTTCCGGCTTTCAATGTTAACAGGCTGGCCTAACGTGAGTCCACAACTTCAAACAAAAAACCGTTCTTCGGAGGCAGGTAAGACGGAGTATCAACTACACCCCTTTACGACACGCCCGCACGAAGGCCCGCATGATCGGGCGCCCACCGTCCCCGTGGCAGCTACATCACCTGGCGCGCACCCGTGCGGCCTCCGGCCCTCGCCACGCATCGGGCCGGCGCCGGGCCCCAACCGCAGCGGGCGTCGCCTCGCGCGTCGTGGCCGTTCGGACCCTCCCGACGGCGACTCGGAGATCCTCGCGTGCACCGCGGCAGCCTGCGATTCAGCGGAGGTTCGCCCTCCAACCGGGCGCCTGCCCCACGTATACTCCAACCGGGCTATACTGCGGCCCTGCCACTACTTCGCGAGCGAGGGGTCAGGAGACGGACTTATGGAAATCAACGCGGAGCGCGACGGCGCGACGGTCGTCGCCAGGCCGACAGGGCGCCTCGACGGCTCCAACGCGGGCGAGTTCCAGGAAGCCCTGGAGGGGGCGATCGAGGACGGCGACCGCGCCCTGGTCCTGGACTTTGAGCAGATCTCCTACATCAGTAGCGCCGGGCTGAGGGTGATCCTCCTGACCGCCAGAAGCCTCCAGGGTAACGGCGGCGCGATGGCGCTCTGCTCCCTTGACGCTCCGATCCGCGAGGTGTTCGCGATCAGCGGCTTCGACACCATCATCCCGATTCACGGCACGCGAGACGAGGCTCTGGCTGCCGTCAGCGGGTAGCACACGCGAGCCGGACCGGAACAGACACACGCGCAACTCCCCCCGAATAATGCGATGACCCACAAAATCCTGGTCGTTGACGACGAGCCCGATCTCGAACCTCTGATGCTCCAGCGCATGCGCCGCGCCATCCGGCAGGGTGTCTATGAGTTCGTCTTTGCCCGCAACGGCATCGAGGCGCTGCAGAAGCTGGACGAGCAGGATGACATCGACATGGTCCTCTCGGACATCAATATGCCCGAGATGGACGGTCTGACCCTGCTGGAGCAGATCCCCTCCGTAAACCCGGACATCCGGGCCGTGATCATCTCCGCCTACGGCGACATGCAGAACATTCGCACCGCCATGAACCGCGGCGCGTTCGACTTCGTCACGAAGCCGCTTGACTTCGACGACCTGCGGATCACCGTCGACCGCACCCTCCAGCACGTCGAGGAGTGGCGCGAGGCGCTCAAGAGCCGCGACAGGCTGGTGACGCTGCAGAACGAACTCGACGTCGCCAGCAAGATGCAGCAGTCGATCCTCCCCACGGCCTTCCCCAGCGGATCGAACTACAGGGTCTTCGGGACCATGGAACCGGCGCGCAACGTGGGAGGCGACTTCTACGACGTGATTCGCCTGCAGGACGATCAGATCGGCCTTGCGATCGCCGATGTCTCCGGGAAGGGCGTGCCCGCCGCCCTCTTCATGATGTCCAGCCGCACCCTGCTCAAGGGCGCGGCGATCAGCTTCCAGGAACCCGGCGCGGTCCTCGCGGAGGTCAACAACCTGATCCAGGAAGACGACACGGCCGGCATGTTCGTCACCATGCTGTACGCCACGTTCAGCCCCTCCACCGGGGTGTTCGCCTACGCCAGCGGAGGCCATGATCCTCCACTCGTGGTTCACGCCGACGGCAGCTCCACCCTGCTGCCCCTGACCGGCGGGATCGCCGTGGGCGTGGTGCCGGGTATCGAGTACCGCCAGGAGAGCTACACGCTCGCACCCGGGGACACCGTGATCCTCTACACCGACGGGGTGACGGAGGCCACCAACATCGACGACGAGTTGCTCGGCATCGAAGGCGTGCGCGAGCACTTCGGGCCCGGCCACCTGTCCAGCGATGCCGAGACCACCGGCATGGAGGTCATGCGGGTCGTCCGCGAGTTCACGGGCGACGCCCCCCAGCACGACGACGTCACCTGCCTGACCCTGCGACAGGGATAACGAGGTGAGCGCGACACTGTCACTGACCGTCAAGACGGACCGCCAGGAGCTGGATCGGATTGTCGCCGCCATCGAGAACCTGGCGGAGGAGGATCAGTGGCCGCCGGACTTGCTCTTCCGGGTGAACCTCGTGCTCGAAGAGCTGGGCCTGAACATCATGGACTACGGACACGACGACGCTACGAGCAACATCGAGATCGCCCTCGTATCCGAAGGGGACTCGGTGACCATCGAGATCATCGACGGCGGACGGCCGTTCGATCCCCTGAACGACGCCCCGGACCCCGATCTCACCTCCGGGGTCGAGGGGCGGCGCGTTGGGGGCCTCGGCGTCCACTTCGTGCGCACGCTGATGGACGATGTGCAATACGAACGCTCCGCGGGCAAGAACCGCCTGAAGATGGTCACCCGCAAGGTCAGATGAGGCGCGAGGGCCCCATGCGAGTCGGCGGGCTGGTGGGAGTCTGTCTGGCGCTCGGGGCGATCCTCATGGCGGGATGCACGAGCGGCGACGGCGCGCCCAATGGCGGCCCCCCCGCCGGCACTCCCGAACCCACCCCGATCGCCCGGACCGGGACACCCGGCGTGCACGAGGACCGAATCCTGTTCGGCCAGTCCGCGGCGTTCAGCGGACCCGCCCAGGAGCTCGGCAAGAACATGCGGATCGGGATCGAGGCCGCGTTCTTCGAGGCCAACATCTCCGGGGGTGTCCACGGCCGGGTGCTGGAACTCACCTCGCTCGACGACTCCTACGAGCCGGAAGCCGCGATCGCCAATACCCGACACCTGATCGAGGAAGAGAACGTGTTTGCCCTGATCGGGGCGGTGGGCACGCCTACCTCGCGCTCCGCGACGCCGATCGCGGCGGACGCGGGCGTCCCCTACATCGCACCGTTCACCGGCGCAGCGTTCCTGCGCGACCCGGCGTGGGACAACATCATCAACCTGCGCGCCTCCTACAACCAGGAGACCGAGGAGATGGTCGCCCGCCTGATCGGCGATCTCGGGATCGACCGCATCGGCATCATGTACCAGGACGACTCCTACGGCCGCGCCGGTTACCGGGGATCGCTGGCCGCGCTGGAGCGCCGCGGACTCCAGCCGGTAGCCGTCGGCCTCTACCCCCGCAACACGACGGCCGTGAAGACAGCGCTCCTCGACCTTCGCGAGGGCAGCCCGGACGCCGTGATCATGATTGGCGCCTACGAGCCGATGGCCGCCCTCATCAAGTGGGGGCGGGCGACCGGGTTCAACCCGGTCTTCCTGAACGTCTCGTTCGTCGGCAGCAACGCGCTGGCCCGGGAATTGGGCTCCGACGGCGCCGGGGTCGTCGTGACCCAGGTGGTCCCGTTCCCGGACGACGACTCGCTCCCCGTGATCGCCGCCTACAAGCGCGCCCTCCGGCTCTACTCGCCGGAAGCCGTACCCGGCTTCGTCTCCCTCGAGGGCTACCTCGCGGGCCGGCTCGCGATCGCCGGGCTTGAGAGCTGCGGTCGCGAGGTGGACCGGGCCTGCTTCGTCGACGCCCTGATCGGGGCCAACGCCATCGACCTCGAGGGCTTCGGTCTCAGCTTCGGCGTGGACGACAACCAGGGCTCCGACGCCGTCTTCATCACGGTGATCGGCGCCGACGGCCGCTACCATCCCATTGAGAACCTGCAGGACGTGGAGACATGGTCGAAAAACTGAAGCGCCTGCTTGCCAGCCGCTTCCGGATCTCCACCCAGCTGTATCTGGCAATGGGCGGCGCGGTCCTGCTCACCCTGGCCGCCAGTCTGGTCGGCTGGTTCTCCTTCAACCGGGTCGGCGACGTCCAGAGCCAGGTCAACGAAGGCAGCGTGCCGGAACTGGCGGCCGCGTTCGGCGTCGCCCAGTACAGCGGCAACCTGGTAGCCGCCGCGCCAAACCTCACCGTCGCCGCCACCCCCGAGGAGTTCGCGCAGGTCGTTCTCAGCATCGATGAGGCGTACGCCTCGTTCGAGCAGCAGATGGCCACGCTCGAGCAAGGGAACGCCGAGGGCGACCGGGTGCTGCGCATCCGCGAGCGAGCCGACACGATCATCGCCAACATCCAGGCCATCGAGAGCCAGACATCCGGCGTATTCGACCTGATCGCGCACCGCGAAGCGTTGCAGATCGAGCTGACGGAGGTGCGTGCGCAACTGGACGACGCCCTCGCCCCAGCCATCGACGATCAGCTCTTCTACGCGCTCACCGGGTACAGCAACCTCACGGCGCCACCGGCGCCCCGTGAGCAGCACCTCTCGGAGGAGCAGTTCGTGCGCTACCGGCGGCTTGCCGAGTTGCAGGCGGACGTCAACATCGCAACCGAGCTGCTGGCCAATGCCTTCACCCTGCCCGACGCATCCCTGATCGAGCCGCTGCGGGAGCGCTTCGAGTCCACCGCCAGCCGCATCGACAGGAACCTGGCGGCGCTCGTCGGTTCCTCGTTCCACGTCGAAGCGGTGCCCATCTTCGACCGCCTGTTCGCGCTCGGATCGGGTGAGGACAGCGTGTTCGGCGTGTTTGCCGAGGAGCTGCGGATCGCGGACCGGCAGGCGGAGCTGCTCAGCCTGAACCGCGATCTCGCCGTGGAGCTGGTGGCGGAGGTGAACGGCCTGGTCGGCGCCGCCCAGGCGAGCACCGAGGAGGCTACCGAGGCATCCACCCAGGCGATCTTTACCGGCCGCGTCCTGCTGCTCGCCATTCTCGCGCTCAGCATCACGGGTGCGCTGCTGATCACCTGGCTCTTCATCGGGCGGGTGCTGCTGCGGCGCATCGGGATGCTCTCCCAGTGGATGCGTGACATGGCCCAGGGCGACCTGGAGGTCCGCGCCGACATCGGCGGACGCGACGAGGTCGCGGAGATGGCCGCCGCCCTCGACGTGTTCCGGCGTCACGCGCTGGAAGTGCAACGCCTCAACCTCGTCGAGGAGCTCGCGGAGGAGCTCCAGGGCAAGAACGACGAACTCGAGGACGTGCTGGCCCAGCTGCAGCAGGCTCAGGACCAGATCGTCATGCGGGAGAAGCTGGCCGCTCTCGGCGAGCTCACCGCGGGCGTCGCCCACGAGATCCGCAACCCGCTGAACTTCGTGAAGAACTTCTCCGAGGCCTCGGGCGAGCTGGTGGAGGAACTCAAGGAGATCCTCGAAGAAAAGGGCGTGGAACTCACGGAAGAGCAGCGCGACCTCGTCGAGGACATCACCGGCGATCTGACGAGCAACGTTGAGCGCATCAGCTCACACGGCGAGCGCGCAAACCGGATCGTGCAGGACATGCTCAGCATGGGTCGCGGCTCGCAGGAGTGGCAGTCCATAGACATCAACGAGCTGTTGGACCAGCACGCGCTGCTGGCCTACCACAGCGCCCGCGCGACGAACTCCGACTTCCAGCTCGACATCCAGCGGGAGTTCGCTTCCGGGGCGGGCGAACTCGAGGTCATCCCCCAGGATCTTGGCCGCGTGTTCCTCAACCTCGTGAGCAACGCCTGTCACGCGACGAACGAACGGCGCCTCGCCAGCGAGGCGGACGGGGAATCGTACTGGCCGACGCTCACCCTGATCACGCGGCGGACGGACGACGAGGTCCAGGTCCGCATCCGCGATAACGGCACCGGCATCCCGGAGGATGTCATCGAGAAGATCTTCAATCCCTTCTTCACGACCAAGCCGACGGATCAGGGCACCGGCCTCGGGCTGGCGATCTCCGCCGACATCGTGCGCCGGCACGGCGGGCACATCAGCGTCGAGTCGGAGCCGGGCGAGTTCACGGAGCTGATCGTCAGCCTGCCGCTGGAGCGGCGGCCAGAGCCGGACGCGGCAATGCTGGCAGCCCACCCCGGCTTCGAGTAGCCCCCTGACCACCCGGCCGCACGGTCCTCGCCGCAGCCCCTGGAGCGAGTCGGCGGTATCATCGACAGCACCGCGCGCGAGCCGAAGAGGGTGCGACGTGGAGACGCTTCGGGCTGCAAACGAGCCGCCGGCCATCGCCAACCCGCAGAGTCGGGCGCCCGCATGACCACCACCACGGATCGCTCCGCCCTGCCCGACGAGCGCGGCTACTTCGGCGGCTTCGGCGGCCGCTACGTACCCGAGACCCTGATGCCGGCGCTCGCCGAGCTGGAGGAGGCCTACGCGGCCGCACGCGAGGATCCGGCCTTCGGCGAGGAGCTTGACGGGCTGCTTCGTGACTTCGTCGGCCGGCCCACGCCGATCACGCGCGCCGACCGCCTCGCGCAGCGGATCGCCGGGGAGGGCGCGCCGATCGTCTACCTCAAGCGCGAGGACCTGACGCACACCGGCGCGCACAAGATCAACGCCGCGCTGGCGCAGGGCCTGCTCGCGCAGCGCATGGGCAAGCCACGCATCGTCGCCGAGACCGGCGCCGGGCAGCACGGCGTCGCGACCGCCACCGCGTGCGCCCTGCTCGGCCTCGAATGCGTCGTCTACATGGGCGCGGAGGACGTGCGGCGGCAGGCGCTCAACGTCTTCCGCATGAAGTTGCTCGGCGCCGAGGTACGCACCGTCGAGTCCGGTTCGCGCACGCTCAAGGACGCGATCAACGAGGCGATCCGCGACTGGGTCACCAACGTGCGCACCACGCATTACCTGCTCGGCTCGGCCGTCGGGCCGCACCCCTACCCGCTGCTGGTCCGTGACTTCCAGGCCGTGATCGGCCACGAGGCGCGCACGCAGATCCTCGAAGCAGAGGGGCGGCTGCCCACGGTCGCCCTCGCCTGCGTCGGCGGCGGCTCCAACGCGATCGGGCTGTTCCACGCCTTCGTCGACGACCCCGTGCGGCTGGTCGGCGTCGAGGCCGCGGGCGAGGGGCTGGACGGGCGGCACGCGGCCCCGCTGGCGGCGGGCGAGCCGGGCGTCCTGCACGGCTCGCGCTCCTACCTGCTGCAGGACGCACACGGGCAAGTCACGGAGGCACACTCGATCTCGGCCGGCCTCGACTACCCCGGCGTGGGGCCGGAGCACTCCTGGCTGAAGGTCAGCGAGCGCGCCGAGTACGTCTCCGTCACCGACGAGGAGGCGCTCGCCGCCTTCCGCCTGTTGAGCGAGACCGAGGGCATCATCCCCGCGCTGGAGCCCGCGCACGCGCTCGCCCACCTCGCGAAGCTGCTGCCGGAGCTGGGCGAGGACGCGCTGGTGCTCGTCAACCTCAGCGGGCGCGGCGACAAGGACATGGGCACGGTCGCCGACGCGCTCGGCGTCACGCTGTAGGGCGCGCACCGCAGTGCGGCAGCGCAGGACGCCTGTTACGCTCGCGCTGTGATCGCTGAGCCTGCGGCGACGGCAACCGGAACCCTCCCGCCACTCTGGCGCGTGCGCGACATGGTCTCCGCCTTCTGCGTCGTCGTCCTCTCATTCGCCGTGCTGGGCCTGCTCATCGCCACCACGGCAGAGCGAGGCGAGGGCATCAACCGCGCCGGCGCGGCTGCGATCATCGGTTTCAACCTGATCCTCGCCGCCACGGTCCTGCTGCTCGCAGCGCGGCGCGGCATCACGGCGGCGGACCTCGGCTTCGTGCGGCCTCGCGTCTGGGGCCCGATGCCGATCGCCTGGGCCGGCGCGTACGTGATCCTGATCTGCTACGTCGCGGCGATCGCGCTGCTCGAGGCGTTCGGGCTTTCCGTCGACGCGCTCAAGGGAACCAACACGATCGACTTCGATCGCGACCGCATCGTGCTCGTCGTGGCGCTGGGCGTCGCAACGATCGTCGGCGCGCCCTTCAGCGAGGAGCTGCTGTTCCGCGGGCTGCTGCACCGCGGGCTGCGCGGGTACTGGCGCCGGTTTCCGGCGATGTCCCTGAGCGGCGCGCTCTTCAGCGTCTTCCACCTGAATCTCGGCGTGCTCGTGCCGTTCGCCTTCATCGGCGCGCTGTGGGCCTGGGCCTACGAGGAGTCCGGCTCAATCTGGACCACGATCGCGGCGCATGCCGGCGTCAACAGCGTCGCATTCATCGCTACACTGCTGTTCCTGGAGTGAACCACCCGATGAGTGACCGCATCGCGCAGCTGTTCGAACGGACGCGGGCTGAGGGCCGCCCGGCGCTGATCGCCTTCGTCCCCGGCTGCTGGCCGGAGCCGGACGCCACGCCCGGCATCGTGCGCGCGCTGCTCGAGGGCGGCGCCGACGCCGTCGAACTGGGCGTGCCCTTCAGCGACCCGCTCGCCGACGGCGTCACCAACCAGGCCGCGTACCAGCAGGCGCTCGACGCCGGCGTGACGCAGGACGACGTGCTCGCCAGCGCCCGGGCGCTGCGCGAGGACGGCGTCTCCGCCCCGCTGCTGCTGATGGGATACTTCAACCCGATGCTGGCCGCGGGAACGCAGTCGTTCACGCGAGCGGCCGCCGAGGCAGGCGTCGACGGGCTCGTCGTCGTCGACCTGCCGGTCGAGGAGGCAGCGGAGCTGGCGGAGCCGGCGAAGGCGCAGGGCGTGCATCTCATCTACCTGCTGGCGCCGACCTCGACCGCGGAGCGCATCGCGGCGGTGGGCGAGCACGGGAGCGGGTTCGTCTATTGCGTGAGCGTCACCGGCGTGACCGGCGCGCGTACCCAGGTCTCCGAGGAGCTCCCGTCGTTCATCGCACGGGTGCGCGAGCACGCTGCACTCCCGCTTGCGGTTGGCTTCGGCATCTCGGCGCGCGAGCATGTCGAGGAGGTCGGCCGCGTCGCCGACGCGGCGATCGTGGGAAGCGCCGTGGTGCGGACAATCAGCGAGGCGCCTCGGGAGCGGCGGCATGAAGCGGTGCGCAGCCTGATGGAGCGGCTGAGCGGTCGCGCAGCGGCGAAGGCGGCGGCGTCATGATGGTTCGCGGCATCCGGGGCGCCACGTCCGTCCGCGCGAACACACGCGAGGCGATCATCGATGCGGCCACGGAGTTGCTGCAGGCGGTCGTCAACGCCAACGACGTGGAGCGCTCGCACGTCGCCTCGGTGTTCTTCACCACCACGCCGGACCTCAACGCCGACTTCCCCGCCGTCGCCGCGCGCGAGGCGGGCTGGATGGACGTCCCGCTGCTGTGCGGCCACGAGATGGCGGTGCCGGGAGCGCTGCCGCGCTGCCTGCGGTTGCTGATGCACGTCAACACGGACCGCCCGCCCGAGGAGATCCAGCACGTCTACCTGCATGAAGCCGCGGCGTTGCGCCCCGACATCTCCGGGTTGGACGGTGGGGGGGACGGCGGCCAGTGATCGTCGTCATGCGCATCGACAGCAGCGAGGAGCACGGCGCCGCCGTGATCCAGCGCATCGAGTCCTTCGGGCTGCAGAGCGAGGTCATCCACGGCGAGCAGCGCAAGGTGATCGCCGTCCTCGGACAGGTCTTCCCGGACCTGCGCGACGAGCTGGCAACGATGGTGGGCGTCGACCAGGTGCTGCGCGTCTCGCGCCCCTACAAGCTCGCCAGCCGCGAGGTTCGCGAGACGGACACCGTCGTCGATCTCCCGTACGGCGTCAGCATCGGGAGCGGGCGCCCCGTGGTGATCGGCGGGCCGTGCGCGATCGAGTCGGAGGAGCAGTTGCGGGAGACCGCGGCGCAGGTCAAGCAGGCCGGGGCGCACATCCTGCGCGGCGGCGCCTTCAAGCCGCGCACCTCGCCCTACTCCTTCCGCGGGCTCGGCCTCGAGGCGCTCGAGATGCTGCAGCGCGCGGGCCGCGACTACCAGCTGCCGGTGATCACGGAGCTGCTGTCCGAGCGCGACGTGGACGTCGTCACGGAACACTCGGACGTGCTCCAGATCGGCGCGCGCAACATGCAGAACTACGTGCTGCTCTCCGAGGCCGGCAAGACGGGCAAGCCCGTCATGCTCAAGCGCGGGCTCTCCGCCACGATCGAGGAGTGGCTGCTCTCCGCCGAGTACATCCTCACGCAGGGCAACCGCGACGTGATCCTCTGCGAGCGCGGCGTGCGCACGTTCGAGACCGCGACGCGCAACACGCTGGACCTCAACGCCGTCGCGCTCGTGAAACGGCTCAGCCACCTGCCCGTGATCGTCGACCCCTCGCACGGGACGGGGCACTGGTACCTCGTGCGGCCGATGGCGACCGCCGGCCTGGCCGTCGGCGCGGACGGCTTGATGATCGAGGTTCACCCGGACCCGGACCGCGCGCTCTCCGACGGTGCACAGTCGCTCACCCCTGAGCACTTCGACGAGCTGATGCAGGAGGCCTCGGCGCTGGGGCGCGCGATCGGCCGCCCGCTCGCCGAGCGCCCGCAGGTCGCGGCCTGAGGGCGGCGCGCTCGATGACCACACCCGACCCCGCCGAGCAGTCAGCCCCGGAGGAGGCGCCGGAAGCCGCCGCCGCTCCCTCCGACGCCGAGGCTCAGCAGGGGGATCTCTTCGCCCTCGATCTGCCGAAGTTCCAGGGACCGCTCGAGCTGCTGCTGCACCTGATCGAGCGGCGCGAGCTGGACATCACCGAGGTCTCGCTCGTCGCCGTCACGGAGCAGTACCTGGCGCACGTCCGCGAGGGCGAGCGCATCGACCTCGGCGCGCTCGCCTCATTCATCGCGATGGGCGCGCGGCTGCTGCTGCTCAAGTCCCGCGCGCTGCTCCCACGCGATCCCGAGGACGAGGACGAGGCCGACGAGAGCGACCCGCAGGCGCTGCTCGAGGCGCTGGAGGAGTACCGGCGCTACCGCCAGGCCGCCGAGCACCTGCGCGACCTCGAAACCGGGCACCGCACCGGCTACCGCCGGGAGGCCGCCCCGCCCGAGCTGCCGCTCCCGAGCGGCCTCGACGGCGTCACCACGGACCAGCTCTACGCGCTGTTCCGCGAGGTGCTGGAGCGGCTCCCGGAGGAGGAGCCGCCAACCGAGCTGGAGCGCGAGGCCGTGCAGCTGCGCGATCGCGTCTCGCTGCTGACAGAGCGCCTCGAGCGGGAGCGCACGATCTCGTTTCGCGAGCTGATTGGCGCGGCCACCTCGCGGCTGGTCGTGATCGTGGACTTCCTCGCGGTACTGGAACTGATCCGCCGCCGCTACCTGGAGGCGCGCCAGGACGACGCCTTCGGCGAGATCACCCTCGCCCGCATCCAGGGCGCCTCGCCCCCCGCCTCGCTCGCCTCCACGACCGACTTCACCGAGGAGTAGCCGGGGCCCGGAGGCACGCCACTCCGAAGCAGCGGCCGTTTGAGTAGCGATCATGCCAGTGCTACGATCGATCCTCACGGCCGCGCCGACGGCGGCCATGAGGGGGCCAGTCCGCCACGTGCTGCTCATTCGCGAGGAACTGCGCCGCGCGTCCACGCCGGGTGCGCATGCCCTGACGCTCGGCGTCTTCGACGGCGTGCATCGCGGCCACCGCATGCTCTTCGAGCGTCTCCGCGCCGAGGCCGCAGCCCGCCAGCTCGGTTCCGGCATCGTCACCTTCCACCCCCACCCGATCACCGTCCTCCGCCCCGAAATAGAGATCTCCTACCTCACCTCCCTCGAAACCCGCGTCGAACAGCTCCGCACCACGGGCGTCGACTTCGTCGCCGTCGTGCAGTTCACCTCCGAACTCGCGCAGGTGTCCGCCAAGGACTTCGCGCGCATCCTCATCGAGGAGACCGGCCTGAAGCTGATCGTCACGGGGCACGATTTCGCGCTCGGCCGCAACCGCGAGGGCACGCCCGAGCGGCTCGGCGAGCTGGGCTTCGACCTCGGCTTCGAGGTACAGCCAATCGAGCTGCTGCCGGAGGACGGCGCTCCCGTGTCCTCGACGCGCGTGCGCAAAGCGCTGGCGGACGGCCTGATGGCGGAGGCGGCCGACCTGCTGGGGCGCCCCTTCGCGCTGCGCGGCCCGATCGTCCACGGCGAGGAGCGCGGCCGCACGATCGGCTTCCCGACCATCAACCTCGGCCTCAGCCCGGACCTCGCGCTCCCCGCCGACGGCGTCTACGTCTCGCGCACCGAGGTCGACGGACGTCGCCTCGAGAGCTGCACAAACATCGGGATGCGGCCGACCTTCGCGGGCGTGCGGCGCTCGGTGGAGACCCACCTGCTGGACTTCGAGGGCGACATCTACGGTCGCATTGCCTCGGTGGAGTTGCTGCACCGGCTGCGGCCGGAGCAGAAGTTCGACGGCCCCGAGGCGCTGATCGCCCAGATCCGCCGGGACGTCGAGGAGACGCGAGCCTGGTTCGCATGAGCGCGTCGATCGAGCAGCAGGTGACCGCGATCATGCGCGGCGCGGAGTTCGGCGACGAGACAACCCGGCGCACGATGGAGCGCGAGCTGCGCGAGCGCCTCGCGGAGGGCCGGCCGCTGCGCGTCTACTGCGGCTACGACCCCACCGCCGTCGATTTGCACCTCGGCCACACGCTGACGATGCGCAAGCTGCGTACCTTCCAGGACTTCGGCCACGAGGTGACGTTCCTGATCGGCAACTTCACCAGCCTGGTCGGCGACCCCTCGGATACCGACAAGACGCGCCCGATGCTCGCTCCGGAAAAGATCGAGGAGAACAGCCAGACCTACGTGGACCAGGCGTTCCGCATCCTGGACCCGGAGCGCACGATCGTACGGCGCAACGCGGACTGGCTCGGCGAGCTCAGCTTCGGCGACGTGCTGCGCCTCGCCTCGCACTTCACCGTGGCGCAGTTCCTCGAGCGCGACAACCTCGCGCGGCGCTTCGAGCGGCACGACCCGATCCACGTGAGCGAGTTCCTCTACGCGCTGATGCAGGCCTACGACGCCGTCGCGATGGAGACAGACGTTCAGGTGGGCGGCAGCGACCAACTCTTCAACCTGATGGCCGGGCGGGAGCTGCAGCGCGCGTACGGCCAGCAGCCGCAGATCGCAATCACGCTGCCGATCCTCACCGGCACCGACGGCCACGAGAAGATGTCGAAATCGCTCGGCAACAACATCGGCATCGACGAGCCTCCGAGCGACCTGTTCGGGAAGGTGATGTCGATCCCGGACTCCTCGCTGCGCAACTACTTCACGCTGCTCACGGATCTCTCCGACGTGGAGATCGAGGCGCTGCTTGCCGGCGAGCCGATGGAGGCGAAGAAGCGCCTCGCCTTCGAGATCACCGCCGGCCTGCACGACCCCGCCGCCGCCGAGTCCGCTCGCGACTACTTCGAGTCCACGTTCCAGCGCCGCCAGACGCCCGACGAGATGCCGGAGTACACGCTCGCGCCCGACGGCGACGGCGACGGCGGCCCCGCGGGACGCCTCGACCGCGTGCTGGTGGACGCCGGGCTGGCGAAGAGCGGCACCGAGGTGCGGCGGCTCGTCGAGCAGGGCGCGGTGCGCGTCAACGGTGAGCCGGTCGACACCTTCGACCGTGCGGTCCACCCGGGCGACGAGCTGCGCGTCGGACGCCGGCGCTTCCTCCGGCTCGTCGCGGGCGGCGCCGGCGTGCAACAGTCGGGGGGCCTCGATGCTTGACGGCGGCTACGAGCTGGACATCGAGGGCATCCGCGAGAACGTGGACGAGGCCGAGGTAGTTTCGATCTACTTCCCGATGCTGCGCCGGACCCTGCTGATGGACACGCGATCCGACAAGTTCGTCCGCCCGTACATCGGCATTGTGCCGATGGTGCGCAACTCGACCGAGCGCTTCGAGTCGCTGAAGCGGCTGCGTCCGCGGCTGCCGCGCCCGGATTCGATCACGCTGATCCCCTGGATCCGGCGCGTTGGCGCGCTGGAGGAGGCCGGCGTCTGGGAGCGCGTGCTCGCGCGCCTCGAGGGCGAAGGCAGCGAGGCCGAACTGACGCGCGCGTGCGACTGCCTCACGGATCTCTACGTCCTGGAGCAGCAGGAACTCGGCAACGCGATCCGGGGCCGCCAGTACGAGACGATCTGGCGCAACCCTGAGCCGGGGCCCGCCCCGGCCTGAGGGCCCTCGCCGCTTCCGATCAGGACTGCCCGGCTCAGGCTTCGGCGGCGGCCTGCAGCTCCTTCAGCACCTGCTCCTGCACATGCACCGGCACCTCGGCGTAGCGGTCGACGGCGACGGTGAAGGTGCCGCGGCCGTTGGTCATCGAGCGCAGGTCCGGGCCGTAGCGCTGGATCTCGGCGAGGGGGGCCTCGCCGTTGATCACGCTGTAGTCGCCCTCGGTGTCCACCCCGTGCACCTGGCCGCGCCGACCGTTGAGGTCGCTCATCACGTCCCCGACGCGGTCGCCGGGAACGCGCACGACGAGCCGCACGATCGGCTCCAGCAGGATCGGCCGCGCATCGAGGAAGCCTTGCTTCAGCGCCTGCGAGGCGGCGAGCTTGAACGCCATCTCCGAGGAGTCCACCGAGTGCGAGGAGCCGTCGAGCAGCGTGACCCGCACGTCGACGATCGGCGCGTGCGCGAGCGGGCCGTCCGGCAGCGTCTCCATCAGCCCCTTTTCGACCGCGGGGATGAACTGCCTGGGCACGTTCCCGCCGACGACCTTCTGCTCGAAGCTGAAGCCCGCGCCGCGCTCGGCCGGGTCGATCTCGATGACCACGTGGCCGTACTGGCCGTGTCCGCCGGTCTGCTTCTTGTGCTTGTACTCCGACTTCGCCTTGGTGGTGACCGTCTCGCGGTAGGGCACCATCGGAATACTCACGTCCACCTCGACACCGTAGTTCTTCTCGAGGCGCGCGGCGGCGATGTTCGCCTGCGCGTCGCCAATCGTCGACATCACCGTCTCGCTCGTGTTCGCGTCGCGTGCGACGAGGATCGTTGGATCCTGCTCGACGAGCCGCTGGAGGGCCGACGAGAGCTTGTCGACGTCCGCCTTCGTCTTCGGGTGGAGGGCAGAGCGGAAGGTCGCCTCCGGGAAGGGCAGGCCCGGCACGCGCTCGCCCTGCGCCTCGCTGCCGAGGAGGGTGTCGCCTGTCATCGTCTCGGCGAGCTTGGCGGCGACGCCGATGTCGCCCGCCGCCAGCTGAGGCGTCTCGATCTGCTCCTTGCCGCGCTGGATGAAGAGGTGCCCCAACCGCTCGCTGTTGCGCCGGTCCGGGTTGTACGGGTTGGCGTCCGGCGTGAGCACGCCGCTGAGCACCTTCATGAACGTCAGCCTGCCGACGAACGGGTCGGCCGCGGTCTTGAAGACGTGCACCACCAGCGGCCCGTCCGCATCCGTGCTACAGGAGCCATCGACCAGCTCGTGCTCGCGGCCCAGCGGCGAGGGCAGGAGCCGCGCGACTTCGTTCATCAGCGTGCGCACGCCGACGCCGCTCACGGCGCAGACCGGCAGCACCGGCACCACGTCGCCCGCGGCGACAGCGGCCGCCAGCACCGCCGCGACACGGTCCGGCGGCAGCTCCTCACCCTCGAGGTACAGCTCGAGCAGCTCGTCGTCGGTCTCGGCGATCGACTCGATCAACTGCTCGCGCGCGGCCTCGATCTCGTCGGCGAGGTCGCCGGGCGCCTCGCCGGCGGTCGCGTCGGCGCCGATGCGTGCCTCGCCGCTGGCGAGGTGCACGACGCCCTCGAAGCTGTCGGCGGAGCCGATCGGGATCGCGAGCGGGACCACCTTCACGCCAAAGCGGTCGCGCATCGAGTCGAGGACCTGCGGGAAGTCCGCGTGCTCGCGGTCCATGCGGGTCACGGCGATGAAACGCGGCAGGCCGCGCGCCTCGGCCTGGCTCCAGGCCAGCTCGGCGCCGGCCTCGATGCCGCTCGATGCGTCAACGGTGATGAGTGCGGAGTCGGCGGCGGCGAGGCCGCTGACGACCTCGCCGATGAAGTCGGCGTAGCCGGGCGTGTCGATCATATTGAGGCGCGTGCCGGCCCACTCGACGGGGAGCATGGAGAGGGAGATGGAGTAGGTGCGGGCGTGCTCCTCGGGGTCGTAGTCGGAGACGGTGTTGCCGTCCTCGACGCGGCCGAGGCGGTTGGTGACACCGGAGGCGAAGAGCATCGCCTCGCCCAGCATCGTCTTCCCCGCCCCGCTGTGCCCCAGCAGGACGACGTTGCGAAGCTGATCGGACGTGTAGGCGTTCATCGTGTCGGCACCCCCTGCGCACCTCGTGGCGGGGATGTTACACCGCGCGAGCGCACGAGGGCAGGGTAGGTCAGGCGACGGCGCCTCCGGCGTGCCCGACGCGGAACAGACGCGTGTCGCCTACCATGACGTACGAGGGGAAGCGCTGAATCCCCAGGTCGGGGCAGGAGAGGTAGTGCACCCGACCCACTCGCAACCCTTCCTGATTCTCGATCCGCGTGTAGTACGATATTCCATCAGCACACCAGTCGGCGGTGGCCGTAACAGGTGAATCGGGCCCCAGGACCTCAGAGAGCACACCGCTCTCAACCTTCTCCCGGATGCGGAGGGCATCGAAGAGCTGGCTGAGAAGCGGTTCGGAGACGCGAACAGCGATTGCGCGAGCCAAGGAGTCCTCCAATGGCCCTGACGCTACTCCAGAACGAGCTTCTGCTCACTCTGAACGCATACCTCGCCGGTGAGGTCTCGATGGACGACGTTCGCGGCTGGGAGGTCGCTGTGACCGACAGCCGCGATATCGGTCCTGCCGAAGCGGAGATGATCGAACGTCTCGCCCTGGTTGCGGAGACGGTCCTCAGCGGAGCGGCCGAAGAGAATCTCTTCGCCGCCGAGGCTCGACGTTGCGCGAACCGCCTGGAGGCGGAGCCCACCCGCGCCTGACGGCGGACCCTACCCCGCGGGCCGCAGGTCCAGCACCTCGAGTTGCAGGGTGCCGCGGAAGTTGTCCTTGCTGAAGGTGTAGACGATATCTGCCTCCTCGCCGTCGGGGACGGCGTGCTCGGCGAGGCCGAAGGCGATCGCTCGCCAGGTGACCCGGTTCTCCTTGAGCGTGAACTGCAGGTGTGAGGCGTCCTGCCCCACCACACGGCTGTTGAGGACACGCACGCCCCTCGCGAGGAAGCGCGGCGTCGGGTTGCCGATGCCGTGCGGGCCGAGCTGCTGGAGGCGGCGCAGCAGGTCGCCGTTGACGGCGGCGAGCGGTAGCTCCGCCTCCACGTCGATCGTCGGCGTCAGGTCGGCGGAAGTCAGGTGCTCGGCCGCGTCGGCAACGAGGCGTTCACGCAGCTCGGGCAATCGGGACGCCTCGATGCTGAAACCGGCGGCGGCGCGGTGGCCGCCGAAGCGCAGGAACAGATCGTCGTGGCGGCGCAGCAGCGCCGTGATGTCGAAGGCCTCGATCGAGCGACAGGAGGCGCGGCCCTCGCCATCCGCGATCTGGATCGCGATCGCGGGGCGATGGTGCGCCTCGACGAGCCGCCCGGCGACGAGGCCAACGATGCCCGACGAGATCTCCTCGCTGGCCACGATCAGCAGCGGCGCGGTCCGATCCTCGGGAGCCAGCAGCCCCTGCGCCAGCTCGAGCGCGGCCGCCGTCTCCTCGCGGCGCTCGCGGTTGAGCCGGTCGAGCTCGGCGGCGAGACGGCGCGCCTCATCGTCGTCGTCCGTCAGCAGCAGCTCGAGCGCCGTGTTGGCGTGCGCCATCCGCCCGGCGGCGTTGAGCCGCGGGCCGAGCTGCCAGCCGCAGGTGTCCGGATCCGCCTCGGCGAGGTCGACCTTCGCCACCCCGGCGAGGGCGCGCAGGCCGGGCCGCCGCGAGCGCGTCAGCACGCGCAGCCCGATGCGCACCAGGTCGCGGTTCTCGCCCAGCATCGGCGCGAGATCGCAGACCGTCCCGAGGGCGACCAGCGCGCGATGCTCCTCGGGAGACCCCTCGTGGCCGGCGCGCTCATAGAGGTGGTCGACGACCTTATGCGCGACGCCGACGGCGGCGGGCTCCGAGCCGTACTGCGAGCCGGCGAGCTTCGGGTTGACGAGCGCGAGCGCGTCCGGCAACTCGTCCGGCACGGTGTGATGGTCGATCACGATCACGTCCATGCCCAGCTCGTTGGCCAGCTCCACCTCGCGCAGCGCCGAGGTGCCGCAGTCGGCGGTAACCAGCACGGTCGCGCCCTGCGCGTGCAGCGTGCGGACCGCCTGCGGATTAGGCCCGTAGCCCTCGCTGAAGCGATCCGGAATGTAGGGCAACGGCTGCGCGCCGAGTTCGCGCAGTCCCTCGCTGAGGATCGTCGTCGAGGTCAGCCCGTCGACATCGAAGTCGCCGAGGATCGCGACCGTCTCGCCGGCGGCGCAGGCGCGCTGCAGCCGCTCGACGGCGACGTCGAGGTCCGGCATCAGCGCGGGGTCCGTCAGCTCGCCCGGTTCGCCGAGGTAGGCGGTCGCCTCCTCGACGCTGCGCACGCCGCGGTTCGCGAGCAGGAGGGAGATCAGGCGCGGCCACTCCGCACCCTCGAAGGCGCCGAGGTCCGGCACAGCGCGCAGGCGCCAGCGGCGTCCGCCGGAGCCTTCGATCAGCCGTGTGTCAGTTGTTGGAGCGGTCGGGTTAGTCGTCATACCTCCGGAAGAGCAGGGAGGAGTTGTGACCGCCGAAACCCAGGGAGTTCATCATCGCGTACTCGATGTCCACGTCGCGCGCGCCCTCGGCCACGTAATCGAGGTCGCAGTCGGGGTCGGGGATCTCGAGGTTGCGGGTCATATGCAGGCGCTGGTCGCGAAGCGAGAGCACGGTGACGGCGGATTCGATGCCGCCCGCCGCGCCGAGGGTGTGACCGAGCATCGACTTCGTCGAGTTGATGGGGATGCCGAGGGCGGATTCGCCGAAGACGGCCTTGATCGACATCGTCTCGAACTTGTCGTTGAGCGGCGTGCTGGTGCCGTGTGCGTTGATGTAGCCGACGTCGCTCGCGGCGACCCCGCCCTTGCGGAGCGCGATGTTCATCGCGCGCGCGGCGCCCTCGCCGTTCTCGGACGGCTGCGTGACGTGGAAGGCGTCGGCGGACTGCCCGTAGGAGACCGCCTCGGCGAGGATCGTCGCCCCGCGCGCCTTCGCGTACTCGAGCTCCTCGAGGACCAGCGTGCCGGCGCCCTCGGCCAGCACGAAGCCGTCGCGCTCGAGGTCGAACGGGCGCGAGGCGTGCTCGGGGTCGTCGTTGCGCTGCGTGGAGAGCGCCCGCGAGGCGTGGAAGGCGGCGAGGCCCATGCGCGTCACGCAGGCGTCGCTGCCGCCGGTGATCATCGCGCGGGCGTCGCCACGCCGGATCACCTCGAGCGCGGTGCCGATCGCGTCGGCGCCGGAGGCGCAGGCGGAGACGGTGTTGTAGTTCGGCCCGCGCGCGCCGAAGCGGATCGAGACCTGGCCGGCGGCCATGTCGGGGATGAAGGCGGGCACGAGGAAGGGCGAGATGCGGCCCGGCCCCTTCTCGAACATCACCTTGAACTGTTCCTCGAGCCAGGTGAGGCCGCCCATGCCCGAGCCGATCATCGCTCCGACCTCGTCGGCGATCGGCGCGATATCCAGCTCCGACTGCTCGATGGCTTCCTGCGTGGCCGCGATCGAGAGCTGGACGAAGCGGTCCATGCGCCGCGCGTCCTTGCGGTCGATGTAGTCGAGCGGGTTGAAGCCGGGCGCCTCGCCGGCAATGCGCGAGCCAAGGTCCGAAGCTTCGCAGAGCGTGACGGGCCCGATGCCGTTCTCGCCGGCAAGCAGGGCGTCCCACGTCTCCTCGCGGCCGACACCGACCGCTGTGACGAGACCGACGCCGGTGACCACGACGCGGCGCTGCGCCGAGCTGTTCGTCGCGCTCGAGTCGAGGCCCGCCATCACACACCCTCCCAGCGCCCGAAGAGCAGGACCGAATTGTGCCCACCGAGGCCAACCGAGGTGCTCATCGCGTGTCGCACCTCCAGCGGTCGCGCCTCGTTCGGTACGTAGTCGAGGTCGCACTCCGGGTCTGGCGTACGATAGTTGATTGTAGGCGGTGCGATCTGCCGATCACAGGCGAGCACCGCCACCGCCGCCTCCACGGCGCCCGCCGCGCCCATCATGTGCCCCAGCATCGACTTCGTCGAGGAGACCGCGATGCGGTCCGCGTCCTCGCCAAACACGGTGCGGATCGCGAACGTCTCGACGCGGTCGTTGAGCGGCGTGCTCGTCCCGTGCGCGTTGAGGTAGTCGACCTCGTCCGTCGCCACGCCGGACCCGTCGAGCACCCAGCGCATCGCACGCACGATGCCGCGGCCGTCATCGGCGGCGGCGGCCATGTCGAAGGCGTCGCTGGCGGTGGCCGCGCCCTCCCACTCGGCGTAGATGCGTGCGCCGCGCGCGAGCGCATGGTCGAGCTCTTCGAGGATCAACACGCTGGCGCCCTCGGAGATGACGAAGCCGTTGCGGTCGGCGTCGAAGGGGCGCGAGGCCTGGGTGGGGTCGTCGTGTACGGCGAGGGCGCGCATCGCCTGGAAGCCGGAGTAGTAGATCGGCTTGAGCGGGGCCTCGAAGCCACCGGCGACGATCACGTCGGCGGCGCCGCGGCGGATCATCTCAGCCGCCTCGCCGACGGCGGCGCCGCCCGTCGCGCAGGCGGCCGTGACGGCCAGGTTCGGGCCGCCCGCGCCGAGCGCGATCGCGACGAGGCCGGAGGCCGTGTCCGGGAGCATGTTGGTAATCAGGAACGGGCTGACGCGCCGCGGCCCTCGTTCGTCGAGCACCTGCTGGTTTTCGACCAGCAAGTGCGCCCCGCCGATACCCGTCCCCAGCACGATGCCCACGCTGCCCGGGGGCTGCCGCTCCAGATCGAGCTGCGCGTCCTGCACCGCCTGCTTCGAGGCGGCGATCGCGAGCATCGAGGAGCGGTCGATGCGCCTCGCGATCTTGGAGTCGACGTGCTGGGCGGGATCGAAGCCGCGCAACTCGCCCGCGATCGGGCACTCGAAGGCGGATGTGTCGAAGGCGGTGATCGGGGCGATGCCGGAGCGGCCCGCGATCAGTCCGTCCCAGGTCGATTCCGTGTCGAGGCCCAGGGGCGTGAGCAGCCCCAGGCCTGTGACCGCGACTCGCCGTGGCCCCTGAGCCATCAGGTCTGGGGCGCCTCGAGCGCATCGGGTGGCAGCACGGAGATCGGGATCGGCTCCACCTCGGCGTCGTCGAGCGAGACGGCGACCACGCGGGTGGAGATGCGGCGCACCATGCGCGAGAGCACGTGCCCGGGCCCCACCTCGATGAAGGTCTGCACGCCCTGGTTGGTCATCTCGCGCACGTTGCCTTCCCAGAAGACCGGCGCGCGCAGCTGCTCGGAGAACTCCTCGCGCAGCTCCGCCGCGGTGCGCAGCGGGCGCGAGGTGCGGTTGGAGACGATCGGGCGCACGGGGTCACTGATCGGCACGCCCTTGATGATCGCGGCGAACTCCTCGGCCTGCTCGTTGTGCAGCGGCGTGTGGCTGGAGACCTTCACCTTGAGGCGGATTACGCGGCCCTGCAGCTCGCGCGCGTGCTCCATCGCGCGTTCGAGGGCGGAGACGTCGCCGCTGATCACGGTCTGCGTCTTGAGGTTGTGGTTGGCGACGTCGACGCGGTCCGCCGGGGACAGCGTCGCGCCCTCGCAGATCTCCTGCACCAGCTCACCGTCGAGGCCGATGATCGAAGCCATCCCGACGGGGCGCCCCTCGTTGAAGCTGCTCATCAGGCGCGAGCGTTCCAGTACC
Source organism: Dehalococcoidia bacterium (assembly GCA_963667465.2). GTDB lineage: Bacteria > Chloroflexota > Dehalococcoidia > UBA2979 > UBA2979 > VXMT01. The sequence continues at coordinate 181,502 of CAXXDN010000002.1, read as the reverse complement.
ACCAGCAGCGCGTCGCGGAAGGTCAGCGCCTCGCTGGCGACAGCAGCGCCGAACAGGCCGAGCGAGTGGCCGCCGAAGAGGCGCGGCTGGATCGAGCGCCGTACCTCGGTCAGCTTCTCCCGCATGCCGCGGAAGATCGCCGTCGAGGTGGTCAGCACCGCAGGCTGCGTGAAGCGTGTCTCCGCCAGCTCGTCGGCGTCGCCCTCGAAGCAGACGCGCGCGACATCGATGCCGGTGACCTCGCTTGCTTCCTCGAACGCGAGGCGCGCCTCCGCCGAGTGCGCATGCACGAGGCGACCCATGCCGGGCGATTGGGAGCCCTGGCCGGGGAAGACGATCGCAACCGGATCGTGGCCCGCGGAACCCGTAGCGCTGTCGCTCATGACGCTCGCTCGATCCTCACGCGCGGCCCTCTAAGATAAGAGAGGTCCGGTTTACTCGTGCGACGGCCGCAGAGTCGGGACGGGCTTCACCGCTGGACGCCCCCTCGCGGTTCGGTTCCGCCACCGCGCCCACGCGTATCGGGGACATGGTAGAGGTTACCCGCCTCTGCCCGTCAAGCGCATCGCGTACGGCCCTGTGAGACGGCCTTGTGAGGATGGCGCAACTAGCCGTCGAGCGCCTTGCGCGTATCGGGCAGCGCACGCAGCAGATCCTGCGCGATCGCCGTCGATGGGCCGACCGCCGACTCCAGCTGACGGGCGCACTCGGTGTGCAGGTAGACGCCCGTCGCGGCCGCGTCGAAGGGGTCCATTCCCTGCGCGATCAGCGAGACAATGAAACCCGCCAGCACGTCGCCCGTCCCCGCCGTCGCGAGGACGGCGCTGGCGAACTCGGAGAGCCGCGCGCGCCCGTCCGGGTGCGCGACGATCGTGCCCGCGCCCTTCAGCACCACCACGCTGTCCGTGCGCTGTGCGTAGTCCGTGGCGGCGCCGAGCCGGTCCGCCTGCACCTCGTCGACGCTCGTGCCGAGCAGCCGGGCCATCTCGCCCGGATGCGGCGTGAGGACGCGAGGCGCGGACAGACCCTCGTACCAGCCGGGGATCGCTGAGAGCGCGTTCAGCGCGTCCGCGTCGATCACCACTGCCTGTAGCCCCTCGACGGCGTCGAGGCCCTCGAGCACGCCTCGGACGAAGTCCACCGTACCCGGCGAGTTCGTGAGGCCGGGCCCGATCAGCAGCGCCTCGCGGCCCGCGAGGGCGCCCAGCAGCTCGGCAGCCGAGTCGCCGTCGGCGGCGCCGTTGCCCGGCAATGGGTGGTGGGTGACCTCCGGCGACATGCCGGCGAACAGCGGCTGGATCGACTCGGGAGCGGCCAGCACCACCAGACCCGCTCCCCCACGCAGCGCCGACTCCGAGGCGAGCCGCGCCGCGCCGGGGTAGAACTTCGAGCCGGCCGCGATGACGGCGGCGCCGAAGGTGCCCTTGTGCGCATCGTCGGAGCGGAAGGGCATCTTGTCCTGGAGATCGCGCATCCTGATCTCCTCGTAGGGCAGGTCATCGCCCGCGCCCTCAGGCAGCCCGATCTCGACCTCCGCGATCGTCCCGGCGATCGCGCGGGCGGGCATCGCGAACAGCCCGACCTTGGCGAAGCCGAGCGCGACCGTGGTATCCGCGCGCACCACCGCCGGGTCCGCCGTCCCCGTGTCCGGATTCACGCCCGAGGGCACGTCGATGGCGACGAGGTGAGGGCGCAGCGTCCGGTCCGCGCGCGCCTCGGCAAGGCGGTCGAGCACGTCCTTGATCGGGCCGTCGATGGGACGGTTCAACCCCGTGCCGAGCAGTGCATCGACGATGCCCTGCGCGCCGCGCATCGCCTCTACCAGTTGCTCGCAGCCGGGGTCGTCGGCAGCGCTCAACGTCTCGACCCCGGCCTCGACGGCGCGCTGCAGCAACGGGTCGTCGTCGGGTCGATCGCCAACGAGGTAGACGGCGGAATCGGCGCCCCACTCCTTGAGGCTGATCGCCGTGAGCAGGCCGTCGCCGCCGTTCTTGCCGGGCCCCACAAGGACGATCGCGGTGCGCCCCTCGACGGCGCCCATGTTGATCCAGGTCTCCTGCGCGGCGGCGACCCCCGCGGCCTCCATCAACTGCGCCTCGCTCGTTCCCGCCGCGACGGCGGCCGCTTCCAGGGCGCGCATCTGCTCGACTGTGACCAGCTTCATGGGTGTGTCCCCTCGTTGCGCCCTCGATGGTGCGTCGTGCTCACTGTAGCCGCCCGGAGGCGCGCAGCCGTTCGACGAGCTTCGCGCGCGCTACATCGTGCTCCTGCTCGCGCCGCTCCTGCGAGGAGACCACGACGGCGACCGCGAAGTCGGCGAGGTGGCTGAGCGAGATATCGATCGCGTGCAGCCCGATCACCTCCGCGCGCGCCTCGGCGCCCCCGTAGAGGTACACGAGCGGCTTGCCGCGCCGGTCCGGGAGCACCTCGATGTCGCGCCAGGCGACAGAACGCGCTCCCGTGCCAAGCGCCTTCATCACCGCCTCCTTCGCCGCGAAGCGGGCTGCCAGCTCCGGTACACGGCCCCGGCAGAACGCAACTTCCTCGGGCGTATATACGCGATCGAGGAAGCGGCGAGGATGGCGCTGCAAGACGCGGGCGACGCGAGTGATCTCGATCATGTCGACGCCGACGGCGTGCGTGCTCACGGCGCGCGATTCTAGCACGCGCGGGCCGCTATACTCTCCGCCCGTGAGGGTGCACCGATGACCGCCGAGAGAATCGACGGCGCTGCGATCGCCGCGGCGATCCGCGGCGAGGTCGCCGATCGCGTGCGCGCGCACGTCGCGGCGGGAGGCGCGACGCCGCAGTTGACCGCCGTCCTCGTCGGCGACGACCCCGCCTCGGCGACCTACGTCCGCAACAAGGCGCGCGCCTGCGAGGAGGTCGGCCTCGAGGCGCAGACGCTCACGCCGCCCGCCGCCATCTCGCAGGACGAGCTGCTGGAGATCGTGCGCGGGCTCAACGCCGATCCGGTGGTCTCGGGCGTCCTCGTGCAGCTCCCGCTCCCACCGCAACTCGACGAGCGCGTCATCACCGAGGCCGTCGACCCAGCGAAGGACGTGGACGGGCTGCACCCGGTGAACCTCGGGAGGCTCGTGCAGGGCGAGCCGCACCTGGTGCCCGCCACTCCGGCGGGCGTGCAGCAGCTGCTGCTGCGCACAGGCGTCGACCCGGCAGGCAAGCGCGTCGTCGTCGTCGGCCGCTCGACGCTGGTCGGCAAGCCGCTGGCGCTGCTGCTGGGGCAGAAGGCGGAGGGTGCGAACGCGACGGTCACGCTGGCACACACGGGCACGAGCGACCTCGCCGCCGTCACCCGCGAGGCCGAGATCCTCGTCGTCGCGGCGGGCCGGCCAAACACCGTAACGGCCGGGATGGTGCGCCCCGGCGCCGTCGTCATCGACGTCGGCACGAACCGCGTCGACGACGCCACGCGCAAGCGCGGCTGGCGCCTCGCGGGCGACGTGGACTTCGAGGGCGTCTCGCAGGTCGCCGCGGCGGTCACGCCGGTCCCTGGCGGAGTCGGCCCGATGACCATCGCGATGCTGCTGGTGAATACCCTGCGGGCCGCGGGGGTGGCGTAGCGGGTCAGCTCCCACCCGCAGGGCCGCTTCGCGCTCTGCGCCCGCGCGTGCGAAGATCGAGGCATGGACGATCTGCGGCAGCGTCTGGCCGAACTCCTCGAGCGCGTGCGGGATGTGCAGGTGCGCCTTTGACCTGCCCGCTCGTGAGCGCGAGCTGACCGAGGCTCGCACACAGGCCGCCGCCCCCGACCTCTGGGATGACTCCGAACGCGCACAGGCGCTGATGAAGCGCGTCGCCCGCCTCGAACGGCAGGTCGAGACCTGGCGCTCGCTCGAACGGCGCTCCGCGGACCTCGCCGACCTCGCCGAACTCGCCGACGATACCGCCGGCGAGGACCACGCCGCCCTCGAGCGCGACATCGAGGAGGAGCTCGGCGGCCTCGAGGCGCAGTTCGAGGAGCTGGAGGTCGCGCTCACCCTCGGCGGGCCCTACGACGACCACAGCGCCGTGCTGGCGATCCACGCCGGGGCCGGCGGCACCGAGGCACAGGACTGGGTGGAGATGCTGCTCCGCATGTACCTGCGCTGGGCCGAGCGCCACCGGTACCAGACACAGGTCGTGTCGATCTCCTCCGGTGACGAGGCCGGCATCAAGTCCGTCTCGATCCGCGTCGGCGGCGAGGACGCCTACGGGTTGCTGCGCTCGGAGCGCGGCGTACACCGGCTGGTGCGCATCTCGCCCTTCGACGCCTCGAACTCCCGCCACACCAGCTTCGCCCTCGTTGAGGTGATGCCGGAGGCGCAGGACGAGGACATCGAGATCGAGATTCGGCCCGAGGAGCTGCGCGTCGACACCTACCGCGCGAGCGGCCACGGCGGCCAGAACGTGCAGAAGAACGACACCGCCGTGCGCCTCACACACCTGTCGACTGGTATCGTGGTGACCTGTCAGAACGAGCGCTCCCAGCTGCGTAACCGCGAGGCTGCCATGCAGGTGCTGCGTTCCCGGCTACTCGAGATCGAGCTGGAGAAGCGCGAGGCGGAACTCGCCCGCATCAAGGGCGATCACGTGCAGCCCGGCTGGGGCAACCAGATCCGCTCCTACGTGCTGCACCCCTACCGCATGGCCAAGGACCTCCGCACCAACCTCGAGACCAGCGACACCAACGCCGTCCTCGACGGCGAGATCGACGGCTTCATCCGCGCCTGGCTGCGCGAGCAGGTGGGCGTCGCCGAGCCCGGAGGAAACTGATGGCGCAGGCACGATTGCTCCAGGCCGTGCGGAGCTGCTCGCTGCTTGCGGCGCTCGCCCTCGCCCTCGCCCTGCCGGGCGCCGCGAACGCCGAGGACATCGAGGTGTCCGAGCTGCGCGTACGCAGCCCCGATCCCACCGCGATCACCTTCAGCGCCCGCATCGCCGCCCCGGGCGGGCTGCAGCAGGCGGAGCTCGTCTACCGCGTACTCAACCCCAAGGAGGGCGACGTCGGCGGGAGCGTGCTCCGCGAAGACTTCGAAGCCGGCCGGGAGTTCGATGTCTCCGTCACCCTCGAGACGCGGACCAGCCAGCGCTACATCCCGATCGGCTCGCAGTTCCGCTACCACTGGCACCTTACCGGCGCCGACGGATCCAGCTTCGTGACCGAGGAGCAGAGCTACCTCTTCCTCGACGGCCGCTACCCCTGGGTCTCCGTCCGCGAGGGCGACGTGACCGTCTACTACTACGGCACCGACCACGACCGCGCCCGGGGCGTCGCGCAGGCGACCCGCTCATCGCTCGAGGACACGGAGGACCTGCTGCAGGTGAGCGTGCCCTTCCCGGTGCGCGTGATGGTCTGGGCCTCCGAAGCAGACGGCGAGCTGGCGATGCGTTCGCGCGGCCTGGTCTTCGACGAGCTCGTGCGGACCGGCGGCCAGCGGGTGGGGTCCGATCTGCTGTTCGTGTTCTCGGCGACGATCGACGTCGTGCGCCACGAGGCGGCGCACATCGTCACCTCGGTCGCCGGCGACGGTCCCTTCACCAGCATCCCCTCGTGGCTGGACGAGGGCACGGCGGTCTTCATGCAGAACTCGCAGCTGGACTACGACGACGCCGTCGCCTTCGCGATCGCTGCGGACCGCACGATCCGGCTGCGCAACATGGAGTCATCCTCGAACAACCCCAACGAGATCAACCTCTTCTACGGCCAATCCTGGTCCGTGGTGGACTACATGCTCGAGGAGTTCGGTGAGCAGCAGTTCGCCGAGCTGTTCCGCGTCATCCGGGAGGGCGCGTCCACCGACAGCGGCCTGCAACAGGTCTACGGCGTCGACCAGGACGGGCTCTACAACCTCTGGCGCACCGCCAAGGGCCTCGAGGCGATCGACTACGCGCCGCGCGTCGAGGCGACCGCCGCCCCGGTCGCCGAGGCGACCCGCGCGCCGCTCGCGATCCCGACCTCGATCGGGTCGAGCGGCAGCTCCGGCGACCGCGAGGAGGCAACCCCGGCCGCGACCTCCGAGTCGGCGGCCCCCGCACCGACCGCCGCAGCCGACCCCGAAGCGACGGCCGCCGCGGCGAGCGAGGACGGCGACCGCTCGAACACCATGATCGCCATCGTGGTAGGCCTCGTCACGCTGCTGCTCGGCGGCGGGCTCGCCGGAGGCGCGATCTACATCTCGCGGCGGTCCGGCTAGCGGCCGGCCGCTGCGATGAACGAGGGCTTTCCTGACTCCGATCTCTACGAGGAGCTCGAAGTCTCCTCGAACGCCTCGGCCGAGGTCATCCAGGCCGCGTACAGGCGACTCGCGCGCAAGTACCACCCAGACAGCACTGTGGAGCCCGATGCAGCGCGCATGGTGCGGCTCAACGCCGCCTTCCGGGTCCTGTCGAGCCCGGAGCAGCGGCAGGCGTACGATATCTGGCGGGCCGGAGGGCCACGTGCCGAAACGCGCGGCGGCGCATCGGGAGCTGGACCGCGATCGGCGCAGAGGCCACCTGGAGCAGGACGGCGACAGGCGAGCGCTGAGCAGCCACCGAGCCGCTCACGATCCAGGATCGGACCATGGACTCTGCTGCTGGCAGTCCTCGCCGTCGGCATTGTCGGCATAGCCGTCGCAGGACAGCTAGAGTCCGACGACAGTTCGACACCAGCGGCCACAAGGCGCGCCACGGCGGTGTTTCGGACTGCGACGCCGACGCCTCTGCGCCGATCGACGCCAGCACCGATCGTCAGCCGCTCGACCGCGCCAACCGCAACACCAGCCCGTGCACCAACAACCGCTCCGCCAGCACCTACGCCGCAGGCAACACACCTGTGGCCGGAGCCGGCTGCAGCGCCGGCGCCTGTAGCTGCGAGCACCAACACGCCCTCGCCTGCAGCGACCGCCGATCCGCCCACAACCACGCCCACAGCTGCAGCGACGCCCACTCCTTCGCCTACGCACACAGCAGCCGCGCCCACTCCGGCGGTTACGCCCACGATGGTGGCGACGGCCCTACCCACTCCGACCGCGACGGCCGTACCCACTCCGACCGCAACGCCCGCAGCGGCAGCTGCGCCCACACCCACCCGAACGGCTACGCCTCCCGAAGCCTTCGGTGACGGCGTCTACCTGGTGCCTTCCGAACTCGCGCCGGGAACGTACCGCGCCGACAACACGAGCAGCCGATGCCGCATCCATTACGACAACATCTACCTCGTCGCATCAGGCCCCGGACGCGTCACCCTCGAGGTACGAGCCGAGTGGTCCAGTGTCAGCACCAGCAACTGCGGGACCTTCGAAGCTCACACGCCGATTCAGCTCACAGCCTTCGGCGACGGCGTCTACGTCGTCCCCTCCGAACTCGCACCGGGGACCTACCGCGCCAACGACACGAGCAGCCGATGCCGCATCCATTACGACAACATCTACCTCGTCGCCTCAGGCCCCGGACGCGTCACCTTCGAGGTACAACCCGAATGGTCCAGCGTCAGCACCAGCAACTGCGGGACCTTCGAAGCCCACACACCGAACCGACTCACAGCCTTCGGCGACGGCGTCTACGTCGTCCCCTCCGAACTCGCACCGGGGACCTACCGCGCCGACAACACGAGCAGCCGATGCCGCATCCATTACGACAACATCTACCTCGTCGCCTCAGGCCCCGGACGTGTCACCTTCGAGGTAGCATCCGCGTCAGCAACTGCGGGACCTTCGAGCGCGCTGCGGCGCGCGGTGGTCCGGATAAGACAGGCTAGCGGCCGGGGATGATCAGGCCGCCCGGAGTGGTGGGCGGCTGGCCGGGGGTGGCCTCGCCCTGCAGCTCGCGCGCGACGTACTGCTGCGCCTGCTCCACGTCCATGTAGGGCGAGACGAGGATGCGCTCGCGCACCACCGGCTCTTCGTTGCCCTCGACGACCCGCTTCAACTGCTCGAGCAGGTCGGGCTCGTCCCAGGCGCCCGTGAAGCGGCGGCCGTTCACGACCAGCAGCGGCAGCTCGGTCACCATCCGGGCCTGCGCCAGCCGCGGGAACTCGGAGACCTCGATCGCCTCGAGGCGCACTCGGCGCCCCTCGACCGCGAACGCGGAGGCGACACGCAGCGTGTACGCGGAGTACGGGTCGTAGGGCGCGATCAGCAGCTCGAGGCGCAGTTCCTCCTCGATCTCGTGCAGCGCCTCGCGGGTCTCGGGCTGGATCGGGGCGACGCCCGCGCCGACGTAGACGAGCGCGTCCATGAAGGAGGAGAAGAGCAGGCCGGACCAGAGCCCGACGAAGCGCACCTCGCGGCCGTTGCGACCTCGCAGCACGGTCACCGGCGGGCGCTCGATGCCGGCCTCGGCTGCGCGATCGGCGTGCGTGTCGATGTCGTAGGGGGTGATCGAGATCAGCGGGTGCAGCGCGGCGAGCTGCCTCGCGGCGCTGGCGACCGGCTCGCAGAACATGCAGGGGTCGCGATCCGTGCGGACGAGCGTGGACTCACGCTGCGTCCAGGTCTCCATCGCAACCGGTCCGCGAGGCGTTGCGAGAGGTAGTTCGCGATCGCGGGCCGTTGTTCGCGCGGGATCACCTGTTCGCTGCTTACCACCTCAATCGCCGCCTTCCGTCGTCCCCGCGCGCCGCAGCGCGCCGATTGCGATTACCAGCCGTTGCAACGCCGTCAGCACCGTGGCGACCGCGAGGATCCACAGCACCGGGCGCAGCCAGCCCGTCATCAACCCCACCGCCAGCAGCACCACGCGCTCCGGCCGCGTCGCCAGGCCCGCGGAAACCTCGGAACCGAGTTCGCCCGCCCGGGTGCGTACGTAGGAGACGAGGAAGGAGCCCGCAAGCGCGACGAAGACGAGCGCCGCCTGCTCGTCGTTCCCGCGGTCGAGCTGATAGAGCAGCACGCCGAACAGCACGACCGCCTCCGAAGCGCGGTCGAGCGTGGAGTCGAGCAGCGCGCCGACCGGCCCGGCGCGCCCCGTCGCGCGCGCCAGCGCGCCGTCGAACAGATCGAGCGCGCCGGCGATCAGCAGCGCGATGCCGCCGATCAGCAATTCGCCGTTTGCGATCAGCGCGGCGGCCGCGACGGCGCCGAGGAAGCCCACGACCGTGATCACGTTCGGCGTGATGCGCAGCGCGATCAGCACGCGCACGATCGGGTCGAGGATCACCGCGGGGAGGCGCGAGGGCAGAAGGCGCGGGATCATCGTCATCGCCGCGCGCTCCTTGCCGCGATCGCTAGTCGAGCCGCGCGGCGGCTTGCACCGCGCGAGTGTGGGTCGCGCGATCGTAGCGCAGTCGCTCGTAGTAGGAGAGTACCCGGCGGGTAACGCGCGGCCAGGAGTAGGTCTCGACGCGCTGGCGGCCCGCCTTGACCAGCTCCACGCGCAGCTCGCGGCTGCGCACCAGCCGCGTCAGTCCGTCCGCCAGCGACATCGGATCGCGTGGCCGCACGAGCAGGCCCTCGACCTCGTCCGTGACGACCGAGGCGTAGCCGTCGATGTTCGAGGCGACGATCGGGACACCCGAGGAGAGCGCCTCCAGCAGCACGTAGCCCTGCGACTCGTGGCCCGTCGCCGGCGAGCAGAAGATGTCGGCGCTGCGGTAGTAGCGCGGCAGATCCTCGTCCGACACGTCGTCGACGAAGAGGATGCCGCGGCGCCCGGTGCGCTCCATCGAGGCGCGGTAGCGGCGCTTTCCTCGCGAGTCGGGCCCGACGACGATCAGGCGGGTGGCCGGATCGCGCGCGTTGACGATGCCGAAGGCGCGCAGCAGGTGCGCGAGCCCTTTCCGCTTCTCGGCGCGCCCGACGTAGAGGATGTTGACCAGCCCGTCGTCGAGGCCGGGAATCGGTTCCAGCGTCGGGTCGGCGAAGCGGGCCACCTCGATGCCGTTGGGGATGACGTTGTAGAAGCCGGGGAAGTAGCGACCGACGTAGCGCCCGGCGGGCGGGGAGACGGTGATCTTGCCGTCCAGCTCGCGGTACCAGCGCTTAAGCAACCGGCGGCCGTAGGAGTAGAGGCGGTTGCCGCCGTCCTTCGTGGCGTGGAAGGTGCCGACGTTGACGACGTCCGGGTTCGCCGCGCGCGAGTTGCGCAGCACCTGGATCGGCAGCGTCGGCATCAGCGGCTCGTGCACGTGGACCACGTCGAACGCTTCCTCCTCGAGGACGCTGCGCACGCGCCGGCCCAGCCGGGGCGACAGGGCGATGCGCGCCATCGAGCCCGAGGCGGGCACGGGCGTGGGGCGGCCGATCACGCGGACGCGCGGGTCGTCCACCGGGACGCTGGCAGGAGCGAGAATGACCGGCTCGTGGCCGTAGTCCTCGAAGCGCGCCGAGAGCTGCTCGATGTGCTTGTTGACCCCGCCGGGGGTGACCCAGTCGTAGGGGGAGACGAGCGCTATCTTCATCGTCGCGCCACCTCCCGCAGCCGCCGCCAGCGCTCGCCCACGACCTTGCGCGGCGTGACGGCGAGCCCGCGCACCTGCTGCTCCGCCAGCCGCCGCACGCCGATCGTGCGCAGTCCGGGCGCGCCGTGCGTGACTCCCGAGCAGCGCCGCTGCTCGATCGCGGCACGCAGTTCGGCAGCCGTTCGGCCCTTGAACTGCGTCGTCGCGCTGCCGACGTGCTCCAGGAAGTGTGCGTCGCTGCCGCCGGTCTCCGCCAGGCCGTAGCGCTCGGCGTTGAGGCGCCGCGCCTTCGCGCCCGTCACGCGGCCGGCGAGGCTGGGGTTCGCAACCTCGATGCCGTCCGGGTGGACGGCGGCGTCCTCGCTGGCCAGCACCCGCTCCAGTGCGCGCTGCCCGATTGAGCGCGTCAGCCAGGAGAACGGATGCGGCGCGACCGCCAGCCCGCCCGCCCGGTGTACGGCCGCCACGGACTCCTCGAGGGGCCGCAGCGTCGGCAGCGGCTCGTCGACCCAGAGCGCGAGCAGGTGGCCGGAGCGGGTGGTCAGCTCGATGCCGGGCACGAACTCGAAACGGTAGTTGCCCTGCGCGTGCAGCTCGCGCGCCTTCAGCGCGCCCTCCACGTCGTCGTGGTCGGTAACCGCGAGGACGTCGAGGTCCGTGTACTGCTCGACGTGGTCGAGCAGCGCGCGCGCGTCCGCCATGCCGTCGCCGTGCGCCGTGTGGATCTGGAGATCGGCCTGACCGAAGCGGGTGACCGAGGGGGCGTCGTCGGTCATGGCGGCATTGTACGCAGATCAAGCGGTGGCTACGAGGAGGCGCCGGCCTCCCCGGCGTCCCGGTCCCAGACAGGATGCAGCGCGAACCACTGGTCGGGGGACTGGCGGATGCCGCGCTCCAGCGCGCGCAGCATCAGGTCCATGCCCGCGGCCGCGTCCGCCTCGCGGTCCCCGCTGCGCGGCAGCGCGAGCGGCGGATCGATGCTGATGTGCACGCCGCCGCGTTCCGTGTTCCGCACGAAGCCGACGACGACGTCGGCGTTGGCGCGCAGCGCGAGCTCGATCGGACCTCGGGGCAGGCGCGCCGGCTCGCCGAAGAACGGCTGAGGCTGTCCGCTGCCGAGCACGTCGCGATCAGCGAGGATGGCGACTGCCCCGCCACGGCGCAGCTGCTCGATCGTCGCGCGCACGCCGCGCATGTCCGCCGGCACGAAGTGCACGCCCGGCGCCGCTCGCACCTCGTGTACGAGGCGATGCAGCGCGGGCGGCGAGAGCGGCTCCGTCAGCACCACCACGTCGATGCCCATCGCCCCGACGGTGCGGATCATGTGCTCCGGGCTGCCGAGGTGCGCGGAGACGAAGACGACACCGCAACCGCGGTCGTGTGCGTTGAAGAAGTGCTCGACGCCGTCGATCACCTCGACGCGGTCGACCGCCCGCTCCGGCGGGCGGTGCGCCGCCCAGGCGAGATCGGCCCAGTAGCGGTAGGCGGTGCGCAGGCAGCCGCGGGCGGCGCGGGTGCGCTCGCGAGGCGTCGCCCCGGGCGCGCAGGCGCGGCGCATGTGCGCTCGGGTGACGGCCCGCAGGCGGGGCGAGCCGTACCAGGCCAGCGTCGCGCCGAGGTCCGTGATGAGGTAAAGCGCTCGCCGGGGCAGCCGTCCGAAGAGGCGCACCCAGCACCAGAGCAGGATGAAGCCAGGCACGGGCTAGCCTGCCGCCTCCGCCACCGCGTCCTCCGGCCAGAGCGGGCGGAAGATGTACCACTGTTCCGGCCGCGCGCGCACCATCTCCTCGAAGACGCGGAACATCGCCTGGGTCAGTGAGTGCACGTCACGCTCGCGATCGCCGGTGCGCTCGCACTCGACGAGCTTGAAGTCGCCCGTGAACTGGTCGCTCCACGGCCCGAGCCGCGGCACGGTGGCCGCGACCACGCTGGCCCCGGTGCGCAGCGCCAGCCGCGCCGCGCCGTCCGGCACCGCGATCTTCCCGCCGAAGAAGTCGACCTCGGTGCCACCCTCGGGCTGCGGCACGTCGGCCAGCACGCCGACGATCTCATTGTGGCGAAGCGCGCGCACCAGCCGCAGGCTGAGGTGTCCGGCGGGCAAGATTCGCAGCCCGATTCGCCGCCGCGAGGAGAACACGAGCTCGTGCAGCCGTGGCTCGGCGAACGCGTCGGCGATGACCGAGACGGGGTAGCCGCGCTCGGTCATCGAGGCCGCACCGAGGTCCCAGTTGCCGAAGTGGATGGTGACGAAGAGCACGCCGCGGCCGGCGCGCGCCTCGTCGAGCTGCTGCCATTCGTCGAAGATGACGCGCCGCCGGACCTCCTGGGCGGAAACGTCGGTGAGGCGCAGGAAGTCGACGATGTAGAGGCCGTAGTAGCCGAAGGAGCGGCGCGCCAGCCGTCGCGCGCGCGCTTCGTCGCCCCCGGCGACACGGCGCATGTTGGCGATACAGCGCCGCCGGCCGCCGCGCCAGAGGAAGAAGACGCACAGCCCGCCGAATCGCGCCACCGCGTACGAGGCACGCAGGGGGAACACGCGCACCCACAGAGCTGCCAGCCGGAAGGCCCAGTAGATCGCCATCGGCGCGCAGTCTACGCCGCGGACCGCGCGCCGGGGGCCAGCGCGCTACCCGGCGGCCGTCTCCGCCTCCTCGGCGATGAACTCCTCGAGGCGCTCGCGCGCGACGTGGTCGACCCACTGCTCGGGCGGCGACTTCATGAAGTAGGCCGAGGGAGCCAGCAGCGGACCGCCGATGCCACGGTCGAGCGCGATCTTCGCGCAGCGGATCGCGTCGATTACCACGCCTGCGGAGTTGGGGCTGTCCCAGACCTCGAGCTTGCACTCGAGGTTGAGCGGGACGTTGCCAAACGTCGTGCCCTCCATGCGGATGTGGCACCACTTGCGGTCGTCCAGCCACGGCACGTGGTCGGACGGCCCGACGTGCACGTCGGCGCCCGGCAGCTCGTAGTCGATCTGCGAGGTGACGGCGTTGGTCTTCGAGATCTTCTTGGACTCCAGCCGCTCGCGCTCGAGCATGTTGAGGAAGTCCGTGTTGCCGCCGAAGTTGAGCTGGTAGGTGCGGTCCACGCGCACGCCGCGGTCCAGGAAGAGCCGCGCCAGCAGGCGGTGCAGGATCGTCGCGCCGACCTGCGACTTGATGTCGTCACCGATCACGGGCAGCCCCGCGTCGATGAAGCGCTGCTGGAAGTGGCCCTCCTTGGCGATGAAGACGGGGATGCAGTTGATGAAGGCACAGCCGGCCGCCAGCACCTGCTCCACGTACCACTTCGTCGCTTCCTCGGAGCCCACAGGGAGGTAGTTGACGACGACGTGGGTGTTGGTCGCGCGCAGGATGCCGGCGATGTCGGCGGTCGCGCCCGGCGCCTTGTCGATCACCTCGGAGAGGTACTTGCCGAGGCCGTCGTGCGTCATGCCGCGGTCGACCGTGACGCCCGTGGCCGGCACGTCGGCGAAGCGGAAGGTGTTGTTCGGCGGCGCGTAGATCGCGTCGGCGATGTCCTGGCCGACCTTGTTGGCGTCGACGTCGAAGGCGGCGCTGAAGCGGATGTCGCGGATGTGGTAGTCGCCGAGCTGCGGATGCATCAGCCCCGGGATCGTCTCATCCTCGCTCGCGTCGCGGTAGAACTCGACGCCCTGCACCAGCGAGGAAGCGCAGTTCCCCACGCCGACGATCGCTACGTTGATCGGCTCGCCCATCGCACACCTCCGTTCGCGCCGGTTCGCGCGGGCGCGCGGCTCGGCCGTCCCGACTACGATAGAGACGCCGCTTTCATTACTCCAATACGACTTTCAGACGTGACGCATAAGTAACACTTATCTATACTCCGCTCATGACCACGCTCCGCACCGCTGCCCCTGACGGCGTCGAGGCGCCCGAAGCCATCGAGGCCGCCCCACTCAACCTGCACATGCAGCAGCTCGCCTACCTCCAGGCCGTGGAGCGCTGGGGCTCACTGACGGAGGCGGCGCGACGGCTCGGCGTCAGCCAGCCCGCGCTCTCGCAGTCGATCGCGCAGCTGGAGCGGCGGCTCGGCACGCAGCTACTGGAGCGCGCAGGGCGGCGCAGGCGGCTGACAGAGGCGGGCGCCGAGGTCGCCCGCTTCGCCTCGGAGGTGCTGGGCCGCGCGGCCGAGCTGCGCGAGTGGCTGCAGGAGCTGGAGGCAGGGAGCGCGGGCGTGCTGCGCGTCGGGATGATCGACGCGGCGAGCCTCTACGTGTTGCCGGAGACGGTGCGCGCGTTCCGTCTCGCCAGCCCCGGCGTGGATGTGCGCCTCGCCGTGGACCGCAGCGCCGTGCTCCTCGAACGCCTCGCGCGTTTCGAACTGGACGTCGCCTTCGTCGTCGGGCCGCCGCCCGAGGGCTACCGCTCCACGGAGGTGCTGAGCGAGCCGCTCTACGTCTACGCGCCGCCGGGCTCGGAGGAAACGCCGGAGCAGGGAGACTGGGCGCTCTACCCGCAGGGTCGGCGCACGCGGCTGCTGATCGACGAGGGCCTGGCGCTGCGCGGCCTCCGCCCGCGCGTGACGCTGGAGAGCGACAACCCGGCTGTACTGCGCCAGATGGTCGTCCTCGGCCTCTGCTGGAGCGTGCTGCCCGCCGAGATCGCCGAGGCGGGGACGCCCTCGCTGCGGCCGCAGCGGCGCGAGCTCGTCGCCGAGCGCACATTGATCGCCGTCCGTCGCGCGCAGGCGCCGGACGATGCCCGCGTCGCCGCCTTCCTGCGCCTCGTCACCGAGCGCGGGGCTGCACCGTTGGAGTAGGGCCGCGAGGCTACTCGGCGAAGACGCGGTAGGGGTGCCAGACGCCGGGGATCGGGCCGCACTCGAGCAGCGCGACGAGCTTGCCGTGCGCGCCATAGCCGCGCGCCTTCACGCCGACCCGCGCCGGGGGCCGTCCGCCGACCGGACGGGGGCGCACGTCGCGTCCCTGCCGCGCCAGTGCGATCGAGCGCTTGCCGAGGACCACGGCCGGCCAGTCATGCAGCACCGCGTCCGGAGCGTGCACCAGATCCTCGCTCAGCCCTCCCTCAAGCATCAGCACCGCGTCGTCGAGCGCGACCGCGTCGTCGAGGCGAAACGGCCCCACCGCGGTGCGACTGAGGCTGGCGAGATGCCCGCCCACGCCCAGCGCCTCGCCGAGGTCATGCGCCAGCGAGCGCATGTAAAAGCCCTTGCTGCACTCGACATCGATCTCCAGTTCGGGCAGCTCGCAGGCGCCAAGCGTGAGCTCGTAGACCGTGACCGGCCGGGGCTCGAGCTGCGGCTGCTCGCCGCGCCGGGCCGCGCGCCAGGCGCGTTCGCCGTCGATCTTCACCGCGCTGAAGGCAGGCGGCAGCTGCATCAACTCGCCGCGGAAGGCCTCGAGGGCGGCTTCGACGTCGGAGGGCGTCACGCCGGAGGCGTCGCAGCTTGCCTGCACCTCGCCCGCGGCGTCGTAGGTGTCGGTCTCGACGCCGAGCGTGATCCGGGCGCGGTAGCGCTTGCGCGCATCCATCAGCGCCTCGATCAGCCGCGTCGAGGGTCCGAGGGCGACCGGAAGCACGCCGGTCGCGGGGCGGTCGAGGGTGCCGGCGTGGCCGACGCGGCGGATGCCGGCGGCGCGCCGCAGCACCCGCACCACGTCGAACGAGGTCATGTCCGGAGGCTTGTCGATGTTGAGGAAGCCGCTCAGCGCCGGGGCCTGCGCGCGTGCCGGGGCGCTCACAGCTCGCGCCCCTCGGAGCGCGCGAGGTCGCGCATCAGCACGGTCATGCGATCGGCCTCGGCGATCGACTCGTCGAGCAGGAAGCGCAGCCGGGGCACGCGCTTGATGCGGATCCGCTTCACAAGCTCGCGGTGCAGGAAGGGCGCGCTGCGTTCGAGTGCGACGAGTACCTCGGCGCCACCATCGTCGGCGCCCATTACACTCACGTGCACGCGCGCCGTCGAGAGATCCGGGGTGACCTCGACGCGCGTGATCGAGAGGAAGGCCTCCGCCAGCACCGGGTCCTTGACGCGGCGCTGCAGCAGCTCGGCCACTTCCGACTGCACGAGGTCGTTGACCTTCTCCAGGCGTCGGCTCATCGCGGCACGGTCCTCACAGGCCATTCCGATCGCGGGGAGTGCCGGGTCATGCGCCCGGGTGTTGCCTTGCGAGCGACGCTAGCGCACCTGCTCCATGTGGTACGTGACGATCTCATCGCCTTCCTCGAAGGCCTCGAAGCCGTCCACGGTGATGCCGCATTCGAGGCCGGCGGCGACCTCGCGCGCGTCCTCCTGGAAGCGCTTGAGCGAGTCGATGCGCGCCTCGCGCAGGATCTCGCCGCCGCGCATGACGCGCGCGAGCGAGCCACGGGTGACGGATCCGTCGCGCACGAGGCAGCCGGCAATCGAGTTGCGGCGGCCCCGGCGGAAGACCTGGCGCACCTCGGCGACGGCGTCGCGGCGCTCCTCATAGATCGGCTGCAGCATGCCGCGCACGGCCTGCTCGACGTCCTCGATCACGTCGTAGATCACGCGGTACTCGCGGATCTCGACGTGCTCGGCCTCGGCGAGGCGCTGGGCGCCGGTTTCGGCACGGGTGTTGAAGGCGATAACCACGCCCTGCGAGGCGACCGCGAGGTTGACGTCGGACTCGTTGACCGTCCCGGCAGCGGCGTGGATGACCTTGACGTTGATCTCGTCCACGGCGAGGCCCTCGATGGCGCGCACGAGCGGCTCGATCGAGCCCTGCACGTCCGTCTTGAGCACGATGTTGAAGTCCTGCACGGCCCCGCGGTGGATCTCGCCGAACAGCGTGTCCAGGGTGACACCGGTGCGGACGTTGCCCTCGCGCTCCACGGAGCGGCGCAGCTCGACACTTTCAGCGCGTGCAGTGCGCTCGTTCTTCACGGTCTCGAAGCGCTCGCCCGCGGGCGGCACCTCGCTGAGCCCGAGCACCGTCACCGGCGTCGACGGGCCTGCCTCCCTGAGCTGCTTCCCCGAGGAGTCGGTCATCGCCTTGACGCGGCCGTAGCTCAGCCCCGCGCGGATCACGTCGCCGCGATGCAGCGTGCCGGTCTGCACGAGAATCGTCGCCGCGATGCCGCGCCGGGGGTCGGTTTCCGCCTCGAGCACGACCCCGATGGCATCGCGGTCCGGGTTGGCCTTCAACTCCTCGAGGTCGGCGACCAGCAGCACGCTCTCGAGCAGGTCGTCGATGCCGTCCCCGCCCAGGGCGGAGATAGGCACGACGACGGTGTCGCCGCCGAAGTCCTCGGGGACGAGCTCGGCGCCCATCAAGTCCTGCTTCACACGGTCCGGGTTGGCGTTGGGGAGGTCCGTCTTGTTGACCGCCACCACGATCGGCACGCCGGCTGCGCGCGCGTGGTCGATCGCCTCGCGCGTCTGCGGCATCACCCCGTCGTCGGCGGCGACGACGATGATCGCGATGTCCGTGACCTGCGCGCCGCGCGCGCGCATCTCCGTGAACGCCTCGTGGCCGGGTGTATCGATGAAGGTGAGCGTGCGCCCGTCCGGCCCGCTGGCCTGGTAGGCGCCGATGTGCTGGGTGATCCCTCCGGCCTCGCCCTCGACGACCCTGGCGCGGCGAATCGTGTCCAGCAGCGTCGTCTTACCGTGGTCGACGTGCCCGAGCACGGTGACCACTGGCGCGCGCGGCTGCGCGTCCTCGCCTTCCTCGATGATCCGGCGCGAGAGCGGCGCGGACTCGTCCTCGCCGGCGACGGCGGCTGCTTCCTCGTCGCCCTCCTCCTCGGGCGCGTACCCGAGGTCGGCGGCGACGACGGCAGCCGTGTCGAAGTCGACCACCTGGTTGATGGTCGCCATCACGCCGTTTTTCATCAGTTCCTTGATCACGTCGACCGGCGTGATGCCGAGCAGGCCCGCGAGGTCGCTGACGACGACCGCGGGGGGGATCGTGACGCGCGGCGACTCCGCCGCTGGAACGGTCTGGTCCGGGGCCTGTGTCATTGCTCGCTCTCTCCCGTTCCCCGGGTCCCGGCAGCCGCGGCTTCGCCGGCGCCGTGCCGTTGAGCGTACCCTCGCAGTGTAGCGCGGTCGGCGGCGCTGACCGAGGTCCGCAGCGCCCGATCAAGCCGTCCGCCCTCGAGCGCCTGCTGCCAGCAGGCGGCCGACTCGCAGAGGTAGCCGCCGCGTCCCGGCACTCGCCCCCGCTCGTCGACGCTGACCGAGCCGTCCGCGCCGCGCACCAGCCGGGTCAGCGAACGCTGGTCGCGCTGCTCCCGACAGCTCAGGCAGCTACGCTGCGGCGGCGTCCGTGTGCGGGCCGGGGCCATTGCCGTGTATCCGTCCCGTCGCTATTCGCGTTCGCGGCGGCGCGCTACCGATCGCCTTCGTCCTCGTACTCCTCGTACTCGTTCTCTTCCTCGTCCTCGAAGGGCAAGTCACCGTGGAGCTCGCTGAGCCCCTCCTCGATCTCGTCCTCGTCGACCTCGAAGCGGCGGCGGCCACCGCGCGGCGGGCGGGTGGGCGTCGGCGCGGCCCCACCGCGGCGGCGACGGCGCGCCGGGCCACGGGCGCCTCCTCGCGCCGGGCGATCCGGCTCGTCGTCGATGTCACGCAACTCGCCGATCTCTTCGGCGAAGCGCAGTCCGCCGGGAGCGGACCGCGGCGCGGCGGGCGCCGCAGCGGGCGCAGCGGGCGCCTCCTCGACGACGACCTCGGCAGCGGCGGCGGCCTCCTCCGCCGGTGCACCCTCGGTGGGCTCGGCGAACTCGGCAAGCACCTCCTGCTCCGGCGTGAGCGGGGCGGGCTCGGCGGGCGCCTCGGCCAGCTCGTGCTCGCCGGGGAGCCCCGGCCGAGCGTATCCGGCCTGCGAGGGCGCCACGATGTCCGGCAGCGTCGGAAGCGCCGGCGCCGGCGCCAGCGGAAGCGCGTCCATGTTCGGCTCGGGCGGCGGGTAGAGGTCCTCGCCGCTGCGGATCAGCAGGCTCTCCGGGCTGATCTCGACGCGGCGGCCGGTCAGGCGCGCGGTCAGGCGCGCGTTTTGCCCCTCCTTGCCGATCGCCAGGCTGAGCTGCTTGTCCGGCACCGCCAGGAAGGCGGTGTTCGTCTCGTCATCGAGACGCACCGAGACGACCTCGGCGGGACTCAGCGCGTTTGCGACGAAGCCCGCCTCGTTCGGATCCCAGCGGACGATGTCGATGCGCTCGCCGCCGAGCTCGTTGACCACGTTCTGGATGCGCGCGCCACGCACGCCGACGACCGCGCCGATCGGGTCGACGCCGTCCTGGCGCGAGATCACTGCGATCTTGCTCCGGAAGCCGGGCTCGCGCGCCATCGTCACGATCTCGACCGTGCCCTTGGCGATCTCCGGCGACTCGAGCTCGAGCAGCCGGCGCAGCAGCTCCGGATGCGAGCGCGAGGCGACCACCTGCGGCCCCTTGGCTGCCCGGTAGACCTCCTTCACGTAGACCCGCAGCCGCTGCCCCACACGGTAGTGCTCGGGCCGCACCTGCTCGGCCGACGGCAGCACGGCCTCGGTCCTGCCGAGGTCGAGGATCACGTTGCGGCGGCCGGCCTCGACGCGCAGCACGGTGCCTGAAACCAGCTCACCCTGCTTCGTCGTGAATTCGCCAAAGACCGCTTCGCGCTCGGCCTCGCGGAGGCGCTGCAGGACCACCTGCTTCGCCGTCTGCGCGGCGATGCGGCCCGCATCGAGCGAGGCCTCCAGCGGCTCGCGGATGCGATCGCCCTCGGACGCGCCGGCGTGGCCCATCTCCACCGCGCGCTCCGGCGAGACCTGGATCTCGTCGTCCTCGATCTCCTCGTCGGGCATCACGTCCCAGACGCGCCAGGCGTCGATGTCGCCCGTCTCGCTGTCGATCTTGACCTCGATCTCGGCGTACTGGAGTTCGTCCTTCTTGTAGGCCGAGGCCATTGCCGCCTCGACAGCCTCGAAGACCGTGTCGCTATCGAGGTTCTTTTCCGCAGAAAGCTGCGCGATCGCGGTGACGAATTCGCTCTTCATGTGCTGCTGCCGCTCCCGGGGTGTCCCCGGCTGGTCCGTCCTTGCTACAAAAAAACGTGGGCGTCGGCCCACGTCTCGCAAGGAGGCGCTGGTGTCTTGCTCAGTGTAGCACGCGGCCTGCTCAGCGCGCGCCGTGGGCGCCTACGCGTCCGGATCGAGGGCCTCGATGGCGACCGCGCGCAGGGCTTGCAGGCGGCTCGCGACCTCGCCGCGCGGGACGTGCTCGACCTCGCCCGTCGCACGCGTGCGCAGCTCGACGGTGCCGCGCTCCTGGTTGCGCGCGGAGACGGTGAGCCGCCAGGGCAGGCCGATCAGGTCGGCGTCGTTGAACTTCACGCCCGGCGACTCGTCGCGGTCGTCGAACAGCACCTCGAGGCCGGCAGCGGCCAACTCTGCGTAGAGCGCCTCGGCCTCCTCGGCGACCGGCGGGTCGCGGTCGAGGCGCAGCGCGACGAGTTGCACGTCGTAGGGCGCGACCGAGACCGGCCAGCTGATGCCGTCCTCGTCGTGGTTCGCCTCGACGGCCGCCGCGACGATGCGGTCCACGCCGATGCCGTAGCAGCCCATCGTCGGGACGACCGCCTGCCCGTCCGCGCCGAGCACGTCGGCGCTGAACGCCTGGGAGTAGATCTGGCCGAGGCGGAAGACATGCCCCATCTCGATCCCGCGCCGCAGCTGGATCGTGCCCGTGCCGCACGCCGCGCAGACGTGGCCTTCCTCGGCGAGAGCGATGTCGGCGATCTGGCTCGCCTGCCAGTCGCGGCCGTGGTTGACGTTGCGCAGGTGAACGTCCGCCTTGTTCGCGCCCGCCAGCAGGTTCGGCGAGTCCGGGATCGAGAGGTCCGCGATCACCGCCATCCGGTCGCCGAGGCCAACCGGCGAAGCCGAGCCGGCAACAAGCCCGTAGTGCTCGACCTCGGCTTCCGTCATCGCGCGCACGGCGCGTCCGCCGAGCTCGTTCGAGAGCTTGACCTCGTTGATCTCGAGGTCGCCCCGCACGACTGCGAAGATCGGCTCCTCCGGATCGCTGCCGCCCCCGGCCACGTAGAAGACCGCCTTGGCGGTGCGCGACGTGGGGACGTCGAACAGCGTCGCGAGTTGCTCGATGGTCGTCGTGCCCGGCGTCGAGACCTCCTCAACGGGGAGCGAGTCCTCAGGAGCTGCGGGCGGGCGCACGAAGGCGGCCTTCTCCGTGTTGGCGGCGTAGCCGCAGTCCGAGCAGAGCGCGACGGTGTCCTCGCCGGCCTCGCTGAGGAAGATGAACTCCTGCGAGCCCTTGCCGCCGATCGCGCCCGAGTCCGCCTCGACGGGGACGGTCGGCACGCCGCAGCGGGCGAAGATGCGGCGGTAGGCCTGGAACATCGCCTCGTAGGAATCGGTCAGGCCGTCCTCGTCGAGATCGAAGGAGTAGGCGTCCTTCATCGTGAACTCGCGCACGCGGACCAGGCCGCCGCGCGGCCGGCCCTCGTCGCGGAACTTGGTCTGGATCTGGTAGAGCGTGACGGGCAGGTCGCGGTAGGAGCTGGAATGATCGGCGAAGAGGCGGGTGATTACCTCCTCGTGCGTCGGTCCGAGCACGAGGCCGCGCCCGCGCTGGTCGTTGAGGTGGAAGAGCACGGGCCCGAAGGACTCCTCGCGCCCGCTCTGCTGCCACAGCTCGACCGGCTGGATGGCGGGCAGCAGCACCTCCTGCCCGCCGGCGGCGTCCATCTCCTCGCGCACGACGTTCTCGGCCTTGAGCCGGGCGCGTCGGCCGAGGGGCATGTAGCTGTAGGCCCCGGCCATGAGCTGGTCGATGCAGCCGGCGCGCAGCAGCAGCCGATGGCTCGCCGTCTCCGCGTCGGCGGGCGCCTGGCGCAGCGTGCGTCCGAACAGCCGCGACATCCGCATGCCATCGAGGGTACGAGGCCGCGCGCTGCCGGGAAAGCACCGAACGCAGCAACCGCAGCCGATCCTTGCCCCCGACCCGGCAAGTGCTATGGAGCTATCGGCGGGAAACGCAAGCCGCGCACGAACACTCCCGATACCGCTCGACGAGGTGGACCAACCCGTGAATTGTTCCGCCGCTAGCATCGAAGGCGGGCAGGAGTCTCTCAAGGACGCTCTCATCTCCGGACTCGTACGCCCGGTACACCCAATGAGCGACAAAGTCCGCGAGTTGCACCAACCTGCTGGCGGTGCTGTCAACGAACAGCGGAACCTCGGCGTAGGAAGCCATCGGGCCAATCGCCGCACCCGTCGACGCCCCCTCCTCACGCCAAGAACGCATGAAGTCCTGAAGAAGCGGCTCGATCCCGCTTCTATCCGCGATCGCGATGCACCGATGAAGATCCCCCAAGGAGGCACGACGCCCCAGATAGCCGTTACATCGCGCGAAGAACTCCTCGTATGCGCGTTCAAACGAGTTGTGGTGTGGGAACGAGGACTTGTGGATCACGACAGCAAACAGGACTGGGGACTGCGTCGCGCCGCGCGGCACACTGGTCAGGAGTTCTGCGACATCATCGATGAGCTCTCGCCGGACATCCTTGGTTACAGACCGCCAGATCTTCTTCCCGCCGCGAATATGCTGAGCATGCAATTCGCTGCCAGCGAGCCCCGGTGGGAGGTTGTGGAACAGCCGGTCCACGGCCTGACCGACAAAGTGTGCGTCCTGCTCATGAACTGTCAGTCCGCCAACCACGAAGTGCTCAGACTGACGCGACCCAGACTCATCCAGGTAGAGCAAGTACATGCAGTCGACCAAGTCAGGTGGGGAGCGTAGTGAAGGCAGGCGACGGGCTAGCAGCCACACCTCCGCAAAAAGGCAGAGGCATCGCCGCCTGCGTGGCGATCCTTGCCCACATGACAAGCGCTGTCAAGGCGCTCTTGGCGCACGTCGAGAGAAGCAAGAGAAGCCAGTTATCCGGCTTGCGCCGAAAGAGCCTAGGGGCTCTTGTCACTGCCCTGGTTAGGCATCGAACGTACCGAGCTGCCGAACGCCCGGTCAAGCAAGGCGTGGCGCGACCTGAGTCTGCCGCGCGACCGCAGCCGATCCTTGCCCCCGACCCGGCAGGTGCTACCATCCGCCGCGCCGCCTCGAAACCCACGAGGCGCGCCCACCCGCATCCGCACCGGGAGCCCGCGATGAAGCTGCACGAGTACCAGGCCAAGGAACTACTGGCGCGCTACGGCGTGCCCACGCCAGGCGGCAAGGTCGCCCGCAGCGCCGATGAAGCCGCCGCCGCCGCCGAGGAGCTCGGCGGCAAGGTCGTCGTCAAGGCGCAGGTGCACGCCGGCGGACGCGGCAAGGCGGGCGGCATCAAGCTCGCCAACTCCGCCGGGGAGGCGCGCGCCGCCGCCGAGGAGCTGCTCGGCACGAACCTCGTCACCATCCAGAGCCCCCAGGGCCAGCCGATCAACTCGGTGCTCATCGAGGAGCAGATCGACGTCGCCCGCGAGCTCTACCTCGGCGCCGTCATCGACAACCAGTCCGGGCGGCCCGTTATGATCGCCTCGGCGGCCGGCGGCATGGACATCGAGCAGGTCGCCGAGGAGACGCCGGACCAGATCCACAGCCAGGCGATCGACCCGGCCTGCGGCTTCCAGGGCTACCAGGCGCGCGCCCTCGCCTTCGCGACCGGCCTCGATGGCGACCTCAACCGCCCCGCCGTCGCGCTGATCTCCGCTCTCGCCCGGGCCTTCGAGGAGAACGACGGCTCGCTCGCCGAGATTAACCCGCTCGTCGTCACCGGCGACGGCAAGCTGCTCGCCGTCGACGCCAAGTTCAGCATCGACGACGACGCCGACTTCCGGCATCGCGACCTCGCCGAGCTGCGCGACAAGTCGCAGGACGACGCGCTCGAGGTCGAGGCGGAAGAGGCCGGCGTGCAGAATTACGTCAAGCTGGACGGCGACATCGGCTGCATGGTCAACGGCGCCGGTCTCGCGATGGCGACGATGGACGCGATCAAGTTCGAGGGCGGCGAGCCAGCGAACTTCCTCGACATCGGCACCGCGAACGACCCGGAGGCGATCGTCACCGCGCTGCGGCTGATCGGCGCCGACCCGGACGTGAAGGCCGTGCTGGTCAACATCTTCGGCGGCCTCGCGCGCACCGACGTGATCGCGGAGGGCGTGGTGCAGGCCAGGCGCGGCGGCCTGATCCCGCAGCCAACGGTCGTGCGGCTGGCCGGCACCAACGTCGAGGAGGGCACGCGCATCCTCGACGAATCGGGCATCGATCTGATCCGCGCGGACGGCTTCGCCGACGCCGCGCGCAAGTCCGTCGAGGCGGCAGGCGAGGGAGCATAACGTGGGCGTACTGCTGGACGAGAACAGCCGCGTCGTCATCCAGGGCTTCGGCGGCGCCGGGCAGCGCGAGGCGAAGACCAGCCGCGAGTACGGCACGCAGATCGTCTGTGGCGTCACGCCCGGCCGCGGCGGCCAGGTCCTCGAGGACACGCCGATCCGCAACACCGTGCGCGAGGCCGTCGACGAGTTCGGTGCGAACGTCTCGCTGATCTTCGTGCCGGCGCCCTTCGCCGCCGACGCGATCCTCGAGTCAGCGGACGCCGGCATCCCCGTCGCGATCTGCATCACCGAGGGCATTCCGGTCCAGGACATGGTGCGCGTGAAGCGCGCGCTGCAGGGCATGGAGACGACGCTGATCGGCCCCAACTGCCCCGGCGTCATCACGCCGGCGGCTCGCGCCCGCGCCGGCATCATGCCGACCGACGTCTACCTCGAGGGCAGCGTGGGCGTAATCTCGCGCTCCGGCACGCTCGTCTACGAGACTGTCGACCAGCTGACGCGAGCCGGCATCGGCCAGTCCTCGAGCGTCGGTGTGGGCGGCGACCCGATCATCGGCACCACGCAGGCCGAGGCGCTGGCGCTGTTCGAGGCGGACCCGGACACGGCGGCGGTCGTGCTGATCGGAGAGATCGGCGGCACCGCCGAGCAGGAGGCCGCGGCCTACGTCGCGCAGATGTCGAAGCCGGTCACCGCCTTCATCGCGGGCGCGACGGCCCCGCCCGGCCGTCGCATGGGCCACGCCGGCGCGATCATCGCCGGCAAGGCCGGCACCGCCGACGCCAAGAAGGCCGCCCTGCGAGAGGCCGGCGCGATGGTCGCCGACTCCCCCTCGCAGATCGGCGAGACCTGCCTGGAGCAACTGCGGAGCGCCGGGCTGCTGTAGGGCAGCATGACTCCTGGTGGTAAGCTAGTAGCCTGACGGATGCCAAGGGGTGGTCAGATGGCCAGACAGCCGGTAGAGCCACAACGCCGCGTTTCGCCGCGCACCGCTAGGAACGCGGGAGCAGGCCACGCCGAGGTGCGGACTCCACGCACCGTCAAGGATGCAGTCGGCGACATCGTCCGGAGGCACAAGGGCGTGCTGAAGGAGCTTGAGAAGCACTGAGTCGCCTAAGATATCTCGACGAAGCCGATATCGACGACATCATCGAGGGTTTGACTGCGCGCCTGTTCCCCGACACGCCTGCATTCCAACTCGCAGGAGATGCAGGTAAGGGGCGCCTCCTCTCGGCTCTCGGTCAGCCGCAGTGGCGCTACTACCGGACTGCCCAAACCAAGCCGGCGGCTCTCCACTACCACCTGAACAAAGGGCACGCCTACGTAGACGGAAACAAGCGACTCGCCCTGGCAGCGATGCTTGGCTTCCTGTACATCAACGACTTCTACTGCGTTGCGTCAGACACAGAGCTTGCGGTCTTCGCGCTAGGTGTGGCCAATGACTCCTTCACGCTTGAGGAGAGTGCTCGCTTCGTCCAGGTGCGGGCATTCCGGTGGACCTGGAGCTACGAGCGGTTTGCCCGATGGGTAGCGTCCCACACGCCGAGTGACGCGGTGGCGATCCTGGCACTCCTGCAAGACCAACAGGGCCCCGCGCTTCGCCTACCAGCGGCTATCAAGGCGCAACTCGACGCGGTCTACGGGACAGACGCGTAACTGCTAGAGGGGTCTGCACGCTGATGCCCGTTCGGCGCCGCGGAAGGTGGCGAGATGGCGACAGAGGGCGCGCGAGGCGGCAAGCTCGAAGGCAAGGTCGCCGTCGTCACCGGCGGGACGAGCGGGATCGGCCTCGCCGTTGCGCGCCTGTTTCTTGCCGAGGGCGCACGCGTCGCCGTCTGCGGGCGTGACCCGCGCCGGCTCGACGCCGCCTCGGTCGCCCTCGGCGACCGGGCGATCACCATCCCCTGCGACGTCACCAGCGTCGACGAGCTCGAGCGGCTCTTCGAGGAGGCCGCGGCGAAACTGGGGCCGATCGACGTCGTGGTCGTGAACGCGGGCGGGGACAACCCGCCGCAGCCCTTCCTCGAGGTGACCGAGGAGGACTTCGACGCGGTCGCGGCGCTGAACTTCAAGTCGGTGTTCTTCACGGTCCAGAAGGCCGCGCCGCGCATGAACGACGGCGGCTCGATAGTGATCATGACCTCGGGCGCGGACCAGCAGGGCTACGCCGAGGGCGCGGTCTACGGCGCCTCGAAGGCCGCGGCGAGGTCGCTCACGCGCTCGCTCGGCGCGGGGCTGCTGAGGCGCGGCATTCGCGTCAACGCGATCCGCCCCGGCCTGATCGACACGCCGATCCTCTCGACGACGATGACCGAGGAGACGCGCGACTTCATCAGCCGCCGCCTCATCCCGATGCGCCGCGAGGGCACGCCCGACGAGATCGCGAAGGCAGCCCTCTTCCTCGCCTCGGACGACTCGTCCTACGTGCTGGGCGTCGAGCTCGGCGTCGACGGCGGCCTGATCGAGCTGTAGCGGGTCGCGCCTGCGGGAACTCGCCGGCCCCGTGAGGCGTCCTGTGATTGTCGGGATGTCTGGCGGCGGACCGAGGAGGGCTGCGCTTGGCCGACACACGCACCGATAGCCGACGCATCGCCCCGCGGTTGGCGCGCGGGCTCGCGGGTCTGCTCGCGCTGGTCGCCCTGCTCACGCTCGCCTGCGAGAGCGACGAGGAGCCCGTGGCTCCCTCGCCGGTGGCGACCGCGACCGCGACGCCCGCCCCGGCTGCGACCGTCGCGCCTCGCGAGACGCCGACGGTCACCGCTACGCCGACGGAAAAGGCGACGGCCACCGCCACCGCTGCGCCGTCCGCAACAGCCACGCCCGCCGCTACCGCGACCACCGCGCCTCGCGAGACGCCGACGGTCACCGCTACGCCGACGGAAAAGGCGACGGCCATCGCCACCGCTGCGCCGTCCGCAACAGCTACGCCCGCCGCTACCGCGACCGCCGTACCTCGCGAGACGACGACGGTCACCGCTACGCCGACGGAAAAGGCGACAGCCATCGCCACCGCTGCGCCGTCCGCAACAGCTACGCCCGCCGCTGCCGCGACGCCCTCGGTGACGGTAAGTGGCCCGCTGATCATCGTGATCACCGACAGGTACGAGCGAGAGGAGGACGAGTGGGTGTCGCGGCGGTTGGTCTACGTATATGACACCAGCACGGACAGGTACTGGTTCGCATTCGACTATGAACACACCCGCTTCGATTTTTCTGAACACGCCGCCGCAGTAGCTGTGGCGGGTACCGGCCTCATCGCCTGGGACGAGGAGCAGGTCCGCCGCGTGGGCCTGAACGGGCTACCCGAGGCGACCTTGTTCGCAGACCAGACCGTGCGAGGAGTAGCGGTCTCTCCCGACGGGGCGAAGGTGGCAATCGTCTACGGCGACAGATACGAAGGGCCGCACGGCCTCGTAGTGCTCAATGTCGCCACCGGCGATGAGCTCCTGAGGGTGACCGGCCGTGATCGCCGCTTACAGGGGCTCTTCGAGGCGACAGGGACGGTCCGCTTCGGGCTCGGTCGCTGGAGCGCCAGCAGTGACTCGCTGAGCATCTTCTTCCGCTTTCACTACGGCGAGTGGCCTTACTTTCCGAATCCGAGGTTTGCCATCCTCACGCTTGCCGGGGATGTGCGGGTGCTTCCGGAGGGGTGGCTCCTTTCACCGGACTTCCGCCACGCGATCCCCCCCGGGGAGGTAGTCCTTCCTCGCGGCTACGATGAGGAGATCCCCCCTAATGGTGCCTACCTCCAGCGAGGTTTTGACGTGATCGAGACAGGTACGGGGGAAGTGGTCTGGACGGTGAACGTTGCTGATGGGCAGGGCATCATCCCCTATCGGTGGTGGGAGAGATCGTCGGATCATGCCATCTGGGGGCCTCACCTTGCCCACTACGTGTACTTCGAGTTCGGCGACAGGAGTCCGATCGAGGTCGATGAGAGCATTGTTGATGGAGTCATCCGGGCGCGAACTCACTGGGAGATGGGGCGGCCGGAGCCCGGACTGAGCGCCCGCGTCCTCGACCTGAAGAGTGGCGAGAGTGAGGCGCTCTCACATGCCGAATTCCGGGCTGAAGTCGATCGCCGGGACATGCTATCTCCAGTGCTTTGCGCCGACCTGTACCGGGACAAGTGCATCCTCTTGTTCGACGAACGCGTGGTTTGGGAAGGCGACATTGTCGCTGCCCACCTGATCGAACTCGACGAGCCGCTCGACGTCCGGGGCGTGGTGCTTCGCGAACGAGTCCAGCTGGCCACGCCTGCCCACCAGCCTGCCCCCGTCGAGATGGTCGGGCCGTTGGTCGCTTACAGTCTGGAAGGCGTCGAGTCCGGGACGGACGCGGCGGGTGGGCGGCGCTGGCACAGGCGCGAGCAGGTGATGGTCCACGACACAGGCAGTGGTCGGGATTGGCGAGTCTTTGAGTGGCGCGTGGAGTTCGTGACGGGTTGGGAGTTCTTGCCCCGTGCCTGGTGGCGCGTGGGGTTGGGTGGGTTCGGTGAGTGGCGCACGCTCCCGCTCTGGAACGCGAGAGGTGGCTTCGTGGTCGTGGAAGAAGGCACGGTGCGCTACCTCGCACCTGATGGAAAGGTGCGCGCTGTCCTGCTCCAGGACGCGCTCACCGAGAGGGAGCGCTTCACTCAGGTCGTGGTCTCGCCCGATGGTCGGCGCGTCGCGATCGTCCGTGAAAGGGACGAGGCCCCCGACGACTATCTTCACAACCGCGAGATACGCTGGCCCACCTCGGAAACCGTGTTCGTGTTTGATCTCCCCTCTGGACGCATGCGTGCCCGCCATGAGCCTGATCGGGTGCCCAAGCTCAGCTGGCATAACCTGGTCTGGAGCGACGACGGCCAATCGCTGCTCGGATCCACCAAGTACTCGTATATCCGGTTCACCGTCTCGACGGGCGAGATCGAATATGTCGAGCCCAGCGAAGTGCGGGCAAGTCGTCCACAGCGCGAGCCTGGCGCCCTTGTGGAGTGCCCAGTCGAACAGCCCTGCCGCGTTCTGCTCGACGGGAAAGTCATCGGCGAGGGGCGCTGGGCGAGCATCATCGGCTTCACCGAGCTCGACTAGGCTGTCCTATTCCCGCCAGGGACGGCGGATCCCCTCACCTCAACCCGCTCCCGCCAGGGGCGAGGGGGCAGGGCGCCTACAGGAAGACGGGCTCGCGGCTGGTGAAGCGGTAGAGGCGGGCGGGGCGGTGGGCGCCCTCGCGGCGCACGTCCTCGGTGGCCTCGATCAGCGCGGTTGAGAGCATGCGCTTGCGGAAGTTGCGGCGGTCGAGGCGCGCCGCGAGGATCGCCTCGTAGGCGGCCTGCAGCTCGCGCAGCGTGAAGCGCTCCGGCAACAGGCCGTAGGCGATGTTCGTGTAGTCCAGCTTCGCCCGCACCCGCTCGACGGCCTGCAAGATCACGCGGCCGTTGGAGAAGGCCAGCGGCGGCAGGTCGTCCACCGGCAGCCAGGCCGGCCGCCAGGCGTCGTGCGCGCTCTCGCGCAGCCGCACCGCCTCCGCCTCGACCAGCGCGAAGTAGGCGATGGCGACGCCCTGCTGCGTCGGGTCGAGCCCGGACTCGGTGAACAGCTGCTCGAGGTAGACGTCGCGCGCGCCGGTCTCCTCGAAGAGCTTCGCCTGCGCAGCCTGCTCCAGCGTGCGGCCGCCGTCCCAGAGCCCGCCGGGCAGCGCCCACAGCTCCGCCTCGGGCGGCTCATCGCGGTGCACGAGCAGCACCTGCAGGCGCTCCTCGATGATCGCGAAGATCACGAGGATCGTGGCGACGGCCGGTCCGCCGGACATCGCGCAGCCCCTAGATCACGTTGAGCAGGAGGTCGCCGCCGCGCACCGCGCCCGCGTGCTGACCGCGCAGCGACCACGACGTCGTCTCGGCAATCTCCACGCCGACGAGCTCGCCGACGAGTCCGGCTCCGGACCCGGCCGAGTCGAAGTGCACGATGCGTCCGCCGCGCGTGCGGCCGCTGGCGCGGCCGTCCTCCTCGCGCTCCACGAGGACCTCGACGGTCTCGCCGAGCAGCACGCGATTGCGGGCGCCCGCGCTCTCGGCGTGGATCGCCTCGATCACCTTGAGCCGCGCCTTCTTGACCGCGCGCGGCACGTCGTCTTCGAGCTTGCGGTAGGCGAAGGTGCCGGGCCGCGGCGAGTAGGCGGCGACGTGGATCACGTCGAAGCCGATCCGTTCGAGGAGCGCGACGGTGCTGGCGAACTCCTCGTCCGTCTCGCCGGGGCAGCCGACGATCACGTCGGTGGCGATCGCGGCGTCCGGCATGCGGCTGCGGATGCGCTCGACGCGCTCCTCGTACTCGGCGACGGTGTAGCCGCGCCGCATCCGCTCCAGCATCCGGTCGTCGCCGGACTGCACGGGGATGTTGAAGTGCTCGCAGACCTTCGGCAGGTCGGCGACGGCGTCGATGATGCGGTCCGTCATGTCTTTCGGGTACGACGTGAGGAAGCGCGTGCGCGCGATGCCCTCGATCGCCTCGATGCCCTCGAACAGCGTGGCGAGGTCCGCCCGCTCCTCGAGGTCGTGGCCGTAGGCTTCGACGGTCTGGCCGAGCAGCGTGACCTCGCGGACGCCGCGGGCGGCGAGGAAGCGCACCTCGCCGAGCACCTCGGCGACGGGTCGGGAGCGCTCGCGCCCGCGGCGCAGCGGCACGATGCAGTAGGTGCAGAACTTGTCGCAGCCGTGGACGACGGGCACATAGGCCGTGGGCCCGGTCGGCTCGCCGAAGGTCTCGGCCCAGAACTCGCCCTCGGAGACGTCGCGCGCCAGCCCGGCCGCCTCCAGGATCGGCTCGTATTCCTGCGGTCGCGCCCAGACGTCGACCCAGGGGAAGCGGCGCGCGAGGGCGGCGCGTTCCTTGTCCCCCTCGGGGCCGACCATGCAGCCCATCACGGCGATCTGGAAGCGCTCGCCGCGCTTGCGGCGCTGGTTGAGGGCGTGGAGGCGGCCGCCGGCGCGGTCCTCGGCGTGCTGGCGGACGGCGCAGGTATTGACGACGGCAAGGTCGGCGCGGTCGGGGTCCTCGGCGGGCGCGTAGCCGCTGCGCTCGAGGCCGGCGGCGAGGCGCAGGGAGTCGGCCTGGTTCATCTGGCAGCCGAGCGTCCAGATGTGGAAGGTGGGCACGAGGCTGCTCCCGTCGGATGTGCGGCGCCGCCCGCGCGTGCCGCCTCGGGGCGGGCCCGAGGACGAGTGCGGTGCGGATGGCGGAGGGGGCGGGATTCGAACCCGCGATCCCGAACAGGGATAAGCGCTTAGCAGGCGCCCGCACTAGGCCACTATGCGACCCCTCCACGAGTGATCGTAGGGGGGCGGGGCTGCGGGCGGCAAGGCGGGGTGGGCCTTGAGGTTCAAGGCGCCCCGCGTACGCTTGACGTACAACGTCAAGACTGACTAGGCTGACGTGAGCATGATCCTTGGTTATCGGGACAGGCGGACAGAGTCGTTCGCAAGCGGGGCGTTCGTCTCCGCCTTCCAGGGATTCAGCGACCAGGCGGCGAAGCGTCTCTCGATTCTCAACGCCGCGCCATCCCTGGATACGCTGCGAAGACTGCCGAGCAACCGCCTGGAAGCTCTGCGAGGCACGAGGGACGGGCAGTACTCGATTCGGATCAACCGGCAATGGCGTGTCTGCTTCACCTGGCACGACGGCGAGCCCGGCCCAACAGATGTTGAGATCGTGGACTACCACTAGCTGAGGGGACGATGGGGTACATGTTCAGACAAGCGGTTCACCCCGGGCTCATCCTCAAGGACGAACTGGCCGAGTTCGATGTCACCCCCACCGAGTTCGCCCGCCAGATCGACGTACCGCCCAACCGCATCAGCCAGATCATCGCCGGCAAGCGCTCGGTGACCGGCGACACCGCCCTTCGCTTCGGTCACTGGTTCGGAGTCGATCCCCAGTTCTGGCTGAACCTCCAGACACAGTTCGACCTCGCCACCGCGGAGCAGCGAGTTGGCGCCGCTGTGCAGGAACTCCCGACGGTGGCTGGCCGCGCGTAGCAGGACATCGCAGGTTTGACGACCCTCCGGTACTTCGCGTACCATGTACGCTGTCACTTAGCGTACTTCGTACACGAAGTGTAGCGCGCGGCTGCCGCGTCGCTCTCGCGTCCGCAGCGCCGCAGGAATGAGGGCTCCCCCATGGTCTCCTCGATCGCCCGTCCCGTACCCCAGCTCCAGTGCGAGTCCGATGTCGGGATCGAGACGCTGCCGCTTTCGCAGGAGGCCTCCTTCGGCTCCTGGCAGCGCGAGATTCCGGAGGCCTACTGGCAGCTCGGCAGCGACGAACTCGTCGCCCGCGTGCGCGAGGCGCGCGCCAGCCTCGGCGACCGCGGCGTCATCCTCGGCCACCACTACCAGCGCGAGGACATCATCCAGTTCGCCGACGAGCGCGGCGACTCCTTCATGCTCGCCCAGTACGCAGCCGAGCGACCGGAGTCCGAGTACATCGTCTTCTGCGGCGTGCACTTCATGGCCGAGGCGGCCGACATCCTCTCCGCCCCACATCAGCAGGTTGTGCTGCCAAACATGGAGGCCGGCTGCTCGATGGCGGACATGGCCGCGCCCGCCGACATGCACATCGCCTGGCGGGAGCTCGGCGACCTCTTCGGGTCGACCGAGGATCTGATTCCCGTCACCTACATGAACTCTGCGGCCTCGCTCAAGGCCTTCTGCGGCGAGCACGGCGGGGTGGTTTGCACCTCCTCGAACGCCGTCAAGGTGCTGGAGTGGGCGTTCGAGCAGGGCAAGCGAGTCTTCTTCTTCCCCGATCAGCACCTCGGCCGCAACACCGGCCACGCGATGGGTATCCCGCTCGAGGAGATGACGCTCTGGAACTGGCGGCTGCCCGCAGGCAACCTCGGCGGCGCCGCGCCGAAGCAGCTGGAGCGCTCGCGCATCATCCTCTGGCAGGGCCACTGCTCCGTGCACCAGCGCTTCACGACGACGCAGATCGAGGAGGCCCGCGAGCGCTATCCGGACGTCCAGATCGTCGTCCACCCCGAGTGCCGCTACGACATCGTGCAGGCCGCCGACGCGATCGGCTCGACGGCCTATATCGCGAACTACGTCGCGGAGGCGCCCGCCGGCTCAGTGATTGGCGTGGGTACGGAGATCAACCTCGTCTCGAGGCTGGCCAAGGAGCACCCGGACAAGACGGTGTTCTGCCTCGACCCCGTCGTCTGCCCCTGCAGCACGATGTACCGAGTGCACCCCGCCTACCTGGCGTGGGTGATGGAGTCGCTGGCCGCCGGGCACACCGTGAACCAGATCGTCGTGCCCGAGGACGTGAAGGCGCACGCCCGCATCGCCCTCGAGCGCATGCTGGCGCTGCGCTAGCCGCCGCCTCGTGTCCGCACACTCCCCAGCCCCACCGTCCGAGGCCGAGCGCGAACTGTTGCGCGCCGACCTGCTGGTGATCGGCTCCGGCATCGCCGGGCTGTTCGTCGCCCTCCAGGCGCACCAGCGCGGCGCCCGCGTACTGGTGGTCACCAAGAGCGCGATCGACGAGGCGAGCACGCGCTACGCCCAGGGCGGCATCAGCGCCGCGATCGGCCCCGGCGACTCGCCCGAGCTGCACCTGCGCGACACCATCGAGGCCGGCGCCGGCCTCGTCGACGCCCACGCCGCGCGTGTGCTCGTCGAGGAAGCGGCCGGGCGCATCGCCGACCTCGGCGGCTACGGGGTGCGCTTCGACGAGGCCGAGGGCGAGGCCGCGCTCGGCAAGGAGGGCGCACACTCCACGCGACGCGTGCTGCGCGCGCGCGGCGACCAGACCGGGCTGGAGATCGAGCTCTCGCTCTCCTCGCTGGTGCAACGCGAGGGCATCACGGTGCTCGAGCACGCGCTCGCCGAGCGGCTCCTGGTCGCGGACGGCCGGGCGATCGGGGCCGATGTGCTGTGCGCCGACGACGGCTCACGACTGCGCTGCGAGGCCGACGCGGTCGTCCTCGCGACCGGCGGGGCCGGACAGGTCTACCGCGTGACGACCAACCCGGCGATCGCGACGGGGGACGGGATCGCGCTCGCCTTCCGCGCGGGGGCCGAGGTCCAGGACATGGAGTTCACGCAATTCCACCCGACGGCGCTGCGCCTGCCGGGTCAGCCCTCGTTCCTGATCTCGGAGGCCGTACGTGGCGAGGGCGCGCTGCTCTTCGACACCGCGGGCCGACGCTTCATGGCCGACATCGACCCGGCGGCGGAGCTGGCGCCGCGCAACGTCGTGGCCCTGGCGGAGCTGGCGCAGATGCGCGCGACGGGCAGCGACCACGTGCTGCTCGACATCACGCACCGCGAGGCCTCGTGGCTGGCCGCACGCTTCCCCAACATCTACCGCACCTGCCTCGCCGCCGGCCTCGACATGGCGCGCGACCGCATCCCGGTCTCACCCGCTGCCCACTACACGATGGGCGGCGTGCGCACCGACACCCGGGGCCGCACGACGCTGCCCGACCTCTACGCGGTTGGCGAGGTGACCTGCACCGGCGTGCACGGCGCGAACCGTCTCGCCAGCAACTCCCTGCTCGAATCGGTCGTCTTCGCGCACCGCCTCGTCGACGCACTCTACGGCGGCCCCCTGCCCGAGGGCGAGAACGCGCCGCCGGCGCTCAGCGAGGACGCGCAGACGCTCGACGCAGCGGAAGCCGGTCCCTCCTCGGAGCCGCCAGCACGCGCGGACGTGCGGGCGCTGATGTGGAGCGAGGCCGGCCTCGAACGCGAGGGCGCGCGGCTCCGCGCGGCCGTGGCGCAGCTCGCCGGGTGGGAGGGCACGCTGCCCGACCCACGCACGCGCGAGGAGCACGAGGTGTCCTGCATGCTGACCTGCGGGCGGCTGATCACGGAGGCGGCGCTGCTGCGCGAGGAGTCGCGCGGCGCGCACTACCGGCGGGACTTCCCCGAGCAGCGGCCGGAGTGGCGGCGGCGGCTCGTGTTCCGCGCGCTCGCCTAGGCCGGCCTCGTGACCGCGGACCTCGTTCCGCCGTTCCCGGGTGTGCGCGCCCTGCTGTTCGACTTCGATCACACGCTCGCGGACCTCGGTTCGCACGTGCGCTGGGGCGACGCCCGGAGCGAGTCCCTGGCCTGGTACGAGGAGCGCGGCATTCCCGCCAGCGCGCTCGGCTCCGGGACCGTCAGCCTCTACGCGCGGGTTGCGGCCTCCGGCGCGCTGCCCGAAGCCGCCCTCGAGGAGACGCTGCGCGGGGCCGCGGCGATCATCGAGCGCTACGAGGGCGAGGCGATCGCGAAGACGCGCCTGCTGCCCGGCGTGCGCGAGGCGCTGGAGACGCTCGAAGGCTCCGAACTGCTCGCGGGCGTCGTCAGCTCGAACTCGCGCGAGGTCGTGCGCGCGATCCTCGAGCGCACGGGCGTCGCGGAGTACTTCGCCGTGATCGTCGGCCGCGAGGACGTGCGGCTGCCCAAGCCCGCGCCCGAAGGCCTGCTGCTCGCCTGCGAGCGCCTCGGCGTCGGACCGGGCGAGGCCGTCTACGCCGGCGACAACGTCGCGGACATCGAGGCCGCCCGATCCGCCGGCATGCCCGCCTGTGGCGTACGCGGCGGCGACTCCAGCGAGGAGGCGTTGCGCGAGGCAGGGGCGCTGGCCGTCCTCGACGATATCGAGGCGCTCGTCGCTTCCGTGCTGCGGGACGCGCGGCGGGGGGCGGTCGCGTGAGCGCCACGACCGAGGGGCTGCGCCCGCCGGACGCCGCGGCGCTGCGCGACGTTGTCGCGCGCGCGCTGGCCGAGGACCGCGTGCTGCAGGACGTGACGACGCAGGCGACCGTGCCGCCGGACCAGTCCGGCCGAGGCTCGCTGCTGATCAAGCAGGACGGGGTGCTCTGCGGCCTCGACCTGGTCCGCGAGGTCTACCGCCAGCTCGGGGGGGACGTCGCCATCGAGGCGCTGGCCGCCGACGGCGACACGGTCGCTCACGGGCAGGTCGTCGCGACGCTCGCCGGGCCGCTCGCGGCGCTGCTCTCGGGCGAGCGGGTCGCGCTCAACTTCCTGCAGCGGCTCAGCGGCATCGCGACCCTCACGCGCGCCTTCGTCGAGCGCGCGGCCGCGGGCGGCCCGGCGCGCATCACCGACACGCGCAAGACGACGCCGGGGCTGCGCGCGCTCGAGCGCTACGCCGTCCGCGCCGGGGGCGGGCACAACCACCGCGACACCCTCGCCGACGCCGTGCTGATCAAGGACAACCACCTGGCCGCCGCCGCCGCGCGCGGTGTGACGCTTCCGCAGTTACTGCGGGACACGCGCGAGCACGCTCCGCACACCCACCGCATCGAGGTCGAGGCGCCGGATGTCGAGACGGCGCTGCTCGCGATCGAGGCGGGCGCGGACATCGTGATGCTCGACAACATGTCGGTCGCCGCCATGCGCGAGGCGGTGGAGGCGGCCGGCGGGCGCGCGCTGCTCGAGGCCTCGGGCGGGGTGAGCCTCGAAACCGTGCGCGAGATCGCGGCGACGGGGGTGGACCTTGTCTCGGCGGGGGCGCTGACGCACTCGGCGCCGGCGCTCGACATCTCGCTGGGGGTGGAGCCGGCATGAACCAGGTGATCGTCATCTCGGGACCGCCGGGGGCGGGCAAGAGCACGGTTGCGCGGGCAATCTGCGAGCGCTTCGACCGCATGCTGCTGATCGAGGTGGACGAGCTGCGGCGCTGGGTCTGCGCAGGGTACCGCCGCCCCTGGAGCGGCGACGCACAGGCCGAGGAGCAGCTGCGGCTCGGCGCTCGCGCCGCCTGCGCCGTCGCCCGCGAGGCAATCGCGACGCGCTATGCCGTCGCGATCTGCGACGTCATCGACCCGGCGCTGGCCGCGGTCTACGGCGAGGCGCTCGAGCGGGTCGGCGCTGCGGTGCACTTCGTGACCCTGCTGCCGGACCTCGGGACGACTGTCGCGCGCTGCGGCGATCCCGAGGGGGAGCGCACGCGCGAGGTCCACGCACGGCTCAGCGCGGCGCACGAGGCCGGCGAGCTGCCCGGCGCCGTCCTCGACAGCTCCGGGGACGCGGACGCGTACGTCACCGCCGACCGGCTGCAGGAGCTGGTCGCGCGCGGCGAGGCGCTGCTGCTGCCGGAGTAGCCCGTGCTGCCGGAGTAGGCCGTGCTGCCGGCTACGCCTCGCTGTCGA
The DNA here is from genome assembly GCA_963667465.2 of Dehalococcoidia bacterium. Taxonomy (GTDB): domain Bacteria; phylum Chloroflexota; class Dehalococcoidia; order UBA2979; family UBA2979; genus VXMT01. Next base: position 143,691 of record CAXXDN010000002.1, on the reverse strand, counting down.
GGGTGATCGTCACGGGCCCGTCGTTCGTGCTCTCGACTGCCATCATCGCGCCGAAGCGGCCCTCGGCGACGGTCACGCCGAGGGCGCGCAACTCCTCGCAGACGGCCGCGACCAGCGGCTCGGCGTCCTCGGGCGGGGCGGCGGCGAAGAACGAGGGGCGGCGGCCCTTGCGGGTGTCGGCGAGCAGCGTGAACTGCGAGACGATCAGCGCCTCGCCGCCGGTATCAAGCAGCGACCGATCAATCGGGCGCGTATCACTCGGGAAGATGCGCAGCTCGGCAACCTTCTTCGCCAGCCAGCGGGCCTGCGGCTCACCGTCGCCGACCGCAACGCCGACGTAGACGAGGAGGCCGCGGCCGATCTCGCCGCTGACTTCGCCATCGACGGTGACGCGCGCCCGGGAGACGCGCTGCACGACGGCTCGCATCGGGGGTCTCGAAGCGCCTAGCTGCTCTTGTCGCCGGAGCCGCCCGAGCCGCCCGAGCCGCCCGAGCCGCCCGAAGTGGTCTTCGCGGCATCGGCCTTCTTCTGCGCGGCGACGGACTCTTTTCTGGCCTCGCGCTCGTTGGTTGCGGCCTCGGCGGCGAGCACGCGGTCCGACTTCTCGGACTCGTCGCCCTCGGAGGAGGTGCTGGGGCGCCTGGTGGTGGAGCGGCTGTCGGTCTTGTACCAACCGGAGCCCTTGAAGACGACGGGCGGGGCGTGGATCACGCGCCGCGCGGTCTCGCCGCACTCGTCACACGGCTGCTCCGAGGGCGAGCCGAAGGGCTCGCGCTTGTCGTAGCGATGGCCCTCGTCGCAGCGGTAGTCGTAGGTGGGCACGGTGGGGAGCCTCCGTGAGTTCGGTCGCACGGCAACGCCGCAGGAAACGCTCCAGCGGCGTGCGAGCCAGTGTACGTAAGGGCCGATCCGGCCACAAGCGGCGCAACCTGGGCCGTGCGTTGGTGTTCGCCCGGCGGGAGCAGACCCTCAGTCGGTGGCGTCCGACCGGCTCAATTGGCCGGGCCAGGCAAGGATCCGCTGATCTGCCGTTCCGAGTTGATGGTTCTCGAGGGCCGTCGCGACGATTAGCCGATCGGCAGGGTCGCCATGCATGGCGGGCAGCAGGCCGGGCTCGTGGCCCTCGAACCGGTCGCCGCCTTCGCGCGGTAGCCCCTGCGCCGGGGCTGTGGCTATACTCGGTGGCTCGCAGACACGGTCGAACGCAGGCCGGAGACGCAGCGCAAGAGGCGTGCAGCGGGCCGTTGCCCGCCCGCGGTACGAGGCGCAACGCGCCGAAGGAGTGACGTGAGCGCAGCCGCAACCATGAAGCAGATGCTGGAGGCGGGCGTCCATTTCGGACACCAGACCCGGCGCTGGAACCCGCGTATGCGGCCGTTCATCTACACCGAACGGCACGGCATCCACATCCTCGATCTCGGCCAGACCGTGCGGCGCTTCGAGGAAGCGCTGCAGCAGGTGCGCGAGACCGTCTCGGCCGGCCAGACCGTGCTCTTCGTCGCCACGAAGAAGCAGGCCCGCGCCGTGATCCGCGCCGAGGCCGAGCGCTGCGGCATGCCCTACGTCACCAACCGCTGGCTGGGCGGCACGCTCACCAACTGGGCCACCATCTCGCGCCGCATCGAGTTCCTGCGCGACCTCGAGCTGCGGATCGCCTCCGGCGAGCACGAGACGCTGTCCAAGCGCGAGCGGCTGCGCCTGGAGAAGCAGTTCAACCGCATGCAGCGCGCCTTCGGCGGCATCAGCACGCTGGAGCGGCCGCCCGGGATGCTCTTCGTCATCGACGTGCGGCTCGAGGACATCGCCGTCCGCGAGGCGAACCGCACCAAGACCCCGATCGTCGCGATGTGCGACACGGACGCCGACCCGACGCTGATCGACTTCCCGATTCCGGCCAACGACGACGCGATTCGCGCCATCCAGCTGGTCACGGGGCGCGTGGCCGACGCGGTCCTCGAAGGACGCGCGTACAGCGAGGTGGAGCAGGAGGCTGCCGCCGCGGGCTCGGTCGCGATGATGCAGCCCGCCGGGGAGGCCACGCCCGCGGAGGCTGCCGCCGAAGCCGCCGAAGCCGCCGGGGCCGTCGCCGCGGCCCCGGCCCCGGCAGAGCCCGCTCCGGCAGAGCCCACCCCGGACGGTCCGGCCGCCGAGTAGTAGCGAACGAAGCCTGCCGCCTCGGCAGGCCACCCGACAGGTACAGCACGACAAGGGAGCGGTTGTGGTCTCAGTCCAGGATGTGAAGCGGCTCCGCGAGGAGACCGGCGCCGGCGTGATGGACGCCAAGCGCGCACTCGATCGGGCGGAGGGCGACTTCGATCGCGCCCGCTCGCTGCTGCGCGAGGAGGGCATCGCCGCCGCCGCGAAGCGCGCCGACCGCGCAACCAGCGAGGGCGTGATCGAGTCCTATATCCACGCCGGCGGGCGCATCGGCGTACTCGTCGAGCTGAACAGCGAGACGGACTTCGTCGCGCGCACCGAGGAGTTCCAGAACCTGGCGCACGAGGTCGCGCTGCAGGTCGCCGCGATGAACCCGGACACGGTCACCATCGACGATCTGCCCGAGGACGTGCCGGCGAGCGAGCGCGAGCAGCGCGCACTGCTCAGCCAGCCGTTCATCAAGGAGCCGGGCAAGACGATCCAGCAGCTTGTCGAGGACACCATCTCGGCCACGGGCGAGAACATCCGCATCTCTCGCTTCATTCGCTACGAGATCGGCGGAGGGTCGCCGGCCGAGTAGCAGCGGGCGACGAACGGGGCCGGGCTCGCGTTCGCCCGGCCGAGGAGGCGGCGGTGGACGTCGATGAGGTTCTGCTCGACGCCGACGACCGCATGGACAAGGCGGTGGAGTCGCTGCGCCAGACGCTGGAGGCGGTGCGCACGGGCCGGGCCAACACCGCGATCGTCGAGCGTCTCCCGGTGTCCCACTACGACCAGGTGATGCCGCTCAATCAGCTCGCGACGCTCGCCGCGCCGGATCCCACGCTGGTCACCGTGCAGCCCTGGGACAAGTCCGCGCTGCAGCCGATCATGAAGGCGATCCAGGCGAGCGACCTCGGCATCACGCCCAGCAACGACGGCGCCACGATCCGGCTGCCGATCCCGCCGCTCACCGAAGAGCGCCGCCGCGAGCTGGTGCGGCTGGTGGGCGCGCGCTCCGAGGAAGGCAAGGTCGCCGTCCGCAACATCCGCCGCCACGCCATCGATGAGCTGCGCACGGCGCTGCGGGCCGGCGATCTGTCGGAGGACGAAGAGCGCCGCGCACTCACCGATGTCGAGGAGATCACCGGGGCGCACACGAAGCAGATCGACGAGATTGGACAGCAAAAGGAGCAAGAGCTCCTCGAGATCTAGAGCCGCCGCCGGGCCGCCCGCGGACGCTGCGGCGGCGCGCCGGCGGAATCAACAGAACTTCCGATTGGCGACCCGCGCCGCAAGGGGAACTGACCTGATACGGTGCGGGGCGCGGGACGTGGAGCAGAGCAGCGTGACGCCGCATGTCCGTGAGCCAGGCCGGGGGTCCAGCAAGCATGGTCGTTGAGCCCGCCGCGAGCGATGTCGCGAGTACCCCGGGCGAGGCGCTGCCCCACCACGTCGCGATCATCATGGACGGCAACGGGCGCTGGGCTCGCGATCGCGGACTCAGCCGCCAGCGCGGCCACCGCGCTGGCGCCGACCGCATTCGAGCCGTGATCGAGCGCCTCGGTGAGCATGGCGTCCCGATTGTCACGCTCTTCGCCTTCTCCACCGAGAACTGGGGACGCCCGCGCGGCGAGGTCGACTACCTGATGCGCCTCGCCGGACGCGTGATAGACCGCGAGCTGGACTCACTCGACGAGGCAGGTATCCGCCTGCAGCACATCGGCCACCTCTCGCCGTTGCCGCGATCGCTGCAGCGCAAGGTGGAGGACGCGGTCGTCCGGACCGCCGGAAACGACCGCATCACCGTCAACCTCGCCTTCAACTACGGCGGCCGCTCCGACATCGTCGGCGCCGTGCGCCGCCTGATCGCCGACGGCGTCGCACCGGGCGAAGTGGACGCCGAGGCAATCGCGAGCCGTCTGGCGACCGCCGACCTGCCGGACCCGGACCTGCTGATCCGTACGGCGGGGGAGCGCAGGCTCTCCAACTTCCTGGTCTGGGAGTCGGCCTACAGCGAGTACTACTTCACCCCCACGCTCTGGCCGGACTTCGGGCCGCAGGACGTCGACAAGGCGCTGGGGGAGTACCGCCGCCGACGCCGCCGCTTCGGGCTGGTCCCGGAGCGCCAGGCGGAGCACGCGCACCCGGACGCCTGACCCATGCTGCGGACACGGCTGCTCGTGGCGGCGATCGGGCTGCCGCTGCTGGCGCTCGTCATCGCGCTGCCCGAGCCCGTCTTCGCCGCCACCATCTCGCTGCTGCTCGCCGCCGCCGCCGCCGAGCTGTTCATCGCCGCCGCCGGCGCGCGGCCCCGCTGGCAGCCGCTCGGCGCGGCCGCCGCGGCGGCGTTCGTCGCGCTCTGGATGCGGCAGGCCGAGGGCGGCTTCCCGCTCTGGACGCTGCTCCCCCTGCCGGCGATCGCCCTCTACGGCCTGCTCCGCCCCGGCCCCGGCCCGCGCCGCCTGCGCGAGGCCTGGTGGCTGGGCGCGGTCGCCTACGTCGGCGTGCTCGGCGCGCACTGGCTGCTGCTGCGCGGGGAGCCCGAGGGCCAGCGCTGGCTGATCGTGCTGCTCGGCGTCACGATCGCCACCGATACGGGCGCCTACGCCGTCGGGAAGTGGCGCGGCCGCCATCCGCTCGCTCCGCGCGTCTCGCCGGGCAAGACGCGCGAGGGCGCGATCGGCGGGTTCGTCGCGGGCGCTGCCGCCGGCGCCGCGCTGCCGCTCGCGCTCAACCTCGAGGCCGAAGCAGTCGTGATCGCCGCGATCGCGCTGCTGCTGCCGATCGCGGCGCAAGGGGGCGATCTGCTGGAATCCGCGCTGAAGCGGCGCGTCGGGGTGAAAGACAGCTCCGGACTGCTGCCCGGACACGGTGGGCTGCTCGACCGAATGGACTCACAGTTGCTCGCAGGGCCGTTGCTATACTGGATCTTGCAGTGGCTCTAGCCACCTGCCGGAACCAGCCCGCGGCGCCCGGTTGGAGGTCCGCATGACCGCGATCGGCCTCGCGATCCTCGGCTCGACCGGCTCGATTGGCACCCAGACCCTCGACGTCGTGCGCGGCCTCCCGGACCGCTTCCGCGTCGCCGCCCTCGCCGCCGGCGGCAACGTCTCCCTGCTGCGCGAGCAGATCGAGGAGTTCCGCCCAAGCGCGGCCTGCGCCGCTCCCGGCCCCGAGGCCGACCGGCTCGCCTCGGAGTTCGGCCGCGACACCTGGCTGCCGCTGGACGAGCTGGCCGTACGGCCGGATGTCGACATCGTCGTCGTCGCAACCGCCGGGCGGCTCGGACTGGAGCCGACGCTGCGTGCCCTCGAGGCAGGCAAGATCGTCGCGCTCGCCAACAAGGAGGTGCTCGTCGTCGGCGGGCACGTCGTGCGCGCCGCACTCGAGGCGAACGAACACCGCGGCGCGGAGCTGCGCCCGATCGACTCGGAGCACTCTGCGATCTGGCAGTGCCTCTGGGGCGAACCGCTCGAGACCGTCGACCGGCTCACGCTGACCGCCTCGGGCGGCGCCTTCCGGGACTACGATATGGACGCGCTCGACCGCGTCACGCCGGAGCAGGCGCTCATCCACCCCAACTGGCAGATGGGCCCGAAGGTTACGATCGACAGCGCCACCCTCTTCAACAAGGGCCTCGAGGCGATCGAGGCGCGCTGGCTGTTCGACATCCCGATCGACCGCGTCGACATCCTCCAGCACCGGGAGAGCATCGTGCACTCGATGGTGACCTACGCCGACGGCTCGATTAAGGCGCAGCTGGGCGAGCCGGACATGCGCCTGCCGATCCAGTGCGCGCTCACCTACCCGGAGCGTGCGCCGCAGCAGCCAGCGCCTCCGCTCGACCTCGCCGCGCGCGGGTCGCTGAACTTCAGCGAGGTCGACACGGAGCGCTTCCCGGCGCTGCCGACGGTCCTCGAAGCGGGGCGGCGCGGCGACACCTCGGCCGCCATGCTGTCGGGCGCGGACGAGTCCGCGGTCGAGCACTTCCTGGCCGGCCGTTGCCGCTTCACGGACATCGCCCGGCTGCTGGTGGAGTCGCTCGACGCGCACGAGGCGGACACGGACCCCGGCCTCGAGCAATTGATCGCCGCCGAGGCGTGGGGCCAGCGCTTCGTCAACGAGCGCGTGGCCGCCGGAATCCGCTGAGCGAGCGATGAGCGACCAACCGGGCCTTCCGGCAGGCGACCAGAGCCCCTCGCGGGGCCGCCCTCGCATCCCGCGCGCCCTCAACACCGCGCTGGCGATCGCGATCGCGCTGGTCGTGGCGTGGTGGTTCGCGCCCGACGCGGTCAGCTCGACGCTGCTGTTCATCGGCGTGCTCGTCGTGCTCGTGGTGGCACACGAGCTGGCGCACTTTGCGACGGCCAAGCTGTTCGGGATCGCCGTGCTGGAGTTCGGCATCGGCTTCCCGCCGCGGATCACCGGGCGGCGCTGGGGCGAGACCGTCTACACGCTGAACTGGACCCCCCTCGGCGGGTTCGTGCGGCTGCTCGGCGAGGAGGATCCGGACCACCCGCGCTCCCTCGCCGCCGCGGCGCGCTGGAAGCGCTTCATCGTGCTGGTCTCCGGCTCCGTCGTGAACCTGCTGCTGCCGGTGCTGCTCTTCGCCATCGCCTTCACCATCCCTCACGAGGAGTCGATCGGCAGGGCAGTCATCGAGCAGGTCGTGCCCGGCGCCCCGGCCGAGGCGGCCGGCTTCCTCAACGGCGACGTGATCTACGAGGTCGGCGGGCGCGAGGCGCAGAACGTCGCCGCCGCCGGCCGGCTGATCCGCCTCAACCTCGGCAAGGAGATCGACGTCGTCGTGCGCCGCGGCCAGAACTTCGAGACGCTGCGCGTCGAGCCGCGCTGGACGCCGCCGAGCGGCCAGGGACCGACAGGCATCACGATCCGCTCGCAGTGCACGTTTGTTGGCGGCGAGGGCTGCGTGCCGTTCACGGAGACGGTCGCGCAGCCGCCGTGGGAATCGATCCCCGGGGGGGTGCGCGCCACCCTCGACGCGATGATCCTCGCACGCAACGAGCTGGTCTCCTGGTTCAAGGGCGGCAGCAGCCCCGCCGTGGCCGGCCCGGTGGGCATCGCGCAGACCACGGGCGAAGTGGCGCGCGAGGGCGGCCTCACGCCCCTGCTGATGCTCGCCGCGCTGCTCTCGATCAACCTCGGCGTGCTCAATCTGCTGCCGCTGCCGATGCTCGACGGCGGGCGGATCTTCTTCCTGCTGATCGAGGTGTTGCGAGGTGGGCGGCGGATCGCGCCGGAGAAGGAAGCGGTCGTCCACCTCGTGGGCTTCATCGCCTTCATCGCGCTGGCGATCGCTATCACCTTCGCGGACATCGCGCGCATCGCCAGCGGAGACTCGCTGTTCCGCTAGTGAGTGGTTTCAGGCGGGCTGGTAACGCCGCACGCTGATCTCGTCCGCCCGCGCACGCATCCGGGAGCCATCGTGCCACGCCTGCATTCGCAGCAGCATGTCCATGCCGATGCCGAAGGCCTTCTCGATCCGCAGCGCCATTTCCGGCGAGAGCGAAGCGTTGCCGTTCAGCAGATCCGAGAGCGTCGCCCGGCGCACGTCCAGAATCTCCGCCGCCTTTGTCACGCTGAGGCCCAACTCTTCGATGACCTCGGTGCGAACGAACTCGCCCGGGTGCGAGGGCGTCATGTTGACCTCAATGCCGCCGTCACTCATCAGTGGTAGTCCTCCAGGTTCAGGCGATCGATGTAGCCGCCCTCTTCTTCGAACGTGATCCGCCAGTTCCCCGAGACGGACACACTCCATTGCCCGCGACGGTCGCCCGAGAGCCTGTGGACGCGCCAGCCAGGCGGAGCGTTGGCGATGAACCCGTCCAGGTGCTCAGCCAGCAGCAGGGCCGTCAAGACGTTGCGCACCCGGTTGGCCAACTCGCCCCCCAACAAGCGGGGATCATCGCGCTCAAGCAGGCGGCGCAGACCCCTGTGGCGGATCGAGCGAACACGCATCCAGAACCTAATGTACGGTTATACCGTACGTTGCTGCAAGCGCAGCGCGGCACGATCGACCACGCGCATCGCCAGCGGAGACTCGCTGTTCCGCTAGTCAGTGGTTGACCGCGGCGCCCCATTGTGACCAGCGAAATCCGCCGCGCGGGGCGTTCCGGTTGACACGCCGACCGGATGCCCCCGACGATCGTCGTGATGGAGGCCGGCTAGTGGCTCGCAATCCGACACGCGGCGTATCCATTGGGCCGATCACCATCGGCGGCGGTGCGCCGATCGCCGTGCAGTCGATGGCCGCCACCAGGACCCAGGACATCGCGGCCACCGTCAGGCAGGTCGAGCTGCTGGAGCAGGCCGGCGCCGACATCGTGCGTATCGCGGTCGACTCCCGGAAGGACGTCGAGGCGCTGGGCGAGGTGCGCGCTCGCACGACGGCGACGCTCTCCGTGGACCTGCAGGAGAACTACCGCCTCGCCACCATCGTCGCCCCGCACGTGAACAAGATCCGCTACAACCCCGGCCACCTCTGGCACCACGAGCGCGACAAGCCCGTGCGCGACAAGGTCGCCTTCATCGCCGAGACCGCCGAGGCGAACGACTGCGCGCTGCGCGTCGGCGTCAACTGCGGCTCCGTCGACCCCGCGCAGATCGAGGCCCACGACGACGACGTGGCCGCCATGGTCGCCAGCGCGCTCGAGCACTGCGAGATCCTCGACAGCATCGGGTTCGAGCGCTACGTCGTCTCGCTCAAGGACTCGGACTGGCGCAACGTCGTCGAGGGCAATCGCCGCTTCGCGTCGCAGCGTCCGGACGTGCCGCTGCACCTCGGGGTGACCGAGGCCGGCATGCTGCCGGAGGGCGAGATCAAGACGCGCCTGGCCTTCGAGCAACTGGTGCCGGAGGGCATCGGCGACACAGTGCGCGTGTCGCTGACCCTGCCGTTCGAGGACAAGGGCACGGAGATCGACGCCGGGCGGCGCATCCTCGCCGACATCGAGTCGGGACGCTTCCGCTCGATGCCGACCGTGCTCGACGACGGACTGAACATCATCTCCTGCCCCTCCTGCTCGCGCGTGGAGAACGAGGCGTTCATCGAGCTGGCGCAGGACGTGCGCAAGATCACGGCCTGGGCGAAGCAGCACGATGTCACCATCGCCGTGATGGGCTGCCGTGTGAACGGCCCCGGCGAGACGGACGACGCCGACCTCGGCCTCTGGTGCGGCCCGGTGGCCGTGAACCTGAAGCGCGGCACGGAGACGGTCGGCTCCTTCCCCTACGACGAGGTGCTGGAGCACCTGCAGCGCGAACTAGAGTCGATAGTTGAGGAGCGCGCGACAACGTGAGTCCCGAATACCCTGAAGCCGAGGGGGCGCGATGAGCGCCCCCGGTCCCGGCGGCGCCTCGCAGCGGCCACTGCTGGCCCTGAGCACGATGTGGGCGGTACAGCCACGCTTCGAGCGCGACCTCGGCGCCTTTATGGAGCGCGCCGCCGAGCTGGGCTACGAGGCGATCGAGATCAACCACTCGATGGACGCCGAGCAGATCGGCTCGCTCCTCGGCCACGCGACGCTGCCGGTGACCGGCGTGCACGCGCCCGCACCGCTGGAGCGCGATCGCCAGCGGGGCTGGAACCGCGACCTCAATCTCGCCGCCACCGACGAGGACGAGCGCACGCTGGCCGTGCGCTACACGCAGCGCTCGATCGACGTCGCCGCCGAGGCGGGCGCGCACTCGGTGGTCGTGCACCTCGGCTCTGTGGGCGACCGGGCGATCAGCGCCGCAACGCGGCTGCGCGAGATGTATCCGCGGCAGCAGCTCGCGGGAGACGGCTGGGAGCAAGCGATCTTCGAGGCGCGCCGCGAACGTGCGCAGCGCGCGCCGCCCTACCTCGCGCAGGCTCGGCGCTCACTCGCCGAGCTGGTGGCGTATGCGGAGCCGAAGGGCGTCGCGGTCGGCCTCGAATGCCGCTTGCGTTACCACCAGATCCCGCTCCCCGAGGAGGCCGCGGAACTGCTTGAGCCGTACCCCGCGGAGACTGCCGGATACTGGCACGACGTCGGGCACGCCGAGGTGCTGCACCGCGTGGGCCTGGTAGAGCGCCACGCCTGGTTCGACCTGCTGGGCGATCGCGTGCTGGGCAGCCACCTCCACGACGTCGACGGCCTGCAGGACCACCGCGCACCCGGGCGCGGCGATGTCGACCTCGCCTGGCTCGCCGGACGCCTGCCAGCGACGGCCGCGCGCACCTTCGAGATCAACCAGCGCGAGCCAGACGAGGCCCTGCGCAACGCCATCGTGCGGCTGCGCGAGGCCGGGGTGATCGAGGGCCCGTAGGCAGCGTCAGCGCCCGTCGAGCGCCTGTTCCTGCAGCGTGCGGTCCGAGCCGCTGAACCGCCCGCTCACGATCGCCGCGAGCAGGACGGCCAGCGCGACAATCGCAAGCACGAGGCCCGAGCGCCGGACGCCTTCGGCGAACTCGTCCGCGGCCCCCTCGGCGACATCGACAGCCTTGCCGGCGAGCAGACGCTCGGTGGGCCCCGCTTGCTCGTCCGACCAGTCCGCGATCTCCTCGCGAGCCAGCTCGACCAGCGTCCCCGAGATGCCCTCGTAGACGGGCCAGAAGAGGATCAGCACCACGACGACACTGGCGAGCAGGGCTGCCGACGCCCACGCCACCCGGCCGGCCCAGCTCGTCCCGCCCAGTGCGCCGATCGCCACGAGCAGGACCGCCACGATCAGCCAGGCGCCCCGGCCGCCGCTGCGAACCGCGCTCGACGCCTCATGCATCCCGTCCAGCGCCATGGCGAGCGCGCTCGCCGCCGGGTCATCGGGCGTGTGGACGTAGCCGTCGGCCAGGAATGCGCGGACCCGGTCCAGGTTGCGCAGCACCTCGGGATCAGCGGCGAGGCCGGCGCGCAGGTCGCGCTCGCTGTAGGACCAGCCGCTGGCGAGCAGCTCGCGGCTGTCGTCGAGCGCGTCGAGGGCTGCGGGGCCGCCATCCTCGCGTACTTCCAGCCGCAGGTCCGCGTCCGTGTAGGTCACGGCGTCCGGAACGGTTTCCAGCACCAGCTCGGAGATCGCGCCGGCGATGGCAGCCTGCGCGTCGGCAAGCAGATCGTCGGCCGGAACCCCCGGCGGAAGGCAGTCCGGGAGCCTCCCGCTCCCGAGGGCGGCGAGCGCGCTCGCCTCGGCATCCGGCGGGCACGCGGGGAGGCCCCGTACCGACTCCTCGACCCTGGCGACAGCGAGCTCGGTCAGCAGGCCGGCAGCCGCGTCCTTGTGCCCGGCCAGCGAGATCGAGGTGGTGAATCCCTCCGAACGTCCGGTCACGTAGGCGCTCACGTCCTCGATGAGCAGCTCTGCCTGCTGCTGCACCCAGTCCGCCGGAGCCACCTCGCGCAGGACGCGCTTAATCTCCTCGCGGCTGACCTCGACGCCGTACGGCAGCACGATCGCCTCTTCGACGCCGTCGTCAACGGCGGGGTCGAGGATGTCTGTGTACACAAGTTCGGCGGCGTCGGTCTCGCCAAGGACGGACTTGAGCTCATCGACGGCCGCGTCCACCTGCGCGTCGCTGAGGCGGACCTCGATCTCGAAGCTGTCGGACTCGCCGACGAGGTAGCCCGTGAGCTGGTTCACGATCTGCTCGACCTGGTCCTGAAACCACTCAGGAGTGACGACGCTCAGGATCACAGCGGCGAGCCTGCCTCCGGCCTCCTCGTCGCTGCCGAAGAGGCGCTGCATCCAGCCGGGGGAGTCGCTGCCCGGGGCGAGCGCCTCGCCTGCCGCCTCACGGATCCTCGGCTCCAGCTCCTGATCGAGCAGCCGCTCGTAGGCGCCGGCCTCGCGCAGCAGCGCAAGCAACTCGTCCACCACGTCGCGGATGGTCTCCGCCAGCGGCAGGTCGATGGTGAAGCCGTCGCTGCGACCCGTGGCATACCCACCGGCCTCGAGGATGGCGGGGGTGACCAGCGCCTCGAGATCATCGGGAGAGAGGGCGCGCTGCGCGGCCTCGACAACCTGGGCGGTGGAGAGGCCGGACGCCTCGACGGGATTCTCTCGCAGGTCGACCCCGGCCTCGTTGGGATTCTCCTCACGCGCCTCGTCGACGGCCGACGTGAGGGCGCTGCCCATGACGAAGCCGTAGACGTCGGCCTCCTTGAGCCGGTCCGCGTAGAAGTCCGGGTTGAGGACGGTGCCGTTCACGCTCTGCAGGGTCAGGGTGGGAAGCAGCAGGAGCGCCAGCAAGGGAACGCCGAGGGCACCGGCGGCAACCCGCCTCAACCAGATCATGTTGCCTGCTTGTCCCTCGTCAGCATCGGCATCACGGTCGCGTGTCTATCGTCGCGCAGCGGCTGAATTGTCGGACGCGACTTCACAGCACTGTGGGGAGCGTTGCTTCCCGACCTGTCGATCGAGCTTACCTGCTACTTCACCGCGAACGTGCACCCCATGCCTCTTGACAAGGGGCGCCGTCAAGGCAACAGCGATTGCTCGCCGCCCTCCGTTCCTCGGGTGTCGAGGTCGTACTCGGGAAGTTGCGCCCGGACAAGGTCATGGCGCGCCCCACGCACGGCTCGCTGCGCGACCGTGTCGAGGTTCACCGAACCCGCGAGAAGGCGTCCGACGCCAACCTTGCCGCCCAGCTGTTGGGTGACGCGTACGACGGCACGATCGATGCAGCGGTCGCCGTATCGAACGACAGCGATCTCGAGAAGCCCCTGTTCCTCGCCCGAGCGCACGGGTGGAAGTGGTCTTGTGCACCCCGCGACGGCCCGGCCAGGCTCCACGCTGGTCAGGGCCCCCTCCCGGCGCCACGTGCTGCGGAGCGAGCAACTCCGGGCGTGCCAGTCCCCGCCAGGCAGCGCCCTGCCATCGGGCAGGGAGCTGCACAGGCCCTCCGAGTGGGCCTGGCGACGGGAGGCTATCGCCCCTGCCAGTTCGGTTCGCGCTTCTCGGCGAAGGCGCGCGCGCCCTCCTTGATGTCCTCGGAATTGATGACCGGTAGCGACAGCCACGAGCCGAGGCGGTAGGAGTCGTCGATCTTCGCCATTCGCCAGGCCTGGATCATCGCCTTCGTCGCCTGCACCGAAAGCGGTGCGTTCGAGGCGATCTGCTCGGCCAGCTCGATCGCCCGAGGCAGCAGCTGCTCCGGCGGGTCCACGATCTCCGAGACGATGCCGAACTGCAGCGCCTGCTGCGGCTCCACGCGGTCGCCGACGAGCAGCACGTGGTTGGCGGCGGAGAGGTTCACGATCCTCGGAAGGTGGTGAATCGCGTAGCCGGCGATGATGCCGCGCCGCGGCTCGAACAGCCCGACGTAGGCGTTCGAGGCAATGATCCGGATGTCGCAGTCCAGCGCCTGCTCCAGCCCGCCGCCAACGGCGAGGCCGTTGATCGCGGCGATGAAGGGCTTCGGGCTGCCGGAGTAGACCAGCCGCGGCACCTGGCCGGTCTGGCGCTGCGAGACGCCCTCGCCGGTGTTGGCGCGGTCCGCTGCCTCCTTCAGGTCCATGCCGGCGCTGAAGGCGCGGCCCGCACCGGTGAGGATGCCGACCCGCATGTTGGGGTCTGCGTTGAAGTCGTCGACGTGCTCGGCCATCTCGGCGCGCAACTGGCCTCCGAGGGCGTTGAGCCGCTCGGGCCGGTTGAGCGTGAAGATCGCGTAGAAGTCCCGCTTCTCGTACAACGCGTCAGGCATGGTTCCCCCTTGTCTGCCTTGCGATATTCCCTTTGCTCCTGCTGTCCCTTTGCTCCTGCTGTCCCTTTGCTCCTGCTGTCTCTTGCTTCGCCGCGGCGGGCGCTTAGCGCCCCTGCCAGACGGGGTCGCGCTTCTCCGCGAAGGCCTGCGGCCCCTCCCGCGCGTCCTCGGAATCGAGGACGACCGCGTCGATCCACTGATAGAGCCGGTAGTTGTCGTCGATGCTCGCCATGCGCCACGCCTGAAGCTCGGCCTTGGTGCCACGCACGGAGAGCGGGGCATTTTCGGCGATCATCCCCGCGATCTCCACCGCCCGCGGGATCAGCCGCTCCGGCTCGACAACCTCGCTGACGACACCCCACTCGAGGGCTTGCTCGGCCTCGATGCCGTCGGCGGTGAGCAGCATGTAGGCGGCGGCCGTGGAGCCGACGATCCGCGGCAGGTGGTGCATCGCGTAGCCGGCCATGATTCCGCGCTTGGGCTCGAACAGCCCGATGTAGGCATCGGATGACATGATGCGGATGTCGCAGTCGAGGGCGATCTCGCAGCCGCCGCCGATCGCGAGCCCGTTGATCGCCGCGATGAACGGCTTGGAACTGCGCGAGAACCCCATCAGCTCCACGCGCCCCTCCGGGCGAACCCCGGTGACGGCGTCCCCGCTCGCGGCGCGGTCCGCGGCCTCCTTCAGGTCCATGCCGGCGCAGAACGCGCGCCCGGTCCCGGTCAGGATCCCCGCACGCATCTCTGGATCGCTGTTGAAGTCCTCGATCGCTTCGTCGAGGGCCTCCATCACCCCGCCGCCGAGGGCGTTCAGCCGCTCCGGGCGGTTGAGCGTGAAGATCGCGTAGCCGTCGTGCTTCTCGTACAGCAGTTCACTCATCGGCGCGCCGTTCGTCCTCTCCGGACCTCGCCGCTCTGGGCGCTTCGCCGCGCCATCATACGCCGCCGGGGCGTCCTGTGTGGCGCGGTGCTCGCCGGGACCGTCACGCTCCGCCCAGCTCGCGGCGCATCAGCGCGAGGCCCATCGGGCCCAGCTCGAACGCGCGCGCGTGGAAGGCCTTGAGGTCGAACGTATCGCCGAGGGCGCGACGCGCTGCCTCGCGCGCCTCGAGCCAGGCGCGTTCGCCCACCTTGTAGCTGATCGCCTGCCCCGGCAGGCCGAGGTAGCGGTCGACCTCGCTGGCGACGAAGTCGGCGGGGAAGTGGCTGCGCTGCTCGAGGAACTCCAGGCCCAGCGCCGCGTTCCAGCGTGCGCCGGGGTGGAAGCCGCCCGACGCGTCGCCCTCGGGGATCGAGAGTTCGAGGTGCATGCCGATGTCGATGACGACGCGTACGCAGCGCAGCGCCTGCGCACGCAGCATCCCCAGCTCGTAGTCCGGATTGTCGAGGTAACCGAGCTCGCCCATCAGCTGCTCGGCGTACAGCGCCCAGCCCTCGACATAGCCCGACGTGCCGCCGATCAGCCGCTGCCAGCGCGAGAGCAGCCCTGCCAGCCAGGTCGTCGTCCCGATCTGCAGGTGGTGCCCGGGGACACCCTCGTGGTAGGCGATCGAGACCTCGCCCCAGAGCGGGAAGCGCGTCTTGCCGCCCGTCGGGTACCAGGTCCGGCCGGGCCGGCTGAAGTCCTCCGAGGGCCCCGTGTAGTACATCGCGAGCGCGCCGCCGGGCGGCGCGATCAGCGCCTCGATGCGGCGCACCGGCTCGGGGATCTCGAAGTGCCGCCCGTGCAGCTCGGCGATCGTCGAGTCCTGCAGCTCCTGCATCCAGCGCTGGAACTCGTCGACTCCCTCGATGGCGCGGTCCGGGTCCGTCTCGAGCAGCTCCTTCGCCGCCTCGACACCCTCGCCGGGCAGGATCCGCTCGGCGACCTCCGCCATGCGGCCCTCGATGCGCCGCAGCTCCTCCCAGCCCCAGTCGTACGTCTCGTGCAGGTCGAACGTGTCGCCGTTGTAGACGCGCGCGCCGAGGGCGTAGCGGTCCGGTCCGACGGCGTCGCGGGGCCTCGCGAGCTGGAGGTAGCGCTGGCGCAGGTAGCGGCCGAAGGCGGCGCAGGCGCCGCTCGCCCCTCCGGCGGCGTTGCGCAGCTCCACCGCCAGCCCCGGCGACTCGATGCCGGAGCGTTCGAACTCGTCGGCGAGGGCGTGGAAAAAGCTGGCCGCGCCCTCGCCGTGGCCGCTCCAGACCTCGGCCTGCCGGGCGCAAGCCTCGACCTGCCGCCGCGACGCGACGCGCTCGCGCCGGATGCCCTCCTCCAGCGTGTCGCGGTAGCGACTGTACGCCTCCGGGACGCTCGCCAGACGCCGGGCGATGTGGGCCCAATCCTGCTCGGTCGCGCGCGGCATTAGGTCGAAGACGCGCCGCGTCGCCTGGAACGGGCTGGCGAGGATGTTGAGGCCCCGGTAGTGCTCGCCGGCGGCGGCGAGTTCGAGCGCGAGTCGCAGCCGCTCGGACATCGCCTCGCGGGCGACGCGGTCGCGGTCGTCCTCCGGCTCCGCCGCCTCGAGGGCGCTCAGCGTCTCGCGATCGAGCGCCGTCCGCGCCTCGTGGCCCGCGGGCGAGAAGTCGGTCAGCCGCTCCTCATGGCCGGGGATGCCCATCGCGGTCGCGGCGTTGGGGTGCAGCTCTGCGAGCCGCTCGACGTAGTCGCTGGCGATCGCGTAGATCGCCGACGGCTCAGGGGCGGGCGCTGCTGTTTCCGGCGACATGCCGCCTCGAGGCTAGAACGTCGCGATCGGGTTGGCGGGCGAGCCGGTCCCTTGCGCGAGGCGCAGCGGGTTCAGCGTCAGGCAGAACTCCCAGCGGTTGCGCTCCGCGCAGGCCTCGGCGAGCCGCTCGAGGTGGCCGTTGTCGATCAGGCGCAGGCCGAGCGCGACCAGCGAGACCTGGTGCACCGGGAGCATCGTCTTTGGGAAGTCGCCGGGCGGTGTCGCGTCCTGGATCACGTCCGAGCCGAGCAGCGCGACGTCCCGCTCGCGGATCCAGGGCAGGCAGGCCGCGTTGTAGCCGGAGTGCTCGTGCGGCGGCTCCGCGCCCGAGGCTGCGGCCGCATCGACCGCCGCGCCGTGGCCGGTGCGCAGCAGCAGTACGTCGCCCGGCTCCACGCGCACGCCCTGCGCCTCCTCGGCAGCCTCGAGGTCCTCGGGGAAGACGTGATCGCCGGGCTCGAGCGTGGTGACGCCCTTCACCCGGGCAACGTCGAGCAGCACGCCGCGGCTCATAATCCCGTCCTTCATTACGTCCGAGGTCTGGACCGTGGCGCCCTCGGAAGCCTTGACCAGCGCGGCGGGGCGGCCGTTGTACATCTGGCCCTTGAAGAAGACGTGCGCGAGACCGTCGATGTGCGTGAAGACCATGCCGTGGAAGACGAAGGCAACGTGCTCCGCGGCCCACTCGAGCATCTCGACACCGGGAAAGAGCGGATGGCCGGGGTTGTCGCCGAGGGCGTAACGCTCGCCGGTCTGGACCATGTGGACCAGCGGGTTGGAGGCGCCCATCGCCATCGGGCCCGGGTAGGGGATCTGGCGGGAGCAGGAGACGCTGACGCCCTCCTGCACCAGCAAGGCGGCTTGCCTGCGCTTCTCAGGAGTGATCAGGTTGAGCGTGCCGAGGAGGTCGTCATCCCCCCAGCGCCCCCAGTTGCTCAGGGAATCGAAGTAGCCAAGCACCTCGTCCTGGGTAGGTGGCGTCCCCATCAGCCGGCCTCCTCAAGCGCCGCTTCGCGCCCGCACGCAAGCCCGCGGCGATGCTACACCAGCGCCGCGCTGAATTGCGGCGCGCCGGGCGGGAGCGCCCTCCGAATCCCCTCTCCCCTGGCGGCAGAGGGCGAGGGTGCGGGGGAGCCGGGTCGCCGCAGCGCCCTCCAGTCCCCTCTCCCCTGGCGGGAGAGGGCGCGGGTGAAGGGGATCCCGGTCGCAGCGCCCTCCGGTCCCCTCTCCCCTGGCGGGAGAGGGCGAGGGAGAGGGGGACCCCGGTCGCCGCAGCGCCCTCCAGTCCCCTCTCCCCTGGCGGGAGAGGGCAAGGGTGCGGGGGAGCCGGGTCGCCCGGAACCTAGTAGCGGATGTTGATCGAGGTGCGCAGGCGCACGAGCTCGCCGTGCTGGTTCTCCCAGCGAATGCTCGTGTAGGTGAACAGCGTCAGGCCGAGGCGGCCCGTGCGCTCGTCCCACTTCGTCAGCGCGAACGTCTCCGCGATGGTGTCGCCGGGCCGCATCGGAACCCCGTAGACATCCTCCTGCCCGCCGTTCATGCCGTGCTGACCGGGCAGGTTCGGGTCGGGAGGGAGTGACGGGCGCGGCAGGTTGTTGTCCGCGTCCCAGAACCGACGCTCCTTCGGCGTATCGATCATCCAGGCGAAGGGGTTGAACTCGGGAGGCGCGATGATCCCGCCCCAGCGCGTCGTCTTCGCGTACTCCTCGTCCCAGAAGAGGCGCGGCGGCTGCTCCGGGTAGTAGGTCGCGATCGCCCAGCGGCGGATGTCGGACGTCTCGATCGGCAGCGACCACGACGGCTCGCTCCAGACGCCGAGCGCCTCGCGCATCTGTGGCGTGACCAGCGTATCGACTCCCTCGGCCATCGCACGCCCTCCTGCGAACAGCGACCGCGCCTCAATTCGTCCGGCGGAGCATAGCGCGCCGAGGCGGACGAGGAAGGCGGGTGGCGGAGGGGGTGGGATTCGAACCCACGACAACTTGCGCTGTGACGGTGTTCAAGACCGCTCCCTTAAGCCACTCGGGCACCCCTCCACCCTCCATTGTAGGTCCGCACTCCCTTCCGGGCCGGGCCCGACGGCCGATCGCCGGCGCTATGCTGCGGGAGGATCGCGATCGCGACAGGCGAGAGGAGCGACACGATGCCCACCGTCAACACCGCCCGCGGCCCGGTCGAGACCTCCGACCTCGGCCGCACGTTCATGCACGAGCACATCTCGCTCGGCGGGACGGACGTCTTCGCGAACTGGCCCGAACTCAACGATGCCCCGGCTTGCCTCGAGGCCGCGACCACGCGCTTCGCCCAGCTCGACGAGCGCGGCGTCGGGACCGTCGTCGATGTGACACCGGCCAACCTCGGGCGCGACATCGCGCTGATCGAGCAGGTGCAGGCCTCGACGGATGTGAACATCATCGTGGCGACGGGGATGTACTGGAACGTCCCGCTCTACTGGCACGGCCGCGACCCGGACGACATGGCCGACGCCTTCGTGCGCGAGATCGAGCAGGGCATCGGTGATAGCGCGGTGCGCGCGGGCATCATCAAGCTCGCCTCACACATGACGCTCGACGAGGTGAACGAGGCCGTGCTGCGGGCCGGGGCGCGCGCCCACCGCCGCAGCGGCGTGCCGATCACGACGCACGCGATGCCGCAGGCGTTCGGCCTGGAGCAGCAGCGCATCTTCCGCGAGGAGGGAGTGGACCTCTCGCGCACGATCATCGGGCACCAGGGCAACGAGCCGACGCCGGACTTCTACCGCCAGCTGATGGACGCCGGCAGCCTGATCGGCATCGACAACTTCGGCATCGAGATCGGCAGCCCGGACTGGCACGACTCGCAGGGCCGCATCGAGGTGATCGCCGAGCTCTGCGCGGACGGCTACGCGGATCGCATCGTGCTCTCGCACGACAGCATGTGCTGCATCCACTGGGGGCAGGTGCAGGCGCTGCGCCAGGCCAACCCGAACTGGACCTCGACCTACATCCCGGACGTGATCGCGCCCGCCATGCTCGATGCCGGAATCAGCGAGGCCCACCTCGAGCAGCTGCTCGTCACCAACCCGCGCCGGGTCTTCGAGACGCAGGGCGCCTACTGAGGAGTGCGGGGCTCAGTACCAGATCGCCACCTCGCGGCCCGCGAGGCGCTGAGGCGGATCGGGCAGCGAGCGGGCTTCGCCGCGGGCGATGCGCGCGGCCGTCCAGGCGCAGGCCACCGCGTCCACGATGTCGTCCGCCGCCCCGCGGCGGCTCGCCTCGCCGACGAGGTCGGGCAGCCCGAGGCCAGCCGCCGTCAGCAGCGCACGCCGCTCCATCAGCCCGTCCCAGGTCTTCTTCGAGGGCAGCGCCCGTCCGCCGGCGAGCGCCGTGAACGAGACCTCGGGATGCGCCTCGTAGACGCGTGCATCCCCAGCGGCGACGGCGTCTACCTCCCGAATTTTCGGGACGAGCATGAAGCTCTGGGAGGAGAGGCCTTGCCCGCCTCCGCTGGCGCGCATGGACACCCGTCGCGCCTCGGCGTACGCCTCCCGATGCGTCGCGAACGCGCTGCGGTCCACGTCGAGGACCGCGCGGAGCGGCGACCAGAACACGCTGTTCCGTCGTTCGCCGAGGAACTCGCGGGCCGCCCTGTCGGCCTCGCGCTTGCCTTCCGCGCTGAGGGTGATCGGGATGTCGAAGGCGAACGCCTCGGCGTCCGGGTACGCCTCGAGGGCGGCGCGCGCCGACTCGCGGTACTCGATGGCAGCCAACCGTCCGTCGTCGACGACGGCGGCGATCCAGCCGCCGGGACAACCGTCGAGGCCGACCGTGATGCCCATCGCGCCCCCTCGCCTTTGACAGCACGCGCTTAGTCGCGCTGCAACTCCGCGAGGTGATCCTGAGCGAAGCGCTCGATCAGCTCGGGAACGCGGTCCGTTTCGCGGAAGTCGACGGTCGTCAAGGCGTGCTGTACGCCGATCTCGCGGAACGCCGCCAACCCCTCGGCGGCAGCCTCCATCCCGTCGGCGGTGATCACGACGTGCGAGTGGATCGCGACCGTCAGTTCAGCGGGATCGCGGCCCTCGGCCTCGGCGGCGTCGTGGAGCATGCCGATGTGCTTGCGCAGCAGCGGCGCCTCCGCGCCTCGGGAGATCCAGCCGTCGCCCCAGCGGGCCGCGCGGCGGAACTGCTGAGGGCTATTGCCGCCCATCCAGATCGGCAGCCGTCGCGGCGGGACCGGCCGCGAGATCCAGCCGTCCACCTGGTGGAACTCGCCCTCGAAGTCGACCGGCTCGCCGGTCCAGAAGGCGCGGTAGAGCTGCAGCATCTCCTCGGTGCGCCGCCCGCGCCGGTCCCAGGGCATCGAGAGCACCTCGAACTCCTCGCGCGCCCAGCCCACGCCCGCTCCGAGGATCACCCGGCCGCCGGCGAGGTGGTCGAGGCTGGCGAGGATCTTGGCGTGCAGCACCGGCTGGCGCATCGGCACGACGAGCACGGAGACGCCAAGCTCGACGCGCTCGGTCACGGCGGCGAGGAAGGCCAGCGTCGTAAGCGGCTCGAGGAACGCCTCATCGACCTTGAAGGGCGCGCGGTGCTCGCTGTCGTGCTGCCGCGGCATCACGACGTGGTCGGAGACCCAGAGCGAGTCGAAGCCGTGCGCCTCGGCGGCGCGCGCGTGCGCCTCGATGTGCTCCCGCGTCGCCCGCCAGCCGAACATCGGCACCCGCAGTCCGACCTTCATGCTGCTCCTCCTTCGACGGCCACACAGAACCGGCAGCCTGGCGGCTACGACGGCGAGACGTCCAGGCCCTCAGCAGTGGCGGCACGAGCCAATTCCGCATCAAGCGTGGCCAGCGGCGCTCCGCGGCGCACGCCCAGCTCCAGGTACATCGCGTCGTAGAAGGACAAACCGTGGTCCCGTGCCAGGTTGAGGGCCACCTGCAGATCGGCCTCTCGATCCGTTTCGATGGGCAACCATGTCAGTTTGTCCAGAAGTTGAACGGCGTCACTTCCGCCGAGACGGCCCCGTCTCTCGGCGACCAGCAGTGTGTTTCGCACCTCGTAGTGCCAGAGCAGCGGCACAACAGCCCCTTCCTCGCTGAGCTGCGCGATGGCTGCTTCGGCGCCCGGATCGAACTCATCCTCGAGGAGCCATGACGCTGCGGCAGAAGCGTCGAGAACGAGACGGCTCACATGCGGTGCCCCTCATGACGAGCCGCGAGAATCTCCTCCCGGGTCATCCCCGTGGGCGCCCGACTAGCCCGCCACTCGAGGAATCGGTTTACCGCTTCTTCGCGCTCAGCCCGCTCCTGATCCTGAGCGGGGACCATGTGAACGATGGTCTTCCCGTGGCGCGTGATAGCGACGGTCTCGCCGTGCTCGACATCGCGCAGGATCTCGGCAAACCGTGTCCGCGCCTCGGTCGCTTGAATCTCGCGCATGGTTCTCTCCTACCAGTCGTTTTGACCGGTCTATTCTACACTACGCGCCCTCGCCCACGGCCCCCGATGCCCGCAGCGCCTCGATCTCCGCGTCGCTGAGCCCCGCCTCGCGCAGCACCTCGGCGCCGTGGCGGCCGAGGGGCGGCGCGGGGCCGGCGGCCCGCACGGGCGTGGCGGACATCTCGAACAGCGAGGCGAGCTGCTGCTGCTCTCCCGTGATCGGGTCCTCGATCCCGGCGAACAGCGGGCCCGCCTGCGGGTCGTCGGCGAGTTGCGGTGAGAAGTGCATCGGCGCGACCGGCGCGCCGGCGGCGCGGAACGTCTCGACCCACTCGGCAACCGGGCGCTCGCGGATCAGCTCCGCCAGCTCCTTCCGCAGCTCCTCGACATCCGCCAGCAGCGCCGGATCCAGCGGGTCGAAGTCGGGGTCGTCGCCGCCCTCGTCGCGGGTGCCGAGGACACCGCGAATCGCCTCGCGGTGCCCGGGCGAGGTAGCGCCGAGGACGAGTGGGCCGTCCTTTGCCATGTAGACGGACTGGTAGAGCCGCCGCACGGCGCCGAGCTGGCGCAACGGGCTGCCCTCGCCCCAGGCGTCGGCCACGTCGGCGAAGCCCGCGCCGTCCTCGATGAGGCCGCGCACGCGCTCGAAGGCGGGCGCGCTGAAGACGGCGTCGGAGACCGGCTCACGCATCACGGAGCTGCCGATCGCGGCCATCGCCCCGCGCAGCAGCGAGGCGTCGACGAGCTGCCCCTCGCCCGTGCGCGCGCGGTGGTGCACCGCCCCGACCACCCCGAGGGCGGTCCCGACCCCGGCGATCAGGTCGGCCACCCACATCGACTGCGTGCCGATCGGTGTGCCCTCGGCGTCGAGGCGGCCCTCGTCGGCCATCATCCCGGAGTAGGCCTGCACGATCAGGTCGATCGCCGGGTCGGCGGCGAGCGGGCCGCTCGCGCCGAAGCCGGTGATGCGCGCGTAGATCACGTCCGGCCGGTGCGCCGCGATCGTCTCGTAGTCGATGCCGAGCGAGCGCGCGACGTTGAGCCGGAAGTTGTTGATGACCACCCCGAAGCGCGGCAGCAGCCGCTCGTAGAGCAGCTCGCGCGCCTCGGGCCGCTCGAGGTCGAGCACGAGGCTGCGCTTGCCGCGGTTGAGCCACTGGAAGCGCTTGCTGGTGCCCGGCGCGATGCTGCCGCTGCGGCGCGTGCGGTCGCCGCGAGGCGACTCGACCTTGACGACGTCGGCGCCCATGTCGGCGAGCAGCATCCCGGCCAGCGGCGCCGCGATGATCTGCGAGATGTCGAGCACCCGCGTGCCCGCCAGCGGCCCCGCCCGTTGCGCCTCGGCCGGTTGCGCCTCGGTCACTGCGCCCTCCTCGCGGACTGCCGGGTCCGCACGGCGGTGATTCTAGCCCGGTGGGGCCGCGGGGTCCGGGCGATGCCGAGGCCGTAGAATCGAGGGCACGCCGCGCTCCACGGACGGAGGCCCAAACATGACCCTCGCACGCGACCTCGCAGCCGCCATCTCGGCGCTCGACCGCACCGACCTCGACGGCGAGGCGGTGAGCTGGGCCCAGCTCGGCATCGCCGACGCGATCGCCTGCGCGATCGCCGGCTCGCAGGAGGCCGCGCCGCGGCTGGCGATGGCCGCCGTGGGCGCCGACCGCGAGGAGGGGCCGTGCCTGCTGCTCGGCCTCGGCCGCCGCAGCGGGCCGCTCAGCGCCGCGCTCGTCAATGGCGTCGCGGCGCACGCGCTCGACTTCGACGACGTGAACGACGTACTCGGCGGGCACCCCTCGGCGCCACTCGTGCCCGCCCTGCTCGCCCTCGGCGAGGCCTACGGGGCGAGCGGAAGCGAGCTGCTGCTCGCCTACGTCGCGGGCTTCGAGACGGAGTGCAAGATCGGCCTTGCCGTCAACTTCCACCACTACGACAAGGGCTGGCACCCCACCGCCACGCTCGGCGTCTTCGGGGCCGCCGCCGCCTCTGCGAAGATCCTCGGGCTGAGCGAGGAGGAGACGGCAACCGCGCTCGCGATCGCCGCCTCGTTCGCAAGCGGGCTGAAGGCCAACTTCGGGACGATGACCAAGCCACTGCACGTCGGGCACGCCTCGCGCAACGGTGCCTTCGCCGCGCAGCTCGCACGCGAGGGCTTCACCGCCGGTGACGCCGCCTTCGAGCACGAGATGGGCTTCTTCGAGGTCTACAACGGCGCGGGAACGTACGACGCCTCGCGCGTGCTTGGGGAGTGGGCCGATCCGCTCTCCGTGGTCGAGCCGGGCGTCGGCGTGAAGCCGTACCCCTGCTGCGGCAGCACGCACGCGCCGATCGACGCCGTGCGCGCGCTCGTTTCGGCCAGGAACATCGCCCCCGAGGACGTCGTCTCCGTGCGCGTGCTCGCCCACCCGAGCCGCATCCCGCACATCGACCGCCCGGAGGTGCGGACCGGCCTCGAGGGCAAGTTCTCGGTCCAGTACTGCGTCGCCCGCGCCGTACACGACGGCGCGCTGCGGCTCACCCACTTCGAGGACAGCGCGGCGACCGACGCCGCCGTGCAGGCGCTGATGCCCGGCGTGAGCATCGAGCCGGGCGTCCCGCGCGAGTCCGACGAGCGCCTCGCGGTGCGCGTCGAGATCGCGACCCGCGACGGCGCGAGGCACGACTGGCGCGTCGAGGAGGCAATCGGCACGGGCGGCGCGCGCTCGCCGATCCCGGAGGCTGACTTCCGCACGAAGTTCGAGGACTGCTGCACGCGCGTGATCAGCAGCGAGGCCACGGACCGCCTCTATGCGCTCTGCGCCGACCTCGACAGCGTCGCCGGCGTCTCCGACCTGACGGCGACGGTAGCCGAGGGCGCGCACGCGGCGGTGGCCGGGTAGCCGGACGAGCGGGTCCGGCGAGGTGGAGGCGCGCCTGCCGCAGGGCTACGAGGAGATCGGCCGCTGGGACCTCGGCCAGGTGCGGCGCCGGGTGATCTTGCTGCTCTTCGTGCTCTCCCTGGTCGCGATGGTCCTGACGGCGAACGTCGCAATCGCGATCAACTACCTGGCGTCGGGCGTCTCCTCGATCAGCCTCGACCTCGGGAGCCTGGTCCTCGGGCTGGTGTGCGGGCTCGCCCTGCACGAGGCAGCACACGCCGTCGCCTTCCTCGCACTCGGCGCGCGGCCGAAGTTCGGCGCGAAGTGGACCGCGCGGTTCGGCCCGGTCCTGTACGCAGCGGCTCCCGGTTCGTACCTCAGGAGAAGCGGCTACCTCGTGGCCGGCCTCGCGCCGCTGGTGGGATTGACCGTCGTGCTGCTGGCGGTGATTGCCGTAGCGCCGTCGGGCAGCCTCATCGAGGGCGCGGCCTTCCTCGCCGTCATCCTGAGCGTGGGTGGCTCGGCCGGGGACGCGATGATGATGCGCACGGTGCTGACGTACCCCGCGGACGCGCGCTTCGAGGACACGGCGGACGGGTTCACGGTTTACGGCCCGGCGCCTGCGGGGTAGCTGCTGGGGTGTTGTGAGCATGCTTCGCGCATGCTAGTATCATGACATGGCGAACCTGCAGGTGAAGAACGTACCCGACTCACTCCACGAACGTCTGCGCCTCCACGCGCGCGAACAGCAGATCACGCTCAGCGCCGCCGTGCTCAACGCCGTCGAGCGCGAGCTGGCGAGGGCGGAGTGGCACCGCCGCCTGGCGCAGCGCCCGACGACCTATCTCGGCATCGCTGCTGCCGACCTGCTCGTCGCAGAGCGCTCCGAACGCGAGACGGAGCTTGGGTGAGCGGATACGTCGTCGACGCCTCGGTCGCCGTCGAGTACCTCCTGAAGACCCCGCTCGGACTCGCGCTCGCCGACACCATGGCGAGCGCTCCCCTTGCTGCGCCCGAGCTGATCGATGTCGAGGTGGTATCGGTGCTGCGCAAGGCCGTCCTGCACGGGCGCCTCGACGAGGCGCGCGCGCTGATGGCGATCGACGACCTCGAGCTGTGGCCGGTCGAGCGCCTCCCGCACGCTGAGTTCGCGCGCTCCGCCTGGCAGCATCGCCACAACGTCAGCGCCTATGATGCCTTCTACGTGGCCGTCGCCGACGCCCTCGCGCTGCCCCTGCTGACCACCGACGGGCGGCTCTCGCGGGCCTCGGGGCTGGGCGTCGCCGTGCAGCACGTGTACATGAGCTGAAGCGGCCTCGCCTGATCGCCGCGCGACTGGAGGCACGATGCGCGTCGGGCTCTTCCTGACCAGCCAGCAGCACCTCGAAACGGACATGGTCGCCGCCTTCCAGGAGCAGGCGGCGATGGTGCGGCTGGCGCGCGACGCCGGCTGGGACTCGCTGTTCAGCGGCCAGCACTACCTCAACGAGGGCGACAACCAGGGCCTCCAGCTCGTGCCCTTCCTCGCCCGCTTGCAGGCCGAGGCCGGCGAGATGACGGTCGGCCTCGGCATCCTGCTGCTCAACCTCCACAACCCCGTCTACGTTGCCGAGACCGTCGCGACGCTCGACGTGATCAGCGGCGGCCGCTTCGTCTTCGGCATCGGCCTTGGCTATCGCGATGTCGAGTTCGACGCCTTCCGCGTGCCTCGAGGCCAGCGCGTCGCGCGCTTCGAGGAGACGCTCGCGCTGGTCAAGCGCTTGTGGACCGAGGACTCTGTCAGCCACGAGAGCGAGGTCACGAGGCTGGACGGCGTGCGCATGAACCTGCGCCCTGTGCAGCAGCCGCACCCGCCGATCTGGATCGCGGCCAACAGCGACGCCGCCGTCCGACGGGCCGCGCGCCTCGGCGACGCCTGGTTCGTCAACCCGCACGCCACCCTCGAGACCGTGCGCCGCCAGCTCGCGCTCTACCGCGAGGAGCGCGCCGCAGCCGGACTCGGAGCGCCAGCCGCACTGCCGGCGATGCGCGAGGTCTTCTGCGCGCCGGACCGCGCGACGGCCCTGCGGCTGGCCGGTCCCGCCCTCGGAGGCAAGTACGCCGACTACTCGCGCTGGGGCCAGGACGAGGTGATGCCCGGCGAGGAACAGTTCAGCGCCCCGTTCGAGGATCTGCTCTCGGATCGCTTCGTGCTCGGGTCTCCCGAGGAGTGCTACGAGCAGCTGCGGCCGCTCTGGGAGGAGCTGGGGGTGACCGAGCTGATCATCCGCACGCACTGGGCCGGCCTGCCCGCCGAGGACTCGCTCGCGAGCATGCGGCTGATCTCCGACGAACTGCTCCCCGAGCTGAGGCGGGCCCAGCCCGCGGAATGGAGCGCCTGATGGTGCGCGTGGTCCGGCTCTACAGCGGCGACGACGGCGAGTCCCACTTCGAGGACCTCGAGATCCCCATCGCGGGCGGACTCTCGATGGCGTTTCCCGTCGATACGCTCGACTTCCGGGAGGCGCCGGAGGAGCACGACCCGGGCTGGCACAACGCCTCGCGGCGGCAGTTCGTGATCACCACCAGTGGCGCGCTCGAGATCGAGATCGCCGGCGGCGAGACGCGCCGCCTCGGCGCCGGCGACGCGATGCTCGCCGAGGACCTGACCGGCCACGGGCACGTCTCGCGGACCGTGGAGTCGCCGCGCCGCAGCATCGTCGTCCCGATCGCCCCCGACGTTGACCTCGAGGCGCTGCTCGATCGCCTCCGCGGCGGTGGAGCGAGCGGTGACTGAGACGGCGGACGCTGGCCCGCCCGACGTACTGATCCGTGACGCGCGCGCGGACGACCTGCCGGCGATCCAGCGCATCCTCAACCGCGAGATCAGCGAGGGCCTCGCGAACTGGGACGAGTGGCCCTGGAGCAGCGCGCGGCGGCGCGAGTGGTACGAGCAGCACCGCGACGAGGTGCTGATCGTCGCCGTCGGGCCGCACTCGGTCGCCGGATTCGCCTACCTCTCACCCTACCGCGGCAAGTCCGGGTACCGCTTCACGCGCGAGTGCAGCATCTACGTCGATCCGGCGTTCCATCGCCGGGGTGTCGCACGGCGCCTGCTCGTTGAGCTGATCGAGCGGGCGCGGGCGCGCAACCTGCATGCGCTCGTCGGCTGGATCGAGGCGGGCAACGAGGCCAGCCGCGCCCTCGCGCGCGAGTTCGGCTTCGAGGAGGTGGGGTTCGAGCGCGAGACCGGCTACAAGCACGGCCGCTGGCTCGACACCGTCGAGGTGCAACTGCTGCTCCAGCCCGCCGAGGAATTCGAACGTCTCGTCGCCCCCGGCTTCCGCGTTCTCACGATCGAGACGGCGGAGCAGCTCGCGGAGGCGATCACGGTCCGCCGCGCGGTCTTCATCGAGGAGCAGCAGGTCCCGGAGGACGAGGAGATCGACGACTACGACGCCGACCCTGCTTCCCCCGGGAGGAGCGAGCGCGTCGTGCATGTCCTCGGCCGCCTCGACGGGCGGCCCGTGGCGACGGCGCGGCTGCTGCTGGACCAGGCGGGCGAGCCGCCGCACGGCTACCCGCACATCGGCCGCGTCGCCGTCCTCGCCGAGCTGCGAGGGCGGCACTACGGCGAGCAGGTCATGGAGGCGCTGCACGAGGAAGCGCGACGGCGCGGCCACGGCGGCATCACGCTCGCCGCCCAGGAGCACGCGCTGCCCTTCTACGCGCGCCTCGGTTATGTCGCTCGAGGCGGGCTGTTCCTCGATGCCGGCATCGAACACCGCTGGATGGACCTCGCGTTCGCCGGGTGACGATGAGGGAGCGGGCTGCTGCCAAGGACGTGCCGTTTCGGGCCTCACGGGACCTGCGCCTTGGTGCCAAGTCCCGGGGGTTTGCGATAATGTCGCCCGATACAGCCATCGGCAGGCAATATGAGGGGGATGCCATGAGACGATTCTGGACCAGCGCGCCGGGGCGATTCTCGCTACTGATTGCACTGATCGCTCTACTAACGCTGGGCGCCGCCGCGTGCGAGGACGAGGGCGAGCAACTGAAGATCGGCTATCTGGCCGACTTCTCCGGTCCGCTCGCCGAGTACGGCGCGGACATCGAGACCGGCGTGCAGCTGGCGATCAAGCACATCAACGAGGGCGGCGGCGTCAACGGCCAGGACGTCGTCTATGTGACCGGCGACACACGTGTCGACCCGACCCAGTCCGTCGAGGAGGCTCGCCGCCTCGTCGACGTCGAGGGCGTACACGCGATCGTCGGGCCGCTCGCCAGTACGGCGACGCTCGCGGTGGCGGACAGCGTCACCGGACCGGGCGGCATCCCGCAGATCTCGCCCTCGGCGACCTCGCCCGCGCTCACGGACGCCGACGATGACGGCTACCTCTTCCGCACCACCGGGTCGGACGCGGTGCAGGGCGTGGTGCTCGCCAAGCTGGTGGAGAGCGAAGGCCACACGAACGTCGGCGTGATCTTCCGCGACGACGCCTGGGGCCAGGGCCTCTCCGAGGTCTTCAGCGCGAACTTCGGCGGCACGACGACCCTCGCCTCGTACTCGGCCGACGGGCAGCCAAGCTACCTGGCAGAGCTGCAGCAGGCCGCCGGCGGTGGCGCCGAGGTGCTGGTGGCGATGGGCTTCGCGGAGACCGAGGTCTTCCTCCGCGAGTCGATCGAGAACGACATCTTTACGCGCTTCATCTTCACCGATGGCAACAAGAGCGAGGACCTGATCGAGCAACTCGGTGCGGACGCCCTCGAGGGCGTCGTCGGCACGGCGCCGAGCAGCAACCCGGACAACGCCTCGACCAAGGCCTGGACCGCTGCCTACGTCGCCGAGTACGGGGCGGAGCCCTCGCTGCCGTTCGTGCGCGAGGCCTATGACGCCGTGATCGCGATCGCCCTTGCCGCCGAGGCGGCGGGCTCGACCGACGGCGAGGCGATCCGCGACGAGCTGGTGCGCGTCGCCGGAGCTCCGGGTGATGCGTATGTCGCCGACGCGGCGGGCGTGCAGGCCGCGCTCGAAGCCGTGCGGGACGGCGACGACATCAACTACGAGGGCGCCGCGACGCCGATCGACTGGAACGCCGCGGGAGACGTGACCTCCGGCTTCATGGAGATCTACGGCTACCGCGATGGCGCACTCGTCACGATCGAGATCCAGCCGTTCAGCCTCGAGTAGGCCGGAGTAGCCGGAAGCAGCAGCAAGCGGGCGGCCGTTGGGCCGCCCGCTTCACGTCCGCGACCGCCGCGGCCGCCGCGGCGGCGCTACCCCGCACCCCCGCCGGGCTGCCCGCGGAAGCGCGTCCGCAGCGCGCCGAGCCATGACCGGCCGCTGTCTCCCCCGCCCCCGCCTCCGCCCTCGCCGCGCGGCGCGAAGCGGCTTACGCGCGGCTCCTCGGCGATCAGCCCCTGCGGGCGCGCGAGGATGAAGCCGACGATCAGCAGCCCGATCGCGATCCGCCGCAGCATGAAGACGCGACTCCCCAGAGCGTCGGGCAGCTCCTCCTGGATGAGCGGCAGCCCAAACCAGACGAAGCCGACCACCAACGCACCGAGCATGACGCCGCGGTTGTTGCCGCTGCCGCCCACCATCACCATCGTCCAGACGAGGAACGTCGTCAGGTTGTCGAACGAGTCGGGTGCGATCGTGCCGATGCGGTGCGCCCAGATCGCGCCCGCGAGGCCCATCAGCGCGCCGCCGAGCACGAAGCTCTGGATGCGGTAGCTGGTGGTCATCTTGCCGACCGACTGCGCGGTGGCCTCGTTCTCCCGGATCGCACGCAGGACGCGGCCCCACGGCGAGGCGGTCGCGCCGCGCACGACGAGGAAGACCGCCAGCAGCACCAGCCCGGTCATCACGAGCAGCACGAGGTCGTAGTCGATGCTCAGCTCCCTCGACGCGCCCTCGAGGGGGCGGGGGATGCCGTTGAGGCCGCGCGCGCGGTTGACGAGGCCTTCCTGCGTGTTGGCGATGCTGCGCAGGATGGTCGCGATGCCGATGGTGGCGATCGCGAGGAAGTCGTCGCGCAACCGCAGCGTCGGGAGGCCGACCAGCAGCGCCAGCACGCCTCCGGCGATCATCCCGCCGATCCAGCCGACGGGGACGGGCAGCTCCAGGCCGCCAACGTAGTTCTCGAACTGGCCAGGCGGGTCGAGCGTGAGCAGCGCGCTGACATAGGCGCCGATGCCGAAGAAGGCGACGACGCCGAAGTTGGTCGTTCCCGCGTAGCCCCACTGCACGTTCAGAGCGAGCGCGACGATCGCGAAGATCGCCGCCGTCGTGAGGAAACCGACCGTCCAGTTCACGCCTCCGCCGAAGGTAACCAGCAGCGGCAGCTCCCCCGCGAACGGCGTCAACACCTCGAGCGACAGCATCAGCCCGTCCCTCCGATCGACGAGCCGAAGAGCCCTCGCGGCCGCACGATCAGCATCGCGATCAGCAGCACGAACGGCACAGCGGGCTTGAACCCGGTGTTGATCCACTCCGTCGAGAGCTCCTGCGAGACGCCGACGATCAACCCACCCACGAGCGCGCCCCAGGGGTTCCCGATGCCACCGAGGATGACGGCCGCGAACATCGGCAGCAGCAGGAACTCGAACCCGGCGTCGAAGCGCAGCTGCGATTGCAGGGCGAACATGACGCCGGCCACGGCAGTCAGCGCCGCGGCGATCACCCAGGTCGCCATTCGCACCCGTTCCGTGTCGATGCCGCTTGCCTCCGCCAGCGGCGCGTTGTCCGCTGTCGCGCGCATCGCCGTGCCGAGGCGGGTGCGGTGCAGCAGCAGGTAGAGCGCCACGGCGAGCAGCGGCATGAGCACGATGAACAGCAACTGGTCGGGCTTGAGCTTCAGGCCGCCGGCGAAGGTCCACGCCTGGTGGATCTCGTTGTGGTAGCGCAGCGGCGCGGAGCCCCAGATCGCCTGCACGATAGCCTGCAGCGCGATCGCGATGCCGAGCGCGGCGATCTCGAGGTTGAGCAGGCCGGTCTGGCGCGCACGCAGCCGCCGGAAGACGAACCGGTCCGCGCCCACGGAGACGGCCGCGACCCCCGCCCAGGCGAACAGCACCGCCGCGATCATCCCCCAGCCAAACGAGAACGGCCCGATGTGCCCCCCGGCGAGGCCGATGTCCACGTACACGAAGAACGCCAGGTACATCCCCAGAGTCATCAGGTCCGCGTGCGCGAAGTTCGCGAACTTGAAGACCCCGTAGACGAGCGTCAGCCCCATCGCGCCGAGCCCGATGATCGAGCCGACGACGAGGCCAACAAGGACGAGCTGCGCGATCTCCGTCATGCGCCGTCCTCGCTGTCGGCGCTGTCGAGGCCGAGGAACATGCGGCCAACTTCCGGATTCGCGAGCATCTCGGGGCCGCGCTGCTCGTGCGCGTTGCGGCCGTCGACGAGCAGATAGGCACGGTCCGAGATCGCCAGCGCCTCGCGGGCGTTCTGCTCGACCATCAGCAGCGCCACGCCGCCCTCGCGCACCCCCTGCAGGCGATCGAAGATCTCGCCGCGCCGCACGGGCGACAGCGCGGCCGTCGGCTCGTCGAGCAGCAGCACCTTCGGGTCGAGCATCAGTGCCCGCGCAATCGCGAGCGCCTGGCGCTGCCCGCCCGAGAGGTGCGAGGCGCGCGCGCCCGGGCGCTCCGCCAGCTCCGGGAAGAGCCGGAGCACCTCGGTGATGCGATCGGCGACGTCGCCGCTGCGCTGGTAGCCGCCCATCGCGAGGTTCTCGCGGATCGTCAGCGACGGGAAGACGTTCTCCGTCTGCGGCACGAACGAGACGCCGAGCCCGACCATGCGCGAGGGCAGCTCGTCCGTGACCTCGCTACCCGCGAGGCGCACCTGCCCCTCACTGACCGGCAGCAGCCCGAAGATCGCCTTGAGCAGCGTGGACTTGCCCGCCCCGTTCGGTCCGATGATCGTGACCAGTTCGCCGCGCTCGATGCGCAGCGAGACGTCGTGCACGATCATCACGCTGCCGTAGCCGGCGCGGACGGCGTCGACCTCGAGCAGCGCGCTCACAGCGCCTGTGCTCCGAGGTAGGCGGACTGCACCGCGGCGTTCTCCAGCACGGCTTGCGGCTCGCCGGCGACGAGCACCCTGCCGTCGGCCATCGCGATCAGCCGCTCGCAGAGGCGGAGCATCAGGTCCATGTCGTGGGCGATCACGAGGAAGGTGATCCCGAAGCGATCGCGCAGCGCGCGGATGCGTTCGATCAGGCGCAGCGAGAGCGAGGGGTTCACGCCCGCGCTCGGCTCGTCGAGCAGGATCAGGCTGGGGCTCGACATCAGCGCGCGCCCCAGCTCCAGCAGCTTGCGCTGGCCGCCGGAGAGGTTCCCGGCGCGGCTCTGCACCTCGTGACCGAGGTCCACCTCGGCCAGCACCTCGTGTGCACGCTCGGCGATCGCGCGCTCCTGCGCGGCGACGCGCCAGGGCCGCAGCCAGCTCTCCTGGATACGCTCGCCCGCCTGCCCCTCCGGCACCAGCATGAGGTTCTCGAGGACGGTGAGCGCGCCCAGCTCCTGCGGGATCTGGAACGTGCGGGTCAGGCCGCGGCGGAACACGCGATACGAGGGAAGGCCGGTGATGTCCTCGCCGGCGAAGCGCACCCGGCCGCCGTCCGGCCGGAGCGCGCCCGCGATGCAGTTGAAGCAGGTGGTCTTACCCGCGCCGTTCGGGCCAATCAGCCCGGTGATCGAACCGCGCTCGACCTCGAACCCCGCGCCAGCGACGGCGACGTGGCCACCGAAGCGTTTGACCAGACCGGAGACCTCGAGCAGCACGTCCACGGGCGCCGTCCTCGAGGGCGATGCTACCCGCTGCCGGGCGAGCGCGTATACGAAGCCGCGCGGCGCCCGAGCCGGCCGGCGCTGCCGGGAATGCTCCCGTCGATGTGACGCTGGCCTCGATCGGCCTGCGCGCATCCCGGCCGCGCTACGCCGTGGCCGACGCTGGGCGAGCTGGTCAGGCGCAACGAGCGGCTGATCGTGATGACGGAGAACGCCTGTCGCGCGCCCGTCCCGTGGCTACATCGCGGCTTCGAGCTGACGCAGGATACGCCGTTCGCCTTCCACTCCGCCGACGACCGCAGCTGCGAGCCCAACCGTGGCGCGTCGGGCGCGCCGTGGTTCCTGGTCACCCACTGGATCGAGGACATCGCGCCGAAGCCGGAGGACGCGGAGCTGCTCAACGCGCGGGACGTGCTGCTTACGCGGCTGCGCGAGTGCGTCTCGGAGCGCGGTCTGACGCCGAACCGGGTGGCGGTGAACTTCTACCGCACGGGCGACCTCTTCGCCGTCATCGACGAGGTCAACGGGTGGGCGGGCCGCCCGAGTAGCCGCGCCGCGCGCGACGTGGCAGATTGCGCGTCCACCCGCGCGCAACCGACGGACCGCGACCATGAGTAGCGAGCGAACGATCGACGAGCCGGGGATCGCCGAGTACCTGGACCGCCGCAGCGAGTGGGCCGTGCTCACCACGCTCGACGCGGACGGTTACCCGCACAGCGTTGCCCTCGGCTACTACCGCATCGGCGCCGTGCTCTACGTCGGCACCCCTGCGCGCACGCGCAAGGTGCGCAACGCCGCGGCGAACCCGCTCGGCTCGCTGCTGGTCGCGGGCTCGAAGGCGTCCGGCGATTGGAGCGGCGTGCTTGTGCAGGGCGACCTCGAGATCGTGCGCGACTATGACGAGCGGCTCGCCATCGAGCGCGCGGGCCGGCGTCAGCGCGGCGTGTCCGAGGACGAGCTGCCGGACGCACCGCGCGAGGGCGAGGTGATCCTGCGGCTGCGCCCCCGCCGCACGATCACCTGGAGCTACTGAGAGCACCTGGAGCTACTGAGAGCACCTGGCGCTACTGAGAGCGCGCCAGCCTGGCGTCAGTGGCTCATCAGGCCCGCCACGAAGAGCGCATAGAGCACGAGCAGCACGACTCCCAAGGCGCGTCCGTTCTCCTCACGCCAGGCCAGCGGGACCAGTAGCACCGTGCTCAGCGCCATCGCCGGCAACTCCAGCTCGTAGAGGCGGCCATCGATCGGCAGCGGGGCGACCAGCGCCGCGAGGCCGAGCGCTCCCAGGAGGTTGAAGACGTTCGAGCCGATCACGTTGCCCACCGCGATCGCGTTCCGGCGCCCCAACGCCGCCACGGCCGTTGTCGCGAGCTCGGGCAAGCTGGTCCCAACGGCGATGATTACCGCGCCGATCACGACCTGGCTGATGTCGAGGCGCTCGGCCAGACCGGTCGCACCGCGCACCAGCAACTCCGAGCCCGCAGCCAACGCGGCAACGCCAACGAGCAGTTGCACGGCGCCGCGCAGTATCGATACGGCCGGTTGGAGGACTTCGACCTCCGCCGACCGCGACTGGCCGGACTCCGCCCCGAGCTGCGCCGAGACAACGAGGAAGACCACGAGCAAGGCAAGCAGCACGGCGCCCTCGATGCGTCCGATCGTGCCGCTCGCCCCGAACAGCAGCACGAGCACCGTCGCCGTGCCGAGCGCGGGGAGCTCCCAGCGAAGCAGCCTCGAGCTCACCGCGAGCGGGCGCATGACGATCCCCAGGCCGAGCACGAGCGCGACGTTCGCCACGTTCGAGCCGAGCACGCCGCCGACCGCCAGCTCGCCCGCGCCTCGGGCGGAGGCAGAAGCGCCGACGATCATCTCCGGCGCCGACGTGCCGAGGGCCACTACCGTCAGGCCGACCAACATCGGACGCAGACCGAGCCGCACTGCCAGCCGCTCGGCTTCATGCACCAGGATCCAGGCGCCGCCAATCAGCGCGGCCAGTCCGGCGACAACCAGCACCACGTCCAGCATCGCCGCCGATCATTGCGACCTGCGCCCGTGCGATCCAGCGCTGCGCCACCCGCGCCGCGGTCGCGCCGATCCCGAGGCCGCAGCAGCGCCGTACCATCGGTCGGCCACGGACCACCGCTCGCGGGAGAACCTCGCCATGACCTCGCCGCCCGCGCCAACGCCGTCCGCCCCCGTGCGTGAGCCCGCACAGCGCGAGCGCACGCTTGACGAAACGCTGCCGCCCTATCGCCTGATCCTGCACAACGACGACGTCAACGAGATGGGGCACGTCGTGCGTGCGCTGCTCGCCTCGGTGCCGGAACTGAGCGTCAGGGATGCAACGGCGATCATGCTGGAGGCGCACCTGCAGGGCCGCGCGCAGGTGATCGCGTGCCCGCTCGAACGCGCCGAGCTGTACCGCGACCGCCTCGAATCCCACGGCCTGACCGCGACGATCGAGCGGATCTGAGCCGCAGCTCGCAGCCCTGGCCACACGCGCAGCGAGGGGAGTCACCCCCTCGGAATCGTAACGTTCGAGTGAATTACAACTACAGAGCAAAAGCCGCTCAATAGTCCCAGTATCACTCAGGAAGCGAATCAAGGAGTTGCAGGTGGCAACCACCAACAGCTCCGACCAGTGGACAAGGCCCTCCCCGGAGCCCTCGTACCCCCCAACCCCGTCGCCAGTCGACGGGCTTGAGGTAGGAGGCCTCCCCTCTACTCCGAGCGGACCGAGCGGACCCAGCGCAGTAGAGTCCCACAGCGTTTCGAGACGCATCGGACCCCTCGAGTTGCACGGCTTGACCGTCAGCGAGCACGTATGAGACGGGGTCGCGTGAACGCCCTAGGCTGTGCTCATGCGCAAGCTGTTCACCGTACTGCTTCTCCTGCTGCTCTCCTCCGGCGCCATGATCGCCGCCGCTTGCGACGGCGACGGCGACGGCGACGGCGAGGAGGCGAGCGCGCCACTGCGAATCGGCTACCTCGCCGATCGCTCCGGCTCGCTCGCGGAGCTCGGGGACGTGGTCAGCGTCGGCGTGGAGCTCGCGGTCCAGCACCTCAACGAGGCCGGCGGCGTCAACGGGCAGAACGTCCTGCTCTACGCCGGCGACACCAGGGTGAACCCCACGCAGGGCGTCGAGGAGGCGCGCCGCCTCGTGGACGTCGAGGGCGTGCAGGCAATCGTCGGCGCGATCTCCAGCACGGTCACGCTCGCCGTCACGGAGAGCGTGATCGGGCCCTCGGGCGTCGTCATGATCACACCCTCCGCCTCCTCGCCGGCGCTCTCCACCTCGAACGACAACGACTTCCTGTTCCGCAGCGCGCCCTCGGACGTGGCAAAGGGCGTCGTGCTCGCCACGCTCGCACGCGAAGAGGGGCTCGACAACGTCGGCCTGCTCTACCGCGACGACGCCTACGGGCAGGGCCTGGCCGAGGTCTTCACGCAGCACTTCGGCGGCACGGCCGCGGCCGCCTCCTACTCGGCGCTCGGCCAGCCTTCCTACGTGGCCGAGCTGCAGAAGGCGGCGAGCGGCGGCGCCGATCTGCTGGTGGTGCTCGCCTTCCCCGGCGAGGCAGAGGTCTTCCTGCGCGAGTCGATCGAGAACGACATCTTCACGAAGTTCGTCTTCGCCGACGCGACCCGCAGCGAGGACCTTGCCGCCAAGATCGGCCCCGCCCACCTCGACGGCTCGAAGGGCACGGCGCCCGGCAGCGGACCCGACGAGCCCTCGACGGCGGCGTGGAACCGCGCGTACGTCGTGCAGTTCGGCGAGGAGCCGGCGCGCGCCTACGTGCGCGAGGGCTACGACGCCGTGATCGCCATCGCGCTCGCCGCCGAGGCCGCCGGCTCCACCGACAGCGCCGCGATCCGCGACCAGCTGCGCAACGTCGTACAGCCGCCCGGCCGCATCGTGATCGCCGGTCCCGAGGGCGTCGCGGCGGCCCTTGAGGCCGTGCGCAACGGCGAGGAGATCGACTACGACGGCGCGGCCTCGCCGCTCGACTGGAACGCCACGGGCGACCTCGTCACCGGGTTCGTCGAGATTTGGGAGTACCGCAACGGCAAGATCGTCGCGATCGAGTCGCGCGCGTTCGACCTGCGTTAGGCCCTA
Source organism: Dehalococcoidia bacterium (assembly GCA_963667465.2). Lineage (GTDB taxonomy): Bacteria > Chloroflexota > Dehalococcoidia > UBA2979 > UBA2979 > VXMT01. The sequence goes on along the minus strand of CAXXDN010000002.1, from coordinate 105,994 downwards.
CCGTCCACGCAGCGCCGCCAGCCCGTGCTCGCGGCGTAGCTCGTTGAGCGCGCGCCAGGCGGCGCGGTCGCCCTCGAGGAAGCGGCTCAGCGACGCATTTGTGACATCGAGGGCGCGCGCCGCCTCACCCGGCCGCCAGCCGCTGGCGGCGAGCAGGTCGAAGAGCGCCGCCAGCGCCGCCGGGTAGCGCGCGTCGCGGCGGCCGAGCGACAGCCTGCGCTCCTTCGTGCGAGCGGCGGCGAGCTCCGGAGCGGGCGCGTAGCCATCGAGGCTGACGGGCGCGCGCAGCTGCAGCGCGATCGCGTGGCGCAGGCGGCGCAGGGCGCGCGCCCGGTTCTCGTGCTGCGAGCGCGACTCGTTGGCCTCGGCGCTCAGTCCTGAGGGGCGGTGCCGCAGGCGCACGGCGGAGTCGGTGACGTTGCGCTTCTGCCCGCCCGGTCCGCTCGCGCGAAAGCGGTCGACATCGCACTGGCGCAGCAGCGCCGCGTCATCGAGGTTCAGGTACTCGCGCCAGTCCGGCTGCTCCGCGCTCACGCCGCCACTCGCGATCAGCCCGGCAGGATCTCGTCCGGGTAACGCGTCCCGACAGTACCGCGCTCGATGAACGATTCGTACTCCTCGCGGGAGTAGCCGAGCAGGTCGAGATACAGCTCCTCGTTGTGCTCGCCAAGGCGGGGCGGCGGGAGCCGCACCTCGTCCGAGGTGTTGCGCAGCTTGAAGAGGTAGCCGGGATAGCGGTGCGTACCCACCGCCGGCATGTGGATCTCGCGGAACCAGTCCCGCGCGTTCAGCTGCGGATCCTCGAGGATCTCCAGCGAGTCACGGACCGGGGCGGCGCAGACACCGGCGCCTTGCAGCTCGTGGAACAGCGCCTCCTTGTCGCGGGTGGCGGTCAGCGCGCCGATGCTCGCTTCGAGCTTGACGCGATGCTTCCGGCGGCCCGCCGCGCTCGTGTAGCGCGGGTCGGCGGCGAGCCCGGGGCTGCCGAGCACCCTGCACAGCGCGGCGAACTGCCCGTCGGTCGCGACATCGATCGCGATCCACTGGTCCTCGCCCCGGGTCGGGTAGACCCCGTGGGGTGCGTGCCAGCGGTGCGTGTTGCCCTGCGCCGTGACGTCGTTGCCGTTCATCACGTAGTCGAGGATGAAGTCGCCAAGCAGCGGGATATACGCCTCGGCGAGCGGCAGCTCGATCAGCTGGCCCTCGCCGGTCCGCTCGCGGTGCCGCAGTCCCATCATCGCGGCGACCGCGCCATGGACCCCCGCCATCGCGTCGGCGGTCAGCACGTCGCCGGAGAGCTGCGGATCTCCGTCGATGTAGCGGCGCAGCAGGGTCTGGCCGACCATCGCCTCGGCGTGGGTGCCGAAGGAGCGGTAGTCGCGGTAGGGGCCGGAGAGGCCGAAGGCCGGCATCCGCACCATCACGAGCCGCGGGTTCACCTCGCGCAGCTCGTCCCAGCCGAGGCGCGCGCGGTCGAACGCGCCAGGCGAGTTGTTCTCGATCACCACGTCGCTGACCTTGACCAGGCGCAGGAACGCTTCGCGGCCCTCGGGCGCAGAGATGTCGGCGGTCATCGACTTCTTGTTGCGGCCGTGTGAGTTGAAGTTGGCGGAGCGGTTCCAGCGGTCGTCCTTCGGATCGAGGCCGGGGTAGAGCGCGGCGAGGTTGGCGCCGTCGAGCAGTTGTTCCTCGATCTGCTCCTTCGTGAGCCCCACCTCTGCGCCGCGGGTGTTTGGGTGGATGCGGTTCATCGGCTCGACGCGGATCACCTCGGCGCCCCACTCCGCGAGCAGCTGGGTGGCGTGCGGGCCTGCCCAGACCACCGTCGCAGCGGCCACCCGGATGCCCTCGAGGGGTGGGCGCCGCAGCACGCCCTCCTCCGCCGCTCGCGGCGTCCGCGGCAATCGCGCCGCCTCGCGCCGCGGCCAGGCCGAGGGCGCCGTGAGGGTCGCGTCGTGCTCGCCAAGCAGCGGCGCGCGCCGCGGGGCGGGGCGGGGCGAGGCGTTCATGATGAAGGGCCTGCCGGGGTACTCGAGCGGCCCGGTCCGCGGATGCTCGACCGTGTCCCAGACGCCGCGATCCCGGAAGTGCGGGTTCTGCAGCAGCTCCTCGAACGTGAGCAGTGCTCCGCCGAGGAGGCCCAGCTCCTGCGCCTGGCGCAGCGCCTCGAGCTTCGGCGTGCGCTGGAGGAACTCGGCGTAGGACGCCTCGAGCTCCTCGATGAGCTCGCCGGGAACGTAGTTGACCGCCTGGAACAGCTCCTCGCGGGCGATCAGGTCTTCACGCCCGATCAACGCGAGGAAGCCCGGAAGGCGGGGGCCGAACCCGTGCAGGTTGACGAAGCCGTCCAGCGCGGGACGGACGCCGCTCGCCGGCAGCTGGCCGCCGGCGCGGCGTCGCATCGTGCAGCCCGCGTAGGCCGCACCGGTGAGGTCGACCACGCGCCGGTCGCGAAACCCGGCCTGGCACTCGTATACCGCGAGGTCGATGTAGTCGCCGGAGCCTCCTGCCTCGACGCGATAGCGGGCGAGCAGGATGGCAAGCGCGGCCGTCGCTCCGGCCGAGTAGTGCGCCACGTGCCCGGCGAACTTCAGCGGTTCGCGGCTACGATGCCCGGTGATCCACAGCGGGCCGCCCAGCGCCTGGAGGGTGATCTCGGATCCGAGGTAGTCGCGGTACGGGCCGTCCTGCCCGAACGGCGTGAGCGAGAGCATCACGAGGTCGTCGCGGTCGCGCGTAAGCTTGTCCCAGCCCCAACCCCACTCGGCGGCACACCCCGCTTCGTAGTCCTCGATCACCACGTCGCACTCCGAGGCGAGGCGGCGAATCGTCGCTGCTCCGCCGGCGGTTTCGGGATCGACGGTCGCCGAACGCTTGTTGGTGTTGAGGTGAAGGAACAGGCCGGACGCCTCGAGGTCCTCGACGTTGCCGGGGAACGGCCCGAAGCGACGGGCCGGGTCACCCCCGGGGGCCTCGAGCTTGAGCACGTCGGCCCCGTAGTCGGCGAGCAGTTTCGTCGCGTACGGGCCGGCGACGTTGCGCGTGAGGTCAAGCACCCGGAGACCCTCGAGCGGACCCGCCATCGCCATCCTCCCCCTGGTGCTGCCTGCCCAGGTGGAGCGGACAGGAGCGAGTCGCATGATACGTCGCGCCCCGGCTGGCAGGCGTGGGATGGAGGGAACTGAGTATCAGCTGATGCTGTTTTAGCGAACAACAGCAAGCGAGGGCGTTAGCAAAGTGAAGCGGGCACGGTTTAATTATTGGCCCCTGCCAGTTCTTTCGATCATGGGCTTATGCTAATTCATTCTGGTACACTCCCGAAGCACGCAGATAAAGAATCACGCCCTATACTTAACTAGCAGGAGAAGGGACCACCGCCGTGGATGCAGCCGCATTCACCAACCCATCGGGCGAGCTCGTGACGCAGCGCCGCTACGGCGGCGGCCAGGACCTCACGTTCGTTCCCAACCCGCTGCCGCCCCCGCCCGCGATCGAGCAGGCCGCCATCGCGAGCGCGGGCGTGCTGCTCGCCGACGCCGAGTACTGGCTCGGGCAATTGATCGGCCTCGGCGGTGTGCTCCACGACGCGAGCGCGCTGGCCGTGCCATACATCCGGCACGAGGCCGTCCGCAGCTCCCAGATCGAGGGCACCCGGACGTCGATCGGCGACCTCGCCGCCCTCGAGGCCGCAGCCGACGGACCGCTCCCCGACGCTGACGCGCAGGAGACGCTCAACTACGTCAGTGCGCTCGACGAGGGCCTGGACCGCATCCGCGCGGGCGCGACGATCGATGCCGACCTCGTTCGCGACCTGCACCGCACCTTGATGGCGGGCGCTGGCGACGAGGCGCGCAGCGCCCCCGGCGAGTTCCGGGACGTCCAGGCCTACATCGCCGGGGGCGGCGAGGTGATCTACGCCCCGCCGCCGCCCGCCCGAATGTCCGACTGCCTCGAGAGCCTGTTCGGCTACATCGACTCGCAGCCACAGGCGCCGCCGCTGGTCGAGATCGCCTGGGCGCATTATGTCTTCGAGGCGATCCACCCCTTCCGGGACGGCAATGGGCGCATCGGCCGGATCCTGATGCCGCTGCTGCTCGCCCGGCGGCGTGGGCTGGAGCATCCGCTGCTCTATCTCAGCCCCTACCTCTTCGAGCACCGGCAGCAGTACTACGACCGCCTCTTCGCCGTCAGCACGCGCAGCGACTGGGCGGGCTGGCTGGCGTTCATGCTGCGCGCCGTCGCCTCGCGGGCGCGGGCGTCCGTCACCACGGCGCAGCGCCTGATCGCCATCGAGGACGAGTGGCGGCTGCGGCTCGAGGAGGCCGGCGCGACGCCGACCGCACTGCGCCTCGCGGTGCTGATCCGGCGTCAGTCGCTCGCGGTCACCGCGCCGCGTGCCATCAGCCTGCTCGCCGGCGCCGGCTCCGGGGTCACCCCGCCGACCGCCTACCAGGCGATCGGCGACCTCGAGCGCGCGGGCATCGTGACCGAGATCACCGGCCGGGCCCGCGGCCGCATCTGGCTGGCCGCCGAACTGGTGGACCTGCTCGAGAGCGACCAGGAGGCGGCCAACGAGGCCGGTGCAGGCTCGTAGCCGGGCCGAACCTTCCGGCAGGCGCGGCTGCCGCATATCCTGCAAGGGGCGGACCTGACCGACGGAGGCCACCATGCGCGTGCAGATCGTCGGGGCGACCGGCTACGGCGGCCTCGGCATCCTCGAACTGCTGCTCCAGCACCCCGTGCTCGAGCCTTCGGCGCTGATCGCGCGCGACGACGCCGGGCGGCCGATCGCGGACATCTACCCGCACCTCGCAGGCCGCACGGACCTCGTCGTGCAGGCCCCGGACGCGGCCGACATCGGCGCGGACTGCGACGTGGTCGTCTTCTCCACGCCCGACCAGGTCTCGATGGGTTACGCGGCGGCGCTCGCCGAGGCGGGTGTGCGCTTCCTCGACTACTCCGGTGACTTCCGCTTCCCCGACGAGGCCTCGTACGCGCGCTACGCGGCGGCGCACCCCTCGATCGGCGACGGCGGGCACCGGGCCGCCCCGCTGCTCGGCAGTGCCTGCTACGGCGTGCCCGAGCTGCACGCCGCAGCGGTGGCCGAGGCCCCGATCGTCGGCAACCCGGGCTGCTTCGCCGTCGGCATCACGCTCGGCCTCGCGCCGCTCTTCGCCGACGGGCTGGTCGAGGGCAGCTCGGTCGTGGTCGACGGGCTCACGGGCTCCTCGGGCGCTGGCAAGAAGCCGGCGGCCGCGCAGCACTTCTCGCACCTCAACGACAACGTCGTCCCCTACCGCGTGTTCAGCCATCAGCACGTCGTCGAGGCCGAGCAGACGCTGGGCAGCCTCGCGGGCGGCACGGCGAGCGTCCTCTTCGTACCTCACCTCCTCGGCACGACACGCGGCATCCTCAGCACGATGCACCTGACGCTGAGCCGCAGCGCCTCGCGCGAGGCGCTGCTCGAGCGCTTCCGCGAGTTCTACGAGGGCGCGCCGTTCGTGCGCGTGCTGGACGCGCCGCCCGCGCTGAAGCAGACGGCGGGCTCGAACTACTGCGACATCTCGCTCGTGACTTCGCCGGACGAGCGGCGGGTGGTCGTGATCTCCTCGATCGACAACCTGCTGAAGGGGCAGAGCGGCAACGCGCTACAGAACCTCAACCTGATGTTCGGCCTCGACCAGACGGCCGGCCTCGAGCGCACCCCGCTCTACCCGTAGCGCGTCCTCGCGGCGGCGGTCAGGGCAGCATGCCGGGCGCGGGCGCGCGGAAGCGGCTGACCGTGCGGTCGATCGCCACCGCGAGCAGCAGCAGAAAGATCGGCGCGACGGTGATCACCGTGTCCACGCCGACCGTGCTCGCGATCGCTCCGAGCAGGAGCAGCGGCGGGATCGCGAAGCCGTCCTTGAGCACGCCGAGCAGCGCGAAGGCGCGGCCCTGGATGCGCAGCGGGACCGTGCGGCTGATGTAGGTCTGCGTGGCCACGACCGCCAGCGTCACGCCGGCCCCGAGGAACATCGAGAGCAACGCCGCCATCTCCACCCGCGGCCCCACGCCGGGAATGCCGAAGAACAGCAGCCAGCCGAACAGGTCGGTCAGCGTGGCGACGAGGCCGAGCGCCGTCACCGCTGAGGAGACGAGCACGAAGCCGAGGATCGCGATCGGGCGCTCTCCCGCCCAGCGGATCAGCAGCGGCGCGAGGGCGAGCGCGGCCAGCAGCCCAAGCGGAGCGGGCGCGAAGACGTAGAGCGTGTTTACCGGGTCGACATCGAGCACCTCGGCGACGTACTGCGGCCCGAGCATCGCGAGGACGACGTTGATCGTGCTTGCCAGCGCGGCCAGCACCAGCATCCACATCACCTGCCGTTCGGCGAGCAGCCAGCGCACGACGCCCAGCGTCGAGGCCGGGAGTGCTCCGCGCCGGCTCTCGACCGGCCCGGGGTACGGCGCCGGGCGCAGGTCGAAGACGCGGCTGGCGGAGAGGAGGAAGAGGAACCCGGCGATGATCGTCACCGGGTCCACCCCGTAGGCGCGCACGATCAGCGGAGCGAGCACGGCCTTGCCCAGCAGGTCCGCCGCCGAGGAAACCAGGCCGAGCATCGAGTTCGCCGCCGCCAGCTCCTCGGCCGTCGCGACCAGGGGGAGCGTGGACGCCTCGGAGGGCTGCGAGAACTGGTGGAGGATGCGCACCACGAAGATCACGAGCAGCAGCGAGCCGAAGTCCGAGCCGAGCGCGAACGCGACGGCGAGCGTGAGCACGCCCATCCCCACGTAGGCGCCGGCGAGGGCGACACGCTTCGGGAGGGCGTCGGCGACGGCGCCGCCGTAGAGCCCGAGCAGGAGGCTGGGCAGCAGGAAGGCCGTACCGAGCAGCGCTGCCTCGAGGGCTCCACCATCCCCGCGCGCCGTCGAGATCAGCGCACCGAAGATCAGCGCGTTGATTGCGACGTCGGTGAGGAAGCGCGAGGCGAGCAGCGCCTGGAACTGCGGGTTCCTCGCCACCGACCCCGGGGGGAGCCAGAACCAGAGGACACGAAAGACGTGCGCCTGACCGGCGTCGAGGGCGCGATCGATGCGGTGGAGACCCTCGAATGCCGGTTCGTCGAACTGAGGGGGCAGCGCCATTGCCACCCATCGTACGGGACGGAGGGTTAACGAACGGAATGCCCGGCCGGGCGGCCTTGCGCGCTATTCGAAGGCGGCGAGCGCCCGCTCGAGGCCGCGCGGATCGCGGAGCGAGGGCGAGAGCACGAGCGTCACTCCCTCCTCAGCCCAGGCTTCCGCCTGGTCGCGCACCTCGGAGGCCGTGCCGGCGAGGCAGCAGTCAGCGATGAAGCGCTCCGAGATCGCCGCGAGCAGCGCCTCGCCGTCGCCCGCCCTGATCGCCCCTCGGGCTGCGGCGACCTCGTCGTGGTAGCCGGCCTCCTCGAAGTAGGCCTGGTAGTAGGGCAGTTCAAAGTAGCGGCGCAGCCCGTCGCGCGCGGCGGCGAGGGCGGCCGCGCGGTCGTCGTCGACGGCCGTAACCAGCAGGTTGCCGGCGAAGAATCCCTCACGGCGTTCGGGAGAGATCCCGGAGAGCGAGCTGGCCATGTGCGAGCGGATGCCGTTCGCCCAGAGCGCGCCCTCGGCGATCTCGCCCGCGAGCGCCGTCATGCGGCGGCGCAGCGTCGCGAGGACGAGGCGCGGGAAGGGGGCACCCTCGGCGTCCGCGCGCATCGCGGCGACGTACTCGCGCATGTCCGCGAGCGGCCGGCCGACGCTGAGCCCCAGCGCCTTGTGCATCGGCTGGTGCGATACGCCGAGCCCGAGCAGCAGCCGCCCGGGGTGCAGCTCCTCGATCAGCGAGCCGGCCTGCCCCATCAGCAGCGGGTGCCGCAGGTAGATGTGCGCGATGCCCGTGCCGACCGTGATCCGTTCGGTGCGCTCGAGGATAGCGAGCAGCAGCGCGATGTTGTCGCCGCGGCTCGGCGCCCACACGCCGGGGAAACCCCGCCGCTCGAGCTCCTGGACGAACGCGATCTGGTCCGCGCGCCCGCCGGGCTGATCCCAGATCGTCAGATATGGTTTCTCCATCGCCGTCTCCCTTCCGGAGCCGCGCCGCGCTACTCGCCGGCCTCGCGGACGACGTTGCGCAGCGGCTCGCCGCGCTCCCAGCGTCCGAGGTTATCGAAAAAGATCGACGCCGATCGCGGGTCGTTGCCGCTTGAGGCGCCGGAGTTGTGCGGCGTGACGATCACGCGCGGCATGTCCCATAGCGGTGACTCCCCGGGCAGCGGTTCCTCCTCGAAGACGTCGAGGTAGGCGCCGCCGAGCTGTCCCGATTGCAGCGCCTCGATCAGCGCCGGCTCGTCGACGACCGGGCCGCGCGCGACGTTCAGCACGTGCGAGCCACGAGGCATCGCCGCAAACACCGAGGCGTCGAACAGCCCTCGCGTCTCCGGGGTGAGCGGACAGGCCAGCGCGAGCCAGTCGGTGCGCGGCAGCAACGAGGGCAGTTCGTCGGGATGGCGCAGCTCGTCGACGGGGTCGCCCTCGCGAGCCGGGCTGCGCCGCACGCCGACGACGTGCAGCCCGATCGCCTGCGCGATGCGCGCGATCGCCGACCCGATCGCACCGAGGCCAAAGACGACGAGCGTCTGGTCGAGCAGGTCGGGGCGCGCGTCCTCGTCGGCCTGCTCCCAGGCGTGGCGCCGCTGCGCCTCGGCGTACTCCGGAAAGCCGCACGAGAGCGCGAGCAGCCCGGCGATCGTCGACTGCGCGATCGGCTCGGCCGCCGCACCGGCCGAGGTGGTGAGGGTGACGCCGCGCTCCAGGAAGCGCCCGAAGATGGGGTGATCGACCCCGGCGTTGCGCGTGTGCAGCCAGCTCAGCCGGGGCGCGCGGTAGAGCGAGGAGAAGAAGCTGCGCCCCCACGGACTGTCGATCAGGTCGAGGCTGTAACAGGCGATCTCGATCCGCTCGCAGTCCTCGTCGCTGAGCCGCGCCTCCGGGTCGGTCGGCAGCGTGATCAGCTCGGCCTCGATGGCGGCAGCGGCCGCCGCGCGGCGGAGCTGCTCGCCGTAGCGTTGCAGGAACGTCGCGGACGTCAGGATGCCGGCCATGGTCCCTCCCGCGGGCACGATAGCGGGGCAGCGGCGGCCTCACCAGCGAGGGCGAGCCGCCGCGCCCTCTTGACAGCGGGGCGCGCAGGGCGCGAGATCGACTTGGCATGACCACGACAGCGGACCGCTACCCCGTCGAGCTGGCGCTGCGCGAGGGCGCGGTGCTCCTGCGCCCGCCCGAGCCCGCCGACCGTGACGCGATCCTCGCCTTCGCGCGGTCGCTGCCGTCGCACGACCTGCTGTTCCTGCGTCGCGACATCACCCGCCCCGCGGAGGTCGACGGCTGGATCGCATCCGTCGTCGCGGGCGAGCTGGCGACGGTGCTGGCGATCCGCGAGGACGCGGTGGTCGGCTATGCCGTCGTCGATCGCAGCCGCCTCGAGTGGATGCGGCACGTCGCGGAGCTGCGCGTGATGGTCTCCGACTCGCTGCGCGGGCAGGGGCTGGGCCGGTTGCTGACCACCGAGGCGTTCCGCATCGCCTCGGAGATGGGCGTGGAGAAGATGGTCGCGCAGATGACCACGGACCAGCGCACGGCGATCACGGTCTTCCAGAACCTCGGCTTCGAGAACGAGGCGGTGCTGCACGAGCACGTGCGCGACCGCGACGGCAAGAAGTACGACCTGCTGATCCTGCGCCGCGCCGTCTCCAGCTTCGAATCGAGCGTGATCCTCGAGGAGTACGGCGTCAGCTAAAGGCCAATGCCGCCGTCTGCACGCCGACGAGGAAGATCCCCGCCGCCAGCGCGCGCGTAAGCAGGCCCTCGCCCAGCCGGTCGTGGAGCTTGCGGGCAAGCGGTACGGAGGCGATCACGCCCAACGTCAGCGGCGGCATGTCGTTCAGCGGATCGCCGGTGTGGCCCGCCACCAGGTGCAGCCCAACGCCGGCCGCCGCGACCGCGGTGATCAGCACCTGCGCGGTCGGCACCGCGAGCGCGTGCGGGATGCGCATCACGCGCACCGCGAGCGGCGTGTAAAACAGCCCACCGCCGAGGCCGACGAGCGTGCTGATGCCCGCCGCGCCGGCCGCGGCGAAGAGGCTGCGCCAGACCGGCACGCGGTAGCTGAAGCTCACACCGGCCCGATCGCGCAACTCGCGGCTCCAGCCGGAGCGCAGCGGCGCGACGAAGTGCGCCACCGGCTGCCAGATCAGGTAGACCCCGGTGCAGACGAGCAGCAGCCCGAAGGCGAACGCGAACGCCGCGCGCGGCATCAGGGACGTCGCAGCGGCCCCCAGCAGCGCGGCCGGCAACGCGGCGACGACCAGCGCCCCGGCGAGCGGGCGGTCCACACGCCCGTGCAGCCAGGCGTAGGCCGCTGCCACGGCATTCGCGAGGGCGACCGCGGCCAGCGTCGCCGTCGTAATCTCCTCGGGCGGCGCCTCCGGGTAACGCCACAGCAGGATCGGCGCGAACAGGAAGCCGCCGCCCGCCCCGACGGACCCGGCGTAGACGCCGACCACGAAGCCGACCAGGAGCAGCAGGACCCACTCAACCACAGGCGCACCCACTCACGGCCGCGGCATGCCCGCCAGCGCCGAAGGCGCTACCGTACGAGCGGTCGCCCGCCGCGGCGGGCAAGCGACGGAGGTTGCCGATGGCGACGATTTCCACCGTGACCGGCGAGGTCGCTCCCGGGGACCTCGGCGTCACGCTCTTCCACGAGCACCTTGCGATGGTCTCGCCCGGCCTCGAGCTGAACTGGCCGCAGGCCTTCGACCGCCCCGCCGAGGTCGCCAACGCCGTCGACCTGCTCTCGCGGGCGGCGTCCGTCGGCGTGCGCACGCTCGTCGACCTGACCACCATCGACCTCGGGCGCGACGTCACGATGCAGCAGGAGATCGGCGAGCGCGCCGAGGTCCAGATCGTCGTCTGCACGGGCGTGCACCTCCGCCCCTCGCGCTTCCTGCTGCATGCGCCCGACGAGCGCATCGTCGAGCTCTTCGTCGACGACATCGAGCGCGGTATCGGCGGTACGAGTATCCGCGCCGGAGCGCTCAAGATCGCCAGCGCCGAGGAGGTGACGGAGGAGAACGAGCGCCTGCTGCGCCTGATCGCGCGCGCGCACCTCGCCACCGGCGTCCCGATCATCACCCACAGCGAGGCGCTGACCGAGAGCGGCGCGCGGCAGCAGGAGGTCCTTGTCGACGAGGGCGTCGACCTCACGCAGGTCGCGGTCGGGCACGTCGGCGACACCACGGACCTCGACTATCTCGAACGGCTCGCGGCGCGTGGCAGCTTCATCGGGATGGACCGCTTCGGGCTCGACGTGGTGCTGCCCGTCGCCGAGCGCATCGAGACGGTCGCGGCGCTCTGCAAGCGCGGCCTCGAGGCGAGCGTGCTGCTCTCGCACGACGCGGCCACTTCGTACGATGCACTGCCGCGCGGCCTTGAGCTGCCGGACCACCCGCTCTGGAAGTTCACGACGATCCACGAGGTGGTGCTGCCCGCGCTGCGCGAGCGCGGCGTGAGCGAGTCGCAGATCGAGACGATGCTCGTCGGCAATCCGCGCCGCCTGCTCACCCCCGTCGCTCCGGCCTGACGGCGGCAGCCTCTCACGCCTGCGGCGCCTTGCCCTCGGCGAGCAGGTCGCGCAGGCCGCTCTCAACGGCCCCCGCGAGGTGATCGAGGTCGGCCTCGGTCATCGCGGTGGAGAGGCAGCCCATGTGCGGCTGCATGAACACGCCGTTGCGCAGCAGGTGGCCCTGCAGCTGGAAGATCCAGCCTCGCTCATCCTCCCGCCACCACGAGTCGCGGTAGTTGCGGATCGGGCGCGTGGTGAGGTGCAGCCGGAAGAACGAGCCCATGCCCGTCACCTGGCCGGGATAGCCCGCGGAGTCGAAGGCGCCACGCAGCGCCTCGCGCGCGTACTCGCCGAGCGCGTTCAAACGATCGCACACCGCGGGCGTCAGCAGCTCCATCGCCGCCAGCCCCGCGGTCATCGAGGTGACGTTGCCGTTGAAGGTGCCGCCGTGCGAGATGCGCGGGCGGTCGGCCGGGTCGGGGGCAAAGAAGCTGCCCTCGAAGACGCGCATGATTTCCTCGCTGCCGCCCATCCCGCCGACAGGGAAACCGCCGCCGATGATCTTCGCGAAGGTGGTGAGGTCCGGCTCGATGCCGAACTCGCCCTGCGCGCCCCCGTAGCCGAGCCGCAGCGAGACGACTTCGTCGACGATGAAGACGATGCCGTGCCGGCGGGTGAAGTCGCGCAGCATCGCAATGAACTCGGGCGTCGGCGGGACCAGCGCCGCCACGTCCGAGACGGGGTCGAGCAGGACGGCCGCCAGCTGTTCGGCGTGCGGCTCGAGGAGGCGCTCGCCCGCCTCGGGGTCGTTCCAGGGGATCACGATCGTGTCGTCGAGGATGGTCTGCGGCACGCCCACGGCGTTGGGCACGGGCACCGGGTCGGGCTCGCCCCAGACATCGGAGCCCGGCCAGTAGGAGATCTCCGAGTAGTCGTACGTGCCGTGGTAGGCGCCCTCGATCTTCGCAATCCTGGGGCGGCCGGTGTAGGCGCGGGCGGTGCGGATCGCCATCATCACCGCCTCCGTGCCGGAGTTGGAGAAGCGCAGCCGATCGCAGCTCGGCACGCGCTCCTGCAGCAACTCGGCGAGGTCGAGCTCGGCTTCGCTGCCGAAGCTGTAGGCGCTGCCGGACGCGATCTGCTTCGAGACCGCCTCGACGATCGCGGGGTGCGCGTGGCCGTGAATCAGCGCCGTGTTGTTGTTGTTGAAGTCGATCAACTCCTGCCCGTCGGCGTCGGTCACCCGCGCGCCCTGCGCCGAGCGCGCGTAGAGCACGTACGGCCCCGGACCAGGCGCCGAGGCGACGACGCGGCTGTAGCCATTGGCGAGCACGCCCCGCGCACGCGCGAAGAACTGCGCCGACCTCGAGTCCGGGTCCGGGTAGCGATACGGCTGCGACATGACTCCCCCTCGGGGCTGCGGGCAATGGCCGGAGCGATGGTATCGCGGCTCGCGGGTACGATGGCCGCATGGCGAACGAACTGGCTGCTGACGTCGTCGTCGTCGGGTCGGGTGCGGCTGGCCTCAGCGCCGCGGTAAGCGCCTCGGTTTCACTGCACGAGCAGCACGAGGGCGGCTCGGTGCTGCTGCTCGAACGCTCGGACCGCCTCGGCGGCACCACCGCGGTCTCGGGCGGCGTCGCCTGGCTGCCGAACAACGACCACATGCGCGAGCTGGAGCTGCCGGACTCGCCGGAGCGCGCGCTCGACTACCTGCGCGCGATCTCGCTCGGCCGCGCCGACCCCTCGGTCCTCGAGGCATTCGTCGCCGCCGCGCCGGAGGCCGCGCGCTTCCTGGAGGCGGAGACGCCGCTGCGCTTCAGCGCGGCGGGGCGCGGCAACCCCGCGGGCGGCGTGCTGCCCTTCCCCGACTACCAGGCCGACCTGCCCGGCGGGGCCGCCAACGGCCGCTCGCTGGACCCCGCGCCCTTCGACCCATCCGCCCTCGGCGATCTCGCCGAGGCGATCACCAGGCCGCTGCCCTACAGCGTGAGCTGGTCCGGCGGCGGCCTCGTGCTCGACTCCGGCGAGTGGGTCGGCGGACGCGGGCTCGTCGGGTCGCTGATCGCGGGCGCCCTCGGGCACGGCGTGCGCATCGAGCGCTCCGTACGGGCGCGCCGCCTGCTCACCGACGCCGCCGGGCGCGTCGCCGGCCTCGAGGCCGAGCGCGACGGCGAGACGCTGCGCATCGAGGCGCGGCGGGGCGTGGTGCTGGCGGCGGGCGGCTTCGAGTGGGACGCCGAGTTGCGCCGCGAGTGGCTGCGCGGCCCCGTCGACGCGCTGCTGAGCCCACCGGGACTCGCCGAGGGCGACGCGCTCCGCATGGGCATGGAGCGCGGCGCGGCCCTCGCCAACCTCGGCGAGGCGTGGTGGACGCTGGCCGTGCGCCTCACGGGCGAGGGCGCGAGCGCCGGCGACGCGCAGGGCGAGCTGCGCTTCCTCTCCGGGCCGCGTTCGCTGCCGGGCTCGATCCTCGTGAATCGCCTCGGACGCCGCTTCGTGAACGAGGCGGTGAACTACCACGACATCGTGCGCGCCTTCCACGTCTTCGACCCCGGCGCGTTCACCTACCCGAACCGCCCCGCCTGGTTCCTCTTCGGCGAGTCCTATCGCCGCGCCTATGGTCTGCTCAGCGCCGCGCCCGGCGAGCCGGACCCGCCGTGGCTGGAGCCCTCGCCAAGCCTCGATGCGCTCGCCGCCCGCTGCGGCATTGACGCCGCGAGCCTGCGCGAAACGGTCGCGCGCTTCGACGAGCAGGCCGCGCTTGGCGCCGACCCCGACTTCGGGCGCGGCGAGGGCTCGTACGACCGCGCGACGGGCGACTCTTCGCGCGAGGGCCGCGCCCGCACGCTCGGCCCGATCGGCGGCCCGCCCTACTATGCGATCGAGGTGCATGTCGCCGTGCTCGGCACGAGCAGCGGGCTGCGCGTCGACGCCGAGGGGCGCGTGCTGGACGTGCGCGGCGAGCCGATCGCCGGGCTGCACGCCGCGGGCAACACGATCGCCGCGCCGACCGGCCCCGGCTACGGCGGGGGCGGCGGCACGATCGGCCCCGCCCTCACCTTCGGCTACCTCGCCGGCCGCTCAGCCGCGCGCGGCGACTGAGGGCGCGCGCGGCACGAGGCGCGAGGCGCGAGGCGCGCCGGATCAGGTCGCGAAGCCGAGAGCCTCGGCAACCGCTCGTTGCCGCTGGTCGAGCGTGAGAAAGGCAGTGCTGCCCGGCTCGTGCGCGACGAAAAGCGCCGCCGCCACATGCCAGAGGTCGGCGCCCCGCAGCTGGCCGGCAGCCAGCACCGCCTCGAACTCGGAAGTCAGAGGCCTGTCCGGCAGCACCCATTCGATGCCGGCGAGGAGTGCGCGATCAAGGGTTCGCCGCTCGCGGCTGAGGGCCGATCTGAGTTCGGCCTCGAGCAGGTTCGACGATAGGAGTGTCGAGAATTCCCCCATCCGGCGTTCCAGCATCGGTCGCGTCGGCTCACCGACCGCGAGAGCGACCAGCACGGAGGAATCGACGTAGGCGACGCTCACCTGTTGCGGTCGGCGAGGAACCGCTCAAGCGCGCCCGGGATGTGCGCCACTGGCCGGAACGGTTTTCTGGGTTCGCGGGACCGGACCAGCACGCCGCTCTGCCTGAGTTCATCGAGCCGCTCCTCGATCGTCTTGGGGCCGGGCTCGATCGGGCGGATCTCGGCGACGGGCTCCCCCCGATACGTGACGGTGACGATCGTTCCCGTGCGGACCTGGCGCAGCACCTCGGAGAAGCGCGCCTTCGCCTCGTACGTCGAGTAGGTGTTTCCCGGCATGGCCCTAGTCTATCTAGTCAGACTAGTCCGATACAAGATCGCCGCCCTCCCCCTGATCGCGCGAGGGCGCGGACGCCGCAGCGGCCGCCTGCCGCTACGCGGCGACGAGCGCCTCGAGGTCCGCGGTCGTCACGGTACCGGGCGGGGTGCCCTCGCGAGCGCAGCGGTTGGCGAGCAGGTTGAGCGCACGGTTGCAGGGCGTCGCGATGCCGTACTGCGCGCCGAGCAGGGCGACCTCGCCGTTGATGTAGTCCGTCTCCGCCGTGCGCAGCCCACGCTGGATCCCCTGCCAGAGCGAGCTCGCGAACGGCGGGGCGCCCTCGATCTCCGCCCAGTCGTAGCGCGGCTGGCGGTTCAGGCGCAGCGCCTCCTCCGGCGTCGGCAGGTCGATGCCGGTCGCTTCGAGGACCGCGCGCGTCTCCGCGACCAGCCGCTCGCGGATCGCCGCCGTGTCCGCGCCGGGCCCGAAGACGCCGGCGAGCGCGGAGCCGACGTTGATCAGCAGCTTCTCGTGCTTCCAGCGCATCACGTCGGCCTCGGCCTGCCCGTCGAAGCCGCAGGCCGTGAGGTCGGCGGCGAGCTGCCCGGCGACCTCGTCGAGGCCCTGCGGGTAGCGCCCGAGCTCGATCTCGCCGCCGCCCTGCGGCTCATAGTTCGCGACGACACCGGGCTCGAGCTGCATGCCGGGGAAGCGCACCACCATGCCGTAGACACGGCGGAAGCGGCGCAGCGCCTCGCGCTCCGTCACCACCCCGTTCTGCGCGCAGACCACCGGCACGTTGTCGCCCGCCGCTGCGCGCAGATCATCGAGGGCGTCGAAGGCGTCCTGCGTCTTCACGGTGAGCAGAACCGCGTCGCCCTCGCGGAACTCGATCTCCTCGGGGCGCTCGACCGCGGCCAGGTCGGTCTGCACTGTCTCGAGCGGCGTGCGCAGCGTGAGGCCGTTGGCGCGAATCGCGTCGAGGTGCCGCCCGCGCGCGATCAGCACCACCTCGCGGCCGATCCGCGCGAGCGCCGCGCCCATCACCCCGCCGGTCGCGCCCGCTCCGTAGACGACGTAGCGCATGGCGCCTTACCCGACCTGCTCGGCGATACGCGCCGCCGCGTCGAAGCCCGCAAGAATGTCGGCGTAGTGCTCCTCGAGGTCGGCGCGGGTGTGCGGATGGCTGAAGATGTAGCGCTGGTCCTGCCGGATCGCCTCCAGCACGCGTGGTGCGATGTCCTCCGGGTAGACGGGGTTGGGCTGGCGCGGCACCGGCATCGGCCCGAGGGTGAACGGCCCGCCGAAGCGATCCTGGCGATGCCGCCCGGCGTCCTCGATGTCCGTCAGCATCCCGCCCGGGCAGAAGACCGAGCACGAGATCTCGCCGGCGTCGGCTTCCAGCTCGTGGCGTAGCGCGTTGGTGAGCGCGACGACGCCGTGCTTCACCGCCTGGTAGATGCCTCGCTGGTTGCGGCGCGCGATCAGCCCGCTCATCGAGGCGGTGTTGACGATGTGCGCCTCGCCGCCCTGGGCCCGCATGCGGGGGAGGAAAGCGTGGATGCCGTTGAGCGGGCCCCAGAGGTTGACCGCGAGCACCCACTCCCAGTCGTTGACCGCGGACTCCTCGATCGTCTTGTGCATCGAGACGCCGGCGTTGTTGAAGAGCAGGTGCGCCGCGCCGAACTCGGCGTAGGTGCGCTCGGCGAGGGCCTCGACCTGCGCTCGCTCGGCGACGTCGGTCTGGACGGCGATCGCCTCACCGCCGCGATCGCGGATCGAGGCGGCGACTACCTCGGCCGGCTCGCCCTCGATGTCGGCGATGACGACACGCATGCCCTCGTTCGCGCACTCGTTGGCCAGCGCCCGCCCGACGCCGTGCGCGGCCCCGGTGACGACGGCGACCTTGTCCCGAAATTCCCGCATTGCACCCTCCATCCGCGCCCGCGGGTCGCGGGCGTGCACAGTCTATGCGGTAGCGGCTCTTGCACAGGAGTCAACCGCGCCGCGTATTTGCTTAGTCTGGTCTGGTCAGACCAACTGATGTAGAATGCTGCCATGGTGATCAACGTGTACGAGGCAAAGACCCACCTGTCGAGGCTGCTCGACCGGGCGGCGAGCGGCGAGGAGATCGTGCTGGGCAAGTCCGGCAAGCCGCTGGCCCGGCTCGTGCCCTACGGGGAGCCTCGGCAACCCCGGAAGCCGGGGCGCCTGGCGGGCAAGATCTGGATCGCCCCGGACTTCGACGAGACGCCCGAGGACATCATCGCCGCCTTCGAGGGCGACCTCGAGGGTGCTGAGTGAACCTCCTGCTCGATACCCACGTACTCCTCTGGTGGAGCGGGGAGCGGGACTTGTCGGGCGAGGCGCTCAGCGAGATCGCCAACCCGGACAACGTCGTCTACGTGAGCTCGGCCAGCATCTGGGAGATCAGCATCAAGCGGGCACGCGGGAAGCTGCGCGTCGACGATGCCATCTTCGACGTGCGCAACGATGACTTCGAGCCGCTCCCAATCACCCACGCCGACGCCCGGATGGCCGGCGCTCTCCCCGATCACCACCGCGATCCGTTTGATCGGATGCTGATCGCTCAGGCGCTCACACACGACCTGGTGCTCGTCACCCGCGACCCCCGGATGGAGTCTTACGAAGCGAGCATCCTCCCCGCCTGACCTTGCGCCTTGCGCGGCGGCGCGCCCTCGGACACCCTCGCCGCATGCCGGCGCCCGCCTTCGGCCTGAATCGCTTCGAGTTCGGCTCCGTCGCGGCCTTCGCCGCCGACGTGCGCCGCGCCGAGGAGCTGGGCTGGGACTACGGCTTCATCCCGGACTCGCAGCTGCGCCGGCGCGACACCTACGTGATGCTCGCCGAGGCGGCGCGGGCGACCAGCCGCATCCGCATCGGCCCGCTGATCGCCAACCCGATCAACCGCCACATCAGCGTCACCGCCTCCTCGATCGCCACCGTCGACGAGCTCGCCGCGGGCCGCATGCTGCTCGGGCTCGGCATCGGCGACACGGCCGTGCGGCTGGCCGGGCTGCGCCCGGCGCGCGTGCGTGAGCTGGAGGAGGCGACGCGCCTCGCCCGCGCCCTGCTGCACGGCGAGGCGATCGAGGTCGGCGCGCGCGACCCGGCGCGGCTGCCGCACGCCCGCCCCGTGCCCGTCTGGATCGCCGCAGGCGGCCCCCGGATGCTGCGCGCCGCGGGGCGCGTCGCCGACGGCGTCTTCATCCGCGCCGGCACGTCGCCCGCGAACCTCCAGGCCGCGATCGAGGCGGTGCGCGCGGGCGCGGCCGAGGCCGGGCGCAACCCGGACGAGGTCGCCCTCGGCGTGGTCTTCCACACCGTGCTCGTCGACGACGCGGAGCGCGCGCTGCGCATCGGCCGCTCGATGGCCGCCGGGTACTACGAGTACTCGCCGACGCTGTTCGAGGCGCCCGGCCTGCGCTGGGACGGCCCGCCCGTGGAGGATCTGCAGCGGCGGGTCAGCCCGGACTTCCACCACACGCCGGACCTCGAGGGCGCGGGCCGCCTCCTCGAGTTCCTCCCCCCGGCCGCCGCCGAGGCGTTCTGCCTGCACGGCGACGCCGAGGTGGTCTCGCAACAGCTGACCGCGCTGCTGCGCGCGCTGCCCGTGTTCGAGATTGTGGTGCTGCACCCGGCGCCCGACCCCGTGCACGAGGCCCCCGGCGCGCCCCCGGACTACATGGGTCTCGTCGCGCGCGAGGTGCTGCCGCGCGTGCGCGCCGACCTCGAGGGGCTGCGCGACTAGCCGATGACGCCCGCCTCGTGGAGGGCCGCAATCTCCTCGGCGCTGTAGCCGCCGAGCGCGGCCAGCACCTCGTCGCTGTGTGCGCCGGGGAGCGGCGACGGACCGGCGACCGAGGTCGGCGTACGCTCCAGGTCGAACATCGGGCCGACGAAGCGCTGCGGCCCCGTGATCGCGTGCTCCAGCTCCACGAAGTGCCGCCTGCCCTCCTCGTGGTCCGCGACGTCCTCCGGGAACAGCACGGGCGCGACCGGCGCGCCGACCGCCTCGAAGCGCTCGATCCACTCGGCGACCGGCCGTTGGCGCACGATCTCCGCGACGCGCACTTGCAGGGCCTCGACAATGTCGGCGCTGTCCTCGGCGAACTGGTTGTAGTCGGGATCGTCGGTCGGATCATCGTCGATGCCGAGGACGCCGCGTAGTGCGTCGCGGCCCTCCCTGGTGACCGCGCCCATCACCAGCCCGCCATCGGACGCCGAGTAGCCGCGCCAGTAGGTGACCAGCGGCCCACCGGAACGGGTCGAGCCCTCGCGCGCCTCGACCAGCCCGCGGTAGTCGGCGCCGGCCGCCCGTGCGCTCTCCAACTGTTCGCGGATCAGGTCGCGCGCGTAAGCGTCGTGCACGGGCTCCACATTCACGTGGTAGCAGAGCATCGCGAGGATCGAACGCAGCATCGAGACGGAGACGCGCTGGCCCTCGCCCGTACGCTCGCGGTGGTAGAGGGCTGAGGTCAGCGCGATCGCCGCCGCCAGCCCGGACGGGAAGTCGGCGATCACCATCGGCGGCCAGACGGGTGCGCCGTCGTCGGTCATTTTGCCGTCGAGGGCGATGCTGCCGGCGTAGGCCTGCGCGATCATGTCGGCCGCAGGTTTGCGCTCGTACGGCCCGCCGCGATCGAAGCCGCTAATCTCGGCGTAGATCAGGTCCGGCCGGATCTCGCGCAGCGTCTCGTAGCCGATGCCGAGCCGCTCCGCTACGCCGGGGCGGTAGTTGATCAGCACCACGTCGAACTCGGGCAACAGCCGGTAGACGACCTCGCGCGCCTCGGGCGCCCGCAGGTTCAGTTCGAGGCTGCGCTTGCCGCGATTGACCGATTGAAAGATCTTCGAATTGGCGGGTACCGCGGCGAAGAGGCTACGGAACGGCTCGCCGCCCGGCGGCTCCACCTTGACCACGTCCGCCCCAAGGTCGGCGAGCTGCAGTCCGGCGAACGGCGCCGAGAAGATCAGCGAGAACTCAAGCACCCGCACCCCGTGCAGCGGGCCTCGCGGGCCCTCGGTGGTCTTGCTCATCGTCCCCTCCCATCGCGCGCATCGATCGAGGCAACCGGACCGGCGGAGGTCCGGATTCCGCCGTCCTGTATACCACCGCGACGGCCTGGTTCGGCCTCGTGGGAGGGGCCGGGAACCAAAGCGGGGTGCGCGTCGTCAGAGGAGTGTCGCGCCCGTCCGTCCGAGGTGGACGAACCGCCGCGACGGACGGGACAGCGGCAAAGACGCGGTCCCTCCTCCCGCGACGCGGAAGCCGGCGGGGGCTCGGCCCCCCCGCCAACAGTGAGCGAGTCCTCGCCGGCCCACGCGTAGCCCCGCTGCCAGGAACCGTACCGCTGCCGCTCTGCTAGTCTGGCCTCCCCGAAGCCGTAAAGGCAGGCGCATGAGTCGAGGGCCTACCACCCGCGCGAGGACTGCACGAGCCGCGGCTCTCGTCGCGATCCTCGTGGCCGCACTGACCCTCGGCGCCCGCAGCGCGCAGGCGCAGACCGCGGGCGGCTCGGTCGCCTCGGACCGCGAGGCGCTAATCGCGCTCTACCTTGCGACCGACGGGCCGAACTGGGTGAACAAATGGTGATTGCACACTTGACACAGGATAGAGCGGACGGCAGTATGCTTCGATGCACAGGGTCATCATGCCTTCATTGAGCGGTCTAGGCACAGCGGCAATTGAGGTCTTGGCCGTGGGCTCCACCGCCGACGTAAACCTGCTTGTACGGTTGGCGATCGGAGCGTTCGTTGTGACTGCTGTAATCGTCGCAGCCCTACAATGGACCCATGAGCGCGAAAAATCTAAAGATCGAGAAGGCTTTCGTAACATTATGGAGAAGGCGCTCTCGGAAGGTAGGCGAGGGGAGCAGCATCCTCCCCGGTGCGACTCGACTGCTGATTTTATGGACGATTTGGGTCAGCAGATTGACCATCTTTTTGGGCGTCGCTGGTGGAAATTTTGGTGGCGCGATCCTTCCGACCCATGAAGAAGGCGGCTGAGAACAACATGGCGTGTAGCACAGAGCACTCTATCGTGGGCGGTCAACCGTCCGCCACAGGGAGGGGCCATGCGCCCGATCGCGTTTGCTCTCGCTCTCGCCCTCACTCTCGCCCTCACTCTCACGGCCTGCACGAGCGCGACGCCAATCGCCACGCCTACGCCCACTCCCAATGCTTTGCCCACTCGCACCCCGACTGCGGCACCCACTCCATTACCAATCGAGCGTTGCCTCATCGACGGACGAAGCCTCGAATTCGACGCCGCTCTGATCGAGGCGTTACGAGTCGGGTACGCCGCTGGGGGCTACCCCGATGTCAGGCTCAGCCTGGATACGCGCGCGACAACCGTTCGCTACCTGAGTGGGAACAACTGGCGCTACATCGCGGAGTACGTCGTGGGAGTTTTCCAGGGCCGCTCGCAAGACGCGCATCAGCTTTTCGTTACTGGCTACATCTCTCACGTGGATTGTTCGGCCACGATCACCGGCTGGGACTAGGCCACCAATTCCCGGTAGGTCATGGTCTCGGTACGGACGATGCGCCGCAGCGTGTCAAGAAAGATGTGTTCGTTGCCCCGGTTGTTGAAGCGCCACTCCAGCTCGGAGAGGTAGCGGTCAATGTGCTTCACGCTGACCTTGTGGAAGCTCCCCATGATCGAGCGCTTGAACAGCGACCATACGCCCTCGATCGAGTTCGTATGCGCGTCGCCCACGACCCACTCGTCCGCGCCGTGGTTGACCGTCTCGTGGCGCGTGTCGTCGTCGCCGATGCCGAGGTAGGACTTAAGTTCGTCGGTGTAGATCGCCTCGGCCTCGTCGCGCACGGTCTGTTCGATGAAGCCGTGCAGGGTCTTGCGCCGCACGTTTGGGATCTGTGCGAGGCGCACCTGCCCGTCGCGCTGGATAGCGCCTGCGACCCAGAACTTGTTCCCGCGGTAGCCGTGGCCCTTCCCGCGCTTCCTGCCGCCCACCAGTGTCTCGTCAACCTCGACGACGCCGAGCAGGGTAGGGCCTTCGAGCGGGTCGTTGGCCATCGCCTCGCGGATGCGGTGAGAGAGATACCAGGCGGTCCGGCGCGCCACACCGAGCGTGCGGTGAAGCTGAAGGGCGCTGACTCCCTTCTTGGATTCGCACATCAGGTAGACGGCGACGAACCACTTGCGCAGCGGCAGGTGGGAGTCGTGCATGATGGTGCCGGCCGTAACGGTGAACTGGTAGCGGCAGTCGTTGCAGTCGTAGACGCGGCGCTTTTTGATGGTGCTGATGCCGAGTGAGCCGCAGCGAGGGCAGACCACGCCGTTCGGCCAGCGCAGGTTTTCGAGCAGGTCGCGGCAAGCGTCGTCGCTGCTATAGCGGTCCATCAGATCTAGGAGGTTCGTTGCCATGACTCAGCCCCCGAAGCTGCCGAAGAAGGTAGACGAGAACACAACCGACCATGACGTGATCGAGATGCTGTTCGGAAAGAAAGCCGCAGCGGAACTCGAACGGCTGGCCGGTGTGCGTACTCCCATGAAGCCATCCTAGTGGAGGATCAACCCTGTGTCAAGTGTGCAATCACCGAACAAATGGAACTGGATTAGTGAGGCGCCGCTGGGCGAGTGGTACGGGGTTCTGACCGGCGAGGACGGCCGTGTGGAGTGGCTCAGCCTCCCTGACAACCAATTGACCGGTGAGATCCCGCGTGAACTCGGCAACCTCACCAAGCTCGATTCACTGCAGCTCGGGGGGAACAATCTGATCGGGGAGATCCCGCGTGAGTTGGGCAATCTCGAGAACCTCGGGCTGTTGCACCTCTCGAGAAGCAATCTGACGGGTGAAATCCCGCGTGAGTTGGGCAATCTCGAGAACCTCGAGCATCTGGACCTCACCAACAACAATCTGACCGGCCAGATACCGCGCGAACTCGGCAAGCTTACCAATCTCGCGCAGCTGTCCCTCAACAACAACAATCTGACGGGTGAAATCCCGCGTGAGTTGGGGAACCTTGCCGAGCTGACATGGTTGTGGCTCTCAGGCAATCAACTGACCGGCGAGATACCGCGCGAACTCGGCAAGCTTGCCAACCTCACGCATCTGTCCCTCAACAACAACAATCTGACGGGTGAAATCCCGCGTGAGTTGGGGAACCTTGCCGAGCTGACATGGTTGTCGCTCTTAGATAATCAGCTGACCGGCGAGATACCGCGCGAACTCGGCAAGCTTGCCAACCTCGCGTATCTGTTCCTCAACAACAACAAGCTGACGGGTGAAATCCCGCGTGAGTTGGGGAACCTTGCCGAGCTGACATGGTTGTCGCTCTCAGATAATCAGCTGACCGGCGAGATACCGCGCGAACTCGGCAAGCTTGCCAACCTCGCGCATCTGTTCCTCAACAACAACAAGCTGACGGGTGAAATCCCGCGTGAGTTGGGGAACCTTGTCGAGCTGATCTGGTTGTCGCTCTCAGACAATCAGCTGACCGGGTGTATCCCGCCTGGCCTGGAATCAGTGGAGTACAGCGGTTTGCCCGGCCCCGGTCTACGGTTCTGCGAGACGGCGCCCGAACTCCCCAGGCCTGGCAACGCCGGGCTGCTCCCGCCACCACGCGACGGGGGCGGCGCGGCCCCGCGCCTCGCGCTCCTCGCGCTGCTACTCGCCTGCGCCGGCGTCCGCCGCGCCGTCCGAGGGCGAGAAGCGCCCTCGCCGTAGTCAGCCCCGCAAGCCGCTGCTAGCCTCGCCTCGCACGGAGAGGGCGAGTCGACCGCACCACCCGGCGGGACGGCGGCCGCACGCTGCTTGATATTCGGCTGGCGCACAGGCACATTCGTTGCGCGAGCGCGACGGGAGCGGGACAGGGGGACGGCGCGTGACAACCTGGCGAGTCGGACTGGCCCTGCTGTGCGCTGCGGCGTCCGCCCTGCTGCTGCTCAATATCTTCATCAACGCCGCCAGCGGCGACACGGCCGAGTTCATCTGGAACTACATCGCCGATCCGGCGGCGATCGTCACCATCGCCCTCGCCACCCTCGTGAACGTCCGCGACTCGCTGCGCTTACGAGGGGCCAGCGAAGCCGCGACGGCGCGGCAGTTGCCCCGCGACGTCGTCACGGCGCTGACTGCCATCGTCGGGGTGCGCTACCTGCAGCAGTACATGGCGCACTGGAACGATCAGGAAGTCGGCTGGCTCTGGGACTACCTCGTTGCAATCGCGATCGTCTTGCTGGCCTCCGAGGCGATCGCGCAATGGCGCGCCGCGCGCCGCTCGATGTAGCCGCGACGAGCGCCGCCTGCGCCGACGCCCCTCGCCGGCCCGCCACGCCCTCGCCGTAGTCAGCCCCGCAAGCCGCTGCTAGCCTCGCCTCGCACGAGGACGCCCGGCACGGGCCATCCTCGAGGGCCGCCCGGCCCCGCGACGCAAGGAGGCGCACCATCACCATCTCCACCGAGACCACCACACCGGACGAGCTGCAGGCGATCTTCGACGCGGTTTCCAACTGGGGCCGCTGGGGCCCCGAGGACGAGCGCGGCGCGCTCAACCTGATCACCGCCGGGAAGCGCGCCGCAGCAGCCTCCCTCGTCCAGGAGGGCGTGACCGTCAGCTGCGCCCTCGAACTCGCGAAGCACCCGCACGCCGACAACCCGACGCCCGTGCGGCACACGATGCTCGTCGCCGGCGACATCACGCGGCCTCAGAACCTGCAAGGGTCGAGCGACTACTTCTCGATCGCGCCGCACGGCGTGGCGAACACGCACCTCGACGCGCTCTGCCACATCTTCCGCGACGGCAAGATGTACAACGGCTTCAACCAGGCCGAGGTCACCAGCGTCGGGGCGCGACGGAACAGCATTATGTCCGGCCAGGACGGCGTGGTGAGCCGCGGTGTGCTGCTCGACATCCCCGCCCTGCACGGTGTGCCTTACCTCGAACTCGGCACGCGCATCACCGTCGAGGACCTCGAGGCGGCCGAGGCGCGCCAGGGCGTCACGGTCTCCGAGGGCGACATCCTGCTGGTCTGCATCGGACGCGACGCGCGCCGCGAGGAGCACGGCTACTGGACCTCGGGCGTCGAGGGGATCGCCGGGCTGTCGGTGACGTGCGCCCCGTGGATTCGCGAGCGCGGCGTCGCCGTCGTCGGCTGCGACGGGATCACGGACGCGATGCCGCACCAGATCGAGGGCTGGGACACGCCGCTGCACCAGGTGCTGATCGTCTCGATGGGCATCCACCTGATCGACAACATGCAGCTCGGCCGCCTCGCCGCAGCCTGCGAGGAGCGGGGTCGCTGGGAGTTCCTGCTCACCCTCGCCCCGCTGCGCCTCGACCAGGGCACCGCCTCCCCCGTCAACCCGATCGCGATGTTCTAGCGGTTGGGGGCTGGCCCTTGATATCGTCTTTTGATATCATCGCGTGAGGCGTCGTCACCGTAGAACGTTGGCCGCCGTCTTCCGGCAGCCCACGCAGGCGGGGATCCGCTGGGCCGACATCGAATCGCTCTTGCTGGCCTGCGGTGCCGACATCGAGGAGCGGGCGGGGTCACGAGTGGCGATCGAGTTGCATGACGTGCTGGCGATCTTCCACCGGCCCCATCCGCGCAAGGAGGCGGACAAGGGGTCCGTCGCGAGCATGAGGAGATTCCTGACGGAAGCAGGGGTCACGCCTGAGGAGACCGTGGAGCAGCGAGCATGATTGAGTACCGCGGATACCGGGCAACCGTCACCTTCGATGACGAAACCGACATCTTCCATGGCGAGGTGATAGGCACACGCGATGTGATCACCTTCCAATCGGAGTCGGTGTCGGGCCTTCGCGAGGAGTTTGCCGCGTCCGTCGACGAGTACTTGAAGGTATGTGCGGAGCGAGGACGGCAACCCGACAAGGCGTTCTCCGGCAAGATTCCGCTCAGGATTCCGCCCAATGTCCATCGCGCGGCGACGGAGACCGCAAGAGCCGAGGGCAAGAGCCTCAACGCCTGGCTGTCCGAGACGATCGCCAGCGCGGTCCGGTAGCCGCAGCCAGCGGTAGCGCCCCTATCCCCGCGGCAGGCCGAGGCCGCGCGTGGCGATGATGTTGCGCTGGATCTCGGAGGTGCCCGCACCGATCGTGTGCGGGATCGAGGTCAGGTAGCGCTGCGTGAAGTCGGCGCGCGCGGGGGAGCGCTCGTCCTCCGGGTCCCAGAGGTTCGAGTAGAGCCCGAACGCGCGCACGCCCGTGCGCGAGATCGCCTGCAGCGTCTCGCTGATCCGCAGCTTGCCCATCGAGGCCTCGTAGTTCGGGATCAGGCCCACCGCCTGCATCGAGATCACGCGCAACGAGAAGTTCTCGCAGACCGCCGTGTCGATCGCGCGGTCGGCGATCTCCGCGCGCACGGTCGGCAGGCTGCGCACCGAGCCCGGCGCACGCGGCTCGATCACCTCACCGAGGAGCTGGTTGAACTGGCGGCGCACGTTCGTCGCCTGGCGCACGCCGGAGCGCTCGAAGTCGAGCAGTGTCATGGACACGTACCAGCCGCGGTTCACATCGCCAACCACGTTGGTGGCGGGGACGCGCACATCCTCGAAGAAGACTTCGTTGAAGCCGTGCTCCCAGGCCATGTTGACGAGTGGACGGATGCTGACGCCCTCGATGGTCATGTCGTCGATCAGCAGGAAGCTGATGCCGCGGTGCTTGGGCGCGTCCGGGTCCGTGCGCACCATCGCGAAGATCGCGTCGGCGTGGTGGCCGTTCGTCGTCCAGATCTTCTGCCCGTTCACCACGTACTCGTCACCATCGAGGACGGCGCGCGTCTGCACCGAGGCGAGGTCCGAGCCGGCGCCCGGCTCGGAGTAGCCCTGGCACCACACCATCTCGCCGCCGAGGATGCGCGGCAGGTACGCGCTCTTCTGCGCGTCGGTACCGTGGACGACGAGTGTGGGCGTCAGCATCTCGACCGAGTGCGAGCTGCCGACGACGGGCGCGCTGACGCGGGCCATCTCCTGGTTGTAGATGAACTGCTCCCACTTGGAGAGCCCGCCCCCGCCGTACTCGGTGGGGATGTGCGGCGCGACCCAGCCACGCTCGCCGAGGGCCACCGCCCACGCGCGGGCGGCCTCGCGGCGCTCCGGCTCCGGCGCCCCGCGGTCGGCGACCCACTCGTCGGGTGCGCCGGGCGGGCGGTCGCGGTAGTGCTCGGGGAGGCGCTGCTCGATGAAGCTGCGCACCTCGCTGCGGAACGCGGCCTGATCGGGGCTGTCTTGCCAGTCCATGGACGTCCTCCTGCCGCGCTAGGGTAAACGAAACCCGCGAGGGCCGACGCGGTCGCCTCAGGTGTACGGCTCGGGAGTCGCGAGCGCCTCCCAGGCGTAACCCGTCTCCACCCGGCGCAGCCGTCCGAGCGTGGGAATGCCGAAGTGCCCGCCCGTCACGAGGGCGTCACGCGCGATCGCCAGCTCCGCGACCTTGCGGCGCGACCGCTCCGCCTCGGCGGCGTCGTGCTCGAGGAAGGTGCGCCACTCCGGCCGCACCAGGTGGGCGGGGTGATAGGCGACGTCGCCGGTGATCAGCAGGCGCTCGACTCCCGACGACTCGCCACCCGAGGAGAGGAGCAGCGAACAGTGGCCGGGCGTGTGCCCCGGAGTCGGCACCATCGTCAGTGAGGGCGAGATCGTGCCCTCCCCGTCGACGGGCTCGATGCGGGAGGCCTCGTGCACGGGCAGCACGCAGCGGCGTACGAACTCCAGGCGTTGCGGGTCCGCCTCGGGGCCGAGCCAGTGGTCGAGCTCGGTCCGCGAGACGTAGACCGTCGCGTTGGGGAACGTGAGCGCGTTGTCGCGGTCCTCGTCGATCAGCCAACCGACGTGGTCGGGGTGCAGATGCGTCTGCACGACGGCGTCGACATCCTCGAGGGCGACGCCCAGCTCGGCGATGCGCTCCAGCAGCGCACCGCAGCCCGGCGTGCCGAGCGTGCGCCCGAAGACGCCGTAGCCGGCGTCGACGAGCGTAGTGCGGCCGTCGCCGCGGATCAGGAAGCTGCCGAGGTTGAACGGGACCGGGTCGGAGGGGTCCGTGATCCCGACCTCGCGCATCCAGGCGGCCGGGTCGACGCCGGGGAGGTGGCGCTGGAAGTCGGTGACGTCCGGTGCGCTGTCGCTGATCGCGGCAACCTCGAGCGAGCCGACGCGAACGGTCTCGCTGAGCCTCGACATGAGCGAGCGCGCTACCCCAGCTCGGCGGCGATGCGCTCGCCTGCCTCGAAATCGTCGAGGATCTGCTGGTAGTAGGCCTCGACGGTGGGGCGCGTGTGCGGGTGGCTGAAGATGTAGAGCCGGTTCTCGCGCACGGCGGCGAGCACGCGCTTCGCGACGTCGTCGACGGTCATCGGGTTGGGCTCGCGGGCGACGGGCCGCGGCTGCTCCGGGTAGGCGCCGCCGAAGCGCTCCTGCCGGTTGCGGCCGGAGTCCCGCATGTTGGTCAGCATCCCGCCGGGGCACCAGCAGGAGACGACGATGCCCTCGGGGGCGAGTTCGTCGTGGAGGACGGCGCTGACGCCGACGAGGCCATGCTTGATCGAGGTGTAGATGCCGTTCACGTTCGGGCGCGCCACCAGCCCGGAGACGGAGGCGGTGTTGATGATGTGCCCCGGCCCCTCCTGCTCCCGCATGCGCGGAACGAAGGCGTAGACGCCGTACATCGGCCCCATCAGGTCGACCGAGGTGAGCCAGTCCCAGTCCTCGTCAGGGGCCTCGGCGATCGGGTTGCGCTTGCTGACGCCGGCGTTGTTGAAGAGCAGGTTGACCTCACCGAACTCCTCGTAGGCGCGGGCCGCGAGGGCCTCGACGGCGGCGCGAACGCTCACGTCGGTCTGGACGGCGATCGAGGCCGCGCCGGCCTCGCGCACCTCGGCGGCCGCCTCCCCGGCGGGTCCGGCCTCGATGTCCGCGATGACGACGCCGCGCGCCCCCTGGCGCGCGCACTCGAGGGCGATGGCGCGGCCGGCGCCGCTGCCGCCGCCCGTAATCACCGCGACGCTGCCGGCGATGTCCGTCATCGTGCAATCCCTTCCGCCACCGCCCCGGCGATCTCCTGCTCGACGTCCTCGACGAAGTCGTCGACGCTGATCGAGCCGGGCTCGATGGCGTTGCGTACGCAATGGTTGGCTGCCTGCTGGAGTGCGCGGTTCCACGGGGTGGGGACGCCGTGCAGCGCGCCGATCAGCACGATCTCGCCGTTCACGTAGTCAGTCTCCACGCTGCGGTTGCCGCGCTGCACTCCCTGCCAGACGGAGCTGGTGAACTCCCCGTGGCCGGGGATCTCGCCCCACTCGAAGCCGGGCGCGCGACCGGCCGCCGCAGACTCCTCCTTCGAGGCGTAGTCGATGCCGGCGGCGGCGAAGACCGCCTCCGTCTCCGTCTCGAGGCGCGCGCGCAGCGCGACGGTGTCGGCGCCGGGGCCGAAGACGGCGGGGAAGGCGGCGCCGAGGTTGCGGATCAGCTTGTGGTACTTCCAGCGCATCACCTGCTCCTCGACCTCGCCGCGGAAGCCGGCGGCCGTCAGGTCGGCGGCCATGGAGCGCACGCGGTCGTCGGCGCCCTCGGGGTAGCGGCCCAGCACCAGCGTGCCGCCGCCGCGCTTGTCATAGCTGAGGACCAGGCCCGGCTCGACGAAGGAGGTGGCGACCAGCACCTCGACGGCGTAGACGCGCTCGAAACGGCGCAGCGCCATGCGCTCGTTCTCGATGCCGTTCTGCGTGCAGACGACGGGCAGGCCGGCCCCGCCGGCCAGGCGCAGCTCGTCGAGGGCGTCCACGCAGTCCTGCGTCTTCATCGTGAGGAAGACGACGTCGCCCTCGCGGAAGTCGACCTCGTGCGGGCTGCCGACTGCCGGGATGCGAAGCTCCAGCGTGTCGGCGGGCGTCTTGAGGGTCAGGCCGCGCTCGCGGATGGCCTCGAGGTGCGGGCCGCGCGCGATCAGGACCACCTCGCGACCGCTGGCGAAGAGCCGCGCGCCGATGGCGCAGCCGATGCCGCCTGCGCCGTAGATCACGTAGCGGTTGGGCATACGTCCTCCCTCGGGCATTGGTAGGCGACGGGGCCGCGCTTGTCCAGCCTGCAGCACGCGCGCCGGGGCGCGGATCGCGTCGCCACCATCGCGCCCGTGCTGTAGAGTGCGGCGCGGCGAACGCATAAGGAAGGAAGGCACAGTTGGCTAAAGGTCATGGCCTGCTTCGAGGCAAGTACGCAGTCGTTGGCGTTGGCGAGACCGAGTACTCGCGCAACTCCGGCCGCACGACGCGCCAGATGGGCGTGGAGGCGGTCAAGAAGGCGATCGACGACTCCGGCCTCGACTACGACAGCACCAGTTGGGGAACGACCTGCTACCAGGTCGGCGACGCGGCCGGCTCCGAGATCATCTTCTCCGACCTCGGCGTGCGGATGGACTACCAGGTGGACACCTGGGGCGGCGGATCTTCCTCGGAGACACTGATCGGGCTCGCGATCGGCGCGCTCGAGGCCGGTCTCTGTGACGCGATGGTCGTCTACCGGACGATGAACGGCTTCACGGAGATGCGCATCGGCGGGACGCCGGTGGGCGCGCCGGCGGGGCCACCTCCGTTCATGACGCGGCACGGCGACCACACGATGCACAGCCGCATCTACGGCATCGCCAGCGCGCTGCAGAACTTCGGGCTCACCTTCGTGCGCCACATGTACGAGTACGGCACGACGCCGGAGCAGCTCGCGCACGTCAAGGTGGCGCACAGCAAGGGCGCCTCGAACAACCCGAAGGCCTACTACAAGCAGCGCCTGACGGTCGACGACGTGCTCAACTCGCGCTACATCGTGGAGCCGTTCCACCTGCTGGACTGCTGCGTGGAGACGGACAACGCGACGGCGATCGTGATCACCAACACGGAGCGCGCGCGAGACCTGCCGAGGCCGAACGTCGCGATCCTCGGGACCGGCGGGCGCACCCACAAGTGGTCGCCCGACTACCACTGGAACCACGGGCCGATCAACCAGGTGGGCGGGATCTACACGAAGGACGTGGTCTTCCCGAACGCCGGCATCGGCCCGGAGGACGTGGACATCACCGGCTCCTACGACGCCTTCACCTTCACCACGCTGCTGCAGCTGGAGGCCTACGGCTTCTGCCCGATCGGCGAGGGCGGCAACTACGTCTCGGACGGCACCATCGAGCTGGGCGGGAAGCGGCCGAACAACCCCTCCGGCGGTCACCTCTGCGAGGGCTACACGCACGGGATGAACATGGTCATCGAGAACGTGCGCCAGCTCCGCGGCGAGGTCGACGACTACTGCACCGGCGACCACACCTACGACTACAGCGAGGGCGCCTGCCGCCAGGTTCGGGATCCGGAGATCACGATGAACCTCGGCTGGGCACAGCCGCCGACCGGTTCGTCGCTGGTCATGACGAACCAGGTCTAGGCGAGCGACCGGCGAAGAGGAGCAAGAGCAATGGCTGAATACCTCGGAGCGGGCGTATTCGTCCCGGAGAACGACCCGCAGCATCGCGAGTACCTGACGGAGGCGGGCAAGGGCTACCTCCCGCTCCAGCAGTGCGACGACTGCGGAGCGAAGATCTACCCCGCACGCACGATGTGCCCGGAGTGCCGCAGCAGCGACATGACCTGGGTTCCTGCCTCGGGCAAGGGCACGATCTACTCCTACTACATCGTCCCGCATCCGATTAACCCCGCGTTCAAGGACTTCGTCCCCTACCCCGTGATCCTCGTCGAGCTCGACGAGGAGCGCGGCGCGCTGGGCGAGCACCGCGCCCTGCGCATCGTCGGCAACCTGCTGGGCGACGACGGCAACCCCGCCCCTCGCGAGGATGTCGCCATCGGCAAGCGCGTCGAGGTCACGATCGTCGACCTCGGCGACGGCTGGGGGCTGCCACAGTGGAAGCTCTCCGGCGAGCCGGACGAGCACGAGGCGTGGCAGATCCCGCACAGCTACCCGCCCTAGGGCAGCCGAGCGGCGCCGACACGCCACGAAGCAGCACAGAGGGGGCGGCGCGGACCGCCCCCTCGCTGTATCCTCCGCGTAGCGCCTGACTCCCCCCGCAACGCCCGGCGCGATGAGGGATGGGATGATCTGGTGACGGCTACGGACGGCCACCCGTCGCGCCCGCTCTTCCACGGTCCACTACGCATCGCGCATCGTGGCGGCAACACGCTCCGGCGGCTGGCCGAGGCGCAGCGCTGGGGTGTCGACGTGGTCGAACTCGATCTGTGGCTGCACCGCGGGCGGCTCGACGTCCGGCACGCGGGGGCGGCGGGCGTGCTGCCGCTGCTGCGCGAGGGCTGGAGGTTGCGGCCGGGACGGCCGGGCCGCCTGCAGCTCGCCGGCGTGCTCAACGCCGTCGGGCCGCGCACGCGCCTGATGCTGGATCTCAAGGGCCAGAACCCCCGCCTGCCCGGCTCCACGATCGACCTCATGGCGCAGCTTCGCCCCGGCGAGCCCTACATCGTGAGTGCGCGGCACTGGGATTCGCTCACTCCCTTCCGCGCGCTCCCCCACGTGCTCACCGTCTACTCCTGCGGATCCGCCGACGACCTGGCGAGGGCGCTCGACCTCGCACGCGGGGGCGGGCTGCCGGCGGTGGGAGCGCATCGCCGCAACCTCGACTCGAAGCGCGTGGCTGGCCTGCGCGAGCGCGTACCGGAGCTCTTCGCCTGGGGCGTGGAGAGTGGCCAGCACGCCCGCGAGCTTGTCGAGTGGGGCGTCACCGGCATCATCAGCGACGACTTGCACGTGCTGCACGGTCTCGCGCTCCCGGCGCGGCAGGAGGCGACCGAGGTCGGCTAGAGTACGGGCCCAGGGCGTCACCGACGCCGAGACGGACGAGAGGGCACACGACTATGACGACTACCGCGGACCCGCAACTCCTCACGGCGCACTACGACGACAAGACCGTCGCCTCGCTGCTGTTCGACTTCTTCGCCGTCGACGGCGACGCCAGCCTCGAGGGCTACCTCGAGGATCGCGCGCGCCCGCTGCTGGACGGCGGCACGGCGGCGGCGGCGAACATCTTCGAGCTGCGCGAGCAGGAGGTGCCCGCCACGCCGCTCGCGCGCGGCATCAACCAGGGCTTGAGCGAGGCCTACGAGGACCGGCTCTGGCATCAACTGGATCGCGAGGCGCCGAGCGACGCCGTGCCCGACCGCCCGCGTCCGGCCGCCGTCTACGGGGCCGCCTACCAGCTTGCGGCCGACGATTTCGATCCCCTCGTCGCCATGCCGGAGGCCGCGGGACGCTCGGTGATCAGCAGCGGCGCGTATCGCAAGCTGATCGACTTCGGCCGCCCCGACCCGACGAGCGACGACGCCTTCCAGGGCGCGATGATCGTCTTCACGCACCCGACGGACCTCGGCTACACCGGGTCCTTCGACGACTGGTACGCCACGAACCACATGATCGACGTGGCCAAGTCACCCCCGTTCCGCAGCGCGACGCGCTACATCCTCGAGCGCCGCATCGACGGCACCCCGCTGCCCTACCTCTGCATCTACGAGGTGGAGGCGCCCTGGAGTGAGCGGATGCACATCGACATGATGCAGCAGGTGGGCGTCGACCCGTGGCCGCAGCGCGAGTCGCAGCCCGTCACCGAGGGCGGCCAGGGCGTGTTGATGATCGACTTCTGGGGCTACTTCCAGCGCGCCTGGCATGCCTCGTAGCCGATTGGCGGCGCCGCGCCGTTGACGCGAGGCGGCGAGGGCGGACAATGGGCGCGTGACCGCCTCCGAGACGACCACCCCCACCGCACCGGCGGAGATCGCGACGCCGGACGCCGGGCAGCAACTCGCGCCCCGCTACCACCTGGTGCTGCTCGATGACGACTACCACAGCTACGCCTACGTCATCGAGATGCTGGGGCGCATCTTCGGATACGCGAAAGAGAAGGCGTTCGCCCTCGCCCGCATCGTCGATACGGAGGGGCGGGTGATCGTGGAGACAGCGGGGCATGAGCAGGTGACGCGCAACCAGGAGAAGATCCACGGCTACGGCGCGGACCCGCGCATCCCCACCTCGCAGGGCTCGATGTCGGCGCTGGTCGAGGAGGCCCCGTGACGCACGAGGAGCCCGCGGAGCCCGGCGTGATCGCGCCCGGCACGGTCGTGCGCGCGCCCGTCGAGGGGCCACTCAACATCGCGCGCGCCTGCCTCGAGCAGCGCGCGCTCGATCCGGCGTTCGCCAACGAGCCCGCGTTCAGCTTCCTCTACGGCGACCGCACGGAGCGCTGGACCTACGCCGAGGCGTGGGCGCGGGTCGCGCGGATCGGGCGCGGGTTGCTGGCGCGCGGTCTCAAGCCGGGCGACCGCGTGCTGGTGCGCACGCCGCACTCGCCGGACTACGCCTTCGCCTTCTTCGGCGCGAACGCCGCCGGGCTGGCGCCGATCCCGGCCTCGCCGCAGCTCACTCCCGCCGAGGCCGCCTTCCTCTGCGCCGACGCCGAGCCGCGCGCAGCCGTCACCTCCGCCGACCTGCCGTTGCCCGGCTTCGAAGGCCTCCGGATCGACGCGGCCGACCTCGACAGCCTCGATGGCGACGCGGAGCTGCCACAGACCCAGGCCGAGGACCCGGCGTTCCTGATCTACACCTCGGGGACGCAGGCCAGCCCGAAGGGCGTCCTGCACGCCCAGCGCACGCTCTACGGGCGCGCGCTGATGTGGGGCGCGTGGGAGGGCTTCGAGGCGGGCGATGTCGCGCTGCACGCAGGCACGCTGAACTGGTCCTACACCCTCGGCGTCGGGCTGATGGACGTCTGGGCGGTCGGTGGGCACGCGATGCTCTACGGCGGCCCGCCCGACCCCGCGATCTGGTCACGCCTGATCGCCGGGCACGGCGTCAACGTCTTCACCGCCGTCCCCACCGTCTACCGCCAGCTGCTCAAGTACGGAGCGCCCGAGGAGACCAATCTCTCCTCGCTGCGTCACTGCCTCTGCGCCGCCGAGCCGCTGCTGCCCGCGCTCGCCGACGAGTGGGCGGCAAGGGTCGGCACGGAGATGTTCGAGGCGCTCGGCATGACCGAGGTCAGCACCTACATCTCCTCGGGCCCGGCCACCCCCGTGCGACCAGGCTCGCCGGGGCAGCCGCAGCCCGGACGCCGCGTCGTGATCCTGCCCGAGGACGGCGCCGCGCCGGGCGCCGACCAGCCGCTGCCGCCCGGCGAAGTCGGGCTACTCGCCGTCCACCGCACGGACCCCGGGCTGATGCTCGGCTACTGGCGGCGGCCGGACGAAGAAGCCACGGTCTACCGCGGCGAGTGGTTCACCGGCGGCGACCTCGCGGCGCTCGACGAGGACGGCTACATCTGGTTCCACGGCCGCTCCGACGATGTGATCAAGTCGTTCGGCTTCCGTCTCTCCCCGGTCGAGATCGAGGCGGCGATCGAGTCCTGCCCCGGCGTCTCCGAGGTCGCCGTCGTCGGCGTGCCGATCGACCCGACGAAGACGCTGGTGACCGCCTGCGTGGTGCCGCAGGACGGCGTGCGGGTCGAGGAGGACACGCTCCGCGCCCACGCCGAGACGAAGCTGGCGAGCTACAAGCAGCCACACGAGTACCGCCTCGTCGACGAGCTTCCTCGCACGCGCAACGGCAAGGTCCAGCGCAAGGTGCTGCTCGCCAGCCTGCGCGGAGACGTGTAGCCGCCTCGGAGCCTGCTCGGGAACCGTCAGGAGGGCGAAGCGCTCAGCGCGTCGCCGCGGGCGACTCGGCGAACACCGGCGGGGAGCGTCGCAGCTGCAAGGCGACGCGATCGAGACCCGCGAACTCCTCGCCGGGCCCGACGCGGACGCGCAACTCCTCGCCGCCGGCCAGGCGCACGTGCAGCATCTGGTCGTGGCCGTAGAACTCGTGGCCGCAGACCTCGGCGGGCGTTCCGGACTCACGCAGCAGCACGTCCTCGGGACGGATCACCACGGCGCAGCGGCTCGCCTCGGGCGGCGCGGGCAAGTCGCCGAACGGGGTACGCACGAGGCCGCCCGCGGCGGGCAGCCGCAGCACGATCGCGTCGCCGATGCTCTCCGCGACGCGCAGCGTGCCCGGCTCAAGGTAGATTTCCCGCGGCGTGCCGTACTGCTCAACGCGCCCCTCCCAGAGGAAGGCGACACGGCCGGCGATCGAGAGCGCCTCCTCCTGGTCGTGCGTGACGAGGATCGTCGTCGTGCCCGCGCGGCGCAGGATTTCGCGCAGCTCGCCGCGTACCCGCGCGCGCAGCGAGGGGTCGAGGTTGGAGAACGGTTCGTCGAGCAGCAGCAGCCGCGGCTGCGGCGCGAGCGCCCTCGCCAGTGCGGTGCGTTGCTGTTCGCCGCCGGACAGCTCATGCACGGCGCGCCTGTCCAGGCCGCCGAGGCCGGTCAGCTCCAGCACCTCGCGCACGCGCGTCGCGCGGTCCGCGCCGCGCGGGAGGCCGTAGGCGACGTTGTCCTCCACCGAGAGGTGCGGGAACAGCGCGTAGTCCTGGAACACCATGCCCACGCCGCGGCGCTCGGGAGCCACAAACGCGCCCGCGCCGGCCACGCGCTCGCCGAACAGCTCGATCGCGCCCTCGTCGGGGCGCTCGAAGCCGGCGATCAGGCGCAGCGCGGTCGTCTTGCCGGAGCCGCTCGCGCCGAGGATGACGCAGAGCTCGCCGGCTGCGACGTCGAGGTCCAGCCCGTCGAGCGCCCGCGCGCCGTCGAAGCTGCGTACGAGGCCGCGCGCGCGCAGTGCGGGCGGCCCGGGTACCTCCCCGGGTACCGCGTGCGCCTCGTGCGCGGCGGTGGGTGCGCGCTCAGGCATCGCGCCTCCAGATGGTGAGCAGTGCGAGCGGGAGGGCGGAGAGCAGCACCAGCAGCAGCGCCGGGAGCGCGGCGCGAGCGAAGAACGCCTCGCTGGCGGCGCCCCAGACCTGCGCCGCCAGCGGCTGGAAGCCGATCGGGCTGAGGATCAGGGTCGCGGGCAGTTCCTTCATCGTGGTGAGGAAGACGAGCGCCATGCCGACGGCGATGCCGCGGCTGGCGAGCGGCAGCGTGATCGAGCCCAGCACCTGCCAGGGACGCCGGCCCAGTCCGCTCGCCGCTTCCTCCATCGAGGGGCTGATCTGCAGCAGCGAGGCCCGCGTAGCGCCGAGCGCCTGCGGCAGGAAGAGCAGCGCGTAGGCGGCGACCAGCAACCCCGGCGACTGGTACAGCCACCCGCCGAACAGCCCGCCGGCGATGGACTCGCTGTGCAGCGCCGCGAAGACAAGCGCAAGCGCGACGACCAGCCCCGGCAGCGCGAAGCCGCTGTGGCTCAGCAGCTCGATCGGTTGCGTCAGCGCGAAGCGGCGATGGCGCGCCGAGAGCACGGCGACGGGGATCGCGGCCGCAGCCGCGACCAGCGCGGCGAGACCGGCCGCCGTCAGCGAGTCCAGCACCGCGCCGCCCACGCCGTGCAGCGCCTCCCCGGCCGCCAGCCCGCGCACAAGCCAGAAGCCGAGCAGCGCAAGCGGCAGGACCAGCGCCAACGCCAGCAGCGCCAGCACCAGCCCGAACGCCGGCCAGCGCCAGCGGCCGAGCGGCGCGACGGAGGCCGGCCGCGAGCCGCCTCGCGCGCTGTGGTAGCGGCGCTCGCCGCGCGCCCACAGCTCGATCGCGATGAGCGTGAAGGCGATGCCGATCAGCACGAGCGCGAGCGCCGAGGCGCCCGAGAAGTCGAAGCCGGACTCGTAGCGCACGAACAGCGCCCTCGTCAGCGTGTCGTAGCGCAGCAGCGCCACCGCCCCGAAGTCCGAGATCGCGTACAGCGCAACGAGCAGCCCGCCCGCCGCAAGCGAGGGCCGCAATTGCGGCAGCACCACCCGGCGGAACGTGGTCCAGCGCCCGGAGCCGAGGCCGCGCGAAGTCTCCTCGAGGCGCGGGTCGAGGCCGAGCAGCGCCGGGCGCAGCGTCAGCAGCAGGTACGGGTAGGTGAACAGCGCGAGCACCAGCACCGCGCCCGGGTAGCCGTAGATCGAGGGCAGCCGCTCCACGCCGAGCGGTGCGAGCATGTCCTGCAGCAGCCCGGTCGGCCCGAAGGCGGAGACCGCCAGCATCGCGGCGATGTACGACGGCACGGCGAGCGGCAGTGCGGCGAGAATCCCCAGCACGCGCCTCCCGGGCAGATCCGTACGAGTCGTCAGCCAGGCGAGCGGCAGCGCGATCGCTGTCGCGATCGCGGTCGCGCCCGCAGCGAAGGCAGCCGTGCGCAGCGCGAGGCCGAGCGTCGAACTCGTGGCGACGGCTTCCCAGGCGGCCTCGGGCGACTGTCCGGCGCGGACCAGCAGGTAGATCGGTGGGATGGCGCAGAGTGCGCCGACCAGCAAGCCGGGCAGCAGGATCACCGCCGGGGGCCAGCCGTGGCCGATCAGCGGCGCACGGCGAGCCGGCAGTGCGATCAGCCGCGCTGTCATCGTTACCCCCGCGCCCTGCTGCGGTGCGCCGGACGTGCTGTCGGGCCTGCCCGCTGAACATCGTACGGGCAACGGCTCGATATTCGCCACACCTAACGTCGTGAGAGCGTACCAGCATGGCTGGCAACGCGCGCGCCCCGAACGCAGACAGCGCGTCCGGCCTGCTGCATCGGCAACGCCGGGACTGTCCGCAGCGGCCAGCCCGTCGTGGCATTGCCCCCACCGGGCGTGACGCCCGCTCGCGCAGGCCGTACGCTCGCCCCCACGCGGTCTGTCGACGACCGCGGCCGGAGCTGGAGACGCCTTCGATGAACCTGCTCGAGGATCCCGGCCGCTTCCACTGGAAGTGGATCGCCATCGCCGTGGGCCTGCTCGTCCTCTATGCGATCGAGCGCACGATCCGCACCGGCGGGCTCTTCTAGCCACGGCGCCCGAGCCGATCGAGGCGGAGGGCCGCGCCGATGCCGTCTGCCGGGTCCCCCTCGCCAATCGAGCGCTGGCTGCTGGCGAATGCGCCACCCGAGCCGCTCGATTCCGCCCATGGGCTCTACGAGCGCATGGAGCGCCAGCGCGACGGCCAGCTCCCCTTCGTCGATATCCCCTACGACCCGCGCCGCGAGCAGCACTGGGCCGACGCAGCCCGGATCGCCGACTACGTGGCGCACGCTCCGCCCGCCCGATCGCCGCACCCGCTGCGTGTGCTCGACATCGGCCCCGGCGACGGCTGGCCCTCACTGCCGCTGGCCGCCGCCCGTCCGGACGCCGCCGTACTGGGCGTCGATCCGGCGCCGCGGCGCGCGCGGACCTGCAGCGCGAACGCCGCGCGGCTTGGGCTGGCCAACGCGCGCTTCGCGACGGCGGACGCGGCGGCGCTGCCCCTCGCCGGCGGCTCGGTCGACCTCGTGACGGCGGCGGCATCGCTTGAGGAAGCAGCAGCACCGGAGGCGGTCTTCGCTGAGCTGCGGCGCGTGCTGCGGCCCGGCGGGGCGCTGCGCGCCTCGTACCAGAATTGGCGGCTTCCCGCGCCGGAGATCGAGAGCGTGCTGCTCTGGGAGGGGGTCGACGCCGCCTCGCGCCCGATCCGCCTCTACACCTACGTGCGACGGCTGCAGGACCCGCCACTGGAGCGTCGCCACACCCTCGAACTTCCCGCCGGGGGCGAGGCGGCCGGGCTGCACCAGCAGGCCCTCGAGGCCGCAGCGCTCGGTCGGCGCGCTTACGGCGAGACGCTGCTGGCGAGCGCGCCCGCGCTCGGTGTCGAGCTACTCGAGCGGCTCGCTCCGCACGCGCGGCGCAGCACGGTGGTGGAGCTGCGGCGTTGGACCACGACATGGCTGCGCGAGGCGCTGGAACGGGCGGGCTTCGCCGAGGTGCGTGCGACGGCGCACCCGGGCGAGCTGGCGCGTCACCTCGGACGCGCGCTGATCGTCGCCTCGCCGGCCGCGGCGGGCGGACAGCGCGACGCCCTCGAGGCGCTGGCGCGCAGCTTCGGTTACTGGACGGCGCGGATCGGCGAGGCAGGCGGGACGCTGCCGGGCGACGGGATGATCGCGGCGGTCGCGTGAGCCGCGGTTAGCGCGAGCCTCGCAGGCGCGGGTCGAGCACGTCGCGGATGACGTCGCCGAGCAGGTTGAAGGCGAGCACCGCGAGGGCGATGGCGCTGCCGGCCGCGAAGGCCATCCAGGGCTGCTCCTCCATGAAGATCCGCCCGTCGCGCAGGATGATGCCCCATGAGACATCGGGCAGCTGCGTGGCGAGGCCGAGGAAGCTGAGCGCGCCCTCGATCAGGATCGCGGAGCCGAAGCCGGCGGAGATCAGGATCAGGATGACCGGCATCACATTGGGTAACACGTGGCGGACCATGCGCCGGATCGGTGAGGCGCCGACCACCTCGGCGGCCTCGATATAGACATTTTCCTTGACGGAGAAGACCGCGCCTCTCACCACGCGCGAGTTGCTGGCGGAGATGAAGACGGCGATCGCCAGCACGGCGTTGGTGGTGCTGGGACCAATCACCGCGATGATCGCGATTGTCATCATCAGCGCCGGGATCGCCTGGATGGCGTCGACGAAGCGCTGCATCACCAGGTCGGTCGTGCCGCCGGCGAAGCCGCTCACGAGGCCGATGATCGAGCCGAGCAGGGTGCCGAAGGTGACCGTCAGGAAGCCGGCATAAATCGAGACGCGCGCGCCCTGCATGATTCGCGAGAGCGTGTCGCGGCCAAGATTGTCTGTGCCCAGCCAGTGAGCGGTGCTGGGGCCCTGGTATGTGTCGATCGATGATTTCGTAAAGCTGTAGGGGGCAATCCAGGGGCCAAACGCGGCGACGAGTACGAGCACGATGATGATCGCCAGTGAGATCGCGCCGACGGGTGTCCGCACAATGTTCCACAGCGTGTGGACGATAGGGTTCCGCGCGGGAGTAGCGAACTGCTGAAGCTCGGTCCGGGTCGTGCTCGCGGCCACCGTCGCCTCCTGCCCTAGCTGTAGCGGATCCGCGGGTCGATCAACGCGTACGAAAGATCGACCAGCAGGTTCATGAGGATGAAGGTGATGGAGGTGAGGACCACCACGCCCTGCACCACCGGGTAGTCACGCACCTCGACGGCGTTCAGCAGCAGCGAACCGAGTCCGGGAAGTGAGAACACGACCTCGATGAGCACGATCCCACCGAGCAGGAAGCTGAGCTGCGTGCCCATGATCGTGACGACCGGGATGAGCGCGTTCCGCAGCGAGTGCTTGAGGATGACGGGGCGCTCGTTGAGGCCCTTCGCCCGGGCGGTGCGTACGTAGTCCTGGCGCAGCACCTCGAGCATGGCCGAGCGCGTCATGCGCGCGCTGATCGCGGACAGCCGGTAACCGACAATCAGCGCGGGGAAGGTGTACGCCTGCAGGTTCGTCCACGTGTCGGACCAGATGGAGAAGTAGCCGAATGGGGGTGCCCACCCAACCCAGACCGAGAGGAAATAGAGGAGCAGCGTCGCGGTGAAGAAGTCCGGAACCGAGAGGCCCAGCACCGAGAAGAAGCGCGATACGTAGTCGACCCAGCTGTCCTGCTTGACCGCCGCAATGATGCCGAGCGGCAGGGCGATCACGACGGCGGTGACGATCGC
Organism: Dehalococcoidia bacterium; assembly: GCA_963667465.2. GTDB lineage: Bacteria > Chloroflexota > Dehalococcoidia > UBA2979 > UBA2979 > VXMT01. The sequence continues at coordinate 64,057 of CAXXDN010000002.1, read as the reverse complement.
CATCAGGGCGAGCTGGATCGAAACCCTCGCACGTTTGCCGATCTGTTCGAGGATGTCGCGCCTGCTATCGAGCGATACCCCGAAGTCGGCGCGGATCAGACCGCCGCCGTCGCATTCGCCGAGCAGCGGCTTCTCGCCGATGAACCCGAGGGTCAGGATCGCGGCATCTTTGGGCAGACCGTCGGATGTCACGGCGTCGGGGTCCGTTGAGCCCGCCGCCCAGTTGAGCAAGTCGCCAACCACCCAGCACTGATACTGGTGCGGCCATGTGCGCGTGAGGCCGAGCTCGTAGCGCACTCGGTTGAGTCCCTCTTCGGTGAAGCTCCCTCCCTCCTCCAGGTTGGCCATCAGGACGTCGCCTGGCTGCAGGCGGATCAGTAGCGAAACCAGAATCGAGATGATGACGATCGTGGGAATGGCGGCGAGCAGGCGGCGAATCACGTAGCGGTACATGCTGCCCCCTCTCACCCCACTCGCGGCGCCGGCGTTCGGCCGGCTGCGGACGCCCTCCAAGCCTCGGTGGGCCGGGCGACCGACGCGGCAATCATAGTACGCCGCGAAGCCGATCGGGGAATCGTGCCGGATCGCGGCGTGACGGCCCTCCCCGTTGCCCGATTCCGTCCCGCGCGTGATGGACCCTCAGGGAGCCCGCGCGGCCCCACAAAGAGAGGAGCCGGCCAATTGGCCGGCTCCCCGTGTGTGCGCCTTTCTTCGTTACCGCTACTTGTCCAGCCAGATGTCCGTGAAGGAGTCTCCGAAGCGATAGAAGTAGTGGTAGCTGATGTACGGCCCGTTGAAGCGGGCGAACCGCAGCCATGGCGGGTACGACGTGAGCGAGAACGTGTGAATCGTCTCGAGCCGGTACGCCTCGTTCACCAACTTGTCGAAGATCTTGCGCTGCGTGTCCGCGCGGCTCTCCGGATCCAGGTCGATCCGCTGCGCGTCCGCCCAGGCGTCGATCTCCGGGTCGTTGATGTACCAGCGGTTGTCGCCCGACTGCGAGTGGACCTGCTCCCAGTAGAAGCCGTCCGCCGCACCCGTGCTCGACGGCGTCGCCCAGCCGTCCGCAGCCTCCGGGTACTCGCCCGGCACCCACTGGGCGTTGAACTCCGTGTAGTCCACGGACTTGAAGTTGACCGTGATGCCCAGCTCGCTGAACTGCTCCTGCATCAGCTCGGCGTCGCCGGTGCTGAGGTAACGGTCCGTTGTCAGAACCTCGAACTCGAGGTTCTCCTGGCCCGCCGCCTGCAGCAGCGACTGCGCCTCGTCCGGCTTGTACGTCCACCACGGGCCCAGCGTCCCCGCCTCGTACGACGGGGTCTCGTCGTAGACGAACGGCCACGCCGCCGTCGGCAGACAGGTGCCCGTGCCGTCGTAGATGATCTGGATCGCCAGGTCGCGGTTGAAGCCCAGGTGCAGCGCCTGCCGCACGCGCGGGTCGGCGAACCGCGGGTCCGTCAGGTTAAAGCCCCACGAACCACTGTTCAGCACCACCGGGTCGGCCAGGACGATGTAGTCCGGGTTCGTCTCCAGCAGCTCCGCCGCGTGCCGCGGCGTCGAAGGCCAGCTGTAGCAGTAGTCCAGGTCGCCGGTGCGGTAGGCAGCGATGCGCGCCGCCGAGTCACGCATGATCCGGAACTCCAGGCCGTCCAGCCACGGCTCGCGGCCGTGCAGGTTCTTCTCCCAGTAGTCCGGGTTTTTCTCGAGGATGACGTGGCTGCCCTCCTCGATCTCCGTGATGATCAGCGGCCCGGTGCCAATCGCCTGCGTCGCCAGCAGATCCTGATCCACCAGCTCGCGCGGGTAGATGCTCATGAAGTGCGTGCCGAACGGAACCAGGAAGTCCGGGCTGGGAGACGAGAGCGTGAACTGGAAGGTGTTCGCGTCCGGGGTCGCCATGTCCGTGACAAGCCCAAACGCACCCTTGTTGACGCCGCCGTCGATCGTCGACTGCCGCTCGGCCCACTGCAGCACGTCCGTCGACGAGAAGTCACGCCCGTTCAGCGGCGTCACATTCTGGAACCTCACGCCGCTCGCCAGGTTGAAGGTGATCTGCGTGCCGTCCGGCGACCACTCCCAGCTCTGGGCCAACTCCGGCTCCAGCTCGACACTGAGCTTGCTGCCGGTGTCCGGTCCGTGCTTGAAGCCGAGCAGGCTGTTGTAGGTTGCGTCCGGCGTGGTCGTGCTGCCACCGGCCTTCTGCAGGGCGGTGTCCATGGAGCCGAGGTCCCAGGACACGCCGACCTTGAGAGTGCCACCGGGCTTCGGATCCCCGGCCGGCTCCGCGTAGTTGTACGGGTACAGCGAGCCATCGGCCTCGGCCTGCGTGATGTAGGCCGGCGGGCCCTCCGGCTCCGCCGCGGCCGCCGTGGTCGGCGCCGCGGTCGCCGCGGGAGCCTGCGTCGGCGCAGGCGTCGGGGCCGGCGTGGCGGCCGGCTCCTCGTCGTCGTCGCCGCAGCCGATCAGCGCGGCTGCGGCAAGCCCCGCTCCGCCGATAGCGCCGCCTCTCAGGACGGTGCGGCGACTCAGCCGTGTGTTGAGTCCCTCAAACCACTTGTTCTCTTCTGCCATGCCCCTCCCCCTTCGCTTGCGGCCCCCGCTCGCGATGTTGATGGTACGAACGAGCGTCCGAACCGGATCGCTCGTGCTCCTATCGCGCGGATGCTAGCACATCGCGCCTGCGCTTTGCGCGCGATCAGGCGCTGATCAGCAATTGCGCTCGTGATGCTGCCGCCCTCAGTTCCCGAGGCCCAGCACGCGCTCCAGCCACTGCGAGAGGTCGCGCGCGCTGTGCGCCCCCACCTCGTGCGCCATCGGGTATTCGCGGTAGTCCGGCTCCAGACCGAGGCCCGCGAGGCGGTCGCGGGAGGCGCGGCCCTGGTCGACACTCACGCTCGCGTCGGACGCGCCGTGCTGGATCAGCAGCGGCAGCGCTCGCACGGTCTCGCCCGGCGTCTCGCCGTCCGCGAAGACGTCGTCGGGCAGGCTCGCGCTCAGCGCCGCGAGGCCCACGTAGCGCTCCGGCTCGCTGAAGCCGAGGCGATAGGCCATGCCGCCGCCCTGGCTGAAGCCGAGCAGCGCGACGCGGTCGCGCCGCGCCGGGTAGGCCTCGAGGGCGAAGTCGACGAACTCGCTGACCATGGCGTTGGCGGCCGCGACGACCTCCGGAGAGCCGCGGCCGTCGGGGCCGCTGAAGGCGTGCCAGTTGAAGCCGTAGAAGTTCGGGTCGATCGGCAGCGGCGCCTGGGGACAGATCATGAGCAGCCGGCCACCGGCGAGGTAGGGGCTGAGCCCCAGCAGGTCCTGCGCGTTCGCCCCGTAGCCATGCAGCGCGATCAGCGTCGGGAAGAGCCCGCCGCCGTCCGCGTCATCGATCGTTCCGGGGTGTGCGACGGCGTGGATCAGTGTCATGCGGCCTCCCGCGGGCCTTCGAGGGCGCTCGCGAAGCGCAGTATAGGGGCGGGGCGCGACGCGGCCTCGGCGGGCACTGATCGCCCGCTGCTATGATCGCGGCGCAGCGAGCTGGAGGAGCGCCGTGACCTACCACGTGTACTTCGAGGACGTCGAGGTCGGGGACAGCGTCCCGGAGTGGTCGCGCACGACGGACTTCATGCACTGGAACCGCTACGCGGCGGTGAACGACGAGTTCGTCTACATCCACATGGACGACGACGCCGGACGGCGCGGCGCCAACGAGCAGGGCGCCTTCGGCATGGGCAACCTGCGCTTCGCCTACCTGATCAACATGCTGCGCGACTGGGCCGGCGACGAGGTCGAGGTCCGCGAGCTGGCCGTGCAGTTCCGGGCCATCAACCAGAAGAACGACGAGCTGACCTGCAGCGGCGCCATCACGGAGAAGCGCATCGAGGACGGCGAGCACCTCGTGCGCCTCGAGATTAACGTGATGAACCAGGACGGGCGCGGCACCACGCCCGGTCACGCCGTCGTCGTGCTGCCCTCGCGCGAGGGGTAGCGGGCCGCCTCCGGCGAGCACCATGATCGCAGCCGAGTTCATCGCCGGGTCCCCGGAGCAGATCGGCATCGATCCGGAGGGCCTGCAGCGCCTGTGCGATTTCGTGCGCAGCGAGGTGGCCTCGGGCCTGCCCAGCGCGCAGGTGGCGGTCGGGCGCCGGGGCCAGATCGCCTCGGTCGCCAGCTACGGCGAGGTGACGCGGGGCGGCCGCACGCGCCCGGCCGGGCCGGACACGCTCTACTGCATCTACTCCTCGACCAAGGCAGTTGTCGGCGCTGCTGCATGGGCGCTGATCGAGGACGGCCTGCTGGACATCGACGAGCGCGTCTCGGCGATCGTCCCGCAGTTCCTGAGCAACGGCACCGAGCAGGTCACCGTCCGCCAGGTGCTCACGCACACCGCGGGCTTCCCCCACGCCCCGCTGCACCCCGACCACTGGGAGGACCGCGCCAGGCGACAGGAGCGCATGGACTACTGGCGCCTCACCTGGGAGCCGGACAGCCGCTTCGAGTACCACGCCACCTCGGCGCACTGGACGCTCGCCGAGATCATCAGCCAGCGCACCGGCAAGGACTTCCGGGACTACGTGCGCGAGCGCCTCCTGCTGCCGATGGGTCTGCCCGATCTGTGGGTCGGCCTGCCGGACGAGCAGCACCGGCGCGCCGCCGACGTCGTCTACACCGAGCCGCCGGTGGAGCCGGAGGGCGGCTGGACCGAGACCAACCCCGACACCGTGCTGCACTTCAACCTGCCCTCGCCGCGGCGGTCGGGGTGCCCCGGGGCGGCCGGCTTCGGCGGCGCCGGCGAACTCGCCCTCTTCTACCAGCGGCTGGTCAGCCCGGCCGAGCCCGGCGACCACACGCCGCTCAAGCCCGAGACCATCGAGTACGCCACGCGTGTACTGACGGACGATCGCCATCGCACGCCCGAAGGGCTGCCGGTGAACCGTGCGCTGGCCGTCGTGATAGCGGGCGATCGCCCCGCCGAGCGCGGGTTCGCGCCGACGGCCTCGGAACGCGCCTTCGGGCACGGCGGCGCCGGCGGTCAAATCGCCTGGGGCGATCCGGAGAGCGGCTTCTCGCTCGGCTTCGTCACCAACGGCTTCGTACCGCCCGAGGATCAAGAGGCGCGGAGCCGCGAGATCAACCGCCTCGCCGGTGAGTGCCTGATCGATTGAAGCGTCCTTGCCGAGCGTGCGCCGCGCTGGCACGCCCTCGCATGACTTCGCCTACACCCCAACCCCCTGGGTGGGGGTACACTCGAAGTGGAGGTGCAGCCATGGACGCCGAAACCAAGGCAGACGTGCTCAAGCGGCTCGCGTACCTCGAGGGCCACCTCGCCGGCGTGCGTCGCATGGTCGAGGACGACACCTACTGCGTCGACGTGCTGAAGCAGACCTACGCGGTGCGGCGCGCCATCGAGAAGGCCGAGTCGCGCATGCTCTCCGGCCACCTGCACCACTGCGTCGTCGACGGCGTGCGCGGCGGAGACCAGCACCGGGTCATCGACGAGCTCGTGCAGCTCTACGAGCTGGCGAACAAGTAGCGCGTGAGGTCCAGGGCGTGACGACCGAGCCACAGGCCGCAGCGGTGACGCGGCGCATGTTGGTGTGCGAGCCGCTGCAGGGGCATGCGCTGTACGAGCCGGCGGTCTTCACACCGGCAGGGCGCACGGAGTCGGCCACGCGCTTCGCCGACCTGATCGCGGTCGCGCCCGAGGAGTCGCTGCGCTTCGCCTGCAACGCCTGGTGGCCGGCAAGCGGGTGGGTGCTGAACAGCGGCTGTCCGGAGACGGCGCGCGCCCTCGCCGAACGCGCTACGAGGCGATTGGGACGCCCACCGATGAGTTCAGCAAGGCGGGCGGCAGCGTGAAGTGCCTGACCCTCATGGTCGACGCCCTCCCTCCGGCGGCCGGCGTGGGCGGGTTGGTTCCGGCACGCAGCACAGGCGCGAGGTCCGAGGTATGACGACCGACCAGCAGACGGCGGGCCCGGAGCCCACGACGGGGGAGCTGCAGCTCCCGATCCGCGGCATGCACTGCGCCTCCTGCGTGCGCCGCGTCGAGAACGCGCTCGCCTCCGTCCCCGGCGTCGAGTCGGCGAGCGTGAACCTCGCGACAGAGTCGGCGACGGTCGCTGCGAGCGGCGCGCCGCTGGCGGCGCTGCGCGAGGCGGTCACGCGTTCCGGCTACGAGGTACGCCTGCCCGGCGACCGCGACGACGAGTCGGACGGCGACCCCCTCGAGGCGGAGCGCCGCGCAGAGCAGGCGGCGCTGCGCAGGCGGGCGCTGCTCGCCGCGGCGGTGGCGATCGTGCTCGTCTCGGCGATGGGCTGGACGCGACTGCCCGGCCTCGAGGGCGTGTCCGAGCGCGTCTGGCATCCGCTCTTCTTCGCCCTCGCCACCCCCGTGCAGCTCTGGGCGGCATGGCGCATCCACGCCGCGGCATTGCGCGCGGCCCGCCACGGCCTCGCGACAATGGACACGCTGATCTCGCTCGGCACCTCGGCGGCCTACGGCTACTCGCTGCTGGCGACCTTCGCGCCGGGCCTGTTCGAGGGCGCTGCCGGCCTGGAGCCGAATGTCTACTTCGACACGGCCGCGGCGATCGTCGCGCTCGTGCTCGTCGGGCGGCTGCTGGAGGCGCGCGCGAAGGCGAAGTCGGCCGAGGCGCTGCGCAGCCTGATCGCGCTGCGCCCGAGGCTCGCGCGCGTCCTCGAAGGCGGCGAGGAGTACGAGATTCCGATCGCCGCGGTGCAGCCGGGCGACATCGTCATCGTCCGCCCCGGCGAGCAACTGCCCGTCGATGGCGCGGTCGTCGCGGGCGCCTCGGCGGTTGACGAGTCGATGCTGACCGGCGAGTCGCTGCCGACAGCGAAGCGGGAGGGCGACCTGGTGTTCGGCGCGACGCAGAACACGACGGGCGCGTTGCGCGTGCGCGCGACCGCCGTCGGCGCGGACTCGGCGCTGGCGAGGATTATCGCGCTGGTCGAACAGGCGCAGGGCTCGAAGGCGCCGATCCAGGCGCTGGTCGATCGCGTCGCCGCCCTCTTCGTGCCGGTGGTGATCGCCGTCGCGCTGCTCACGCTCGGGCTGTGGTGGATGTTCGGACCGGCGCCGGCGCTGACCTTCGCGCTGATCAACGCGGTCACGGTGCTGATCGTGGCCTGCCCCTGCGCGCTCGGCCTCGCCACGCCGACGGCGATCATGGTCGGCATCGGGCGCGGCGCACGAGCGGGGCTGCTGATCCGCGACGCCTCCGCCCTCGAACTGGCGAGGCGCGTCGACACCGTGCTGCTCGACAAGACCGGGACACTGACCGAGGGCCAGCCCGAGGTCGCCTCGATCGCCGCCGCGCCCGGCGTCGAGGAGGACGAGCTGTTGCGCCTGCTCGCAACGGCGGAGCGCGGCTCGGAGCACCCGCTCGCCGGCGCGATCGAGCGCGAGGCGGCGCGCCGCGGGCTGGCGCTCGGCCAGCCGGACGCGCTGGAGGCCGAGCCGGGCCGCGGCATCGTCGCCATCGTCGAGGGCCGCGCGGTCGCCGCTGGCAGCCTTGAGCTCCTGGCCTCGCGGGGCGCGCCCGCCGACGGGCTGGCGAGCGACTTCGAGGCAGCCGCCGCGCGCGGCGAGACGCCGATCGCCGTCGCGATCGACGGCGAGGCGGCGGGCGTGCTCGGCGTCGCGGACCGGCTGCGCGCGGACGCCGCCGAGGCGGTCGCGCGGCTCCACGCCCTCGGCCTCGATGTCGCGCTGCTGACCGGCGACCGCATCGAGGCAGGGGAGGCGATTGCGGCACAGGCCGGCATCGGGCGCGTCGTCGCGGGCGCGACGCCCGCGGACAAGGCGGAGGCAGTGCGCGCGCTGCAGGCCGAGGGCCGCGTCGTCGCGATGGTCGGCGACGGCATCAACGACGCGCCGGCGCTCGCGCAGGCGGACGTCGGCATCGCGATCGGCGGCGGCGCGGACGCGGCGCTCGGCGCGGCGAGCGTCGCCCTGCTGCGCGCAGACCCTCGAGGTGTCGCCGCCGCGATCGCGCTGAGCCGCTCCACGGTGCGCACGCTGCGCCAGAACCTCGTCTGGGCGTTCGCCTACAACGTGCTGCTGATCCCGGTGGCGGCTGGCCTCGGCTACCTGCTCTTCGAGGGCGGCTCGGTCCCAGCGGCCCTGACGCCCATCTTCGGCGATCACGGGTTTCTCAACCCGATCGTCGCCGCCGCCGCAATGGCCTTCAGCTCGCTCTCCGTGATGGCCAACTCGCTGCTGCCGCGCAGGGCTGCGTGAGCGGGGGCCGCGGCTAGATCTCGCGCAGCTCCTTCATCAGCCACTGCAGCCGCTCCGCGCTGGGAGCCGGCGCCTTCGCATCACCGCTGTCGTCCCCGCCGTAGGTGCCGGCGCGCTCGCGCCTGCTCGGCATCGGGAGGCTGATGCGGTCGGCGTAGTCCAGGTGCTCGCGCGCGTACCTCGGGAGGTTGTCGTAGGTGCTGGCGTTCGCCATCTCGAGGGCGACCTCGAAGTTGACCGCCTCGTACATCTTGTCCCACTCGCCCTTCAGCGAGAGCTCGTGGAGCTGCATACCGAGTGACTCGAGGCCATGCGCGCGGAACACGCCGTGGTAGGAGCGGGTGGAGCCGTAGAAGGAGATCGGCCGGCGCAGCGCCTCGATCGCCTGCTCGACCTCCGAGTCCGTCTCGCCGAAGGCATTGAAGCCGCCGACGGCGATGCTGATGTCATCTGGAGAGCGGCCGGCGCGGTCCGCGCCCTTTCTGACGGCCGGCAGCACGGTCTCGCGCAGATACTTCTCGGTCATGAAGCCGTGAGGCAGGAGGCCGTCGGCGCAGTAGCCGGCGGCTTCCGCCATCCTCGGACCGACGCAGGCGAGCGAGATCTTCGGGTACGGGTAGTCGATCGGGCCGGGGCTGAAGGCCGGCGGCAGCAGCGTGTAGTTGTAGTCGTCGCTGTGAAAGCGGGGCCGCTCGCCCTCCTGCCAGGAGCGCCAGACGGCGCGCATCATCCCGATGTAGCCCTCCATGCGCCGGGCGGGCGGTGTCCACTCCCCCGCGAAGCGCCGCACGTTGTGCCCCTTCACCTGGCTCCCAAGGCCGAGGTTGATGCGGCCCTTGCTGAACTCCTGGAGATCCCAGGCGGTCTGCGCCATGACATAGGGGCTGCGCGGGAAGGCGATGGTGACGCTGGTCGCGAGCTCGATGCGCTCGGTGTACTCGGCGGCGAGCGTGAGCGCGAGGATCGAGTTGTGCTTCAGCTCGCCCGTGGCGACGCCGTCGAAGCCGGCTTCCTCGGCGCGCTGCACCTGCTCTTTGACATCGCCCAGCCAGACCTCGCCGTAGCCGGTGAACACTTTCACGTTCGGATCCTCTCCCTTGCGGCTCCCTTGCGGCGACACCGGGCCGCCGATCAGTCCCGCACACTTCGCTATGGCCGCCGCATTGTCGAGCATGATCTCGCTCTCGACCTCGAAGTCCGGTACAGCAGGCGCGACCGGGCTCACCAGAGGCGGCGGACACCGTACCTGTCGAAGATCGAGTCGATGGACACGACCGTCAGGTTACGGGAGAGCGCCTGCGCGATCAGCATCCTGTCGAAGGGATCGCCGAGGGGACCCGGCAGCGCGCCGGCGCGGGCGGCTTCATCGACGGTAATCGGTAACTCCTCGAATCCCTCGTCGGCGATCGCCCACGGGATCTCGCTCGCGAACTCGTCGGCGCCGGGGAGCTTGCCGAGCCGATGCTTCGTCGTGATCTCCCACGCGGATGCGGCACTGACGAGCTTCTCGTTCAGGGGGTCGGCGATCGCCCGGCGGGCGCCTACCGACAGTCGGGAACTGCCCTCGAGCCACCAGACGAGCGCGTGAGTATCGAGCAGGAGGCGCAATCGCTACGTCTCCTCCTCGGCCAGTTCCACCGTGTCGTAGGCGCCCTCCCACGCTGCCAGTTCCTCGGGAGGGAGAGGGTCGAAGAAGCTGTCATCCAGGGTCAGACGGCCCTTCCAGGAGCCGAACTGCGGCGTGCCCCGCGCGGTGCGGACTTGCACCAGCCGCGCCACTGGAGTCCCGTTGCGGGCGATGACCACCTCCTCGCCATCCTCCACCTGGGCGAGGAGCCGTGAGAGGTGCGTCTTCGCTTCGTGGACGTTCACCGTTACCATCGTTGAATCCCTGCATGCCGGACGCTTGGCTAAGCGTATGACTAACCAAACGCCTCGTCAACGAACACGGCGAATCCGGAGGCGCCCGTGCTGATCCGCAACCTGCGCCTGCTCGACGGGATGGGCGCGCTGCTCGAGGGCGTCGACGTGCGCGTGCGCGACGGGCGCTTCGCCGAGATCGGCGTCGCCCTCGGCGGGGACGAGCCGGAGCTCGACGCGGGGGGCGCGACGGCGATCCCGGGACTGATCGACGCGCACACGCACCTCAGCCTCGACGCGACTCCGCAGGCGCTCGAACACGGCAGCGAACGGCCGCACAGCTACCAGGCGATCGACTCGGCGAGGCGCGCCGGACAACTGCTCGCCGCCGGCGTGACGACGGCGCGCGACGTCGGCGGCGTGGCCCCGGTGATCCTCGGGCTGCGCGACGCGATCGCGGACGGGCTGACGCCCGGGCCGCGCATCTACGCGGCCGGCGCCTGGCTGACCGCGCCGGGCGGCCACGGCTGGCACGTCGGCGCGCTCGCCGAGGGCGAGGACGGGGTGCGCCGGGCGGCTCGCGAGCAACTCGACGCCGGGGCGGACCTGCTCAAGCTGATGGTCTCGGGTGGCGTGATCGGGACCGGCCATGGCCCCAACACGGAGCAGTTCAACGAGCGCGAGGTGCGCATCGTCACGCTCATGGCGCACGCCGAGGGCAAGACCGTCGCCGCCCACGCCCACGGCGCGCCCAGCATCCGCAACGCCGTGCTCGGAGGCGTCGACACCGTCGAGCACGCCTCGTTCCTCACGGAGGAGCTGATCGGCGAGTTGCTGGAGCGCGGCGCCTGCATCGTGCCGACGCTGGCGGTGATCAAGATCGTCATCGAGGCGGCGGGCGACGTGCTCGGTGCGGAGACGGTGGAGCGCGCGCACGAGGTGGCCGCGGCGCATCGCGAGAGCATCACCGCCGCCTGGCGCGCGGGCGTGCCGCTGGCGGCCGGCACGGACATGGGCAGCCCCTTCACCGGCCCCGACGCACTGCACGAGGAGATCGCCCAGCTCGCCGGCCTCGGGATGACGGCGCACGAGGCGATCCAGGCCGCCACGCTACAAGGCGCACGCGTGCTCGGCCTCGAGGCCGAGCTCGGCACGGTGCGGCCCGGCCGCCGCGCCGACCTGCTGGTGCTCGACGGTGACCCGCTCGCCGACCTCGGCGCCACACGGCGCATCCGCCACCTGCTGCAGGACGGCGAGCTGCGCATCCGCGACGGCGCGACGGTCGCGGCGTAGGGACCGGCGCGCGAGCGACTGGCTGCACTCGATCCGGGACGAGCGTCAGGCGTTCACGGGCAAGCCCGCGCTGCTCCTCCGGGGCTTCACGGACATCGCGTTCCGCCGGCAGGAACTCGAACGCTGGCAGGCCGAGTTGCCGGAGGCTCGCGCGCTGACGTTCGAGGATTGCGGCCGCTTCCTCGCCGAGGCGGCGCCGGAGCGGACCCTGCCGGTCCTGGAGAGTTCATGGGAACGCCGCACTCGAGTCGATACGGACTCCCAATTACTCCCGATGTTCCTTGACAGCAATACCCGTGCGCCTACCGTGACGCTACGAGCGCGTTACCGTACTGGAGGTGTGTGGTGAGTGAGTGGACGGTGAGCAGGCTCTCCGGCTGGGCGATGATCGCGGCGGCAGTCCTCGTGATCGTCGCCACACTTATAGTGCCCAGTTACGCCAGCGACAGCCTGGAATCGCTGGATATCGCAAAGTCAATCGATGTTCGGACCTCGGACAGCGAGCTGCACAACATCTCGTCGCTCCTGAGCATCGGAGGAGGGCTCCTGCTCTTGCTCGGTCTGCTGACCATCCGGCGGGCGGCCCAGCAGGAGACGGTACCGGACCTCCTGGTGCGGTTCGGCGTGGTGATCATCGCCGTGGCCATCATCTTCTCGATCGCGGGCCACGGACTGAACAAGATGATCGTTCACGTGCTCCAACACGGTGGACTCGAGGGGATGGACGGCGATCAGGCGGAGGCGGTCGCCCTCGCGCTGCAGGGCGGCCGGTACGCGCTGACCATCGCGCTCTGGATTACCGGGACGCTCGGCACGCTCGCACTCGGGCTCGGCCTGTACGCGAAGTTCGCGCCCGGCTACCAGAAGTGGGTTTCCCTGCTCGCGGCGGTGGTGTCGGCTCTCGCGTTCGTTGGGGCCGTGCTGGCGGAGTTCGCACACGACCTCACCGAGGTGCTGGTCGTCGCCTTCGGGCTCTACCTGCTGGTCATGGCGATCTGGTACCTGCTGCTGGGCGTCGCGCTCGTCAACGAGGACAGCGATCTGGCGCCGTCCGCGTAGCACCCCGGGCGCCTCGGCGGCACGGCGGCGCCTTGCGCGGCTGAACCCCATCAGGTTCCTGCCGCCGATTCGAGACTCCATGGAGGGGGCTCCGGCCCGGTAGCAGACCGCTCTGTGTCTATTGACAGAGATCCCCGCGCCGCTATCGTGACACGAGGGACAACGGCGCGAGGGACAACGGATGGAGGTCAGCGATGGGTGAGATGTCGGCGACCAGGCTCGCCGGGTGGGCGATGATCGTGGCGGCCGTACTCGTGGTCGTGGGAGCCGCAATCACGCCTGGCTACGCCACGGACAGCTTCGAGGGCCTGAACATGGCCCAGACGATCGAGGATCGGGCCTCGGACGCCGGGCTGCACAACCTCTCGTCGCTGATGAACATGGCCGCGGGGCTGCTCCTCCTGTTCGGACTGCTCGCCATCAGCCGGACGGCCAGGGGCCTGAGCGCGAGCGACGCGATGGTGCGGTTCGGCGTGGTCGCTCTCGCGATCACGATCGCCCTCCTGCTTGCCGCCACCGGCGTGAACCAGATGATCGTCCACGTGCTTCAGCACGGGGGCCTCGAGGGGATCGACGCGGAGCGGGCGGATTCGCTCGCCTGGAGTCTGCAAGCCACCCGCTACGGAATCACCATCGGCGTCTGGGCAGCCGGCGCGGTGGGCACGCTGCTACTCGGGCTCGGCCTCTACGAACGGTTCGCCGGCGGCTACCACAAGTGGCTCGCCCTGATCGTGGTCGTGGCGTCGATCCTGGGTTTGGCGGCGATGGTTGTGGCGGAGTTCGCGCACGACATCGCCCAGGAGTTGGTGCTCGTCTACGGCCTCTACCTGCTGATCGCGACGATCTGGTACCTGCTCCTCGGCATCGCGCTCGTCAACGAGGACGCCGAACTGACGGGTTCCGGCTAGCCGCCTGAGCGCCGGGCGCCCTCGCCGGCGTCCGGCGCTGCTCGCTACTGCGCATCCTGTTACGCTCGCGCGCGCGTTCCGGGCGACTACATGCCGTGCCGGGAAAATGCCGCGAACGATGGATCGAGGGCGCGTGATGGCTGAAGACGGCAAGCCGCTGGCGGGCAAGGTCGCGATCGTCGCGGGGGCGACGCGCGGCATCGGCCACGACATCGCCCTCTACCTCGCGCGCGCCGGCGCGACCACCGTCATCGCCGCCCGCAGCGCCGAGGTCACAGACCCGCGCTGGCCCGTCACGATCCATGACGTCGTCAAGGAGATCGAGGACGAGGGCGGCACCGGGTTCGCGATCCGTCTCGACATGCGTGACCCGGAGAGCTGCCGCGCCTGCATCGCGGACACAGTCGCGCAGTTCGGCCGCCTCGACATCCTCGTCAACAACGCCGCCGTCCAGGCGCGCGGCATGATCGAGACGATGGCGGAGCGGCACATCGACCTCATGCTCAACGTGAACGTGCGTGGTCCGATCCTGCTGATGCGCCACGCGATCCCGCACCTGCGGGCAGCCGGCGGCGGGCATGTGATCAACATCTCCTCGCGCGGTGCGGTCAACTACCCGCCCGGCCCCTACCCCGTCGAGGAGCGGCGCCCTACCTCGTACCTCTACGGCCCGACCAAGGCCGCGCTCGACCGCCTCAACCAGCAGCTCGCGCTGGAGCACCAGCGAGACAACATCTCCTTCAACTGCCTCTCGCCGGACCACCAGGTGACCACGCCCGGCGTCGCCCTGCTGCGCAACATCGACGACCCCGACGAACCGCTGCTCGACGTCGAGGTCGCGCACGACCTCGGCAAGTCGGCCGTCTGGATCTGCTCGCAGCCGCCCGGCTCGTACACGGGCAACATCCTCTACGACATCGAGGTCGTCGCCGAGCAGGGGCTGTAGGGCGGGAACTACGCCCGCTCGCAGATCGAGCGTCCCCCCGGTGAGCGGCAGCAGCCGCGGGCCTTGCCCTGAGCGGCGCGGTGCGCCAGCATCAGGGGCGTCAGGCGCTCGGCGGGAACCCGCTCCCAGGCCACGGAGGAATACATGACCTCGAGGCGTGATGTCACCGCGCCCGATCCTGCCGCGACAGACAGGGGCGGCGAGGCGATGTCCAGGGAGCTCTGGCGACGCGCCAGCGCCTCCGGCATGACTCGCCGCCGCTTCCTGGAACTGATGGCTGCGGGTGGCGTGGCCGCCGTGCTGGTAGCCTGCATCGACCTCGAAGGTGGCGCCGACCCCGACGAACCGGCCGAGCCCTCGCACTGGTTCAAGGACACTGAGCCGTTCCACGAGCACGCCGATACGAGCCTCGAGGCGCGCCTTGAACTGATGGACGAGGTGATCACACCGACGCGGCTGTTCTTCGTGCGCAACAACTCGCCCGCGAGCACCGACGTCGACGCAGGGGACTGGCGGCTCTCGATCGAGGGCGACGGGATCGACAGCCCGCTGGAGCTGGGCTACGACGAGATCCGCCGCCTCCCCTCGCGCACGTTCGTCTCCTACCTCGAGTGCGCGGGCAACCAGCGCGCGATGTTCGAGCGGCTGGCCGGCTGGCTGACCACCGGCTCGCAGTGGGGTACCGGTGGCATCTCCAACGGCGAGTGGACCGGCGTCTCCCTGCGCGACGTGCTGACGCTGGCCGGGGTCCGCGACGACGCCGTCTGCGTGATGCTGGTCGGCCTCGATAGCGACGCCCCGGAGGGCGGCTTCCGGCGCGTGGTGCCGGTCGAGAAGGCACTGCACCCGGACACGCTGCTCGCCTACGAACTGAACGGCGAGACGCTCCCGAAGGACCACGGCTTCCCGCTGCGCGCGATCGCGCCCGGCTGGGTGGGAGCCACCAGCATCAAGTGGCTCGGCCGCATCGTCGTTTCGCGCGAGCAACTCTGGACGCGCAACAACACCACCCACTACGTGATGATCGGCACGCGCTACGAGCCCGAGGGCGAGGCTGTCGGCGAGATCGCCGAGGAGCAGAACGTCAAGAGCGCCCTCGCGCTGCCCTGGCCCGCCGAGCTCGCGGCGGGCGTCCACCGCCTCCACGGCTACGCGCATTCCGGCCACGGCTCGATCGAGCGCGTCGAGTGGAGTACGGACGGCGGCGCGAACTGGAGCGAGGCGGACCTGCCCGGCCCGCAGGTCGACTACTCGTGGGCGAAGTTCGAGTTCGAGTGGGACGCGGCGCCGGGCGAGCACACGATCATGACCCGCGCCACGGACGCCTCGGGCGAGACCCAGCCGGAGGAGGTCCCCTTCAACGACAAGGGCTACCTCTTCAACCAGCCCCTCCCCCACCCGATCACGGTCACGTAGCGGAATCCTCCCGGGCCAGTTCGAACTCGACGGGGCTCCGCTGCTTCAGGGTGCTTGGCTCGTGGCTGAGGAATCCGCTGACCTCGCCGTCGTCGTCGTACCAGACGGATACCGTCTTGCTTGCCATACTCAGTCTCTTTCGATCGGTCTTTCGATCGGTGCAGTCGGCTCGCCTTCGGCCAGCCCGGCGGCGTCGAGACGCGCGTGCAGCCGCCTCAACTCCTCCAGCACCTCGTCGGACGCCGTGTCGGCGGCTGGTTCCGCGGACTCGAAGAGGAACGCGGCCACGCTTGCGGTGAGCACCGCGAACACGCCGATGCCGACGATCATCAGCACTACGGCGATGCCTCGGCCCAGCGGCGTGACGGGGTAGGTGTCACCGTAGCCGACCGTCGTGGCGGTCGTGATCGCCCACCAGACCGCCGTATCCAGACTGTCGATTGGGCCGCCGTTCGATCGCTCCGCGAAGTAGATCGCGATCACCGAGACCGCAAGTACGACGGCCAGGAAGGCCAGCGATGACTGCACACCGTGGCGAACAAGGATCGTGCGCGTCGCGGCGGATGCCCGAGCCACGTACACGAGCACCCGGGCCGCCGCGAGTACGCGCAGGGCGCGCGCCGACCCCGCAACGCGCAGCGGCCGCAGGACCGGCAGCACCACGATCAGTACGTCGAACCAGTGCTGCCGGAGGTAGCTCAGCTTCCGGGGCGCGAGCCAGGTCCGGATCAGCAGGTCGGCCGCGAAGATGCCCCAGATCAACCAGTCGAGGGCAAAGATGACCCGTTCTCGCCCGTCGGGCAGGTGGAACGCAAGAGGAGCCACCAACAACGGGACCATGAGCAGCGCGAGTACGAGCAGCGGCACCTCGGTCGCACGCTCGAAGCGATTAAGCGCTGCCAATCGCCTCTGCTGCTCCGCAGTCATGCTGCTCATGGGCAAGCCCGCGGAGAGTCCGGCACCTGCGGTGCTCAGGCAGTCTCGAATTGCAGGACGGACAGGTTCAGCTCGGGAGAGCGGCTCGAGAGGTGCAGGATCGCCACGCCAACCACCTCGTTCGACTCGTCGTAGTCGAGCACGATCCGGGGCGAAACCTCTTCGGACTCGACGATGGAGGATTCATCGAGCCGCAGGTAGCGCGCATCGGCCGTCTTGTCCACGCTCAGTCTCACAGCCGTTCTCCTGCGTCCCGACCAAAGAATACGCTCACCACCCGCCTGGTGCAGCGCGGGCGCTCACCGCCTCGAGGATTCCTCGTTCCGCCATCGCGTGAATCGCATGCCGCGTGTACTCAAGCCTCACCTTGATGCGTCCGCCGCCGCCTACAGCACCGCCAGCGGGTTCACCGGTGAGCCGGTGCCGCCCCAGATCACCAGCGGGGCGCAGACGAACTGGAACTCGTGGCGGCCCAGCTCGGCGCAGGCCACGCCGACGGCCTCGAGGTTGGCGTTGTCCAGCAGCGGCAGGCCCATGTAGGGCAGCGCGACCTGGTGGATCGCGCCGCCGCTGCCCTCGAAGCCCTGCCCCGCCGCCTCCTGCAGGTCCCAGACCAGGATCGAGGCGTCGTACTCGTAGAGGAACTCGATCGCCGAGGCGTGCACGCCCGGCCGGGGCGGCGCGCCCGGCACGGTGATGCTCGCGCCCTCGCTCGGCGCCTCCAGTGTGCCGCTCTGCAGCGCGCGCTGCACGGCGTCCGCGCCGGAGCGGATGATCACCGCGTCGCCCGATCGCGGCTCGACGCCCTGCGCCCGCGCGCAGTCCTCCAGCTCCCAGCCGTGCACGGGCTCCTCGTAGCTGACGTGGTCGGTCCCGCGGAAGCGAGGGATGTCGTAGAGCACGCCGCGCGTGACGATGCCGTCGCGCCAGTGCTCCACGGACCCGCTCTTCGCGCCCGTCACCGCCACCAACGAGGCGGGCTTGCCGTTGTAGAGCAGCGGCTCCTCGTCGTCGGTGAAGATGTGGCAGTGCGCATCCACGTGCGTGTTGGTCAGGCCGTGGTAGTTGATCGCGAAGAAGTCCCAGGCGATGCCCTGGTGCCAGCGCAGGTAGTGCGAGACGGGGAACGGGTTGCGCGGGCCCGGCCGCGTGTCCAGCGAGTTTGCGAGCGAAACCGCCCGGCCCGCCTGCACCAGTCCGGCCGCCTGCGCGCGCACCTCGGGAGTGATGTGGTTGAGCGTGCCCAGTTGGTCGTCGTCGCCCCAGCGGCCCCAGTTGCTGAAGCGCTCGCGGTAGGCGAAGAAGTCGTCCTGCGACGGTGGCGTCCGATCTGCGAGTCCCATACGGCCCTCCCACTGCTTCGCCGGTGTGCCCGTGCGGCTCGCCGGCGGCTCGGCGCGGATCGTAGCAGGCGGCGCGGGCGGCTAGAATGACGCCCGCCGCGAGGCGCTTTGACGCCGCCGCGAGGCGACGCGAAACTTGCGCCGCGCCACGTTGGCTGCGGCGGGGGGACAGGCCAGTGAGTGGGCCCGAGGGCGAGCGCCCCGAGGACCTCGACGACGCGGCCCCTGAGGCCATCGACGAGGAAGAGGACGTCCGCTACTTCTTCGACGAGTCGCTGCTGGGCCGACCCTGCACCTGCGAGGGCGGCGCGCAGATCGAGGGCACGGACTACGCCGGCCGCGTCACGTACCGCGGCGTGGCCACCGGCCGCCGCTTCGAGCAAGGCGACCCACCCTGGCGCTGGCTGGAACTCGCCGGGCGCAGCATCGACGATCACAGCGGACAGGGCGCCCAGCTCGTCTGGTGCGAGGAGAGCTTCGTCTTCTTCGACGACGAGGACTAGGGCCGCAGCCCGCACACGCACGGAACGCGACCGAAGGAGGCCGCATGCACATCGTGATCTGCGTCAAGCAGGTCGTCGACCCGGACGGCGTCAACAGCTACGCGCTGTGGGGCCAGCTCGACGTCGACGAGAGCGGACGGGCGTTCAGCACCCGGCTGCCGCTGATCATCAACGCCTACGACGACCAGGCGATCGAGGCGGCGCTGCGCCTCCGCGACGACGGTGACGAAGTCAAGATCACCGCCATCTCCGTCGGCGGCGAGGACGTCGACCAGGTGCTCAAGCACTGCGTCGCGATGGGCTGCAACGAGATCATCCGCATCGATGACCCTGAGGCCGGGGCCGGCAACGCGCTGCGCACCGCGCGCTTGCTCAGCGCCCAGATCGCAGAGCTGGGCGACGTGGACCTCGTGCTCTGCGGGCGCCAGTCCTCGGACTACGACCAGGGCACCGTGCCCGGTGCATTGGCGGAGCTGCTCGGCTTTGCCTGCGTCACGCTCGGCTTCGGCGTTACGGCCGGGGACGGGCGGCTGCGGGTGCAGCGCGCGACGCCGCTCGGCGAGGAGCTCGTCTCGGTGGCCACGCCCGCCGTCGTGACGATCAGCAACGAGCTCGGCGTGCCTCGCTACCCGACGAGCCGCGGCATGATCGCTGCCCGCCGCCGCCCGCCGACCGTGCGCGCCGCCGCCGACCTCGACGCCAGCGAGGGCGCGCACGGCGTCGAGCTGGTCGAGCTGTTCGTCCCCGACGTGCAGGGCCAGTGCGAGCAGATCGAGGGCGCGACGCCCGCCGAGCAGGCCGCGACCCTGTTCGCGAAGCTGGAAGAGGAGGGCGTGCTGTGAGCGGCGTGCTGGTCGTCATCGCGCAACCCGGATCGGACGGACTCAACCAGGCCGAGGGCGAGGCGCTCGGCATCGCACGCAGCCTCGCCGACGCCCTCGGCGAGCCGCTTGCCTGCGCGCTCATCGGACAGGGTCTCGAGGCAGCCGCCGCCGAGGCCGCGGAGCGCGGCGCGGAGCAGGTGCTCAGCGCCGACGCCGATCACCTCGCCACCTTCGCCGGCGACGCCGTCGTCGCCGCCGCAGCCGAGGCGGTGAGCGCCTCCGGCGCGAGCAGCGTGATCGTCGCGCGCGGCCCGAACGCGCTCGAGCTGGCGCCGCGCCTCGGCGCGCGGCTGGGTGGCGGCTGCGTGATGGGCGTGAGCAGCTTCCGCACCGCCGGCGCGAACGTCGAGGCCGTCGCCTCCGTCTTCGGCGGCGCGGCGCGCGCGGTCTACCGCATGAACGCGACGCCTCGCGTCGTCTCGCTCGCGCCGGGCGTCGCCACGGCGCCGGAGCGCGAGGCCGGGCGAACGGCGGAGACGGTAGCCCTCGACGTCGCGCCTGCCGAAGAACGCGTGACCGTCGAGGAGCCCGCGGCGCTCACCGGCCCGCGCCTGGAGGACGCGAAGATCGTCGTCTCGGGCGGGCGCGGCCTGCAGCTGGGCGACAACTTCGGCCTGATTCGCGAGCTCGCGGAAGCCCTCGCCGGCCTGCCGGGCGCTTCGCGCGCGATCGTCGACGACGGCTGGGCGCCAGCCGAGGAGCAGGTGGGCCTGACGGGCAAGATCGTCAGCCCGGACCTCTACATCGCGGCGGGCATCTCCGGCGCGAGCCAGCACATGGTCGGCTGCTCGACGGCGCGCGTGCTCGTCGGCGTCAACACCGACGGCGACGCACCGATCTTCCGTTACGCCCGCTACGGCATTACCGGCGACTGCCTGGAGGTGCTGCCGGAGCTGATCCGCCTCGCCCGCGAGCGGGCGGCAGGCTAGCGAGCCGGGTGCAGGCAGCCGTGCATATCGCCTCGTGACCGGGGAGGGGGCGGAGCCGCCGCCTGCCGCCGCGGCCGGCCTGCCGCAGCCGGCCGCACTCTCGATGGCGAGCGAGCCCGGCGCGGAGTTGGGCATCGTCGCTGACGCGCGGCTCCCGGGCGGCGCCGTGGTCGACATGCACTGCCACAGCTCCGAGCTCTCGCTCGACAGCGGGGTGCGCGCCGAGCGGCTGGTGGCGCAGGCAGCGGCGCGTGGCCTCGACGGCGTCTGCCTCACCGAGCACAACGCGATCTGGGATGCGGACAAGGCGCGCGAGATCGGCGAGCGGCACGGCGTCACCGTGCTGCCGGGCATGGAGATCGGCAGCACGCACGGCCACGTGCTCGTCTTCGGCCTCGATCGCTACCGCCCGGAGCTGACCAACATCGAGCGCCTGCGCGAGATCGTGATCGCCGAGGGCGGTGCGATGGTCTGGGCGCACCCGATGCGCGAGGGCGATCACCAGCGCCCGAGCTGGTCCGCCATCCCGGACCTGTTCGAGGCGGTCGAGGTCGTCAACGGCGACCACACGGACCACGTCGACGGCTACTGGGCGACGCTTGCCGAGGAGCTGGGCGTCGGCCGCACCGCCGGCTCGGACGTCCATAGCCTCCCTGCCGTGGGGCGCGTCGGAACGGGCTTCCCGGAGGCTGTCCCCGACATCGAGACGCTGGTGCGGCTGCTGCGTCTGCACCGCCACGCGCCGCTCGACTTCCGCCCCGGCGGCGCGCACGGCCTGCCGCACATGGCCGACCCGCCGCCCTACACGCCGCGGCGGCCGCCGGGTTCGTAGGCGTGGCTTGCGGCAACAAGCCTGCGCAGAGGGGCGATTCCGCGGTGGTGATTGCGTTGCAATCACCGTATGATTGCGTTGCAGCCTGAGTGGAGCCCGTCGGTCATGGCCAGCATCACGGTACGTAACCTCGATGAAGGACTGAAGCGGCGGCTACGCATTCGGGCGGCGGAGCGCGGCCACTCGATGGAGCAGGAGGTGCGCGAGATTCTCCGCGCGGCACTGGCCGAGGAATCGGCGCCCCCGGGGAATCTCGGAACGGCGATTCACGAGTTGTTCAAGCCGTTCGGCGGCGTCGACCTGCCGATCCCTCCGAGGGAACCGATGCGCGAAGTCCCACAGTTTGACTAGGCCCCGGGAGTGTTCATTCTCGACACCAACGTCGTCTCGGAACTCATGCGGGACAACCCGCGACCCGAAGTACTCGCATGGGTCGACCAGCAGCCCCTGAACAGCCTCTTCGTCACGGCGGTGACCGAGGCGGAAATCCGAACCGGAATCGCGTTGCTGCCGTCGGGAGAGCGTCGTCGCGGATTGGCCGCTGCGGCCGAGCGCACGCTGGGCGCAATGTTCGCCCAGCCCATCCTGCCGTTCGGTAGTGATGCAGCCCGCGAGTACGCCGTCATCGCGGCCAGTCGCCGCGCGACTGGCCGTCCAATCAGCCAGTCGGACTGCCAAATCGCAGCGATCGCGCGCTCGGCAGGAGTGCCGGTCGCGACTCGCGACTCGGGCGGTTTCGAGGGGTGCGGGATCGATCTCGTCAATCCCTGGCCGGACGCCCTGCCCTGACGCGGACGCGGAAGGGGGCGCCCCGCGGCGCCCCCAACGCATTCCCGGCCGCTGCCGGCGAACTACTGGTTCGTCATCACCATCGAGGAGGCCGTGCCCGGGTTCGCCCAACCGAGGTTGGCGGTGATCTCCGGGTCCTGCACCTGGCGGCACGCGCCCTCGCTGTAGTCGAAGGTGTGATCGCCGGTGCAGTAGTCGTCCACCTGCTTGCGCAGCTGACGCACGTTCTCGATCACCATGTTCATGCCGTGCGTGTAGCCCTCGCAGAGGTGACCGCCCGAGGGGTTGTTCGGCCGTTTCCCGCCCAGCTTGATGGTGCCGTCGGAGACGTAGGTGCCGCCCTCGCCGATCGGGCAGAAGCCGTAGGCCTCGAGCTGGATCAGCGAGGTGAAGGTGAACGCGTCGTAGGAGCCGGTGATGTCGATGTCCTCGGGGCCGACGCCCGCGTTCGGCCAGAGGATGCGAGCGTTGTACTCGCCGGCGACCTGCGATATCGGGTCGTTCTGCCAGGGGTAGCCGGCCTGCCACTTACAGACGCGGCCCGCCAGGCCGAGGATCTTGACCACCGGCTTCGCCAGACTCGCCGCCCGCTCCGCCGTCGTCACGATGATCGCCGTCCCGTTGTCCGTCTCCACGCAGCAGTCCAGCAGGTGGAACGGCTTCACGATGTAGCGGGAGTTGACTACGTCCTCCACGGTCAGCCGCGTCTTGTAGTAGGCCTTCGGGTTATTCGAGGCGCCCCAGCTGTGGGCGACCTTGACCTCGGCGAGCTGCTCGTTGGTCGTGCCGTAGTTGTGCATGTGGCGCACGAAGGCGAGAGAGAAGTTTTGCAGCGGCGTGCCGAAGCCGTAGATCGCCGTCTGCAGCGTGTCCATGCCGTTGGCCGTGGTGAAGCGCGGCGCCTGCTGGCCGGTGCCGCCGGTCCGCGTCTCCGTGAAGCCGTTCATCGAGCGGTTGATGATCACCGCGTCGCACATCCCGGCCTCGATCACGCCGACCGCCATGCCGGTCAGCGCCTCGGTCGAGGAGCCGCCGCCCATGCAGTCGAAGAAGAAGTCGAGGCGGATGCCGACCTCGCCTGCGAGGTCCGGGGCGTTGGCGGAGCCGCGGCCCTGGTAGGAGAGCATGCCCCAGCTGGTTTCCTTGCGGTCCTCCCACATGCCGGCGTCCTGGATGGCGTTGCGAATCGCCTCGGCGCCCATCGCCCGCGTGGTGCGGCCGGAGTTGCGGGAGTACTCGGTCTCCCCGACACCCACGATCGCGTACTTGCCCCTGATCTCCGGACCCGGCATGTGTGGCTCCCTTCGCGGCGCGCGCGGAACCTGCCCGCAGGCGCGCTCCGCTTCATAGCATGGCCTCGAAGTCGTCGCAAACCTCGGCCCCTACGAGGCCCTGGGGCGGGTCGCCGCACGCCCGTGCGCCCGCCATCGCTGGCGACCCCGCAATGCCGGTGATATGGTCCGGGTGCTCCTCGCCGGACGCTCCGGCGAGGGCTGGCGAAGGGGAAGATGCGTATGCCCCCAGAGGACTTCCGCGACAGCGTGGCGATCGTCGGGATCGGCTACAGCCGCAGCCCGTCGGCGCCCGGTGGGTTCTCCAAGAACTCCGGCGAGAGCGTGACCACGCTCACCGTGCGGGCGGCCCGCGAGGCCGCCGCCGACGCCGGGATGGATCCGAAGGACATCGACGCCGGCGTCACCTATCAGACCAACGACTCAATCGATCCGCAGGCAGCGCTGCGCGCGCTCGGCGTGCGGCGCATCCATCAGGACACCAGCCTCACGGGCGGCGGGAACTACGCCTCCGCCTCGATCATGATGGGCGCGCAGATCATCTACCACGGGATGGCGGACTACTGCCTGGTCTACCGCTCGATGAACGGGCGCTCCGGCTACCGCATGGGCCAGTCCGGAGCGGGCGCCGGCGGAGGCAGCAACCGCGTCGGCGGCGCGGGCCAGTTCCAGAACATCTACGGCCTCGCCGGTCCGCCCTCGACGTACGCGCAGCAGGCGCGGCGCTACATGGGTCTCTACGACGTGAGCAGCGCGGACCTCGCCGAGTGGACCGTCAACTCGCGCAGCAACGCGGTCAAGAACCCGCGCGCCACCATGCGCGACCCGGTCACCGTCGAGGACCACCAGAACTCGCGCTACATCGTCAATCCCTACCACCTGCTGGACTGCTGCCTGGAGACGG
This sequence comes from Dehalococcoidia bacterium, assembly GCA_963667465.2. Taxonomy (GTDB): domain Bacteria; phylum Chloroflexota; class Dehalococcoidia; order UBA2979; family UBA2979; genus VXMT01. The sequence continues at coordinate 39,912 of CAXXDN010000002.1, read as the reverse complement.
ATGTGGCCTGCGCCATGATCCTCACCAGCACCGAGCGGGCGAAGTCGCTGCGCAAGACGCCGCTGCTGATCCGCGGCGCGATTGGCGGGCCCAGCCCCTTCGAGGACCTCGCCGACACCGGCTTCAAGTACATGCGCGACCAGCTCTTCGGAGCCGCCGACATCCAGCTCAGCGACATCGACATCGCGCTGCTCTACGACAACTTCACGGACTGCCCGATGCGCATGGTCGAGGACATCGGCTGGTGCGGGAAGGGCGAGTGCGCGGACTTCGTGCGCAGCGGCGCCATCTCGCTGGACGGCCAGATCCCGATGGAGACGCAGGGCGGCCTGATCAACGAGGGCTACTGCCACGGCCTCAACAACGCCCTCGAGGCCGCGCAGCAGCTCTGGGGCGAGGCCGAGGACCTCTGCCCCAACTGGGCGGACGGCCAGCACACCTACGACCGCGATCTCTGTCGCCAGACCCGCGACCCGAAGATCGCCCTGCACACTGGCGTGGTCGGCAAGAGCGCGCTCGTGATGATGAAGGCGGACTGACGATGGCTGACGAGTACCCCTACCTGCTGCCCCAGCCGGACGTCCTCACCCAGGGCTACTGGGACGCGCTCCGCGAGCACCGCATGGTCCTCCAGCGCTGCCAGTCCTGCCAGACCTTCCAGCACCCGCCGGACCGCACCTGCCGTTTCTGCCTTGGCGAGGAGCTGGAATGGCAAGCGGTGAGCGGGAAGGGCACGCTCTACACCTACGTGATCGTCACGCAGGGCATCCTCGGTCCCTGGCGCGGGCACGACCCCTACAACGTCATCCAGGTGCTGCCGGACGACGTGGATCCCGCCACCGTCAGCATCCATAACAACGCCACCTACAACGTCGTCTACGGCAACGCCGTCGAGGTGGACAACGAGGACCTCGCGGTCGGCATGGCCATGGAGGCCGTCTTCGACGACGTGGCGGACGACGTGACGATCCTGCGCTGGAAGCCGGCGAGCTAAGCCGGCGCGGCAGGGAGGCCGAGCTGTGGACCGCCGCTTCCGCAAGGCCCTGTTCGCCCTCGCCCGCGAGGCGGTCGACGCATCCGATCTGCGCGCGCGCTTCGACGACTTCATCGCCGAGGTCCGCACGCACCCGGCGTCGGTTCGCCCCTACCCGGACGAGGTCCGCGACACGCTGCTGGCGCTCAGCTTCCGCCCGGAGGTGGCCGCCGACCTGCACCGCCGCTACCGCGACGCCCGCGTCGGCGCATCCGTGGCGTAGCGCCGGACTGTTCCAGCCCGGCTGGAAAAGCGAGATCGCCGCACCCGAGGGCCGCGCGCCCGGTCATGATATGGCTCGACCAGCATCGAGCATATGGGTACTATGGGTCCATGAAGACCACGCTCGACATCCAGGATGAACTGCTGCTCCGCGCCAAGCGCCATGCACGCAGCACGGGACAGCCGTTGCGCGCCGTGGTCGAAGAGGGACTCCGCCGGGTGCTCTCCACAACGACGCCGCATCCTCGCTACAAGTTGCCAGACCTGAGCGTGGGCCAGGCAGGTGAGCCTGACCCGCTCGAGGCGCACTCCTGGCAGGACCTCCGGGAGCTGATCTACGGGCGGACCGAGACCGAGTGATCGCGGTCGACACGAACCTGCTGGTGTACGCCCACCGCCGGGAATCGCGACACCACGCAGCTGCAGCCTCGATCCTCCGCGGCCTGGCTGAGGGTGACACTCCCTGGGCGATCCCATGGCCGTGCTGCTACGAGTTCCTGAGCGTCGTGACCAACCCCCGCATCTGGCGAGACAATCCGACGAGCCCGGAGCAGGCGTGGGGGCAACTTGCCGCCTGGATGGCCTCACCCTCGCTGCGGCTGATCGGCGAGACGGACGGCTTCGCGGAGGTTCTCGAGCGCTTCGTCGTGCGGCCCCGCGTACTCGGCGGAGTCATCCACGACGCCAGGATCGCGGCCATCTGCGTGGCCCACGGAACCGAGGCGTTGCTCACGCGAGACCGCGACTTCTCGCTCTTCCCGGAACTCCGCGCGCGCGACCCAATCACGGGCCGCTAGTGGGTGCGCGCTGCCGCCGCCCGAGCCTCAGCGCTGGAAGAACGAGATCGCCGCACCGGAGGGGTCCGTCGCGAGGGCGGTGCGGCCGTGGTCGCCCATATCCCGTACCGCGCCCGCGCCGCCGCCGCCCCTGCTGACGGCGGCCAGGGCAGCCTCGAGGTCGTCGACCTCGAAGACGGGGACGGGCTGGCCGGCGGCCGCGCCCTGGCCCTCGGAGGCGCTCGCGATGGCGAGCGAGATGTCGCCGGCGGAGAGCTGCACCCAGTTCGCGCCGTCCCGGAATTGCTCGGAGAGCCCCAGCGTCTCGGTGTAGAAGCGGGCGGCCGCCTCCACGTCCTCGGCGACGATGTAGACCTGCCGGATCCGCTTGACCTCCACGCCGCACCCCTTTCGCGCGTACCTGCATGCTCGCGCGTATCGTAGCCGCGCGGCGCTGCGCGTTCGAGCGGCAGCGCGGGCCCGCGCTTGCGCAGCAGGCCGCTGGTATGATGCGTCAGCCGACACGGACCGACGACGGGTGAGAGCATGACGACGAGCACCGAGACGCACACGACAGAGCAGATCGAGGTCGCGGGCCGCCGCGTCCAGTACCTGCAGGGTGGCAGCGGCGACCCGGTGCTGGTGCTGCACCACTCGATCGGCAACCACGGCTGGCTGCCCGCCTACGAGCAGCTGGCTGCGGCGCGCCAGGTGCTGGTGCCGGACCTTCCCGGCTACGGCCAGTCCGAGCGCCCCGAGTGGGCGCGCGAAGCCCGCGACGTCGCCATCCTGATCCTCCAGCTGCTCGACAAGCTCGGCCATGGTCCAATCCCCGTCGTCGGGCTTGGCTTCGGCGGCTGGATCGCCGCCGAGATGGCGACGATGAACCAGCAACGTGTCAGCAGCCTCGTGCTCGTCGGCGCGCCTGGCATCCAGCCGGACGAGGGCGAGATCCTCGACCAGATGCTGATCGACTACGACGAGTACGTGCGCGCCGGCTTCAGTAACGAGGCGAGCTTCCACGCCGAGTTCGGGGAGGATCCGGCTCCCGAGGTCCGCGAACTGTGGGACTTCAGCCGCGAGATGACCGCACGCCTGACCTGGAAGCCGTACATGTTCAACCGCCGCCTCCCGCACCTCCTGCAGGAGGTGGAGACCCCGACCCTGCTGGTCTGGGGCGCCGACGACGGCGTTGTGCCGCTGGCCGTCGCGCAGGCCTACGCGGCCGCCCTGCCCAACGCCAGCATCGAGGTCGTCGCGGACTGCGGCCACATGGTGGACATGGAGCAGCCGGACCGGCTGGCGGAACTCGTAGCCGCGCACCTCGGCTGATCGCACACGGCGGGATCAGGGCGGCGCGCGCGGCGGCTGCCTGATCCGCACCCCGGGAGCGCGGCACAGCGCCCGCGCGTGCCGGGCCCGAGCCGCCCGGTGTACGATGGCGACGAGACGCGCCCCCTCGCGCGGCGCGCCATGAAGGCAGGAGACGGCAATGTTCATCGGTCACTTCACGGAGCGCCCGTACCAGGACCAGAAGTCCGGAGTCTTCGGCACCACCGCGCGCCCCATTCCCGACCTCGGCATCACCAACGAGGTCTACGACCCCGAGGTCGGCGCGGAACTCTACAACCGCTACCTCGATGAGCGCGTCTACGCCGAGGAAATGGGCTTCGATGGCGTGATGCTCAACGAGCACCACTCGACGCCGTTCTGCATGGGCTCCGTGATGAACGTCGAGGCCGCGATCCTCGCGCGCATCACCAAGAAGGTGAAGATCGTGCTGCTCGGCAACATCCTGCCGATCTGGGACGACCCGCTCTTCCTCGCCGAGGAACTGGCCGAGATCGACATGATCTCGCGCGGCCGGCTCGTCACCGGCTGGGTGCGCGGGACCGGGCGCGAGAGCGTCTCCCACAACGCGCAGCCGCCGTTCAACTGGGAGCGCTTCCAGGAGGCCCACGACTTCGTCGTGAAGGCCTGGACCACCCCCGGCCCCTACCGCTGGGAGGGCGAGCACTACAACTTCCGCTACGTGAACCCCTGGGCGAAGCCCTACCAGGACCCGCACCCGCCGATCTGGATCCCCGGCGTGATGAGCAAGAACACCGTCGAGTGGTCGGCCCGTCATCGCTACCCCTACGTCATGCTCGCCACCGACCTCGAGCCCACAAAGCGGTCCTTCGAGTACTACGCCGAGGTCGCCGCCGAGGAGGGTTACGAGGCCGGCTCGCAGCACCGCGGCTACCTCTTCAAGGTGCACGTCGACGAGACCGAGGAGCTTGCCTACGAGACCGCGCAGAAGTACGTGGAGGGTCCGCCTAACCCGTTCCTGGAGGGCAACCAGGGCATCGTCCGCACCTTCCTCCAGAACCTGCCCGGCCTGACCTCGCGCACGCACCTGCTGCCGACCTCGATGAACCGCGCTGCCGCCGTCGCGCGTGGCCGCCTCGAGGGCGCGGATGACGAGCCTCGGAAGGAGATCCTCTCGGCTGCGGGCTTCCAGGGCACCTACGACGAACAGCTCGAGCGCTACACGATCATCACCGGCACGCCGAAGACCGTGATCCCCAAGGTCCGCCACGTCCTCGAGTACCTGCGGCCGGGCGCGATCTTCTTCTGGGACGGTGACGGCGCGATGAGCCACGAGGACCAGATGCGCAGCCTCAAGCTCTTCGGCGAAGAGGTCATCCCCGCCGTCCGCGAGATCGGCGACGAACTCGAACTGCGCGGCCCCTACGAGGTGAACCCGGCGACCAACGAGCCGGTCGCCGACGAGGCCGCGGCCCCCGCCTGATCGCGAGGCGCGCCGCACGGGCACGATGAACGAGCCGCCCGCCGCGCAGGCTGACGTCGCCGTCATCGGCGGCGGGCCCGGCGGCAGCAGCGCCGCAGCGCTGCTCGCTCGCGGCGGCCTCAGCGTCGTCCTGCTGGAGCGCGAACGCTTCCCGCGCGACCACGTCGGCGAGTCGTTACTGCCGGCGAGCATCCCGATCCTCGAACGCCTCGGCGTGCTCCCCGCCATCGAGGCGGCCGGCTTCCTGCCCAAGCACGGCGCGACGATGGTCTGGGGCTCCGACCCGGAGCCGTGGAGCTGGTACTTCCACGAGACCAACCGCAGCTACCCCAGCTCGTTCCAGGTCACCCGCCCCGAGTTCGACCAGATCCTGCTCGAACACGCCCGCGCCCTCGGCGTCGCGGTCCACGAGGGCTGCCAGGCCGTCGAAGTGCCCTTCGAGGACGGCCGCGCCAGCGGCGTGCGCTACCGCACGGACGAGGGCGCCGAGGGCTTCGTCGCCGCCCGCTGGGTCGTCGACGCCAGCGGCCAGTCGGCGCTGCTCGGTCACGCCCTCGGCTTGCGCGAGTGGGACGACTTCTTCCGCAACCTCGCGATCTATGCCTACTTCGAGGACGCCGCGCGCCTGCCGGAGCCGGACGCGACCAACATCTTCATCGAGTCCTGCGAGCACGGCTGGTGCTGGACGATCCCGCTGCACACCGGCCAGGCCAGCGTCGGCGTCGTCCTCGACAGCGAGGAGGGGCAGCGCGCGATCGGCGAGCTGGGCGTGGCCGAGGCGTTCCGCGACCGCATCGCCTCAGCGCCGCGCACCGCGGCGCTGCTCGAACGCGCCTCGCTCGTCGACGGGCCACATGTCGTGCGGGACTGGTCCTACCGCTCGCGCCGGCTGGCCGGACCGGGCTACGTCCTGGTCGGCGACGCCGGCTGCTTCGTCGACCCGCTGTTCTCCTCGGGCGTGCACCTGGCGCTGAGCAGCGGCGTGCTGGCCGCCGCCTACATCGCCTCGGCGCTGCGCGACCCGACGCTCGAGGGCCCCGCCGCCGAGGCCTACGCCGACCTCTACCTCGCGCAGTACAACAATTTCCACCGGCTGGCGATGCTCTTCTACTCGAGCAATCGCAGCGCCGGCTCCTACTTCTGGGAGGCGCGCCGGATCAGCGACGACTCCGAGTTCAGCCCGCGCCACGCCTTCATCCGCATGGTCGCCGGGCAATCGCCGATCGGCTACGAGCGCGCCGTGATCAACCACGGCGACGCCCCGCCCGCCTTCGTCGATGGTGTGCGCGCCGTCGAGGCGGAGCGCGAGGCGCGCCGCGCCGCCCTCGACCGCGCCGGCCCGGCGGCGGTCGCCGCCTCGGCCCCCCGCCTCGACGCGGGCGTGCGCATCGAGCGCAAGCCGGTGATCGAGGGCGACGAGTTCGCCTGGGGCCACGTGCTCAGCAGCGAGCAGCGCCCCGAGGGCGCGCCGCTGAGCCTCCCCGTCGCGCGCATGCTCGCCTCGGCGGACGGTCGCGCCTCGATCGCCGAGCTGAGCGGCCGCATCGCCGCCGCCGCCGGCGTAACCGACGAGGCCACGCGCGCCCGCCTCACCGAGCAGCTCGCCGCCGCCGCCTCCATCCTCTACGTCGACGGCTCCATCGAGGAGCTCGCCGGGCTGGGGGGGTGAGCTGTCGGCCTCCCCTACTGCAACTGACCCGCACCCGCCCGCGCGCTACCCCCAGCAACGCAGGCGGCATATATTGACGCGCGCGGCGTGCGAGGGCCGGGGGCGACGCCGCGGACACCACCACCTGCTGCCCCGGAGCCCGCGATACGAGGGGCGGCCTCTACGTGAACCACGAATTCAACGAACTGCAGGAACTGCTCGGGCAGACCGCGCGCGAGTTCTTCTCGCGTGACTTCCCGCTCGACCGCATGCGCGACGGCTACCGCGCCGACGAGGGCTACGACACCGCGCTCTGGCCCAACATCGTCGACCTCGGCTGGAACTCCGCTCCGTTCCCCGAGGAGATGGGCGGCACCGGCGGCGGCATCTTCGACACCGTCCTGCTGCTCGAGGAGATGGGCAAGGGCTACTGCGTCAGCCCCTACCCCCACTCGACGATCGCCGCCGGCCTCGCGCTCGTCGAGGCCGACGCCGACCTCGCCCAGGCGATCGCCGACGGCGAGGCGGTCGTCATCCCGGCGCTCACCGCCGCCGGCGGCGGCGAGCAGACGGCGGCGCGCGGCGACGGCGCCGCCGTCACGCTGACCGACCGCCGCCTCGTGGTGCCGTGGGCGGAGCTGGCCACGCACCTGCTGGTCCCGCTCGCCGACGGCGACGAGATGGCCGTCGTCGAGACCGGCGCTGACGGCGTCAGCGCCGTGCGCATGCCCGCCTCCGGCGGTGAGCCGCTCTACGACGTGCGCTTCGAGGGCGCCTCGGGCCGCGTGGTCTCGGCCGCCGGGCTGCAGGACCACGTCACGCTGCTCGGGGCGATCGCCAACTCCGTGCTGATGCTCGGGCTCTGCCAGCGGTCGCTCGAGCTGGCCTCGGAGTACTCGAAGACGCGCGTCGCCTTCGGGAAGCCGATCGGCACGTTCCAGGCGATCTCGCACAAGTGCGCCAACATGTCCGTCGACATCGAGACCGGGCGCTACCTCTGCTACAAGGCCGCCTGGCTACACTCGACCGGCCAGCCGTACGAGATGGGCGCACATTACGCCAAGGCGTTCATGGGGGACGCCACCGCGCGCATCACCCGCGACGCGATCCAGGTGCACGGCGGCGTCGGCTTCATCGACGATCACTTCGTGCAGTTCCCCTACCGCATCGGCACGGCCGCGGCCTGCACCTACGGCACAGCGCACGAACACCGGCGCGCCGTGGCCAGCGCGATCCTCGACTAGCCGCAGCGACCGAACTCGCAGCGAGACGACGGAGGATCGACATGGACTTCGAATACACCGAGAGCGAAAAGCAGTTCCGCGCCGAGGTGCGCGAGTTCTTCGAGCGCGAGTGGCCGCCCGAGGCCCAGCGCGCCGGGCGCGCGGGCCCCGAGGAGGGCGAGCGCTTCCGCCGCGCCGCCGCGCAGCGCGGCCTCTTCTCCCTGGGACTCCCCGAGGAGTACGGGGGCCTGCCCGACTTCAGCCAGATGGAGCGCTACATCGTCAGTGACGAGGCGAGCCGCATCGGCGCGCCGCTCCCCGCCTACCTCGTCAGCATCATGGGGCCGCTGATCATGAAGTACGGCACGCCCTGGATGAAGGAGGAGGTGCTGCCCAGGATCCGCGCCGGCGACGTGGACTTCACGCTCGGCTTCACGGAGCCGGAGACCGGCTCGGACCTCGCCAACCTCACGACGCGCGCCTACCGCGACGGCGACGAGTATGTGATCAACGGCTCGAAGATGTACGGCAACCCCGGCCCCGACGAGATCATGTACCTCGCCGTGCGCACGGACCCCGACGCGCCGCTGCGCCGCGGCATCTCCGTCCTCTTCGTCGAGCACGGCCGCGAGGGCTTTACCTCCCTGGAGATGCCGACCCTGGCCGGCAACAACGTCGGCGCCACCTTCTACGACAACGTGCGCGTGCCCGCCGACCACCTCCTTGGCGAGGAGAACAAGGGCTGGGACTACATCCGCGAGGCGCTCGACCTCGACCGCACCAGCGGCATCACCTACGGCCAGATGCCTGAGCGCCTGGGCGAGCTGATCGAGTACGTCAAGGAGTCCTCGCTCGACGGCCGCCCGCTGATCGAGGATCCGTGGGTGCGCGACCGCATCGCCCAGTTCGTGATCGAGATCGAGGCGGGCGAGCTGCTGCAGGGCATGACCGCCTCGAAGATCGCGGCGGGCCTGAAGCTGCGCATGGAGTCGTCCGTCGTGAAGATCTTCCTGACCGAGCTGGAGCGGCGCATCGGCGAGTTCGCGATGGAGGTCTCCGGGCCGCTCGCCTCGCTCACGCCGGACTCGCCCGAGGCGCCCTCGGGCGGCTGGTTCCACTACACGCACCGCAACAACCCCGGCATCACCATCGCCGGCGGCAGCAACGAGATTCAGCGCAACATCATCGCGCTGCAGGGCCTCGGCCTGCCTCGCGACTAGACGCGACGGGGACGCGAAGGGACGCAGGCAGATGGACTTCGCCTGGAGCGACGAGCAAAACGGGTTCCGCGCGCAGATCCGTGAGTTCCTCGAGGACGCCTGGCCGGAGGAGGTGCGCTCAGCAGACCGCCTCAGCCGTCGCGCGCCCGAGCACGCGGAAGCGGTCAAGCGCTTCAAGGACATGGTCGCCGCCCGCGGCTGGTACTCGATCGGCTGGCCCGAGGAGTACGGCGGCACCGGCGACCTGACCGCCGTCGAACGCTTCATCCTCTCCGACGAGGCCTCGCGCGTGGGCGCGCCGCTCTCGCTCTACAACGTCAACATCATGGGGCCGCTGATCATCAAGCACGGCTCGCCCTGGATGAAGTCCGAGTTGCTCCCGAAGATCCGCGACGGGGAGATCGACTTCGTGCTCGGCTTCACCGAGCCGGAGACCGGCTCGGACCTCGCCAACCTCTCGACCAGCGCCTACCGCGACGGCGACGAGTACGTGATCAACGGCTCGAAGATGTACGGCCACCCCTCCGAGGGCGACATCATGTACCTCGCCGTCCGCACGGACCCGGACGCGCCACTGCGCGACGGCATCTCGCTGCTCTTCGTCGAGCACGGCCGCGAGGGCTTCACCGTCGCGGGGATGCCGACGCTCGATGGCGGCGAGGTCGGCGCGACGTTCTACGACGACGTGCGCGTCCCCGCCGACCACCTGCTGGGCGAGGAGAACCGCGGCTGGGACTACGTGCGCGAGGCGCTGGACCTGGATCGCACCTCGGGGATCCCGTACGGGCACATGCCGCTCATCCGCGACAACCTGATTGCCTTCATCAAGGAGACGAAGGTCGACGGCCGGCCGCTCTCCGAGGACCCATGGGTGCGCGACCGGCTCGCGCAGCTGGTGATCGATCAGGAGGCGGGGGACGTGCTGCAGGGCATGACCGCCTCGAAGATCGCCGCGGGCCTGAAGCTGCGCACCGAGTCGTCGGTGCTGAAGATCTTCATGACCGAGCTCGAGCGCCGTGTGGGCGAGTTCGGCACGGAGATCGCCGGCCCGCTCGGCTCGCTGCCGCCGGCCTCGGTGGAGGCCCCGCTTGAGGGCCAGATCTGGACCACGCACAAGTTCAACGTTGCGATCACGATTGCGGGCGGCAGCAGTGAGATTCAGCGCAACATCATCGCGCTGCAGGGCCTCGGCCTTCCCCGCGGCTAGCCGCCGCGACTAGCCGCACTCGTCGCGGCCAGTGGGCGCAGTAGCCGCGCGCGGTGGCGCGGTGGCAGACTCGCGCCCATGGACACTCCCGGCGGCATTCCCGACACCGGCACTCCGGACTACACGGCGCTCGAGTTTCCCGAGGCGCCCGCCGATCGGCCCTACGTGATCGTCAACATGGTCGCGTCCGCCGACGGCACGACCGTCATCGAGGGCCGCGAGCAAGGCCTCGGCTCGGCAGCCGACCGCCAGCTGCTGCGCGAGCTGCGCGTCCACGCCGACGTCGTGCTCACCGGCGCGGGCACGCTGCGCGCCAGCGGCCACTCGCCGCGCCTCAACGACGAGGCCCTCGAGGCGCTGCGCGTCGCCCGCGGCAAGCCGCGCCTGCCGATCGCCGCCACGCTCTCGCACTCCGGCGACCTGCCGCTCGATAACCGCTTCTTCAGCGGGAGCGACTTCGAGGGCGTCGTCTACCTCTCGGACGGCGCCTCCGCCGAGCGAGCCGCCACGCTCGCGGCCGCCGGCCGACCGGTCCAGCGCGTCCCCGCGGGCGCCGAGGTTCCCTCGATGCTCGCGCACATGCGCGAGGCGCTCGACTGTCGGCTGCTGCTGCTGGAGGGCGGCCCGTCGCTCAACGGCGAGTTCTTCCGCCGCGGCCTCGCCGATGAGCTGTTCCTGACGGTCGGCGCGCTCGTCACCGGCGGCGAGGGCGGCCCGACCGCCGTCGAGACGCCTGGCCATCCCGCCACGCACGAGGGCGTGCGGCGCCTCGAGCTGCTCTCGGCCTTCCGCAACGCGGAGACGAGCGAGCTGTACCTGCGCTATCGGGCGCGCCGGCCCGCCGAGCTGGACTAGCGGACGGCCGCCTCGCAGGCGTCCACGGCAGCCACGGCGTCCTCAACACGCTCGATCGGGGCGTGCTCGCCGTCGCCGTCGCGCAGCTCCCAGGTGCCGAGGCCGATCACCGGCCGCTCGGAGATGAGCGCGAAGGCGATCTCGGAGAGCGTGCCGAACTTGCCGTCGATGGCGATCACGGCCTCGCCGGCGCGTGCGACAAGCACGTTGCGCGCGAAGCCGAGGCCGCTCGGCAGCGGGATGTCGACGTACTCGTTCGCCTCGCCGAGGTCGTCGCCCGGCAGGATGCCGATCGTCAGGCCGCCGCGCTCCTTCGCACCCCGGCAGGCCTCGCGCATCACGCCGCCGCGACCGCCGCAGATCAGCACGTGCCCGCGCGCGCCCAGCTCGCGGCCGACCTCGAACGCCAGCCGCGCCGCCTCGCCCTCCGCTTGTTCGCCACCGATGACCGAGATGCGCATCGCCAGCCCCGCCCTTTCCTCGCAATCCTCGCCGGACGCAGGGTAGCCCGCGGCACGGCGTGGGCGCTTGTGAGCGGCCGAACTTGCCACCGGCCGCGGAGAACTACGCTCGAAGGACATGAGGTGCGTGATGATCATGCGGATCACGCGGGGCACGGTGCAGCCAGGCACGTAGCCCGAGTACGCCGAGGCCTACCGCCGGACGATGGAGCCGATCAGCAGCGGTATCCAGGGGCTGCGCGGACGCTGGCTCGCCCACGACCGCGACGAGGCGGACGCGGGGTTCGCGGTCAGCATCCGGAACTCGCAGGACGACCTCGACGCCTACCGCACCTCGGAGCTCTTCGAGCAGGAGGCGCAGACCCCGCTCGCCGACTACTTCGTCGACGAGTTCCGCACCTACGACTGCGAGGTCGACGTCGGCGAGGACGTCGGCGAGGGCACGCCGCCCAAGTCGACGCATCCGAGGCGCCCCCACCCGGGGCGCCTCGTCAGTTCCGCCCCCAGCACTCGACAGAGCCGCCGGGGCGCAGGCCGCAGGTGCGCCGTAGAATCTAGTGCAGTCTGACACGGCGATGATGTCGAGGATGCAGCAATGGTGAGCATCACCGAAATCCAGGATGCGATTCGGGTCCTTCCCGAGACCGAGTACGCCCAGTTGCGGAAGTGGATCAGCAAACTGGACTGGGAGCGCTGGGACCAGCAACTCGAGGCCGATGCGGAGGCCGGCAGGCTGGACTTCCTTATCGCGGAGGCCCGCGAGGCCGGAGAGCGCGACACCCTCGAAGATCTCTAGGTGCATCGCGCCACCCCCCCTTACTTTCTCCGTACGGCCTCAGTAGCGTCTGAGACCGGGAAGTCCGGCAGCGCCGGCATGGCTCAGTGCCCCCTGTCGCTCGACGGCCTGGGGGGTGTTGCCACCGGCGCTGTTCGGTGCGTGAACCTCTGATGGGGACATGCGGCGGATCGCTGATTCGTAAGGTGGATGACGGCGAGCGTACCTGCGGCCTTCCGGACGAGTGGGCGAGCAACCGAAGGGAGCCACAGTGGGTACGCCCGACGACATCGACGTGTGGATCGGCCTCGACATCGGGAAGGCGGAGCACTTTGCCGACGTGCTCGACGCCGCGGGCTCGCCGCTCTTCTCCAGAGCCGTCGCCAACGACGAGGCGGAGATCGAGGCCCTGCTCGACCGCGCGACGTCGACCGGCAGCCCGGCACTGGTCGTGGATCAGCCCGGCTCGCTCGCGAGCCTCGTGCTCGCGGTCGCCGCTCGCCGGGGCGTTCCCGTTGCCTACGTGCCCGGACTGGTGATGCGCCGCGCCGCCGACCTCTACCCGGGCGAGGCCAAGACCGACCGCCGCGACGCCTTCGTGCTCGCCGACACCGGCCGCACCCGGCGCCACCAGGTGCACTGGCTCGACGCCCGCGACGACGAGCTGCTCGCGCAGTTGCGCGTCCTCAACGGCTACGACGCCGACCTTGCGGCCGACGCCACACGGCTCTCGAACCGGCTTCGTGACGCACTGACGGGTGTTTCCCCGGCCCTGGAGCGCGTTCTCGGCCCCAGGCTGCACCATCCGGGTGTCCGCGACCTTCTCGCCCCCCACCCCGTGCCCGAAGCGCTGGCCCAGGCCGGCCGCGGCCGCATCGCCCGCATCATCCGGAAGCGCTCCCCGCGCCTCGCCAGGGCCCTTGCCGCAGCTGTAGCCGAAGCGCTCGACGCGCAGACCGTCGTCGTGCCCGTCGAGACCGTGATGGGGCGCGTGATCGCCGAGGTAGTCGTCGAACTCGACCGCATGTTTGAGCGCCGCGAGCGGCTCGAGACCGAGATCGCGGAGCTCTTCAACGCGCACCCTTTCGGGCGCATCCTCGGCACGCTTCCGGGCATCGGTCCGCGGACCGGGTCGAGGATCCTCGCTGAGATCGGCGACGGGTCCCGCTTTGCAAACGGATCGAGACTCGCCAGCTACGCCGGACTCGCGCCCGTGACCCGTCAGTCCGGCTCCAGCCTCCGCGGCGAGGGCCGCAGCCGGCGTGGCAACCACCGGCTCAAGAACGCGATGTTCCTCGCTGCCTTCGCCTCGCTGCGCGACCCTGCCTCGAGGGCGTTCTACGACCGCAAGCGGGCCGAGGGGAAGGCGCACAACGCGGCCGTCATCTGCCTCGCGCGCCGGCGCTGCGACGTGATCCTCGCCATGCTTCGCTCGCGCCGTGCGTACCAGGCCGCGGGCCCGCAACACGAGCCCGTGGCCGCCTGATGGCCTCCCCTTGCCCACCGTCACCGGCCCGCGACCCTTGACGAAGAAGATGGGGACACCCCCCGCTTCTGGCGAGAGTTCAGACAGCTTCCAGAGCCGGTTCAGCGGGTGGCAAGGCGGAACTTCCGCTTGCTTGAGGCGAATCCATCCTACCCATCGCTTCGCTTCAAGAAGGTGGGCGCATTCTGGTCGGCACGCGTGGGGCGCGACTAGAGGGCGCTCGCCGTTGAGGACGGGAACGACTTCACCTGGGTGTGGATTGGAGCCCATGACGGGTACGACCGCCTGATCGGCGGCTGACCCACGCCCACTCGCCCAACCCTCGCCGCTACCAATCCGCCCGGCGATACTGGCTACGGGTAGTCGCCGCCCGGCGCAAGCCGGAGCATCACGCGGCTGCGGCGGGAGGAGCGGGGATGAGCGGGGATCCGCACGCGGCGATCGTCGCCGAGAGCCTCGTCCGCACCTTCCCCGGCGTCCGCGCCGTCGACGGCATCGACCTCTCCATCGCGCACGGTCAGGTCTTCGGCTTCCTCGGCGCGAACGGTTCCGGCAAGACCACCACCATCCGCATGCTGACGACACTGCTGCGCCCCACCGAGGGGCGCGCCTTCGTCGACGGGCTCGACGTGCAGCGCGAGGCCAACGAGGTGCGACGACGCATCGGCGTCGCCCTGCAGGAAGCCGGCCTCGACGACCTCCAGACCGGGCGCGAGCTGCTGACGCTGCAGGGCCGCCTGCAGGGCATGCCCCGCTCCGCCGTCGCGCCGCGTGTCGACGAGCTGCTCGCGATCGTCGAGCTCGAGGACTCCGCCGACCGCAAGATCGGCACCTACTCCGGCGGCATGCAGCGGCGGCTCGACCTCGCCTCGGCGCTGGTGCACACGCCGCGCATCGTCTTCCTCGACGAGCCCACGAGCGGGCTGGACCCGATCAGCCGCGAGGCGCTCTGGCGTTATGTCGAACAACTCAACCGCGAGGACGGCGTCACCTTCTTCCTTACCACCCAGTACCTCGAGGAAGCAGACCGGCTCGCCGACGAGATTGCGATCATCGATGCCGGGCGCATCGTCGCCTCCGGCTCGCCCACGGCGCTCAAGGCGACGATCGGCGCGGACGTGGTCTCGCTGCGCATTGAGGACGGCGCCGGCGCCGGGCAGGCGGTGGAGCGTGCAAGCGAGCGGTTCCGCGCGCTGCCCGGCCTCGAGGAGCTGCGGAGGACGGAGGACGCGCTGGTGGTCTACATCCGCGAGGGCAGCCAGACGATCGCGCCGATCGTAACGATCGCCAACGAGACGGGCCTCTCCGTGCTCGAGGTCACGCTTCACCAGCCGACCCTGGACGACGTCTTCCTGCGCGCGACCGGGCGGCGCCTGGAGGTCGACGCGGACGTACCGGAGGCGGGCGCGCGGGACGCCTCGGAGGCGGTGGCGTGACGGCGCTCGCGCTGGCCTCGTACCAGCTCTGCTGGCGCGCGGTGCGGGAGACGCTCCGCCAGCCGGGTGTGGAGGTCAGCAACCTCTTCATCCCACTGTTCTTTTTCTTCGTGACGGTCGGCGCGATCAGCAACGTCGCCGGCCCGGCCTTCGGCATCGAGAACTACGAGGGCTTCCAACTGCCGGTCGCGGTCCTCCAGTGCGTGGCCGGCGCCGCCTCGGTTTCGGGCATCGCGATCGTCAAGGACATCGAGAGCGGCTACTTCGACAAGCTGCTGCTCACACCCAGTCCGCGGCTGGCGATCTTGCTGGGGCGACTCTTCGCCGACGCGATCCGGGCCGTCGCGTTCACGTCGGTGATCCTCGTCGTGGTCTCGCTGGTGGGCGCGGGGATGGAGGCGGGGCCGCTCGGCTACGTCGTGATTCTCGCGCTGGCGGGGCTGTTCGGGGCGGCCTACTCCGGCATCGGCGCAACGATCGCGCTGCGCACGGGGAACGCACAGGCAGCGCAGGCGGGGTTCCTGCTCTTCTTCCCGCTGCTCTTCCTCTCGCCGGCCTTCGCTCCCAAGGAGGTCTTCGACCCCTGGATGGAGTTCCTCGCATCGATCAACCCCGTCACGTATCTGCTCGAGGGCATGAGGATGCTGGTGCTCGAGGGCTGGCAGTGGGACAACCTGGCCGGCGCGCTCGCCTCCGTGCTCGCCCTCGGCGTGGTCACGATCGCAGCGTCGCTGTGGTCGCTGCGGGCACGCACGCGCTAGTTGTCGTGTCGCGGCGCGGAGGCGCGGCGCAACGTATAGAATCAGCGAAGAGGTCAGGAGGACCACATGGACTGGGACGACTCTGCCGAGCTCGCGGCCTTCCGCGAACGCATCCGCACCTTCTTCGAAGAGAAGCTGCCGGAGCGCTACAAGCGCGCCGCCGCCGGCGAGTGGCTGCGCCAGATGATTCCCGCTCCCGACGGCGAGCCGATGTACTTCGACGAGCCCAGCTGGGACCACGACCGGCTCTCCACCGACCCCGAGATCGTCGCCGCCTCGCGCGAGTGGGCCGACGCGCTCGCCGCCGAGGGCCTCGTCGCCCCCGCGTGGGCGAAGGAACACGGGGGCGCCGGACTATCCACGCTTGAGCAGTTCGTCTTCAACGAGGAGCGCGAGCGCGCCGGTGCACCGCGCGTCGGCGGGACCGGCGCGATGTTCCTCGGCTCGCTGCTGATGGTCTACGGCAGCGCGGAACAGCAGGCGAAGTACATGCCCCCGATCGCGCGCGGCGACATCCAGTGGGCCCAGGGCTACTCTGAGCCCGGCGCGGGCTCCGACCTCGGCTCGCTGCAGTTGCGCGCCCAGCGCGACGGCGACGAGTACGTGCTCAACGGGCAGAAGATCTGGTCCACCCCGCAGGTGGCCGACTCGATGTACGCGCTCGTGCGCACGGACCCGGACGCCCCGAAGCACAAGGGCATCTCCTTCCTCATGATCGAGGACTTCTTCATCGACGGCATCACGAAGCGGCCGATCGAGAACGCGGTCTTCGACCACAGCTCGTTCGGCGAGACCTTCTTCGACGACGCGCGCGTGCCCGCCGAGAACCGCATCGGCGAGGAGAACAGCGGCTGGTACGTGGCGATGACGCTGATGGACTTCGACCGCGCGTCGATCTCCAACACCGCCGAGGACCGCTCGCTGCTCGGGGATCTCCAGGAATTCCTCGACACTCCCGAGGGTGCGGCGAAGTCGCGGCTCGCGGAGTCGGCGACGATCCGCGCGCAGCTGACGGATCGGGCGATCGAGATCGAGGTTGGTTACAACCTCTCGCTGCGGCTTGCCTCGCTGCAGGCGAAGGGGCTGATCCCGAACTACGAGGCCTCGATCGGGCAGGTCTTCTCGAAGGCGCTGAACCAGCGCATGGCGCGCACGGGCACGATCATCTTCGGGCTCTACTCGAACCTCTGGCCGGGGGACGAGCGGGCGCCGATGACGGGTGAGTTCACGCGCTCTTACGTGCGCACGATCCCCTCGACGATCGCGGGCGGCAGCGCAGAGATTCAGCGCAACGTGATCGCCACGCGCGGCCTGGGGCTGCCTCGGGGCTAGCGATCGAGGGGCGACTGCGCCCCTCGCGAGTCGCCCCCGGAATCCCCCTCACCCTGGCCCTCTCCCGCCAGGGGAGAGGGGAGCCGTAAGGCGCTGCGGCTCCCTCGCCCCTCGCAGAATCGTCATTCCGGCGAAAGCCGGAATCCAGGGGCTGGTGGGTAGTCGGATCTTCCTTCTGTGTGTGTGTGTGGAGGGGGCTTCGCCCCGCACGCCCCCCATGCGCCGCCGTCTGCGGCGCAGCCCTGCATCCCTCGCGGGCGGGCGGCCTGGAGCGCGGCGAGTCGCCCCCGGAATCCCCCTCACCCCTGACCCTCTCCCGCCAGGGGAGCGGGGATCGGGGAGCGGCTGCCCGGCCCGGGCGGCGCTAGGACTCGCCGTTCGCGGACCCGCCGTCCGGGGGCTCGCTGCGCGCGCCGCCGGAGATGCCGGCGAGGGTGCTGCTGATGTTCCCGGCGACACTCGCAAGGTCCATCGGGATAATCCACTTCGTGGACTGACCGTCGCCGAGCTGCTTCATCATGTCCAGGTACTGCAACCCCATCGTGTTGGAGTCCACACCCTGCGCCACGTCGTAGATCCGCTCGAGGCCGATCGAGAAGCCCTCGGCCTGCAGGATCTGGGCCTGTCGCGATCCCTCGGCGCGCAGGATCGAGGACTCGCGCACGCCCTCCGCCTCCAGGATGGCGGCCTGCTTGTTGCCCTCGGCGACGTTGATCGCGGACTGGCGCTGGCCCTCGGACTCGGTGATCTGGGCGCGCTTGGTGCGGTCCGCCGTGAGCAACTGGGTCATCGCGTCCTGGATGTCGTGCTGCGGCGTGATCTCGCGGATCTCGATCGAGGAGACCTTCACGCCCCAGCGAATCGTCTCGATCGCGATCTTGGTCTGCAGGCGCGTGTTGATCTCCTCGCGCCGCGCCAGCACGTCCTCCACCGTCATGTCGCCGATCACGGCGCGCAGCGAGGTCGTCGCAAGGTTACGGACGGCGATGATGAAGTTGCTGATGTTGATCACCGCCGCCTCGGCGTCGATGACCTGGAGGAAGACCACGAAGTCGACGTCGACAAGCGCGTTGTCCTTGGTGATGGAGGTCTGTTTCGGCTCCTCGATCACGAACTCACGCAGGTCGACCCGCACGCCCCGGTCGATAAACGGGATCAGGACCACAAGGCCGGCGCTGCGCGTGCCGACATAGCGGCCCAGGCGGAAGATCACGGCCTGCTCGTACTGTCGCACCACGCTGATAAAGAACACCCGCCACCTCCTCGGGACTGTCGGCTTGCCCGGTTCATTCGAGTATAGCCCCGTGCGGGGAGGCTCATGGGGCCGACGGTCCGGCGGCCTCAGCTACGGTCTCAGTTATGATGCGCCGGGCACGCTGCGCACACGGCCGTCCGGTGTGTGCGCGGCGCGCGATGGAGGACCCTCAATGGCCGAAGCGAACGGCAACATGGAGCGGCGCGGCGCGCCCCGAATGCTCGAGGATCTCAAGGTGATCGACCTCACGACGATGATCGCGGGGCCGGTCACGGCGCGCATGTTCTCCGAGCTGGGCGCGAACGTGATCCACATCGAGCCGCCCTGGGGCGACGATGGGCGCAACTCGACCACGCCGTTCCTCGGGAGCGAGGGCGTGCTCTACACGGTCTCCAACCGCAGCAAGCGCGGGATCGTGCTGGACATCCGCAACCCGAAGGGCCACGACCTCCTGCTGCGCATGGTCGAGGACGCCGACATCTTCATCGAGAACATGCGGATCGGCGTGCTCGACAAGCGAGGGCTCGGTTACGAGGACCTGGCGAAGCTCAACCCCGGCCTCGTCTACGTCTCGATCAGCGGCTGGGGCCGCGAGGGGCCGCTCAAGTACGAGCCCACCTACGACGTGATCATCCAGGCCTTCAGCACGGCGATGCGCCGCTACGACGATTCCGGGCCGCCGCGCCTCAACGGCTCGATGGTGGGCGACACCTCGACACCGCTGCTCGCCGCCTTCGCGGCGATGGCGGCGCTGCGCGAGCGCGACCGCACGGGGCGCGGCTCGCACGTGACGAGCTCGCTGCTGCAGGGCGCGTTCCACATGATGGCGCCTCGCAAGGTGGTGCCGGAGAACGAGACCGGGCCACCGCACGAGCGCCAGCTGCCGGCCGGCGCGGGCGTGTTCCAGACCGCGGACGGGGAGTGGACCTTCATCTGCGCCTGGACCAACGGGCAGTTCGAGCGCTTCGCCCTGCTCGCCGGCTACCCGCACCTCGCCGGCGACCCCGCCTACGCGACGCGCCAGCTGCGCGAAGCCGCCCAGGTGGAACTCAACGAGCTGTTCAACGCCTGGGTGCAGCCGCACACGCGCGGAGAGCTGATCGCCGCCCTGCGCAACGCCGACATCCCCTGCTCCCCCGTCTACGGCGGCGTCGACGAGTTGATGGACGACGAGCACGTCCAGGCCAACGACTTCGTCGTGGGCATCGACCACCCGACGAAGGGGCGCATCTGGCAGCTGGGCGCGGGCTTCGAGATCAACGGCGAGCGTCCCGAGCTGACCTACTCGCCGCTCTTCGGCGAGCACACCGACGAGGTGCTGCGCGAGCACGGCTGCTCCGACGCGGAGATCGCCGCGCTGCGCGAGGAAGGAGTGGTCACGTGAGGATCGCGATCTTCGGGCAAGCCGCGTTCGGTGTGGACACCTTCAACGCGCTGCGCGAGGCCGGCGAGCAGATCGTCGGCGTCTCCACGCCTCGGACGCCCGAGGGCGGCCGCCCCGACCCGCTGCGCGCCGCGGCCGAGGAGGCTGGCCTGCCCTGGCTGGAGACGCGCGCGCTGCGCCGCGAGGAGGCCTTCGACACCTACCGCGCGTGGGAGCCGGAGCTGATCGTCTTCGCCTTCGTGACCGACATCGTGCGCAAGAACGTGCTCGACGCGGCCACGCACGGCGCGATCCAGTACCACCCCTCGCTGCTGCCGAAGTACCGCGGACGCTCGGCGATGAACTGGCCCGTCGTCAACGGCGACACGGAGACCGGCCTGACCATCTTCTGGGTCGACGAGGGCATCGACACCGGCCCGATCCTGCTCCAGCGCACGGTCGAGATCCGGCCCGGCGACACGATGGGCTCGCTCTACTTCGAGCGGCTCTACCCGCAGGGCATCGCGGCGCTGGCCGAGGCCACGGCGCTGGTGCGGGAGGGTCGCGCCCCGCGCATCGAGCAGGACCACGCAGAGGCTACCTACGAGCCGCCCTTCGACGACGAGCACGCGCTGGTCGACTGGTCCCGCCCGGCGCGCGCGGTGTTCAACCACGTGCGCGGCTGCGACCCCGCGCCGGGCGCGATCGCGGCGCTCGGCGAGGCGCGGGTGCGGCTCTTCGACCCCTCGCTCGCGCCCGCCGCCCCCGCGGAGCCGATCGGCACGGTGCTGGAGCCCGACGCCGCGAACCCGGGGCCGGCGCGCATCGCCGTGATTGGCGGCGTGCTGACCGTCGGCCGTGTGCGCGCGGACGGCGGCAAGGTCGCGGCCTCCGAGGTGCTGAGCCCGGGCGACCGCCTGACGGCCGCGACGCTCGACGCCTGAGCCACGCCGGACCTCGTTACGCCGGGTCCGCCGGGTCCGCCTCGGGCGGCTCGTTCGGCGCCCAGTAGCGCGCGGCGAAGTACGCGAGGAAGGCGGCGACCAGCAGCGCGATGACGCCGGCAACCGCGAGCACGATCACCACCAGCCGCGCGATCGTGAGGTCCGTCGAGCCTTGCCCGATACCGATGCCGATCGCGAAGGCGAGCGCGAGCGCCGCCCCGGCGCCCAGCACGCCTCCAGTGGGCAGGAACAGCTCCAACACGATCAGCAACACGGCCAGCACCACGAAGGCGAGCGCGGCCTCAGCAGGCAGCAGCGTGCCCACGCCGAGGAAGAACAGCAGCAGCGCGAGCGCCCCGGCGACACCGGGAAGGAACGAGCCCGGCGCGAAGAACAGCTCCGTCACGATCCCGACTATGCCGATCAGCAGCAGCAGCGTGACCACCAGCGGATCGCCGAGGAAGGCAACGATCCGCTCGTAGGCATTGAGCTCGTTCTCGATGCGCGGCGCGATCGCGAGCTGCAACACGAGCGTCCGCCCGTCGATCAACTCCACCTCGCGGCCCTCGACCGCGGCGAGCAGCTCCGACTCGCTCGCGGCGATGAGGTCGACCACGTTCAGCTCGAGCGCCTCGTTCGGGGTTGCGGAGCGCGCCCGGCGGACGGCGTCCTCGGCCCAGTCCGCATTGCGCCCGCGCAACTCGGCCACGCCGCGCGCGAAGGCGACGGTGTCGTTGGTGACCTTGCGCCCGAGGGCGCCCTCGACGTCCTCGCCCGTGGCGGTGACCGGCGTGGCCGCGCCGATCGTCGTGTTCGGCGCCATCGCGGCGACGTGGCCGGCCATGGCGACGAACGTGCCCGCCGAGACGGCTTCCGCGCCCGGCGGGCCGACCCAGGTGATGACGGGAACCTCGGAGCGCTCGATGCGCCCGACGATCTCCTTCATTGCGCCGATCTCCCCGCCGGGCGTGTCGACGCGCAGCAGTACGGCGCGACCGCGGCTGTCCTCGGCGTGGTCGATCGCGCGATCGATGTAGCTCGCGAGCACGCCGTCCACCTGCCGCTCAATCGTGACGACGTGCAGCGCGCGCTCCGTGTCCTCGGCGGCGCAGGCCGCCCCCAGCGCCGCGAAGGCGAGCGCGAGGGCGGGCAGGAAGGCGCGAGCGCTACGGATCATTCGAGGGCCTCCCCCGACACGATAGCCGTACGGGTGGACCGCCGGATCACAGCTCGCGGGCGAGGTCCTCGTCACGGCCGGCGAAGACGAGCAGGTCGCCGGGGCCGATCGTGCGATCGCGGACGGGGTTGAGTTCAACCTCGCCGCTCCGCACGGCGATCAGCAGGCGCCGCGTCCCAGCGTGGCTGTCGACCTCGCCGAGAGTCCGGCCGTGCAGGTGCTCCGGCGCGTCCAGGATGGCGATCCCGTAGTCGTGGCTCACGGAGATGTAGTCGCGCGCGCCCTGCACGCGCAGCAGGTGGGCGAAGCGCTCGCCTCCGTCGCGCTCCGGCTGGACGACGCGGGTGACCCCGATGCGCTCGAGGATCGATGCGTGCAGCTCGTTCGATGCCTTGGCGTAGACCGCGCTCACGCCGAGCGACTGCACGTTCATCGCCGCGAGCACGCTCGCGTCGATCACGCCGGTGGAGACGACGGCGGCATCGACGCCGCCAACGCCGAGGTCGCGCAGCGCCAGTTCGTTGGTGATGTCGGCGACGGCGGCCTTCGCGCAGTGGGGCGCCGCCCGCTCCACGCTCGCCTCGTTCAGATCGACCGCGAGCACCTCGTGGCCGAGTTGGCCGAGCTCACGGACGATCTGCGATCCGAAGCGCCCAAGTCCGAGTACGGCGATCTGCATCGTTCGTTCCTCTCGCTGCGCGCACTGCGCTATCCGATGCGTACCCGCCCGTGCGGGTAACGGTAACGCTCCTGTGGGCGGTCCGGGATCGAGATCGCGACGATCAGTGGCCCGAGCCGTCCGATGAACATCAGGGCGGTGAGCAGGATGACGCCGGGCGTGGTGAGGTTCGCCGTGGCGCCCATCGACCAGCCGACGTTGGCGAGGCCGGACATGACCTCGAAGAGCAGCGGCAGGAACGGCCCGTCCTCGAACAGCAACGCCAACGACAGTCCACCGGCGAGCAGGAACACGCCGAGCAGCGTGACGGCCGTCGCGCGCAGCACGATCGCCTGCGGAATCTCGCGCCCGAAGACCTGCGCGCTGTGCCTGCCGCGCAGGGCGGAGAGGATGACGACGAGCGACACCATGAAGGTTCCGATCTTGATCCCGCTGGCGGTGGAGGTGGACGCGCCGCCGATGAACATCAGCGGGAGCAGGATCGCGATGCTCGCATCCTCCAGCGCGGCGATCTCGACGGTGGACATGCCGGTCGTGCGATTCACGGCGAGGAAGTAGATGTTGGCGAGTGCCTCGAAGGGGTTGAGCCCGCTCAGCGGATTGCCCGCGCGCAGCTCGAGGCTGGCGAAGACCAGCATGGCGGCCAGCTGCACCGCCACCATCCCGATCACGACCAGCCTTGTATCGAGCGACCAGCGCCGCGGACGCGTTCGCAGGTTGAAGACGGTGATGAAGGAGAGGCTACCGAAGAGGGCGGCAGTCCCCATCACGAGAAGCGGGTAGGGCTCGGCGACCTGCCCGCTGAACCCGCGGCCCTCGCCCATCAGATCGAAGCCCGCGCAGTTGGAGGCGGACAGCGCGTGGAAGAAGGCGCGCCAGACCGCCGGGGCCGGATCCCACTTCGTCAGCGACCAGGGCAGCAGCAGCAGGAACGTGGCGGCCTCGAGCGTGAAGATGAAGAGTGCGGCGCGCCGCAGCAGGCGGCGCACGTCGCGCTCGCTGTCGCCGATCAGCTCGATGCCGAAAAAGTCGCGACCGCGCAGGCCGAACTGCCCACCGACGAACAGGATCAGCATCCCCGCGTACAGCGTGACGCCGAGCCCGCCGAGCTGGATCAGCACGATGATGACGAGCTCGCCGAAGAAGCTGAACTGGTCGGCGGTGTCGAAGCGCACGAGACCCGTGACGCAGATCGCCGAGGTGGCGGTGAAGAGGGCGTCCCAGCCGTTGGTCCATTCGCCGGACTCGGAGGCGACGGGCAGCGAGAGCAGCAGCGCGCCGATCGCGATCAGGACGGCGAAGGCGGCCGGCACCATCCAGGGCCGGGGCCGGAAGCTGCGTCGACGCATGACGCCGACGCGCACCGTCTCCGAGCGACGCCGCGGGCGACGCACCACCCGGTCGCCGGGGAGCCTGCGTCCGAGACGCCTCATGCGCGCCTGGCCTTGTCTGCCGGCCCCCGCCGGCCTGCGCGCACCAGCCTACGCCTGCGGCGCGCTGGGCGCAGCCGTATCGTTGACAGATCAGCGCCGCGCGGCGACGGTGCAGCGGGCGGAGGAACAGGCACATGGGCAAGCTCGACGGGCAGGTCGCTCTGGTCACCGGCGCGAGCCGCGGCATCGGCGAATCGATCGCCGCGCGCTTCGCGGCCGAGGGCGCGCGCGTCGTCTGCGTCGCCCGCACGCTGAGCGAGGGCGATCACCAGCTCGAGGGCTCGCTCGAACGCACGGTCGCCGCGATCCGCGAGGCCGGCGGCGAGGCCGAGGCCATCGCGGCCAACATCTCCGAGGTCGACGAGTGCGGCCGCCTGGTGACCGAGGCGGAGCAGGCGTTCGGCCCGGTGGACGTCCTCGTGAACAACGCCGCGGCGAACTACTTCGCGCCGGTCGCGGAGATCCCGGAGCGGCGCTGGCTGCGCGTCTTCGCGGTGAACGTGCACGCCCCGTTCCTGCTCGCGCAGGGCGTGCTGCCGGGGATGATCGAGCGCGGCCGCGGGGCGATCGTGAACATCGGCTCCGGCGGGGCGATCGGTCCCGGCCGCGGCCCCTACCCCACCGTCGCCGAGGGCCGCGCTGTCCTCTACGGCTCGACCAAGGCGGCGCTCGAGCGCTTCACGCAGGGGCTGGCCGAGGAGGTCGAGCGCCACGGCATCGCCGTCTCCTGCGTTTCGCCCTCGGAGCCGGTGCGGACGCCGGGCGCACTCTTCCACCTCGAGTCCTCCGGGATGGGCGACAAGGGCGCCCCGGTCGACTACATGGTCGAGTCCGCACTGCTGCTCGCGACGGAGCCGCTCGAGCGGGTGAGCGGCCTCGTGACCTACGACCAGCGACTGCTCAAGGAGTACGGCCTGCTCGATCACGCGAAGGGCACGGGCGTCACGAGTCCGGGCTCCGGCTACTCGGAGGTCCAGGCAGTCCGCGGGCTCAGCCGCACGAGCGGAATCTCGCGCGGGTAGGCTTCCTCGATCATCTCGTCGTAGCGCGGGTAGGCGCGCGCGGCGATCGGCCAGAGCCGCTCGCGATCTTCGCCCTCGATGAGCGAGGCGAGCACGGGGATGCGGCGGCGGCGCACGTAGACCCAGGCGTGCGGATCGGCGAGCAGGTTGTGGAACCACTCCGGGTGGCGCGGGCTCCCGCCAATCGAGCCGACGACGAAGTAGTCAGCGCCGTCCTCGAAGTAGAACAGCGGTGACTCGCGCAGCTCGCCGCTGCGCTGCCCGATGCTCACGAGCAGCAGCGTCGAAACGTAGGGCACGCCGATGCGCCTCGTGACGTGCCGGCTGAGCAGCGAGTAGCCCGTGTAGCGGACCAGCGCCCGTTCGACGCGGGCGCGGATGCGAAGCAGGTCGAGCAGCGCGATCAGCATGCGAGGCTCCTCATTGTGATCGTTGGCAGCGCTACGGCGCGCGGTCAACCGGCGCCCGGTGCTCCGAGGGCGGCGCCGCAGGGAACGTGCGCCACGTAGCAGGCGCCATGCGCGGGCGCGCTTCCCTCCCTCGCTGTTCTGCCGGCCGTGGGGAATGGCGCTCGATGCGGATGGGAACGTGATCGTCACGGACTCCGGAAACGATGTGATCCGCCGCATCACGCCCGCCGGGCAGATCAACACCATCTCCGGCCGTGCCGGGGAGGGCCTGCGGGACGGGGCTCGCGCGCAAGCGCAGTGCTCGGAGCCGCAGGGCGTCGCCGTCGGCCCGGACGGCTCGATCTATCGACAGCGGCGGGTACATCGCAACGGAGGACCGATCTCGCCGTATATTGAGGGCATCGCCATCGGCAGTGATGGTGCGCTGTATGTGGCGGACCCGGACTACAGTCGGGTCGTCAGGATCACCCGCGAGGGAGAACTCTCGATCGTCGCGGACAGTGGGTTCAGCAGCCCAACCGGGATCATCGCCACCCCTGATGGCAAGCTCCTGGTGTCCGACACCGGGACGAACGTGATCTGGAAGATCACGATCGAGGACGTCGGAGATTCGGCGGAGTGAAGTGACCGCACCACACTTCCGTGAACGCGCCATCAGCCGCCTGCGGGCGTCGCTGATCTACTGGATCGCGACGACGCGGCCGGACGGGCGGCCGCACTCGATGCCGGTCTGGGGCGTCTGGGTGGACGGCGCGCTCTGGTTCGGCACGTACGGGCAGAAGGTCCGCAACCTCGCGCACGAACCGTACGCCGTCGCCCACGTCGAGAGCGGCGAGGACGTCGCCATCGTCGAGGGCCGGGTCGAGCGGCTGGCGTTTCCCGATGCGCCCGCCGCCGTCGCCGCCGCCTTCCGGGAGAAGTATGTCGACCCCACGACGGGCGAGCCGTTCCAGCTCGAGGCCGCTGTGGAGTCCGGGCAGGACGCCGCGCTCTACGTGCTCCGCCCGCGCATCGGCCACGCCTGGGTGGAGGGCGCCTACCTGGAGACGCAGACGCGCTGGACCTCCGCAGACGGCTCGTAGCAACGCGGCCCCCCGAGTGCATCGACGCGCCGCGCGACGAGGCGTAGCCTGACCGGCGCATCCGAGGGGAGCGCGAGGCGCGATGAAGGTCTACGCAGGCACCGGGACGCACACGCCGTTCGCAGACGTCGCGGCGCATGCACGCCGCGTCGAGGCGCTCGGCTACGACGGCATCAAGGTGCCGGAGACAGTGAACGACGGGATGATCACCGCCGCGCTCGTCGCCGAGCACAGCGAGCGGCTGCGCATCGTGACCGCCATCATCCTCGCCTTCCCGCGCAGCCCGATGCAGCTCGCCTACAGCGCCTGGGGCGTGCAGCAGCTCGCCGGAGGACGCCTCAACCTCGGCCTCGGTACGCAGGTCAAGGGCAACATCGAGGGCCGCTACGGCGTACCCTGGACGCCGCCGATCGGGCGCATGCGCGAGTACCTGCAGGCGCTGCAGGCGATCTTCGGCGCCTTCCAGTCCGGCGACGGCGTGCGCTTCGAAGGCGAGCAGTACCGCATCACGCGCCTGCAGCCGCGCTTCAACCCCGGCCCGATCGATGTACCGCCGCCATCACTCTGGCTCGGGGCGGTGAACCCGGCGATCTGCCGCCTCGCCGGCGAGCTGGCGAACGGCGTGCTCACGCACCCGACGAACTCCAGCCCTCGCTACCTGCGCGAGGTCACCCTCGCCAACATCGCCGAGGGCGCGAAGCGCACCGGCCGCGACCCCTCGGAGGTCGAGCTGATCCCGAGCCTGCAAGTGCTCACGGGCGCGACGCAGGCGGAGATCGACAGACAGCGCGAGGTGGTGCGCGAATCGATGGGCTTCTGGTACTCGACCCCGCCCTACTGGCCGACGCTTCAGTTGCACGGCTTCACGGAGCTCGGCCCGCAGCTGCGCGAGCTGACGCGGGCGGGCAATTGGGACGAGCTGTCGTCGCTGATCAGCGACGAGCTGATCGACGCCCTGATGCCGCAGGGCACGTACGACGCCATCGCCGATGTGATCCTCGAGTGGTACGGCGACGTCGCCGACGGCGTCACGTTCCCGCTGCCGGAGGACGCGGCGCGAGACGAGCAGGTCGCGCGCGTGATCGAGCAGCTTCAGCGGGGGTAGGGATCGGCTCGTGTCGCTTGTCAAGCGACAGGCGACAGGGTAGCCTGCTCCCGTGATCCTCTCCTTCAGACACCGGGGACTCCGGGATCTCTACAACGGCCGAGGGTCACGAAGGGTGGCCTCAGAGCATATCAGCAAGTTGACCCGGATCCTGGCGGTGCTGGACCAGAGCCGTTCACCCAGGGGCATGGACCTCCCGGGGTTCCGCCTCCACTCGTTGACCGGCAATCTCAGAGGCCACTACGCCGTCTCGGTTTCCGCGAACTGGCGGGTCACATTCCGATTCGAGAATGGCGACGCCGTCGACGTCGACTACACGGACTACCATTGAGGAGGTGACGTGATGCCCATGCAGAATCCCCCCCATCCGGGCGAGATCGTGCGCTGGGAATGCCTCGAACCGCTTGGCTTGACCGTGACGCGAGCAGCGCAAGGACTGGGCGTCACCCGGCAGGCCCTCTCCGACCTCGTCAACAAGCGAGCGGGCATATCGGTGGAGATGTCCCTGCGCCTGTCCCAGGCGTTCGGATCTTCGCCCGAGACCTGGCTCGGCATGCAGACGGCATACGACCTCTGGCAGGCGCGCGATCGCGCGAACGAGCTTGATGTCGAGCGATTCGTTGAGCCGAGTCCGGCTTGAGCGGCGGACGCGAGCGAGGAGGCGGAACGATGCAGCTCTCAGGAGACGACCGGACGGCGATCCAGGACCTGGTCTCGCGTTACAACATGGCGCACGACACGGACGATGTGGACGGCTGGCTCGACACCTTCACCGAGGACGCCACGTTCATCACCGGCCGCAGCCGCCGCGAGGGCCACGGCGAGCTGCGCGACTTCTTCCTGCACGGCGGCGAGCGGCTGCCGAACGTGCGCCACATCACCTACAACTCCGTCTTCGAGCCGATCGCGGGCGAGAGCGAGCGCGTGCTGATGCACTCGGACCTGCTCGTCTTCCGCGCCGACGACCCACCCGTGCTGGTGCTGACACGCCGCTACCACGACACACTGCGCCGCGACGGCGGCCAGTGGCGCTTCGAGCGCCGCGAGATCACTGCGGACTGAGGCGGCGCCTGAGGACCCTACGACGCGCTACGATGCCTCGTAGCACCAGCCTGGCGAGGAGGCACGCACACCAGAACCAACTCACCCTCACTGGCCTCGACGACGAACTACTGAACTACATCCGGCGTCTTGCCCGGCATGAGAAGCTCTCCTTGAACGACGCGGCTGTGCAGCTCCTCCGCACGGGCGTTGGGCACACGTTCGTCCCGAGCGAAGCGGGCGTGGTCAGCTCCTCACTGGACCACTTCATTGGCTCCTCGACTGCGGCTGAGGCGGATGAACTCGACTCCGCTCTGAGAGACCTCAAGGCGTTCTTCGAACCCAGGAGGACCGAGGAGTGATCGATCTTCCCCGCATGAACGCAGCGGGCGCCCTCGTATACTCGCGGAGCGCGCGAGGAGGCCGGCATGTTCGCGACGATCGGGCACACCTTCGAGTTGATGAAGATGAGCTGGCGCGTCCTGATGCTGGACCGCGAGTTGATTCTGTTCCCGATCATGTCGGGCATCGCCGTGCTGGTGCTCGTTGCGGCGATGGCCGGCATCGGCCTCTCCGTGGGCACCTTCGATCGTGCCGCGGCCGAGGGCGCAGAGGAGTCGCTGGGCGCCGTGGACGCCGTGCTCGGGCTGGTCTTCGTCTTCGTGTCCTCGGCGATCGTGATCTTCTTCAACGCGGCCCTCGTGGCCGCGGCGCTGGAGCGGCTGCGAGGCGGCGACCCGAACATCGGGTCCGGGCTGCGCGCCGCCTCCGCGCGGCTGCCGCAGATCCTCGCCTGGGCGCTGATCTCGGTGATCGTCTCGATCATCCTGCAGGCACTGCGCGAGCGCGGCGGCATCGCCGGTCAGGTCGCCTCGTGGATTGGCGGCGTCGCCTGGAGCCTCGCCACGTTCTTCGTGATCCCGGTGCTGGTCGCCGAGGGCGTCGGGCCGATCGAGGCGATCAAGCGCTCGTCGGGATTGCTGCGCCAGACCTGGGGGCGCCAGTTCGCCGCCAGCTTCGGGTTCGGACTCGTCAGCATCCTCGCGGTGATCCTCGCCCTGATCCCCGCCGCGATCCTGTTCTTCGTGCACCCGATCCTCGGCA
Organism: Dehalococcoidia bacterium; assembly: GCA_963667465.2. Classification (GTDB taxonomy): domain Bacteria; phylum Chloroflexota; class Dehalococcoidia; order UBA2979; family UBA2979; genus VXMT01. The sequence goes on along the minus strand of CAXXDN010000002.1, from coordinate 10,068 downwards.
TCGCCGTCGGCGTGCCGCTTGTCGCGCTCGCGATCGGCACGGTCACCGCCCTCGAGGGGATCTTCAAGGCCGCCCTCTACGACTTCGCGAACGGCGAGACGCCCCACGGCTTCGACCGCTCGACGCTGGCGAACGCCTACCGGGCGATGTAGCTGCCCGGAGCGACTGCCCGGCAGCCCCTCCGCCGCCGGGCGGCTATGATCACCGCGGCTCCGCGCCGCTCGTTCAGGCGCATCGCGAGCCGGCGCGGCGAGAGGGCCCAAGGTGGCGATGCAGCCCTCCACGGACAGCGACGCCCACGCCACGCCAACCGAGACCCCCGCGGCCGCCGAGGCGGTTGAGTCCGCCACGGCGAGCACGTCCCTGTGGGGGCCGCTGCGCAGCCGCGACTACCGCTGGTTCCTCCTTAGCGGACTCACCTTCTCCGGCTCGCTCTGGGTCGGCATCACGGCCGTCGGCTGGGTCGCGCTCGAGCTGACCGGATCGCCATCCGGGGTGACGCTCGCCAGCGCTGTCTGGTTCGCGCCGTTCGTCGTGCTGGCGCTGCCGGCCGGCGTGCTCGCCGACTCGATGGACCGCCGCCAGTTGATGATCATCCTGCGAGGGCTCTCGGCGGTGCTGATGGTCGCCGGGGCCCTGATCGCCTTCAGCGGACAGCTGACGTACCCGCTGCTGCTGGTGCTCGCCGCCTGCAACGGCGCGCTGATCATCATCGAGATGCCTGCCCGCCAGGCCTACATCGCGATGCTGGTGCCGCGCGGCCAGCTGGTGAACGCGATGGCGATGCTCTCCAGCGAGGGGAGCGTCTCGCGCGTCGTGGGCCCGCTGCTCGCCGGCATCCTGCTCGACGAGACCGGCGCGGGCGGCGCGTTCCTCGCCTTCGCGGTGCTTTGTCTGATGATCATCGTCTTCACGTTGCGGATCCGCACTCCGGGACGCGTCGTGCGGGAGCGCGCGCCCGGAGCGGCCGCCGGCCGCATGCACCGCGAGCTGATGGAGGGCCTGCGGCACCTCGTCGGGCACCGTGACGCGAGGGCCATCGTGACGCTCGCCATCCTCGCCGGCACGGTCTCCTGGGTGTACGTCACGCTGCTGCCGGTGATGACGAAGGACGTCTTCGATGGCGACGCGAGGCTGCTTGGCATTCTCAGCGCGGCGATCGGCATCGGGCAGGTGCCGTCGGCGGTACTGCTCGCCTTCTACCGCGACTTCCGCCACACCGGCGTGGCCTACATCGCCTCGATGCTCACGCTCGGCCTCGCGATCGTCGGCTACGCCGCCTCCACCTCGGTGCCGTTGACGATGGGGCTGCTGGCGGTGACGGGGCTTACCTTCTCCAGCCAGCACATCATGCTCAACGCGATCCTGCTGAGGATCGTGGAGCCGCGTTTCCACGGCCGCGTGCTCGGCGCGATGTTCCTCCCCTGGGGCTTCAACGTGCTCGGCCTGCTCTCGGCGGGCGCGATCGCCGAGGCGCTCGGTGTGGAGCTCGCTGTCGGGATTTCCGGCGCGCTACTGGTCGTCTTCGCCAGCGGCGCGGTCCTGCTGCGCCCGCAACTGCTCCGCATCTGAGTCGCGCGCGCCCTCGATGCGCTAAGGTCGCGGGCAGACGGCGCTGCGAGGCTCGCACGGGGGACGCGCGATGGACGATTTCCAGGGCAAGGTCGCCGTCATCACCGGCGCCGCGAGCGGCATGGGCCGCGCCTACGCGCGCCGCTTCTCCGCCGAGGGCATGAGCGTCGTGCTCGCCGACATCGACGCCACCGGCCTCGATCGCCTCGTGGCGGAGCTGCGCGAGGCGGGCCGCGACGCCAGCGGCGTGGTCGCCGACGTGACGGACGCGGACTCCGTCGAGGCCCTCGCGGAGACGGCCTTCGAGCGTCACGGCCGCGTCCATGTACTGAGCAGCAACGCCGGGGGCAGCGGTGACAGCCGCGGCCCGATCTGGGAGAACACGCAGGAGCAGTGGGAGTTCGTATTCGGCCTCAACATGTACGGCGTGGTGAACGGGATCCGCTCGTTCGTGCCGCGCATGATCGCGATGGACGAGGAGGCACACGTCGTCAATACCTCCTCGATGTCCGGGATCGTCCCCGGGGGTCTGCTCTACGGGGCGGCCAAGCACGCCGTCGTGAGCATCAGCGAGACGCTCTACCTGCAGTTGCGCCGCCGCAACCTGAAGGTCCACGCGCACGCGCTCTGCCCGTGGTTCGTGAAGACCTCGCTCACCGACCGCAGCGACGATCCGCGCGCCGTCGCTGCCTATCGAGGGGCGATCCAGCCGGAGGACGTGGCCGCGGCGGTGGTGCAGGCGCTGCGCGACAACCGCTTCTATATCCTGCCGCAGCACGATCTCGACGAGTTGATCCTCGCCCGCGCCCAGAACATCGTGGCCGAGAGCGAGCCCGCCTCGATCACGCCCTGGGAGGCGAGCGCGAGCGTACGCAGCGGCAGTGGCGTGCAGGACGCGATCAGGAGGTAGCAATGAGCGAGTACATCCCCAGCCCCCGCGACTGGGTCGCCGAACAGGTCGAGGCCTACGAGGGCAGCGCTGGGCGCGAGGGCACCACGCTGCGCGAGACCGGGATGCCCTGCATCATCGTGACCTGCCGCGGTCACAAGACCGGCGCGATCCGCAAGGTGCCGCTGATGACAGTCGCCGACGGCGACGGCTACGTGCTGGTCGCCTCGGTCGGCGGCGGGCCGAAGCACCCGCTCTGGTATTACAACCTGCTTGCCGACCCGGAGGTCGAGATTCGCGACCGCGAGCGCGTGCAGCGGATGCGCGCGCGACTCATCGAGGACGCGGACGAGCGTGCGCGCCTCTGGGAGATCGCCGTCGCAGCCTACCCGCCCTACGAGGAGTACCAGGGGCGCACGGAGCGCGTGATCCCCGTCTTCCGCGCGGAGCCCGTCGCCGAGGAGTAGCGTCTCGCCGCCGGGACCGGGGCGGCGAGTTCCTGATCGACCACTGTTCACGCCGATGGCGGATACTGGATCCCCCGGCCGCGGGCAGCCTCGCGGCGCTGAGACGAGGCGTGAGATGAGCGACGCAATGAGCCTCCTCGACACCGTCTATCGCCAGTTCGATCAGGCGGCGAGCTTCACGGACTACGAGCCGGGGCTCATCCAGCAGATGCGGGACTGCAACGCCGTCTACCACCTGCGCTTCCCCGTCGAGATGGACAACGGGAACGTCGAGGTCATCGAGGCCTACCGCGCGGAGCACAGCTACCACCGCTTGCCGACCAAGGGCGGGATCCGCATCAGCCCGCACGTCAGCGCGGACGAGGTGGTCGCCCTCGCGACGCTGATGAGCTTCAAGTGCGCCCTTGTCGAGGTGCCGTTCGGCGGGGCGAAGGGCGCAATCGTGCTCGACCCGCGCAGCCCCAGGGATGTCCGCAGGCGCGTGGTCCGGCGCTACACGGCGGAGCTGACGCGCAAGAACTTCATCGGCCCCAGCGTGGACGTACCGGCCCCCGACTACGGGAGCGGAGAGGAGGAGATGGCCTGGATCGTCGACACCTACCGCCACCTGCGACCAAACGAACTCGACCACTGGGCCTGCGTCACCGGCAAGCCCGTCACCCTCCACGGCATCCCGGGCCGCAGCGAGGCGACAGGCCTCGGCGTCTGCGACGGCATCATGGAGGCGCTCGACCACGCCGAGGACGTGAAGGCGCTCGGCCTCTCCCGCGGCCTCGCCGGCAAGCGCGTGATCGTGCAGGGCCTCGGCAACGTCGGCTCCAACGCCGCACTCCACCTGCAGGAGTGCGGAGCGCGCATCGTCGGCGTCGCCGAGTACGAGGGCGGGCTCCACACGGAGGAGGGGCTCGAGATCGAGGCGGTGCTCACGCACCGCGCCGAGACCGGCTCGCTGCACGGCTTCCCTGGCGCGACCTGGATTCCCAGCTCCGCCGAGACAATCGAGCAGGACTGCGACATCCTGGTCCCCGCCGCGATCGAGGGCGTGATCACCGCGGAGAACGCCGGGCGCATCAAGGCGAAGATCATCGCCGAGGCCTCGAACGGTCCGGTCTACCCGGACGCCGAGCCAATCCTCGCCGAGCGGGGCACGCTGCTCATCCCGGATATCTACCTCAACGCGGGCGGCGTCACCGTCTCCTACTTCGAGTGGCTCAAGAACCTCTCGCACGTCAGCTTCGACCGCATGCACAAGCGTTACGAGGAGATCTCGACGCGCCGCCTGCTGATGGCGACCGAGCAGCTCGCCGGCAGGCGCTTCCGCCCCGACGACCTGGCCGATCTCACGCGCGGCCCCTCCGAGATCGACTTCGTGCGTACCGCGCTGGCCGAGACGATGTCCGAGGCCTACCGCGAGATGCACGAGACCTGGCGCGAGCGTGACCTGCCGGACCTGCGCACTGCCGCCTTCCTGATCGCCATCGACCGCATCGCCACGAACTACCTCGCCCTCGGCATCTTCCCGTAAGAGACCGTTGCGTAGCTCCCTGAGTCGAGCAACGCAGGGATCCGATTCGACGCGATTCAGGCTACCCACCGCCCCTGAATTCCGGCTTTCACCGGAATGACGGTTCCGAAGAGTCTCGCCGGGTAGGGCGTGGCTGGCTCGCGCGGCCGCTACAGCGCCATCTCGCGCAGGTCCGGGGCGCGGACGAGAGGGGTGGCTGTCGCCGCCTCGACCTCCTCCGGCGTGACGCCCGGCGCGACCTCGCGCAGCAGCAGGCCGTCCGCGGTGACCTCGATCACCGCCAGGTTCGTGACCACCAGGTCGACGCAGGCGCTCGCCGTCAGCGGGTAGGAGCAGCGCTCGAGGATGCGCGGGCGGCCGTCGTGCGTGGTGTGCTCCATCGCCACGATCAGCCGCCGCACGCCAACGGCCAGGTCCATCCCGCCGCCGATGCTGCCGCCGCCCCGCTCCGGGATCGACCAGTTCGCCAGGTCGCCGCTTGCTGAGACCTCGAGCGCTCCGAGGATGGCGGCGTCAACGTGCCCGCCGCGGATCATCGCGAACGAGTCGCCGCTGTGAAAGAAGCTCGCACCGGGACGCAGCTCGATCGGCTGGCCGCCCGCGTTGATCAAGGCCGGGTCGAAGCCGCCGTCATCGCGGATCGCGCCGTAGCCGAGGATGCCGTTCTCCGCCTGCAGCAGCACGCCGTGGTCGGGCGGGAGGTAGTTCGAGACCAGCGTCGGGATGCCGATGCCAAGGTTGACGACCATCCCGTCGCGCAGCTCGCGGGCCACGCGCAGCGCAATCAACTCGCGAGTCAGTCCGGCCACGCTACATGCCCTCCAGGCGAACCTCGATCGGATCACAGCGCACGATGCGATCGACATAGACGGCGGGCGTGCCGACCGTCTCGGGGTCGAGTTCGCCCGTCTCGACGATCTCGGAGACTTCGGCGATCACGAGGTCGGCGGCGGTCGCCATCAGCGGGTTGAAGTTGCGCCCGGACGCCCGGTAGACGAGGTTGCCGAGCCGGTCCGCGCGGTGCGCCTGGATCAGCGCGACGTCGGCGCGCAGCGGCGTCTCGAGCAGGTAGTCCACGCCCTGCACCTCGATGCGCCGCTTGCCCTCCTCAACGATCGTACCGAGGCCGGTGCGGGTGAGCACGCCGCCGAGACCGGAGCCGCCCGCGCGGATGCGCTCGACGAGCGTGCCCTGCGGCACCAGCTCGAGCGTCACCTCGCCGCGGTGGTACTGCGCCTCGAAGAGGCTCCCCTTCGAGGCGGAGGCGCGGATCGCGAAGGACGCGATCATATGGGCGATCTGACCGTGCTCGCAGAGCTCGTCGAGGCGGTCACCGAAGCCGATGTTGTTGGCGATTGCCGTCAGCCCGCGCGTCCCGCGCCGCTTGAGCGCATGGATCAGATTCGTCGGCGTTCCCGCCGAAACGAAGCCGCCGACCATCACGGTCGCGCCATCCTCGATGCCCTCGAGGGCGGCGTCCGGAGTCTCGAAGATCTCGGCGACCAGCGTCCGCCTCCGTTCAGCGGCGCCCCTGCGAGGAGCGCGCGGTGATCATAGCCGGGCGGCGAGCGGCGCTGCGCTATCATCGCCGCGCGGCCGCTGATCGAGGCGGAGGTATCGAGGATGACTGCGAATTCCGGTCAGGCGAACCCATTGCACACCCGGCTCTGCGAGGAGTACGGCTGCGAGTACCCGATCGTCGCCTTCTCGCACACGCGCGACGTGGTCGTGGCGGCCTCGAACGCGGGCGCGATCGGGATGCTCGGCTGCAGCACGCATACGATGGACGAGCTGCGCGCCGACCTCGCCTGGATCAAGGAGCGCGTCGGCGACCGGCCCTTCGGCTGCGACATCACCCTCCCGTCCTCCTACGTCCAGGGGAACCGCGAGGAGCTGGAGGAGCAGATCCCCGAGGTCCACCGCGAGTTCGTCGAGGATCTGATCCGCGAGCACGGGATCCCGGAGCCGAAGACGCCCGGGCCGTGGGGCACGACGCGGCTGCGCAGCCTCGCGGACACGCGCGCCAAGCTCGAGCTGTTCATGAACGAGCAGATCCCGATCTTCGCATCGGGGATGGGCAGCCCCGCCTTCGTGCTCGACGAGATGCACGACGCCGGAGTGAAGGTCTGGGGCCTCATCGGTCTCGGCCGCCAGGCGGCGCGCGAACTGGAGTCCGGGATCGACCTGATCATCGCCCAGGGGCAGGACTCCGGCGGACACACCGGCCGCATCGGCACCTTCTCGATCGTCCCCGAGGTCGCCGAGCTGGCGAGGGCGTACGACACGCCGATTGTCGCCGCCGGAGGTGTGACGACGGGCCGGCACCTCGTGGCCGCGCTCTCCCTCGGCGCGGTCGGTGTCTGGACGGGCACGCTCTGGCTGGCCACGCACGAGAACGGTCACCTCGAGCCGTGGCAAAAGCAGAAGGTCGTCGCCGCGCGCACGCAGGACGCCTGGGTGACGACCGCGCTGGACGGCAAGCGCGCCCGAGGGCTGCGCGACTCCTTCGTCGAGGCGTGGGAGCAGCCGGAAGCGCCGCGCTCGCTGCCGATGCCGCTGCAGGGGCTGCTCGTCGGCAAGTTGCTCCAGGCCGCGGAAGACTGGGACCGCCGTGACTGGATTCGCACGCCCGGCGGGCAGGGCGTCGGCTTCGTGCGCGAGATCAAGCCGACCCGGCAGGTGGTCTTCGACGTCATGGAAGAGGCCTGGGACGCCCTCGACGCCGTCCAGCTCGCCGAGTAGCAGGGAAGCGATCGAGGCGATGGCGCAACCCGGCGAGGGCGGCGCATTGTCCGGGCAGCCAGGGGCACTGTTCGGCCTGCGCGTGCTCAATCTTGGAAGCACGCTCGCGGCCGCCTGGTGCGCGCGAACGCTCGCCGACTATGGCGCGGACACGACGATCGTCGAGCCGCCCGGCGGAGCGGCGCTGCGGAGCCTCGGTCCCCACAGTCCCGAGGGCGAGAGCATCCCCGCCGCCTACGCGCTCGCCAACCAGCACTCGATGGTCCTCGACCTCGCGATCGAGGCCGGCCGCGACGCGCTGCGGCGCCTCGCCGCGGACAGCGACGTGGTGCTGGAGAGCCACGCGCCCGGAGTCCTCGAGGACGCGGGCGCGAGCTTCGAGGAGCTGCGCAACGAGCGGCCCGGGCTGATCCTCGCGGCGCTGACGGCACACGGGCTGACCGGACCGCGTGCGGGCCAGCCGGGCAACGACCTCACGGCGTTCGCGCGATCCGGCTGGGCGGCGATCAACGGGCGAGCCGAGCCGCCGCTCAAGGGGGCGCGTTATGTAGCCTCTCTCTACGCCGGGCTGACCGGCGCGGCAGCGGTGCTGGCGGCGCTGCGCGAGCGGGCGGCAAGCGGACGAGGGCAGCTGGTCGACCTCGCGGAGACGGACGCCCTCGCGACGACGTTCGCCTCGGTGGCCTCGCATGCGCAGTACCAGGGCGAACTCGAGCAGCGCAACGTCGTCTGGTTCCGCGACCCGCTCCAGGGGCCACTGCCCGCAGCCGACGGCTACTTCCACCTCATGCTCGGCCGCAGCGACTTCTTTCGGCTGGCGCTGCACATCCTCGAGCTCCCCGAGCTGGCCGAGGACGCGCGCTTCGAGAGCCGTGCGGCTCGCCTCGACCTGGCGGACGAGTGGGCGCCCGCCGTGTGGGAGCGCGTCGCCGCGCGCGAGAAGCTCGAGCTGTTCGAGGCGCTGACGACGGCACGCGTCGCCGCCGGGCCGGTGCTCGACGCCGCGGAGCTCGCCACGAACGAGCACCTCGAGGAGCGCGGCTTCTTCGTGCGGCCCGAGGGCGGGGGACCGCGTATGCCGGGCCCAGCCGCCCGGCTCTCGGCGACGCCGACCCGGCTGCGCCGCGCCGCGCCCGCACCCGGCGCGGACGGCGCCTCGGCGCCCAGCGAGGAGCGCACGCGCGACGCACCCTCGCCGCCACGGACCGCCGAGGCGCGATCGAGGCCCCTCGAGGGCTTGCGGGCGCTGGCGCTGACGCAGGTCTGGGCGGGCGCGCACTGCGCGCAGCAGCTCGCGCTGCTCGGGGCGGAGGTGATCAAGATCGAGGCGCGGCGGCGGCCCGACACCTGGCGCGGCGGCTACGAGATGCGGATCCTCAGCGCCCTGCAGGAGCGCCCGACGGCCCGCCGGGGCTGGAACTGCCACCCCTCCTTCAACTCCGGCAACCTCAACCAGCTCGGCGTCACGCTGGACCTGCAACGGCCCGAGGGCATCCGGCTCCTCCGCCGGCTGCTGCGCTCGACCGACATCGTCGTCGAGAACTTCACGCCGCGCGTCCTCGGCAGCCTCGGGATCGGCTACGAGGCGCTGCGCGAGGAGCGCCCGGACGTGATCCTGTGCTCGATCAGCGGCTTCGGCGCGAGCGGGCCGTACCGCGACCGCCCCTCCAACGGCGGGACGATCGAGCCGGCCTCCGGCATGTCCTCGCTGCTCGGCTTCCCCGGCGGGCCGCCGCGCAACTCCGGCGCGACCTTCCCTGACCCGCTCGCCGCGATGACCGCGACGACGGCAATTCTCGCCGCGCTCGAACACCGCAGACGCACGGGCGAGGGTCAGCACATCGACGTCTCGATGCAGGAGGCGACGCTCGCGCTGGTCGGCGATGCGGCGCTGGAGCACGAGCTGACCGGGCGCACGCCGGGGCCACAGGGCAACCGCCACCCGGACCACGCGCCGCACGGCGTCTACCCCGCGAGCGGCGAGGACCACTGGATCGCCCTCGCCGCCGAGGACGACGCGCAGTGGTGGCGGCTCTGCGAGGTCGCCGGCCGGCGCGACTGGATGAGCGACCCGCGCTACGCGAGCAACGCCGCACGCAAGGCCAACGAGGACGCCCTCGACGCCGCCATCGCCGGGTGGACCCGCACGCAGCCACGCGCCGATCTGGCCGCCCGTCTCGCCGCCGCCGGGCTGCCGGCTGCGCCCGTGCTGAATCCCGGCGAGCTGCCCGCGGACCCCTCGTTCCGCGAGCGCGGCGTCGTCGCCGAGCTCGATCATCCGGAGGCCGGTGTCTGGCCCTACGTCGTCGTCCCCTACCGCCTCACCGAGACCCCGCTGCGCGTGACCGCGCCCGCGCCCTGCCTCGGCGAGCATTCCGCCGAGGTGCTCGCCCGCCTCGCCGGCGTCGACGCCGCCAGCTACGAGGAACTCGTGCGCCTCGGCATCAGCGGCGAGGATCCTCCGGAGTAGCGGGCGCTACCAGTCCTCGGCGGGTCTGGCGGCCGCAGCCGTCCGCGCGATCGCGTCAAGCTTCTCCGTGATCTCAGGATCGATCTCTCCCTCGGGGACGTACCCGGCGAGTTCGTGGAAGCTGCTCTTGCTCATCAGGTTCGGCAGTCCGAGCTTCCTGAAATACGCGGCGAACAACGGAGTGAGGAAGTCGTCACTGACCTTCGAGTCGGGATCCCAGGGTGAACCTCGACCGAGCGTCGCCATGGCGCGTTCGATCTCCTCGGTTGCCTCACGCATGGCGGTGAGTCCTTGTGCCCCCTCCATGGGGGCAAAAAGGGGTCCGCCGGCTGCCCGCTCTCGCGATTCCCTCGCATACTCCTCAAGGGTGGCCCCGGAACAGAGGTAGTTTTCGATCTCCCGA
>CAXXDN010000001.1:0-1061920 GCA_963667465.2 Dehalococcoidia bacterium | reverse complement strand
TTCGCCGACCCGCACATTGACCGCTCCGGGATCAAGCCTGGTCTCGGTGGCAGCGAGGCCAGACATCGGTGGGAGGAAGGCGATCTCTACGGACCCCGCCTCTGGGGGGACGGGCATACGCTGCACCGGCTCGGCTTCACCGATCCGCATCGGACGGCAATAGAACGATTCCTCATTCGCATAGTCGAACTCCAGCCCGCAGCGCCACGCGGTGTTGCCCTCAACACCCTCCACGCTGATGTCTACCCGGATGTTGCCGGTTCGCTGCCGCCCACCGACTCGGCTGACATTTCGCGTATGCAACCCGTGCCATAGCAGGTTCGCGTACGGAACGGGAATCGCTACCAGATCACGGCGGTTTACCGTCACGCCAGGCCGCTTCTCGGGCATGGGCAGCCTAGCCCGGCGCTCGTTCCAGCGCTTGAGTCCAATGTCCCAGAGCGCCAGCGCCTGCATCGCTGACGTCTTGCCCGAGTTGTTCGGGCCGATGAAGACGACGGGGTTGCCGAGCTCGACCTCGACATCCTCGAAGCGCTTGAAGTTGCGGATGATGAGCTTCGTCAGCACCGTGCCGCCTCCTCAGCGGATCGTAACCCGCCGACACTCGCACATCGTAGCCCGGAAGGCCGGCGCCGCGATCTATCCGGTCTCGATCCGTGAACTCCCCGGGCGAAAGCCCTCTGCCACCTCGACGAGCCGCGCGAGCGCGTTGGCAAGCCGCATCTGGCGAGGCGTGCGGCAGTGCGGGCGTAGCAAGGCCGGGCTCGCCACGACGACGGCGAGGCACCGGGCGCGGCTCGTGGCGACGTTCAGGCGGTTGAGGCTGTAGAGGAACTCCATGCCGCGCGGGGCCTCCTCGGGAGAGCTCGTCGCCATCGAGTAGATCGCGATCGGCGCTTCCTGGCCCTGGAACTTGTCGACCGTGCCGATACGCATTTCGGGCAGCGCGTCGCGCAGCAGCGCGACCTGCGCGTTGTAGGGCGTGATGATCAGGATGTCGTCCGGCGTGAGCGGCCACACGCCCCCCGTAGCGTCGGTCCACGAGGGCTTCGAGGCGAGCAGCGCGCCGACGTGCTCGGCGATGGCGTCGACCTCCTCGGGCGACTCGTTGGAGTTGCCGGCGTGCGGCACATCCAGGAAGCGGACGCCGGCGCCGTCAAACGGCGGCTTGCCGCTCACCGCGAGCGCCTCGCGACCGCCGTGCGAGTGCAGGCGGCTCTCATAGAACACCTCGGAAGTGTAGGCGCTGATCTCCGGATGCAGGCGCCAGGTGCCGTCGAGGAAGAGGCCGAGCTGGTCCGGCATCACGCGAGCGCCATCGAGGACGTGCGCAAGCACCGAGCGCTCCGCGCCCGGCGGATGTACGCCCTGCAGCGGCTGGTCGAGCTGCTGCGGGTCGCCAAGCAGCACGAGGTTGGTCGCGCAGGACAAGGCGGCGATCGCGTCGGCAAGCGACAGCTGCCCGGCCTCGTCGATGAACAGCACGTCGACGCTGCCAACCATGTCCTCGCGTGACCACAGCCACGAGGTGCCGCCGACCACGTCGAGCGAACCGTCGGCGAGCGCATCCCTCGCCTGGTCGTTGTTGGCGAGGTGCTCGGCGTCCTCGTACGCTGGTCCGTCCTCGCCCGCACGCTGGCCGATGGCGATCGGGACGCCTCGCTCATCCGCGACGCGCGCGGCCTTCTCGAGCAGCTCGCCGATCACCTTGTGGCTGTTCGCGGTCACCCCCACGCGCTTCCCGGCCGCCACGAGGTCCACGATCATGTGCGCGCCGACCGTGCTCTTGCCGGAGCCCGGCGGCCCCTGGATCGCGAGATAGCTCTCATCGAGCGCGAGCACGAGGCGGCGGGCGGCCTCCTCCGCATCTTCGCCAGTCCGGGCCAGCGGCGCGCCGGCCGACTGGCCCGCGCGCGGCGGGCGGCGCAGCAGCAGGTCGCGCGCCGCGCGGTACTCGCCGGACGCCTCGAGGCCGTGCTCGATCACCCAGCGCGCGAGGCGCTGCAGGCTCTCGGGTTTCGGCGCGGGGCGGTACAGGTCCAGCGGGATCAGCGAGGTCGGCGACGGCGCGGGCTTGCCCGACCCGAGCCTCAGGTCGATCGTCCCGCGCTCGCCATCGAGGTCGAACACTGTCCCGGCCCCCTTGCCTGTCTCCGGATCGCGAGGCGAGGAGCCGACGCCAATGCCGTGCTCCTGCGGCGGGAAGCGGAAGCGGTAAATCGTCGAGCGCGCCCTTGGCGCGGGGTCCCGCCACGACTGCTCGAAGGTCAGCTCGCCGAGAGCGTCGGACTCCTCGCGACGCTCTTCGTCCGTGAGCTCGTTCGTGAGGTAGAAGTAGCGCCACCACGTCGCCTTCTGCTCGCGGCGGTGCCAGTTGAGCAGTTGCGCCAGCAGCCAGCGCCCGCGCCCGGCGTCGCGTAGAGCATCGAGGTCGTCCGGCAGCCCGGCCACCAGCTCGCCGACGAGCTGCTGTACGGCCTGCTGCGCCTCGCTGTCCTCCCTCGCCTCGGGCTCAATCGCCGCCGGGCGCGGCAAGTCGCCGAGCTCGGTTGCGAGGGCGGCGCGCTGTGCCTCCAGCCAGTCGCGCAGGCGCAACGTCGAGACGCAGTCGTCGCGGTTGTAGCCCTCGATCTCCGCGAGCAGCCCGTCACGCCGCTCGCCCGCGCCGAGCTCGAGCCAGGTCTCAAACTCGACGATGCTCGTGCCGGCGTCGCGCAGGTCGACCTCCCGTTCGTAGCCGTAGAGCGGTTCCAGCCGCTTGATCGAGTAGCTCTCGACCGAGGCGCGGATGCCCTGTCGCACCGCGCGGTAGAGGTCGACGAAAACGCCGCCGCGCAGCAGCTGATCGACTTCCTCCTCGCGCGTTCCGTAGCGGCCCGCCAGCCGCTTGACCGCGGTCGGCTCGTAAGGCGCGTAGTGGTAGACGTGTAGCTCGGGATCGGCCTCGAGGCGATCCATTACGAGGTCGATTAAGCGCTCGAACGCGCGTCGCTCACCGCGGGGGGTGACGGTCCCTTGCTCGATCGCCCAGAGGGCGTGAAACGCGGGCTGGCCGTCGGCTCCCTGCTGGCCCGGCTCGATCACGCCGAAGAGGTACTCGATGCCGTCGACCTCGGTGGAGCCGAAGAACGGGTCGCCCTCGATGTCGAAGAAGAGGTCGCCGGGCGAGGGCTCGGGGAGCATCAGCAGACCGCTGTTGGGGACGAGCTCGCCCTCGCGGTCACGCGGCGGCGCGATGCGTTCCGAGAGCACCTCGCCCGCGCGCTCGCCGCGCACCTGGATCTGCGCCTGCGCGCGGATCCTCGAGAGCGCCTCGCGGCCCGCGCCATCGAGGCGCTCCGGGAGCGGCGCCAGCGGCTCGGCGAGGCCGGTGCGGGTGGTGACGTCGATCCCGTGGAGCGCGCGACGCTGGCGGCTGGTCAGGCTCGCCACCAGCGACAGGTCGTCCTCGGCGCGCCACTGCGCCCGGCACTCGGGGGTCCAGCGGCAGACGCCGCAGTGCTCGACCGGCTCCGGCTTCGACGGCACGGGGAACGAGGAGCCCGGGCCGTGGAGCAGCGCCTCGAAGTCCCGCGCGACGGAGCGGTAGTAGGCCGCGTAGTCCGCCACGCGGAAGGAGACGGTCTCACGCTGCACGCCGCCCAGCGCGAGGTGCATCTGCTCAGGCGGTCGCCCCTGCAACCCCGCGAGCAGATCGGAGTACATGCAGAGCTGCAGCACGGCGGTGGCCTTGGCCTGCCGCGCCAGCTTGGTGTCCCAGACCTCGTAGCTCCACTCGCCGAGGGCGCTCGGGCGCTCGACGCGCCGCAGGAAGTCCGCGTAGCCGAGGCAACGGCCCTCGAACAGCACGGCCTGGTAGATGACGTCCACCCCCGAACGCAGCGCCTCGAGCGTGGCCTCGCGGCCTCGCGCGATCCGTTCTGCCCTGCCGAGCGTCTCGTCGTGCTCCAGTTCGACAACGCGGGCGCCCTCGGCTCTGAGTCCTTCGAGGAAGCGCTGCTCGTGCTCCACCCCGCGCTGCGCGATGCGGTCGAGCACCGGATCGGGACGCAGCGGCCTTGTCAGGTGGCCCTCCGTGGCCGCTCGCTCGAGGTTGGCGAGGTGCCGGCACTCGAGGAACCCGACGAGGTCGCTCGCGGCGTACACCATGCGCCCGTCGATCAGCTGCATGTCTCGTCTCCCGCCGAGTCAGCCCGCGGCCTGCGGGGCAAGCGCGTACGCCGAGGACTGGAAGGCGCGGATCGCGTCGACATGCACGACCCGCACGCGCTCCCCGGCAACCTCGACGGTGCCGGTGTAGTCGACGAGTGTGCGCACCCCGGCGGCGGCCAGGCGGTCGGCGACGCCCTGCGCGTAGCGCGGCGGCACGGCGACGATCGCGGCGGCGACGCCCGAGGCGGCGAGGGCTTCCTCGAGGCCGTCGACGGACTCGACGGTGAGGCCGCGGATCGTGTGGCCGACCTGGCGCGGGTCGGCGTCGAAGGCGGCGGTGATCTCGTAGCCGGCCTGGGCGAGCGGCTCGCTCGCCAGTGTCGGGCGGCCCAGGCGGCCGCAGCCGACGAGTGCGATCGAGCGCAGCGGCTCGCCGGCGAAGGCCGCCCGGAAGGCCTCGGTGATGGCCTGCGGGCCGCGTTGCTCCTCGACCAGCTGGCCCTCGCGCACGAGGTAGTGGAGGTGGGCGTTGGTCTCCCAGATCGCCATGTTCCGCGTGTCGGCGTTCAGCTCGTCCCACGTGCCCACGTTCCAGGTGATGCGCGCCGCGATCCCGGCGGCGCTGCGCGGGCCGTCGGCGGCCGCCGCGAGGATCTCCTCGTTGCGCTCGTGGTGGTGCTCGATGATCTCGTCGACGCGGGCGCCGAGGTCGGCGAACGAGTACTCGTGGGCCGGATGCACCATCGTCACGTCGAGGCCGGCGAGCGCGCGGTGGCCATCGATGAAGTCTTGCAGCGGGTTCCCCGTATCGGTCGGGTAGCGGCTGACGTTGGGCGTGGTGACCGGCAGCACATGGTCGCCGGAGAACAGCAGCCGCCGCCCGCGGTCGTGGATGCAGGTGTGGCCGGGCGTGTGTCCGGGTGTCCAGATCGTCCACAGCCCGGAACCAGGCACGAGCTCCTCGCCGCCCTCGAGGAGCACGTCCACCTCGGGCGGGCCGGCCTCGGCATCGAAGGTGAGCACGTAGGGGTTCGTGGCGTCAGCGCGGTGGATGGCGACGGGGGCGCCGGTGAACTCGCGCGCCTTCGCGGCGAGCCCGAAGTGGTCGTTGTGGCCGTGCGTGACGACGATCAGCGAGAAGTCGCGCGGGTCGAGGCCGGCCTCGGGGATCTGGCGGCGCAGCGCCTCGAGGCCTTCCTCGCTCTCCATCCCCGCGTCGACCATGACCCAGCCCTCGGCGGTTTCGATCGCGTAGACGAGCGTGTAGCGCTCGCGGCTGCTGGGCCGGATCTGGTTCGGGGGCATGGGGATGCGGAACTGGTGGACGCCCTCGGTGCCTGCCTGCACGCGCTGCCTCCCACCCCGCTCCGTCCGCGCCCCTCAAGCCTAGAGGCGGCTGTCACGTCAGTCACGGTGGGGCGGAGACGAAGCCGGCAACAAATCCCGGGCCGAAGGCCGAATAGCGTTCTTTCGCAATGTGCGACGGGAACGGGACCACCGCGACCCACGGCGACAAGGGGCCTCGCATCGGTGCTATCATCCGCCCGCGCGAGGGGGTGACGCGTGCGCGTAGACGGTGAACACCGCTTCGAGCTTCCCCGCTCCGTGATGTGGAAGCACCTGCTGGATCCAGCCTCGCTGCAAGCGGCGATCCCGGGCTGCGAGGCCTTCGACGAAGTTGCCCCCGACACCTGGGAACTGACCGCGAACGTAGGCGTGGGACCCGTGCGCGGGACCTTCACGGGCCGCGTCGAGCTGCGCGACCGGGAGCCGGAGACGAGCTACACGCTGATCGCCTCGGGCCAGGGACGGCCCGGTGGCGGCACGGGCGAGGCCGCGATCACGCTCGTGGACGACGGAGCCGGGACGCGCCTGCGCTACGAGGCCGAGGTGTCGGTCCGCGGCGCGATCGCGCGCGTCGGCGGCCGGCTGTTGACGGGCTCGGCGCGGACGATGGCGCGACAGTTCTTCGATGCGATCGAACAAGTGGCGAAGGCGGAAACAGAGAGGAGTGCGGCGACATGACGGTACCGATTTCAGTGACCGTGAACGGGCGGGCCCACGAACTGGAAGTGGAGCCCCGCATGCTGCTGGTGCACCTCCTCCGGGAGGAGCTGAACCTCACCGGCACGCATGTGGGCTGCGACACGAGCCAGTGCGGCGCCTGCACCGTGGTCGTCGATGGCGTGTCGGCCAAGTCCTGCACCGTGCTGGCGGTGCAGGCGGACGGCGCGTCCGTCACCACCATCGAGGGCCTCAGCGCGGACGGCGAGCTGCACCCGCTGCAGCAGGCCTTCTGGGACGAGCACGGGCTGCAGTGCGGCTACTGCACGCCGGGCATGATCATGTCCGGCGTCGACCTGTTGGAGCGCCACCCGGACCCCTCCGACGATGACATTCGCCGAGGGCTGGACGGCAACCTCTGCCGCTGCACGGGCTACGAGCACATCATCAACGCGGTGAAGAGCGCGGCGGGAGGTGCGGAATGACCATGCAGGCAACCCCGGGCCAGCTCGTCGGACAGCGCGTACGCCGTCGCGAGGACCCGCGCCTGGTCAAGGGCCGCGGCAACTACGTTGACGACATGAAGCTGCCGGGCATGCTGCACCTGGCCTTCAAGCGCAGCGACGTGGCGCACGGCATCATCCGCTCGATCGACACCAGCGCCGCCGAGGCGATGCCCGGCGTCGAGCTGGTGCTCACCGGCGCTCAGCTCGCCGAAATGATCCCGCCGATGCCCGTCGCCACGCCGTTCCCGGCGCCGGATCACCACTCCGTTCCGCCGGACCGCGTGCGCTACGTCGGTGAGCCGGTAGCCGTCGTCGTTGCGACCGACCGCTTCCTGGCCGCCGACGCGGCCGACGCGATCGAGGTCGACATCGAGGAACTGCCCGCGGTCGTCGACCCGGAGCGGGCGGCCAACGGCGACCCGGCCACCATCCACGAGGCGTTCGAGAACAACCTCGCCGTCCCGTTCGCACCGGCCGGCACCGGGGTGAACCCGGAGACGCTCGAGGTCGAGGACGAGTCGGCGCTCAACGCGGCATTCGAGAACGCGGACATCGTGGTCTCGCAGCGCATGGTCAGCCAGCGGCTGGTGCCGAACGCGATGGAGCCGCGAGGCGTGATCGCGCGCTTCGAGCCCGGCAACGACGAGCTGACGGTCTGGTCGACGACCCAGAACCCGCACATCGCGCGCACGCTGCTGGCGGCGATCCTGGGGATGGGCCAGCACCAGGTGCGCGTCATCGCCCCGGACGTCGGCGGCGGTTTCGGCAGCAAGATCAACGTCTACGGCGAGGACTTCGTCGCGGCGGCGATCTCGCGCCGCCTCGGCCTGCCGATCAAGTGGATCGAGGACCGCACCGAGGCGTTCATGACCACGATCCACGGCCGTGACGTGATCTGCTACCTCGACCTCGCGGCAACCAGCGAAGGCAAGGTGCTGGCCGTCAAGATGCGGCTGGTAGCCGACATCGGCGCCTACGAGATGGTGCTGACCGCCGCGATCCCCACGCTGGTCGCGTTCATGATCAGCGGCGTCTACGACATCCCCGTCGTGCGCTGCGATTTGACCGAGGTCTTCACCAACAAGATGCCGACCGACGCCTACCGCGGAGCGGGACGGCCCGAGGGCATCTACTTCCTCGAGCGCGGCATGGAGATGCTGGGCGCGAAGCTGGGCATGGACCCCGGCGAGGTGCGGCGGGTCAACTTCATCCAGCCGGACCAGTTCCCGTACACCACCGCCGGCGGCATGGTCTACGACTCCGGCGAGTACGAGACCGCGCTCGACAAGGCGCTCGAGAACGCCGGCTGGGAGCAGATGAAGGCGGACCGCGACGCCGCCCGGGCGGAAGGCCGCCTGGTCGGCCTCGGGATGTCCTTCTACACCGAGATCTGCGGCTTCGGGCCCTCGGCGGCGATGCCGAGCGTGGGCCTCTGGGAGCACGGCAGCGTGAGCGTGGAGCGCGACGGCAAGGTGCGAGCCACCACCGGCGTCTCCACGCACGGCCAGGGTCACGAGACGACCTTCGCGCAGATGCTCGCCGACGAGTTCAGCATCCCGATGGACGACATCACCATCGTCCACGGCGACACCGGCCAGGTGCGAGGCGGCACCGGAACCTTCGGCAGCCGCTCGCAGGTGGTCGGCGGCACGGCGCTGCTGCTCGCCACCGCCAAGGTACAGGACAAGATGCGCCGCTTCGCCGCTCCGATGCTGGAGCTGCAGCCCGGCGACCTCGCGTTCAAGGACGGCATGATCGGGCCCGCGGGCCAGGAGGAGACCGGCGTCCCCTTCACGGACGTGGCGGCCTTCGCCTACGCCCCGGTCCCGCTGCCTCCGGACACCGAGCCGGGACTGAGCGACGAGGCCTTCTGGGAGCCCGAGGGCTTCACCTGGCCCTTCGGCTGCTACATCTCCCAGGTGGAGATCGACCGCGACACCGGAGAGCTGGAGCTGCAGCGCTTCGTGGGCGTGGACGACTGCGGCAACGTCGTCAACCCGCTCATCGTCGCCGGGCAGATTCACGGCGGCATCGCCCAGGGCGTCGGCCAGGCGATGACCGAGGAAGCCGTCTACGACGAGGCGAGCGGTCAACTGGTGACCGCCTCGTTCATGGACTACGCGATCCCGCGCGCGCGGGACTTCCCGCGCTTCGAGCTGGACAACACGGTGACGCCTTCGCCGCTCAACCCGTTGGGCGTGAAGGGCATCGGCGAGGCCGGCACGATCGGGTCCACTCCCAGCATCGTCAGCGCGGCCGTTGACGCGCTCAGCGACTTCGGCGTGGAACACATCGACATGATGCTGCGGCCGGAGAAGCTGTGGCGTCTGATCCATGGAGGCGACGCATGATCCCCGCGGCGTTCGAATACCAGCGCGCCGGCTCCATCGAGGAGGCGATCGCGCTCAAGCAGCAGGCGGAAGGCGATGCGCGCTTCATCGCCGGGGGTCACAGCCTGATCCCGCTCATGAAGCTTCGCCTTGCCGAGCCCGAGCTGCTGATCGACATCAGCGGCATCCCGGGCCTCTCCGGCGTCAGCGAGGACGGCGGACGCATCTCGATCGGCGCGCTCACCACGCACGCCGAGCTGGAGTCCGACTCCGTGCTGCTGGCGTCCGCGCCCGTCGTCGCCGAGGCGGCGGGCGAGATCGGCGACCAGCAGGTGCGCAACCGCGGCACCATTGGCGGCAGCCTGGCGCACGCCGACCCGGCCTCCGACCTGCCGGCCGTGGTCGTGGCGCTCGACGCCTCGATCCACATCGCCGGTTCGGGCGGCGCGCGGACAGTCGCCGCGGGCGACTTCTTCAGCGGGCTGTTCGAGGTCGACCTGGCGGAGAACGAGCTGATCACCGCGGTGAGCTTCGACGCCCCCTCGCAGGCGGCCTACGCGAAACTCCGCCACCCGGCCTCGCACTTCGCGATCGTCGGCGTGGCCGCCTCGCTGACCGTCGAGGGCGGCGTCTGCACGGGCGCCCGCGTCGCCGTGACGGGCGCCTCGACGCACGCACAGCGGCTCGGCGCAGTCGAGGAGACGCTGACCGGCTCGGCGCTGGACGATGGCGCCATCGAGGCGGCCGCGGCGGCCGCCAACGTGGACGACGTCAACGCGGACCTGGCGGGCTCGGAGGACTACCGGCGAGCGATGACGCGGGTCTTCACCGGCCGCGCGATCGCCGCAGCCGCCGGCCGCTAGCCAGCAGGCACGCGCCCGCGCACGGGTTCGCCCTGTGCGCGGACGCGCGCCTCGGCGAACCTGTACGCGAATCTCGCGCCGGTCCCGGTCCCGGCGCGAGTGTTCTCGCCACAACTACGCGAGGAGGCAGCCATGCGCGGAGTAGGTGTCATCGAGTTCGGGGGCCCGGAGGCCCTGGAGGTCGTCGCCCTGCCCGAGATCCACGCCGGACCTGGCGAGGTGCGGATCCGCAACCACGCCGCCGCGGTCAACCCGACCGACACCATGCTGCGCAACGGCTCCCGCGCCGACGCGCTCCGCGACGTGCGGCCGCCCCACATCCCCGGCATGGACGCCGCCGGCGTCATCGACGAGATCGGCCCGGCCACGGACACCGACCTCGCCATCGGCGACGCGGTGATGGCGATGGTGCTGCCCGGCGGCAACCACGGCGCCTACCGGCAGAGCATCGTGCTCTCCGCCGACTCCGTCGTGCGCGCCCCGGCCGGCGCGAGCCACGCCGAGGCGTGCACGCTGCCGATGAACGCGCTGACCGCGCGCATGTCGCTCGACCAGCTGGCGCTGGAGCCGGGGCAGACCCTCGGCGTGACGGGGGCCGCCGGCTGCTACGGCGGCTACGTCGTGCAACTCGCGAAGGCCGAGGGCCTGCGCGTCGTCGCCGACTCCTCGGAGGCAGACTGGGGACTGGTCCGCGACCTCGGGGCCGACATCATCGTGCCGCGTGGCGACGACGTCGCCGCGCGGATGCGCATGGCCGTGCCCGGGGGCGTCGACGGGCTGGCCGACGGGGCGGTGCAGAACGAGCTGGCGGTGGGCGCGGTCCGCGACGGCGGCTCCTTCGCCGCGGTGCGCGGCTTCGGCGGTACCGGCGAGCGCGGGATCACCTTCCACGTAACGATGGTGCGCAGCTACGACCACCGCGCGGACCTCCTCGACACGCTCCGCCAGCAGACCGAGGATGGCGTGCTCAGCCTGCGCGTCTACGACACGTACACGATGGAGCAGGCAGCGGACGCCCACGCCCGCCTCGAGGCGGGAGGCGCGCGCGGCCGCTGCGTGATCCTGTTCTAGCGCCCGCCGCAGCACGCGGGAGCGCTCGATGACCACGACCTCAGACGCGCTCGCCTCCCTCGGCGAGATCGCGATCGAAGGCCGCGTCGCGGAGCGCCGCTTCGAGGTGGTGCGCGCCGGTGAGGCGATCCCCGGCGTCCTCTGGACGCCCGCCGCCGCGACCCGGGCGCTGCCGCTTGTGCTGCTGGGCCACGGAGGCAGCGGGCACAAGCGCAGCGATCGCATGCTGGAGCTCGGGATCCGCTTCGCTCGCGATCGCGGCTTCGCCGCCGCGGCCATCGACGGCCCCGGCCACGGTGACCGCGGCGGCCTCACGTCGACCGACGACCCCGCCTACCGCGCGATCTGGCAGCGTCCCGACAACGTGCCCGGGATGGTGGCCGACTGGCGGGCGACGCTGGACGCGCTGAGCGAGCTGGAAGCGATCGACGCGGGCCGCGTCGGCTACTGGGGCATGTCGATGGGCACGATGTTCGGGCTGCCGTTCGTCGCCGCCGAGCCCCGGATCCGGGCTGCCGTCCTCGGCAAGGCCGGGCTCACCGGCAGCAGCGTCGACCGCAGCAAGATCGCGCCGCACCTGCGAGCGGCGGCTCCCCTTGTCACCTGCCCAACGTACTTCCACGTGCAGTGGGACGACGAGCGGTTCGACCGCTACAGCTCGCTCTTCCTCTTCGACCAGATCGGCGCCGCCGAGAAAGAGCTGCACACCTTCCGCGGCCTGCACGCGGCCATGACGCCGCAGGCTCTCGAGGGCTCAATCGCCTTCCTCGCCCGCCACCTCGTCGCCTGAGCGGGCCGTATCCTCGACGACGTAGTCAGGCTCCTCCTCGGCGACCACCAGGTTCCCGCCGCCGATCCGCAGCGGGACCGCCGTTTCCGTCTCGCCGTCATCGAAGAGCGCGACGATCCGCAGCCGGGCGCCGAGGCCCTCGAGGTACCTGCGGAGCGAGGACAGCCGGATGTCCTCGCCGCGTTCGAGCTGCGAGACGGCCGGCTGGCTGTTGCCGAGGCTCACGGCCAGCTCCGCCTGGGAGCGATTGAGCGCGCGCCGCAGCTCGTGCAGGCCGATCTCGGCCACCGTGGCCTCCCGCAACGCGGCAAGCCGCTCGGACGCCCCCGGACGGGCCACGACCTTCTCGTGGAGCTCGCGATAGTTCTTCGCCATGATCCCGACTCCCCTACCGGGCCTCGTTCCCGAGCAACCCCTCCGCGCGCAACTCCTCGAGGTGGCTGTCGTACAGCGCATCCGCCTCGGGGATCGCTCGCCGGTACCACGCATTCCACTGACCCGACTTGTCGCCGCCCAGTAGCAGGATGGCCTGGCGGCGCGGGTCGAACGCGAAGAGCACCCGAAGCGCACCACCCTGTGAGGCCCTCAACTCCTTCATGTTGGCGTGACGCGAGCCCGTGATCGTATCGACCACCGGCCGCCCGAGTCCCGGACCAACCTCCGCGAGCAGCATCACGCGATCGTCGAGCGCCTCCTGCTGTTCGACGCCCAGACCTTCCCACCAACCCCCGAACTGGTCGGTGTACTCCACTTCCCACGCCATGAGTATAAGCCTGTTCTACTATAAGTCAAGGCTAATGCTGCCGCGCCCGCTACGCGTCGACCCGCACAAACTTCTGCAGCGCGCGCGAGCCTCGGTCGACGCCACGATATGTCTCCGCGAGGTCACCGACGTAGATGCTGCCCTGCGAGTCGACGGCGAGGCCGTGCGGGCCGATCACCTGCCCTGCTGCCTGCTGCTCGGCGGGACAGGGCGGGATCGGTGGCTGCTCCGGGCAGGTGCAGCCTTCGTCGCCCCAGCCGGTGATGCGTTCGCCCTCGGGGCTCCAGATGCTGATGCGGTGCAGCAGTTCGGCGACGTAGGCGTTGCCGTCCGGGCCCCAGGCGAGGTCGTCCGGCAGGTTCACGCCGGACCACTCCTCCTGGTACTCCCCGTCCGGGCTGAAGACCTGGATGCGGCGGTTGGAGCGGTCGCAGACGTAGACGCGGCCGTCGGGACCGATGCTGACCGCGTGCGGGTTGGAGAACTGGCCGGGGCCGGAGCCGGGGCTGCCCCAGCCGAAGCGGTACTCGCCGTCCGGGCTGAAGACGTGGATGCGAGCGTTGCCGTAGCCGTCGCTGACGTAGAGGTCGCCGTTGGCGGCCACGGCCACGCGCGTCGGCTCGTTGAACGGGTCGCCGCCCATCCGGGGCGCGCTCTGGTGCGGTGTGCCGAGGCTCAGCAGCGGCTTCCCGTCGGGCGTGAACTTGCGCACGGTGTGGTCGCCCGTGTCGGCGAGCCAGACGTTGCCCTCGGCGTCGACCGTGATGCCGTGCGCCGTGGTGGTCACGTCGTCGCCCCACCAGTCGAGGAAGAAGCCGTCGCGGTCGTAGACCTGCACCGGGCGCCGCGATCGCGAGAAGACGAAGACGCGGTCCTCGGCGTCGACGGCGACCCCGGCGACGTCGATCAGCGCCCAGCCCCGAGGCCGGCGCGCCCAGTTGTCGATGACGTAGTAGCTGTGCTCGCCGGAGCCGAGCGGCTCCTCGACGATCCCCCGGGAGCGGGTCGCCGGAGCGCCCCAGCGCCCGTCGCTGTTCGCCCAGCCGTGGTGCTCCAGCCTCGTCACGTTGACCATCGAGCGCCCCGCCTTCCGGCCGCTACCTCCCGGGCCACGGCACCCGGCGATGTTCGAGGTCCGGGCCCAGCTCCGCCGGGACGCGCTCGATCAGCGCGTCCAGCGTCCACGGTCCCTCGCTGTGGATGTGTTCGGCCCACTCGCGCCGGTTGAGCAGGTAGACCCCCCGCCCGACCGCGCCGAAGACCTGCCCGTTGATCGAGGCAGCCTCGTCGGTCAGCAGGTAGGCGACGATCGGCGCGACGTTGGCCGGGTCCATGGCGCCGCCAATCGCCTGCTCGCTGGGCAGCGGGTCGCCCTCGCCGACGTGTCCGGTCTGCTGCGCGACGATGTCGTGCATACGCGTGGCGCCGACGGGGACGATGCAGTTCGAGGTGATCCCGAGCGGCTCGAGCTCCTCGGCGAGGCTGAGCGCGAAGCCGATCACGCCCGCCTTCGCGGTCGCGTAGGCGACGCGGACGCCGGCGCCGGCCAGCGCTGTGCTTGAGGAGAAGGAGATGATGGCGCCGCTGCCTTGCTCGGCCATGACCTCGGCGGCGGCGCGCGCACAGGAGTAGTGCCCGCGCAGGTGTACGCCCATCGCCCGGTCCCAGGCGTCCGGACTGACTTCCAGCACGCCGCCATCGACGAGGATGCCGGCGCAGCAGATCATCGCGTCCAGCCGCCCGAAGCTCTCGAGAGCCGTCGAGACAATCTGCTCGCCGCCCTCCATCGTCGAGACATCCGAGCGGCTCGCGGCGGCCTCGCCGCCTGCCGCGATGATCTCGTTGGCGACGACCTGGGCGACGTCCTGCTCGGGGCCGCCCGCGCCGTCGACGGGACCGCCGTAATCGGCAACGACGACCTTCGCGCCCTCCTCGGCGAGCCGCAGCGCGATGCCGCGGCCGATGCCACGCCCGGCGCCGGTGACGGCGGCGACCTTGCCCTCGAGGTGTTGTGTCATGGGCGACATACTAGAGGAGTGCGGCACGGGCCGGTGTTCACCCCTGGATTGACACGTTCAGTCCAGGCTAGTACGTTCTCCCTGTGGAGATTCGCTTCCGTAACCGGCGGTTGCAGCGAGCCTTCGAGCAGCGGAATCGCGCGGTTCGAGAGTGGGGACCGGTGACCGGGCAGCGGTACATCGATCTCGTGCAAGCACTGCGGCGCACCGAGCGTGTTGAGCACCTGTACGAGATCCGTCCGCTGGACTTCCACCCGCTGACCGGCGACCGGAGAGGGCAGCACGCGCTTCGGCTGACGGGGCGAATGCGGATGATCGTGACGGTCGAGGACGAACGGACTGTCACCGTCGAGGAGGTGGTCGATTACCATGACTGAGACGTTTCCCTACGTCGAGCCTGACTCTGTCTCCCACCCCGGCTGGTTGCTCGCCGAGGAGTTGGAGGTCCGCGGGATGTCGCAGCGCGAGCTGGCGCGACGCATCGGGCGGCCGTATCAGGTGGTCAACGAGATCGTGCGCGGCCGCAAGGCGATTACTGCGGAGACCGCCCTGCAACTTGAGGCCGAGTTCGGGACGAGGGCGTACATCTGGCTCGGTCTCCAGGCAGACTACGACCTCATGATCGCCAAGCAGAAGCTTGAGACGGCTGCCCGCGCTTCGTAACCGCCAGGCAGTGAGACGAGGGCGCCGATGAGCCTGAAGCTGGGCATCCACACCGGACCGCAAGACCTTTCGATGGAGGAGCTGCTGCGGGTCTGGCGGCGGGCGGATGAGGCCGGCTTCCACTGGGCCTCGGTCTGGGATCACTTCTACGCCAACCCGCTGAACCTGCGCGAGGACCCCTGCTTCGAGGGCGTCGCCTCGCTGGCGGCGCTGGCCGGGGCGACCAGCAACATGCGCGTCGGCTGCCTCGTCTTTTGCGCGCTCTTCCGCAACCCCAGCCTGCTCGCCAAGGCAGCCGTCACGATCGACCACCTCTCCGGCGGGCGCGCCGAGATCGGCATCGGCGCCGGCTGGTTCGAGGAGGAGTTCCGCGAGTTCGGCTACGACTTCCCACCGCTCGGCCAGCGCTTCGAGCAGCTCGAGGAGACGTTGCAGATCGTGCGCTCGCTGTGGCGCGAGCCGGTGACGAACTTCGAGGGCAAGTACTACCAGCTCTCCGGTGCGGTCGGCAGCCCCAGGCCGCTCAACCCGAACATGCGCATCTGGGTCGGCGGCAACGGCCCGCGGCGGACGCCGCGGCTCGCCGCCCGGTACGCCGACGGCTACAACGTCCCCTACCAGCCGCCCGAAGTCATCCGCGAGCGCCTCGACGCGCTCGGGCAGGCGTGCGAGCGGCTCGGACGCGACCCCGCGGAGATCGAGACGAGCGTCAATCTCCGCTTCCACATGCGCGCCCATGCCGGAGACAGCGATGCCGATCCGCCCGACCACAACGTCCCCGGCTCCATCACCGGCACCGCGCAGCAGGCGATCGACCGCATCGGCGAGTACGTCGAGGCGGGCGTGCAGGGGCTCAACATCGCCTTCCGGCCCCCGATCAACTGGGACGCCTACGAGGCCTACATCGAGGACGTGCTGCCCGTCTTCCACACGCAGGGCGCCTGACGCTCGATCGGTCCGCCCCGCGCCGGGTTCGGCGCGCTCGAACCCGGCGCGGCGCGCTGCTCCGGCGGTGGGTCGGCAGGTGGTAGCATCCACGGTCCGGGCGAACGAGGGAGAACACCGTCTGCACACATCGTGACGATCGACTCCGGGGTCACCGACGCGGAGGGGCTCGCTGGCATCGCCGGCGCCGCGGCGACGAATTCGAGGTCCACGGCGGAACGGATCGTCCGCTGTGGGGCCATCGAGGTGCTGAGCGGGGACCTGCCCGCAGCACGCAGCACCATCCAGGAGTACGAGAGCATGGAGCAGATCAGGGCCCCTGTGCGAATCGGAGACGTTCACGACGCTCCGTGAACTCCACGGTACCTTCGTGAAGGCCAACGTCTGGGCCGTCGAAGGCGCGTAACGCAGGGGCCGCAAGGCAGTGTCTTCAGTCTGGTGAGGCAGGACTAATGCTGGAACGGTTCCATGTCCCCCCGGAGATCGAGGTGCGCGTCGATCCGGGCGTGATGCGCGCAACCGTCGAGGATCTGTTCGTCGCCCTCGGCATGCCGCGCGAGCACGCCGAGCAGTCGGCGGACGTGCTGCTCTACGCCGACGTCCGCGGGATCGACTCGCACGGCGTCTCGAACATGCTGCGCCGCTACGTCGACACGATCCGCGACGGCGCCACGAATCTGCAGCCGCGCTGGCGCATCACCCATGACAGTCCGGCAGCCTGCACGATCGACTCCGACGGCGCACACGGCGGCGTGATCGGGCCCGAGGCGATGCGCGTCGCGATCGAGCGGGCGCGCGAGTACGGCATCGGCTCGGTCGCCGTCTACAACGGCGGCCACTACGGCGCCGCCGCCTACACCGCTGCGATGGCCCTCGCTGAAGACATGATCGGCATCTCGATGACGGCTGGCGGCGTCAATGTGACGCCGACCTTCGGCGCCGAGCCGCTGGTCGGCCTCAACCCGATCGCGATCGCCGTGCCCACCCGCGAGGAGCCGCCGTTCATCTTCGACGGCTCGATGAGCTCGATCGCCGGCAACAAGGTGCGGCTCGTGCAGCGCCTCGGGCGCGACACGCTGCCGGGCTGGATCGCCGGCGAGGACGGCGCCCCGATCATGGACGAACAGCCGATTCCCGACCCGCACCTGATGCTGCCGCTCGGCGGCACCCGGGAGATCGGCTCCCACAAGGGCTACGGCCTCGCGGTCATGATCGAGGTGCTGACGAGCCTGCTCTCGGGCGGCGCGGCCGGGCCCGACCGCCGTGCAAGGCAGGCGCACCACCTGCTCGCCTACCGCATCGATGCGTTCACGGACCTCGAGGGATTCAAGGACGATATGGACGCCTACCTGCGCCGCCTGCGCGAGGCGAAGACCGCGCCGGGCGAGGAGCGCGTCTACTACGCCGGCCTGCCCGAGCACGAGGAGGAGGCGATCCGCCGCGAGCGCGGCATCCCCTACCACCCCGAAGTGATTGAGTGGTTCCGCGGCATCCTCGCGGAGCTGGGCATCGAGGACCGCCTGCCCGCGCTGTAGCGCGGACCGGGCGCAGCCGAGAGAGCAACGCCGTGTCGTTGAGCGTGCTGACGTGGAATGTCGAGTGGGCCACACCCCGCTCCAGGCGGACCGCCGGGATCCTGGGCCGCATAGATCGATACACGCCCGAGATCGTCTGCCTCACCGTGACCCACGCCGAGCTGCTCGCAGCCGACGGCCACGCTATCTGCTCGCAGCCCGACTACGGGTATGCGGCCAAGGTGGGCCGGCGAAAGGTCATGCTCTGGTCCAAGGAGCCGTGGCAGCCGGTCGATGACGTTGGCGCGGACACACTGCCGCCGGGACGGTTCGTGTCCGGCATCACCCGGACATCCATCGGCGAGGTCGCGGTCATCGGGGTGTGTATCCCCTGGTTCGGATCACGGACCGAGGCGAGACGCGAGAAGGAGCGCAAGAAGCGCTGGGATGACCACGCGGAGTATCTGAAGGGCCTTACTGGAGTCCTCCAATCGAGTCACGTGAAGCGTCTCATCGTCATGGGGGACTTCAACCAGGTGATCGGTCCGGGCAGTCGAGCACCTGCTCGACTGCAATCGGCGCTGCGAGACGCCTTCCCACCGGACCTGCGAGTCGCCACGGCGGATCTTGCTCTCGAAGGACAAAGCAGCATCGACCACATCGCCGTGAGTCGGGACCTGGCGATTGAGTCGCTTGGCCTCTTCAGCAACACCCACAACGGGAAGCGGCTGTCGGACCACTTTGGAGTCGCTGCCGAACTCTCCGCGCAACGCGCCTAGAGAGAAGCTCCAGCAAGGGTCTCAGCGACCCGTGTACTCCGGCGGGCGGTTCTCCTCGTAGGCGCGGATCGCCTCCCTGTGGTCCTCCATCTGCAGGGAGAGCCACTCCAGCGACGAGGCAGGCAGCTGGCCGAGCAGCACCTCTTCCTCCAGCCGGCGGTTGAGCGACAGCTTCGTCCAGCGCACGGCCAGGCGCGGGTTTGCTGCGATGCGCCGCGCGAGGTCGAGCACGTGCTCCATCAGCTCCTCGCCCGGCACCACCTCACTGACCAGGCCGATGCGCTCCGCCTCGGCGGCGTCGATCAGGTCGCCGGTGAGCAGCAGCTGCTTCGCCTTCTGCAGGCCCAGCAGGTGCGAGAAGATCACGGTGCCGCCATCGCCGGGCACCATCCCCAGCTTGATGTGCGAGTCGCCGATGCGTGCCGCGTCGCTCGCGATCACAATGTCGCAGAACAGGGCGAGAGTCGCGCCGACGCCGACCGCGGCTCCATTGACCGCGGCGATGATCGGCGGCTCAAGGGCGAGCAGGCCGCGGATGATGTCGTGGCGTCCCGGCTTGGGGATCGCCCAGGCGTGGTCCTCGTCGCCGGTGTTGCGGTCGGACAGCGCCTTGATGTCGCCGCCCGCGCAGAAGGCGCGCCCCGCCCCGGTGAGCACGACGACGTGTACGGCGGGATCGCGGTTGATGTCGCGGAAGATCCGCTCGAGCTCATCGAGCATCGGCGGATGCGCCGCGTTGAGCCGTTCGGGGCGGTTGAGCGTGACGGTGAGGATGCCCTCGTCGCCGCGCGCGATCTTGAGGAACTCGTAGCCCTCGTAGTCCATGTTCGCGGTCCCCGCCTGCCGGGCGCTCAGTCCACCCGCACGAACTTCTGGACAGCGCGCGAGCCGCGGTCGATGCCGCGGTAGGTGTCGGGGAGGTCGCCGACGTAGATGCTGCCCTCGGAGTCGAGCGTGATGCCGTGCGGGCCGATCACCATCCCGGCGTCGAGGCTCTCCGCCGGGCACTGCGTGCTCGGCAGCGCGTTCTGCGGGCACTCGCAGCCCTCGTCGCCCCAGCCCGCGATGCGCCGGCCGTCCGGGCTCCAGATCGTGATCCGGTGCAGCAGCTCTGCGATGTAGACCGTGCCGTCCGGGCCGACCACCAGATCGTCCGGCAGGTGCACGCCGTGCCACTCCTCGAGGTACTCGCCGTCGAGGTCGAAGAGCTGGATGCGGCTGTTCATACGGTCGCAGACGTACACGCGCTGGTTGTGGTCGATGAAGATCGCGTGGGGCGTGCTGAACTGGCCGGGCCCGTCGCCAGGGCTGCCGAAGGTGAACTTGTGGTCGCCGCCGGCGTCGAAGACGTGGACGTGGCTATTGCCGTAGCCGTCGCTGATGTAGAGGTCGCCGTTCGCGGCGACCGCCACGCGCGTCGGCCGGTTGAACGGTACGCCGCCCATGTCCGGCATGTTGATGTGGCGGCGTCCGATGGCGAGCAGCAGCTTGCCGTCCGGCGTGCACTTCTTCACAAGGTGGTCGCCCGTGTCGGCGAGCCAGACGTCGCCGGCCTCGTCGATCGTGATCCCGTGCGGGGTGGTGTGCTCGTCGTCGCCCCACCAGTCGAGGAAGTTACCGTCCTTGTCGTAGATCTGGATCGGGCGGCTCGAGCGGTTGTAGACGAAGAGGTTATCGGCGGCGTCGACGGCCACACCGGCGACGTCGCCGAGCGACCAGCCGCGAGGGCGCCGCGCCCAGTTGTCGATCACGCGGTAGCGGTACGCCCCCTCACCGAACACCGTGTCGGGCGTGCGGACCCAGCGCGTGAATGGCTCGGTGAGCTGGCCGGGCACGGCGGCCGAGCGCTCCCACGAGGCCTTCTGCACGTCAAGACTCACGGCGCGCGATCCTCCCCGTGATCAGCGCGGCGCACGCCGGCAATGCCCGGCGTGCGCCGCGTGATGACCGGCCGCGCTACTTGCGCGACGGCTACTTCCCCTAGTCCTCGACCCAAATCTCCTCGAAGAGGTGAGACTTGACGTTGCCGCCTCCGGCGAGACCGAAGCGGTACCCCTGGACCCGGTTCTTCCAGAACATGAAGCCCTGGCCACGCAGGCCCGGTGCGATGTACACGTTCTGGAGGATGTGGCCCTCGATGGCGTGGTACAGCTCGCGCCGCGCCTCGGGATCGAGGATCCCGCGCTGCTGATCGATCATCCCGGTCAGCACCGGGTCGTCGATGCCGTACGGGTTCTGGGACCCGCCGGGGTGGAAGGTCTGCAGGAGCGAATGGTCCACCGTGTCGCCGCCGCCTCGCGTCGTCGACTGGAAGACGAAGTCCTCGTTTGCATCGGCGTGCTCGGTGGAGATGATTCCACCACCGGGGAGGATCTTGAGCTCGGTCCTGATGCCGATCGTGGCGAGCTCCGCCTGCAGCACTTCGTTCTGCACCACGTAGTTCTCGCCCGTGTGCTGGGGCACCGAGAGCTCGCCGCCGGTGGCAGCCTGCACCAGCTGGGCGGCCGTCGCGATGTCCTCCTCCTTGTTCGGGCGGAAGCCCGGCTGCACGATGATCGCCTCGTCCGGGAGGGTGAAGTACGGGTCGCGGCCGCCGGGAGTCGTCAGCGAGGCGAAACCCTCGTACTGGAACTCGGCGAGCGCCTGGCGGTTGAAGACGAGGTGCACGGCCCCGCGCAGCCGCAGGTCGTTGAACGGCTCCTTCTGGACGGCGAAGACGACGCCGCTGTAGCCGCGGAAGTCGCCGTTGGAGTGCCAGACCGTGAGGTCCTCCTCCTCCTGCAACTGGATGCCGAAGCTGTTCGGCCAGACTCGCGCCGGGCCATCGATCTCGCCTGCCTTGAAGAGGCCGAACTGCACCGAGTCGTCCGGGATGATCCGGTACTCGACCGCGTCGAGGTAGGGGCGGCCGGCCCGCCAGTAGTCCGGGTTCCTGACGTAGCGTCCGCCGACGCCGTCCTCGTGCGACTCGGAGAGGAACGGCCCGGTGCCGATCAGGGCCCGCGGGTCGTTCAGGTCGTCACCGGCCAGCTCCGCCACCTCGGGCGAGACCATCGCGTTGTAGAGCGAGGCCAGCGCGTCGAGGAAGTTGGCGTCGGGTCCGCTCAGGTTGAACTGCACCGTCTTGTCGTCGACGGCATCGACGCTCTCGAGCGTCGAGAACAGGAACGCACGGGGCGACCACTCGCTGAAGGCGATGCGCTCGACGTTGAACTTGGCGTCCGCGGCCGTGAACGGGCGACCGTTGACGGGCGCGATGTTCTGCCACTTCGCAGCCGGGTCCAGCCTCGCGACAAGCGTGGTGTCGCCGGTCCACTCCCAGTCCGTGACGAGGTCGCCGACGGCGAGCAGCGTCTTCGGGTCCGGCACGAAGAGCTGGTTGCCGACCAGGCCCCAGTGGTCCTGCGTCTGGATCGGCGAGGTCGCGCGATGCGGGTCCCACGAGGTGCGGAGGCGGAAGAAGACCGTGACGATCTCGCCGCCCCGCTTTGCCGCCTCGGGGTCCGGTGTGGGCGTGGCCGTGGGAGTCGACGTTGGCGGCGGTGTGGCCGTCGGTGTGGCGGGCGCCTCGGTGGGCGTGGCTGTCGCTGCCGGCGCCGCGGGCGTGGCCGTAGCCGGCGCGGGCGCTGCGGGCGCCGGCTCGTCATCGTCATCGTCACAGCCGATGAGCGCGGCGGCGGCGAGGCCAGCCGCACCGACGGCGCTGCCTCGCAGCAGCGCGCGGCGGCTGAAGATCCCGCGTGTCTCGAACAGATTCTCTGGCATCTACTCCCCTTCAGGTCACTCGGTGTGCGCAGCAGACCGCAAATCCAGCACATGCAGACACGGTCGTTATGGGCGGCATCCTAGCAGGTCGCGGTGGAGGTTGCCGGAGCGCTCCGTCACGCGCCGCGCAGCCGCGGGTCGAGGACATCGCGGAGCGCGTCGCCGAACATATTGAAGGCGAACACCACCAGCCAGAGCGCGAATCCGGGGAAGAGCACCAGCGAAGCGTTCGTCGCGAAGTAGAAGCGCGACTCCTCGCCACCGATCATCCGCCCCCAGGAGGGCGTGGGCGGGGGGACCCCGAGGCCGAGGAAGCTGAGCGCGCCCTCGGCGAGGATCACGGTGCCGAGGCTGACCGTCGCGATCACGATCAGGGGCGAGACCACGTTCGGCAGGATGTGCCGGATGATCACGCGCGGCGTGCTGGCGCCCACCACCCTCGCCGCCTCGACATAGGTCGACTCCTTGATCGCGAGGGTGGAGCCGCGAACCACGCGGGAGTTGGCCGCGATCATCAGCACGCCGAGCACGAGCGTGACGTTGAGTGCGCTCGGTCCCAGCACGCCGACCGCCACCAGCGCGAGCACCAGCGGCGGGTAGGCCATGACGCCGTCCACCACGCGCTGGATCACCATGTCGCCCTTTCCGCCGACGTATCCCACCCAGAGTCCGAGGACGGTGGCCGCCCCGGTCCCGATCGCCACGGCGCCGAAGCCGACGAAGACCGACAGCCGCGCGCCGACGATGATGCGGCTGAACTGATCGCGTCCGAACGCGTCCGTCCCGAAGGGATGGTCCAGCGACGGGCTGGAGAGGCGCGGCCCCACGGCAAGGGCCGACGTCTCGTACGGCACGATGTAGGGGCCGATCGCGCCGAGGACGATGAAGATCACCACGACCAGTGCGCCCACGGCGCCCAGCGGCTGTTTGCGCAGGAAGCGCCACAACCCGCGCCGCACCGTGAGCGTGCGGCTGCTCGGCCGATAGAGGCTCACTGCGGCCGTCACTGCTGCATCCCGATCATCGTTGCCTCTGCTGCCTTCCGCCTCGTACGCCGTCTACCCGTAACGGATCTGCGGGTTGAGGAACCCGTACACGAGATCGACTCCCAGGTTGACGAGCATCACGAACACGCCAACCAGCAGCACTACGCTCTGGATCATCTCGAACTCTCGCTCACGAATCGCCTCCAGCATCAGGCGCCCGAGTCCGGGCAGGCCGAAGATCGACTCCATGATCACGCTGCCGCCGAGCAGGGTGGCAACCGAGAGCCCGATCACGGTGACCACGGGAATCGCCGCGTTTCGGAAGGCGTGCCGCGTGACCACGCGGTACTCCGTCAGGCCCTTCGCGCGGGCCGTGCGCACATAGTCCGCGCGGATCACCTCCAGCATCTCCGAGCGGACCATGCGCATCACCGTGGCGCCGAGCCGCAGCGAGAGCACCAGCGCGGGTAGCAGGAACAGTGTCACGTTGCCCCACGGATCTTCGCGGAACGATACGTACTTGAGCGGCGGCACCCACTCCCACCAGATCGCCGGCAGCACGATCAGCAGCGTGGCCAACCAGAAGTTGGGGATCGACAGCGCGCCGATCGCCAGCGTGCGAACAATGAGATCGATGAACGAGCCGGGTTTCAGCGCCGAGAGCAGGCCCGAGGGAATGCCCAGGATGATCGCGAAGAGGATCGAGAGCACGCCGAGTTCGACGGTGATCGGCAGGGCGCGCCAGGCGCGCGTCCGCACACTGTCCTTGCTGAAAATGGAATCGCCGAGGTCACCGCGCAGCAGTCCGCCCATCCAGTCGAAGTACTGCTCCAGTACGGGACGGTCGAGTCCCAGGTCGGCGCGGATCTTCAGGCGATCGTCGGCCGGAACGCCGGCCTCGGCCAGCCGGTCGTCGAGGGCGTCGCCCGGCAGCAGCCGGATCGAGCCGAAGACGATCAACGAGACGATGAGGATCGTGGGCGGGACCAGGAGGACCCGGCGCAGCACGTATTCGTTCATGGACACACTCCGGGCGTGTACGCCGCCCGAATATACACGCGCATGATCGACGCCATCCGGCCCGCGAGCGCGGCGCTCTACCCGCCGTCTCTGCTATGAATGGCCCTGCCAGCGCCGCTCGGCTCCAGCGCGATCGGGAGCAACTCCATGCCCATGCCCAGCGACATCGGCGTCGTCGATACGCTGCTCGGCATCCCCACCCCCGGCCGCAAGGCCTACACCTCGTTCCGGCCGATGCTGCGCGACCACGAGTCGCTGGAGGTCTTCGACTACCCGGTGGAGTACCAGTACCGCAACCGGCCGGACATACCGCAGACCGGCAGCAGCGAGGAGCTGGTCGAGTTCACGCTCGCGGAAATGGACAGGCACGGCATCTGGCGCGCGCTCGTCGACGTGACCGCCGAGGACAGCGCGGGCCGGCGCGCCCTTGAGCTGCACCCCGAGCGCTTCAGCGGCACGTTCACCGTCGACCCCAACGAGGGCGTCCCGGCCCTGCGCAGGCTGGAGCAGGCCGTCGAGGAGCTGGACGTGAAGGCGGCGAACGTGACGCCCGCCTTCGTCGTCCCGCAGGTGCCGATCAACGACAAGCGCGCCTACCCGGTCTACGCGAAGTGCGTCGAGCTCGACATCGCGGTCACGGTCACCTCAGGCGTGCCGGGCCCGCGCGTGCCGATGCAGGCGCAGGACGTGGCGCTGATCGACGAGGTCTGCTGGTTCTTCCCGGAGCTGCGCTTCGTGATGCGCCACGGCGGCGAGCCGTGGACGGCGCTGGCGGTGAAGCTGCTGCTCAAGTGGCCGAACCTCTACTACTCGACGAGTGCGTTCGCGCCGCGCCACTACCCTCGGGACATCATCGACTTCGCGAACACGCGAGGCGCGGACAAGGTGATCTACGCCGGCTACTTCCCGACCGGCCTCTCGCTCGACCGGATCTTCGAGGAGCTGGCGGAGGTCCCCTTCCGCGACCGCGTCTGGCCGAAGTTCCTGCGCGAGAACGCGGTGCGCGTCTTCAAGCTCGAGGAGTAGCCGCGCGCTCCGAGGCGCCCTCGCTGCTCACGCCCAGGACTTGCCGAACGGCATCGGCAGCGCGCCCGCCGGGACGATCTCGTCGAGGGTGGCGGCGATGAGGGTGCGCTGCTCTCCCGCGCGCTCGTCGAGCACGCCGCGCGTGCGCACGAAGGCCGCCGTGCGCACGATGTCGCGCCGCTCCTCGGCCAGCTCGCGCCGCACGAGGATGTTCATCAGGCCGTACTCGTCCTCCAGCAACAGGAAGATGATCCCGCGCGCGGTGAGGGGCCGCTGGCGGCAGACGACCAGCCCCGCCACCTCCACCGTGCGCCCCGCCGGCAGCGAGTGCAGGTGGCGGCTGGAGGCCACGCCCTCGCCGAGCGCGTGGCGCAGGAAGCGCATCGGGTGGCGGTCGGGCGAGAGGCCGAGCAGCGCGTAGTCGGCGGCCATCCGCTCGTAGGGGCCGAAGTCCGGCAGCGTCACCATGTCCTGCGCGGTCGGCAGCTCGAGCCGCAGCTGACGCCCTGCCGCCTCGGCGGTGGGCTTGCCCGCCGCCCCGGCAACGGAGCCGCCCGTGAACAGCCCGAGCTGCCAGAGCAGTTCGCGGCGCTGCAACCCGAAGCCATCGAAGGCGCCGGCCTGGATCAGGCGCGCCGCCGGCTGCCGGCCCAGCCCCGTGCGCTGCACGAAGCCGAACAGTGAGCGGTACTCCCCGGCGCGCTCGCGCTCCTCCTCGATGCGCCCGGCCCAGGCCTCGCCGAGCCCCCGCACGTAGCCGAGGCCGACGCGGATCGCGGCGGGCAGCTCGACAGTGCAGCGGGCGGCGCTGACGTTGATGTCGGGCCGCTCGACGGCGACGCCGTGGCGCTTCGCGTCGTTGGTCAGCACGTGCGGCGGGTAGAAACCCAGCGGCTGGTTGTTGAAGAGTGCGCACAGGAACTCGGGCGCGTAGCGCTGCTTGAGCCAGCTCGACTGGTAGGCGAGCAGGGCGAAGGCGGCGCCGTGGCTCTTCGGAAAGCCGAACTCCGCGAAGCCCTCGAGGTTCCCAAAGACTTTTTCCGCCACCGCGACGGGCACCCCGCGCTTCGCCGCGCCGGTCATGAAGCGCTCGCGCCAGGCCTCGAGCTCCTCGTGCGCGCGGCGGCGGCCGAGCGAGCGGCGGAAGCGGTCCGCCTCGCCGGGCGTGAAGCCGCCCATGTGACGGGCGACCTGCAGCACCTGCTCCTGGAAGATCACCACGCCGAGCGTCTCGTCCAGCACCTCGCGCACGCACTCGTGCGGCGGGGCGGGGCGGTAGCGCGGGTTGCGGCGCTGCAACTCGCGACGCCGCACGTAGGGGTTCACCGCGCCGCCGACGATCGGCCCCGGCCGCACGATCGAGACCTGCACGGTGAGGTCCTCGAGGTTGCGCGGCTGTGTCCGCGGCAGCATCGCGATCTGCGCGCGCGACTCAATCTGGAAGACGCCGACGGTATCGCCACGGCAGATCGCGTCGTAGACCGCCTCATCCGCGAAGTCGATGCGCGAGAGGTCGACGATGCGCCCGCGGGCGTCGGCGATCAGGTCGATCGTCTCCTCGACGACGGAGAGCATGCCGAGCGCGAGGAAGTCGATCTTCACCATCCGCGCGTCGTCGACCGAGTCCTTGTCCCAGTGGCAGAGGTAACGGCCTGCCAGCGCCGCCGGCTGGCAGGGCACGCAGTCGATCAGCGGCCCCGAGGCGATCACCATCCCCCCGGGATGCTGCGAGAGGTGGCGCGGCACGCCCGCCAGTTGCGGCACGAGCGCGGCCAGCTCGCGCCAGCCGCGCGCCTCGGCGCGGTCACGGAACTGCGGTGAGCGCGCGAGCTCCTCGGGCAGCTGTCCGGGCCCGGCGTAGGGGCCGGACAGCCCGGCGAGGCGGTCCAGCTCCGCCGAGGGCAGCCCCAGCGCCTTGCCGACGTCGCGGACGGCGCTACGCAGCCGGTAGGTGGCGAAGGCGGC
Source organism: Dehalococcoidia bacterium (assembly GCA_963667465.2). Taxonomy (GTDB): domain Bacteria; phylum Chloroflexota; class Dehalococcoidia; order UBA2979; family UBA2979; genus VXMT01. Next base: position 1,034,760 of record CAXXDN010000001.1, on the reverse strand, counting down.
GACGAGCGCGCTGCGCTCGCGGCCCCAGCGCGCGTGGACGCGTTCGATCAGCTCCGCCCGGATGTCGCGCGGAAAGTCCAGGTCAATGTCGGGCAGCGACTCCAGCTCCTCGTTGAGGAAGCGCCCGACGAAGAGCCGATGGCGGATCGGGTCGATGTGCGAGAGCCCGATCAGGTAGCAGACCAGCGAGGAGACCGAGGAACCGCGGCCGCGGCCCGGCGGCAGGTTGGTGACGCTGCGAGCGGCCCCGGCTCCGCGCACCTCGCGGGCCACTTCCTGCGCCAGCAGGAAGATCTCGTGGTAGATGAGGAAGAAGCCGGCGAGGTCGTGCAGCCCGATCAGGCGCAGCTCCTCGGCCAGTTGCGCTTCCGCCCGCGCGCGCTCATCCGGCGCGCGATAGCGCTCCCCCAGCCGCTCGCGGCAGATCCGTTCCAGCTCCTGCAGCGGTGTGACGCCAGCGGGCAGCGGCGGCGAGGGCAGCCGGTAGCCGAGGTCGGCCGTGAGGTCGAAGCGGCAGCGGCGCGCGATGCGCACCGTGTTCGCCGCCGCCTGCGGGTGGTAGCGCGCGAAGCGCTCGGCCTGTTCCCGCGGGCTGCGCAGCCAGAACTCGGCGTTCGGCCGCCGCTCGGTGTGGCACTCGTCGAGGCTGGCGCGATGGCGAATCGCGACCAGCACGTCCTGCAGCCGGTGCCGCTCGCGCACGTGGTAGTGGACGTTGCCGGTGCCGGCCACGCCCACGCCCGCCTGCTCCGCGAGGGCGACCAGCGCCTCGTTGCGCGGCCGGTCGCCATGGACGTCGTTGTCCTGCAGCTCGACGAAGACCCGGTCCGCCCCGAACCAGCCGACGAGGCGACCGAGGAGCGCGGCCGCCTCGCTGCGCCGCCCCGCCTGCACGAGGCGGGGGATCCGGCCCTCACGGCAGCCGGTCAGCACGATCAGCCCGTCCGCGTGCTGCTCGAGGTCGGCGAGCGGCAGGACGGGATCGAGCCGTCGCGCCTCCTGCGCGGGGCGCTCCGTCTCGCGCAGCCCGAAGGCGTAGCTGGAGAGCCGGCAGAGGTTGGCGTAGCCCTGCCGCGTCTCCGCCAGCAGCGTGAGGTGCGAGCGCGCCTCGCCGCCCTCGGCGTCCTCGTCGCCCTCCGCAGCCGGCTCGGAGACGGTCAGCTCAAGGCCGCTGATCGGCCGCAGCCCGGCCTCGCGGGCAGCGCGCGCGAACTCCATCGCGCCGAACAGGCCGTCGTGGTCGGTCAGCGCCAGCGCAGCGTGGCCCTGCTCGACGGCCGTCCGCACCAGCTCGTGCGGGCTCGATGCGCCCTCCAGCAGCGAGTAGTGGCTGTGTGCATGCAGTTCGACGTAGGGCACGCCGTCCAGCGCGCCGTCCAGCGCGTCACCTTCGAGGGGCGCGACAGGGTCGCGCGGCACGCGGGAGCGCGGCGTGTCCTGCTCCGCGCGCGCCTGGCGCGCCTCGAACTCGTCCCAGCGCTCCATGTAGCCGGGCTGTTGGTCGCGGCGTGTGCGCGCCACGGCCCACCCCCTTTACCGCGTCGGGGCATGGTAGCAGAACGTGCGTTCTGCTACCATGCCCCGACAGCCTCTTGGCGGGGGTGACACATGAGGACTCGATATCCGCGGATCGCGTGCCTGCTCGTGCCGTCCCCGGCGCTCGCCGCCGAGCTGGCGGCACGACCGCAGCTGCTCGGCCGGCCCGTCGCCGTCAGCGACGCTTCGGCACGCCGCGTGGCCGAGGCCAGCGAGGCCGCCGCCGCGCGCGGCGTGCGGCCGGGCCAGCGGCTCAGCGAGGCCCTCGCCTGCTGCCCCACGCTCGCGGTCCTCGAGCCGCGCCCGGCGCGCGTGCGCCACGCCACCGCGCAGCTCGTCGAGGCCGCCGCCGCGGTCAGCCCGCTGGTGGAGGAGGCGACGCCGGGCGAGGTCTACGCCGACCTGCGCGGCCTCGAAGGCCTCTACCCGGACGAGGACGCGCTCGCGCAGGCGCTGCTGGAGGAGGTCCCACCCGGGCTGGGCGCGCGGCTGGGGGTGGCGGACGGCCGCTTCACGGCGCGCGCGGCCGCCTTCGCGGCGCGGTCCGGCGCATGGCTGCGCATCGGCGGCGACGAGGCGCGCGCCTTCCTCGCTCCGCGACCGACGGCGCTGCTGCCGCTGGAGGAGGCCGCGCGGGAGTGGCTCGCGCTGCTCGGCATCGCCACGCTCGGCGACCTCGCGACGCTGCCGCGGCACGCCGTCGAGGCGCAACTCGGGGCGGCAGGCGGGCAGGCCTGGCTGGCAGCGCGGGGCGAGGATCCGACGCCGCTCGCGGCCATGCCGCATCGCGAGCGCGTGCTGGAGCGCGCGCAGGCCGAGCCGCCGCTGATCGGCCGCGAGGCGCTGCTGCACAACTACGGGCAGCTGCTCGGTCGCGCGCTGGCGCGGCCCGTGGCGCGCGGCCGCCTCGTGCGCGCCGTTCGCCTCAGCGCCGTCACCGGGAACGAACGCGTCTGGGAGCGCCGGCGCGTGCTGACCGAGCCGACCGGCGACCGCTCGCGGCTGTGGACAGCACTCGAGCCCTCGATCGAGGCGGCGGAGTTCGGCGGACCGGTGGCCGAGCTGGCGCTGGAGCTCGGCGGCCTGACCGCCGAACGCGGGCGCCAGGCCCGGCTGCTGCGCGAGGGCGGGGCACGGCGCCGCGAGCAGCTCGATGAGATGGCCCGCCACCTGCGGCTGCGCTACGGGCGGGCGGCGCTGCGCCGCGTCGTCGCGCTCGCGCCGCAGAGCCGCATCCCCGAGCGCCGCTACGCCCTCGCCGACTACGACCCGTGAGCGCGCAACCGCAGCCACTGGACGGCGCGCTCACCCCGTTGGGCCTGCCGCGGCCGATCGAGGTGCGCCCCGGCTCCGGCGGCGAGCCGCGCGAGTTGCGGCGAACGCAGCGCGGCGCACGGGGCGCCTCGCTCGCGGTCGAACGCATCGAGGAGGCCTGGCGCATCGCGGACGAGTGGTGGCGCGAGCCGCCGCTCAGCCGCAGCTACTATCGCGTCGTCCTCGAAGGCGGCGGCACGCTCACGCTGTTCCACGACGACACGCAACCGCCCGCCCGCGGGTGGTACGAGCAGCGCTATTGAGCCGGCCCCACGCCTTCTGGCCCGTCATCTGTATTACCAGGAATCCAGTCTCATCTGCGCATGCCACACCAATCCGGCGTCGGTGTCGGCGCTGTATGCATAGGTATGGGCGGCTAGCCGGGCGTGTTGTCGTACCCCGCCGTGATCGGCTGGTCCGTGCGCTGGCCGCCGCTGCCGGCCGGGCTGAAGCGCTCGACCACCTCGCCGAGCTCGTCCCGTCCCGCCGCGACGGGGACCTCGGCCGGCTGTCCGGGCAGCGAGGCGACGTGCAGCGTCTGCGTCGGGAAGGCGAACTCCACGCCCAGCTCCTCGGCCAGCCGCATGATGTCGAGGTTCAGCACGTGCCGCGTGCGCAGTTCGGCGTTCCAGTCCGGCGCGGTGATGAAGCAGTAGACGAGGAGCTCGAGCGATATCGCGCCGAAGTCGACGAACTCGACGATGTAGTAGTCCTTGCGCATGTTCGGGTTGGCGCGAATTAGCGCACGAATGCCCTCGGTGAAGGCTTGTAGCTGGTCGGGCGTGGTGTGGTAGGCAACGCCGAGGGTGGTCTTGTAGCGCCGCCACTGCCGCAGGCCCATGTTGTCTACCGAGGTATCGACGATGCGCGCGTTCGGCACCGTCACGACCGAGTTGTAGAAGGTCCGCACGCGCGATGAGCGAAACCCTACGTGCTCGACGGTGCCCTCGAGGTCGCCGACCACCACCCAGTCACCGACCTGGAACGGGCGATCCGCGAAGATCGTGAGGCCTCCAAGCAGGTTGCGGAACGTGTCCTGCGCGGCGAGCGCCACCGCAAGCCCGCCGAGGCCGAGCCCGGCCACCAGCGAGGTCACGTTCACTCCGAGGTTTCCGAGGATGAAGAGCACGCCAATGACGAGCGTGGCCACCTTGAGTGTGGTGTTGGTGATCGGCACCAGTTGGTCGTCGAGGCGGCTCTCGGTCAGCTCCGCCCGGCGCTCCAGCACGTTCGTGAAGATGTCGACGCCACGGAAGCCGAGCAGCACGAGCGCGCCTGCACCGAGCAGGCTCGCGAGTTGATCGATGATGTTCTCGGCGGCCACGGGGAAGTCGAGGGCGGGGAAGCCAAGCAGGAAGGTGATCGCCACCGCCAGCGACCAGAGCGCGCGCCCCAGCCGCCCGCGCTCCTCTTCCCAGAAGCGGAGGTCTTCCTCGTCGAAGCGCGTCCGCACGAAGAGCTTGAGCGCCTGGTTGACGACCACGTAGGTGAGGGCCGAGACGACGCCGAGGATGACGAGCCCGAGGTACTGCTCGACCTCGATGCCGAGATAGGTGTCCTGGAACCAGGTTGGTGCGAGGAAGGGGGGCACGGCGACCTCCGACGTCCTCAGCCTATCATTCGATTAGGCGCCTGCGCACCTTTGCAGATTCGCCCCGCCCGGACAGGCGGCGCGGACACGCTATGATCGCGCTCGCAATGCGAGTCGAAACGAGTCCGCTCCGTGCGAGGAAGGCCTGATCGCGTGAGCGCTCCCCTGCGCGTACTGACCTGGATGCCACCCGAGATGACCGAGCGCGTGACGCGCGAGGTCGAGGGCGTCGAGCTGGTCCACATCCCGGCGCGTGGACCGTTCCCCGAGGACGCGAACGGCGACGTGCTGCTGGTCGGCGCGCGCAGCGTGCCCGTGATGGAGGAGGCGCTGCGCAGCGGCGTCCGCTGGATCCACATCTACGGCACCGGCGTCGACGGATTCCCGATCGAGCAGCTCGCGGACGGTCAGATCCTCAGCTGCTCGCGCGGGGCGAGCGGCATGCCGATCGCCGAGTGGGTGATGGCGACGATGCTCGCCTTCGAGAAGCGGCTCGAGGAGACGGCGATCCACGAGCCGTGGGATCGCCGCCGCGACCCCGGACTGGGCACGCTGTCAGGGAAGACGCTTGGCCTCGTCGGGCTGGGCGGCATCGGCGCCGCCCTTGCCGAGCGGGCACTGCCGTTCGGGATGCGCGTGCTCGCGCTGCGCCGCCACCCGCGGCCGAGCGAGGTGCCGGGGGTCGAGGTTGCGAGCGACTTCGGCGAACTGCTCGCTGAGGCGGACCACCTGGTGCTCGCCGCTCCGGCGACCGCCGCCACCCACCATCTGATCGACCGGGACGCCCTCGCACACGTCAAGCCGGGCGTCCACCTGGTCAACGTCGCGCGCGGCTCACTGGTCGACAACGACGCGCTGCGCGAGGCGCTCGCCGACGGGCGCATCGCGATGGCCTCGCTCGACACGATTGAGCCGGAGCCGTTGCCGGCCGGGCACTGGCTGTACTCGCACCCGCGCGTGCGGGTGACCCCTCACCTCTCGTGGAGCATGCCGACGGGCCGCGATCGCATCGTCGACATCTTCGTCGCGAATCTGCGCCACTACCTGGCGGGCGAACCCCTCGAGGGCGTCGTGGACGTCTCCGAGGGCTACTAGCCTCGGATGTAGCGAGCGGCCGCACTCGCGGCGGAGACGGCCTCGCCCACGGCTTCGGCCAGGTGGCCGCCGTAGCCGCGGCGCACCGCGCCGGCGGCGAAGACGCCCGGTAGCGATGTCTCGAACCCCGCATCGGTGAGGACGTAGCCGTCCTCGCGCGCCACCTCCGAGGGCAGAAACTCGCTGTTTGGGATCGAGCCGATGAAGGGGAAGACGGCCGTGCAGGCGAGCTCGCTGAGGTTGCCGTCGCGGACGCCGCGCAGCCGCACGCCCTCGACTGCGCCGCTGCCGAGGACTTCCTCGACGACGCTGCTCCAGACGAAGTGGACGCTCTCGAGGCGGGAGAGCCGGGTCACGTAGTCCGGCTTCGCCCGCAGCGGGCTGCGCGCGACGACGTAGACCCTGCGGCAGAGGCCAGCGAGCACCAGCGCCTCCTGCGCCGCGGCGTCGCCCCCGCCGATGACGGCGACGTCCTGACCTCGGAAGAGGGGACCGTCGCACCAGGAGCACTGCGAGACGCCCTTGCCCAGCAGCTCGCTCGCTCCGGGTGCCGCGAGCTGCCGGAGCCGCGCGCCGGAGGCCACCACCACGGCGCGCGCGCGCTGCCGCTCGCCCGCAGCGAGAGCGACAAGGCCCCCACCCCCAGCAGAGAGCGACTCGATGGCGGCCTGGTGGAATACGACGCCGAGCGAGCGGCAGCGCTCGACGAGATCGACAGTGAGGTCGACGCCGGAGAGCGCGCCGACGGCCGGGTAGCCGTCGATCTGTTCGACGGTGGCGATCTGCCCGCCGAACAGCGGCGCGCCCTCGATCAGCGCCGTGCTGAGGCCGGAGCGGGCGGCGTGCTGCGCGGCGGTGAGGCCGGTCACGCCGCCGCCGATGACGAGGACGTCGTACCTGCCGTGGCGGCGGCTCACCATCGTCGGGCGCTCCCGCTGGTCAGCGCGTCCGCGCCTCGGCGAGCCGCGCCTCCCAGCCGGCAGGAAGCTCGATCTGCTTCGCCACCGGGTAGCCGAGCCTGCCGTTGTGCGCGAAGGTGCTCGCGTTGTTACGCAGCGGGTCGCCCGCGACCGCGACCATGAAGTCGTCGGGCTCGAACACGATCGGCACGAGCCGGTTCGGGTCGTCTGATTCGAGGAAGACGCGCGGGATCTTGCCGAGGTTGACCTCCGACTCCAGCGAGCGGATCACGTGGTCCGTCCAGTCGCCGAGGTAGCGCTCGAACTCCCAGGCGGGCAACCGCGCGTGGTCGAAGAGGTACTGCTTGACGTCCTGCTTGCTCCAGCCGGCCTTCGCGATCGTCTGCGCGAGGATCGGGCTGAGCACGAGCAGCGGGCGCAGCGAACCCATCGACTTGCCGACGGTGAAGATCAACTGCCAGGTGTTCTGCTTGAGCACCGCGTCCGCGATGTAGGGCAGCACGAGCTCCGGCGTGTCGCCGTAGACCGAGGCCATCATGTCGCTGCCGGTGTAGCGCGCGATGGTGACGGTGTTGTCGCCGGCCTCGAAGCCGAACTCGGCGCTGGTGGGCGGCCAGCCGATCTCGGCGAGCACGTCCTCGTTCTCCGCCAGCACGACGCGCCAGGTGTTGCCGAAGGTGGCCTTGTCGTTCTTGTGCAGCAGGAAGCCTGCGACGTTGCGCAGGTAGAGGCGCCAGAATCGCCCGACCGAGCTGTTCGGCATGAAGCCGTCTCGCAGGACGCCCTGCTCGTAGTTGAACCCGAGCTCCTTGATGATCGGCCCGTTGAGCGTGATCAGCGTCTCCGCGCCGGGCGTATTGCCGCTGTGCTCCACGCCGTACTCCGGATCGGCCATCGCCTCGGCGAGGGCGACGAGCACGGGCATGTACTCCGGCCGGCAGCCGGCCATCACGCCGTTCACCGCGATGCTCCAGATCGTGACCGCGCGGTTGTCCGCGAGGATCACGCCGAGCACCTCATCCGGGTCGCGATCGGTCAAGGCAAGGAACTCCTCGACCTTCTCGACGGTCGGCGGGACGATCGGCAGGCCGTCGGTCCACTCGCACTCGTAGAAGTGGCGGTTGACCTCCTCGAAGCTGCCCTCGAATACGATCTCGCGCGCGGAGGGCTCGTCGAACGCCGGCGCAGCCTCCGGGGACTCGAGGAGGTTCGCGACGACGGCGTCCAGGGTCACCCCGAGGACGTTCTCTTTCATCTCTTCCTCGCTCTGGTTGCCGACGTGGCCAGGCACCGGCGCAAGCGGCAGGTTCGGCAGCCCGAGGCCGGCCGAGGTCGTACCGGCCTGGCCGATGAAGCCTTCACAGACGAGTGAGGAGGTCGGGACGCCGGCCAGCTCGCACGCCGCACTTGCCCGCATCACGGCGGGCGTGCAGCTGCCTCAGCAGCCCATCCCGGAGATGGCGGCGTCGACCCCCAGTTCCTTGAAGCGCTGCGGGAGCGAGGCGAGGATCTCGCGCTCCTCCGCGCCGTGCGTGGAGCCAAACTCCCGCCAGCTCACGAAGTGGACACCGGGGTAGCGAGCCTGGAGTTGCGGCTCGAGCAGGTCGAAGATCTCGTCGCCGCGGTACACGTAGTCCCAGAGCTGCGCGATCGTCTTGCCGGCCAGGGTGTCCAGTCGCTGCGCCAGCGGCAGCGGCTGGAGTTGCCGCTTGCTGCGCGGCCAGACGACCCGGTAGCGGCCGCCGTCGTTACTGTTCGTCATGGCTTCGGCTCCCTCGAAGCTGGCGCTGGCGCGCGGACCCTGCGCGCTACTCGCTCAGTTGATCGCGCACGACGCCCTGACCCGGGTGCATCCACTCGCTTTCGTAGCGCCGGTGCGCGAACTTCCACTCGCCGTCGACCTTGCGCAGGCGGTCGAAGTAGCGACCCGCGAGGCGCAGCAGTCCGTCCGACATCCCCCACGCGGCGATGTAGCACTCGACGCGCGCCTCGTCCGGCGCGCCCTCGACGGCCTCGATTGCGAGGCTGTTCGTCCAGTGGCGGTAGTCGTCGCCGGTCACCTCGAAGAGACGGCGCATGTACGTCTCGAGGCCTTCGCGCCCCTCGTGGCGGAACGCCCAGTCCGGGCCGATCAGCTCCAGGACGCCGTCCTCGGTGAACATCGCGGCCGTCCGCTCGGCCTGGCGGCGGTCGTAGGCGAGGTTCTGGCGCGCGAACAGGTCGCGGATTGCCTCGCGGTCCTCGAGTGTCAGCGCCATCGCCGTCTCCTCGCCTGCCGGCGGCCGTACCGCTGCGGGGCCAGCATACTGCCCGGCGCGTGGGCGGTGAGCGCCATCACGGTTGTAGCGCGGCCCGTCGCGAGACCGCTAGCATGCGTTCCCCTGCAGGTCGGCCGCGCACGCGGCAGAAGGGCCGTCCCCATGCCAGACGAGAGCCAGGAGAGCCAGTACTCGGTCCGCTACACGAACCCGATCTACGGCGAGGAAGAGATCGCCGCCGTCGTCGAGGCGCTTCGCACCGAGCCCGAGCTGCAGGTGGGCCCGCGCGTGCGCGAGATGGAGCAGCGCGTCGCGGCGATGTTCGACAAGAAGTACGGCGTGATGACGAACTCCGGCACCTCGGCGCTCTACCTCGCCGTCGAGCTGCTCGACCTGCCGCCGGGGAGCGAGATCATCACCTCGGTCGTCAGCTTCTCCGCCACCTTCGCGCCGATCGTGCGCGGCGGGCACGTCGCCTCCTACGTCGACGTCGAGTTCGACACCTACAACATCGACGTCGACAAGATCGAGGAACTGATCACGCCCAACACGCGCGCGATGCTGATCCCGAACCTGATCGGCAACGCGCCGGACTGGGAGCGGATCCGTGAGATCGCGGACCGTCACGACCTCAAGGTGGTCGAGGACTCGGCGGACACGCTCGGCGCCGAGCTGCGCGGCAAGACGACCGGCACCTGGACCGATATCAGCATGACGAGCTTCGCGCGCTCGCACATCATCACCAGCGGCGGCAGCGGCGGCCTCGTCGCCGTCAACAGCGAGGAGGAGTGGGACCGCGCGCTGCTGCTGCGCCGCTGGGGCCGCACCTCCGAGGTCCAGATGTTCGGCTCGAAGCAGGGCTCCGGCGACCGCTTCGAGGCCGTGATCGACGGCATCCCCTACGACACCTACTTCATCTTCGACGAGGTCGGCTGGAACTTCGAGCCGTCGGAGATGCACGCGGCGTTCGGGCTCGTGCAGCTCGGCAGGCTCGAGGAGTTCTACCAGGCGCGGAAGCGGCGCTTCGACATGCACACGGACTTCTTCAACCTCGAGCGCATCCGGGAACGCTTCGTCCCGGCGCGCCAGCTGGAGGATCTGAAGACGAGCTGGATCTCCTACCCGCTGATGATCCGCGAGGATGCGGGCTTCAGCCGCGCCGACTTCCAGCAGTACATGGAGGCGAACGGCGTCCAGACGCGCATGGTCTGGTCCGGCAACATCCTCCGCCAACCGGCCTTCAAGGACACCCCGCACAAGGCCGCGCCCGAGGGCTACCCGAACGCCGACCGGGTCATGGAGTACGGCCTCATCCTGCCAATGAGCCACGCCGTGCCGACCGACGACATCGAGCAGATCCACGGGCTCATCGACGAGTTCGTCAAGACGCGCTGAGCACTGCGGAAGGCGACGGCGATGGCGTACGGCGACACCGAACACGACGAGGCGCTGAGGACCGCCTGGCACGCCTTCTGCGACCGCCTCAAGGATGTCGGCGAGCTTGTCTTCGCTGACCCCTCGCCCGCGACGCCCCTCGAGCGTGCGGTCGGCCTCCAGTACGTCGCGCGCAACATCGCGGCCGGGCTCGACATCGGGATCGAGCACGCCGACCCGCTGTACCCGCAGCTCTTCCGCATGATGGGGCCCAACCGCAAGCGTGGCGGCGATAACCCGGACTGCGTCTACTTCCTCGGTGTCATCGACGGCAGCGAGACCTACCGGCTGGTCGGCAACCGCGGCGGCGCGCACTTCGTCGCCTTCTCCACCGCCCGCCCCGCGGAGTCGGTGCCGGAGGGCGAGTCGGCCGAGGTCGGGCGGCTGCTCGGCGACGAACTGGAGACGGCGTGGGACGGGAGCTTCGTCGTCACGGTCGGCCCGGAGCCGCAGCCCGGCAACTGGGTCCGCAGCACACCGGACGTCGACAAGGTCTGGGTCCGCCAGTTCTTCGGCGACTGGGTGGGCGAGCAGCCGATGACCGTACGGATCGAGCGCGTCGGCGCCGAGGGCGCGCCGCCGCGGCTCACGCCGGAGCGCCTCGCCGAGGGCCTGGAGGCGGCCGTCGAGGAGGTGTACGAGACCGTCGACTACTGGCGCGGCTGGCAGGAGCACTACCGCGCCCAGCCCAACCGCTTCCTCGAATCGCCCACGGCACGCAAGCTCGGAGCCGCCCCCGGCGGGCTGCCACAGCACGTCTACTTCATGGTGCAACCGGACGAGGCGCTGCTGATCGAGTTCACGCCCCCGGAGTGCTCCTACTGGAACTTCGAGCTGAACACCTACTGGATGACCTCGATCGACTACCGCTACCACCTCTCCAGCATCAACGGCACGCAGGCCGTGCTGGAGGAGGACGGCTCCGTGATCCTCGTCGTCGCGCACGACGATCCGGGCGTCCCCAACTGGCTGGCCACGGACGGGCACTGCGAGGGGCACATCGGCCTGCGCTGGATGCAGGCCGATTCGCAGCCCACCCCCGCCACGAGGCTGGTCAAGCTCGCCGACCTGCCCTCGATACTCCCGGACGGCGCGCGACGCATCGACGAGGCGGGCCGGCGGGAGCAGTTGCGGTTGCGCCGCAGCGGTGTGGACCGGCGCTTCCGGATCTAGCGGTCCACCCCACCACGGCCGCGAATGCCGGCCGTGGCCGCGTGGTACCGTCGCCGCACTCGGTAGTGGGGGACTGAGCCATGGACGAGCTACGCGGGAAGGTCGCCGTCGTGACGGGCGGTGGAAGCGGAATCGGCCGCGGTATCGCGGAGGCGCTCGCCGAGGCAGGCGCTCGCCTCGTCGTCGCGGACATCGAGGGGTTGGCGGCGGAAGCAGTCGCAGCCGTGCTCAGGGACGCCGGCCACCCGGCGATCGCCCGGCGCACCGACGTGACCGACGCCGGCGACCTCGAGAGCCTCGCCGAGGCCACGATCGAGGCGTTCGGCTCCGTCCACGTGCTGGTGAACAACGCCGGAGTGATGACGCTGGGGCCGCTGGCGGAGGCGACCGAGGCCGACTGGTCCTGGCTCTTCGACGTGAACGTGCATGGCATGGTGCGCGGCGTGCGGGCGTTCCTGCCGCACCTGCGCGCGAACGCGCCCGCGCACATCGTCAACACCGTCTCGATGGCGCCCGTCGCGCCGCGGCTCGATGGCGAGATGGGGATCTACACCGCCTCGAAGGGGGCCGCGATCGGGTTCACGGAGGTGCTGCGCGCGGAGCTGGCGGACGACGAGATCGGCGTCACGGCGGTCTGCCCCGGCCCGGTGCAGACGCGCCTCTACGAGGCCCAGCGCAACCGCCCCGAGCGCTTCGGCCCGCACAAGACGATGGACACGCCCGCGCGCGACCACCGGCAGCAACCCGCCGAGGTCGGCGCGATGGTCGTCGACGCGATCCTGCGCAACGCCGGCTACCTGTTCACGGACCTCGACTCGCGCGGCCGGATCGAGGAGCGCGCCGCGCGGATCCGCGAGGAGTTGGACTACCTCGAGCAGAGCAGCGCGTAGCGCCAGGCGTGGCGCGGGGACGCTGAACGGGGGCCGGCCATCGACGCGCGCGAGCGAGGCCGGTTGCGAACGTTCCGTTCCCTGGACGACCGCAACTTTCGCTGGTTCCTGACCTCGATCTTCACGGGGTTCACCTCGAATGACATGCAGCAGTTCATGCGGGGCTGGCTGGTCTTCGAGCTGACGGACTCGTTCGCGGCGCTCGGTCTGATGTCGCTGATCAACGGCATGACGGGGCTGCTGCTGGCGCTGGTCGGCGGGGTGGTCGCGGACCTCGTGCGGCAGCGCAAGCACGTCGTGCAGATCGGGCAGGCGCTGAGCGGGGTGAACGCGCTCGTACTGGCGCTGTTGGTGTTCGGTGACCTGCTGCGCGTGGAGCACGTGCTGATCGCGGCAGCGCTGCACGGCGGGTCCAACAACCTCACGATGCCCTCGAGGCAGGCGCTGACGCCGGACGTCGTGGGGCCCGCGCGCCTGATGAACGCGATGGGCCTCTACAGCACGAGCCAGAACGCGGCGAAGCTGCTCATGCCCGGCCTCGCCGGCGGGATGGTCGGCGTCCTCAGCGACCCGGGCACGATCGGCGGCGCGGCTTACGTCTACGTGCTGATCTTCACCATCTACGCGGTCTCCGTTGTGACCATGTTCCCGGTGCGCGTCCCGGACCGCACGCCGCGAGCGCGCTCCCTCGCCTCGCTGCGCGGCGATCTGGCCGACGGCTTCCGCTTCGTGGCCGGACACCGGCCGCTCGCGGTGCTGCTGATCTGCAACCCGATCTTCGCCCTGCTGGGCCTCGGCCACTTCGTGCTGCTGCCCGGATTCGCCAAGGAGGTGCTCGATGCCGGTCCGGGGCAGCTCGGGCTGCTGACCAGCGTCTCGGGAGTCGGGGCGGTGGTAGGATCGCTGACCGTGGCGTCGCTCCCCAACCGCAACCGGGGCGTGCTGATGCTGGCGAGCGCGGTCCTGCTCGGCGTCTCGCTGGTTGTCTTCGCCGCCTCGACCACGTTCTGGCTGTCGCTGGTGATCATCCTCTTCGTGGGCGTCGGGCAGGCGGGCTACCTCGGGCTGATGAACGTGCTCGTGCAGACCCTCGCCGGCAACACGCATCGAGGGCGCGTGATGAGCATCTACATGATGGAGTTCAACATCACGCAGCTGCTGCTGTTCGGGATGGGCATCGCGACGAGCATCTACGGCCCCCGGGCCACATTCGCGGCCGCCGGCATCGCCCTCGTGCTGCTCTCGCTGGCGCTGCTGGCGCGCTCGTCGACGCTGCGCAAGATCGAGTAGCAGCGCGCCTCACTCGCCGTTGCGCCGGGGTGCCTCGAGTTGCTCCAGCACCTGCTCGAAGACGGCGTACTCCTGGGCGCCGACGACGGCATCGCGCTCGTTGAAGATGAACATCGGAACGCCACGCACGCCGATCTCGCGGGCGATCGCGATGCGCTCGTCCACCTGCGCACGGTAGCGCCCCTCCGTCAGCACCGCGCGCAGCTCAGCGCGGTCGAGCCCCTGTTCGCCGCCGATCTCGATCAGCGTCTCGAGGTCCCCGATGTCCGCCTCGCCCTCGAAGTGCGCGGCGAAGAGCGCGCGGTGCAGCCCGTCGCTGTCGTGGCCGATCTCCTGCGCGTACTCGGCGGTCTCGAGGGCGAGGTGCGAATTCGGCGTGAACCTGCGCCCGCGGCGGAACGCGATGCCGACCTGCTCGCCCCGTAGCTCCAGCTGCGTCGGCGGGTCGTCCGGCTTCGTACGCGGCTCGCGCTCACGGCCCTCGGGAGGAATCGAGTCGTCGAGCAGGAACGGCCACCACTGGACCTCCAGCTCGTACTCGCGCCGCAGCTTCTCGACCTCCACGAGGCCGACGTAGCACCACGGTCAGATGAAGTCGCTGACGATGATCAGAGAGGTCATGCCGCCTGCCCTCGCCTTCCGGGCGCCGCGCCCTCGCCCCGCAGTATGACGCCTGCGCGCCCGCGGCACCCGCGGCGCGAGGCGGCGGCCACCGCCGGCCGCGACGAGGCGGCGACCGAGCTGCGCATGGGCGCCGCGCCTGACCTCGAATCTGTCCGGCGCGTCGCCGAGCGCGGCGCAACGCGGATCCACTTTTCGTTCGCCGAGCCCGACCTCGACGAGGCGAAGCGCGAGCTGGAGCGGATCGCCAACGAGGTGATCGAGCGCTTCTGGCCGGCAGCCGCCCTCGCAGCCCCGAGGCACGCGCCCACGCGGGTCGGCGGCGCGGTACAGTCTCGGCATTGGCTTTGTTTCGCGCGCAACGGAGTGAGGTGAGGCATGACGACTGCACAACGCTCGCATCGAGTGGTGGGGACACGGCCGGTGCGCCCGGACGGCGTCGAGAAGGTGACGGGGCGCGCCGGCTACAGCGCCGACACGCGGCTGCCGGGGATGCTCTACGGCCGCCTCAAGCGCAGCCCCCACGGGCACGCCCGGATCCTCTCGATCGACACCTCGAAGGCCGAGGCGCTGCCCGGCGTCCAGTCGGTGATCACGGCGGCGGACTTCCCCGGCGATCGCGAGGAGATGATCCGCACGATGCGCGGACACACGACGCGCAAGTGGTTCCAGGACATGATCATGGCCTCGGACAAGGTGCTGCACTACGGCCACGCCGTCGCCGCCGTCTGCGCGACCGACCCGCACATCGCCGAGGACGCGCTCGACCTGATCGAGGTCGAGTACGAGCCGCTGCCACCCGTCCTCGACGTGCTCGAGGCGATGGCCGACGGCGCGCCGATCCTTCACGAGGAGCTGCGCACGGTGACGATGCTCGGGCGGGGCATGCCCGGCGCTCCGATCAACGACAACCCCTCGAACGTCGTCAGCCACATGCCACTCGAGAAGGGTGACCCGGACCAGGGCTTCGAGGACTCGGACATCGTGATCGAGCGCGAGTTCCGCACCGGCATGGCGCACCAGGGCTACATCGAGCCTCAGAGTGCGGTCGCCGACTGGAGCCCCGACGGGAAGCTCACGGTCTGGGCGAGCAGCCAGGGCGCGTTCAACTTCCGCGACCAACTCGCCGTGATCCTGCAGATCCCGACCGCGCACATCACCGTCGTGCCGACCGAGATCGGCGGCGGCTTCGGCGGGAAGCTCTACATGTACGTGGAGCCGATCGCGGCGCTGTTCTCGCAGCGCACGGGACGGCCGGTGAAGGTCACGCTCTCCCGCGAGGAGGTGCTGACGGCAACCGGGCCGACCTCGGGTACCTACGTGCGCGTCAAGATCGGCGCGAAGCGCGACGGCGCCCTGCTGGCCGGGGAGGCGGAACTCGCCTACGAGGCGGGCTCGCACCCGCCCTCGCCCGTGGCCGGTGGCTGCATGACGGTGTTCGGCCCGTACGACATCCCCAACGAACGCGTCGATGGCTACGACGTGGTGCTCAACAAGCCGAAGGTCTCCTCCTACCGCGCACCCGGCGCCTGCCAGCCGACCCTCGCCGTCGAATCCGTGCTCGACGAGATCGCCGAGGAGCTGGGCATCGAGCCGATGGAGCTGCGGCTCCGCAACGCCGCGCGCGAGGGCACGCGCGTCCTCGACGGCCGCGCCTTCCCGAAGATCGGCGCGGTCGACGTGATGGAGGCGGTGCGCAACTCCGAGCACTACCGCTCCGAGCTCGGCGGCGAATACCAGGGCCGCGGCGTGGCGATCGGCTACTGGTACAACGGCGGCGGCGAGGGAACCGCCACCGCCAGCATCAACGCCGACGGCACCGTGAGCCTGATCGTCGGCTCGGTCGACATCGGCGGACAGCGCGCCTCGCTCGCGATGCACATGGCCGAGGCGATGGGCATCCCCTACGAGGACGTGCGCCCGCACGTCGTCGACACGGAATCGATCGGCTACACGGGCCTCACGGCGGGATCGGCGACGACGTTCAAGACCGGCTGGGCCGTCTACAAGCTGGCGCAGGAGCTGCAGGGCAAGCTGCAGGGGCGCGCGGCGAGAATCTGGGACGTGCCCGCGCAGGAGGTCGAGTACCGCGAGGACGCCACGATCCACGGACCGCCGGACGAGGACGGCAACGCGCGCTCCTTCACGTTCAGGGAGCTTGCCGGCCAGCTGCCGGGGACGGGCGGCAACATCGCCGCCCAGGCCGACTCGAACGAGACGACGTGGGGGCCGAGCTTCGCCGGGCACATCGTCGACGTCGAGGTCGACCCGGCGACGGGGAAAGTCGACATCCTGCGCTACACGACGGTGCAGGACGTGGGCACAGCCGTGCATCCCTCTTATGTCGAGGGCCAGATGCAGGGCGGCGCCTCGCAGGGCGCGGGCATGGCGCTCAGCGAGGAGTACATCTACGACGAGGACGGCCGGCTGCGGAATGCGAGCCTGCTCGACTACCGCATGCCGACCACCGTCGACCTGCCGATGGTCGAAACGGTGCTCATCGAGGTGCCGAACCCCGGACACCCGTACGGCGTGCGCGGTGTGGGCGAGGTGCCGATCGTGCCGCCGCTCGGCGCCATCGCAAACGCGCTGCACGACGCCACTGGCGTGCGGATGCGGCACCTCCCGCTCAGCCCCGAGCGCGTGCTCGAGGCGCTCGGCGAGATTTGAGACGCGGCGGCGGCGCGCCGTCAGGCGCCCGCCCGCTGCTAGACTCGGACACGCAAGAGCGGGCGCCGGCTGTGCTCGCCTCCTGCAGTTGGGCGGGCTGCCGGCGATGACCGCTGCCGGTCCGCAGCCGTCCCCGCCCTCGCCGCCCAGTGGGCCGGCCGCCACGGCCGCGCCCGCCCCGGCGCGCCGCGGCCGACGGCTCTCCCTCCGCACCTTCGACTCGCTGAAGCAGGTCGAGTTCCGCTGGCTGTTCGCGTCCACGCTCGGGCAGATGGCCGCGATCCAGATGCAGATCCTGATGCGCAGCTACGTGGCGTACGACCTCACGGGCTCCTTCGCGGCGATCGGCGTCGTCGGCCTCGCAAGCGCCGTGCCGATGCTGCTGCTCTCGGTCTTCGGCGGTGTCCTGGCCGACCGCGTACCGAGGAAATGGATCCTGCAGGCCGGGCACGTGGTGAACGCGGGGTTCGCGATCCTGCTTGGAACCCTGCTGCTGCTCGACCTGCTCACCGTGCAGTACCTCTTCATCATCGCGCTGGTGCAGGGCGCCGTGCTCGCGCTGACGATCTCGGCGGGCCAGGCGATCGTCCCCGAGGTGGCGGGCAGGGAGCGGCTGATGAACGCCGTCTCGCTGAACGCCGCCGGGATGAGCTTCATGCGCCTCGTGGCCCCCGCGGTGGCCGCCGGGGTGATCGCGCTGATCGGGCCCGGCTCCGCCTACCTCACGATCGCGGGCTGCTACGCCGTGGCGCTGCTCATGCTCGTCCCGGTCCGCGCGCGCCAGCCCGGAGCGCTGCAATCCGGGCCCGCCGGCGCCGCGGGAGGTCCCGCAGCGCCCGGACCACCCGCCGGCAGGGCCTCGGGTGGTCTCAACGATCTGATCGAGGGGCTGCGCTACTCCTTCCGGCAGCGGGTGATCTTCTGGATCCTGATCCTCAACTTCGTGACCGCGATCCTCGCGATGCCGTACATGGTCCAGCTTCCCGGCTACGTCGCCGACGTCTTCGACGGCGGCGCGGGCGAGCTGGCATGGTTCGCCGCCGTGAGCGGGGCCGGCTCCCTGCTCGCCACGCTCGTCATCGCGTCGCTGCCGGCACGGCGGCGCGGCGTGCTGCTGCTCGGCAGCACGGCCCTGCTCGGCCTCGCGCTCGCCGTGTTCGCCTCGACCTCGGTCGTATGGCTCGGCCTGCTATTCATGTTCGTCGTCGGCGTCTGGACCGCGGGCCGCCAGGCGATGGCGATGGTGATCATCCAGAGCTACGTCGACGACTCCCATCGGGGGCGCGTGATGTCGATCTTCATGACGCAGATCTCGATGGTCCTGTTCGGCGGGTTCTTCGTCGGACTGATCGCCGAGGCGACGGGGATCCAGACCGCGATCGGCGGGCTCGGGTTCGGCCTCGCGGTCTTCACGCTCGGCGTAGCCGCCTTCGTCCCGAGGTTGCGCCGCGTGGCGTAACCCGAGCGCCTGTCCGGCAGGGCCTACTGCGAGGCGATCGCACCTCGCTCATACAGACCATCGATCTCCTCGGCCGAGAGGCCCGCCTCCTCCAGCACCTCGCTGGTGTGGCGGCCGTGCAGGGGCGAGGGACGGGGCGAGCCAGTCGGTGAGGCAGACATCTCGACGAGCGCCCCGACGAACTGCTCCGGGCCGGTCAACTCGTGCTCGACATCGAGCATGATGCCGGCTTCCTGGACGCCCGGGTCGTCGGCCAGCTCCTCGGGGAGATAGACCTTCGAGGCGGGCACGCCGAGGCTGTCGAGCTCGGCGATCCACTCGTTCGCGCTGCGCGTGCGGAACGCCTCGGCAATCTTGCGGCGCGTGTGATTGATGGCCGGCAGGTTCGCCGGGTCGAGGACATCGAACTCCAGGTCTTCGGTCGGGTCGTCCTCGATGCCGAGCAGGGTGCGGATCTGGGCGCGGTTCCGGTCGCTGAGGGCGCCGATGATGATCGCGCCGTCGCGCACGGCGTAGCCGCCGTAGTAGAGGCGCAGCTGCGGGCCGAGCAGGTCGTAGACGCCGCCGCGCTCGTTGACCACCTCGCAGTAGTCGCCGCCGCGCTCCCGCACGGCGTTGACGCGTTCCATCATCGGGTCGCGCGTGACGGTATCGAAGATCGGCGAGCGGGCGATCTCGCGGCCCATCATCGTCATGCCGGTCGCGAGCAGGGAGCTGCGAACGAGCTGCCCCTCGCCGGTGCGTGCGCGGTGGACAAGCGCCGCGCAGACGCCCATCGCGAGGACCATGCCGGCCGGGTAGTCGACGATGCCCGTGCACTGCACCAGCTCGGGGCCGCCCAGCTCGTCGCACTTGACCTCGGCGGCCATCAGCCCGCTGTAGGCCTGCGCCACGATGTCGGAGCCGGCCCGGCTGGCGTTGCGGCCGTGGCCGCCGAAGCCGGTGTTCTCGGCGTAGATCAGATCCTCCCGGTAGCGGCGCAGCGTCTCGTAGTCCACGCCGAGGCGAGCCGCCGCGCCGTAGCCCATGTTCGTGACGACCACGTCGAAGGTCGGCACGAGGCGCTGCATGAGGCGCTGCGCAGCCTCGTGCTTGAGGTCGATCGCGATGCTGCGCTTCCCTCGATTGAGGGAGTGGAACGTCTTGTTCTCGCCCGGGATCGGGCTGCGGCGGATCCGCGACGGCCCGCCGTCGATCGGCTCCAGCTTCACCACGTCCGCGCCGAAGTCAGCGAGCGCGACGCCGCAGAACGGTCCGGCGATGATCTGCGTGAACTCGAGCACGCGAATGCCTTCGAGTGGTCCGCCCATGGTCGCCTCCTGCCGCCGCCCTGCCCTGTGCCGGGGCCGGATGGTAGCAGCCGCGGAATCGGGGACCCGCGGGGCGCGAGGCGACGAGGAGCACGACCGGCCGGGATCAGCCGCCGTTGAGCGGGCGCATGACCTCCTCCGCGAAGCGCTCGACAGCCTCGATCTTTGCCTCGACGGGCGAGTCCTCGCCGGCCGGCTCCCAGGCGGGGATACGGATGCCGTCGAGGCCGGCGCGGCCGAGCTCGTCGAGCACCTCGACGGTCGGCCATTCGCGGGGCTGGATGGTGATCTCGAAGTCGGCCGGGTCGCGCCCGTGTTCTTCGAGGAGTCCGTGCAGGCGGCTGATGATGGCGGGCAGCTCTTCCGCCGGGAACCCGCCGCCGACCCAGCCGTCGGCGATCCGGGCAGCGCGCCGGATCGCGGCATCGCTACGGCCTCCGAGGGTGATCGGGACGGGCGCGGGCGGGACGGGCGCCATCGACAGGGCGTCGAAGTCGAACCAGTCGCCGTGGTGCTCCACCCAGCCGCCGGCCCAGAGGCGCCTCAGCACCTCGATCATCTCGGCGAGGCGGCGGCCGCGGCCCGCGAACGCCTGCCCGGTCTGCTCGAACTCCTCGCGGCACCAGCCCGCGCCGAGCCCGGCCACGATGCGGCCCTCGGTGAGCACGGCGGCGGTGGAGATCGACTTGGCGACGGTGAAGAGGTCGCGCGCGGGCGCGATGTAGACGGCGGTCATGCAGCGCAGCGTCGTCGTCGCCGCGCCCACCGCGGAGGCAAGCGCCCAGGGATCGGGCCAGTGCGTGTCGGGGCGCCAGAACGGCACGCCGTCGGCGGTGCCGGGGTAGGCGGGGGTGATCTCGCGCGGGTAGAAGAGGTGATCGGGGATCGCCATGCCCTCGAAGCCGAGACGCTCGGAGGCCCGCGCGAGCGGGAGCACCTGCTCCGCCGGCATGAACCCGGTGAACTGCCAGAACTGCATCAGCGCCCGCCCTCCTCGACTGGACCACGTTGCCCGCTACGATAGCCGCGAGGGGAGCGTGCCGCGATGCAATTTGGCTTCTGCTACATCCCGGACTACTACCCGGACCTGCACGGCGAGTACCGCGACTGGTACGAGCGGATGCTCTCCGAATGGGCGTGGGCCGACGAACTCGGCTACGACTCGGTCTGGATCGCCGAGCACCGCTACCCGGGCTACGCCTTCCCCTCGACACCGGTCGTGTTGCAGGCAATGGCCGATCGCACGGAACGGATCCGCATCGGCACGGCCGTCGCGCTGATCACGCAGCGCCACCCCGTGCTGAGCGCCGAGCACTGGGCGACGGTCGACCTGCTCTCGGGCGGGCGGCTCAACTTCGGCATCGGCCGCGGCATCTACGAGTACGACTTCGAGACCGTCGGCGTGCCCTCCGAGCAGTCGCGCGAGCGCTTCGAGGAGGCGTGGGAGGTGATCCGCCGGCTCTGGACCGAGGACGGCGTGGTGCACAACGGCAAGTACTGGTCGTTCGACACGCACACGCTCCGGCCGCGTCCGTTACAGCAGCCGACGCCGCCGATCTACGTCTCCGCGCTGGCGACGCCGGAGACCTACCGCTGGGCCGGCCGCAACGGCTACCACCTGCTGCTCGCGCCGTTCCTGCTCGAGTCGTCCGAGCGGCAGCGCGGGTACGTGGAGATCTACCGCGAGGAGCTGGCCAACGCCGGACACGACCCGGACGCAGCCGAGATCCTCGGGACGTACCACCTGAGCATCGTCGAGCACGAGCGCCAGCTCGAGGGCGCGGACCAGTACTTCTACAACTACCTCAACTTCACCCGGAGCACCGGGAAGGAACGGACCGGGGAACGGAAGTCCCTGGAGGGTGACGCGAACCGTTACTACCAGTCCGGCGAGGGCCTGTGGAAGGACATCGAGGAGATGCGCCTGCAGCGCACCGTGATCGGGACGCCGCAGCAGTGCATCGAGCGCATGTCGGAACTCGGCGAGGCGTGCGGCCTGAGCGGGTGGTCGTTCGAGATCAGCTACGGGGGCATGCCGCACGAGGTCGTGAGGGACCAGATGCAGCTCTTCGCCGAGGAGGTCATCCCCGTCCTGCGCCCGTAGCGCGCAGCAGCAGGTCCGGACACCGCGAGATCAGGGCACGAGCATGCCTCGCGAGACGGCCGTCTGGCGCTCGTTCCACTCCGCCTCGGCGAAGGCCGCGTTGACCTGGTCGAGCGGGTACACGTTCGAGACGATGCGCTCGTAGGGCACCTTGCCCTGGTTCTTGACCAGCGTCTCCATCATCAGCGGCAGCAGGTGCGGCCGGTACATCAGCGAGCCCATGATCTTCTTGCCACGCAGGATCGTCGAGGGGTCGAACTCGACCGTGCGGCCGCGCACGATGTCGCCGATCTCGATGAACGTGCCGCCGTTGGTGAGGTAGCCGACGCCCTCGACCAGCAGCTCCGCCCTGCCGACCAGCTCCATCGCGATGTTGGCGCCGCGGCCGTCGGTGAGATCAAGGACGCGCTCGAGCCGCGCCTCCGGCGTGTCGTACTCCGTGATGTTGATCGTGTAGTCGGCGCCGAACGCCTCGGCCAGTTCGAGCCGGTCGGCGAGGCGGTCGAGGACGATCACGCGGTGCGCGCCCATGTCCTTCGCCATCGCCGTGGCGTTGAGGCCGAGGCCGCCCGCGCCCTGGATGACCACGTAGTCGCCCTCGGCGGCGCCGGCGCGCATCAGGCCCTCGGTGACCGTGCCCATCGCGCAGTTGACCCAGCCGAGGACGGAGTCGGGCAGGTCGTCCGGCACCTTGAAGACGGGGTGGTTGGCGCGGATCCAGTAGTAGTCGGCGTAGGTGCCGGTGAAGTAGGGCCAGTCGCCGGCGTCCGCGTAGGGACTGGAGGGGCACCAGTTGGGCTCGCCGCGCATGCACTGGTAACAGTTGCCACAGGGCTTGATCGCCGAGTACATGACGCGATCGCCCTCGTGCAGCGGGACGCCGTTGGAATCCGTCGTCGTGCCCTTGCCGAGCTGGTAGACGACGCCGGTGCCCTCGTGGCCCATCACGCGGCCGCTCTCTGGCAGCGGGATGTTCACCTGGTCGCCGCGCCAGGTATGGAGGTCGGAGCCGCAGATCCCGGCCTGCGTGATCTTCAGCACCAGTCCGCCCGGCTCCGGGTCAGGGCAGTCGTACTCCTCGATCACGAACGGCTGGCGGTACTCCTTGACGACGACGACGCGGCCGGTGGTCACGATTCGCTCTCCTTCAGCGCACGCAGCATCGAGGCTGCCGCCGCATCATAGCGGGGGCGCCCGCAGCCGGTGCGAAGGGAGGCCGAAGCGCTATCGCTCCTCCGGGACGACGCCGGCGCGGGTGATCAGGTCCTTGCTGAGCGCCTGGAAGGAGTCCGGCTCCAGCTGGTTGACCTCGGCCTGCCCGGCCTGGACGACTGCCCGTTCGAACGGCTCGAAGCTCGGGATCTCGTCGTCGGCGAGCGGCTGCATCCACTCCTTGCGTTCGAGCGCGGCCTCGATGTACGGGGCCAGCTCCTCCTGCTTGCGGGCCTGGCGCTCCTCCTCCGCATCGGACTTGAACTCCGGCATCACCTCCTCGGCGAAGAGGCGCAGCGAGTCGCAGATCTCCTCGTGCGTGGAGCGACCGGCCTGTGCGCCGAGCATCACCTGGTCGGCCCCGGCCTTGATCAGCAGGCGGATCGCCTCGCTCGCCTCCTCGGGCGTGCCGATGCAGCTCGGGCGACGCCGCGTGTGCTCGGCCTCGAGGCGCTCGCGGGAGTCCTCGAAGATGTTCCAGAGGCTGGTGCGGCCGGGCGTGTGGCGGCCGGCGACGTAGAAGTGCGCGACGCCGGTGCTGAAGAACAGCCGGTTGGGCAGCGCGCGCTCGAAGGCGGCGTCGCCATCGTGACCGAGGCAGAGCGGCTCCGCGATCGCGAAGTTGGCGTTGACGAAATGGCCGATCGGGACGCACTCCGTCTTGATCGCGTCGTAGTAGTCGTCGATCCACGCACCGACCTCCCCGGGCGGGAGGAAGGAGAAGCAGAGCACGCCGAGGCCGAGCCGGCCGGCAAGCTTCACGGCCTCGCGGTTGGAGCAGGCCATCCACATCGGCGGGTGGGGCCGCTGGACGGCCTTCGGGACCACGTTGCGGCAGGGCATCGAGAAGTGCTCGCCCTGGTAGCCCGGATAGGGGTCGAGCGCGAGCATGTTCGCCGCCTGCTCGGTGGCCTCGAGCCACATCGACCGCTTGTCCTCGAGCGGCACGCCGTAGCCCTCGAGCTCGCTGCGCGAGGCGGTCTCGCCGGTGCCGAACTCGACGCGGCCGCCGGAGACGAGGTCGAGCGTGGCGATGCGCTCGGCGACGCGGGCGGGGTGGTTGTAGTTGGGCGGCATCGCCACGATGCCGTGGCCGAGCCGGATCCGCTTCGTGTTGCGCGCCGCTGCCGCGAGCACGATCTCGGGCGCGGAGGAGTGCGAGTACTCCTCGAGGAAGTGATGCTCGACCTCCCAGACGTAGTCGATGCCAAGCTCGTCGGCGAGCTCGATCTGCTCGATCGTGTTCTGGAAGAGCTGCTGCTCGCTGCCCGGTGTCCACGGTCGGGGGTGCTGGATCTCCAGGAAGATGCCGAATTTCATCGCTCGCTCCGATCCGGTTCGCACGCAGTGGCGAGTTCAGGTCGCGAGTATAGGGACGCCCTCAGTTAGGTTCTCCGAGGAAGTCCTCGGCGGCGTCCTGCGGGACGTGACCCAGCACCTCGGTGGTGTGGCTGAAATCGCGGAACCGCCAGCGGTTGTTGGAGATGCCGAAGAAGATGTCGTAGCGCACGTCCTCGGGCGCCTCGATGCTGCGCACGATCAGGTCCGTGACGTCGCGGTGGCTGACGAAGATCGCCTGGTTCCACGGATCGCCCTCGCGCGGCCGGCCGTCCCGCGAACAGGCGCCGATTCGCAGGCAGATGATCGAGAGGTCGGTCGTCGCCACATAGAGGCGCGCCAGATCCTCGCCGAACAGCTTGGAGACCGCGTAGAGGTTCAATGGCCTCGGCTCGTCGCTGGGGCGCAGCATCCGCCACTCCGAGGGCACGCGGTCGTACTCCCCGCGTGTGATCTCGGCGTAGGGCGACGAACTCTGGTAGCCACTCATGGTCGCGCCGCTCGAGGCGAAGACGACACGCCGCACGCCCGCCGCGACGGCGGCCTCGAAGACGTTGCGGGTGCCTTCGATGTTGTTGCGGAGGATGTCCTCCCAGGCCGCCTCCCACATCCCGCGCGGCGAGTTCACCCCGCCGTAGGCCGCGAGGTGGACGACCGTGTCGACGCCCTCGAAGGCGGGCGCGATCTCCTCCAGCACGGCGATGTCGGCGCGGACGTTTCGCTCCGGGGGCACGCCCTCGACGCCGCCGCGCGAGAGCGCGACGACCTCGTAGCGCTCCTCGAGGGCGGGGCGGATCGCGCCGCCGACCGCACCACCGAGCCCCGTGACCAGCACGCGCCGTTGGTCCGTCATGCTTGCTCCGTTCCTCGCGCGCCCGGGGCGCACTCCTGCGATCCGCGGGGCCAGTCTAGCGACGGGCCGCCACAGCCGCGTCAGCGCGAGGTGAGCTGCGCCCAGCTCGGGCGGCGGATCAGCAGCAGCAGGACGGCCCCGATCAGGGTGACCAGCGCGTATACGGTGAAGACGAGCCGGTAGCTGCCCAGCTCGTCGAACGCCCAGCCGGCGATGACCGGCGTGGCGAAGCCGAGCGGCATCATCATCGTAGAGGTCAGCCCGCGGATCGTGGCGAAGTAGCGGGTGCCGAAGTAGTCGGCGACCAGCGTCATGAACATCGCCACCCAGGCCGCGTGCGCGAACGGGAAGGTGAGGAAGTAGGCCGGCAGCAGCCACATCCGATCCGGCGAGAGCCAGGCGAAGATCAGCATTCCGATGCTCTGCAGGACGTAGGCGATCACGTACAGCCGGCGGCGTCCGATGATGTCGCCGAACCAGCCGCAGAAGAAGCGCAGGGGTACCTGGAACAGGCCGTACGCGCCGGTGATCAGGGCGGCGCCTTGCAGCGTGAACCCGACATTCTGGAGGTGCGGCACCTGGTGCACGATCCAGCTGATCTGCGTCGCCCCGCCGATCGCCGTGGCCGCGCCGAGCAGGTAGAACGCCGGCGTGCGCAACGCCTCGGCGACCGTCATGCCGTCGCCCAGCGAGTCGGCGCCCGAGGCTGCCGAGGCGTCCACAGTCGCCGGCGCCGGTGCGCCGTCCGGCCGGTAGCCGTATGGCTCCGGCCGGTTGCGCAACACGAACGAGAGTGGCAGCGCGACACTCACGATGACGAACGCGGCGATCACCAGCGTCGCGCGCCAGCCGAAGGCGCCGATCAGCACCGCCAGCGCCGGCACCATGAAGTAGCCCGCGCCGCGCGCCGAGGCGAGCAGCCCGAGCGCCTGCCCTCGCTTGCGGTCGAACCAGCGCATCAGCGACGCCGAGTACGCCGTAGAGGAGCCGAGGCTCTCGCCCGAGCCGATCACGAGGCTCGCGATGTAGTAGACCCAGAGCACGCGCGCCTGCGAGAAGAGCAGCAGCCCAACGCCAACGATCAGCACGCCGGTGATCGCCATCCGGCGCGCTCCAAGGCGGTCGACGAGCGCGCCGGTAATCGGGGCGAGCAGCCCGTGCTCGAAGCTGCGCAGCGAGAAGCCGACCGAGATCGCGGCGAGGCTCCACCCGGTTTCCTCGCGGATCGGTTCGATGAAGACGCCGAAGCCGAAGCCGACGACGCCGAAGGTGAAGAAGCTGGTGAAGGCGCCGGCGAGCGCGATGTACCAGCCGTAGAACAGCCTGCCGCGCACGAGGTCGCCTGCGGGGCCGAGGGCGAGTCGCATCGCGTCTCCGTCCGGGCGCCGGCCCTCGCGAGGCCGGCGTCGCGCGCAGCGTAGCGCCTGGCGGGCTCGTCGCGGCGCCGATCGCGTAGCATCGGCGCGCGCCGAGGAGCACACGATGAGCGGAGAACGACCGACCGCGCTGCGCGTCCGCGAACCGGGCATCAGGGCGCTGTACACGCAGGAGGCGCGCTGGCAGGCGTGGCTCGACGTCGAGGTAGCGCTGGCCCGCGCACAGGCGGAGATCGGGATGATTCCCGAGGCGGCCGCAACGGAGATCGCGCGCAAGGCGCGGCTCGAGCTGTTCGACCTCGAGCGCGTCACCGAGGGGCTGCGCGTCACCGGGCACGGCCTCGTGCCGCTGGTCTGGGAGCTGGACCGGCTCTGCGAGGGCGCTGCGGGCGGCTACGTCCACTGGGGCGCGACCACGCAGAACATCAGGCAGACGGGCAGCATCCTGCAGACGCGAAAGGCGCACCGCATCATCCTCACGGAGCTTGCGGACCTGCTCGAGGCGTTTGCCGGCCTCGCGGAGCGCACGAAGGACGACGTGATCGCGGGGCGTACGCACGGGCAGCACGCGGTGCCCGCGACCTTCGGGGCGAAGGTCGCGGTGTGGATCGACGAGCTGTGCCGCCACGCGGAGCGGCTGCGGCAGCTGGAGCCGCGCGCCTTCGTCGCGATGCTCGGCGGCGGCGCCGGCACGGCCGCCTCCTTCGAGGGCCACGCCGCTACGCTGCAGCAGCGGATGGGCGAGCTGCTCGGGCTCGGCTCGATGCCGCTGCCCGGCCGCACGATCTACGACCATCTGACGGAGTACGTCCTCGCCCTCGCGCTGCTCGGTACGAGCTGCGGAAAGGCCGCGCGCGAGGTGCGCAAGCTGATGGCGGAGGAGTTCGGCGAGGTCGAGGAGCCCGTGCCGCCCGGCACGGTGGGCAGCAGCACGATGCCGCAGAAGCGCAACCCGAAGCTCTGCCAGGACATCATCGCGGACGAGACACACCTGCGCTCGTTGGTCCCGCTCGCCCTCGAGGCGATGCTGGGGGACCACGAGGCCGACGGCAGCCGCTCGATGATGATCGACCGCGCGCTGCGGCAGGCGGTTGAGCTGAGCGGCGACATCCTCGTGCGGCTGCTCGACGTGGCCGAGGGGCTGCGCGTCTTCCCGGAGCGGATGCGGGAGAACCTCGCGCTCTCGGGCGGGCTGATCATGGCGGAGAGCCTGATGCTCGAGCTGGGGCGCGAGATCGGGCGGCAGCGCGCGCACGACGCGATCTACGAGGCCGCGCAGGAGGCTGCCAGCAGCGGGGAGTCGTTTGCCTCGCTGCTCGCGAAGGACGAGGAGGTCGCGGCACGCCTCAGCGCGGAGCGCCTCGCGGAGCTGCTGGACCCCGTGCGCTACACCGGCGACAGCGCGAGCCAGGCCTCGGAACAGGCGGCGCGGGCGCTGCGCGTGGCCGCGGAGCTGCGCGAGGAGATTGCCGCGGACTGAGCGCCGCCGACCGCGCGCGGCTCAGCCGCTAGCGCACGAGCGCCTGCGTCACTGGCTGTAACCCGAGGCAGGCGCCAGCCCCGCGGCGACGGCCGTGAGCTGCTCCAACAGAAGGCGGAAATCCACGCAGGCCTGGAGCGTGGCAAGCCATCCCGAGAATGCCGAACTCGTCGAGCAGCGCGAAGAGGTCCGGCGTGCGAGGACCGAGGGCGTCCGACCCGGCGCACCCGTCACTGCTGTGAAGCGAGCAGCAGCTCCACCTCGTTGCGCTCGGGCATCGCGTCCTGCGCTCCACGCCTCGTAACGACGAGCGCGCCGGCGGCGGCGGCGAAGCGGACCGCGCGCTCCAGCGGCCGACCCTCGGCGAGCGCGACCGCGAGCGCGACCCCCGCCGCCACTCGCGTCGAATCGATAGATCGCTCCGCTCACGCTACATTGGCGCGGGGCGAGGGAAGGTTGGTGCGGGATGCGCGTTGCGGTACTTGGCGGGAGCGGCTTCATCGGGACGCGGGTGCTGCGCAAGCTGGTCGAGCACGGGCACGAGGTCCATTGCATGGACATCTCGCCGAACGCGCCGGCGCTCGACCCGCTTCGCGACCGGGTCCGGATCACGCACGGCGACATCACCCTCATGGACGACGTGATCGAGGCGCTCGTATCGAGCAAGCCCGACCGCGTGCTCAACCTCGCCTACACCCTGGGCCAGACCGAGGACGACCCGCACCCGCAGGTGCGGCTCAACGTCCTCGGGATGGACAACTGCTTCGAGGCGGCTCGCATTCTCGGGATTCGCCGGGTGGTCTACGCGAGCTCGCTCGCCGTCTACGGTCCGCAGCGGCTGCACGGCGAGCACCTGGTGACGGAGGAGGAAGCCCGGCTCGGCACGAGCCTCTACGCGGTCTCCAAGATCTTCAACGAGCACCAGGCGGACTGGTACAACCGCGCCTACGACATGGCGATCACCGGCGTGCGCCCAGCGAACATCACCGGGCCCGACAAGGTCCGCGGCTCGCTGAACCACGTGCAGTGCCAGGTGCTCCCCGCCCGCAACGAGCCCATCCATTTCCCCTACCGCGACATGATGACGCTGCCCCTCCACGTCGAGGACATCGCCGAGGTGCTCCTGCGCGTCACGCTTGCCGAGGAGACGGCCCACTCGATCTACAACTCGGGCGGGAACTCGATGAACCTCGGCGAGCTCGCCGACCTCGTGCGCGAGTTTCTGCCCGCTGCCGAGATCACGTTCGGGGAGGACGAAGGCGGATACGAGCTCTCGAGTCTCTTCCTGATGGACAACTCGCGCCTTGTCGAGGAGTTCGAGGTCCAGTACGCGCCGTTCCGGCAGCGCGTCATGGAGACCCTCAACGACGTGCGACGCCTCGAAGGGCTACCCCCGGTCGGCTAGCTGTCGTGTCCCGGGACGTTGTTGACACGGCCGACCGGCGGCTCGCCTCCGGCCGCGATGTGGCAAGTGTCTCTGCCCGGAGGCGCAGCGAAGTCTATGAGCGCCTGCTGACGCCGCAGGCTACGCGCGCGCCGGTGTCCGACTCGTACTGTCCATAGGAGTCCGGCCGTTCGTGCACGATGCTGGCGGAGCCGTCAGAGTCGAATACGGAATGTTGCGGCCCCGCGTCCAGCGTGATCCCAACGGTGAAGAAGTCGGCGCGGGCGGATCCGTCAGCGGCTGCGTAGATATTGGGCAGATCGCCGCCGTGCGCTTCACCTGCTCCGTCGCGCTTCCAGGCCGAGTGGATGAAGCCGTGTTCCGCGTCGGTCGGGTCGAAAGCGGACAGGCCACGTGCTGACCCCGGCCAGACGAGATCTGAATCCCGGCGACTAGTTCTCCTCGGGGAACAGGGCGACGCGCACGTAGCGGTCCTCGGGCAGGGAGCGGCCGGCCACGGCCGCGATGTCCTCCAGCGTCAGCGCGTCCAGCCGTGCATCGAAGCGGTTGACGTCATCGAGCGGCCGGCCTTGCTGCGCCGCACTTCGGATCTGGCCGAGCCAGAAGCTGTTCTCGCGCAGGCGTTCCTCACGAGAGCTGCGGAGCTGCTGCTTGACCGAGTCCAGGTACTCCTGCTCGCCGCCCGCGCGCAGCCAATCGAGTTCGACCGCGATCTCGCCGAGGAGTTCGTCGACGCGGGCCGGGTCACTACCGAAGATGATGGCGACCTGATACTCGGAGTCCGGGATCAGGCTGGCGCCGGCGCTGACGGAGATGGCGTAGGTGCCGCCGAGCTGTTCCCGCACCCGCTCGCGCAGGCGGGTTCCGAGCATCTCGCCGGCCACATCAAGCGCAAGCGTCTCGCCCTCGGCCCACTCCGCCTCGCCGGCGAAGACCCAGATCGTATTGCTCCGCGGCTCGATCCCGCTGCGGACGACTTCGTCCACCACGCCCTGCGGCGGGTCGATGCCCACGTCACGCCAGTCCTCGCTGCGCCCGCCGGACGGGAGACTGGCGAGGTAGGTGGCTGTCAGCGATCGCAGCTCATCCCAGTCGAAGGCGCCCACGAACACGAACGTCGCGTCGCCGAGGTCGGCGAAGCGCTCGGCGTACACCGCCTCCGCGCGCTCGAGGCTGAGTTCCTCGACCAGCTCGAGGCTGAGCGGCCGGCGCCGGAGGTGCTTCTGGGCCAGCAGGGTGTTCACACGGTCGTACAGCACCGCGTCGGGCTGGGTGGGGCTGGTCTCCGCGGAGGTGCGCAGGCTCGCCTCGTAGGTCGCGAAGTAGGTCGGATCGAGCCGTGGCGCGGTCGCGTAGAGCCAGACGAGCTGGAACATCGTCTCGAGGTCCTCGGGGGAGGCGCTGCCGCCCAGGCCCTCGAACAGCCCGTTGATGAAGGGCGACACCGAGACGCGTGTACCGGCGAGCAGCTTGTCGAGGGCGACGCTGTCGTGCTCGCCAACGCCGCTGCCGGACGCGATCGCGGCGGCGTGGACGGCCGAGACGTGGTCGGCGTCGTCAACGAGCGAGTGTCCTCCCGGACTGAAGGAAGTGAAGAGCACCTCGTCGTCCCGGAAGTCGGTCTGCTTCGCGATCACCGTGACGCCGTTGGACAGTGTCCAGCGCACGGCATCGATCGCCTCGAGCTCCGCCTCCTCGACGATGCTCCCCGAAGCCGGGATGGTCGCGAGCAGCGGGGCTTCGCCGACGGTGTCCGCGTACGCCTCCACCGCCAGTTCGCCGGCGCCATCGAGCTGGGCCTGCAACACCGCGGCCAGGGCAGCGCCGCCGGTTGGGTCGATCGCCTCGGGACCGAGGACGAGGAGCACGGTGTTCCCGGACGCCGTCCACGACGCCGCCACGGCATCGACTTCCGTCAGCGAGATCTGCGGGAGCACGGACTGGAACAGCTCCCACTCGACCTCGATGCCGGGAACCGGCGAGCCCGAAAGGAAGTGATCCCGGTACTCAGCGGCCAGTCGCGCCGAGGGCTGCTGATCGCGTTGCTTGTAGGCGCTCTCCACGGAGCTGAGCAGGTTGGCCTTCTCGCGATCCAGCTCGCTGCCGGTGAACCCATGCCGGGCAGCACGCTGGAGCTCTTCGAGCAGCGCCTCGAATCCACGCTCGGTCCCGGTCGGCTCGACGACGATCGTGAAGGTCAGGATGTCGAGGGGCTGGACGAACGAGGAGCGCCCCGTCCCGGACCAGAGGTACGGGGGATCGGGGGTCTGGCCCCGTTCGAAGAGCCGCGCGTTCAGCATCATGAAGGCGAGTTCCTGGACGGCGAAGCGCTGGAATACCTCGACATCCTGCCCGGTGTCCGGAGCAACCTTGCGAACCAGGGTCACCTGGGTACCGGGCGCCTCGGGGTCCGTGAAGACGTCGACGATTGGCTCGGCGTTGTCGGGCACGCTGTAGCTCGGCAGCGTGGTGGGCGCGGCGACGGCAGCCCGAGGCTGGGTCGCCTCGCCCTCGGGAGGCGGCGCGAAGTACTGCCGAATCTTGGCCTCGATCAGGCCGGGATCGACGTCACCGACGGCCACGACGGCC
Organism: Dehalococcoidia bacterium; assembly: GCA_963667465.2. Classification (GTDB taxonomy): domain Bacteria; phylum Chloroflexota; class Dehalococcoidia; order UBA2979; family UBA2979; genus VXMT01. Next base: position 1,002,842 of record CAXXDN010000001.1, on the reverse strand, counting down.
ATCAGGTCGGGGCGGTACCAGCGCTCGTAGTAGGCCCGCAGTTGCTCCGCAGACGCCGCCTCGATGACCTCGGTCAGGCCGATCGGCGCCCGCTCCGCGTAGCGCGAGGAGCCGAAGAGCAGCGGAATCAGGTTGTTCTGGAAGCGGGAGGAGAACCCCTGCGAGAGGCGCCACTCCTCCAGCACCACGCCGCGTTCCAGCTCGACCTCCTCGGGCTCGAACGAGATGGCGTAGGCCCAGTCACTGAGGATCCGGAACGCGTTCTCGAGAATCTCGGGATCGTCGGTCGGAACCTCGAGGAAGTAGATCGTGGAGTCGAAGCCGGTCGAGGCGTTCAGGTCGGGGCCGAAGGAGCCACCGATCGACTCGAGGTAGTCGACGATCTCCTGCTTCGCGAAGCGCTCCGTGCCGTTGAACGCCATGTGCTCCACGAAGTGGGCCAGTCCGCGCTGCTCCTCGTCCTCGAGGACGGAGCCGGCTTTGACGGCGAGGGATAGTTGCAGCCGCTCGCGCGGCTCCTCGTTGTGCCTGACGTAGTAGGTCAGACCGTTACCGAGCGTGCCGCTGACCACCGCCGGATCGAGCGGCAGCGGCTCGCCGGGCTCGAACACCACCGGCGTAGGCGTCGCGGTGGGGGCGGCCGTCGGCGTCGGGCTTGGCGTGGCCGTCGGCGTCGCGCTTGGCGTGGGCGTCGGCGTCGCGGTAGGAGTGGCCGTTGGAGTTGGGGTCGGCGTCGGCGTCGCCGGCGAGGGCGCGGCCGTGGGTTCCGGAGTCGGCTCGGGCGAGGGCTCGGACGTGCAGCCCAGCAGCGCAACCGACAGCAGCGCGGCGGCCAGGATGACGATCACTGACTTGAGGCTTGCGTTCATCCGTCTCGTCCTCGTCGTCTGTCAGTGCGGCGTGCCCGGAGCCGGGACGGCCGCCTTCCGGCCGTCGCCCCACGAATCTTCCCCGCCCAACCCTCTACGCGCAGCCCTGCGGGAGCCGATGCGCGTCGGGATGCGGTCCGGCACACTGGCGGCGGGCGCGGGTACAGCAACGACAGGAGCCACCGTGCGAGCAGGCCTGATCTCGGACACGCACTCACCGGCCATGGGCAAGCACCCGCCGATCGAGGTCGCACGCGCCTTCGAGGGCGTCGACCTGATCCTGCACGCCGGCGACGTCTACACCTCGGAGTGCCTGGACTGGCTGGAGCGGATCGCCCCGGTGATCGCGGTGGAGGTGCCGCCGGCGCCCTGCGTCGGCGACCCGCGCGTGGGCTACAAGCGCGTGCTCGACATCGGCGGACGTCCGCTCGGGCTGGTGCACGAACTGATCATCATCGGCCACGGCTTCGAGGTGGTGCCGGGCATCATCGAGCGCCAGGTCGGCGCGGATGAGCCGCTCGGCGACTACCTCGAGCGGTTCTTCGGCGAGCGCGTCGAGGCGGTGGTCTTCGGCGACACGCACGTCCCGATGGTGGAGCGGCACCAGGGCATCCTGTTCGTCAATCCCGGCAGCACGATGCTGCCGTGGCAGCGTCGCCAGCTCGGCACCGTCGCCATCCTCGAGGCAGACGGCGACGGTCACGAGGCGCGGATCGTCCACTTGAGCGAGTACAGCGAGTAGCCGGCGTGTAGCGTCGGGTTGCGGTGCTGCGTTACCCTCGCGCCGCAATACGCAATACGCGATACGCGGTAGCGATAGCGCGACACGCGAACCAGGGAGGCCCGTATGCCACGACCGATTCCGATCGCCGACGCCTTGAGCAAGCCGTTCTGGGACGCCTGTAACGAGGAGCGGCTGGTCATCCAGGTTTGCACGATGTGCGACCGCAAGCAGTTCCCGCCGGAGGCGGAGTGCCGCGAGTGCGGCTGGCACCTCCACCTCGACTGGATGGAGACCAGCGGCCGCGGCGTCATCAACGGCTACTCCGTCACCTACGACTCGCGGATCATGGCCTGGCACGAGGAGCAGCCCTTCAACAACGCTGTGATCTCGCTCGAGGAAGACCCGAAGATCAACTTCTTCTCGAACCTTCCCGGCGTGCCCGTGAACGAGGTGCCCGTCGGAGCGGAGGTGGAGGTCTACTTCATCGCGGTGTCCGACGATCAAAAGATCCCGGAGTGGCGGGTCGTCGAGGAGAGCTGACGCTCACGCGGCGACGACCGACTCGGCTTGAGACCTGGGACCTGGGGAAGGGCACGACTCATGGCAAACGAGATTCACTGGGAGCGCAACGAGGATCCGGTCAGCATCTGGGAGCACCGCGGCAAGGTCGCTCTCGTCGGCCGGGGTCACTCGGCGCAAACCGACCGCCGCTGGGACGGCGTCAGCATGGACAAGACGCTGGGCGCGAAGGTCGTCGAGGCCGCCCGCGCCGCGATCGACGACGCGGGCATCAGCCCCGACGAGGTCGACGGCATAGTCTCCTCGGGGGGCGGTCAGGCCTGGCACATCAGCCTTGGCTCGCAGTGGGGGCCGCTGCGGGACTTCTTTGACCCGCCGTACGACTCCGAGGACGGGCTCACCTACGTGACGGCCGAGTGGGTGCGGAGGCAGATGGGCCTCCAGAACGCCACCTACGTGAACTCACACGGCGAGACGCTCTGGAACATGATCGGGCTCGCCGCCCAGGTCGTCGGCGACGGACGCTGCGAGGTCTGCCTCGTCACCTACCCGAACGGGAACATCGAGGGCCGCTACCACCAGAACCCGAGCCTCGACGCGCCGGGACGGACCCAGTGGACCTCCCCGTACGGTTGGGGACTGTCCCTGCAGGGCTACATCTTCGAGCAGTACGCCCGCAAGTACGGGACCAACCACGACCGCATGGCGCCGTTCGTGGTGCAGGAGCACGCCAACGGCCGGCTCTGGCCCTACAGCTACTACGCACAGCACGAGCCGGGGCCGTTCACCGAGGAGGACTACCTCAACGGCCGCTGGATCGCGCAGAACCTCAGCATCTTCGACTGTGACCGTCCGGTGCAGGCGGGCGCCGCCTACATAGTCACCACCGCCGAGCGCGCGAAGGACATGAAGCAGAAGCCGGTCTACGTCCTGGACCACACGGAGAGCGCGTTCGCCCCGCGTAGCCTGGTCCAGACCCTCGACGACACCGAGGAGTGGACGGACATCCAGGCGCAGCGCTCGTACGCGGGGTCCGGACTGCGGCCCGAGGACATCGACGTCTTCGCGCCGTACGACGGCTTCGCGGTGTTCACGCAGTACTTCCTCGAGGCCTTCGGCTGGCGGGGCGTCAAGCGTGGCGACGCGCACGACTTCTACGCGGACGACATCTCGCTCAAGGGGCCGAACCCGCTCAACTCGGGCGGCGGCAACATGGGCACCGGCCGCATGCGCACCGTCTTCATCACCGACCCGATGGAGCAACTGCAGGGTCGTGCGGGCGAGCGCCAGGTGGCGATCAAGGCCGAGACCGCAGTCACGATCGGCGTGCTGCCGATCAACGCCGGAGCGCTGGCCTTCAGCACGGTCCCCGACTAGCAAGCGGGGGCTCACCGGCTGCGATCCGGGCCGCACTCGTTGCGGCCCGGCGGATCGTGGCAAAATGCGGCGTGCATGAGCATCAGCCCTCCGGCAGTGCCGCCGGGGTTTCGCCGGATCGACTGATCCCGGAGCGGGTGGCCGTCGAGGAGAGCTGACGCCCTCGTGGCGCGGATCACACCGCCGGGGCCACGGGCAGGGAGGCGCACACCATGACACGCGCGATTCACTGGGAGCGCAACGAGGACCCCGTCGGTATCTGGGAGCACCGCGGCAAGGTCGCGCTCGCCGGCCGCGGCCACTCGAAGAACACCGACCGCCGCTGGGACGGCGTGAGCCTCGACAAGTCGCTCGGCGCCTACGTCATCGAGGCCGCCCGCGCCGCGATGGATGACGCCGGCATCTCGCCCGACGAGGTCGACGGCATCGTCACCTCGGCCGGTGGGCAGCCCAACCACGCGAGCCTCGGCGGGCAGTGGGGCCCGACGCGGCCCTACTTCGACCCGCCGTACGACTCCGAGGACGGGCTCACCTACGTGACAGCCGAGTGGCTGCGCAAGACGATGAACCTCCCGAACGTGAAGTACCTGAACTCGCACGGCGCGACCCTCTGGAACCTGATCGGCCTCGCCGCCCAGGTCGTCGGCGACGGGCGCTGCGAGGTCTGCCTCGTGCCCTACCCGAACGGGAACATCGAGGGCCGCTACCACCAGAACCCGGCCCTCGAGGCGCCCGGACCGGCGCAATGGAACTTCCCGTACGGCTGGGGTCAGTCCGTGCATGGCTACGTCTTCGAGCAGTACGCCCGCAAGTACGGGACGAACCACGACCGCATGGCTCCGTTCATCGTCCAGGAGCACGCCAACGGCCTGCTCTGGCCTTACAGCTACTACGCCCAGCACGAGCCCGGGCCGTACACCGAGGAGGACTACCTCAACGGGCGCTGGATTGCGCAGAATCTCAGCATCTTCGACTGTGACCGTCCGGTGCAGGCCGGCGCCTGCTACGTGATCACCACCGCCGAGCGCGCGAAGGATATGAAGCAGCAGCCGGTCTACATCCTCGACCACACGGAGACCGCGTTCACCCCGCGCAGCCTCACGCAGACCCTCGACGACACCGAGGAGTGGACGGACACCCAGGCGCGGCGCTCCTACGCCGGCTCCGGCCTGCGGCCCGACGACATCGACGTGTTCGCGCCCTACGACGGCTTCGCGGTGTTCACGCAGTACTTCCTCGAGGCCTTCGGCTGGCGCGGGGTAAAGCGCGGCGAGGCGCACGACTTCTACGCCGGCGACATCTCGCTCAAGGGGCCGAACCCGATCAACTCGGGCGGCGGCAACATGGGCACCGGCCGCATGCGCACGGTCTTCATCACCGACCCGATGGAGCAGTTGCAGGGTCGCGCGGGTGAACGGCAGATCGCCACCAAGGCCGAGATCGCGGTCACGATCGGGGTGCTCCCGATCTCGGCTGCGGCGCTGGCGTTCAGCACGGTCCCCGACTAGCAGCCGGGACCGCGCAGGAAGGGCACGACTCATGGCAAACGAGATTCACTGGGAGCGCAACGAGGACCCCGTCGGGATCTGGGAGCACCGCGGCAAGGTCGCGCTCGCCGGCCGCGGCCACTCGAAGAACACCGACCGCCGCTGGGACGGCGTCAGCATGGACAAGACGCTGGGCGCCTACGTCATCGAGGCCGCCCGCGCGGCCATGGATGACGCCGGCATCACGCCCGAAGACGTCGACGGCATCGTCACCTCGGCAGGCGGGCAGACCAACCACGCGAGCCTCGGCTCACAGTGGGGGCCGGAGCGGCCCTTCTTCGACCCGCCGTACGACTCCGAGGACGGGCTCACCTACGTGACGGCCGAGTGGCTGCGCAAGACGATGAACCTCCCGAACGTGAAGTACCTGAACTCGCACGGCGCGACCCTCTGGAACCTGATCGGCCTCGCCGCCCAGGTCGTCGGCGACGGGCGCTGCGAGGTCTGCCTCGTGCCCTACCCGAACGGGAACATCGAGGGCCGCTATCACCAGAACCCGAGCCTCGCCGCGCCGGGAGCGACCCAGTGGACCTACCCCTACGGCTGGGGGCTCTCCGGCCAGGGCTACGTCTTCGACCAGTACGCGCGGAAGTACGGGACGAACCACGACCGGCTGGCCCCGTTCATCGTCCAGGAGCACAACAACGGCCTGCTCTGGCCGTACAGCTACTACGCCCAGCACGAGCCGGAGCCGTTCACCGAGGAGGACTACCTCAACGGCCGCTGGATCGCGCAGAACCTCAGCATCTTCGACTGTGACCGGCCCGTGCAGGCCGGCGCCTGCTACGTCGTCACCACCGCCGAGCGCGCGAAGGACATGAAGCAGAAGCCTGTCTACGTCCTCGACCACACGGAGAGCGAGTTCGCCCCGCGCAGCCTCGTCGAGACCCTCAACGACACCGAGGAGTGGACCTCCACCCAGGCGCGGCGCTCCTACGCCGGCTCCGGCCTGCGGCCCGAGGACATCGACGTCTTCGCGCCGTATGACGGCTTCGCGGTGTTCACGCAGTACTTCCTCGAAGCCTTCGGCTGGCGAGGAGTGAAGCGCGGCGAAGCGCACGACTTCTACGCGGGCGACATCTCGCTCAAGGGGCCGAATCCGATCAACTCGGGCGGCGGCAACATGGGCACCGGCCGCATGCGCACGGTCTTCATCACCGACCCGATGGAGCAGCTGCAGGGCCGTGCGGGCGAGCGCCAGGTGGCGATCAAGGCCGAGGTAGCGGTCACGATCGGTGTGCTCCCGTTCCGGGCCGCCGCGCTGGCCTTCAGCTCGGTCCCCGACTAGCACCCGGAGCTCGCCGACCTCGCTCCGGGCCGCACCCGTTGCGGCCTAGCGGTTTGCTGGCGATACTCCCCGGCGTACACGGAGCCAGGAGGTTAGTGCGTGGCGATCCTGTTGAGCTTTGACATCGATGGAACGCTCGAGCTGGGAGACCCGCCGGGCGGCGTCACGGTCGAGATGGTCCGGCGGGCGATTGACGAAGGCTTTATCGTCGGCAGTTGCTCGGACCGGCCGCTGAGCAGCCAGCGCCGAATGTGGGCGGCGCTCGAAATCGAGCCCGCCTTCGTCGCCTCCAAGCACCAGCTTGGCCAGGTGAAGGAAAAGTTCGAGGACGCCGACGCCTACTACCACATGGGCGACCGCAACACGGACGAGGAAGCCGCCCGCGATCACAACTTCGGCTTCTGGTGGCACCACGAGGCCGAACTCGAGCCGTGGCTGGAGTTGGCCAACTCCGACTAGCCCCGAGGACGCAACCACACCGCGCAAGGCCCGCCTCCGGCGGGCCTTCGTCATGCAGCGCCCCGGGGCGCCATCGGCGGAGCTATGCGAGCGCGAGGATCCCGGCTGGATTGCCGACGGTGATCGCCTGAATCGTCGCTTCCGGAAAGCCCTTGCGCCGCATCGTCGGGACAATGTTCTCGAAGATGTGGCCGTAGCCGTGCCCCCCGTACCTGACGAGCCGGTGCTTCGTGAAGATGTCCTGGGCAATGACGATCCTGTTGGAGTACCCGGCGTCGGCGATGCGCCTGATGAAGTCCAGCCGCTGGGCATCGCTCGGCATATCGATCCCGGCCCGGGGGTAGTACGACCCCTCGTTCCCGAACAGGTCCCATTCGAGGTAGCAGCCCGTGGCGGCGATGCGCTGAAGCGTGTCGAACTCGAATACGGTCCGATCGAGGTGTCCCATGATCACGCGGGACAGCTCGGCGCCTCCGCTCGCGAGCACGTCCAGGATCTCCAGCGGCGCACCGGGATCCCGCCCCGGGTGGATCAGGATCGCCGCGCCCGTCTCCTGCTGGGCGATTGCCGCCGCCAGCAGTGACTTGCGCTCGTTCGGGGCCAGCGGCCACGTGCAGCCAACCTCCCCGATGATGCCCGCCCGCACACCGCTGCCGCCGACGCCCTCGACAATGTCACCAATGATCCCGCGCGCGAGGTCCTCGACGCTTCGTTCATCCATGTCGTCCGGGTGGGCCGCTTCCACATAGAAGCCGGAGCCCATGACGACATGCACGCCCGTTTCGCGGGAGATCCGGACCAGACCGTCAGGGTTGCGGCTGATTCCCGTGCTCGTCGCGTCCACAATCGCTCCGCCGCCGACCTCGCGGTACCTCCTGACCTCGCTGATCGCCGTATCGAGGTCAACCAGCTGCAGGTTGGAGCGGTTGCTGTAGTAGTGACGCCGGATCCAGCCGAGGTTCTCGAGGGTGATCGGCGCGTCCGCCAGCTCCTCGGACGGCGAGTCCTGCGCCGGGCGATACGCGAATGCGAAGTCGATATAGAGGTGTTCGTGGGTGGTGGTGGGGCCCAGCTCCAAGGGGGCGACAGGGCCGAGGACGGTCTGGACCAGACCTCGATTGCGGCCTGACGGCATGGCGCGACTCCTCGGCGTATCGCGGCAGGCAAGGCTAGCACGACCGGTCGCGAGCGCCGAAGGGCCGGCCAGGCGAGAGGTTCTGAGGAATGAAGTTCGCGGCGTTCACGACCGTGGCCGGTTCCGCCGGCGAGGCCACTACCTCCGGGCTGAGGCGCGCTCAGGCGGCGCGCATCGCCTCGAGGACGCGGCCCGTGGCCGCCACGGCCGCATCGATCGCAGCGTCATCGACATCGAGGTGCGTGACCAGCCGCACCCGCTGCGGACCGGTCCCGCTGCACAGCACGCCCTCCGCGGCGAGGCGCTCGCGGAACTCGAGCCCGTCCAGCGCGCCATCGATCTCGAAGAAGACGATGTTGGTCTCGGGCGTGGCGACCTGCAGGGCGCCGCCCGGCAGCGCGGCCAGCCCGCCGGCGAGGCGCGCCGCGCGCTCGTGGTCCTCGCCCAGCCGCTCGACGTGGTGATCGAGGGCGTACAGCGCGGCGGCGGCGATCAGGCCGGCCTGCCGCATCGCGCCGCCCAGCTGGCGGCGCAGCACCCGCGCGCGGTCGATCACCTCGCGCGGTCCCGCCAGCACGGAGCCGACCGGCGCGCCGAGGCCCTTCGAGAAGCAGAACGCAACGGTGTCGGCGAGCGCGGCGATCGTCGCGGCGTCCGTCTCCAGCGCGAGCGCGGCGTTGAAGATGCGCGCGCCGTCGAGGTGCACTGCGGCGCCCGCCGCGCGCGCGACCTCGACTCCGCCGCGCATGCTGTCGAGGGGGACCGCCGCGCCGTTGCAGCGATTGTGCGTGTTTTCGAGGCAGACCAGCGTGGTCCGCGGCGGCGTAGCGGGGTCGCGGATCACGTCTCGCAACTCAGCGGGGTCGATGCGGCCGCGCTCGTCGTTGGCGACGCTGCGCAGGCTGACACCGCCCAACGCCGAGGCGCCCACCGCCTCGTGGTGGAGGATGTGCGACTGCGAGCCGACCACCGCCTCGTCGCCTCGCCCGCAGTAGACGAGCAGCGCGAGCAGGTTCGCCATCGTGCCGCTCGGCACGTAGAGCGCGGCCTCCTTGCCGACGCGCTCGGCCGAGGCCGCCTCGAGGCGCTGCACCGTGGGGTCGTCACCGCGGCCGTCGTCGCCGACCTCGGCGCGCGCCATCGTCCGGCGCAGCTCCTCGCCCGGCCGCGTGACGGTGTCGGATCGCAAGTCGATCACCATGCTCAGTCTCCTCCGGCGACTTGCGGGATCACGAGGCGGCCCATCGCCTCCAGCACCCGCGGATCGTCGACGCCCTGCAGGGAGCCGAGGATGGCCTGTGCGCCCGCGTCCGCGAGTTCCCCGATCTTCTCGACGACCTCGGCGGCGCGCTCGCCCTCGGGACCGGGATCAAAGCGCATCGTGACGGTTCGCTCGATCGCCTCGTAGTCCGTGCCCTCCGCTTCGCAGTGCGCTTCGAGGATGGCGAAGAGGCGCCTCGCGGCTGCGGGGCTGTTGCCGATCACGTTGCACTGATCCGCGTAGCGCGCGACGAGGCGGAGCGTCTTCCGCTCGCCACTGCCGGCGACCATGAGCGGCGGCCGCGGCTGCTGGATCGGCCGCGGTGAGCACAGCGTCTCCGCGAGCTGGTAGTGCGTTCCCTCGAACGGGCCATCGTCGTCGCTCCACAGCTGCAGGCAGATCCGGATTGCCTCCTCGAGACGCTCGTAGCGCTCCCGCAGCGGCGGGAACGCCCACCCCAGGCCGAGGTGCTCCCGCTCGTACCAGGCCGCGCCGATCCCAAGCCAGGCGCGACCACCCGACAGGACATCGAGGCCGGTCATCTGCTTCGCGAGGAAGCCGGGGTTGCGGTAGGTCACCCCGGTCGCGAGCACGCCGAGCTTCACGCGCGAGGTCCGCGCGGCGATGTAGCCGAGGATGCCGTACGCCTCGAACATCTCGTGCTCGGCCGGACCGACGCCGGGGATCTGGAAGTAGTGATCCATCACCGAGATTCGGTCGAAGCCGGCCGCCTCGGCGCCGCTCACGATCTCGTCGAGCTTCGGTGCGAACTCCGGCGCGGCGACGCCATAGGTGAAGTTCGCGAGGTGCAGTCCCAGTTTCAAGCGGAGTCTCCCTTGCTGCTCAGCGGCGCGTAGCGCGCGAGGAAGAAGCGCGCGACCTCGACGGAGTGGAGCGCGAACTCGCGCTTGAGGTCAAAGCCGTGCGGCTGCCCGGCGAAGACCGTGAGGTCCGTGGGAACGCCGGACCGGGTCAGCGCCTCGTAGAGCCGCAGGCTCTGGTCGAGGGCGACCATCACGTCGGCGGAGCCATGCAGGAGCAGTGTGGGAGGGAACCCCGCCCCGGCGTGCGTGAGCGGGCTCATCGCGGCCCAGTCCGCCGTCGCGGGATCCTCCGGCAGTCGCTGGGCGTGCTCCCAGGCCGTGCCGAGCGCCGGCTCGAGGCTGGTGATCGGGTAGTAGTTGATGCTGGCAGCGATCGGGCTCGCCTCGCCGGCGAGCTGCGCGGCGGCCATGAGCGTCATGTGCGAGCCCGCGGACAGCCCCCACAGCACGAGGCGATCCGGGTCGACGCCGAGGTCGCCCGCCTCGTCCTGCATCCAGCGGACCGCCGCGAGCACATCGTCGAGCTGCGCCGGCCACTTCGCTTCGTCGCTGAGGCGGTACTCGGAAGCGACGCAGGGGTAGCCGTTGCGGGCCATGAGGATGCCGTAGCCGCGCATCATCGACGGCCCGCCGCTGTGCCAGCTCCCGCCGTGCACGAAGAGGACCCCCGGCTGCGGCCCCGTCTGGCCGGCCGGACGGAAGACGTCGCAGCGCAGCTCCCGCCCGCCCGCGGAGGCGAAGGCGACGCCTTCCTCGATCTGGACGCGCGCGCCCGGTTCGGCCATGGGTACCTCTCCGCCTGGGCGCGCGGTCGCGGCCGTTAGCGTCCCTGGAACTGCGGCTCGCGGCGTTCGACGAAGGACTGGACGCCTTCCTTGAAGTCCTCGGTGAGAAAGAACCGTTCGATCACGAGGCCCGTGAACTCCTGCGAGCGCTGCCAGGGCTCCTCGGTGCGCTGGTAGACGACACGCTTGGAGGCCGCGAGCCCCATCGGGCCACTGGCCGCGATCTGCCCGGCGAGCTCGAGCGCGGCGTCCATGAGCTCCTCGCGCGGGACGACCTTCAGCACGATCCCCAGCTCCAGCGCCTCCTCGGCCTCCACCATCCGCGCCGTATACATCAGCTCCAGGGCGCGCTGGTCGCCGACGGCCTGCGGCAGCAGGTGACCGAGGCCTCCGTCCGCGAAGAGGCCGCGCTTCATCTGCGTGACCTGGAAGCGCGCGTCATCGGCGGCGATGCGGATATCGGTCGCGAGGGCGATCCCGAAGCCCATGCCGATCGCATAGCCGTTGATCGCACCCACGATCGGAACGTCGCAACGCCGCAGCAGATCGGCGGGGTGGTAGTCGGTGTGCGGTGGGCGCCAGGCCGGGCGGCCGCCCTGGGCGCTGTTGGCGAGCCCGCCGACATCGGCGCCCGAGCAGAAGGCGCGCCCTTCACCCGTGAGCACGATGCAGCGGGTCCCGTACTCGCCCTCGTTGAGGCTGGCGAGGTACTCGCCGAGCTGCGCCGTCACGTCGCGGCTCCAGGCATTGAGCCGCTCGGGCCGGTTGATCTTGACGACCGTGACCGGTCCGCGCTCGTCGATCAGAACCTCGTTCGGCATCGCTCATCCGCCTCTCGTCGTGCCACCTTCGTCGCTGAGAGAAGCGAGCGCGGCATGCAGCTGGAGTATAGGGTCTCCGCTCGCCATCGCCCGCCGTCGCTGGTTCCCGCTTCCGGGTCGCCCACCGCCGGCTGGAGGACCGCGACCGCGCTTCCGCTAGCCTTCCGGCTCCGGGGTGCGGCCGCGCGGGCGCAGCTCGTCCGGCACCTCGATGCCGGCGTCGACGAAGGCCTGGCGCTGCGCGGCGCGCACCGGGCGGAAGAGCGTGCGATGCCCCTCGCGCGCCCACTCGAGGCTGTCCTCGAAGGGCTGCGCCTGGCCCTGGAAGCGCGGCATGACGTGGCGGGCGAAGAGCTCGTAGCTGCGCCGCATCCGCCCGGTCGTGCGCGCCCACTCGCGATGGTTGATGAGGATGCCGCCGACCCCCCCGGAGGCCTCGAGGACCTCCTCGATCGCGGCCACCGCGTCGTCGGGCGTGCCGATCGCCGCGCCGGACTGCTGCGCGAGCCAGTCGACGCTGTCGTGACCATCCTCGAAACGGATCCCGAGCGTGCCGAAGTAGCCGCGGTTGAGGGCGAGCACGCCCTCGCGGATGTCCGCGAGCGCCTCTTCGCGCGAGTCGGCGAGGTGCATGGTCATGGTGACGCGCCAGTTGCGGCGATCGAACTCCTTGCCGTGGCGCCCGGCTTCCTCGCTGGCCCAGTCCCAGGCCTGGGACATCGTGCCGAGGCCGCCGGCCAGCTCGGAGGAGGCGACGGAGAGCATTCCCACGCCCTGCCGCCCGGCCGCCTGCGCGCCGGCGGGCGAGGTGGCATGCGCGACGAAGACCGGGACATGCGGCTGCTGGTAGGAGGCCAGCTGCAGGCGCGCGTCGCGCAGTTCGTACCACTCCGTCTGCTCCGTCACCACCTCGCCGCGGAGCAGGCGCATGATCGCGTCGAGCGCCTCGCTCATCCGCCGCCGCTGCGTCGTCGGCTCGATGCCGAGCTGGTAGGCGTCGGAGTAGAGCGCGCCGGGGCCGACGCCGAAGTTGATGCGGCCTCGCGTCAGGTGGTCGAGCTGGACCATGCGATGGGCCAGCGTGAAGGGGTGGTGGTAGGGCAGGCTGACCACGCCCGTGCCGAGCCGGATGCGCCTCGTGCGCTGGGCGGCGGCCGCGATGAACAGCGCCGGGTCGCCGACGGTTTCCCAGCCGGCGCTGTGATGCTCGCCGATCCAGGCCTCGTCGAAGTTGAGGCGGTCGAGGAGCTCGATCACCTCCATGTCGCGCTCGTAGGCGACGGTCGGATGTTCGCCGGGCTCGTGGAAGGGTTGCGCGAAGATCCCGAACTTCAGGGGCTCGCTGCGATCGGCCATCGGCCGGCCCTCGCTTTCCTCAAGCGGACGTACGGCGCCCGCCCGTCACGCGAAGCGCCGGAAGCATACTGCAAGCCTGCGAGGGACTTGTTGGCTACTGCTGGTCCTGCTCGGCGCGCGCCGATCTCGCCCGCGCGCGCCCGTTCGGGTCGAGGATGACCTTGCGGGGGCGGATCGAGAGCGGGGTGACCTCGAGGCACTCGTCCTCGCGCAGCAGTTCGAGGGCGAGCTGGAGGGACAGCGGCTGCGGGGGCACGAGCTTCTCCGTGCGGTCCGCGGCGGCCGCGCGCATGTTCGTGAGCTTCTTCTCTCGGGTCGGGTTGACGTCCATGTCGCCCGCACGCGAGTTCTCGCCGACGATCATCCCCTGGTAGACCTCGATGCCCGGGCCAACGAAGAGCGCGCCCCGCTCCTGGAGGCTCATGAGCGCGTAGGCCCGCGTCTCGCCGCGCCGGTCGGCGACCAGGCTGCCGGTCGCGCGGCCCGCCAGCTCGCCGTACCACGGTTCGTAGCCCTGGAAGACGTGGTGCGCGATGCCCGTCCCACGAGTCTCCGTCAAGAACTCCGTGTGGAAGCCGATCAGCCCGCGCGAGGGCGCAACGTACTCGAGCCGGATCCGTCCGCTGCCGTGATTGATGGTCCGCGTCGCTCGCGCCTTGCGCAGCGCCAGCAGCTGCGTGACCACCCCGAGGTGCTCCTCCGGCACGTCAACGGTCAGTGCCTCCACGGGCTCGTGCCGCCGGCCGTCGATCTCGCGGGTCACGACCTCGGGGCGACCGACGGTCAGTTCGAAGCCCTCGCGTCGCAGCGTCTCGACAAGGATCGCGAGCTGCAGCTCGCCGCGCACCTGGACGATCCACGCGTCGGGACGTGCGGAGTCCAGGATCCGCAGTGAGACGTTGCCGATCAGCTCGGCGTCGAGCCGGTTCTTCAGCATGCGCGCGGTGAGCAGCTCGCCCTCGCGCCCGGCCAGCGGCGAGGTGTTGATGCCGATCAGCGCCGAGAGGCTGGGCTCGTCGACGGAGATCAGCCCCAGCGGCTGCGGGTCGTCGGGGTCGGCCAGCGTCTCCCCGATCGTGATCTCGGGGATGCCGGCGATCGCGACGATCTCCCCCGGCCCGGCCTCGTCGGCCTCGACGCGCTCAAGCACCTCGGTGACGTAGAGCTGACGCAGCGTCGCGCGCTCGACCGTGCCGTCGCGGCGGCACCAGGCGATCTGCCCGCCTCGGCGCAGCACGCCGTTGACGACCCGGCAGAGGGCGAGGCGACCGACGTACGGCGAGGCATCGAGGTTCGTCACCAGCGCCTGGAGCCCGTGGCCGGGCTCGTAGGTCGGCGCCGGAATGTGCGCCAGCAGCACCTCGACCAGCGGCTGCAGGTCGGCGCCACGGCGCCCCGGATCGAGCGAGGCCGTACCGTCGCGCGCGGCGCAGTAGACGATCGGGAAGTCGATCTGCTCGTCGGTGGCGTCGAGGTCCAGGAACAGCTCGTACACCTCGTCGACGACCTCGGCGACGCGGGCGTCGGGGCGGTCGACCTTGTTGACGACGAGGATGATCGGCAGCTTGCGCTCGAGCGCCTTGCGGAGCACGAAGCGGGTTTGCGGCAGCGGTCCCTCGCTTGCATCGACCAGCAGCAGCGCCCCGTCCACCATGGTCAGTCCGCGCTCGACCTCGCCGCCGAAGTCGGCGTGGCCCGGCGTGTCGATGATGTTCACCTTCACACCGCCCACGCGGATGGCCATGTTCTTCGCGAGGATGGTGATGCCCTTCTCGCGTTCGAGGTCGTTCGAGTCCAGCACCCGCTCCGGCAGCTCCACGTGCGCGTCGAGCTGCCCCGACTGGTGCAGCAGCGCATCGACGAGCGTCGTCTTGCCGTGGTCGACGTGGGCGATGATCGCGACGTTGCGGATGTCCTCGCGAACGGCGCGCGCACCGGCCCGGGGCGTTGCGAGGGTGGGAGATGTGGTGATAACGGGCTCCGGGTGAGATCAGGTTTGGGAGTGCCGGGTCAACGGCGCTCCGACCAGTTGAGCACGCGGGCGGCGCAGGCGATAGCGGAGGGCGGCGGCGGCGTGCCCGGGAGCGCCGGCGACGGGCGCGGCCTGCGCGCTACCCGAGGACGCGGCCGGCGGCGAGCTGTGCGATCTCCTGGTCGCTGAGGCCCGCCTCCCGCAGCACCTCGTGCGTGTGGGCGCCGATGTCCGGCGCGGCCCCGCGAACCGCGATGTCCGCGCCGTCGATCCGGAACGGAGCGTTGAGGATCTGGAATGGCCCCTCGCGCGGGTGATCGACCGTGGCGAAGGCGCCCATCGCACGAGGCTGCGGGTCGTCGACCACCTCGGGGAGATCCGCGACCGGCGCCCAGAGGCAGCCAGCCTCGTCGAGGCGAGTTCTCCAGGTAGCGAGGTCTTCACCCAGGAAACGCTGCTCCAGCGCCTCGGCCAGCTCCGGCCCGTGAGCCAGCAGCTTCGCGATCGAGTCGTAGCGCTCGGCGGTGGCCCAGCCGGGCTCGCGGATCGCCTCGCAGAGGCGCGGCCAATAGCGTTCCGCCTGCGGCATCATCAGCAGCAGCCAGCGGCCGTCGCGCGTCGGGTAGCTGTTGGCGAGCGCGTTCCGGGGCGAGCGCCGGTCGACCTTCGCCGGCTGCTCGGCCGACTGCAGGGCGTTCTGCACGTCCGTGCCGATGGTCCACATTCCGGTCAGTTGGAGCGTCACCTCGACGCGTTGCGCCTCGCCGGTCTGGTCCCGGAGGCGCAAGGCGGCGAGCGTGGCGGCGAGGATGTTGAGCGAGGTGGTGTGGTCGCCCTGTCCGCCGCGCGCCATCACCGGCGCGTCGCCGGACTCGCCGAGCGCGCCCATGATCCCGGAGCGCGCCCAGAACGCGAGGTAGTCGAAGCCCCCGCGGTCGGCGTCGGGGCCGCTCGACCCGTAGCCGCTAAACGCGACGTACACGACGCGGGGGTTGATGGCGCGGATTTCCTCGAAGCCGAGGCCGTAGCGCTCGACGCGATGGCGAGTCAGGTTGGTGATGAAGACATCGGCGCCGACGGAGAGTCGCCGAACGAGATCGGGGCCGCCGGAACGCTCCAGGTCCACCGCGACGGAGCGCTTGCCCCGGTTGTCGAGCTCGAAGCCCGGCAGGAGCTGTGCGTCCGGCGCGTGCGCCTGCAGCACCCCGCGGAAGGCATCGCCTCCGGGAGGCTCAACCTTGACGACGTCGGCGCCGAGGTCGGCCATGAGGGCCGCGGCGGCCGGCGCGGCCAGCCAGTTCGCGACCTCGAGCACACGAATCTCATCGAGGGGCGCTGCCATCGGACATGCTCCTCACCCGCGGCGGGCCCGCCTGGCGGCGCGCTGCACGGCGCGCGCCAATCGTACGACGACGGCGGCCCAGACTACCCCGCCTGCAGCTGCCGGATCACCGCCGCGACCTCGTCGTCGTGCGCCGGATTCTCCGGCGGAGCGAGCCCGAGGCCGTCCGCCAACCCCCGGTAGCGCTCGAGCAGCACGTCCGCGATCTCGCCGTACGTCCCCTGCGGCACAAGCGCGTCGAGCACCTCGTCACCGAAGAGGGCGGGAAGGTCGTCCCAGCGGCCCTCGCGCGTGAGCTCGCGCAAGCGCTGCCCGAGGTCTCCCCAACCGTGCGTCTCGAGCGTGGGCCAGTACAGCGGCGTCGAGTAGAGGAAGGCGAGCATCCGCCGCGCCGGGTCGCGCGCCGCCGCCAGCTCCGCCGCATCGCGCCCGGTGATGATCGAGGTTCCGGCGACGAGCTCGATCTCCTCGAGGCTGCGTCCGCCGCGCTCGGCGCCCGCGGCCAGCGCCGGTCGCGTGACCTCGCGCAGAAAGCGCGGGCTGGAGTTCGTCGGGTGGGTGACAAGGCCGGCGCAGAGCTCGCCCGCCACCTCGCTCAGGTGGCGGTTCACCGCTCCGAGGAGGAGCGGAGGCGGCGGCGCCTCGATCGGGCCAGGGTTGAAGTAGGGCTGGAGGCGCGTGAAGCGGTAGTGCTCCCCTTGGAAGTCGAGGGCGGCGCCGTCCTGGAAGGCGGCGAAGATGGCTTGCAGCGCTTGCAGGTACTCGCGCATGCGCGCCACCGGCGCGCGCCAGGGCACGGAGAACCGCCCCTCGATGTTGGCGCGGATCTGCGTGCCGAGCCCCAGCCCGAAGCGCCCGCCCGACATGCGCTGGAGGTCCCATGCCGCATAAGCCACCACCATCGGGCTGCGCGGGAAGGCGAGGATCACCGAACTCCGCACGTGCAGCTGCGTCGTGTGCTCGAGCGCGAGCAGCGAGACCATGAGCCCGTCGTGGACTGTCTCCGGCACCCGCAGACCGTCGAAGCCCATGCGCTCCACGCGCCGTGCGTAGGCGCCAACCTCCTCCAGCGGCATGTTCGGGTCGGTCGAGGCGTAGACCCGCATCGTGTCCCTCCCGCCTGCCGATCCGGCCCGGCAGCCGCGAAGCTGCGCGGCGGCGGAGCGGCTAGAGCAGGTCGCCGAGCTGCTTCGGGTGCGGGTACGGGTGCCGGAAGTAGACGCGCTCGGAGAAGACATCGGGCGCGCTGGCCAGCAACTCGTCCCAGGCCGCGAGCAGCCGGTCCTCGCCCTCGTAGTCGAAGTCGCGCGCTTTCATGCTGTTGCCTTCTCCATCCACCGCCGGTGGATGCTCCAGCCACCACTCGACCGTCGTCCGCACCCAGTCCTGCGGCCGCACGGCGTCCCGATAGCCGAGGTCGCCGCGCAGTTTGGCGTTGCTCATCAGCCGGTGAAACGGCTGCCCGCTGAGCGGCACGAACGTCCGCCCCGGCGGCGCGATACTCCACGGAATCTCGACGAACTCGAACTCGTAGCCGAGGATCCCGGCGATCAACTCGACCCACTGCTGCGCGGTGAACTGCACATCGTCGGCGAGGTGGTAGATCTGCCCGGCTGAGTTCTCGGGCTGATCGATCGCCAGCGCGATGGCGTGACCGACATTCTCCGAGGCGCAACGCGTGCTGAGCGTGAGCCCGCCGCCCTGGATGATGAAGCGCTTCCGATCGTCGAGGACTCGCTTGATGATCCGCCACTCGCTCGAGACGATGCTGTGTGGCCCGTAGACGTACGGATAACGGAAGTGCGTCGCCTCGTAGTGTCCGGCCGCGTGGCGGTCCATGACCGCGCGCTCCGTCTCGATCATGCGATCGACGAAGGCGTCGACGCCGGCCTCTTCCAACTCGTTCTCCTCGAACCCCGGAGTCAGCACCGGGCCGTCATGCTCGGCGTTGTGCGGATCGCGGACGTGCATCCAGCCCTTCATGACGGGGAACCCGCCGATCGTGATCAGGCGCGGCGTCTTGCCCTCGAGGGCCTCGGCCAGGTAGCGGATGCGGCCATACGTCGCCACGACCAGGTCGAAGCTGCGACCCGCGAGGTCGCGCGCAATCGTCTCCTCGAAGTGCGGCTCGCCGTGGATGTGCTCGAGGTCGTCCGGGAGAGAGCCGGCCTCGTGCAGCCCGCGGTGGTAGAGGGTCACGTCGTAGCCACGATCGAGCAGCCGCCGCACGACCGGCGGGCCGGTGGCCGCGGTGCCGCCGATGACGAGTGCGCGCATCGAGCCTCCCGGCGTGCTCCGGACGGCGCCCCTGGTGCGGCGCCGATTCCTGACTTCGTTCCCGTGCGACGAGACGATCGTCACCGGCCGCGAAGACCGCCGACGCGCACATACTACCTTCCGAGGGCCGGCCCGGCCCCCGAGGCGGCGTGGCATGATGCGCGCTACCGCAGAGGCGAGAGAGGAGCCCGACATGGCCGACTGGGAGTTCATCGAGGTAGCACGCGAAGGGCGCGTCGGCATCGTGCGCTTCAACCGGCCGGAGCGGATGAACGCCTTCGGCGCCGAGCTCGCCGGCGAGATCCGCGAGGCGCTTGAGGAGTTCAACGGAGACCCCGGCATCGGCGCGATCGTGACGACCGGCAACGGCCGCGCGTACAGCTCCGGCGCCGACCTGAGCGCACGCATGGCCGGCGACTTCGACCGCCCGCAGCAGCGGCCGCCGGGCGCGCACCCCTGGACGCCCGAGTTCCTCGCTGTCGAGTGCAAGCCGTTGATCGCCGCGGTCAACGGGATCGCGCTCGGCATCGGGCTGACCTCGATCCTCTGGTACGACGCGATCGTGGCGTCGACGGAGGCGCGCTTCTCGATGCGCTTCGCGGCGATCGGGCTGACGCCGGAGGTCAGCTCCTCGTGGATGCTGCCCCGGGTGATCGGCCTCCACAACGCGAAGGAGATGATGCTGACGGGCCGGATCTACAGCGCGCAGGACGCCCTCGAGCTGGGCCTGGTGCACCGCCTGGTCGAGCCCGACCAGCTGCTGCCCGAGGCGATCGCGCTCGGCCAGGAGATCGCCGCGAACCCCGCCTCGACGCTGCGCACGGTCAAGAAGATGACGTTCGACGACCTGTTCGCGCCCACCCTGGATGCGACCGAGCAGAACTCGCGCGTGGAGTTCGACGCCGCGCTGCAGACTCCCGAGCACCGCGAGGCGGTGCGCGCCTTCTCGGAGCGGCGCACCCCCCGCTTCCACGACGCCGAGTACATGCGCGGCGTGGTCCAGGAGCTGCAGCAGGGCTAGCCGGGAGCAGCCGCGAGGCCCACGGTGAAGGCCTGCTGGATGCGCTGGGCCTGCGGCAGCCCGTGGGAGACGCAGCCGGGGCAGAGCAGCTGAAACGCCTCGATGACCGCGACTTCGCCCCTGAGGGCGGCCAGCGTCGGGCTGCCGGCGGTTGAACCAGCGCGTGACGGCCAGTTCGGGAGCCTCGGGCTACCTCGATTGCACGGCCAACGGCGGTCGTCTTCCCCTGGAGCCCCGGCGCGCAGGTGAGTGTCCCGGCGGGCGGTGGTGATGACGGTCACGACTTCGCTGGGGACTCAGTGTGCGGGAAGCGCGCGTCAGCGTAGCGGCGACGAAGCCGCGCTCCAGGAGTGCGCATGAGGCAGCTCATCCCGGCGGGAATGGTGTACGCGGTGGCTCCGACCGCCGCGGTCATCATGGGCGACTCCCTGATGTACGTCGTGCTGCCCGTGGCGGCGATCGAGTTCGGGATAGCCGACCAGTTCGGCCTCGCCGCGTCCTTCTGGATCGGGCTTGCCCTCAGCATCAATCGCTTCATCCGCCTCATCAGCAACGCCCTCGCCGCCTCGGTCTACCAGCGGTTCGGGATGCGCTGGCCGTTCGTTGCTTCGATTGCCGCCGGCTCCCTCACGACGCTCGCCTACGGCCTGGGCAGTGGTCTCGTGGTGCTGCTGTTGGCCCGCACGCTCTGGGGCGTGTCGTACTCGCACATGCGACTCGCGGCACAGCTGACGGCGTTCGGAGCGGGCACAACCGCGATGCGCGGCAGGCTGATGGGGTTCTTCAACTCCGGTCAGCGGCTCGGCAGCCTGGTCGCGGTGACCGCTGGCGCGACGCTGTTCCAGCTCACCTCGAGGGAGGTTACGTTCGCGGCCCTTGCCGGGGTGGGACTGCTCGGCATGGTGATCGCCACGCGGGCCCCCAACCTCAGGCCCGAACGCGCGAGCTCCTCCGCCGGCGGCCTGCGAGGCCGCCTCAGCCCCTGGAACCTCGCCATCTCCACCCTGCCGGGCTACGGCCGCAAGCTGCGGGTCCACCTGCTCTCGATCAGCCTGATGCGGTTCGCCACGGCGTTCGCGGGTAACGGTCTGGTCATCGCCACCGTCGCTCCCTACCTCGCCGAGTTCGCCGACGAGGATGGGAACGTACTCGGAGGGTCACTCGCGGTGGTGACCCTCGCGGGCCTGCTGGTCGGGTTCAGATGGCTGTCCGACCTCGGCCTGGCGGTGCCGCTGGGGTACCTCTCGGACCGCGTGGGCAGGCGGCTGTCGGTCGCCTGCGGGATGGCCGCGATGCTCGCGGCGCTGGTGTTGGCGGTCGCACTCGATTCGGTCGTCGCTCTTGTCGCCGGGATACCGCTGCTGTTCATCGCCTCGGTGGGAGTGAACGTGGCGCTCGATGCGGCCATAGGCGAAACGTCACCCGCCGTGGCGCGCGCCGCCGTGCTGGGCAGGTACTCGACCTGGCTGGACCTGGGGGCGGCGCTCGGCCCCTTCGCGGGATTCCTGATCGCCGCTAGAATCGGCTTCGAGGGAGGGTTCCTCGTCGCAGCCGCGCTCCTCGCCGGCGCCTGGGCACTCTACGTAGCTGCCACGGGCAACCCGTTGCAGCGAGGAGCAGGCTCGTGAACCGTAGCCCCGGGCGAACGCTCACGCGGCGCAGCTGCTCGGACGGATGCCCGTCGTGGCGGTCGATGGTCGCGGCGGGCTTGGTGGCGCTCGCGATGCTCGCGGCGGCGTGCAGCTCGCGGGACGCAGCGCCCGCGATGCCGCCGCCGACCGCAAGTCCGACAGCAGCCGCCCTACCCAGCGAGACGCCCGCCCCCGCGCCGGCGCCAACCGAGTCCGGCCCCACCCACCCAGGCGCCGCCTACTTCGACCTCCAGCGCGTGCTGGACATCGCCATCGAGATCGCGCCCGTGCACTGGGACACGCTGCGTCACCAGACCCGCACGTTCGAGGATCTGCTGGCCGAGATCGCGGAATACGGCCTCTCCCGGCCATTCGCCGACATCTACACCTGGTTCCCGGCCACGGTCACGGTGGACGGCGAGACTCACTCCGAGGTCGGCGTCCGCAAGAAGGGGTTCATCGGCTCGCAGAGCGACACCCGGCCCTCGCTCAAGCTCCGCTTCGACAAGTACGTGGACAGCCAGGCCCTGGGCGGCGTCATGGAGCGCATGACCCTGAACAACAGCCGCCAGGACCCCTCGCTGATCAACACCTGCCTGGCTCACCAGGTCTTCGCCCTCGCGGGGGTGCCGACCCCGCGCTGCAGCTTCGCCACGGTCACGGTGAACGGGAAGGACCTCGGCCTCTACATCCACGTCGAGGAGATTAGGCCGCCCTTCCTCGCGCGCCACTTCGCGAGCACCGAGGGCAACCTCTACGAGGGAACGGTCAGCGACTTCACCCCCGAGTACCGCGGCACCCTCGAGAAGAAGACCAACGAGGACGCCGCTGACTGGTCGGACGTGGACGCCGTGGTCGCCGCGCTGCAAGACCCCTCCAGGGCCGGCCTGGCGGCGCTGGCGGACTCCGTCGACCTCGATCGGTTCCTCACGTTCTGGGCGCTGGAGGTGCTGCTCGGCCACTGGGACGGCTACAGCGGCAACCGCAACAACTACCGCTTCTACCGGGAACCGGACGGCCGCTTCGTGTTCATGCCGTGGGGCGTGGACGAGGCGTTCCACCTGAAGGACGATCCCAATCCGTTCGACAACATCAGCAACCCCCCGCCCTCGGTGCTGGCGCTCGCGGCCATCCCGAGCCGGCTGTACGGCGACGAGCAGTGGCGAGCGAGGTACGTCGCCCGCCTCAAGGAGCTGCTCGACAGCGTCTGGCACGAGGACGAGCTGCTGGCGAGCGTCGACGAGCTGGCGGCGGTCGTGCAGCAGCACGCCCTGCCGGCACAGCGGCCGGCGGCGGCGGCGGACACCGAGCGCGCGCGCCAGTTCATCCTCAAGCGCCGCGCGGAAATCCTGGACGACCTGACGCCGCAACCTCCCGAGTGGCCCGCTCCCGATCAGGCCGCCACGGGCTCGGACGGACTCGAGGCCGGCACGGTCGAGGTGCGCTTCGAGACGAGCTGGCGAAGCAATACGAACCCGGATCCGCGCTCAGCGGGCGCGATCTCTTACCTCGCGGTGGACGGAACCGAGCTTCCCGCCGCCGACCTGGGAGTGGTCATTGGTCACGCCAGCGCCGAGGAGACCGCGGGGTTCGGCATCAGGGCTGCGGCCTCGCTCGCCATCATCAGCGTGCAGCCCGACGGTTCCGTGGAGGGCTTCACCGTCGTGCTGCCCATTGCCCGGCTGACGGACGGCGCCACGCTGACCATCGGCGAAGACCGGATCGCCGGAGGCGTGTGGTCCATTCCGGCCGGGGGTTCGACCCTCGACAGTTTCACCCCCTTCAGCGAGGGCGTGCTGACGCTGTCGGAGGCCAGCGCCGAAGTGGGCGCGACGGTCTCCGGCAGTTTCTCCGGCGTCTTCGGGGGCATCCCTCCCCCCTTGCCGCCGGAGGACGCCGGCAGGGACGGGGCGAGCAGCGGCGCCTCCCCAGCGGACGTCGGACTGGTGATCAACGAGATCGCCGCCCAGGGAGATCCGCTTGACTGGTTCGAGCTCTACAACTCGTCCGACTCCCACCTCGTCCTCGCCAACTTCGTCGTAGCCGACGACCTGGCGGACGCCGGCAAGCGGGTCGCCTTGCCCCCGGATCTGGTGATCCCGCCGGGCGGGCACCTCCAGGTGCAGCTCGACAAGGACGGCTGGCCGGGCTTCGCCCTCGGCAGGGACGAGGAGCTGGGCATCTGGACGGACGGCGGCACGCTGGTCGCCCACGTCGACTGGGACGAGGGTCAGGCCGACGAGGGCACGAGCTACGCTCGGCTGCCGGACGGCGCGGGCGACTTCCAGACCGTGGGGAATCCCACCCCGGGCGCCGCGAACCAGCCCGACAACTGAACGCCCGACGCACGAACTACAGCCAGCGAGCTACTCAGGCCGAGGCTCGCGCCACATCGGCCACATCGAGGGGCCGCCGTCCGGCAGCTCGACGCGGGCGCTGACAACGAAGCCGTGCCGCTCGTAGAGCGGAAGATTGCGCTCCCTCGTACTGATCAGGGACGCCGGAATCCCCTCCCGATCGCAGCGATCGAGGACGGCGCGAATCAGCAGCGAGCCGAGGCCGCCCCGCTGCACCGCGGGTAGCACGCCGATCGCGCCGAGGTAGAAGTTCGGCGGCTCGGCGGGGTGGTGCTCCGCCATCAACTCCACGAACTGCGCGAAGCGCCGGCGACCCTCCGGCGTGTCGCAGACCTCGGAGGCCACGCGTTCGCGTTGCTCGGGCGTGGGCGGAGGCCCCTCGAAGCCCGGGGGCTGCCACGCCGCCGCGCCGCGCCGGTCCTCGGTGAGGTAGCACTCGCCGTGCGCACGCACGGCGCGCTCCGCGCCCCGCCCGAGCAGCAGCTCCATTGCCGCGCCGTGCCGCTCGTCCTGGCGAACGAACCAGTTGAGCACCGGGTCGTCGTCAAACGCAGCCGCGAGGATCAGCGAGACCGTCGCGATGTCGGCCTCGCGAGCCCGGCGCACCGCCGGCACAGCGGCGGGCGAACTCACGCGAGCGCCAGCGCGCGCACCACCGGCGCCGCCTGCTGCCCGTACGGCAGTACGCCGATGCTCGCCGGGCGCCCCTCGTGCGTCTCGATCTCCGAGGCGAGCGCGGCGACCGTCTCGCCGACATCGGTGCAGTAGCGCAGGTGCGTCGCGCGCGTCCCCGCTTCGTCGAGGGAGGAGTGCAACCAGACCGTGCCGCGCTCCTGCGCGAGCGCCTGCAGCTGCGCCTGCCACTGCTCCTCGACCGTCGTCCAGGCGCTGCCGCGCATCGCCTCGAGCAACTCGAGGTGGCTGCCGTGCCTCGCGAGCAGCGCGCCGTACTCGCCGTGGCCGACGCCCTCGACGCACTCGGCGGCGAGGATCAGGTGGCCGCCCGGGCGCAGCGCCCGGGCAGCGACGGCAATGCCCTTGACCGACTGGTAGAGGTCGAGGTCGGCGGGGTAGCCGCCATTGCTCGTCACCACGATGTCGTAGGGCTCGTCGATCTCGACGATCGACTGGCGGCGGCAGTGCTCGATGCCGGCGTCGTGCGCGGCGACGAGCTCGCCGGCGAAGACGCCCGTCACGCGCTGCTCGGCGTCCATCGTCACGTTGAGCAGGAAGCACGGCCCGGCGAGCAGGCCGAAGCGGCGCATCTCCTCGAAGATCGGGTTGCCCTCGCTGATCCCGAAGGTCGCGTTGGGGTGGCCGACCATCGAGGCTGAGTGGTTGGACATCACCGTCTCGCGCCCGGCGATGCCCGGCATCACCCCCTTGCCGCCTCCCGAGTAGCCTGCGAAGAGGTGCGGCTCGATGAAGCCGGTGACGATGCGCAGGTCGGCGTCGAGGTAGTCGCGCCGGATCAGCACCGGCTCGCCGCGCGGGTCCGTCGCGATCTGGCGCAGCGCCGAGGTCTCGCGCGAGTCGTGGTTGACGATGCGGTAGCGGCGGACGATCTCCTCGCCGTACATCTCCGCCAGCTCCTGGTCCGTGTTGCCGCGGTGCATCCCCGTGCCGTTGATGATCAGCACGTCTTCGACAGCGACGCCGGCCGCGTGGAGCGTCTCCAACAGCGCGTCCAGCAGCAGCTCGTTCGGCACCGGCCTCGTCAGATCCGAGGTCACGATCGCCACCCGCCGGCCGGGCGCGGCGAGGTCGGCGAGCGGCGGCCCGGCGATCGGATCGCGAAGCGCCGCGCGGACGGCGGCGGGCGGGTCGGCGAGCGGCGGCTGCTCGTGGGGCGCGATCACCTCGGCCGCGTCCGGAAACGCGACATCGAGGCCCGTGCGGCCGTAAGCGAGGCGGATGTTGCGCGGCATGGCTCCATCCTAATACGCGGAGCGGGACGGGTAGGCGGCGCGCGGCGAACGCTCGTTGCCCCTCGGAACTCCGGCGCACACCTCCCCCACCCCCGACCGCTCCCCCAGGAGAGGGGGCCGGAATCCTCGGAGGTGGGAGAGGCGCTCGCCGCCCCTTGCTCGCCGGGCTGCTAGCCTCGATCGGTGGACGAATACCTGAGGGCTGCGCTGCTCGGCCTCGTGCAGGCGCTGACCGAGTTCCTGCCGATCTCCTCCTCGGGCCACCTCGTGGTGGCCTCCGAGCTGTTCGGCGACGAGCTCAACGACCTGACCTTCGATGTCGGCCTGCACCTCGGCACGACGCTCGCCGTGCTGCTCTACTTCCGCCGCGACTGGGTGCTGTTCGGCGCGAGCCTCTGGCGTGACCTCGGCGCGCACGGAGGCAGCGTCGGGCGCTGGCGTCCGCGCTCGCGGCTCGCGCTGCTGATCGCGCTCGGCTCCGTGCCGGCGTTCGCCATCGGCGCCGCCTTCGCCCTCACGCTCGAGGACGGACTGCGCGAGCCGCTGCTGGTCGGCGTCATGCTGATCGCCGTCGGCCTGGTGATCTGGGCGCTCGATCGGGCGGCGCAGTCACGAGGGCTGCGCGACCTCGGCGCGCCGGGGGCGCTGCTGATCGGCGTGGCGCAGGCGACGGCGCTCGTGCCGGGCGTCTCGCGGTCCGGCGCGACGATCGCGGCCGGGCGAGCGCTCGGGCTGCGCCGCGAGGCGGCGACGCGCTTCTCGTTCCTGCTCTCCGCGCCGGTGGTGGTCGGCGCGGCCGTCGCGCTGCTGGGCGAGGCGATCCTCGGCGGCGAGGAGATCGCCTGGGGCCCGCTGCTGTTCGGGGCGCTGGTCGCCGCGCTTGCCGGGATGGTGGTGATCCGCTGGCTGCTCGCCTTCGTGCGCCGTCACAGCCTCGCCGTCTTCGTCTGGTATCGCCTCGCGGCCGGTATCGCGGTGCTCGCCGCCGTCGCCACGGGCGTGCTGTAGCGCCGCGGGCTACCATCGGCGCGCGACCGCACGACGGCGGGGGAATCGATGAGCGACCTCGACAGCCTTGCGATGCCGGACGCGGACGGCCTGATCGGCCGCCGCGCGCTGGTGATCGGCGCCGAAACCACAACCGGCCGGGCGATCGCCCGCGCCCTCGGCGAGGCGGGCGCGGACGTGGCGCTGGCGGTGCTGCGCCCGGACGAGGGCGTCCTGGTCGCGCGCAGGCTGCAGCGCGAGCTGCGTGATCGCGGCCGCCAGGCGCTGACCTACGCGATGGACGTGACGCTCGGCCGCAACGTGCAAGTCACCACGCGCCAGGTCGCGAAGGAACTGGGCGGCCTCGACCTCGTGGTCAGCGCGCCGGACGAGGCGTTCCTCGCGTCGCTCGCGCAGACCTCGGACGCGCAGCTCGCGCAGACGATGACGCTCAACGGCTACGCGCACGCCTACGCCGCACGTTCCGCCTTCGGCGAGTTCCAGCGACAGAGCGACGGCCCGCGCGCCTTCATCCTCGTCACGCACGCCCTCGGGGAGCGCGCCGCCGAGGGCGCCGTCGCCACCTCGATGGCGGCCGCCGCGGCGCTCGGGCTGCTGCGCTCGCTCGCGCTCGAGCACGCGGGCGGCGAGGTCGCCGCCGCCGGCCTGCTGCGCGGCGCGAGCCTGCCAGAGGACGCCGACGCCACGGCGGCAGACCTGCGCGAGGCGCTGGCGGAAACCGACGCCGCCGAGGCCCAGGCGCTCGGCCGGCTCGCTTGCGCCCTCGCCACGGCCCCGCCCAGGGCCATACACGGGCGAATCTTCTCCGCCCTCGACGCCGCCGCGCTCGCCACCCCGGCGGCTACCGGTGGAAGCGGCGCATCGTGAGCGGCAACGACCTCGCCGGGCGGCACGCCCTCGTCGCCGGGGTCGCCGAGGGGCTCGGCCGCGACCTCGCAACCGGGCTCGCGGCGGCGGGCGCCAACGTCTCCGTCACCACGCGGCATGACGACCTCGCCGAGGAGGTAACAGCGAACTCGATCCTCAACGAGTGCTGGAGCCACGGGCGCGAGGGGCGGGCGCTGCGAGTGGACCTGACGGACCTCGAAGCGGTCGTCGCTGCGTTCGTGCAACTGGAGGAGGAGCTCGCGCCGATCGACCTGCTCGTCAGCCTCGCCTTCGACGCGCCGCCGCCCTCGGCAGCGGACGGCGCGCCCGGCGACTGGAGCGCGGCGATCGAGGCGGGCGCGACGCCCGCGTTCGTACTGGCGCGCGCGGTCGGGCCCTCGATGGTCTCGCGCCACACGGGGTTGATCGCGGCGGTGCTGCCGCCGGAGCCGGAGGCGCGCTCCGAAGCGCCGCTGCGCGCGGCCCGCGCCGCCGTCGTGGGACTGTGCGAGGGACTGGCGGCGGAGTGGGCGGAGAGCGGAGTCGCCGTCGCGTGGCTCGACGAGGCGGAGCCGCAACAGTTGCTCGCCCGGCTGCGATCCGGCGCGGACGGTGCGGCATCGTGAGCAGCGAGGCAACGGGCGCCGATCGCCTGGGCATCGCCGACCCGATCGGACGGCCGGGACCGAGCTGGCGAGGCGACGCCGCCGAGCGCCCGGCCGCCGCTGCAGCGAGCATCCTCGCCGCGCGAACGGAACTGCTGGCGCCCTGCTCGCTACGGCGGCGATTGAGCTGCTTCGCGATCGACCAGGCGCTCGCCTGGGGCATCGTGCTCGTGCTGACGAGCGTCGCGCTGGCGATGGCCGGCGTCGGCGAGGAGCCCGCCCCCGGCACCCGCGAGGAGCGGATCTTCCAGGCAACCGGGCTGATCTCGCTGGTCGCGCCGTTCTTCTACTTCTGGATCTGGAACAGCGCGGGGTTCTCCCCCGGCAAGCAGATGCTGCGCGTGCGGATCGTAACCGCCGAGGGCGCCCCGCCCGGCGCGATGCGCGGCTTCTCGCGCACCGTTGCGTCGCTGCTGGTCCCGCTCACCTTCGGCTTCAGCTACGCCTGGGCGGCCTGGGATTCGGACGCCGAGCGCCCGCTCGCCGAGGGCTACGCCCAGGCCTGGCACGACAAGCTCTCCGGGACATTCGTGGTTCGCGCGTAGCGCTCAGCGCCCCGGCGGCGGCGGGGCCCAGGGCAGCGAGCGCGGCTGCAGCAACTGCCGCACCTGGCCGTCCGCAACCAGCGCCACGAGGTCGACCCCGCCGTAGGTGGCCGGACTCATCCCGCGCAGCGCCGCCGTTGCCATCTCCTCGCCGATGTGCGCCAACGACGCACCGAGTGCAAGCACGCTCAGCTCGATCGCCTCGCCTGCAGCCTCGGCGGCCTCACGCTGCGCGACGGCGCGGCGCAGGTGCGCGCGCAGGCCGCGGCGCACCCAGGCGCCGTCGCCAGCGTCGAATGCCGGCGGT
Organism: Dehalococcoidia bacterium; assembly: GCA_963667465.2. Taxonomy (GTDB): domain Bacteria; phylum Chloroflexota; class Dehalococcoidia; order UBA2979; family UBA2979; genus VXMT01. The sequence goes on along the minus strand of CAXXDN010000001.1, from coordinate 973,957 downwards.
GCGCCGAACACCGTGACGCCTCGAGGCTCGTCCGCGGGGAGGCGTGAGACGAGCCAGTAGTCGTGCGCGTCCACCGCCGTCACCTCGCCCTGCTCCAGCAACGCCGCGCGGTCGCGGATCTGCGCCAGCACGATCTCCAGCTCGGCGCGCTCCTCGGGCAGCCGCCGCAGCGAGCGGCCATCGAGGTGGAACGCGCCTCCGATGCCTTCGGAGAGCGTCGTCCACTCGCTGGCGAGCGGTCCGCTGACGGACATGTAGGCGCCCTCGGCGTCCACCTTCGCCAGCGGCAGCGTCACGGGTAGCCGCACCTCGCGCCGCTCGCCCGGTTCGAGGCCGCCGAGCGCGCGTGCGAGCGCGAGGCGTAGCGCGGACTGCTTCGGTTCGGCGGGAGGCAGCTCGCCTCCGGGCGGGATCCAGACCACGTAGCCGCCCTCGTCGCCCTCGAGGTCGTCCTCGATCAGCGAAGCAAGATCCGTCGCGCCGGGCGGCCCGCCGCCGTCCCAGAGCAGGCCGCAGCTGACGCCGATGCGGCGATCGCGCTGCTGGAACAGCGCGTCGAAGGCGCTCTCGCCGGGGTCCATCGGCCGAAACGTGCGGTAGTAGCGCTCGCCCATCCAGGCCGCGACGAGCGAGGTCGTGACGGCGCGGGCGCGCGCCGCCGCGGCGTCGGCGTCGGTGGGTGCGTCGTCGCTCACGGGAGTCGCAGGCGGGTGATGGGCGTCAGCGCTCGGCGGCCCGCCGCGCCCGCCACTCGTCGAAGCGGTCGAGCAGCGGGACCAGGCCGTTGGTCACGAGCTGCCAGAGCACAGCGACGTTGAGCACGACGAAGGCGATCACGCCGGCCCACTTCACGCCCGTGGCCAGCCTCGTGCCGTCGTTGCCGCTGATCTGCAGCCACTTCACCGCGCCGACAACGGCGAGAATCGCGAGGACCGCGCTGAGCGGCACGTCCCACTTGAGGATGAAGCGCGAGAACAGCGCCGCGAGGCCGGCGGCGAGGCCGAGGTTTCCCGCCATGAAGCCAAGCAGCGGCGTGCCCTTGTGCCCCCAGGTCTCGCTCGCGGCGAGGAAGAGCAGCATCAGCGCCGGCCCGGCGACCAGGGCGATCGCGATGCCGGGCAAGTCAGATCGTGAGAATCGCATCGAGCGCCCTCCTGCGCCGTCCGCCTAGATGTTAGAGCGTGACTGGCCGCCATCAACGTTCAGCGTCGCCCCCACCACCCACGAGGCTCGCGGCGAGGCGAGAAACACGACGAGCGCCGCGACTTCCTCGGGACGCCCGAAGCGGCCGCCGGGAATCTCCTGCTCGACGAAGACGCGCATGCCCTCGGGGTCGTCGCGCAGCCGGTTGCCCCAGGAGCCACCCTCAAAGGCGATCGAGCCGGGCGCGACGCTGTTGACACGGATGCCCTCGCCGATCCACTCGCGGGCGAGCGCCTTGGACATCGCGATCTGCGCGGCCTTGGAGGCGTTGTACTCGACGGCTCCGCCGCTCTCGCGCCCGAAGATCGAGGAGATGTTGACGATCGCGCCGCCGGCGGCGGCCAGGTGTGGGCGCGCCTGCTCCGACATCAGCCGCGCGGAAAGCAGGTTCGCGTCCAGCGAGGCGCGCATCCGGCCCTCGACATCACCCTCGCGGATGGAGCCGCCGGCGTTGTTGACGAGCGCGTCGACGCCCCCGTAAGCGGCCACGGCCGCCTCCACGACACGCGCGCATTCCTCGTCACGGGTTACGTCGGCGGCGACGCCCTGCGCCTCGGCGCCGGCGGCGCGCAGGCTCTCAGCGGCGGCCTCGACGCCCTCGGCGCCGCGAGCGCAGATCGTGACACGTGCACCCTCGGCGGCGAACGCCCCGGCGATCGAAAGGCCGATGCCGCGGCTTGCGCCGGTAACGATCACGGAGCGCCCGGCCAGTTCGAGGTCCATCGCGCCTTTCCCCTCGCCGCCGAGGATCGCAGCCAGGGGGTGCGCCGTCCAGCGGCCCGGCGGGGCGGGGCGGGGTACACTGCTCCAATGAGGCCCTCGCAGCGATCTACAGGCATCCACGAGCCCACACACCCGCTGCTCGCCCCCGAGGTGGCATGTCGCTGACTGCCCTCTCCTTCGCCGGCTCCGTCGCCACGCTGACCATCGACCCGCCCGAGGGCGGCTACGACCGCGCGCTGCTCGACGGAATCGCGGCCGCGACCGCGGAGCTGGAGGCGCGCCACCCGGAGATCAGCGCCGTGGTCGTGGCGAGCGTGGGGCCGGACTTCGGCGCGGGCTGGAGCACGGACGCGCTCGCCGCCTCCGCGGGCGTGGCAGCGCTGATCGCCCCGGCGGGCGCTGCCTTCGACGCGCTGGCAGCGCTGCCGCAGCCGCTCGTCGCCGCGATCGGCGGGCGCGCGCACTCGGCCGGCCTCGAGCTGGCGCTCGCCTGCGACATCCGCGTGGCCGCTGAGGGCGCGAGCTTCGCGCTCCCGGAGACGGGCGCCGGGCGGATCCCGCACGGCGGCGGCACGCAGCGCCTCCCGCGCGCCGTCGGCCGCGCGCAGGCGCTGCGCCTGCTGCTCACCGGCGAGGCGATCGACGCCGCCGAGGCGAAGCGCATCGGCCTCGTCTCCTCGGTGGTGGCGGACGGCGGGGAGATCGAGGCGTCGAACGAGATCGCGCGTACGATCGCGGCGCGCGGCCCGCTGGCGACGCGCTTCGCCAAGGAGGCGATCCGGCGCGGCATGGATCTCTCGCTGGATCAGGGGTTGAACCTCGAACTCGAACTGACCGTGCTGCTGCAGACGACGGAGGACCGCGCCGAGGGCGTGCGCGCCTTCGTGGAGCGGCGCGACCCGCAGTTCGAGGGACGCTGAATCGGCGCAATCGGAGCCGGACGCGACCGAGCGCCGCACGCGCGGTAAAGTGTACCGCTGCGCCCGCGGCTCTCCGCGGCGACCAATCAATCAGAGGGCGCATCGAGACAGGGTCCGATGCGCGGCGAACACGACGGAGACGGAGGGAAGATGAACATCATCCTCAATCCGAACGAGGTGGCGACGGTGGTCTCGCTGTTCACCGCGCAGATCCTCGACGGAGTCGAGTTGAGCGACGAGGGCAAGGACGCCATTCGCACGTGGCGCACGGAGCGGGTGCCCGGCCGCGAGGGCCTGGAGGACTTCGCGGACGACTTCAACGAGGCGCTGATGACCTTCATCGAGGAGTCAACCACACGGCGTTACGTCAAGCGCGGGCGCGTGACCCGCGGCACGGCGGAGGAGCGGGCGCGAGCATGAAGGTAGAACTCTCGATCGACGAGGTCCTGGTGATGGCGGGCGCGATCCTCAACGGGATCGACGAGGCCGGACTGAGCCGCAAGGACGCGGCGACGCTCCGGCGCTGGCGCAACGACCGGGTGACGGCCACCTCCCCGGAGATGAAGCTGCTGACGGAGAAGGTCAACAGCGAGCTGCAGCACGCGCACGACAGCAGCCTCAGGACCGGCATCGTCAAGCCAGACTGGGCCTGATCGGCAGCGAAGCCGACATGGGCAAGCCCGCGCACGGATCTCGCGAGGCCGCCCCGTGAGCGGCCCCTTCGTCCTCGCCGAGCGCGAGGGCGACATCGTCTGGCTCACGCTCAACCGCCCGGAGCGGCTCAACGCGATCCACCTGGAGTTGCGCGATGAGCTGTGGATGCAGCTCGAACTGCTGCGTGACGACCCTTCCGTCCGCGCCGCCGTCTTCCGCGGCGCCGGCGATCGCGCATTCAGCGCCGGCGCCGACATCACCGAGTTCGGCACCGCGCCCTCCTACCTGGAGGCGCGCGACGCGCGCGTGCGTCGCGATCTCTGGGGCCTGATGGCGAGCCTCGACCTGCCGCTGATCGCCGCGATCCAGGGCTTTGCCTACGGCGCGGGCCTCGAGCTCTCGCTCTACTGCGACCTGCGCGTCGCCTCCGCGGACGCCCGCTTCGCGATTCCGGAGGTGACGCTCGGCTACATCCCCTCCGCCGGGGGCACGCAGACCGTCCCCCGCCACATCGCCTCCAGCGAGGCGCTGCGCATGGCCACCAGCGGCGAACCGATCAGCGCCCGCGAGGCCTACAACCTCGGCTTCGTCCAGCGCGTCGTGCCGCGCGAGGAGCTCGACGCGGCGGCGCGCGAGTGGGCGCGGGCGCTCGCCGATCGCGATCCGGCGGCGCTGCGCGCGGCCAAACGCGCGGTCCGCGACGGCCTCGACCAGCCGCTCGCGGCCGGGCTCGCCCTCGAGCGGCGGCTCGCGGCGGCGGTCGCGGGCTCATGAGCGAGGAGCAGCCAGCGGCGCAGCCGCGGCCGCCCGGCCGGCCGTTCGGGTTGATCGCGCTGCTCGCGATCGTCGCCATCGGCGCCGCCGCGATCCTCTGGGGCCGCTTCGTCATCAACCCGCAGCCGGAGGTGTTCCTCTTCGACGCCGGGCCGGCAGAGCACTTCGAGGTCGGCGAGCCGGTCTGGTTCCCGGAGGTGCGCATCTTCGTGATCGCGATCGACGACGACGGCGAGCGGAGAATGATCCGCGCCCTCGACGCGATCGCGCGCGGCACCGGCTGCACGATCGAGCTGCGCCCCGACGACCCGCGGGGCGCCGCGCGCAACCCGCTCGGCCGTAACGGGGTCTACACCGACCCCTGCTCGGCCGGCGTGTGGGCGCTGGGCGGCGAGGCGATCGACGGCACCGCCTCGCCGCTGCGCACCTTCCGCATCACGCGCCCGCAGCCCGTCGACGCCCAGGACCGCCCGCTGATCGAGGTCGAGGTGATCGGCCGCCCCGACCCGAACGCCACCGAGGCGCCCTGAGCAGCGAGAGCGAACCAGTCATGCATGCCACGGACGACGGGCCCCGGAATCCACCGCGGACCTGGGGTCAGCACGGCACCGAGCCGACCGGCGTCCGGCCCGGCTGCCTCGTCGGCCTCGTCCTGATCGTCATAGGGCTCGTCGTCGGGATCGCCTACGGCGCGTCGGGCCTGCGGGGTGGGGGGATCGATCTCGGCTACGTGGAGGATTATGCTCTCGCGTCGGTTGTGTATCGCAGCACGGACGGGCTGTTCGTGGTGCGGCTGCCGGACGGCGAGGTGATCGCGCTTTCCGATGTTGATCCGCATAATCCGCCGGGTGGCGAGTGCCGGGTGTCGTTTCGCCCGGACCTCGCGGGAACGGACGGGTACGGACGGTTCTTCGACATCTGCAGCGGGGCGCTGTATGACATCAGCGGCCGGGGACTGGGCGACGATGGCCTCGATCTCCGGCGCCTCCCGCTGGAGCGAGGCGAGGACGGGAAGATCGATCTCGCAGGCGAACCGGCGGACGTAGACTAGGGCGCGGCCAGGACCGCGGCGCGCGGAACGCGCCGCACGCGCCCACAGCGCAGAGGGGGACTCCGAGCGATGAATACCGCAGACATCCTGATGATTGCCGGCAGCATGGTGCCGGACCGCGTGGCCGTATCCGACCTGGATTCGAGCGTGACGTACATGGAGCTGCAGTCGCGGGTCAATCGCCTCGCGCACGCGCTCAGCGCGATCGGCGTGGGCAAGGGCCAGAACGTCGGCATCATGTCGGTCAACGCCAACGAGTTCGTCGAGCTCTACTACGCGACGGCCAGCGTCGGCGCCACCTTCGTCCCGCTCAACTTCCGGGCCAAGACGGAAGAGCTCCAGTACATGGCCGACGTCTCCGATGTGAACGTCTTCTTCTGCTCCGAGCGCTACTGGCCGATCCTCCAGGAGATTCGCAGCCAGCTGCCCAAGGTGGAGCACGTCTACACCCTCGGCTTCGAGGCGAGCGGCCACGAGACGTACGACCAGCTGCTGGCCAGCGGCGCCGATGAGCCGTTCTTCGCCGCCGTCGACGACGACGACCCGGCGATGGTGATCTACACCTCCGGCACCACCGCGCTGCCGAAGGGCGTGGTGCTCACCCACAAGGCCCTCACCGCCTACGTGGTGAACACGCAGAACCCCGTGGACCCGACGGCCGAGCAGGACGTGATACTCGTCTCCGTGCCGTTCTTCCATGTCGCGGGCGCGACGACGATGCTTGGCTCGCTCTGGGCCGGCCGCAAGCTCGCGATCCTGCCGCAGTTCGACCCCGCCGCCTGGCTCGACACGATCGAGCGCGAGCGCGTCACGCACGCCTTCGTCGTCCCGACGATGCTCAAGCGCGTGATGGAGGTCGACGACTTCGACAAGTACGACATCTCCTCGCTGCAGCTCATCACCTACGGCGCCGCCCCGATGCCGTACGAGGTGGTGCGCCAGGCCGTCGAGGTCTTCGACTGCGGGCTGATGAACGCCTACGGCCAGACCGAGTCGACCTCGACGATGAGCTACCTGGGGCCGGACGACCACCGCCTGGACGGGACGCCCGAGGAGAACGAGCTGAAGCTCAAGCGCCTGCGCTCCGTGGGCCGGCCGATGCCGGACATCGAGGTCGGCATCCTCAAGCCGAACGGCGAGCCGCAGCCGCAGGGCGAAGAGGGCGAGATCTGCATCAGCGGCGACCGCATCATGCGCGAGTACCAGAAGCGCGAGGAGGAGACCGCCTCCGCGATCAGCGGCGGCTGGCTGCACACCGGCGACGTCGGCTACCTGGACCCGGACAACTACCTGTTCATCACCGGGCGGCTGAAGGACCTGATCATCCGCGGCGGCGAGAACATCTCGCCCGGCGAGGTCGAAGGCGTGCTCGAGGAGCACCCGGAGATCGCCGAGGCCGCCGTGATCGGCGTCCCCGACGTCGAGTGGAGCGAGATCGTGAAGGCCGTGGTCGTCTGCACCGAGGGCGGCGACCGCCCCTCCGACGAGGACCTGACGGGCTACGTGAAGTCGCGGCTCGCCTCCTACAAGGCGCCCGCGCTCTACGAGTGGGTGGAAGAGCCGCTGCCGCGCAACCACATGGGCAAGCTGCTCAAGAACGACATCCGCGATCGCTGGGGGGCCGCCACCGCGGCGACGTCCTGATCACAGGCGGCCGGACGGCCGCGTGAGGGCGGCGCTGTCCGGGGGAGCCCACAGCGCGAAGCGGTGATAGGCTCGCGCCGGACTCCGGAAGGACTGGCATGAGCGTCTCAGAGCGGGATTCGGCGGCGCCTGCCCACCCTGCCGGGCGCCGGGGCAAGCCCCGCCCGGTCCGGCTCACCGGCGCCTGGTGGGCGCCGGCCGTGGGCCTCAGCGGCCTCGGCCTCATCTCCGCCATCGAGCTGGAGCGCACCAACGCGGGCCGCGAGGTCTTCTTCAACGTCCAGCAGCCCTGGATCGTCTACATCCTGCTCGCCGCACTGACCGGCCTCCTGGTCTACGGCTTCGCCCGCCACGCAACCCTCTGGACCGTCGGCAAACCCACGCCCGGTCTCCTGCGCGAGATCCCGATGCGCGCGCGCAACGCGCTGCGGCTCGGCCTCGGCCAGGAGAAGGTGCGGCGCGACCGCTACGCCGGGATCATGCACTTCTGCATCTTCTCCTCGATCATCGTGCTCACGGCGGTGACGGCGCAGGTCGCGCTCGAGGACGACACGCCGCTTAGCTTCCTGCACGGCGACTACTACCTCTTCTTCTCCTTCTACGGCGACCTGTTCGGCCTGATCGGGCTGATCGGCGTGGGCATGGCGCTCTACCGGCGCTACTTCGACGACTTCCACCGCATCCGCTGGGACGAGCGCATCGAGGACCACGCGATCATCTGGGGCCTCGGCCTGATCCTCCTGACCGGCTTTGGCGTGGAGGCGGCGCGGATCAGCGTCACCGAGCTGAACGGCTTCATCCTCGAGGACGGCACGGTGCTCGACGCGCACCCGGACTGGGCGCGCTGGTCCTTCGTCTCCTACGTCATCGCCGAGGGACTCGGCATCCTCGACCTCACGCAGGACCAGGTGCTGGCTGGCCACACCTGGCTGTGGTGGATCCACGTGATCCTCGCCTTCGCCTGGCTCGGGCTGCTGGTCTTCACGCGCCTCGACCACATGATCTTCGCTCCGGTCAACGCCTTCCTGCTGCGCACCGACGCCCCCGGCCGCCTCTCCAAGATCGAGGACATCGAGGAGCAAGAGGTCTTCGGCGTCGGCCAGATCCAGGACTTCACCTGGAAGCAGCTCTTCGAGCTCGACGCCTGCGTGCGCTGCGGGCGCTGTACCGAGGTCTGCCCCGCAGACCTCGCCGGCCAGCCGCTCTCGCCGATGCACCTCATCCAGGACCTCAAGGCGCACCTCGCCTCGGTTGGGCCGGAGGTCCAGCGGCGCGGCCACCTCGGAGGCGACGTGCGCGAGGTCGCGCAGCAGGAGCTGGTCGGCGAGGTGATCAGGGACGAGACGCTCTGGGCCTGCCGCACCTGCGGCGCCTGCGTGCAGGAGTGCCCGGTGATGATCGAGCACGTCCCCACCATCGTGGACATGCGCCGCTACCTGGTGATGGACGAGGCGCGCGTCCCCGCCACCGCCCAGACCGCCCTCGAGAACATGGAGATGCGCGGCCACCCCTGGCGCGGCACGAACCTCACGCGCGAGTCCTGGATGGAGGGGTTCGAGGACGTCCCGGTCTTCGACGGCTCGCAGGACTATCTCTACTGGGTCGGCTGCTCGGGCTCGCTCGTCGAGCGCAACCTGCCGGTCACGCAGTCCGTCTTCCGGCTGCTCCGCGAGTCCGGCGCCAGCTTCGGCGTGCTGGGGCAGGAGGAAACCTGTAACGGCGACCCGGCGCGGCGCCTCGGCAACGAGTACCTCTACCAGATTCTCGCCGAGCAACTGATCGAGACGTTCAAGGCGAAGAACGTGCAGCGCGTGATCACCAACTGCCCGCACTGCTTCAACACGTTCAAGAACGAGTACCCGCAGTTCGATGGCCGCTTCGAGGTGCTCCACCACACGGAGTTCCTCGAGCAGGCGCTCGCAGACGGCTCGCTCACGCCGAAGCACTCGCTCGACTCCAGCGTCACCTACCACGACTCCTGCTACCTGGGGCGGATGAACGGCGTCTACGACGCGCCGCGCCAGATCATCGAGTTGCTCCCGGGCGTCGACCTGACCGAGATGCGGCGGAGCCGCAGCAAGGGCCTGTGTTGCGGCGCGGGCGGCGGCAACATGTGGCAGGAAGAGGTCGGCGAGCGCCGCGTCAACCACGTGCGGACCGAGGAAGCCGTGGGCACGGGCGCCTCGGAAGTGGTCTCCAACTGCCCGTTCTGCATCCAGATGTTCGAGGACGGCGTGCCCGCCATCCAGCCGGAGGAAGAGGGGCGGATCCGCCCCTTCGATATCGCCGAACTGATCGAGCGCTCCGTGCTCGGCGAGAACGGAGCGAGCAGCAACAGCACACCCGCCGCGACCTCGTAGTCGGGGCGTAGTAGTCTGAAGATCGGCGCGGGCTCGGCCGACCGTTGGCCGGCTCGCTGTTGAGGGGGTAACCATGCATTTCGTCGTCTGCGCCAAGCAGATTCCGGACCCGGAGACGCCGCCGTCGGCGTTCCGCATCGACGAGGCGAACAACGAGGTGATCCCGGCGCCGGGCATCTCGCCGGTGCTCAGCCAGTTCGACGGCATGGCCGCCGAGGCAGCCTTGCGCATCGTCGAGGCGGCCGGCGAGGGCAAGATCACCGTCATCTCGCTCGGCCAGGAGAGCGCGCAGGCCGCCATCAAGCAGGTGCTCGCCATGGGCGCCGACGAGGGCATCCTGCTGGAGGACGACGCCCTCCAGGGCGGCGACTCCTACACCACCGCGCGCACCCTCGCGGCGGCGATCGAGAAGCTCGGCGACGTGGACGCCGTGTTCTGCGGGCGCCAGGCCGCCGACTGGGACATGGGGCAGGTCGGCCTCGGCCTGGCCGAGCTGCTCGGCTGGCCCTCGGCGATCATCGCCAAGGACGTGCAGATCGAGGACGGCAAGCTGCACGTCCAGCGCGTGCTCGCGGACGGCTTCGAGACGGTCGCGCTGCCGCTGCCGGCGGTGGTCACCATCTCCAACGAGATCGGCGACCCGCGCTACCCGAAGCTGCAGCAGATCATGCGCGCGGCACGCAAGACCGTGAACCGCTGGAGCGCCGAGGAGCTGGGGCTCGACCCTGCGACCGTGGGCGACGCAGGCGCGCGGCTCAAGCTGGAGCGGCTGTTCATCCCCGAGCTTGGCGGCGACGTCGAGATCATGGAGGGCGAGAGCGCCGAAGAGCAGGCGCAGAACCTCGCCACGACGCTCCGCGAAGCGAAGGTCCTGTAGGCCGCCGCGGGCGGTCCCTGAGAGCTGCATAGCCGGTCCCGGGGCCCCTCGAGGGCCTGCGCGGACCGGGCGGGAGGCAAGCAACGATGGCCAGAAACATCCTCGTGATCGGCGAACTCGACGGCGGCGCGCTGTCCAGCACCACTGCCGAGCTGGTGGGCGGCGCCAGTCGCCTTGCGGACGGCGGGCAGGTCTCCGTGACCCTCACCGGCGCCGGCGCGAGCGGGCAGACGGACGCGGCCTTCGCCGCCGGCGCCGACCGCGCCTTCGTCAACGATGACACGACTTACGACGACTTCCGCTCCGACCAGTGGGTCGCCGCCGCCGAGGAGGCGATCGACCAGTCCGCCCCGGACGTGATCCTGATCGCCCAGTCGATCGTCGGCCGCGACCTCGGGCCGCGGCTCGCGTTCCGCCGCGACACCGCCGTGGCGATGGACTGCGTGAGCATCGAGGACAGCGGCGGAGCCTTCAAGGCGACACGCCCCTGCTACGGCGGCAACGCCCAGGCGACATACGCCTTCGCGACTTCGCCGGCGATCGCGACCGTGCGCGCGAAGTCGCAGGAGCCGCTCGACCCGCCGCGCGATGGCGCGGGCGGCGAGGTGGTCGAGCTGTCCGGCGCAGGCGAGAGCCGCGCCGAGATCGTCGGCCGCGAGGCGGCGGTCGCCGAGGGCCTGCAGCTGCAGGACGCCCCCATCGTCGTCTCCGGCGGACGCGGGCTCGGCGCTCCCGAGGGCTTTGAAATGGTCGAGCAGCTGGCCGAGGCGATCGGCACGGACAAGGCGGCCGTCGGCTCCTCGCGCGCCGCGTGCGACCTCGGCTGGTACCCGCCGAGCCAGCAGGTGGGGCTGACGGGCAAAGTGGTGACACCCGATCTGTACATCGCGATCGCGATCTCCGGGGCCAGCCAGCACATGGCCGGCTGCAGCGGGTCGAAGACGATCATCGCGATCAACAAGGACCCGGAGGCCAACATCTTCAAGGCCGCCCGTTACGGCATCGTGGGCGACTACAAGGAAGTGCTGCCGCCGCTGATCGAGGCCGTCAAGAACCTGGAGTAGCGGGCGAGCGGCGTCAGGGGCGTTTCTTGCGCCCCCTCTGGACGGTACCTACAATCGCCCGACAACCAGATTCCAGCGCCACAGCCCGCGGGCGATACGCGTTTTTGGAGGATCCATGCGCGTTCTCGGACTGACCGGAGGGATCGCCTCCGGCAAATCAACTGCGGCTGCCCAACTCAAGGAGTTGGGCGTAATCGTGCTGGACGCCGACCGCTACGGGCACCGCGTCTACGAGCCGGACTCGCCGGGCTTCCACGCCGTGGTCAACGAGTTCGGCCATGACATCGTCGGCGAGGACGGTGAGATCGACCGCCGCATCCTCGGCGGCAAGGTCTTCGGCGATCCGGAGAAGATGGACCGCCTCACGGACATCGTCTGGCCGGAGATCCGGCGCATTGCCGCCGAGGAGATCGCCGAGCTGCGCGATCGCGACCCGGAGACGGTCATCTGCCTCGAGGCAGCCGTGATGATCGAGGCCGAGTGGCAGGATCTCTGCGACGAGGTCTGGGTCATCGCCACCGAGCCCGCGACGGCAATCAAGCGCCTCAAGGATCGTAACGGCCTCAACGCAGAGCAGGCCCAGGCGCGCCTCGACTCGCAGCTCACCAACCGGGAGCGGCGCAGGCACGCCAAGGTCTACATCGACAACTCCGGAACCCAGAAGCAGTTCCGCGACCAGATCGATCACGAGTGGCTGCGCCTCCACCGCCGCATCAAGCAGGCGGAAGGGCGCGCCCGCGCCCAGGCCCGCCGCGAGGCCGAAGCAGCCGCCGCCGCTGCCGCCGAGGGCGGATAGCCCGGTGACCACAAGCGAGGCCCGCACCACCGACTCCGACTACAAGCAGATCGAGGTCCAGGAGTTCCGGCTCACCGAAGAGCCCTTCTACCTGCCCGTCGCCGACGAGGTCGACCTCTTCGAGATCGCCTATGAGGAGCAGATCCCGGTCCTGCTCAAGGGCCCGACCGGCTGCGGCAAGACGCGCTTCGTCGAGTACATGTCGTGGCGGCTGCACCAGCACCTCGGCGACGAGACGCAGGGTGTCCCGCTGATCACCGTCGCCTGTCACGAGGACCTCAGCGCCTCCGACCTCGTCGGACGCTACCTCCTGGAGGGTGACGAGACGGTCTGGATCGACGGGCCGATCACGCGCGCCGTGAAGGCCGGAGCGATCTGCTACCTCGACGAGATCGTCGAGGCGCGGAAGGACACGACCGTCCTCATCCACCCGCTCACCGACTACCGGCGGCTGCTGCCGCTCGACAAGCGCGGCGAGCTCCTGGAGGCGGCCGCGGGCTTCCTGCTGGTGCTCTCCTACAACCCCGGCTACCAGTCCGCCCTCAAGGACCTCAAGCACTCCACGCGGCAGCGCTTCGTCGCGATCGAGTTCAACTACCCGCCGCGCGACCAGGAGGCGGAGATCATCCGCCGCGAGTCGAACTGCAGCGCCGAGGACGCCATGGAACTCGCCAAGCTCGGCGAGAAGGTCCGCAACCTCAAGGAACACGGCCTCGCCGAGGGCGTCTCGACCCGCCTGCTCGTCTACGCCGGCCGGCTGGTCAGCCGCGGCATCGCGCCCCGGCGCGCCTGCCAGACGGCGGTCGTCTGGGGGCTCACCGACGAATTCGAGGTCCAGCGCTCCATCGAAGAGGTCGTGACCTCGATCTTCCCGGAGTAGGGAAGCAGCCGGTGCGCCTCGGGATCGTCTCGGACATCCATTGCAACGTTGAGGCGCTGGACATCGCCATCGAGCGCATGGGCAACGTCGACGAGCTGCTCTGCGCGGGTGACGCGATCTTCCAGTTCCGCTTCTCCAACGATGTGATCAGCCGCCTCCGCGAGGTAGGCGCACGCATGGTCCTCGGCAACCACGAGGACGTCGTGCTCGGCCCGCTCGGCGACCGCGTGCGCGCGCACCACACCACCGACCCGGAGCTGCTGAAGTGGCTCTCCGAGCAGCCGCGGCGCATCGACACCGTGATCGGCGGCAAGAAGTTCGCGATGTTCCACGGCTGCCCGGACGAGCCGCCCTACGAGTACATCTACGCCGACAGCCCGCGCATCAAGGAGTTTGGCGAGTTGGGCGCGGACTACGTCGTCTACGGCCACACCCACTACGAGTTGCTGCACCGCGTGAACAGCACGCTGGTGATCAACCCCGGCTCCACAGGGCAGCCGCGCAACCCCTCCAACGGCTTCCGCGTCTCCTACGCGATCCTCGACACGCAGAGCGGCGAGGTCACCTTCGACATCTTCGACGACCCGCTGCGGCCGGGCATCAGATCCACATGAGCGCCGCCGCGGACGTCTCCGCTCGCTACGACGCCGAGCTGCGCGGCTACGGCCCCACCCTGGCCGACGACCTCGCGAACGGCGCGCGCGCCCTCGAGGGGCGGCTCAGCGAGGAGGAGCTCGGCGAGTGGGCCAATGCCGGCGTCGCACTCTCGCGCCACTCGCTGCGCTCGTGGGAGGCGGCGGCCGAGTACTTCCGCGCCAGCCCCCGGCTGCTGCCCGCCTTCTCCTTCGAGGAACTGCTGGACTGGGCCGCCGTCGCGCGCGAGCTGTCCGAACAGTCCTCGATGATCGCGGCCGCCTTCCTGCGCGCGACGCCGGAGGTGCTGCAACCGCTGCAAGGCGCCGACGACAAGGATCTCGGCATCATGGGCGAGTGGATCGGCCGCCCCGGCGAGCAGATCCGGCCCTGGTCCGCCCTCGGACGGCGCCTCGCCCGAGGCAACTGGAAGTCGGTCGCGCTCGCCGCCTCCTTCTTCGAGCAGAGCCCGGCCCTGCTGCACTCCCTGCCCCTCGACGCCGTCCGCGACCTGGTCGAGATCGTCGATCGCCTCTCGGAGCGCTCGTACCAGCTCGCGGCCTCCTGCCTGGAGCGCTCGGGCGAGCTGTTCGCCGGGCTGGCGCCGCCGGACCGGCGGCCCTTCCTGGAGTTCGCCGGCGCCGTGGCGAAGGCCTCGTGGGCGGACACGCGGCTCTACTTCGAGCGCGGCCCCGGGCTGCTGGCTCCGATCGCGCAGGACGAGCGCGGCGCCTTCCTCCGGCTCGCCGCCGATGTGGCCGGCGAGACCGGACGCCAGGGCTACCCGCTCTTCGTCGAGGCCGCCGAGGCGCTCGCCGAGGTGCAGCCCACCTACCACGGCACACTGCTCGAGCTGTCCTCGCGGCTCGCGACGGGCAGCCCCGCCGCCGCGATGGCGTTCCTGCGCTCCTCGCCGCACGTGCTCACCCGGCTCACCGGCGACCAGCTCGAACGCTGGTTGCAGACCGGCTGGGAACTGCTCTTTGAGCAGGGCAACGTCGAGGGCGCCGAGGCCTACTTCCGCCTCGAGTCGGCGCGCGCCGAGGAGATGCTCGGCAACCTCTCCGCCCGGGTCGAGCTGCGCGACGTGAGCAACACGCTTCGCCTCTACTCGAAGGCTCTGACCGGCGAGCAGATCGCCATCCGCTCCACCGAGGAGCTGGTCGACGCCGGCATCGGCTGGGTCCAGGAGTCGGTCGCGACCACCGAGGGCAACGCAATCTACCTGCCGCCCTACGTCGGCACCTTCCCGGAGCAGCCGGAGAACTTCGCGAGCTACAAGGTCTTCACCACGCACCAGACCGGCCGCATCGAGTTCGGCTCGTTCCGCTTCATCTTCGGCGCACCCGGCGCCTACCTCGCGTCGACCATGGACGAGCGCGAGGCCGCGCACGTCAACGGCGCCGGCGACGGCACTGGCGACGGCAACCTGGACGGCGGGAACGGCGCGACGGAGACCGCCCCGACCACGCCGATGGAGCGCTACTTCGACCTGTTCGCGGACCGCACCCTGATCTCCGGCCTGTTCACCATCGTCGAGGACGCGCGCGTCGACGCCTGCATCGCCCGCGAGTACGGCGGCATCCGCCCCGCCCTGCAGCGCATGCAGGCCCACGAGGCGGAAAGCCGGCGCAGCCCGGCCGAGCTGGGCCTGCGCGCCGCCTACCTCGAGAACCTGCTGCGCGCCTCGCTTGGCCAGCCGCAAACGATCCGCTACCCCGCCGACTTGATGCCGCTGCTGCGCGAGGGCCTCGGCCACCTCGAGGCCGTCGGCGAGCGCGTCGCGACCGTGCAGGACTCGGCCGAGGCGGCGGCGGCGATCTACGCGATCGCCGAGCGCATCCCCAACGTCCAGGGCACGTACGAAGCCGTGGACTGGGAAGCCCTCGGCGACGAGCTGATCGAGGTCAACCCGGACGTCTCAGGCGGGCCCGGCGCGGAGATGCCATCCGGCGATGAGATCGACTTCGAGACGCCGCCGCAGCCCGAGTTCCGCGGCGACTTCAAGCCGGAGCTGGTGCAGCTGATGATGCGCCTCCAGGAGCAGCGCGACGGCGCCGACCCGGCAGGCGCGCCGCTCACCCAGGAGCAGCTGCAGGCGCTGCTCGAGAAGTCCGTCGAGATCACGATCTCCGACATCGCCGAGGGCGATCTCGCGTCCTCGATGGGCATGTTCCTCACCAACCTCGAGCGCGAGGCGCTGGACGCCAGGCAGGGCCCGCCCGGCCAGGTGCCGGACGGCGCCGACGCGGGCGACTCCTCCGGCGAAGGCGAGGTGATGGAGGAGCTGCCGATCGAGATCTCGTGGACCTACTACGACGAGTGGGACTTCCGCGCCGGCGACTACCGCCCTCGCTGGTGCCGCGTCGGCGAGCGCCGTGGCGAGGAGGGCGAGCTCGACTACTACGAGGAGACGCTGCGCCGCCACCACGGCCTCGTCACGGAGACGCGGCGCCAGTTCGAGCTGCTGCGTCCGGAGCACTTCCGCCGCATCAAGCGCCTCGAGGACGGCGAGGACGTCGACCTCGACGAGGCGATCTCCTTCATCATCGATAAGCGCGCCGGTGTCGGACCCCTCGGGCGCGTCTACTGGCGGCGCAACAAGGTCGAGCGCGATGTCGCGGTCGCCTTCCTGCTCGATATGTCGGCCTCGACCGACGAGGAGATCGACAAGCCGCAGACCAGCTACCAGCCTAGCGACGACGACTTCGACGACGACCCGCGCAAGTACTTCCAGTGGCTCGCCGAGCGCCGCGCGCGCTTCACCGCCGAGCCGCCGAAGCGCATCATCGACCTCGAGCGCGAGTCGCTGGTGCTGATCGTCGAGGCGCTCGAGGCGATCGGCGACGCGTACGGCATCTACGGCTTCTCCGGCTACGGCCGCGACAACGTCGAGTTCCACGTCATCAAGGACCTGCAGGACACCTTCGGCGACCGCACGCGGCGGCGCATCGACAAGATCCAGCCGATCCGGTCGACGCGCATGGGCCCGGCGATCCGCCACACGATCAGCAAGCTCGACGCCTACGACGCGAAGGTGAAGCTCCTGATCCTCGTCTCCGACGGCCGCCCGCAGGACCATGGGTACGGGCGCGACCGCACGGAGAAGGAGTACGCGGTGCACGACACGCACCAGTCGCTGGTCGAGGCGAAGCAGCTGGGCATCACGCCCTTCCTGATCACCGTCGACAAGGAGGGCCACGACTACCTGAAGGAGATGTGCGACGACGTCGGCTACGAGGTCGTCGCCGACATCGAGTCCCTCCCCCGCCGCCTCACCTCCCTCTACCGCGTCCTCGCCACCGAGTAGCCCTCCGGCCGCCTCTCCTGGGGAGCGGACGGGGGAGAGGGCGCTCGCTCCCGTCCGGCCCCCTCTCCTGGGGAAGAACGTGCCGACTGGGGGTCGCCAGCACCGCCCCGGGCGCGGGAGCGTCCGGCGCTAGCCGTCCTTCGACTCAATCGCGTCGAGGACCGCGCCGGGGGTGATCGGCAGCCGGTTGATGCGCACGCCGATGGCGTTCGATACCGCGTTCGCGACGGCGGCGAGCGGCGGGATGATCGAGGCTTCGCCGACGCCGCGCAGGCCGAACGGGTGCTGGGGGTTGGGCACCTCGATCATGACCGCATCGATCATCGGGATGTCCAGCGTGGTCGGCATCCGGTAGTCGAGGAAGCTGCTGTTCAGCATCGCCCCCTCGGCGTCGTAGCAATACTCCTCGTTCAGCGCCCAGCCGATACCCTGCACGGTGCCGCCCTGGATCTGGCCCTCGACGTAGCTGGGATGCACCGCCGTGCCCACGTCCATGAACGCGCTGTAGCGCAGGATCTGCACCTTGCCGGTCGCAGGGTCGACCTCGACGTCCACGATGTTGCCCGCGATGACGGGGCCGACGCCCGTGGTCGGGACCGAGACCGAGCAGGTCACCGGGCCGCCGCTGCCCGGCAACTCGGCCGCCAGCTCCCTGAACGTCAACTTCAGCGCCGGATTCCCGGCGCAGCTGAACGTGCCGTCCTCGAAGGTCACGTCTCGCTCGTCGACCTCCCAGATCGCCGCCGCCCGCGTGCCCAGTTGCCGGATCACTTCCTGCGCCGCCTCGATCGCCGCGAGGCCCGTGTCGAAGGCCGTGTGGCTGCCGCTGGTGGCGCCGGTGAGCGCGATCGTGTCGGTGTCGACCACCGTGGGCGTCACATCCTCGGCGCTCAGGCCCAGCACCTCGGCGGCCTGCATCGCCACGGCGGTGCGTGAGCCTCCGATGTCCACCGAGCCGGTGACGAGGTTGATCGTGCCATCGCTGTTCACGTGGATCGTCGCCGCTGAGCTCTGACCTCCCTGCCAGCGGAAGCCGACGGCCACGCCTCGCCCGCGGTTGGGGCCGCCGAGCGGCGCGTTGTAGTGGTCGTGGGCCTTCATCGCCGCTTCCAGCTCCTCGATGCCCAGGCGGAGGTGCATAACACCGTTGGGCATGCGGTCGCCTTGTCTGGCGGCGTTCAGGAGCCGGAACTCGAGGGGGTCGATGCCCAGCAGCTCCGCGAGCTCATCGATGACGGGTTCGACGGCGAAGGCGCCCTGCGGCTGTCCCGGCGCGCGGTAGGCCTGCGTCTTGTTCTTGTTGACCACCACGTCGTAGCCGTCGACAAGGAGATTCTCGATGTTGTAGGGACCGGTGGCGCAGAGCGTGCCCCCGCCGACGGCCGAGCCGGGGAAGGCGCCGGCCTCGAAGGTCAGCGTGACCTGGGCGGCGGTGATCCTGCCATCCCGGGTCGCGCCGATCTTCGTGCGCGCCTGGGTCGCCGAGGCAGGTCCGGTGCCCTCGAACACGTCCTTGCGGGTCATCACCACCTGCACGGGCCGGCCGCTCTTGCGGGAGAGGATCGCGGCGACGGGCTCCACGTACGCCACGAGCTTGGCCCCGAACCCACCGCCGATCTCGGTCGGCACGACCTTCACCATCGACTCGGGCAGGTCCAACATCGCGGCCGTGGCCGCGCGGATCGGGAAGGCCCCCTGCGTGCAGGTATAGACGGTGAGGCGGCCGTCACGCGCCCAGGTGGCCGTGGCCGCGTGCGGCTCGATGTAGCCCTGGTGGACGGTCTCCGTGAAGAACTCCCGCTCCACGACCACATCGGCCTGCCGGAAGCCCTCCTCGACATCGCCGAGCTTGTGCTGGATGTGGGAGGCGACATTGCCGCGCACCCCGGTGTCGTCCCCCCGGGCGAAGCGCGCGAGCCTGAAGAAGGTCGTCAGGTCCTCGTGGATGATCGGCGCGCCGGCGGCCGTGGCCTCGGCCAGCGAAAGGACCGCCGGGAGCACCTCGTAGTCCACCTCGATCAGCGCCAGGGCGTCCTCGGCGACGTGGGGACTATTCGCAGCAACCGCCGCTACCGCGTGGCCCTTGTACAGGGCCGTCCTGTGGGCCATGACGTGCTCGGCCATCAACCGCATGTTTCCGCGAACGAGCGCCAGGTCGAGAGCCTGATCGCCGATGATCGGGACGTCTGCCGAGGTCATCACGGCGAACACGCCGGGGAGCGCCTCCGCCCGGCTCGTGTCGATGGACCTGATGCGCGCGTGGGCGTGCGGGCTCCTCAGGATTCTCCCGTGGAGCATGCCGGGCAGCCGGATGTCGGCTCCGTAGCGGGCCTCGCCGGTGACCTTCTCCGAGCCGTCGTGGCGCACCGGCCGCGTGCCGACGACGGCATAGCCGCTGCTCACCGGGGGTCGTTCGGTTGTCGTCATCTCGCCGTTCCTCGCCACGTCCGTCGCGCGCCGCCAGCCAGCGCTCCGATACTACGCGCTGCGCGTGCGCCAGACCCACGACCGGCTCCTGAAGTCACATCGCCGCACCCGGCCGCCGCCTCCCCTCTCCGGCCCCCTCTCCCGGGGGAGAGACACCCCAGGGTGCTAAGGCGTCAAGCGGCGAGCTGTTCGCGGTCGTGGCGGTGCGCCCAGGCGGTGGCCTCGTCGTAGGGGCGACGTGCCTTCAGGCAGCCGTGGAGGTAGCCGACGAGGCGGTTGCCGAGAGCGCGCAGCGCCTGGTGGTGGAGGTCGCCCGCGGCGCGGCGGCGGTGGTAGAAGTCATGGCAGCCGGGGCTCGCCTGCAGCGAGCAGAGCGCCCAGCGGTCCACGGCGTCGGCGAGCCGGCGGTTGCGCACGAAGCGGGCGCGCACGCTGCGCTTGCGGCCCGATGCTACGGTGAGCGGCGAGGTGCCGGCGTAGTTCCTGCGGGACTTCGCCGACTCGTAGCGTTCGGGGTCGTCCCCGAACTCGCCGAGCACCCGGGCGCCGAGCACGACACCGAGACCGGGCAGGGAACGGTAGATTGCGGCGTCCGGGTGCTGCTCAAAATGGCTCGTGAGCGCGGCCTCGAGCTCCGTAAGCTGACGGTTGATCTCGCTGATCTGCGCGACCGCCGCGCGGGTGCTCGCGGCGAACGCCCGGCTCACGGCAGGCGGCGCCTCGAGTTGCGGGGAGCGCAGCGCGTCGCGCACCGCGGCGGCGCGCCGCTCGAGGTTGCGCTGACGTCCGCCGCGGCGCAGCGCCGAGCGGATCTTCGACGTGCTCAGGCGCGCCGCCTCGCGCGGCTCGCTCGCCCGCGCCAGCACGCCCAGGGCGTCGCCGTGCGCGAGGCTGGGGAAGGCCTGCAGGGCAGCCGGGAAATACTCCCTGAGGGCGTTGCGCAGCCGGTTGGTCTGGCGCACGCGGTCCCAGATCAGCTGCTGGTGGGCGCGGGCGAGGATGCGCACCGCGGCAGCCTCGTCGCTGTCGCCGGCCAGCGGACGGTGGTTGTGGCGGTCGGTGCGCACGAGGTCGGCGAGCAGCTTCGCGTCGGCGGCGTCGGACTTGGCGCCGCCCAGGTGGTGACGCTCACGGTAGCGCGCCGCCGAGCGGGGGTTGATCGCGTAGACGCGGTAGCCGGCCGCGAGCAGGGCCGTGACCCAGGGTCCGCGGTCGGTCTCGATGCCGACCACGACCGCGCCCGGGTCTGAGGCGTGCTCGGCAACCAGTTCGTGCAGCACGGCGACGCCCGCGACGCCCTCGGGCAGCCGCCTGGCGGCGAGCCGTTCGCCGGCCTCGTTCATGAGCTGGACATCGTGGTGGTCTTCGGACCAGTCGTCACCGACGTAGAGGGTCATCGTGCCTCGCTTTCCTGCGCTTCGTGCTGCTGTTTGCGACCTGCCGGGCTGGTCCTGCGACGGCCTAATGGACCAGTGCTCTCGGGCACGACACCCCAGGAGTGCTGTGGACCACCCGGACGCACCAGCCGGGGCACGGTCTCTCCCTGGAGATCGCAGTGTCTCGGGGAGGGGCAGTGCTCACCGGCCGGCCGGTCCAAGACCAGTCTCCCAGATCGCTCCAGGGTCCGGTCGAACCCCATTAGGGCGGGGGTGAGGGGGCTCGCCGAACCCACGACAGGCTCCTGAGGGACGAACCCTGCCGCTCGCCGGAACCATCACGCCGAGACAGTCGTCTAACCTCAGGTAGCCGGGGAGGGGACCGCGATGCTCGTACACCGCACGCGACGCTCGCTGCCACCCCTGCTCGCGGCCGTCCTCGCGCTCTCGCTCGCGGCCGGTCTGGCGGCGTGCGACGGCGGGCCCGAGGAGCCCCCGCCGCCCGCGGCAGCCTCGCCCGCCGCGACGCCGACACCCACGCCCGAGGCACCTCCAGCTCCGACTCCCACCACGACGCCCTCGCCAACTCCGACGACCGTCGCATCGCCGGCAGCCACTCCCACGCCAACCACAACGCCCGCGCCCGCACCGACACCAGCCGTGACGCCCTCGCCAACTCCGTCGCCCACGCCGACCGCAACCCCGGCGCCGCTGATCACCGCCGAGGACCTCAGCATCCGCGAGGTCAACACCGCCGAGGCGCTGGCGGCGGCCGGCCTCACGCACGCTCGCTACGAGGCAGGCGAGGAGGCGCCGTGGGACCCTGGCCTGTTCCTGCTCGACGTGGCGACGGGCGAAGTGGAGGCGTGGGTGCGCTCGCTCGCCGCCCTGCCGGAGAGGGAGCGCGAAGCAGCCCGGAACGCCGCCGACGACCTCGATGCCTCGCCGAGCAATCGCTTCGTGAGTTGGGCGGGCCAGGGAGTCCTGCACGACCGGCAGACCGGGCGCACGTACACGTGGGATCGGAGCAGGATTGAGTTCGATCTATGGTGGGGAACCGGACCCGACGAGCGGCTGCTCTTCCGCCTCGCGAGCTCCGGCGCTTTCGTGGCGATGGACGCCGAGTTGCGGCCCGTGGCGCAGCTCGATCTTCCGGCCGGCTAGCGCTTCACCAGCCCCAGCGGCGGCTACATCCTCGTCCGTGAGTGCGTCGAGTGTGAGCCGGGCGATCGCTTTCACCTCGTGAACCTCGAGGACGAGGCCAACCCCGAGGTCCACTCGTGGGTACTTCCGTGGAAGACGGTCCCGGCTCACAAGACAGGGGAAATCCTCTATCAAGTCGATCCCCTGGACGACCTCGTTGCATTCATCGCCGATACCGGCAATGTGACCTGCCGCGTGGTTCGCTATGACCTCAGGGGCACGCTCCTGTCCGACAGTACGATACGGTGCCTGAGTCCGATCCCTGGATCGTGGGGAGGCCTCTTCCCGCGGATTTCTGCGGACGGGCGCATGCTTGCTGCCGCGACATCGAGCGTGCTCGCCGACGACAGGATCTCGTCGATCTTCGACGCAACGACGGGCGAGGAGATCCTGCGAGTCAAGAGCGTCTATTCATTCGGGCTCGCCGAGTTCGGAGTTCATGGTGACGTGGCTGGCGTGTGGCTCGCCGGCAGTTCCGGAATCGTGGTAGGCACGCACCGCGGCCCACGAATCGCCACGCTCCGGGGGACATGGGAGCAGGCGCCTGGATGGCCTTCCCCGGACGACCGAGACCGCTTCTTCTCCCTTTACCCCCCGCAGGTTGTGAATCGGGCCGGGGATGTGCTCGCATCCATCTCCTTCGGGGATCCCAGCGCGCCCATCCCCGATCCTCCTTGGCAGCCGTTCCTCGCTCGGCAGGAACGCGCCGCGCTGGGCGCCACCGGCGGCACTCTGCTTGTGCGAACGACCTTTTTCCACTCGCAGGAAGGTCTCAACGTGTATCCGCCTCTGCCACTCGCGCCAATAATCGAGCAGCCGCCCTTCGACGACCAGCTCCTGGTCGAGGTCGTCGCCGATCCGTGCCTGAACCTCCGCGAGAAGGCCTCGCTCGACGCGCCGACCCTCGCCTGCCTCCCGAACGGGGCCGTCGCCGAAACGGACGACTTCGTCCTCTACCCGCAACCCTGGCTGCACCTCCGCACGGACGACGGCCTCGAGGGCTGGGCGAGCGCCGAGTACCTGCGCTGGCACTCCGACGGCGTGCGGCTCGAGGAGTAGCGGGGCCCTCGAGGCACTACCGCGTGAGGCGGTGCAGCAGCACGCCGTCGCGCGGCTCGCACGCCGCGTCGCCGCGGGCGACGAGGACATCGAGCTGGCCGATCAGCTCCGTCAGCGCCTGCGCACTGCGCGAGTCCGGGAGGTGCGGGAAGAGCCGCCGCACGAGGCCGTACGCGCTGTCCGGCTGTTCCTCGAGCAGCCCGCGCACCAGCGTTTGGCGGCGCGCGTGGTGGCGCTCAAAGCGCACGAACAGGCGCTCCGCCGCCTCGCCCTCGACGGGCGCGCCGTGGCCCGGCAGCACGCGCCGCACGCCCAGCCCGCGCAGCCGCTCGACCGACGCCACGAACGGCGGCAGCGAGGGCCAGCGCTCGCCCGGCGCGCCATCGGCCGCCGAGGGGCCACCGGCTGCGGGGAAATGCAGCCCCGGCGTCGGCGTCGTGTGCGGCAGCAGCGTGTCGCCGGAGTAGAGGTCGCCCGTCGCCTCGACGAAGGCGACGAGGTTGCCGGGCGTGTGCCCCGGCGCGGCGACAACCCGCAGGCGCGTACCGCCCTCGAGGGCGAACTCCGCGCCATCGGCGACCGCCTCGACGGCCTCACGCGGGCAGGCCCGCCAGCGGTAGGCAGGCGGCCTGCGCCGCGTCGGCTGGCTGAAGCGGGCGGCGAGCTCGGGCGGACAGCCGTGCTCGATCAGCGTGCGCAGCCGCGTCTCGACACGGGAGTCGTTCCAGAGCTGCCCGGTCGTGATCGCCTCGACATCGGCCGCGCCGGCGAGGATGCGCGCGCCCTCGGCGGCCCAGCGCCAGGCGAGCCCGCAGTGGTCGAGGTGCCAGTGCGTGACGAGCACCGCACGCACGTCGCCGGGCGCGAACCCGCCCGCCGCCAGCAGTGCGACGATCTCCCCCCACGTCCCGCCCTCAGCGTTCGTGTCGCCCTCGGAGTCCCCGTCGCCCGGTATGTCCGGCCCCGCGTCGACGAGCAGCACGCCGCCCTCGGCGAGCGGCAGCGCGTAGGCCGCGTTGTCGCCGAGGGGGAGGGGGAGCGGGTCAGTCATGTGGAGCGGACACGCGAGCAGTCACGTCGCGTGTAGTCCTTCGGATGGCAGTGGACCACATCGCCCGCGGTCATCACGACCTCATGCACCGTTCCGATGTGCTGGCCGTTCGCTGTGATCAGCTTCACGATTCGCTCCTCGCCATCGACCCGGCGCGGATTCCGGGCGGCTGTGTACGATGGATTCGAGGAGCATGCCCGACGCGCGCTTGCGATCCACCTCGTTCGCGGCCCAAAGTGCGTCGAGTTCGGCGAATGGTACGGCTTCGATGACGACCCTCATCGCCACACAGCCTCCAACTCAAGCCGACGTGCTGCAAGCCGTCCGCCAGACCCTCGCGGGCGGCCCGGGCGAGTACCGCCTGCCTGACTTCCTCGCCGCCGTCGACTGGTCCGAAGCCGTCCGGCCACCGCCCGCCGTCGCAGACCTGATTGGCAGCCTCGAGCTGTGGGACTGCGAGTACCGCGAGGGCGATGTGGGCTGGGACGAGTTCGCCACAGCGCTCAGCGCCCTCGACTCCAGGGCGGTGTAGCCGCTCGCCTCAACTCCCCAACAGCCAGCGCCGCACGAGGTCCAGCGCGACCGTGGTGGCGCGGCGCTTGGCGGCGTCGCGGCCCTGGTAGTAGGAGTACGTCTGGTACTCGGTGCGCTCGCCGTCCGTCAGCGCGATGTGCATCGTGCCCGGCGGCTGGCCCTCCACCTCGTCGCTGCCCGCGATGCCCGTGAGGCCGAGACCGAGGTCCGCGCCGAGCTGCTCGCGCGCCGCCGCCGCCATCGCCTCCGCCGTCTCGCGCGAGATCACGCCGTGCAGCAGCGGCACCTCGGCGGGTACGCCGTGCGCGATCTTCGCCTCGGTCGCGTACGTCACCAGGCTGCCGCGGAAGTAGTCCGAGGACCCCGCCACGTCCGTGATCGCGCTCGCGATCGCCCCACCCGTCGCCGACTCCATCACCGCGAGCGTCAGGCCGCGGTCGCTCAGCAGCCGGCCAACGCCCGCCTGCAGCGTGTCCTCGTCCTCGCCCCAGACGGTGGGGCCGAGGATGCCGCGCACCTGCTCGGCGAGCGGGTGGATCAGCCGCCACGCATCCTCGCGCGTCGGCGCCTTCGCGCTGAGCCGCACGTGGATGCCGTCGCGGCGCGCATAGATGCCGATCGAGGGGTTCGTGGTGTCCAGCAGGTCGGCCAGCATCTGGTCGACCTGCGACTCGCCGAGGGTGGCGGTCTTGATCGTGTGCGAGACGAGGATCGCGCTCGCCCGCTCCTCGAGGCGGGGCGCGACCTGCTGCTCCCACATGAAGGTCATCTCCTGGGGCGGACCGGGCATCAGCACGATCGCGTGGCCATCGCGCTCCACCCACCAGCCGGGCGCCGTGCCGCGCGGGTTGGGGATCGCCATCGACGAGGGGATCAGCCAGGCCTGCTTCATGTTGCGCTCGACGAGCGCGGCCCCGCGGTGGCCGAAGCGCTGCTCCAGCAGCGCGCGCTGCTCGTCGTCGACGTGGACCTCCTCGCCGAGGACGGCGGCGACGGCCTCGCGCGTCACGTCGTCCTCGGTGGGGCCGAGGCCGCCGCTGGCGATCGTCAGCTCCGAGCGCTCCCAAGCACGGGCGAAGACCTCGCGCAGCCGCGCGGGGTTGTCGCCGACCTGCGAGACGTGCAGCAGGTCGATGCCGAACTCCGGAAGTTGCGACGCGATGAAGGCTGCGTTGGTGTCGACGATCTCGCCGAGCATGATCTCGGTCCCGATGGAAACGATCTCAGCGCGCATCAGGCCTCCTCGCCGGCTCTGCCCTTACGGGCGCGTGGAGGATAGCAAGCGGCGTGGCTGCGGGCGGCACGGCGCGGCCTACACCCGCAGCGGCGGCGCGCCCGCCGGACGCCATGCCATCGCCTCGACGCGCTCGCCGGCCAGCGAGGCCTCGACGAGCCCGTCGCGCCCGATCGCGACGGAGGCGGCGGTGCAGGGATTGGGCGCGCCCGGCGTCTCGCCGATCGGGACGATCGAGGCGCGCAGCAGGTCCGGCTCCAGCTCGAGCAGCGCGATCGCGCCGAGGCGCGTCGTGCGGTGGTGCGGGAAGCTCGGGCTGGCCGGATCGAGCAGCAGCACGCCGTCGCGGTACTCGAGCCGCTCGTAGTGCGAGTCGCCGGCGATCAGCACGTCGAGCTCGGCGTCGCCGTAGATCGCGCTCGCCAGCTGTCGAGGCGTCTCGATGCTGCGCGGGATCGCCTCCACGTCGTGGACCATGCCGATCCGCCAGCCGGCGTGCTCGACGAGCTGCACGGGGGCGCAGCGCGCGTCCTCGAAGTGGTCGTGCGCGCCAAGCGAGCAGCGGACCGGCGCGAACTGCTCGCACCAGTCGAGCACCGCGGGCTCTGTCACGTCGCCGCCGTGCAGGATCAGGTCCGCCGAGGCGAGGTGCTCCTCGAGCGTGCCGCCCAGCAGGCCGGGGTGGCGGATCGTGCTCGGCAGGTGGGTGTCGGAGAGGACGGCGATGCGCATCGCGCGATGGTACGCGCGATGCCGCTCAGTCGCGCGCGGCCGCGCACGGCGGGCCGTCGTGCGCGACAATGGATCGCGGGGGCCAGGCGATCGGGAGAGGACGTACGGCGATGGCGCAGCGCAGTCACGAGGTCGACTACCGGATCCACGGCGACGACTTGCAGTTCGTCGAGGTGGAGCTGGACCCCGGCGAGACGGTGATCGGCGAGGCGGGGGCGATGATGTTCCTCGAATCCGGGATCACGTTCGAGACGAAGATGGGCGACGGCGCGGAGCCGGAGAAGGGGCTGTTCGGCAAGCTCAAGGACGCCGGCAAGCGCGCGCTGGCGGGCGAGTCGCTGTTCATCACGCACTTCACGAACACTGGCCGAGGCAAGCAGGTGGTGTCCTTCTCCGCCGAGTTCCCCGGCAAGATCGTGCCGATCGACCTCGCCGACATGGGCGGCGAGATCGTCGCCCAGAAGGACGCCTTCCTCTGCGCCGCGCTCGGCACGAAGATCGACATCGCCTTCCGGCGCAACCTCGGCGTCGGGCTGTTCGGCGGCGAGGGCTTCATCCTGCAGCACCTGCAGGGCGACGGCATGGCGTTCCTGTCCGTCGGCGGCACCGTGGTCGAGAAGCGCCTCGAGGGCGACAAGCTGCTCGTCGACACCGGCTGCCTCGTGGCGCTGGAGCGAGGGGTCGACTACCAGATCGAGCGGGCGGGCAACCTCAAGTCGCAGTTGTTTGGAGGTGAGGGCCTGTTCCTCGCGAGCCTCTCCGGGCACGGGCGCGTCTGGCTGCAGTCGCTGCCCTTCTCGCGGCTGGCCAACCGCATTATCGAGAACGCGCCGAGGGCCGGTGGCAGCTCTCAGGGCGAAGGTTCCGTCCTCGGGGGCTTCGGGCTCGGGCAGCGCTAGGGTCGGCCCTCCCCGCGCCCGGGCGCGGCGGAACCCCTCACCCCCGCCCGCTCCCGCAAGGGGCGAGGGGCGAGGGGGCCGGATCGGCCATCGGGAGTTGCGCCCTCGAAAGCTCGCGCCGGCCGCCGCTTCTCGCCCTCACCCCCCCCCGCTCCCGCAAGGGGCGAGGGGGCCGGATCCGCCATCGGGAGTTGCGCCCTCGAAAGCTCGCGCCGGCCGCCGCTTCTCGCCCCTCATCCCCGGCCCGCTCCCGCAAGGGGAGAGGGGGCCGGACCCGCATCGGGAGTTGGGTGCGCCCTCGAAACCTCCGGCGGGGCGTGGGGGCGTAGCCCCCACATAAGGAAATTCCGAGGGCGGGTGGGTGGGCCGGAGCCGCGCAGCGTGCTCGTCCGGATGGGGGCGTGGGGGGCGCAGCCCCCCACAGCAGACGTGCGCTCGTCAGCCCTCGAGGCGGCTGGCCCAGTCGATGATGCGCTCGGCAACGGGGCCGGCCTGCTCGCGCGGCAGGAAGTGGCCCGCCGGGTAGAACCAGTGCAGCTCCGACTCCGGAAGCACGCGATCGAGCTCGAAGCCGTGCTCCGGCACCCCGAGGCGGTCGTGCGTCCCGTAGAGCAACAGCGTGGGCTGAGTCCACTTCGCCCAGTAGCGCATGCGATCCACGTCGCGCATCGCGTAGCCGTGCCAGCTGGGACCGCTGCGGGCACGGCCAGCGGCGTAGTACTCGCGCAGGAAGGCATCGCCCTCGGGCGTGTCGGCGTAGCCCATGCCGGTGTAGAGCGGGCCGAGCTGCGCCTTGTACTCCTCGTACTCGACCTGCTTCGGGTTGATCCGCAGGCCCTGCTGCGGCAAGCCGGGCGGCGGGGCGAAGATGCCGACGACGCTGCAGAGCACCAGCGCGCGCGCCGCCTCCGGGTGGTTGATGGCGTGGGCGGCGGCGACCCAGCCGCCCGAGGCGTGGCCCAGCGAGATCACCCGCTCGTCGCCGAAGGCGGCTCCGATCACCGCCTGGAGGTCGTCGGCCGCGTCCTCCATCGTGCAGCTCTCGGACAGTGCCTCGCTCTCGCCGATGCCGCGCTGGTCGTAGGTCACGAGGCGGAAGCGCGCCGCCAGTAACGAAGCAAGCGCGCCCCAGAGCGACGCGGGCACCGCCTGCCCCGTCGAGAGCACGAGCGGCGGCCCGTCCTCGCCGTGCCGCTCCCAGTGAAGGCGCGCGCCCGCTGACTCCGCGAAGGGCATCGCCGCTACGACCCTTCCTCGGGCCAGCGCAGCGGGCCCACGCGCTCGCCGAAGCGCTCGCTGAGCACGTCGAGGTAGTCGGGCGCGGGCAGCGCGCCGCCGTCGTGGATCATGGCCTCGGTGTCGAGCGGCGTCGCCCAGGCGCGGCCGAAGCGGGTGCTCGGCCCATCCGCCGCGACACCCGCCTCGTAGAGCGCGTCGATGCGCTCGTCGGAGTAGCCGAGAACCTCGCGGAAGACCTCGCGGTTGTCACGCCCGAGGTCGCGCGGTGGGTCGCGCAGCTCCGTGCCGCGCGCGCCGAGCACGCGCACGGGGAAGGCGCGCCCGAACGGCCGCGCGCCGATTTCCGGGTCGGTGTGGCGGCAGAGGGCGTAGACGTCGCGCTCCTCGAAGTGCGGGTCGAGCAGGATGTCGCGCCCGGTCTGCACCGGTGCGGCGGCGACGCCCGCGGCCTGGAGCGCCGCGGCGACCGCGTGGCGGTCGGCCGCGGCGGCCGCGCGCACGACCTCCTCGGGCGGGTCGTCCGGGTCTGCGGGCGGGTCGGGCGGATCCTCGATGCCGAGCACGCCGCAGAGCTGCGCCCACTCCTCGGCGTCGCGGTAGCAGACGACCAGCCACTCCTCGTCGCCGGCGCAGCCGAGGATCACGGTGGAGTAGACGCGCTCGCCCGGCTGGTCCGGGGGGAGCTGCGAGCCGAGCACGAAGCCGGAGCCCATCGCCATCCCACCCTCGCGGCCGGCCATGTCGATGCGCTCGCCCTCGCCGGTCAGGCGCACGCGGCGCAGGGCCACGAGAATCGAGGTGGCCGCGCTGATGCCGGCGTACATGTCCGCCAGCGAGGTCGTCGGCAGGTAGGGCGCGGGGCCCGGCTCGCCCATCGCGTAGGCGAGTCCGGCGGCAGCGAGCATGCCGAAGGCGTTGGCCGGGGCGTTCGCGAGCGGGCCCTCCTGGCCGTAGCCGGAGAGGGAGATGTGGATCAGCCCCGGCTTGCGCGCCTTCAGTGTTTCGTACTCGAAGCCGAAGTGGCGCATCACCCGCGGCGTGTAGTTCTCCGCGAGGATGTCGGAGACATCGAGCAGGTCGTAGAAGACCTCCTTGCCCTCGTCCGTCGTCAGGTCGACGGTGATGCCGCGCTTGTTGATGTTGCGCTCCGCCCAGTAGGCGGTGCGCGTCCACCAATGGTTCGTCGGCCGGTTGTCGGTCGGCACGAGGCCACGCGAGACCATGTCCATGTGGCGCGCCGCCTCGACCTTGTTCACCTCGGCGCCGAGGTCGGCGAGGATGCGCGTGATTTGCGAGCCCGCGTACTGCCCGGTGAGGTCGAGTACGCGCACGCCGGCGAGCGGCTGGTAGATCGGCTCTTCACTCATGGTCTCGTCCGTCACCGTTTCGTCGGTCATCCGGGCGTCTCCAGCGGGTCAAGCGCGACGCCCTCGGCGTCGAACTCGCGGTAGCGGTAGGGCAAGCCCGGCATCCGGACGGGTTCAGCGAGGCCCGGCACGGCCACCTCGACGAGGCTCTGGCGGTGCGCGAGCTGTGCGTCCGTCAACAGCTCCGAGGGCCGCAGCACGTAGCCGAACGGCATGCGCAGCTCGTGCGCCTTCGTCACGATCTCCCCGGCCTCGTGCTCGAGGAACCAGGGCAGGATCAGTTCGTCGAACTCGTCGGGGCGGCGGTGCCGCTCGAGGCGGTCCTGGAAGAGCGGGTGCTCCTCGAGCTCCGGCTGCTCCACGAGCAGGGCCATCATCTGGATCGGCGATCCGGCCATCGCGACCATCACGTAGCCGTCCTTGCAGGGGTAGAGCCCGCCCGGGTGGCCGGCGAAGTGACGGTGCATGCCGTGCCCTCGCAGGTGGATCAGCCCGAGGTGCGAGTAGAACATCGTCACCCGCTCGAGGTTGGCCGCCAGGCAGTCGGCGACCGAGACGTCGAAGCAGCGCCCGGCCGCCGGGTTGAGCAGCCCGAGCAGCGCCGACTGGAAGCCGAAGACCCCGCCGACGAAGTCCGCCATCGGCACGCGTACGTGGCGCGGCGGCCCCTTCGACTGGCCGAGCGTGCTCATCGACCCGCCATAGGCGAGCAGCACCTCGTCCGTCGCCTGGTAGTCCGCGTACGGCCCATCGAGGCCGAACGGCGTGCAGGAGACGGCGACGCGATCGCCGGGCAGGTCGAACAGCACCTCGCTGAGCCCGCGTTCCAGCAGTTCGTCGCGCGTGAAGCTGGAGATGACGACGTCCGCGCGGAAGAGTTGATCGTGCAGCTCGGACTGGCCCTCGTCGCTGGAGTAGTCGAGCGAGACACTCTCCTTGCCGGCATGCAGCGCGGCGAACATCGAGCGGCGCTCGGTGCGGCGCCAGCCGTCCGGCGTCAGGTCCTCGCGCCGCAGCCGATCGCCGCCCGTCGTCGCATCCTCGACCTTGATCACGGTCGCGCCGTGGAGGCGCAGCCAGCGCCCGCAGTAGGCCGCCGCGAGGCCTTCGCCCAGCTCGACCGCGACGATGTCCGAGAGCCGCGTGTTCTGTCCGCGCGCCTCGCCGGCGACCGGACCGTCCAAGTGGTCGCTCACCTCGCTGCGCCGGCTAGATGATCGGGCCGCGCGGGTTGAAGCGCTCGATGGCGTCGCGGAAGCGCTGGTCGCGCCGCCGGTAGGCCTCCTTCGCCCCGTGGTCGCGCCGCTCGGTGAAGAGGTTCCAGTCGTGCTCGCCGAGGCGCTGCTGCACCTGCAGCGTGTGCGACATGTTGGAGGCGGCCAGCGTCGACTCGAAGCCGAGCGTGTTGTAGGCGAGCCGCGACTGCAGCTTGTGGATCGCGATGCCGTCGGTCGGGATCAGGCTGGCGAGGTCCGCCGCCGCCTGCGTCGTCTCCTCGAGGTCTTCGAGCGGGACGACGCGGTTGATGAGGCCGCGCTCGTAGCCCTCCTCGGCGCTGATGAAGCGCCCGAGCAGCATCATCTCCGAGTAGAGCGCGGGGCCGAGGCGGAGGATGCTGAAGCTGCTGCTCATCCCCGCCGCCGCGACCATGCGCGCGGGCGGGCTGCCGATGATGGTGCCCTCCGCCGCGATCAGGATGTCGCAGCCGAGCACGAACTCGAAGGCGCCGCCGAGGACATAGCCCTTCAGCTCGCCGATCACCGCCTTCCTCGACTGGAATACGGCGCGCAGCACGTTGCGGCCCTCGGCGTCGACGTTGAGGCGGCGACGCTGCGTCGGGCGGCTCTTCGTGTCCTCGCCGGGCTCCCAGTACTGCGTGCCCAGCTCGGTCACGTCGTAGCCGCTGGAGAAGCTGCGGCCCTCGCCGCGGAAGATCACGGCCTTGACGTCCTCGTGCTCCTTGCCGTTGAGCTGCTCGAACGCCCTCGCGATCTCCAGTTCCTGGCCGGTCAGCCAGCAGTTGAGGCGCTCCGGCCGGTTGAGGACGACCTGCGCGACCGGCGCCTCCTTGATCACCTTCACGTACTGGCTCTCGTCGTCGATGTACCAGGTCTCGCTCATCGCCCCGCCTGTCGTCTCGCCGGTCCTCGGGTCATCGGTCTCCGGGCGCGCGGCCCGCCGTGCGGCCGCGCGCTCCGGGCATTCTGGCGCAGCACGGGAGACGCGGCAACGCGCGCCCTGCGCGCGCCGCGATCGCGGCGCGCGGACGTGGCCTCGCTGGCTACGAGCCGTCGCCGGAGGAGTTGCCCCCGAAGTAGGCCTCGGTGGCGGTGCGCACGCCCAGCACACGGCGTTCGTGGATCGGGTCACGGTTCTCCTGCGCCCACTTGTTGGAGCGCTGGATGGAGGCAACCGAGCCCTGGAAGTGCGGCATTACGTAGCGGGCCAGCAGCTCGTAGCTACGCAGGATCTTCTCGCGCGGCGCCCAGTCCTCGACGCGCACGAGCATGCCGCCGAAGCCGCCGCTGATCTCCTGCAGCCGCTCGATCGCCTCGATCATGTCGTCGGGCGTGCCGACGATCACCCCGTGGCGCTCCATCACGTACTCGAGCAGGCAGTCGTCCGGCACGTTCGGCGAGGCGTGGCCGAGCGTCTTGTCGAAGTACTCGCGGGTCACGTTCCGGTGGCCGCGGCGCACGTCCGCCATCGCCTCCTCGCGGCTGTCGGCGAGGTGGATCGGAATCGAGAGCCGCCACTCCTCGCGGCGCATCTCGTTGCCGTGCTCGGCGGCGGTCTGCTCGGCGATCGACCACAGCTCCTTGAGCGAGGTCTCGCGCACCATGCCGCGCGGCGTGCTCAGCGAGAGCACCCCCGCGCCGTGCTTGCCCGCCGTCGTGACGCCCGCGGGCGTCTGCACGGAGGCGACCACGAGCGGGATCGAGGGGTACTGGTAGGGCCGGATCTGGAGCATCCCGTCGTTCAGTTCGAACCAGTCGCTCTTCACACTGAACGGCGCGGTCTCCGTGAAGAGCCGCTTGATGACCCCCAGGCCCTCGTCCATCATCTCGCGCTGCCGCGCCGGGTCGATGCCCATCATGTAGGCGTCCGTCGCCAGCGCCCCCGGCCCCACGCCGAGGATCACGCGGCCCCTCGTCAGGTGGTCGAGCAGCACCATGCGGTCGGCGACCATGAACGGGTGGTGGTAGGGGATGCTGACCACGCCGGTGCCGAAGCGAAGGTGGCGCGTGCGCTGGGCGGCGGCGGCGATGAACACCTCGGGGCTGGCGATCGTCTCCCAGCCGGCGCTGTGGTGCTCGCCGATGAACGCCTCGTCATAGCCGAGCGCGTCGAGCCACTCGAGCAGCTCGATGTCGCGCTCGAAGGCCAGCGTGGGGTTCTCGTTAATCGGGTGGAACGGCGCCATGAAGACGCCAAAGGTCATGCGCTCGGGTCGGGACATTGCTCGCCTCCCTCGGATGCGCACCTTACCGCACCGGCGGCGCTACGTGACCGCCTCGGCCGGCTCGCACCCCGCGTAGCTGCGGCGACGGCTATGCTCGCGGGGGCTGCAGGAGGCGCGCGATGGTCGATTTCACGGACACCCCCGAGCAGGCGGAATTCCGCGCCATGGTGCGCGACTTCATCGAGGAGACCGCGACGGTCGCCGAACGCCCCGGCGACGACCCGCTGATGGAGCGGGCCGGCTCCGACTCGGAGGGTGTGACCATGCGCTGGCGCAAGGCGCTCGCCGAGCGCGGCTGGCTGGGGCCGCACTGGCCGAAGGAATACGGCGGCCTCGGCCTCACCGTCACCGAGCAGTTCATCCTCAACCAGGAGTTGGCCGGGCGCGTCGGCGGGATCTCCGGGCTGCTCGGCATCGCCGTCATGATGTTCGGCCCGACGCTGATCCTGACCGGCAGCGAGGAGCAGAAGCAGCAGCACCTGCCGAAGATCCTCTCGGACGAGTTCGAGTGGTGCCAGGGCTGGTCCGAGCCGAGCGCCGGCTCCGACCTCGCCTCGCTGCAGACTCGCGCGAAGCGCGAGGGCGACGACATCGTGATCAGCGGGCAGAAGATCTGGACGAGCCGCGCCCACAAGGCGGACGGCATGTACTTCATCGCCCGCACGAACCCGGACGCGCCGAAGCACCGCGGCATCTCCTTCTTCTGGATGTACATGGACCTGCCCGGCATCAGCGTCCGCCCGCTGGTCAACATGGCCGACCGCCACAGCTTCAACGAGGTCTTCTTCGAGGACGTGCGCATCCCCGCCGCCAACATGATCGGCGAGGAGGACCGCGGCTGGTACGCCGCCGCCACCCTGCTCGACTTCGAGCGCTCGGGCATCGGTAACTCAATCGGCGCGAGCCAGTTGGTGAATCGCATCGTCGACCTCGCGAACGAGTTGCCCGACGAGGAGACGCATCTCAGCGAGCGTCCGATGCTGCGCGCTCAGTTCGCCGATCGCGCGATCGAGGCGGAGGTGGGGATGCTGTTCTCGTTCCGCATCATGACGATGCAGGTGCAGGGTCTGGTCCCGAACATGGAGGCCTCGGTCGCGAAGCTGTTCAACTCGGAGATGACCCAGCGCATCGCGCAGCTCCACATGTCGCTGATCGGGCTCTACGGCAACCTCTGGGACGAGCACCGCGAGGAAGGTCAGCACGGCGCGGCGTCTCAGCGCTACCTGCAGGCCGTCTCCTCGACGATCGGCGGCGGCACCAGCGAGATCCAGCGCAACATCATCGCCACCCGCGGCCTCGCGCTGCCGAGGGGGTAGCGCGTTAGGGTAGGGAAACCTCCCGGGCTGCCATTGCACACATCGCACGCCCGGTTGGTCGGTCGGCCTGGGCGCCGCGGCAGTTGGCGGCGGCGCCGTCGCCTGCTGGGGAGCTGACACCGAGGGCCAGGCGACGCACCCGACACCCGTACGCCCCCGCCCCCGACGCGCTACCCTGCCCCCGCCCCGCCGAGGGCAGACGAGGGCGCGCGGACACGGAGGAGCGGCGCGATGGTCTGGCAGGACAGGCTCGACGAGATCAAGCAGCGCACCGAGCTGGCGCAAGCCGGAGGCGAGCCGGACCGCATCGAACGCCAGCACGCGCGCGGCCAGCACACGATCCGCGAGCGCCTCGACATCCTGCTCGACGACGGCTCCTTCCACGAGGTCGGCGCGCTCGCCGGCGCCGGGCTCTACGAGGACGGCAAGCTCACGGAGTTCACGCCCGCGCCCTACGTGATGGGCCTCGGCAAGATCGACGGGCGGCACGTCGCCATCGGCGGCGAAGACTTCACGATCCGCGGCGGCTCCGCCAAGCACTTCTCCCAGCGCGTCAAGGGCGGCGACGTTGGCGGCTTCCCCGAGGAGCTCGCCCGCGAGTACCTCGTCCCGCTCGTCCTGCTGATCGAGGGCGGGGGCGGCAACGTCCAGCGCATCGCCTCAGAGGGCGCGCCGCCGCTCTTCGCCGGCAACCACCAGTTCATGCCCGCCGTCGAGGCGATGATGTACGTACCGGTCGTCGGCGCGGTGCTCGGCTTCGCCGCCGGCGGACCGGCCGGCCGCTCGCAGCTCGTGCACTGGAGCGTGATGACGAAGGAGACGTCCGCGGTCTTCGCCGCCGGGCCGCCCGTCGTGCGCCGGGCGCTGGGCCAGGAGCTCACGCCTCGCGAGCTGGGCGGTCCGCAGATCCACGTCCGCCAGTCCGGCATCATCGACAACGAGGCGGCCGACGAGGAGGACGCCTTCCGCCAGATCAAGGCGTTCCTCTCCTACATGCCCTCCAACGTCTACGAGCTGCCACCCGTCGCCGAGTTCAACGACGCGCCACCGGACCCCGAGCGCCTCGCCGACCTCATCCCGCGCGACCGGCGCCGCCCCTACTCGATGCACACCGTGCTGCGCTCCACGCTCGACGAGGGCTCGATCTTCGAGATCAAGCCGCACTACGGGCTCAGCCTGATCACCGCCCTCGCCCGCATCAACGGGCACCCGGTCGGCGTGATCGCCAACAACCCGCTCGCCTACGGGGGCGCCCTCGACGGCGACGGGGCGGAGAAGCAGGCGCACTTCATCGACATGTGCGACTACTTCCACATCCCGCTCGTCTTCTTCGTCGACGTGCCCGGCTTCGCCGTCGGCCCCGAGGCCGAGCGCGCGGCGACGCTCAGGCGCGGCATCCGCGCCGCCTGGGCGGGTATGCAGGCCACCGTGCCCGCGCTGACGATCGTCGTGCGCAAGTGCTACGGCATGGGCGGCATGGTTCCGGGTGACTCGCGGCTGCGCTACAAGATCGCCTGGCCGAGCGCGGACTGGGGCATCCTGCCGATCGAGGGCGGCGTCGAGGCCGCCTACCGCCGCGAGATAGAGGCCTCGCCCGACCCGGAGGCACGCCGTCGCGAGCTCGAGGACGAGTTCGCGGCGATGAGCAACATCTTCCGCACCGCCGAGGCCTTCGGCGTCGAGGAGATCATTGACCCGCGCGAGACCCGCTCCCACCTCGAGCGCTTCGTGGAGATGGCCTACCGCGTCCTCCCGCACGAGGTCGCCGCCGGCCCGAAGTCGCGCCCCGGCGTGCGGCCGTAGGCGCGGCGCGGGCGCCTGCGGACTGTTCTGGCGCGTTCTCCGACCGCCGCGCACGCCAGCGACGGATCCTGCGTCGACTACTGGCGGCAGCTCGCGAAGCACGCTGCAGATCTACGCGGACCATCGACGCTGGCGCCGCCGTCAGCGGTATCGAGATCCCGCACCCGGCCAACGCCGACGAGCTGCCCACCGTCCACTAGCGCCACGCGCCCTCCCCCGACGCGCTACCCTCTCGGCGACCCGCGGGCGCACGAGGGATCGCGGACGCCGGGAGGCGGCGCATGGTCTGGCAGGACAGGCTCGACGAGATCACGCAGCGCACCGAGCTGGCGCGCGCCGGCGGGGAGCCGGACCGCATCGCGCGGCAGCACTCGCGCGGCCAGTACACGATCCGCGAGCGCCTCGACCTGCTGCTCGACGCCGGCTCCTTCCACGAGGTCGGCGTGCTCGCCGGGGCGGGGGAGTACGAGGACGGGCGGCTGACCGACTTCACGCCCGCGCCCTACGTGATGGGGCTCGGCAAGATCGATGGGCGGCACGTCGCGATCGGCGGCGAGGACTTCACGATCCGCGGCGGCTCCGCCAAGCAGTTCAAGCAGCGCGACAAGGGCGGCGACACCGGCGGCTTCCCCGAGGACGTCGCGCGCGAGTACCTCGTCCCGCTCGTCCTGCTCATCGAGGGCGGCGGCGGCAGCGTTCAGACCATGGCTACCGAGGGCGCCCCGCAGCTCGTCATCGGCAACTACCAGTTCCAGGAAGCCGTCGAGGCGATGCTCCATGTGCCCGTCGTCGGAGCCGTTCTCGGCTACGCCGCCGGCGGCCCGGCAGGGCGCTCGCAGCTCGTGCACTGGAGCGTGATGACGAGGGAGACCGCGGCGGTCTTCGCCGCCGGACCTCCGCTGGTCCGGCGCTCGATGGGCCAGGAGGTGACGCCGCGCGAGCTCGGTGGCGCGCAGATCCACGTGCGCCAATCCGGCATCATCGACAACGAGGCCGCCGACGAAGAAGACGCGTTCCGCCAGATCCGCGCCTTCCTCTCCTACATGCCCTCCAACGTCCACGAACTACCCCCGGTCGCCGAGTTCGACGGCGCCCGGCCCGACCCCGAGCCACTCGCCGAGATCGTGCCGCGCGACCGCCGTCGCCCCTACTCGATGCACAAGATCCTCCAATCGACGCTCGACGAAGGCTCGATCTTCGAGATCAAGCCGCACTACGGCCTCAGCCTGATCACCGCCTTCGCACGCATCAACGGCCACCCCGTCGGCGTCATCGCCAACAACCCGCTCGCCTACGGGGGCGCCCTCGACGGCGACGGGGCGGAGAAGCAGGCGCACTTTGTCGATCTGTGCGACTACTTCCACATCCCGCTCGTCTTCTTCGTCGACGCGCCCGGCTTCGCGATCGGCCCCGAGGCCGAGCGCGCGGCCACACTGCGCCGCGGCATCCGCGCTGCCTGGGCGGGGATGCAGGCCACCGTGCCGGCGATCACGATCATCGTGCGCAAGTGCTACGGCATGGGCGGCATGGTCCCCGGCGACTCGCGGCTCCGCTATCGCATCGCCTGGCCGAGCGGCGAGTGGGGCAGCCTGCCGATCGAGGGCGGCGTCGAGGCCGCCTACCGCCGCGAGATCGAGGCGTCCCCGGACCCGGACGCCCGCCGCCAGGAGCTCGAGGAGGAGTTCGCGCGGATGAGCAACATCTTCCGCACCGCCGAGGCCTTCGGCGTCGAGGAGATCATCGACCCGCGCGAGACGCGCTCCCACCTCGAGCGCTTCGTGGAGCACGCCTACCGCGTGCTCCCGCACGAGCTCGGCGGCGGCCCGAAGCGCCGCCGCGGCGTGCGGCCATAGCCGCGAACGCTCGCGCTACGGCGCGCCGCCTGCCATGAGCTGCGGCGGAATCGCGGGCTCGACGTCGTCGGGGATGCCCTCGAGGATGGCGCGCTCCACCGTCTCGGCGGTCCGGTCGATCTCGGCCTCGGTGTTGAAGGCGTGCAGCGAGAGCCGGACGCTGTTGAACTGCGCGACCGAGCGGCAGACGACCCGTCCCTCCTGCTGCAGGAAGGCATTCACGTCGGCCGCCTCGAGGCCGTCGACCGTGAAGCAGAACAGCCCCGTACGTGTCGCGTCGTGGTGCGGGCTGACCACCTCGACGCCCTCGATGCGGCTGAAGCGCTCGTCCGCGTAGCGGTTGAGCCCGCGCGTCCGCTCGAAGACGGCCTCGGGCCCCGATTCGAGGTACCACTCGGCCGCCTCGATCGTGCCGGCGATCAGCGCCGTCGCCGTCGTCGTCAGCTCGTACTTGGTGATCTTCTCGCGCTCCGGCTCGAAGCCGCCCTCGAGGTCGTACTCCGCGGCGGCGCGGCCCGAGACCTTCGTGGGTGCGACCAGCGGGATCAGGTCCTCGCGCACGTAGAGCGCGCCGAGACCGTCCGGGCCGCACAGCCACTTGTGCGAGGGGATCGCATAGAAGTCGACGCCGCTCGCGCGCACGTCGATCGGGATGTGCCCGGCCGTCTGCGCACCGTCGACGAGCACGAGGCCGCCCCGGCGGTGCGTCTCCTCGACGATCGCGTTCAGCGGCAGGAGCTGCCCCGTCGAGTACGAGATCTCGGAGAGGATGACCAGCTTGATTGGGCACTCCGCGCTGTCGAGCGCCCCGACGAAGGATTCCAGTTGCTGCCCGGGCGAGTCCTGCGCGTCGATCGGCACGATCGCCAGCTCGCAGCCATGGCGCGCGCGCTGGTAGTAGGCGGGCACGATGCCCGAGCCATGCTCGACTCCGGTCGTGATGAGGCACTCACCGGCCTGCATGCCGAGGCCGTTGACGACGATGTTGATGCCCTCGGAGGTGTTACCGGTGATCGCGATCTCGTCCGGCGATGCGCCGCCGAGCAGTTGCCCCATGACGGTGCGGTAGCGGTCGGCGAGCTCGTAGCGATCGTCGAGGGCCTGGCGCGTCGTCGAGCCATGCAGCAACTCGAGGTCGAAGCGCCGGCGCATCGCGGCGTGCACCGCGATGCGCTCCGGCCCGGCGAAGCCGGAGTTCATGTAGGCGTACTCGCGCAGCGCGGGCGTCTGCTCGCGCCACTCGATCCAGCGCTGATGGTGGTCCATGGCCTCACCGTCCGTCACACGCACTCCCTTACACCGAGGCCGTTCGCGGATCCTCGCTAGCGGAACCTGGGGATGATGTCCTCGGCGATCCGTTGCAGGCCTTCCTTCACTGCCTCGATCGTCGGCTGCCAGGCCTGCAGGAAGACATGGTCGATGCCTGCCTCGGCGAGCTGTTCGAGGTAGTCCGGGTCGGGTGCGCCGCCGGCCGAGAGCTCGATCGCGTCGGGGTCGCGGCCGGCCTGCTCGGCGGCCTCGCGCATCGCGTCCATGAACTCGAAGCCGTCGCTGGCCTGGTGGTAGCCGAGCGGCAGGTAGCCGGCGCCGTAGCGCCCGGCGCGGACGGCCGCCGCTTTCGTGTGGCCGCCAACGATCAGCGGCACCCCGCCGGGCTGGACCGGCTTCGGGTCGCAGCGGATCTCCGAGAACGAAACGAACTCGCCATGGTAGCTGGCGACCTCGTTGTTCCAGATCTCCTGCATCGCCTCGATGTACTCGTCGCAGCGGCGGCCGCGGTTCGGCCAGGAGATGCCGAGCGCCTCGAACTCCTCGCGCAGCCAGCCGATGCCGATGCCCAGCTCGACGCGGCCGCCGGAGAGCGCGTCGAGGGTGCCCAGCTCCTTGGCGAAGAGCACGGGGTTGCGCTCCGGGAGGATCAGCACGCCGGTGCGCAGCTTGATGCGGTCGGTGGCGCCCGCGACGTAGGCGAGGGCGGTCATCGGCTCCGGGAACGCGGTCTCGTCGTAGGGGTAGCGGCGGTACTCGCCGCCCTCGTACTCCTGGTACGGGTAGCGCGAGCTGTAGGAGGCGGGGATGACGACGTGATCCGGGAACCAGATCGAGTCGAAGCCCAGCTCCTCGGCGTGACGGGCGCACTCACGCAGGTAGCCGGGCGAGGTCACGCTGTCGGCCTCGCCGTAGTCGGAGGCGGAGGCGCCGCCGGCGGCATAGGGCAGATTCGGCGGGTTGATCAGGTACGCGCCGAACTTCATCGCTCACCTCCGCTCGGCCATGCCCGCCCTCGGAGGGCGTTCGGTGCTCGTGCCGAGCGCGATGGTAGCCGATGGCAGCGGCTGCCGCGTTCGGCTCGCCTCGAGGCGCGCGTTGACGCGCGATGGCGCGCGGCGCTTAATGGTGCCCCTGCCGGAGCAGCGATGCGGGAGTAGCTCAGGGGTAGAGCATCTGCTTCCCAAGCAGAGGGTCGTGGGTTCGAATCCCATCTCCCGCTCCACTGCCCGTTGCAGCCTCGGTGCGCCATAACCTGTCTCACTGGCGCCCCTACGAACATTCGTATATACTGATATGCACTCGATGTTACCGAATTATCACGTCCAGCTGAGCCGAGCCCCTATCGCATGACCAGAGGCACAGCGCGCGGCATAGGCCTCGCCTCTGTGGCTGCGGGCCTGCTCCTGCTGTTGTTTGCGCACTGGCCCGGGTCCGCACGCGCGGACGGCGATCACGTCGCCCTCATCAAGCTCGACGGCGTGATCGACGCCGTCAGCGAGCGCTACCTCTCGAGGGCGATCGACAAGGCTGCCGACGACGGCGCCGCGCTGATTGTGATCGAGCTCGACACGCCCGGAGGGCGCGCCGACTCCATGCGCAACATGATCGAGGCGATCCTCGGGTCCCGGACGCCCGTGGCCGTTTTCGTCTCGCCTGCCGGTGCGCAGGCGGCGTCGGCCGGCACGTTCATTACGGTCGCCGCCAACTTCGCCGTGATGGCCCCCGCCACCAACATCGGCGCTGCGTCGCCGGTGAGCTCGTCGGGTGGGGAACTGCCCCCAACGCTGAGGGACAAGGTCAACGAGGACATCCGCGCGCTCATCAGGGGAATCTCGGAACAGCGGAATCGCAACGCCGCCGCTCTTGAGGACACGGTCACGAGAGCACTCGCCTACTCGGCGGACGAGGCAATCGCCCTCGGGATCATCGACCTGATCGCCACCGACATGGCCGACCTGCTGAACCAGGTCGATGGCCGTACGGCCGAGACCGCCAGCGGGACCGTTGTGGTGAGCCCGACCGACCTGCCCGTCCGCGAAGTCAGGAAGACGATGCTCGAGCGCTTCCTGGGACTGATCGCCGACCCGAACATCGCCTACCTCCTGCTCAGCCTTGGGAGCCTGGCGCTGCTGGCGGAGTTCTTCAGCCCCGGCGTGTTCGGCCCGGGCGTGGTCGGAGTGATCGCGCTGCTGCTCGCCTTCGTCGCGTTCGGGCAACTCCCGGTCAGCTGGGTTGGCGTGGCGCTCATCCTGTTCGCGATGGGCCTGTTCTTCTTCGAGCTGCAGGCGCCCGGCATCGGCGCCTTTGGCGCCGGCGGCGTGGTCTCGTTCCTGGTCGGCTCCTTCCTGATCTTCGGCGGGTTCTTCGAGTCGTCGGTGATCCCGGAGCCGGCGGTCGAGGTGGACCGCTGGCTGATCGGCGCCATGACGGTGGTGCTTGCCGGAGCGCTGTTCACGCTGTTCAACCTCGCGAGAGAGGGAGGGTCGGCCGACGCCTTCGTCGGCACGCCCGACGAAGCGATGATCGGCGCGCGCGGGGTCGCGCTCTCCGATCTGGCGCCGTCCGGCACGGTCCGCATCGGCGACCGGGAATGGTCCGCCACCACCGAGGAATGGACGAGCATCAGCGCCGGCCAGGACGTGCGCGTGATCAGCGTCTACAGCGGCGGGGTGATCAAGGTGTCGGACTCGTTCCCGGAATCGGGATCGAGAACGCGAGTGTTAGTGTCGGCGGTGGCGGACCGGATCCGCAGGATAATCAAACGAGGAAACAAGTAACCGGCACTCGCTGGGTGACCGGCAACGTGAGGAGAAGTGCATATGGCTCCAATCATCAAGGTAGCAGGGCCCAACGAGGCCGTGATCAGGTCGGGGGGCGGCTCCCGACCGAAGGTGACGGTCGGCGGCCGCGTCATCGTCGTCCCGTTCTTCTACAAGGCGCAGAGCATCTCACTCGAGGTCATGACCCTGCCTGTCGAGACGGCGAACGTCTACACGAAAGAGGGCGTCGCCGTCACCGTGGACGGGGTGGCGCAGGTCAAGGTGGCGCGGGCGGAGGAAGCGATCCGCACGGCCGCACAGCAATTCATCGGAAAGCGCGAGTCCGAGATCGCGCAGGTCGCCCTCCAGACACTCGAGGGCGCGCAGCGCGCGATCCTCGGAACGATGACCGTCGAGGCGATCTACCAGGACCGCGAATCGTTCGCCGAAAGCGTGTCCGAGGTGGCCGGGCCGCACATGGCGAACATGGGCCTCGAGATCGTGAGCTTCACGATCCGCGACATCCGCGACGAACAGGGCTACCTCGACGCGCTCGGACGCAAGCGCACGGCCGAGGTCACGCGCGACGCCGAGATCGGCGAGGCCGAGGCCGCCCGAGACGCGGCGATCCGGCGTGCCGAGGCGCAGCGCGACGCCACGATCGTCGAGGCGCAGGCGAACCGCGACCAGGAGCAGGCCCGCTACGACGCAGACACCAGGATCGCCGAGGCGGAACGCGACTTCGCCGTTCAGAAGGCCCGCTACGAGCAGGAGACGAACGCCCGCCGGGCCGAGGCGGAGCTTGCCTACGCCCTGCAGGAGGCGATGACGCAGCAGGAGATCCGCGAGCAGGAGCTCCAGGTCGAGGTCGTCGAGCGCACCAAGCAGATCGAGGTCGAGCAGCAGGAGATCGCACGACGCGAGCGCGAGCTGGAGGCAGGCGTGAAGCGCCCGGCCGAGGCCGAGCGCTACCGCCTCGAAACGATCGCGGCCGGTGAGAAGACCCGGGTGGTCGCCGAGGCCGAAGCCGAAGCCGAAGCGATCACGCTCAACGGTAACGGCGAGGCCGATGCAATCCGCGCCCGCGGCGAGGCGGAAGCCGACGCGATTCGCGCCAAGGGTCTCGCGGAAGCGGAGGCGATGCGAACAAAGGCAGATGCCTGGAAGGAGTACGGTCAGGCGGCTGTCATCGACACGCTGCTCGAGTCGTTGCCGGAAGTTGCCGCGGCCGTCGCGCAGCCGCTCGGTCAGACGGACCGGATCGTCATGATCAGCGGGGACGGCTCCATGGGCGCCAGCAAGCTGACCGGCGATGTCACCAATGTCGTGTCCCAGCTTCCGGACCTCGTCGAGAGCCTGACCGGGATCGACATCCTCGGCACGCTCAAGAGCCTGCCACGCGTCCAGACCACCAACGGCGCGCCGGACGGCAACGGGGCGCCGCCCGAGGCGGCCGAGACCGCCGCACCGACCGAGGAGGGTCCTGCTTCCACCGCGTAAGCTGAGGGAGCGGACGTCAGCTGCTCACAGCGGTGCCGTCCGCTCCGCTACCCCCCCCATCACATGAGCGGGCCCGGCCTCCACAAGCTCCTCCGGGGCGATCGCCGGGGCAACGCACGCAAGGGCGGAGGCCGGGCGAGTGACCGAGATTCCCGAGACCTGCCGGGCCGCGCTGCTGGTGGGGCGCGGCCAGCCACTCGAGATCGGCGAGGTGCCCGTCCCGAGGCAGCTCGAGCCGAACGCGATCCTCGTCCGTCACCTCGTTGCGACGATCTGCGCCACCGACGGCCACGTGCAGCACGGCGACACGCAGGCCTCACACGACCGCTTCCCGCGCATCCTCGGCCA
Organism: Dehalococcoidia bacterium; assembly: GCA_963667465.2. Lineage (GTDB taxonomy): Bacteria > Chloroflexota > Dehalococcoidia > UBA2979 > UBA2979 > VXMT01. Next base: position 929,633 of record CAXXDN010000001.1, on the reverse strand, counting down.
CGAGATGGTCGGTCGCGTGGTCCGGCTCGGCGAGGGCGTGACTCACGACTCGGTGGGCCGCCCGCTCGCCGTGGGCGACCGCATCGTCTACACGCACGGCTTCTGCGGGCAGTGCTACCAGTGCGTCGTCGCGCATGAGCCGACGCTGTGCGAGCACCGGCGCGGCTACACGCAGACCCTGAGCACGGAGTTCCCCCATCTCACCGGAGGGTTCGCCGAATACGGCTACGTCTTCCCCACGGCCGGACGCGTGCGGGTGCCGGACGTCGTGCCCGACGAGCTCGCCTCGGCCGCCTCGTGCGCGCTCCGCACCGTGGTCCACGGGTTCGATCGCCTCGGCCGGATCCGCGACACGGACCGCGTGGCGATCCAGGGCTCGGGGCCGCTGGGACTCTTCGCGACGGCGCTCGCGGTCCGCTCGGGCGCGCCGGCCGTGATCGTGATCGGCGGACCCGCGGAGCGCCTCGCGGTCGCGCGCCGCTGGGGCGCCACGCACACCCTCGACATCGGTGAGCTGCCCGATCCGTCCGAGCGGCGCGCCCGGATCCTCGACTGGACGGAGGGTCGTGGCCCGGAGGTGGTGATCGAGGTCTCGGGCGCCCGGAGCGCGTTCCCGGAGGGCATCGACCTGATCGCTCGCGGCGGGCGCTACCTCGTGCTTGGCCAGCGGCACAACGAGGCGGTGGAGGTGCGCCCATCCGACATCACGGGGAAGCACCTCAGGGTCGTCGGCTCGATCTCAGCCGGCGTCGATCACTACGCGCGCGCGCTCGACTTCCTCGCGCACAACCGGGAGCGCTTCCCGTGGCTGGACCTGATCTCGAATCGCTACCGGCTCGAGGAGATCAACGTCGCCCTGGAGCGGATGCGCGAGTGGCGCGAGATCAAGGCGGCGATCGTGCTGGACGAACGGCGCGACTAGCCTGCCTCGCCGGGGACGTCACCCTCCGCAATCATCGCTCGCAGCGAGGCCGTGAGCGCCTCGGCGAGCCGTTCCAGCTCCGGGTCGCCCATGGGCGTAGAGATCGAGCAGAGCGCCTGATGCTCCCAGATCGAGACACCGCGGTTGAGCATGCGGCCCTGGAGGCGCCGCACGCGCGCTCGCTCCTCGGCGTTCCAGCGGGCGCTGCGGTAGCCCCGGATCGACCGCGTCGTCAGGTGCGGCCGGAACAGCGAACCGACGCCGAGCACCTGGCCGGGGTAGCCGCTGACCGCGAAGGCCTCACGCACCAGTTCGCGAGCCCGGGCGCCAAGCGCGTTGATGCGCTCGACCTCGTCCGCAGTGAGCAACTCGAGCGCCGCCGCCCCCGCGGCGGCCGACATCGGGTTCGCCGCGTAGGTCCCGCCGAACGTGAGCGCCGGCCCGGTTGCCGAATCGAAGATGTCCATGTAGTCGGCGGGGCCGGCGACGGCGCCGATCGGGAGGCCACCGCCGATGATCTTGCTGAGGCAGGTGAGGTCCGGCGTCACGCCGTAGAGCCCCTGGGCCCCACCGTAGCTCAGCCGGAAGGCGATCACCTCGTCGAAGACCAGCAGGCTGCCGTCGCTGCGCGTGTACTCGCGCAGCATGGCCAGGAACTCGGGCGCGGGGACGCTGGGGCCCGTGCGCGGGGCGAACGGGTCGATCACCACGCAGGCAAGCTCACCGGCGTGGCGCTCGAGGATCGCGCGTGCGCGCTCCGTCTCGTTGTAGGGAAGCACGACCACCGCATCGGTCACGCTGCGCGACGTGCCGATCTGGGCGACGGGGCTGGGGTCGCCTTCCCCCCAGTCCTCGGGACCCGGCTCAACCGAGATATCGACGAAGTCGGAACGGCCATGGTAGGCGCCCTCGAACTTCGCGATCTTCACGCGGCCGGTGAGTGCGCGCGCGGCGCGCACGGCCATCAGCACCGCCTCGGTGCCGGTCACGCAGAAGCGGATGCGGTCGAACGCCGCCACGCGATCGCAGATCAGCTCGGCCAGGCGCTGCTCGTGCTCGTTGGAGAAGTTCGAGCCCGTACCGCGCGCCGCCTGCTTCGTGATCGCCTCGACGATGCGCGGGTGCGCGTGTCCGTGGACGAGGGCGGTCGAGTGGTTGTTGAAGTCGATCACCTCGTTGCCGTCGACGTCGGTCAGGCGCGCCCCGCTGCCGCTCGCGGCGAAGAGGGAGTGCTCCCACCCGCCTTCCGCCGCCGGCGCGCGCGCGCCGGCGCGGCTGGTTCCGCCCGAGATCAGGCGGGCGGCGCGCTCTGTCAGCTCCGCCGATCTGGTGTAGCGCCTGGCCTCGCCGCTCACACAGGCCTCCCGGAAGGCGCGACGCAGCGGTGGTTCGCGAGTAGCACCTCGCGGTCCCGCAGTTCGCGGCTTGCTTCACGCGCCCCGTTCTACATGGAATCGCGACTGCGCGGCAGCCGCGGCCTGCGGTACGCTCGATCCATGACCGACGCATCCGCAGCCGCTGCGACCGCGACGGTGGTCACCGTCTACCCGATGACCGGCCGCCAACTCTTCTTCACGGTCCCGCACGCCATCTGCGAGGAGTGCCTTCCGCAACGTTCTGAGCTGGGCACGGGCAGGCGTCCTGGTCACTCCTAGCAAGTTCAACGGCGGATCGCAGTACTTGAGCGCCGCCTCTTCGGCGTGCTTGACCTGTTCCGGGCGATCGACCGGGGCGATCGCGACCTTGAGGTGCTCCCGCATCCAGTCAGACAGGATGGGGCTCCGGGCGACCGCGTCGGAGCTCGTATGCTCGGCGGCGAACGCCTTGTCCTTCATGAGGATCGCGGTCAAGCTCTTCCGCAGCGTCGACGACCCAATGTTGGCCCTGGACTTGAGATGCTTGCCGACGATCCGGGTCGCGAGCGTCTGGCTCGACGTGCCACCTCCCGCCTTGCCCACGCAGATCACCGAGCTGGCATCCGCGCCAAGCGCGCGCTCGATCACTCGCTGAGCGGTCTCGTCCGCCCACCAGGTGTAGACACCGCAGTCGCTCGCGCCCGGGTCGTCGGCGCTGAACTCGCTCGCCGGTACTGCGCGTGACCGGTCGCCCAGCTTCTCAACCAAGTCCGTCCAGTCCATCCGTCACCATCCCAGTCCGCCGCCGCGCCGAGGGCCGCATACTGCCCGCTCCACCGCAATCGTACCCACGGCGCGCCATGCGCGCCCCGCTCGCGTACCCTCAATGGCATGACCGGGACAGCGAACGACGCGGCAACGACGACGGTGGTCACCGTCTATCCGATGACCGGCCGCCAACTCTTCTTCACGGTACCGCACGCCATCTGCGAGGAGTGCGACCTCACCGTCCGCCTCGTCCAGCGCGTGGCCGCCGGCCTCCCCGGCGTCGAGGTGCGTATCAAGCCCTGGTTCAACCACCTCTTCGACGCCCTGCGCCGCGGCGGCTGGCACCCGCCCGTCGTCACGATCAACGGCAAAATCACCACCCAGGGCGTCGTCCCCGACGAGGCCGAGCTGCGTGACGCTCTCGCGGGCCAGGGCGCTACCGCCGGCGCCGATGGGGCTTGATCGCGCGAACCCTCCCGCGGGCGCAACCGCAGAGGCGCCACGCACCCTGCTCGGCGGCTACCTCGCTGTCGGGTCCACCCGCGAGTGGCTCCGCGCGTGGGTGGCCGCCCTCGTGCTCCTCGGCCCGGCGAGGCTCGCCCTGTGGCTCGCCGCGCTGCTGCCGGAGCAGGCGGTCTACCGGGCCGCCGAGCGCTGGTCGGCGCGGCTCGCCGCCCGCCTGATCGGCCTGCGCATCGCCATCAGCGGTCTCGAACACATCGACCCGGACGAGCGCTACGTCGTCGCCTCGCTGCACGAGGGCTTCGCCGACGGGCTCGCACTGCTCCGGCTCCCGCTCTCGCTCACTGCCGTCGCGCGCGACGAGCTCGCCACCTTCCCGCTCCTCGGTGACTTGCTCGTGCGCGGGCGCCACCTGCTGATCCGCCCCGAGCGCCCCATCGCGAGCGCCCGCACGCTCCAGCGCGACGCCCTCGCGGCGATCGAGGCCGGCGACAGCCTGCTCCTTTTCCCCCAGGGCTCGATCCTCGGCATCGAGCTCGCGTTTCAGCCGGGGGCCTTCCACCTCGCGCGCCGCCTCGGCCGCCCGCTGCTGCCGATCGTGGTCACGGGAGGCCACCGCGTGTGGGAGCACCCGTTCAGCGCCACCCTGCGCTTCGGGCAGTCGCTGAGCCTTGAGGTGCTGCCGCCCGTCCCGCCGCACGAAGCCGCCGCGCGGCGGGCTGAGATCGAGCGGCACATGAAGGAGCTCGCCCTCGCGAGCGCCACGCCGCCGCGCCGCTTCGACCCGGACCGCGACGGCTACTGGGACGACTACCGCTACGAAATCGACCCCGCCTTCCCCGATCTCGCCGAGCGCATCACCGGCCATCGCTGCGACGCCGCGACCACCGAGGCCCGCCAACCGTGAGCGCGCGCCCTCGAGTGCTCGCCAGCAGAACTACCCGGGCGTGCTGCTTCCCCTGCGTGAGTGGCGATGGCAGACTCAGCGGCGCAGGGAAGGCTGGCGCATGCTCCGCTTCGCACCACTGCTGCTCCTCGTGACCCTCGCCGCCGCATGCGGCGGCTCGCTCAACGTCGAGGAGTACGAGGAGTGGTGCGGTGACAGCGCGGCGGAGTACGAGCCGTTCGCCGACGGCAACAGCTGGCGCGAGGCCTCCTCCCAGCTCGACCAGTTCCTCGAGGAAGCACAGGGGATCGAGCCGCCCGAGGAGCTGGTCGGCTACCACGGGGCGAGCATGTCGACGCTCGCCGACCTCAAGGCGCAGGTCGAGGCGCTCGACGCCAACGCGACGGTGAACGTCTTCGAGATTGTCGACGCGCTGGACGCTGCCGCCGAGCAGTTCGGCGCCGCCTCGGATGCCCTTCCCGTTGGGCTGCGCGCGGGCGTCGAGGGGGCCGCCTGCTTCGCGGTTGCCGAGCCGGAGGCGCTGCAGCACCAGTAGGCGCCTCCTCCCGGTCCCGCCGTGGTAGCGCCGGAGTCGCGACAGGCGGGTATACTCCGCGCCAGGGAGCTGTGCATGACGACCGACTCCTACGATCGGCCGGACGCCCGGACCGTGGCGATGTATGCCGCCCTCGAGGAGGGCATGATTGCCCGCGACCAGGAGGCGGCGTCCGACGTCCTCTACGACCTGATCCGCGCCGGCCGGCCGCTGGAAGAGCTGCTGCTGGAGACGGTGCGCATCCACGGGCCGTACACGCAGGCGCCGTTCCACCAGCGCCTCGACGACGGTTTCGTGCGCTTCGTCAACAACGACCACTGCCTGCTCAGCGGCCGCCTCGCGATGCGCATGCCGGACGTGCTGTCGAAACAGCACCGTTTCCTGCCGCTCGCGCAGACGATGTGGTACGTGCCGACCGGCCTCGATGCCTGGAACCAGCTGCTCGGCAAGGCGCCCGGGCACTACGGCCGCAGCCGCTACGACCCGGTCCGCTACCCCGTCCCGCCGGCCCCCGAGATCTACAACCTGGACGTGCCCGCGCTGGAGCACCCCGAGGAGATCGGCACCCTCGACGAGCAGCTTAACGAGTGGCTGACGCTGGTCATGCGCAACCAGGCCGGGCCGGCCTTCAGCCTGCTCAAGGGGATGCTGCGCAACCCAGGGAACCGCGAACGCGTTGCCGGCCAGATGGTGTTCGCCGGCCTGATCGACATCCAGGACCGCATGCTCTACGTGACCAGCTACACGACGGGCCACAAATCCTTCCGCGCCCGCGCCACGGTCGAGCTCGCCGACGCCGTCGGCTGGGACCACGCGGACCCGATCATCTACGCGGGTGCGCCCGACCTCGCCGTCGGGCCGCACTACTACGCGAACTACGAGATGGCCTGCCGCGTGCTGATGACGGAGTTGGACGACGACCCGCCGATCTCGACGCTGGCCGCCACCCCTCAGTCCACGCGCGACGCTGAGCTGTTCGCGCAGGAAGGCGACCTCTCGATCGCCGAGCGCGAGGGGCTGAAGCACGCGATCTTGCGCGAACCGGACCCCGCCTACATCCACATGATCACCGGCCTGCTCCAGTCCGGCCGCTCGCCGAAGAAGATCCTGGACACGATCCAGATCGCGGCCGCGCAGGTCGTCCTCGAGGCCGGCGAGCCCGAGAACTTCGGGATGCCGCAGCACTGCTACGAGTACACGAACACGCTCGCCTGGTTCTACGGGCGCTTCATGCACCGCCACCGCACCAAGCTGCTCTACGTCGCCGGCTCCTTCGTCAACCAGGCCGCGATGAAGCTGCGCAACACGCCGGGCAACGGCCGGCCGCTGCTGCGCGCCCCCGCCGGCTCTGACCGGCTCTCCCGCAACCAGGTTCTCCGCGAGCTGGAGACCGCCACGGACCGGCTGGCGCCGGACGAGGCCGCCAGCTGGGTGCAGGCCTACCTCGACGGCGGCTACGAGCGCGCCCCGCTGCTCGCCTCGCTGGCGATGAGCGCGGCGAAGCACGGCAACGACCCGCACAACCAGGAACTCGGCTTCTGCTTCCTCGAGGACTACGCGCGCACGAGTTCGCCGGACCGCGACCGCCTGCTGCTCGCCTGCGCCAAGCACACCGCCGGACACCGCAAGTACGGCGACTCGCTGGAGCTCTACTACCGCTACAGCGAGGCCTTCGGCCTCGACGCCCACGGGACCAGCCAGGGCGACGGCGACCCGATCGAGGCGGCCCTCGACGACATCGAGGAGATCCCGATCGAGGAACTGCCCGCCATCGACCGGAGCCCGGCCCCCGCGGACTAGCTCCGCAGCCCGCCGTTACTACTCCTCTGCGATCAGGAACCGCTCCCGCACCCACGACTCGACGCCCTCGGACTCCACCAGCAGCCAGCCCGCGCAGCGATCCTCGCCGACCTCGATCAGTTCGACGCTCGTCGCGTCCGGCCAGTTGACGCCTTGCCCGACGCGGGCGGTGTCCAGGCAGTCGTTGCGCAGCGCCACGCCGCCGCCGCCGGTGTTGCCGACGGTCCAGCCCTCCACGAGGGTCAGGTCGACGACCTCGGTCAGGTAGCGCTCGCGCACCCATGACTCGACGCCCCCGGACTCGACGCGCAGCCAGCCCACACAGCGCGCCTCGCCGACCTCGAGCAGGCGCACCTCCGTGTCTTCGGCCCAGCCCTCGCCGGGCGCGGAGCTGCGGGCTGAGTCGAGGCAGTCGCCGCGCCGCGTCACCCCCAAGCCCCCTGTGTTGCCGACGGTCCACGTCGATGACAGGACACGACGGAGCAAGTACGCCCGCCGCACCCACGAGACCTCGTCTGCGGCCTGGACGTTGAGCCAGCCCTCGCAGCGGCCCTCGCCTTCCTCGATCAGCTCGACCCGCGTGGCGTCGGCCCAGCCCTCGCCGCGCGCGGAGTAGCGGGCCTCGTCGTCACAGTCGTCGCGCAGCGCCACGCCGCTGCCGCCCGTGTTGCCGATGGTCCATACGACGATCGGCTCAGGTGTCGGGACGGGCGTTGGTGGCGGAGTGGCCGCGGGCGACGGGGTCGCGGTCGCTGTGCGCGCCGGGTCGGCGGTGGCCGTGGGCGTGGGCGGAGCGGTCGCGGTGGCTACGGTTGTCGCTGCTACCGGAGTGGCGGCGACCGTCGGCGTGGGATCCGGCTCAGCGCCGCCCAGACGGTCGAGCAGGAACGCCGCGACTGCGGCGGCAACGACGAACACGACGACCAACGCAACGAGGATCGGCTGGTAGCGGCGGCCCTGCCCGGCCTTCTCGCGCTCCCGGGCACGCTCCTCCTGCCGGGCTTGCAGCGGCAGTTCGGCCCGCGAGGTGAGGTGCCAGTAGCCGCAGGCGGGCTCGCGGTAGGGGCGCAGCAGGACGCGCTCCGCGCGGGCGGCGTCGGCCGCAGCCTGCGCTTCCTCTTCGCCCGCGTAGACGATTTTGTCGCAGCGCCGGCAGCGCGTTCGTCCCTGCCCGTCGCGGTAGGCCGCGCCCCCTCCGATAAGGCTCACGCCCGGCCACCCCCCAGGCTCGCCGTCCACGCAGGCGAGGCGCCCCGCCTGCTAAGGGCGGCGGCGTCGAGCGTAACGAGCCTGACCGCGTCTACCCCTCGCGCGAGGGGAGCACGACGACGGCCGTACCCGGCGCGGTCGCCGCGCCTTCCTGGTTGATCACGTTGATGTCGAAGCTGACGAGGTGCTCGCCGGCCTCGACCGTCTTCTCGCTCACTACGCAGCGCGTCGTCAGCACGTCGTGCTTGTGGTTGATCGCGCGGAACTGCATCGACAGTTCGCGGATGTCCGCCTCGTCGCCGGCCCAGTCCTGGAGCGCGTTGATCACGTAGGCCCAACGCAGGTTGCCCATCCCGAAGGCTGCGCCCTGCCCGGCGGCCTTGCCGACGTCGTCGTCCATGTGGACGAAGACGAATTCGTCGTTCACGGCCGCGTAGCGGTTCCAGTTCATGAAGTCCGTCTTGCGCTCGAAGGCAGGGATTTCCTGTCCGATCTCGACGTCTTCGTAGTAGACGTTGTTGGCCACGGTTTGGTTCCTCCGGTCCTCGGCTAGTAGCGGATGCCGGTCGAGATGCGTCGCCGCACCAGCTCGCCGTCCTGGTTGTGCCACTCGATCTCGGTGTACGTGAAGAGCGTGAGGCCGAGGCGGCCCGTGCGCTCCTCCCAGCGAGCGAGCCGGGTGCGCGAGGTCATCACGTCTCCCGGCCGGATCGGCGCGAACCAGGTATCCGCCTGCCCGCCGTTGAGGACGTTCTCGCCCTTCTGCGGCGTCTGCCCCGGCCGCGCACCCGCCGAAGGGGGGCCGGGTGGCCGGTCGACAGGCCAGGCAAAGGGGTTGAAGTCGCGAGGCGCGATGATCCCGCCCCACTTCGTGCCGCGCGCGTACTCCTCGTCCCAGTAGACGGGAGGTGGCTTGTCCGGCCAGTAGGTCGCGATCGCCCACTTGCGGATGTCGGACTCGGTCACGGGGTGCGAGGTCGTTTCGCCGCCCCACACGCCCCTGGCCGCGATCATCTCGTCGGTGACCAGCGTCTCCGGTTCTTCGCTCATCTTCGTCAGCGCCTCCCGTCCGTCCGGCACTACGTAGCATATCCCGCCCGGTGGCGCGCGGCTGCCGAGCGCGACCGCGTGCTATACATACGCGCATCCGCCGCGGGAAGCATGAACGGAGCCCGGCCATGGCCGCACACAACGAGCGCTCGATTCGCGGCAAGGTCGCCGTCGCAGGCGTCGCCGAAACCACGTACTACAAGCAGAGCCAGGCCGAGGACTCCGAGTTCAAGATGTGCCTCGAGGCGATCATCGGCGCCGCCGCGGACGCCGGCATCGAGGTCTCCGAGATCGACGGCTTCGCCTCCTACGCCACCGAGCGCAGCACGCCGGACCGCATCGCCACCGCGCTGGGGCTGCCCGAGCACCGGCTCAGCAACCTCGTCTGGGGCGGCGGCGGCGGCGGCGGATCGGGCGCGGTCGCCAACGGCGCGGCCGCAATCGCCGCCGGCTTTGCCGACGCCGTGGTCGTCTACCGCTCGCTCGCACAGGGCCAGTTCGGGCGCTTCGGCCAGGCTCGAGGCGGCCCCCGCGCGGAGGGGCCGCTCGGCTACGCACAGCCCTACGGCGTGCTCTCGCCCGCACAGCAGTACGCGATGCGCGTGCGGCGCTTCATGCACGAGCACGGCGTGCGGCAGGAGGCGCTGCGCGCCGTCTCCCTCGCCAGCTACCAGCACGCACAGCACAACCCGCGCGCGGTAATGAACGGACGGCCGCTGGACGAGGCGGCCTACGACGCCTCGCGCTGGATCGTCGAGCCGTTCCACCTCTTCGACTGCTGCCAGGAGAACGACGGCGCCGCCGCGATGATCCTCGTGCCCGCCGAGCGGGCCCGCGACCTGCGGCAGAAGCCCGCCTACATCCTCGGCGCCGCACAGGGCTCCGGGCACCGCCAGGCCGCCAGCTGGCACAACGCGCCCGACTACGCGACGGCGAACTTCAAGACCCTCGCCCCGCACCTCTACGCGCAGGCCGGCGTCGGCCCCGAGGACGTCGACGTGTTGCAGAGCTACGAGAACTTCACCGGCTGCGTGATGGTCAGCATCGTCGAGCACGGCTTCTGCCAGCCGGACGAGGTGAACGAGTTCTTCACGCTGGAGAACTTCTCCGCCCCGGGCGGGCAGCTCCCGCTCAACACCAGCGGCGGCAACCTCGCCGAGTGCTACATGCACGGCCTGGAGCTGAACATCGAGGCCGTCCGCCAGCTCCGCGGCCACTCCACGCGCCAGGTCCCCGGCGTCGAGGTCTCGATGGTGACCTCGGGGCCGATGGTGCAGCCGGTCAGCAGCGTGATCTTCGGCAGCGAACCGGGGTAGCGCCGCCCCGAGGAGCTAGATCGGCGGCAGGCCGTGGCTTGCGCGCAGCTTGCCGATCGTGCTCGCGAGGCCCTCGCGCAGCGTCCAGGCGGGACGGAAGCCGATCTCGCGCTCCGTGCCCTCGCGGTCGTAGCCGGCGCGGATGCGCGGCGGCGCGTCGCTGCGCACCTCGATCCGGGCGTCCGGCAGCAGCTCCCGCACCACGTCCGCCACATCGCCGACGCGCACGTCGTCGCCCGTCACCGTGAGCGCGAGCGAAGGCGTGTTGGGCGCATCGGCGGCGAGCACGATCGCGCGCGCGCAATCCTCGACGTAGGAGAAGTCCTGCACATCGTCGGCGTTGGTGACGAGCCCGGGCTGGTCGAGCGCCGGCTTGTCGATCAGTTCGTGCAGGTGCGTGACGGCGCTACCGCGCTGGACGGTGAAGGACTTGCCGTAGCCGTAGACGATCGTGAAGCGCAGCCCCACCACGTCCAGCCCTCGATCGCGGCGGTAGGTCGCCGTGCAGCGCTCGAGGAAGGCCTTGCTCGCCCCGTAGAGGTTGACTGGCGCGTGGTAGTCGTCGTTACGCACCGTGCCGCCCGGCGCGTCCGGGCCGCGCCCGAACGCGGCGATCGAAGAGGCCCACACCACCTTCTGCGCTCCCACGGCGAGCGCGGCTTCGAAGGCGTGGAGCGTGCCCTCGAGGTTGATGCGCACGGCGCGCAGCGGGTTCTCCTCGCTTGAGTCGGTGAGCAGCGAGGCGAGGTGCACCACGCGCTCGGCGCCCGCGTCCTTCATCGCGTGCAGCAGCGCGGGCAGGTCCGTCACGTCGCCGCGCACGATGCTCGCCTCGCCGGCATCGCCGACGATCTCCTCGAGGAACCCGGGTTGCGGGACCAGCTCGAAGATCGTGACCTGGTGCCCGGCCCGCAGCAGGTCGCGCACCAGGTAAGCGCCGATGAAGCCGGTGCCGCCGGTAATGAAGTAACGCATCAGACCTCCGGACGCAGTTCCGGGTGCTTGAGACCCGTACCCGTGTTGAACAGCACGATCCGCTCGCCGGGCTGGACCGAGCCAGCGGCCAGCAGCAGCTCGAGCCCGAGCAGCGTGGACGCGCCCTCGGGGCAGGCGTCGATGCCCTCGAGGCGGCCGAAGCGCCGCATCGCCGGCACGATCGCCTCGTCGGGGACCGCGACCGCCGTGCCGCCGCTCTCGCGCAGGGTTTGCAGGATCAGGTCGTCGGCGAAGGGGGCGGGCACGCGGATGCCGGGCGCGACCGTCGCCGCGTCCTGCCACGGCTCGGCGCGCTCGGCGCCCTCGCTCCAGGCCCGTACGATCGGCGCACAGCCGTCGGACTGGATCACGTACATGCGCGGCCGCTCGCTGCCGATCAGCCCCATCGCCTCGAGTTCGGCGAACGCCTTCCACATCCCGATCAGCCCGGTGCCCCCGCCGGTCGGGTAGAGCACGACGTCCGGCAGCTCGCCGTCGAGCTGCTCCCACAGCTCGTAGCCCATCGTCTTCTTGCCCTCGACACGGTACGGCTCCTTGAGTGTGGACATCTCGAACCAGCCGTGCTCGCGGCAGCCCTCGGCGATGAGCCGGCCGGCGTCGTTGATCAACCCGTCGATCAGTTGGAGGTCGGCGCCGAGGTTGAGCACCTCCTGGATGATCGCCGCCGGGGTGTCGGCCGGCATCGCGACGTGGGCGGTGATGCCGCTGTGCGCGCAGTAGGCGGCGGCAGCGGAGCCCGCGTTGCCGGCGGTCGGCATCCCGACGTCCGTGACGCCGAGGCGCTTCGCCATCGCCATCGCGGCAGCGATGCCGCGCGCCTTGAACGAGCCGGTCGGGTTGCCGCCCTCGTCCTTCACCAGCAGGTCGCCGCAACCGAGGTCCGCTCCAAGGCGCGGCGCCTCCAGCAACGGCGTCATGCCCTCGCCGAGGGAGACCGAGCCGGCGAGGTCGCTCGCCGGCATCACCTCGGCGTAGCGCCACATCGAGGCCTCGCGCCCGCCGAGCCCCTCGCGCGTCAGCGTTTGCTTCGCGGCGTCCAGGTCGTAGCGTGCGAACAGTGCGCGCCCGCACTCGCGGCAGATCGTCTGCAACTCGTCGCACTCGTGGCGCGCGCCGCAGATCGAGCATTCCAGGTGCGTCAGCGTGGATGCGGGCAGCTTCGTCAACGTCTCAACCTCCAGGCGGCGACCATGTCCGGACGGTGCGCTAGGCTGCACCCCGGCAACATCCGATGCGAAGGGATACCCCACGCCGTGTGCGCCGCCGCCAGTGACATCCTAATCAGCGAGTTCATCGACGAGGAAGCCGTCGAGGCGCTGCGCGGCGACTTCGCCGTGCGCTACGAGCCCGGACTCGCCCGGGCGCGCGGCGATCTGCTGACCGCCGTCACCGCCGTGCGCGCGCTGATCGTGCGCAACGTTACGCAGGTCGATCGCGAGTTGCTGGAAGCCGCAACCGCCCTCGAGGTTGTCGGGCGGCTCGGCGTGGGCCTCGACAACATCGACCTGGACGCCTGCGCGGAGCGCGGCATCGCCGTCTTCCCCGCCACGGGAGCGAATGCGGTCTCCGTCGCCGAGTACACGCTGGCGACGATGCTGCAGCTGTGGCGGCCCGTCTACGGCGCGACGGCGCGCGTGGCGGCCGGCGAGTGGCCGCGGCAGGAGCTCGGCGGCCGCGAGCTGGCGGGATCGCGGCTCGGCCTGATCGGCCTCGGCTCCGTCGCGCGGACCGTCGCCGAGCGCGCGAGCGCCCTCGGCATGAGCACCGCCGCCCATGACCCGTACCTCGAGCCTCACGACGCCGTCTGGGAGCAGGCCGAGCGCTTCGAGGCGCTGCCCGACCTGCTGCGGTCGAGCGACGCAGTGAGCATCCATGTCCCGCTGACGGACTCGACGCGCGGGCTGCTCGACGCGGAGGCGCTGGCGCTGCTGCCGCCGCACGCCCTGCTGATCAACACCTCGCGCGGCGGGATCGTCGACGAGGAGGCGCTCGTCGCCGCGTTGCGCGCGGGACGCCTCGGCGGCGCGGCGCTCGACGTCTTCGCGGACGAGCCGCTGGACGCGGTGGGCGGCGCGCGCTTCGAGGGCGCCCCGAACCTGCTGCTGACCCCGCACATCGCGGGCATCACGGAGGAGTCGAACCGGCGCGTCTCGCTGGTGACGGCGCAGAACGTGAGCCGGGCGCTGCGCGGCGAGGAGTGAGTCTCGCCCTCGGGCCCTCACACGCATCAGAGCGCACGTTGGCGCGGAGGTTGATACACTCCCGGCGCTGATCGGCAGCGAGCCAGGCGAGGAACCTGTATGGCGGACGCGAGCGCAGAGCGACTCCTCGGAGAGGTGCCGCCCGAACAGAAGCACGGCATCTTCGCGAGCGTGGCGAAGTTCTTCGTGCACTATCCCCTCGGCGCGGGCGCGCTCTGCGTACTGGTCGTCATCATCGCCGCCGCAGCCCTTGCACCCCTCTACGTTCCCAGCGACCCGTTCGAGGCCGACTTCTCGGCGCTGAAGGCCGCTCCGTCCGGCGATCACTGGTTCGGCACGGACCGGATCGGCCGCGATGTCTTCTCGCGCGTGATCTACGGCGCGCGCTCCACGCTGGTCATCGCGTTCATCGCGGTGGCGATCGGCGACGGCTTCGGCTTCACGATCGGCATCATCAGCGCCTACGCCGGCGGCCGCTTCGACCTGATCAGCCAGCGCATCCTCGAGGTGCTGCTCGCGCTTCCCGCGCTGATCCTCGCGCTGCTGCTCGGCGTCGCGATCGGCAAGGGCCTGGACAGCATCATCATCGCCATCGCGGTAACGAGGGTTCCCGACTCCGCCCGCGTCGTGCGCTCGCGCGTGCTCTCGATCAAGGAGGAACCGTACGTCGAGGCGGCGCGCGTCATCGGCAGCACACCGCTGCGCGTCGCCGTGCGGCACGTCGCGCCGCAGACGCTGAGCCTCTTCCTCGTGATCTTCAGCATCAACCTTGGCTTCGCCGTCTTCGCCGAGGCCGCGCTCTCCTACCTCGGCGTGGGCGTGCGCCCGCCGACACCGACCTGGGGCAACATGCTCGGCGCGGAGACCTCGCACGTCTTCCGGCCGCTGTGGTGGATGTTCTTCTTCCCCGGCCTGGCGATCGTCGTCACGGTCCTCTCGATGAACCTCCTCGGCGACGCGATTCGCGACTACGCAGACCCACGCGCCGCCGAGCGCCGGGAGGAGAACCAGTAGTGACGACCTCCGCGCCCGCGGACGCCAACACCGCGCTAATCCGCTGGGGCTCCTTCTACGGCGACAGTGACTTCGAACTGACCTTCCCCAGCGGCTGGGACGTGAACGTGCACGAGCCCGCCGGCGGCGACGACATCGGCGAGAACGGCATCGCAGCCGCCTTCGACAACCCGATCGGCAGCGCCCCGATCCGCGAGCTGGCGCGCGGCAAGCGCAGCGCCTGCATCGTCGTCGACGACCTCACCCGGCCCACACCCGCCTCGCGCCTGGCGCCGCGCGTCATCGAGGAGCTGCTCGAAGCGGGTATCGAAGCAAACTCGATCCTGATCCTCGCGGGCGTCGCCAATCACCGCCAGATGACGCGTGAGGACTTCGTGCTCAAGGTCGGCGAGGAGATCGCGAGCAACTACGAGCTGCGCTCGCACTTCTCGTGGGCCAACTGCGACTTCGTCGGCGAGACCAGCCGGGGGACGCCGATCAGCCTCAACAGCGAGTTCATGGCTGCCGAGGTGCGGATCCTCATCGGCAGCATCGTGCCGCACAACAAGACCGGCTTCTCCGGCGGCGCCAAGCTGGTCCTGCCGGGCGTCGCGCACATCGACACGGCAGCCGCCTGGCACGGCCCGGAGGGTCCGACGACCGGGCTGGTGCAGACCGCCAGCGAGTCGCGCCTCGACGCCGAGGAGGCCGCGCGGCTGGCGGGCGTCGACTGCATCGTCAACGTGATCCCCAACATCCAGCGCGGGATCGCCGCGCTCGTCGTCGGCGACCTCGTCGAAGCGCACCGCGCGGGCGTCGAGCTCGCGCGCCGCACCTACGCGACGCAGCTCCCGGCGGGCGTCGACGTGTGCGTGCTCTCGTCCTACCCGAAGGACGCCGAGTACCAGCAAACCGGCCGGGGCTTCCACCCGATCCTGACCGCCGCCGAGCCGATCGTGCGCCCCGGCGGGACGATCATCCTCGCCGGCTCCACAGTCGAGGGCGCGGGCTTCCACTCGCTCTACGGGCGCGGCATGGCGTTCTACGGCGGAGGCGGCGGGCGCGGCTTCGAGGGCGAGCCAGACCTCGTCTACTTCATGCCCGGCCTGCACCGCAACGGACTGCCGCCCGGCGCGCGCGAGCGCATCGTGCTGCTGCACGAGTGGGGCGACGTCGAGCGCTGGCTGCGCGACAAGCACGGCGACTCCGCGAGCGTCGCCGTCTTCCCCGCCGCCACCATCCAGCTCGCGGAAGAGGTTTGCGTTTGACGCCCTCGAAGATCGTCGACGTCCGCGCCTTCCAGTTGACCGGCGCCATGGAGCACCCCGGCGAGTTCTGGGAAGACCGCCTCGTCCGCCCCACCGACATCTACGAGCCATACCGCCAGGGCGGTCCGCGCGTGCTGCCCCGCACGGCCGAGGGCCAGTACCTGATCGAGAGCACGTTCCTCGAGATCGAGGCCGACGATGGCGCGGTCGGACGCGCCGGCCCGATCGGCAGCGGCATGGCGCAGTCGATCCTCCAGACCTTCGGCGGGCTGCTGCGCGACGAGGATCCGCTGGCCACGCAGCGCATCTGGGACCTGATGCACCGCAGCGCCGTGCACGGCCGCAAGGGCAACACGATGATGGCGATCAGCGCCATCGACTGCGCCCTCTGGGACCTCAAGGGCAGCGCGCTCGGTCAGCCCGCCTACCGGCTGATGGGCGGCCCCACGCGCGACTCCATCCCCGCCTACGCGAGCACCCTCGGCTTCTCGGTCGAGCCGGACCTGGTGGCGAAGCGCGCGCGCGAGTTCGCGGAAGCGGGCTACACGGCGCAGAAGTGGTTCTTCAAGCGCGGCCCCGCCGACGGGCGCTGGGGCATGGAGCAAAACGAGTTGCTGGTGCGCACGATCCGCGAGGCCGCCGGTGACGACACCGAGATCATGCTCGACGCCTGGATGAGCTGGAACCCGGACTACACGATCGCGATGGCGAAGCGCCTCGAGCAGTACCGGCCGCGCTGGATCGAGGAGCCCGTGCTGCCGGACCGCATCGCCAGCCACGCCAGGATCCGCCGCAACTCGCCCGTGCCGATCTCGACCGGCGAGCACGAGTACACGCGCTGGGGCATCCAGTTGCTGATCGATGCGGAGGCGTGCGACGTGCTGCAGCCGGACACCTACTGGGCCGGCGGCCTCTCCGAGCTGGAGAAGATCTGCACGCTCGCCTCGGTCGCCGACATCCCCGTGATCCCGCACGGGCACTCCGTCTCGGCGAACATCCAGTTGCAGGCCTCGCAACCGCCGAACGTCTGCCCGCTGGCCGAGGATCTGATCAAGTGGAACCAGATCCACGAGTTCTTCCTCGCCGACCCGGTCCGCCGCGAGAACGGCCAACTGCTGGTCCCGGACACGCCCGGCGTCGGCATGGCCATCGACGAGTCGCGGGTCGAGGAGCGCATGGAGATCACGGCCTGAGGACGTTTTGCGCGGGTCCGGCGGACGCCCCCGGCGGCGCACGGAGGCGCACGGAGGCCACGGAGGCCACGGAGGCCACGGAGGCCACGGAGGCCACGGAGGCCACGGAGGGTAGACGGTTACCGGCTGGCGCAGGTAATCTGCTGCCCTACGGGAAACGTACAGTAGAAGACGAAGCCCGGATCCGGGTAATAGCCGTAGTGGCACAGCCACACGGGAGGGGGAGCAGATGAGCGAAGAGCACAAGAACGGCCGCTGGTGGACGACCTCGGTCAGCCGCCGCAACGTGCTGCGAGGAGGCCTCCTCGGAGGCGCAGGCCTCGCGGCCGCCGCGCTGATCGGCTGCGGTGACGACGACGACGAGGCGCCGGCCGCGACGGCCGCCCCGACCGCGGCGCCGACCGCAGCGCCGACCACGGCCGCGACGGCGGCCCCGGCCGAGGCGACGCCGACCGGCACTCCGAGGGGCGCTCCGACGCGGATCACCCCTGCGCCGACCGAGGCGCCGACCCCGCCGCCGGAGCCGGACGCCGGCATGCTGGCAGCGCCGGGCGAGCCGAAGCGTGGTGGCTCGGTAGTCACCTCGTTCTGGGCGCGCCTGCCGAACTTCGACCTGTTCCACGGGGGGCACCGCGGCATCATGTCGCAGTCCTACGACACCGTGACGCGTCTCAACCCGCTGGACGGCCTCAAGTCGGTCATCCCGGCACTCGCCACCACGTGGGAGAGCTCTCCGGACGGCCTGCTCTACAGCTTCACCATCCGCGACGGTGTCCAGTTCCACGACGGCACGCCAATGACGTCCGAGGACGTGGCGATGTCCATCCGCCGCCACATGGCGCTCGGCGAGTTCACCTCGGTCGAGGAGGGCTTCCCGAGCAGATACGCCGGCGGGTTCAACTACGTGGGCAGCGCGCTCGCCGCGGACGAGTCGACCGTGCGCGTTGGCATGAAGTCGCCGCGCGGGTACTTCCTGCAGATGCTTTCGGCGCCGCAGGTGGGTGTCTACTCGGAGCAGCACATCAAGGTGAACCCGGTCGACATGGCCGCCACGCCGGCGCCCGGTACCGGCCCCTTCATCTTCGAGGAGCACCGGACCGAGGAGCTGACCCGCTTCTCGGCCAACCCGAACTACTGGAACCCTGATCTGCCGTACATCGACGAGCTCACCATGCTGCACACCACGCAGTGGGCGGACCGTGCGAACTTCATCCTCGGCGGTCAGGCGCACTACGCCAACATCGTGCCGAAGGACTTCTACACGGACCGCGAGTCCTTCTCGGACAAGGCCGGGGTCTTCCAGCACGACGGCACGGGCGCCTCGCTGACGTTCTTCCTGAACAACGACAAGCCCCCGTACAACGACGAGCGCGTGCGGCGCGCGATCTTCCTCGCGCCGAACCGCCCGGGCCTGATCGAGGTCTACTCCGAGTCGATGAGCCTCGCCGGCTCGCGCTGGGTCTCCGACTCGACGTACTCGGCGACGCCGTTCGACCAGTTGCAGGCCATCAAGGGCTACCGCGGCGAGGACGACGAGGCGATCACCGAGGCCAAACAGCTGCTGGCGGCCGCCGGCTTCCCGGACGGCTTCAACGGCGGTCTGCTCGTCACCAACACCAACCAGGCGCACTCGGAGATTCTCGCTCCGGCGATGCAGGCCGAGCTCAAGAAGAAGCTCAACATCGATGTCACCGTTGACCCGCGGGCTGGCTCCGGCCGCACCGACGAGCTCAACAACGGCGGCCCCGAGGGCTTCGACATGGTGCTCACCGTGCACTTCCGCGCACCGGTGATCAGCGAGTTCGTCACCGCCTGGAAGGACGCGATCCGCAGCGGCGGCTTCCGCAACTTCGGGAACTACAACAACCCGGAGATGGACGGCCTCATCGACGCCATCGACGAGGAGCAGGACACCGACGCGAAGATCGAGATGTACAACAACGCGTTCAACATTCTCGACGAGAACCCGCCGTTCTACGTCGTGGCCTTCACGAAGCACAACGCGATGGCCGCGAACGAGCTGATGGGTCACATGGAGGAAGTCCGCGGGTTCACCGAGGAAGGCACCTGGGACCTCTTCTGGCTGGACAAGTAGTCTTCAGCCAAAATCAGGAGAGCTGAGAACCGACAGCAGCCTGCGGGGTAACGATGTGGAAATACGTCGCCCGCAGGCTGCTGCTCGGGATCCCGACCCTGATCGGGATCTCGCTCATTATTTTCGCGTCGATCCGGATCATCCCCGGCGACCCCACCGAGATCGAGGACGACCAGGGCGGATCCGTCTTCACCGAGGATCAACGCCAACGGCTGCGTGAGATCCTCGGCATCGACCGCCCCCTGCACATTCAGTACCTCACCTGGGTAGGCGGTCTGGCGCGCGGAGACCTCGGCACCTCCTTCGTTGCCAGCACGCCCGTGATCGAGATCGTCCGCCACCGCGGCCCGGTCAGCTTCCAGATCGGCCTCATGGCGATCGCCACGGGCTGGCTCATGGGCGTCCCATTAGGGATCTACGGCGCGGTCAGACAGAACTCGGTGGGTGACTACATCTCGAGGTTCTTCGCCGTGCTGCTGCTCGCCATGCCGGCCTTCCTGATGGGGCTGCTGGTCATCATCATCGCGGTGATCTGGTTCGCATGGCGGCCACCGCTCATCTACACGCACCTCTGGACAGACCCGTGGTCCAACTTCCAGATGACGATCGGCCCTGCGCTCGTCATGGGTGTCAACCTCGGGGCGGTGTTCGCACGCGTGATGCGCTCCTCCGCGCTCGACGTGCTCTCCAGCGAGTTCGTGCGCACCGCGCGCGCGAAGGGGCTGACCGAGCAGCGGGTGCTGATGGGTCACGTCATCCGCAACTCCGTCATCCCGGTCGTGACCATCTCCGGGCTCGCACTCGGCGGGCTGATGGGCGGCGCCGTCGCCGTCGAGCAGGCCTTCTCGGTGCCGGGCATCGGCCTCTCGCTGATCGTCGCCGTACAGTCGAGCGACTGGCCGCTGATCCAGAGCCTGGTCTTCCTCTACGGCGTCTCGTTCATCGTGATGAACATCCTGATCGACCTCTCCTACCTCGTCATCGACCCGCGCATCCGCGCCGGTTGACCCCGCGCGCGGGACGCGCGCAACCACACCAGCACACCGAGCCCGGGAAGGAGCCGCCGTGCGCGCATTGAGCATCGTCGGGGAACGAGCAATCGAGGTCGTCGACAAGCCGGATCCGGAGCCGGGGCCAGGCGAGCTGCTGATCGCGATGCAGGCCTCGGCGATCTGCGGCAGCGACCTGCACATCTACCGCAACCCCCGCCCCGCGTTCATCGACAACGCGGTCACCCCCGGCCACGAGGGCTGTGGGGTCGTCGCCGCCGTCGGCGACGGCGTCGAGGGCTGGTCGGTCGGCGACCGGGCTGTCGTCTACTTCCGCCGCACTTGCGGGACCTGCCGCTACTGCATCACCGGCAACAACCACGTCTGCGCCATCATCCGGCCGGGCTACGGCTTCGGCGCGGGCGGCTCCGACGCCGAGCTGATGACCGCCGATGCGAGCGCAACCATGCGGCTGCCGGACGATGTCAGCTACCGCGCGGGCAGCATCCTCGCCTGCCAGGGCGGCACCGCCTTCGCGCCGCTCGTGCGGCTCGGAGCGGGTGGCCTCGACCGCATCGCCGTCTCCGGCCTCGGCCCGGTCGGCCTGCTGGCCACGCAGTTCGCGATCGCGATGGGCGCCGAGGTGATCGGCATCGACCCCGTCGAGAGCCGCCGCAGTCTCGCCTCGGACCTCGGCGCGGCCGCCACGCTCGACCCGACGGCCGGCGAGATCGGCGCAGCCGTGAAGGCGCACTGGCCGGACGGCGCGGACAAGCTCGTCGAGACCTCGGGGGCGACACCCGCGCACGAGGCGATCAGCAGCATCGTGCGGCCGCTGGGTACGGCGGCGCTGGTCGGGCTGGGCAACCCGACCTTCCAGACCTCGCTCAACGAGATCACGCGTTGGGAGATCACCGTCTTCGGCTCCACCATCTACCCGATGAGCCAGTGGGACACCCTCTGCGACTTCGTCCGCCGCAAGCAGATCGACCTCGACGCGATCGTCAGCGAGGACCTGAGCATCGAGGAAGGCGCGCGCGGCTTCCAGCTCGCGGACGACGCCGCGAGCGGCAAGATCTGCTTCCACTTCGATCGATGAGCGCACGGTGAGACTGCTCATCACCGGCGGCAGCGGTCGCCTCGGACGCTGGGTCGTCGAGGAGCTGCGCGACGACCACGAGGTCATCGTCGCCGGCCTGGAGGACTCGCCGCCCCCGGACGCCGTCCGCCCGGGTGTGCGCTACGAGCAGGCCGACCTGACCGACGTCGAGGCGGTCGCACGGGTGGCCGAGGGCGCCGAGGCGATCGTGCACCTCGCGGCGATCCCTTCGCCAATCGGGCGCGAGCCGGAGGACGTCTTCGCCAACAACATGACGAGCACCTTCAACGTCGTCGAGGCGGCGATTCGCCAGGACGCGCGGAAGGTGATCTATAGCAGCAGCGGCTCCGCGCTCGGCTTCGCCTTCCGCTTCCGCGACATGGTCCCCGACTACATGCCGATGGACGAGGAGCACCCGCTGCGCCCGCAGGACGCCTACGGCCTCTCCAAGTGGCTCGGCGAGGAGATCCTCGAGGCCGCGACGCGCCGCACCGGCATCCGCAGCATCGTGCTGCGGCCGACCAGCGTCGTCGGCCCCGAGGACTACGCCGAGCGCGTGCCGAGGATGCTCGAGAACGGCGGGGGCATCCTCGCCTACGTCGACGCTCGTGACTTCGCGCGCGCGGTGCGGGCCGCCCTCGAGGACACAGCGATCGAGCACGACCGCTTCTTCATCACCGCCGACGACGCGATGAGCCGCGAGCCGCTCGCCACCGCCTTCCCACGCCGCTTCCCCGGCAGCGAGGCCGCCTGCGCGGGCCTCACGGGTACCGAGGGCCCGATCAGCTGCGCGAAAGCGAAGCGCATGCTCGGCTACCGCCCGCAGCACAGCTGGCGCACCGAGACCGCGTAGCCGCACCCACCGACCGGCATGCCCACCCCCGCCGCCCCCTCCGTCGACACCGTCACCATCGAGGACCACGTGGTCGTCCGCTTGCACGAGCCCGCGACGGGCTCGATCGCGCACGTCGTGCCCTCGCGCGGCAGCAACGTGACGCGCTTCGCCACGCGCCCCGCAGGCGACCCGGAGGGCGACCTGGTCGAGGTGATCGCGGGCCCGCCGACCCTCGAGACGCTCAGCCGGCTGCCGACGCGCTGGGGCGCCGGGATGCTCTTCCCCTACCCCGGCCGGGTCAGCGGCGACGCCTTCGAGTTCCGCGGTCGCCGCATCGAGCTGCCGGCGGACCCGCAGGCAGGCAACGCGATGCACGGCGCCGTGCGCTGGCGCGCCTGGCGCGTCATCGACTCCGGCGCGGACTCCGAGGACGGCGCCTGGGTCACCACGCGCCTCGCGAGTCTCGAGGACGGCATCCCCGCCAGCGCCTGGCCATGGGCCTTCGGCTGCGAGCTGCGCGTCGTGCTGCGCGACGGACGGCTGCGCATCGAGGTGCGCATCGAGAACGCCTCGGACGAGCCGATGCCGTTCGGCCTCGGCTTTCACCCCTACTTCCCTACACCCCTCGGTCCCGCCGGGAGCGCCGAGGACTGCGCGGTCGCCCTCGCAGCGACGGAGCGCTGGGAGAGCACCTCGACGCCTCCGGCCGTGGTCTCGCCGGTGGCGGCGGCCGAATGGCCGCGCCGCGCGCTGCCGCTCTCGGCGCTCACGCCGAACGCGAACACGGCGGCGGGCCCGGCCCGCAACCACAAGTTCATACTCCGTGGCGAATCGGGAGGCGCGGCGAGTGGAATGCGCGGCCGCCTGACCGACCGCACGAACGGCCTTCAGGCCACGCTCGACGCCAGCGAGGGGCTGAGCGCGATCGTCTTCTACACGCCGCCCGACGCGCCGGTCGTCTCGTTCGAGCCGCACACCTGCATGCCGAACGCCTTCAACCTGATGACCGGGGGCGTCCCGGACCCGGGCCTGATCGTGCTGGAGCCCGGCGCGGCCTGGGACGGCTGGTACGAGCTGCGCCTCGAGGCTCTCGCGTAGCGCCCGCCGACGCTAGCCGCGGCAGCCGCGCTCAGACGAAGTAGTCGCCCGCGTACGGCTGGAAGCGCCGGAACGACTCGGCGTGCGTGCAGCCTGCCAGCCCGCCGATGCCGGAGGCCTCGACCCCGCGCGCCTCGGTGTGCGGCGGCCAGCGGTCGAGCAGCCCCGGCTGCGACACCGCGAAGCAGCGCAGCGCCTCGAACTTTTGCTCCACCACCGGGCCGATGTCGATGTAGGTGTCCGGCACGTAGCTGAGGATCGGCTGGCTGAGGATGTCCGGCTCGAAGTGGAAGATCTTCGCCCTCGGCAGCGACTCACCGGCCATCGTTGCCTGGGTTCGGGCCAGCCCGGTCGCGCGGATCACGGTCTCCGCGACCGTCTGGTGATCGCGGTTCGTCGGCTCGTAGGTCCAGTGCGTGAGGATGATGTCCGGCTTGTAGTCGCGGAGCTGGTCGATGTAGAGCTGCATGCGCTCCTGGTCGATCACGAGCGGGTTGTCGTCCAGGTCGAGGAACTCGATCTCCACGCCGAGCGTCCGCGCGGCCGCCTCGGCCTCGGAGCGCCGGATCGCCTTCACGGACTCGACGGTCGCGCCGGGCTCCTTCCAGCGCGGGGCGGATTCGCCGCGCTCGCCGAAGGTGGCGCTCACCACCTTCACGCGCGCGCCGGCCTGGAGGTAACGGATCGCCGTGCCGCCGGCACGGAAGCAGTAGTCGGCGGCGTGCGCGCCGAAGATCATCACGCTCGCGTCGGGACCAAGCATCTCGTGCCTCCTACCAGTCGCCGACGCTGCCGTCGGCGAGCACCGGGTGACCCGTATCGCGGCCCTGGAACGGATAGCGCTCCGCGATCGACTCGTCGAACGTGATGCCGATGCCCGGCGCCTGCGGCAGGTCGACGTAGCCATCCTTCACGACGAGCGGCTCCACCAGCATCTCGTCCCAGAGCTCGTCGCCGCCGATCGGGATCGAGCTCTCCTGGATGATGAAGTTGGGCGTGCAGGCCGCGATGTGCAGGCTCGCCAGCGTCACGCCCGGCCCTCGAGGGTTGTGCGGCGCGATGCCCATGAAGTAGGTCTCCGCCGCCGCCGCGATGCGGCGCGTCTCGGAGATGCCCCCCGCGTGGCCGAGGTCCGGCTGCAGCACCGAGACGGCCTGCGACTCGATCGTCGTGCGGAAGTCCCAGCGGTTGTACATCCGCTCGCCCGTGGCCAGCGGCACGTTCGTAGCCGCCGAGACCAGCAGCATCGCGTCGACGTTGCGCGGCGGCACCGGCTCCTCGAAGAACAGCAGGTCCAGCGGCTCGAGGGCGTTGGCGATCTCGATCGCCACGGTCGGCGACTGCTTGCCGTGCGCGTCGACCATGACCTTCATGTCGTCGCCGACGGCGTCGCGCACGGCGGCGATGTTCTCGTACGTCTCTTGCACCTTCTTGCGGTCGCTGATCCACTCAGCCGTGCCGGGAATCCCGGTCTTGAAGGCGCGGTAGCCCTCCTCGATGCGCTGAAGGGTGCGATCGACGATCTCATCGCGGCTGTTGCCGCCGGGATGGGTGTAGAGCAGGATGCGGTCGCGGACGGCGCCGCCCATGAGCTGCCAGACCGGCACGCCGAAGCGCTTCCCGGCGATGTCCCACAGCGCCTGGTCGATCGCGCTCTGCGCGGTCATCAGGACCACGCCGCCGCGCTGGAAGCTGTTGCGGTAGAGCACTTGCCAGTGACGCTCGATCAGGCTGTCGTCCTGGCCGACGAGGTACTCCGCGAAGTCCTCGACAGCACCGGCGACCGCCCGCGTCTTGTGCGGGAGGGTGCCCTCACCGAAGCCCTCGAGGCCGTCGTCCGTGCGGATCCGCACGATCATCATGTTGCCGCGGCCCCCGTAGCGGGCCTGATCCCCGCCGGTGCCCTGTTGGAAGTTGACCATGAACGGACGCACTTCGACGATGCGCGACATCGCTCCTCCTTGATTCGCAAGCTGATTGCTGATCAGACCTGTTGATACGCGCGGCTTGCGGCACAGTCAAACCCGCGCTGGCGGCGCATCGGCCTGTCTTGAGCGCGAGGGTAAGGCAGCCGGGATCCGCTCCCGAGGACGCTAGCCTGCAACCACGATTGGTCGCCGCGCAGTGGGCTGGCGTACCGGGATTTCGGCTTTCGCCAGAATGACGGGAGGGGCGTGCGGAACGACGGGGAGGGGCGTGCAGGCCCGAAGAGCCTGGCGGGCGCCGCGTAGCCACCGAGGAGGCAGCGCTTACCAGTCGCCAACTCCCCCGTCGGCAACGGTCGGGTGAGCCGTGTCGGCGCCCGTGTAGGGGAAGCGGTCGAGCAGCGCCTCGTCGAACGTGATGCCGAGGCCGGGCGCGCGCGGCAGGTCGACGTAGCCGTCGCTGACCGACAGTGGCTCGACGAGCATTGCGTCCCAGAGTTCACTGCTCCCGCCGCGGGGGATCGCCGACTCCTGGATGATGAAGTTGGGCGTGCAGGCCCCGATCTGCAGGCTCGCCAGCGTCACCCCCGGCCCTCGAGGGTTGTGCGGGGCGATGCCCATGAAGTAGGTCTCCGCCGCTGCCGCGATGCGGCGCGTCTCGGAGATGCCGCCCGCGTGGCCGAGATCCGGCTGCAGCACGGCGACGGCCTGCGACTCGATCGTCGTGCGGAAGTCCCAGCGGTTGTACATCCGCTCACCGGTTGCGAGAGGGACCGTGACCGCATTCCGGACCAGCAGCATCGCCTCGACGTTGCGCGGCGGCACCGGCTCCTCGAGGAAGAGCAGGTCCAGCGGCTCGAGCGCGTGCCCGAGCTCGATCGCGACGGTCGGCGAGAGCTTCCCGTGGCAGTCCAGCATCAGCTTGACGTCGGGGCCGACTGCCTCACGGACAGCGGCGACCAGCTCGTAGCTGGCCTCCACCAGTGGCGTGTCGCGGATCGGCTCCGGAGACGGGGCGATCGTCAGCTTGAGGGCGCGGTAGCCCTCCTCGACACGCTCCAGCGAGTGCTGGACGACCAGGTCGCGGTCCCAGCCTCCGGGGTGGGTGTAGAGCAGGATGCGATCGCGCACCGCGCCGCCCATGAGTTGCCAGATCGGCACGCCGAAGCGCTTGCCTGCAATATCCCACAACGCCTGATCGATGGCGCTCTGGGCGGTCATCATGATCACGCCGCCGCGCTGGAAGACGTTGCGGTAGAGCACCTGCCAGTGGCGCTCGATCAGGCTGTCGTCCTGCCCGACGAGGTACTCCGCGAAGTCCTCGACTGCGCCGGCGACCGCGCGCGCCTTGTGCGGGAGGCTACCCTCGCCGAAGCCCTCCATGCCGTCGTCAGTGCGGATCCGCACGATCACCATGCCACCGCGGCGAGGGCGCTCGCGGCCCGTGATGTTCTCGACTTCCAGGCCCACCTTGAACGGCGTCACCTCGACGATCTTCGCCATGCGCTGCTCTCGCCTCTCCTGCGTCGGACCTTCGTGTTGCTCGCGTTTGTGCGTTGCCGCCGCCGTCAGGCGTCGAGGCGGGCGACGTTGTCGAAGAAGCGCTGCAGGCTGGGGTTGTAGCGGAAGAACTTGTCCGCCCGGTAGCCGTCGCCCTGCTCGTTGCTGTGGATCGGGTCATCCATGCTCAGGTCCAGCGAGTTGAGCGTGTGATCGCCCGTCGCCCGCCCGTTCGCGCGGATGTCGTCGATCATCTCCTGCCACATCCCCGCCGGCATGTTGATCACGAAGTCGGCCTCGCCCAGCTCCTCGTCGTCCGCCTCGCGCACGTCGGTGCAGGTCAGCACCTCGAAGGTGAGCCGGTAACTCGCAGCGCCGATACGCAGGCCGACGACCGCGTCGAGGCGGCCGATCTTCTGGAAGTCCTCGTCTTCGTTCGCCAGGTCCGCAAGCGCTTGCAGCCACTCCACGGAGGGAAAGGTCAACACTGTCACTACGCCACTCCTGCCATTCCGTTGCCGTCTAGAACTCGATCGGTTCGCCGGGATCATCGGCCTCGTCGAACGAGGTCAGTCGCTCGAGGTGCCGCATCGGCTCCGCGTCCGGCGTCGACGCGATCAGGTCGTCGACGATCTGCTTGTACTTGGGGTCGAGGTCGCGAATCTGGTCGACCTCGCGGCGCGTGATCGCGAACGGCGAGATCATCCGCTCGATCTGTGGCGAGCCGCACTCGGTGCAGCCCGAGGGCTCGCGGTCGCCACGCACGAGCGCCTCGAAGCGGCACGCGCAGGCATCGCACTCGTAGACGTGGATCGGCACGCTAGCCCGCCGCCTCGCCGGCTGCGTCCGCCGTACCGTTCGTGCCCGGCTCCTCGAAGTTCTCGCGCATCCTCGGGGTGAGCCACGGATCGCGGTCGAGGCCGATCCAGTTCATGCGCGCGAGGTAGGCGCGGGTCCAGTCGCGCCGCATCCGGCGCACGAGCTGCATGCCCTGGTCCATGTTCCGCACGCCGCCGCCGAAGACGATCGCGAGCGCCTCCTGCAGCACGTGGTCGTCCTCGTCGCGGTTGACGGCCGCCTCGGCCCCGACCAGCGCGCGGTTCCAGGAGTCCCGGAAGTCCGGCTCGCTGCCGAGCGCGTAGCGCGAGTGCTCCATGCCGTAGGCGAGGTGCCGCGCCTTGTCCGCCACCATCCCGCCGGCCAGCGCGCGATCCGCCTCGCTGGGCCCGTAGGCCGCGAGGTAGCGGAGCAGCGTCAGTAGATAGCTGCCGCGCAGCACGTGCAGCGCCAGGCAGGTCTCCGTCCAGCCGACTCGGCTCTCGAGCAGCATGCGGTTCGCCCAGCCGGGGCTCTCGAGGCCGAGCTGGTCGACGTTGAGCAGGGCGCGCTTGCGCCAGCCCTCGAACTGGCGGGCGGACTCGAAGACCTGCCGGGAGAGGCAGAGCTTCACCTCGTGGAAGCCGTAGCTGAGCAGCTCCAGCCACGAGGACACGACCTCCGCCTCGATCGAGCCGATGTGGCTCAGCTCGGTCGCGACCTGGCACATTGCCAGCTCGACGTCGTGCGGGAGATCGCGGGCGGTCTCCCACGGCACGTCCGTAGCCGTGGACCAGCGGCGCGAGATCGACTCCTCATAGAGGTGGGGGGCGTGATCGGCCCACTGGCGCGACTTCTGGCTGATGAAGGCCGGGCCCAGCGGTACCGCGCCGGACACCGGGTAGGCGCCGCGCGGCATCCTCGAGGGCTCATCCCAGTTGTCCGGGAGATCCCCGTAGACGCCGATGTTGATGCCATCGAGCGTCACGCCGCCGGGGCCGCGCGGAGCGCGGGTGCCCCACTGGCGGGAGCGCTTCATCCAGCTGAAGTCGGTGTAGTAGGAGGCCGCGAGCGGCGAACTGAGGTCTGGCCCGCTCTGCTGCGGCGCCTCGTCGTGGCTCGGCGCCTCGTCCTGGCGTGATTGTGTCGTCATGCGTACCGCTGGCGCCTAGGCATTGGCGTAGGCGCGGAGCAACTCGCCCGCGGCCCGGCCTTCTTCGAAACGCTCGCCGAAGCCGGCGACGGTCACGCGCTGGACGTACTCCTTGACCTGGCGCTGCCGCATCGCGAGCGCGAGCTGCTGGCCCTCTTCGATCTTGTCCTTGCCGCCGCCGAGCAGAACGGAAAGCGCGGCGTTCGAGGGGTTCGCGTTCGCGGCCGGGTTCTGGTTCGTCCCGGCGATCAGCCCCCGCTCCGCCTCGTCCAGATAGGAGTGGATCTCCTCGCGCCGCTCCGGCATCGCCTGGCCGAGGTACTGCAGATGCATCACGCCGAAGGCGACGTGCCGCGCCTCATCGGAGGCGGCGAGGCGATAGATCATCTTCTCGGCGTCGTTGTAGGCCATGCGCTCGCCCATGCGGAAGATCGTCAGCACGGAGCCCTCGCCGGAGATGTGCAGCTTGGCCGACATCTCCGTGAAGTCGCGGGCGCTGTCGATGGTGCCGGCGAAGACATCGCTGCCGGCGCGCGGGTTGCGCTCCAGCAGCCCGCCGCCGTTGGCGAGGGCGCGCTTGCGGAAGACATCGAGGTGGCGCGCCTCGTCCACGACCTGCGAGATCAGGAACATGCGCGGCTCGAAATACTCGGGCGTGATCTCGGAGATCCAGCGGCCGGGCACGTCGCCGGCGACGAACTCGATCTCCGTCAGGAACGTCGCCAGCTTGCACTCGGCGGCCTCGATGTCGTCGGGCAGCTCGGTGAGGGTGTGCCAGGGGATGTCGGTCGCCGAGGACCACTGGCGCTGCACAGCCTCCTCGTAGAGCTCGGCGGCGTTGCGCAGCCAGATGTCCGCCTTCGTGCGGACGCGGTAGTTGCCGACGCGCGGCGCGACCTTGCGAGGCTGCGTGCCACGAGGGCGGCCGGTCAGGTTGTCGCTCTTGTCGGGCACCTCGGCGGGATCGCTGCCCGCGAGATCCTGCAGCAGCAGGCCGCCTCGGCTGAGGTCGGACTCCTCGCCGGAGCCCCAGATCTCGGCCTTGCGCAGCCAGTCGAGCTTGTAGCCTCGCTCCTGCGCGAAGCTCATCAGCTCATCGAACGGCCCCTCGGCCTGCGCCCCGTTCGAGGCCGCACCGTTAGTGGTGGGGTCGCTCGCCGTCGGCTCACTCGCGGTCGTCGTCATCGTTTCGTTTCCCTTGTCCGGGCACGACGTTGCGGGAAGGCGTGGGGTGGGCGTCACAAGCCTGCACGCGAACCCCGCCCTGCATCGTCAAAGGTAGCAACTATGCGCGATTCCCGCATCCCGCAGGGCGCCCAGCGGGGCCTTCGAGGCGGCGTTACGCGATTACGCCCTCGGCGCTGAGCTGCTCCACCTCGTCCTCGTCCATGCCGAGCAGCTCGCAGAACACGTAGTGGTTCGCCTCGCCCATCTCCGGGGCCGGCTCAAGGATGTCCGTCGGCGTCCTGGAGAAGCGCCACGGGGGCGAGAACCAGCGCGTCGTGCCGCCGTCCTGCGGTAGTTCCACCTCGCGCCAGGCGCCGCGCGCCTCGAGCTGCGGGCTGGACGCCACATCCTCCGGGTAGCCGACCGGCGTGGCCGCCACGCCGACCGCCTGGAGGCGCTCCATCAACTCGAAGCAGTCCTGGTCCGCCGTCCACTCGCCGATCCGCCGGTCCAGCGCGTCCTGGTCCGCGAGGCGGCCCGCGGCGCTCTCGTAGCGCGGATCGCTCGCCCACGCCGGGTCGCCCATCGCGCGGGCCAGCGCGCGCCACTCCTCGTCCGAGGTGACGGCGATCGTGATCCAGCGCCCGCCCTCGTGCTCGCCCGCGCTCGGGTAGACGCCGTGCGGAGCCCACGCCGGATGGCGGTTGCCGCGCCGCGCCGGCACGCGGCCGTTGTAGGAGTAGTCGAGGAAGGCGTCGCCGAGGTAGGAGGCGAGCGTCTCGCGGTTCGCGAGGTCGATGTGCTGCCCTCGGCCCGTGCGCTTCGCGCGCACCAGCGCCGCAATCGAGACGAAGGCGCCCATCGCGCCGGCGCACATGTCGGAGGGCAGGCGGAACAGCACGGGCGGGCCGTCCTCATAGCCCCACATCGAGCTGAAGCCGCTCATCGCCGCGAAGACCGAGGCGTACCCGGCGTCCTCACGGTCCGGCCCGTAGCCGCCGCCCGCGGACATCGAGATGTAGACCAGCCCGGGGTTGACCTCGCTCAGCACCTCCCAGCCGAGGCCCCTGCGCTCGAGCACGCCCGGCCGGAAGTTCTCGCCGACCATGTCGCTTACGGCGACGAGGCGCTTCGCAAGCTCGATGGCCCGCGGCTCCGTGAGGTTCAGCGTGACGCTGCGCTTGTTGAGCCCGAACTCGTCGAGGCCGCCGCGCGCGCGGCGCACGGACATCTGCCCCTGCGTGCGATCCTGCGCGGCGCTTCGGCCGGAGCGCGTGCGCACCGGGTCACGTCGCGCGCTGCTCTCGATCTTGATGCACTCCGCGCCCAGCGAGGACCACATCAGCGAGCAGTAGCCGCCGACCAGCACATGCGTGAAATCGACGATGCGCACGCCCTCGAGGGGTCGCCGCGGGAGGCTGTCGTTCGTCATCGCCGCACCCTGCTCCCTCGCACCGCTACACCACGCCGGACTGCCGCAGCACGTCCAGCTGGCGCGCCGTGCGGCCGAGCCGCCCGCAGATCACCTCGCGGTTGTGCTCGCCGAGCAGCGGGGCGGCGCGGCGGAACTGCGGCGAATCCTCGGTCGCGCGGAAGAGCTGCAGCGGATACTCCGCCTCCCCGGCAATCGGGTGGTAGCCGTCAACGAAGAAGCCGCGCGCCCGCTCGTGCTCCGAGGTCGAGACGTCATCGAGGTTGAGGAAGCGTCCGATCGGCGCGCCGAGGCGCTGGGCGGCGCGGTAGATCTCCTCGCCGGGGATGTCCTTCGCCCACTCCTCCATGCCGCGCTGGATCTCGTCGCCGCGGGCGGCGCGCCCGGCCTGCGTCTCGAACTCCGGGTCGAGCGCCCACTCCGGCTCGCCCATCAGCTCGACGAGCATCTTCCAGTGGTGGTTCTGCGCAGCGTAGACAACGATGTAGCCGTCCTTGCAGGGCACGCAGTCGCCGTAGGCGTGCTTGTTCGTCGGCCGCGTCTCGTAGATCCCGCCCGTCAGGTAGCTGCGCATCTGGAAGCGGTGCATCACCGAGACGTGCGCCTCCTGCCTCGAGAGGTCGATGAACTGTCCGCCGGCCAGCGGCTGCACGAACAGCGCCGCCGCAATCGCGAGCGCGGCGCTGGTGCCGGAGATCGCCTCGCCCGCCGCGTAGGGCAGCTTCACCGGCTCGCGGTCGGGGTGCGTGTCGTAGGCGAGGGCGCCGGGGTTGGTGAAGCCATCGCCGCCGTACATGTAGAGGTTGAGGTCCTCGGCGCGGTAGTCGCGCTGCGGCCCGGTCGAGCCGAAGGGCGTGATCGCGGCGACGATCAGCTGCGGGAAGCGATCCTCGAGGCTCGGGTAGTCCAGCCCCAGCCGCTCCGCATCGGCGGGCGAGAGGTCTTCGAGGAAGACGTCCGCGTCGGCGAGCAGCTCGAACAGCAGCGCGCGGCCCTGCTCCGACTCGATGTCGAGGCTGACGCCGAGCTTGTTGGTGTTGAAGTGCATGAAGGCGAGGCTGCGCTCGCGGTCCTCGATGTCGCCCGCGTAGGGCGGGACCGCCCGCGCCGGGTCGCCCTCGGGGTGCTCGACCTTGATCACCTCGGCGCCGAGGTCGGCGAGCAGCTTGCCGGTGTAGGGCGCGGCGAAGAGGCGGCCGTACTCGACGACCGTGACGCCTTCCAGCAGGCCCCCTGCGGGCGCGCCCTCGCCGTCCGCGGTGGTCAGGAGGAGGCCTCCTGCTGCTGCTCGCGCTCCAGCTTGGTGCTCTTGAAGACGCCGCGCTGGCGTGCGTCCTTGCCGACCAGCTGCCGCTGCGCCGTGAACATGTCCGGCAGCGGCACGCCGACGGCGCCCTCCTCGGACAGCGTCTCGATCTCGTCGTCGCCGTAGCCCAGTTCGGCGAGCAC
Organism: Dehalococcoidia bacterium; assembly: GCA_963667465.2. Classification (GTDB taxonomy): domain Bacteria; phylum Chloroflexota; class Dehalococcoidia; order UBA2979; family UBA2979; genus VXMT01. The sequence goes on along the minus strand of CAXXDN010000001.1, from coordinate 897,100 downwards.
CTGCTCCGTGTGCTCGCCGAGGATCGGCGAGTGGTTGGCCGTCTGCGGCGGCGGGAAGTTGCTGAAGCGCACGGGGCTGGCGGGCATCACCAGCTCGCCGTCACGCGGGTCGTCCACGGTGACCGCCATCGAGTTCTCGATGAACTGGCCGTGCGTCGTGAACTCCTCGTAGTTCAGGCAGGGGTCGCAGCGCAGCTGGCGCGCGCGGAACGCTTCCTGCCACTCCACGCGGGTGCGCTTCGAGAACGCCTCGTCGAGCACCGGGTAGAGCTCGAGGCGCGCGGCGTTGCGCTTCTCGACCGTGTCGTAGCGGGGGTCGTCCAGCACGTGCTCGATCTCGAGGATCTCGCAGACGATGCGCCACTCCGTGTCGTCCTGCCCGAAGATCGTCAGCACGTAGCCGTCGCTCGCCGGGTAGGCGGCGTAGGGGAAGCGCGAGCGCACCCCGCCACGGCCCTCCTTGCGGAACTCGATGCCCTCGGAGAGGTAGTGGGCGATCGCCGGCCACTGCATCAGCACGGCGGTGTTCACGAGGTTGTTCGTCACCTTCTGGCCGTTGCGGGTGCGCTCGCGATGCCAGAGCGCGGCCATCAGCGAGTAGGCATTGATGGCGCCGCCGCCGTAGTCGATGACGTTATGTCCATTCACCCACGGCGACTGATCGCCTTCGGGGTCCGTCTGGCTCGTCACGAAGCCGGCGAAGGCCTGTGCCCACATGTCGCCGCCACGGCGGTGCGAGAGCGGGCCGCTCTCGCCGAACATCGAGAACGAGCCGTAGACCAGCCCCGGGTTGATCTTCGAGAGCTCCTCGTAGCCGAGGCCCATGCGGTCCATGGTGCCCGGCCGGAAGTTCTCGACCAGCACGTCAGCGCGCTCGCAAAGCCGCTTCACAGCGTCGAGACCGCGCTCGTCCTTGAGATTCACGGAGAAGCTGCGCTTGTTCAGGTTGGTGCAGATGAAGGTGATGCTGTCGACGAACGGCTCCGCCGTCAGCCGTGAGAAGTCGCCCTCGAGCGGCTCGACCTTGATCACGTCGGCCCCGAGGTCGGCCAGCAGCCGCGTGGCCACCGGCCCGAACGCGAACTGGCTGAAGTCGAGCACCTGCAGGCCGCTCAGCAGTCCGGGCGCCGCTCCACTATCCGTACCAACTCCGGCACTGTCTCCACTCGTCCCGTTGTCCGCCATGCTCGCCCCCTCGCGCTCGCGGTCCGCGCGCCCGGTGCCTGTTGTACCACCTTGGGCGCGGCATCGGGGCGGCGCCGACCCCATTGCCGCCGCGGCGTCCCACGCTAGAGCCGGACGCGGCTGCCCTTCGCGCAGTAGCGAGGGTCCGCCGAGGCGCCGGTGGTGGCGAACTCGCGCGCCGCCTCGCAGGCGCGCAGCAGCTCCTCATCGCGGTCGCGCGGGAAGAAGTCGCTCGGCGTGCCCGCCGTGTAGGCCGCCACCAGCGCACCGCCGAAGACCGCCGGGATCTCCGGCGAGTCGTCGACGACGAAGTCCGGAGTGAGCGGGACGCCGAGCACCTCGAGCGCCGCCTCGTGGTCGGCGAGCGGCTTGTGGTAGCAGGCCTCCACCAGGTGCTCCAGCCCGTGCTCCCGGATCACCGCCGAGCGGTCGCCGGCGCCCGACCAGACATGCACGCGGTGCCCGTCCGCCCGCAGTCGCTCGAACACCTCGCGCGTCCACGGGCGCAGTGAACCGTCGAGGCCGAGAATCGTGTAGTCGACGTCGAAGAAGATGTCGAGCGTGCGCATCGCGTCCAGTCGAGCTAGTCGGCCGAGGGCAACTCGCGCGGGGCGAGCAGCAGCATCTGTCTGGCGCAGCAGTGGATCTCGCCCTCGCCGCGGCGGATGCAGAGCACCACGGTGCCGCACTCCTCGCAGCGGTAGCGGTGTCCCAGATCGTTGACCACGGGTTAGCGCCTCGTGACGGGCTGGTCGCAGCAGGTCATTTCGCCGCTGCCGCCGGTGGTGACGATGAACTCGGAGCCGCAGCGCTCGCAGTAGTAGCGTTTGCCGGTCTGGTTCGCCATGCCTGTCCCTCGCACGCGCCCCGCGTTTCCGTGAACGGCATTATAGTGGCGCTGCCGGTACGCCGGTATGCCGACGAGCGACGAAGGAGCATGTCCGTGACGACTGAGCGCCGAGAACGACCCAGCACCTGGGGCAAGATCACCGACGAGGAGATGGAGCGCATCTCCAGGCGCTTCGCCTCCTGGCGACCCGATGTGCCCTGGTGGCGCGACTGCACCCGCGACGCCTTCGAGCACTACGCGCTCGGCATCGGCAATGCCAACCCGCTCTTCCAGGACGAGGAGTACGCCGCGAACACCCGCTGGGGCGGCCTGGTCGCACACCCGCTGTTCCTCGACTCGTTCGGCCGTCGCGCCGGGCAGGGGGGCGGGGGCTTCCCCGGCGTGCACGCCACGCACGCCTCGCTGTTCTGGACGTTCTACAAGCCGGTCACCCTCGGCCTGCGCATCCAGATGAAGAGCTGCATGTGGGACCACTACCTCGCGCCCAGCCGCTTCGCGGGCCGCATGCTGGACGTCGTCCGCCGCCACGCCTGGGTGGACGAGGACGACGGCACGATGATCGCCAACAACTGGGGCCTCGTGAAGCGCTGGGAGCGCGACGCCGCACGCGGCCGCCGCGACACCGCCAGCCCGCACCGCGACTGGCGCCGCCACGTCTACACCGATGAGGAGCTGCAAGACCTCTGGGAGGCCTACGACAAGATCGAGGTGCGCGGCGCCGAGCCGCGCTACTACGAGGACGTCGAGGTCGGCGACAAGGTCGGCCCCTACATCACGATGCCCTACGTGGGTCGCGAGATCATCTCGTACTACATGGGTACCGGCGCGCCGTTCATGATGTCCAACACCAACATGTACAACTACTTCAAGCGCCACCCCGGCGCCAACGTGCCGGACCCGGACACGCAGACGCCGGACGTGCCGGAGCGCACCCACTACGACCAGCAGTTCGCGCGCTTCGCCGGCTTCCCGGACATGTTCGACGTGCTCCAGCCGCGCAGCGGCTACGGCACCACGATGGTCACCAACTGGATGGGCGACGACGCCTTCCTGCGCGAGCTCTCGATGCTGGGCCGGCGCCCGGTCGCCTACGGCGATGTCTGCTGGATCCACGGCGAGGTCACCGAGAAGTTCCAGCGCGGCGACGAGAACCTCGCCAAGATCGTGATGGTCTACGACAGCCAGAAGTGGCGCGCCTCGTGGGGTCACGCCCTGGTTTCGCTGCCGTCGCGCGAGCGCGGCCCCGTCGTGCTGCCGGAGCCGGGCGTCGACCCGGAGACCGAGCCGTACAACGCGGAGAAGCCGACCCCTGACTACGCGAAGGAGATCCTCTACCAGCCGGAGCCGGACCTCCCGGACGCCGCCTTCATCAAGGACGAGGTGGGCGTCAGGTAGCAGCGGCCTCCGGCGCAGGCGCACGCGGGCCGCATAGGCCGCAGTCGTGGAGGTCGCGCTCGGACTGCCGCAGCTCGGCGGGCACGCGCAGCGCGAGCACGTCATCGAGGTCGCACAGGCCGCGGAGGAGGGCGGGTACGACGCCCTCTCCGTGGCCGACCACGTGGTGATGCCCCGGGAGCACGTCTCGACGCACCCGGACCGGCCCGGCGGGCTGCCCGCCCGCTACCGGCCGGACCGCACACTGCTCGAGCCGCTCACGCTGCTCGCCTTCGCCGCCTCCGTGACCTCGCGCATCCGCCTCGGCACGGCGGTGCTGGTGCTGCCGATGCGGCACCCGGTGCTTCACGCCAAGATCCTCGCCTCGCTCGCCCAGCTCGCCGGGCCCGGCCGCGTCTACCTCGCCGCCGGTGTCGGCTGGGCACGCGAGGAGTTCGAGGTGCTGTCCGCGCCCTGGCCGCGCCGCGGCCGGCGGATCGAGGAGCAGATCACGCTGATGCGCGCCCTGTGGAGCGGTGAGCCGGTGGACTACCACGGTGAGTTCTACGAGGTCGACGGCTGGATCTCGCGGCCCGCGCCGCCCACTCCGATCCCGGTCTGGCTGGGCGGCGGGAGCGAGGCATCGTTCCGCCGCGCCGGGCGCATGGCCGACGGCTGGTTCGCCGGCATCTACCGCCTGCCGACCTACCAGGAGGACTCCGCCGCCGTGCGCCGCGCCGCAGAGGAAGCCGGTCGCGACCCGGCCGAGCTGACCTTCGGCCTCGGCGGCATGCCGAACATCGCGCGGGGCGAGGAGGAGGCGTGCGCGCGCGCGCTCCTCGAGGCCTCGAAGATCGGTGTGCAGCACGGGCGGGTCGGCGTGTCCGCGCGCCCCGGCGAGGCCGCCGAGCTGATCGCCGCATTCGCCGCCCGCTACCTCGACGACATCCACGCTGCCTGAGGGCGCTCGATCCCGGCCCTCGGCGCGGCGCTGCTACTATTGCCTCCGTCGGGCGCCGCAGCAGTGGCGCCGGGGGAAGGTACGACGGTGGCGAACCCAATCGAGCTGTACCGCGACAAGCTGCGCACGCCTGCCGAAGCCGTCGCACTCATCCCCGACGGGAGCCTGGTCGTCAAGGGCAGCGCGGCCGGAGAGCCGCCCGCCCTCGTACGCGCGGTGGCGGATCGGGCGCGCGCGGGCGGACTCTCGAGCCTGCGAATGTCCAGCCTGCTACCGATGCGGGCGGCGTCCGAGTCGATCCTCGCGTCCGATGTGAGCGACGTCATCAGCTGGGAATCGCTGTTCGTCAACGGCTACGATCGCGACCTCGTGGCGTCCGGCGCCGCGCACTTCAACCCGAACTACTTCCATCAGATCCCGCGGCTGTTCACGGAGTTCATGGAGATCGGCGTCGCCATGATCTGTGTCTCCCGCGTGGACCGGCACGGCTACATGAGCCTCGGCACGAACGTGGACACCAACAAGGCCGCGATCGAGGCAGCCGACATCGTGCTCGCCGAGGTCAACGAGCAGATGCCGCGCGTCCACGGCGACTCGTGGGTGCACGTCTCCGAGGTCGACGCGATCGTCGAGCACGACGCGGCGCTCCCCGAGTTGCCCCCGGTCCCCGAACGGCCCGAGGACGAGGCGATCGGCCAGCTGATTGCCGAGATGACGCCGAACGGCGCAACCATCCAGCTCGGCATCGGCGGGGTGCCGAACGCCCTCGCCCGGGCGCTGCACGGGCATCGCAACCTCGGCATCCACACGGAGATGTTCGTCGACGCGATGGTGGACCTGATCGAGAGCGGCGTCGCGGACGGATCGCAGAAGACGTTCCATCCCGGCAAGGCGCTGTACGCCTTCGCCGCAGGCTCGCGGCGCATGTACGAGTTCCTCGACGACAACCCGGGCATCGAGGCGCATCCCGTCTCCTATACCAACTTCCCGCCGAACATCGCGCGCAACGACAACATGATCTCCGTCAACTCCACGATCGAGGTGGACCTCACGGGCCAGTGCTGCTCGGAGTCGATGGGGGCGCTGCAGTTCAGCGGGACGGGCGGTCAGCACGACTACGCTCGCGGCGCGTTCGACGCGCCCGGGGGCAAGTCGATCATCGCGTTCTACTCGACGGCGAAGGGCGGGGAGGTCTCGCGCATCGTCCCGACGCTCACGCCCGGTGCAGCGGTCACGACGCCACGCAACGAGGTGCACTGGCTGGCTTCGGAGTACGGGCTGGCGCAACTCAAGGGCAAGACCACGCGTGAGCGCGCGAAGGCGATCATCGGCCTCGCCCACCCCCGCTTCCGCGACAAGCTGACCGCCGCCGCGAAGGAGCTCCGCTACATCTAGCACGCCGCCTCGCCGCCGCCGAGCCGGCCGCCGCAGCGCCGCCCGCTACCCCGGCGATTCACACACTGCGCGATGGAAAAAAGTATCGAATCCGTGGTAGCCCGCTACGCGGTGCGGCTATACATTCGATGTATGGCGGAAGCGGGTGGATCCGGAGGCGGGAGCGGGCTCACGGAGCTCGTATTGCGCGAGCGGCATGAGGCGCTCGGCGCGCGCTTCGCACCCTTTGCCGGGTGGGAGCTGCCGCTCCAGTACGGCGGCATCGTCGGAGAGCACGAGGCCGTCCGCGAGCGCGTCGGCGTCTTCGACGTCTCGCACCTCGCGCGCGCCTGGGTGGAGGGGCCGCAGGCCGCCTCGCTGCTGCGCTCGGTAACCACCTTCGACGTGACGACGCTGCCCGTGGGCAAGGCGCACTACTCGCTCTACTGCAACGCGGCCGGGGGCATCGAGGACGACGTCTTCATCTACCACCTGCCCGGAGATCGCTGGCTGGTCATCCACAACGCCGCCAACGCCGACAAGGACTTCGAGCGCGTGCAGGCCGTCGCCGGCGACGCCGCCTCCGAGGTCACACCCGAGACCGTGATGCTCGCCGTGCAGGGCCCGGCCGCGGTCACCCTGCTGAGCAGTGTCCTCGGCAAGGGCTTCGCTGCCCTCGAACCGCGCGACTGCGCGGAGCTCGACTGGAACGGAACGCCGGTGCTCGTCGCCCGCACCGGCTACACCGGCGAGGACGGCGGCGAGTGCATCGTCGGCGCCGACCGGGCGGCTGACCTCTGGGACGCCCTCACCGGGGGCGGTGCGACGCCCGCCGGACTCGGCGCGCGCGACACGCTGCGCCTCGAGGCGGCGCTGCCGCTGCACGGCAACGACATCGACGAGACCACGCACCCCTTCGAGTCGGGCCTCGGCTTCGCAGTGAGCCTCGACGACGAGGCGCCGTTCACCGGCCGCGAGGCCCTCGCCGCGCTGAAGGCGGAGCCGCGCACGCGGCGGCTCGCGCACGTCGTGGCGCAGGAGCGCGGGGTGCTGCGCTCGGGCTACGCGGTGCACGCGGCGGACGGCGGGGAGGCCGTCGCGAGGCTCACGAGCGGCGCCTTTAGCCCCAGCTTGCGGATCGGCATCGGCATGGCCTACCTTCCCGCCCAGCTTGCGAGTCCCGGTGTCAACCTCACCGTCGACGTCCGCGGCCGAGCGCTCCCCGTCGAGGTCGTGCGCCGTCCGTTCTACCGGAAGCCGAGGCAGTCATGACGACGATTCCCGACGACCTGCGCTACACCAGCGACCACGAGTGGCTGCGCCGCAACGAGGACAGCCCCGACGAGGCCGTGATCGGCATCACGGACTTTGCCCAGGACCAGCTCGGCGACGTCGTCTACCTCGATCTCCCCGCCGAGGGCGACGAGATCAGCGCGGGTGAGCGCTTCGGCGAGATCGAGTCCGTGAAGACCGTCTCCGACCTCTACGCCCCGATCAGTGGCGAGGTGCTCGCCGCCAACGGGGAGCTCGAAGAGCAGCCCGAGCTGGTCAACGACTCGCCCTACGACGAGGGCTGGTTGATCCGCGTGCGCATCTCGGACGAATCCGAACTCGACGACCTCCTCGACGCTGACGCCTACGGCGCGCAGCTTCCGGCGAGCTGACGTTGGCGTCCTCGTCGTTCGCGGGGTCGCCCCATCCGTACATTCCGGCCACCGCAGCCGATCGCGCGCGGATGCTCGAACGCGTCGGCGTCGAGGATCTCGACGCGCTCTTCGCCGACCTCCCCGCCGCGTACCGCGACCCCTCGATTGACCTCCCCGCCCAGCTGACGGAGCCGGAGCTGATCGCGCTGCTCGAGGAACGAGCAGCCGCGAACGCCGACCCGGGGCGGCCGAACTTCCTCGGGGCGGGCGCGTACCGGCGCTCGATCCCCTCGATCGCCGCCCACCTGACCTCGCGCTCGGAGTTCGTCACGGCCTACACGCCGTACCAGCCGGAGATCAGCCAGGGCACGCTGCAGACCGCCTTCGAGTACCAATCCGTCGTCTGCGAGCTGACCGGCATGGACGTCTCCAACACCGGCCTCTACGACGTGGCGAGCGCCACCGCCGAGGCCTGCCTGCTGGCCGCGCGCGCGACACGCCGCGGCGCCGTCGCGCTGCTCGAACCGATCCACCCCGGCACTGCCGACGTGGTCCGCACCTACGCCCGTGGCGCGGGCATCCGTGTCGACCTCGTGACCTCGGGTGACGAGGCGACCGAGGAGCACGCCTGCCTGGTCGCACAGCAGCCGGACTTCCTTGGCACGATCGTGGACCTCGAGCCGCTCGCCGAGGCGGCGCACGCGGCCGGCGCGCTGTTCGTGACGGTCGCCGACCCGTTCGCGCTCGGGCTGCTGCGCTCCCCCGGCGACGCGGGCGCCGACATCGTGACGGGCGAGGGGCGCGACCTCGCGGGTGCGCCGGCGTACGGCGGACCGTCGGTCGGGCTCTTCGCGGCGCGGCAGCAGTACCTGCGGCAGATGCCCGGCCGTATCGTCGGCCGCACGAAGGAGCTGGAGGCCCCGCCGGACGGCGGCGAGCCGCGCACCGGCTACGTGCTGACACTGCAAGCGCGCGAGCAGTTCATCCGCCGCGAGCGCGCCACCTCGAACGTCTCGACGGCGCAGGCGCTGATCGCGCTCGCCTTCACCGTCACGGTGCAGGCGCTCGGCCCGCGCGGCCTGCGCGAGGCCGCGGAGCTCTGCTATCAGCGCGCCCACGCGGCCGCCGCGCGCGTCGCCGCGCTGCCCGGCTTCGCGGTACCCGAACGCGGGCCATGGTTCCAGGAGTTCCTCGTGCGCGGCTCCGTCCCCGCCGCGACGCTCGCCGCCGCACTTGCCGAGCGCGGCGTCACCGCCGGCCTCGATGTCTCCGACCGCCCGGAGCCGGAGGCGCGCGACGCGCTGCTCTTCGCCGTCACCGAGGCGACGCCGGACGCGCACGTCGCTGCGCTCATCGCGGCGCTCACGGAGATCGGAGGCGCGGCATGAGTGCGCACCGGCCCCGCAGCGAGGACTTCGGCGCGCAGCTGAGCTTCGACCGCAGCACGGCCGGCCGCCGCGCCGTCGACGTGCCCTCGTGGGACGGGGAGCAGACGCCGCTGCCGGACGCGCACCTGCTGCGCGACGCGGTGCGGCTGCCGGAGCTGAGCCAGGGTGGCCTCGTGCGCTACTACACGGCGCTTTCCGCGCTGAACTACGGAATCGACTCCGGCACCTACCCGCTGGGGTCCTGCACGATGAAATACAACCCGAAGGTCGACGATCTCGTGGCCTCGCTGCCCGGCTTCGCGACCGCGCATCCGCAGGCCGCCGAGGAGGACGCGCAGGGCACGCTGCGCACCTTGCTGGAGCTGCGCCGCGGCCTCGCCGAGATCACGGGCCTGCCCGCGGTCAGCCTCGCCCCGGCCGCCGGCGCGCACGGCGAACTTGCGGGCGTGCTGATGATCACGCGCGCCCTCGAGGACCGCGGCGAGCTGGAAACCCGACGCCGCATCCTCGTGCCGGACTCGGCGCACGGGACGAACCCGGCGACGGCGGCGATGGCAGGCTTCACGGTCACGCAGATTCCGACCGGCCCCGACGGCTCGCTGGACCGCGCCACCATCGAGCGCGAGCTGGACGAGACTGTCGCCGCAATGATGGTCACCGTCCCGAACACGCTCGGCCTCTGGGAGAACGGCATCGAGGAGGTGGCGGACCTGATCCACGAGGCCGGCGCCTACCTCTACGGCGACGGCGCCAACCTCAACGCGATCATGGGCCGTGTGCGCTACGGCGACCTCGGCTTCGATGTCGTCCACCTCAACCTGCACAAGAGCTTCAGCACCCCGCACGGCGGCGGCGGACCCGGTGCCGGGCCCGTCTGCTGCAGCGAGGAACTGGCCCCGTACCTGCCGACGCCCGTGCTCGAGGAGGACGCGGCGGGCCTCGTGCGCCTCACGGCGCCGGAGCGCAGCATCGGCCGGCTCCAGCAGTTCCACGGCAACATCGGCGTGCTGATCCGCGCCTACGCCTACATGCGTGCGCTCGGCCTCGCGGGCCTGCGCGCCGTCTCCGGACAGGCCGTGCTCAACGCCAACTATCTGCGCGTGCTGATGCACGGCCATTACGACCTGCCCTACGACCGCCCCGTGCTGCACGAGGTGGTGTTCTCCGGCACGCGCCAGCGCCGCGAGTACGGCGTGCGCACCTACGACATCGCCAAGCGGCTGATCGACCACGGCTTCCACCCGCCGACGGTCTACTTCCCGCTGATCGTCGAAGAGGCGCTGATGCTCGAGCCGACCGAGACCGAGCCGCCCGAAGCAATCGAGGCGCTCGCCGAGGCGCTGATCGCGATCGCCGGGGAGTCCGCCGAGGATCCCGAGACGCTGCACGGCGCACCGTGGACCGCCCCCCTCGGCCGCCTCGACGAGGCGACGGCCGCCCGGCGACCGGTGCTCCGCTGGCCGGATGGCAAGGACGGCGGGTAGCCTCTTCGGCAGGCACGAAGAGGGGCGGCAGATCGTGGTCACATCGCGCAGCGAGGCAGTGGCGGGAGTCTGGGACGCCCTCGGCGGCGACCCGGGCGACCTCGAGCACATCCGCATCTACAACGAGCAGCCGATGTACGCCTCGCACTTTGGCGTCGACACGGCGGCTACGGCGACGGTCGGCGCAGCGGCGCTGGCGGCGGCACGGGTGTGGCGCGAGCGCACGGGACGCTGGCAGCAGGCGGAGATCGACGCGCGCCACGCCTCTGTCACCTACCGCAGCGAGCGGCTGCTGCGCGCCGGCGGCAGACCGGTCGGCGAGCAGTGGCACGACGTCTCCGGCTACTACCCCACCGCCGACGGCCGCTACATCCACCTCCACTGCAACTTCCCGCACTTCCGGGCGCGCACGCTGGAGGTGCTGGGCGCCGAGGAGGACCGCGACGACATCGCGCGCGCCTGCGCGCAGTGGAACGCCTTCGACCTCGAGGAGACGGTGATCGCGGCGCGCTCCTGCGCCTTCATGCTGCGCAGCCGCGACGAGTGGCACGCGCACCCGCAGGGCCAGGCGCTGGCGACACTCCCGCTGCTCACGATCGTGCGCCACGACGACGGCTCGCCGCCCGAGCCGCTGCCGGAGGCGCCCGCTTCCGGAGACGAGCTGCCGCTCAGCGGCGTGCGCGTACTGGACCTGACACGCGTCATCGCGGGGCCGCTCTGCGGGCGCACGCTCGCCTCCTACGGCGCGGAGGTGCTGCGCGTCGGCGCGGAGCACCTGCCACTCTCGCGGCGGCTCGCCGCCGACACGAGCTTCGGCAAGCGCTTCGCCTTCCTCGACCTGCGCGAGGAGGCAGGCCAGCAGCGGCTGCGCGAGCTCGCCGCCGGGGCCGGCGTCGTCGTGCAGGGCTACCGCCCGGGCACGCTCGCCGGGCGCGGGTACGGCTTCGAGGCGATCCGCGAGCAGCGGCCGGGCATCGTCTACCTCTCGCTCTCGGCCTGGTCCGAGGCCGGTCCCTGGTCGCACCGCCGCGGCTACGACAGCCTCGTGCAGACGGCCTCCGGGATCGCGCTGGAGGGCGGCCTGCGCGCCGGCGAGGAGGTGCGCCCGTTGCCGGCGCAGGCGCTCGACCACTCGGTCGGCTACCTCGCAGCGGCGGCCGTGATGACGGCGCTGACGCGCCGCGCGCGCGAGGGCGGCAGCTACGAGATCCGCGTCTCGCTCGCGCAGACCGGCCGCTGGTTCGACGCCCTCGGCCGCGTCGACGAGCCCGCCGAGCGCGACCCGGGCGTCGAGGACATCGGCGACCTCACCGCCCCGATGGCGAGCGACTGGGGCGACCTCGCCTACGTGCGCCCGGCGGGCGTGCTCTCCGAGACGCCGCCGCGCTGGACCAGCCCGCCCCCGCTCCCCGGCGCCGACGAGGCGGCCTGGGCAGCGTAGGCAGCCGTGACCACGTCCGTCCTCGTCCTCGGCGCGAGCGGGTACATCGGTACCCACCTGGTGCCGCGCTTGGTGGAGCGCGGCTACCGCGTGCGCGCCTCGTCGCGACGCCGCGCCGCGCTCGAGGCGCGCGGCTGGGACGGCGTCGAGATCGCCGAGGCGAACGCGCTCGACCTGGTCTCGCTGGAGCGCGTCCTCGAGGGCATCGAGATCGCCTACTACCTCGTGCACTCGATGGCGGCCGGGCGCGACTTCGCCCATCGCGATCGCGAGGCGGCGGACCGCTTCCGCATGACGGCCGAACGCGCGGGCGTGCGCCGCATCATCTATCTCGGCGGGCTGCAGCCGCCGCAGGCGGCCTCGCCGCACCTGCGCTCGCGCCGCGAGACCGGCGAGTACCTGCGCGCGGGCTCCGTGCCCGTCACCGAGCTGCGAGCCGGCATCGTGGTCGGCCCGGGCTCCGCCGCCTTCGAGGTGATCCGCGACCTCGTCTATCACCTGCCGGTCATGGTCACGCCTCGCTGGGTGCGCTCCCGCAGCCAGCCGATCGCGCTCGACGACCTGCTCGAGGTGCTCGTACGCCTCCCCGAGCACGAGGAGACGGCGGGGCGCAGCTTCGACGCCGTCGGGCCAGAGACGCTGACCTACGAGGAGCTGCTGCTGCAGTTCGCGGGTGTGATCGGGAAGGCGCTGCGGATCATCCCCGTGCCCGTGCTCAGCCCCGGGCTCTCCTCGTGGTGGCTGGACCTCGTCACCTCGGTCCCGGCGAGCGTGGCGCGGCCGTTGATCGACGGACTGAAGCACGACCTCGTTTCCGAGCGCCCGGACGAGCTGCGCGAGCTGATCCCGCACGAGCCGCGCAGCTACGAGCAGGCGGTACGCGCCGCCCTCGAGGCAGAGACGAACGCGGCGCTGCCGATCCGCTGGACGGAGGGCGCGTTCCGCTTCCGCCAGGAGCGGCACGACTTCTCCTACTACGGGAAGTCCGTCCGCTACACGGTGCAGAGCAGCGCGCCGCCCGAGGCGGCGTGGGCGCAGATCGCCGCGATCGGCGGCGACAGCGGCTGGTACTACGCAACCTCGCTCTGGCGGATGCGCGGCCTGTTCGACCGGCTGTTGGGCGGGGTGGGGATGCGCCGCGGGCGTCGCCATCCTCGCGAGTTGCGCGCGGGCGACCCGCTCGACTTCTGGCGCGTCGAGGCGGTGGAGCCGGGGAGGCGGCTGACGTTAGTGGCGGAGATGAAGCTGCCGGGCTCGGCCGTCCTCGAGCTGGCCGTCGAGCCGCGCGAGGGCGGCTCGACTGTGGTGCTGCACGCGCACTTCCACCCGGCGGGCGTGCTGGGGCTGCTCTACTGGTACGCCCTGTGGCCGATCCACCGGAGCATCTTCTCCAGCCTCCCGCACGCCATCGCCCGCCGCGCGGAGGAGGCGACGACCACGTAGCCGGACCGGAGCCTGGAAGACAGGCGCGCGTCTCTTGCGGGGCGGCTGTGCCCCCCCACACCCCCATCCCGGACGAGCACGCGCTGCGCGCCGCTCTGGCCCTCCCACCCGCCCCCGGATTCTCCTTCTGTGGGGGCTTCGCCCCCACGCCCCACCCCGGAGGTTTCGAGGGCGCACCCAACCACCGGCGGCAGGTCCGGTCCCCGCTCTCCCGGCGGGAGAGGGCGGGGGGGAGGGGGAGCGGGCGCAGCCCGCCGTTGGGGAGCCGACGCGGATCAGGGTCCTCCGGCGACGCTAGACCGAGAGCGCGTCCGCGAAGAAGTCGCCCGCGATGCGGGTGATGGCGGCCTCGTGGCCCCACCAGAAGTGGTCGGCGCCGGGGACTATCTCGACGCTCGCGGGGCCGCCCGTGCTCTCCGCCAGCTCGCGCAGGCCGTCCTCGCCGCTGCCGCTGTCGGCGGAGCCGGAGAGCAGCAGCAGCGGGTTGGCGCAGGCAGCGAGGGCGGCCCGGCCCTCGTCCGCCATCGAGATCGGCAGCGCGATCAGGGCGAGCGCGGGGATCGAGGACGCGGCGGCCGCGGCCGCGACCCCGCTGCCGAACGAGTAGCCGGCGAGGCCGACCCGCGACCCGTCGACCGCGTCGACGTCCGCGGCGAAGGCGAGCACGGCGCGCGCGTCGACGAGCGCCTCGTCGCGGTCGCCGGGCGCGCCGGCGCTGCCGCCGACGCCGCGGAAGTTGAACATCAGCGCGCCGATGCCGTGCTGGCGCAGCCCGGCCGCGACCGCCGCCACCACGTTGTTGTCCATCGACCCGCCGTAGAGGGGGTGCGGGTGGCAGATGACGACTGCGGCGCAGGGCGATTCTGCGTCCGCCCCATCGGGCAGCTCGAGGACGCCCTCGAGGCTGACGCCGGCGCTGTCGATCGTGATCCGGGTCTGCGTCATCGGCCTGCTCCCAACACAGTTGCGGCCCGCCGTGATGGCGGGCCGCAAACGTCTACGCACGTAGCCAGGGCCCGCTCGCGGGCCGGCCCTGTGGCGAGGCTAGTCGTCCCAGTCGATGACCTCGCGCTCGATCTGCCAGGCGTCGTAGGAGTCGCCACCAGCGTTGTAGCGCTCCTGGATCGCCTTGCGGAGGACCATGTTCTCGTCCGCGTGCGGTTCGATCATGTCCCGGTTGACCTGGTACTCGTTGGCGAACGCCTCCTTGTGCGAGGCGAGGTCGAGGCCCTTGCCGATCGACCGCTTGATCGCCTGCAGCGTGTACGCCGGGCGGGACGCGATCAGCGCCGCCCACTTGATCGTCTCCTCGCGGAGCTTGTCGTCCGGGAAGACGCGGTTCACGAAGCCCCAGTGCAGCGCCTTGCGCGCGGTGATCGGGCGGCCATCGAGCAGCAGCTCCATCGCGCGCGCCTCGCCGATCACGCGCGGAATGCGCGAGGTGCCGGCGCCGGCAGCCATCGAGCCCATGATCACCTCGGGCTGGCCGAACGTGGCGGACTCGCCCGCGACACGCAGGTTGGCGGTCGAGAAGAGCTCGCAGCCACCGCCCCAGCACTGGCCGTTGTTGACGGCGATCGAGACCATCGGGCCAAGCCGCAGCTCGGCCCCGCACTTGGCCATTCCCACGAAGTCGCCGGTCGGATCGCGGCCCTCGGCGATGTCAATGCTGTCCTGCAGGGACATGTGGGCGAGGAAGTAGCCGGGCGTGTCGGAGGCGAGGATCAGCACCTTCGCGCCGGACTCGCGCACCTCGTCCATGCCGTCCGCCATCTTCTTGGCAAGACCGAGGTACCACATGTTCATCGGCGGGTTGTTGATCACCACCATGCCGACGCCCTCGGCCGGGTATTCGACGCTCACATCTCCTACGTTTGTGGTGTTGGCCATTGGTTTCCTTTCGCAGCGCAAAGCGTGTGCCAGACGGCGGGAGCATAGCATCGGCGCCGCGACCTCGCTGACCCCGCCGTGCAGCTACCCGATGTGATCGGCCCGCGCGGTTGGGTTACTCGCGCAGCCTCGAGGAGGCGGCGCTGTGCGTGCCAAGGTTGAACTCGCGCTCGTAGCGGCGGTGTGCGAACAGCCACTCACCATCGACCTTGCGGAGGTGATCGAAGTAGCGTCCGGCCAGCCGCAGGGTGCCGTCGTTCATACCGAAGGCGGCGATATAGCACTCGACGCGCGCCTCGTCCGGCGCGCCCTCGACGGCCTCGATGGCGAGGCTGTTCGTCCAGTGCCGGTAGTCGTCGCCGGTCACCTCCAGCAGCCGCTCCATGTAGTTTCGGATCGAGTCGCGGCCACGGAAGGTGAGGTCGCTTCCCATCAGCTCCAGCACGCCGTCCTCGGTGAACATCGCGGCCGTGCGCTCCGCCTCGCGGCGGTCGTAGGCGAGGTTCTGCCGCGCGAACAGGTCGCGGATCGCCTCGCGGTCCTCGAGGGTGAGCGTCACTGGACGTGTCCCCTGCTATCCGGCGTTCGCGAGCTCATCGGCGATGCGCGCGCCCGCCTCGTAGTCCGCCCACATCCGGTCGTAGTAGTCCGTGACGTCGGAGCTGCGGTGCGGATGGGTGATGATGTAGCGCCGGTTTTCGCGCGCTCCGGCGAGGACGCGCGGGGCGACGTCCTCGGGCTGCATCGGGTTGGGCAGCTTACCCAGGCTGGGCGCGGCGAACTCGTAGAAGCCGCCGAACTTCTCCGGGCGGTACTCGTTGGAGTTCGTCTGGTTCGTCGCCATCCCGCCCGGGCACCAGCAGGAGACGCCGATGCCCTCGGGCTCCAGCTCGTCACGCAGCACGTTGGTCATGCCGACCACCGCGTGCTTCGAGGCCGTGTAGACGCCGTGCTCGTTGGCCCGCGCCACCAGCCCGGACAGCGAGGCGGTGTTGACGATCTGGGCGGGGCCGTCCTGCCCGCGCATGCGCGGGACAAAGGCGCGGATGCCGTTCAGCACCCCGCGCAGGTTCACCGCGAACGTCCACTCCCAGTCGACCTCACTGGCGTCGAGGGTGGGGCCGCGCACGGAGACGCCGGCGTGGTTCAGCAGCAGGTTCGCCTCGCCATACGTGGCGTAGGTGCGTTCGGCGAGCGCCTCCACCTCACCGCGCTCGGAGACGTCGACGCCCAACGCGAACGCCTCGGCGCCCAGCGCCCGCGCCTCCCCGGCGACCTGCTCGATGAGGTCGCCGTCGAGGTCGGCGACGGCGATGCGCATGCCCTCGCGCGCGCATTCGAGCGCCAGCGCGCGGCCGACGCCGCGCCCCGCGCCGGTGATCACCGCAACCCGTCCCGCGAGCTGATCCATCGGCTCCTCCGCACTGCCCGGCGTACTGTCGGGCGCCTCGCGCGCCGATGATAGCCCGCCGCCGCGAGGCGCGCGCGCCGGCGATCCCGCGAACGCTCGCCGCAGCGGGTACAATCCCGCCGCAACGCGACGACGGCGCAAGGGGGCGCGCGATGCCGGACCTGCTGTACGAGAAGTTCGACCACTACGCGGTATTCACGATGAACCGGCCGGAGCGGCTCAATGCCCTCGGCGGCAGCCTGCGCGCCGAGCAGGCCGAGGCGCTGAACGACTTCACTGCCGACAACGAGATGCGCGTCGGCATCGTGACAGGCGCGGGGCGCGCCTTCAGCGCGGGCATGGACCTCAAGGAGGCGGCGGAGCGGGTGTCCGGAGGCGAGAGTGCGGCCGGGACGGCCTTCGACGGCCAGATCATGCCGCACCCCTACGGCTCCAACCCCAAGCCGTTCATCGCCGCGATCAACGGCCTCGCCGTCGGCGGCGGCCTCGAGACGGCGCTCGGCTGCGACATCCGCATCATGTCGACCGAGGCCTACGTGGGACTCTATGAGGCGAAGCGCGGGATCATCCCCGGCCCGGGGCTGCACCTGCTGCCACGCCTGATCGGCCTCTCCGGCGCCAGCCAGCTGCTGCTCACCGCCGATCGGGTGGATCCGGAGCAGGCGCTGCAGTGGGGCATCGTCACCGAGGTGGTGGAGCCGGACGAGTTGCTGCCTCGGGCGATCGAGCTGGCGCAGCTGATCGCCAGCAACGCGCCGCTCTCCGTCGCGGCGACGAAGGCGCAGATCCAGCACTGGTCCACGGCCGACCTGGCCAACAGCTTCCGGCTCTACCAGTGGATCTCCGACAAGGTGTTCAGCTCGGAAGACTCGAAGGAGGGCCCAACCGCCTTCGCCGAGAAGCGCACGCCGCACTGGGTCGGCCGCTAGCCGCCCCCGAGGAGCCGGCCCGATGGCGGACCCCGCCGCCCACCCGCTGCGCACCCGGCTCTGTGAGGAATACGGCTGCGAGATCCCGATCGTCGCCTTCGCGCTGACGAAGGAGGTCGTCGCCGCCGCCAGCAACGCCGGCGCGATCGGCGTGCTCGGGATCAGCCCGCTCGAGCCAGAAGACGCACGCGAGCAGATCCGCTGGATCCGCGACCAGGTCGGCGACCGCCCCTTCGGCATCGACACGCTGCTCCCCGCCTCCTTCGAGGAGGGCAACCCCGAGGACCTCGAGGCGCTGATCCCCGATGAGCATCGCGACTTCGTGGACCGCCTCCAGCGCAACAACGAGATCCCGGACCCGAAGAGCCCGGCAAAGGCCGTGCTCGGCGCGGACCTGCTGCAACGCGTGCGCCGCCAGCTGGACGTGATCTTCGAGGAGCGCGTGCCGATCTTCGCCTCCGGCCTCGGCAGCCCCGCCGTCGTGCTCGAACGCGGGCACGAGGTGGGGACGAAGGTCTGGGGGCTGATCGGCATGCCACGCCAGGCGCGCCGCGAGCTGGAGGCGGGCGTCGACCTGCTGATCGCGCAGGGCGGCGACTCCGGAGGCCACAGCGGGCGCATCGGCACCTTCTCGCTCGTCCCGCCGGTGACGAGGATGGCGCGCGAGTACGACACGCCGATCCTCGCCGCCGGCGGCGTGACCAGCGGCGAGCACATCGCGGCGGCGCTGGCGCTCGGCGCGGCGGGCGTCTGGTGCGGCACGATCTGGCAGAGCACGCACGAGTCCGACGTGCTGCCGCACGTCAAGGAGCGCCTGATCGCCGCGCAGACCGAGGACTCCGTGCAGAGCCGCGCCTCGACGGGCAAGCGCGCCTCGATGCTGCGCTCGAAATGGACCGAGGCCTGGTCCGCGCCGGGTGCGCCGGACCCGCTGAAGATGCCGCTGCAGGGGATGCTGGTCGCGAAGATCCAGCAGGCGATCGACGACTGGGAGGTCCGCGACTTCCAGACGGTGGCCGCCGGTCAGGGCGTGGGGCTGATCTCCCGGGAGCGCAGCGTCCAGCAGGTGCTCGCGGACCTCATGGACGAGGCTCGCGCCGCCCTCGAGCGGGCCCCGCTGCGCGGCTAGCCTGCAGAGGGGTAATAGCGACGCGCTCTTGTATTGCCCTCGGCGCGCACAAGTCCAGCGCGGACGAGCTCGCTCAGGAGCCGCCGTACGAAAGCCATGTCTTCATCGAGTAGTCTTGCGCCCTCGGCAGTTGAGAGGCTTCCGCGCCGACCTATCTCGTCGAGGAGAGTCTGGCGACGCCGGCGCTGCGCTTCCATACCTTCACTGCCCGCGCGCAACACGACCTCGTCCGACAACACATAGCGGGTGCCGCCGCCCCGTCCAGTACGCACTAGCAGTCCCTTTGCAACCGCTCCAGCGAGCACTTCCCCGGCGTCGGCCTCCGGGAGCCGCTCTCTTAGCCGTCGCCGGGTGATCGACCCACTGTTCCGGGCTTCCACGAGCGCAAACCGCTCATCGGGCGTCATCGGGTAGTCAGCAAGCAACGCGATCCATGCTTGATCGGCCGCACTGACGAGAAAGCGGTTCCGAAGGGTCACTGTGACGGAACTGGACGATGCCTGGATGTCCGGCGGGCTCATGAGGCGCGCCTCCATTTCGCGGAACATCCGATCCACGCCCTCGCCATACTCCTCGACAAGGCCAAGCGTCTTCAGGACGCTCATCAGCCGTCGGTTGCGGCTGTAGTGCTCGTCACGCATGTTCTCGACGGTGATGTGGCCAGGTAGAGGGCCCGGGCTGTGGACCTCTATGCGATCGTCCCAAACCGTGATGTCCGTTGTCGCACCCAGCAGCCCGTAGTCCCGGTGCGCAAGCGCGTTCAGTACTGCCTCGCGGATGACCGTGTCCGGATACTCGGGCAGCACCTCGCGCCGCGTACCCGTAACAATCTCGTACTGCCTCGTGTGGCGTCCAATGAACCCCAGGCAGCAGTCCAAGACATCCAGCAGCGGACCAGAGCACTCCTGGCGATCGACAGATGGTCCCGGGCCCGGGCCCACGCCTTCCCGTCGCACGAGTTGCACCACCGCACCTTGGACGAATTTGCGGGGATCCACGGCGAACAGCGGTACGGCCGCTCTCAGTACACTCGGCCCCGCAGGTCCGTCGTCAGGGAGAGCAACGCCCAAGTCGGCGAGTGCGCGCGGAATCCCGCCCCACCACACAGCAGGCCTGCCGCTCGCGGACAGCGCTTCATTCACGCGCGAGAGGTCGAAGTCGCTCACTCCACACGCAACGGGCTCCTCCTCGCTGGATCGCTCCTCACGTTCCCGGACAAACCGCGCGAGCATGTCCCCACGCAGAGGTTGGCAGTCGCCTCCAACGCGCCTCAGGAGCCTCCCTTCCGGTGAGGTCACGATGCGTCCGCGAACTTCAGGGACTTCTGTCACAGTCAACTCGTAGGCGCCGACCCGGATGGCCTGGATCCGGACCACGACGTTGCATTCATTAGCGAAGCGCGTGATGCGGTCAAACGTGTTCTGCGAGAGCGGGCAACCAAGGATATTGAGTTCCTTGTCGACCCCGTGGACGATGAGACCACCGTCGGTCATCGCCATACACGGGATCGTGTCGAGAATGTCCTCAGGGACCCCGCGCTTGAAGTCGAGTGCCTCATGCTCAACCCGGCCGAGCAACCCCCAGAACTCGTCAGTTGTGAGTTCGTTGGGGATCTCGTTGAGCCGGAGACTGCGATTCATGTGCGACATGATAAGACAAACTAGTACGCAAAAGACACGATTTCGGAGATTTGCGGGAGATCATTGTCAAATCATCTTTCGTGACTCTTGCTGCGCGGCTAGCCTGCCGCGCTCTCCCGCTCCTCCGTGCGAATGCGACGCGCGACGCGCAGCGCGTCGTCGACTGGCATGCGACCCATCGAGCTAACCGCGTACGCGGCCTGGGCGACCGTGCGATCCGGGCGCAGCACCAGCACGGCCGGCTCCGTGTGGCCGCCGTGCGCGCTCGCGGGCTCGGGCGTACGCAGCACGCCGTAGCGCGCACCTACCTCGCCGCCGGGGTCGTGGAGGAAGGTGACGCCCTCGAGGCCGTGGCGCTCCGGCAGCTCGGCCAGGCGCTCCGGGGCATCGTCGCCGATCACCACCCAGCGCGCGCCCTGCCCGGCGAAGTCATCGAGTCGTCCCTGCAGACCCTGCAGGTAGCGATTGCAGACGCCTCACCACTCGCCGCGGATCCAGCTGAGGACCAGGACATCGGCGGGCTGATCGGCAAGCCGCCACTCGCCGCCGTCCAGATCGAGCAGTGTGAACTCCGGCGCGGCCTCACCTCTTCGCAGCATCCCGGGCTCCCTTCGCGCTCCGCACGGTCCGCCGTAACGATACGCCCCGTTACCATCGGGCGGCACGCTGCGTCCGGAGACGCTCGATTCCTCGGGAGGCGCCATGCGCAGCGCGGTCACGCTGATCGGCATCATGGCGCTGTGCTGTCTGCCAGCGCTCGCGCTGCGCCTCAGCGGCACGCACCTCGGCACGGTCAGCGACACGCTGCTGTTCGGCCTCGGCATCGTGGCCGCAGCCTTCCTCCTGAGCTGGGGCGCCGAGGCCGCCGAGGTCGATATCTCGCAAGGCCTTGCCGTCGCGTTCATCGCCCTGATCGCCGTGCTGCCCGAGTACGCCGTCGACCTCGCCTTCGCCTGGAAGGCGGGTCAGGATCCCGAGTTCGCGCCTTTTGCGGTCGCGAACATGACCGGGGCGAACCGGCTGCTGATTGGCGTCGGCTGGTCGGCGGTGTTCCTCATCTTCTGGTTACGCACCCGAGGGCGGGTACTGCGGCTGAACTCCGCGAACTCCCTCGACGTGATCGCGCTCGGCGCGGCCACGCTCTACTCGTTCATCCTGCCCTTCAAGGGCTCGATCAGCCTCGTGGACACCGTCGTGATGTTCGCGATCTTCGCCGTCTACGTGTACGGAGTCGCCCGCAACGAGGGCGAGGAGCACGATCTTGTCGGCCCTGCGTACTGGATCGGCCACCTCGCGAAACGGCAGCGGCGCGTGCTCAACGCCTGCATCTTCGTCTTCGCGGCGGCCGTCATCCTCTCGGCGGCGGAGCCCTTCGCCGAGGGCCTGATCCACACCGGCACGCAGCTCGGCATCGACGAGTTCCTGCTCGTGCAGTGGCTCGCACCGTTCGCCTCCGAGGCGCCCGAGTTCCTGGTGGCCGGCATCCTCGCCTTCCGGGGCCGCGCCGTGATGGGCATGGCGGCGCTGCTTTCCTCGAAGGTGAACCAGTGGACGCTGCTGCTCGGCGGGCTGCCGGTCGCGTACTCGATCTCGGGCGACACGCTGGGCGGGCTGCCGCTCGACGGGCGCCAGAGCGAGGAAGTCCTCCTCACGGCTGCGCAGTCGCTGTTCGCCGTCGCCATCCTCGTCAGTCTCAGCCTCAGCCGCTGGGAGGCGGGCGCGCTGATCGGCCTGTTCGCGGTCCAGTTCGTGATCCCGATCTCCGAGGTGCGGATCGTGATCGCGATCGTCTATCTCGTGCTCGCGTCCGTGCTGCTCGTGCAGCAGCGTCGCGACGTCCTCAAGGCGCTGCGCGAGACGCGCTCCATCCTCCGCCGGCCCACGGAAGCCTTGTGAATGCGCGCACATTCACAATGTTGCAAGGGGGGACGCGGAGTTGCATGATGACTCTTGAGACGGGACCGAGGAAGGGAGACCCGATGACCGATTGGGTCGGAACTCTCCTCAGAAGCGCCGAGCGCGCGTAAGCCGTAAGGAGCAGACCCTTGGGCAGAGCAGCTTCGCACTAGGCCGGGAGGTCCCACACCACGGGGACGGCCCCAGTACCCGTCCCCGGCTAGAGCTGGCACAGGGACCAACCCGGCGCATCCCGGGCAGACAGAACCATTCGGGCCTCCTGAGGAGGCCCGATGTGCGTCCGGCGCAAGGACCGATTCCGCTACGACTGGCGCGCCGGAATGCGCCTCCGTCATCCGCCCGCAGCGTGGCCCTGCTCGCGGGAGAGGGGCGAGCGCCAGCGGATGGCCGCTTCGCGCCATACCGGGGCCCAGGCGCGCGGCGATCCGCGCCCCGGGTACAGCGACGGCGCGCGCAGTGCGATGCTGCGCGGGCGCCCGACAGCGACGAGGAGCGACGAGTGACCCTGCGCGACGCCGGCATCGAGGCGGTGATCTTCGACTGGGGCGGCACGCTCTCCACGTGGGCGACCGCGGTGAGTACGAAGTCGCTGTGGGGGCCCGCCGCCGAGGTGCTCGCGCCGCACGCCGAGCAGGACGCGGAAACGATCACTCAGCTGCTGGGCACGGTCGAGAGCGAGTTCTGGCAGCGCACCGAGCATCCGCACCCACACGCCGGCGCGCTCGCCGGCATCGTCGTGGAGGCGCACGGGCGGCTCGGCGCGAGCGCGCCCTCCTCAGCGCTCGAAGCCGCCGCCGAGGCGTATTTGAACGCCTGGACGCCGCACA
The DNA here is from genome assembly GCA_963667465.2 of Dehalococcoidia bacterium. Taxonomy (GTDB): domain Bacteria; phylum Chloroflexota; class Dehalococcoidia; order UBA2979; family UBA2979; genus VXMT01. Next base: position 874,211 of record CAXXDN010000001.1, on the reverse strand, counting down.
TCGAGCACGACACCGAGGCCGCGCCGACGCTGGAGACGCTGCGCGCTCACGGGCTGCGCACGGCGATGCTCTCCAACACGCACTGGCCGCGGCGCTTCCACGAGCGCTTCCTGCGCCGCGACGGGCTGGACGGGCTGCTGGACGCGCGGCTCTACACCTGCGAGCTGGACTACATGAAGCCGCACCCGAGCGTCTTCAAGGCCGCCCTCGCCGCAATCGGCATGCGCGACCCAGCGAGGGCGCTCTTTGTCGGAGACCGGCCGTGGGACGACATCTTCGGCGCGCAGCGCGCCGGGCTGCACACCGCCCAGCGTACGAACCCGCTGGTGCCGACCCACGACGTGCGCCCGGACATCGAGATCGAGCAGCTACCGGAGATCCTGGAGCACCTCGGGATCGCGTGAGGCGGCTCGCGCCGACGCGGCCCGCGAGGGCGCCTACGCGGCGTAGCCCTCGACGCCCTCGTGCGCGAGGAGCCAGCGCTTGCGGTCCAGCCCGGAGGCAAAGCCGCCGATCGAACCGTCCGAGGCGACAACGCGGTGGCAGGGCACGATCAAAGAGATCGGGTTGCTGCCGACGGCCCCTCCGACGGCGCGCGCCGCGCCCGGCTTGCCAACCGCAGCCGCGATCTCGCCGTAGGAGCGCGTGGCGCCTGCCGGGATGGCGCGCAGCTGCTCCCAGACGCTCTGCTGGAACGGTGTGCCGTGCGGTGCGAGCGGCAGCGCGCCGGGGTCGTCGAACGCGCCGGGCTGGCCGCCGAAGTAGGCAGCGAGGGCCTCGAGGGCCGGACGAGCCGCCTCGCCGTCCCGCGCGGCCTCCTCGCCGGTCTCGGCCTCGAGGGCCAGCAGCTCGTCGTCGAGCGCGCGCTCGCCGCGCAGGAAGTTGACGCGGTGCAGGCCCGACTCGGATCCGCCCACGAAGAGCGTCCCGAGTTCGCAGTCGAGCAGGTCGTACCACGCCATGAGGTCACCTCGGAGCTGCGGGGAGTACGGCGATTCTAGCGCCCCGCGCGAGTAAGGAGAGCCGCGTTCACGTCCTCGATTGCTACGATGCGCCCGCAACCGGGAGGGGTCCGCGCGGTCGGCATCGCCGACATCCACGAGCTGACGACGGAGCACCTCGCAACGCTCGACTCGGAGATCGCCGCGCACACCGGCATCCGGCACGCCTGAGGGGGAAGCGATGGCCGTACCCGACGCTCGAAGCGGAAAGAGCCTCGAGGCCGCCGTCGCAGCCATCGGCCGAGCGCTTGGCCTGCAAGCCAGGAGACAGGTGAAGGTCGGACGCCGGATCTGGGGCGCCGAGCGCCACATCGACGTAGTACTCACCGAGCCTGAGCTGAGGCGCTCGCTCGGCATCGAGTGCAAGTGGCAGGGAACACGGGGCACGGCCGAGGAGAAGATCCCTGCCACGATCGAGGACATCAGCGCGTGGCCAATTGAGGGCATCGTGTGCTTCACCGGACCGGGGTTCACCACAAACATGCGGTCATTCCTGCTCGCAAGCGGGAAGGCTGTGGAACTTGAAGACCTGGAGATGTGGCTCAGGCTCTACTTCGCGCTTTGACGGCGGCTAGTAGCTGATCGCGAGCTCGTCGATCGGGCCACGGCCGTTGCCGCGCGCGTCGATCGCGCGGCGTGCGGGCGTTGTAGTGGCTGCACCAGGCGGCCTTCGGGGAGGAGGAGCTGGACTAAGGAGTAAGCCTCTCCCATACGAACAGTCTCTCCCCGTGCGGCCCTCGCTCGATGAGCCAGATTTCCGCCTCACCTTGGATTGATGACACTATCGCTTCCACAAAGAGCCCGAAGAAGAGTTGCCGAGTCAGCCTTACTTCCTCGGCTGCGCCCCCCACCATCTCAACGTGCGGGACATCGACCCCAGAGTCAGCGAATGTGCCCTCGTGCTGCTGTTCGGTCGAGGCAATGGGTACGATGAACCGAACGCTCGCAGTCGTCTCGTCGACAATGTAGGCATCGCGCGCCGCGACGAGCCGGGCAGCATCCTCGCGCGTGAGAAGGTCTCCGTCACGAAATCGGCCATCGACGTGGCTTACCGAGTAGCCGCCGAAGGTCCTTCCAACCAAGTCCGTCAGCCTCTGGAGGTAATCTCTCACGCTCTCCTCCGGCTTCTGACCGACCCAGCTCGTCAACTCGTCGATGTCGATCTCATCGAGCCGCTGACGAATCGCGTCCACGAAGAACAGCGAGTCGAGCGATTCTCGAAGCTGGTCCTCCCGCGTGAGCGGGAGCAAGAACTCGTACTGGACGACTGCGTCGTAGCTCCGGCGGCGGTACTCCTGAAAGATCTGGCGCCTTTGAGTTGAGAGTCGGCGGAATCGTTCCCAGCTGATCCGCCGGAACCGCGGTCTCACGCGGAGCGTCTGGCCCGGCCGGCGTTCGATGAGTTCGTGGTACTGCTTACTCAGATAGTACTGACGCTCCCGTCGGCCCAGCCAGTAGCAGCGACTAGGTCTTGGACCGTGAACGCCTCGTTGGCCTCTAGCTTCGCCAGGAAGAACTCGTGCGCAGCTCGCTGCTTCTTGTAACGGGGCAAGGGTTAGCTCCGAACCAGTTTCCCAACGCGAGGCTCCGAGGCGGCTCGCGCGGAGTCTAACGTACGGATAGGCCCCGACGAAGACTATGGTTGCGACACCAAGACGTTCGAGCTGGACGACTTCAAGACGTGGCTTCAGCTCTTTTTCTTGCTCGCCGACAGCAGCGCATGATTCGAGATTAGGAGTTCGACGAAGTCCTGTCGGAGATCACCGCGCGAGTTGATTAGCCGGTTCGTGGTGACTTTCTCGGCGCGTCCCAAGTCTGGCCAGTAGGATTCCATCTTTTCGAGTTCACCGACTACGTACCCACCGCCCTCATATACGCCTCGGAGCCACTTGTCCTCGGAGTTCGAGACGAGTGCCGGTACACCCCGTCGACTCAGTTCGTCGACCCACCACTTGAGCCGCAATTGGTCGACCGGGCCGAACCCATCCTCCGTGTAGGCGGTGAAGCTCGCGGTCTCCGAGAGCGGCTGGAATGGGGGGTCGAAGTAGACGAAGTCGTCTTGCCCCGCACCCTCACTTGCCTCTTCGAAGTCAACGTTGCGCAGATCGGCGACAGCGAGCGCGGCCGAGGCGGCCTCGATGCCTGCGGCGTCGAGGATGCGGGGGCGCACGTAGCGCCCGTGCGGGACGTTGAACTCGCCGCGCCGGTTGACGCGATAGAGGCCGTTGAAGCAGGTCTTGTTGAGGAAGATCAGCCGCGAGGCGACCTCGATGTCACTCGCGCCGCCGTCCGTGGCGATCTCGCGGTACTCCTGGCGCACGGCGTAGTAATAGTCACCACGCCCCTCGCCATCGAGATCGAGGTACGCGCGCTGCCGCTCGCCGAGCCGCTCGATCAGCGCTCCGGCGTCGTCGCGAACCGCGCGGAAGGCGGCGATCAGCTCGTGGTTGCGGTCGTTGAGCACGGCGCGGTGGGGCCGCCGCTCCGGGTCCGCGGCGAGGCGGAAGAAGAGCGCGCCGCCGCCGAGGAAGGGCTCGTAGTAGGTGTCGATGCGCTCGGGAGCGCGCGCGACGAGTTCGTCGAGGATCTGGGTCTTGCCGCCGGCCCACTTGAGGAAGGGGCGCGCGGCGGCCTGAGTCTCCGGCGCCTCGGTGGCGCCGGTCGCCTCGCTGGCAGCCGTTTCGTCGCTGATGGTCGCTCTCCCGCCCGGGGCCGCGGCGTGCGCGGTGCTGGGCGCGATTGTAGGGGGCGCGGGCGCTGCCCGCACGGCGCGTCCGCGTGGCACGCGCGCGCAACGCATTCGAAACACAGGCGTAAATCGGGCGAAACACAGGCGTAAATCAAGCGAAACACCTGAGACGCATCCTGCTCACATCCGCCACCGCGGCGGTGAGAGGAGGGGCGGACGTATGGATACTGGCCATACAGCATGGCTGCTCACGAGCACCGCGCTCGTGTTGTTCATGACGCCCGGGCTCGCGTTCTTCTACGGAGGCATGGTGCGTGGACGCAACGTCCTCGCGATGCTGATGAAGAATTACGTGGCCATGGGCGTCGTCACGGTCACCTGGATCGTGATCGGTTACTCGCTGGCATTCAGCGGGGACGTAGGCGGTCTGGGACTGATCGGAAACCTGGAGTTCTTCGCGCTCGGCGAGTTGGGCTTCGGAACGGAGATCGGCCTCGATGACGGGGACGACATCCCGGACTCGGTGTTCCTGCTGTTCCAGCTCATGTTCGCGATCATCACCCCCGCGCTCATCTCGGGCGCGGTCGCTGAGCGGATGAAGTTCAGCTCCTGGGTCGTGTTCATCGCGATCTGGTCGATCATCGTCTACGCACCCATGGCCCACTGGGTCTGGGGCGGCGGCTTCATCGGCTCCAGCGAGGGCACGGAGATTCCCGGCATCGGGGCGCTCGACTTCGCCGGCGGCCTGGTGGTGCACATCAACGCTGGTGTCGCGGCGCTGGCGCTGGTGATGGTGCTTGGTCCGCGGCTCGGCTGGCGCCGTGAGGTGATGCGGCCGCACGCGCTGCCGTTCACGGTGCTGGGCGCCGGGATGCTGTGGTTCGGCTGGTTCGGCTTCAACGCCGGCTCGGCCCTCGCCGCAGATGGCGCGGCCGGCAACGCCTTCCTGACGACGCAGATCGCTGCGGGCGTGGCCGCCCTCACCTGGGCGCTGGCCGAGCAGTTCAAGCACGGCCGCCCGACCACGCTCGGCTTCGCCTCGGGCGCGGTCGCCGGCCTGGTCGCGATCACCCCGGCGGCGGGCTTCGTCAGTCCGCTCTGGGCGCTGGTCATCGGCGCGGCGGCGGGTCTGATCTGCTTCCTCGCGCTGCAGATCAAGTTCCGCTACGGCTTCGACGACTCGCTCGACGTGGTCGCCGTCCACATGGTCGGCGGCATCGTCGGCGCGCTGCTGCTCGGCCTCTTCGCCGAGGCGGCGATCGGCGGCACCGACGGCGCGTTCTTCGGCAACGTGGAGCAACTGCTGCGGCAGGCGATCTCGATCGTCGTTGCGCTCGTGTTCTCGTTCGTCGTCACGTACGTGATCGCGGTTATCATCGATCGGACAATGGGTCTGCGCGTCTCCGAGGACGAGGAGCGCCGTGGCCTCGATGTAGCCCTGCACGAAGAGCAGGGCTACGTGCTGACGGAGTAGCCGAAGATGAAGCTGATCATCGCGTACATCAACCCATTCAAGCTGGATGAGATCCGCGACGCCCTCAAGGCTGCGGGCGTCGGGGGACTCTCCGCCAGCAACATCCAGGGCTTTGGCCGCCAGGCCGGCCACACCGAGACCTACCGCGGGGCGGAGTACGAAGTGGACTTCGTCCCCAAGGTGCGGATCGAGGTGCTGGTCGACGATGGACTGACCGCGACCGTAATCTCGACCATCGAGGAGACGGCGCGCACGGGCTCCATCGGCGACGGCAAGATCGCCGTCCTGTCGGTCGACAACGTGGTGCGCATCCGCACGGGTGAGCGGGGAGAGGACGCCCTCTAGGGAGCTACCTCCCCCGCGCAAACGGGGAGACGCATCGGAATGGTTCAGGTTCCGGCCATGCAGCCATTCCTGGAGGCGCGCTCGGCAGTTGCCGGGCGCGCCTTTGCGCGTCCCCCCGGCAGCGCCGGCCTCGCGCTCTGCCACGAACTGAGCGACGCGCTCGACGAGAGCCTGCGCGCCCTCGCCGCTGCCCTCCCTCCCGAGGGCATCGCCATCGTCGCGGTCGGGAGCAGCGGACGCCGCGAGCAGTGCCGGCACTCCGATATCGACCTGATGCTGCTGTTCGACCGCCAGCCGGAGCGCTGGGTCAGCGAGGCCATGCTCTACCCGCTGTGGGACAGCGGCCTGCAGGTCGGCCACTCCGTGCGCACCCTGCGCCAGGTCGGGGCCGCGGCTCGCGAGAACGTGCAGACCTTCACCTCGCTCCTCGATGCCCGCCTGGTCGCCGGCGACGAGGCGCTGTTCGAACGCTTCCGCCGGCGCTGGCGCAAGACCGTGCGCGGTGGCCGCGGGTGGATGCGAGCGGAACTCGCTGCGGCATACGAGGCGACGCTGGCGCGCGAGCCCTGGCAGCTGCAGGAACCGGACCTCAAGACCAGCCGCGGCGGACTGCGCTCGCTGCAAACCACGCTCTGGCTCGCCGCCACCGAGGCGATCGCCGAAGGCGGCGACCCGCCCGAACTCGCCCCGGAGCTCGCTGACGCCCGCGAGGTGCTGCTCGCGACGCGCAACGCGCTGCACTCGCTCGACGACCGCGCCAACGATCGGCTGCGCCGCGACCTGCTCGACGAGGTGAGCGAGCGCCTCGGCGTCGGTCGCACGGACTGGAGCCGCCGCGTCAGCGCGACGGTGCGAGCCGTAGACGCGGCGACCGCCGCGGCGCTGCGCGCCGCCGCCGCCTCCTCCAGCGGCCGGCGCTGGAGCGGCTGGCTCCCCCGGCGGAGCGCGGCAGCCGAGGACGGCAGGCGCCCGGACGGCGCGCCTGCGGAAGACGGCCGCGGCGATCTCGATCGGCTCCTCGCGGCGCTGCGCGGGGCGGGGCCGGGCGGACCGCTCGATCCGCTGCCGCGCAGCGGGTGGCTGGAGCGCCTGCTCCCGGAGTGGGAGGTGCTGCGCAACCAGCCGCACGTCGCGCCCTTCCACGTGCACCCCGTAGACGTGCACAGCTGGCGCACCGTGACCGAGGCCATTCGGCTCGCCGAGGGCGACGAGGAGTCCGGCGCTCCGGAGCCGGTCGCCGAGCTCGAGGACCGCGACGAGTTGCTGGTCGCGGCGCTGCTGCACGACATCGGCAAGGGCCACGAGGGCTCGCACAGCGAGGTCGGCGCGGTGATCGCCGAGCGCTTCGCTGATCGCGCCGGCCTCGGCGACGAGACCGCCGGGCTCCTCGCGGCGACCGTGCGCCACCACCTGCTGCTGCCGATGGTAGCGACGCGGCGCGACATCGCCGACGAGCGCGTGATCCGCGATGTCGCCGAGCAGGTCGGCGACGTGCGCACGCTCAACCTGCTCTATCTCGTCTCGGTCGCCGACGCCAGGGGCTGCGGATCCGACATCTGGAATGCCTGGACGGCCCAGTTGATGCGCTCGCTCTACATGCGCGTGCGCGAGGCGCTCTCCGACGTCTCGCTGCGGACCGCCGTCGCGCGGCGGCGGCGCGCGGCGATCCAGGGGCTCAGCGGCTGGGTCGCCCCGCAGTCCGTGGAGCGGCACCTCGAGCAGCTGCCGGTCAACTACCTGCTCTCGATGGAGCCGCTCGCGATCGGCCGGCACATCGAGCTGATCGCCGGGGGCGTGCTGGACTCGAGCCGCTCCGGTAGGAGGGGCCCGCTCACGCCGATGCTGCACCACGACCGGATCGGCTCCATCGATCGGCTGACGATCGTCACGGCGGACCAGCCCGGCATCCTGCAGGCCGTCTCCGGCACGCTCACGGTGCACAACGTGAACGTGCTCGGCGGCACCGCCTTCACGCGCAACGACGGCGTCGCCGTCGACGTGATGCACCTCGCCGACGCGCGCGGACGGGAGATCGACGAACGCCGCTGGGAGCGGATCATCGAGGCCGTGCCGAGCGCACTCGCCGGAGAATTCCCGATCGAGCAGCGCCTCGCCGAGACCCGCGATGCCTACCGCGGGGAGCCACCCGCTCCGATCCCCACCAGCGTCACCGTCGACAACACGGGTTCGGCCGACTACTCGATCCTCGAGATCCGCGCCGCCGACCGCCTCGGACTGCTCTACGCGATCACCAGCGTGCTCCACGAGGTGGGGCTCGACATCCACATGGCGAAGGTCAACACCCTCGGCCACGAGATCGTCGACGCCTTCTACGTGCGCCGCGCCAACGGACGGCGCATCGAGGACGATGACGAGATCGGACGGCTCGCGGCGCACGTCACCGACGCCGTGCATGCCCTCGACGAGTAGGCGCGGCCAGGGTCAGCGCGGCCGGGACGCGCTGAAGCTTGCGTTGAGCCAGCCCGCCAGGCGCTCCGGGACGCCCTCCGGGTAGACACGCCATGCGCCGGCCAGCACCTCGGCGAGGGGTAGCCACCTCGCGGTAAAGGGGTAGCCGCCCTCGTCGGCCGTCAGCGGCGCGAAGTCCCCGGGCGCCTCGCCCGGGGCGAAGTCCATGAGGAACTCGAAGATCACTTCGTGCCCGGGCTCGCCGTGGAGGGTGAAGCGGTTCTCGACCACGCCAAGCGGCGCGCGGACCTCGACGGCGCGGCCCAGCTCCTCGCGGAACTCGCGCACGACGGCGGCGGCGGCCGCCTCGCCGAACTCGATCTCCCCGCCGAGGGCGCGATAGAAGGTCTCGCCCTTCACGGCGTCATGGCCCTCGGCAAAGAGTAGCCGGTCCTCGTGCAGCAGCAGGCCGATCGCCAGCGGCCGGATGCGCGGCGGGGGCGCTGCGGAGAACCCCTCCGCTGGTGGCTGTGTCTGATCGGTCAGCTTCGGCTCCGTCCCCGTTCGCTCGCGGTGACCCGCGCTGCTCGGTAGGATACGCGGGCTCGCGGCCCGCGAGGACCGCGACACCTCGCAGTGACGGCGCGAACAGGAGCATGGACGATGGCGATCGAGATCACGAACGTCGGCGAGGCGCCGCCCGTCGGCGAAGTCCCGCAAAAGATGCACGCCAGCCTGATCCGCGAATCGCGCTTCGGCCAGCCGCGCGACGCCTTCGCGATCGAGCAGATCGACGTGCCCGCGGTGGGCCCGCGCCAGGTGCTGGTCTACGTGATGGCGGCGGGCACCAACTACAACAACGTCTGGGCCGCCCTCGGCACCCCCGTCAACGTGATCGACGCGCGCCGCCGCCAGGGCGCCGAGGAGGACTTCCACATCGGCGGTTCCGATGCCTCGGGCATCGTCTGGGCCGTCGGCGACGAGGTCACGAACGTCAAGGTCGGTGACGAGGTCGTGCTCTCCTGCGGGATGTGGGACGAGGACGCCGCCGACATCGCCGCCGGCCGCGACCCGATGATGTCGAACACCAACAAGGTCTGGGGCTACGAGGAGAACTGGGGCTCCTTCGCCCAGTACTGCCTCGTCGACCGCTACCAGTGCTACCCCAAGCCGCCGCACCTCAGCTGGGAGGCCGCCGCCGCCTACATGCTCGTCGGCGCGACCGCCTGGCGGATGCTGCGCGGCTGGCCGCCCAACGTCGTCAACGAGGGCGACCCGGTGCTGGTCTGGGGCGGCGCGGGCGGCCTCGGCTGCATGGCCATCCAGATCGTGCGCGAGTTCGGCGGCATCCCGATCGCCGTCGTCTCCGACGAGTCCAAGTACGAGTTTTGCCACCAGCTGGGCGCGAAGGGCGTGATCAACCGCCGCGACTTCGACCACTGGGGCCGCCTCCCGGACATCGACGACGCCGCGGCGTTCGGCGAGTGGGCCGGCGGAGCGCGCCAGTTCGGGCGCGCCTTCTGGGACGCCCTCGGCGAGCGGCGTAACCCGACGATCGTCTTCGACCACCCGGGCGAGGCGACGATCCCGACCTCGATCTTCCTCGTCGACAACGGCGGGATGGTGGTCATCTGCGCCGGCACCTCCGGCTACAACGCGGACGTGGACCTGCGCTACCTGTGGATGCGCCAGAAGCGCTTCCAGGGATCGCACTTCGCCAACGTCGAGGAGTGCGCCGAGTTCAACGACTACGTCGTGCAGGGCCGCATCGACCCCGCGCTCTCGCGCGTCTTCGCCTTCGAGGAGGTCGGTGAGAGCCACCAGCTGATGTACGAGAACGAGCACCCGCCGGGCAACATGGCGATCCTCGTCGGCGCCCCTCGCGAGGGCCTGACGGAGTTCCCCGTCTCGCTCTAGCTCGCCCCCCCCTCTCCCTCCGCCCCCCTAATGGGGTTCGACCGGACCCTGGAGCGATCTGGGAGACTGGTCTTGGACCGGCCGGCCGGTGAGCACTGCCCCTCCCCGAGACACTGCGATCTCCAGGGAGAGACCGTGCCCCGGCTGGTGCGTCCGGGTGGTCCACAGCACTCCTGGGGTGTCGTGCCCGAGAGCACTGGTCCATTAGGCCGTCGCAGGACCAGCCCGGCAGGTCGCAAACAGCAGCACGAAGCGCAGGAAAGCGAGGCACGATGACCCTCTACGTCGGTGACGACTGGTCCGAAGACCACCACGATGTCCAGCTCATGAACGAGGCCGGCGAACGGCTCGCCGCCAGGCGGCTGCCCGAGGGCGTCGCGGGCGTCGCCGTGCTGCACGAACTGGTTGCCGAGCACGCCTCAGACCCGGGCGCGGTCGTGGTCGGCATCGAGACCGACCGCGGACCCTGGGTCACGGCCCTGCTCGCGGCCGGCTACCGCGTCTACGCGATCAACCCCCGCTCGGCGGCGCGCTACCGTGAGCGTCACCACCTGGGCGGCGCCAAGTCCGACGCCGCCGACGCGAAGCTGCTCGCCGACCTCGTGCGCACCGACCGCCACAACCACCGTCCGCTGGCCGGCGACAGCGACGAGGCTGCCGCGGTGCGCATCCTCGCCCGCGCCCACCAGCAGCTGATCTGGGACCGCGTGCGCCAGACCAACCGGCTGCGCAACGCCCTCAGGGAGTATTTCCCGGCTGCCCTGCAGGCCTTCCCCAGCCTCGCGCACGGCGACGCCCTGGGCGTGCTGGCGCGGGCGAGCGAGCCGCGCGAGGCGGCGCGCCTGAGCACGTCGAAGATCCGCTCGGCGCTGCGCCGCGGCGGACGTCAGCGCAACCTCGAGCGGCGCGCCGCCGCGGTGCGCGACGCGCTGCGCTCCCCGCAACTCGAGGCGCCGCCTGCCGTGAGCCGGGCGTTCGCCGCGAGCACCCGCGCGGCGGTCGCGCAGATCAGCGAGATCAACCGTCAGCTTACGGAGCTCGAGGCCGCGCTCACGAGCCATTTTGAGCAGCACCCGGACGCCGCAATCTACCGTTCCCTGCCCGGTCTCGGTGTCGTGCTCGGCGCCCGGGTGCTCGGCGAGTTCGGGGACGACCCCGAACGCTACGAGTCGGCGAAGTCCCGCAGGAACTACGCCGGCACCTCGCCGCTCACCGTAGCATCGGGCCGCAAGCGCAGCGTGCGCGCCCGCTTCGTGCGCAACCGCCGGCTCGCCGACGCCGTGGACCGCTGGGCGCTCTGCTCGCTGCAGGCGAGCCCCGGCTGCCATGACTTCTACCACCGCCGCCGCGCCGCGGGCGACCTCCACCACCAGGCGCTGCGCGCTCTCGGCAACCGCCTCGTCGGCTACCTCCACGGCTGCCTGAAGGCACGTCGCCCCTACGACGAGGCCACCGCCTGGGCGCACCGCCACGACCGCGAACAGCTCGCCGCTTGACGCCTTAGCACCCTGGGGTGTCTCTCCCCTCGCAGGAGAGGGCGGCCACACCCAACCTCCTACAGCGGCTCCGGCCCCCTCTCCCCTCGCGGGAGAGGGCGGGGGTGAGGGGGTCCGGCTCCCGCCGGGCGAGGACCCTGCGGCGGCGCAACAGCCCAGCGAGACGCGCGCGCTCCGGCTGCTCCGGAATCCCCCTCACCCTGACCCTCTCCCGCCGGGGGAGAGGGGATCGGAAGGGGGTCCGACCTCCGCCGGGAGAGACGGGATCGAGGCATCCGGCCCCCTCTCCCCTCGCGGGAGAGGGCGGGGGTGAGGGGGTCCGACGCGGCCAGCGCCGCCAGCGCTGCCGCTCTCCTGCGTCCGCTATCCGCTCAGGCCGAGCGGGCCGCACCCGCCGGCGCGCGCCCGAAGCGGCGCTCGATGACGGCGCGGCGGTGCTCGAAGATCGCGCGCACGCGATCGGCGACCAGCAGCCGGTTGAGTACGTCGCCGATCGGGCCCAGCGGCACCGAGTAGTGGACGATGTCACCGATCTCCACGCCGCCCTCGACGGGCCGGAAGTGGTGCTGGTGGTGCCAGAAGCGGTACGGCCCGAAGCGCTGCTCGTCGACGAACAGCTCGCCCTCCACCAGCTGCGTGATCTCCGTCACCCACGTCACCGGCAGCCCGAACAGCGGCCGCACGCGATGCACGACGATCAGCCCCGGATGCATCCGCTCCGGCAGCGGCGAGGCGACCTCGAACGCCATTTCCGGCGGCGTGATCACGGCCAGGTTGCGCGGGTCCGAGAAGAACTCCCACGCCTCGTCGAGGCCGATCGGCACCACCTGCCGGGTCTCGAAGCGATGCAGGCCCACGGCGCGCCCCCAATCCGCCCGCCCAATCCGGCCGCCCGGTCCGCGCTCAGCCGGCGAGCACCGCCTCGAGGGCGCTATCGATCCCCGGGTGGCTGAACTCGAAGCCGGAGCCGGCGAGCGCCCTCGGCACGACCCGCTGGCTGGCGAACAGCTCGGCGGGATCCTGCCCGAAGGCGAGCCGGTAGGCGAAGCCGGGGATCGGGAACAGCGTCGGGCGGCGCAGCGCGCGGCCGAGCGCCTTCGTCAGCTCGGCGTTCGTCGTCGCGCCGGGCGCCGAGGCGTTGACCGCCCCGCTCAGCTCCGACGTGATCGCGTGCTCCAGCGAGCGCAGCTGGTCCTCCAGCGTGATCCAGGGCATCCACCAGCGCCCGTTGCCGAGCGTGCCGCCGAGGCCGAGCCGGAACGGCAGCAGCATCCGCGAGAGCGGCGGCCCCTGCTTCGAAAGCACGATCGCCGAGCGGTGGCGCACCGTGCGGATGCCGAGCGCCTCCGCGCGCACCGCCTCCGCCTCCCAGTCGGCCACGAGGTCGGCGAGGAAGCCCGCGCCGCGTCCGGCGGCCTCGTCCAGCTCCTCGTCGCCGCGGTCGCCGTAGAAGCCGACGGCGGACTGGTTGACAAGCACGCCGGGCCGGTCCTCCGCGGCGAGCGAGCCGAGGTGCTCGACAAGCACGCGGGTGAGGTCGATGCGGCTGCTGCGCAGCTCGGCGCGGCGCGCACCGGACCAGCGTGCGCCGCCGATGTTCGCGCCGCTGAGGTTCACGATCGCATCGTGCCCCGCGAAGGCCCCGCCGCGGATCCAGCCGCCCGCCGGATCCCAGTCGGCGCTCGGATCGTCCTCGCCGCCGCGGCGGATGCGGAGCACCTCGTGCCCCGCGCCCTCGAGCCGCGCCGCGAGCGCGCTCCCGATCAGCCCCGAGCCCCCCGTAATCGCCACCCGCATCGCACACCTCCTCGCCCCTTCCATCGTCGGGAGGGCGGGGGGCAGGCGCAAGATTGTGCCAGCGGGTGCAAGTGGGGGGGGGGGGGGGTGGTCAGAGGCGAAGCGCGCGCGAGGCTTCCTCTGCCTCCCTCGGCGAGCGTGCCGATGCTTTACGCCAGCGCCTGCGCGAAATCCGACTCCCTGAAGACGATCGAGAAGTTGCCCCTGACCGGGCCGCTCGCGACCGTAACCTTGCCGTACTCGTTGAAGCGCTGTTCGAGGGCGTCCAGCACACGCCGCTTGTACTCCGTGTCCGGGTTGTCGAGGTGCTGGCCCTTCGTCTCGACGATGAACAGGGCGGGATCGTCGGCTGTATCGTCGGACATGGCCACGAAGTCCGGCCAGATGCGGTCCGGCTTCCAGCCCCGCAGGTAGTACTCGCGTTGCTGCCGGACGGCGACGCGATGCCACCATTGGATCGCCTCGCTGGCGTCGAGGTACAGCGCGAACTTCCGCTCGAGACTGTTGAAGTCGCGTTGCGGCACGAGATCGAACAGGGTCTTCTGTACCGGCTCGCCGTGGCTGCTCAGCGGAGCGTCGTCCGGCGCGACGCGCATTGGGACGCTGTCCGGCATCTTGAAGTTCGGCTGGCCGACCTCGAGATCGAAGCGGATGTCGCCCGCCTGGAGCTTGTCCCGGAACACGCCCTCCGCGAGCCGCTCGACCTCGTTCGCGACGTGGTCGCGCAACGCCAGCGCCTGCTCGCGGCGCTGGGCGTGGATCGCCTCGTCGTCGAGGCCGTTCGCACGCAGCCGCTCAAGCATCTCGCCGACGACGCGCGCTCCCTGCCACGGATTCGGGATGAGGTCCGCGAGTTGCCGCGTGAACCACTCGAGCGTGATCGTCTTGTCCACAGCCAGCGCCTCGCGGCGAACGGGCGACGGCTCTGCGGGTCCGACGTCGACGGTGACTGTCTCCGCCGCCGCCCCCTCGCTGAGGCCCGACAGCGCAAGTTGCGCGGGCGGGGTGATGGACGGCCAATCGATCGCCGGGAGAATGTCGCGCTGGTAGTCCAGCTCGCGCCAACCGCCACCGGCGGCGCGGTGCGAAACCCGCGGGAGGAAGATGTCGCGGTTCTGGAAGCGCTCGCGGCGAGGCACGTCCCGCTTGTGGAACTCGCGGGCGGCGACGCCGAAGACGTCGTCGCCGAGGCCGGTCAGCCCCTCCTCCTCCAGCCCCGCCTTGACCTGCCGCACGGCGCCGTCCACGCCGGTCTGCCAGCAGTGGACGTAGCACTGGTCGAGCGCCTCGCGGCCCGTGCGGCGCGCGTCGGGCTGGCGCATGACGCGCCCGGTCAGCTGCGTGAGCGCCCGTTGGCTGCTCGTGTTGTCGAGCATGACGAGGAGGTAGGCGAACGGGCAGTCCCAGCCCTCCATCAGCGCCGCGCGGGTGATGATCCAGCGCACGGGCGAGGTCTCCGACAGCAAATCCTCGCCCGCGATCTCGTCGCGCTCGGCGGACTTCACCCGAACCGCGCCCGGCGACTCGCCGAGGTTCCGAACGAGGTAGTCGCGAACGTCCTCGGCGTGGACGCGCTCGCCGTCGCGCTGATCCTTGCCGGTCCGCTCGACGCGCACGACGGCGATGGGCCGGATGTAACGGCCCTCGTCGCCCCAGAGGGCCCTCGCCTCGGCGGCGAGCTCGGCGAGCTTGTCGTGCGCGCGGGCCAACGCGTCGCGCCACTCGACGTTGTCGAGCGAGGACACCTGCACCGGGAGCTTGACCATCTCCTCCTGCTTCAACTCGACACCCGTCACGTCAACGAGCAGGTTGCTGATCGTGCCGGTCGGCGTGGCCGACAACTCGATCACCAGCGAGGGGTCGAGGCGGTTGACCGCCTGCACGAACTCCTCCGCGCCCTTCCTGCCGTACGCCTTGTGCGCCTCGTCAAGCACGACGACCGGGCGCAGCACCTTCAGTGCGTTGAACAGGCTGTGTTTGGCCGGACCGTCCGGCGACGCGCGTTCGAGGTCAGGGTGACGCTCCAGCAGCTCCGCCGCGCCACGCGCGTCGTCGGCGTCGGGGAACAGCGTCGGGTAGCGCCCGGAGTCGCGGAACATGCGCAGGAAGTCGCGGCCCTTCCGCCGGTTCGCCGCCGGGAGCATGAGCAGCATCACGCACAGGTAGTGCTCGGTGTCGTCGCGGGTGAACGGCTGGTCCTTCTCCAGCACCTTGACGCGCCCGGCGCTGGCGCGTTCGAGGATCTGGCGGTAGGGGTGCTCGCGGCTCCACAGCGCCGCCTTCGTCTGCTCGTAGATCGCGCGCGTCGGCACGATCCACAGCACGAATCCGGTGCTCATGCCGAGCCGCTCGAGCGCCGCCGCCCCAAGCAGCGTCTTGCCGCCGCCGGTCGGGATCTTGAAGCACGCGTGGGGGATGGGGCGACCCGCGTCGTCCGTCCGCTCGACGTACGCGGCCCCGGGATCGGCTACGCCGCCGGTCTTGGCCAGGCTCTGCCACGCGTCACGCGGGAAGTCCGCGGCCCCCTCGGACACGTCTTGTCCGGCGTCCGCGAGGGCCGCGACTATCAAGTCAGCGCGCACGCGGGCGGCGCCGAGCGCCTTGTGCCATGCGTCGAAGGCGTCGAGCGTGCGGATCTGGTACTGCTTGAGTTCCATGCCCCGGTGGTCCTACCCCCTGCGGTGCAGCTCGTACGGGAGCTGGCTGAAGGTGACGCCGTATTCGCTGAGTTCGCGCTGGCCGAGGTACTTGGCGGCGGCGAACACCACGGCCTTCCGGCCGTTGCGGCGGCCGTCCTCGCCGATGCGCCGCGCGCGCGTCTCGGTGAGTACCGCGTCCTCGCCGCGCAGGAAGTCGATATCCGGCTCGTACAGCAGGTGGAAGCGCGATACCCCGTCGTCGTAGAAGAGTCCGTCGTCGTCGAGCGGCGACAGTGCCGACGTGGCGGCGGTCACGCCGGCGGCGGTGTGCAGCAGCCACGCCGCGAGCGCGGCGAACGACGGCATCCCGTCGCCCGTGAGCAAGCCCTCGATGGTGAGCGCATCGCCGAGCGTGCAGTAGGCGAAGGAGCCGCCGAGCCCATCGCGCAACGCCTCGTCCTTCGCCTCCGGCACGCCCGCGATCACCCGGCGCACCCGCTCGGCGGTCACGCTGTCCGCGTAGTCCTCGCACTCCACGAGGATGAACTTGCGGCTGCCGCCGTCCTCGCGGTTGAGCGCCAGCACCGCGTGCGCCGTCGTACCGCTGCCCGCGAAGGAGTCGAGCACGATCGGATCGTCGTCCGCTCTTGTTGCGATCCCTATCAGCCGCTTTAGGAGGGCGACGGGCTTCGGGGTTTGAAAAGCCCTGGGTCCGAGCAACTGTGCGACTTCCTCGGCAGCGTCGTGAGTGTGGCCTACTTCGTCGTAGGTCCAAACTGTTCCAGGAGGTCGATCTGCACCCTCGTTCACATATTGCTTTGCATAAGGCTGCCACCCATCATTATCCGTCAACACCCATTCCACTTCGCCATTGTCGAGGCGCTTGCTATAGGTCTCATGGGACCATCTCCACACACCCTCAATTCGCTCACTCTCGCCAGCCCTCAAGGGCTTGTAGGGAAAGACTTGCGTTCCGTCTGGTCCGGTGAGTGGAAACCATGATCGTGGAGCGTCAACCCGCAGGGAGTTACTTCCTTCTTTCCGAAGTGATCGCCTGCGGTAAGGTCGCCCTGTAGCCGCTTCAGTGAAACGGAACTGCTCGATGTTCTGTTCGAAGGGTTCCCTATTGACAATCGCCAAGCCGCTCCGCCGGTAGGACATGATGTAGTCGTGACTCACGCTGAACCCGGCAGCGTCCATCTGTGGGCTGTACGACTTGTGCCACATGATTGACGAGAGGAAGTTCTCCTCGCCGAAGATCTCGTCCATGAGCATTCGCAGGTGGTGCTGCTCGTTGTCGTCGATCGAGACGAAGATCACGCCGTCCTCGGACAGGAGCTCGCGCAGCAGATGCAGGCGCGGCCACATCATGCACAGCCACTTGTCGTGGCGTTCGAGGTCCTCGCCGTCCACCGGCGAGTTCTCCTTGAACCATTCCTGGAGGAGCGGGCTGTTGACGTTGTCGTTATACGTCCAGCCCTCGTTGCCCGTGTTGTACGGCGGGTCGATGTAGATGCACTTGACGCGGCCCGCGTAGCGTGGCAGCAGCGCTTTCAGCGCCTCCAGGTTGTCGCCGTGGATGATCAGGTTGCCGTTGGCGCCAGCCTCGCCCACCGACCTCACCGGGTCCACGACGAGCGGGCGGTGCGGGACTGTCAGGTGGTGCGCGTAGACGAGCGACTTGCCCTTGAACTCGAGCGACGGCACGTCACCGCTCCCTGAGCGCGAGGAGGGCGCCCGTGAGGCGCGGGAAGCGCCGGGCGGCCTTCGGCGAGCCGACCGTCGTAGTCCCGCGCCACGCACACCATAGCAGGACAAGCGTTCCGGTGGTATCCGTCTCTCTGCCGCGTAGCCCGCCTAGAACTCGCCGGCTTGCCAGGCCTCGATCGTGGGGCGCAGGCCGTCCTCGCGGATGCGGCGGTTGACGTCGAGCACGGCCGGGGCGAGGTGGCCGACGACGTCGATCTCGAAGCCGACGGCGAGCGCTTCGCGGAAGCCCTGGATGTCCTGCGTCTTGTTGATCGCCAGCTTCTCCAGGCCGAGCAGGTCCTTCGGGACGCGCGCCAGCTTCAACGCGTACTCGCGCACGTAGGCGTCGAGCTGGTCGGCCGGCAGGGCGGCGTTGAAGATGCCCAGCTCCGCCGCCTCCGCGCCCGTGATCGTGTCGCCCACCGGGAGGAAGATCTCCTTCGCCTTCTTGGGGCCGAGGTGCCACGCCCAGAACACCGAGTTCCAACCCGCCCCCAGCGGCAGCTGCGGCGCGCCGATGATCGTGTCCTCGGCGACGTAGGTGATGTCGCAGATCACGGCGAGCTGCGTGCCGCGGCCGAGGCAGTAGCCATGCACCTTGGCGATCACGGGGATCTTGAGGTCCCAGATCTGCATCCAGCGGCGGTACTGCGCCTCGAGCCGGTTGCGATCCTCGATCGGCGTGAAGTCGCGCGGCTGGCCCGAGGAGTCGTCGCGCTTGGTGTCGGCCCCGGCGCAGAAGGCGCGGCCCGCGCCCTGCACGATCGCGCAGCGCACGTCCGGGTCCGCCTCGGCGCGCAGCAGCGCGGCGATCAGCGCCTCGTCCAGCTCCGGGTTGATGGCGTTGAGGCGCTCCGGCCGGTTGAGCGTGACCGTCGCGATGCGGTCCTCCACCTCGTAGAGCACGACGTCCTGCATTTCATCCTCCTTCCGCCCTCACCCCCACCCGCTCTCTCGGAGCGAGGGGGCCGGAGGGCAGCCCTCGCGGGCAGCTCCGCGCGCGGGCCGCTACTCGCCGCCGTTGACGCGCGGCAGCACCTTCGTCGCGAACAGCTCCAGCGATCGCATCAGCTTGTCGTGCGGGATCAGGCCGTTGAACTGCCAGGCGAAGAGCCAGTCCACCGGATCGTGGGAGAGCATCGCCTCGAGCTGCCTCGTCACCGAGTCGACGCTGCCGACGAGCAGCATGCCGAGGTCCATCATCTCCTGCGGCGACATCGCCTCGTCCGTGCCGGGCCTGTTGCGGCCGACGCCGAAGCCGAAGGGCGTGAACCAGGCGTTGTGCGCGAAGCCGGCGCCGCGGCGCCACAGCTCGTAGGCCTCCTCGTCCGTGTCGGCGATGAAGACGTCGCGCAGCAGCCCGATGCCCTCGCCGGGCCGGAGCGCGCGTCCGGCGGCCGTCGCTTCGTCCTGGTAGGCCTCGAGCAGCTTGCGCTGGTTGACCGGGTGCATGGCGGTGACGACGGCGGTGATGCCCTCGCGCGCGCACCAGCGGACGGTGCCCTCGCTGGAGGCGAAGGGCTGGAAGATCGGCGGGTGCGGCTTCTGCAGCGGCTTGGGGACCACGCCGATCTGACGCAGCATGCCGTCCTCGTCGACGCCTTTGCCGTAGAGCCGTGTGGCCTCGAGGGTCCACGGGGTGCCTTCGGTCGGGATCTGCCAGTAGCTGCTGTCGGCCTCGATCATCTCCTCGGTCCAGCAGCGGCGGACGAGGTTGAAGTGCTCCTCGAAGGCCTGGCGGTTGGCGGCATCGATCTCGTCATGCTGCTGGGGGATCGCGCCGTGGATGCCGTGCATCTGCTGCGCCATCACGTCCACCCAGCGGCGCTGGTAGCCGCGCGCGAAGCCGGCGATGGCGCGCCCGCCGCTCATGTGGTCGAGCATCGCGATGTCCTCGGCGACGCGGATCGGGTTCTGGGCGGGCAGCACGATGCCGAGCTGGCCGACGCGGATGCGCTCGGTCTGCATGGCGATGTAGAGGTCGAGCAGGACGGGGTTGGTGGAGAGCTCGAAGCCCTCGATGTGGAAGTGGTGCTCGGTGAAGGAGATCGAGTCGTAGCCGAGCCGGTCGGCGAGCTGCGCCTGTTCGGTGAGCTCGGCGAGCATGTTCTGGTAGAGGTCGTCGCGGACCCCGGCCATGCCCTCCTCGATCTGCTCGCGGGAGCCGACGGTGGGCAGGTAGAAGAGGCTGGTCTGCAGCACGGCGTTCCTCCGGCTCCCGCGTCCGTGCGTGTGCGGGGGGATGATACGCGAGGGGCCGCCGGGCGCCAGCGCCGCGCCGCACGCGCGGCCCCGCACGCCTGGCCGCTCGCCTGGCCTCAGAAGATCGAGCCGGCGAGGGCGGGGGGATCGAGGGCGGCGAGGGCCTCCGCGCGCTCCTGCACGCGCTGCGAGGTCGCCTCGGGGTGGGTGAAGATGTAGAAGCGGCCCTCGCGCACGCCCTCGAAGACGAGCCCGGCGACGTCGTCGGGCGGGATGTAGCCGGGACCGCCCAGCTCCGCCTGGCGGGCGAGGGCGCGTTCGTACAGCTCGCTGTCGCGCTGCGCCTGCGCCTCGTCGCCCTCGGTGCGGAACTCGTCGGGGCGGCGGTTGCGCGTGCCGCCGCCGCGGATGCGGCCGGGGCAGAGCACGGAGCAGCCGACCTTCGCGTCGAGGCGGCGCAGCTCGTGGTAGAGCACCTCGGTGAGCGCGACGATGCCGGTCTTGCTGACCACGTAGCTGCCCATGCCGGGCCGCGCGCCGAGGCCCGCCGCCGAGGCGGTGTTGACGAGGTGCCCCTCCTCGCCCTGGGCGAGCATCAACGGGATGAAGATCCTCGTGCCGTGGATCGCGCCCCAGAGGTTCACGCCCAGGGCCCAGCGCCAGTCCTCCTCGGTCGCCTCCCAGATCGAGAGGTCCTGAGGGTTCACGCCCGCGTTGTTGCAGACCACGTGCACGCCGCCGAAGGCCTCGACAGCCGCGTCGGCCAGCCGCTGTACGCTCTCCGACTTCGTCACGTCCGTCTCGACGGTGATCAGCCGCTCGCCGGGGACGCCCTCCTCGATCAGCTGCGCGCGGGCAGCGGAGAGGTCCTCCTCATGCACGTCGGCCATCGCCACGCTCATGCCCGCACCTGCGAAGCGCCGCGAGAGCGAGAGGCCGACCTTGCCGCCCGCGCCGGTGACCACCGCGACCCTGCCCTCGAACTGCTGCATGTGTTCGCTCCTCGCCTCGTCGCTCGCGCTTGTCGCGGGCACGGATCGATCCGCCCGCCGGTCCCGCCTATCATCGCCGGGCGCGCAAGCGAGGGGGAGCCGATGGCCGTCGAACTGGCGAGAGCCGCGATCGATCTGGGGATCGTCGTGGCCAACGAGGAGGCGATGCTGCGCTTCTACCGCGACACGCTCGGCCTCGAGTACCTCAACAAGCAGACCACGGGCCCGGGCGGCTACATGCACCGCCTCGCCTGCGGGGAGAGCGTGATCAAGCTCGTCGTGCCGCCGGAGACGCCGGCCTCGCGCACGCCTCGCGGCGCGCGCACGCAGACCGGGCTGCGTTACTTCACGATCCTCGTCTCCAACGTCGAGGAGATCGCCGCGCGCTGCGAGGCCGCGGGGCTGGAGTTCCACTCGCCGCTCAAGCCGGCGTCGCACGGCGGGACGTACGTGCAGGTCTACGACCCCGACGACAACGTCGTCGCCTTCGTGCGCGAGGACGGCTAGGACGGCGAGGACGGCAAGCCGCGAACGCGGCCGGGCAGGACAGGGAGCGAGGAGCAACACCATGCGCATCGGCTTCATCGGCCTCGGAAACATGGGCGGGCACATGGCGATGAACGTGATCGCCGGCGGCCACGACGTGGTCGTGCACGACATCCGCCGCGAGGCCGCCGAACGGCACCTCGCCGCCGGCGCGCGCTGGGCCGCCACGCCGCGCGGGGCGAGCGAGGACCGCGAGATCGTCTTCACCTCGCTACCCGGCCCGGCCGAGGTCGAGCAGGTGGCCCTCGGCGAGGGTGGCGTGCTCGCCGGCGCCGCGCCGGGCACGATCTACGTCGACCTCTCGACCAACTCGCCGACGCTCATGCGGCGCATCCACGAGGAGTTCGCGGCCGAAGCCGTCGCCGTCCTCGACGGGCCGGTCAGCGGCGGATCGAAGGGCGCGGAGCAGGCGACGCTGGCCGTGATGGTCGGCGGTCCGGAGGATGCCTACGAGCGCGCCAGGCCGGTGCTCGAC
Organism: Dehalococcoidia bacterium; assembly: GCA_963667465.2. Classification (GTDB taxonomy): domain Bacteria; phylum Chloroflexota; class Dehalococcoidia; order UBA2979; family UBA2979; genus VXMT01. The sequence goes on along the minus strand of CAXXDN010000001.1, from coordinate 852,480 downwards.
CTGATCGGCGACAAGGTCTCCTACATCGGGCCCTCGGGGGCGGGGGCGATCGCGAAGCTGGTGCACAATCTGATCACGATCAGCGCGCGCGTGATCGTCGGCGAGGCGCTGACGCTGGGGGTGAAGGCCGGGGTCGACCCGGAGGCGCTGCTGGAGGCCGTGCAGAACGGCTCGTTCGGGCAGGGCAACCTGATCCACCGCACCGTGCCGAACATCGTCTACCAGGGCGCCTACGACAACGTCGGCTTCGCGCTGGACCTCTCGCTCAAGGACCTGCGGCTCGCCCTTGATCTGGCTGAGGAGTTCGCCGTGCCGATCGCGCTCGGCGCGGTCGCCGAGGCGGAGGTCGCCGAGGCGGTCGACGCCGGCCTCGGTCCGCTCGACTCGAGCGCTTCGATCATCATGCAGGAGCGGCGCAGCGGCGTGGAGCTGCGCGCGGCGGACGCGGTCCGCAGCTGGCAGGACGACGGATAGCAGCCCGATTAACGCGTCGATCACGCGGACCGTCTACACTGTGTAGCGGTGGATTCTGGTCGCGAGCGCCGCGGGCCTCCGGGCCCGTCCCGCGCGCCGGGCGGCCATGCGATAGCTGGGGGTGAGAGATGACGACGCTTGAGGCGCCCGCAACTTCTGACGTAGCAACGCTGACCATCGACGGGCAAACCTGGGAGCTGCCAATCATCGAGGGCAGCGAGGGCGAGCGCGCGATCGACGTGAGCACCCTGCGGAGCGACACCGGCCTGATCACGCTCGATCTCGGCTACGCGAACACCGGCAGCACGCTCAGCGACATCACCTTCATCGACGGCGAAGCGGGCGTCCTGCGCTACCGCGGCTACCCGATCGAGCAGCTGGCGGAGCACAGCAGCTTCATCGAGACCGCCTACCTGCTGCTCTATGGCGACCTGCCGACGAAGGCCCAGCTCGAGTACTTCGAGGGGCGAATCACCAACCACACGCTGCTGCATGAGGACATCCGGCACATGTACCGGGCGTTCCCGCTGGCGGCGCACCCGATGGCCGTGAGCGCGGCGGTGGTCGGCGCGCTCTCTACGTTCTATCCGGACTCGGTGGACCCGCTGGACCCGGAGCAGGTGGAGATCTCGACCTACCGGCTGATCGCCAAGCTGCCGACGATCTGCGCGGTGGCCTTCAAGTACGCGATGGGGCACCCCTTCAACTACCCGCGCAACGACCTCAGCTACGCCGAGAACATGCTCTACATGATGTTCGGCCTGCCGACCGAGGAGTACGAGGTCAACGACACCTTCACGCGCGCCGTGGAGACGCTGCTGATCCTGCACGCCGATCACGAGCAGAACTGCTCGACGAGCGCGATGCGGATGGTGGGCAGTTCGCGGGCGAACATCTACGCCTCGGCCTCGGCGGCGATCATGGCGCTCTGGGGGCCGCTCCACGGCGGCGCGAACCAGGCCGTGATCGAGATGCTGCACGACATCGCACAGAACGAGGGCAGCGCCCGGGTCTTCATGGACAAGGCGAAGGACAGCAACGACACCACGCGCCTGATGGGCTTCGGCCACCGCGTCTACAAGAACTTCGACCCGCGCGCGAGGATCCTCAAGGACCACGCGCACAAGGTGATGGACCAGCTCGGCGAGACGCGGCGCCTGCTCGAGATCGCGATGGAGCTCGAGGAGCTTGCGCTCAGTGACGACTACTTCGTCGCACGGCAGCTCTATCCGAACGTCGACTTCTACAGCGGCATCATCTACGAGTCGCTGGGGATTCCGACAAACGGCTTCACGCCGTTCTTCGCCCTCGGACGGATGCCCGGCTGGCTCGCCCACTGGCGCGAGCACCACGCCGATCCGCGAAACAAGCTCAACCGCCCGCGCCAGATCTACACCGGCGAAACGCTGCGCAGCTACGTCCCGATCGAGGAGCGCGGCAGCTAGACGCGGGCGACCAGCCCACCCGCGCGCCCTCTTTGGGGGGGCGCTGTTCGATCGGACGCGAGGAGACCTCCGGACGCGAGGGGACCTCGCGGGTTCCGAAGCCCCATCCCGGACGAGCACGCGCTCCGCGCGGCTCGGACCCGCCCACCCACCCCGGATTTCTTTCTGTGTGGGGGCTGCGCCCCCACGCCCCCGCCGGGATCGGCGCACGCGGCGTGCCTCCGGAGCAATCGCGTGTATCACTTGTGCGACCGTGTGCCCTCCCCATCGGGAGACAGCGAACCAAGGGGGGGCGTGGGTAGCATAGCCCCCCACAGAGAAAGAAATCCAGGGCAGGTGGGCGGGCGGGCCGGAGCGGCGCGCAGCGCCTGCTCCTCCGGGATGCGGCGTGGGGCGCAGCCCCCACAGGCAAGACGCGTCGCTACGCCTCGAGGCGCTCGATCAGGTCTGCGTACTGACCGAGGTGGCGCACGCTGAGGTAGCGCTCCCGCACCGTCTCGCGCGCCTGGCGGCCGAGCGCATCCGCGCGCTTCGGCTGCGCCAGCAACTCGCGCAGCCGCGCACCGTAGGCCGCGAGGTCTGACGGGTCGGCGAGGAGCGCGCCGTCGCGGCCGTCCTCGATCTGGTCCTGGATGCCGCCGACGGCGCTCGCGAGCAGCGGGCGGCCCTTCCACATCGCCTCGGTGACGGTCAGGCCGAAGCCCTCCTGCAGGCTCTTCTGCACGATCACCGCGGCGTGACGCTGCAGCGCGTTGACCATCACCGCGTTCTCCTCGACGTCGTCGGTCGGCAGCGAGACGAGGTGGATGCGGTCACGCACCGCATCCGGCAGCCCGCGCCAGACGGCGATCGTCGCCTCGAGGACGTGCGCCGCCTCGGGGTCGTCGGCGACGCCGCTGGTGTTCGGCCCGGCCAGCATGAGCTGGGCGTCGGTCTCCGCGGCGATCGCGGCGAAGCCCTGCATCACGCCGATCGGGTCCTTGAGCGGATCCCAGCGCGAGACCTGCACCGCCAGCGGTACGTCGGCGGCGGGCGGCGGGCCGGAGCGCACCACCTCGGCGCGCCGTTCGACCTGCCGAGGCGATCCGTCCTGGCCGGCGAAGCGCACCGCACTGCCCGACTCGCCCGCGATCAGCCCCGTGTGCGCGAGCACGGCGCGCACCATCTCAGCGTCCAAATCCTCGTTCTTCGCGGTCAGCGGGTCGAGCGAGGGCGGAATCAGCATCACCTCGCGGCCCGAGGCGAGCGAGGGGACGTAGGCCTGGCGCGTGAAGACGAAGGCGTCGACCGGCTCCAGGTACGGCGCGAGGAAGCCCCAGCCGCGCTCGACCTCCTCGTTCGCGGCGTCGCTGCCGATGTGACAGCGCCAGATCGAGGGGATTCCGGCGCGCGCCAGGTGCGGCGCGAGGCCCGCCGTCTGCGGGTCGTGCAGGATCACGATGTCGCGAGGGCCGACGTGGGCGAGCACGCCCGCGGCGTTCTCCGCGGCGACCTGTTCGTAGACCGCGCGCTCGGCCTCGCCGAGCGGGCTGCCGTCGCCCGCCGCGCCGTGCAGGGCGTGATGCAGCCGCTTGGTGAGGGTGAAGAACGGTGCGACGCCCTCGATCACCAGCCAGCTCGTCTGCACGCCGAGGTCGCGCGCGTAGCCGATCAGCGAGGGCAGCATCTCCGCGACCCCGCCGCCCGTCGCGGTGGAGTTGATGTTCCAGACGACGCGCCCGTCGAGGTGTTCGCGCAACGCCGCCGCGCGATCGCGGGCGGCCGCGACCGCCTCCGCACCGATCACGCCCTCGAGCAGGCTGAACGAGCGGTCGGGGACTGCAACCTCGTGCGGCTCGACCATGCTGGCGACGCCCCGCTTTCCGGGCGGACCGTCCGGGCGGTCTCACCGCCGCCGCGACATGCGCCCGTGCGCAGATCACCGGCGCGGCGACTTACGCGCAACAGCGTCACCTGCGACAGCCATGCGATTGCCGCCCGCGCGCGCGGGCGCTACGGTCAGACGTGGTGGAGGCGCCTCGATACGATGACGACCACCTCATCCGATCGCGCACTCCAACCCACGCTCAGCCCCTCGCTCCGCTCCGGACTGCGCGCCGTCGCGGGCGGCCCGAGCCTGCTTGCGCTCGACTACGACGGCACGCTCGCGCCCTTCCGCAGCGAACGCTCCGAGGCGCGCATGCCGGACGAGTTGCGCGCACTGCTCGCCGCGCTGGCGGGCTGCAAGGCAACTCGCGTCACGATCGTCTCCGGACGGCCGATCGCCGAACTGGAGGCGCTGATCGACCTCGATCCGTTGCCGGAACTGTTCGGCGTGCATGGCTGGGAGCGCCGCCTGCCGGACGGTCGCCGCGCCGACCATGCGCCGCCGCCGCGCGCCGCCGCCGTCCTCGAGGCCGAGTGGCAGCGCCTCGCCGGCGAGCTGGCGGCGGCGCGTCTGGAGCGCAAGTCCGCGAGCATCGCCCTGCACGTGCGCGGCCTCGAGGCCGCCGGGGGCGCGGCGTTGATCGCGAGCGCCGAGCCGCGCTGGCGCGACCTCGCGGCGGAGCATGGGCTCGACCTGCGGCGCTTCGACGGCGGCATCGAGCTGCGCTGCGCCGGGCGCAGCAAGGGCGACGTACTGCGCGAGTTGCTGGCGGAGCTGCCCGAGGGCGCGCCCGCCTGCTACCTCGGCGATGACGAGACGGACGAGGACGCCTTCCGCGCGATCGCCGGCCGCGGCCTCGCCGTGCTCGTCGCGGACCAGCCGCGCGAGACGGCCGCCGCGCACGTCATCGCGCCCCCGGCGGTGGCAGCCCTCCTGCGCGAGTGGCTGCGCCGCGCTCGCGAGGCGGCAGGCAAACAGTGAACGGCCGCCGGCGCGTGGTCATCGCCTCCAACCGGGTGCCGCCCCCGCCCGCCGAGGGCGCGCCCTGGCCGGCGGGCGGCCTCGTTTCCGCGCTCTTGCCGCCACTCGCCGCAGTCGGCGGCATCTGGTTCGGCTGGAGCGGGGAGGCCGGCGACCCGAACACCCCGCCGCAGCGCACGGTTACGAGCGACATCGATTATGTCACCATCGATCTGCCCGCGCAGGAGATCGCGGACTTCTACGAGGGCTTCTGCAATCGCACGCTCTGGCCCCGCCTGCACGGCCTCGCCGAGCAGGCGACGAGCCTGCATCTCGAATACTCGACTTACCGCACGGCGAACCGCCGCTTCGCTCTCGCGCTCGTGCCGCTGCTCGCGGCCGACGACCTCATCTGGGTACACGACTACCAGCTGATCCCGCTCGGCCAGGAGCTGCAGCGGCTCGGTTGGCGCGGGCCGCTCGGCTACTTCCACCACGTCCCGGTCCCGCCTGGCGAGCACTGGGAGGCGATCCCCAACCACGAGGCGCTCGCCGCCTCGTTCACCGCCTACGAACTGATCGGCACGCAAACGCCGCGCGACCGCGATCAACTGCGCACGCTGCTGCCCGCCGATCACGGCGAGCACATCTCCGCGCACCCGGTCGGCATCGACCCGCAGCGCTTCCGCCAGTTCGCCGCCTCCTACGGCTCCGACCCCCTCGCCCGCGAGGGTGACGAGCGCCAGATCCTCTTCGGCGTCGACCGGCTCGACTACACGAAGGGCATCCGCCAGCGCCTCGAGGCGTTCGAGCGGCTGTTGCTGCGCGACGCGCGCTGGCGGCGCGAGGCGCGCTTCGTGCAGTGGGCCGCGCCCTCGCGCGGCAACGTGCCGGAGTACCAGGCCGAGCGCGCCGCGGTGATCGAGGTGGCCGAGCGCATCAACGCGCGCTTCGGCGAGCCGCACCCCGTCGAGCTGGACCTCACCTCGCACCCGCCCGACGAGGTGGCCGCCGGCCTTGAGGCGGCCGACATCTGCGTGGTCACCTCGCTCGCCGACGGCATGAACCTCGTCGCCAAGGAGTTCGCGGCCGTCCACTCCGCCGAGCACCCCGGCGTCCTCGTGCTGTCCGACACCTGCGGGGCGGCCTCGCAACTGACGGGGGCCCTGCCCGTGCGCGCGACCGACGTCGGCTCGATCGAGGAGGCGCTCGAGCGCGCGCTGCAGATGCCGCGGGACGAGCGCTCGCGCCGCGCGGCCGTGCTGCGCACGACGGTCGACCTCACGACGGCGGGCCGCTGGTTCCAGGAGTTCGTGCTGGAGCTCGAACGCCGCCGCCCCGGCGGCGCCCCAACCGGCTTCCGCTGGTAACGCCCGGCGCGCCGCGCCGCTCCGAGGGCGCACCGCCCTCCGATGCCGGATTCCAGTCGGGCGGCGGCGGGGCCCACTCTCCGGCCCCCTCTCCCGCGAGGGGAGAGGGCGGGGGTGAGGGGGTCCGACGCCCGCCGGGGGAGGAGCCTGCGGCGGCGCAACAGTCCTCGAGGCGCGCGCGCTCCGGCTGCGCCGGAGTCCCCCTCACCCTAACCCTCTCCCGCCAGGGGGAGAGGGGATCGGAAGGAGATCCGGCTCCCGCCGGCCGAGGGCAGCCGGCCGCCCTCTCCCGCGAGGGGAGAGAGCGGGACGCCGCGCGCCAGCGCGGCTCCGGCGCTATCGTGGAAGCGAACCGCAGCAGTGGCAGGAGCAGCGATGAGCGCCCAACCCCCACCGCTCCCCCCGGACGTCCCCGGCAAGGTCGAGATCGACCCCGTCGAGCAGGTGATGCACGAGTTCCCCTACGGCATCTACATCGTCGGGTCCGTCGAGAACGGAGAACCGAACGGGATGATCGCGGACTGGGTGATGCAGGTCTCGTTCGAGCCGCGGCTCGTCGCCGTCGCCTTCGAGGACGACTCGCGCAGCCTCTCGCGGATCCGCGCCAACGGCGTCTTCACCGTCAACCTGCTGACCGAGGAGCCGGGCAGCATGGAGCTGGCCCGTCAGTTCCTGCAGCCCTACGACGCCTCGAAGATCAAGGGCCGCAGCGACGAGGCGGCGGCGCAGCGCCACCACAAGCTCGCCGGCGTCGAGCACTGGCTGCGCGACTCCGGCTGCCCGGTGCTGGAGGACGCCCTCGCCTGGCTCGAATGCGAGGCGGAGCAGTTCGTCGAGGCCGGAGACCACGTGCTCGTGATCGGCCGCGTGCTCGACGGCGAGGTCCTCGTCAGCGCCGAGCCGCTGACCTCGCTCTACACCGGCTGGACGTACAGCGGCTGAGGGGTGCATGACTGCCGGCAGAGTGGAGCGCCGCGTGCTCGACCGACCGTCCCCCGGAACCGGATACCTCGCGCTTCTGTTCGGGCTCATCGCTGGTACCTGCGTGACGTTCGTAGTGCTGGCGCTGGAGCTGCGTGGCGCCGGGCGCATCGAGCAAATCGCGGCAGTCATGCTGTTCGTTATCCCGCTGGGGGGACTGGTGCTGGTCCCCCTGCACGCGGCTCTCCGCACGCGCTACGAACTCTCGAACCGTACGCTCCGTCTCCGGTCGGGTTTCGTCATCAGGGCCGAGATCCCGTGCAGCACCGTGGCAACCGTCGAGCGTGTCGGTTTCATCCCGCGCGTCCTCGGCTGGGGAGGCGGGCGAGGCCTGGCGAACCGCCTCACCGATGGCCTCCGGATCACGCTGGAATCGGGAGCGACCTACTACATCAGCCCGTCCGACCCCGCCGAGTTCGCCGACAGCATCCTGTCGAACGCCTCAAGACGGTAAGGCCGACCGCGCTCCGTGACCCGCGCCCCTCCCTCAGAACGTCGCGATCGGGTTGGCGGGGGAGCCGGTGCCGCGCTCGAAGCGCAGCGGGTTGAGCGTGAAGCAGAACTCCCAGCGGCCGCGCTCCGCGCAGGCCTCCGCGAGGCGCTCGAGGTGGGCGTTGTCGATCAACCGCAAGCCCATCGCCACGAGGGCGACCTGGTGCACGGGCATGCGCGTCCGCGTGTAGTGCTCGTCGCGGTGGCGCGTGTCCGTGGTCACGTCGGAGCCGATCACCGCTGCCCCGCGCTCGTGCAGCCAGGGCAGCGTCGCCGCGTGGTAGCCGGAGTGCTCGTGCGGCGGCTCCGTGCCCGCGAGGATCGCCGCCTCGTGCTGCGCGCCGTAACCGGTCCGCAGCAGCACGACGTCGCCTTCCTCGACGCGCACGCCCTGCGCCTCCTCCGCCGCCTCGAGGTCCTCCGGGTAGACGCCGGGGGCCATCGGGAGCGGGTCCTCGCCGAGCGCGCGGGCGACGTCGAGCAGCACGCCGCGCGTCATGATGCCGTCGCGCATCACCTCGGAGGTCTGCTCGAGCGCGCCCTCCGAGGTCTTGACGAGGCCGGCCGAGCGGCCGTTGTACATCTTGCCGTCGAAGAAGACGTGGGCGAGGCCGTCGATGTGCGTGAAGATGCTGCCGTGGAAGGCGAAGCTGAGGCGCTCGCCGGCCCACTGCAGCGGCTCGACGCCCGGCAGCGCCGGGTCCTCGGGGTTGTCGCCGAGGGCGTAGCGCTCGCCGCTCTGCGCCATGTCGATGGTCGGGTTGCCACCGCCGAGCTGCGGCCCGCCCCAGGGGATCAGCCGCGAGCAGGAGATGCTGACGCCGTCCTCGACGAGCGCGGCGGCCTGCCTGCGTTTCTCGTCCGTGATCAGGTTGAGCGTGCCGAGGGTGTCGTCGTCACCCCAGCGTCCCCAGTTGCTGAGCGTATCGAAGTACGAGAGCACCTCTTCCTGCGACGGGGCCTCTGGCATGACTCACCTCCTGCGCGTCGACGGTTCGGATGCGGGCGCATCCTACGCGAAGGGGCGAAGCGCCGGGCCGGCCGGCGCGAGGACCGGAGGCGTGCTACGCGCCGACGGCGTCACCGAGCTGGAGGCCGTCGACGGCGTCGTAGGCCTCTTCCATCATGTCCATCACGACCTGGCGCGCGGGCTTGAGCTCGCGGATGAAGCCGACGCCCTGCCCCGCGGGCGGACTGATCCAGTCGTACAGCTTGTGGTCCTCGGCGGCCTGCTTGATCTTGCCGACCAGCAGGCCCTGCAGCGGCATCGGCAGGTAGGGCGGGGCGTCCGCCTGCTCCCAGGCCTCCTTGAAGCGGCTGCGCACCGCGCGGTTGCGCTTGCCGTCGTCCGCCTCGTTGACCCAGGCGTCCTGCGCCTTCGCGTCGAGCAGTTTCTGCTTCGCCCACATCTCCGTCGCCGACTCGTGCGTCGCCTGCCAGATCGTGCCTGTCCAGACGCCGACCGCCCCGAGGACAATCGCCGCCACGATGTGCTGGCCGGTGGTGATCCCGCCCGCGGCGAGGATCGGCGTGTCGTGCGCCCTCGCGAGCTCGGCGACCTCCGGGATGATCGAGAAGGTGCCGATCCGCCCGGTGTGGCCGGCCGAGTCCTGGCCCTGCGCAATCAGCAGGTCGAGTCCGGCGTCGAGCTCACGCTGCGCCTGCCGCGCCATGCCGATCAGGCCCCAGACCTTCACCCCGGCGTCGTGCATCTCGTCGAGGATGAAGGCGGGGCTGCCGAGGCCGGAGGCGAAGATCGGGATCTGCTCCTCCATCATGATCTCGAGCTTGCCGCGCGTGTCGGCCAGGCCCTGCAGGCGCTGCGCGCCCCAGGGGCCGGGCGTGGTCGGCTCCGGGATGTTGTTGTCCCGCATCAGCCCGTCCATGAACTCGCGGTGCTGCTGCGGGATCTGCGCCTCGAGCTCCTCGAGGTTGCCGCGCACGTAGGAGGAGGGGATGGTGATGTCGACGCCGAACGGCTTGTCGCCCACCTGCTCCTTGATCCAGCGGATATCGTTCTGCATCTCCTCGATCGTGTGCGTGCTGGCGCCGAGCATGCCGATGCCGCCGGCGTTGCTGACCGCGGCGGCCACGTCGCGCGTGTGCGCGAAGGAGACAATCGGGTACTCGCAGCCGTACTCCTGGCAGAGCCGGGTGAACAGGGGGTCGTCGCTCATCGTCGGATCCTCTCACTGCCGCAGGGCGCGAGCCGTGGGCATGTGTGTTCGCTGTGATCGCCGGCTTCGCGGCGTAGCGTCATGGTAGCAAGGGAGCGTCTTGCGGGGCGGGCTACGCCGGCGCGAGCTCGCTGATCGCGGCCACTTCCTCGGCGCTCAGCTGCACCTCGCCGGCGGCGGCGTTCGAGACGACCTGCTCCGGCTTCGTCGCGCCCGCGATCACGCTGCTGACCGAGGGCTTGGCGAGCAGCCAGCCGAAGGCGACCTCCAGCATGCTGCGCCCGTTTTCGTCGCACCAGGTGCGGAGCTTCTCGACGATCTCCCAGTTGCGATCGAAGACGAAGCGGCCGGCGAAGCGCTGGTCGGAGAGGCGAGCGCCCTCGGGCGCCTCCTCGCCGTGGCGGTACTTGCCGGTGAGCAGGCCGCTGGCGAGCGGGAAGTAGGGCAGCATGCCGAGCCCGAACTGCTCGCAGGCCGGGAGCACCTCAGCCTCGATGTCGCGCTTGAGCAGGCTGTACTCGTTCTGCGCGGAGACGAACGGGGTGAGGTGGTGGTGCCGCGAGATCCAGTGGCAGTCCGCGATCGCCCAGCCGGCGAAGTTCGAGTTCCCGATGTAGCGCACCTTGCCCGAGCGCACGAGGTCGTCGAGCGCGCGCAGCGTCTCGTCGTGCGGGGTGTCCGGGTCCGGGAAGTGGATCTGGTAGAGGTCCAGGTAGTCCGTGCCGAGGCGGCGCAGGCTCGCCTCGACGGCCTGCATGATGTAGCGCCGCGAGGCGCCGCGCAGCAGCGGGCCCTCGCCCATGGGCACGCCGCACTTGCTGGCGACGATCACGTCATGGCGATCCGCGCCGAGCGCCTTGCCGAGGAACTCCTCGGACTTCGCGCCGCCGTAGATATCGGCCGTGTCGAAGAAGTTGATTCCGCTGTCGAGGCAGGCGCGCACAACGGCCTCGGTAGCCGCGTAGTCGGCGCGCATGCCGAAGTTGTTGCAGCCGAGCCCGACGACGGAGACCTGCAGGCCCGACCGTCCGAGGTTCCGGTACTCCATCGCGTCCCCCTCCGCCCCGACTCACTACGGGCGTCACTCCCGAGTGCGCTCGAATGTCCGGGAGTACGAATGCCCGCGAGTATAGCGGCCGCCGCCGGAGGCGCATCCTCCGCCGCCGGGGTCAAGGAGCCGGATCGCACCCCTCGTGGGTTGGGTGGGCCCCCGAGGGTACTTGCGCGGCGGGCGTCGGACGAGCACGCTGCGCGGCTCAGGCCCACCCACCCACCCTCGGATTTCCTCTTCTGTGGGGGCTCGCCCCCCTGCCCCCCCGCTGCTGCTCGCCTCGGAAGGTCCGCGCGCCGATCCGGCCCCCTCTCCTGGGGGAGCGGGTGGGGGTGAGGGGGCTCGCCCGCCGCTGCTCATGCCTCGATCGGGTGTTGCGCCCTCGGGGGTTCCGAGTGGGAGCGTGGGGCGGAGCCCCGCGAAAGGGGGCGCGGGGCGCAGCTCCGCATCCATTGATGGCGGGTGGGTGGGCCAAGCCGCCCTGCGAGGCGTCAGGGATCAGCGCTGGGGGTCTACGAACACCTCGCGGAGCGCAAAGCGCCAGCGCCCGCCCACGCGGCGCAGCGTGTCGTGGTAGAGGCCGACGGGACCGATGCCGCGCTCCGCGTCTTGCGAGCGGTCCTGGTAGAGCCGCAGCAGGTAGACGCGCATCGTTGCCTCGTCGCCGTCGCCCGCGATGATCGGGCTGTTCGTCATGTGGCGGGCGGCGCCCGATCGCGCGTGGTCGTCGCGCGCGAACTCGATGAGGGCTTCGCGGCCCTGGACGTGCAGCCCCGTGCGGCGCAGTTCGATCACGCCGTCGGCGGTGAAGCAATCGGCGTAGGCCTCGCCGTCGCCCGAGTCGATCGCGTGGGCGTAGCGCCCGAGCAACTCGAGGATCTCGAGACGGTCGGCGGTGGTCAGCGGCATCGCGGCGCCTCGGCGGGAGGCTGAAGCCGCTAGATGCCCAGGAACTCGTTCTGCGCGCTGAGCAGCATCACGTCGATCTTCGCCTGAAACTCATCGACGTCCAGGCTCATGAGCTGCAGATCGTGGAGCGCGCCGTCGCGGTCCATGACCTGGTTGCGCAGGCGCGCCTCGCGCTGGAAGCCCATGCGGCTGAAGACCTTGACGGCAGCCTCCTGGTCCGTGGTCATCTGCGCCATCATCTTCTTCACGCCTCGCTGCTTGGCGAACGCGAAGGCCTGCTCCGTGAGCAGCCGCCCGAGGTTCTTGCCGCGCATCTCGTGCGAGATCAGCACGCGCAGCTCCGCGACGTGCCGCGTCCAGCCGAGGCGGTCCGTGGCCACCGAGGTGTAGCCGACGATCGCGTCGTCCTTCACGGCCGCGATCGTCGTGTAGAAGCCCTCTTCGATGTCCTCGATCCACTGGTCGATGTTGGCCGGGTCCGTGATGTCGCGGCGCAGGAAGAGCAGGTCGTGCGTGGGCAGCTTGCGCGCGAAGTCGAGCATCGCCTCGCGGTCGCCACGCTCCAGGAAGCGTAGCGTCAGGGTGACGCCCTCAAGGGAGATCGCGGCGGGATACTCGAGGGGTTCCGCACTCTGCGCCGCCACCTGATCCGCGATCTGCCCACCGAACAGCCGTCCGAGCCCTTGCAGCAGTCCCATGTCGGTCCCCCAAAATGAGCCGCAACGCTCACCCCGGCCGCACGCCCGGGTCCGGGCGCCGCGGTTCTCCTTCACAGTCTCACGCTTAAGGGATCGCCTTTCAACCCTGACGCTCGCCATAAGACGCAGAAGCGCGGCGCTGCCCTTGCGCGGCCTCACGCGTACCATCGGCGAATGCCGCCACACACCTACCATTTGCGGGCCACCGTGCTGCCCTACGGCGACGCGCCGGGCGACCTCTGGATCGCCGGCGGGCGCATCCACACCCGGCCGATCGACGGCGCCGAACCGCTCGCTCGCGAGGGCGGCTACGTCCTCCCCGGCCTCGTCGACGCGCACGTCCACCTCGTCACGAACCGCGACTACAAGGAGCTTCCCGCCGGGTCGCGCGAGGTGATCGACCGCAATCGCGGCGACTTCCTGCAGCGCGGCGTGCTGCTGCTGCGCGACATGGGCGCGTTCGCGCGGCGGGACGCCAAGCTCCCGGCCACGCTCGGTCTGCCGCGCGACGACGGGCTGCCGCCGGTGATCGCCTCGGGCCAGCCGCTCGCCCCGGAAGGCGTCTTCACCGGCATCCAGGAGCCCACCGCGCCCGAGGAGCTGGAAGCGCACGCCACCCACCGCGTTCGCGAACAGCACTCGCCCTGGGTGAAGGTGATCCTCGACAACTTCCCGCCGCACTTCGCGCCGGCCGTCGACGGCGTGCCGGGCATGGTGAACTACCGCGAGCCGGAGCTGCGCGGCGCGACCGAGGCCGTCCACGCGGCCGGCGCCCGCATCGCCGTGCATGCCTTCACGCGCGAGGCCGCCGCCAGCGCCGTCGCCGCCGGTGTCGACTCGATCGAGCACGGCTGGGGCCTCGACGAGGGACTGGTCGAGGAGCTGGCGCGGCGCGGTATTGCCTGGACGCCCACGCTCGCGCTCGACGAGCTGATGCTGGACATGGCTGCGGGCGGGCGCGGGCAGCCACCGAGCGCGGCCGTCGATCGCTGGCTGCACGACGTCATCGATCGCATCGAGCCGCTGATCGTGCGCGCGCGGCGGCTCGGCGTGCCGCTGCTCGCCGGCACCGACGGTGTCCAGCCCGTCACGCGCGAGGTCGCGCGCCTCCAGCAAGCGGGCCTCGAGCCCAGGGATGCCCTCGCGACCGCCTCGAGCGCCGCGCGCGAGCTGCTGGGCGAGCCCGGCCTCGAGGACGGCGCGCCCGCGGACCTCGTCTGGTTCGCGAACGACCCGCGCGAGTCGCCGGAGCTGCTCGAGCGGCCGGACCTCGTGCTGCTGCGCGGCGAGCGAGTCGCCCTCGCGAGCGGGTAGCGGCGGCGCGCGCCACGGCGCAGACTCGGACGCGCACGAGGCAGCGCGGGCGGGAGCACGACGGTGAGCTGGTGGCCGAGCGCGGGAGGCGCAGCCTGGGACTGGGGCTGGACCCCCTACCCCGCCGTCTGGCTGCTGCTAATCGCGATCGGCTTCGGCTACGCCCTCCGGGTGCGCTCGCTCAGCCCCGGACACCGCCGCACCGGCGACCCCGAGGTCAGCGCCGACCAGATCCTGCTCTTCGCGGTCGGATTGGCCGTGCTCTGGGCCGCCCTCGACTGGCCGCTCGGCACGCTCGCCGCCGGCTACCTGGCGAGCGCGAACGCGCTGCAGGACCTGCTGATCACGCTCGGCGCGGCGCCGCTGATACTGCTCGGCCTGCCCCGAGGTCGCCCGCGCCCGGAGCAGCCGCCGAGCGGTCTGCGCGACCACGCCAGGCAGCGACTGCGGCGCGCCTTCGGCTCGCCGGTCGTGGGCGGCGCAACGTTCGGGATTGCGCTCGCGGTGACGCACCTCCCGGCGGTGGTGGACGCGCTGCGGCCCTCGCCGTGGGGCTCGTTCGCGATCACGGCCGCCTGGCTCGCCGCCGCCGTCGCGCTCTGGTCGCCGCTGGTCGGCCCGCTCGCCGGACGCCACCGGCCGCCCTACCTGGTGGGGATGCTCTACCTCGTCGCGCCGTTCATCTTCCCCAAGGTGGTCGGCGCCTTCTACCTCTTCCGCGACGACCCGCTCTACGACGTCTACGAGGGCGCGCCCCGCGTCTGGGCCGATGTCACCGCGCACGGCGACCAGCAGGCGGCGGGCTTCCTGCTCTGGATCATCGGCAGCTTCATGGTGATCGCCGCGCTCGCCGTGCTGTTCTTCCGCTGGTACCAGGAAGACCGGCGGATGAGCACGCCCGACAGCCTCGAGGTGCCCGCCGACCCGCGCGCCGTCGATGCGCTCTTCGACGTGCCCGGCGGCTGGGTCGCGCTGGAGCAGCTGATCGCCAGCGTGCAGACGGCGCTGCCGCCTCGCTGGTCCGGCGCGGAGCTGAGCTTCGCCTACCGCGAGCTGGGCGGCGAGACGAACGAGACGCAGGTGATCCTGGAGCTGCACGTCGCCCTCGACGGCCGCGCCGAGGCGCAGCTCGCCCACGCGATCGAGACGGACTACGAGGCGCACCTCGCGTCGCTCCCGGCGCGACGCCGCGAGCAGATCGCCCGCCGTGTCGCCTTCCGCATCGTCGGCTACGGCAGCCGCGTCAGCTGACGCGGCGGCGGGTGAGCGGCTTCGGCGGATCCGAGGCCGAGACCATCGAGGCCGGCAGCGCCGAGCCCGGGGCCGTCAGCACCGTGGACATCGCAGCTGCAGATGCCGGCTTCGTCAGCCGCGGCTGTGGAAGCTGGACCCCCGTCCCACCGTAGCCACCAGCCTCAGTTGTCCGTGCGGTAGAGGTAGCGGATGTCCCAGAGGCCGTAGAGCGTCGGGGTGGTGTTGCCGAAGACGTTGCGCACGGCGCTCAGGCGCTCGGGCAGCGTCGTGTAGATCAGCGGCACCTGCTCGGCGGCGATCGCCTGGGCCTGGCGGTAGTGCTCCACCCGCTTCTCGCGATCCAGTTCCTGGCTACCGAGGATGTAGAGCTCGTCGATCTGCGCTTCCCAGTCGGTCGCCGCGGCCTCCTGCTTCGGATTCCAGAGGTGCAGGTCGGCGCTGCTGTGCCAGACGCCTATCCCGTCGTGCGGCTCCGTGCCGCCCGTCAGGCCGATCACCACCGCCTCCCACTCGTACGAGGTCACCAGCCGTTCGACCACGTCGCCGAAGTCGATCGCCTGGTAGTTCGCCTTGAGGCCGAGAGCGGCCAGCCCCTCGGCGATCCGCATCGCCACCTGCTCGCGGACGGTGTTGCCCTCGTTCGTGATCAGCGAGAACTCGATCGGGTTGCCCGCGCCGTCCTCGCGCACGCCGTCGCCATCGCTGTCCGTCCAACCGAGGCCGTCGAGGATGTCGTTCGCCGCCTCGACGTCGTACTCGTACTTGCGCACGTCGGGGTTGTGGAAGTCGCCCGCCGCCGGGCTGATCGCGGCCCACTGCGGGTAGCCGAGGTCGTGCATGACCTCGGCTACGATCCGGTCCCTGTCGATGGCGTGCGCGACGGCGCGGCGGAACGGCTGGTTGCTGAACCAGGCGAGCTTCTCCGGTGCGACGTAGGGCGCGCCGCGCTCGGCGTTCGAGCCGGGGTTCTGGTTGAAGGCGAGGAACGTGGTCCCGAAGGCCGGGCCACGCCGGTAGATGGTGAAGTTGCCCTCGTCCTCGAGCAGCTTGAGGCCCGCGTACTCCTCGCCTGTGACGCCGTGCACATCCGTGTCGCCCGCCTCGAAGAGAGCGAGCTCGGCCTCGATGTCGTCGACGAGCAGATGCACTACGGTCTCGATGTAGGGGAGGCTGTTGCCCTCGGCGTCCTTCAGCCAGTAGTGCGGGTTGCGCCGCAGCACGACGCGCTCGCCGGGGGTGTAGCTCTCGATGGTGAACGGCCCCGTGCCGATCACCGTCGCCGGGTCCGCATCGATGCCCCAGACGGAGTTGAAGGTGCCGTCGTCGACGTGCGGCTCCAGGATGTGGCGCGGGTAGATCGCAGTGCCCATCGAGCGGATGAAGGGCGCGAACGACGTCGGCAGCACGAAGCGCACCGTGTAGTCGTCCACCGCCGTCACGGTCATCGTGTCCTCAACCCACTCGCCGTCCTCGAGGAAGCGGAAGATGAACGCCGCGCGGGTATCCGTCGGGATGTCCTCGTTGTAGATGATGCGATTGAAGGTGAAATCCACGTCGTGGGCGGTGAACGGCTGGCCGTCGTGCCAGGTGACATCGCGGCGCAGGGAGAAGGTCCAGGTCAGCCCGTCCTCCGAGTGCTCCCAGGACTCGGCCAGCGAGGGCTCGGCCTCGTCGGTGAGCCACGAGACCTCGGTCAAGCCGTCGAAGAGCAGGCCAAGCAGGCCGGCTGAGTAGGCATCATTCGCCAGCGCGAGGTTGAAGGTCAGCGGCTCGCCGATGGTTGACGAGGTGATCGTGCCGCCCGGCTCTCCGATCTCGTACTCGAACGCCGCGGCGTTCTCCTTGAGCGAGCCGACGATCGCCTCGGGCGTGTCGGGCTCATCCCCGTCGCCCTCATCGTCGCCGTCGCCGCAGGCGGCGAGGGCGAGCGCGGCGGCGAGCAGCAGCAACGCGAGGAACCTCGAGCGCGTCATGAGCCAGATCGACACGGTGAGCACCTCCCCAGCCGTACGCCCCGCGACGAAAGGATACCGCGTCTCGGAACGTGCGCTACCCCTCACCCCAACCCTCTCCCGCAAGGGGCGAGGGAGCCGGAGGGGTGAGCGACCCGCCCTACCCGCGAGGGGCGAGGGAGCCGGAAGGTTGAGGCGCCCCGCCTACCCCCGAGGCAGGCCGAGGCCGCGGGTGGCGATGATGTTGCGCTGCACCTCGGAGGTGCCGCCACGGATCGTGGCGGGGACGGCGCGCAGGTAGTTGTAGGGCGGCGCGCCGCCCTGCGCGGCGTAGGCGCTCTGCGGCCCGTCCTCCGTGCCCTGCCCCCAGAGCTGCCCGTACAACCCGAACGTCCTGATACTCGTCGCCGAGAGCCGCTGCAGCAGCTCCGAGTTGAACAACTTCGAGGTCGAGGCCTCGTAGTTCGGCACCATTCCCGCCGCCTGGATCGAGATCACGCGCGCCGAGAACTGGAACATCACATCCGTCTCGATGTAGCGGTCGGCGACCTCGGTGCGCAGCGTCCCGCCGCGCCCGAGCAGCGACTTCGCAGCGCCCTCCTCGCTCGCACAGTAGGAGAGCAGCTTCTCGATGCCGCGCTGCATCGAGACGGCGCCCTCGATGTTGGAGCGCTCGAAGTCGAGCAGGTTCATCGCCACGTACCAGCCGCGGTTCTCCTCGCCGACGAGGTTGGAGACGGGCGTCTGCACCTCCTCGTAGAAGGTCTCGTTGAAGTAGTGCACGTCGCTCATGTCGACCAACGGCTGGACGCCGATCCCCGGTGTCTTGCCGTCGACGAGCAGGAAAGAGATGCCGCGGTGCTTCGGCGCGGCGGGGTCGGTGCGGGTGAGCAGGAAGAACCAGTCGGCGGTGTGGGCTGCCGAGGTCCAGATCTTCTGCCCGTTGATCACGTAGTCGTCACCGTCGCGGCGCGCGCTGGTGGAGAGCGAGGCGAGGTCCGAGCCCGCGCCCGGCTCGGAGAAGCCCTGCGCCCAGGTCACCTCGCCGGAGAGGATGCGCGGCAGGTGCTCGCGCCGCTGCTCCTCGGTGCCGTTGAGGATCAGCGTCGGCCCGAGCATGTTGGTGCCGGAGCCGCCGACCGCCGGTGCGCCGGAGCTTGCCAGCTCCTGCTTGAGGATGAACTGCTCCATCGAGCTGAGCCCGCCGCCGCCGTACTCCTCCGGCCAGTGGGGCGCCACCCAGTTGTGCTCGGCGAGGGCGTCCGACCAGGCAACGGCGGCCTCGCGGCGATCGCGGTCCTCGGACTTGCGGTCGAACTCCCAGGTGCGCTCGAGGCGATGCGCGTTGACGCCGCCGCTGCGGTAGCGCGCCGGGAGGCGCTCGGCGATCAGGCTGCGGACCTTCTCGCGAAAGTCCTGCTGCTCCTCGTTGTCGCTCCAGTCCATCGTTCGCTCCCGTCCTCCGGCGCTCTCGTCCTCCGGCGCTCTCGTGCGATTGCGTGCTATGCGATGACGTCCGCCTCACGCAGCGAGGTGAGTTCGCGGACGCTGAAGCCGTGCTCCAGCAGCACCTGGTCGGTGTCGGCGGCGTAGGCCGGGGCCGGGCCGTGCACGGCTGTCGGTGTCTCCGACATCTGCACCACCGGCCCCGCGACGCGCTGCGGCCCGGTGATCGGGTGTTCGAGGTCCCACATCAGGCCGAGCTCCTTGACCTGCTCGTCCTCCGGCAGGTCCTCGGGGAAACGCACCGGCGAGGCCGGTACGCCGCCCTCCTCGAAGCGCTCCATCCACTCCGCGACGGTGTACTCGCGCATCATGCGCTCGATCTGCGACTTCCACTGCTCGAAGCGCGTCTCGTTCTCCGGGTCCGTCGAGTCGTAGTCGGGGCTGTCGCCGTCGTCGTCGACGCCGAGCACGGCGCGGGCGGCGGCGCGCAGCGGCGGCGTGAGGCAGCCGAGGGCGATCGCGCCGTCCTTCGCCTGATAGGAGCGGTAGTAGAGGCGCGGCGGGCCGGCCTCGGTGATGCGATGGCGATCGCGGATCGCCATCTGGTCGCGGTAGGGCTTGCCGGCGGTTCGCGCCTCCTCGATCTCAGCGAGCATCGGGTCACGTGTCACGGAGTCGCTGACCGGCTCGTCCATCACGTGGTAGTCGAGCAGCGAGAGCGCGGTGCGCAGCATCGAGGCCTGGATCAACTGCCCCGTGCCCGTGCGTTCGCGGTGGTAGAGCGCACTCGCGATCGCCATCGCCGAGGTCAGCCCGGTTGCGTAGTCGACGATCGGCGGGCGGGTGTACTGCGGGGTGCCCTCGTGGTCGACGCGGCCGATCACGGACATCAGGCCGCTGTAGGCGGTCATCGCGCCGTCGGTGGCCGGATCGAAGGCGCGAGGGCCCTCGCTGCCGTAGGCGCTGATCTCGCAGTAGATGAGGCCGGGGTGGAGGGCGGCGAGTTGCTCGTAGCCGACGCCGAGGCGTTCCGGGACGCCGGGCCGCATGTTGTGCATCAGCACATCGAAGCGCGGAACCAGGCGGTGCAGCACGGCCTGGCCGCGCTCGCTCTTGAGGTCGATCGCCACGGCGCGCTTGCCGCGGTTAAGGGACTGGAAGCGCTTGCCCTCGCGGGGGACGACGGCGCCGACGTTGCGGTAGTGCTCACCCTCGCGCGGCTCGACCTTGACGACGTCGGCGCCGAGGTCGGAGAGATTGACGCCGCAGTAGGGACCCGCGGCGATCTGCGAGAACTCGAGCACGCGCACGCCATCGAGCGCACCGGGCGCCATCGTCGCTCCTCCGCTGCCGGTCCACCGGGTCCGGGTCGGTTGCCTCGCTGGTCGCGAGACAGCCTACCGGAGGCGCGCCGCGCGAGGTAGGCGTTGGGGCGGTCGGGGTCGCGGGGCGACGGGGATCTGGCGCCAGGCAGGCTGGGCCGTCAGGCGGTCGCGACGCTCCTCAACTCTTCAATGAGCGCTCCGATCTGATCAAGATCGAGGGACTCCCCCGTTCCCGGTGCGCTTCCGCTTGATGAAGTAGCGGGAGTGTGTCTTCCGCAGGTCGTCCTCGGACTCGCCGTAGAACAGCACGACTTCGTAGTCCGTCCCGAGCGCTTCGCCCTCGCGCTCGGCGTACGCAGCGAGCATCCGTCCAGTGCCGCAGCCCACGCCCGCCATCCCCGGCCCAAACCCGCGCCGGTGGTAGCATGGAGCGCGCGCCGCGAGGGCGCGCGAAACGGCTGGGGGCGAGATGCACGACGTGGTGGTCGTCGGCGCCGGAAACGCGGCGCTCTGCGCGGCGCTGGCGGCGCAGGAAGCGGGCGCGAGCGTGCTCGTCCTTGAGAAGGCCAGCGAGGATGAGCGCGGCGGCAATACCTTCTTCACCGGCGGCGGCTTCCGCTTCCCCTACAACGGCATCGACGACATCGTCACGCTCATCCCCGACCTCACCGAGAGCGAACTCGACCGCATCGAGGTCGGCGAGTACACCGAGGCCGCGATGCGCGAGGACCTGATGCGCGTCAGCGAAGGCCTCGCCGACGAGCAGTTGACCGACCACCTGGTACGCAACTCCTTCGACACCATGCAGTGGATGCGCGAGCGCCTCGATGTGCGCTGGGTGCTGATGTATGGGCGCCAGGCCTACGAGGTGGAGGGCAAGCTGCGCTTCTGGGGCGGCCTGATCGTCGAGGCCGTCGGCGCCGGCAAGGGCCTCTCCGACTCGCTCTTCGCCGCCGCCGACCACCACGGCGTCGACGTGCGCTACGGCACGAAGGCCGTCGGCCTCGTCATGGACGACGCCGGCAGCGTGCGCGGCGTGCAGGCGCGCGGCCCCGACGGCCTCGAGACCATCGACGCGCGCGCCGTCGTGATGGCCGCCGGCGGCTTCGAGGCGAACACGGAGATGCGCACCCGCTACATGGGCCCCGGCTGGGAGCTGGCGAAGGTGCGCGGCACCCGTCACAACACCGGCGAGGGCATCCGCATGGCCCTCGACGTGGGCGCGCAGTCGCACGGCCACTGGTCCTCGGGACACGCGGTCGCCTGGGATCTGAACGCGCCGCCGACCGGCAACCGCATCGTCGGCGACCTCTACCAGAAACACTCCTACCCGCTGGGCCTGATCGTCAACATCGAGGGCGAGCGCTTCGTCGACGAGGGCGCGGACATGCGCAACTACACCTACGCCAAGTACGGGCGCGAGATCCTGCGCCAGCCCTACGGCGTAGCCTTCCAGCTCTTCGACCAGAAGACGGTGCCGATCCTGCGCGACGAGTACCGCATCCGCGAGATCACGAAGGGCGAGGGCCAGACCATCGGCGAGCTGGCCGACGACCTCGGCATCGATCGCGAGGGGCTGGAGCGCACGGTCGCCGCGTTCAACGCCGCCTGCCAGCCGGGCGAGTTCAACCCGGCCGCCCTCGACGGCGTCAGCACCGAGGGCATCGAGCCGCCGAAGTCGAACTGGGCGATCCCGCTCGACGAGCCGCCCTACTTCGGCGTGGCCGTCACCTGCGGCATCACGTTCACCTTCGGCGGTCTGCGCATCGACCACCGCAGCGCGCAGGTGCTGGACACGGAGCTCGAGGCGATTCCCGGCCTCTACGCCGCCGGCGAGCTGGTCGGCGGGCTCTTCTACCACAACTACGCCGGCGGAACGGGCCTGATGTCCGGCGCGGTCTTCGGCCGCACGGCCGGGCGCGCCGCCGCCGAGGCCGTGCTCGGCGAGGGCTAGGCGCGATGCTCTACTTCCTCGCGATCATCGCGCCGCCGATCGCGGTGCTGGCAGTAGGGCGCCCCTGGCTGTCGCTGCTCAATCTGGTGCTGACCGTCGCGGGCTGGATCCCCGGGGTCATCCATGCGGTGCTCGTCATCAACGAGCACAAGGCGGACCAGCGGGCCGCCCGCTACGGCCCGCAAGAGTAGTCCCGGCGGGCGATTCGCCGGGGCCCCGAGGAAGGACCACGGCGATGCGCAATGCCCCACGGCTCGGCGCGTTCGCGGCGCTCGCTCTGGCAGCGGCGCTCGCGACCTTCCCCGGCTGCTCCGGCGACGACGAGGTCGAACCGGCCGCGACGCCCTCGCTCACAGCGACGCCGACAGCTACACCCAGCCCGGCCCCGTCGCCCTCGCCAACGCCCGCTGCACGCACGGCCACCGCCACGCCGACGGCTGCGGGGCCGCCGTCCGGCGACGGCGAAAGCCTGCTGCCGCCCGAGCAACAGGCGCAGGTGATTCGCCTGCTGCTCGACGCGATGAGCGATCCTGATTCCGAGCTGTTCTCGGGCTCGATCGACGCGCTGCCGCCGGTGTTGCGGGCGCTGTTCGACACACTCGGCGCCGACCTACTGCTGGGCGTGATCATTGCCGAGCTGGGAGGCTCGGGAACGGTCGTCGCCGTCCTCCCCGGCTCGCCCGCCGAGCGCGCGGGCCTTGTCGAGGGCGACCAGATCACCGCAGTCGACGACACGCCCGTCGCGAGTGACGCGGAGCTGCGCGCCGCCATCGAGGCCGTCGCCGAGGGCGCGGCCTATGTGCTGACGGTCAGGCGCGGCGGTGCGCCCGGGCTGGTGGACCTCGAGCGCGAGGCGGCGTCCGAAGGCGACGCCTGGCGCGCGGAGCTGCTGCGCGCCATGGCGCTCGCGCTGGTGCTGCAGGGCGCTCCGGGCGGCCCGGACCTGCCGCCCTCACTGCTCGGCGAGCTGGTCGAGGAGACAGCGGACGGGCTGCGCGTGTTCGCGGTCTTCCCCGGCTCACCCGCGGACGCGGGCGGGATCCTCCCCGGCGACCTGCTGGTCTCGATGGCGGGCCGCCCGCTCTGGAGCATCGCCGGCCTCGACGCGCTGCTGCGCTCGTTTAACCCCGGCGGCGGCACGATCGAGGTCGTGCTGCTGCGCGACGGCGCGGAGCTGACGCTGGAGATCGACCTCGCGGCCGGCGGCATCCCCGGGGGCGGCGCGGCAACGCAGTAGCGGGCGGCGCGGCGCGGCGAGCGCCTGTCGCTCTCAGGCCAGGGTTTCGTTCACCAGCGAGAGGCCCTTCCGGAGCTGGGCGCGCCAGTCTTGCCGGGGATGGCGGATCGCGTTCGTGCAGACGCGGAACAGACATACCGCCTCGCGCAAGGCGAGATCGCGTTCGCTCCACTCGAATCGATCGAGCGCAGCCTGCCGGAAGTCTGCGTGGTACGCACCGGCCGCCGGTGCGTCACGCCTGCGCCCGAAGTGCGAGGCCCAGCGCAGGTGCGCGAGGAAGTTGCCCACGTCGAGCAGTGGATCGCCCGGTCCCGCCTCCTCGAAATCGACCAGCGCAATCCGGCCGTCGGGCAGGACCAGCATCTGGTCGTCATAGAAGTCGTTGTGGGCGGTCCCGGAGGGCTCCCAGGCTTCGACGAACGGATCGAGCACCCTCACAGCCGCCTTGAGCTCGCGCAGCGACGCATCGTCGTCGCGGGCCTTGTCCCTGAAGCTTCGTTTCGCCCTGCGATAGGCGCCCGCGAGGTTGAAGGGACGCCCGTCCCCCGTCCCGTGGGGCGCAGCCCAGAGGCTCTCGATCGCGTCGAGTAGCGCGCCGGGGTCCGGCCCCTTGCCGGCGCGGATCCGCTGCCGGAGGTTCCTGCCCGGAATCTCCGACATCCACAGCACGGCGCCGTCCCGCCAGTGGCCAGCGAGCCTCGGCACGACAAACCGCGAGCGCCCGGCGAGATTCCTGGCCGCGAGCAGCGGCTCTACCGCGTCGGGGCGCATCGCTCGCGCGTAGAAGCGCGCCTTGCCCACGCGGTGGCGCAGCACGGCCCGGCTCGCCGGGCGGTAGCGAACCAGCTCCACGCGCACTCGCCGCGCCGGGATCGCCAGCACGTGCTGGTTGAGCAGCCGCAGCGCACCGTCGGCGTGAGCGGCCTCGGCGAGGCCGGGCAAGGTGCGGTCATCGGGGTACTGGAACAGCTCCGCCGGCTGGTCGCGCTCGACCCTGATCGTGAAGACTTGCGAGGGCAGATAGTCGTCCTCGTGCCACTGCGCCTCGTAGCTGACCTGGGCCGTTCGGCCCGGGCTGTGGCTCAGCTCGCGAACGCGAATCCGCTGCGGGCTGACCTCCTGCCGACCGTTCCGCTGCTCGTACGCGCACCAGATCCACTCGGGGTCGTAGAGCCCGGGCAGATCGGGCAGGGCTGGGTCATCCGGGAAGTCGACCGGCGGGTAGAGCGGAGCGACCGCTGGTGCGACGGTCGGCGCCTCCGGCTCAGCTGCTGACGTTGCCACTGTCGTCACTGTCTTCGTCGCTTCCGGTCTCCGGCGCCGGCGTGTCGATGCCGTCCGAGTCCGTACCGTCGTTGTCCGTCGGCGTCGGCGTGTCGATGCCGTCCGAGTCCGTACCGTCGTTGTCCGTCGGCGTCGGCGTGTCGATGCCGTCCGAGTCGGTACCGTCGTTGTCCGTCGGTGTCGGCGTGTCGATGCCGTCCGAGTCCGTGCCGTCGTTGTCTGTCGGCGTCGGCGTGTCGATGCCGTCCGAGTCGGTACCGTCGTTGTCTGTCGGCGTCGGCGTGTCGATGCCGTCGTAGTCGGTGTACGGGGTGTTGACCCCGTCGCCATCGGTCAAGGGGGTGTCGACGCCGTCGTAGTCCGTGTAGGCGGTGGCGACGCCGTCGTCGTCGGTCAGCGGTGTGTCGACCCCGTCGTAGTCCGTGTACGGCGTCGCGAACCCGTCGTTGTCGGTGCCCGGCGTGTCGATGCCGTCGTTATCGCTGTACGGCGTGTCGATGCCGTCGCGGTCCGTGTCGGGCGTGTCGATGCCATCGTCATCGGTTGGAGTCGGGGTGTCGACGCCGTCAGCGTCGGTCGGAGGAGTGCTGAAGCCGTCGTAGTCGGTGTACGGAGTAGCGACGCCATCGTCGTCGGTGTCGGGCGTGTCGATCCCGTCGTAGTCGGTCTCGGGCGTGTCGTACCCGTCGTCGTCGGTCGGGGTCGGAGTGTCGCCGTCATCATCGTCGTCGTCGTCGCCATCGCTATCGCTATCGACGGAGGTGGGAGCGACGCGCCAGATCATGGCGACTGGCTCAGGAACCGGGGCCACGGCCGCCTCCAGCACGTGCCCCACGCCGCGCGACACCATGGCCAGCGCCAGCACGAGCGAGAGCACGATCGACAGCAGCTTAAGGGTACGAGACTGCATCGGAACGACCTCCCGCCGGACCGGTTCGCCGGTCCGTAGCGCCGACCGGGCTCTGACGGCCCGCCCCCGAGAGATGAGCGAAAACAATAGCATGCGCGAACATTGGCGCCTCCGTAACTTGCGCGGGTTTCGCAGTAACGTTTTCGTGCCAAAGTGATTGCCGTGCACTCCGGCGGAAACCCGGGAGCTGCGGGGTCGCCTACCCCGTCGGAGGGGAGCACGTGGCACCCCGCGGCAAAGAGGGGGAGGGACGGCGAGGCTGCCGGCGTTGCCGTCGAGATCCGGCTCCGAGGGCGCCCCACGCCCCCGCCCGCTTGACAGCCTCGCGCCGCTTGTCGAGGCTCACGCGAGAGCGGAGCGCGACTGGCGGCCCGGACGGAGAGCGCCGATGGCGAAGAGCGACGCGAACAGCGACCGCGCCTACGACGAGCGGCCGCGGCCCCTGGCGGGGATCCGCGTGGTGGACTTCACCTGGATCGTCGCCGGGCCGCAGGCGACGCGCATCATCGCCGACCTCGGGGCGGACGTGATCCGCGTCGAGAACGAGGGGCACATGGACTCGCTGCGCGGGGGCCTGCCCGCGGAGGGGGACCCCCACCCGGACCGTTCCGGCATCTTCAACAACTTCAACCGCAACAAGCGCGGCATCACCGCCAACATCTACCACCCGCGCACCCGCGAGTTGATCGAGCAGCTGATCTCCGGGGCGGACGCGGTCACCGAGAACTTCAGCCCCGGCGCGTTCGCCCGCATGGGCTTCAGCTTCGAGCGCCTGCGCGAGCTCAACCCGAAGATCATCTACCTCTCACTCTCCGGCTACGGCCACTACGGTCGCGACAGCTCCTACGTGACGTGGGGCCCGACGGCGCAGGCTGTCTCCGGGCTGACCTACATCTCCGGCCTGCCCGACCAGGATCCGGCCGGCTGGGGCTACTCCTACCTCGATCACTCGGCCGGCTACTACGGCGCGATCGCGATGCTGCTCGCCCTGCGGCGGCGCGAGCGCATCGAGGGCGCACAGCGCATCGACATCTCGCAGGTGGAGACCGGCATGGTGATGACCGGCGTGACCATGCTCGACTGGCAGATCAACGGCCGCCAGTCGGAGCGCCTCGGCAACCGCTCGCAGCACCCGGCGATGGCGCCCCACGGCGCCTACCGCTGCGCCGGCGACGACCGCTGGATCACGGTAGCCATCGAGACCGAGGAGCACTGGCGCGAACTCTGCGAGGAACTCGGCGCGCCCGGACTCGCCGACGACGAGCGCTTCGCCAGCCTCGAGGCGCGCCTCGCCGCGCAGGACGAGCTGGACGCGGCGATCACGGAGTGCACGCGCCAGCGCGATGCTCGCAAGCTGATGTTCGCGCTGCAGGCGCGCGGCGTGCCCGCGGGCCTTGCGCAACACATGCCGGACAAGATGCAGGACGAGCAGCTGGCCGCCCGTGGCTTCTACCGCGCCGCCCCCAGCCCGTACGTCGGCGATCGCTTCTACGAGGGCCTGCCCTTCCTCTTCCGCCAGCTTGGCTGGGACGTGCAGCGCGGCGCGCCCGGCCTCGGCGAGCACATCGACGAGGTGCTGACGGAGCTGGGCTGCACGCCCGAGGAGATCGCGCAACTGCGGGCGGAGGCGGCCGTATGAGCGACGCACCCCCGCTGCCGGACTTCGCCGATAGCCTGGACGGCGCGCCGATCCTCGATCGCGTGCGTGTCGTCGAGGTCGGCGACCTCGGCGAGATCGCCGGGAGGCTGCTCGCCGACGTCGGAGCCGACGTGATTCGCGTCGAGCCGCCCTCGGGCGCGGCATCCCGGCACATCGGGCCCTACCCCGGCGACGAGCCGGGCGTCGAGACGTCGCTGCGCTTCGCCGCGCACAACGCGAACAAGCGCGGCATCACGCTGGACCTCGAGCACGCCGAGGGCCGCGCGCTGTGGCGGCGGCTCTGCGAGAGCGCCGACGTGGTCATCGACGGCTCCGGCCACGGCGTCCTCGACGCGCTCGGCGCAGGCTGGGAGGCGCGGCTGGCGGACGGCTGGGCGGGCCCGCGCGTGTGGTGCTCGATCACGCCGTTCGGCCGCGAGGGGCCGTGGGCGAACTGGGCCTCGAGCGACCTCGTCCAGCTCGCGCTCGGCGGCCCGATGATGAGCACGGGCTACACGGACCACGAGTTGCCGCCGATCCGCGGCGGCTTCGACCACTCCTACTGGATGGGCGGCGAGTACGCGGTGGTCGGCATCCTCGGCGCGCTGTTCGGGCTGGATGCCGGAGCCGCCGAAGGGCCGGAGCTGGTTGACCTCGCGATCCACGACGCGGTGAGCGCCACGACCGAGGGCGCGTTCCCGAGCTGGGAGTACCGCCGCGAGATCAACCAGCGCGCCACCGGCCGCCACTCGGCGCCCGGCCCGACGCCGGAGATCCAGTTCCCGACCATCGACGGACGTCACATGAACGTGATCGGCGGCGGGCAGCCGCGCTCCGCGCGCTACCTCGACGACATGCTCGACTGGATGGACCAGTACGACGCCGCCGAGGACCTGCGCGAGCCGCGCTACCGCGCCGCCATCTTCGCGGCCCGCAACGAGGCTGAGGAGGAGCGTAAGCGATTCTCCGAGGTGACCAAGCGCTTCGTCTCGATGCTGACGACGGAGGAGGCCTACCGCGGCGGGCAGGGGATGCACCTGCCATGGGGCATCGTGCGGCGCCCCGAGGAGAACCTCGACGACCCGCATTGGACGGACCGCGAGAGCTTCGCGCCGATCGAGCTGGCCGACGGGCAGCAGGCACGCCTCCCCGTCGGGCCGTACCGCTTCGAGGGCGTCCCGCGCGGGCTGCCGTGCCGCGCGCCGCTGCTCGGCGAGCACAACCACGCCGTCTACCACGGCGAGCTGGGCGTCCCGGCCGAGGACCTGCCGGTGCTGGCGGAGCGCGGCGCGATCTAGCCCTCGGTTCTTCGAAGCCAGGCGCGCGTCTGCTGTTGGGGCACGGTCTCGATCGGGCGCGAGGATACCTCGCAGACCCCCACGCCCCCGCCGGGAACCTCCGAGGGCGCAACAACCCTTCGAGTCAGCAGCCAGGCAGGCGCGCCCCCTCACCCCAACCCTCTCCCCCAGGAGAGGGGGCCGGATTCGCGGGCGCAACAGACTATCGAGGGCGAGTCCAGCCCCCTCTCCCCTGGCGGGAGCGGGCGGGGGTGAGGGGGAGCCGCGCGACAGCGCGGCCAGCGAGGGCAACGCACCGGCGAGGGCGCGGCGCCGGAGGCTGGATAACCAAACATTGGCGCGCCATCGGCCCCGGACGCACGCTCGCGCTTGCGAGGCCGGGGGGGCGGCGGCGAGACTGGGGGTATGGCTCGCGTGCTGGTAGTCGAAGACGACGCAGCGATCCTCGAGACGGTCGCCTACAACCTCGGCCGCGAGGGCTACGACGTGGTCACCGCCGCCGACGGCGTCTCGGGATTGCAGCTCTCGCGCGAGACCGAGCCGGACCTGATCGTGCTCGACCTGATGCTGCCGCGCATGTCCGGCCTCGATGTCTGCCGCATCGTGCGCGACGAGCGGCCCGTGCCAATCCTGGTGCTGACCGCGCGCAGCGCCGAGGGCGACAAGATCGCGGGGCTGGACCTCGGCGCCGACGACTACGTCACCAAACCGTTCTCGATGCAGGAGCTGATCGCGCGGGTAAGCGCGATGCTGCGTCGTGACCGGATCTCGCGCGAGGCCGCCGGAGGAGTGAACGGCGGGACGTTACGCGGCGGCGGCATCGAGCTGCGGCCCGAGGCTCGCGAGGTGCGGCGTCACGGCGAGGTCGTGCGGCTGCGTCCGAAGGAGTTCGACCTGCTGGAGTGCCTGATGCGCCACCCGCGCCAGGTGCTGACGCGCGATCGCATCCTGGAGCAGGTCTGGGGCTACGAGTTCGGCGGCGGCACGCGCACCGTGGACGTGCACATGCGCTGGCTGCGCCAGAAGCTCGAAGCTGCGCCCTCGAAGCCGCAACACCTCGTGACGGTGCGGACCGTGGGCTACAAGTTCGAGCCCTGACCCGTGCCCGCACAGCCCTCTTCGAGCCGCAAGCGATGACCCCCGGCTGGCGCTGGGCTGCGCTGGCCGGCCTGGCGGGTCTCGTCGCCGCCGCGGTGCTGCTGCTGCCGGGCCCCGCGGCCGCTCCGATCGCGCTCGTCGCCTTCCTCGCCACCGCGTTCCTCGTGCGGGCCGCCGATCCCGGCGTAGCCGGACCGGCGCCCGAGCCGTCACCCGCCCCGGACGCCTCGCCGGAGGCGGGGCCGCCGCCCGATGCCACGCCGCTGCTCGCGCCGCTGCCCTGCGGCGTGCTGCTGCTCGACGACCAGCTCAACGTGCTCGCCGCGAACGACACGCTCGCGCGCATCGTCGAGCACCCGCTCGAGACGATGCTGGGCGTCTCGCTGATCCGCGCGATCCGTGAGATCGAGCTGGTCGAGTTCGCCCGGGAACGCCTCCACGGCTCGCGCGAAGCCCACTTCACGAACGGCGTCGAGGCGCGGCTCAGCGCGGCGCCGATCGACCTGCCGCTGGCCGGCGGGCGGGCGACGCAGCTGATCGCCGTCGAGGACCTGACCACGTTGCGCGCTGCGCAGCGGGCGCGCTCCGACCTCGTCGCGAACCTCGCGCACGAGCTGCGCACCCCGCTGGCGGGGGCGCGCGCGATCGCCGAGACCTTCCAGACTGCGGCCGAGGATCCGGCCGACCGCGACCGCTTCCTGCGACTGCTCGGCGAGGAGATCGAGCGGATGAGCAGGCTCGTGGAGCGGATGCTGCTCCTCGCGCAGCTCGAGTCCGGCGACGAGCCGATCGAACTCGAGCCGCTGACGCCGGAGGAGCTGCTCGAGGGCGCAGCCGCACGCGTCGCGCCCGTCGCCGCGCAGCGCCGGATCCGCGTGGACATCGAGGAGGCCACCGGCGCGCTCGTCGCGGGACACCGCGAGTACGTCGGCGAGGTGCTCGCGAACCTGCTGGACAACGCGTTGCGCCACAGCCCCGACGACAGCCGCATCGCCCTCGCCGCGTTCGTCGGCAACGGCGAGGTGCGCTTCGAGGTCCGCGACGAGGGCTCCGGCATCCTGCCCAGCGAGCGCGAGCGCGTCTTCGAGCGCTTCTACACAGGCGACGACTCGCGCGGGACGGGCGGCGGGGCCGGCCTCGGCCTCGCGATCACGCGCCAGCTCGTCCACCGCCTCGGGGGCCGCATCCGGGTAGCCGATCGCACGCCGGGGGCGACGGTCTGCTTCACGCTCGCACTCGCGCAAGACGCCGAGGCGCCCTCGGACGGAAGGGGTAAGCCGGGCAGCAGGGCGTAGCTGCGGACTACGGCTCGACGCCCACGGCCGCGGGCCGCGGGCGGAACGTCCCCCTGCGCACCAGCGATCGGACCTCGGGCAGCAGCAACGCCGCCGTGAGGAAGGAGAGCGTCCAGATCATCGCGGGAATGATCAGCAGCACGCGCACGCCGAGCTCGTTGGAGAGCCAGCCAAAACCGAAGTTCGCGAAGGCCATGTGGCCCGCCGCGAGCATCAGGTAGATCGACATCACGCGCCCGCGATACTCGTCCGGCACGGTGCGCTGCACGAACGTCGCCGAGAGCGCCATGTAGCTGGCCTGCGTCAGGCCGGTCGCAACCCCGCCGAGGACCGCCATCCAGGCCGTGGCCGCGAACCCAAGCACGAGCATCGCGGCCCCGCTCCCGATGCCGACGATGAGCAGTGCGCGGCCTTGCGCCACGTCCGTCCGCAGCATCGAGATCACGAGCGTGCCGCAGATCGCACCCACGCCGACGCCGACGATGATCGCGCTGTAGGTGCGGTCCGCCCCGCCGACCTGCGTCGCCAGGGTCGGCATCATCGAATCGAACGCCATCGTCAGGCCGCAGTGCAGCCCGACGAGCGCCATGACGAACGCCACGCGTGCGTCGCGCTCGAGGTAAGCGAAGCCCGCGCCGATGTCGCTCATGATGCGGCGCCCATCGAAGAGCGGGCCGTCGGTTTCCCCCGCCGCTGGCGGCGCACGGTACTCCAGCTTGAAGATCTGATAGAGGGCGAGCATGACGAAGCAGCCGGAGAGGATGAACACGGAGCCCGACCCCAGCCAGGAGAGCATCGCGCCGCCGATTGTGGGGCCCAGCACACGCGAGCCGTGGCGCGTGATCCCGGCGAGCGCGATCGCGTTCAGGAGGTGCTCCTTGGGGACGACGTTCGCGACCAGCGCCTGCTCGGCCGGGGTGCCGAAGGCGCGCGCCGTGCCGCCCAGCGCCGCGAACGCGATCACGTGCCACGGCTCGACGAAGCCCGGCAGCGTGATTGCCGCGAGGCCCAACGCCGAGATGATGCTGACGATGTCGGCGGCGATCGCCATGCGCCGCCGGTCCGCCCGGTCGGCCAGCGCGCCGCCGATCGGTCCGGCCAGGAGCAGTGGGACCATGCCCGCGAAGGTGGCCGCACCGACCCAGCCGGCGTGACCGGTCAGCTCGAAGATCAGCCAGCCGCGCGCCAGCAGCATCGTCCAGTGCGAGGCCGAGGCGAAGAAGGCATTGGCGAAGATGCGCCGGAAGTCCCGCGATTGCAGCGCGGGGTGCCGCCGGCCGATCGACTCGAGGGTGATCATCAGCCGAGTCTACAGGACAGCGGACGCAGCGACCGTCGGGCGCTTCCGCGCGCTACACGACGTGGCGGAAGCGCGTTGTACTGTCAATCGTGTAGATGAAGGGGCGTGGCGTCTCGGCAAAGAGTCGTTCCATCTCGTCAAGGGTCGGAACGATGACCTTCAAGAGATCCCAGGGGGCGAGATTCTGCCTCTGGGTCAGGATGAAGCAGCCGGTGTCGTTGTCCTGGATTGCCTGACGAGCACCGGGACGGGTCCGAATCTTCTTGTCGCGAGACACCGCGACCCAACCTTGGCGGCCGGCCTCGGCTAGCCACTCCTCGTCAGGGGTATCGTGCGGAAACCGTGGCTCCAACCATTCGACATCGTCGCGGACGCAACTCAGCGCATTCGCAACGCTCCGGGGGATGGAGCGATCAATGAAGATCATGCAGGCAGACGCGACGCCTCGTGCGAAGTTGCGTGCTCGACATCACGCGCACCCTCGAACTGTATCGCGTGGTCGATGTCGTCTTGGCCAATCCCGAAGTCCAAGGCGATGCGCTCGTATGGGACGCCTGCCTGCGCCTGTTCGTACACGATCTCCGTTCGTACACCGGAGCCCGCAATCACGGGGAGCCCGAATCCGAAGTCAGGGTCGACAACCACACGTCTGTTGCGCCCGATTGGCCACCAGCGGCGCACGTACTGGCGTTCGTACTCGACAGTCTCCAGGAATGGCGCAAGCACTTCATCCCAGGCCCGCTCTCCCGGGAACCGACCAATTCCCACCTCGATCAGGGCACCGTCACGCCGCACGAAGAAGTCGCTGCCGTCGGTCATGAACCGCTCGGTCACGAGTGGTCGCTGCAGACGGAACATGCGCTGGCACGCCTCAGCAGCCGCTCGGATCACGGGAAGCGACCACCCGACCTCTTTTAGTCGGCCGATCGCAGCGATCTCGACAAGATCGAAGAACGACACACCTGGTTCGTCGGATCGTGGAAGTCCCCACGTGACTGGAGGAGCGCTCACAGGTTCTCCGGCGACCTTGTACTGGTAGCCCCGGAGCCATCGCTTCGACGTGCCGCGGGTCACCGCAGTAATCCGATCGGCCTCGGCGTAGCTGTAGATGGGCCGTTGCAGTCGCTCATGTGGTGACTGAGCCACGGTGCTCGCCCTCCGAGGTTCCCCGCCGACCAAGAGCTAGGCTATCACGCCCGCGCGCTACTCCCCCGCGTCCTCGAGCGCGTTCGCTACTATCGCGCGGCCGCGCTCGCTGAGCTCGAGGCCGAGCGCCGCCTCGCGACCGCGTTCGCTCATCTTGCGCCAGGTGCGGCGCACGATTGCGACCAACCTGTCGTCGTCGCCGAGGCGCTCGCGGAACTCATCGAACTGTGTCTGCAGGAAGACGAGGTTCAGGCCGTCCTCCAGCGTCTGCACCTCGGGGTCGCTGACCAGCCCCTCCTTGCGCACGATCTGCTGGACGCGCTCGATCAGCGAGTCGTCGTAGCCCTCGGCGCGGAGGATGCGCGCGACCTCGCCGGCGTGGAAGCGGCGCAGATCGCGGCGCCAGCGCAGGTAGGCGCCGCGGCCCGGCGGGTAGCTCGAGCGCGGCACGGTCCAGCGCCGGATGTGGTGCGCCCGCGCCGCCAGCAGCAGCGCCTCGCCGGGCGAGGAGGCGAGCCGTGCGACCCACTCGCAGAGCAGCGCCGCGTGCGTCAGTTCCTTCGGGCGTGGCTCGCCGCCAACCATGATCGTCGCCGGGTCGGCGGCGTTGGCGGCGTCGATCGCGGCGATGGCACGCGCGAAACGCTCGGCGTCGACGCAGTCGCGCGGGGCCGGGACAGTCACCTGGACGCCTCGCGGGCTGGGCCGGAGCGTTCGCGCCGGAGGTTTTGCGTTGACACTGCTCCCCCGGCTGTTACGATTGCCCGACAGAATTGTCTGTGTTGTTTACCGGATTTGTCGACAATAGCAAATCCCTCCCCAGGAGCACTTGATGACCACCAGCGTCCGTGCCGACACCCCCGGTTTCGTGATCCCGATCCTCGAGGACGAACTTGCGGACTTCACCACCGAGGCGACCGAGTTCCTCGAGGGTAACCGGGACGCGCTGGACTTCACCAAGTTCCGGCTGCGCCAGGGTGTCTACGGTCAGCGTCAGGCCGACCGCCAGATGATCCGCGTCAAGCTGCCCTTTGGCGGGGTCACCTCTGACCAGCTCGACGCCTTCGGCGAGGTCGCCGAGCGCTTCACGCCGCTGCGCAAGGGCCACCTGACCACACGCGAGAACGTGCAGTACCACCACGTCCCCCTCGACGAGACGCTCGAGCTGCTGCAGGTGCTCGGCCGCGCCGGCCTCTCCACGCGCGAGGCCTGCGGCAACACCGTGCGCAACGTCACCGGCGACCCCTGGGCCGGCATCCGCGACGACGAGCCGTTCGACGTCACCCCCTACGCCGGCGCCTTCGTGCGCTACTTCGTGCGCAGCGAGCTGACCCAGTTGCTACCTCGCAAGTTCAAGGTCGCCTTCTCCGGCAGCGACGAGGACTCCGCGCTCACGCAGATCCACGACCTCGGCTTCATCCCCGAGATCCGCGAGGTCGCTGGCGTGCCTACCAGGGGCTTCCGGATCGTCGCCGGCGGCGGGCTCTCGATCATGGCGAAGCACGCCGTAGTCCTCCGCGAGTGGGTCTCGGTCGACGAGTACCTCAGGCACTCGCACGCCGTGCTGCGCGTCTTCAACGACGCCGACGAGCTGCGCAAGAACCTCGCCAAGGCGCGCATCAAGTTCCTCGTCCACCGCGTGGGCGAGGAGGCGTTCCGCGCGATGGTCGACGCGGAGCTCGAGGGCGAGTGGGCGCAGGCCGACGCCCTGCCCGACCCGCTGCTCTTCCTCGACGACGAGGAGGCCGACGCCCCAGCCCCGCCCGATGACGCGCCGCAGCCGACCGACACCGACCGCGCCACCTTCGAGGAATGGGCGCGCACAGCAGTGAAGGCGCAGCGCCAGGCAGGCTACGCAGCCATCGAGGTACAGGTACCGCAGGGCGACCTCACGCCCGAGCAGTTCCGCGGTCTGGCCACGATCATGCGCGAGTACGGCTCCGGCCGCGCCCGCACCACGCCGTGGCAGAACATCGTGCTGCGCTGGATCCCGAACGAGTCCGTCTACGCCGTCTGGCTGGCGCTCGGCGAGCTCGGCCTGAATGGCGGCGGCATCCTCGAGATCGAGGACGTCGTGAGCTGCCCGGGCACGGACAGCTGCAAGCTGGGCATCACCAGCTCGATGGGCCTCAACCGCGCGGTTTCCGAGCACGTCCGCTCGCTGCAGATCACGGACCCGCTGACGCGGCGGATCCTGATCAACGCCAGCGGCTGCCCCAACTCGTGCGGCCAGCACCACATCGCGAACATCGGCTTCCACGGCGCGGCCATCAAGTCTGGCGATCGCCAGGCCCCCGCCTATCACGTATTCATCGCCGGCAACCGCCGCACCGGCCAGGATCTGCGCCTCGGCACGCTGATCAAGGCGCGCCTGCCCGCCAAGCGCGTGCCGGACGCCGTCGAGCGCTTCATCCGTCTCTACGAGGCGGAGCGCAGCGACGGCGAGGAGTTCAACGACTTCTTCGACCGCGTCGGCAAGGCCCCGTTCGAGGAGGCCGTAACGGACCTGACGCTGCCGCCGGAGTTCTCCGTCCAGACGATGGACGAGTTCATCGACTGGGAGCGGGAAGGCCTCTACGTCCTCGAGCGCGGCGAAGGCGAGTGCGCCGTCTAGGGCTGCACGAACGACCCTCCGGTCCCCGCTCCCCTGACGGGAGAGGGCGGGGGTGAGCGCCACTCCGAGCACACGACGACCCTCCAAAGCCCAGGCGCGTGTCTGCTGCGGGGGGCTGCGCCCCCCACACCCCCATCCCGGACGAGCACGCTGCGCGGCTCTGGCCCACCCACCCGCCCTCGGATTTTCTCTCTGTGGGGGCTGCGCCCCCACGCCCCCCTCGGAGCTTTGGAGGGCGCACCGTCCGGCCCCCTCTCCCCGCGAGGAGAGGGCGGGGGTGGGGGGGAGCGGGCGCAGCTCGCCGGAGGGGGCAACGCACCGACGAGGGCGAGTCCAGCCCCCTCTCCCCTTGCGGGAGAGGGCGGGGGTGAGGGGGTCGGCGCGCCAGCGCCGCTCCGGGGCGCACTTCGGGCCTCCGAAGTCAGGATGAGGGCACCCCACCCGTGTAGGCTTGAGACGTGACCGCGCCGCTGCTCCTCGGGACCGCCTCGTGGACCGACAAGCCGCTGATCGACAGTGGGCGCTTCTACCCGCCGCAGGCGAAGAGCGCCGAGGCGCGGCTGCGCCACTACACGACGCGCTACCCGCTCGTCGAGATCGACGCACCGTACTACGGGCTTCCTACGCCGGAGCAGGCGGCGCGCTGGATCGAGCGCACACCGCAGGGCTTTACCTTCGACGTGAAGGCGTACTCGCTGTTCACCGAGCACCCGACGCCCGTCGCGCGACTGCCGAAGGCGATCCGTGCCGTCCTTCCGCCCGACCTCGAGGCGCAGGGGCGCTTCTACCGTCGCGACACGCCGGACGAGATCCTCGATCTCTGCTGGGCCAGCTACACGGACGCGCTGCTGCCGCTCCACGACGCCGGGCGCCTCGGCGCGGTCGTGCTGCAATTCCCCAAGTGGTTCGTGCCCGGCCCGCGCGCCTTCGCCACGCTCGAGGAGACGCGCGACCGCCTCGGGCCGTTCCGAGGCGCGGTCGAGTTCCGCCAGCGGCGCTGGCTCGAGCCCGAGCAACGCGAGGAGACGCTGGCGTTGCTCGGCGACCTCGATCTCTCGCTGATCTGCGTCGACGCGCCGCAGGGCTTCGACTCCTCGCTGCCGCCGTTCGCCGCCGCGACGAACGCGCTCGCCTTTGTGCGCTTCCACGGCCGCAACACGGAGACCTGGGAGCGCCGCACGCGCACCTCCTCCGAGCGCTTCGACTACTGGTACGACGCCGCGGAGCTGGACGAGTGGGTCCCGCGCATCGAGGCGCTCGCGCGCGAGGCCGAGGCGGTGCACCTGATCGTCAACACCAACAACCACGACCAGGGCCCGGTCAATGCAGACCTGCTGCAACGGCGCCTCGAGGAGCACGGTCTCGCCGCCATCGCGGGCTTCGAACCCGTCGAGGCCTCGCCGTCCTCCGCCCGCGGCGCTGCCGAGCAGCAGGGCTCGCTGCTGTAGCCTGGGCTGCCGCCGGTTTAGGGTGAGGTGACACAGCCTCAGGCAGGATTGGCGCGATGACCCGCTCACCGGCCAGGCCGCACAGCCGCCGCCGCTTCCTCCAGCTCGCCGCGACGAGCGGCCTCGGCGGGCTGCTGGTCGCCTGCGGCGCGGGCGGCGACACGGCCGAGCAGGTTGCCGTCGCGCCGTCGCCGAGTCCCACGCCCTCGGCGACACCCCCGCCGCCGCCCACTCCCGCCGCGACCGCGGCGCCGACGCCTACCGCCACGCCCATGCCCACCCTCGTGCCCACTGCTACCTCGACGCCACCACCGACTCCGACCCCCACACCCGTCCCGACCCCGGAGCCGACTCCCGAGCCGACGCCATGGCCCGCCGGTCGCGAGGAGATCGCGCTACTGGAAGGCACGGAGTGGGAGAACCCGCTGGTCGCCCACCACAGCGGCGAGGAGGGGCCGGCCGTGCTCGTCCTCGGCGGGGTGCACGGCAACGAGCCGGGGAGCTGGCTCGCGACCGAGGAGATCGTCGAGTGGCAGCCGGTGCGCGGCAGCCTGATCGTCATCCCGCGCGCCAACATCGTCGCCACCCGCGTCGGCGAACGCACGCTGCCCGAGCTCGGCGACCTCAACCGGCTCTACCCCGGCTCGGACGACGCCGAGCTGCCGATGTCGCGGATGGCGGCGCAGATCGTCGAGGTCGCGCGCCGCTACCGCGTCTCGCTCGTCCTCGATCTGCACGAGTCGTGGGGGTTCTACGTCGACCGCGGGTCGAACAGCGGCACGGCGTTCATCGGCCAGACGATCACGGGCGGACCCGGAACGGACAGCGAGGCCGCGACGCGCATCGCCGAGGACTTCAACGCACAGGTGGAGATTGAACGCGATCAGCTGGTCGCGCGGGACCGGAGGAGCTGGGGCTTCTCGACTTCTCCGGACGGGCCATCGTTCGATGACACCAGCAGCTGGGCCTGGCGGCCGGGGCGCGGAGGCACTTCGCTCTCGCTGGGCAACTACGTCGAGGGCCTGACGCCGATCCTCGTGGAGATGGGGCAGCAGCACCAGGCGCTCGAGCGCCGCGCGGAGCTGCATCAACTTGTCACGCGCGTCGCCCTCACGCAGCTGGGGATGCTGTAGCCGCCGGCGAGGGCTCGACGAGCGTCAGCAGACGACGCGCCGCACGATCTCGTACATCAGCTCGCAGCCGCTGTTGAGGTTCTCGACTGTCAGGAACTCGTTGTGCGCGTGGAAGCCGGCGCGCTCCTCCGCGCTGAACATGCAGGGGATGAAGCCGTAGGACGGCATTCCGATCTCGCGCAGGAAGCGGTTGTCGGTCGCGAACGAGGCCACCGAGGGCGCGACCACGGCGCCCTCGAACGCCTCCTCGACCACTTCGCGGATCGCCGTGAACAGCTCCGTGCCGAAGTCCGAAGAGGCCGTCGAGGTGAAGTCGTCGAGCTCCGGCCGGACCGAGACGAGCGGGTCGTCGATGCGTGCGCGGACTTGCTCGATCCAGTCCTCGAGGGTCTGCCCGGGCAGCAGCCGGCAGTCGATCACCGCCTCGCTGCGCGGGGGGATGACGTTCGCCTTGAAGCCGCTGTCGATGACGGTGACGTTGAGCGTGTTGATGAACATCGCCAGCGCGGCGGGGTCGCTGCGCAGCGCCTGCTCAAACGCCTCGGCGTCATCGGGGGACGGCAGCAGCCCGGCGCGCGAGAGCTGGTCGACGAGGCGCGCGGTGCCCGGCTCGAATTGCAGGCCGCGATCCCAGTCGGCGAGCCGCAGCAGCGCGCGGATCAGGCGCAGCGCCGAGTTGTCCCCGGTCGGCAAGCTGCCGTGCCCTGTCGTGCCCTCGACGCGCAGCCGCAACCAGCCCACAGACTTCTCGTTGACGCTGGCGAGGAAGATGCGCCGGTCCTCGCGGCCCGCGAAGTCGCTGAGGCCGCCGCCGCCCTCGTTGAGTGCGAACTCGGCATCGAACAGATCGCGGCGGTGCTCGACGAGCCAGCGCACGCCGTAGGTACTGCCGATCTCCTCGTCGGGCGCGGCGAGGAAGACGACATCGCGGCGCAGCGGCGCGCGGCGGCGCTGGAGCAGCAGCACGGCCATGAGCTGCATCACGCCCGCACCCTTCATGTCCATCGCGCCGCGGCCGTAGATACGGCCGTCGCGCACGACGCCGCCGAAGGGCGGGACATCCCAGAACTCCTCCTCGACCGGCACCACGTCGAGGTGGTTGCCGAGCAGCAGCGGGCGGCGGCTGCCGTCCCCGCGCAGCCGCGCGACCAGCGCCTCGCGTCCGGGAGCGGTCTCGATGTACTCGCAAGAGACGCCTTCCGCCTCCAGTAGCGATCCGAGGAAACGGGCGGCCGGGGCCTCGTTGCCCGGCGGGTTCGAGGTGTCGATGCGCAGGTAGCGCTGGAGGACGTCGAGCGCCTCGGCGTGGACGGCCGGCCAGTCGATCGCTTCGGCCATCGCTTCCGTCTCTGTGAGTGCTCTGTCGCCTCGCTAGAAGATCACGTTCGTGAGGCGCTGGCGGTAGCCGCGCGTCAGCTCGTGGCCGTCGCCGAGCAGCGTGAAGGCGTCCAGCATGCGCAGCCGTCCGCCGTCGTCCGCGACGCCCCGATCGAGCCGCACCGTCGCCAGCAAGTGTTCGAGGGCGTCCCGCCACTCGGCCGCCGCCGCCAGCAGGCAGCCGAGCCGGTAGTGCGCCTCGGCGTCGTCCGGGTCCGCCTCCAGCCGCGTCTCGAGAGCCTCGCGCGGCTCGTCCCCGGCCTCGTCGCGGAACGCGAGCTGCGCGAGCACGCTCGCGGCGGCGGGATCGCCGGGGAAGCGCTCGGCCAGCTCGCGCGCACGGGCGACCGCTCCGTCGGCGAGCAGGATCGCGGCGAGCGCCGCCGAGGCGCCGCGGTGGTCGGGATCCTGCTCGAGCGCGTGCTCCAGATGGAGCCGCGCGGCGCCAGGCTGGCCGTTCTGCATCGCGTGCCGGGCGGCCGCGACGGCCTGGTCGGCGGCGGTCGGCACGAGCGAGTCGAAGAATCCACGGACCTGCGGCTCGGGCAGCGCGCCGACGAACTCGCTGACCACCTCGCCGTCGCGGAAGGCCTTGACCGCCGGGATGCCCTGCACCTGGTAGCTCGTGGCGACGCCGGGGTTCTCGTCGACGTTGATCTTGACGAGCTGCACCTCGCCCGCGCGTTCGTAGGCGATCGTTTCGAGGGTGGGGCCGAGCACGCGGCAGGGGCCGCACCAGGGCGCCCAGAAGTCGACCACCACCGGCAGTTGGTGTGAGCGCTCGATCACGTCCGTCGCGAACGTCGCATCGCTCGCGTCCAGCACTGCCCCCGCCGTCATCGCCCTCGCTCCTTCCGCCGTCCGTCCCGTGCGCCAAGCCTACCGCGAGGCCGCGCGCCGGGCACGCCGTGAGCGCAAGCGAGCGCTCCGCTAGGATGCGGCGGAACGCGGACACTGCCCGACACTGAGCGAGAGACGGAGGCCGAGATGCGCTTCGGAGTGACGGTCGACTTCAACGAGCAGCCGGTGACCTCGCCCGAGTTCCTCGCCGGCTTCGCCCAGGCCGCCGAGGACTGCGGCTTCGACACCCTCTGGACCAGCGACCACGTCGTGATCCCGCAGGGACACGACTCGGACTACCCCTACGCCGAGCGCATGCCCTACGAGGACGCGCCGATCCCGGACCCGATCGTCACGCTCACGTTCGTCGCCGCGAAGACGAAGACGCTGCGCCTGGGCACCTCGGTCCTCGTCCTCCCGCAGCGCAACCCGGTGGTGCTCGCCAAGCAGCTCGCCTCGCTCGACGTCTACTCGGAGGGCCGCATCGATCTCGGCATCGGCGTCGGCTGGCTGCGCGAGGAGTTCGAGGCGATCGGCGTGCCCTGGGAGCGCCGCGGCAAGCGCACGGACGAGTGCATCGAGGCAATGCGCGCCCTCTGGACGCAGCCCGTGGCGAGCTACGAGGGCGAACTGGTGCGCTTCTCCAACCTCGCCTGCGACCCCAAGCCGGTCCAGCCGGGCGGCGTGCCGTTCATCATCGGCGGGCACTCGATCCCCGCGGCGCGGCGCGCCGGAAAGTACGGCGCCGGCTTCTTCCCGCATGTCTTCGGCCGCGCCTGGCACGAGCTGATCGCCGAGGCGCGCCGCACCGCCGAGGCACATGGCCGCGACCCCGACGACGTCGAGATCAGCGCCGGCGTGCCGCCCGAGCTGGAGCTGGCGCAGCGTCTCGAGGAGCTTGGCGTCTCGCGCCTGAACATCCTGATCACCGACCCGGACGTGCCGTCCTCGCGGCGCACGCTGGAGCGCATCTCGCGCGACCTGATCGCGCGCATGTAGCCGCGACCGCCCTCGCCCCCGTCCCCCGCCTCCGGCGGGGCTACGAGTGCTGTCAGGTCGGCTGGTGGCGGTGGTCCGCCGCGACCGTGAAGCGACGCCAGAAGAAGAGGACGCGTTCCGCGTCGACGCGCACGGCGCTTGCCCACTGCAGCAGCGCCGGTGCGACGTGGACTGTCAGGTCGTGGTGCCGGACGCTCTCGTAGCGGGTGAGATTCTTGCCCTTGAGGTAGGTGTCGACCGGCACAGCGAGGACGCCGCCTCAGCCGATTGGCGTGATGAAGTCCAGCGCGAACTCGCCGCCCCTGCGACGCGCCAGCTCGGCCGCCGCGGCCGTGATCTCGAGCTCCATCGCCCTCGCCGGCGCCCGTCCGCGCTCAGCCGGTCTTCGCCGCGGCGAGGTAGTCCTCACCGAAGCGGCGCATCAGGTCCGGCGCGTCGAGCAACTGGGCGGGGTGCAGGCCGACGATCGCGTGGTCGACGCCCGCCTCGCGCGCTCGGCCCAGCCGTTCCCGCACCTGCTCCA
Organism: Dehalococcoidia bacterium; assembly: GCA_963667465.2. Taxonomy (GTDB): domain Bacteria; phylum Chloroflexota; class Dehalococcoidia; order UBA2979; family UBA2979; genus VXMT01. Next base: position 810,670 of record CAXXDN010000001.1, on the reverse strand, counting down.
GGCGATCGCTCGCGAGGAGCGCGATGCCGGTCATCCCGATCTTGAGCGCAGCGGGGTCGCGACCGGCTCGCTCGGCCGCCTCGCGGGCGGGCTGCATCGCCTCCCCGGCGTTGTCGAGGTAGTTGCCGTGCGTCAGCCAGCCATCCGCCAGCTCGCCGATGCGGCGCATCTGTTGCGGGCTGTCGCCGCCGATCCAGATCGGCACGTGGCGCGGCGGGTGCGGCCGCGAGGTCCAGCCGTCGACCTCGTAGGTGTCGCCGTGGAAGCCGTCGACCCAGTCCTCGGTCCAGAGTTTGCGCGTCAGTTCCAGGCTCTCCTCGAAACGTGCGCCGCGGCGGTCCGAGGGCATGCCGAGCACCTCGAACTCCTCCTTCGCCCAGCCCATCCCCGCGCCGAGGATGAAGCGCCCGCCGGCGAGGTGGTCGAGCGTGGCCATGATCTTCGCGTGCAGCACGGCCTGCCGCATGTTCAGCACCAGCACCGCCACGCCGAGCTGCACGCGGCTCGTTGCGCCAGCAACGAAGGCCAGCTCCGTCAACGGCTCCAGCAGCGAGGCGTCGATGTGGACCCGCCCCGGCAGATTGCCGTCCGCGCTGTACGGGTAGCGCGAGCGGTACTCGCGAGGGAAGACGACGTGGTCGTTGGTCCAGAGCGAATCGAAGCCGGCCTCCTCGGCGGCGCGGGCGTGCCGCAGCACCACCTCGCGGGTGGCGCGATCGCCGGCCTGGGGAAGCAGGATGCCTACATCCACGCGCTCAGCCTCCGTTCACATGCCGCCGTGCGACGCTAGCGAAGCAGCGCCGAGCCCGGTGGCACATGGTGTTCGATCTCGCCCTGATGGTCGAGCAGGATCACCCGCGAACGGAAGCGCCAGGCGCCGTCGACGCGCTCGAAAGCGTCGTGGTAGCGACCGACAGCGATGATCTGGAGCGGCAGACCGCGGGTCGCCTGCATGACGGTGAAGTAGGAACGTGCTGCTGCCGTGCCCGCCTCCTCGCCCGGCTCGATCAGCACGTTGGTCGTGACGTGCTTCGTGCGCGGGCTGCCGTCGTGGATGCGGAAACTGCTGCGCAGCGCCTCGGCGAGCGCCGGACCGCCGAGCGGCGTCCCCTCCGGCCCATGCTGCCGGCCGCCGTGCGCGAAGATCTCGCCGGCCCCCTCGAAGTCTCCGAGGTCGATCCGCTCCGCGTAGCTGAAGATCAGCGTCTCGACCGCCGCGTGCAGCTCGTCCGGCACCGGCATCGGTGGAATCTCCTCGAGCGGAGGTCCAAGCACCGGCACGTCGTACGGCAACTCGCTCGCCTGGTAACCGAGGATGTGCTGCGAGAGGTCTCCGCGACTGTCGAGCATGCTCAGGCGGTCCGTGAAGCACCACTCGCCCTCGATGCGCTCGAAGCGGTCGTAGTAGCGGCCGCTGCCGACCAGCCGCAGCGGCATGGTCGGCGTCGCCTGGAAGAGCGAGAAGTAGGAGCGGGCGCGTGCCGCCCCGGCAGCCTCGTCGATGTCGATCATGATGTTGGTCGGGACGTGGCGCGTGCCGGGCGAACCGTCATGCGTGAGGATCCGCCGCTTGCGGTTCGCCGCCATCTCGGCGCCGGCGTGCGAGGATCCGAGGGACGAGCGGAACGGGCCGTGCGCGAAGATCTCGCCGACCGTGTCGTGGTCGGCAAGATCAGTGAAGCGCGCGTAGCGCATCATCAGATCGCGGATCGCGTCGCGGCTCTTCGTCATCGGCCTCACACCCCGGCGGGACCGTATGAGCGCGCCGCGAGGGCCGTCAAGCGCCCGTGCCGCCGCCCGCGCGGAGGTGGGCGCTGAGGTCGCCCTCCATGTCCGTCTGCACACGCCGCTCCGCGAAGCGCCAGGCGCCGCCGACATGCTCGAAACGATCGCGGTAGCGACCGCTGATGATCGGCTGCAGCGGCAGTTCCGGCGTCTGCTGCAGGACGACGAAGCAGGAGCGCGCGAGGCCGCTCCCGGCCGCCTCGTCCACCTCGACGGCGACGTTGGTGGTGACGTGCTTGGTGCGCGGATTGCCCTCGTAGAGCCGGACCGCACCGCGCAGGCCCTTCGCGAGCCCCTCGCCGCGCAGCTCGTAGCTCCCGCCATCCGCCGTCTCGCCGACGAACGGCCCGTGCGCGAAGAGCGCCCCGACGCCCGCGAAGTCCGCGAGGTCGATCCGCTCGGCGTAGGTGTAGATCAGCGCCTCGATCGCGTCCGCCGCGTCCGGAGGCGGGGGCAACGGCCGCAGCTCGGCCGCGGGCGGGCCGCGCAGCGCCAGCGAGGGCTGCCGCCGCGGTGCGGCGCGCAGGAAGCCGCCCACGTCGCCCGAAAGGTCGAAGTTGCTGACGCGCTCCTCGAAGCGCCACGCGCCGTCCTCGCGCACGAACTCGTCGTAGTAGCGTCCGGCGCCGACGACGCTGAGCGGCTCGCCGGGGGGCTGCTTGAGCAGCGCGTAGTAGGAGCGCGTGCGGGCCGTGCCGGCCGCGGCGTCGATGGCGATCAGCAGGTTGCTGGTGAGGATGCGCGTGCGCGGGGTCCCGTCCTCGTGCAGGCGGATACCGCGCGCGCGGTCGGCCGTCAGCTCGGCCCCGCCCAGGGAGCGGCCCAGCGTCGAGGAGAAGCGGCCCTTCGCGAACAGCTTCCCGATGCCCTCGAAGTCCGCCGCGTCCTGCAGCCGCGGGTAGGCGTGGACAAGCGCGACGATGGCGGCGCGGTCTGCGGCAAGGCTCGCGGAGGACATCGGCGGCACGCTAGGCAGCGCCGCGCGCGCTCGTCAACCTCGAGCGGGTCGCCCGTGCTGCGGCGTTTGCGGGATTCGCGCGGTAGGATGAGCCCCGCGCGGAGCGCTGCGCGCCGGAGGGTGATCGACGATGGCCGAGGCCAATCCCGCTCCGATCGTGCTGACGCGGGGGGCCGAGGCGCCGTGGTCCGGGCACCGCTCCGGGATGAGCATCCAGTTCGGCGTCTCGGGAGAGCTGAGCGGCTCGCACAACGTCTTCATGACGCACCAGCGCATCCCGCCGGGCATGGAGAGCACCCCCCACGTCCACACCAACTGCGAGACGGCGATGTTCGTCCTCGCCGGCCCCGTCCTGATGCGCCACGGCCCCGCGCTCGCGCTGGAGCACCGCGCCGAGAGCGGCGACTTCCTCTACGTGCCCGCCAACGCGCCGCATCAGATCGTCAACCCGAGCACAACGGAGGACGCCGCGGTGGTGCTCTGCCGCGACGCCGCCGAGGAGATCGTCAGGGAGCTGTAGCCCGCACGCCGGGCGCGAACGGAGCAAAGTCATGGAGCAACTCGAAGGCCGCGTCGCAGTGATCACCGGGGGCGGCTCCGGCATTGGCGAGGGGTTCGCCCGCATCTGCCACGAGGCCGGGATGCGCATCGTCGTCTCGGACATCGAGGAGGACCAGGCCGCCCGCGTCGCGAACTCGATTCGCGAGCTTGGCGGCGAGGCGATCGGCCTGCGCGCGGACGTCTCGGACGCCGCCTCCGTGGGCGAGCTGGCGGACCGCGCCTACGAGGAGTTCGGCCAGGTCAACCTGCTCTGCAGCAACGCCGGCGTGATGATGGTCGCACCGCTGCTCGAGACGCCGATCGAGGACTGGCAGTGGACGCTCGGCGTGAACCTCTACGGCGCGATCCATTGCGCGAACGCGTTCGCGCCGCGGATGCGCGAGCAGGACGGCGAGGGGCACATCGTGTTCACCGCCTCGATCGCCGGCACGCGGCCGATCCACGAGACGCCGATCGGCGTCTACGTCTCCTCGAAGTACGCCGTCGTGGGCTTCGCGGAGACGCTGCGCAGCGAGTTGGAGCCGGATGGCATCGGCGTCTCGGTCCTCTGCCCCGGCGGCGTCGACACGCAGATCTTCACCGCCACCCGCAACCGCCCCGAGGAGCTGGGCGGGCCCGCCGAGCTGCCACCCGCCGCAGAGGCACGGATGGCAGAGCGCGACGAACTTGTCGAGGTCGATCCGGCGATGGACCCGGTCGAGGTCGCCCGCCGCACAATCGATGGCGTGCGTGCGAACCGGCTGTTCATCTTCAGCCACCCGGACACGCGCCCCGAGTACGAGCAGCGCAACGCCCGCGTGATCGCGGACTACGACGCCGTCTCCTGAGCCGCGCGGCGGACAACAACGCGTGACCACCAGCGCCGAGGGCGAGGACCCTCGCGCGCTGCTGCGCCGCGCGATGCGCCTGCACAGCGACGACCAGATCGACGCCGCCCTCGCTACTGCCGAGGGGGCCGTCGCACTCGATCCGGAGTTCTGCGAGGCGCACGCTTACCTCGGCAACACGCTGGTCACGCGCAAGCGGCGCTTCGCGGACGGCCTCGGCGCGCTGGAGCGCGCCGTCGCACTCTGCCCCGGCGACGCCGCGATCCTCTACACGCTCGGCTGGTGCCGCGAGTTCGTCGCGCACGCCCTCGATCACCCGCGCCAGCGCCAGCCGCACCAGCCCGTCGCGCAGGACGCCGCCACCCTCTACACCGCCACCACCGAGATCCTCCGCCGCGCTCTCACCCTCGACCCCGACCCGCAGCTACGGGGCGACATCGAAGACATCCTCGACGTCGTCGCCAACGCCACCGGCGTCCCCTGGGACGAGGACTAGCCAGAGCGGTCCGCCCCCCTCGCCCCTGGCGGGAGACGGCGGTCCGGCCCCCTCGCCCCTGGCGGGAGAGACACCCCAGGGTGCTAAGGCGTCAAGCGGCGAGCTGTTCGCGGTCGTGGCGGTGCGCCCAGGCGGTGGCCTCGTCGTAGGGGCGACGTGCCTTCAGGCAGCCGTGGAGGTAGCCGACGAGGCGGTTGCCGAGAGCGCGCAGCGCCTGGTGGTGGAGGTCGCCCGCGGCGCGGCGGCGGTGGTAGAAGTCATGGCAGCCGGGGCTCGCCTGCAGCGAGCAGAGCGCCCAGCGGTCCACGGCGTCGGCGAGCCGGCGGTTGCGCACGAAGCGGGCGCGCACGCTGCGCTTGCGGCCCGATGCTACGGTGAGCGGCGAGGTGCCGGCGTAGTTCCTGCGGGACTTCGCCGACTCGTAGCGTTCGGGGTCGTCCCCGAACTCGCCGAGCACCCGGGCGCCGAGCACGACACCGAGACCGGGCAGGGAACGGTAGATTGCGGCGTCCGGGTGCTGCTCAAAATGGCTCGTGAGCGCGGCCTCGAGCTCCGTAAGCTGACGGTTGATCTCGCTGATCTGCGCGACCGCCGCGCGGGTGCTCGCGGCGAACGCCCGGCTCACGGCAGGCGGCGCCTCGAGTTGCGGGGAGCGCAGCGCGTCGCGCACCGCGGCGGCGCGCCGCTCGAGGTTGCGCTGACGTCCGCCGCGGCGCAGCGCCGAGCGGATCTTCGACGTGCTCAGGCGCGCCGCCTCGCGCGGCTCGCTCGCCCGCGCCAGCACGCCCAGGGCGTCGCCGTGCGCGAGGCTGGGGAAGGCCTGCAGGGCAGCCGGGAAATACTCCCTGAGGGCGTTGCGCAGCCGGTTGGTCTGGCGCACGCGGTCCCAGATCAGCTGCTGGTGGGCGCGGGCGAGGATGCGCACCGCGGCAGCCTCGTCGCTGTCGCCGGCCAGCGGACGGTGGTTGTGGCGGTCGGTGCGCACGAGGTCGGCGAGCAGCTTCGCGTCGGCGGCGTCGGACTTGGCGCCGCCCAGGTGGTGACGCTCACGGTAGCGCGCCGCCGAGCGGGGGTTGATCGCGTAGACGCGGTAGCCGGCCGCGAGCAGGGCCGTGACCCAGGGTCCGCGGTCGGTCTCGATGCCGACCACGACCGCGCCCGGGTCTGAGGCGTGCTCGGCAACCAGTTCGTGCAGCACGGCGACGCCCGCGACGCCCTCGGGCAGCCGCCTGGCGGCGAGCCGTTCGCCGGCCTCGTTCATGAGCTGGACATCGTGGTGGTCTTCGGACCAGTCGTCACCGACGTAGAGGGTCATCGTGCCTCGCTTTCCTGCGCTTCGTGCTGCTGTTTGCGACCTGCCGGGCTGGTCCTGCGACGGCCTAATGGACCAGTGCTCTCGGGCACGACACCCCAGGAGTGCTGTGGACCACCCGGACGCACCAGCCGGGGCACGGTCTCTCCCTGGAGATCGCAGTGTCTCGGGGAGGGGCAGTGCTCACCGGCCGGCCGGTCCAAGACCAGTCTCCCAGATCGCTCCAGGGTCCGGTCGAACCCCATTAGGGTTGGGGTGAGTGGGACGGCGCGCGAGCGCCGCTCCGAATGCACAACGCCCTCCGAGCTGGCCCGCGTAGCTGCTTGTGAGGGGCGCAGCCCCCCACAAGCAGGGGCACCGGGCGAAGCCCGCACATGGAGGGCGCGTGGATGGGTCCCCTCCCTCCCGAGCGCGGACAGCAACCAGCCTCGCCTGTACCGTGTGACCCGCAGCCGAGGACCTGCACCGTGCCGCACCTCGAACTCGACGACGGCTTCCACCTCTACTACGAGCGCCACGGCGAGGGCCCGCCCGTCGTCTTCGCGCACGGCGCGGGCGGCAACGCCATGTCCTGGTGGCGGCAGATCCCCGCCTTCAGCGAGCGCTACTCCGTCGTCACCTTCGACCACCGCGCCTTCGGCCGCTCTCCCGACATCGCGGGCGGCCCCGGCCGCGCCGCCTTCGGCGACGACATCCATGCGCTCGTCGAGCGGCTGGACCTCGGCCCGGTGCACTTCGTCGCGCACTCGATGGGCGCGCGCACGGCGATCGGGCTGATGCGGCACAGGCCGGACGGCTTCCGCTCCCTCACCATCTCCGGCTCCAACGCCGGCTGCGTCGACGACCGGCTGCGCGAGCGCAAGGCCGAGTTACAGGCCTCGGGGGCGCTCTCCGGCAGCCTGCTGCAGCGCGCGCTCGCCGAGGACTTCCGGAAGCGCGAGCCGGCCCTCGAGTGGCTCTATCGCCGTATCCGCTCGATCAACCCGCCGCGCCCTCGCGACTTCCTGGCGCCGCCGCCGGCGATGCGCAACTACCGGGGCTCGACGCGCGAGCGGCTGCTCGACAGCGGAGCGCCGCTGCTCTGGATCGCCGGCGCGGAAGAGCGCGTGGTGCCTGCCGAGCTGGTCCGCATCTCGCACGAGCTGACCCCCGGCTCCCGCTACGTCGAGGTCGAGGGCGCCGGCCACTCCGCCTACTTCGAGCGCCCGGAAGCCTGGAACGCCGCCGTGCTGGCGTTTATCGACGGGGTGGGCGATTGAAGCGGCAGGGCAGAGCGGCGTACGATAAGGCTCTCCCCCGCTAGCGGAACGTCTGTGCTAGAATCTCCGACCGAGGGCCGCCGCCGCAACATGGCGGCCATCCGGAGCAAGGACACCAAGCCTGAGCTGCACGTGCGCCGCCGCGTCCACGCGGCGGGATTCCGCTTCCGGCTGCACCGACGCGATCTCCCCGGTCGCCCCGACCTCGTGTTCCCCCGCTACCGGCTCGCGGTCTTCGTCCACGGCTGCTTCTGGCACGGGCATGACTGCGAACGCGCAGGCCGGCCTCGCAAGAACACTTCCTACTGGGGGCCGAAGATCGAGGGCAACATGGTCCGGGACCAACGCAACGCCTACTCCCTCGAAGAGGAGCAATGGGACGTGTTCACCATCAGGGAATGCACGCTCGAGCGAGACACCTCGCGCCTCATGCGCCGACTTGAGGGGCTGCGCGGGGTACCGGAGAGGGCGAGCCGGTGAGCCGACTCAGCGTCCTTGAGATCTGCGCCGGCGCAGGCGGGCAAGCCATCGGCCTGGAGGCCGCCGGATGGGAGCACACCGCGGCGGTGGACAACGATCCGCACGCATGCACAACCCTCCGCTGGAACCGCCCGTCGTGGGACGTGATTGAGGACGACGTGGCGGCAATCGACGGCAAGGAGTACCGGGGCGTGGACTTACTGGCCGGGGGTGTTCCTTGCCCACCATTCTCCATCGCCGGCGATCAGTTGGGCGCAGACGACGAGCGCGACCTGTTCCCTGAGGCTCTGCGGCTGATCAGGGAATCGCGTCCGGCAGCGGTCATGCTGGAGAACGTGCGTGGGTTCGCAACGAAGCGCTTTGAGCAATACCGGAGTTGGCTCTTCGGCGAACTGCGCGAACTCGGCTACGACCCAGACTGGCGTCTACTCACCTCGTCGGACTTCGGTGTGCCGCAGTTGCGCCCGAGGTTCGTCCTCGTAGCCCTGCGCCCGAAGCACGCCAAGCGCTTCGCGTGGCCGGAGGGAACGTCTGCAGCGCCCACAGTCGGGGAAACCCTGCGGGATCTCATGGCTGCCGATGGCTGGCCCGGCGCAACGGCATGGGCCAAGGGAGCCAACTCGATCGCGCCCACCCTTGTGGGCGGCTCGAAGAAGCATGGCGGCCCTGACCTCGGTCCGACGCGGGCGCGCAAACAGTGGCGCACACTCGGCGTCGACGGATTAGGCCTCGCTGATGCGCCACCTCCGCCCGATCACAACCCGGACGTCCTCCCGCGGCTTACCGTGCGCATGATCGCCCGCCTTCAGGGGTTCCCGGACGACTGGATGTTCGCGGGCCGCAAGACAGCTGCGTACCGGCAAGTCGGCAACGCATTCCCTCCGCCCGTCGCCTGTGCAGTCGGCGTGGCCATTCGCGAGGCTCTCACAGGCAGGCGAATCAATGGGCATGCTGTGCTGCGCGCTCAGCACCGGCTATTGGACAAATCCGGCGCATACGAGACCACTCGTGCCTAGGCACGGTACATCCGATGCACACGCCGAACTGGCAGTCGACCTCTACAACGAACTGCTCACCCAGCACGGCTGGGATCTTGAACAGTCGTGGCTCGCGATCGCGATGCTGCTGATGACGTGCGAGGTATGGAACCCCTTGCGCTGCCCTCGCTGCGGCTGGGGACCGGGTTGGACGGAGCTCTACGACGCGCCTGTGCTGCGCGAGCAGAACGACTACGGCCATACAAGGCGAGGCGACCCGAACCGGGCGTTGGCGGATGCCTTCCTCGTTAAGGAGTGGATCGCTGCCGAGATCGATGCCGATCCAGACGGTCTGTGTGCGGAACTGGGCCAGTTCTTCCGGCACCCTGAGATCGTGGAACTTCAGCCGCAGAACCCCCGGGGCCATGCCTTCCGCTCAATCGTCGCGGAGACCCTCGCGATGTTCGGCGATCCAGACCTCGATGTGCGGGAAGAAGTCTCACCCCACGATCTCTTCCCCGGCTTGGACTTTGGGAACCGCAGCCAAGCCGCGCGTATCGACATCGTGGCGCAACGCGGCCCGCGCATCGTCGCGCTGATCACAACCAGGTGGACGTACCGCCACGATCGCGTCGACATTATCGACGAGGCTCGGGCCTACATGCCCGCAGCGCGGGCGCAGAACAACGACTGTCGCTTTTTCGGGGTGACGGCCGAGTTCGGGACGGCGCGGCTGAGGAAGGTGATCGCAGAGACCGCGCCCGCAATGCGAAACGCGGCAATCGATCGGCTGGTGCATCTCAACCCCGACCTGCCCGGCGAGCTGATCGGCAGGAACGGCGACCTGGGGCACATGTGGTCGCTTGAGCAGATGGTCCGGGACTCGTACAACTGGCGCTAACCAGGGAGCACCGACCGGCCCCACCAGTGACCATCCTCCAGACCTTCGAGGACAGACACCCCGGCTCGCGGGAGCTGGCGGAGCGCGCTGCCTCCGTATTCCCCTCCGGCGTCACGCACGATATTCGCGCGTTCGAGCCGTTCCCGATCTACGTCGAGCGCGCGCAGGGGCCGCGCAAGACGGACGTCGACGGGCACGAGTACGTCGACTACATCGGCGGACACGGGGCGCTGTTGCTCGGGCACAACCACCCCGAGGTGCTGGCGGCGATCCGCGCGGCGCTCGAGGACGGTACGCACTTCGGCTCCTCGCAGGCGCGCGAGCTGGAGTGGGCCGAGCTGGTGCTGCGCCTGTCGCCCTGCGCCGAGCGCGTGCGCTTCACCTCATCCGGCACCGAAGCGACGATGATGGCGCTGCGCCTCGCACGCGCCTTTTCGGGCCGCAACCGCGTGATCAAGCTCGCCGATCACTTCCACGGCTGGCACGACCTCGCCGTCGGCCAGTTGCGCGAGAGCGAGACGCGGGCCAGCGCGGCCGGCGTGCCCCCCGGCTTCTACGATGACCTCACGATCGTGCCGTCCGGAGACGTCGCCGCGCTCGAGCAGGCGCTCGCGCCTCGCGACGTGGCGGCACTGATCCTCGAGCCGACGGGCGCGCACTGGGGACTGCATCCGCTCGATCCGGACTACCTGCGGGCGGCGCGCGAGCTGACCGAGCAGGCGGGGACGCTGCTGATCATGGACGAGGTGATCACCGGCTTCCGCATGGCCCCCGGCGGTGCGCAGGAGCGCCTCGGCATCACCGCCGACCTCGCGAGCTACGCGAAGATCCTCGCGGGCGGCCTGCCCGGCGGCTGCGTGGCCGGCCGTGAGGACGTGATCTCGATGCTCGAGTTCCGCCCGGGCGACGAGGTCTGGAACCGCCGCCTGCGCGTGCCGCACCAGGGCACGTACAACGCGCAGCCGCCCGCCGCCGCCGCGGGCATCGCCGCGCTCCGCATCATCGAGGCGGGCGGCCAGACGGAGCGCGCCGACGCAACCACGGCGGCGCTCGTGCGCGGCCTCAACGCGCTCTTCGCCGACCGCGCCGTGCCCGGCTCGGCCTTTGCGGTCTCCTCGATGTGGCATCTCAACCTCGGCTACGACGCGCCGCGGCCCTCCGACGTGGAGTGGGACGCCGCCGAGGAGGCTCGAGGCGTGGACGCGGCGCTGGCAATCCCGCTGCGGCAGGCGCTGCTCAACCACGGCGTGGACCTGATGGGCACCGGCGGCATGGTCTCGGCGACGCACGGCGAGGCCGAGATCGAGGACACGCTGGCCGCCTTCGACGTCGCGATCTCAGAGCTCCGAGCGGAGGGGTTGCTCGGCTCCGGCGGCTGATTCTGGCTGTTCGCACGGGTGCGCCGCCGGGCCCGTTGCTCCAAGGGGCCGGGCTCGATAATCTCTATTGTGCAAGATTGAACAATCGCCGAATTCGCGGGAGTCGACGGACTTCCACAGCGTGGCGGCAAGGGGAGGAGCGGGACCCGAAATGCGAAAGTCAGGGAGCCTGGAACACCGGGCAAAGCTCGGCCAGCAGCTGCGGACCCTCCGTCACAAGGCCGGCCGTTCCCAGACCGACGTCTCCCGGGGCGCCGGCATCACCCAGGCATCACTTTCGAACTATGAGACGGGCAAGCGCGAGGTTCCGCTCTCCACTGCCCTGAACATCGCCGCCGAGCTGGACGTGCCGTTCAGCGACATCGTCGCGACCACCGATGTGATCGTCGTCCGCGACTCGCGGCTTGGGCGCGCCGTGGAGGCGCTGGTCGAGTCGCCGGATCTGATCGAGAGCGTCGCGAACGGCTACGGCGAGACGAACGGCCACAGCGCCGCCTCCTGACGCTCCGCGCACCCCGTGACAGCGGGCCGCATGCCGGCCCGCTTTTGCTGTGCCCACCGAGCCCGAGGGACGCGGCCGGACCGGCTCGCCGCCGTGTATGACACTGCACGTATACTGAGCGCCGTACGAGGCGGGAAACGGCGCTCCCGGCCGGAGCGGCGAGACACCCGCCGCACTGCACGGTGCGGCCCTGCCCGGCAGCCTCGCGTCGGACTCGGTCACGCACGCCCGCGGGGGCGGGCATCGGCAAGGAGGACCATGTGGCGAGCGAGCGAGCGACGACCCTCGGCGCCCTGCGCCGCTCCGGCTACCAGGTGCGCAGCGTCCGCGAGGAGCTGCGCGAGAACCTGATCGCGGCGATCGAGAGCGGCGACGACCTCTTCCCCGAGATCCAGGGCTACGACCAGACCGTCATCCCGCAGCTGCAGAATGCGCTCCTCTCCGGCCACGACGTGATCCTGCTCGGCGAGCGCGGCCAGGCGAAGTCCCGCCTGATCCGCAGCCTCACCGGGCTGCTCGACGAGTGGATCCCCACGCTCGCCGGCGCCGAGATCCCGGAGAACCCGTTCGGCCCGATCAGCGAGCAGGGCCGCCAGATCATCGGGGAGCACGGTGACGACGCGCCGATCCACTGGATGCACCGCGACGAGCGCTACGGCGAGAAGCTCGCCACGCCCGACATCACCATCGCCGACCTGATCGGCGAGGTGGACCCGATCAAGGTCGCCGAGGGCCGCTACCTGAGCGACCAACTGACCATCCACTACGGCCTGATCCCGCGCACCAACCGCGGCATCTTCGCGATCAACGAGCTGCCGGACCTGGCCGAACGCATCCAGGTCGGCCTGCTCAACGTGATGGAGGAGCGCGACATCCAGATCCGCGGCCACAAGGTGCGCCTGGACCTCGACGTCTTCATCGTGGCGACGGCCAACCCGGAGGACTACACCAACCGCGGCCGCATCATCACCCCGCTCAAGGACCGCTACGGCTCGCATATCCGCACTCACTACCCGCGCGACATCGACGAGGAACTGGAGATCGTCGCCCAGGAGCGTGTCGAGATCGCCTCGGCCGGGCGCGAGCTGCGGATCCCGCGCTACATGGAGGAGATCATCGCCGAGGTCACCCGCCTCGCGCGCCGCTCGCCGGACGTGAACCAGCGCTCCGGGGTTTCCGTGCGCGCCTCGATCTCCAACTACGAATCGCTCGTCGCCAACGCGCTGCGGCGCGCCGTGCGCCTCGGCGAGCCGGAGGTCGCGCCGCGCATCTCCGACCTCGGGTTCATCCGCGCCTCGCTCGAAGGCAAGGTCGAACTCGAAACCGTCGAGGAAGGCCGCGAGGACCAGATCATCGAGCGGCTGATCCAGGGTGCGGTCGTGGCCGTGTTCAACCGCCATTGCAGCATCAGCGACATGGAGCCGTTGATCGAGTCGTTCAAGACCGGCGTCACGGCCGAGGTCGGGGAGGGGATGCCCTCGGAGGGCTACCTGTCGATGCTCGGCAGCGTGGACGGGCTCGCGGAGGCCGTCGCCGCCGTGGCCACGGGCGAGTCGGCCGCGGAGCAAGCCGCGGCGATCGAGTTCGTGCTCGAAGGGCTGCACCTCAACAAGCGCCTCAACAAGGACAGCATCGACGGCGAGGCCCATTACCGGGGCTAGCTGTACCGGGGCTAGCTGTACCGGGGCTAGCCGAACCGGGCCGGGCAGAGACCCGGCGGAGCACGGAGAAGCGGGAGGCTCGAACCATGACGCTGCTCGCGCGCTACTCCGCCTGGGACGGCAGCCAGGAGATCCCGGAACTCGAGGCCGGCGATATCCTCGAGGCGCTGTCCGACGACCTGATGAACTTCGGAGACCTGCAGCACGCGCTGCGCAACCTGATGCAGCGCGGGATGCGCAGGCCAGACGGAGCGCGCGCCCCGGGCCTGCGCGACCTGCTCCACCAGCTGCGGCAGCAGCGCCGCCAGCGTCTCGACCAGTTCGACCTCGGCGGCACGATGCAGCAGATCGAGGAGGCGCTGCGCGAGATCCTCGAGCTCGAACAGAGCACCCTCGACCAGCGGCTCGCCGAGGCGGGCGGCCCCTCGCAGCCAGAGCCGGACGCCGCCGATCAGGCCCCGGACGAGGACAGCGAGGCAAGCGCGGGCGCGCAGACGGACGGCCAGCAGGACCAGCAGGGCCCGCAGGGCGCCGAGGGCCAGCAGGGCGCCGGCGGCGCCGCGCAGCAGCAGGCCGGCGCCCCCGGCGAGACGGCGGGCGGCGCGCCCGCGCAAGGGTCCGGCGGCGAGGGCGGCGCAGCCGGGGACGGAGACCTGTCCGACATGCTGCGCCGCATCGTCGAGCGCAAGCAGCAGTACCTCGAAGAGCTGCCGGACGAGCCCGCGGGCCAGGTCCAGTCGCTGCAGAACTACGAGTTCCTCAACCCGGACGCGCGCGACAAGTTCCAGGGACTGCTCGAGCAGCTCAAGCAGGCGATGACCGAATCCTTCTTCAAGGATGTCTCGCAGATGGTCGACGAGATGTCCGAGGGCGACCTCGAGCGCATGAAGGAAATGCTGCGCGACCTCAACGACATGCTGATCCAGCGCATGCGCGGCGAGCAGCCCGACTTCGACTCCTTCATGGACAAGTACGGCGACATGTTCGGCGACAACCCACCCGAGTCGCTCGACGAGCTGATCGAGCAGATGCAGGCGCAGACGCAGGCGATGCAGTCGCTGATGGAGTCGCTGCCCGGCGACCAGCGCCAGCAGCTGCAGTCGCTGATGGCCGACAAGTTCGGGGACCCGGAGCTCGAGGGCGAGCTCTCACAGCTCGCGGCCAACCTCGAGTACCTCAACCCCGGCGCCGAACGCGCGCCCGCCTACCCGTTCCGCGGCGACGAGGAGATCGGCCTCGAGGCGGCGATGCAGCTGATGTCGGAGATGCAGGACATCGACGGCCTCGAGCGCCAGCTGGAGCGCGCCCAGTACGACGGCGACATCGACGGCATCGACCTCGACCAGCTGCGCGAGCTGCTCGGCGACGAGGCGTCCGAGGCAATCGACCAGCTCGGCGAGCTGCTCGAGATCCTGGAGCGCGAGGGCTACATCCGGCGCGAGGGCAACAACTGGGAGTTGACTCCTCGAGGCACGCGCATGATCGGCCAGCGCGCGCTCACCGAGATCTACGCACAGCTCAAGCGCCAGGGCATCGGCAACCACCCGATCCCCGAGGCGGGACGGCACGGCGAACGCACCGAGGACACCAAGGAGTACGAGTTCGGCGACCCGTTCCACCTGCACATGGGCCGCACGATCATGAACGCCGTCGAGCGTGAGGGACCGCAGACGCCCGTGCGCCTCATGCCCGACGACTTCGAGGTGCATCGCTCCGAGCAGCTGACAGAGACCGCCACCGTGGTGATGGTCGACCTCTCCTGGTCGATGGCGCTACGTGGCTCGTTCCAGTCCGCGAAGAAGGTCGCGCTCGCCCTGCACAACCTGATCAGCACGCAGTACCCGCGTGACGAGCTCTACGTCCTCGGCTTCTCCGCCTACGCGCGGGAGCTGCGGATCGCCGATCTGCCGTACGTGCGCTGGGACGAGTCCGTGCTCGGCACCAACATGCACCACGCGCTGATGATGGCCCGCAACAAGCTCGCCCGGCACAGCGGCGGCACGCGCCAGATCATCATGATCTCGGACGGCGAACCGACCGCGCACCTGGAGCGCGGCCGCTCGCAGTTCTCCTATCCGCCGAGCCCGACGACAATCCGCGAGACGCTGAAGGAGGTCCGCCGCTGCACGCAGGCGGACATCACGATCAACACCTTCATGCTGGACCGCAACTACTACCTCAAGGAGTTCGTGAACCAGCTCGCGAAGATCAACGGCGGCCGTGTCTTCTACACGACGCCGGACAAGCTCGGCGAGTACATTCTGGTCGACTATGTGCAGCGCAAGCGCAAGCGCCTCGGCCGGAGCGCCTGACGCGGGGTTCCGGCCGTGTCCCGCCGTAGCCACTCGCCGAGGTCCTGACAGGGGTTGGCGTCGCCTCTCAGGGTCTCGCCACGGCGCCGCCGTGAGGGATCTGCATCGCGTCCTGCGCCGTCAGCGGTGTGTTGAGCCCCGGGCGCGCGAAGCAAGGGGCTCCGCGCCTATTCCCGGGTCAGCCCCAAAACCAGGTCGCGCAGCGTCACCAGGCCGCGGGGAGTCCCGGCGTCGTCGACGACCAGCGCGCGCGAGACGTGAAACTGCACCAGCAGCCGCACCGCGTAGCGCGCCAGCATCCCCGAGCGCACCGTCAACGCCGGTTTCGCCATGACCTCGTAGACATTGACCCGCTCGGGCGCGCGGTCGCGCGCGACAACCTCCCGCGCCAGATCGCTCACCGTGATCAGCCCCGGTTCGTCGTCGTCGTGGCGGCGGTTGACCACCAACGAGCTGATCTGCAGCCGCTTCATCAGCGCCATGGCCTCGGCCACCGTCGCCAGTCCGTCGATGGCGTGCACCTCGGTCCCCATGATGTCGGACACGCGGATCGCCGGATGGTCGCCCTGATCAGTCATACGGCGTCTTCCAACTCCTCCATGAGCGTGGGCAACTGCGTTGAGAGGCCGACGGCGTCCTCGATAGTAAGTTGAAAGGCGACGCCTGCGCCGTGCTCGCGGTCCATGCCCCCGGCCGCCGCGAGGCGCTCGAGGATGTCGCGGGCCCGCGGTTCCGCGACCAGAAAGAGCACAACGTCTCCGCTCGCCGCCAGGTCCAGCCCGAGAAAGGTCTTTGCCGGCTTCAGTCCCTCGCCACGCACGCCGCCGATGATGGTGGCGCCCGTCGCGCCGCCGGCCCGCGCCGCATCGATGATGTCGTTCGTCTTCTCGGTGCTCACCAGCGCGACGACCAGCGCCATCTTCATGACTCGACCCCCTGGCGTTCCCTCCGTGTGCGCCAGCGCCCTACCCGCTCCGCGACGATGGCGTAGCCTAGCACCGACATGATCGGAAAGACACTGGCGAAGGCGATGAGCCCGAAGCCGTCGAGGAGCGGGCTGCGCCCCGGGACGTTGGCGGCGAGGCCCAGGCCCAGCGCCGTCACCACCGGCACCGTGACGGTCGAGGTAGTGACGCCCCCGCTGTCGTAGGCCAGCGGCACGATGGTGCGCCTGCTCAGGAACGTCTGCACGATGACGACCACGTAGGCCACCACGATGTACCACGGCAGCGGCGTACCGGTCACGATGCGGAAGCACCCCAGCGACACCCCGGCGGCCACGCCCACCGCCACGGCGATCCGGAGCCCCCAGGCGTTCACCGTGCGGCCCGAAACCTCCTCGGCTTTCAGCGCTACCGCGATCAGGGCCGGCTCGGCCACAGTCGTCGCAAAGCCGATGGCCGCCGCGAAGAGATAGACGACCCAGTAGTCCTCCCAGCGCACCGCGCTCGTCAGCGACGACGACCCGGCCGTCTCCGTGAGTTGCCGCGCCATCGTCTCGCCGATGGGGAACAGCGCCTGCTCCAGCCCGATGAGGAACAGCGCCAGGCCCAGCAGCACCATCACCGACCCGGTGACGATGCCCCTGATGTTGGGCAGGCTGCGCCGCAGCACCCCCAACTGGAACACCACCAGGATCACGACGATGGGCGTCACGTCCCTCAGCGTGTACAGCAGGGTTTCGCCGAAGCGCGCCGCAAACTCCAGCATCACGCCACCATCCCGTAGCCCAGCACGCAGATCATGGGCGTGAGGCTGGCGAAGGCGATCAGCCCGAAGCCGTCGAGCATCGGGCTGCGCCCCCGGATGGTGGAGGCGAGGCCCACTCCCAGCGCGGTGATCAGGGGCACCGTGATCGTGCTGGTCGTCACGCCCCCGGAGTCGTACGCCACCCCCACAATCTCCTCGGGCGCGAACAGGGTCATCACCATGACCAACACGTAGCCGCTGATGATGAAGCGGTGAATGGGCCACCCCTTCAGGATGCGCAGCACGCCCAACACGATGGCGAGGCCGACGGCGACGGCCACCACCGCGCGCACCTCGAGGGCGTACTGGTTCTGGGCGGCCTGGCTGCCGCCGATGAAGCCCGCATCCGCCGCCACCTCAGCCGCCTCGGCCGCCACGGCAATCAGCGCCGGCTCCGCCACGGTGGTCCCGAAGCCCAGACAGAACGCCATCGCCAGCAGTGCCGTCGTGCTGCCCTTGCGCGCCATCCCCTGCGCCAGCGCCTCGCCCAGCGGAAACAGCCCGCGCTCCAGCCCCTCGACGAATAGCGCCAGCCCCAGGACCACGCACACCAACCCGACAATCACGTCGGCGATGTCCGGAAAGGGCTGTTGCAGGACGACAATCTGAAAGAACGCGACAACGGCGAAGATGGGGGCCAGGTCTCGAAGCGCGCCCAGGGTCTGCTTCCCCACGGACAACGCGAAACGCCGCAAGACCATGCTCCTCGCGCGCGTGCTGCAGGGGTTCAAGGGCCAGCGCGGGGCGGCTACACCGTACGGAGCGGGGCGGCGCCGGTCAATGACAGTCCGGCAGCTCTGCGCTGACCGGGCATACATCCGCCCCCGGCAGCGCGCGGCGGGACCACCGCGCCTTCTCAGGCAACGTGGCTTCGTGCGCGATGACCGGGCTCGGCCATGCCCGCGAGGTCAGAGCGGCGGCTGGCGGAGGTGCCAGTCGGTGGACTGCTGGTAGGCGTGGGCCACGCGGTAGAGCAGCCCCTCCTCCAGCGAGCGGCCGTGCAGCATCAGCCCCACCGGCCAGCGGTCGTCGTTGCCGAAGCCGCACGGCACCGAGATCGCCGGGTGGCCGGAGACGCTGGCGGCGCCGTTGCGGTAGACACCGCGCGAGCGGGCCTGCACCTCGCGGCCGCGGATCACGACCGTCTCCGCGTCCCAGGCGTCACCGTAGGTGCTGCCCGTCGGCATCGCGATCACGTCCACCTCGCGCAGCACGGCGTTTGATTCCTGCGTAATGCGCGCGCGGAACTGCTGCGTATGCAGGTACTGCTCGAACGGCTGCGCCTCGCCCGTCTCGATCTGCGGGTGGATCTCCGTCCACGCCTCGATCTCCGCCTCGCTGAAGTGATCGCGGATGAAGACCGGACGCTCCGAGGCCAGCGAGAGGCCCAGTGCGCGATTGCGGGCGTGCTCCGCGAGCGGCATCCGCACCTCCGAGAGCGCGGCGCCCAGCTCGCCGAGCCGCTCGATCGCCGCGCGTGCGATCTCCTCTTCGTCCTCGCTCAGCCAGTCGCGCCAGATCCAGTCGTCCACCGGGACGCCGATGCGCACGCCGGCGATGCCGTCGCCGAGGCCGGCGCGGTAGTCCGAGGGCGGCTCGTTGATGCTCAGCGGGTCGAGCGGGTCGTAGGCGCCGATCGCCTCGAGGGCGGCGGCGTTGTCCTCGACGGTCTTCGTGAGCGGGCCGGCGGTGTCGTCACTCCACGACGCGGCCCAGATGCCGTGGCGGGAGATGCGCCCGAACGTCGGCTTCATCGCGACAAGGTTGCTGTTGCTGCCGGGGTGGCGGACGGAGCCGCCGGTGTCCGTGCCGATCGAGAGCAGTCCCAGCGAGGCCGCCGTGGCCGAGCCGGAGCCGCTGCTCGACGTGCCGGGGCTGCGCGAGGGGTCCCAGGCGTTACGGCAGCCGACCGGCCCGCGCGTGTCGCGGCCGATCTCCGAGACGACCTTGCCGACGAGGATCGCACCCGCCTCCTCCAGCAACCGGTGCAGCGTCGCCTGCTCCGGCGGGCGATAGTCGACGCCTCGAGGGTTGCCGAAGGTGGTGCGCACGCCGCGCGTGGCGATCACGTCCTTGAGCGTGTAGGGGATGCCGTGCAGCGGTCCGCGATAGCGGTTCGCCGCGATCTCGCGCTCCGCCTGGCGCGCGCGTTCCAGCGCGTAGTCCCCGCAGTGCGTGACAAACGAGTGCAGCACGGGCTGCAGCCGCTCGATGCGCTCGTTCGTCGCCTCGATCACCTCGACGGGCGAGAGCTCGCGGCGCCGGATGCGCTCGCCGAGGCCGGTGATCGTCGCGGCGCCGAGGTCGAGGTCCGAGGCCACGCCTAGATCCACACGCCCGGGTGCTCTTCCCAGAAGAGCTGCACCAGCATTCCGCCGGCCTGGCGGGGATGGAGAAAGGTCTCGGCCCAGCCCGAGCCGTCCCTGACGCCCTCCGAGCCGCCGAAGGTGGTCACGCCGTAGGCCTCGCAGGCGGCGAGCGCGCGCTCCCAGTCGCCGACCTGGAAGGTGACGTGGTGGATCCCGGGACCGCGCCGATCGATGAAGCGCTGGATGAACGAACGCTCGCCGACGGGCTGGATCACTTCCCAGTGCAGCTGCCCGGTCGGAATGTCGAGCACCGTGGTCACGAACGGCCGCTCGTCCGCCTGCCCGCGGCGGCCGAGCCGCATCCCGAAGACGCGCTCGTACCAGTCCGCGAGGGCGTCGCGCTCGCCATGCGCATGCGAGAGATGGTCGAGCGCGATGATGCCGAGCGCGCCCTCGTGGTCCTCGGGCGGCGGCGGCCGCTCGCCCCCATCCTCAAGGCCGCGCAGGCGGAAGAGGAAGCCCTGCCCGCCGCGCGAGGGGTGGATGAAGACCTCCTCGCCCGGCTCGCTGCCGTCGCCGGGGTCGCCGCGCCACGGCTCGATCTCGTGGCTTCGCAGCTCCTGAACGGCAGCATCGAGGCCGGGAACGCGTAGCACGAGGTTGTGGATGCCCGGCCCGAGTGGGCTGTCGATGAACGCCTGTAACGGCGAGGACTTGAGCGTCGGCGCGGCCACCTCCCAGTCGACGCCGGAGCGGCCCGGCATCGAGAGCCGGACGCGCACCGCGCTGCCGTCGGCATCGACAGTTGGTGTGCCGGCGCGGAAGCCGAACAGCTCCTCGAACAGCGCGACTTGCGGCGGCAACGCCGGCACGACGACGCCGACGCGGTCGATGCGCGTGATCTCGAGCATGGGCCCTCCGTCCGGCGGCCATCATACGAAACCGCCGCCCTGCGACGAACGGCGCCGGCGCGGCGAGGCGTCCTGCCAGGGAAGGTCGGCCGCTGGACCCGTGGCCGCACCCCCGAGCGCGTCATCGGAAAGGCCAAGGTATGGTCCTGACGCATAGCGCGATGTGTCGCCTGGTCTTAGCCGATCACCCTCGGGGGTTCGTCCCTGCGCCGACTCGTCCCGCGGTGGCTGGCCGAATATGATAAAGGTCACGAGGTCGAGCATCTTTTCGCCGCACCGCTTGCGGCCGCAGACTGACCCCGCTAGTCCCTCCAGCCCATGGCCCGTATCGGGTTCCATGTGTAAGCGTCTTCGGGCGCGCACAGATCTTCGGGAGAGCGTGGCAACCGCACGTTGATGCCTGATACGCCTTCGAGTTCGATCGTGTACCGGCGCGCAGCGCCTGGATCGCGGGTGAGCCCTCCCTCGTTGCTCACGAAGCCAACGTCCCCGCAGGCTTCGGTTCCGACAATGAGGACCGTAAGGCCGGGCTCCGCAGATGTGCGGAACATGCCCTCGTCCCCGCTCACGCCAATCGGGACAACCCAACTGTCCGTAGCGCTCGCCAGGGACCCGGGAAGCGAACGCACCGCGCCGATGAAAACGCCCTGTGCGGGATTGCCATCGGGCCCGACGACCACCCCAGAGAAGTATGACCACGGTGGTACCGCTTCAGCGCGCCAGGACTCAAAGTCCCGGTAGAATTCCTCCGCAGTCAGACCGAAGCTGCTCTCGAACGCCACCTGCCAGTCGGAGGCGGCGGCGAGTTGCCGGTAGAAGTCGAACAGGGAGGCCTCGCCGGAACGCTCAACAAGCCGCTCTATCGCGAGGAATCCGACCCCCGCGTGCCACCAATCCGGAGACTCCATCTCGCGGAGCGAGCCCCTCCAGCCCCTGGCGAACCACAACAGATGCGGGCGGCTCTTGAAGAAGTCATGATTCCCACTCACCTGATCGTGGAGAGCGTCGAGATACCACGCCGTCCCCTCGTGAATCCAGGAGGGCGCCCATGTGTCGTTGTCAATCTGAATCTGGAGCGCGTGCACGTATTCATGCGCGATGACCCCGACGAACCCCAGCTCATCAGCACCCACTGTCACCGTCCCTCCACGCACCTCGGTGGTGGTGGTTGAGCGGCGGTACTGCTCCAGGTGGATGACTCCCCCGCCGTACGCGAAGCCCTGCGCTCCCGGTGCATCAGGCGCCGCGAGCCGGATAGTCAGTGCCGGCGCCGTCAACCCGAAGCGTGTGGAGAAGAAGCAGGCCACGCTCTCGTACTCTCGCGTGATCTCGGCTGCGTATCTGACGCGTTGTTCTGGCGAGAAGTCGCCCTCGAACTCAATTGCCCGCGGGGAAGGGTCGATGTGTTCGCATGGGGACCGGGATTGCCGTCGGGTCGCTGTCGCGTTCGGTGCAGTGGGAGTCTCAGGCGGTGCTTCACTCGGCTGCGGCGCCTGGGTGGGAGTCTCAGGCGGTGCTTCACTCGGCTGCGGCATCTGGGTGGGAGTCTCAGGCGGTGCTTCACTCGGCTGTGGCGCCCGGGTGGGAGTCTCAGGCGGTGCTTCACTCGGCTGCGGCATCTGGGTGGGAGTCTCAGGCGGTGCTTCAGTGGGCTGCGGCATCTGGGTGGGAGTCTCAGGCGGTGCTTCAGTCGGCTGTGGCGCCTGGGTCGGAGTCTCCGGCGGCGCTTCAGTGGTGTGGCCAGGAGTGGGGACTACCGTCTCGCCGATCGCCTCATCACCGCCGCTGCAAGCCAAGGCCATGACGGTCGCGAAACCCGCAAGGAGCAAGGCAACGCGTCGTGACCAGGGCGAACCGATGGCTGTCATGCGGTCATGCTCTCAATAGGTTCTCGCTCCGGGGCGGCGGAGCACCCCGGGCGCGCGTCGCACGCCCCACGCTCCCTGGCAAGGCGGTGCGCTTACCCTCCTCGACTGCAAGCGCCTCTACAGGACGGCTTTGCGCGCCAACCAGCCCCGGCATTGTAGATTGCGCTGCGGCGGGACCGAAAGAAATGACACCGACCGAGGAAGCGCTTTCCCTTCGACCCGCGCTCGATGGGGCGCTACCAGCGGTGACCTCCTTCGAGGCGCATTCTGCGAGGCCATGGCAGCCGGATTGGAGCAGGGGGATTGCCTCATGACGATCATGCTGGAGATTACCCCCGTGGAACCTAACGAACATGCTGAGACGGCGCTGATGTTCCCAGGGATGGAGGCACGCCCGCCAGTCTCGCCTTCGTTGGCCTCGGAGGGGCCAGCCACTAGCATCGAGGGGTGCTACCCGGCAGCTTGCTGATCGTCCGTAACCCGCGCGCCCGCCGCGCGCCCTCGGAGGCCGCCCTGCGCGAGGCTGCCGAGCCGCTTCGCGCGCAAGGCGTGGCGATCGACCTGCGCAGCACCTCGGCGCCCGGCCACGCACGCGAGCTCGCCGCCTCGGCGGCGAGCGACGGCGTCGAGCTGCTCGTCGCGGCAGGCGGCGACGGGACCATCCACGAGGCGATGAACGGCCTCGCGGGCAGCGAGACGGCGCTTGCCGCCGTCCCCGCAGGCACCGGCAACGTCTGGGCGCGGGAGGCCGGCATCCCGCGCAACTCCGCCCGCGCACTCGCCTGGATCGAGGGCGCACGCCGGGTCCGCATCGACCTCGGCCGCGCCGGGTTCGAGGGGCCCGGCGGGGAGCGCGAGGAGCGCAGATTCCTGCTGATGTGCAGCACCGGACTGGACGCCGCGGTCGTGCAGCGCATCGGCGGGGGTGGCTGGGCCAAACGCTGGCTCGGCCCGGTTCCGTACGGACTGCGCGGCACGGAACGCCTGCTGCGCGCGCCGGCGGCGCACACACGCATCGCCATCGAGGGGCCCGAGGAGGCGCCGATCGAGCGCTCGCTGCTCTTCGCCATCGCCGGCAACACGCGACTCTACGGCGGCGTCGCGCGGCTCACGGGCGACGCCCGCGCCGACGACGGCCTGCTGGACCTCGTGGCGTTCTGCGGCGGCAGTCTCGCCTCGCGCCTCTCGCTCGGCGCGCGGACCATCCCGCGCGCCCTCGGGCGGGGCATCCGGGGCCCGCTCGCGCCGCTGCTCGGCGGCTCCGCCGACTACCGGCGCGGCGCAACCATCCGCATCGAGCCGGAGACCCCGCTCGCGGTGCAGGCAGACGGCGAGTACCTCGGCGCGACGCCGCTCACGCTCACTGTCGAGCCGAGGGCGCTCGAGGTGCTGATCGCGCCGCGACCGCACGGGCTGCTCGGCGAGTAGTCAGGGCACCCCTCGAGACCTCGCAGTTCAGTCGCCCGCGCGCAGCGCGCCGTCCTCGATGCGGTAGCGGCGCGCGTCGGGCAACTCGTCGGCGCCGGGGCGGTCCGGGTCGGGCGTGGTGATGACGACCTGGTCGACGCCGTAGGCGGCGGCCAGCACGCGCTCGCGGCGCGCCGCGTCCAGCTCCGAGAGGATGTCGTCGAGCAGCAGCAGCGGCGGGTCGCCCGTGCGCTCGTGCGAGAGCGCAACCTCGGCCAGCCGCAGCGCGAGGGCCAGCGTGCGCTGCTCGCCGCGCGAGGCGAACGCGCCCGCCTCGCCCTCGCCGATGGCGAAGTGCACATCGTCGCGATGCGGCCCGCTGCGCGTCATGCCCGCGGCGATGTCGTCGCCGCGGCGCGCCAGCAGCGTCTCGAGCAGCGCGGACTGCGCGGCCCCGGTGGCGTCCTCCGCGCCGCCGGGCCCGCCGTCCGGGACCGCCGCGGCCTGCTCCGGCGGCAGCCGTGGCTGGTAGCGCACCTCGAGCGGCGGCGAGGAGGGCGCGAGTTGCTCCCAGCGCGCGGCGGCGCCCGCGGCGAGTGCGGCCAGCGCCGCCGCGCGCCCGGCGAGGATCACGCCGCCGGCCGCCGCCAGCTCGCCGTCCCAGAACTCGAGCTCGTCGGCGCCCCGGCCGCGCCGCTCCTGTAGCCGTCGCAACAGCCCGTTGCGCTGCGTCAGCACGCGCTGGTAGCGCTGCAGCGCGCGCACGTAGCGCACGTCCAGCTGTGAGATCGTGATGTCCAGGTAGCGGCGGCGCTGACCCGGCGACCCGGCGATGATCTGCAGGTCGTCGGCGGAGAACGGCACGACGCGCAGCTGGCCGATCAGGTCCGAGGCGCGCCTCGCGACCCCGTTGACGCGGAAGCGCCGTCCCGTCGCCGCCGGGCGGCCGTCCGCCGCTGATCCCTCGCGCACCGTCACCGCAAGCTCGGCGGCGACCGAACCTCTCGCCGTCGACACCTCGGCGACCAGACGTGCGGCGGGCAGCGGGTCGTCGCGCAACGCCTCCCGTGCGATCAGCTCAATGTCGGCGCGCGCCCGCGCGCTGCGCGCGGTCGCCAGCAGCGTGATCGCCTCCAGCAGGTTGCTCTTGCCGCTCGCGTTCGGCCCGCTGACTACGTAGGCGCCGGGCTCCAGCGAGAGATCGAGGTCGCGGAAGGTGCGGACGTTGGCGAGCGTGAGGCGTTCGAGGTGCATCGGGCGCCCTGTGGGCGGGCTACCGCAGTTCGAAGCGCAGGCTGCGCTCGGCCTCGGAGACGTCCGCCGCCTCCACGCGCACGCCGAGACGCTCGCCGAGGGCCGCCCCGAGCGCCTCGGCGGCGAGCGCTGCGTCGAACGTGAGCCGCAACTGTGCCTCGCCCTCGGCGTAGCCCTCGACGAAGGCCTGGCGCACGCCGCCGAGTTGTGCGAGCGCCCCCTGCACGCGCAGCAGGCCCTGGAACCCCTCGACGGGCGTCACTCGCAGCAGCACCGAGCCGCCCTCCGGCTGGAAGACGCCGCCCGCCTCGGCCCCGTCATCGCTCCACGCCACGGCCTCCACACGTTCCGCGCCGGCATCCGCGGCGGGCTCGGCCTGCGCTTCCGGCTCCTCCGAGGCCGCCGCCGCTGCGTCCCTCGCTGCTGCCGGTTCCGGCGCTTCGGGCTCCGGCGGGGCAGGCTCCCCGGCCTGGGCCTGCTGCAGCGCGTCGATGTCGCCGAGCAGCTCCTGCAGGGAGCGGAGCTTCTCGCCCAGCGCT
The DNA here is from genome assembly GCA_963667465.2 of Dehalococcoidia bacterium. Taxonomy (GTDB): domain Bacteria; phylum Chloroflexota; class Dehalococcoidia; order UBA2979; family UBA2979; genus VXMT01. The sequence goes on along the minus strand of CAXXDN010000001.1, from coordinate 785,223 downwards.
CCGGCCGGCTCCTCGGCGGGCGGCGGCTGCCCGGGCGGGGCGTCCGGGGCAGCGAGAGCCTCGATTTGCTCCCGCGCGTCGGCGAACGACTCGTCGATGAGCTGCTGCGCACGTGCGCGGGCATCGGCGAGGATCTGCTCGATCTCGTCCATCGAGGGCGCCGTCCGCGGCGGCGGCTCGGCCTGCGAAGCCGGGGCGGCCTCGTCGCCGGAGATGGCGACCAGCAACTGACCGACGGCGCGAAGCAGCGCCGTGACCTCCGCCTGGGGCTGCTCGCCGCCGCGCTGCAGCGTCATGCCGGGCTCCACCCTCGATGGCGAGCGTCGCGCTGCGTCTGGCGCGCTGCCGCTCGCACGCAGAGGATACGCTGGCCGCCGCCGCCCTGCCGCAAGCAAGCGGGCGGTGGCCCGAGGAGGCGAGCATGGCTACTGACAGCACCGGGGGCACACTGCGCATCGGCTTCATCGGCGCAGGCGCGAACACCCGCTCCCGCCACATCCCCGGCTTCCAGGCGATCGAGGGCGTCGAGCTGGCCGCCGTCTGCAACCGCTCACGCGAGAGCGGGCAGCGCGTCGCCGACGAGTTCGGCATCGCCCGCGTCGACGAGGACCCGGCGGCGATCTTCGACGACCCGGAGATCGACGCGATCTGCATCGGCACCTGGCCCTACCGCCACCGCGAGTACAGCGTGCGCGCGCTCGAGGCGGGCAAGCACGTGCTCTGCGAGGCGCGCATGGCGATGGACGCCGCCGAGGCGCGCGAGATGCTGGCCGCCGCGCAGGCGCGGCCCGACCGCGTGGCGCAGCTCGTGCCGGCGCCGTTCGACCTCGCGAGCTGGCGCACGATCCGCCGCCTGCTTGCCGAGGGGGCGCTCGGCGAGCTGCGCGAGGCGCACGTCACGGTGCTCGGCGGCGGCGCACTCGACCCCGCCACGCCGCTGCACTGGCGGGAGCGCAGCGAGTACTCCGGCCGCAACACGATGATGCTCGGCATCTTCGCCGAGACCGTGCAGCGCTGGCTCGGCCCCACCGAGCGCGTCGTCGCCGACGCCGCCACCTTCGTCACCTCGCGGCGCGACCCCGAAAGCGGCGAGGACTACGCGATCGGGATTCCCGACAGCCTCGGCGTCTTCGCCGGCATGGCCAGCGGCGCGCGTGTCAGTTACCAGCTGAGCGCGCTCACGCACGCCCCCGCCGCCGCCAACGGCATCTCGCTCTACGGCAGCGCCGCCACCCTGCACTGGACGCAGGCCGGCGACCGCATGACGCTCGCCCCGCGCGGCGAGGAACCGCAACCCCTCGAGCCGGACCCCGGCACGGCAGGCGCCTGGAACGTCGAGGCCGACTTCGTTGCCTCGATCCGCGAGGGCGCGCCCGTCGAACTGACCAGCTTCGAGGACGGCGTCCGCTACATGCAGTTCACCGAAGCCGTCTGGCGCAGCTGGTCCGAGGGACGCGCGGTCGCGCTCGTCGAGCTGTAGCCGCAGGGCCGGGTGGGGCGTAGCGTGACCGCCTGATGGCAGCCCACCGCAACCGCGCCGCCCCGCGCCGATGAGCGCGCAGCCTTCGGACGCCCAATCCGGGAGCAGGTGGAGTCGCGGCGCCCTCTCGCCGCTCGCCAGCGGCGCCTACCGGCAGCTCTGGACGGCAACGCTGATCCAGTTCCTCGGGATGATGACGGCGGGCGTCGTGCGCGCCTTTCTCGCGTTCGACCTGACCGGATCCAACACCGCCGTCGCCGCGCAGCTCTTCGCCTTCGGGATCGCGTTGTTTCCCACGATGATCGGGGCGGGCGTGATCACGGACCGTCTCTCGCGCAAGTCGGTGCTCTCGGCCGCGCAGGTGCTGCTCATGACGCAGGCGCTGCTGCTCGGGGTGGTCACGCTGAGCGGACTGCTGGAGTACTGGATGCTCTTCTCCCAGTCCCTGGTCGAGGGCTTCTCCGTCGCCTTCCTCGTGCCCTCGCGGCAGGCGATGACCGGGCAGTTGCTCGGCGCGCAGGGCGCGGGCCGCGGTGTGGTGCTGCAGCAGGGCGCGATGGGCGTGGGGCGCATCCTCGGGCCGATCGGCGGCGGCTGGCTGGTCGGCACGCTGCTCGGCGCCGGCGGGGTCTTCCTGCTCGTCGCCCTCTGCTACGGCGTCGCCGCCTGGCTGACCTTCCGCGTGCCCGGCGAGTTTCGCAGCGAGGAGCAGTCGCGCGACTCCTTCTTCGGCACCCTCACCGCGGGCCTCCGCTACGTACGAGGGCGGCCCGCGCTGCTCGTCACCGTGATCACGGCGTACTGCGTGGCCCTGACCTCGATCCCCTACTTCGTGCTGCTGCCGGGGATGGTGATCGATGTCTTTGGGCGCGACTCCTTCGAGCTGGGCGCGATCACGTCTGCATCCTCCGTCGGCGCGATCGGCGTCACCATCTGGGCGGCGGCGGTCGTGCATCGTCCCGTGGCCTGGCACCTCTTCCTCGGAACCTCGTTCCTGTTCGGGCTGGCCGTCATCGCCTTCGGCCTTGCTCCGACCTTCCCGATCGCGCTGGTGATCATCGTGCTGCTCGGCGCCGTCGAGATGGGCTACATCTCCTTCGTGCTGGGGCTCGGCATGGCCTACTCGCACCGCCGCTACGATGGCCGCGTGCAGGCGCTGATCGTCTCCAGCTTCAGCTTCCTCGGCTTCATCTCGCTCCCAATCGGGGCGCTCGCCGACGCGATCGGCGTGCGCGGCGCGCTGATCGCCGAGGGCGCCGCGGGCGCCGTCCTGGTCGCCATCGTCGTGCTCTACTCGCGCCGCATCGGGGCCGCCGAGGATGCGCGCGTCCCCGCCGACGAGGAGCGCATCCGCGCGCTCGCGGCGGACGGTACGGAGTAAGGCCGGCGTGAGACGAGCCAGGTGAGTCGGGCCAGATGAGACGAGCCAGTTGAGACGAGCTAGTTGAGACGAGCCAGATGAGTCGAGCCAGATGAGCCGAGCCAGATGAGTCGAGCCAGATGAGCCGAGCCAGATGAGACGAGACATCCGCGTACGGGTCTTCGACTTCGGCGGCTCGGCGCCGCGCTCGCCGCGCGAGATCCTCGTGCGCTTCGTCGTGCACGCGGCGGGCCTCTGGCTCGCCGCCGGGCTCGTGCCCGGCATCCAGGTCGGCGACGTGGCCTCGCTGGCGGCGGCGACGGCGATCTTCGGGCTGCTGAACGCCTTCGTCCGGCCGCTCGCCTATCTCGCCTCGGCCTGCCTGATTGTGCTGACGCTCGGGCTCTTCATCTTCGTGATCCACGCGGGCCTGCTGGCCGCCACGGCCTGGATCTGCGGGCAACTCGGCCTGGCCTTCAGCATCGAGGGCTTCTGGTCGGCGCTGTTCGGCTCACTGATCGTCTCGCTTGTCTCGCTGCTCGCCCACGTCCTGCAGCGCGGCCGCCGCGGGCGCAGCGACGCCTAGACCGGCTGCTCGACCGCCTCGAGGGCTTCCCTCGCGCTGGACGCACGCGAATCGCGGATCGTGCTCACCGCGCCGCTGCGCACCACCTCGATGCGGTCGGACAGGCGCTCGGCGACCTCGGGCACGTGCGAGATCACGCCGACCAGCCGCCGCCCGCCCGCGAGCGCCTCGAGGCCCCCGATCGCGGTGTCGAGCGAATCCTGGTCGAGCGAGCCGAAGCCTTCGTCGAGGAACAGCGACTCGAGCGACATCGCGCCGCCGTGCCCGGCGATCTCGGGCAGCCGCTCGGAGAGGGCCAGCGCCAGCGCGAGGCTGGCGAGGAAGGTCTCGCCTCCGGAGAGCGTCTTGACCGAGCGCCGCTCGTCGCCGTTCAGCTTGTCGATCACCGAGAATGCGTCGCCCTCGGCGACCAGCCGGTAGCGGCCGCTGGAGAGCGCGAGCAGCCGCTCCGCGGCATCGGCCGCCAGCAGCTGCATCGCCTCTCGCTGCACGTAGGCGATGAAGCGGTTGCGCCGCAACTCCTGCGCGAGGGCGTCCGAGAGCTGCGCGCGACCGTCGTAGTCCTCCACCTCGGCCTGCAGCCCGAGCGCGCGCTCCGCATCCGCACGCGCCCGCTCCAGCCGCTGCGCTGCCAGGGCCTGATCCCGTGCGCACTCGGCGTGCGCGGCGCGGTGCGCGGCGAGCAGCGCGGGCACGCGCTCCGCCGAGGGCTCCCCGTCCGCCTGCGCCGCCGTCCACGCCTCCGCGAAACGCGCCCCCGCCTCGTCCGCCGCCGCGCGCGCTCCAGCGAGCTCACCCTCGAGGCGCGCGCCGGCAGCGTCCGCTCGGGTGAGCGCCTCGCGAGCCGCGTCGCGGGTCGCACCGGCGCCGGCGAGGGCCTGGCCGGCCTCGCGCAGCGACGTCTCGAGCGCGCGATGGCGCGCGGCCTGCTGCTTCGCCGTGGCGAGCGCGGCGCGGATGGCTTCCGGGTCCGCGTCCTCGCCGCCGAGCGCGGCGAGCTGCTCGCGCGCACGCGCCAGGGCGGCCTCGGCCCGCTCGCAGCGCTCCTGCGCGCGCGTCACGTTCGAGGCTCCCTCACGGGCGCGATCGGCCGCCTGGCGCGCGGCCTCGCGGGCGCCCTCGGCAGCGGCGCTCGCCGCGCGCTGCTGCCCGATCGCCGCGTCGAGGGCGGCCTGCACGGCCTCCGGCTCGCCCGCCTCGCCCGCCTCCTCGTCGCCGATCGCCTCGCCGATCGAGGCGCGCAGCAGCGCCAGCGCCCGTCCCGCCTCGGAGGCGTGATCGCGAGCGGCGGCGGCGGCAGCTGCCCGGGCGCGCTCCGCCTCCGCGGCCGTCCCGGCCGCGGCAACGGCCTCGTCGACGGCCTCCGGATCGGCGCCTGCCTGTGCAGCCTCCTCGCGCAGCTCGGCGAGCGCTGCCTGCGCACGCTCCTGCACCTCCCCTGTCTGCGCGGCCCGCACCTTCGCCGCCGCGAGGGCCGTCGAGGCTGTCGCGTGCTCCCCGCGCGCCTCCACCAGCACCGCCTCCGCCGCATCGAGCGCCGCGCGCGCCTCGTCGAGTTCGGGGGCGGCGTGCAACTCGATCTGTTCGATCGGCTCGCCGCAGACGGGGCACGGGTCACCCGGCTTCAGCGATCGCTGAAGCGTGAGCGCCGCGTCCTGGCGCTGGGCCACCTCGAGCGCCCCGGCGCGACCGGCGTGCGCCTGCTCGGCGCCACGCAGCAGCGCCTCAGCGGCTTTCGAGGCGCCGGCGGCAGCCTCGTGCCACTCATGCACCTCCTGCTGCTCGCGCTCGGCGGCAACGATTGCCTCGCGCTGTTCGTTCAGGCGCTCGGCGAGCGCGGTGAGCTGTCGCGCCTCCTCCGCACGCGCGAGGGCGGCGTCCTCGGCGACAGCGCGCTCCTCGTCCGACGCGTTCGCCTGCTCGCCGAGTGCCCGTTCGGTGGCCAGCGCGGCCGCGGCCGCGGCCGCGAGAGCGTCCCACGCGGTCTGCTGCACCTCGTCCGCCGCCGCGCGCGCGGCCTCCGCCTGCTCCGTCTCTGTCTGGAGGACCGCCGCCCGCTCCGAGGCCTCCTCGCCAGCCTCGATCGCCGCGTGCTGCTCCGCCTCGGCGGCGCCGACGGCGCGCGTCGCGGCCGCGCGCTGCTCCAGCAGCACGGCCTGACGTTCGAGGTCGCGGTGCGCCTGCTCGTCGTAGCCGAGGGCAGCGCGTTCCGCCTCGAGACGATCGTGCACCGCCTGCACGCGCTCGCAGTCCTGCTCCGCTTTGGCGAGGGCGTTTCGCGCCGCCTCGGATCCGCGTGCGGCTTCCGCACCGGTTTCCGCGGCGCGCTCGGCCGCCGCAGCAGCCTCGGTGCTCGCGCGCGCCTCCCGCTCCAGCGCCTCCAGCAGGCCACTGCGCGCCTCGAGCGCTGCGACCTGTGCGGCCAGCACGTCGTGCTCCCGTTCGAGGCCGGCGATCGCCTCCGGCGTGGCCGCTTCGAGGCGCTCGATCTGCTCGCGCAGCGTGCGCGCCGCCTCGCTCGCGCCCGCGGAGCGGTTGCGCGCCGCGCGGCCGGCCTCCTCGTAGCGTCCGAGGCCGAGCAACTCGGCAAGGATGTCGCTGCGCTGCCTCGCCTCCCCCCGCAGGAACGCATCGAACTCGCCCTGCGGCAGCAGCACCGTCTTCGTGAACGTCGCGAAATCGAGCCCGAGCAGCTCCGTGACGCGCGAGGTGACCTCGCGGGCGCGGTCGGCCAGTGGCTCCCACTCGCCGTCCACGCGCTGCCGTTCGAGGCGTGTGCCGGTGCTGCTCGGCGCCTGCCGGCTCACGCGGTAACGCTGCCCGCGCGCGCGGAACTCGAACAGCACCGCCATCGAGCGCGCGCCGTGCGTGATCAGCTGGAGCGCCGCTCTTCCCACGCGCGGCGCCTCACCGTAGAGCGCCCAGGTGATCGCGTCGAGCAGCGAGGACTTGCCCGCTCCCGTCGGACCGGTGATCGCGAACAGCCGGCGGTCCTCGAAGTCCACGACCGCCGTATCGCGGAACGAGGTGAAGCCCCGCAGCTCGAGGCGCAGCGGTCTCATGGCACGACCGCCGCCTGGGCGGGCGGCTCGCCGGCCGCTTCCGCCGTCTGCACGTCGTCGACCTCCGCGAGCAGCTCCTGGAACAGGGCAAGCAGCTCCGGGACGGGCTCCGCGCCGTGCTGCGCGAGGTAGTAGCGGGTGAACAGCTCGGCGGCGCTGAGCTGGCCGAACGCCTCGACCGCCCCCTCGTCCTCCGCGGGCTCGTAGTCAAGCTGCACGTCGACGGCGTTGGGCAGCGCCTCGCGCACACGGTCGGCGATGCCGGGCTCCGGCCGCTCGACATCGAGGTACACGCGCAGGTGCGTCTCACGATGGTCGCCGGCTTGTGCCAGCACCTCGTCGACGCTGCCGCGCAGCTCGGCGAGCGGGCGGCCCTTGCTGAGCGGCACGGCCGTGTGCGTCACCGGCTGCCCTGGCACGGCGTCGATGATGCGCACGACCTTCTGCTGCCCGCGCTCGCCGAAGTCGAGTTGCAGCAACGAGCCGCTGTAGGCCGTCGGCACGGGCGCCGCGAGGATCTCCTGTGGCTCGTGCACGTGGCCGAGCGCGATGTACTGCGGCGTGATCGGCAGCTGCGGCGCGTTGATCCCATAGGTCTGCCCGATGTGCAGCAGGCGCTCGGAGCCATCGACCCGCGCGACGCGTGAGCCGTCGACGAAGATGTGCGTCGCGAGGATGTTGACGGCGGGCTCGTCGCCGAACCCGTCGCAGATCGCGCGCAGGATGCCCGTGACGCCGTCCGCGTAGGCGCCCCACCAGTCCTCCTGCAGGCCCATCACGGCCGCCGCGTCCACGTAGCGGCCCTCGGTGATGAAGGGCACGGCGGCGATCCGGGCGACGTGCTCGCGGCCCTCGATGGTCAGCACGCCCCCGGCGTTGGGCCGCAGCACCTCGTGCTGGGTCTGCACGCCGAGCAGCTCGGAGAGCAGGCCCAGCGCCTCGAGCTTGCGCGGATTGTCGTGGTTGCCGGCGAGCAGCACGGCCTGGATGCCGTGCCCCACACACTCGCGCAGCGCCTCGAAGACCAGCCGATCCGATTCCGGCGAGGGCGTCGCCTTGTCCCAGATGTCGCCGCAGACGAGCAGCGCCTCGACCTCCTCGTCGCGCGCGATCGCGATGAGCTCGGCCAGCACCGCCTCGAACTCGGCCGTGCGGCTGCGGCCGCGCATCGTGCGGCCGACATGCCAGTCGGCGGTGTGCAGCAGCCTCACTCGAACCTCGCGAAGGGGTCGGCGGTCGTCGCGGCCTCGGAGGGGCGCGTCGCCCAGGCGGGGTAGGGGAACTGGAGCAGCAGGGGCACCGGGATCTCCGGCTGCTGGAGGATCATCGTGCCCGGCTTGAGCAGCGAGGCGCGCGCCCGCGCCGCCGGCGTCAGGAAGCCGTACTCGCCGCGCTGCGCCTCGGCGGCGTCGAGGCGGCCGACCACGCGCAGCGCGCAGTTCGCCACCACGCGCGGCTCCACCTCGCTGGCCGTCTGCTGCGCGCCGATCAGCACGACGCCGAGCGAGCGGCCGCGCTCCGCAATGTCGAGCAGCACGTCCTTGATCGGGCTCGACCCCTCGCGCGGGGCGTACTTGTTCAGCTCGTCCAGCACGACGAGCATCAGCGGCCTCGGCGACCCGCTCGCCTCCTTGCGCTCGAACTCACGCTTCAGCACCACGCCGACAACGAAGCGCTGGGCGCGATCGTGCAGGCGGTGGATGTCGACGACCGTGACCTGCGCGCCGCCCGTGTCGATGCGGTGCCGGTCCGCATCCTCCGAGGCGAGCCCGCGGATCAGTTGCCCGACGTGCGGCTTCGCCGCCTCGAGTCGCCGCATGAAGGCGTGCAGCGTGCCGGCCGCGGCGCGGCCGCCCCAGGCGCCCTCGTCCGGGTCGGTCATGCGCCCGATCGCGTCGACCAACTCGTCGAAGTCGATGACCAGCTCGCCGCCGATCTCGACCGTGGGCGCATCGAGGGGTAGCGAGAGCTTCGCGGCCATCGCCAGCTCGGATTCGACGCGCTGCACCACGAAGCCGAGCTGCGAGCGCTCGTCGTCGGCGTCGGCGAAGAGGAAGCGCAGGTAGCGTTCGGCGCAGAACTCACGCAGCGTCCAGTAGAACCCCGTGACGCCGTCCATCCTCGATCCCGTCAGCGGCGCGGGCTGATCGCCCGGACGCGAGGGCGCGAAGAGCCGCAGCGAGGGGAACGGCGCGGCCTCCAGGTCGAGGTCCGTGTAGCGCGCCCGGTCCGCCTCGGTGAGGTCGGCGTTCGGCTTGTCGAGGAAGAGCAGGTCCTCGCCCTTCACGTTGAAGACGAGCGCCCGCGTGTTCGCCGTCTCGTGGCCGAGCACGCCGCTGCCGAACAGCGAGTAGAGCAGGAACATCGCGTACGAGGTCTTCGTCGCCACCCCGGAGACGCCGGAGATGTTGACGTGCGCGCCGCGCTGACCATCGAGGAAGTCGAGGTTCGCGAAGATCGGCTCGCCCGAGCGGGAGAGACCGACCGGGAGCCGCCGCGTCATCGCATCGAAGAAGAGCGCGCGGTCGCGCGCGGGGCCGTGGGCGCGGCGCACTGCCTCGCCCGGGCGCGGCGGCACGAAGATCTCCGGCTCGACGCGCGTGACCGAGACGTGCGCGCTGACCGCCGCCTCCGCGGGCAGCACGCCGCTGCTCGCCAGCGCCACGTCCGAGGCGAAGCGCACGCCCTCCTGCACGGCGCGCAACTCGTCGACGACGCCGTAGAAGTCGACCGCCTGTCCGTCGGGCAGCGGCGAGGTCACGTGCACCACGTCGTCGAGCTGCAGGTAGTGCTGCGGGTCGACGTAGGTCCAGAAGCCGAGCGGCGTCGAGGCGCCCGCCTCCGTGCCGAGCACCAGGCCCTCAGGCGGCTGCGCGTCCAACTCCGGCTGCTGGCCTACCATCGCGCACCTCCGGCGCCGTTCGCGGAGAGCAGCGCATCCCCGGGCGGGGCTGGATCGAGGGGTTCGGGTACGGCGCGCAGCGCGCTCGCGATCAGCCGTCGCACCCACTCGCGCTCGCCGAGCCGCCGCGTCAGCAGCGACTCGAGCGCGCCGACGGGCGTCAGGTTCTGCGGTGCGCGCGGATCGCGCACCGGCGAGGAGGCGAGCCGCGGCAGCGCCAGCGCACACTCGTCGGCCAGCCGCGCCGCAGCACCGAGCGGCAGCGCGCCGGGCGCCTCGAGGCGCACGATGCCGGACAGCTGGTGGTAGTGCGGCCCCAGGTCGGCGATCCGCAGGTACCAGGCGTAGCGATCGGGGCGGCCGCGGCTGCCCGCCTCGCCGCCGCCGGGGATCCGGAACAGCGACGTGCGCTCGCCCACCGCAAGCTCGCCGAGGAGCGGGAACTCGTGCGCGCCGATGTACCAGGACTGGATGCGCTTGATGTAGCCCGCCACGCGCTGCTCGACGGAGCGCAGCCGCAGCGGCCCGTCCACGATCGTGAGCGCGCTCTCGTCCTCGGCGAGCGCCTCGGCAAGCTGCGCCTCCGCATCGAGCATCGAGCGCTGGAGCACGTCGGCCAGCTGATTCGAGGTGCGCGCGCTGTTCTCGACGCGCGCGCGGAAGCGCAACCGCAGCGCGCCCGCCGCGACTTCCTGGTCGCGCGGCTCGCCGCCGCCCTGCAGGTAGACGCGGAACACACGCAGCCGATCCCCCTCCGGCGCGTCGCCGTCGAGCACCCAGGAGCGAGCGCCCTCGCAGCGCACGGCGCCGACGGCGTAGGAGCCGAACAGCCCGAACGCCGTCTCCCCGTCCGCGAGGTCGTCGATGGCGTGCGCCTCGACGCGCCGCACGCCGTCGACGATCTGCACTGCGCCGGGCGGCTCGCCCGAGGGTCGCCGCGCGCGCCACTCGCCCTCGACGGACGTGTCGGCTCGCAGGCCTTCGTCCGCGCCGTCGAACGACTCAGGGTCGGCCTGCATGGCGCTGCCGTACTCGGGAGACCAGGGCAGCAGGCGCAGCATCGCGGAACCTCGCGCGGGCGCGGTGGAGTTGCGAACAGAGGCCGGGGAGTGCCCGCAGTATAGCGACCACGCGAGCCGCGGGCTTCCTGCCCGCCGCGCCCGCGTCGTAGGCTCGCCGCATGACGCGACGAGACGCACGCGGCGAGCCGACGCTGTTCGAGGACGACACCGCGCGCGCGGGGTACGTCCGCTCGATGTTCGGCGAGATCGCCGGGCGCTACGACCTGATGAACACCGTCATGACCGGCGGCCGCCACAGCGCCTGGCGACGCGCCACCGCGCGCGCCCTCGTCCGTCCCGGCGACACCGTCCTCGATGTCGGCTGCGGCACCGGGGACCTCGCGTTCGACTGCGCGGCGCGCGGCGCGGGGGCCGTGCTCGGCGTGGACTTTGCCGAGCCGATGCTCGCGATCGCGCGCGGCAAGGCCGGCGCGCGGCTGACGGCGTCCAGCTCCTTCGCCGCCGCCGACGCGACACGGCTGCCGCTGGCCGACGCGAGCGTCGATGTCTGGTGCGCCGCCTTTGTGCTGCGCAACATCCCGGACCTCGACGCCGCGCTCGCCGAGGCGCGGCGCGTGCTGCGCCCCGGCGGACGGATCGGCGTGCTGGAGATCACGAGGATCGAGCGCGGCTGGCTGCGACCGCTCGCGCGCTTCCACTTCGAGCGGGTGGTGCCGCTGCTCGGGCGCATGATCACGCGCCACCCCTCGGCCTACCGTTACCTGCCGGACTCCGTCGACCACTTCCCGGCGGCCTCGGAGCTGGCGGAGCGGATCGAGGACGCGGGCTTCGAGGCGGCAGCGATCCGCCGCTTCGGCCTCGGCACGGTCGCGCTGCACGTCGCTACCCGTCGAGGCGCGTAACGACCTCCAGGGTGTTGACCATGCGCAGCGCCAGCGGGCGCAGGGCGTCCATGATCTCGCGGGCGAGCGCTTCCTCAACCGCGTGTGCCTCGAGCGCCGCGGCGAAGTGCTCCAGCCAACGCTCGGCGCCGAGCTCCGTGATCGTGAACGCGCGATGCCGGCGGCGCAGCGCCGCCTCGCCGTAGAGCTGCGCGTAGCGCGCCTCGCCGCCGAACAGCTCCTCGAGGAACACCGCCTGCTTGTCGCGGCCCGGCCGCAGGTCTGGCGGGAAGACCGGCCGCAGCTCCGGATCGCCATCGATGCGCTCGTAGAACGTATCGGCGATCGCCTCGATGGCGGCGCGCCCGCCGAGGCGCTCGAAGCGAGTAGGTTGCTGCGCGTCCATGGTGCAAGTATCAACGATCCGCGCGCTGCGGTCGGCGCTAGCCGGCCACCGGGCTATCATCGCCCTCGTGAACGACACGCCGACCGAGGGGACCGCGCGCCTGTTGGTGCAGTGCCCGGATCGCCCCGGCATCATTGCGGGCGTCTCCCAGTTCCTCTTCCAGCACGGCGCGAATATCGTCCAGGCCGATGAGTACGCGAGCGGCGGTGAGGAGCCGCGCTTCTTCCTGCGCATGGAGTACGAGCTGGCGGGCCTCGACGCGAACCCGGGCGAGATCGCCGGGCTGTTCGGCGAGGAGATCGCGCCGCGCTTCGGGATGCACTGGCGCGTCTCCTACAGCGAGAACCGGCCGCGCATCGCGATCCTCGTCTCCAACGTGGGCCACTGCCTGCTGGACCTGCTCTGGCGCTGGCGCTCGGGCGAGCTGCACGCCGACATCGCGATGGTGATCTCCAACCACGACCGCTTCCGGTCCGATGTCGAACCGCTGGGCGTGCCCTACCACCACCTGCCCGTTATCCGGGAGACGAAGGTCGCGCAGGAACAGGAGCTGCTGGCGCTGCTGCGAGGAAACGTGGACCTCGTGGTGCTCGCCCGCTACATGCAGATCCTCACGCCCACGGTCCTCGACGAGTTCCCGGAGGCGATCATCAACATCCACCACTCGTTCCTGCCCGCCTTCATCGGCGCGGATCCCTACCGCCAGGCGCGCGAGCGGGGCGTGAAGATCATCGGCGCCACCGCCCACTACGCGACCGAGGACCTGGACGAGGGTCCGATCATCGAGCAGGACGTGGCGCGCGTCTCGCACCGCGACACGCGCGCCGAGCTGATCCGCAGCGGCCGCGAGATCGAGCGCGTCGTGCTCGCCCGCGCGGTGCGCTGGCACATCGAGAGCCGCATCCTCGTCCACGGCAACCAGACGGTCGTCTTCCCCTAACCTGCCCACTTCCGCTCGGGCCCTCCCCTCCCTGCTCCCTCGCCCCTGGCGGGAGCGGGTTGGGGTGAGGGGGCGAAGCCACGGCTGGCGCGAACTCCCGAGGGCGCACCTCGGCCTGCCGCGGGGGGCTGCGCCCCCACGCCCTCAGGCTGCGCTTGCACCGCCCGAACCCTCGAACCCGATCCGGCCCCTCCGGCCCCCTCTCCTGGGGGAGCGGGCGGGGGTGAGGGGGCTCGCCGGACTGACTGCTGCCTCGATGTCAGGTGCGCGCGGCTTGCTGCGCGACTGCGCCGAGCAGGCGCTCGGCGTCCTCGCTGAACGGGAGGCGACGGTCGATCGAGGTCTCGGCGGAGCGGAGCTGCGCCTCGCTGCCCCAGCGCGCACCGATCGAGAGCGGGAGCACCGTGTTCCACAGCTCGGCTGCCGTCATCAGCGGAGCGATCAGCGCCGCCTCGGCCTCGCTGAGCGGGGGCTGCGCCAGGTTCACGTAGCCGGCCAGCCACGCACCGGCGCGCTTCGCCGAGACGCCGCAGTCGACGGCGAGGCTGCGCGCGATGTCGGCGGCACGCGCGTTGCGATGCGTGAAATCGAAGTCGAACAGCGCCGTCACGGTGTCGTCGCGGAAGCGCACGTTCTCGCCCAGGCACTCGTAGTAGACGAGCTGGTCGGGCAGCGCTGCGAAGCCGCCCTCGGCGAGCGCCTCGCTGTTGCGCGCGAGGGCGTCCGCGAGCACCCCTGCCCGCGCCTCGTCCCGCCCGGCGTACCAGCCGAGCAGCGCCCCGACGCCCTCGTGTCCATCGGCGCGCACGTTGGCGTCGAGGTCGTCGGCGCGCCCGAAGCCGGGGCGCTGGCCGAAGTCCGGCGCCTCGGCCAGGTCGGTGTGGAGCAGCGCCAGCAACGCGCCCTTGCGTTGCAGGTAGAGCAGCGCGTCGGGTGGCGCGGGCTCGCCCGAGCGCCAGTGAAACAGCGCCCACAGCCCGGCGTCGGTCTCGCCGAGCGTGCGCCCTCGAGCGTCCGCGATCGGCGGCGCCACCGGCCAGTCGCGGTCGCCGAGGAAGCCGAGCACGCGATGCTCGTAGGCGACATCGCCGGCGTCGTGGCGCGGGTGGTAGCGGCGCAGCACGCAGGGGCGATCCTCGCCCTCGACGGTGATGCGCCAGTGCTCGTTGGCCGCTCCGCCGCCCAGCGGTTCGGCCTCACCCGCGAGGTCCCAGCGCGAGAGCGCCTCGACGATCGCCGCGCGCAGCGCGGGCGCAAGGCTCATTGCCGCGACGGCCCTGCCGCGTCGTCGCGGATCACGTTGGCGGCCAGCAGTGCCGCGCGCTCCTCCTCGGTGACGCCCAGCTCCTTGAGGATGTCGTGGGTGTGGCGGCCCAGCGGCGGAGCGGCGCGCGGCACGCGCGTGGGCGTGCCTTCCATCTCGACGATCGGGCCGACGACGCGCTGCGGGCCGGTGATCTCGTGCTCGATGTCCCAGACCATGCCTTCGGCCTGGACGTGCTCGTCCTCCGACATCTGCTCGGCGAACTGCACCTGCGAGACCGGCGCGCCGCCCGCCTCGTCGAGGATCGCGCGCCACTCGGCGGCGGTCCTGGTGCGGATTCGCTCCTGGATCGTGCGCTTCCACTGGCGCGCCTCGGCGATGTTGCCGGCGTCGTACACGTCGTAGCCGGGGTCGTCGGAGCGCTCGGCCTCGGCGCCGACAGCGCGGCGGATCGTGTCACGCCCGGCGGGGCTGAGCGCGCCGAAGAACAGCCCGCCGTCCTTCGCCTGGTAGCCACCGTAGTAGAGGTTGAAACCCGCGCCGAGGCCGCGCCGCTCGTTGTGCGCGGCGACCTGCTCCGCGTAGTCGCCGCCTCGCTCACGGATCGCCTCGAGCTCGGCCATCATCACATCGCGGCTGGAAGCATCGGTGACCGGCTCGCGCATCACCGCCGAGCCCTGCGCGAACAGCGTCGAGCGCAGCAGCGAGCCGCGCACGAGCTGCCCCTCGCCGGTCTGCGCGCGGTGGTAGAGCGCGGCCGCGATGCCCATCGCCGAGGCCGTGCCCGTCATGTGATCGGCGAGAGCGATCGAGAGTGCCGAGCGGGGCGCGCCATCATCGTCGACCTGCCCACCGCCGGCGATCAGCCCGGCGTAGGCCTGCACGACCACGTCCGAGCCCGCACGGGGCGCCTCGGGGCCGTGGAAGCCGAAGGCGTTCATCTCCAGATAGACGAGGTCCGGGCGGTACTGCCGCAGCGTCTCGTAGTCGATGCCAAGGCGTTTGGTGACGCCGGGGCGGTAGTTGGTCAGCACCACGTCGAACTGCGGGATGATGCGCTGGATCAGCGCGCGGCCGCGCTCCTCGCGGAGGTCCACGACGAGGCTGCGCTTGCCGTGGTTATAGGCCTGGTAGTGCTTGCTCTCGCCCGGGACCACGCTGCCGTTGCGGCGCTGCGGATCGCCCATCGGCGGCTCGATCTTCACGACGTCGGCGCCCAGCTGGGCGAGCAGCATCCCGCAGACCGGTCCGGCGAGCACGACTGTGAACTCCATGACGCGCACGCCGCTCAGCGCACCCCACTGCTCCGTCCCGCTCATCGCCGACCTCCGTCCGCACCGCCCGCCGCGCGCGCCTCGAGGCCGCCGCGGCGAGGGCTCCCCCGCCACTATGGCGGAACGCGCCCGCTCGCGTGAACCTCCGCCGGCGCGAGGCGTGGGCGGCTAGACTCCTCGCACGATGGAGTTCACCACCCGTCCGACCGTGCGCGGCTACGGCGGCGCCGTCAGCGCCGGGCACTACCTCGCCGCACAGGCTGGCGCGCAGCTGCTCGCCGAGGGCGGCAACGCCGCCGACGCCGCCTGCACGATGGGATTCGCCCTGCAGGTGCTGGAGCCGCACATGAACGGCTTCGCCGGCGAGGCTCCGATCCTCTACCACGACGCCGCGAGCGGTGAGACCCACGCGATCTCGGGGCAGGGCGCCGCTCCGGCAGCCGCGACGATCGAGCACTTCCGCTCGCTCGGCCTCGACCGCATCCCCGGCGACGGGCTGACGGCCGCCGCCATCCCGGGCGCCCTCGACGCCTGGCGGCTGCTGCTCGAACGCTTCGGCACGCGCACGCTCGCCGAGGTGCTCGCGCCTGCCCGCGCCCTCGCCGAGCGCGGCTTCCCGATGTACCCCGCGCTCCGCCGGCTGCTCGAGATCGCCGGCGACCGCATCGCCGCGGAGTGGCCGACGACGGCCGCGATCTGGCTGCCCGCGAAGGCGGTCGGCGAGCGGGTGCGCAACCCCGCGCTCGCCTCGCTGCTCGCGAGCATGGCCGAGGCCGAGCGGACCGCGGGAGGCGGGCGCGAGGCCGGCATTCGCGCCGCGCGCGACGCGTTCTACCGCGGCGAGCCCGCCGAATGGATCGAGGCATTCCTGCGCGAGCCCGTGCGCGACGCCTCGGGCGAGGCGCACGCCGGCCTGCTGACCGCCGCCGACCTCGCGGGCTACGAGGGCGCCGTGGAAACGCCCGTCTCGGCCACCTACCGCGGCGTCACGGTCTGGAAGTGCCCGCCCTGGTCACAGGGCCCGGTGCTGCTCCAGCAGCTGCGGCTGCTCGAGGGCTTCGACCTCGCGGCGATGGGCCACAATAGCGCCGCAGCACTGCACACCTGGATCGAGTGCGCCAAGCTCGCCTTCGCCGACCGCGAGGCGAACTACGGTGACCCCGCCCACGTCGAGGTGCCCCTCGACGAGCTGCTCTCCGACGGCTACAGCGAGCGCCGCCGCGCGCTCGTCGATCCGGCGCGCGCCTCGCTGGAGCTGCGGCCCGGCCGCGGCCGGCTGCCCGCGGGCTGGCCGCTGCTGGCGAGGGACGAGGACGGCGCGGCGCTGAGTCCCGCCGGGCTGCCGCGCGCCGATCCGGAGGCGCTGCTCGCCGCGTCCGGCCGCGGCGACACGACGCACTGCGATGCCGTCGACCGCTGGGGCAACCTCGCGAGCTGCACGCCGAGCGGCGGCTGGCTCCAGTCCTCGCCGACGATCCCGCAGCTCGGCTTCCCGGTCGGCACGAGGGGGCAGATGTTCGTCCTTGATCCGGCGCACCCGAACGCGCTGGCGCCGGGCAAGCGCCCGCGCACCACGCTCACGCCCTCGCTGGCCGAGTTGCCGGACGGACGGCGCCTCGCCTTCGGCACGCCGGGCGGCGATCAGCAGGACCAGTGGTCGCTGCACTTCCTGCTCAACGTCGTCGACTTCGGCTTCGAGGACCTGCAGGCGGCAATCGACGCGCCGACGGTGCACAGCGAGCACTGGCCCGAGTCGTTCTACCCGCGCCTCGCCAACCCCGGCCTCGTCGACGCCGAAACGCGCATCGAGGAGGGCGTGCTCGCCGAGCTCGAGCGGCGCGGGCACCGCGTGCGGCGCAGCGGGGCGTGGCGGCACGGGCGCGTGATGGCCGCCTCCTACCGCCCCGCCGACGGCCTCTGCGAGGCCGCCGCCTCGCCTCGCAGCGCCATCGCCTACGCGATCGCGCTACCCTGATGCCGGACTACCGCACACAGCACTGATCCATTGGGGGGAAGCCATGACCGACTCGACCGCCGAAGCCACGCCCAGTGCGCTCGCCGCACCGCTCGCCACCCTGGTCGGCAACCTGCTCGGCGACCTCAACACGGCCATCGAGGACCTCAGCGCCGAGGAGCTGAACGCCCAGCCACTGGAGGGCGCGCCGTCGATCGGCTTCCACGTCTGGCACGTGCTGCGCACGGTCGACAACATCGTCAACTTCGTCTTCCACCGCGACCGGCCGATCTGGGTCGCCGAGGGCCTGGACGAGGCCTGGGCGATGCCTCGCATCGACCAGGGCACCGGCATGACCGCCGAGGAGTCGACGGCGCTGCAGTTCGCGAGCGCCACCGACCTCGCGGCCTACGGCGCGGGCGTGCGCGAGGCCGTGCAGCCGAAGATCGAGGCGATGGACGAGGCCTTCCTCGTCGGCACCACGCCCGCCCGCATCGCCGGCGAGATGACTGAGCGGGCGCGTATCGAGACGCTCGGGCAGGTGGTGATCGCGCACGGGCGCGAGCACTACGGGCAGGTGCAGGTGCTGCGCCAGTTGCTCGGCAAGGACGCGCTCGGCTTCTAGGACTCGCCGGCGGGCCTGCCTCGATGGCGCTAGCCGCCCGTCAGTTGCTCGAGGGGCACCCAGTGCTGCCAACTGCCGAGGCGCAGTTCCGGCCCGTACTTGCCGTCGCCGAGCAGCGCCTGTCCGTTGACGTTCGAGGCCTCCTCGCGGCAGAGCCAGACGGCGGTGTCGGCGATCAGCTCGGGCGGGTTCACTCTCCCGCCCGAGAAGGCCAGCGTGCGCTGCGCGTGCTCCGCGTCGTAGCTGACGTGGCGGCCACGCATCGGCGTGTCGACCAGACCGGGGCAGACCGCGTTGACGCGCACGCCGTGCTCGCCGTACTCGATCGCCGCGCTGCGAGTGAGGCCGATCACGCCATGCTTGGCGGCGGCGTAGTGCGCGATGTTCGCCGAGGCGAAGACGCCCGCGCCGGACGCGGTGTTGACGATCGCCCCGCCGCCCGTCTCGACGATCAGCGGCAGCTCCTCGCGCAGGCAGTAGAAGACCGAGGTCAGGTTGACCGCGATCATGCGGTCCCAGCGCTCGTCGCTCAGCTCCGGGAGCTTCACGGGCGCGTCGTTGATACCGGCGTTGTTGTGGGCGTAGTCGAGCCGTCCGTGCATGTCGGCGATGCCACGCAGCAGCTCCGCGACGGCAGCCGGGGCCGTGAGCTCTACCGTGACTGCATTCGCGCCGCCGCCGTCGGCCTCGACGAGACTCACGGTCTCCTCGGCGCCCTCGCCGTTGCTGTCGGCGACGACGACGTGCGCGCCCTCGCGCGCGAAGGCCACCGCCGAGGCGCGCCCGATGCCGGAGCCGCCACCCGTGATCAGCGCCACCTTGCCGTCGAACTCACCCATCGCCGTCCACCTCCCGTGAGCGCCGTCGCGCCGGGCAGCGTACCCTAGCCGTTCCCGGTGAGAACGGTCACGAGGAGGGCGCCGGCATGGAGATCGGACTCGTGCTCCCGCAGACCGGCCGCGACGCCACCCGTGAGCACCTCGCCAGCTTCGCGAGCACGGCCGAGCAGTCGGGCTACGCCTCGCTCTGGGTCAGCGACCACGTCGTCTATCCTCGCCAGTTCACGTCCCGCTACCCCTACGCCGCGAGCGGCCGCCTGCCCGATCGCTTCCAGAGCGACGCCGATCTGCTCGAGCCGCTGACGCTGCTCGCCTACGTCGCCGCGATTACCGAGCGCGTGCAGATCGGCACGGCGGTGATGGTCCTGCCGATGCGCAATCCCGTCCTCCACGCCAAGGTCATCGCCTCGCTCGATGTGCTCGCCGGAGGGCGCTTCGTCTTCGGCGTCGGCGTCGGCTGGTGCCGCGAGGAGTTCGAGGTGCTCTCCGCGTCCTTCGAGCGCCGCGGCGCGCGCGTCGACGAGCAGATCGTGCTGATGCGCGCGCTCTGGAGCGGCGAGGAGGTCACCCACCACGGCGAGTTCTACGACGTCGACGGCTGGATCTGCCGCCCCACCCCGGCGCGGCCCATCCCGCTCTGGATCGGCGGCGCGAGACCGCCCGCGCTGCGCCGCGCGGGACGCCTCGGCGACGGCTGGATCGCGGGCGCACATCGCCTGCCGACGTTCCCCGAGGACATCGCTGCTGTCCGCCAGGCCGCCGGGGACGCCGGGCGCGACCCCGACGCGCTCATCTTCGGCATGGTCAACCTGCCCTCGCTCGCCCCGGGCCGCGAGGAGGAGACGGCAACCATGCTCCGCGAGGCCGGCGAGCGCGGCGTGGAGCACGTCCGGCTCAGCGTCGAGGCGTCCGCCGGGCAGTCCGCCGAGCTGATCGGCGGCTTCGCGCGCGCCTACCTCGACGACCTCCGCGAGGTCTGACGCGCCCCGGGCGGCGGCGGTTGCTATCTTGCCCTCGCCGCACCGAGCCGCGGCACGCCTCGAGAGGAGCCCCCGATGCCGCTGAGCGCCGCCGACATCACCGAGATCGAGCAACTGGTCGCCGCCCACTACCACCACTACGACCGCCGCGACCCGGAGCCCTTCGCCGACACCTTCACCGAGGACGGCGTGCTGGACCTGAACGGACGCCGCCACGAAGGCCGCGACGCCCTCGCGGCGTGGGCCGAGACGCTGAACGAGCGGCACGGCGCGGACCGCTTCCGCCACTGGGTCAACAACATCTGGATCGAGGGCGAGGGTGACGAGGCCGAGCTGCGCTGTTACCTCGTGATGTTCGACAACACGGGGGACGGCCGCGTGACGCTGATCGGCCAGTACGACGATCGCCTCCGCCGCGAGGACGGCAAGTGGAAGTTCAGCCTGCGCCGCTTCGTGCCGGAGTGGTGGGCCCGCTAGCCTGCCCCGTTCCCTGAGGGGCAACGAGCACTCGATGCCAGGCGCGCGCGTTGCCTGCGGGGGCTGCGCCCCACACCCCATCCCGGACGAGCGTGCGCTGCGCGCCGCTCCGGCCCACCCACCCACCCTCGGATTTCCTTCATGTGGGGGCTCCGCCCCCACGCCCCCGCCGGATCCGCAGCCGGACCGACGCGCATCGAGGGGCGCCCCTCCGATCCCCTCTCCCCTGGCGGGAGAGGGTTAGGGTGAGGGGGACTCCGGAAGCCAGAGCGCCGCAAGGAAGTCCTGCAAGAGTTCCCTCGCGGGGGCGGGTGAAGGGGTGCCCGCGCGCAGCGCGGGGCCAGAAGAGCGTGACGGCATGACGCTCCCCGGCGCCGACCGGCTCGCGATCCTCGGGCTGCTCGCGCGCGGCTTGCGAGGCCTCGACAGCGGCGACGGCGACGCGGTCGCCGGCGGCTTCACTACGAACGGCGTGCTCGACATCCCGCCGCACGGCCGTTTCGAGGGCCGCGAGGCGATCGCCGCCTTCGTCCGCGCGCACGAGGCCGCGAACGTGCACGGCAGCCAGCACTGGACGAACAACGTCATCCTCGAAGGCGACGCGGCAAACGTGCGGGTCCGCTGCTACCTGCTCGGCTTCGACCTCGGAGCCGCGGAGGCTGGCAGTCCGGCGATCGCCTGGCTCGCGCTCGGCGACGCGGAGCTGCGCCGCGAGGACGGCGAGTGGCGCTTCGCGAGCCTCAGGCGCTCGCTGCCGTGCGCGCGTGCGGTGATGGGTAGCGGCTAGCGGACGCCGGCGCGCTTGCGGTAGGGGTCGGGCATGCGCTCGCCCCTGGGGGCGCAGTCGGCGCAGAGCACGGACTTCTCCCGGAACATCGTGCCGCCGCGGATCACGTAGGTACCGCAGAGCGCGCACTTGCCCTCGATGTTGCCACCGTCGCCGTACTTGTAGGCGCCGCGCGAGGGCTCCTCGATGGCTGCTTCGGCGGCCTCCTCCGGCGCGGCGGCCGGAGCAGCAGCCTCGGCTGCCGGGACGGCAGCGGGAGCCTCCGCGGCTTCTTCGGCTGCCGGGGCGCTGGCAGCGGCCGCGGCGACAGCCTCTTCGAGCGCCGGGATGTCCACCACCTTCGCTCGCGCGGCGGCGGCGTCTTCGAACCAGAGCGCGTTGATCTCGAGGAAGTGCTCCTGGTCCTCGGGCACGTCGGCCTCGGCGAAGATGGCGCTCACCGGACAGGCCGGCTCGCAGGCGCCGCAGTCGATGCAGACCTCCGGCTCGATGTAGAGCATCCGGTCCGAGTCTTCGTCGTAGTGGATGCAGTCGACCGGGCAAACCTCGACGCACGACTGGTCCTGCACGTCGATGCAGGGCTGCGTGATCACGAACGTCATCTGGCGAGACCTCCGTCAACGCGACGCATGCTTCCGCCGCTCTGAGGGCACACGTTACCACCCCCGCCGCTCAGGTTCGCGGCCCGAAGCGCGGATTTGTGCATCTGTCGTTGGCAGATCGCCACACTGATCACCCGCATACCCACTCGCACAAACTCGCGAGTGACGCTAGGCTAGCGGCAGCGGGGTGAACCACCGCACATCGGTAGCCCGTTGGGGCAGGACAGGAGCGAGGCATGAACAAGTCAGATCTGGCGCAGGAGGTCGCGGACCAGACCGGCCTGACGCAGGCAAACGCAGCGGCCGCCGTGGACGCGATCTTCGGCGGCGACGGCCTGATCGCGGGCGCGCTCGCGGGCGGCGATGCCGTAACCATCGCCGGCTTCGGCAAGTTCGAGGCGCGTGAGCGCGCCGCGCGCGAGGGCCGCAACCCGGCGACCGGCGAGTCCGTGATGATCGCCGCGAAGACCGTCCCGGCCTTCAAGGCGGCGCGCGCCCTCCGCGACCGCGTCGACAGCTAGCCTTCGACACCGGCCGGCGGCCGCGAGGACGCGGTCGCCGGCATAGCCCTTCCGTTCGGTGTCGGGCCTGCCCGAGGCAGGCGTCGGCCCCGGCGACGGGAGCGGCTCCCGACCAGTCGGCGACGAACGTTGTAGCATCGCGCGCGCGGAGCGATCCGCACGCAACGATGGGGTTTGCCGTGACCGCTACCGGCATCGGGGCGCTCGACCACCTCGGGATCGTCGTCGCCGCCGCGCCCGAGGCCGCCGGGGCGTTCTCCGCGCTGACCCGCCTGCCCGTCCCGCAGATCCGCGACAACCATGGCGAAGGCATGCGCGCGCGCGGCGTGCGCTACCGAGGCGAGCTGATCGGCGGTGGCACCTACGCCGCCTGGTTCAGCCTCGCCACTGCCAGTGTCAACCTGATGGCGCCCAACGGCGGCCCCAGCCCCTGGAGCGACCACCTCGACACCCTCGGGCCGGGCCCGTGCTACCTGGCGTTCGCCGTCTCCGACTCCGCAGCCACCCTCGAGGCGCTCGCCACACTCGGCTACCCGACCGTGCAGACGGGACGCACCGGGGGCGGTGCGTCCTACGGCTACGGCGACGCGCGCGAGGAGCTCGGCGCCTACCTCGAGATCCTGCCCGGGCGCGCGGCGCCGGGCGGCAGCGCAACGCCGGATGCGGCAGCGGACGCACCGCAGCTCGCCTCGATCGGCTTCGCCGTGGCAGATGTCGCCGCCGCCGCCGAGGGCTGGGCGCGCGTGCTCGGCCTCGATCCGCCCGCGATCCGCGACGGCGAGGCGACGCTGACGATGGCAGGCGGCGTGCGGCTGGAGCTGCGCAACGAGGCTATCGAAGGCGCACCCGTGATCCGCGACTGCACGATCGCTGCTTCCGATGGCTCGACAGACCTCGCGGGTGGGGACGCGGCGGCCGAGGCGGAGAGGCTGCTCGGCGTGCGCTTCCACTCCGGGTAGCAGGGCGGGCGCGAGCGATGCCGTTCCATGAGTCGCCGGACGGAACCCGGCTGCACTACCGCCTCGCGGGGTCGGGCGAGCAGGGGCTGGTCTTCATCCACGGCTGGTGCGGCAACACCGGGCACTGGGAGCCGCAGGCACGCGCCTTCGCGCGTACGCACCGCGTGCTGCGCGTCGACCGGCGTGGCGACGGGCGCTCCGACGCCCCCCCAGGCGGCTACGACCCGCGCGACCAGGCCGACGAGATCGCGGGCCTGATCGAGGCGCTCGGGCTGCGCGACCTCGTCGCGATCGGCCACGCCGGCGGGACACCGGCGACGCTCCAGCTCGCGGCGCGCCACCCGCAACTGATCAGCGCCATCGTCGTCATCGACTGGGGCCCGGACCTGCGGCCGCTGCGCGAGCGCCGCGGCCGCGTCGGCCAGCTCCCGACCGAGGACGAGGGCTACGAGCAGGTCCTGGCCCAGCGCTACGAGGCCTTCTTCGGTCCGCACGTCGACCAGGACAGGGTGCGCGGCTGGGCCACCGAGGCGGCGCGCACGCCTCGCCACGTGGCGATGGCCAACCGCGTAGGCTCGACGCAGTTCAGCCACGCCGCGCTGCTGCGCCGCATCGAGCAGCCGACGCTGTGGATCAACTCGACGCGCCCAAGCCTGAGCTTCCTGCGCGACCTGCTCCCGCACGCCGAGCAGGCGTGGGTGATCGGCTGCGGGCACTTCCCGCAGCTCGAGGCGCCGGAGCAGGTCAACGTGCTGCTGCGCAACTTCCTTGGGCGGCTGGAGCAAGGTCAGGGTCGGAGCCGCGGCTGACCTCAGTCGCCCCGGCGAGCACTGAGGAGCGGACGAAACCAGGGAACCCCGATCGCAGCCGAGCTGAGACCGCGTCGTGAGTTCCACCCTCGAGGATCGCCGACAGGACGATCGGAATCGCCTTCCTCGTCGCCTTCGTGATCACGGCGGTGGGGGCGAACTGGTCGCTGCTGACCTACGGCGTCGTCTCCATCGGCTTCGGGCTGGACGCTCCGGCGAGCGTCTACCTCATGGGGCTCACTTTCACCTTCCGCGACGGCTTGCGGTAGCGGCTCGGGTTCAAGGGCGCGCTGATCGCGATCGCGATCGGCGGCATCCTCAGCTACATCCTCGCGGTCCGGCAGGACAGCGACCTGATCGCGAGGATCGCGATCGCCTCGGCAGCCGCGTTCGCCGTCTCAGAGTTCTCCGGCGCGGTCGGCTACGGGCGCATCCGGCAGCACTCGCGGCTGCTCGCGATCGTCGGCAGCAATACGGTCGGGCTGGTCGTCGACTCGGCGCTGTGGAGCGCGGACGGCGGCGCGGCTCAGCCGATCGAGGCCGCGCCGAGGGCGTGCACGACGCCCTCGATGTATGACGAGCGGAACTGCACGCCCCAGCGCCCATCAATCAGCGTGAAGATCCAGAGCGCATCGAAGGCGTGGTAGACAGTGCCGTCCGCACCGACGCGCGCGTTGCGCAGCGAGAGGTGCACCTTGTCCTCCGAGGCGTGGACGACCTCGGCTGAGACGTTATCGGTCCGCGCCCAGCCCTCCGCCGCGAGTTGCGCCGTCATGCGCTCCTGGCCAGCCGCGAAGTCCTCGCCCGAATCCCAGGTGTGCAGGCTCGCGCCGGCGAGGCGCACGTGCGGGAAGTGCATGCGCGCGAGCATGCCCTCGACATCGCGCGCGTTGAACGCGTCCTGCCACGCGCGGTAGGCCTCGATCGCGGCGCGTTCGGCCTCGTCCGTCGCCCCGCTCACCTACGGCTCCACCGTGATCGAGATCGCGGGCTCGCCGGTTTCGCCGGAGAGCGTGCGGATCCCGCGCTCGACCTCCTCGAGGGGGAATTCGTGCGTGTGCATCCGCTCCAGCGGGTAGCGGCCCGAGGCGATCAGCCGCAAGGCGCGGACGAACGAGTCGCGAGGGACGCCGCGCACGCCGCGCACGTTCGCCTCATGGCGGATGATCGAGTCCGAGTCGAACTCGGCGACGCGGTGCGTGCCCTTCAGTCCGGCCAGCACCATCGTCCCGCCCGGGCGCAGCAGCTCGATGCCCTGCGCCACCGGCTGCGTCGCGTACGGCGTGAGGTCCACGACGACATCGACACCCTCGCCATCCGTGCGCTCGAGCACGGCGTCGACGGGGTCCTCGGCGTCGACGTTGATCGTCGCGTGCGCGCCGAGCTGGCGCGCGAGCGCGAGCTTGTGCTCGTCGCGCGCGAGGCCGGTGACGGCGATGAAGTCCGCGCCCGAGTAACTCGCCGCGACCGTCGAGGCGAGGCCACGCTGGCCCGCGCCGAGGATCGCGATCCGGTCGCCGGCCTGCAGCCCACCCGCACGGACGGCCCAGCCGAAGCCGGCGGCGATCGGGTTCGTCAGCGCCGCGAGCTGGAGCGGCAGCCCGTCCGGCACCTTGTGCAGCTTCGAGCCCCGCGCGAGGTACATGTACTCGGCGAAGCCGCCCCACAGCGAGGGCTCGACGGCCACAGGCGTCGAGCCGTAGCCGCCGTCGACGAGGTTGCAGCGCGCGCCGTCGTTGCAGCGGCGGCATGCGCCACAGCCGTGGTTCGGCTGCACGACCACGCGATCGCCGGCCTCGACGCCCCAGCGCGCGGCCGCGCGATCGCCAATCTCCTCGATCACTCCCAGTGGCTCGTGGCCGAGGATCACCGGGTAGGCCCGCGAGTACTCGCCGCTCAGCGACTCGTAGTCCGTGCCGCAGATCCCGGACGCCTCGATCCGCAGCAGCGCGCTGTCCTCGTCAGTCTCGGGTCGCGGGAAGTGCTGCAGCTCCATCTGGTTCGGCCCGGTCAGCACCATCGCCCTGACATCGTTCATCGCCAGTTCCCTTCGCGCCTCGCCCCTCCGGTCCCCTCGCCCTTGGGGAGCGGGCTGGACCGTATGGAGTGACCGGCTCCGAGTTCGCAAACTCGCGGGTTACAGACGCGAGGGCTGCAGAGCCGCATGCAAAGGAGCCGTTCATGACGATGACTACCACATTACGCGGGGATGGCTGCACACGCGCGAACGATCCAGGTCGCGGTGCTGGCGCCGGGGCGGAGCGGCCCGAGGAGCGGCAGTTGGCAAACGAGCCGCGGGCAGTGAAGCGCCTGGCGCGGACCTGCTGCGCGATACAGCGGGGCCACTCGTCGCCTGCTACGAAGCGGGTCCGACGATCTTCGCGCTGCAACGCCGGCTGTGGTGGCGAACGTCGCCGTGGCGCGTGAGCTGGCGAGCCACAGCTGGACGGTACTGAGCATGCAGGCCGGGCAGTGCACCGCGGCCCGAGCGGACGGGACAGCACACACGGATGCCGGAGGCGGCGCTACGCTGCTCAGGCAGGGAGAGGATGGATGAGCGCGGGCAGGCTCTGGAGGATGCGCGGTTCACCCTTGCGGCAACGGCGTCCGGCGCCGTCAACCCGCGACGTGAGACGGCGACCCCTCCCGGCAAAGCACGGTCATGCGGCAAGCCCTCGGGCAACCCGCGAATATCAGAGTGACACGTCGTCGCAGCAGCGCTCCCACTTGTCCAGCTCCTCCCGTCTCGGAGCCGCGCCGGGCGACGACGTGCGGCGAGGCCGCAAGCGATCGAGGAGGCCTGCCGGCGATGTGGACGCGCCCGTTCGTCGTGCTCTGGCTCGCCATGTTCGTCGCGATGATCGGCATCGCGCTGATCTCGCCGCTGCTGCCCGTCTTCGTGCGCGAGGACCTGGGCGGTCCCGAGATCGCCGTCGCGATTTCCTTCGCCGGCGTGACCGTGCCGATGATGATCTTCTCGCCAATCGTCGGCCGCCTCGGTGACCGCTTCGGGCTCAAGCCGTTCGTTGCCGGGGGCTTCCTGCTGTACGGGCTGGCGGCGTCCGGCTACCTGATCGCGGGGAGGTGGGAGCACGTCGTCGCCTTCCGCGTGCTCTCCGGCGTCGGCGCCGCCGCGATCTTCCCGATGGCGCTCGCCTACGTGGGCCGCCTCGCGCCGCCCGGCCGCGAGGGCGCCTACGTCGGAGCCTTCGCGGTCTCGCAGGTGATCGGCTTCGGCACCGGTCCCCTGCTGGGCGGCCTGATCCGCGACGCCGCGGGCGTGGACGCGGCCTTTGTGACGCTCGTGGTGCTGCTCGTCGGAACCGGCATCGCCACCTTTCTGCTACTGCCGCCCTCGGAGGTGGATCCGGACAGCGCCGTCGCAACAGGCGAGAGCAACGAGGCCGCGAACACGCCCGCAGCGACTGACCCCGCGGCCCGCGGGCCGACGCGCTCCTGGGTCCAGCTGCTGCGCTTCGCGCCGGTCCAGGCTGCCTTCACCGCGCAGGCCGTCGTCGCCCTCGGCTGGGGTGCGGGTGCGACCTTCCTCGCGATCTACGTGATCAGCGAGGACGGACTGGGCACGGAGAGCGCGACTCTCGTCGGCCTGCTGCTTGCCTGCCGTGCGCTGGCCGGCGGCATGCTCCAGCCCTGGTTCGGCCGCCTCGCCGATCGCACGAGCCGGCTTACGCTGGTCATGGTTGGACTGCTGCTCTCGGCCGGCGGGCACTTCGCGATCCCGAACGTGCCAGTCGGGACGTTCGAGGTCGGCACGCTCGTGATCGCGCCCTGGCTGCTCGCGATCTTCCTGCTGATCGGGCTCGCGGAGGCGATCGCCTTCCCGGCGCAGCAGGCGATCTTCGTCGATGTCGGCCGCAACGTCGGCATGGGCGCGGTGATGGGGTTGACGCAAATGGGCAGCTCGCTCGGGTTCCTCGCGGGCTCGCTCGTCGGCGCCGGCGTCGTCGAGCTGTTCGGCCTCGAGTCGGTCTTCCGCTACGCCGGCGTGGTGGTGTTCGCGGGCGCGTTGCTGTTCTTCGTGCTGATGCGGCGGGCGCGCGCGGACTTCGCCGCGATGCACGCCGCGGCGAGGGCCGGAGCGCCCCCGCTCGCGGGCCGGTCAGCGCCGCGCTGAGGCCACGGATGCGGCTCCGGCGGCTCCTTGGTATCATCATCCCGATGACGCAACACGCAGCGTCGCCCGTCGGCTTGCACCACGGGGACCACACCGGCACCGCACCCGAGGCGTTCACACCAGCGGCAGCCCTCGCGCGGCCCGGCGCCGCCCTTCGCGCGACGCTGCCCACCGCAGGCGCTCGCCCGTGAGCCTGCTGCGCCGCATCCGCGGCCTCATCGGCGGAGGCGAACGCGACCCCGAAGCGTCATCCAGCAGCGCGCCCGCAGACGAGGACGCGAGCGGCAAACGCTCACGCCGCAGGCGCGGGCGGCGCGGCGGCCGCGGCCGCAGGCGGGGCGGCGGCTCCGACAACGCGCAGTCCCAACAGCAGACCCAACAACACGGAGGACCCATCACACCCACCGCAGAAGCACCAACACGCACGCGCAACGACGGCGAACGCACGCGCAACGACGGCGAACGCACGCGCAACGACGGCGAACGCAGACGCAACGACGGCGGACGCACGCGCAACGACGGCGAACGCAGGCGCAACGACGGCGGACGCAGACGCGACGACGGCGGACGCGGTCGCTACGACCGCCGCGGCAGGCGGCGCGCCGACCTCGATGCACCGCTGCCCGAGGACGTGGCCTTCCGGCCCGCCGCCGAGGGCGGCGACAGCAGCATCCTGCCCGGCCGGCGACGCCCCCCGCCCGGCGCCCGCACGACCCCTCGAGTCCTCGTCACCGGCAAGCGCAACTTGCCGGTGTTCCACGACGTCGACGATGACGACGCTCCAGCCGAGCCGGAGGAAGCGCCGGAAGCCGTCATCGACAACACCGGCGACGACAACACCGCCGACGACTCGGCCGCCGATGCGTCCGGCGCCGAGGAGACCGCCTCGGGCGGTCGCCGCCGCCGCGGGCGGCGCGGCGGGCGCGGGCGCAGGCGCGGCGAGCGCGAGGAGGCCGCCGAGGACGCCGAGGCCGCCGCGCCGTCGGCCAACGGCAATACAGCGAGGACACCCGACGCCACACGGGCCGAAGCCACGCCGGAGGCCGAGGCTGACGCCGACCTCGAACTGCCGGAGGCGTTCGCCGCCCTCGGCATCTCGGAGCGCTCGCTTACGGCCGTCGCGCGCATGGGCTTCGAGCAGCCGACGCCGGTACAGGAGCGCTCGATTCCCGTGCTGCTCGAAGGCCGGGACGTGGTCGGCATCGCCCAGACGGGCACCGGCAAGACGCTCGCCTTCGGCATCCCGATGGCGGACTCGCTCGACCCCGAGCAGAACGACGTGCAGGGGCTCGTGCTGGTGCCCACCCGCGAGCTGGCGCAGCAGGTGCTCGGCGTGCTCATCGACCTCTCGCGCCCCTTCGGGATGCAGGCGATCGGGCTGCTCGGCGGTCATGCCCTCGAGGGCGACTTCCGCGCGCTGGAGCAGGGCCCGCAGATCGTGGTCGGCACGCCGGGGCGCATCAAGGACCACCTGCGCCGTGGCACGCTCTCGCTGCGGCGGGTGCGGCTCGCCGTTCTCGACGAGGCGGACCAGATGCTGGACATCGGCTTCCTGCCGGACATCACGCACATCCTCGGCCGCACCCCGCGCAGCCGGCAGACGGCGCTCTTCTCCGCCACGATGCCGCACACCGTCACGCGCCTGATCCGCCGCTACATGGAGAACCCCGAACGCGTCGCCGTCGCCTCGGACCTCGAGACGGTCGAGTCGATCGAGCACATCTACTTCGAGGTCGCCCAGCGCGACAAGGTCAACGGCCTGAGCGAGCTGATTGAGCGGGAGCTGCGAGGGCGTACGCTCGTCTTCTCGCGCACCAAGCGCGGCGTCGATTTCCTCGCGCGCGAGTTGCAGGGCCGCGGCGTGAACGTCGGCGCACTGCACGGCGACCTCGACCAGCGCCGCCGCGACCGCATGGTGCGGCGCTTCCGCAATGGCGAGCTGGACATCCTGATCGCCACCAACGTCGCCGCCCGCGGCATCGACATCCCGGAGATCACGCACGTCGTCAACTACGACGTGCCCGACAACGCCGAGGAGTACGTGCACCGCACCGGCCGCACGGGCCGCGCCGGCCGCGAGGGCAAGGCGATCACCTTCGCCAGCGAGATGGACCTCGACCGCTTCGACGTGCTGCGCGAGACGTTCGGAGACCGGCTCCGCAAGGAGCGCCTCGATCTCTACGTGTAGGCGCGATCCATAGCCTGATGAGCGGCGACGCGGCGCTCCCGGAGTACGTCCGGGCCCTGCTCGACCCCGCCGCCTACCCGCACGCGCCGGCCCGGGTCGAGCTGCTCCAGACCCACATCTCGTGGGTCTTCCTCGCCGGCGACCTCGTGTACAAGACCAAGAAGCCGGTCGACTTCGGCTTCATCCGCCAGCTCGACCGGGAGACGCGCGAGCGCTTCTGCCACGCCGAGCTGCGGCTTAACCGTCGCCTCGCGCCCGGCGTGTACCTCGACGTCGTCCCGGTCGTGCGGATGCCGGAC
The DNA here is from genome assembly GCA_963667465.2 of Dehalococcoidia bacterium. GTDB lineage: Bacteria > Chloroflexota > Dehalococcoidia > UBA2979 > UBA2979 > VXMT01. The sequence continues at coordinate 754,871 of CAXXDN010000001.1, read as the reverse complement.
GGCCGCCACGCCGTCGAGGGCGACCCGGCAGCGGGGGAGATCGTCGAGCACGCGGTGAAGCTGCGCCGCCTGCCCGACGATCGCACGCTCGACCGGCTGCTCGCGGCCGGCGAGGCGCCCGCCGACCTCGCGGAGCGGCTCGCGCGGCGGCTGATCGCCTTCCACGAGTCCGCCGTCGTCGTGGCGAACGACCCGGACTTCGCCGGCGCGTCCGCCGAGCGCGCGTGGTGGGCGCGCGAGTACGGCGAGGCCGCCGGCTTCATCGGCGATACGTGGCTGCCCGACGATGCGACGACGACCCGCGCCTTCATCGAGGAGACGCTCGAACGCGACGCCGCGCTCTTCGATGAGCGCCTCGCTGCCGGGCATGTGGTCGAGGGCCACGGCGACCTGCGTGCCGCACACGTCTACCTGTTCGACGATGAGCCAGGCGGGCCGGACGAGGCGATCACGATCGTCGACTGCATCGAGTTCAACGAGTGGTTCCACTTCCGCTACCTGGACACGGGCTACGACGTCGCCTTCCTGGCAATGGACCTCGAGGCGCTCGGCCACGCGGACCTCGGCGAGGAGCTGGCGGGGCGCTACCTCGCAGCCTCGGCCGACGAGACACTGGGCCTGCTGCAGCCGCTGCATCGCGCCTACCGCGCCTTCGTGCGCGGCAAGGTGGAGTCGATCGGCGCGCACGCTCCCGAGACGCCCGAAGAGCAGGCGCGCGCCCTCGCCGCCTCCGCCGCGCGCTTCTTCCGCCTCGCGGCGAGCTACGCCGAGCGCCGCGCCGCGCCACAGTTGATCGCGCTCAGCGGCCTGCCCGCGAGCGGCAAGTCGACGGTCGCCGCCACGCTCGCCTGCCGCATCGGCGCCGCCTACCTGTCCTCCGACGTGGTGCGCAAGCAGCTCGCGGGCATCGACCCGCGCGAGCGGGTCCGCAAGGAGTGGCGCGCCGGCCTCTACGCTTCCGAAATGACGGAGCGCACCTACGCCGAGCTGCGCGCCCGCGCCGCGCGCCTGCTGCGCGAGGGGCGGGCGGTGGTCCTCGACGCGATGCACGGCCGCCGCTCGGAGCGCGACGCCGTCCGCGCGCTGGCCGTCGAGCACGGCGTGCCGGCGACGGTCGTCGAGTTGCGCAGCGACGACGCGACGGCGCACACGCGCATCGCCGGGCGCGAGGACGACCCGCTGCGCACCTCGGACGCCACATGGGCGGTCTACGAGGCGCAGCGCGACGGCTTCGAGCCGGTCACACCCGACGAGGCCCCAAGCCTCGCCCTCGACGCCACACGCCCGCCCGCCGCCCTCGCCCGCGAGATCGCGGGCGCGATTGCGGGGGTCTGAGGATGGGGTCAGATCCCGTCTCGTAGCGCCTCGATATCACGGCGAAGAACCGGAAGCCCCGCTTCGACAGCCTCCCGGACGAGCCGGTCATTCACTTCAGCGTAGCCGTGGATCAGGAAGTTCCTGAAGTCGACGATCTGGCGGTAGTCGCTAATCCGCGCGATCAGATCGGGCTCGGACCTCGCCAGTCGCGCCACCCCTTCTCCGATGATGGCGAACTGGCGCTCGACCGCGCTGCGCAGCATCGCGTCTTGCTCATAGTCCGGGTATGTCCGGCCCCTGGTGAACTGCTCGATCAGGGTGATGGCGCTCTCAATATCGTGGAGGAGCTTGCGTGCCTCAAGACGCATACAGCGTTTCCCGAGTCTGCTCGACAGCCTCGCGGAAGTAGGGGTTTCTGACTGCTGAAGCATCCACCAGGTCGACGGGCCGACCGAAGAGCTCCCGTAGCCCCGTTAAGCAGCCCGAAGTAGGTCTTGCGGTATGCGCCGTACGGCGGCGGATCGAAGTCCACCAGAAAGTCGAGGTCGCTCTCGTCCGGCTGGAACTCCCCGCTCGCCGCCGAGCCAAAGAGATCAAGTCGCCGCACCCGGTGGTCCCGGCAGAGCTGCTCGATTTCGGCCAGCCGCTCTTCAACGATCCTGTCCATCACGCCTCTCCCGCATACACGATACGCCGACCACGCCCGCCACGCCGAGGCCACACGCCGCCGACCCCCTTCCCCGCACCCAACGCCGCCTCGCGATAGACTCAGCGCGGGAGGAGCGAGGCGTGGCGATCGCGAGTCTCCGGAGGCTGCTACGGCGCGACCCCGAGGCGCGGGCGCTGCGCGCGCTGGCGCGAGGCCTGAAGATCCTGCCCGAACGCCACCGCCCCGAGGACTCCCTGCAGGTGGTCGTCGACCTCGCGCGCGAGGCGACGGGCGCTGACTACGCCGCCCTCGCGGTCACCGACGAGCACGACACCACGCAGGGCTTCGTCACCTCCGGCCTCACGCCGATCGAGCTGCGAGGCCTCAAGGCGCCGCCGCAGGGGCACGGCCCGCTCGGCGCGCTGCGCGCCGACGGCCGGCCCGTGCGCTTCGAGGACGTGCAGGACCACCCGCGCGCCTTCGGCTTCCCGCCGCACCATCCGGAGATGCGTGCCCTAGCCGGCGTCCCGATCTGGTCGCAGGGCCACGTCCGCGGCTCGCTCTACGTCGCCGACCGCCGCGAGGGCCGCAGCTTCGGGGAAGACGACGAGCGCATCCTTGAAACCCTCGCCGTCCACGCCTCCCGCGTCATCGAGGAGGAGTGGTACTAGCAGCCCGCGCTCACTCGACCGGGTAGTCCGCGAGGTCGAAGGCAAAGCGCGCTGTGTCGCCAACCTGCACCCCGTTCGCGGCGTACCAGCCCGACGGCGCCTCGACGGCGTACTGATAGACGTCGCCGGGACGGCGAATCTCGAGCGACTCCGCCTCCATGCCGAAGATCTCCCGGATCACGAAGTCCGCGCCGATGAAGGCGATGTCGAGGTCGATATGCGTGTTCTTCATCCAGAACGAGCGGCGTCCCTCCTCCTCGTAGTGGAAGAGCATCCCCCGCTCGCCCAGCTCGTAGCGCCCCGACAACCCGATGGAGTACTCGCTGCGCGGCGGGATCTCGATCGGCAGTGACACCGCCGCCCCGTCGCCGCGTGCGAACTCGATGTGGGGGAGCGCCTCAAGGGGCAGCGCACCCGTCGTCGCGGTCGGCTCCGGCGGCACGGTCGCCGAGGGTGTGACGCTGGGGATCGGCGTTGCCGTCGGGGTCGCTGTCTCAGTCGCCGAGGGTGTGACAGTGGGAGTTGGTGCTGCCGTCGGGGTCGCTGTCTCAGTCGGTGTGGGTAGCGGTGTTGCCGCAGGCGTCGGGGTCGGTGTGGCGGACTCCGGGGTGGCAGTCGGCGCCGGTGTTGCGGTGGGCGTCGCTTCCGAAGCGGGTGGCGCCGTCGGGACAGGCGCCTCGGCCCCGGTTGGCGTCGCGGAGGGCGACACTGTCGCCGTCGGGGTGCCGGCCGACGAGAGTGTCGCCGTCGGGGAGCCCGTGAACCTCACGGTCACCGGTTGGTCCGCGGGGTCCGCCTCCGAGCCGCCGCAAGCTACCGCCGCGACGAGCACGCAGCAGGCAAGCAGCAGGCGAGCGGGGCCGATCGGTGGCATCGGGCCGATCGTACGCGGCCTGCCATCGGGCGGCCACGCGAGCCCGCGAGGTTGACCGCGAGGGTGTGCGTTCGTAGCGTGCGAGGCGTGTCCGAGAGCCCAGTCCTCGACCTCGCCCTGCAGCTCTGGCCGGGAGTGCGCGACGGCGCGCCCGTCGGCGATCCGGGCGCCCTCGACACGCTCCTCGCCGCGCAGGGCCAGCCGGGCGCGCCCGGCCACGACTGCGGCCTGACCAGCACCTTCGCCTGCTTCGGTCCGGACGAGGACGCAGCGGTCACGCTGCCGAGCGGCGAGCGGAGCCGTTCCGACGACGAGGCGCGCTTCCTCGGCCACCTGCTGGTGACGCGCACGCTCATCGCGGCGGGGCTCGTGATCGACGAGCGCGTCGCGCGGGCCTCTTCCGCCGCCCACGCGCTCTCCTGGACCACCGAAGGCGGCGCACCGTACCACCAGACGCCGCTCGCCCTCGCCGTCTCGCTCTGGCTGATCGCGCTCGATCCGCAGGCGCGCTCGGACAACCCGCTGCCGATCGACTGGTCGCCCGCCTGCTTCGAGCGCGACTGGTGGGATCACGAGTACCGGCTGTTCTCGCACTACGACGTGCGCGAGCGCGCGCTCGACTGGTGCGCCTACGCGAGTATCGACCCGGCCCGCCACGAGGGCTGCGCCGCCTGGACGATCTGCGAGCCGCTGCTGCGCATGGAGGGGGACAGCCGCGCGCGCATGGCGCTGCCCCAGCTCGCCGCCCACGCTGCCGTGTCCGCTTCGGGCGCCGGGGACGCCGAGGGCGAGCCGCTGCCCGCCGCCGCGGCGATCGAGCGCGGCCGCGTCGCGCTGCTGGTGCAGGGCTACCTGGAGTCCTCGAGCCCCGCCGACGACGGCTCGATCCGCCCCGCCGACCACCACGCCCGCTAGCCGCGCGCGTCCGGCGTGTGGGGGCTGCGCCCCCACACGCCCCCTCGGGAGTATCGAGGGCGCACCAACTCCCGACGCCCGCCGGGCGAGCACCCGCGAGGGCGCAACAACCGATCGCTGCGGCGAGCAGCGGCGAGCAGCGCCGGGCGCGCCCCCTCACCCCCCCCCTAATGGGGTTCGACCGGACCCTGGAGCGATCTGGGAGACTGGTCTTGGACCGGCCGGCCGGTGAGCACTGCCCCTCCCCGAGACACTGCGATCTCCAGGGAGAGACCGTGCCCCGGCTGGTGCGTCCGGGTGGTCCACAGCACTCCTGGGGTGTCGTGCCCGAGAGCACTGGTCCATTAGGCCGTCGCAGGACCAGCCCGGCAGGTCGCAAACAGCAGCACGAAGCGCAGGAAAGCGAGGCACGATGACCCTCTACGTCGGTGACGACTGGTCCGAAGACCACCACGATGTCCAGCTCATGAACGAGGCCGGCGAACGGCTCGCCGCCAGGCGGCTGCCCGAGGGCGTCGCGGGCGTCGCCGTGCTGCACGAACTGGTTGCCGAGCACGCCTCAGACCCGGGCGCGGTCGTGGTCGGCATCGAGACCGACCGCGGACCCTGGGTCACGGCCCTGCTCGCGGCCGGCTACCGCGTCTACGCGATCAACCCCCGCTCGGCGGCGCGCTACCGTGAGCGTCACCACCTGGGCGGCGCCAAGTCCGACGCCGCCGACGCGAAGCTGCTCGCCGACCTCGTGCGCACCGACCGCCACAACCACCGTCCGCTGGCCGGCGACAGCGACGAGGCTGCCGCGGTGCGCATCCTCGCCCGCGCCCACCAGCAGCTGATCTGGGACCGCGTGCGCCAGACCAACCGGCTGCGCAACGCCCTCAGGGAGTATTTCCCGGCTGCCCTGCAGGCCTTCCCCAGCCTCGCGCACGGCGACGCCCTGGGCGTGCTGGCGCGGGCGAGCGAGCCGCGCGAGGCGGCGCGCCTGAGCACGTCGAAGATCCGCTCGGCGCTGCGCCGCGGCGGACGTCAGCGCAACCTCGAGCGGCGCGCCGCCGCGGTGCGCGACGCGCTGCGCTCCCCGCAACTCGAGGCGCCGCCTGCCGTGAGCCGGGCGTTCGCCGCGAGCACCCGCGCGGCGGTCGCGCAGATCAGCGAGATCAACCGTCAGCTTACGGAGCTCGAGGCCGCGCTCACGAGCCATTTTGAGCAGCACCCGGACGCCGCAATCTACCGTTCCCTGCCCGGTCTCGGTGTCGTGCTCGGCGCCCGGGTGCTCGGCGAGTTCGGGGACGACCCCGAACGCTACGAGTCGGCGAAGTCCCGCAGGAACTACGCCGGCACCTCGCCGCTCACCGTAGCATCGGGCCGCAAGCGCAGCGTGCGCGCCCGCTTCGTGCGCAACCGCCGGCTCGCCGACGCCGTGGACCGCTGGGCGCTCTGCTCGCTGCAGGCGAGCCCCGGCTGCCATGACTTCTACCACCGCCGCCGCGCCGCGGGCGACCTCCACCACCAGGCGCTGCGCGCTCTCGGCAACCGCCTCGTCGGCTACCTCCACGGCTGCCTGAAGGCACGTCGCCCCTACGACGAGGCCACCGCCTGGGCGCACCGCCACGACCGCGAACAGCTCGCCGCTTGACGCCTTAGCACCCTGGGGTGTCTCTCCCCCAGGAGAGGGGGCCGGACGATGCGCCCCCGAAACCTCCGAGGAGGGCGTGGGGGCTGCGCCCCCACAGAAAGAAACTCCGAGGGCGGGTGGGTGGGCCCGAGCCGCGCAGCGTGCTCGTCCGGGGTGGGGGTGTGGGGGGCTGCGCCCCCCACGACAAGCCGAGGTGCGTCCTCGGGAAGTCGCGCCACCCGTGGCTTCTCCCCCTCACCCCCACCCTCTCTCCCCCAGGAGAGGGGGCCGGATTGAGGCCGGACCGCGGCCGGATCGCGTGGGGCGGCGGCTACGACTCCGCGCGGTAGTCGCCGGAGCGGCCGCCGGACTTGGCGACGAGGCGGACCGCCTCGATGCGCATGTCGCGCTGTACGGCTTTACACATGTCGTAGATCGTGAGCGCGGCGACGGAGACAGCGGTCAGCGCCTCCATCTCCACGCCGGTCTGCGCGCTGGTGCGTACGGTCGCCTCGATCTCGACCGCGGGATCCTCGGGGTCGAGGCAGAGCCGCACCTCCACGCCGCTGATCGGCAGCGGGTGGCAGAGCGGGATCAGGTCGGGCGTGCGCTTGGCGGCCATGATCCCGGCGAGGCGCGCGGCTGCCAGCACGTCGCCCTTGGGCAGTGCCCCCTCGCCGATGAGGGACAGCGTCCCGGCGCTCATCGCGACACGCCCGCGTGCCGTCGCCTCGCGCCGCGTCACGTCCTTGTCCGAGACGTCGACCATCCGCGAGTGGCCGCGCTCGTCGAGGTGGGACAGCGTGCGGTCGTCGGCCGCGGACTCAACCACCGTCAGCCACCGATGTACGACATCTCGATGCGCGGGATCTCCCCGGTGTCCGCGGAGCGGATCTCCGAGTAGCGGTCCTCGCGCTCGCGCCAGACGCCCGTCAGCAGCGCCGCCAGCGCGGCGTCATCGGCGCCCTCGCGCAGCGGTGCGCGCAGGTCCGTGCCGGCGACGGCGAAGAGGCAGGTGTAGAGGCTGCCGTCGGCGGAGATGCGCGCGCGCGTGCAGTCGCCGCAGAACGGTGCGGAAACCGAGGTGATGAAGCCGATCTCGCCCGCACCGTCGCGGTAGCGCCAGCGCTTCGCGACCTCGCCGCGGTACGACGCCTCGACGGGCTCGATCGGCAGCTCGGCGTCGATGCGCTCGACCAGCTCGCGCGCCGGCACGACATCGTCGAGTCGCCAGCCGTTGGTGACGCCGACGTCCATGTACTCGATGAAGCGCAGCACCGCGCCCGCGCCCCTGAGGTTCCGCGCAAGCTCGACGACGCCCGCGTCGTTGACGCCGCGCTTGACGACGGCGTTGACCTTGACCGGCGCGAGCCCGGCCGCGGCGGCGGCCTCGATGCCTTCGAGCACCAGCGCCACCGGGAAGTCGGCGTCGTTCATCGCGCGGAAGATGGCGTCGTCGAGGGTGTCGAGGGAGACCGTGACGCGGTCGAGGCCGGCCGCGGCGAGCGGGCCGGCGAGCGTGGTCAGGCGCGAGCCGTTGGTGGTCATCGCCAGCTCGACGGCAGGCGCGGCCTCCCTGAGCAGGCGCACCAGCCCCGGCAGGTCCGCGCGCAGCGTCGGCTCGCCGCCGGTCAGCCGGATCTTGCGCACACCGAGCTGCGCGGCGATGCCCGCGAGGCGCGCGATCTCCTCGAATGTCAGGATCTCGTCGCGCGGCAGGAACTCGAAGTCGGCCCCGAAGACCTCGCGCGGCATGCAGTAGCGGCAGCGGAAGTTGCAGCGGTCGGTGACCGAGATCCGCAGGTCGCGCAGCGGCCGCCCGAAGCGATCGGCGAGTGCTCCGCCGCGGTCCTCGGCGGGAGTCTGGGCGGCGGGAGTCTGGGCGGCGGAGGGCTGGGCGGCACTCATGCGGACTCCTTCGGCCTGTCAGTATCGCACGCGGGCGGTCGCGGCGTGGCAGGGCCTACCTTCTCTCCGAGCGTTCGGCGCCCAGGCGTTGTAGCAGCGGGAACAGGGCGCGCACGGCGCGGGCGCGATGGCTGAAGTCGTGCTTCGCCTCGCCCAGCTCGGCCATCGTGCGGCCGTCCGGCAGCTCGAACAGCGGGTCGTAGCCAAACCCCTCGGCGCCACGCGGCGCTTCAGCAATGCGGCCCTCGACGGCGCCTTCGCGCACCCAGCTGCGCCCGCCCGGCAGCGCGAGGGCGACGACGGCGCGGAAGCGCGCGCCGCGACGCCCCGGCGGCACGCCCCGCAGCGCCTCGAGCAGCAGCGCGTTGCGCTCGCGAGCGCCGGGAGCGCGCGAGCCGCCGTAGCGCGCCGAGAGCACGCCCGGCCGCCCCTCGAGCGCGTCGACCTCCAGCCCGGAGTCGTCGCCGAGCGAGGGCAGCCCGGACGCCTCGGCGTGGCGAACCGCCTTGGTGACGGCGTTCTCCAGGTAGGAGCGCCCCGTCTCGACGATGGCGACAGGAGCGAGACCGATCGCGGCCGGGGTGACAGGCTCCCAGCCGCTGCCGGCGAGCAGCAGCTCGAACTCGGCGGCCTTGCCGGCGTTTCCGGTGGCGATCAGCAGGCGGGGCAGGTTGGGCATGGACCCCCTCACCCCAACCCTCTCCCGCCCGGGGAGAGGGGACGCAGAAGCGCGGCAACTCAGGCGACGGCGTCGGCCTCAGTCTCGGGCTCCAGCAGGGCGCCCTCGAGTACGAGCTCGATGGTCATGGTGTGGGCGCAGGCCCGGCGATGGACGAAAAAGTCGCAGCTGCATTGCCAGCGGCCGTGGTCGAGGGTCACCTCGTGGGTGCTGTTTTCCCCGGTCACGGAGACCGTGAGCTGCGTGACATGGAGGCGATCCCGCTCACGGGCGTAGCGGTGCGCCTTTGCGACCTTCCCGATCATCCCGGATTCCATGTGCGTTCCTTCTTCGCGGGGCGTCTGACGCGCGAACGCCGCGGACCGGCCGCGGCGCGTTGAGGGGTTTCCGTCGGCATGCTCACCCATCGCTGCGAGCCTAGAATCACTCCCGCTTGCGAGTCAACCGCCCCGCCGCCGGACACGCTCAGAACCGCGCCAGCGCGCGGTACTCTTGATGCCCCGGATGTGATGTGATGCCCCGCAGGGGCTGGTCGTCGGCGAGGGACTCGACCGGGTCTCGCCGCGCCACGCTTCGCCGGCGTCGGATGCGCGCTGGGAGAACTACGCCCAGCGTCCGCTGGGGTGGCGGATCACCTCGACGCTGCGCGGGGGCTCCTCGTGCCTGGACACGGTGATCGCAACGGGTGTCGGCGACTGGGCGGAGGGATCGCCGCACCGCCGGTTCGAAGCCAGGCTCGGCGAGGCCTCGCGCGTGATCGAGATCACCGGCCCGTCCGACTGGCACGACCTGTGCGTCAGCTACGCGCGGGTCAACGAGGATCGCACCAGTCCGGCGGGCGCCGGAACGCTCGTGCCCGACTGGACGCGGGTCGCCGCGCGGTGGCACGGCGTCCACCTGACGTTCATGGCGCTCTTGACCACGCCGTTCGTTCGCCACCGCTCGGTGGCCGGCGCTTCGATGCTGTGGTCGTGGGACAGCGAGTGCACGATCTGGCTCCCGGGCGCGCCCGTGCACGCCGGTCCGCCGCTACCACCGCCGGACCGCGATCTGCGCGGCTCCGCGCTCACTGCCCGGCTCAGGGACTGACGGGGCGGCAACCCTCGCAGGCCGAGCCGGACGCCCTCAGAACCGCGCCAGCGCGCGGTAGCGCGGACCCTCCGGCCGCAGCCAGGAGCGCACCAGCACCAGCTCCCGCGCGACGAACGGCGAGCCATCGGGCGCCGCGAGCGCGCGCACCGAGGCGGCGATCGCGCGCCGCTCGGGCCCCCGCGGCTGCCTCCGTACACGCGCGATCGTGAGGTGCGGACCCAGCTCACGGCGCTCCTCCGGCAGCCCGGCGGCAACGACCGCGTCCTCCGCGCGCGCGGCCAGCGCGCGCAGGCCCTCGCGGTCCCCGCCCACGCCGAGCCACACCGCCCCGCCTCGTGACCCGCCGAACAGCCCGGCCGCGCCGAGCTCGAGCGGGACCTCGACAGGCGGCACGGTCTCGCGCAGCGCCGCCTGCAGCGGCTCCAGCCGCTCCGCTTCGACCTCGCCGAGGAAGCGCAGCGTGAGGTGCAGCAGCTCCGGCCGCACCGGGCGCAGCAGGCCGGGGTGCTGCCCGTCGATCGTCGCGAGCGCCGCGGCGGCGGCGCGCCGCCACGCCTCGGGCGGCTCGATCGCGAGGAAGAGCCGCACGCTCAGGAGAGCCCGAGGAAGCGCGCGGCGTTGCCGCCGAGCAGCGCCTCGCGCAGCACCGGGTCGGCGACGGCCGCTCGCGCCGCGGCGAGGTCGCGGCCCTGCGCGCGCAGCGGGTAGTCGGAGCCCCACAGCACGAGCTCCGGGCCGGCCAACTCCGCCACCGCCTCGAAGACGCGCGGCTCGTAGAGCAGCGTGCTGGCGGCCGAGTCGAAGGCGAGCCGGCCCTCGGCGAGCAGCGCGCGCACCTCCGGCATCAGCGCGAAGAAGGGGAAGCCGCCGCCCCAGTGCCCCGCGATCACGCGCAGCCGACCCGCCTCGAGCAGCCGCCACAGCCCGCCCGGCGTGAAGCCCCCGCCCTTGCCGCCGTAGCCATGCCCCACGGGCTCCGAGGCGTGCACGAGCAGCGGCAGCTCCAGCCCCGCCGTGACCTCGGCCAGCCAGGCCGCCGCCTCGTCCTCGTCGCGCTCGCCGGGGCGCACCTCGCCAAGGCCGCACGCGCCGGCCGCGGCATAGTCGCGCGCCCGCTCCCGCGCCCCGCCATCCTCGAAGGCGATCGGCACGAAGGGCAGCAACGATCCCGCTGGCTGCGCCGCGGCGTTGAGCAGGTACTCCGCGTGCTCCTCAGCGTGTCCGCGATCACGCCACCAAAAGCCGGCGGCGACCGCGCGGTCCACGCCCGCGCCCTCCATCGAGGCCAGCAGCTCGGGGGCGCTCGCCATGCGCGCGCGGGCGTCGCCGTAGAGCGCGGCGAAGCCGGCGTCGGCGCGCGCGAGCTCCTCGCGGCGCGCGATCAGCGCCGGCGGGAAGACGTGGCTATGGACATCGACGATCATCCGGGGCATCGTACGCCGGAGGCGGTAGTCCGCCTGCCGCAGGCCTCTCCCCGCCGTCCGATCGGGACCGCGATGGCTGACGAACCGGCCGCCGAACCCACCACCCGGGCTGCCACGCCCGAGCCCGCGCAGCTGCGCGCGCTCGTCGAGGCGCTGCTCTTCGTCTCCGACGGCCCGGTTGCGCCCGGCGCGCTCGCGCGCACGCTGGACGTCACCCCGCGCCGCATCGAGCTCACCCTCGACGCCCTCGAGGGCGCGCTGGAGGGGCACGGTATGCAGCTGCAGCGCGGTCCGGAGGGCGTGCAGCTGGTCACCGCGCCGGAGGCCGCCGAGCTGGTCGAGCAATTCCTCGGGCTGGAGTCGGCGCGGCGGCTGTCGACAGCAGCGCTGGAGACGCTCGCCGTGATCGCCTACCGCCAGCCGGTCACGCGCGCCGCGATCGAGGCGATCCGCGGGACCAGCAGCGACCACGTGCTGGCCACGCTGCGCGCGCGCGGGCTGATCGAGCGCGTCGGGCGCGCCGCCGGTCCCGGCCGCCCCTCGCTCTATGGCACGACGCAGCGCTTCCTCGAGCACTTCGGACTGCTGCGCGCCTCGGAGCTGCCCGGCCTCGACGAGTTCGCCGAGCGCCTCGGCGTTGCCCCACCCGCGGAGCAGGCAGGGCTGCTCGACGGGCAGACCGCGGCGGAGGGCGGCGCGGAGCCACCCGGGGACGGCGCGACGTCCGAGTCCGACGAGCCGCCGGACGGGGAGGCGACAGCCCCCCGGCCGGACGACGACGCCACAGCTCCCGCCGCAACCTCGGACCTCGACGGGCCAGCAGACGACGCCGCCACAGCCCCCGCCGCAACCTCCGAGTTCGACGGGCCAGCGGACGACGCCGCCACAGCCCCCGCCGCAACCTCCGAGTTCGACGGGCCAGCAGACGACGCCGCCACAGCCCCCGCCGCAACCTCCGAGTCCGACGGGCCAGCGGACGACGCCGCCACAGCCCCCGCCGCAATCTCGGAGTTCGACGGGCCAGCGGACGAGGACGGCGCCGCCCCCGCCGCAACCTCCGAGTCCGACGGGCCAGCGGACGACGCCGCCACAGCCCCCGCCGCAACCTCGGACCTCGACGGGCCAGCAGACGACGCCGCCACAGCCCCCGCCGCAACCTCCGAGTTCGACGGGCCAGCAGACGACGCCGCCACAGCCCCCGCCGCAACCTCCGAGTTCGACGGGCCAGCAGACGACGCCGCCACAGCCCCCGCCGCAACCTCCGAGTCCGACGGGCCAGCGGACGACGCCGCCACAGCCCCCGCCGCAACCTCCGAGTTCGACGGGCCAGCGGACGAGGACGGCGCCGCCAGCGCCGCGACCTCCGAGTCCGACGAGCCGGCGTCCCCTCGCCAGCCCTCGCTCGGGCTCTAGGCGCGAGCTGCGCGGCGGGCCCGGCGATGGTCACGATCAGCGTGCTGCTGACGCTGCACCTGCCGGGCGTGCGCAGCCTCAAGGAGAAGCGCGCCGTGGTGCGCTCGCTGACCGCGCGACTGCGCGGGCGGCTCGAGCTCAGCGCCGCCGAGGTGGGCGCGCAGGATCAGCGACAGCGCGCGCTGATCGGCTTCGCCGTCGTCTCCGGCGACCTCGCGACCGCGCGGCGGCTGACCGACGAGGCGCAGCGCTTCGCCGCCGGCGAGCTGCTCGGCCGCGCCGAGATCGTCGACCGCACGATTGAGGAGGCCGTGCTGCACGCCGATTGAGCCAGCATTGAGAGCGTGCCAGCTTGAGAACGTGTCAGCTTCATCGATCATCCGCTGACGGGTACCCCGTACAGCACGGCGCTGGAGCTATACGTCGCCCTGGCTGCGCTGTGCCGGGTGCTGACACTGCTCGCGCGCGGCCACTCCCGGGTGGACCGCTTGCGGTCGATCGTGCCCACCGTCCTGTGCCTGATCGTGGCCGCCGATCTGGGGCTTGAGTCCCCCCGCCTCAACCGCAGTGCTCAGTCCGCTCGCCCGACCGCGCCGTCCGCGCCGTCCGCGCCATCTGCGGAGAGCGGGCAGACGCCGCAGCCGCCGCGCCGGCACCACAGGTCCTGCATGTGCAGCAGCCCCTGCGCGTGGAGCGCGCCCGCCCCGCGCGCCGACGGTCCGAGCAGGCGGCGCAGTGCGAGCGTGCGGCCGTAGGGGCGGGGCGCCGGCCAGGTCTCGATCAGCGCCGCGCTGCGGCGCGCCAGCGCGAGGTCCCCGAAGGCCGCCGCCTGCGCGGCGAGCAGCGGCAGCGCGGCGTTCCAGCCCAGCTCCGCCGCGCGCCCGCGACCGATCAGCCGTTCGCCGCGCAGCCCCTCGATCAGCGGGCCCGGCCGCCCGGCGGCAGCCAGCTCCGCGAGGCGGCGCAGCGGCTCGCCGCCGAGGGCGCGGCCGATCGCGGCGGCGAGCTCGAGACGCGCCTGCGGCGTCTCGCGGCGGCGACCGGCGGAGGCCTCCAGCGCGCGCAGCAGCAGCCGCACCCAGGCCCCGTGCCAGCCCTGCCCGGCGGCCAGCGCGCCGGCGCGCCAGACCAGCTCCGCCATGCGCCGCCGCCCCTCGGCGCGCAGCAGCGCCGTGGTCTCCCCGGCGCCGCGCCGCGTGGCCGCCGCGGCGCACGGCTCCGTCCCGCCGGGGCCGAGCCGCAGCAGCCTGCGCAGCCGTGCGGGATCAGCGTCCAGCGCCGGGCCGACCGCGCTCGTGGGCGCGAGTCCACCGCCCGGCAGCGGCTGCGGTCCACCGGGCTCCGCGCGGTCGTCGATCCAGACGAGGTGCAGCACGAGCGCGCCGTAGGCGGGATCACGATCGTGGCCGTGGCGCAGGAAGTCGCTGGCCCGCAGGTGCACCTCCACGGGGCCGCTGCGCACGACGCCCTCGGGCAGCAGGAACGCCGCCTCGCGCACGTCCGGACCGGGCCCGCGCCCGGCGCGGCCGGGCCGCAGCAGCGGCCAGGGCAGCGCCTGCGGCGGCGTCCGGCCGAGCAGCCAGAGCGCGACCAGCTCGTGCTCCAGCAGCCGCCCGTCCGCTGCCTCCGCGGGCGGCGTCCCGGGGCGCGGCCGCAGCCGGTAGGGCGGCGGGGCGGACTCGCGCACGGCGTGCACCGCCGGCCGCGCGGGCGCTTCGGCGATCAGCGCTGCGCTCATCGTTCCGGGCCGTCCGTCCCGCGCTCCGTGCCGTCGAGGCGGTAGAAGCCGGCCTGCTCGGCAACGAGCTGCAGCAGCCGCCGCGCCATCCGGCGCGGCCGGCGCGCGCGGCGCTCCCACTCGGAGACGGTCTGCTGGTTGGTGCCGATGCGGTCCGCGAACTGACGCTGCGTCTCGCCGAGGTGGCCGCGCAGCGCGCGCACCTCTTCCGCGCGCCACGCGCCATCGCCGGGCGGCGGACGACGGTATCGATCGCCAAGCCGATCGCCGTAGCGGGGCTCTTGCTCCGTCATCCCCGGGCCTGCTTCCGCCGGCGCCACGCTGCCGCCCGGAAGGTACACGAATTCATGTAGCGCGTCACGCTAGCACTCTAACGGGGAGAGTGCTAAGATTCGGCGCGAACAGATCGCTGAACAACGAAACAGGCAATCGGGAGGACAGTGAATTGAGTACTTCAGTCGTTCCCTTGACGGACCACATCGTGCTGCAGTCCGTCAAGGAAGAGGAGATCACCGCGTCCGGACTGGTGATTCCGGACTCCGCCAAGGAGAAGCCGCAGCACGGCCACGTCGTCGCCGTGGGCCCCGGCAAGACCAATGACGCCGGCGTGATGGAGACGATGGAGCTGGATGCAGGCGACCGCGTGCTCTACCAGAAGTACACGGGCCAGGACATCACCGTCGACAACGTCGAGTACATCATCATCCGCTTCCAGGACGTGCTGGCCAAGCTCGTCGACGGAAAGTAGCGCGCGCGCATGCCCGCCAAGACGATCAAGTTCGACGAGGACGCTCGCCGCTCGCTACGCGCCGGCGTTGACGTGCTCGCGGGAGCCGTCGGCGTCACGCTCGGCCCGCGCGGCCGCAACGTGGTGCTCGACAAGAACTTCGGCCCCGCCGTCATCACCAAGGACGGCGTGACCGTTGCCCGTGAGATCGAACTCACCAACCGCTTCGAGAACATGGGCGCGCAGCTCGTCAAGCAGGTCGCGATCCGCACCAACGACGTGGCCGGCGATGGCACCACCACCGCCACCATCCTCGCCCGTGCGATCCTGCACGAGGGCATCCGCAACATCGCCGCGGGCGCCAACCCGATGGCGATCCGGCGCGGCCTCGAGGCCGCCCAGCGCGTCGCCGACGCGCGGCTGCGCGACGCCTCCTCGCCCGTCGAGGGCAAGGACACCGTCGCCGCCGTCGCCGGCATCGCCGGCAACGACCGCCAGATCGGCGACCTGATCGCCGACGTCATGGAGAAGGTCGGCAAGGACGGCGTGATCACCGTCGAGGAAGGCAAGGGCATCGACGACGAGACCGAGTTCGTCGACGGCCTGCAGATCGAGCACGGCTGGATCTCGCCGCACTTCGTCACCAACCAGGACCGCCAGGAGACCGTGATCGAGGACCCCTACATCCTCATCACCGACCACAAGTTCACGGACATCAACGATCTGCTCCCGATCGTCGAGAAGACGCTGCAGATCTCCAAGAACCTGGTCGTGCTCTGCGACTCCTTCGAGGGCGATGCGCTGGCGACGATGGTCGTCAACAAGCTGCGCGGCACGCTCAATTTCCTGGCCGTGCGCGCACCCTCCTTCGGCGACCGCCGCAAGGCCTCGCTGGAGGACATCGCCGCGCTCACGGGCGGCACCTTCCTCACCGCCGACATGGGCCGCGAGATCCGCGACGCCCAGGTCGCCGACCTCGGCCGTGCGCACCGCGTCGTCTCCGACAAGTCGCGCACGACGCTCATCGACGGCTACGGCACCGACGAGGGCATCCAGGCGCGAATCCGCCAGATCCGCGCCCAGGTCGCCGACGTCCCGTCCGCCTACGACCGCGAGAAGCTCCAGGAGCGGCTCGCCAAGCTGGCCGGCGGCGTCGCCGTGATCAAGGTCGGCGGGGCCACCGAGTCCTCCGTGCGGGAGAAGAAGTTCCGCGTCGAGGACGCGCTCTCCGCCACCCGCTCCGCGGTCGAGGAAGGCGTCGTGCCCGGCGGCGGGGTCGCCTTCATCCGCATCCAGGACGACATCGCCGAGCTCGCCGACTCGCTGGACGACCCGGACGAGGGCACCGGCGCGCGCATCCTGCAGGGCGCGCTCGAGTCGCCGCTGCGCATGCTCGTCGAGAACGCGGGCCTCGAGGGCTCCGTACTCATCGAGGACGTGCGTCGCGCCGGAACGAACGAGGGCTACGACGTGGCGCTCGCCAAGATGGGCGACATGTTCGAGCTCGGCATCCTCGACCCCGTCAAGGTGTCGCGGGCCGCGCTCGAGAACGCGGTCTCGGTGGCTGCCCTGATGCTCACCACCGAGAGCGTCGTCGCCGACATCCCCGAGAAGGGGCCGCGCAGCGCCATGGACCCGGAGATGGCGGCTGCAATGGCCGGTGGCGGCATGGGCGGTGGCATGCCGGCCGGAATGCCTCCCGGAATGGGCATGCCCGGCATGTAGCCTCGCCCCCGGGGACGAGTACGCCAGCGGGCCGCCCATTGGGCGGCCCGGCTGCTTGCCTGTGCTGCCCAATGGGCGGCGCGGCTGCTTGCCTGTGCTGCCCAATGGGCGGCCCGGCTGCTTGCCTGTGCTGCCCAATGGGCGGCGCGGCTGCTTACCTCTGCCGCCCCAGTACCGCGCCCAATCGGCCGCCCGGCTGCTTACCGGGGCAGCCCCTGTACCGCGCCCGATGGGCGGCCCGGCTGCTTACGTGTGCCGCCCGGTGGGCGGCGCGGCGCCGCTCAGTCCGCGATCCGCAGCGCCTCCTCGAGCGCCGTGGCGTCGGCGATCGGGCCGATCGCCGCCAGCTGCAGGCGATCGCCGCGCACGAGCCGGCGCGCCACGCGTTCGACGTCCTCGATCGTGACGCGCTCGAATCCGGCGATCGCCTCCTCGGGCTGGCGCAGCGGCAGGCCGAGGGCCAGCCGCGAGCCATGCCAGGCAGAGACGGAGCGGGTGTCCTCCAGCTGCAGCTGGATACGCGAGCGCACCACCTGCTTGGCGCGCGCCAGCTCACCGGCCTCGATCGGGGAGTGCAGGCAGGCGAGCGCGGCAACGATCTCGCGCACCGTCTCCGCGGCGTTCGCCGGATCGACGCCCGCGTGGACGGCGAACGCGCCGGTGTCGCGCAGGTACGCGGCGGAACTGTGCACGTCGTAGCAGAGCCCCAGCTCCTCGCGCAGGCGCAGGAAGAGCCGCGAGGACATCCCCTCGCCGAGCACGATCGAGAGCAGGGCGAGGGCATGGCGGTCCTCGTCTCGCGAGTCCAGGCCGCGCAGGCCGAGCGCGAGGTGCGCCTGTTCCGTCTCCTTCTGCAGCAGCCGCAGCCCCGGACCGGACGGATCGCCAGCGGCGCGAACCCAGTCCACCGGTTCGCCCGCGGACCAGTCGCCGACGGCGCCCGCAGTCTGATCGCGCGCCTCGCCGGCAGGCAGCGCTCCGGCGATCGAGATCACGACCGAGTTGGCGACGTACTGGTCCTGGTAGTAGTCGCGCAGCCGGTCGGCGCTGAGCGCGGCGATCGATTGCGGCGCACCGGCGATGTCACGTCCCAGCGGCTCGCCGGGCCAGAGCAGCCCGTCCAGCAGCACGCTCACCTGCTCGTCCGGTGCATCCTCGACGCCCGCGAGCTCCTCGAGGATCACGCCGCGCTCACGCTCGATCTCCTCCTCGCGGCAGAGCGAGCCGCGCAGCATGTCGACGAGCAGATCGAGCGCTTCGGCGAAGCGATCGGGCGTGACCTTGCCGTAGTAGACCGTCAGTTCACGGTCGGTGGCGGCGTTGATCGAGCCGCCGAGGTTGTCGATCTCCGCCGCGACGTGGCGCGGGCCGGGGCGGCGCTCCGTGCCCTTGAAACAGAGGTGCTCGACGAAGTGCGAGATGCCGGCGTCGGCCGGCGCGGCCTCGTAGCGCTGCCCGGCGCGGACATAGATCGAGATCGAGACGGAGCGCGCGTGGGGCAGCTCGCTGAGCACGAGCTGGATGCCGTTGTCGAGCGTTGAGACGTGTGGCCGCGAATCAACGCTCATGGCAGGGCTCCTCGCCCGCACCGCCGCCGCTGAGTGGAGGCGCGCTGGCGAATCCTAGGGAGCCGTTCGCCAGCGGTCCAACGCCCCGCGGCACGGCCGGCCGAGGCGGCCCGAGCGTCAGGATTCCAGCCAGAGCACGTCGCCGTGCAGATCCGGGTCATGCCCACGGGAGGCGAACACCTCGTACTCGCTGCGGGACTCGCCGATCGTGGTGCGGGGACCGTGCCCCGGCAGCACCAGCGTCTCGTCCGGCAGCGGGTAGAGCCGCGAGGTGATCGAGGCGATCTCCTGCTGTAGCAGCTCGTTCGAGCGCGAGGCGCCGGGACCGCCGGGGAAGAGCGTGTCGCCGCTGAACAGCGCTCCGCCGAGCAGCAGGCAGATCGAGCCGGGCGTGTGCCCCGGCGTATGGATCACCCGCATCGTCGCCCTGCCGATCGCGACCTCCGCGCCGTCGGCCAGGCGCTCCACTCCGCGCGCGGGATCGATCTCGGTCTCCTCGGCCCCGGCGTAGACGGGCGCGTCGATCGCCGCCCGCATCACGTCGAAGCCGTCCCAGTGATCGCGGTGCGAGTGCGTCACAACGACACGCTCGACTGGCGCGTCGCCGAGTGCCTCGAGCACCACCTCGTAGCCGCCGGGTACGTCGATCAGTGTGACCCCGCCGCCACCGGCGGGCCGCACGATGTAGGCGTCGTTCCCGTACGGGCCGACGTCGCTGAGCATCTCGATTGTCACGTCGCCGTCGTCGTAGACCATGCGGTCGCCGGACTCAGCCATCGTCACCCCTCCCGTCGCTCGCGGCGAGCAGGCTAGCAGAGTCGGGACCGTCCGCGCCCGTCGCGTCCTCCCCGGGCGGCGCGCCGAGGCCACAGCAGCCGCCGCGCCGCCACGCGAAGCCCTCCGCGCAGAGGCGATCGAGCAGCCTCCGCAGCCGCGCCGGCGAGGGCGTGCCCCGTCTCCCGCTCTCGCGCAGCGTCCCCAGCAGTCCCTCCACCGGCTGAGGCTGCGGCGCTGCACGCAGCGCGGCCAGGATGCGGCCCCGCCACTGCCGGTCGGAGCCCTCGAAGGGCGGCTGTGCGCGCAGCGGCTCGGCCTGCTCACCCGCTGCGAAGCGCGGGCGCGCCGCGCACCAGGAGGCGACCACGCACTCCTCGCAGCGCGGGCGGGGCAGGCAGACACGCGCACCGTAGTCCATGAGCGCGGGGTTCCAGCGCGCGGCCGTGCCCGGCCGCAGCAGCCGCCGCGCGCCCTCCCGCAGCGCCGCCGGGGGCGTCTCGCGCGCCGGCTGGAGGTCGCCGTGCAGCAGCCGCCCCAGCACCCTCGCAACGTTCGTGTCGAGGGCGGGTGCGTCCTCGCCGAAGCCGAAGCTGCGCACAATCGCGGCGGTGAACGGCCCGACGCCGGGCAACGCGAGCAGCGCCGCCTCGTCGCGAGGCAACCGCCCGCCATGCAAGTCGCGGCAACGGCGCGCGGCCTCCTGCAGGTGCAGCGCGCGCCGCGGGTAGCCGGCGTTTCCCCAGACGCGCAGCACCTCGGCGCGATCGGCCGTCGCGAGGGATTCGAGCGCCGGGAACGCCTTGATCCAGCGCCGCCAGAGCGGGAGCACGCGCCGCATCTGCGTCTGCTGCGAGCAGACACCCGCGACCAGCGCCCAGTAGGGGTTGCGCGCGTCCCGCCAGGGGAAGTCCTCGCCGTGGACCTCGTACCAGGTGAGCAGCAACGAGCGGATCCGCCCCAGCCGCTGCGGGCTGAGGCGCTGCGGGCCAAGGTCCACCGGGCGCGCTTCGGACGCTGGCGCCGCCGAGGGCGTCACGCCGCGCTCCACCTGCTACGGGGACGAAACACCGCTGCCCTGCTCCAGGTCCGGCGGCACGACCAGCACCGCCTCCACGACCCCGTCGACGAAGCGCAGCACGGCGATGTCGCCAACCTCGACGGCGTCCAGCGGCGCGATCTCGAAGAGGCGCAGCGGCTGGCTGAAGCTAACCGTCGTCGTCGTGCCCTGCGAGTCGATCACGAGGCGGCCGGGCTCCGACTCGATGACGCGCGCCCGCCGCCAGACCTCGCCCGGCAGCGCAGGCAGCCCGCCAAAGCCGGTGAATCCGCCGTCCGAGATCCAGCCCTCGATCGCGGGCGCGGCGGACAGCGCCGGATCCTCGATCACGAGCTGCACGACCGTCGGCTCGCTCGCGCGCGCGCCGGCCCACCGGCCGAGCGAGAGGCCACCGAGGGCGGCGGCGGTGATGGCGGCGATCGTGATCGCGGCCACCAGCGCCCACGGCAGGCGCCGCGCCGACCGGCGCTCGCGCGCGCTCACGGCCACACGTCCTCGTTTGCCGGTTCGAGCGCCACCACGCCGGTGAGCACGAGGCCGAAGTCGCTCTGCTCCCCGCCGAGGTTGACGGCGTCGCCGGGCGCGAAGCGCGGCTCCGTGGTGCGGCGCAGCTCCTCGCTGGACGCGCCGGGATGCAGCTCGAATTCGGCGCTGCCCTCGGGCGTGCGGATCGCGATCCGGCCGCCGCCGACCTCCGTCACCTCGCCGCCGCTGAACTCGCGCGGGCCGGGCGGGGGCGCCTCACGGTCGATGAAGATGCGGCGCTCGTCGGGGACGGGCTCGTGCTCCAGCAGAAAGCCGCCGGCGGCGCTCGCCGCGAACACGACGGCGAGCACGAAGCCGGTCGTCGCCACGGAGCGCCAGCGCCAGGCAGGGATCATGCTCACCGTCCTCCCTCGCCGCCTGCTACTGCGTCAGTCGCAACGCGCCGGCGCCCGCGCGCCGCAGCACCGCTCGCCAGGCCGTCCAGAGCGTCAACGTGGCCGCGAGGACCAGCAGGGCCACGCCGATCGAGAGCAGTGGCCACTCTGTCTGCACGGAGAACTCCGGCACCACCCGCGTACCCGTCTCCGTGACCTCCAGGAACTGCAGCATCAGCCGCGAGATCCAGCGGCCCAGCAGCACGCCGATCAGCGATCCGAAGAGCAGCACCACGCCCCACTCGAAGGCGAACGCGCGCAGCAGCTCCCGCCGCGAGGCGCCGAGCGAGCGCAGCACGGCCACCTCCACGGTGCGGCCGCGCAGCGTGATCGCCAGCGAG
The DNA here is from genome assembly GCA_963667465.2 of Dehalococcoidia bacterium. Taxonomy (GTDB): domain Bacteria; phylum Chloroflexota; class Dehalococcoidia; order UBA2979; family UBA2979; genus VXMT01. Next base: position 733,461 of record CAXXDN010000001.1, on the reverse strand, counting down.
ACGACGAAGCCGAGCAGCGCCGCCCCCATCGCCCCGGCGAACGCCAGCAGCAGGATGCCGCCACCCGAAGCCTGCAGCGTGGGATCCGCGGCGATCTCGTCGAGGCGATCGGCCAGCAGCAACGGCTCGCCGACCTCGAATCCGATCCACTCCGGATCCTGCGTGAGGGCGGAAACGGCCAGCTGCTGCTCGATCGTGACGCCCTCCGCGAAGTCGATCCACAGCTCGCTCGGCTTGCGCTGGCCCTCGGCGGCGATCGCGCCGGTGAGCACGCGGAATTGCTCGTAGTCGACGACGACGAAGCCGGAGGGGTCGAGTGTGGGGAAGAGCCGCGCCGAGCCGCGCGCGATCAGCGGCGCCTCGAACCCATCGCCGAGGAGCGCGGTTGCCCGCCCGCCCGGCTGCACGCCGAAGAACGCCAGCGCGTTCTCGCTGAAGATCGCGTTCACCGGGACCGCGGGATTGATCGGCGCGAAGACGCGCGAGCGCTCCCCGACCTCCCGCGTCCAGGTCCAGCGCGCCGATTGCTGGCCGGACTGCGCGCGCTCGTCGGAGGGTCCGAACGTCTCGGACGACCCGCCCTGCGAGTACATCGTCCAGTCGAACTCGCCCTCGAAGTCCTCGACCAGCACGCGCTCCCCGCCGCTGCGCCGCGCGGTCAGATCGTCGAGGAAGAGCGCGCCGTCGTTGTTGACGAGGATGCGGCGGTCCGTGGTCTGCAGGCTCACGAGCGCGAGCGGCGGGGTCGGGACGGTCCGGAACTGGGCCTCGAGCTCCACCCATTCCCCGGCGACGGGTGCGCCGAAGACAGCCTCGTGGTACTTGCCGGCGGCGTCCACCACCCAGGCTCGCAGCCGCCCCGTGCGCGGCGTGATCTCCGCGTACACGTCAAGAGCGAAGCCGATCGTGTCGTCGGGCAGCGCGATCCCGTTCTCGAGCGGCACGCCGAGGTCCAGGCGCGAGAGCAGGCGCGCCGGCGGCTCGTCCGCGAAGTCCTCGCGGAACCAGAGCATCGAGGCGGCGGCCTCGCGGTCGTCGATCGCCAACAGCCGGACCTGCCCTCCGCCGGGCAGCCCGGCCGAGCTGCGATGGACGACCAGCGCCTGCTCGACACCCTCCTGCGCGCGCAGCCGGGCCAGCCCCGCGTCGGCCTCCGCCCCCTCGAAGCCGGCCACGCTGGAGCGCAGGTCGACGCCGTAGCTGTAGCGCGCGCGGTCCGCGAACGACTGGTCCACGGTCGGCGCGTAGGAGGCGGCGAAGGCGCCGACGGCGACCGCCGTGGAGACGAGCAGCAACAGGCGCGCGCTGGCCGCCGGGTCGCGCCCGGCGCGCCCGATGCCGAGCGTGACGGCGGTGCCTCGCAACGGTCGCAGCAGCCAGGCGATCAGCCGCAGCAGCGGCGAGTAGAGGCGCAGCACCAGCACGGCCGCCGCCGCGGTCATCACCAGCGGCGAGAGCAGGAGCAACGGGTCCGCCTGCCAGCCGCCGACCGATTGCGGGTCGAAGACCGCGCCGCGGCGTTCGAGCTGCCAGAACAGCAACACGGCGAGCGCGACCAGCCCGAGGTCCAGGTGGTAGCGGCGGAACCAGTTGCGCCCGGGCGGTCGCGCCTGCTCGCGCTTCGCATCGACGATCGCGCGGCGCACCGCGCCGATCGCCGGCAGCAGCATCGCCACGAGGGCGAGCACTGCACCGGCGGCGGCGAGCAGCACGGCGTCCTCGCTGAACGACGCGGAGAGGGCCTCGCCACCCGTGATCGCGGCGAAGGCCGGCGTGTAGCCGAGCGCGGAGACGGCGAGCACGGCGAGCAGCGGTCCGAGCAGCGCCGCCGGCACGGCGATCAGCAGGCCCTCGGCCAGCGTCAGCCCCAGCAACTGCGCGGTGCTGGCGCCGCGGCTGCGGTAGACCGCCACTTCCTGCGCCTGCCGCTCGCGGGCGAGCGCCGTCAGCACGACGATGTAGAAGGCGACGACGCCCGCGACCTGCAAAAGCAGCAGCAGCAGCGGCACCTGCGAGAAGGTGCTGGAGTTACGGAACTGGGCGAGCGCCTCGGCGAACTCGATCCGCCCGCCCACGAAGAGGCCGAGGCCGTCCCGCAGGTCGCTCGGCCAGAGCGCGAGGTCGTCGAGCGCGCGCGGAACATCGCGCACGGCCAGGCCCTGCAGGTCCGGCACGACGCCCGCGCGGTAGCGCGAAAGCAGCTCCGGCAGCTGCGTGGTGAGCGCCCCGGAGAAGTACTCGCCGGAGGTGAGCAGCGGCATGCCCCCGCTCGGGCCGAAGAAGGAGCGGCCTCGCGGCGGCTCGGCGGGGACCGACCAGCCGTCCTCGAAGAACTGCCAGCGCAGGTCGGCGGGGTCGTTGGGTCGCACGAAGCCGACGACCTCCGCGTTGAGGCTCGCGGCCACGAACGTGGTCGGCCGGCAGATCACCTCGTCGGCCGCCACCTCCGCGTCCTCGGCGGGCGGCACGCGGCGGCAGTCGTCGTAACGCCCCGCCGTGATCAGGATGCGGTCGCCCACGGCGGCTTCGCGCTGGAAGCCGTCCGGGAGCACCACCTCGGCAACCTCCGCACGCGGCGAGGGCAGGCGGCCCGCGACGACCTCGACGTGGTTCTCGTAGCCGCTGAGGTGGACCAGCCGGCCGGGCCAGCTGCGCCGCTCCGAACCGTCAGCGGCGGAGACGAAGCTCACCACCGCCGGATTGGACCGCTGCTCGACGAGGATCTCCGGCCCCAGCCAGCCGACGCGCGCCTCGGTGACCTCGCGGAAGGCCCGCGTCTGCGCCAGCTGCACCGGGTCGCCGAGGCGGAGCCCGTCGGCGTAGAGGCCGACCGCTCGCTCGCTCGGCTTGTCCAGCTCGCGGTCCAGGCGGAAACGCAGGCCGATGTCGGACATCGTGTCGGTGTAGATCGGGGCGGCGGCCAGCACGGTGGTGGCCAGCAGCGCGCCGGCCCCGACCAGCAGCATCAGCGGCCAGTTCGCAGCGAAGCGCCGCAGCGCGAAGCGCCAGACGGAGAAGAGCTCGCCCACGGCCGCAGTTTAGCGGGCGGCGGCCTCTGACACCCGCCGGGAGGGCGCGAATCCGGGCGCCCGCGTAGAATCCGCGACGTGCGGCAATTCCGTTCCCTCCCGGTGCTCGCTGTCCGCCGCATGCTCGGCAATTGGCGGCTGCTCGTCAGCGTTGTCGTCGGCACGCTCGTGGCAGGCGCGATCCTCTCCTCGACCGTCATCTACGCCGACGCGATCCGCGACCTGGGGCTCGATCACGCCCTGGAGCAAGAGTCGCCCCACGATCTCGATCTGCGCATTACCCAGACCAACGTCGCGATCCGCGCACACCTCTACGCCGAGTCGCAGCAACGCGTCGACCAGGCCGTACGCGACGCCCTCGGCCCGGCGGGCAGCGCGATCGTGCGGCAGGGTACGAGCGCGACCTTCTACCCGTCGGCTGCGGGTGGCGCGCCCGATCTCGAGGACCAGGGGCGACCGCGCGCGAACTTCCGCTTCCGTACGAACCTGCTGGATCACACGACGCTGACCGCCGGGCGCCTGCCCCAGCCGGGCCTGACGCCGGACGGGGCGATCGAGGTGATGCTCGGCGCCGCGACGGCGCGGGCGCAGGGCTTCAGCGTCGGCGAGCAGCTCGACCTGCACCCCTTCTGGGACGAGGACGTCGCCCCGATCCGCGTCCAGGTCGTCGGCCTGCTCGAGCCGAACGACCGCTCTGAACGCTACTGGAACGGCGAGACCGACCTGCTCGATTCGGAGACGACACGCTGGGTCACCTACCTGCTGTTCGTGTCCGAGGAAGGCTTCTTCGGAGAACCGCCCCGGGCGCTGCCAGCGATGACGGCGCGCTACCGCAACGTCTACAAGGTTGAGCCCGAACGGCTCGACTCGCGCATCGCCTCCTCCGTGTCCACCGCCGTGGCGCTCGTGCAGGGCCGCCTCGGGGCGACGGAGCGGCTGCTGCGCGTCGAGACAACGCTCCCGCTGGTGCTGGATACCTTCGACGAGAAGCTGTTCTTCGTACGCATCCCGCTGTTCGTGCTGCTGCTGCAGATCGGCGGCGTCGTCGCCTACTACCTGCTGGTCGTCTCGACGATGCTGATCGAGCGGCAGGCCGAGGAGATCGCGACGCTGCGCAGCCGCGGCGCGACCACCCCGCAGTTGCTGGCGCTGTACGGGATCGAGGCCACGATCCTCGCGGCGCTCGCCGTCGGCGCCGGACCGCCGATCGCGGCCGGGGTGATCGCCGCGCTGGGACCGACGCCGGCGTTCGCCGACCTCTCCGGCGGCGCGCCGCTCGAGGTCCATCTCTCCGCGCTGTCGTTCGCGCTGGCAGGCGCGGGGGCGCTGCTCGCCTTCCTCGCCTTCATGGTCCCCGCCTGGCAGGCGACACGGCAGACGGTGATCGGCTTCAAGCACAACGCGGCGCGCCCGCGGCGGCAGCCGCTGTTCCTGCGCTACTACCTCGACGTCGCGCTGGTGCTGCTGCTCGCGATCGTGTTCTGGCGGCTGCGGCGCGAGGACGACCTGTTCGAGGAGCCGCTCTTCGGCGAGCCGCAGGCAGACCCGTTCCTGCTCACCACCCCCGCAGTGGCGATGCTGACCGCCGGGATCGTCTTCCTCAGGCTGTTCCCGCTGGTGCTGCGGCTCGCCGCCTGGCTGGTGGCGCAAGGCCGCGGCGTCGCCCTGCTGGTCGGCACGCGCGCTCTCGCGAGGAACCCGACGCACTACTCACGGCTGATCCTGATGCTGATGCTCGCCACCGGCGTCGGGATGTTCGGGGCGACCTTCTCCGCCACGCTCGACCGCTCCTACGACGACCGCACCGCCTACACGGCCGGAGCCGACGCGCGCGCCACCGATCTGCGCGGGCTCTATCGCAAGGGCGACGCCGCCTTCCGCGAGGCGATCGCGGCGATCCCGGCGGAGACGGCAAGCCCGCTGATCCGGCGGGGCGGCTCGGTCAGCGCCAACGGCGACATCGCGCGCATCGAGATCCTCGCCATCGAGCCGGAGACCTTCGGCGAGGTCGCCTGGTTCCGCTCCGACTTCGCCGATCGCTCGCTCGACTCGATGATGGAGGAACTCGCGGGCAACGCGACGGCGGTCACGTACGCCCCGCTGCCCGCGGACACGCGCCAGGTCGGGATGTGGGCAAAGCTGCCCGACATCCGGGCCGCGATGGACCTGATCGCGGTCTTCCGCGACGACCGCGGGCTGCTCTTCCAGGCCTGGCTCGGCACGGTGCGGCCGGAGGAGCCGGCCACCGAGGAGTGGCGCTTCTTCTCCGTCGACCTGCAGCAGCTGCGCGGACTCTCGCGCCGCAATCAGCCCACCCTGCTGGAGGCGCCGGTCGTGCTGCAGGCGGTCATGGTCCGCACGCGCAGCACCATCGGCGCTCAGCGCGGCGTCGTGCTGTTCGGTCCCGCGATGACCTCGCCACTGCCGCCGGGGCCGGGCTTCGATCCGATCGACGCTGAACCGGCCAGCGAGCCGTTCGAGGGCGCGCGACTCGCGCACGAGTTCACCGATCCCCGCTTCGAGCTGCTGCAGGGGCTGGTCCCGCGCCAGCTCAGCGACCCGATCCGCGCCGAGGCCGACGCGCCGCCCGGCTTCACGACCTCGCTACGCTACGAGTGGCTGGACGAGCAGCGGCCGCCGCGCCAGCGCGGCGTGCGCCAGGCGATCCCCGAAGGCGACACGCTGATCTTCCTCTCCAGCGAGACCGCGCAGCGCCTGCTGCTGGCGCCCGGTGACGAGGCGAGGATCACCATCGGAGGCGTGTACCTGGATGCGCGCTACGCGGGATCGTTCGACCTGTTTCCGACGTTCAAGGCCAACGACAGCATGGGGTTCGGGCTGATCCACGCCAACCGCCTGCAGGTAGACGCGAACGCCGCGCTCCCCGGCGAGGCGCTGGCCCTGGACAGCGCCTGGTTCAAGTCCGCCGATCCGCCGGCCACGAGCGCGGCGCTCGCGGCGCTGCAGCCGCGCTTCGTGATCGACATCGAGGGCGAGCGGCAGCGCCAGGAGGAGGACCCGCTGATCGCGGCGGGCTGGGAGGGCATCCTCGCGATCTCGTTCGCGGCGGTGCTGCTGCTCTCGGCGATCGGGTTCCTGATCTACTCGTACCTGACGGCGCAGCAGCGGAGACTGGAGTTCGCAATACTGCGCACGCTCGGCTTCTCGCGCGTGCAGGTGTTTGGCGTGGTGCTGCTGGAACATCTCTTCGTCGTGCTCGCCGGCATGGGCCTCGGCACGATCGTGGGACTGCAGGTGGGACGCCTGATGATGGACTTCTTCGCGCTCGACGAGCGCGGCGCCGAGGTACTCCCGCCGTTCGCGCTCGCGGTCTCGCGATTGGAAGTGACGCTGGTTTGGGGCATCCTCGGAGCCGTGTTCGTGCTGACCGTCTTCGCCGTCGTGCTCCTCTACGCGCGCCTCGCGCTGCATCGCGTGCTGCGGGTCGGTGACGCATGAGCGCCGAACGCCCCGGCGGGCGCGACGCACCCCTCGCTCCATCCGTCGAGCAGCCCTACATCCGCTGCGAGGACGTGTTCAAGATCTACAAGTCCGAAGAACTCGAGGTCGTCGCGCTGCGCGGCCTGGACCTCGAGGTCTACCGCGGCGAGATGATGGCCCTCGTCGGGGCCTCCGGCTCCGGCAAGAGCACGCTGCTTAACATCCTCGCCGGCCTCGATCAGCCCTCGGCCGGCCGGGTGGAGGTGGGCGGGCGCGATCTGCTGACCACGCCGGCCGAGGAACTCGTCGACTACCGCCGCTCGGAGGTCGGCTTCGTCTGGCAGCAGACCGGGCGCAACCTGATCCCCTACCTGGGCGCGCGCGCGAACATCGAGATGCCGCTGATGATCGAGGGCGCCTCGCGTGGCGCGGCGCGCGAGCGCGCAACGGACCTGCTGGAGCGCGTCGGGCTGGGCGACAAGACGCGCAACCGCCCCGACCAGCTCTCCGGCGGCGAGCAGCAGCGCGTCGCGATCGCCGTCGCCCTCGCCAACAACCCCCCGCTGCTGCTCGCCGACGAGCCGACGGGCGAACTGGACAACGCGACCGCCGGCGAGGTCTTCGACGTCTTCGCCCAGCTCAACGAGCAGACCGGCGTGACGATCGTGATCGTCACCCACGACGCCTCGATCATCGAGCGCGTGCACCGCGTCGTCGCCTTCCGCGACGGCAAGACGAGCGCCGAGATCGTGCGCCGCACGCGCTTCTCCCGCGAGGAGCAGTCCGATGTCGACGAGTACGCCGTGGTCGACCGCAGCGGGCGGCTCCAGGTGCCGCGCGACATCGCCGATGCGCTCGGCCTCGGGCGGCGCGCGCACGTGATCCTCGTCGGCGACCACATCGAGGTGCGCGCGGACGAGGGCGCGGCCGCCGGGCCGCCGCCGCGCGCGCCCTCGAACGTGCCGCCGCCCACGCCTCCCACCGCGCCGCCGCCGGAGACGCCATGAGCACGCCGCTCGTCGACGTGCGCGAGGTGAGTCGCAGCTTCCGCGGCGCGGGCGCCGTCGTGCACGCCGTGCGCGACGTCACGCTCCAGGTGCAGCGCGGCGAGTTCGTCGCCCTGCGCGGGCGCTCCGGCTCCGGCAAGACCACGCTGCTCAACCTGATCGCCGGCCTCGATCGTCCCGATGGTGGCAGCGTCCACCTCGACGGCGAGGAGATCTCCAGCGCGAGCGAGACGCGGCTGACCGAGCTGCGCCGCCACAGCATCGGCTTCATCTTCCAGTCCTTCGCCCTGCTGCCGCTCTTCTCCGCGCGCGAGAACGTGGAGCTGGCGCTGCGCATCGCCGGCCTGCACGGCCGCGCCACCGCGCAGCGAGCGAACGAGGCGCTCGACCTCGTCGGCCTCGGGCCGCGCGCGGACCACCGCCCCTACGAGCTGTCCGGCGGTGAACAGCAGCGCGTCGCCATCGCGCGGGCAATCGCGAACAGCCCGCCGCTGCTCATCGCCGACGAACCGACCGGCGAGCTGGACTCGGCAACCGGCGCGCAGATCTTCGAGCTGCTGCAGGCGATCAGCGCCGCAGGCACGACCGTGATCACCGCCACCCACGACCCGCTGATGATCGAGCACGTCGGGCGCGTGCTGGAGCTGGCGGACGGCGAACTGATCGCCGAGAACGGGCCCGCCGACTGGGGAGCGCCCGCGTAACACCCCGGGCAGCCAGCCGGGTACCCTGGCCCGCTCCCGCAGGGAGCGGGCAGCGCCCAGACGCCGGGGATGAACGCACCGGCCAGCCCTGTAGAGTTGCGGGCATGGTGATTGGTACGGATCGAGGCGTCGCGCGGGCCGGGCGGGCGCGGTGACGACGCTGGCCTCACGCATCGAGGCGGCACGGGACCTCGCGACAGGGCGCAAGCGGATCTTCTACGGCTGGTGGATCGTCGCGGCCGGCTTCGGGACGCACACGATCAACGGCGCGCTGCTCTTCCACGCCTTCGGCACCTACGTCGTGCTGCTCGGGGACGAGTTCGGCTGGAGCCGGGCGGCCCTTGCCGGCGCCTTCGCGATGCAGCGCGTCGAGAGCGGGCTGCTCGGCCCGGCACAGGGCTGGATGATCGACAACTGGGGGCCGCGGCGCGTGATGATCGTCGGGATGCTGATCTTCGGCGCCGGCTTCATGCTGCTCAGCCGCATCGACTCGATCGAGGGCTTCTACAGCGCCTACCTCGTGATCGCGGTGGGAGCGAGCCTGGGCACGCACCTCGGCGTGACGGTGGCGGTGGTGCACTGGTTCTATCGCCACCGCGCGTGGGCGCTGGCGCTGCTGATGACGGGCACCTCCGCGGGCGGGCTGCTGCAGCCCGTCGTCGTCCCGGCGCTCGAGGAATACGGCTGGCGTACCGGCGCCTTCGTCTCCGGCCTGCTCGTCATCGCGATCGGCGTCCCCCTCGCCGCCGCCATACGCCACCGCCCCGAGGATCACGGCTACCGGATCGACGGCGGCCCGGGCGACGGCGAAGCGGGGTACGAGACACCGCCCGAGGAGGTCAACTTCACCACCCAGCAGGCGCTGCGCACCCGCGCGTTCTGGTTCCTCGCCCTCGGGCACGGGATGGCGGCGCTCGTGATCGGCGTGATCTTCGTGCACTTCCAGTTCTACTCGAACGCCTCGCTGGGCTTCACGCTCAGCGAGGGCGCGTTCGTGATCCTCGTGATGACCGTGTCGACGGTGGTCGGGCAGCTTGGTGGCGGCTACCTCGCGGACCGGACGAACAAGCGACTGATGATCGTCTGCGCTTTGCTCGCGCAGGCGGTCAGCCTGGTCGTGCTGGCGCTGGCGAGCGCCTACTGGATGTTGATCATCTTCGGGATCCTCGCGGGCGTCGGCTGGGGCGCGCGCGTGCCGGCGATGCAGGCGCTGCGCGCCGACTACTTCGGAGGCAAGGCCTTCGGCAGGATCATGGGCTTCTCGTCGCTCGTGATCATGTTCGGAATGATCTTCGGGCCGATCTTCGCCGGCGTGGTCTTTGACGCGACGGGCAGCTACCGGGGCGCCTTCATGGTGCTGGCCTGCGCCGCGGTGGTCGGTGCGCTGTTCTTCTGGCTGGCCGTCAAACCCTCTCTGCCCGTCGCCCGGGGCGACGCCGCCGGCGCTTCGGTCGCCCAGGGCGACGCCGGCGGCGCTTCGCCCTCGTAGCGACGCGCGGCAGGCGCTACACACGGATCGAGGCGACGCGAGGCACTGGCCGGAATCAGTCGAGGCCGGCGAGGAACTCCCGGAACTTCGGCAGCGCGATGTCCTGGTGCGTGATGTGCAGCTGGGTCGGCGCGCCCTCGATCTCCACCAGCTGCGCGCCGGGGATCGTCGCGGCGATGAAGCGCGAGTCGTCCGGCGGCGTGATGCCGCTCTCGAGGCCCGCGAAGACCAGCGTCGGCACGCGGATGTGCGGCAGGATGTCCGTCAGATCCACCGTCGGCACGTAGTCGAACAGCGCGATCAGCGTGCGTGCCGAGGTCTTCCCCATCTCGTGGTGGTACCAGCGCACCAGCTCCGGGTCCGCCTTGTCGCCGAAGCGGCGGTCCCCGTTGCCCGTCGCCCACGCCTCGACACCCTGCTCATGGATGATCTCGGCGGAGTGCAGGAAGTGCTCCGGCAGCCTGTCGAGGCGGTAGGGCGCGCCGCAGAGCGTGAGGCTGTGCGTGCGATCGGGGTACTCGTAGGCGAACTGCAGGCAGACCGGCCCGCCGACCGTCTCCCCGACGAGGTGCGTCTTCTCGATGCCAAGCGAGTCGAGCAGCAGGCGCAGGTCGTTGGCGAGGCCGCTGAGGCTGTAGCGGTAGCCCTCGGGGATCGGCGAGGAGTGGCCGAAGCCACGCGCGTCCGGGCGGATCACGCGGTAGTCGCTGGCCAGACCGGGCACCCAGAAGTACCAGAGCTTCCCGCTCTTGCCCGCTCCGTGGTGGAGCAGGATTGCCTCCGCGTCGCCCTCCCAGGGCGGCGTGAAGTCGTCGAGCTCGTAGTGCAGCTCCAGCGTGTCGTCGATGCGGGCAGTCGGCATCTCGGTGGTCCTCTCCCGGCCTAGCTGATGCGCTTGAGGAAGCTGGCGTAACGGTCGAGCGTGGGGTAGCCGAGGTCGCGCTTGGGGCTGCCGAGGTTGAAAAGCAGCCGGTCGACGCCCCCCTCGCGTAGTCGCTCGGCCTCGGCGGCGGCGGCGTCGAGGACTGCGGAGTCGGCCTCGGTGGGGTCGTCGCCGGCGGGTGGGATGGCGGGGCCGTTCATACTGACATGCAGCGCGTCCGGGTCGCGGCCGGCGTCAGCCCACTCTCGGCGCAGCCGGGCGATGGCGGGCAGGATGTCGGGATCGCCGATCGGGATGCGGTAGGGGATCCAGCCGTCGCAGTAGCGCACGATGCGCTCGAAGGTCCGCGGGCTGTTCTGGCCCATCAGGATCGGCGGGCCGCCCTCCTGCACCGGCTTCGGGTAGCACCAGACGGGATCGAAGTCGACCGTCTCGCCGTGGTACTCGGCCTCCTCCTCGCTCCACAGCACCCTCATCGCCTCGACGCGCTCGCGCGTGACCTTGTGGCGGTCCTTCCAGGCGACGCCGTGGTTGGCCATCTCCTCGCGGTTCCAGCCGCTGCCGATGCCGATGATGACGCGGCCGCCCGAGATCTGGTCGAGGGTCGCGATCTCCTGGGCAAGCGTGATCGGGTCGCGCTCCGGGATGAGGCAGATCGCGGTGCCGAGCTTGATCTGCCCGGTCACGGCCGAGGCGGCGGCGAGGGCGATGAACGGGTCGTAGAGGTACCAGAAGTTGGCGCGCAGGTCCGGGCGGCGCTTGCGCAGCTCGTCGGCGCCCTCGCCCGGCTGCGGCGCGGTGCGGTCGCCGAGGCCGATGTAGGCCGTCTCGCGCTGCACTGGGATGTGCGTGTGCTCGCCGAGGAAGAGCGAGTCGAAGCCGCGATCCTCGACGGCTCTGGCGACCTCGGCGGGCGAGAGCGTGAGGTGGTTGACGATGATGTGGATGCCGAACTGCACGCTGCGCCCCTCTCGTCCCGCGCTCGCCGCGCAGTCTGCCACACCGCGGCGCTTCACGAGGGCGGGCGGCGTGCGCCTCCTCCAGCACGACCATGTATGGTAGACACAGTGACCACACTTCTACCCTGGGGGACGCCCGTGAGCCTCAACATCAAGAACGAGCGGACTTGCCAATTGGCCGACGAACTGGCGCAACTGACCGGCGAGACCAAGACTGGCGCGATCACGGTCGCCCTCGAGGAGCGCCTGGAGCGCGAGCAGCACCAACGCAGTATGGAAGAGCGTCTCCGGAGAATGCGGGCCATCTCGAAACCCCTCGCCGCGCGTCTCCGCGCGGGCGGCCCGCCGATCGATCACGGCGAACTGCTGTACGACGAGCGGGGTCTGCCGAAGTGATCGTCGATACGTCGGCGATCATCGCAATCCTGTTCGACGAGGCCGATGCAGACCTTTACGACAGAGCAATAGTGGCGGATCCGGTCTGTCGCATGTCTGTCGCGAACTTCCTCGAAGCGACCATCGTTCTTGAGGGCCGGGAAGGCAGCGGGGCCGGGCCTGTTTTCGATGCCTACCTCGAAGAGGCATCGATCGAACTGGTCCCGGTAACCATCGAGCAGGCGCGCGCAGCGCGCCGGGCCTGGCGGCGTTTCGGCAGGGGCAACCACCCGGCCGCGTTGAACCTTGGCGACTGCTTCTCCTACGCGCTCGCCGAGGCCACAGGGGAACCGCTGCTGTACAAGGGCGAGGACTTCGCGCGCACCGGCATCCCCGCTGCCTGACTCCCCGCACCCGGCCCCGGGCAACTCCCCGCTGCACCCCTCGCCCGCGCGCGGTAGGATGCCGACGACGACGCGGCGGCGCCGCTCCCCGGCTCGCCGCTGCACGGAAGGAGGCGTCCCGATGCCCGCACTCGACGGGATGCGCGTCCTCGATATGACGCAGTACGAGGCCGGTACGTCCTGCACCCAGGCCCTCGCCTGGCAGGGCGCCGACGTGGTCAAGGTGGAGCCGCCCGGTATCGGCGACCCCGGCCGCGGACTGACCACCGAGGGCCGCCCACCCCAGTACTTCCTCAACTACAACAGCAACAAGCGCAGCATCGTGATCGACCTCGCGACCGAACGCGGGCGCGAGCTGCTGCTCGATCTCGCGCCGCGCTTCGACGTCTTCGTCGAGAACTACGGGCCGGGCGTGATCGAGAAGCTGAACATCGGCTACGAGGCGCTGCGCGAGCGAAACCCCTCGATCATCTACGCGCGCATCAAGGGCTTCGGGCTGAGCGGGCCGTACGCAGACTACAAGTGCTTCGACAGTGTCGCGCTGGCAGCGGGCGGCGCCTACTCGATCAACGGCGAGCCGGACGGACCGCCGATGCGGCCGGGGGCCTCCTACGGCGACACCGGCACGGGCCTGCAGCTGGCGCTCGCCATCGTCTCCGCCTACGTGCAGCAACAGCGCACCGGCGAGGGGCAGCTGATCGAGCTCTCGATGCAGGAGGCCGTGACCTACTTCATGAAGACCATGGGCCGCGAGGCCTGGGGCACGGATCGGGAGGCGCAGCGCCTCGGCAACGGCCTGGGCGCACCGACGAACGTCTACCCCTCGAAGGGGGACGGGCCGAACGACTACGTGCACATCTGCGTGGTGACTTCGCGGATGTGGGACACGTTCTGCGTCGCCCTCGACCGCCCCGACCTGGCGACCGACCCGCGCTTCGAGACGGCCGCCAGCCGCCGCGAGCACCAGGCCGAACTCTACGCCGAGGTCGAGCAGTGGACGCTGCAGCGCACCAAGTACGAGGCGATGCACATCCTCGCCACCGCCGGCGTGCCCTGCACCGCCGTGCTCTCCACCCGCGACCTGCGGACGGACCCGCACCTCTGCGAGCGCGGCCTCTTCGAGCACCACGAGCACCCCGAGTACGGCACGATCGAGCTGATGCGCCTGCCGGCCCGCATGTCGGCCTCGGAGGTCCCGATCGAGCTGGCCCCGGACTACGGCGAGCACACGAGCGAGGTGCTGGCCGCCGACCTGGGCCTCGCGAACGAGCAAATCGAGGAGCTGTGCGAGGCCGGCATCGTCTCCTGACGTTGCCGGGCTGCGCCTGACGGGAAGGAACCCGCATGAAGCTGGCATTGGGACTCGGACACCTTGGATCGACATCGATCGATATCCCCTGGGAGCGGATCAAGCTGGCGGAGGATCTGGGCTTTGACATGGTCTGGTGCGCGGAGATCTGGGGGCACGACGCGGTCGTGCCGCTGACCTGGATCGCGGCGAACACGGAGAAGATCGGCCTTGGCACCAACATCCTGCAGCTGCACGGGCGCTCCCCGGCGCTGGCGGCGAACACGATGACCACGATCGACATGCTCTCCGGCGGCCGCGTGCGCGGTGTCGGCATCGGGCTCTCCGGCCCGCAGGTGATCGAGGGCTGGCACGGCGTGCCGTTCGGCAAGCCCGCGAAGCGCGTCGCCGAGTACATGCAGATCATGCGCATGGTCTGGGACCGCGAGCAGCCGCTCGCCTTCGACGGCGAGGAGTACCGGCTGCCCTACGACGGCCCGGATGCGACCGGCCTCGGCAAGCCGCTCAAGTCCGTGCTGCATCCCCGCCGGCTGCCCATCTACGTCGGCGCGATGGGGCCGATCAACGTGCGCAACGCCGCCGAGTTCGGCGACGGCTGGGTCACCTCGCGCTGTCCTCCGAAGCGCCTGGGCGAGTACGAGAAGTACATCGACGAGGGTCTGCGCCGCGCCGGCAAGAGCCGCGACGACTTCGAGATCGCATCCTCCACGCAGGTGATCGTCACCGACGACGTGCAGGAGGGGCTCAACAAGATGAAGGAGAACCTCGCGCTCTACGTCGGCGGGATGGGCGCCCGCAACATGAACTTCCACAACGACCAGGTCCGCCGTTTCGGCTACGCCGAGGCCGCCGAGCGCATCCAGGAGCTGTTCCTCTCCGGCCGCAAGCAGGAGGCGGAGGAGGCCGTCCCCGACGAGCTGTGCGACGAGATCGCCCTCGTCGGGCCGCCCGACCGCATCCGCGAGCGCTACCGCGACTGGGAGGACTCGCGCGTGACGATGATCAACATGGGGATCAACACCACGGCTGAGTCGATGCACCTGATGGCGGAGCTGACCGGATCGGCAAAGCGCGTCGCGGCGGCCGTCTAGCGGGCTCCTCCGCGACCCGACGATGAGCAGCGCGAGCTGGGACGCGCGCGCCTACGACGAGAGCTTTCGCTTCGTCTCCGATCACGCCGGGGATCTCGTCGCGCTGCTCGATCCGCAGCCGGACGAGCGCATCCTCGACCTGGGCTGCGGGACCGGGCTGCTCGCGGCCGCGATCGCCGCACGCGGCGCCTCCGTCGTCGGCCTCGACAGCGACGCGGCGATGATCGAGGCAGCACGGGCGCAGTTCCCGGCCTCGAGGCGCCAGACGCTCGAGTTCATCGAGGGCGACGGCGAGGCGCTGGCTGAGTCCTCGCTGGCGGGACCGTTCGACGCCGTCTTCTCGAACGCCGCGCTGCACTGGATGACGCGTCCCGAAGCGGTGCTGCAAGGCTTGCACGCCCTGCTCCGGCCCGGAGGGCGGCTCGTCGCCGAGCTGGGCGGACGCGGCAACGTCGCCATCGTCGAGGGCGCGCTGCGTGACGCCCTCGAGGCCGAGGGGGCGCCGCGCGAGCGCCAGCCGCGGCCGTGGTACTTCCCTGCCCTCGCCGAGTACGCCGCACTGCTGGAGCAGCACGGGTTCGAGCCTCAGCTCATGACGCTCTTCGACCGCCCGACCACGCTCGAGGACGGCGCGGCCGGCCTGGCAGGCTGGCTGCGCATGTTCGGCCACCCCTGGCTCGCGGACCTCACCCCCGGCCACGCCGACGCCGTGATCGCGCGCGTCGAGGCGGCCGTGCGCCCTCAGCTCTGGCGCGAGGACGGCGACGAGGGCGGGCGCTGGGTCGTCGACTACCGGCGGCTGCGCGTCGTCGCGGTGCGCGAAGATGCGCCGTAGGATAGACTAAGTCCATCGGATCGGACTAAGTACCGGAGGCTCCCATGCGTGTCGTCAATATGCATGAGGCCAAGTCGCAGCTCTCGAAGCTCGTGCAGGCCGCGGTGGACGGAGAGCCCTTCATCATCGCGCGCGCTGGCAAGCCGCTGGTCAAGGTCATCTCGCTTGAGGCGCCGGCCTCCGGACCGCGCCGGACCGGCTTCCTCCCCGGCATCTCGGTGCCCGACGACTTCGACCGCATGGGCGCCGATGAGATCGAGACGATGTTCGAGGGGTCGCGGTGAGGATCCTGCTCGATACGCACATCCTGCTCTGGGCCGCTGGCATGCCGGAGCGCCTGCGGCCCAGCGCTCGCGCCGTCATCGAGAATCCGGAGAACGAGCTGTACTTCAGCGCCGCCTCGTTGTGGGAGGTCGCCATCAAGAGCGGGTTGGGGCGCGACGATTTTCGCGTTGATCCCCGCCTGTTGCGCCGGGCGCTGATCGAGAACGGCCACCAGGAGCTCGCGATCAGCGGAGCCCACGCCGTGGCCGTGGATCTGCTGCCGACCATTCACGGCGATCCGTTCGACCGCATCCTCGTCGCACAGGCGCAGATCGAGGCGCTGACCCTGCTGACCGCTGACGAGACCGTCGGGCGCTATCCCGGCGCCATCCAGGTGGTCTGAGCGCTCGCGAATTCGCGTAGCGGCGCAGTCGCACGCCCCTCAGGACGAGGCGGCGGACGCCGCCTCGCCGAGGCGCGCGATCGCGTCGCGCAGATCCTCGGGCGGGAGCGCGGGCCAGGCGACGCGCACGTTGCGTTCGCCTCCGCCGTTCGCGAAGTAGAGCGGCCCCGGCGTGACCGCCACGCCGCGTTCCGCCGCCTCCAGCGCGAACGAGTGGGCGTCGAGTCCCTCGCCGAGGTGCAGCCAGAGGTAGAAGCCGCCGGCCGGCGGCTCGAAGCGCACGAGGTCGCCGAACGCCTCGCGCGCGGTCTCGGCGGCGGCGTCGCGGCGTGCGCGGTAGATCGCGCGCAGGCGCTCGACGTGCGCCTCGTATGCGCTCCCTTCGCCGGACCGCAGGTACTCCAGCACCGTGCGGTGCACGAAGGGCGAGGCGCCGTTGTCGAGCCGCGCGAAGACGAGCTGGCGGATCACCTCGGGCGCGGCCACGGTCCAGCCGAGCCGCAGGCCCGTCGCGATCGTCTTGGAGGACGTGCCGACGTACAGCACGCCCCGCCCCCGCGCGAGCGAGAACAGCGAGGGCGGCGGCGGTCCGTCGAGGTCGAGCCCCGCGTAGGCGTCGTCCTCGACGATCAGCAGGCCGTGCTCCCCGGCGATGCGCAGCAACTTCTCGCGGCGCTCGAGCGGCATCGTGCTGCCACTCGGGTTGTCGTAGGTGGGGATCAGGTAGAGCAGCTTCGGCGAAGGCCCGTCCTGGCGAGCGAGCGCATCGAGGAGCGCGTCGGGACGCAGGCCGGCGGCGTCCTGCGGGACATCGATCAGCGCGGCGCCGCGCGCTCGGAAGGCGCGGATCGCGCCGGGGTAGGTCGGCGCCCCGACGACGGCCGCATCGCCGGGTCCGAGGAAGGCGGCGGCGATGTTGTCGAGGGCGTGCGCGCTGCCGGAGCAGAGCGTGACGTGCTCCGGTCCGATGGTCAGGCCCTCGGCGCAATGCCGCTCGGCAATCCAGGCGCGCAGCGGCGCGTAACCCTGCGCCCCGCCGTAGGTGAGTGCGCCGGCGGGATCATCGCGCAGCGCGCGGGCTGCGGCCTCGGCGATCTCCGCAGCGGGCAGCGAGGCGCGGTCCGGCACGCCGGCGTTGAGGTCGTACTGCAGGACGGAAAGCGACGTCGGCGGGGCGAGGCCGCGCAGGAACGGCGCGACCAGTGCCTCGATCGCAGCCTCGTCCCACGGAGAAGTCCCGGACGTGCTCACGCCCGCCAGCCTACGACCCGCCGCCCCGCTCCGACAACACGCGCTGGTCCGGCGCTCACGCCGCGCCAATCGAGGACAGGCGCGCGTCCTTCAGAGTGGGCTTTGCAGCTTCGATCTGGCGCGAGGATACCTCGCAGGTCCCCCACACCCCGCCGGGGTCGGGCGCAACAACCCAGCGGCGCAGCGAGGGGCTGCGGGCGAGCCCTCTCACCCCAACCCCCGCCCCCAGGAGAGGGCCGGACGAGCGCTATCGAGCGTGAGGCGGCCTCACGTTATGCTATCGCGCGTGCCCCGGGTGGACGGGGCCGGGCCGGGCGCCGGATGGCGCCGCCGCTGCGGTGAACGAGGCGCCATGGCCGAGCATCGATGCCTGAACGTCTTCTTCGACGTCGACTACACGCTGATCATGGCGGATGGGCGGCTGCGCAATCACACCGAGGAGGTGTTCAGCCGCCTCAAGCAGGCCGGTCACGCGATCTACATCTGGTCGGGCGTCGGCATCCGGCGCTTCGACATGCGCCTGCATGGCCTCGACGGCTACGTCGACGACTACTTCGTCAAGCCGCTCTATCGCTATCGCGAACGGCTCGACGAGATGGACGTGCACGTGATGCCGGACTACGTGATCGACGACCACTCGCAGGTCGTCGCCGCCTTCGACCACGGCTACCACATCCCCGACATCGCCCGCCGGGACGACCGCGAGTTGCTCTACATCCTCGAGGAGATCGAGGCGCTCGCCCGCGGCGAAACGATCGACTGGGACGCCCGCGAGGGCGATTAGCACGCGAGGGGGCGAGACGGGATGGCGATCTCGACTGAAGACCGGATGGCAATCCTCGATCTGCTGACCCGCTACAACCACGCAATCGACGGCGGCGACGGCGAGGCCTGGCTCGACTGCTTTACCGAGGACGCTGTCTACGAGTTCCCGCCCGACCGCCGCTGGGAGGGCATCGAGCAGCTCCGCGAGGTTGCTGCCTCGCGCGCGAACAACCCGGACCAGCCGGCCTCACGGCACTGGCTGAACAACGTGCTGATCGAGGGCGACGCCGAAGAGGCGCAGGTCACGTGCTACCTGATGCTGCTGCGGCCGCACGAGGGCCCGCGCATTGGCCACACCGGCATGTACCGCCACACCGTGCGCAAGGTGGACGGCGCCTGGAAGTTCGCGCACCGCCGCATGGATCAGGACCGCTAGCGCGCGAACCTCGTCACGAGGGCCGCGGCCACCCCCGAACCGAGCGTACCGAGCGCAAGATCGCCGAGCGTGTCCGCGTACGCGGTAGCGAACTCCGGCGAGTCGCGAATGAACGTCCAGTACTCCATCAACTCCCAGCCGATGGCGGTCGTCGTGCCGAAGCCGACCACGAGACCGGCGAGTGCCCAGTCCTCGATGCGGTCGCGGGGGATGAGCAGCCCGGCGCCGGCGGAGAGCAGCGCCCAGTTCACGAAGTGATTCGCATCGTCCCACCACACGACCGTGTCGTAGAGGTCGCCCGCGTTGCCCGCGACATCGATCAGGAACGGCAGCGTGATCAGCACGTCGGCGCGGTAGGGAAACGGCCGCCCCGAGGCAAAGATCCGCCACGCAACCGGCAGGATGAGGACGGCGAGCGGGTAGAAGACCAGCCGCCCGCCGAACGCCTTGCCTTCGAACTGCTGCAAGCCGCTGAACGCGCCGAATGCGAGCAGCGCGACCATCACGAGCTTGATCGCCACGTCGAGCTGCCAGAGCAGGGGTCGGCCGCGCATCCGCGGATTCTCAGGCCCGGCGCCCACCGTGGCAACCTCGCGACGGCGGTGGCTCCTCAATCGGCGACCGCGCGCCGCGGTCCCCGTATCATCGCGCGATGCCCGACGACTCGGTGCCCGGCGAGAGCGAAGAACAGCCCGGCGAGGGCGCCGCGGACCTCACGCGGCGCCGCGCCCCGCGCCTGCCGTGGCTGGTGCTGGGTCCCGTCGCCGGATCCGTCCTGCTCGGCACGATGGACACCTCGATCATCAACATCGCGCTGCCCACTCTCGCCTCCGAGTTCGAGACGACGATCGACGCGGTGGTCTGGGTCATGCTGGTCTTCGTGCTGCTCGGCACCGGGCTCGCGCTCCCGTTCGGGCGGCTCGGCGACCTCTACGGGCGCAAGCGCTTCTTCGTCGGCGGCAACGCGATCGTCGCGCTGAGCCTGCTCGCGGCGGGCGCGGCGCCCTCGTTACCCGCGCTCGTGGCCGCGCGCGGACTGCAGGCGGTTGGCAACTCGATGGTCGTCTCCAACGGCAACGCGATCGTCACCTCCTTCGTGCCCCCGGAGCGCCGGGGGCAGGCGCTTGGCATCATGGGCGGCACGGTCGGCTTCGGCCTCGCCTCCGGTCCGGTGCTGGGCGGCGTGCTCGTCGAACTGCTGGACTGGCGCGCGATCTTCCTCACGCGGCTGCCGCTGAGCGTGACGCTGACCGCCGTGCTCCTGCTGGTGCTGCGCAGCACCCCCACCGAGGGCCGCGAGCGCGGGCTGGACATCCCCGGCTCGCTCACGCTCTTCGGCGCCCTCGCGAGCCTCACGCTGGCCGTCAACCGCGGCAACGCCTGGGGCTGGGACAGCCCGTGGATCATCGGGCTGTTCGTCCTCGGGCTGGCGCTCACGCCGCTGTTCGTGCTGATTGAGCGGCGCGCGGCGAGCCCGGTGGTCTCGCTGGAGCTGCTGCGCATCCGCGCCTTCAGCGGCTCGGTGGGCACGGCGATCCTCTTCTACTGGGGCTTCGCCGCCGTGATGGTGCTGACGCCGTTCTACCTCGTCGGCGCGCGCGGCTTCAGCACGCTCGAGGCAGGCGCGATCATCGCCGCGCAGCCGCTCACGCTGTTCGTCTTCGCCCCGATCACCGGCCGCCTCTCCGACCGCGCCGGCCCGAGGCTGCTCGTGCCGCTTGGCCTCGCCTCGACGAGCCTCGGCATTGCGCTGCTCGCGCTCGCGGACAGCGGCACCGCGGTGCCGGACGTTGCCATGCGGCTGTCGCTGATCGGGCTGGGGATGGCGCTGTTCCAGTCGCCCAACAACTCGACGATCATGGGCTCCGTGCCGGTGCAGCGGCTCGGCATGGCCTCGGCGGCGATCGTGACGGCGAGGCGGATCGGGCAGGCGGGCGGCATCGCAGTCTCCGGCGCGGTCTTCACCGTCTTCGCGGGCGCGAACCTCACGGCCGCCGCCGAGGGCAGCCCGCTGCGCTCGCTGGCGATCATCGACGGCCTGCAGGCCGGCCTGCTGCTCACCGCCGCCATCGTCGCTTTCGCGATCGCCGTCTACTGGCGCTGGGGGGCGGACTGAGGCGGCCGTCCCCGACTACCATCCAATCCCCTCTCCCCGAGGGAGCGGGCCAGGGTGAGGGAGCTCCGGCTCCGTACAATGGCCACGAACGGACGCACACGAGGAGAACCCCAGATGGTCAAGCAAATCGAGCGCGACGAGGTGCGGGCGCTGCTCGCCGAAGGCGCGCAGCTCGTCGACGTGCTGCCCGAGCGCGAGTACGCGGACGAGCACCTTGAGGGCGCCGTGAGCGTCCCCGCGACCGCCCTCGGGCCGGACACCGTCGGCGCGCTGCGGCGCGACCGGCCGGTCATCGTCTACTGCTACGACCGGGAATGAGACGCCTCGCCCCGAGCCGCGGCGCGGCTCGAACAACTCGGCTTCGAGGCCGTACACGACTACGTGCCGGGCAAGTCCGACTGGGCGCTGGAGGGGCTGCCCCTCGCCGGGCGCAGCGCCGGGCGGCGGCGTGCGCTGGACCTGATGCGCCTCCCGGCGACGTGCGGACCGGACGCGACCCTCGGTGAGGCGCGAGAGCGCGCCGAGGCGACCGGCGACCCGCTCTGCGCCGTGATCGACGACTCCGGCGTGCTGCTCGGCCGCATCGACGGCGCTGCCCTCGAGGGCGACCCGGCCGCCCGCGCCGGCGACGTGATGGAGCCGCAGCCGCCGACCGAGAAGCCAGACACCTTCCTGCACAGCCTCGCGGAGCGGCTGCGCCGCAACCCGCACCCGAGCGTCCTCGTCACCTCGCGCGCGTTCGACGATGGCGGCAGGCTGCTCGGCGCGCTCTACCGCGAGGACGTCGAGCGCGTGCTCGCGGAGAACGCCGCGCTGGCAGGCGAGGGGTAGGGCCACCGGCGGTTCCTGCTCGCCGCTCGCGAGACCGTTGCGCAACGCCCCGGTAGCGCAGCGGCGCGGTCGTTGCAGAGCTGCACGCCGCGTCGAAGGGCAGGCCCGCCGGAGCGGGTCTTCGGGACGCTCAGGCGCGGCTACGCCTACCGCCGGGTGCGCTACCCGGGCCTGGAGCGCAACGCCACCGAGCTGTGGCTGACGTGCACGGCCTACAACCTGAAACGCGCGGTCCGTCTGCTCCCCGCCTGAGGGCGCCCGCCGGGCTTTCCCGTCTCCTCGGAAGCCGCATCCGCCACCTTCCGGTCCCCTCTCCCCTCGCGGGAGAGGGGCGGGGTGAGGGGGCTCCGGCTCCGGCGTGCGCGCCAGCCACTCGAGCATGGCGTCGGCGTCGTCGCGCCAGCCGGCGCCGAGCGCAAACCCGCCCGCGCTTCATCGTGAAGCGCCGCTGCATCTATAGTCCAGCAGACGATCCGGACTCGCCGAGTCCGGGCGCTGGGCAACTGCGGCGGCGGCCGGGAGGAGCGGCGATGAGCGAGGGCGCCCTCGATGGATTGCGGATCCTCGACCTCACGCAGGGGGTCGCCGGTCCCTATTGCACCAAGCTGCTCAGCGACTACGGCGCCGAGGTGCTCAAGATCGAACGGCCCAACGGCGGCGACCCCTCGAGGCGGGCCGGACCGTTCCCGGACGACGAGCCGCACCCCGAGCGCAGCGGGCTGTTCCTGGACCTCAACACCGGCAAGCGGAGCCTCACGCTCAACCTCAAGACCGAGAGCGGGCAGCGCATCCTGCGCCGCCTCGGGGCCTGGGCCGACGCCGTCGTCGAGAACTTCCGGCCCGGCACGCTCGCCCGCCTCGGGCTAAGCAAGGAGCAACTCGCCGAGGCGAACCCGGCCGCCACGCTCGTCTCGATCAGCAACTTCGGGCAGCACGGGCCGTACCGCGACTTCGAGGCGGACGACATGCTGCTCTACGCGATGGGCGGCGGGCTGGCCGTCACCGCCTATCCCGGCCGCGAGCCAAACCGGCCGTGGCTCTACGCCCCGCTCTTCCTCGCCGGCGCGATGGCAGCCTCGTACAGCCTCGGTGCAATCACGCTGGGCGTGCGCCTCGGACGCGGCGAGCGCGTCGACATCTCGATCCAGGAGGCGCTCGCCTGCTCGCTCGACCGCGCCACGCAAAACGTGATGGCCCACTCCTACGGCGGCGAGCTGTTCGTCACCGAGGACTGCAACCTGCGTGCCAGCGCCTTCCCCAACGGCGTCTACGGCGGCCAGCTCCCCTGCAAGGACGGCTACGTCAACTTCCTCTGCTACCCCTACTGGTGGGACCGCTTCTGCCGCATGGTCGGCCGCGAGGACCTGATCGACGACACCAGCTACTCCGGCAACCTGCTCGACCCCGAATTCGGTCCGCAGATCGACGCGCTGATCTACCCCTGGCTGCTGGAACGCACCAAGATCGAGGTGATGGACGCCGCGCAGGCGCAGGGCGTCCCCGTTGCAGCCCTCAACACTACCGAGGACCTCTTCGCCGACCGCCAGCTGCGCGCGCGTGGCTACTTCGTCGAGCTCGACCACCCGGAGACCGGCCCCCGCGAGTACCCCGGCGCACAGTTCAAGCTGAGCGCGACGCCCGCCTCGATCCGCCGTGCGCCCCTGCTCGGCGAGCACACCATGGAGGTGCTGACGGAGCTGCTCGGCTACACCCCTGAGGACGTCTCGATCCTGAGGCAGCGCGATGTCGTCTGAGGGTGCGGCGGAAACCCGCAGCGAGGCGCGGCTGCCCCTCGAGGGCGTGCGCGTGCTCTCCCAGGCGATCGTCTGGGCGGGACCGGCAGCGAGTCTGATTCTCGGCGACCTCGGCGCCGAGGTGATCGAGATCGAGTCGATCCAGCACGTCAACCCGACGCGCTCGAACTACCGCAACCTGCCCGAGCTGTACCTGCAGGGCCCGTTCGGCGCGCTCTACGTCGATCGCGACCCGAGCGAGGGCTTCTGGAACCGCAACGCCCACTTCAACTACTCCAAGCGCAATCACAAGAGCGTCACGCTCGACATCGATCGGCCCGAGGGCATCGCGCTGCTGCGCGAGCTGGTGCGGGTCTCCGACGTCTACATCGAGAACAACGCGGCGGGGGTCGTCGAGAAGTTCGGGCTGGACTACCCGCGGCTGGCGGAGCTCAATCCGCGCATCATCCAGGCGCGCTTCCCCGGCTTCGGGACGACCGGCCCCTACCGCAGCTTCAAGGGCTTCGCCCCCACGATGGACGCGCTCGGCGGCCACACCTTCCTGCGCGGCTACCGCGACAGCGACCCCTCGTACACACCGGGCCTCGCGCACGGCGACCCGAACGCCGGCATCCATGTCGCCTTCGCCGTCCAGGCCGCGCTGTTCGCGCGCGAGCGCACCGGCCGAGGGCAGCTGATCGACCTCTCGCACGTCGAGGCCGGACTGCACCACGTCTCGTGGGCGCTGATGGACTACTCCTTCAACCGGCGCGTGCGGAGCACCTTCGGCAACCGCCACCCCTCGAAGGCGCCGAGCGGCGTCTTTCGCTGCCTCGACGCGCCGGGCGAGCAGAGCGAGTCGAGCCGCCGCCGCTGGGTGGCGATCGCCGTCGCCAGCGACGAGCAGTTCGCCGCCCTCGCCGCCGAGCTGGGCGCGCCGGAGCTGGCCGGCGACCCGCGCTTCGCGACCTCGGACGTGCGCTACGAGCACCAGGACGAGCTGGAGCCGCTGATCGAGGCGTGGACCTCGCAGCACGTCGCGCGCGAGCTGATGGAGCGGCTGCAGGCCGCGGGCGTGCCCGCCACCGAGCTGCTGCGCCAGGAGGAGCTGCGCGAGAACGAGCACCTGCGCGAGCGCGGCTTCTGGCAGGAAGTCGACCACCCGGCGGCAGGCACACACAGCTACCCCGCCCCCGTCGCGCGCTACCGTGAGCGCCCGCTCGAGATCCGCAGCCACGCCCCGCTGCTCGGCCAGCACAACCGCGAGGTGCTGCAAGACCTGCTCGGCGTCAGCGACGAGCGCTACCAGCAACTCCTCGACTCCCGGATCATCGGCGACGCCTACCTCGAGGACGCTTCGTAGGCGCTACGCGCGGGGCGCGTGCGGTACGATCTGGTCACGATGCTTGATCAAGCGACGCTGGACGACGTCATCGGCCGCATCGTGGAGGTAGCGGAGCCGGAGAAGATCATCCTCTTCGGGTCCGCGGCCCGTGGTGAGGCCGACCCTGACAGCGACATCGACCTTCTTGTCATCAAGGACGGCGCCGACGCGCTCGAGCTGATGGCGCGCATCTATGGGAGGTTGCGCGGAGTCGGAGCAGCGGTCGACGCCATCGTGGTCTCGCCGGAGGACGTGGAGCGCTACAAGGACAGCCACGCGCTGATCGTCAAGCCCGCCGTCCAGGACGGCCTTGTGGTGTATGAGTCCTCCTGAGCGCTACCCGCCCGACGATCCCCGGGAGTGGCTGAATCGGGCGCGCAGCAATCTCGCGCTGGCCAGGAGCCGCGCCCCTGGAACCTATCTCGAAGACCTTGCTTCGAGGCGCAACAAGCGGCTGAGAAGGCCACCAAGTCCCTACTGATCGCACGCGGTATCGACTTCCCGTACGTGCATGACCTGACTCGCCTCCTCTCACTGTTGGAAGAAGCAGGCGAGGACATCCCCGAGACCGTGCTGAAGGCCGGAGAACTAACACCGTACGCACTGCTCACGCGATACCCCGGACCTGCCAGGCCCGTGACCGAAGCTGAGTACGCGATGGTGGTGGAGATCGCCGAAGCGGTCGTCCACTGGGCCGCAGCCCGTTCCTGAGTCCTAGCCCCCCACGGCGCCGTCCGGCACGTTGCGCGTGACGCCGAGGGCGGCGAGGTGGGCGATCTCGGACTCGCTGAGGCCGGCTACGTCGCGCAAGACCTCCTCGGTGTGCTCGCCGAGCATGGGGGCGGGGCGGGGGGTCCGGCCGGGGGTGCGGGCCAGCTTGAAGGGGCGGCTGAGGTGGGGGATGAGCCCCGCCGCCGGGTGGTCCACCGGCTCCCAGAAGCCGCGCTCGACGAGCTGCGGATCATCGAGCAGCGTGTCGCCGCGATGCACCATGCCGGCCGGCACGCCGAGGGCCTGCAGCTGCTCCATCAGCTCGCGCGACTCGCGCTCCCCCGTCCAGGCGGCGATCAGCGCGTCCAGTTCGTCGTGGCGGCGTCGCCGCCCGAGCAACGTCGCGAAGCGCGCGTCCGAGGCCAGCTCCATGCCGCCGATCAGCTCCGCGAGCGAGCGCCACTCGGCGTCGGAGCGCACGGTGATCGTGACCCAGTCGTCCTCGCCCGCGCTCGGGTAGACGCCCTGCGGGGCGTGGACGTCGTGGCGGTTGCCCTGCGGCCCGCGCGTGCGCCCGTTCATCGTGTAGTCCAGCAGCATCTCCGGCACGATCGAGGTCGTGACCTCGCGCTGCGAGAGGTCAACGAACGTCCCCTCGCCGGTGCGGTCGCGCCGGCGTACGGCGGCGAGGATCGTGCCGACGCCGAGCATCGCGACGACCGGGTCGGGGAAGAATGTGCCGGAGGTCTTGGGCGGGCCGTCGCGGTAACCGGTGATCGAGGCGATCCCGGCGGTCTGCTCGAGGATCGCGCCGTACGAACCGTAGGAGCGCTCCGGCCCGGTCGCGCCCTGGCTGGAGAAGGAGACGTAGACGATGTCCGGCTTCACCGCGCGGATCGCCTCGTAACCCGCGCCGAGGCGCTCCAGCACCCCGAAGCGGTAACTCTCCGCAACCACGTCCGAGGCGGCGATGACGCGCTTCAGCGTCGCGATGCCCTCGGGCATGGTGAGGTCCAGGCAGATGCCGCGCTTGCTGCGGTTGCGATCGTTGAACAGGCCCGCGCGGTTCCACGGCTCGGTGCCGGGGTCGTCGTCGGGGTAGATCGCGCTGCTCGCCTGCGGGTTGGGGTCGCCTCGCGCGGTGTCCGTGCGCCGGCCGGACTCGACCTTGATCACGTCGGCGCCCATGTCGCCGAGCAGCTTGAGCGCCAGCGGCCCCGCCCAGACCTGCGAGAGGTCGACGACCCGCAGTCCTTCGAGGGCGCCCCCGCCCGGCGTGCCCGGCCCGGCCTGCTCGGCAGCCATTAGATCACCCCCGCGCCGCGCATGCGCGCGAGGTCGGCGGCGCTGCAGCCGAGCAGCTCGCCGTAGACCTCGGCGTTGTGCTCGCCCAGCAGCGGGGCGCGCCGCAGCGGCGGGCGCTCCGTGCCGAAGCGCAGCGGCAGCCCGGGGTAGAGCAGCGGCCCCGTCGCCGGGTGGTCGACCTCGCTGAAGAAATCACGCTCGATGAACTGCGGCGACTCGATGAGGTCGGGCGCGGTGCAGACGTAGCCGGCCGGCCCCTGCACGGCCTGTATCGCGTGGTAGAGGTCCGCCTTGCGCTTGCCCGCGGTCCACTCCGCGATGATCTCGCGCAGCTCGGCCATGTTGTCGCGGCGCTGCCGCGTGCCCTCGAAGCGCGGGTCGTGCTCGATGTCGGGCCGTCCGATCAGCTCGCAGAAGCGCGGCCAGCGGGCCTGCGGGAACATCAGCCCGATGTAGCCGTCCTCCACCTCGAACATCGGCGCGTGGCCGGGGCCGCGCACGCGGATCTCGCGCTTGTAGGCCCAGGCCGCGCCCGGGTACTCCTGGGCAGTCGCGATGCCCTCGAGCATCGAGACGTCGACGTGCTGGCCCTCGCCTGTTGCGTCGCGATGGTGGAGCGCGATCAGCGCGCCGCTGAACGCGGACAGTCCGGCGTAGAACTGCGCCGGCTGCCCGCCGATCTTGAGCGGCTCGCGGTCCTCGTCGCCGGCGATGTAGAGCGAGCCGCCGAGGGCGAGCGCCGTGAGGTCCGACGCCTGCCAGTCACGGTAGGGCCCGCTCTGCCCGTAGTCCGTCACCGAGACGACGATCACGCCCGGCCTCGGGGAATCGCGCGCCGCCTCGAGCGCCGCGTAGCCAAGGCCCCAGGCGTCGAGCTGTCCGGGCGCGAAGTCCTCGATGACGATGTCGGCCCACTCCGCGACGAGCCGTCCGGCGATCGCGCGTCCGGAGGCCTGCTGCAGGTCCAACGTGACGCTGCGCTTGCCGGTGTTGAGGTAGAGAAAGAGCCCGCTCAGCTCGGGGTGCGGCTCGTCGCCGGCGAAGGGCGGAGCGGAGCGCGCGCGATCGCCGCGCCCGGGCGCCTCGACGGTGATGACGTCGGCGCCGAGGGCGGCCAGCAGCTTCGTGCAGAACGGCCCGGCGATGCCCTCCGAGAGATCGAGGACCCGCACATCGTCGAGCGCTTCACTCGTCACGGGCAGCGCCATCGAGCCTCCCTCCAGCGGCGCTCACCTTACCGCAGGCGCGCCCAGCCGCCCTCACGCACGCGCCGCCTGCGTCAGCGCCTCGATCTCCCCGGCGCTGAAGCCCGCCTCCGTCAGCACCTCGACGGTGTCGCGGCCGAGGGGTGGCGCGGGGCGGCGTGCACCGGTCGCGCTCTCCGACATCTCGACGAGCGAACCGACGATGCGCTCGGGGCCCGTCAGTTCGTGATCGAGGTCGAGCAGCAGCCCCAGCGCCTCGAGCTGCGGCTCGTCGGCGATCTCCTCGGGCAGGTTGACCCGCGAGGCGGGCGCGCCGGCCGCGTCGAGGCGCTCCATCCACTCGTCCATCGTGCGCTCGCGCATGACGGAGCGGATGCGCTCGCGGACCTGCTCGATGACCGGCCAGTTGGCGGGGTCGAGCGCGTTGAAGTCCGGATCGGCGGTCGGGTCGTCCTCGATGCCAAGTGCGGCCCGGATCTGGTCGCGGTTCTCGGCGCTGACCGCGCCGAGCACGATCGCGCCGTCGCGCACGGGGTAGCCATTGGTGTAGAGCAGGCCCGCCGCGTTCTGGGTCAGCACCTGCAGACCGCGCGTCTCGAGGATCTCGCGGTAGCCGCCGCCGGCCTCGCGCACCGCGCGTACGCGCTCCAGCATCGGGTCGCTGGTGACGGCGTCGACGGCCGGGAGGCGGGAGACGTAGTAGGAGAGGAAGGAGACGGCCGACGCGACCAGCGGCGCGCTGATGTACTGTCCCCGGCCGGTGCGCTCGCGGCGGTAGAGCGCCGCGCAGACACCCATCGCGCCGGCGATGCCGCCCGCGTAGTCCGAGAGCACCGTGCTGCTCATGCGTTGCGGCGCCCCGAACTCATCGATCTTGCTCTCGGCGGCCATGAGGCCGGTGTAGGCCTGGATCACCACGTCGCCGCCGGGCCGCTGGGCGTCCGGGCCGCGCGTGCCGAAGCTGGTGTGCTCCACGTAGATCAAGTCCTTGCGCCGCGCGCGCAACGTCTCGTAGTCGATCCCGAGGCGTTGCGGCACGCCGGGGCGCGTGTTGATCACGAACACGTCGAAGCCGGGAATCAGGCGGCGCACCGCCTCGCGCGCGGCCTCCTCGCGAAGGTCGAGGACGACGCTGCGCTTGCCGCGGTTGAGCGTGTGGAAGAGCTTGCTCTCGTTCGGCGCGAAGCCGGCGAGCCGCCGCACCGGATCGCCGCCCGGCCGCTCGATCTTCACCACCTCCGCCCCGAGGTCGGCGAGGTTCTGCGCGCAGTAGGGCCCGACGATGGCGGTCCCCAGCTCGAGCACGCGGATGCCCTCGAGGGCTCCATCGTCGAGCAGCGGCTCCGGCATCGTCGCAGCGGCTCCCGTGCCTCGATCGCTACTTGATCGCGTAGGCGTTGGGCGGGGAGCCGACGCCGCCGGGGATGTTGAGCGGCGAGGAGACGAGCATGAACTCATAGACGCCGTCCTCGGCGCAGTCCGCCGCGAGCGGGGCGAGGTTGAAGTACTCGCCGATCGCGATGCCGAGCATCGGCAGCAGACGGCGGTGCTGGAAGCCCTCCTCGGGCTTGACGTGCAGCGCCTCCATCGCGTGAGTGTCGGCGGCCACGGCGCTGATCCCGCGGTCCCACAGCCACGCCGCTGTCTCGCGCTGCCCGTCGAGGCCGGGCGCCTGCATCCCGTCCGGGTTCGGCGCAACCGACCCTTGCATGGCCAGACGCGTATCGAGGTCGAGCGAGAGCACCCACTCGAGCCAGCCGGTGTTGAGCAGCAATGTGTCGCCGGGCTCGATTGCAACGCCTTCCGCCTCGGCGATCTCCTCGATCATCGGGCCGCTGATCGCGAAGCGCTCGTCGGGTGCGCAGCCGTAGTGGCGCTTCGCGTCGATCAGCACGCCGCGGCCGACAATGCCGCGCTCGGCCCACTGGTCGATGCCGCACTCGCGGCCCTCGTTGACGTCGTCGTCCTGGCGGCCGCCCCAGTAGCCGTACTGGCGGTAGCGCACGTGCGCGAGGGCGTCCCACTGGCTGGAGCCCTGCAGGTAGAAGCCATCGAGCCAGTCGTCGCGCGTCTGGCGGCCGGTCTCGATGTGGTGGATGAAGCGGGTGCGATCGCTGAGCGGCGGGTCCGGCTCGTTGAGCGGGAGATCGAGGTTGATGACCTTGCCCGTGCGCACGAGCCGGGCGGCGGCCACGACATGCTCCGCCGTCACCCGGTTGAAGGAGCCGACCTGGTCTTCGCGGCCCCAGACGTCCCAGGCGTGGCGCTCCTCGCTGCCCTCGTCCATGGTCGGCAGATCCTCGAAGGCGGGCGTTCCGGTCGCTGGCGGCATTGCTGCATCCTCCCCGGTCGTCAATCTTCCCGGCGCCAACGTGCTCGGCGGCGGCCGGACGATTCTAGAGCGTCGCGGCGGGGCGGGCAGGGCTCGCGAAGGTTCTACCGCGCAGCTTCTGTTATTCTGTATTTCTGTAGTTCCGCCGGGAGGCGCCAATGGCCGTCCAGAAGAAGCGACTCACCCTCGACATCGACGCGCCCCTGCAGCGGCGACTGAAGGCCGTCGCCGCACTCAAGGGCGTGAGCATGCGCCAGTACTGTCAGAACGCCATCGAGCAGGAACTCGCGAAGGAGGAGTCACAGGGACTCGCCGTCCTGCCCTTCGGCGAGGCGCTCGACCGGCTCGAGGCGCTCCAACACGGACTCCTCAGGGACAGGACGTTCACCGGAGACTCGGTTGACTTCATCCGCGAGGCCCGCGAGGAACGCGCCTCATCGTGAACGGTCGCGTCGTCGTGGACGCGAGCCTGGTGGTCAAGTGGCTGGTCCGGGAGCCGGACTCGGGTTCCGCGCGCTCGCTCGCCCGGAGCTGGGCTGGCGACGGCGTGACGCCAACAGCGCCGTACCTCCTGCCGGTGGAGGTGAGCAACGCGCTGCATCGGCGTGTCCTGCGCGGCGAACTGACCGTGGCCGAGGCGGCTCGTCTGCTGGAAGCCATGCTGGCCTCCGGTGTCGAGCTGCTCGGAGCGCCACGCTTGCACAGCAGGGCCCTCGAGCTGGCGGGCCTGCTCGGACAGGGCGCTATCTACGACAGCCACTATCTGGCGCTCGCGGAGACCCTCGATTGCGAGCTGTGGACCGCCGACGAACGGTTCTGGCGGGCAGCGAGCAGCTCCGCCCGGGTGCGCTGGATCGGCGAACCAGACCTACCGGATCGCGCGTAGGAAACCTCCGTCAGGAGGCCGCCCCGGCCGGGCGCTCCGGCGTGCTTGCGGGCGGGCGCAGCAGCAGCAGCAGGACGAGGTTGGCGGCCGCGGCGGCGGCGATGCCGCTCGCGAGGGCGACCTGGTCGATCGCGATCAGCTGGCTGAACGCGATGTTGTAGACCGTCGCGATCGCCATCTGGGTGAATCCGAGCACCGCCGAGGCGAGACCCGCCATACGCTCGAACGGGATCATCGCGCCGGCCATCGCCGGCGGACGGGCGAGGCCGTTTCCCGCGGCGAACACGAACATCGGCAGCAGCACGGCCCACGGATTGGCGACGCCGCCCCAGGCGAGCACCGCCATCACGCCGCCGGCGCTTGCGCCGAACACCGCGCCGAGCAGCACCACCCGCGAGTTCGGCCAGCGCACCACCAGCCGGCTCGAGAGCCACGCCCCGCTCATGATCCCGAGCGCCGCGAATCCGAAGGCGAGCCCAAACTGGCCTGCCGAGAGCCCAAGCTCATCGATCAGCACGAACGACGAGCCGGAGATGAAGACCAGCTGGCCGCTGAACATCAACCCCATCGTCAGCGCGTAGGCCAGAAAGATGCGGCTCGAGAACAGCTCCCGATAGTTCCTGCCCAGCTGCACCGCGCCGAGGGCCGTACGGTCGCGGCGCACGTTGGTCTCGGGCAGCACCAACTGGTAGGCGACGAGCAGGAACACGCCGATAGCGATGAGCGTCACGAAGACGGCGCGCCAGTCGAACAGGTCCTGCAGCACGCCGCCGATGATGGGTGCGAGCGTCGGCGCCAGCGGCGTGGCGATCGTCATGTAGGCCAGCACCCGCGCCGCGCGCTGTCGCCCGAACACATCGAGCACCATCGCGCGGCCGATCGCGGGACCGGCCCCGCCGCCGATGCCCTGGATAATGCGCCCGACGATCAGCGCCTCCGCCGACCACGCGAACAGCGACATCAGGCCCCCACCGATGAAGAGCACGAGCCCGACGACGAGGGCGGGGCGCCGTCCGAAGCGATCCGAGACCGGCCCGTAGACGAGTTGCGAGGCCGCGAACGCGAGCAGGAACAGCGTGACCGCGAGCTGGACCGTCGAGGTCGGCGCCTCGAACTCCCTCGCCATGTTCGGCATCGAGGGCAGGAACATGTCGATCGCGAGCGGCGCGGTCGTGTTCAGGCCGATCAGCAGCGCAACGGCGCGCTTCGACTCGGCGCGATCGCGGATCGAGGATGCGGGATGTTGGTTCGTGGCCAAGGGCGCCCGTTCCGGCCGCTCGCTACGTCGTCAGCGACCCCTGGAGCATCGGGGCGGGGGGCTGGTGGATCAATGTCCCCCGTCGCGCTGCCGGGATCGACCGCCGCGACGTCCTGCGGCTCACCCATCATGTAGCGTTATGACGCTGGCCGCGGCGCGGCGGCAGAATCCGCGGCCCAGTGAGCGCCGCGAGGGAGTGCGCTCCGTGGGTAATGCGATTGATTTCCCCGCATGGGTGGCGTTCTCCCTGTTCGTGACGTTCGCGGTCGTGGGCGCCGTGGCTGCGGGTGGCGTGGCCCACGAGAACGGACGCCGCTGGTGGATCTGGGCGCCGCCTGGCGCCCTGTTCGCGATTGGCCCCCAGCTCCTCGTCCCCCTTCTCGAGGGCACCCCCCTGTACCGCGACTCGCCGATCACCACGCTGCACGGGGTTGTCGCCGTGATGTGCGCGGCCTTGTGCGGCTATCTCGCCCGGAGCAAGCGGCGGCGTGTCTGGCTCTGGATCGCGCTCGGCGCAGGCTTCGCCTACCTCGCGCTGATCGTCGTCGCCAGCTTGCCGGGAAGAGGTGAAACGCTCCTTGAGGAGACCCTGAGCGCCCGCATCACCCGCAGGGAGGACGCCGCGCGCTTCGTGGCGCGGGCGAGAGGCCGGGCGACGGAGGAGTGAGTAGCGGTCCGCTATGCTGGTTGTGATTCTTCACGCACCTCGGTGAGCCGTCATGCGCCTGGGCGAAGGGAGTCTTGCCATGGAGCTCGTTCCGCTGCTCGTGTTGATGGCGATGTGCGCCGCCGCTAGCGGCGCCGTCGCACGGTGGAAGCGGCGCCGGGTGTGGCTGTGGGCCTTGTCCGGAGCCGCGTTCACCATCGCCGCCCTCATCATCGTCGCCGTCCTGCCGGGGACACGCGGGCGAGCCGCGAGCCGCGGCCTCGCCGAAGGCGCGGACCCCGAAGCATGGCGCCGCGCGCAGGCCGAGGGAGCGGACCTCCGGCGTCGTTCGGACGACGCGCGCTCCGAGGCGCACCGGGACATGTCGTCCCACCTCCCCGGCGGAGGCTTCTGAGGCGCAGGCAGGGCGCCCCCAGGCCCAGCCCCACCCGGACCGGCCGCAGCCCCTGACTCAACCCTGCGCTAGGCTAGGCCCCACTTCGAGTCCTCCGAGGACCACCAGCTGCGGCCGTCTCCCGCCGGCCGCTCGCGAGGGAGCGCGCCGACGACTGCACAGCGCCGCGACGACGACCGCGAGGACGCGCCCTCGCACGAGGGCCAGCGCCCGGACGCGGACGCGGAAGGGCTCCCGACGCCCGCTCAACTGATCAGGGGCGTCGCCGCCGCGCCGACCTTCGCCTCGCTACACGACCGCGACTTCCGCTGGTTCTTCTTCGCCTCATTCAGCCAGAACGCGGCGATGAACATGCAGATGCTGGCGCGCGGCTTCCTCGTCTTCGACCTGACCGGCTCCTACGCCGCCCTCGGCACCCTCGCGCTGGTGCACGCCGTCTCGATGCTGACGTTTTCGCTCTATGGGGGCGTGCTCGCCGACGGGCGCTCGAAGCGCATGATCCTCCAGCTGGGGCAGATCGCGGCTGCGATCAACGCGGCGGTCGTCGCAGCGCTGCTGTTCGCCGATCTGCTGCGCTGGGAGCACCTCCTGATCGCGGCGTTCGCGCAGGGCGTGACCAGTGGCCTGATGATGCCGGCCCGCCAGGCGATGCCGCCCGAGATCGTCCAGCACTCGCTGCTGCAGAACGCCGTCTCGCTCAACACAGCGAACATGAACGTCATGCGGCTGCTCGGGCCGGCCCTCGCCGGCGTGCTGCTTGCGGTGACCGAGGCGGAGTGGGTGTACACGATCATGACCGCGCTGTTCGTGATCTCGATCGTCCTGCTCGCCCGTGTGCCGAAGCGCGCGCCGCGCCCGCGCTCGATGAGCGCCGCGAACGTCATCCGGGAGCTGCGCGAGGGCTTCACGTACATCCGGCGCACGCCGACGGTGTTCTCGCTGCTGGCGATCGGTTTCACGACGTCGCTGCTGGGGATGCCCTACATCCGCCTCATGCCGGGCTTCGTGGCCGACGTGCTCAACGGGGACTCGGCGCAGCTTGGCATCCTGATGAGCCTCGCGGGCCTCGGATCGCTGACCGGCGCGCTCGTGCTCGCCTCCCTGCGGTCGAGGCGGCGCGGCAAGCTGCTGCTGCTGAGCATGGTGGTCATGGGCATCGGCCTGACAGCGTTCTCCGCATCCTCGATCTTCGTGCTCTCGATCGTCCTGATGTTCGTCGTCGGGGTGGGTGAGGCGGGGCGGCAGGCGCTCAACGTGGTGCTGATCCACCAGTACGCGGAGGACGCCTACCGGGGCCGCGTGATGAGCGTGCTGATGACGCAGGTCGGCACGATGGCGCTCGGCGCCTTCGTCGTCGGCCTGATCGCCGAGTTCGTGGGCCCGCAGGTCGGCCTCGGCAGCTTCGCCGTGTTGTTGGTGCTGGTCGCGATCGTCGTGCACCTCTTCGTGCCGCGCGTGCGCGAGATCCAGTAGCGCCCGGCCGCGCCATCGCCCGCCGCTGCGCTAGGCTGGTGGCCGCTTCGAGTCCTCGCGGAGCGATCAGGGGCGGCGATGGCGGAACCCGGCCGCCCGCTGCTCGCGGGGGACGGGCCGACGAATACACCGCACCGCGACGCCGATCGCCCCGACACGCCCTCGCGAGGCGGCACGCGCCTCGACGCGCGACCCGAGCGCGCGACGCCGACCTCGCGGCTCGCCCGCCTGCGGCGGGCCCGCACCTTCGAGTCGCTGGACGATCGCGACTTCCGCTGGTTCTTCATCGCAACGCTGGGCCTCAACGCGACGATGAACATGCAACTGCTCGCCCGCGGCTATCTCGTGTTCGAGCTCACTGGCTCATACGCGGCGCTGGGGACGATGGCGCTGTTCCTGTCCGTGGTAATGCTCGGCTTTTCCCTCTACGGCGGTGTCCTGGCCGACCGCAGCTCGAAACGGGTCATGGTGCAGATCGGCGAGCTCGGCGGAGCCGTGACCGCGGCCGCCGTGGCGGTCCTGCTCTTCGCCGACATGCTGCGCTACGAGCACCTGCTGATCGCGGCGATGGCACAGGGGGCGACCAGCGGCCTGATCTTCCCGGCGCTGCAATCGATGCCGCCGGAGATCGTGGGCACCTCGAGGCTGCAGAACGCCGTTTCGCTGAACATGGCCGGGATGAACAGCATGCGGCTGCTGGGGCCGACGTTCGGGGGGATCCTGCTTGCACTCATCGGCGCGGAGTGGGTCTACGTGCTCATGACCGCGCTGTTCGTGGTCTCGATTCTCCTCTTCCTGCGCGTACCGAAGCGGTCGCCGGAGCCGGGCGCGACGAGCAGGCGCGGCGGCATCGGCGAGATCCGCGAAGGCATCTCCTACGCTGTGCGCACCCCCACGGTGTTCCTGCTGCTCGCGCTCAGCTTCGTGACCTCATTCCTGGGGATGCCCTACATCCGCATCCTGCCGGGCTTCGTCGCCGACGTGCTGAACGGGGGTGCGGCGCAGCTCGGCCTGATGATGAGCGTCGCGGGTCTTGGCTCGCTGGCAGGGGCGCTCGCGCTGGCCTCGCTGGCCCCGAGGAGGCGCGGGAAGCTGCTGCTGCTGAGCGTGGTGGTGGCCGGCGTGGGGCTGGCGACGTTCTCCGCCTCCTCGAACTACGTGCTGTCGCTGCTGCTCATGGGCATCGTCGGGCTGGGCGAGGCAGGGCGGCAGGCGCTCAACAACGTGCTGCTGCACACCCACGTCGAAGACGCGTACCGGGGCCGGATGGCGAGCATCTTCATGATGCAGGTCGGCACGATGGCCCTCGGCGCCTTCGCCGTCGGCCTGATCTCGGAGGTAGTGGGGCCGCAGTTCGGCCTCGGCAGCTTCTCAGCGCTGCTGGTGCTGACCGCCATTGCCGCTTACGCCCTCGTCCCGCGCCTCCGCGACATGGAGTAGCGCCGCCCGCCGGTCCGCCCCCTCCCCTCCGGCCCCCTCTCCTGGGGGAGAGAGTGGGGGTGGGGGTGAGGGCGCTCGCCATGCTGACTCCCGGCTCGATGGGTTGTTGCGCCCTCGGGGGTGCGTGCCCGGCACGTGCCTTGCCGGCGGAAGCGGGCACGACCGGACGCGGGGTACCCCGCAGGCCCCGCACTCACATCGGATTCGTCGAGGGCGCAGTACTCAGCGGCGCGGGAGGCCGAGGCCGCGCGTGGCGATGATGTTGCGCTGGATCTCGGAGGAGGCGCTCCACGCGCCGCGCTTCGCTACTCCGCGAGTTCGATGCGGAAGCCCTCGTCACTCCCGCGGACTGCGACAAGCACGCGACTCGCGAGGCGCACGCACCCGTCAGCACTCCACTTCCCCTCGACGTAGAGGTCTGTGCCGGGGATGCTGAGCGGTTGCCTGAGA
Source organism: Dehalococcoidia bacterium (assembly GCA_963667465.2). Classification (GTDB taxonomy): domain Bacteria; phylum Chloroflexota; class Dehalococcoidia; order UBA2979; family UBA2979; genus VXMT01. The sequence goes on along the minus strand of CAXXDN010000001.1, from coordinate 696,631 downwards.
TCGGCAGTTGACGAACTGAAGTAGAGCCGCTGCCGACCCCGAAGCTGCGCGACGCGCTCTGCGAATGCCGGTCCTACCTCCTGCGCCAATTGCTCACACGTCCGGCGCAGAACCTCGTTCCAGAGGGCCACTTCGTACCGGTTGCCGTCGACCCAGAACGCCGCAGGGTGACGACCCTTGAAGTCCGTCGTGGGAGGAGCGACGGCCGTCCCCCCGCCGGGGGACGCGACCTCACCTGCGGGATCCGGCTCCCCGGCCAGGATGATGCGGAAGCCCTCGTCTGAGCCACGGACGGCGTGCAAGGTGAGCCTGGCGACCCGCTCCGCCTGCCTTGCGCTGAGATTCCCCTCGACATGGACGCCCGCACCCGGGATCTCAAGCGGCATGCGGAGTTCCGCGCCCGACACACTGAAATAGGGCCGCGTTCGGCCCCGCAGCTCGGCGACACGCCGCGCGAACGCCGGCCCGGCCCGCCTCGCGAGTTGCTCGCATATCACCGGCAGGAGCCGCCGCCAACTCGTGACCTCGTGCTTGGTGCCATCGAGTTCGAAGGCTGCGACACGACGGCCAGTGAAGCTCGCGGAAGGAGGAGCTACGGGCGTCCTGTGCCGGACACGTTCAGGCTCGCTCGCGGGAGCAGCCTGACCAGCCGACTCGGCGTCCTGAGGTCGCCTCGAACGAGTCCGGCGCGGTGGAGGGCGGGGCGGCTCAGTTTCCCAGGATGTGTCGCCCGATACGCTCCTCAGGAAGTCGGCAATTGTCTGCGCTTCGGGACGGTGCCCCGCGATCTCCCTGACCTCCTCGGCGAGCAAGTCACGCAGCAGTCCGTTCGGGTCGCCAAGCACTTGCTTCCAGGCCTCCTGCAACGCCGCTCGGACACGCCGATCGCGCTCCTGGCTCTCGAACTCGCGTCGAGCCTCCTCCAGCGCCTTCCCGCTCGTCACCGCGTCCCGGCGCAGGAAGCGCTCAAGGCTGGCGGCGGCGTGAGCGGCCTCCTGCTGACGAAAGTCGATGCTGAAGAAGCGGCGCTGTTCCCAGCTCCCGGTCGCGGTAGACAGGTACAACCACCACACGCGACCGTCGGTGAGCGCGGCCAGCGGCACGCCCTCGTCGAAGGCGTAGCGCAACAGTTGCTCCTCCGGGGGCCCGCTGAGGTCCGCGCCCGTGCGCTTCACCTCGATGAGCACGAGACGCTGGCCGGGAACCTGGAGGCAGTAGTCCACACGTCCGCCGCGCACCTCGAACTCCGGCGTCACCTCGTTGCCGTCCCAGCAGTCCCAGCCCAGCGCAGCGAGGACAGGAAGCACCGCCGTCTGGCGCGCGGCCTCCTCGACGCGCTGCGGGAGCGCTTCATCCTGCGCGATGCGCGCGATGTGGTCGGCCAAGTCCGGCATCGCCCGGAGTCTACCGCTTATCGGACGCCCGGCGGACGCACCCACGTCGATCAGTGGACGGGGCGGCGGTCGCGGACGATCTCGGTGAGGATGCCGTTGGCCGAGGCGGGGTGGAAGAAGGAGGCCGTGATGTCCTCGATCGGCTCGCCGAAGTCGATGTAGCGCAGGCCGTTGTCGATGAACTGCTGCGTGTCGGCGACCACATCGTCGCTGCCGTAGCCGATGTGGTGCAGCCCCGGCCCCCGACGCTCGAGGTACCGCCCGATGCCGCTCCGCGCGTCGTCGGGCAGCAGGATCTCGATCTTCGTCTCGCCGACGCCGACCCGCACGAAGAAGATGCGCGTGCGCTCCGGCGCGAAGTAGCCGCCCTCGGGCATGGGCGCGCGGTCAGTGTCCCAGGCGAGGCCGAGCCGCTCGACCAGCACCTCGCCGGCCTGCTCGAGGCTGTGCGACACGATCCCGATGTGGTCGACGTAGGTGATCATCCCGTCCTCCTCCGCGCTCACCGCCGAGCGAAGCCTAGCGGCTGCCCGCCGGCGGCGTGGATGGGCGGTGAGGAAGGACGGACCGCTGCGCGCCCACGGCCAGCCTTCGTATACTCACGAGCCACGAGACCCCCACCGCCCGGAGGCGTCATGGGCGAACTCGAAGCGCCGCTGACCGGCATCCGCGTGCTCGATCTCGGGCAGGCCGCCGTCGGCCCGGTCGCCGCCGAGTACCTCGCGTGGCTCGGCGCGGACGTGATCAAGGTGGAGTCGCCGCAGGGCGACATGGTGCGCCGCACCCGCCCCGAACTGCGTGGCATGGGCCACACTTTCCTCGGCAACAACCTCGGCAAGCGCGGCATCGTGCTCGACCTCAAGCAGCCCAAGGAGTTCGCACGCGCCGAGGACCTGATCCGCACCGCCGACGTGCTGATCGAGAACTTCCGCTCGCCCGCCGTGATGGAGCGGCTTGGGCTCGGCTGGGAGCGCCTGCAGGAGCTCAACGCACGCCTGATCTACCTGCAAAGCTCCGCCTTCGGCCCGGTCGGCCCGATGGTCGGCATGACCAGCAACGAGTGGTTCTCGCAGGCCGCGGGTGGCGCGACCAGCCTCAACGGCCAGCCGGGCGGACCGCCCGAGTTCTCGCGCGGGACGCCCTCGATCGACTGGAACGGGGCGGCCGTCAACCTCGAGTCGCTGCTCGTCGCGCTCTGGGTGCGCGAACGCACCGGCCGGGGGCTGCGGATCCAGAACTCGCAGCTGCAGTCCACGATGTTCGGCGCGACCACGCGCATCGCCGAGTACCTCGCGACCGGCGAGCCGCCGCCGCGCCTCGGCAGCGCGCGCAGCAACATCGTGCCCGATCAGTCGTTCGCCACCGCCGAGGGCTACGTCGCCGTCAGCGCGCTCAACCAGCGCCTCTGGACCCGGCTCTGCGAAGCCATCGCGCGCCCGGACCTCGCCGCCGACCCGCGCTTCGCGAGCAACGCGCTGCGCGTCGCGCGCCGCGAGGCGCTGATCCCGCTGCTGGAGGCGGCCTTCGCCGAGCGGACCGCCGCGGAGTGGGTCGAGCGGTTGCGCGCCGCCCGCGTGCCCGCCTCGGAGGTGCGGACGGGGCTGCCGCTGATCGCTGGCCTGCTGGCGCACCCGCAGGCCAGCGGGCAGCGCTTCCTGAGTGTCATGGACACGCCCTGGGGCGAGATGGGCACGGCCGAGCCACACTGGCGCTTCGACAAGTCCCGGGCGCGCATCACGGGCCCCTCGCCCGCACAGGGTCAACACACAGACGAGGTGCTGCGCGAGCTCAAGGACGAGGTGGCAGCGCTGCCACGATCGGCGCCCGGCGCGAGCAACGGCGCGCGCGGCAACGGCGCCACGGCGGCCCGCTCGGAGGCGCCCGGGCCCTCGGGCGCGCTCGCGGGGCTGCGCGTGCTCGACCTCTCGCAGGGGGTGTCCGGGCCGATCTGCGCGATGCAGCTCGGCGACCTCGGGGCGGACGTGATCAAGATCGAGCCACCCGAGGGCGATTGGATCCGCGAGATCGGCCCGTTCCTGGAAGCACAGCACACCCCGGCGGAGGGCGAGCCGGAGAGCGCACTCTACCTGCAGCTCAACCGCAACAAGCGCGGCATCGCGCTCGACCTCAAGTCGCCCGCTGGCAGGGCCGTCCTCGAGCGACTGCTCGCCGACGCCGACGTGCTGATCGAGGGCTACCGGCCGGGCGTGATGGAGCGCCTTGGCCTCGGCTACGAGGAGCTCTCGGAGCGCTATCCGCGGCTGATCTATCTCTCGATCAGCGGGCAGGGCGCCGAGGGGCCGCTGGCCGAGGCGCCCGCGAGCGAGCTGGACGTGCAGGCCGTCGTCGGCTCCAACCGGCACCTCGGGCGCGCCTCCGAGCCGCCGGTGCGCTACGGCTACGACCTCGCCTCGGTGGGTGCGGGCATCGCCGGGGTGCACGGGGTGCTGACGGCGCTGCTCTGGCGCGAGCGGCACGGCCTGGGGCAGCACGTCCAGACCTCGCTGCTGCAAGCCTTCATCGCGAAGCACCAGTGGACGATCAGCGCCGAACTGGCCGTCGAGGATCGCGTCGGCCGTCCGCTCACCGGCGCCGATGAGGAGCCCGACCACGGCTTCGAGACCGCCGACGGCCACGCGCTGATCACGATGCGCGGGGACGAGGGCGCCTGGGCGAAGTTCCTGATCGCCATCGACCGCCCCGAGGTGCTCCTCGACCCGCGCTACGAGGCGCCGGACAGGCTGATGCGCAACCTCCACCTGCTGCCGCCGCTGGTGAACGACCGCACGCGCGAGATCCCCTTCGAGGAGCTGCGCACCCTGGTGCAGGACGAGCTCGGCTACACAATCGTGCGCATGCACGACCTGCGCTCGCTGCTCGCGGACGCGCAGACCGAGGCGCTGGGCATGGTGCAGACGATCGAGGGCCACCCCACGCTCGGCCCGCTGCGCACGCTCAACGTGCCCTGGGGCTTCGAGGACGGACTCGCCTCGCTGCGCCTCCCACCGCCGCTGCTCGGCCAGCACGGCGCCGAGGTGCTCGCCGAGGCGGGCTACGAGGAGGCGGAGATCGCCCACCTCGCGGAGTCCGGTGCAGTGCGGCTCATCCCCCGGGCGGCGCTCGCCGGGACATAGCAACCCGCCCTCGATTCGATGGCACGGGCATGCTACGATGCTGCTCCCCAAGAGAGAGGCCTCGTGCCCGAGCAGAGTTCCAACGGATCGGTCCCGCTGGACGTCGTGCGTCAGGTCGTCCGCGAGGAGATCGCGCCCCTCGCCCGCGATGTCACGCAACTGCGCGAGGACGTGACCGAGCTGCGTGCAGACTTCACACGCCTGCGTGGGGACTTCACCGAGCTTCGCGAGGACTTCACGCTACTGCGCGGGGAGTTCGCCGATCTTCGCGGTGACTTCACGCTCCTGCGGCGGGACGTCGCCCAGTTGGCCGAGGGCCAGGTGGTGCTCCTCCAGGACATGGCCGAGGTGAAGCAGGTCGTCCGCGGACACGAGGCCCGAATCACCGCCCTCGAACGAGGCCAGCTCTAGCGCTCACTGACCGGACTGAGCGGATTACGCCCTCGCCCGCGGATCCACGTGGTTGACGCGGTAGCGGAACTTCCAGCCCTCGGCGGTCCGCACGTAGACGTCGTCGTACCAGCCGGTCGCCAGGATGCGTGCGCGCGACTCTCCGGTCGTCGCGATTGTGACGAGGAACATCGCCTTGCCGCGCACGCTGCCATCGGCGTCCGGCTCCTGCAGCCGGATGTTGGAGACCATGTGCCGGCGCGGCGTCGGCTCCTCGACCCAGCGGTTGCTCACCAGCTCGCGGATCGCCTCGCGGCCGCTCACCTCGCTGCCGGCGCGGCCGAAGACGGCGTCCTCGCTGAACAGCGCGGCGAAGGCGTCGTGGTCGGCCGTGTCGAAGGTGTAACAGTAGTCAGCGATCAGGTCATGAATCGCCTGCCGGTCCGCGGGGTCCATCGTCGCCTCCATTCGCAGCCTGGGCGCGCGGGGGCATCGTAGTCGCCTCGAGGCCTGGGGTGAGTGCTCCGTTCGCGGGGCGGGGTCGGGCGCGCGGTCTTCGCGGCCCTTGAGGCTTCCGGCGGCGCGGGCTTGCTCGACCGTCTCATCGCCGACGAATACTCCCGCACGGGCCTCGAGGTTCTGACGTTGGACCGCAAGATGGCGATGCTGCCAGGAGTGCGTCGTCTATAGCCGGGCCGCTACCGCTCACCGCCCGCTGCGCCCTGCTCCAGCAGCGCCAGCGCGGCCTCGGCGGCGCGGCCGGCGTAGGCGACGTACTCGGCCGAGCTCAACTCCTCGAGGGGCACACGCAGCTCGGAGCGAGTCGTCGCCGGATCGTCGGTGTCGAGCTGGTCCGCCTCGAAGCCGATGCGCAGCTCGTAGAGCCCGCCGTCCTCGCCAAGCACGACGCAGCCGGGGGCGTCCTCGCCCTGGCCGCCGGGCGGCGGCTCGACCTCGATGCCGTAGGAGAAGAACGAGCCGGGGTACTCCGGAAACGGGTCGAACGAGGCGGCGATCTCGCGCAGCAGCTCACGGTACTCGCGTGCGGCCTGCTCCACGATCGCGTCGGCGTGCGCGCGGAAGCGCAGCGTCCCGCCGCCCGCAGCCTGTCCGCTCATCGTCCGTCCGCGTGGAGCTCGCGTCGCCTCAGGACAGGCAATGGCAGTCCGTGCTCAATTCGCCGTCCACCTCTTCGCGTTCGGCCCATTCGATCAACTCCTGGCGGTCGAGGGAGCAGATCTTGATGGACTCCCCCGTGGTGTAGCGCTGGCCCGGCTCGGCGATCAGCTCGCAGACGGCGAGATGCAGCAAGAGGGGCGTCGAGGGCTGCGGGGTGCGCCCGACGTTGAGCACGTAGCCCTCGGGCTGCCAGCGCGTCCACACGAGGTAGGCCTCGTCGGCGTCGACGAACAGCTGCATCGGACGGCGCTCCCGTGCGGCCGGGCTTCCCGCCCCTACTCGATGGCCTCCCAGCGGTCCTTCATCGTGGCGGCGACGGCCGGCATCGTCGTGTACTCCATCTCGTCGAGGGGCAGGCGATGCGGCTCGAACGGGCCGTGCTTGCGCAGGTAGTCGCTGACGTTGTTCGCCTCGGCGCGAGCGTTGTCGTATGAGGGGTCGTCGAACAGGTCGCGCGGTCCGACAAGCATGCCCTCCGCGAGCTGGAAGCCGAGCGCGATGATCCGCGGCGGGCCGTCGAAACGCGCCGGGTGCGCGTCCTCGACCGAGGTCGGCATCCACGGCCCGTAGTGCGAGCCTCGCATGAAGCCCTCGACGGTCCAGGCAGTCGTGAACGGCTCGATCACCTCGCCGACGGCGGGGAAGGCCCCCTGGCAGCGCACGATCGCCGTCGGGTCGTCCTTGCCAACGTAGCGGCCGGCGATCAGCGAGAGCTTGTCGGTCGAGGAGACGGCCGCGACCTCGCCGGTGCTGCGGCTGCGCACGCGCTTCACGGCAAAGTGCGCCGGCGATCCGATGAAGACCAGCAGGTCGTACATCTCGTCCGGGCAGTCGAGGTAGATGCGGGTGTGCTCCTTGACGTCGTGGACCTCGAAGGAGAAGCCCTGATGCAGCGGCTCGGCGATGACCAGGCCGGCGGTGTTGAAGGGGTCGGCGAACATCTTGAAGAACGGCAGGTTGAACGAGCCCGCCGAGGTCTTGTCGCCCATGAACACGATCACCGGCTCGGACGGGCGCTCCTCGAGCTCCAGTTCGGCCGAGCCGGGGCCCGCGCCGCGGATGTTGCCGGAGAAGGCGTCGACGAGGATGTCCTGTCCCGCGCCGTAGAGGTGCAGCTTCTGCGCCACCTCCGTGCCCGTCTGGAAGGTGTCCCAGGCGAGGCGGTGGATCGCCTCGTCGTCCTCGCCGCGGTCGTGCGACATCACGAGGAACAGGTCGTCGCCGCAGGCGTGAGCCTGGGCGTCGATCAGCAGCCCCGACTGCACGGCCTGGGCGAGCGACTCGCGGCCCGCGTCGAGCAGTTCCGGGTGCATCGCGGAGTGGCCAACGTAGCCGCCGACATCCGCCTTGATCACGCTGAGGGTTTGGGGCATGACGCCATCCTTCGTCTCGCTCGTGCGGGCGAATCCTGCTGTGCCGCCCGGCCTCGGTTGGGTGTGACGCGCCGCGTGACACTGCGACGCTCCGTCGTTTCCCCGATTCTACACGACGGACAGGACACGCCCCGGCGCGGTCCACCGCCGTGCTCCGCCACGCGCCGTATCCTGCAAGCTGGCCTCGAAGGCCAGCGCCGAGGGAGGCGACCCCTTGAAGCTGCTACGGGCGTCCGGCCTGTTCCTCGGACCTCCGGCGGCCGCGCTGGCGGTCGCCTTCTGGCGCCACCCGGAGTTCTGGGACGCCGCCGGCGCCGTCCTGGTCTACTTCGCCATCAGCTACTGGCTCGTCATCATCCCGTGGGCTGTGATTGCCGTACGGCTCGCGCCGCCCGATCCGCCCGGGCCACGCCTCAGGCTTGCGCTCGCGATTACCGGCTGCGCGGCGGCGTACGTTCTCTTCTGGTGGGGTGGTGCCGGCGTCGGCGCCGCGCTCCTCGTGGTGGCGATCCTCCCACGCGCGAACTGGATCGCGCCCGGCACCTGAGCCGCCCGACCCTTCGCATCGAGGAGGGCGCCCCCGGCGGCGTCACCCGCCGTAGCGCTCGCGCAGCTCGTCGCGCACGCGGCGCGCGAGCGGCTCCGTCAGCGCGCGCAGATCCTCGGCGACGCGCGAGCGATCGAGGAAGGAGTCCAGCGCGGCGATCGTCTCGAGGCCGCGCGTGCGCGCGTGCTCCTCGTTCGCAGCGCGGAAGCCCTGCAGTTTGCGCGGGCCTTCGCGGCCGCCCTCGGAGATGTACCAGTCACGGAAGGCGACCCCGCAGCCGAGGTCGAAGAGCAGCGCGCCGAGCGGCGTCGCAACGGGCGGCACGCCCGCCGCCAGCGCGCGCGCGGTGCTGGTCCGCGGGCGCGAGTCGTACTCCGCCATCAGGTGCCCGCCCGTCGGGACTAACCCGGCGAGCTGCCCGAACAACGCGCGCTCGACATCGGGCGAGACCGGCTGCACGCCCCCACCCGCAAGCGGCGGAGCGTTCGTGTAGTCCAGCACCTCAACCCAGTTGAAGCCCGGGAACGGTCCGGAGTTGTGCAGGCCGAAGATCACCGGCGCAGCCGCCGGCCCCTCGGGCCCGTCGAGCATGCAGCGGAAGTAGGCCGAGCCGACGGCGCTGCGCGGACCAAGCAGGACGCGCAGCCGCAGTCCCCCGCCGAGCGAGGCGCCGTCGATGGCAGCGAGCGGGTGATCGGGGCGCTCGGATGCGGGCTGCCAGCGCCCGTCGTCGGAGCCGCCTCGCGCTGTTGCCGTCATGGCCCGGACGCTAGCACGGGCGGTTGGAGTCGGGCGAGCGATGCAGTCCGCCCGACCTCCCGTCGGCTACCAGATCGTCTCGATCTGAGGCGAATCAGACAGCACCGCGTCACGCGTCACCACGGGCGCCTGGCGCACCATCGCTTCGGCCGCGATGAGGCGGTCATGCATCTCAGGAACCTCTGGGAGCCGATCGAGCCAGTCGAGCTGCGCTCGGCCGAGGTCGGACAGTTCGATACCGCCGACCGAGGCCAACGTATCCAACAGCGCGGACGGCGCCCACGGTCGCCGCAACTTGACGGACACATAGTACAGCTCGGCCACCACGATAGCGGGAACGATGAGGGTGGCGCTGCCGGTCTCGACCAGCCTGAAAACGGCGGATACGGCTGCACTCAACCGCTCGGGGGTCGTCAGGTACCACCAAAGGGCATGGGTATCTGCCACAAACCGGGCCGGGCTATCCAGCACGGTCGTGATCCTCCTCGCCGGGCGGCATGCGGGGCTCCCAGATCGACTTGATGTCCAGGAAGTCCTGGTAGGTCGCGTCGGGGAGCACGTCGGCGTAGGCACCGCGCAGCGTTCGGAGTGATGGCTTGTCCTCCGGCGAGGGCGGAACGGGTGTGACCTTGCCGCAGGGCTTCCCGCGACGAGTAATGATCACTTCCTCGCCTTCCTCCACGCTCCGGAGAATCTCGCTGATCCGGGCCCTGAACTCCCTGACACTGTAGGTAGTCATCACGCATCGCTTTCCGTGGTCACGAAACAAGTAGTTCGTGAGCACACGCTACCATATTCTGTGTCCACCTGAGAAGATCGGCTCGCCGCAAGCGGGCCGCGGGCTATCCTCGCAGCGATGAGCACGACCAGCCCCGGCGACCTCCCGGACCAGGCGACCCTCGCCGCCTACGCCGAGGCTGTGCGCGGCCTGCTCGCGCGCGGCGGCTACGAGCGCAGCGGCGACCCGCGCGAGGCGAAGCGCTTTCGCATCAGCCACATCGAGGCGTTCCTCGAAGCGGCCGGCCGGCCGGACCGCCGCCGCACCGTCCACATCGCCGGCTCCAAGGGCAAAGGCTCGACCGCGGCGCTGGTCGAGGCGCAGTTGCGCGCCGCCGGCGCACACACCTTGCTGCTCACCTCGCCCGACCTGCACCAGGCGCGCGAGCGCGTGCGCATCGACGGCGAACCGCTCGGCCACGCCGCCTTCGCCCGCCTCGCGGGGGCGCTGCTGGACGACGCGGCGACCGAGGGCTGGTCCTACTTCGAGCTGCTGACCGTGCTCGGCTGGCTCGCGGGCGCCGAGGCCGGCTGCGACTGGCAGGTGCTCGAGGTCGGCCTCGGCGGGCGGCTCGACACGACGAACGTCGTCGACGCCGCAAAGGAGGCCGCGGTCGTCACGCCGATCGACCTGGAGCACACGGCGATCCTCGGCGACACGATCGAGCAGATTGCGGCGGAGAAGGCGGCGATCATCCGCGCGCCGGGCGCGGCCGTCGCCGCGCCGCTGCGCGATCGCGCGCTCGACGTGGTGCGCTCCCGCGCCTCCGAGGTCGGGGCAACGCTGCACGAGGTGGCGGACGAGTGCGCGCTGCGGGTGACCTCGCAGGGCCTCGACGGGCAACAGCTGGACCTGCGCACGCCGCTGCGCACCTACCGGCGACTGCGACTGCCGCTGATCGGCCGCCACCAGGCGGAGAACGCGGCGACCGCCGTGCGCGCGGCGGAGCTCGCCTGGGAGGCAGCGGGCGGGGAGCTGCCTGAGGCGGCCGTGCGCGACGGTCTTGCCTCGGTCCGCTGGGGCGGGCGCTTCGAGGTGCTGCGCCTGCGCCCACTGGTGGTGCTGGACGCGCTGCACACGCCGCTCGCGGCGGAGCGCTTCCGGGAGACCGTGCAGCAGCTCCCGCTACCCCAACCCCACGTCCTCGTGGTCGGCCTGCTGGCCGGCCGCGACGTCCCGCTGCTGGCCGCGCCGCTGCTCGCGGGAAACGAGACCGTGATCATCGCCCCGCCGTCCTCGGAGCGGGCGGCCGACCCCTCGCAGGTCGCCGCCGCCTTCGCCGAGGCGGGCGCGGTGGTGCAGCAGCAGCCGAACGTCACGGCCGCCCTCGATCTGGCGCGCGCGCTGGCCGGCGAGGGGGGCGCCGTCTTCGTCATCGGCAGCCTCTACACGGTCTCCGAGGCGCGGGAGCTGCTGCTGGGCGTAAGCGGGGATCGCGCGCTCGGCCTGCGCTAAACTAGCGCCAGCGATGGAGACACCGCTGGAGGCCGGATGATGCAACGCAATGGCAGGGATCGCCGTGTCGTTGTCACCGGCATGGGCGTGATCTCTCCCCTCGGCAACAGCGTCGACGAGCTGTGGGAGCGCGCGCTCAACGGCGAGTCCGGCATCACCGCGCTGACGGCGATCGACCCCAGCGACTACCCCTGCAAGGTCGCCGGCCAGGTCCACGACTTCGAGCCCAACGAGTGGATGGACCGCAAAGACGCGCGCCGCATGGCGCGCTTCTCGCAGTTCGCGATCGCCGCCGGCAAGCAGGCAATCGCCGCCGCGCGGCTGGACCTCGAGGCGATTGACGACAACCGGGCGGGAGCCGTGCTCGGCACCGGCAACGGTAGCCTGCCGCACGCCGACCAGGCGATGCGCACGATCCTCAACCGCGGCGGACACCGCGTGGATCCGCTCTACATGGCGAAGATGTTGCCGAACATGGCGGCGGGGAACCTCAGCATCCAGCTCGGCCTGCGCGGTTACACGAACACGGTGACCACCGCCTGCGCCGCCGCCACGCAAGCGATCGGCGACGCCAGCGAGGTGATCCGCCGCGGCCACGCCGACGTGATGCTGGCCGGGGGCGCGGAGGCGGGCATCTCCGAACTGGGACTCGCCGGATTCTGCGCGATGCGCGCCCTCACCACTTCCTACAACGACCGCCCGGGCGAGTCGTCGCGCCCCTTCGACCGCGACCGCGACGGCTTCGCCCCCTCCGAAGGTGCGGGGCTGCTGGTGCTCGAGGAACTCGACCACGCCCGCGGACGCGGCGCCGAGCCGCTTGCCGAGCTGATCGGCTACGGCGTCAGCGCCGACGCGACCTTCCTGGTCGCACCCCCCGAGGACGGCGCCGGCGCGGCGCGCGCGATCCAGCTCGCCCTCGAGGACGCTGGCGTCGCCCCGGGCGAAATCGACTACATCTCCGCGCACGCCACGGCGACCGAGGTCGGCGACATCGCCGAGACGCGAGCGATCCGCTCGGCGTTCGGCGAGGACGCGTACGGCATTCCCGTGACCGCCTTCAAGTCCCAGATCGGCCACTTGCTGGGGGCCGCCGGCGGCGTCGAGACGATCGCTGCAATCCAGACACTGCGCACCTCGACCATCGCCCCGACCATCAACCTGGAGCACCCGGACCCCGAGTGCGACCTCGACTACGTCCCGCTCCAGCCGCGCAGCGCGGACGTGCGTACCGTCGCCAAGAACTCATTCGGCTTCGGCGGCCAGAACGCCGTGCTGATCCTGCGCCGCTTCGAGAACTGAGCTGCTCCGCGCCTTCCCTCGCTCGCCTTCCGCTCGCTGGTATGATGGTTACGGCGGGGCGCCACGATCGGCGCCCCGTCGGCGTGCGCGCCGAATTTGAGCAACCTCCCCACGAATCAGGCCAGCGGATCGGGCCACATGAGCACCTGGGTCGGGCGTTACGCCATCGTCGGCGGCGAGGTTCGCGAGGACGGGCCGTGGCTCGCCGAGCAACTGCGCTTCAGCGACGAGGAGCGCGTCCACCTCTTTGTCCTCGCCGACCCCGCCGACGAGCGCTCCGCCGGCTTCTGCCAGGAGGTCGCGGGCGCCGTCGCCGACCTCTTCGCTGCCGAGTCGCTCTCGCTCACCGGCGGGCTGCTGCGCGCGCTGCGCCAGGCGAATCGCAACCTGGCCGAGTGGAACAGCCGCTCGCTGCACGAGCACCGCGTCTCGATCGGCGTCACCTGCCTGGCGGTGCACGGCGATAGCGCGACGGTCGCGCTGGCGGGCCCCGGCGTCGTCTACGTCGCCGCTCCCGACGGCGTGCGCCGCATCAGCTCCGAGGGCGATGACGCTGCTCAGCCCCTCGGCGGCGCCGAGCGGCTGGAGCCGCTGTTCACAGGCGTCCCGCTCAAGCAGACCCGGATCCTGATCCTCGGCAGCGCCGCCGAGGACGCGGCCGGGTCCGCGGCGATTGGTCAGGCGCTGGGAAGCGAGCCGGACCGCGCCCTCGCCGAGATTTTCCGCCTCACCCGACAGGTGGACGACATGACGGCGGTGCTGATCGCCGATGTGTCCGACGCCGCGGCCGAGCCCGCCCCGGTGGAGATCGATTTCCCCGACGGTGAGCGCCCCGCGGATGAGCGGGAAGCAGCCGTCCGCGAACCTCCGGCGCCGATCATCACCTCGCCGGCTCCGCAGCCGCCGTCCGGACGGCGCTTGCCGGGCCTGCGCCGCCCCCGCTCGGCAGGCGCGCCACGCAACCGGCGGCGCTGGCTGATCGCAGGGCTGCTGCTGCTCACCGCGCTGATCGCCGCGGCTGGCGCCTACTACCTGCCGCCGCTGCTCGAGGGCGATCCGCAGGCCGAGGTCGAAGAGCGGCTTACCGCCGCCAACGCCTTCCTCGGCGCAGCCGCGGAGAACGAGGACATCGCGTGGCAACGCCAGCAACTGCGGGCGGCGCTTGCCGAGCTTGAGCAGGCGCGCGCCGTCGGCATCGACGATCCGCGCATCGACGAACTCCAGGGCGGGGTGCAGCAGCAACTGGACGACATCAACGGCGTCGTCGAGATCGCCGATCTGCGGCGCATCCTGCCGTTCGCCGGCTCGCTGACCGCGCCCCTCAGTCCGGTCAACCTCGTCTACGGCGGGGACTGGCTGTGGCTGATCGACGGCGATCGCGGGCGTGCCTTCGCGATCGATCCCGCGGGGCGCGAGCCGGCGGTCGAGGCGTACCGCGCGGGCGTGCGCTACGGCACCGTGATCGCCTCGCGACCGAGCGTCATCGCCTGGGACGCCGCGGCCTCCCGGCTGCTGCTGATCGACGAGTCGCGCAGGCTGTTCGCGCTCGTGCCCGGAGAGATACCCGCCCCCCTGCCGCTGCGCGACGCCGACGAACTGGGCGCGATCGACGCGATCGACGCGTACGAGGGCAACCTCTACATCCTCGATACGCTCGGCGCCGAGATCTGGCGCTACCGCCCGATCGACGACGGCTTCGACACGGAGCGCACCGGCCTGATCGGCGGAACGCTGCCCGGCGTAGTGGCGACGGGCGGCGCGCCGCACGAGGGCGCGCTGCGGCTGATCGTCGATGGCGATCTCCACGTGCTGGTCGGCGACATGGCGCGCCGCTTCCGCCTCGGCAGGCAGCTGGGCCCGCTGCTCGAAGGCATCGACCGGCCGCTGAACACGCCGGCAGGCATCGCGCGCGACTCAGCCGAGGGCGTGCTGTACGTCGCCGACCGCGGCAACCGCCGCATCGTCGCCAGCGGCGACGACGGTGCGTTCCTGCGCCAGTTCGTGCACCCCGCCCTCCTCGACATCCGCGCGCTCGCGCTCTCCCCGGACGGCGGCACGATCTACATCCTGACCGGCACAAGCATCGAGGCCTTCGATCCCGCCGCGGAGCTGGAGCCGGAGCCGGAGGCGGAGTGACGCGGCGGGACCGTAGCGGTCGGCGCGATATCCTGTAGCGCATGACCACGGTGCTCGCGATCGAATCGTCCTGCGACGAGACGGCGGCGGCGGTCGTCGTCGATGGGCGGCGCGCGCTCTCCAGCGTCGTCGCTTCGCAGCAGGAGCTGCACGCCGAAACGGGCGGCGTCGTGCCCGAGGTGGCGGCGCGCCAGCACCTGCGCGCGCTGCTGCCGGTGGTGCGGCAGGCGCTCGCCGAGGCGGAGTGCGACTGGGACCGCCTCGATGCGATCGCGGCCACCGCGGGGCCAGGCCTGCCGGGCGCGCTCGTTGTCGGCCTCAATGCCGCGCGCGGCATCGCCTGGGCGCGCGGGCTGCCGCTGATCCCGGTCGACCACCTGGAGGGTCACGTCTGCGCCAACTGGCTCGGCGAGGAAGAGCCCCCGCTGCCCGCGCTCGCGCTCGTCGTCTCCGGCGGGCACACAGAGCTGCTGCTGATGCTCGACCACGGCCGCTTCGAGCGCCTCGGCGGGACACGCGACGACGCCGCCGGCGAGGCCTTCGACAAAGTCGCGCGGCTGCTCGACCTCGGTTACCCCGGGGGCCCGCCGCTCTCGCGGTTGGCGGCGACGGCCGAGGAGCGCTCGCTGCGGCTGCCGCGCGCCTGGCTGCCGGGCAGCGACGACTTCTCCTTCTCCGGCCTCAAGACCGCCGTCGCGCAGCGCGTCGCCGCCGAGCCGGACCTGCCGCCCGCCGAGGTCGCCCACGCCTTCGAGGAGTCCGTCGCGGACGTGCTCTCCCGCAAGGCGGCGCGGATCGCCGAGCGCGAGGGCGTGGCCTGCCTGCTGGTCGCTGGCGGCGTCGCCGCCAACGGCCGCCTGCGCGAGGCGGTGCGCGAGGCCTCGCCGGTTCCGGTCTTCATCCCCCCGCCCGTGCTCTGCACCGACAACGCCGCGATGATCGGCGCCGCCGCCTTCCGCCACCTCGACGACGCAGTCGCCCCCGAGTCCGAGCTCGACATCTTCCCCACCGCCAAGCGGCGACCGCCGCGCCCAAAGCCCCGCAGCAGCTGACCCGCGCCCTCCACCTCCGGTCCCCTCTGTGGCGGGCTGCGCGCCGCTCAGCCCACCCACCCGCCCTCGGATCCTCCTTCTGTGGGGGCTTCGCCCCCCACGCCCCCAATCCGGATTCTTCGAGGCCGCTCCATTCAGCCATGTAGCCCCCTCCGGCCCCCTCTCCTGGGGGAGAGGGCGGGGGTGAGGGGGCTCGCCGGCCCGACAACGGGCTTGGTCGGCTGTTACGCCCTCGAGGCCCCTCCGGTCCCCTCTCTCCCTGACGGGTGAGGATGAGGGGCTCGCCGGCGCAGCCGGAGGGCCGCCTCCGTGCCACCGCTTGCGCCCTCAGGGCTCCGCGAGACCCTCCGATCCCCTCTCCCCTGGCGGGAGAGAGTGAGGATGAGGGGCTCGCCGGCGCAGCCGGAGGCGGCCTCCTTGCCACCGCTTGCGCCCTCGTGGCCGCACCGGGACGATCGCGGGCGAAGGAGCGACCCCATGGGCAGCGGCCTCGGCCCCGTCAACGGCGTCCTCGTCTGGACCGAGGCGGCGCGCTTCCGGGCGCTGCGCGACTTCTACGTGGAGACGCTCGGCCTCGCGCCGCGCGCCGACCGCGCGAATCATGTCGACTTCGAGTGGGGTGGCCTGCGCCTCACGATCGCCGTCCACGAGGCTATCGGCGGCCCGGCCCGCGACCCGCTGCGCGTGATGATCAACTTCGCCGTCGAGGACATCGAGGCCGAGCACGTCCGGCTGCGCGAGGCGGGCGTCGCGTTCAGCCGCCCGCCCGGGCCCGAGCCGTGGGGCGGCCTCGTCGCCACCTTCGCGGACCCGGACGGCAACACGCTGCAGCTGCTGCAGCTCCCCGAGGGGCGCTAGCCGCGGTCAGGCGATCAGGCCGCCGTCAACGATGAACTCGGAGCCGCTGCTGTAGGAGCTCTCGTCCGAGGCGAGGAACAGCGCGAGCCGCGCGACCTCCTCGGGCCGCCCGATGCGCCCGAGCGGCGCCCGTCCGCTCACCTCCGCGATGTTGGCGGGGTCGGCCATGCTGGTATCGGCGAGCATCGGCGTCTCGATCACGCCCGGGTGGATCGAGTTGACGCGGATCCCGTGCGGGCCGAGCTGCGCGGCGGCCGATCTGGTCATGCCTCGCACCGCCCACTTGCTGGCGCCGTAGGCGAAGCCGCTGCGACCGGCGCGCATTCCGGCGACCGAGGAGATGTTGACGATCGAGCCGCCCCCGCGCTCGATCAGTACCGGCGCGACCTCACGCATCCCGAGAAAGACGCCGATCTGGTTGACTTCGATTACGAGCCGGTACTCCTCGATGCCGCAGTCGATCAGCGACGACCCACGGTAGACGCCGGCGTTGTTCACGAGCACGTCGATGCCGCCGTGCAGCTCGACCGTGCGAGCGACGACGGCCGCCCATTGCTCCTCGCTGGTCACGTCGTGGTGGAGGAAGGCGCCGCCGATGATGTCGGCCGTCCGTTCGCCGGCCTCGTCGAGCACGTCGCTGAGGACGACGTTTGCACCTTCCTCGGCGAAGAGCCTCGCCTCCGCCGCGCCCTGTCCGCGCGCCCCACCGGTGATCAGCGCCGTCTTGCCCTCGAGCCTGCCCATGGCGGCCTCCCTTCGACGGAAGGCAGGCTACGCCCTCGGGCGCGCGCGCGTCAGGCCGTCATGCCCCCGTCGATCACGAACTCGGAGCCCGTGCTGTAGGCGCTCTCGTCCGAGGCGAGGAACAGCGTGAGCTTCGCGACTTCCCCGGCCTCAGCGACCCGGCCCAGCGGGACGCGCCGCAACGTCTCGTCGAGCCCGCCCGCCTCGATAGCCGGGATCTGGTACAGCATCGGGGTCTCGATCGGACCCGGGTGAACCGAGTTCACGCGGATGCCGTAGCGGCCCAGTGCGACCGCCGCCGACTTCGTCATGCCGCGCACCGCCCACTTGCTCGCGGTGTAGCCGAACGCGACACCGCCGCCGCGCAGACCGCCGACCGAGGAGATATTGATGATCGAGCCGCCTCCGCGCTCGATCATCACCGGCGCAACCTCGCGCATCCCGAGGTAGACGCCCACCTGGTTGACCTCGATCACGCGCCGATAGTCGCCGAGATCGCCGCCGACGAGGGGCGTCGGCATGTAGATGCCGGCGTTGTTGATCAGCACGTCGATCCCGCCGTGCAGCTCGACCGTGCGAGCGACGACGGACGCCCACTCCTCCTCGCTCGTCACGTCGTGGTGGAGGAAGGCGCCGCCGGCTTCGGCGGCCGTCTGCTCGCCCTCCTCGTCGAGCACGTCTGTGAGGACGACGTTTGCGCCTTCCTCGGCGAAGAGCCTCGCCTCCGCCGCGCCCTGTCCGCGCGCCCCACCGGTGATCAGCGCCGTCTTGCCCTCGAGCCTGTCCATCGCGGCCTCCTCCCGCGCGACGCGAATGCGCCGCGCGCAGGCTACGCCACGCGTCCAACCCGCCAGCCCGCGCGCGTCAGGCCAGCGCGCCGCCGTCCACGATGAACTCGGAGCCGGTGCTGTAGGCGCTCTCGTCCGAGGCGAGGAAGAGCGCGAGTCTCGCGACCTCCTCGGGCTGGCCAACCCGGCGCAGCGGGATACGCTCCACCGCCGCGTCGAGGTTGCCCCGCTGGACGATCCGGGTCTGACCCAGCATCACCGTATCGATCAGGCCGGGATGGATCGAGTTGACGCGGATGCCGTGCGGGCCGAGTTGCACAGCGGCCGACTTCGTCATGCCCCGCACCGCCCACTTGCTCGCCGCGTAGGCGAACCCGCTGGAGCCGGCGCGCATGCCCGCGCCCGAGGAGATATTGATGATCGAGCCGCCCCCGCGCTCGATCATGACCGGAGCGACCTCGCGCATCCCGAGGTAGACACCGACCTGGTTGACCTCGATCACCCGCCGGTACTCGTCAGGCTCGGTTTCGAGGAACGGGGACGGGCTGTAGATCGCGGCGTTGTTGACCAGCACGTCCAGTCCGCCGTGCAACTCGACGGCGCGCGCGACGACCGCCGCCCACTCGTCCTCGCTGGTCACGTCGTGGTGCAGGAACGTGCCGCCGATGATGTCAGCAGTCCGCTCGCCGTCATCGTCGAGCACGTCGGTGAGGATGACGTTCGCGCCCTCCTCAGCGAACAGCGCCGCCTCCGCGGCGCCCTGCCCGCGCGCGCCGCCGGTGATCAGCGCCGTCTTGCCCTCGAGCCTGCCCATAGCTGCCTCCCCCTCGCGCGGCGTCTACGCGCCGGGGCGCAGGCTACGCGAGGCGTCCGGCTGCCCGCGAGCGCGCGTCAGGCCGTCAGGCCGCCGTCGATCACGAACTCAGAGCCGGTGCTGTAGGAACTCTCGTCCGAGGCGAGGAACAGCGCGAGCCGCGCCACCTCCTCGGGTTGCGCCATCCGGCCCAGCGGAATCACGCCCAGCAACACCTCGCGGTTGGCGGGATCGGCCATCCGCGTATCGGCAATCATCGGCGTGTCGACCGCGCCCGGATGGATCGAGTTCACACGGACGCCGTGCGGGCCGAGTCGCACCGCCGCCGACTTCGTCATGCCGCGCACCGCCCACTTGCTCGCGGAGTAGGCGAACGAGCCGGGGGCGCCCTGCAGGCCAGCGGTGGAAGAGATGTTCACGATCGAGCCGCCTCCGCGCTCGATCAGCACCGGCACGACCTCGCGCATCCCGAGGTAGACGCCGATCTGGTTGACCTCTATCACGCGCCGGTACTCGTCAAGTTCGCTGCCGACGAGCGAGTTCTCGATGTAGATCCCGGCGTTGTTCACCAGGATGTCGATGCCGCCGTGCAGCTCGACGGCGCGCGCGACGACGGCCGCCCACTCGTCCTCGCTGGTCACGTCGTGGTGCAGGAAGGTGCCGCCGACGGTATCGGCCGTCCGCTCGCCGTCCGCGTCGAGCACGTCGGTGAGTACGACGTTCGCGCCCTCCTCGGCGAACAGTGCGGCCTCGGCGGCGCCTTGCCCCCGCGCGCCGCCGGTGATCAGCGCGGTCTTGCCCTCGAGCCTGCCCATGGCGGCCTCCCTCTCGCACGCGACGCGGCTGCGCCGGGCGCAGGCTACGCCACGGGAGGAGGGGTGGCGACGGGGTGGGGGGCGAGGGCTACAACTCGTTGCTACAGATCCTCGAGGATGGCAGCGCGGCGCTCCTCGTACTGCTCGGGGGTGATCAGGCCCTCGTCGCGGAGGCGCTGCAGCTCGCGCAGGCGATCGGCGGCGCTGCTCTCGCGGGTCGTGGGCGTGGAGGCCAGGGCCTCTGCGCTCATGTCACGCTCCAGCGGGTCTTCCTCGAGCCCGGGGCGTGCGCGCGGGTAGTCCATGAGGCCGGACGGCGAGGCGGGCGAGGCCGTCGTGCGGCCCGCCGTCGCGGGCGGCTCCTCGCCCTGCATCCGCAGCTCCGCCGCGGTCGGCGGGCGGTAGCCCTCGGGCGAGTGCGCGACGTAGGTGTTGGCGACCTTGTCCCAGAGGCACTGGCGCTCGCGATCCCACGTGCACCACAGGGCGGCGGGCAGCCAGAGCAGGCTGCCGAGGCCATTGGTGACCCCGCTGATCACGGAGATCACGATCGAGAACAGCGTCTTGACGACGATCTCGCGCAGGATCGTGAACCAGCCGCCGGCGCGGCTGCCGTCCTCGCGCATGATGTACATGCCGAGCATCTGTTTGCCCGGCGTCTGCCCCCGCTGGGCCACGATCAGGAACCAGATCAGCCAGCCGACGCCGAACGTCGCCACGATCGCGATCAGGTCCAGCGCCCAGCCGCCGAGGCGGCGCCCCTGCGTGGCCGTCACAAGCTGCTCCGGCGGGTAGAACGCCTCGATGCGGCGCAGCGGCTGCATGGCCATCAGGAGCCTCCTCGCGCGCCCGCGTGCGACGCCGACAGGCGCACGCTACCCGAAGACGCCGGACGCCGCGAGGCCCGCGATCTCGTCGTCGCCGAGGCCGATCTCGTCCAGCACCTCGCTGGTGTGCTCGCCGGGCGCGGGCGCCGGTCCGCGCACCCCGGTCTGCGCGCCGCTGATGTGGAACGGCGCGGCCAGCGTGCGGAAGGCGCCGGCTTCCGGGTGCTGGACCTCCTCGAGCATGCCGTTCGCCTCCACCTGCGGGTCGGCCAGCGCCTCCGGCAGGGTCGCGACGGGCGCCCAGACAAGCTCCGCCTCGTCCAGCCGCCGTGCCCACTCGGCGAGGTCGGCCGAGGCGATCAGTTCCTCGATCCGCTGGCGCAGCTCGGCGGCGTGCCGCTTGCGGCCCTCGAGGTTCGCGAAGCGCGGATCGAGCGCCCACGCGGGCTCGCCGATCATGGCGACGAAGCGGGGCCAGAAGCGATCAGCCTGGGTCATACCGAGCAGCAGCCAGCGGCCGTCGCGGGTCTGATAGGAGTTGCGGATCGGGTTCCATGGCTGCGAGCGGTCGTAGCGGCGGGGCTGCTCGCCGCTGACGGCGGCGACGGCCACGTCGGCGCCGATCGTCCACAGCCCGGTCTGCAGCAGGTTGACCTCGACGCTCTGGCCCTCGCCGCTCTGGTCGCGCAGGCGCAGCGCGACGAGGATCGCGCTGAGCAGGTTGAGCGCGGTGGCGTGGTCGCCCTGGCCCGTGCGGCAGAACGGCGGCGGCGAGGAGGGTTCGCCGCTGAGACCCATGATGCCGGAGCTGGCCCAGAACGCGGCGTAGTCGAAGCCCTCGCGGTCGGCGGCGGGGCCCTGCTCGCCGTAGCCGCTGACGGCGGCGTGGATCAGCGCCGGGTTGGCGGCGCGCAGCGTCGCCGCGTCGATGCCCCAGCGCTCGCGCTGCATCAGGTTGGTGACGAAGACGTCGGCGCCCTCGCAGAGCCGCCGCACCAGCTCCGGCGCGCCGGCCTGCCGCAGGTCGATGGCGATCGAGCGCTTGCCGCGGTTGTCGAACTCGAAGCCGTACTGGATCGCCGAGGGCTCCTCGAAGCCCATCGAGCTCGGATCGAAATGCCGCCAGGGGTCGCCGCCCGGCGGCTCGATCTTGATCACGTCAGCGCCGAGATCGGCCAGCAGCGCCGCCGCCGAGGGCGCCGCCAGCCACGTCGCCGCCTCGATCACGCGAATGCCCGCCAGCGGAGCCGTCATCTGTGCGCTCCCAGCCGGGTGCGAGATCCGCTGAACCTCTCGGTGAGATCGGCACTGGGCCGGAAGACAAACTTCTTGCCGATGCGGGTCTTGCTGAAGAGACCTTGCTCCTCGAGCCCCAGCAGGTCAGAGCGGGCCGTGGCATAGGTAACGCGGTGCCGCCGCGCTTGCTCCTGGATCGTGAACCACGCGTCCGGATCGCGCATAGCGTCGCTCACGAGCGCGATCTGACGGTGGTTGAGGAGTCGGCTGTCTCGCAATATTCGCTCGGCTCGCCGCTGCTCCGCCATCTTCCGCTTCAGGTACTCGTCGAGGCCCTTGAGCGCGCGCTCGATGACCTCGAGTTGGTAGAGCACGAAGTACGTCAAGTCGCCGCCGTCCGTTTCGACATGCAGATACGATCTCGCGTACTGCGCTGGCGCCCCGCGGAGGATGCTGGAGATCGTGAGGTACTGTGTCAGCCAGTATCCGGAGCGCAGCATCGACCAGTAGAAGAGGGCGCGCGCCGTGCGTCCGTTGCCGTCGGCGAAGGGGTGGTCGTAGGCGAGCGCAAAGTGCAGAACGATTGCGCGCACGACCGGGTGAATGAACCCCTCACCGCTGAGTCCGTTGGCAAACTCGCACAGCTGATCGAGGCGCGCGGGAAGATCGCCAGCGGGAGGCGGACGATGGATGATTGTCCCGTCATTCCACTCGACGACGACGCGCTTGTCCTCGGGACGTTGAAACCTGCCGGCGTCGCGCTCATCTTCGAGCGTCTCAACCATGGCGGTGCGCTGCAGATCGAGGACATCGCGAGGCGTCAGGGGATTGTCGGCCTCTGCCAAAGCTGCCGCCGCCCGGAGCACCTCGAAGTTGTTGAGGATCATCTGCTCGCTGCGATCGCGGGGCCGCCGACCGGTCCGCAGCATCTCCTTGGCAACGCGTCGCGTCGTACTGGCGCCCTCAAGTTGGCTGGACGCGATGGCTTCCTCGTGGAGGGAACTCACGAGGTAACGATCGCTCGCCTGGAGGCTCGTTACCACTTCCCCCGCGACGATCTGACCGCTTGCCTGCTGGTCGATGCGGTGGACCAGTTCCTGGATCTGGTCGATGTTGCTGAAGTGGAACGGCCGGTGGTCGACATCGGATAGCGGGAGCGTCCGGGCGACCCCCCGGCGCGCCATCGACATGCCGAGCCACCACGCCTCGTGGGTCAACCCCTCTGGAGGGGTGCGCCTGCGCAGTTGGTCCCAGTGCAAGTAGCGACCCCTGTCATCGACGGGGCGGCTCGTCGCGATGACACCCCACATGAACTCCGGATCACCACCAAGATCCTCGATGAGCTGCTCCAGCGGCGGCGGGCGCTGTGGGATCTTCACAGTGCAACTCTCAATTTGCTATCAGTTTCTCTCGGCTTGATATAAAGCTATCACAAGCTGGTGAAGCTCGCATTCGTCGCAAGCAACCCTCAATTTGCTATCAATCTATGCGACTCTGATAGCAAATTGACACGACGCCTTGCGACCACGCCCTACCCGACCAGCGTCAGCAGCACCGTCAGCGTCGCCACGCTCGCCAGCGTCGAGGTCACCACGGAGCGCGTGACGAACTGCGGACGCACGTCGAACTCCGTCGCCACGATCGTGGCGATTACCGCCGTCGGCATCCCGGCCAGCACGATGACCACGTCCCGGGTCGTGCCCTCCAGGCCCAGCGCCAGCGCCGCACCGAGGGCGACCAGCGGCCCGAGCAGCAGCCGCAGCACGGACGCCGCGGCGGAGTCCGCCAGCTCGCCGAGGTCGCCGAGCCCGCGCCCGAGCTGCAGCCCCAGCACCACCAGCATCGCCGGCACGGCGGCATCCGCCAGCGTAGCGATCGGGGCCTCGATCGTGACGGGCAGCTCGGCGTCCAGACCGTTCGCGATGAAGCCGAGGACTGCCGCGTAGAGCGCCGGGTAGGCGAAGGGCTTGACCAGCGCCCGCCTCGAGGAACCGCTCGGCAGCGTGGCGATCACGATCCCCGCCGAGGTGATGAGCGTGGCGTGCACCACCCAGGTCAGGACCGCGACCTGCACGCCGATCTCGTCGAAGGCGAGCAGCGCGACGGCGATGCCCATGTTGCCGGTGTTGAGCGAGGTCACGACCAGCGCAAACGCCGCGCGCTGTGGCGGTTCGTGCCGCACGAGCAGCGACCAGGCGGTCGCCGCGACGTAGCCAACGACGTAGCCGATCAGCGCCACGGCGGCGATGCGCAGCGAGAGCCCCGCCGCCAGGTCCGAGTTCGCCAGCGAGTCGTAGACCAGCGCCGGGGTGAACAGGAGGAAGACCACCGCCGAGAGCGGCTCGGCGGGTACGGCTCGCCAGCGCCCGACCACCGCCCCGGCAGCGGCGACGAGCATGACCGGCAGCACCACCTCGAAGAAGACGCTCAGCACGGCACGCCTCCTCGAGGCCTCGCGAGTCGCCGGGCGATCACGCGCGGAGACCCGCCTTGGCAGCGGGCCTCCGGGGCGTCAGCGGCGCGGGGTGTCGTCAGCGCCAGTTGGGCAGGACCTGCTCGCCGATGGCGCGCAGCGTCGCGTTGTGATCCTCGAGCGTCTCGGCGTTGATGCCGACGCTGAGCTTCGTCGCGCCGCGCTCGACCTGCTCCTCGATCAGGCTGTTGGCGTCACCGACGGTGCTCTTGTCGACGCGGAAGTTGAGCCACAGGCCGAGGGGCTCGTCGCGCGCCTCGATTGCGTCACGCTCGCGCTCCAGCACCTCGGTCATCCAGGTGTAGGTCCTGGAGTGCGGCACGTGGACGCCGGGGTGCTCCTGGTCCAGCGCCTGCACGAGCTCGGCGTAGGGGTCGTCCGTGCCGCCGTCGTCGGTGGCGCCGATCTTGAAGTCCGTGCTGCCGGAGCCGGTCGAGAGGCCGGGCCCGACGATCGGGCCCCAGCCGGTCCCGTAGCTGATCGCGCGCCGCAACGCGCGCAGGTTGCCGCCGTGGATCCAGACCTCCGGGTGCGGCTGCTGGACGGGGAACGAGGCGAGCTTCACCTCGTTGAAGTTCACGTACTCGCCGGAGAAGGAGGCGTACTCGTTGGTCCACAGCTCGATCATCGCCGCGAGGTACTCGTCGGCGATCGCGCCGCGATTCGCGAAGTCCAGCGCGAGCGTGTCGTACTCCTCGGCGAGGTAGCCGGCGGCGAGGCCGATGCAGAGGCGGCCACCGGAGAGCTTGTCGATCGTCGCCAGCTCGTTCGCCATCACGGCGGGGTGGCGGTAGGGGATGTTGATCGTCGCGGAGGCGATGCCGATCTCGCTGGTGTGGGCCGCGAGGAAGCCGAGCAGCGGCATCGGGTCGTAGCTGTTCGTCGCGTAGGACGGCTGCCACTCGGGCGGCTCGAGGAAGTGGTCGAAGACGGCGATCTCGTCGTAACCGACCTCCTCGCCGATGTGCGCCAGCTCGACCAGCGAGTCCGGGCTGACCCAGTCCGGGTTGAAGAACTTCAGGTAGATCGGCGTGGTGAACGAGAACGTGAGCGCCATGGCAACCCCCCTTGCGCGGCGTCACTATACATGGCGCACGAGCGCGGCCGCCGAGGCGCCGGAGCGCGCCGGCGACCCCTCGCGGGGTGCTAGAGTGAGCGACGGGCCCCGGGCGCGCGCGCGCCGCGGCCGGACCGGAGGTGCGGTGATGCGCACGGAGATTCAATACAAGGGCGACGGCATGGCGCGCGTCTCGCTGCTCTTCCGTCGCGAGGGCCGCGACCCCGAGGACATCTGGATCCGCTCCGAGCTGGAGCGTTACCCGGTCCCGCCGAAGCGCATGCTGGAGTGGGAGCGCGAGGGCCTGGAGTTCGATGTCTGGCAGTACGGCCAGTGCGTCATCGGCGAGCTGATGTACGACATCGAGAAGCACCAGCTGCTCTGCGACCGCATCCGCGAGCTCTGCGGGGACGAGCTGGCCGCTGGCATCCCGGACGCGGAGGAGCGCGAAGTGCTCGTCTCCGAGGCCGCCAGGGAGTTCCACGGCGCGGCGAAGATCAGCTGGGACGAGCACGATGTGAAGTCGGTGAAGATCGATGAGCCGCCGCTGCGGGAGCGCGTGCTCGAGCTGATCGAGACCGGTGTGGCAGTCGAGACCGGTGTGGCAGTCGAGGGAGCCCCGGCGGGCGAATAGGGCCGGGCGACCTCCAGGGGCAAGGAACGGAGGACGAGATGGCGATCCAGGTGCAGGTGAGGGACGACGGACCATACCTGATCCGCGGCTCGGACATCGAGGTGCTGGACGCGGACGGCAACGCGCTCCCCTTCGAGGGCAGCGCGGTCGCGCTCTGTCGCTGCGGCCACTCGGACAACAAGCCGTTCTGCGACGGCACGCACCGCCCGGCCGGCTTCGAGAACTCCCCGCGGGCGCCGTCCTCGTAGCGCCCGGAGCTACTTGCGGACGCCGCCGAGCGGGAAGAGCGGCGACCACGGGAAGCGCAGCAGGCCGGGCTCCGGCGAGGCGAGCGAACCGATCGGACGCTCGGCGCGCTCGATCGTGACGAAGGCGCGCGGGGCGAGCCAGCGGATGATGCGCAGCACGCGCCGCAGCCCGCGACGGCGGACCAGCAGCATCGAGACCTCGACCGGACCCTCCATCCCGTGGCCCTCGATGCGGGTCACGCGGTAGCCGCGCTCGCGCAGCCGGGCGGCGATGTTGATCTTCGGGTCGTTGTTGATGACCTGGACCACGCGGTAGCCGAGCGCGATCCGCTCCTCGAGCCAGCCGCCAAGCAGCACGCC
This sequence comes from Dehalococcoidia bacterium, assembly GCA_963667465.2. GTDB lineage: Bacteria > Chloroflexota > Dehalococcoidia > UBA2979 > UBA2979 > VXMT01. The sequence continues at coordinate 670,281 of CAXXDN010000001.1, read as the reverse complement.
CACCGCGAACCCCGCAGCGTAGGCGACGATTAGCTCCGGGTCGTCGAGGTTCGCGACCACGCCGCCGGTCGCGGCCAGCCAGATGCACACCTCGATGAAGCCGAGCAGCGCCGCGATCCAGCGCGACCCGGCGACGAGCAGCACGATCCGCACGGTGCCGATCGTGGTGTCCACGATGCGGGCCCCGAAGATCAGGGCGGGCAGGACGAACAGCTCAAGTTCCACGGGGCTTCCCACTGACGCGGGCGGCTCAAATCTCCCATGATCACGTTCGCGCCCGGGACGCTCTCGCGCAAGCGGCTCGCAACCTCGCGCGAGGCTAGACTGCGCGTCGCGCCGCGCGCGTCCTGCGAGAGGGTCGGACGGGATGCCCGAACCAGCTTCTGAGGGGTCGATCGAGCGGATCAGCGCAGTCACGCTGGCGACCGCGGACATGGCCCGATCCGTGGAGTTCTACGCCTCGCTCGGGTTCGAAATGCGCTACGGCGGCCCCGGCGCCGGGTTCACCAGCTTCGCCGTGGGCGAGGGCTACCTGAACCTGATCGCGCAGGGCGAGCCGCCCGGCTGGTGGGGGCGCGTGATCTTCTACGCGCACGACGTCGCTGCGCTCTACGAGCGGGCGCTGGAGCTCGGATACAGGCCGCATGCGCCGCCGCGCGACGCGCCCTGGGGCGAGCGCTTCTTCCACCTCACGGACCCGGACGGGCACGAACTGAGCTTCGCCTCACCGCTGCCCACCGCGTAGGAGCGCGTCTTCAGCCGCAACCGGCTCCCCCTGCCTCTGCTCCCCGGGGAGAGGGCGGGGGTGAGGGCCCCTCGCCCGACGCCGCTACGAGCAGCGATGGGCTGTTGCGCCGCCGGAGGCTCTTGCCCAGCGGACGTCGGACGAGCGCGCGCGCAGCGCGCGCGCTCGGCCCACCCACCCGCCCTTCATTCTTCTTTCTGTTGGGGGGGCTGCGCCCCCACGCCCCGCTGCTGCTCGCCTCGGAAGGTTCGTGCGCCCTCGATGGGCTCTCGCCCGGCGGGCATCGGAGGGGGCGCTGCGCGCCTCCCCCTCACCCTCCGCCCTCTCCCGCAAGGGGCGAGGGGGCCGACGCCTCGGCAGCTCGGGGGCGGCCCGGTACTTCCGAGGGGGTGTGGGGGGCTGCGCCCCCACGAAGGGGGCGCGGGGCGTAGCCCCGCATCCATTGAGGGCGGGTGGGCGGGCCGAGCGCGCGCGCAGCGCGCTCTCCGGGACGGGACCGGACGGGACGGGTTAGCGGCCTTCGTGCTCCACGATCAGGCGGGCGAGATCGTCCGGGCGATCGAGCTCGAGCCAGTGGCCCGCACCCTCGATGATCTCGAGGCGGGCGTCGGGCAGCTTCTCAGAGTAGAGCGCGCCGCTGTTCGCCGGGACGATCGTGTCCGCGCTGCCCCAGACCAGCAACGTCGGTGTGTGCACGCTGGGGAGCAGGTAGGGCAGCGCCATGTTGTGCATGTACGGCTTCCAGCCGACGCGCGTCGTCATCTCGCGGTTGATGTCCCAGACCATCAACTGCTCGATGTCTGACTCCTCGCCGAAGTGATCCTCAAACGACCCCGCGTTGGCGAAGCCGCGGCGCACGTAGTCCTCGTGGCTCACGAGGAACTGGTCGAAGATCTCGCCCTGCTCGGGCTTGACGCCCATCGCGCCGGCGAGCGTGAGCTTGTTGATGCGCGCCTGGGCCGTCGTCGCCAGCTCGGCGGCGACGTAGCCCCCGAAGCCGAGACCGACGACACTCGCGTTCGGCAGTTCGAGTTCGTCCAGCGTCAGGCCGGCGAGCGCGACGATGTCGCGCACGTTGCGCGCCCACTCCGGGCGCTGCGACTTGCCGAAGCCGGGAAGGTCCGGGAGGTAGACGGTAAAGTGCTCCGCCAGGCGCTCGTAGAAGGGCGTCCAGGCGTGCGCGCCGATGTCGTGATGGATCACGAAGAGCGGGGCGCCGCTGCCGCCCGTGCGAACGAACACCTCGCCGCCTGCGACCTCGATGGTGAGCTCCTGGTGCGTCATTGAGGCAGTCGTCATGTTGCTTCCCCCAGCCTTGCGCCGCAGCCCGCGCGCCCGCGCGTCGCCGGGCGGAGCAGCGGCTGCTCATGGTGCCGCGTCGGACGGCTTCGCGCGAGCCTGTCCGGGGACGCGTCCCCGGTGTTGTACGCGCGTGCGCCCGCCAACATACACTCTCGCGGGGGCTCACGATGCGCCCCCGGCAACGTTGAGCCCAGGGAGGGGACATGGAGATCTTGGAACAGCGCTCGTTCGTCGATCGGCTGATCGGCGCGGCGCGCCTGGACAGCAGCGTCTACGAGGAGGTCGAGCACGACCGCGACGCCACCGCCCAGGCGGCCATCGTCGTCGTCCTCGGCGCGATCGCCGGCGGCATCGCCGCTATCGGCGAGCTCGGTGTTGCCGGGCTGATCTTCGGGGTCCTGGGCGGATTGGTGGGCTGGGCCGTCTACGCCTGGGTCACCTACTTCATCGGCACCAAACTGCTCGCCGGCTCCGAGACAAGCGCTGACTGGGGCGAGGTAGCGCGCACGCTCGGTTTCGCGAACGCGCCGCGCATCCTGCTGCTGATCGGCGTCGTGCCCGTGCTCAACGCCCTGGTCGGCACTATCGTCGGCATCTGGGTGCTGGTCACCACGGTCGTCGCGGTACGGGCCGCGCTCGACATCGGCACCGGGCGGGCGATCGCCGTGGCAGTGCTCGGCCTGATTCCGGCAGCCATCGTCACCGGCCTCGCGCTCGCGATTGCCGGCAGCTTCGCGTAGCGCCACGAAGCAGCAGGACGAGGTACCCATGACGAGCGAGCAGGCGGCGCGGAGCGACGGCGCACGCGCCGCCACGCAGGCGAACCAGGCGCGCGCCGCGGCCGCGGTGCAGACTGGCGCCAGCTGGGAGGAGGCGTGCGACGCCGTCCTCGCCACGCTCGATTTCGACGGCGAGCCGGACCTCGCGCTCGCCTTCATCGACGCACGCTTCTCGGACCACTACGGCGAGGTGCTGGAACGCCTGCGCACCGGAACCGGCGCGCGGCGGCTGGCCGGGGCGAGCGGGATGGGCGTGATCGGCCCCGGCCACGAGGCCGAGGACCAGCCCGCGATCTCGCTGCTCGCGCTCAGCCTGCCCGGCGCTACGATCAGCACCCTGGCGATCGGCTCGAACGAGGAGGCCCGGGCCGCCCTCGACCGTGTCGAAGCGGCCTCCGCGCAGGCCTGGCTGCTCTTCGCCGATCCGTTCACCACGGACGTCGAGACGCTGGTGAGCGCGATCGAGCAGCGCCAGAAGGACGCGACGGTGCTCGGCGGGCTCGCCTCGGCGCAGCCGCTGCAGCGCAACACCGCCGTCTTCCTCGACGGCGAGGTGCGCGACTCCGGCGCGGTGCTGGCCGGCATCGGCGGCGCCTTCGGCATCCACACCGTCGTCGCGCAGGGCGCCGAGCCGATCGGCCAGCCGTGGACGATCACGGAGTGTGAGGGCAACCTCGTGCGCGGGCTCGGGTCACGCCCCGCGCTGGTCGTGCTGCAGGAGACGCTCGCCGAGCTCGACCTGGAGACGCGGGAGCGGGCGCAGCGCAACCTGCTGGTGGGCCTCGCGATGGACGAGTACCGCCATCAGCACGCGCGTGGCGACTTCCTGATCCGCAACATCATGGGCGGGGACCGGGAGAGCGGCGCGATCGCAATCAACGCCTCGCCACGCCTCGGCCAGACGCTGCAGTTCCAGTTCCGCGACGCCAGCGCCGCCGATCTCGATCTGCGCGAGCACCTGCGCGCCCTGCGCACGCGGCTGACGCCGGGCGAGCACGTGCTCGGCGCGCTGCTCTGCTCCTGCAACGGCCGCGGCCAGGGCCTCTTCGGCGAGCCGCACCACGACGCGCAGGCCCTCGAGCAGGCACTGGGTCCGACGCCGACCGCCGGGATGTTCTGCAGCGGCGAGATCGGCCCCGTGGGCGGCAAGACCTTCGTGCACGGTTTCACCGCCAGCATCGCGCTGCTCACCATGCGCGGAAACGAGTCGCGATGACTCGCGTCGTCGTCACCTTCCCCCTCGAACCGGAGCTGGCCGAGCGCATCCGCGCGGTCGATCCGCGCGTCGAGGTCTCTGTGCTCGGCCAGGACCTGCTCGCCGCGCTACGCGGCAAGAGGCGCTTTCCCAGCGAGCGGCAGGCGGCGACACCCCTCGACGAGATCCGCGCGGCACTCGCCGAGGCGGACGTGATGTTCGGGTTCTGGAGCGGCGCGATGCCCGACCTCGTGCGGCCCGACAGCCTGCCCGGGACGCTGCGCTGGGTGCAGCTCACCTCGGCGGGCGCGGACCGCGTCGACCCGGATCTGATCCGTGCCGGCCTGACGTTCACGAACGTGAGTGGGCTGCACGCCACGCCGATCGCGGAGTTCGTGCTGACCTACATGCTGATGTTCGAGAAGGGCTGGCCCGCACTCGCGCGCAACCAGGCCGCCGGGTTGTACGACCGCATGGTCATGCCGCGCAACCTCTCCGACCGGACCGTCGGCGTCGTCGGTATGGGCGCGATCGGCGCCGAGTGCGCGCGGCTCGCGAAGGCGATCGGCTGCCGCGTCCTCGCGATCCGCCGCTCCGTCACCGAGCGTGGCCCGGACGCAATCGCCGACGAGGTGCTGCCGCCGGGCGACCTCGACGAGCTGCTGGCGGAGAGCGACTACGTGGTGCTTGCCATGCCGCTGACCGAGGAGACACGCGGCATGATCGGCGCCGGGCAGTTGCGCACCATGGGCGCGCGCGGCGATCGCTCGTACCTGATCAACATCGCGCGCGGCGAGGTCGTCGACGAGCCAGCGCTGATCAGCGCCCTGCGCGAGGGCGTCATCGCCGGGGCCGCGCTCGACGTATTCGATCGCGAGCCGCTACCCGCGGACAGCCCGCTCTGGGCGCTGGACAACGTGATCCTCACGCCGCACATCAGCGGCGGGAACGAGAACTACAACGAGGTCGCGACCTCTATTTTCTGCGACAACCTGCGCCGCTACCTTGCTGGCGAGGAGCTGCATAACATCGTCGACCCCGATCGCGGGTACTGAGGGAGGTTCCGGATGGCCGGGCTCGAGTTGACGGGATTCGAGGGCAAGGTAGCGGTGGTCACCGGAGCGGGCCGCATGCGCTCGATCGGCCGCTGCATCGCCGTCGAGCTGGCGAAGGCCGGCGCGGACGTCGTGATCACCGGCACCGGCCGCCCGCCGGAGCGCTACCCGGACGACGAAAAGGAAGCCGGCTGGCGCGACATCCATTCCGTCGCCGAGGAGATCGAGGCCGCCGGCCAGCGCGCGCTGCCGCTCGTCAGCGACGTGAGCAAGCCGGACGCGGTGCAGACCCTGCTCGCGGGGATCCTCGATGAGTTCGGGCGGGTCGACTTTGTGATCAACAACGCTGCGTTTGCGCGCGGGCCAGACCGCGCGCCCGCGGTCGAGATCCCGATCGAGGTCTGGCAGCGGGTGATCGATGTGAATCTCAACGGCACCTTTTACATGTCGCACTACTTCGGCCAGCACCTGATCGAGCAGGACGAGGGCGGCGCGATCGTCAATATCTCCTCGGTCGCGGGGAAGCGGCTGAGCGTGAACGCCTCGGCCTACGCCTCGAGCAAGGCAGGTATCCATGCGCTGACGGGTTGCATGGCGGGGGAGATGGGGCGCTATAACATCCGTGTGAACACGATCTGTCCGGGTACCGTGGACACGTTCCGCATGGACGATATCCCGCGCGGCCGGATCTGGGACGAGCGCGTCGCGGCGGGTACGCCGCTGGGGCGCGCCTCGGACGGTTCGGACATCGCCCACATGACGGTCTACCTGTGCAGCGATCAGGGCAACTGGATCACCGGCCAGAGCATTAATGTCGATGGCGGAGCAGTCGTGCAGCATTAGCAGGGTGACGAAAGTCGTCCGGGCCGGTCCCGGCCCGGAAGCGGCTGCGTGCGGCTACCAGGAAGCCCTTTGTTTTCAAGGGTTGTTCCGAGCACCGCCATGCCTCGAAGCGCTCCGTTCCCCGACTTCAAGGGGCTTTCAGCACCCTGCTAGACTAGGCGCGATGCGGCGGGGGAGACCAAACATGCACAACACGATCCACGCGGGCCTCGCGGCCCGCTCAGGCGCCCACCTCCTCGTGGGGGCGCTCTGCGCAGCGATCGCGCTCCTTGCGGTCGCGCTCGCACTTGAGAGCCCAGGACGCGCGGGCGCCCAGACGGCGGACTGCGCGGTCACCGACCTCGGCACACTCAGCAGCGAGGACGAGGGCGAACTCCGGGCGAGCGGCCGCTGGACCACCGAGGACTGCGATTCACGCTTCCTCCCCAACAGCGACGCACACACCTATCGCTTCGAACTGGCCGAGTCCGTCCGCGTCCGAATCGACCTCACGTCTCCTGACGGCGACCCGTACCTGCACCTGTTGGCGGCCGACGGCAGCCGCCTCGCGCACAACGACGACCGCCGCCGCTCCGGCCTCGACTCACGCATCGAGCGCGACCTCGCGCCGGGCGTCTACCTCATCGAGGCGGCGATGGGCGCCGGCCGCGCACGCGGCGCGGCCGACTTCACGCTCGTCATTCACGCCGACCTGGAATGCGTGCCGATCGACCTCGGCGCCCTCGAACCCGATGAGACGCTGACGGCCGAGGAGACGTGGGGGCCGCACGCCTGCAGCGCCCGCTACCGCGAGGACGCCCCTGCGTTCACCTACAGCTTCGAACTGCCCGAGGAAGGCCTCGTGCGGATCGACGTGGTGTCGGAAGAGGGCGATCCCTACGTCTATCTGCTGCGACCGGATGGCAGCTTCATCGACAGCGACGACGACAGCGGCACCCAGCACGACGCGCGGATCGAGAACGATCTGCCGGCGGGCACGTACCTGGTCGAGGCAACCACCTACCGGGCGCGCGACGGCGTGTCATCGCCCGATGACTTCACGCTGACCGTCAGCCTCGTCGACGAGAGCGCGTTCAAGCTGAAGGTCGAAGCGCTCGACATTCCCGACCAGATCATCGCGGGCCAGCCCTTCGCGGTCGGCTACCGCGTCGGCAACCTCGGCCAGTCCGCTCTGCCGGCCGACGGCTCCTACGCGAGGGTGTACGCCTTGGGTGGACGGCGCGGGTTCGACCGAACCAGCCCCATCCCCGCGTCGCCGTCACGCTGGCAGGCTGGCAGCTCGTACCACTCCGGCGCCGCCACGGCGAGCGCCGCGAGCATCGCCATCCCCGAGGCGCCGCCGCTTGAGCTCACGCTCGGCGAGCCCGGCCCCACCCAGGTCATCGTCCTCGTCGCCGCCTTCAACCCGGACGACGACGAGATCGGCATCCACGTGCTCCGGCAGGAGATCCTGGTGCAGACCGGCCCGGCGTTCGGTCCTGTCACCATCAGCATCGACGGCACGGACTACATCGTCGCGGCGACCCCGAGCGAAGGGGACGAAGCTGAAGCGGGCGCCGTGACGCCCGAGGTCAACGTCGCCGACGACCCGGAAGCCGAGATTGACCCGGCGCTGGAGGCGCAGGCGATCTACGTCGCCGCCGTGCAGGAGTACCTGCTCGCCGGCATCTTCGAGCGCCCGCTGATCGCCGCGCTCGGCGAGCCGGGCGAGGCGACCGGGGAGCCGGTCAGCCTCGCGGACCTCTCGTCGGGGACACTGCTTGCGGCGATTGGCCGCCAGTACGCGGACGCGGTCGCCGCGTCCGGGCTCGGCGAGGCGTTCGCCGCGGGCGAGCTGATTAGCCCCGTCGCCGCCGAGAACCTGCTGCTCGCCGCAGCGCAGGCAGCAGCCGACTCCTACGCGACGTCGGCCGCCGCCTGGACGGCGCTGCAGGCGCGGGTCGCCGAGGGCGAGGGGCTTACGCTCGAGGAGGCGCTCGCCGTGCACGCGCAGCTCACCCACGCCGAGGTGGTTGCCTCGCCGGCCGCGATGTCCGGGGCGGTCATCGGCGCGACCCGCTCCGCCGCCGACGGTGAGCCGCCTGCCGTCGCTCAGTGGCTGATCGCGGACCTCGCGGCACGGGCCGCGTGCGGCGCCGGCCCCGCCCAGCTGAGCGACGCCCTCGCGGCCGCGGGCGTTGCGGACAGCGGCGCGCTGCTCACGCTCGACGACGAGCTGCGGTTCGCGCTTCCCCTCTACCAGTACGCGACGGACGCCGCGCTCTGCGCAGCGCTGGGATCCAGGAGCGACGTCTCGCGGTTCATGGGCCAGCTGGGGATCGACGACACCGCGCTGCACTTCCGGCTCATACCGCCGCCGCCACCACCTCCACCGGTGGCGGCGGTCGCGCCGGAGGCGGTGCGGCTGCGCATCATCGTCCAGCTCGCCGAGGATGGACGGCTCGAGCACGGCGTTGAATTCGCGGACGGCCGGACGTTCATCCCGCGGAAGCGGTTCCTCGAGACCGACGCCGAGGTCGACCGCTGGAAGATCAGCACCATGATCGAGCTGGATGGCGAGTCCGTCGGGCGGATCCGCGCACGGCGCATGGCCGACGGCCGCGTCGAGATCGGCTTCCGGGACGCCAACGGCATCGTGATCGTGCCGGACGTGCGCTTCGTGCCCGCCGATCTGCGGCCGGGCGAGTGGCTGCGCGGCAGCGAGTTCGAGGCGCCACTGGGGGACCGCGCGGGACAGCCGGCGGTCGGCACAGACTCGGAGATGTCGGGAGGACCGCCTCGCTTGCCGGTCACGGGAGGCGGAGGAGGATCGCAGTAGGAGCAGACACGCCGCCTCGCTTTGACTCGACGGGCGGGGCGGCGTAGCGTTGCGCCGCGCCCTCGAACGGCGAGGGGTGACAACGAAACGAACGAGGACACGCAAGGAGACTGCACGCATGGCCGTACTCGAAACCCGCATGGAGGGCTACACGTTTGTGATGACCCTCAACCGGCCCGAGTCGATGAACGCCTTCAACTCAGAGCTGATCGCCGCGGTCGGCGAAGCCTGGGGACGAGTACGCGAGGATTCCGACATCCGCAGCGTGGTCATCACCGGCGCCGGCGACCGCGCCTTCAGCGCGGGCGCCGACCTGAAGGAGATGGCGCAGCGCAACGCCGCCGCCGGTGGTGCGCCGCAGCGCAACACCTTCTGGGACCAGCCCGAGCCCCAGCTCTACCGCGGTCTGGAGATGTGGAAGCCGATCATCGCCGCCGTCAACGGCTTCGCCCTCGGTGGCGGCTGTGAGACGGCGATGGCGTGCGACATCCGCGTCGCCTCGGAGACCGCCTCGTTCGGCCTCCCCGAGGTCGCTCGCGGCATTATCCCCGGCGCCGGCGGCACGCAGCGCATCGGGCGGCTGGTTCCGTTCGGGGTCGCGCTCGAGCTGCTGATGACCGGCCGCCGCATCCCGGCGGCGGAGGCCCACCGCATCGGCCTCGTCAACCACGTGGTCCCGCCGGACCAGCTGATGGACAAGGCGCTCGAAATCGCCGCCGAGATCGGCGCGAACGCCCCGCTGGCCGTGATGGCGGCGAAGGAGGCGGCCTACCGCGGCCTCAACACCACGCTGGCCGAGGGTCTGCGCATCGAGAACTTCGAGTCGCAGGCGATCCGCTACACCGACGACGCCAAGGAGGGCCCGCGCGCCTTCGCCGAGAAGCGCGAGGCCAACTACCAGGGCCGCTAACGCCCTCGACGTTCGGTTGGAGCTTCCGGGGCCGCCCGCAGGGGCGGCCCCGCTGCTACCCGGCCCGGGTGCGACGGGCGGGACCGGCCCTCGTGACGCGGTCGCGTATCATGCGGCAGGCGCTCGCAGGCGCGGGCCCGCAGCCAGGGAGAGTGCGCGCGTGAAGTTCTACTTCTTCCACCTCATGCCCTACCGCCACCTGCCCGACAACTTCAGCGAGGAACATCACAGCGTCTGGGTCGACATCCCCTCGGACCTGCTGGACCCGCGGAAGACCGGCGAGCTGTACGACGAGTACATCGACGAGCTCGTCCTCGCCTCGACGCTGGGCTACGACGGCGTGTGCGTAAACGAGCACCACCAGAACGGCTACGGGCTGATGCCCTCGCCGAACATCATCGCCGCCGCCCTCGCGCGCCAGACGAAGGACGTCGCCATCGTCCTGCTCGGCGACAGCATCGCCCTCTACAACCCGCCCACCCGCGTCGCCGAGGAGATCGCGATGCTCGACTGCATGAGCGGGGGCCGCATCGTCGCCGGCTTCCCCGTCGGCACGAGCATGGACACGAACTACTGCTACGGGCAGAACCCGGTCACGCTGCGCGACAAGTACCGCGAGGCGGAGCAGCTGATCACGCGCTCCTGGGCCGAGCCGGAGCCGTTCGCCTTCAACGGGCGCTACACGCAGCTCCGTTACGTCAACATCTGGCCCCGGCCCATCCAGCAGCCGCGCCCGCCGATCTGGATCCCCGGCGGCGGCTCCGTCGAGACCTGGGACTGGGTCTGCCAGCGCGGCCACATGTACGCCGCACTCTCCTTCTCCGGCTTCAAGCGCTCCCAGAAGACCTTCGAGGAGTTCTGGCCCGTCGTCGACTCCTACGACCTGCCGCGCAATCCCTACCGCGCCGGCATCATCCAGTTCATCGGCGTCGGCGACAGCGAGGAGCACGCCGAGCAGCTCTACGCCGAGCACATCGAGTGGTTCTACAACAAGACCCAGCACGTCTACGGCGGCTTCATCGACGCCCCCGGCTACCGTACGGAGAAGACGATCGCCGGCGGCTTCACCACCGAATACACGGACGTGCGCATCATCGAGCGCAAGTGGGCGCAGCTGATCGACGAGGGCGTGATCATCCACGGCTCGCCGAAGCAGGTGACCGAGAAGCTCGAGTGGCTGGTCAAGGAGATCAACCTCGGCGCGATCATGGTGATGGCGCACTTCGGCTCGATGCCGCGCGACACCGCCGAGTACAACATGACCCGCATCGCGAAGGAGGTGCTGCCGAACCTGCGGCACATCCACTCCGAGTGGGAAGACGAGTGGTACCCGCAGCACGCGCGGAGGGCGCCCGGTGCCTGAGCAACAGCAGCTCCTCGTCCGCACCTTCGACGGCTCCGTCGAGGTGCCCGTGCGCATCACCGGCGAAGGGCCGCCGCTGCTCTACCTGCACGGCACCTTCGGACTCGTCGAGGACGAGTTCATCGACGCCCTCGCCGCGAGCGCGACCGTGTACGCGCCCTCGCCGCCCGGCTTCGAGGGCTCCGAGGGCGCGGAGTTCGTCTACGAAAACGTCACTGAGATCACGCTGCACCACGACGACCTGCTCACGGCGCTCGGCCTCGATGGGCCGGTCGACGTGGTGGGCCACTCGTTCGGGGCGTTTCTGGCGCAGGAGATCGCGGCCTTCTTTCCGGCGCGCGTGCGGCGGCTGGCGCTGATCAGCGCGCTCGGGCTGTGGCTGGAAGAAGCGCCGCAGCCGGACATCTTCGGTCTCACCCCCGGCACGCTCGCCCGCACAATCTTCGCCGACATCGAGAGCCCTGCGGCCAGGCGCATGTTCACGCCCCCCGCCGATCGCGAGGAGGCGCGACTCTGGAACCGCGCCCGGCGGCGCGGGCTGATCGGCGCGGCCAAGTACCTCTGGCCGCTGCCCGACAAGGGCTTCGCGCGCCGCGCCTACCGCGTGCGCGCGGCCTCGCTGCTGCTCTGGGGCGCCGAGGACGCCGTCGTCCCGCCCGGCCCGTACGTCGACGCCTACCGCGCGCTGCTGCCAGACGCGATCGCGCAAGTCATGCCGGGCGCAGGCCACATGGTGGTCGAGGAGCAACCGGCCGAGGCCGCCCGCGCCGTGCTCAGCCACCTGCGCGGGGTCTGACGGCGTCAGTGCAGGAACTCGAAGCCCTCGAACGGCTCGCGAGCGCGGACTCGCTGCGCATCGGGTTGATCTCCGACACGCACATTCCCGAGGCGCTGCCGAAGCTCTGGCCGCAGGTGTTCGAGGCGTTCCGCGGCGTGGACTGCATCCTGCACGCCGGTGACATCCACGACCTCTCCGTGATCGACGAGCTCTCGGAGGTCGCGCCCACCTACGTCGCGCGCGGCAACGGCGACGACGGCTCGGGCGGGCGGCCCGTGCAGCCCGAGGACCCGCGGCTGCGCGAGGGCTGGCTGCTGGAGCTCGCCGGGCTGCTCGTGGGCATCGCCCACACGGTCCCCGTGCCCGCCCAGGGTGGCTGGACGCTGGAGCGGGCGATGCAGCGCTACTGCGGCCGCACGGACCTGGACGTGATGATCTTCGGCGACACGCACTCCGAGTGGGTCGAGTGGGTCGACGGCGTGCTCTGCGTGAACCCCGGCTCCCCGACGCTGCCGAGGAACCTCGCGACGCGCCTCGGCACCATCGGCTTCCTCGAGATCGCGAACGGCCGCCCGCAGCCGAGCATCTGGCAGCTCACCGAGCACGGCATCGCAGCGTTCGACTGGGCGCGCTGGCGCCGCCCGGTCTGAGGGGCTACGCGGCGGCGGGGGGGCGCTCGATCTCGCCGTAGCCGGGGATGGTCCTGACCTCGGCCATGATTTCCTTGATGTGCTCCTCGTCGTCGGGGTCCTCAATCTCCATGCGGAGCTGGATCTCGGTGTTGAGGCCGCCGTAGACCTCGCGCATCTTGCCGGCGATCTCGTCCCAGGTGCCGACGATGGCGAACTTCTCGAGGAAGTCGTCGTCGATGATCTTCACCATCTCGTCCCACTTCTGCTCGATCGAAAGGCGGTGGAGCAGCATCGCCTCGTCCTCGAGGCCTGCCATGATCATCGCGTCGTGGTAGCTGCGGGTGGAGCCGTAGAAGGACATCCAGCGCTTCAGCTCGGCCAGCTCGGCGACGAGCTTCTCCTCGGTCTTCGCCGTGACGACGAAGCCGCCCCCGGCGATCACGAGGTCCTTCGGATCCTTGCCGGCGCGCCGCGCGCCCTCCTCGAGGGCGGGGACGAGCACCTGGTCGCGGTAGGCCCAGCTCATCATGCGGTGCCAGAGCACGCCGTCGCCGACCTCCGCGCCGAGCCGCGTGTTGAGCGGCCGCACGGCGGCCAGCACGATCGGCGGGTCCGGGTAGTCGATGGGGCCGGGGTTCCAGTTCCAGGCGTCGAGGCTGTAACGGTAGTAGCGGCCCTCGTAGTTCGGCTTCTCGCCGGTCCGCCAGGTGTGCCAGCAGGCGCGCATCATCTCGATGTACTCGCGCAGGCGCGGGTTGGGCGGGCCCCACGGCACCGAGAAGCGGCGCTCGTTGTGCCCCTTCACCTGCGTGCCCATGCCGATGATGAAGCGCCCGCCGGAGTACTCCTGCAGGTCCCAGCCGTGGTTCGCCATTACGTACGGCGAGCGCGCGAAGGCGACCGTGACGTTCGAGCCGATGCGCGCGTGCTCGCTGTGCTCGGCGACCAGCGCGAGGGCCGTAAAGGGGTTGTGCTGCGCCTCGGGCACCCACAGCCCGTCGAAGCCCATCGCCTCGCGCTTGCGCGCGAAGGCGGGGGCCTCGGCCATCTTCCGGTGCGGGTGCAGCCCGCACGTCACCCTCATCGCGCTGCTCGTCCCCTCCCGCCGGCCCGCGTCCGGCGAGGCCCGTCGCCGCGTCAGGCGGCGACGGGTGTGCGCTCCATCTCGCCGTAGGACGGGATCGCCTTGATCTCGTTCATCACCTCGATGATGTGGTCCTCGTCGTCCGGGTCCTCGATGTCGGCGCTGAAGCTGATCTCGGTGTTGAGGCCGCCGTACACGTCGCGCATCTTCGCGGGGATCTCGTCCCAGGTGCCGATGATCGCGAACTTCTCGAGGAAGTCGTCGTCGATGATCTTCACCATCTCCGCCCACTTTTGCTCGATCGAGAGCCGGTGCAGCAGCATCGCCTCATCCTCGAGGCCGGCCATGATCATGGCCGGGTGGTAGCTGCGGGTGGAGGCGTAGAAGGACATCCAGCGCTTCTGCTCGGCCATCGCCTCGACCAGCTTGTCCTCGGTCTTCGCCGTCACGACGAAGCCGCCCCCGGAGACGATCAGGTCCTTCAGATCCCGGCCCGAGCGGCGCGCGCCCTCCTCGAGGGCGGGGACGAGCACGTTGTCGCGGTAGGCCCAGCTCATCATGCCGTGCCAGAGCACGCCGTCGGCGACCTCGGTGGCCAGCCGCGTGTTGAGCGGCCGGACCGCCGCGAGGGCGATCTGCGGGTCGGGGTAGTCGATCGGACCCGGGTTCCAGTTCCAGGCGTCGAGGGTGTAGCGGTAGTACTCGCCCTCGTAGTTCGGCTTCTCGCCGGTTCGCCAGGTGTGCCAGCAGGCCTTCATCATCTCCACGTACTCGCGGAGCCGCGGGTGAGGCGGGCCCCAGGGCACGGAGAAGCGCCGCTCGTTGTGGCCCTTGATCTGGGTGCCCATTCCAATCACGAGGCGGCCGCCGGAGTACTCCTGCAGGTCCCAGCCGTGGTTCGCCATCACGTAGGGCGAGCGGGCGAAGGCGACCGTGACGTTGGTCCCGATGCGCACGTTCTCGCTGTGCTCGGCGACCAGCGCGAGCGCGGTGAACGGGTTGTGCTGTGCCTCGGGCACCCAGAGCGCGTCGTAGCCCATCGCCTCGCTTTTGCGAGCGAAGGCGGGGGCCTCGCCCATCTTCTTGTGGGGGTGCAGTCCGCATGTGACTCTCATCGGGTCGCATCCTTTCCCGCCGGCTGCGCCGGCACGCCGCGGAAGCCGGCCCGCTGGCCGTCCACCGTGATCTTGCGATACGCGATCCGCCAACCGGCGGCGTCGCGCCTCAGCCTGTCCTCGTACACGCCGCTCGTACCCGGCCGCACGTCCCCATCATCGAGGTGCAGCACAAGCAGGTCGAGCGTCAGCGAGGCCTCGTCTCCGTCACCCTCGATGACGGCGTTGCTGGTCCAGTGCTTGCGGGTGTGCGCCTGCTCCGCCCGCGCGCGGAACTCGTCGACGATCGCCGAGCGGCCCCGACGCTGCCCGCGCGCCGAGGACTCCCAGACGGCGTCCTCCGTGAAGACGGCCTCGAGCCCCTCGGCGTCCCCGCGATCGAGCGCCCGGCAGTAACGGGCGGCCACCTCGAGGATGTCGAGCCGGTCGTCGCACGACAGCGGCACGGGGTTCCCTCCCGCCTCGCTAGGAGGCGTCGCTCTGGACCTTGCGGTGCGTGAACTTCCATTGCCCGTCCACGCGCTTCAGCGTGTCGTGGTACATGCCGGACACGCGAACCGTCGGCGGGCCGGTGACGTCGAACGTCACGAGGTAGACCTTCGCGGTCGCGTCGTCGCCGTCGCCATCGATCAGGATGTTGTTGTTCCAGTGCCGGATCGGATTGCTTTGATCACGGTTGCGCACGAACGCCAGCAGCTCCTCGCGTCCGCTGACCGTCCCGACACTGCCCTCGAAGACGCCGTCCTCGGTAAAGGTGTCGGCCCAGGCCTCGGGTTGGCTGCTGTCGATCGCGTGGTTGTAGCGGGCCATCAGCTCCATGATGTCGAGCTGGTCCTCAATTGAGAGGGGCATGGCGTCCACCGTCCTTCCTGCGAGGCGAGGCCTCGTACGTTCCTGTGTTCCTGCGTTCCTACTGGTCCGGGAGGACCTTGCGATGCATGAACTTCCACTCGCCGTCGCTACGCACGAGCGTGTCGTGGTACGTCCCGCTCGCGATCAGCCCCACCACCCCGTCCTCGTTGAGACCGGTGCGAACGAGGTAGACCTTTGCGGTCGCGTGGTCGCCGTCGCCCTCGATGATCGGGCTGTTGAGCCAGTGCTTCCAGAGGCCGCCACCGCTGGCGATCACCTGCACCAGCTCCTCGCGGCCGCGCGCGCTGCTCATGCTGCCCTCGAACAGCGCGTCCTCGGTGAAGGTGTCGGCGAAGCCCTCGCCGTCGCCGCCGTCGGCGCAGTGGTTGTAGCGCGCCATCAGCTCGAGGATCTCGAGGCGGTCGTCAACGGACAGCGGCATAGGAGTCTCCTCCGGGCTTCCTTGTGCCGTTCAGTAGTCGATGCGGGAGTGAACGCGCAGCTCGCGCCTGGCGAAGAGCCAGCCTCCCGGCTCGCGCCGCAGCGTGTCGTAGTAAGTCCCGATCATCAGCGTGCGCCGAGGCTCCACCGTCTCGACCAGCCAGAGGTACTGCTTGATCGTCGCGTGATCGCCGTCGCCCTCGATGACCGGGCTGTTCGTCCAGTGCTTGCGCAGGTGGGCCTGCGGCGCGCGGGTGGCGGCGTGCTCGCGGATTGCCTCGCGGCTCGTGACCACTCCGCCGGTATCCGAGTCCCACACGCCATCCTCGGTGAAGGTCTCGGACCGCGTGTCGATGTCGCCCGCATCGACGGCGTGGTTGTAGCGCGTCACGAGGGCGAGAATCTCCATCCGATCCTCGGCTGACAGCGGCATCGTTACCCCTCCGCCCGGCGTCCGCTGGCGGCGTCCGCGTCCGCGATGATGCGGCGCCTCAGGAAGCGCCACTCGCCGTCCGCGCGGCGCAGCTCGTCCTCGTAGCGTCCGAGCAGGCGCGGCTGGACGGTCTCGCGGCGGCTCAAGACCATGACGTACATCGCCAGTCTCGCGGCGTCGTCATCGCCCGGGACACCTTCGATGATCGCGTTGTTGTTGAGGTGGCGGCGGCGCTGCCAGCCGTCCGGCCGCGAGCCGATGTAGTCGGCGATCGCGGCCCGGCCCGCGATCGTGCCGGTGGCGGTCGCCTCGATCGCGCCGTCCTCGGTGAAGAGCGCCGCTACGCCCTCGTGGTCGCCCGAATCCACCGCGTGGTTGTAGCGCGCGGCGAGATCGAGGATCAGGAGCCGGTCGTCGACGGATAGCGACACGCGCGGACCCCCCGAAGCGGAGCGACGATAGCACATCGCGCGCCCTCGCCCGCAGCCCCGGCGCGCCGTCGCGGCGGCCCGCTATGCTGCGCCGGCAGGGGAGGCTGCGGACGCCCGGCGGGGAGGTGGCGCGATGGTGGACTACGACGCGCAGACCGCGCTGGTGGTGGTCGACGTGCAGAACGACTTCGCCCACCCTGACGGCAGCCTCTACGTGGCCGGCGCGGCCGGCGCGATCGCGCGCAGCAACAAGGAGATCGCTCGCGCCCTCGCGGGCGGCGCGCTCGTCGCCTACTCGCAGGACTGGCACCCGGAGCACACCCCGCACTTCGCGCAGGACGGCGGCAGCTGGCCCGTGCACGGCGTCGCCGGCAGCTGGGGCGCCGAGCTGCACGCCGACCTCGCGGCCGTCGAGGGCGCACCGCGCGTGCGCAAGGGCGCCGACGGCAGCGACGGCTACTCCGCCTTCAGCCAGCGCGACCCGCAGAGCGGGGAGCACGAAGCGACGGAACTGGAGGCGCTGCTGCGCGATCGCGGCGTCGAGCGCGTTGTGATCACGGGGCTGGCGACGGACTACTGCGTCAAGGAGACGGCGCTCGACGCCTGCCGGCTCGGCTTCGCGACGATCGTGATCGCCGGGGCGATCAGCGCCGTGGACCTCGAACCCGGCGACGGCGAGCGCGCGCTCGCGGCGATCCGCGAAGCGGGCGCGACGATCGAGTGAGCGAGACGTGACTTCCGAGCCACTCGGCGGCGGACTCGACGAGCCGGGCCGCGCGCTGTTCACGGACCTCTACCAGCTCACGATGCTGCAGGCCTACGCCGAGCACGGCCTGACCGCCCGCGCCACGTTCGAGCTGTACGCGCGCTCGCTGCCCGCGAATCGCAACTACCTGCTCGCCTGCGGCCTCGACGACGCGCTCGCCTACCTCGAGGGCCTGCGCTTCGGCGAGCAGGCGCTTGCCGCGCTGGAGCGCGACGGACGCTTCCCCGCGGGCTTCCTCGACTGGCTTGCCGGGCTGCGCTTCACGGGCGACGTGTACGCGATGCCCGAGGGAACGCCCGCCTTCGGCGGCGAGCCGCTGCTCGCCGTCGAGGCGCCGCTGCCGGAGGCGCAGCTGGCCGAGACCTACCTGCTCAACCAGTTGCACCTGCAGACACTGATCGCCTCGAAGGGCGCGCGCATCGTCGAGGCAGCGGCGGGGCGGCCGGTGGTGGACTTCGGGACGCGGCGCGCGCACGGCACGGACGCGGCGCTGAAGGCGGCGCGAGCGCTTTACCTCGCGGGCATGGCGGCGACCTCGAACGTGCTCGCCGCCGACCGCTACGGCATCCCGCCGGCCGGCACGATGGCGCACAGCTACGTGCAGGCCCACGACGACGAAGCCGAGGCGTTCCGCAGCTTCGTCGCGACCCACCCCGACACCGTCCTGCTCGTCGACACCTACGACACCGCCGAGGGTATGCGCCGCGTGGCGCTGCTGGCCGCCGAGCTGGGCGATGCCTTCCGCGTGCGCGCCGTGCGGCTGGACTCGGAGCCGCTCGCCGAGCTCGCGTTCGAGGCGCGCGCGATCCTCGATGCAGCCGGGCTGGAACAGGTGGAGATCGTCGGCAGTGGAGGCCTCGACGAGCTGCGGATCGCCGAGCTCGTCGCGGCGGGCGCGCCGATCGACGCGTTCGGCGTCGGGACGCGCGCCGTGTCCTCGGCCGACGCGCCCACGTTCGACGCCGTCTACAAGCTGGCCGCCTACGACGGCCGGGGGCGCATCAAGCTCTCCACCAAGAAGGAGACGCTGCCCGGGCGTAAGCAGGTCTTCCGCCTGCGCGATTCCGCGGGCATCGCGAGCAGCGACGTGATCGCGCGCGCGGACGAGCGGCTCAACGGGGAGCCGCTGCTGGAGCAAGTGATGCGCGGCGGCGCGCGCCTCGAGGCGGGGATGCGAACGATCGGGGAGGCACGGGAGCGGGCTGATCGGGAGCGTGAGCGGCTGCCCGCCGCGCTGCGCGGGCTCGAAGAGCCGGCTGAGCCCTACCCGGTCACGGTGAGCGCGACGTTGCAGGCCGAGGCGCAGGCGCTGCGCGACGAACTCCGGGCCGAGTAGCTCCGGCGAGCGCTACGCGCTCAGCGATCCCTCGGGACACTCGCGCAGATCGACGCGCGTCTCGGCGCCGGGGATTGCCCGCAGCCGATCGTCGGCCTCGCGGAACGACGGCGAGGCGAGCCAGGTCTCGGCGGCGGCGCGGCTGCGCCACCAGGTGGTGAGCAGCAGCGAACGGCGCGAGGCCCAGCGGTGCACGCGCAGGCAGCCCTGCTGCGAGCGCGTGCGCCGGTCGAGGGCGCGCACCCTCCAGAAGGCGCGCGGCATCGATCGCATCCGCGGCAGATGCCAGGAGGTGAGCAGCAGCACCGGCGCCTCGTCCATGCCCGGACCCTACCAGCCCGTCAGGCGCGCGGCGCGCCTCAGCGCGCGCCCTCGAGAATGCCCACGATCAGGCGCAGGATGCGCCAGCCGTCGCGCAGCATGTGCTCGACGTTGCCGGGGTCGGGCTCGACATGCTGGAAGAGGTCGAGCCGGTGGTAGCTGTCCGGCTCGTACGCCTCGGCCAGCGCCTCGGACTCCGTCCAGGGAATGAACTCGTCGCTGCGGTCGTGCAGCAGATAGAGCGGGGCGCGCAGCCCGCCGCTGCTGTAGCGCGGGCTCACCGCCTCGAGGTGCGCGCGCTGCGCCGCCGGCAGCGAGGCGATCAGCTCCTCCGCGCGATCGAGGGTCGGGAGCTGCAGCAGCTCGGCCACCGCCGCCCCGCCCGCGGTCTGGGCCGCCTCGCCCGCCTCGATCGCGGCGCGCTCGGCCTCGGGCAGCCCGGCGAGCAGCGTGTTGCGCACGACGCGCCGCGCGATGCCCGCGGGCTCCCACTCCTCGATGCCCTCGGGGCCGCGGAAGCGGTAGGAGGTAACGGCAGCGGCGAGCGTCTCGGCGTCGTAGTACGGGCCGAGCGCGACCACGTACCAGACGCGGTCGGCGATCTCGGGCTGCGCGGCCGCGACGATCGCGAGCGAGCCACCGGCTGAGAGCGCGACGTAGCCGATCTGCTCCTTGTTCACGCGCGGATGCTGCTCGAGCGCCTCGAATGCGCCAACGAGCCTCGGGATCTCGCTCGGCAGCACCACGGCGGCGTTGAGGTCGTCGGACTCGGTGAGCAGCACGACGAAGCCGATGCGGGCGAGGCCTCCGGTGAGGCTCAGCACGCGGTCGTCGTCAGACGGGGCGGGGTCGGCGCCGAGGACAAGGATGATCGCGGGCCGCTCGTTGTCGCCCTCCGGCAGCGTCAGCTGTCCGCGGCCCCCGACCTCGCCACTCCACTCGATGTCCTCGACGGATGGAGCGTGCGTGCTCCAGGCGAGGGGCCGCACGGGCAGTTGCAGCACGACGTCGGCAGTGAAGGCGGTGGCGCGCAGGCAGGAGTGCGCCGTGGGCGCCGCGGCAACGACCGTCAGCAGCATGAGCAGCCACACGACGACCCTGACCCGCCGCCGCACGCTCCAGCCCTCGATGCGCCTCGGATGCAGGCGGTGCATGGCGCGATGGTACGCGCGCCGGAGGTGGGTTGTGGCGGCTTGCTAGCGTTCGATGAGTTCGGCGAGATCGACGGACGGCACATGCATCCGCCCGAACCCGCTGACCCCGGTCACGGACTCAATGACACCGCGTGCGGCGCTGAACAGGATCGCTGTCCCGTTGTACTCGAGCATACGCATCGCGCGAGCACGATACTCGTCGCTGGGCTGAAGCCCAAAGATGCCGACGATCGTGAGGTCGATCACACGAGCCTCGCCCTGCGCGATCCTCACCCGCAGTGTGACGAAGTACTCATCCCCGTCCGATTCGAGAAGTTCGGGGCGGGAGACGCGGACGGTCGTCTCCGGCAAGTCGACCGGAATCTCCTCGTCCTCTTGATACTCGAGCCGTTCGATCCAGAAACGCCGGAGATCGAGGGCGGCCGAGGCTGCCTCCCGCAGGCGGAGCTTGGAAGCCATCGCTGCTAGGCGGCGGCGGCCAGCACCGATGCCGGGGGCTCTTCGCCGACAGTATGCGCACCCACGCGGATGACCGGTCGGCAGTCGCGGCGGGAGAGACGCTGGGCAGGCCTGACCGGCTTGATCTCGAGATCAACGCGGGCGTCGAGGCCGATCGCCACCGCGACGATGCTCTTCAACGTCAGATTGTCACTACCGCGCAGAATCTGATTGATACGCGCCCGGCTCATGTCCATCTTCCGGGCGAGATCGGCCTGCGTCATGCCCTGCTCCTCCATGCGAGCCACGATCTGCTCGCCGAGCTCAAGGGCGAGCTTGTCGAACTCGTAGTCGGGATCTCCCTGGAACTCATCGATCCAGTCCTGCAGCCTGATCATCGCCACTCCTTTCGACGATCCTCGTTGCGTACCTCCTGACAGAGCCTTCTGCCAGTCTCTATCACGTTGTTTGGAGTCTTGCTCCTCTTCTTGGTGAACCCGTAGAAGAGGACGATCCGCTTCTCGGGCAGGTAGTCATAGAAGATCCGCACCTGGTAAGCCTTGAACTCGAAGAAGTCCTCGATTGACGCGGACTTCTCCTTGTTCCTCGGCGGCCCTTGTTCCGCGGCCCGCTCCAGCAGGGTCGTGATTCGCTTCCGGTCTCGTATTGAGAGCCCATCGAGGTACTCCTCGACTTGACAACTGCCATTGTCCCGTACGTGCGCGAGCACCGCGTATGCCGAGCCAGAGCAGATTGCTCTCAGAGGCAAGTTAAGTCCTGACTTAACACACGTCAACCGCCGGACGGCACTGGCAACCGATTCGAGACCGCGCTATCGCCCTACCCGGAGATCAGCGCGTCCAGGGAGAGCGGGCCCGAGCCGCCGAGGATGAGCGCGACGAGGAGGGCGACCAGCAGGAGGTCGAGCTCCCAGCCCTGCGCGTTCTCGTTGCCCGCGAACGGCAGGCGCAGCTTCACCGCGTTCGTGTACGCCGCCACCACCATCATCAGCGCCAGCGGGATGGCGACCCAGTGCGCGAACAGCCCGAGAATCAGCGCGAGGCCACCGAGGACCTCGAGGCTCGCGACCAGCCGCGCCGTGGGCTGTCCCAGCGGATAGCCGAGCTCGCTCAGCCACGAGCCGAACCCACCGATGCCACGCTGGAACTTGCCGTACCCCGCGTGCACGAAGACCACACCGGCGGCCAGTCGCAGCGGCACCATGGCCGCCCCACAGTCGCCGAACGGGTCGGTCAGCAGGTCCACGCGGCCCTCGCTCCCGCCGGCCGCTCGCCTAGGAGCCCGCTCGCGAGGGCAGCCTGACGACGGCGACGCCCTGCAACGGGCGCTCGCCGCGGTTGTTCTCAAAGTAGACGTCGATGCGTACGCGGCCACCGTCCTCGGCCGGCTCGGTGTCGATGATAAGGCCCAGCGAGCGCAGCTCGTCCTCGTGCAGCACCGGGCGGCGGAAGTTGATGTCGATCGACTCGAGGGCGCCGTTGGGGCCCATCCAGTCGGTCACCAGCCGGGTCAGCACGGACATGCTCAGCGCGCCGGGCACGATCGGGCGCTCGAAGCCGAGCTTCTTCGCCCGCACCGGATCGGTGAAGCGACCCTGCGTGTCGTCGGCCGGGCCGCCCGGCTCAAGCTCGATGTACTCGAGGACCTGCTCGCGCTGCGCGGTCCAGGCACTCTCGATCTCGTCGCCGACGTCGATGTCTTCGAAGTATGGCTGGCTCATTCGCCGACCTGCCGATGGACCGTGGTCTGGTCGGAGTAGGCGACGTCCTCGCCACGCTGGTTACGGTAGGTGAGGCGGCGCACGGCGAACACCATCGTGCCGCTGCGGCCGGTCTTGGCGTAGACCTCTTTCGCCTGCGCGTAGCCGGTGAGCACGTCGCCGACGCGCACCGGCGCGAGCTGCTCCAGGCGTGAGCCGGCGTGGAAGGTGACGTTACCGAAGCGCACGCGCGGGTCCGGCCCGGGAGCGAAGCGCATGCGCTGCAGGAAGCTCGGCGGCGCCTGCTGCTCCTCCACGTAGCGCGGGTTGGTCTCGCCGACGACCGCGCAGTAGCGTTCCAGCCGCTCCGCGGTCACCTCGAGGGTGCCCACGTTGCGCTCGACGCCGATCACGCTCTCGTCGTACTCGAAGAGGGGTTCGTCGCTCATTCGCCTGCCGTCCCCGGGAAGCCCGCTGCCCGGCCTCCGGGCAGCCCGGCCATTCTTGAGTGTGGCCGCGAAGGCGTCAACGTGCGCCGCCCTCAGCCGCGCACCTCGACCCAGTCGCCCGTCGCGGCTGCCTCGAGGGCGGCCTCGTCCGGCTCGATGCCGAGGCCGACAGTCGAGGGCACGCGCAGCACGCCCCTGGCGGGGACGAGCGGTCGCGCGACGAGGTCCGCTGCGAGATGCTCAGCCGTACTGAGCCCGTGCGCGAATCCGCCCCGGGCGGCGAACGCATCGAGGGCCGCGGCAAGGTGCAGCGCGCCGGCCACCCCGAGGCTGGAGTCGAAGCTGGTGGTGACGACGCAGGAGACGCCCTCCCGGGACGCATCGCGGGCGAGATTGAGGGCGCGGCGGATCCCGCCGAGGCGCATCGGCTTGAGCACCAGCACGTCGGCGGCGTCGCTATCGAGGACGCGCTCCGCTTCCGCTGCATCGGCGACCGACTCGTCCGCGGCGATGAGGCAGGTTCCTTCGGCGCGCAGGCGAGCCAGGCCCTCCAGATCGCGCGCGGGCACCGGCTGCTCGACATACTCGAGTTTGTAGTGCGCGAGGCTGGCTATCGCCTCGCGAGCGGTGGCCGTGTCCCAGCCTCCGTTCGCGTCCAGGCGCAGGCGCACGTCCGGCGCGGCCTCGCGCGCGGCCTGCACACGCCGGCGATCCTCGGCAAGTGACCCGGCGGCGACCTTGAGCTTGAGCGTGCCGTAGCCCGCGGCGACGGCGGCCGCGGCCTGCTCCCCCACCCACTCCGGCGGACCGTTCCCGATCACGGCGTTCACGCGGACCTCGCGGACTGCCCCTCCGCCGATGATCGAGGCAACTCGGAGGCCCCTCCGCCGCCCATCGAGGTCGAGGCGCGCGTCGTCCAGGGCGCAGAGCAGCGCAGCAGCCGCGGGCGCATGCAGCCCCGCGGGCAAGCCCTCGCCGGCGAGCAGGCCTGGGGCCCACTCGCCCAGCAGCCGCAGCACGTCGGGCGCCCCGCCGTGCCCGTCCCCGGGTAGCGGCGAGGCCTCGCCGAAGCTGCGGCGGTCGTCGGCGTCACGCAGCTCGACGAGGACGCCCTCGCGCTGCTCGATCGTGCCCCCGGCGGTCGCGATCGGCGCGTGCAGCGGAAGGCGGAAGGGGCGCCAGCGGACACTGACGATCGGCGAGGCGCCGGGTGGCTTCGGCGCCGTGGTGTTGCCGCGCTCCCCGGTCATGCCGCCAACCCTACAGCGCCGCGCCGATGGCGATCAGCAGGCCGAGGGCGAGGTGCAGCCGTGCGGTGGCGCGCAGCGCGGTGTTGAGCGTCGGGCCGTCCTCGCTGCGCAGCACGGCGCGCAGCGGGCCGATCGCGAGCGGCAGCGCGAGCAGCGCGAGCAGCGCCTGCGGGCCGAAGCCGATCGGCCAGAGCGCCAGCGCCGTCAGCCAGGCGAGGGCGAGCGTGACGCCGAACTGCCAGCGCGCGAGCCGCCGCCCGAGCATCACGGCGAGCGTGCGCTTGCCCGCGACGGCGTCCGTCTCGATGTCGCGCACGTTGTTCACGATCAGGATCGCGGAGACGGTGAACCCGACGGGCACGGCCGCCGCCAGCACCTCGAAGGTGAGCAGCTCCGCCTGCACGTAGTAGGTGCCGCAGACGGCGACGAGGCCGAAGAAGACGAAGGTGAAGACCTCGCCCAGTCCGCGATAGCCGAACGGCCACGGCCCGCCCGTGTAGGCGATCGCCGCGAGGATCGAGGCGACTCCGGCGGCGATCACGGGCCAGCCCGCGACGGCCATGAGGTAGACGCCGGTCAGCGCCGCGACCGCGAAGGCCACCCACATCGCGGTCAGCACCTGGCGCTGGCTGAGCAGCCCGAGCTGGGTGACGCGCGGCGGGCCGATCCGCTCCGCCGTGTCCGCGCCGCGGCGGAAGTCGGAGACGTCGTTCGCGAGGTTCGCGCCGACCTGGATCGCGAGCGCGCCGAGCAGCGCGGCGAGCGCGGGGCCGAGGCTGAAGCGATCGTCGTGCACGGCGACGCCCGTGCCGACGGCGACGGGTGCGATCGCCGCCGTCAGCGTCGGCAGGCGCGCCGCCAGCACCCAGACCTTGAGGCCGGACGGGGCGCCGTCTGATGGCTTCACGCGCGCCGCCTCGCCGCTCACACCGGGGCTCCGCCGCTCAGGGGAGGCGGGGGAACTTCGAGAAGTCCGGCTGGCGCTTCTCGAGGAAGGCGTTCTTGCCCTCCTTGCCCTCGTCGGACATGTAGAAGAGCGAGGTCGCATCGCCGGCGAGTTGCTGGATGCCGGCGAGGCCGTCCGTGTCGGCGAGGAAGGACATCTTGAGGAAGCGCAGCGCGGTCGGACTCAGCTCCAGGATCTCGTTCGCCCAGCGCACGCCCTCGGCCTCCAGCTCCCCGGGCGGGACGACCTCGTTGACGAGGCCCATGTCGAGCGCCTGCTGCGCGCTGTACTGGCGGCAGAGGAACCAGATCTCGCGCGCCTTCTTGTGCCCGACGATGCGCGCCAGCTGCGTCGCGCCGAGGCCGGCGTCGAAGGAGCCGACGCGCGGGCCGGTCTGCCCGAAGATCGCCGTCTCCGAGGCGATCGAGAGGTCGCAGATCACGTGCAGCACGTGGCCGCCGCCGATCGCGTAGCCGTTGACGAGGGCGATCACCGGCTTCGGCATCGAGCGGATGTAGCGCTGGAGCGGCAGCACGTTCAGGCGCGGCACGCCGTCGTCGCCGACGTAGCCGCCTTCGCCGCGCACGCGCTGGTCGCCGCCGGAGCAGAAGGCGCGTGTGCCCGCGCCGGTGAAGAGCACCACGCCGATCGCGGCGTCGTGGTGCGCCTCCATGAACGCACCGAGCAGCTCGTCGACCGTCTGCGGCCGGAAGGCGTTATGCACCTCCGGGCGATTGATCGTGATCCTGGCGATGCCGCCCGAGGTCTCGTAGAGAATGTCCGTGTAGTCGCCGGCCTGCTGCCACTCGACCGC
The DNA here is from genome assembly GCA_963667465.2 of Dehalococcoidia bacterium. Lineage (GTDB taxonomy): Bacteria > Chloroflexota > Dehalococcoidia > UBA2979 > UBA2979 > VXMT01. Next base: position 644,311 of record CAXXDN010000001.1, on the reverse strand, counting down.
GCCGGCCGCGCCGTCTGCCTCGCTCATCGCTTCCCCCTGCGCTACATCCCGTTAACCCGTGGGCGGGTACTCGCGGCCCAGGTAGTCCTCGACCAGCTGCGCGAACGCCCCGGGCCGTTCGAGGTGCGCGGCATGACCGGCGCCCTCGATCACGCCAATCGTAGCGTCCGGCAGCGTGCGCGCCATATCCCCGGCGATCGCGACGTACTTCTCGTCGAGCGAACCGGCAAGCAACAGCGCCGGGGCATCGATCGACGGCAGCCGCTCGTGCAGCGGCGCCTGCACCCCCACGCCCATCCCGCGCAGCGAGTTCGCGAGGCCGCGCGCGCGCTGCGCCAGCCGCGTGGCGCGGACGGCGGCGCGCGCCTGCTCCGGCATGTCGCGCTGCGAGGCGAACAGCGGGACTCGCTCCCACTCGTCGACAAAAGCCTCGACGCCGGCGCGCTCGATGCGCTCGGCGAGTGCGGCGTCGGAGGCGCGCCGCGCCTCCCGCTCCGCGTCGTCCGCGATACCGGGCGAGGCGCCCTCGAGCAGCAGCGCGGCGACGGCCCGCGGGTGGTCCGCGGCGACCTGCAGCGCGACCCGCCCGCCGAGCGAGTAGCCGAGCCAGGCGGCGCGCTCGTGGCCAAGCGTACGCAACAGCGCCACGAGGTCGGCGGCGGCGCGGCGGATCGCGTAGCGCTCGACCGCCTCGGGAGCCGCGGAGCGGGCGTGGCCCACGAGGTCCGGGGCGATCGTGCGGTACTCGCGCGCGAGGCGGCCGGTCAGGGCGCGCCAGGCGCCGGCGGAGCCGGTGAAGCCGTGCAGCAGCACGATCGGGGGGCCAGCGCCCTCGCTGGTGACGTGGAACGAGAGACCGTCGATCTCGACGGTCGTTGCGCCGCCCATCAGCGTGCGGGGGCGGATGTCGCCGGCGCGGCGTCGAGATCCAACTCGCGCAGCGCGCCGTCGACGCGCGCCCAGACCTCGCGATGCAGCTCGACGTTGCGGTCGCGCTCGGTGCGCAGCTCGAGCACGGTCAGTCCGGGCGCGGCGAGCGCCCCGCCGATCGCCTCGCGCCACTCGCCGAGGGCTGGCCGCAGCAGGCGGCCGCCGAAGGCGCCGATCGCGCCCTCGAAGTCGAGGCCGTGCGGCGTGCCGAACCAGTCCTCGAACTGCGCGCTGGCCTGCTCGCGCTGCGGCAGGAAGTGGAAGATGCCCCCGCCGTCGTTGTTGACCAGGACGACGAGCAGCGAGAGACCGTGTGCGCGCAGCGGCCAGAGGCCGTTGAGGTCGTGCAGGAACGAGAGATCGCCGACCAGCACGGCAACCGGCCCCTCGCCCGCCGCCGCGGCCCCGACCGCCGCCGAAACCACGCCGTCGATACCCGAGGCCCCGCGCGTGCCGACGATGCGGATGCGGCGCGAGCTGGCGGGGAAGAACGAATCGAGGTCGCGGACGGGCATCGAGTTGCCCGCGACGAGCGTCGCGCCATCCGGCAGGGCGGACGCGAGCGCCCCCGGCGGCATGCCCTCGAACGGCTCGTCGAGCGCGGCGATCGCCTCGCCGAGCGCGCGGCGGGCGGCGGCGTTGGCGTTCGTCCAGCGTTCCGGGAAGGCGCGGTCCGGCGCGCTGCGGGCGGCGCTGCGCGCGGGGTCGTCGGGGGTACCGCGGAAGGCGCTCGGGTGGCGCGCGGACAGCGCCGCGACAGCCGCCTCGCAGAGCGCGGCGGGGTCCGCCCAGAGCATCGCACTGACGGTCGCGTCCGCGTCGCGCCAGCCGCCGGGGGCGTCGACGGCCAGCTGCGGGACGCCCTCGAGGCCCGCGAGGTACTCGAGCAGCGGCCGCGTTGTCGGGGCCGCGCCGAAGCGCAGCACAACCTCGGGCCGGGTTCCCGGGTCGGAGGCGAAGCGCGTCGATCGCAGCAGCGCGTCGTAGGCCTCGACGACGTGCGTGAGCGGGTGCGCGCCCGCGCGCAGGCCGGAGAGCGGGTCCGCGAGGATCGGCCAGCCGAGCGCCGCCGCCAGCCTGGTGATCGCGCGCGCGGGCAGGTCGCCGTTCGCGGGCCCGCAGAAGATCAGCCCGTCCCGCCCGGAGGCAGCCTCCAGGAGTAGCGCCGCCGCCACGGAGGCGTCACGCGTTGGCGGAGCGGAGACCGCGACCGGCGGCGCGATCGAGGCCTCGAGGGCAGCCTCCCAGCCCGGCTCGATCAGTGGCTCGCGCAGCGGGACGTTGAGGTGCACCGGACCGGCCGGCGGGCCGGCGGCCACGGCGACGGCGCGGGCCGCGCTGCGCTGCGCGTGGGCCTCGAGGCCGGGCGAGCCATCGGGCACTGGCAGCTCGGCGAACCAGCGCACGTGGCGACCGTAGAGGCCGTGCTGCTCGATCGTCTGGTTCGCGCCCGTGTCGCGCAGCTCGGGCGGCCGGTCGGCGGTGAGCGCGATCAGCGGCACGCGCGAGAGGGACGCCTCGGCGATTGCCGGGTGGAGGTTCGCGGCGGCGGTGCCGGAGGTGGTGACGATCGCGACCGGCTCGTGCAACTGCCGGGCGAGGCCGAGCGCGAAGTAGCCGGCCGCCCGCTCGTCGAGGTGCAGCCAGCTGCGCAGCCCCTCGGTCCGGTCGAGCGCAAGCGCGAGCGGCGTGGAGCGCGAGCCGGGAGCGATCACGGCGTGGCGCACGCCGCTGGCGGCCAGCTGCCGCGCGAGCGCGCCGAGGCAGCGGTAGGCGGCGTTCACGGACGGCGCCGCGCTCACATCGCACCGCCGCCGAGGGCGCTCGTGAGCGGGCGGAACTTGAGCTCGATTTCGGCGAGCTCGGACTCCGGGGTGGAGTCGCCCGTGACGCCCGCGCCGGAGAAGAGCCAGGCGCGGCGGCCGCGGACCAGCGCCGAGCGCAGCCCGACCGCGAACTCGCCCTCGCCCGCGCCGTCCATCCAGCCGACCGGGCCGGCGTACCAGCCGCGATCGAAGCGCTCGTGGCGCGCGATCACCTCGCGGGCGGTCGCGGACGGCCAGCCGCAGACTGCCGGCGTCGGGTGGAGCCGGTCGACCAGGTCGAGGATGTCGACCCCCGGGAGGGCGCGCCCCCGCACCTCGGTGGCGAGATGCTGGATGTTGTGCAGGCGCAGCAGCTCCGGGCGGTTGGGGGCCTCCAGGTCGCCGGCGAGGGCGGAGACGCCCTCGCGCAAGGCGCGCACGACGATCTCGTGCTCGATCCGCTCCTTGGCGTCACGCAGCAACGCCTCGCCAAGCTCCGCATCCTCCTCGGGCGTCCGGCCGCGGCGGGCGGAGCCGGCGAGGCCGAGCGTGCTGACGGCGCCGCCGCGCAGTCCGGCCAGCTGCTCCGGGCTGGCCCCGAGGAAGATCGCGTCGCCGCGGCGGAAGCTGAACAGGTGGCAGTGCGGATAGTCCGCCCGCAGCCGCGCGAGCGTCGCTCCGGGGTCGATCGCAGCGGCCGTCTCGATCTCGCGCACCGAGGCGAGCACGGCCTTCTCGTAGAGCCCTGCGCGAACCTCCGCGGCGATCTCGGCCACGGCGTACATCAGCGCCGGGCGGTTGATGTCCCAGACCACGCGCAGCGCCGTCGCCGGCCGCTCGCGCGTGTCCGGTTCGGCGCGTGCGGCGCGTTCGATCAGATAGTTAACCTCGGCGGGGTGGCTGCCCGGGGCGAGCACGACCCCGCAGTCCTCCCCGTCGCGCACGAAGAGCAGCCGGGGGAGACTCAGCCATCCGTAGTCGAATCCAACCCACGGCCCGCCGGCCGGCGCGGATGAATCGAAGGCGAAGCCGCCCAGCAACCGGGGCCGCAGCGGGCCGGAACGATCGCCGGGCTCGGCAGCGTCCCGAAGCAGGCGCAGCGCGGCATCGCGAATCGCCTCGGCGCCCCCGCCGGCGGGGGCGTAGACGCACGCCGCCTCGCCGACGCCGACGAGCACGAGGTCGCGGTCCGGCTGCTCGTAGCAGGCGCTCACCTCGGCGGCGTCGGGGCCGGTCAGGAGGCTGCGCGGATCGAAGTCGCCGGAGAGCGCGATCGAGGCGAAGCGGCCGCTGTCCGCGCGCAGCGCGCGCGCGGACAGACTGCTTGCCTGCTCGCGCTCGGAGGGCGCTCCGCTATCTTCGGGCATCTGCTGATCCGCTCCCGGGTGCTCCGCTCGACCAAGTATATGTCGACAAGCCCGGCGGAATTGTCCACAGCACCCGGAGCGCCCGGCTGCTTGAGTGGCTAACGGACGGGAATGTGGTGCTCGATCGCCGGTGTGCCCGGACGCGTGCTGCGGATCCCGACCACGGGCCCCTGATCGCGCACCCGGAAATCCAGGTAGCCGTAGCAGAACCCGTTACGTCCGAGCCTGCTGCACGTGCCCATGGTCGTCTGGAAGGGATCCTCGGGCGGCCCGTTCCCGAACTCGAAGCGGCGCGTCGTCCCGGAGAGATTGATGGCGGCGGCGAACGTGAACTGCACGCCGGATACGTCGTAGATCAGCACGATGAAGTCGTAGTCGATATTCCGCTCGTCCCAGCGCACCCCGCCGGCGAGTGGGCCCTCGGCAACCCGCGAGCAGCCGCCCGCGTTGCAGGCCCGGATGCTCGTGGTGCGCCAACCACCGGTCAGCAGCACGCGGTCGCTCGCCTCGTCCGCCTCCCCGAGCAGCGTCTCCCAGGTGATCGGGACCGCCGGCTCCGTGAGGTTGCGTGTACAGAGCCTCGCGAAGGTGGCCTCGACCGGCGAGGAGCAGAACTCGTAGAGCAGCGCGTCCTCCACGACGCTCCAGCCGAGCACCGTCGTCCCCTCGGGAGCTCCCGGCACGTAGCGCGCCGCGAGGTGCGATTCGAAGACCGGGAACCGCCGCGGGCGGCTGCCGACGGCCGCCACGTCGATCGCCACGCGGTCGGTTGCGCTGTGCAGGTAGCGATCGGTGGCGGTGACCTCGAAGAACAGGACCGCCGGCTCGGCCGGAGCCCGGAACGAGAGCTCGGCCGACACGCTTCCGCGCGGCAGCCACAGCCGCGGACCGCCGGTCTGCACCCACTTGAAGGTGAGCGCATCGTCCTCCGGATCGCCGGCAGCCGCGCTCAGGACGACCTCCTCGAAGAGGCCGACTGCCTGGTCCGGACCGGCGTCGACCGAGGGCGCCTCGTTACGGCCATAGAGCGAGCGCAGCAACTCGATCTCGGCGCGCCCCGGCCGCAGCAGGCAGGAGGCGGGCGCCCCGGGCTTGTAGCTGGGGTACATCAGATCGCGCGGGTCGTCGCTGTGCCCGAGGCCGAGCATGTGCCCCAGCTCGTGGACGACCGTCGATCTGAAGCAGGCGCCCGTGTCCGCGCGGTCCGCGTCCATCACGATGTCGGCCTCGAGGAACACCCGGTCGGTGACGACCCGGCGAGACTGGTCCTCGTAGCGGGACTCCCAGATCGCGCTGGTCAGCGCGACATCTGGCCCCCGCACGATGTTGCGCGCGTCGTCGAAGGCGATCTCGTTGCGCCCGTTGCCCTCCGCCCACGCGGCGTCGGGACAGTCTCCCGTGTAGCGAATGCCGACGGCCGCCGCGACCTGATTCCAGGCGCTCGCGCTCTGCCTGACCGCGTCGCGGAAGGCGGTGGCCGTGAGCCAGCCCGGACGGTTGGTGTGCGAGGTGCAGATCGCGATCGGATTGGAATCCGCCGACCACTTCGCGGGCGGCGAGCCGCAGCGCGGCGGCGACAGCTCGGGCACCTCCGAGCAGTCCGTGAAGAAGGCGATCGCAGGCTCGACCGGCACGTCATGCACCGCTGCATCGCGGGAGTACGCGAGGTGTCCGAAGCCGCCCGGCGCCTCGCCACCGTCGGCATGCACGGGCGACGGCTGGGCGGCGGCGGGCAGCAGCACGATGAGCGCCAGGGCGACCGGCGCTGCCAGCCACGGGGCGACGTGCCGCACTCCCTGCTTGAGCACCGTACGCACCGCCCCCGATAGCCGACCGCGTCGTCGTGCCGAGGTCTGCCTGACAATTCCGAGTTCTGCCTGACAATCATTGTACGTCCCGGGATCCGCGCGATTTCCGCCATGGCGGTGGCATACTGCCACCATGCGAATGCCGGACCGCCAGCTGCTCGTGATGACCGTCGTCGTCGCCGGCGTGGCGTCGCTCGTCTCGCTCGTGACGAGCCGCGGCGACTGGGTCTCCACGCTGATCGCGTTCCCCCTCTTCGCGACGTTCGCCTTCTGGTCGATCCTCTTCTCGCGCTGGATCACGCGCCGCTTCGTGAAAGCGCCGGAGCCCATAGTGCACCAGCCCACCGAGCCGAGCTCGAAGCGCCCGGAGCACGCACAGCGCCGCCGCAGACGCCGCCGCCCGCGCGGCGGCCGGGGACGCGGCTAGGGGCGGTCCGAGGCCGCGCAGGCCGCGATCAGCGCTTCGGCGACCTCGCGGTAGCGCTGCTGCACCTCGACCGGGCCGTGCAGCCCGTTGGTCAGGTAGGCGACGGCCAGCCCGCGCGCCGGATCCGCGTAGCCGATGGTCGACTGCGCGCCGGGGTGCCCGTACACGCCCGGCTCGTCGAAGGGCTCGAATACGCCCCCGGCGATGAACCCGAGGCCGTACGAGGCGGGCAGCGTGAAGGTGCGGTCGTACTCCGTGGTCCACTGCACGCTCGTCGCCAGCGCGACGGTCTCGGGCTGGAGCAGGCGCACGCCCTCGCGCGCGCCGCCCTGCAGCAGGCAGTCGTAGAAGCGCGCCAGCGACTCCGCAGTCCCAATCCCGTTCGCGGCGAGGAGCTGGCCGCGCAAGAGCGGCGGGTCGTTGAAGCGGTTCACGATGTCCGAGGTACGGCCCTCGCGGCCCTCGGGATCGAGCAGCGTGACCTCGGACATCGCCTCGAGCGGCACGACGTTGCCGAGCTCTTCCTCCGGCACGCCGAGCGAGGCGTCCATGCCGAGTGGTCCGATGATCTCGTCGGCGAGAAACTGGCGCGGCTCACGCCCATCGAGGCGGCGCACCAGCTCGCCGATCGCGAAGCCGTAGGTGACGGGGTGATAGCCGGTGGCCGTGCCGGGCGGCCACTCGGCCTCGATCTCCGCGGTCGCGGCGGTAACCGCGCTCCAGTCGTCCATCGCCGCCCAGTCGAAGTCGACCGGGAAGACGGGAAAGCCGCCGCGGTGGGTGAGCACGTGCCGCAGCGTGCAGGCCGCCTTGCCGCCCTCCCCGAACTGCGGCCAGGCCGCCGCGATCGGCTGATCAAGGTCGAAGGCGAGACGCTCGACCATCATCAGCGCGGCGACGGCCCCCAGCGGCTTGGTGGCGGAGAACCAGACCATGCGCGCCGAGGGCTGCACGGCAGCCCCGAGCCGCAGGTCGATCTGCAGCTCGCCGTCGCGGTAGACCGCGAGCTGCGAGGCGGCATGCAGCCCCTGCTCGAGATGAGCGCGCGCGACAGCCTCGACGGACTCGCGCGCAGCCGGCGAGAGCGCGCGCGGGGCGGCCATCAACGGCGTCCCGTCGCGCTCACGGCGCTGTCGCTGCTGGCGAACATCACAGGCCACTCCCATCCCCGTCGCGCGCACCGTACCGCACGCTGCGATGCTCCGCCGCGCCGGGCCGCTGGTGGTAGGATGCGCGGCGCGGACCGGCGGCGACCTCGGGGAGGTGCTGGATGGAGTACGGCTGGACCGAGGAGCACGCGGCATTCCGCCAGCAGGTGCGGGATTTTCTGGACGAACACGCCACGCCCGCGCTGTTCGAGGAGCTGCGCGAGGCGGAGCGCGACGGCCTGGCACGCGAGGCCGGCGAAGGCGAGTTCGGCGAAGGCCGCGGCCCCGAATTGCGCGCCTTCCGCAAGGCGATGAACGAGGCCGGCTACACCAACATGGGCTGGCCGGTGGAGTACGGCGGCCAGGGCAAGGACGCCCTCCACGCCTTCCTCCTCGCCGAGGAGCTGTGGTACCTCGGCATCCCGCAGGATCACCTCAGCGTCGGCTCCGTGGGGCGTACGATCATGCGCTTCGGCACGGAGGAGCAGAAGCGCGAGTGGCTGCCCGAGATCGTCAGCGGCGACATGACCTTCGCGCTCGGCTACACCGAGCCGAACGCCGGGACCGACCTCGCCTCGCTACAGACGAGGGCCACCCGCGACGGCGATGAGTGGGTGATCAACGGGCAGAAGATCTACGGCGGCTTCGGCGGGGCCACGCACGGCTGGCTGGCCGCCCGCACGGACCCCGACGCCCCCAAGCACCAGGGTATCTCCGTCTTCATCTTCCCCACCAACCTGCCCGGCATCACCGTCCGGCCGATGGGCACGATGGGGCGGATCATCACCAGCGAGACCTTCTTCGATAACGTCAGGCTGCCCGCCGACGCGCTCTTCGGCGAGCTCAACCGCGGCTGGTACTACATGACCAACGCGCTCGACCTCGAACGCGTGATGATCGAGCCGCAAAGCCTCTACCAGCGCCGCGTCGACGCCCTCGTGCAGCACATCGAGGACAACCGTCCGGAGCTGAAGGACGACATCGTCGTGCGCACCAGGCTGGCCGAGGCGACCGTCGACAGCGAGGTCTCGCGCGCGCTCGCGATGACCAACGCGATCATGGTGCAGAACGGCATCACCCCCACGATGGAAGGCGCGATGGTCAAGGTCTGGGGCTCCGAGGCGCGCTACCGCATGGACAGCCTCGCCCTCGACCTGCTCGGTCCCGAGGGCGGCCTGCGCCGCGAGAACGAGGACGCGCCGGCCGGCGGCAAGCTCGAGGAGAACTACCGCGGCTCCTCCGTGCATCGCTTCGCCGGAGGCACCAACGACGTGCTGCGCCGCATCATCGCGTCGCGCGGCCTCGGGCTGCCGAGAGGCTAGGAGGTTTCACGATGGCAATGGACCTCCGGCTGAGCGACCTGCAGGAGCTGATCCGCGACAGCGCGGACGACTTCCTCGAGCGCGAGGCGCCCGCCTCGCGGATGCGTCAGATCGAGTGGGCGGGCGAGCCCGACGAGGAGCTGTGGAGCCAGCTGGTGGAGCTGGGCTGGACCGGCCTGCCGATCGCCGAGGAGCACGGCGGACAGGGCGCGGAGCTCGTCGACCTCGGTGTGCTGATCGAGCAACTCTGCCGCCACGCCCTGCTCTCGCCGTACCAGCAGACGATGCTGGCGGCGGCCACGGTGCAGCGCCACGGCGACGCGGCGCTGCAGGCCTCGCTGCTGCCGCGCATCGTCGCCGGCGCGACCTGCGCCCCGGCGCTGGTCGAGGGCAACGGTGGACCCTACGGCGAGATCGCAACGACGACGGACGGCGCGACGCTGAGCGGCTCGAAGCGCTACGTGGAGTTCGGCGCGACGAGCGACCTCCACCTGGTGGCCGCGACGCGCGAGGGTGAGCCCGGGCTCGCCCTCGTGGCGCGGGACCAGCCGGGCGTCACCACGCGCTCGCTGACCGGCATCGGGCTTACCCCTCAGGTCGAGGCGACCTATGACGGCGCGAGCGTCGAGGGCTGGATCGGCGGCGCCGACGCCGTCAATTACCTGCGCGTGCTGGGCTCGGCGATCTCCTCGCTGGAGTGCTACGCGCACGCACAGAAGGCGCTCGACATGACCGTCAGCTATGTCCAGGTGCGCGTCGCCTTCGGGCGGCCAATCGGGACATTCGAGGCGGTGCAGGGCCGCGTCGCGGACGCCGCGGTCGGCGTCACCGCCTCGCGCTTCCTCGCCTACGAGCAGCTCTACAAGCTGGACCAGGGTGAGCTGGACGCGCTGCACGCCGCGAAGGTGAAGTCGGTGGTCTCACGCTCGGTGGTGGACGCCACCAACTGGGGGCACGTGCTGCACGGCGGCGTCGGCTTCATGGCGGAGTACGACCTGCAGTTCCACACGCGCCGCGGCAAGGAAGCATCGCTGCGCTGGGGCGACCCTCGCGAGTCGCTCGGCGCGGTGGCGGCGGCGGTCTTCAACTAGTCACCGGAACGAACGCGGAGGGCGAACCATGGCGAAGGTGCTGGATCCGGTCTCGGGCGAAGAGGTCGACACGGACGAGGTAAACCGCGCGGTCAGCGAGACCGCCTCCGGGGCCGGTCAGTCGGACCCGGACAAGGGCACGAAGTACTTCTACAACGGCCAGTGGTACTACTTCGCCAGCCTGGACTCGCGCGTGCGCTTCATGGCGGACCCGGACAAGTACGCCTAACGGCGCTCTGCCCTCCTGAGAGGGCCAGGGTGAGGGAGGCGTACGCACGGCGGGGCTACTTCCGGTGCCCTCTCCCCGCGGGAGAGGGCTAGGGTGAGGGAGCGTCCGGGGATCGCTTCTCAACCTCCACCCAGATCGCATCGAGTACCAGGTCCAGGCTGGCGAGAACATCGCTATTCCAGAACCTCAGAAGTGTGAATCCTCGGGACTCCAGCCACCGCGTTCTTCTGTCGTCGTAGCCCTGCTGGTCGCTGTGTTGCCCACCGTCCAGCTCGACGATCAGGTTGTGCTCCGGGCTCACGAAGTCGACGACGTACAACCCATAGGCTTCTGCCTGCGGAACTTCGCACCCCGAAGGCGGCGGTTTCGGAGTCTGGCCCAGAGTAGTCGCTCGGCCTCTGTAGTCTCCCGCCGTAGCCGGCGAGCCCAGTCTCTGCGGTTGTCGCCTGCCACCGCGGTCCCTCTCGCCGCCTCGCGTCGGCTCCTCCCTCACCCTCACCCTCTCCCGCGGGGAGAGGGCACCGGATCGGCGCAACAATCCATCGAGGCAGCAGCCAGGCCGGCGCGCCCCCTCACCCTCACCCTCTCCCCCGGGAGAGGGGGCCGGATCGCGCGCGGAGCGACGTTGCGCCCTCGAAGGTCCGGCCGGGGGCCTCTCCCTTCGCCCGCTCCCCCAGGAGAGGGGACGGGAGGGCTACTGCTCGACGCTGAGGATGATCTTGCCGAAGTTGGCGTTGCTCTCCATGTAGGCGTGCGCGCCCGCCGCATCATCGAGGGGGAAGACGCGGTCGATCACCGCCCGCAGGCGGCCCGTTTCGAAGTGGTGCAGGTAGCGGGCGGCGAACTGCTGGCTGAGGGTCAGCTTCTCCTCGAGGGGTCGCGCGCGCAGCACCGTGCCGTGCACGCGCAGCCGCTTCGGCATCAGCGCGCCGATGTTCGTCTCCAGCTTGCCGCCGCCCATCGTGCCGACCAGCACCATGCGCCCGCGCACGGCGAGCGAGGCGATGTTGCGGTCCCAGTAGGGCGCCCCGACGACGTCGAGGATCACGTTCACGCCGCGCCCGCCCGTGCGCTCCGCGATCACCTCGGCGAAGTCCTCGCGCTGGTAGTTGATGCCGACGTCGAGGCCGAGCCCGGCGGCGCTCGCGAGCTTCTCGTCGCTGCTCGCGGTGCCGTAGCTGGGACAGCCCGCGAGGGCGGCGAGTTGCACCGCGGCGGTGCCGACGCCGGAGCCGGCGGCGTGGATCAGCACGGACTCGCCGGACGCCAGCTCGCAGTGGCCGAACAGCGCGTCGAAGGCGGTGAGGTAGACCTCCGGGATCGCGGCGGCCTGCTCGAAGCTCAGGCCCTCCGGGACCGCCATCAGCTGGCGTTCGTGCGCGACCGCCTTCGCGGCGTAGCCGCCGCCGCCCATCAGCGCCATCACGCGATCGCCCGGGTTCCAGGCCTGGACGCGGTCGCCCACCGCCTCGACGACGCCGGCCATCTCCAGGCCGGGCACGTCCGGGCGGATGCCCGGAGGCGCGGGGTAGCCGCCACGCCGCTGCATCAGGTCGGCGCGGTTGAGGGCGCTCGCGTGGACCGCGACCAGCACCTCGTCGGGTCCGGGGACCGGATCCTCGATCTCGGCGACCTGCAACACTTCCGGTCCACCCGGTTCGGTCACGACGGCAGCGCGCATCGCCTGGCTCCCTCCACCCGCGTCGTTCTCGCTGGCGCGAAGGCTAGCACGGGTCAGGCCTCCCGCCGTGCTACGATCCCCCGCGATCGTGCGGCGTCGCCGGGCTCATGGAATGGACGAGACGATGAGCGAGCGGCGAGACGCCTGCGAGGTAAGCGCCGAGGCGCTGACTGCCCGCTGCGACCCCGCCTCGTTGCCCTTCGCGAGCACGGCGGATCTCCACGCGATGGACGCCGTGTTCGGCCAGGAGCGCGCGGTCCGCGCGATCGAGTTCGCGCTCGGTATGGAGGCCCGCGGCTACAACCTCTACGCCTCCGGGCCCGACGGCATCGGCAAGTCCTCGATCGTCGAGTCCTACCTGCGGCGCTACGCGGAGACGTGCCCGGCGCCGCCGGACTGGGTCTACGTCCACAACTTCGAGGATCCCGACCGCCCCGACGGCCTCGCCCTCGCAGCCGGCGAAGGCCGCGCCTTCGCCGAGGCGATGCGCGGCGCCGTGGAGCACGCGAGCGCCGAGCTGCGCGAGGCCTTCGATGCCGATTCCTACATCCGCCAGCGCTCCGCCGTGCTGCAGGAACAGGAGCAACGCCGCGCCTCGATGCTCGAGGAGTTGCAGCAGCAGGCCGGGCAGCTCGGCTTCGCGCTGCAGCTGACGCCGGGCGGCGTCGTCTCCGCGCCGATCATCGAGGGCCAGCCGGCGAACGACGAGGTGCTGGCTGCGCTGCCGGCGGAGCAACGCGAGCAGATCCTGGAGCGCGCGCGCGTGCAGCTGGAACCGCTGGTCCAGGACTCGCTGCTCACGATGCGCGGGGTGCAGCGGGAGACGCAGGAACGCCTCGGGGCGGTTGACGAGCAGGTGGCGCGCTTCGCGATCGAACACCTCTTCGAGCCGCTGCGCGAGCGCTGGCAGGATGCGCCCGAGCCACTGCGTTTCATCGAGGCGGTCTGCGCCGACATGCAGAGCGAGCGCGACCGCTTCCGCGAGCAGCAGGGCGCGGCGCAGCCGGTCGCCTCGCAGCCGCCGGGCCTGCCGGGGCCGGTACAACAGCGCGAGGCGCTGATCCGCCGCTACGAGGTCAACGTCTTCATCAGCAACGACCCGGGCAGCGGCGCGCCGGTGATCAGCGAGCCCAACCCCAACTACGCGAACCTGCTGGGCCGCATCGAGTACGCCGGCCAGTTCGGCACGGTGGTCACGGATCACACGCTGATCCGCCCCGGCTCGCTCGCCCGCGCGAGCGGCGGCTACCTGATGCTGCGAATGCGCGACCTGCTGCAGGATCCCGCGGCCTACGAGGGCCTCAAGCGCGCGCTCTCTTCAGGCGAACTGATGCCGGAATCACGCGCACAGGCGCTCGGCGTCGTGCCGCCCGCCGGCCTGCGCCCGGCGCCCTCCCCGATCGAGACGAAGGTCGTGATCGTCGGCGACCCCGGGCCCTACGCCTACCTGTTCCGGCTGGACCCGGACTTCCGCGAGCTGTTCCGCGTGAAGGCGGATTTCGAGGTGGACGTCGAGCGCAACACGCACACCATGCTGGGGATCGCCTCGGTCATCCGCCGCCAATGCCACCTGGCCGGGATGCGCCGCTTCCGCGACGAGGCGGCGGCGCGAGTCATCGAGCACGCCTCGCGCCGCGTCGAGGACCAGCGGCGGCTCTCCGGCAACATGGGCGAGCTGCTCGACATCGCCCGCCAGGCGGACTTCTGGGCCGGGCAGGACGGCGCGGAGGAGGTGTGGCACGAGCACGTCGACCGCGCCCTCGAGGAGCGCGAGTACCGCTCGTCGCTGGTCCGCGACCGCATGCAGCAGCTGATCGACGACGGCGCGATCTACATCGACACGGAGGGCTACAAGGTCGGACAGATTAACGCCCTCTCCGTCTACAACCTGGGCGACATCACCTTCGGGCGGCCCTCGCGCATCACCTGCATCACCTCGGCGGGGCGGGGCTCGATCGTCAACATCGAGCGCGAGACGGACATGGCGGGGCGCACACACAACAAGGGGTTCCTGATCCTGCGCGGCTTCCTCGCGGACCGCTTCGGGCAGGACAAGGCGCTGGCGCTGCACGCCAGCCTCACCTTCGAGCAGCTCTACGGCGACATCGACGGCGACTCGGCCTCCTCGACGGAGCTGTACGCGCTGCTCTCCTCGCTCTCCGGCGCGCCGATCGACCAATCGATCGCCGTCACCGGCTCGCTCAACCAGCGCGGCGAAGTGCAGCCGATCGGCGGGGCGACGGCGAAGATCGAGGGCTTCTACGAGGTCTGTCGCTCGCGCGGGTTGGACGGCACGCAGGGCGTGATGATCCCCCGGGCCAACGTCCACAACGTGGTGCTGCGCCCGGACGTGGCGGACGCGATCGAGCGGGGCGAGTTCCACGTCTGGGCCGTCGAGACAATCGAGGAAGGCATCGAGGTGCTGACCGGCGAGCCCGCCGGCGAGCCGGGCGGGGACGGGAGCTACCCGCCAGATACGGTCTTCGGGAAGGTGCAGGCCACCCTCGAGCGCCACGCGCGCGCGCTCCCCGGCGGCGCGGCCGGCGGGGGCGAACCCGCCGTGATCCCGGTCGAGCGTGCGGCGCAGATCCCGCCGCCGGGCATCCCGCCGGCGCCGCCCGAACCACCGATCGAGGTCTGACCGGCAGCGCGATGGCGGCGACACTGCGCGACGGGCTGCCGCTGCTGACCATCGACATGGACGGCGTGATCTGCGAGCCGCCGTTCGGCCGTAACCTCGGCATCCACCGCGCCTTCCTCGATCCCGACGCGCCACCGCCCGTCGCGCGCGTGCCGCGCCGCTGGTTCTCGCGCATCGCCGACCCCGTGCGCTTCGAGCTGCGCAGGCCGCTGCCCGGCGCGCGCGAGGCGCTGGCGGAGCTGCGCGCGCTGCGCACGCTGCTGCTGCTCACGGGGCGCCGCAGTCCTCCCGACCGCTGGCTGCGGCGGCACGGCTTCGCCCCGCTGCTCGACGGCGTCGTGATCAACGAGACGCCGCTGCGCAGCCCGCACTTCAAGCTCGAGGCGATCGCCGAGCTCGGCGCCGCCGAGCACATCGACGACGACGGGCGGACGATCCAGCTGCTCGCGCAGCGCTCGCAGGCGCAGCCCTACCTGCGCGACTGGCCCCGCAACCGCGCGCTGCCCTACGACGAGCGCGTGCGGCGCATCGGGGACCTCGGGGCGCTGGCGGCGCTGCTCCGCGACGAGGGCTGAGACTCACCCACCTCAAGTTGCGACCTCACCAGAGACGCATCACACCGTAGCTATCGAAGAAGGCCTCGTTGGAGACAACTACAAGCTCGCGACTGATCGCCTGTGCGATGAGCATTCGGTCGAATGGGTCGCGGATTGGACCCGGGAGGGCCCCGGCGCGCACACCGTCCTCGACGGTGACAGACAGCCGCTCGAAGCGCTGACTGGCGATGTACTCGGGAATGTTGAGAGCCAATGTATCCACGCCGATCAGCCGCCCGAGCCGGTGCTTGGTGGCGATCTCCCAAGCAGATGCAGCGCTGACCAGTACGTCGTTCGACTCGTCCGAGATCGCCGCCCGAGCCGGCGGCGGCAAACGACCGCTGCCCTCGAACCACCAAATGAATGCGTGGGTGTCGAGGAGGAGGCGCAAGGCCTAGGTGCCCTCCCAGGCAGCGAGCTCCGCCTCGGGAAGAGGATCGAAGAAGCTATCGTCGAGCTTGATTCGCCCCCGGAGTGCGCCGAATTGGCGCTTGCCCGGTGGCTCGCAGGCCACCAGGCGCGCCACCGGCTTGCCGTTCCGCGCGATTACGACGTCCTCGCCCGCCTCGACTTGCGCAAGGAGGCGCGACAGATTGCTCTTCGCCTCGTGAACGTTGACTGTCGTCATTCGCATCCCCCGACTTTTTGCAGTCTAGCTAACATGCGGGCTAATGCAAGTCCGTGCGAGCGCCAGCGCCTCCCGCCTCGCTGTGGCACGGTCTTCGACTCGGGGACCCATGGCTGAGCGTCACATGTTCTGACACCGAACGCTCGCTAGACTCGCCCGCCGGGCCGGGGTAGCGTCGGGGCATGGCTGGCGTGCGCGAGGAGGACGGGGAGGCGCCCGGCCCGGACGCGCCCGGCTCCGGCGAGGGCGTCTTCTCCTCGCTGCGGATCCGCAACTTCCGCCTGCTCTGGTTCGGGATCGTCAGTCACGCGCTGGCGCTCTGGATGGAGCAGATCGCCCGCCCCTACCTGATCTACGAGCTGACCGAATCGCCGCTCCAGCTCGGCGGCGTGATCGTGGCGCGGACGCTGCCCCAGTTCGGCTTCGGCGTCCTCGCCGGGGTGATGATCGACTGGTACGACCGCAAGCTGGTACTGCAACTCTCGCAGTACGGGGCGTTGCTGCTCAATGTGGTGTTCGCGGCGCTGCTGATCTTCGACCTGCTCGAGTTGTGGCACATCTACGCGGCCGCCGCGGTGCGCGGAACGACGATGGCGTTCGATCAGCCGGCACGCCAGGCACTGGTGCCGACCGTCGTGCCCGCGGACCGCGTCACCAACGCGATCGCGTTGCTGAGCGCTACGCAGAACTCGATGCGCATCTTCGGTACCGCGGTCGCCGGCTTCACGATCTTTGCCATCGGCGTGACCGGGGCGTTCGTCGCGATCGCCCTGATCTACGTCGGCGCGGTGGTCTCCACCGCGCTGCTGCGCGTGGCGACGCACACCCGTCCCGAGGAGAGCGGCGCGGGCGCGATGCTCGCCGGCCTCGGCGACGCGATGCGCTACGCGATCGGCACACCCGCGATCCGCGGGGCGATCTCGCTCGCGCTCATCCACTTCGCATTCGGGCTCTCCTTCCTGCACCTTTTCGCCGCGCTGTTCGCCCTCGAGGTGCTGGACATCGGCCCCTTCGGGTTCGGGATCATGATGTCGATCACGGGGCTCGGGTCGCTGACCGGGGCGCTGATCATCGCCTCGCGCTCGCCACGCAACCTCGGGCAGCTGCTGCCGCTGATGATGGCCGCGATGGGCGCGCTGCTGATCGCCTTCTCGCTCAGCAGCTACGTGCCGGGCGCCCTCGGACGTCCCTGGCTGGTGCTGCCCCTGGTGCTGGTGTTCGGCGTTGGTTTGTTCCAGTCGGGCATCTTCGCGCTCGTGCAGGTGGTGGTGCTGGACGCCGCGCCGGACCAGATGCGAGGCCGCCTGATGGGCCTGCTCGCCTTCGACCGCGCCACGATGCTGATGGGCGCGGCGGCGGGCGGCGCGATCGCCGAGGCGATCGGGGTGCAGCGCGCGCAAATCGTCTACGCGACGCTCGTGATCATCGGCGCGCTCGCGATCCTGATCTTCGCCCGCCGCTTCCGCCGCACCGTGATCGGCGCCAGCGTGCCGACCGCCGAGCCAGGCAGCCGCCGCCACACGGCGGCCGGCGTGCGCAGCGCGGCCACGAGGCGAAGAGCCGCGCCGTAGTCCGGCCCGTCGCCTACTGCGGACCCGCGCCGATCGCCAGCAGCAGCGCGCGCCCTCGTTCCGGGGTACCGGCGACGAAGGGCGGGATCTGGATCTGCTGCGGCGAGAGTTGCAGTGGCTCGCCTCGCGCGTTGAGCAACGCGCCTCCGGCGGCCTCGACTACGGCCGTGCCGCCCGCCACGTCCCACACCGAGCGCGGGCGCGTCGAGAGGTAGACGCCCGCCCCGCCGAGGGCGACCTGCGCCAGCTTCAGCACCGAGGACCCCGCCGGATAGACGTCGAACGGGATGTGGTACTGCAGGCGCCGCCGCTCGTAGTCGTGCCGCGAGACCACGACGCGCCCGACCTCCGGGCCGTCCTCGATCGGCGGCAGCGCTTCGCCGTCGCGGCGGGCGCCGGCGTTGTCGCCATCGAGGAGACCCGAGAGCACCACCCACTCGCCGCCGCCAGGCGGCGGCGGCAGCGCGACGGCGCCGAGCGCAAGCCCGCCGCCCCGGAACAGCCCGACGGAGACTCCGAACTCGGGCAGCCCCAGCAGGAACTCGCGCGTGCCGTCCAGCGGATCGACCACCCAGGTCGGTTCGCCGGGAACGATGGGTTCGGACTGCTCGGACTCCTCGGAGAGCCAGTGCGCGCCCTCGATCAGCGGCATCAGGCGCTCGTGCAGCACCTCGTCGGCGGCGTGGTCGGCCTCGGTGACGGGGCCCTCGCCCCACTTCATTCCCACGCGCACGCTGCCGCCGGCGACGATCGCGCTGATCGCCTCGCCCGCGGCGCGCACCGCGTCCTCGAGGGCGTCGCGCAGCTCCGCAGCTGACATGCCGCTCACAGCGCGGTCACCGTGGCGGCGTCCCCATCCGGCGCGCGGCGCGCCGCAGCGTCGCGAATGCGCCAGCGGGCGGCCTGCCAGGTCTCGTTGAACTCGTGCGCGTCCCACGAGTAGCCGGAGACGCGCGCCGAGACGGCTACCCGCTCGATCGGCTCGGTGAGCGGAATCAGCGCCGGCACGTCGTCGAGCAGCAGGCGTTGCGCGTCGCGGGCGAGGCGGCCGCGAGCGGCGGGATCGAGAGCCGTCATCGCCTCCTCGACCGCGAGGTCGTAGAGCGGGTTTGAGTAGCCCCAGGGCGAGAAGCCGCTGAGGCCCGCGGAGGTGTGCAGCCGCAGTCCGACATCCGGCGTGCGCACCTCCTCCAGTTCGAACAGGATCGCCTCGAAGTCGCCGCCGGTCAGGTTCCGCCGCCACTGGCCGTCGCTCACGGTGTTCAACCTTGGGCTGAAGCCGCCTTCCTGCAGCTGCTGGACCAGCGCGCGGACCAGGATGGTGAACGGCGCCCGGTCCGGCGCCTCGAGCGAGAACGCGAGGTTGGGGGCGCCCGCCGCGGCGAGCAGTTTCCGTGCCTCGGCGGGGTCGTGGGCGAACAGCGGATGCGCGGCGAGCTCGAAGCGGGGGAGGGCGTCGGCGGCGAACGCCGGGCCGACCGGACCCGTCGGATACTCAGCCCCGGCGCCCTCCCGCAGCGCGATCCGCCGCTGGTCGAGAGCCAGGAAGAGCGCGCGACGGACGCGCTCGTCCTGGAACGCCGGGTGGAAGCGCACGCGCTTCCCCGCCTTCGCGCCGACCAGCGAAAGGCCGAGGCCGCGCATCCGCCGGGTGGAGCGCGTCAGCGTGCGTGCACCCGCGCGCTGCTCGGCGCGGGCCACGCTGTCCGGCTGATCGAGCAGATGGATGTCGAGCGCGCCGCCCTCGAAGGCGGCGTCGAGGGACTCCGCTCGCTCGGCGGAGACCATCCGCACCTCGTCGAGCAGCGGCAACCCTCGCTGGTGGTAACGCGCGTGCGGCCGCAGCGAGACGCCGCCGTCCGCGCGCCGCTCGGCGATGAATGGCCCGGCCCCGATCGGCTGCCCGAAGTCGGAGCGACCCTCCGCTCGTACGGCGGCGCTCGCGGTGTCGCCGAGCAGCTCGAAGAGCAGCGCGAAGGGAGCGTTCAGACTGAGCCGCAGCGTGTCCATGTCCGGCGTCTCGACCGTGCCGATCGCCGCTGCGAAGAGGAACTCCCGCGCGTCCGCGCGGCGGGCGAAGTCGACCGCCACCGCAGCGGCGTCGAGGGGTCCGCCATCCCGCTCCCCGGGCGCGGGGTGGAACGAAGCGCCGGGGCGCAGCCGGACGACCAGCTCGAGCGGTCCCGCCTGCTCGATGTGCAGCGCGAGATCGCCGTAGACCTCGCCGTTGCGCGGATCGACGGCGACCAGGCGCGCCTGGGTCAACGCCAGAGGCGGTACGGCCTCACCGACGACGCCCCGCCGCATGGTCCCGCGATCGCCGTCCGGCGCGGGCGACTCCGGCGCAAGCAGCGAGGGCGTCGGAGTCGCAGTAGCGGTCGACCGGGGCGCCACCTGCGACGGTGCAGGCGCGCCGCCGCCGCCGCCGCGCTCCGCGTCAACAGCGCCGCCCTCGATTGCGGCGTCGTCCCCGCTCTCGTCACCATCGAGGACGCAGGCGGCGAGCAGCAGGCCGCCCGCGGCCCAGGCGCCGGAGCGCAGGGCAGCGCGGCGGCTGTACGAGGGGGGAGAAGATCGCTGTGGCTTGGTCATGCGGCGGCGCTCACTCGGTCCGGCTGTCGCGCTAGGCGGCAGCCGCCGTCCGGCGCGGAAGATGGTACGCGGGCTGCGCGCCGCTCGCGGCTACCAGATGCCGAGCTGCATCCGCACCTCTTCGGAGGCCATCGTCTTCGGATCCCAGGGCGGATCCCAGACCAGGTTCACCTCGACGTCCTCGACGCCGTCCATCTGCGTGAGCAGGTGGTAGGCCTGCCCCTGCAGCATCGGCCCCACGGGGCAGGCCGGGCTGGTCAGCGTCATGTCGATGGTGACGAGGCCCTCGTCGTCGATGTTCACGTAGTAGATGAGGCCCAGCTCAGCGATTCCCATCCGCAGCTCGGGATCCTCGATCTGGTGGAGCACCTCCCAGAGCTGCTCCTCGCTCGGCCGTTCGGCGGCTGCCTCGGGGGCGTCGGCTGCGGCTTCAGCCATTGGGAGTGCTCCTTTCGTCGGTCGTGACGGTGGCGCGAGGCGCGTCGCCGGCGCGGTCATGCTGCGCGAGCGCGAGCTCCAGCGTCTTCCAGGCAAGCGAGGCACACTTTACCCGCATCGGGAACTTGCGTACCCCGGCCAGCGCCTCGATGTCGCCGAGGTCGATCGCGGCCTCCTCGCCGTCGATCATCATCGCCTGGAACGCGTCGATCGCGGTTGACGCCTCGCCGCTGCTGCGGCCCTTGACGTGCTCCGTCATCAGCGAGCTCGAGGCCTGCGAGATCGAGCAGCCCTGGCCGCTGAACGCCACGTCGGCGATGCGGCCGTCGGCGTCGAGTTGCAGTTCCAGCGTGATCTCGTCGCCGCAGAGCGGGTTGGAGCCCTCGGCGCTGGCGTTCGCGGCCTCGAGCGGGCCACGATTGCGCGGCTGGCGGTAATGGTCGAGCAGGATCTCGCGGTACAGATCGTCGAGGTCAGCCACCAAAGCCTCCAAAGAAGTCCGACGTCTCGCGCACCGCCGCCTCCAACGCGTCCACCTCCTCGCGGGTGTTGTACAGATAGAACGAGGCGCGCGCGGTAGCGGCAATGTCGAGCCGCCGCATCACGGGCTGCGCGCAGTGGTGCCCGGCGCGGATCGCGACACCCTCGCCGTCCAGCACCTGCCCGATGTCATGCGGATGCACGCCATCGAGGCCGAACGAGACCACGCCGCCGCGCAGCTCGGGGTCGAGCGGCCCGTAGAGCGTGACGCCGGGCACGTCGATCAACCGGTCCAGCGCGTACGTCGTGAGGTCGACCTCGTGGCTGCGGATCGCGTCCATGCCGACCGCCTCGAGGTAGTCGAGCGCGGCGCCGAAGCCGATCACGCCGGCGATGTTCGGGGTGCCCGCCTCGAACTTGTGGGGCAGCTCGTTCCAGGTCGACTCCTCGAGGCTGACGCTGGCGATCATGTCGCCGCCGCCGAGGAAGGGCGGCATCTCCTCCAGCAGCTCGCGGCGGCCCCAGAGCACGCCGACGCCGGTGGGGCCGAGCATCTTGTGCGCGGAGCAGGCGAGGAAGTCCGCGCCCAGCTCGCCGACGTCGATCGGCATGTGCGGCGCCGCCTGCGCCGCGTCCACCAGCACGCGCGCGCCCTGCGCCCGCGCCAGCTCCGCCAGCTCGGCCACCGGGACGATCGTTCCGAGGGCGTTCGACATCAGCGTGATCGAGAGCAGCCGCGTGCGCGGGCCGATCAGCCGCCGCGCCTCGGCGAGGTCCAGCGTGCCGTCGGGGAGCATCGGGATGTGGCGCAGCACGATGCCGCGCGCGTCGCGCAGCAGCTGCCAGGGCACGATGTTGGAGTGGTGCTCGATCTCGCTGATCAGCACCTCGTCCCCCGCCTCGAGGAAGGTGCGGCCCCAGGCGTGCGCGACGAGGTTGATCGACTCGGTCGTGTTGCGCGTGAAGATGATCTCGGAGGCGTCGGGCGCGCCGAGGAAGGCGCGCATCCGCTCGCGCACGGCCTCGAAGCGTTCGGTCGCCTCGACGGACAGGGTGTGGACGCCGCGGTGGATGTTGGAATTGGTGTCGCGGTAGAAGCGCGTGATCTCGGCCATCACCTGGACGGGCCGGTGCGAGGTCGCGGCGTTGTCGAGGTAGACGAGCGGATGGCCGTTGACCTCGCGCTTGAGGATCGGGAAGTCGCGCCGGATGCGCTCGATGTCGAAGCCGCCGTCGGAATTCACGCGGACGCCTCCTCGCACTCGACGTAGGCGTCGCCGTCCTCGACGTTGACGTGGTAGGCGCTGACGCCCCGGACGGCGGGGAGCGTGAGCGCGCGGCCCGTGCGCGCGTCGAAGGCGGCGCCGTGGCGCGGGCAGATCACGCGCCCCTGGCGCAGTCGTCCCTCGCCCAGCGGGCCGCCGTCGTGCGTGCAGACGTTGTCGATCGCGAACAGCTCGCCGTCGATGTTGCTGAGGGCCAGTGAACGCCCACCACACTCGACGACGCGGACCTCGCCCTCGGGGACGTCGGCGGCGGCGGCAACGCGTTCGGGGCTCACGCGAGCGCCATCAGAGCACGGCCCGCGCCAGCTTGGCGAAGACCGTGCGCTCCAGATCGTCGGCCATGCCCTCGACCGCGAGGTCGCGGGCGACGGACTGGAAGAAGCCGCTGACCAGCAACTGCAGTGCCGTGCGGCGGTCGAGCCCGCGGCTCTGCAGGTAGAACAGCGCGTCCTGGTCGACCGGCCCGACCGTCGCGGCGTGGCCGCAGCGGATCACGTCGGCAGTGAGGATCTCGAGGACCGGGTCGGAGTCCGCCTTGGAGTCCCCGGAGAGCAGCAGGTTGCGGTTCTGCTGGTTCGCCTCGGACCCCGCCGCTCCTTCCTCGACACGGGTGATGCCGTAGTAGATCGAGCGCGAGGCCCCGGCGAGGGCGGCCTTCACCTCGACATCAGAGGTCGAGCGCGGCCCGACGTGGTCCTGCAGTGTCACGAAGTCGAAGTGTTGGTCCTCGTCGCCGAGGGCGACCGCGCGGATCGAGGAGTTTGCGCCCTCACCCTCGAGCGTGACCTCGACGGTCTGCTTGAGGATCGCGGCGCCGATGGCAAGCGAGGCGACCCGCAGGTCGGCGTCGCGTCCGAGGCGCGCGCGGATCGTCGTGAAGTCCTGTGTCGCCGCCCCCCAGCGGTCGTCGATCAACAGTCGCACGCGCGCGGCCTGCGCGACCGCGATCTCGATCACGCCCGCCGCCAGCAGCGGAGCGTCGCCGGAGCGAGTGCGCAGCACAACCGTGACCTCGGCCTGCTCGCCGGCCTCGATCAGCAGCCGCGGGTGCACTGCCGCATCCGCGAGGTCGCTCGCATCGACGGTCACGACGACGGGCTCCGCGAAGGCGTGGCCGGCGGGCGCGTGCACGAGCGCGCCGCCGCTCCAGAGCGCGGCGTTGGCGGCGATGAACTTGCCCTCGGTCGCCGGGACGAGCGCGCCGAGGCGATCGGCGACGAGCGCGCGGCGGCCCTCGAGGGCGCCGGCCAGCGTCCCGGCGTAGGCGCCGCCCTCGTCAGTGCCGCCCTCGATGGCGATCGGCGTCTCCGCCGGGGCGAACGCAGCGAGGTCGAGCCGGGTCACGTCGGTGTAGCGCCAGGGGCGCAGCGCCGGTGTGGGCAGCGGCAGCGCGGCGAAGGCACGCGCGGCCTCGGCGCGGCGTTCCAGCAGCCACTCCGGCTCGCCGCGCTGTACGGCGGCGGCGAGCACGGCCTGCTCCGCGTGGGCCGGGGCGACCGGGGTTGTGGGTTCGCTCATCGTGATCCCTTGCAGCTCGCGAGGAGCGCTAGCCGACGGAGCCTTCCATCTGTAGCTCGATCAGCCGGTTCAGCTCGATCGCGTACTCCATCGGGAGCTCCTTGACGATCGGCTCGACGAAGCCGTTGACGACCATCTTGGAGGCCTCTTCCTCCGTGATGCCTCGCGACATCAGGTAGAAGAGCTGGTCGTCGCCGAGCTTGGAAACGGAGGCCTCGTGCCCGATCGTCACCTGCTCCTCGTCGACCTCCATCGTCGGGTAGGTGTCGGAGCGCGAGTGCTCGTCGAGCAGCAGCGCGTCGCAGCGCACGGTGGAGCTGGAGTCCTCGGCGCCCTCGTGGACCTTGAGCAGGCCACGGTAGGAGGTGCGCCCGCTGCCGCGCGAGACGGACTTGGAGACGATCGCCGAGGAAGTGTGCGGCGCCACGTGGACGATCTTGCCGCCCGCGTCCTGGTGCTGTCCGTCGCCGGCGA
This sequence comes from Dehalococcoidia bacterium, assembly GCA_963667465.2. Taxonomy (GTDB): domain Bacteria; phylum Chloroflexota; class Dehalococcoidia; order UBA2979; family UBA2979; genus VXMT01. The sequence goes on along the minus strand of CAXXDN010000001.1, from coordinate 620,279 downwards.
AGGCGAGCGAGAGGATCTCGCCGTGCGCGCCCGGCTCCATCAGGTAGACCGACGGGTACTTCATCGTCAGCTTGGAGCCGATGTTGCCGTCGACCCACTCCATGACGGCGTTCTCGTAGGCGGCCGCGCGCTTGGTCACCAGGTTGTAGACGTTGTTCGACCAGTTCTGGATGGTCGTGTAGCGGACCCGCGCGTCCTTCTTGACGATGATCTCGACGACTGCCGAGTGCAGCGAGTCGGAGCTGTAGATCGGCGCGGTGCAGCCCTCGACGTAGTGCACGTAGCTGCCCTCGTCCGCGATGATCAGCGTGCGCTCGAACTGGCCCATGTTCTCCGTGTTGATACGGAAGTAGGCCTGCAGCGGGACGTCCACCTGGACACCCGGCGGCACGTAGATGAACGAGCCGCCTGACCAGACCGCGCTGTTCAGCGCCGAGTAGCGGTTGTCCCCCGGCGGCACCACCGTCCCGAAGTACTCGCGCACCAGCTCCTCGTATTCCTCGAGACCCTGGTCCATGCCGAGGAAGACGACGCCCTGCTTCGCGAGATCTTCGCGGATGTTGTGGTAGACGACCTCCGAGTCGTACTGCGCGCCCGCCCCGGCGAGGAACTGGCGCTCCGCCTCCGGGATGCCGAGCTTGTCGAAGGTGTCCTTGATGTACTCCGGCACGTCGTCCCAGTTGCTGGCGTCCGTATCGGTGGCGCGCACGTAGTAGGTGATGTCGTCGAAGTCGATCGCCTCGAGCAGTTCGGGGCTGCCGGCCCACGTCGGGTCGTCCTTCTCGAGGAAGGTGCGCAGCGATTCGAGGCGGAACTCGCGCATCCACTCGGGTTCGTCCTTGAACTCCGAGATCTTGCGCACGACCTCCTCGGTCAGGCCCTTGTCGGCGCGGAAGAGCGGCGCTTCATCGTCATGGAAGCCCCACTGGTACTCGCCGACTGCGTCGCGCGCTGCCGGATTCACGGTGGCCATGGACTTGCTCCCTCGTGTGAGCCTGGTTTCCGATCGACGTTCAGGAGGCGGCGGCCGCCGTCTCCGCGCCGATCTCCTTGAGACCGATCTCCTCGAGAATTGGGTCGTATCCGCCTGTCTCGATCTCGTGCGCGAGCTGCGGGCCGCCGGAGCGCACGATGCGCCCGTCGAACAGCACATGCACGTGGTCCGGCGTGATGTAGTTGAGGATCCGCTGGTAGTGCGTGATCAGCAGGATGCCCATCCCCGGGTGGTGCAGCGTGTTGACGCCCTCGGCGACGGTGCGCAGCGCGTCCACGTCAAGCCCGGAGTCCGTTTCGTCCAGGATCGCGAGCTCCGGCTTGAGCATCCCCAGTTGCAGGATCTCGGCGCGCTTCTTCTCGCCGCCGGAGAAGCCGTCGTTGACGTAGCGGCGGGCGAAGTCCTCGTCCATGCGCAGCGTCTGCAGCGTCTCGCGCAGCTCGGCCAGGAACTCCCGCGCCGAGGGCTCCTCGCCACGCCGCGACTTAATCGCCATGCGCAGCAGGTTGACCATCGTCACGCCGGGAATCGGCGTCGGGTACTGGAACGAGAGGAACATGCCGAGGCGCCCGCGCGCGTCCGCCGTCAGCGTGGTGACGTCCTCGCCGCGGTAGCGCACCTCGCCGGAGTCCACCACATAGGCGGGGCTGCCGGCGATCGCGTTGGCGAGCGTGCTCTTGCCGGAGCCGTTGGGCCCCATTAACGCGTGCACCTCGCCGGCGCGCACGGTCAGGTTGACGCCCTTGACGATCTGCACGTCGGGTGCATCGGCGATGCTGACGTGCAGATCGCGTACCTCGAGGATCGGTTCGCTCACGGTTTCGCTCACTGGTGCTCCACTCATTGCACTACGACGCCGGCCGGCTCAGCCGGCTTGCGCACCTGGTACTCGCAGCAGGCTCCGCCTCCCGCGATCGTTGCCACCTGCTCGACGGGCCTGCCGACGAGCAGCTCGATGCTGTAGCGGTCTGCCTCGCAGGCCGCGTTCGTCTCGCTCGTGGTCGAGGGGCAGGGGCAGCCGACGTTGCTCAGCCGGTAGACTTCGCCCTCGTCCCGGACCTCGGTGAGGATGCCCTCGGCGCTGAGCGCGGCGACGACCTCCTCCAGGCGCGGTCCCAGCTCCGTGCTGCGCACGGCGCCGCCGCGCTCGCGCGCGATGTCCTCGGCGACGCGGCTGTAGACCTGCTCCAGAATCGCCTCGCCGTCGCGGCCGGAAACCTCGTCCTCGCCGAGGCTGGCGAGGGCGGGCAGCAGCCGCCCGATCAGGCTCGTGTAGTGGTCCGCGCCGGAGCGATCCTCGCCCGCCTCGCTGAGCGAGTAGCGGGTGACGGGCCGCCCGCGCGGCTGCCGCACGAGCGTCGTCTCGAGCAGGCCCTCGGCGACCATGATGTCGAGGTGACGGCGGACCGAGCCCTGCGAGACGCCCAGCTCGAGCGCCAGTTCGGCAACACTGCGGTCGCCGCGCTCGTAGAGGATTCGCGCCACTTCATCGCGCGCTCGCTGCACGACCCGTTGGACCACTCTGCGCCTTCCTGCCCCGTGCGCACCCGCGGCGGCTGCCCACGGCCCCTCTGCAGTTGTGTCGCGGTCAACTGGAGCGCTCGTTCCTGCTCGCCGCAAGCGGGTGCGCTCCGTATATCCATTATCGCCGACCGGCGGGCAGCGTCAACTTTCTTTCACATTTTTGGTCAATAACTCACGCAATTCTCCCGCGGCGACTCCGAGGCAGGCGTTGGACGACCCCCGAGCCGCCCTCGTACGATGCCGCCGCGCCGGTCCGCGCGCCGGCGAGCGAGCGAGGGGGCGAGATGGCCGACGGCGTCCAGGGCATCGTCGAGGGTACGACCGCGAGCTACGAGAAGACCGTGACCGCGGAGGACATCGCCATGTTCACCGCGGTCTCCGGGGACACCAACCCGCTGCACAGCGATCCGGACTACGCGGCGCGCACCCGCTTCAAGGAGCCGATCGCACACGGTATCCTCGCTGCAGGCGTGATCTCGGCCGCGCTCGGGACCAGGCTCGCGCCGGACAGCGCCGTGATCTACCTGCGGCAGAACCTGAGCTTCCGCGCCCCGGTGAAGCCCGGCGACACGCTGACCGCGACCGTCGAGGCGACCGCGGTGGACACGGACCGCAGCTCCGTCGCGCTGAACACGACGGTGAGCAACCAGGACGGCGTCGACGTGATCCGCGGCGACGCCCTCGTGATGGTCGAGGCGCTCGCCTGACCGCGCGAGAGGCGACGAGCGACAGCAACGGAGCAGGCCGATGATGAAGCCTCAGCAGCAGACCGCCATCGCCGAGGCCCAGGACGCCTGGGAGCAGGGCGCGCTGGCCAAGGTTCTGAAGCGCTTCCCCGAGCGCCGCGAGGAGTTCCGCACCTCGTCCGCCGGCGCCCGCCGCTTCTACACCCCGAACGACGTGACCGACGTCGACTACCTCGACGACCTCGGCTTCCCCGGCGAGTACCCGTTCACGCGCGGCGTGCAGCCGACGATGTACCGCGGGCGGCTCTGGACGATGCGCCAGTACGCCGGGTTCGGCACACCCGAGGAGACCAACGAGCGCTTCCGCGAGCTGCTCGCCAACGGCCAGACCGGCCTCTCCGTCGCCTTCGACCTGCCCACCCAGACCGGCTACGACTCGGATCACGCGATGGCCGCCGGCGAGGTCGGCCAGGTCGGCGTCGCCGTCGACTCGCTGGCGGACATGGAGACGCTGTTCGAGGGCATCCCGCTGGATGGCATCTCGACCTCGATGACGATCAACGCGCCCGCGCCGATCATCGTCGCGATGTACATCGTGGCGGCTGAGAAGCAAGGGCATGAGCCGAGCGTGATCACCGGCACCGCGCAGAACGACGTGCTCAAGGAGTACGTCGCGCGCGGCACCTACATCTTCCCGCCCGGCCCCTCCGTCCGCTTCGCGGCGGACCTGATCAACTACTGCGCACGCGAGGCGCCGCGCTTCAACTCGATCTCCGTCTCCGGCTACCACATCCGCGAGGCCGGCTCGACCGCCGCGCAGGAGGTCGCCTTCTCCTTCGCCAACGCCTTCGCCTACCTCGATCGCAGCATCGCGCAGGGCGCGACGGTGGACGAGGTGGCGCCGCGCATCTCCTGGATCTTCAACACGCACAACTACTTCTTCGAGGAGGTCGCGAAGTTCCGCGCGCTGCGCCGCATGTGGGCGCGCGCGATGAAGGAGCGCTACGGCGCGACCAACCCGAACGCGATGACGCTGCGCACGCACACGCAGACCGGCGGCTCCACGCTGACCGCGCAGCAGCCGCTCAACAACCTCACCCGCTCCGCCGTGCAGGCGCTCGCCGCCGTGCTCGGCGGCGTCCAGTCGCTCGCGCTCTCCTGCTACGACGAGGCGCTGGCGCTACCCACCGAGGAGGCGCAGCAGCTCGCGCTGCGCTCGCAGCAGATCATCGCCGAGGAGACCGGAGCGGCCGACACCGTGGACCCGCTCGCCGGCTCCTACTACGTCGAGTGGCTGACCGGTGAGCTGGAGGTGCAGGCGCAGTCCATCCTCGACCGCGTCGAGGACATCGGCGGCTCCGTCGCGGCGATCGAGGGCGGCTACATGCAGTCCGAGATCCAGGAGGCCTCGGTCGCCTACCAGCGCGAGGTGGAGAGTGGCGAGCGCATCGTCGTCGGCGTCAACCAGTACATCGACGAGGACGAGGACGCGACGCCGATCTTCCGCCCCAACACCACCGTGATCGACGCGCAACTCACGCGGCTCGCGCAGGTCCGCGGCGCTCGCGACGAGGCGGCCGTCGGCTCCTCGCTGGCCGGGCTGCGCGCGGCGGCGCGAGGCGACGCCGGCCTGATGGAGCCGGTGCTCGACGCAGTGCGCAGCTACGCGACCCTCGGCGAGATGTGCGGCGTGCTGCGCGAGGAGTGGGGCGAATACGTCCCGCCGACCGCCGTCTAGGCGCGTAGCGGTCGTCAGCAAGCCGTTCCTGCGTTACAACACGCCTGTTGGCGAGTCCACGCCGCACGCTGCGGCGGATCGCCGCGTGCGGCGACGGGAGGTGTGACGTGGCCGGTGCACTCGACGGACAGGTGGCAGTGGTGACGGGCGCGAGCCGCGGCATCGGGCGCGCGTGCGCCCTCGAACTGGCGGGCGAGGGCGCCAGCGTGGTCGTCAACTACGTCTCGAACGCCGACGCTGCCGAGGAGACGCGTGACGCGATCCACGAGCTCGGCGGGACGGTGGTCCTCGTCAAGGCCGACATCTCCGACGCCGACTCGGCAGCGGACCTGATCGAGACCGCGGTCGAGGAGCTCGGCAAGGTCGACATCCTCGTCAACAACGCGGGCATCAACCGCGACCGCACGCTCTCGCGGCTCTCCGTGGAGGAGTGGGACGAGGTGATCGGGACGAACCTCTCGGGGATGTTCTACTGCACGCGCGCCGCGGTGCCGCACATGCGCGAAGCGAACTACGGCCGGATCGTCAACATCTCCTCGGTGATCGGGCAGATGGGCAACATCGGGCAGGCCAACTACGGCGCGACGAAGGCGGGCATGATCGGCTTCACCAAGACGGCCGCCCGCGAACTGGCGCGCAACAACATCACCGTCAACGCCGTCTGCCCCGGCTTCGTGGCGACGGACATGGTGACCGCGCTGCCGGAGAACATCCAGGACAACATCAAGGCCCAGATTCCCCTCGGCCGCTTCGGCGAGCCCGAGGAGGTCGCGGCCGTGGTGCGCTTTCTCTGCACCGAGGGCGGCTGGTTCACCGGCGCCCAGCTCAGCCCCAACGGCGGCCAATACATGTAGGTCGCTCCCACGACAGGGGGTCGGCGGCGCAGGGTCTACCTGGGACGGCGTCGTCTAGTGAAGCGCCGCGGAGGGGCCCAGGCGGAATGAGCGACGCGGTCGGCGACGGTCGTCTGGCTCGACTACCCCTTCCTCGTCCGCGGCTGGCGGCGGCGCACGATGCTGCGCGTGCGCCTGCGCTCCCCACGCGCGGCCGAGCACTGGCTCGCCCGCGTTCCCGACCGCCGCGAGGGCGCACGCTCCTGACGCGGCGTAGGATGCGCCGATGCCACGCCGCATGCGCTTCTCGCTTCGAGCCGCCTACGCGCACCTGCGCGAGGCCGACCCGGTCGTGGGAGCGTTGATCGAGGAGCACGGGCCCTACCGGCCACGCCCCGGCGGCGACCCGTACGCCTCGATGGTGCGCTCGATCCTCTTCCAGCAGCTCGCGGGCGCGGCTGCCCGGGCAATCCAGCGCCGCTTCTTCGCCCTCCACGGCGATGAGCAGCGCACCCCCGAGCCGGATGCCATCCTCGCGACCAGCGACGAGGAGTTCCGCGGCGCCGGCGTCTCGCGCCAGAAGGCGAGCTACCTGCGCGACCTCGCGCAGCACTGCCTGGACGGCTCGATCGACTTCGCCGCCCTCGAGGACCTCGACGACGCCGCGGTGATCGAGCGGTTGACCGCCGTGCGCGGCATCGGCGAGTGGTCGGCGCACATGTTCCTGATGTTCGAGCTGGGCCGCCCCGACGTGCTGCCCACGGGCGATCTCGGCGTGCGCAACGGCATGCAGGCGGCCTACGGCCTGCCGGAGACGCCGACGCCCGCACGGGCTCGCGAGATCGGCGCCCCCTGGTCGCCGTACCGCACCGTCGCCTCCTGGTACATGTGGCGCGCCGTGGAGACGATCACGCCGGAGGCGTGAGTACGAGCGCGTGCACAACTGGACGAGCATGCCCGCCGAACACGACCGCCGCGACCCCGCCAACCACGACGCCTGCGAGGGCGACGAGGTCTGCGAGGCTTGCGAGGACGCCGAAGACCTGCGGATTGGCCTTGAGCGCCTTCGGCTCGCCAAGGTTGAGGGCACCGTCTCGTGGGAGATCGTGAAGGCAGAATCGGCCTGTAGTCCGACGCCCTGTCCCTACCAAGAACCCTCCCCAAAGCGCAGAGGGCCGGACAGGCCTCGGGGCGCGGGTGTGGCCTCGGGGCTCCGGCAGGGGCGTGGGGGCGCAGCCCCCCGCAGAGCCGGACCACTCAGTCCAGCGTCGTGCCGAACTCGCTGCGCATCACCTCGCGGGCCTGCGCCTCCGCCTCGGCATCCATGCGCAGGAACAGGCCCGAGGCCTCGACGATGCGCGCGCCGTCCTCGTCGTAGAGCTCCGCGCTGACCTCGATGCGGCGTCCTCGCTGGCGGTCGATGCGGCCGCGCACCAGCAGCGGGCGGTCGAGCGTGACGGGGCTGCGGAAGCGCGTCGCCATGCGCGCGGTCACGGCGAAGACGCGGTCGGCGTACATCGCCCAACCCATCGCCTCGTCGAGCAGCAGCGTCGCGAGGCCGCCGTGCATCAGACCGGGGTAGCCGCTGTCCTCGCGTCGCGGCGTATAGCTCGCGACGACGTCGCCGCCGTCGCGCTCGAACTCGAGGTGGAAACCGAGCGGGTTGTGCCGCCCGCAGCCGAAGCAGTACTGCTCGCGCAGCGCCGGGTCGATGCCCTCCTCGCTGCGATCGTCAGTCATCGGGCGACCATTCGCTGCTGTCGAGGGCGTAGCGGGCGACTTCCGCTTCCTCCTCCAGACGGAAGCCGAGGCGCTCCGGGACCGCGCGGCTTTGGAGGTTGTCGTGTCCCGCCTGGATCACGATGCGCTGCAGGCCAGGCGACCCGAAGCCGTGGTCGATCAGCATGCGGCACGCGCGCGCTCACGCTCACGCGTCGCCAAGGGCGACCGTGGCCGTGCCGCTCAGCAGCACGGCGCCGTCCGCCGTCTCGCAGCGCACGTCGTAGCTGGCGACGCCGTCGGCGACGCCGCGAGGCTCGGCGTGCGCGGTGACCTCGACCGGCTGCACCGCGGGCGCGCGCAGGCGCACGCGCAGCGAGCCGCTTTCCGCCCAGCGCCGTCCGAAGGCGCCGGCCAAAGCCTCGGAGACGAGGGCGAGCACGAGCATCCCGTGCGCGATGCGGCCGCCGAAGTCGCTGGCGGCGGCGAACTCGGCGTCGGTGTGGATCGGGTTCGGGTCGCGCGCCGCGACCGCGTAGCGATCGACGCGATCCTGGTCGATCAGCCGCGTCACGGGCGCGACGGTGGGCGCCTCGGCACTCACGAGGCCGCGCCTTCCTCGCGGGCGGGCGCGATCACGGTGCTGCGGCCGCGCAGCACCGGCTCGCCGTCCGCGTCGCGCAGCTCGAGGTCGAAGGCGGCGATCACGGAGCCCCGGCGCTCGCTGTGCTGCGCGACCGCGATGCGCCCCTCGAGCGGCTCGCCGGGGGCGACGGCGCGGAGGAAGGCGAACTCCTGGCCGGTGTGCAGCGCGCCGGCCGGCAGCGCCATCCGCTCCAGCAGCGCGCCGAGCAGGAGCGCACCCTGCGCGAGCGGCGGGACGGCGTCCGTCCAGCGCTCGGCCGGCTCGCCGGTGGCGTCGAGGTAGGCGCGCGCCTCGTCCGCGCTCACGCTGAGCGCGAATGGCCCGAGCGCGTCGCCTCGCGCGAGCGAGTGAAAATCGAGGGCCACGTGCGCGCCGTGGTGGCTGCTAGAGCGCGGCCTTGACGGCCTCGCCGATCGCCGAGTGGTCGCGCGCGTCCGGGATCGGGTTCTTGACGATGTGCCCGATCGAGCCGTCCTTGTCGATCACGACGGTCAGCCGTTCGGCGGCCCAGAGACCCTCGTTCCAGGTGTCGTAGGCCTTCGCGGTCTCGCCCTTGATGTCCGCGAGCAGCGAGTACGGGAGCTGGTGCGCCTCCTTGTAGGCCGCGTGCGAGAAGCGGCTGTCGCGGCTGATGCCGAAGACCTGCGCGCCGAGGTCCATCCACTCGCTGTAGTCGTCGCGGATCTCGCACAGCTCGCCGGTGCAGATGCCGGAGAAGTCGAAGGTGTAGAAGACCAGCACCACCGGCGACCCGCGCAGTGCGGAGAGCGTGATCTCTTCGCCGTCCTCGTTGGGCAACGTGAAGTCCGGGGCCTCCTGGCCCACTGCGATCGCCATCTCAATCCCCCTCGTCATTGCGCCGCGAGGGCGCCCTGTCCTCGTTGATCGGTTCGTCTCCGCACTCTAGCGCGAGGCGATCCGAGCCGCATCTCTGCGATCGGCGCCAGGGGCTGGACGCAGGTGTGGCTCCGTGGCGCTACCCGGTCAGGCCCAGTGGCTCCACCTGCCGGTCGGGCCGCCTCGTGGCAAGGTCGTAGCTCGTCTGGAGGTTGATCCAGAAGCCCGGCGTCGTCCCGAACGCGCCGGAGAGCAGCCAGGCCGTCTCCGCCGTGATCCCGCGCTTCCCGCGCACGACTTCGTTCACCCGCTGCACGGGCACGCCGATGTGATCCGCCAGCGCGACCTGCGTGAGGCCGAGTGGCTTCAGGAACTCCTCCGCGAGGATCTCGCCGGGGTGGGTCGGGATGCGCTGCTCCGGCAACATGTCAATCGCTCCTACGCGCGATAGTCAACGATGCGCACAGCGAACGCGCTACCGGACTCCCACCCCGCACCCTGTGGCCGACGGTCCCGCCTACCAGTCCCCGCCGGCGCTCAGCCACTCCTCGATGCTGGCGGCGGCGACGTGGGCGTCGGCGAGGGCGGTGACGACGAGGTCGGCGCCGTTCACGTCGTCGCCGCCGGCGAAGACGCCCGGGCGGTTCGTGCGCATCGTGCGGGGGTCGACGGTGAAGCGGCCCCAGGGGTCGCGCTCGACGGCGGGTGCGACCTCGCCCCAGCCGTCCTCGACGTTGTAACCGATGGCGAGCACGAGCGCGTCGGCCTCGATCTCGAAGCCGCTGCCGCCGATCGGTTCGGGGCGGGCGCGCCCGCTCTCGTCGGGCTCGCCGAGTTCCATGAGCTGGCAGCGCAGCGCGCGGAACGCGCCCTCGGCATCCGCGAGGATCGCCGTGGGTGAGGTGAGGAACTCGAAGATCACGCCCTCTTCGTGGGCGTGCATGCGCTCTTCCTCGCGGCCCTGCATCTCCTGCTCCGTGCGGCGATAGACGAGCCGCACCTCCTCCGCGCCAAGCCGCACCGCCGTGCGCACACAGTCCATCGAGGTGTCGCCGCCGCCGACCACCACCACGCTGCGCAGCGGCGGCAGCGGATCGCGCAGCTGCTCCGGCAGATCCTCGGGGGGCAGGTTGCCGCGCACCAGGAACTCCGTCGCCTCGTAGACGCCGGGCGCATCCTCGTGTTCCAGCCCCAGTCGCACGCCCTCGATCGCCCCGGCCGCGACGAAGACGGCATCGTACTCGCGCTCGAGCTCCTCGAAGGCGATGTCCTCGCCGACGCGTACGCCGAGCACGAACTCGACGCCGAGGTCGCGCAGGCGCTCGATGCGGTCGGCGACGCTGGCCTTGTTCTGCTTGAAGTTGGGGATGCCGTAGTGCAGCAGCCCGCCCGCCACCGGCCAGGCGTCGTACACGACGACGCGATGGCCGGACCGCGCGACGCGCTCGGCGACACCGATGCCGGCCGGCCCCGATCCGATGATCGCGAGGCTCTTGTCACTCGCGGGAGCGACCGTCGCGGGCGGCGGGTTGCCGTTGGCCAGCTGCCACTCCGTGACAAACGTCTCGAGCTTCCCGATGGCGACCGGCTCGCCCTTCTTGCCGACGACGCAGTGGCCCTCGCAGAGCCGCTCCTGGGGGCAGAGTCGCCCGCACATCTCGGGCAGCTCGCTGGTCTCGCGGAAGACGTTGGCGGCGCCGTCGAAGTCGCCCTGCTCGAGCAGCCAGAACGAGGCGGGGATGTCGTTCCCGACGGGGCAGGCAACCTGGCAGGGGGCGGCGGGGCACTGGATGCAGCGCAGCGCCTCGGCCTTGGCGGTTTCCGGATCGAAGAGGTGGAAGGTCTCGTCCCAGTTGCCGGTGCGGACCTCGGGCGGCTGTTTGGCGGGCAGCTTCGGCTCCAGCTGCAGCCGCGCCTTGCGGTCGACGTTCGGGCGTTCCGGTCGCTTGCGAGGCGCGGGCTCCGCCACGGGTGACGGCTCCGCCTCGCTGCCTACAAGTTCTGCGACCATCGCCTCGCCAGCTGTCCCGATCGAGCGGCCTCGAGCGCTCGCTCGCCGGAATCGGGGAGCACACTCAGCCTACGTATACCCCTCCCGCCGCTCAACCGGCGGCGGTGACGGTGCATCCAGCGTCGCATGGCCTTGTTACGGGCGTGTGAGGGAGCGCGCGGGCGCCTCCACGAAGGTGGTCCACCCTACTCGGCGGTCGCGGCAGCCGGGAGGCGCGTACGCCGCAGCGAGGTGGCGACGAGGACGACGGCGAAGGCGGCCGTGGCAGAGAGCACGACTGCGGGACTGGCGGCGACGCCCGCGTGGAACGAGGCGTACAACCCGAACACCGAGCTGGCCACCCCGATCAGGAAGCTCGCCGCCATGATCCGCGGAATCCGCCGGAACAGCAGGCTCGCCGTCGCCGGCGGGATGATCAGCGTCGCCGTGACCAGCACGATGCCGATCGCCTGCAATGCCACCACCACCGCGAGGGCGATCAGCACCAGCAGCGAGAACTCGAAGAACGCCGTCCGCACCCCGGCCGCCGCCGCCATCGCTGGGTCGTAGGCGACCATTACCAGCTCGCGGTAGAAGGCGAGCACGAAGCCAACCACGACGACGGCCAGGATCACTTCGCCCAGCAGGTCGGCCCGGGAGACGCCGAGGATGTCGCCGAATACGAAGGACACCAGGTCCGGCGTGTAGCTCGAGCGGCGCGAGATCACGAGGATGCCGAGCGAGAAGGCGGAGACGAAGAAGATCGCGATCGCCGTGTCGTAGCTGACGCGCGAGGTGCGGCGTACGTAGCCGATCCCGAGCGCCGTCGCGACGGCCGCGGCGAGCGCGCCGAGCGCCACGCTCGCCCCGTTGACGAAGGCGATCGCGACGCCCGCCAGCGTCGCGTGCGCGAGCCCGCTGCCCGAGGCCGCCAGCCCCTTGTGCACGACGAACGTCCCGACCACCGAGCCGACCAGGCTGACGATCAGCAGCGAGGCCAACGCGCGCTGCATGAACTCGTACTCGTACGGCTCAATCAGCCATTCCGCAAGCTCCACCTTCGACCGCCCTCAGCTCGCTCCGGCGCTCCCGTTGCCCTCCGGAACAATGAACTCCCGTTCCGCGCCGACCGGGACGAGCGCGCGCTCGAAGGTGCGCGAGAGCACGTCCTCCGTGAGCACGTCGGCGGGCGGGCCGTAGCCCTGCACGCGGCGGTTGAGGCAGCACGCCTCGTCGCAGGCGCTGGCCACGCACGCGAGATCGTGCGTGGCGATCAGGATGCTGCAGCCCTCGTGGGTGAGCTCGTCGAGGATCGCGAGCAGGTCGTGCTCGACGGCGGCATCAAGGCCGGCGAAGGGCTCGTCGAGCAGAAGCAGCCGAGCGCCGCGCGCAATCGAGCGGGCGATCAGCACGCGGCGGCGCTGGCCGCCCGAAAGCTCGCCGACCTGGCGGTTGGCGAGATCGGAGAGCTGGACCCGCTCAAGCGCGTCCTCCGTGGCCTCGCGGTCCTGCCGCGACCAGCGGCGGAACGGGCTGCTCCCGCGCCAGCAGCCCATCAGCACCACGTCGCGGACGCTGACCGGGAACTCCCAGTCGACCTCCTCGACCTGCGGGGTATAGGCGACATCCGCCCGCGTCTCCGAGACGGGGCGCCCGAAGACGCGCACCTCGCCGAGCAACGGCCGCACGACGCCGAGAATCGACTTGAACAGCGTCGACTTGCCGGCCCCGTTCGGTCCGACGAGACCGACCATCTCGCCCTCGGGGACAACGAAGCTGACGTCCTCGAGCGCGGGAGGCTTGCCGGGGTAGCCGGCCCAGAGGCCCTTGACCTCGAGGGCGAGCGGGCCGTGCATGTGTCCCGGCGCCAGCCTCGCGCGCGCGGCCCGATGGCCCGCGCCGTCGAGCTCTACGGCGTCGTGGATGTGCGTCGGATCCTCATGCCCGACGGGCCCGTGGGCGTCGTGTCCATGGTGCGCGTGCTCGGGGCGAGACGTCATCGGTCGCTCCGTTCCCCGCCCGCGCACGTTACCCTCCGCCGAGCCCGTCGACCAGAGCCTTCGCGTTCTCACGCATCAACTCGACGTAGCTGTCGACCTCGTCCGTGAAGGCGCCCGTGTAGAGCGTCAGCACACGCACGCCCGCCTCCCCGGCGATCGCATCGAGGGCGGCCGCGGCGAACTGCGGCTCACGGTACACCGCGCCGACCTCGCGATCGCCGACGATATCGATGATCTCGGCGACGGCCGCCGCGCTTGCCTGTTGCGAGGGGCTGGCCGGCAGCACGGCGGCGGCCAGCTCGAGCCCGTACTCGGCAGCGAAGTACTGGAACGCGTCGTGGTAGACGATCAGCACGCGGCGTTCCTGCGGGATACCGGAGATGGCCGCCCGGACCTCCTCGTCGAGCGCCTGCAGCTCGCCGAGGTAGGCCGCTTCGCGCTCGCGGTAGGCGGCCGCGTTGGCCGGGTCGGCCGCGACCAGACCGTCCGTGATGTTGCGCACGTAGACCATCGCGTTCGAGACGGTGAGCCACATGTGCGGGTCGCCATCGGCGACGGCAAGCTCGTGCTCCGCGTCGACCTCGATCTCTTCGTCGTGGTGGTCGCCCTCTTCGTCCTCGTCGCCGTGGTCCTCGCCCTCTTCGTCCTCGTCGCCGTGGTCCTCGCCCTCTTCGTCCTCGTCGCCGTGGTCGCCGTCTTCGTCCTCGTCGCCGTGGTCCTCGCCCTCTTCGTCCTCGTCGCCGTGGTCCTCGCCCTCTTCGTCCTCGTCGCCGTGGTCGCCCTCTTCGTCCTCGTCGCCGTGGCCTTCCTCCTCCTCGTGGTGTCCGCCCTCGAGCGGGGAGATCCCCGCGGCGGCGATCACGAGGTGGGTGTCCTCGGGCAGGTGCTCGAAGATGGTCGCGAGGGCGCCCTCCTCGAGGTTGTAGCCGTTGACGATCACCAGGTCGGCGGCCGTGATGTTGCGGATGTCGGTGGTGGAGGCGCTGAAGCTGTGCGCGTCCGCGCCCGGCGGGATCACGGACACGACGTCTGCGTTGTCGCCGGCGATCTGCTCGGCGAAGTGGGCGATAATGCCGGTCGAGGCGACCACCTGCAGGGGTTCGGCCGGGGTGGCCACTGCGGTGGCCACCTGCATGCTCTCGCCGCCGGCAGCGCCGTCGCCGTCATCGTCATCATCGCTGGTGCACGCTGCCGCAACGGCGAGCGCGAGCACGAGAAGGAGCGCCGTCCAGAACGCTCGCAGCGGGAACAGGTAACGCATCACAACCCTCTTCTGATACCCGGTATCATCCTGATACCCCGTCTCAGCTGATCCGCGGCACGATACCCCGTATCAGCAAGACGCGCAAGATACCGGATATCAGTATCAGCCCGGGATATCAGTCTGGAGGGTGGACGCCCAGGCTTACGGCAGTCACGTCAGTGGCAGCCGAGCTCCTCGTTGCAGGCGGCGCAGACGCCGTAGATCTCGAGCCGGTGGCCGTGGATGTCGAAGCCGCTCTGACGGCCCAGCTCGGCGAGTTGGTCCTCGATACCGGCGCTCGCGAAATCGTCGGTGGCGCCGCACTGGGAGCAGATCAGGTGGTGGTGGTGGCGCGCGTTGTCGGTGAGCCGGTAGCCGACGGCGCCGTCATCGAGCACGACCTGGCAGAGCACGCCGACTTCCTGCAGCAGCCGCATCGTCCGGAACACGGTTGCGCGACCGACGCCGGGAGCTTCCTGCACGACCTGGTCGGCGGTGAAGTGGTCGCCAAGGTTGCGCATCGCCTCGATCAGTTGGCGACGCGGTTCGGTAAGGCGGCGTCCGCTGTCGGCGATTCGTCGCTCGAGCGTTTGCCTGGAGACCATCGCGTTCCCTCGTGACCGGGCCCCGGGGGGCCCAGCCACGGCTATCGTCTTGCGCGCATCACGAGATGTCAATGGCGAGCCAATGGTCGCGAACACTGGAGCGTCTCCCTGCGCCGCGCGTATCAGGCACAATGGGCGAACGGACCGGCGGTCCGTGCCGGGCCAGCGACGCACGAGGGTGAGTGAGCACGTCATGACCAGACCCCGGGTGCGGGTTGCGCTCTGGCTGCTGATGGTAGGCGTGGTGCTCTGGATTGCGTGGAGCGCGCGCTGGGCGCTCTTCCCGTTCGCGGTCGGCGGGCTCCTCGCCTACGTGCTGACGCCGGCGGTGGACCACATCGCCTCGCTCGCCTCGTTCCTGCCGGGCGGCACACCGGAGAGGAACGTCATCTCGCGGGGCCTCGCCGTCCTGCTCGTGTACCTCGTGATCCTCGCGATCCTGATCGGGCTCGGCCTGCTGGTGGCGCCCGTCGCGATCGATCAGGCCACCGAGTTCATCGACTCGTTCCCCGATCTGCGGCAGCGCGCGCAGGACCAGATCAACTCCTGGCTCGACCAGTACCGCGAGCGCGTCCCGGACAACGTGCGCGAACGCATCGACACGACCATCGCGGAGAACGCGGACCGGATCGGCGTCGAGCTCGCGAGCCACACGACGGACTCGTTCTCGGTTCTGACCAGGACGCTCGCGGTGCTGTTCGGCTTCGCGATCGTCCCCTTCTGGCTGTTCTACGCCCTGCGTGACCGCCACCGCTTCGAGGACAACTTCGGAGCCGCGGTGCCGGCCATCGCGCGGCCCGACCTCTTCAACAGCGTTCGCATTGCCGACGCCCTGCTCGGCCGCTACCTGCGCGGGCAACTCATCCTGGGCGCGGTGGTCGGCGTGCTGACATTCATCGGGCTCACGCTGATCGACGTGGAGCTATCGATCGCGCTCGCGATCTTCGCGGGCATCACGGAGTTGATCCCGATCATCGGGCCATGGATCGGGGCGCTGCCGGCGCTGCTGATGGCGGCGGCAAGCGGGGACCCGGAGAAGATCCTGTGGGTAGCGCTGCTCTTCGTGATGGTGCAGCAGTTGGAGAACAACCTGCTGGTGCCGCGCATCCAGAGCCAGGCGGTGGACCTGCACCCCGCGATCATCATCCTGCTGCTGGTCGCTGCCGGCGCAGTCTTCGGCTTCATCGGGCTGCTGGTAATCGTGCCGCTCACGGCGCTGCTGCGGGAGCTCTTCTGGTACGCCGACAGCCGTCTCCGTGGACTGGACCCGGACGCTGCCCTCGCCCAGTCCCACGCCGCCCGCCACTTCGGCCTCGAATCATCCGGCGAGCCGCCGGACGAACCACCTGCCGCCGAGCCCGCGGAGGGCGCGGCGGCGGCGTCTTCGGACTAGCGCTGGTCGTCGCCGGGCGGCCCGGTTACTCCAGCGTGGCGTTGGTGACGTGGAGGCGGGGGCGGCGCGGGCCGCGTGTGAAGAACGGATCGAAGAGCGCGCGCACGGTACCAGCCGACCGGGCCTCGTAGCGCAGCCGGTGCTCCAGCGAATCCCACAGGCCCATGACGCCGCCGCGCGCCGTAGCGTCATCGGCCCAGAACGCGGCAAGCCCCTTGAAGCCGGGGTTCGTCCGCAGCTCCGCCAGCGCGTCATCCCACACGCCGGCGCAGGCCTGCTCCCACTCTTCCCGCGAGGTGAACCGCGTCTCCTCGAGGAACATCGCCACTACGTTACCTGCCTCCATGTCGACCCTCCCGCAGGTTCAAGCTCGGCGTGCGGGCTCACCCGACGCACAGGTCAGGGCGTGAGTCGCCGCTCAGCACGATCGGCGGTTGCGGCCCATCCGCCCCGTCCGGCTGCGTGGGCGTGACGATCACGATGCGCGGCGCTAACGCGACGCCCACCTCGATCAGGACACCTGCCCGACGCCCGAGGGCGACGTGCAGGAACGTGCCCGCCGAGACCCCGTTCACGCCTGCACGACGTCCTCCGCCAGCAGCTGGTCGCGCACGACGCGCAGCGCGACCGGGTAGACGAGGATGTACCAGCGGTCGTAGCGCTGCTCAAGCGCACGGCCGTCCCCCGGCGCCATCCGCTCCGTGCGCGAATCGCCGACGGCCTGTGCGCAGGAGGCGTCCCGCGGGCGCGTCGCCTCGGTACGGCCGAGCCGCAGGGGGACTGGCTCGCTGCCGACGTGTGCGTCGGCCAAGGGGAGCCCCTCCGATCCGCAGCCGGACGTGCCGCTGATTGTATGCCCCACGAGCAGGCCTCGAGGGTGCGACCGCGCGGTGGTCCGGGGCGAAGGACAGACTAGACGGCGGCGCCGGTGGCGAAGAGCAGGCCGCGCGCGAGCACCTCGCCCGCGAGGACCGCGCCGACGGCGATGTAGAGCAAGCCGGTGGCGGACATCATTCCCCGGATCGTCGCCGCCTTCCAGGCGAGCCAGGCGAGGACGAGCGGGAAGAGCAGACCCACGCCGACGCGGAACCAGAAGGCCGGGTTTTCGCCGAGTGAGACGCCGAACGCACCTTGCGTCAGCGGCGTCTCGCGCACCGGTGCGGCGGCCCCGGCCACGATGAGCAGCGCCTGCGCGATCAGCGCCCCGAGGACCAGCAGCGACATCTGCTCGAGCGGCTCCTTGGGCAGCCCCGAGTTCGTCAGGTACCAGTGCCCCCAGCTCATCGCCATCAGCGAGCCGCCGAGGACCAGCGCCGAGACGAGCATGCTGGCCAGCACACCGGCGTAGGACCAGGCCGGCGCGGAGACCAGCGCCGCAAGCAGCACGATCGCGACCACGCCCACCGCGCCACCGCCCCAGCCGAGCAGGCGCGCCAGCGCGGCGCGCTCCGTGAACGCCGCTACCAGGTGCACGCCACCCACGACGGTGAAGATCACCAGCACCACGCGCAGGCCCTCGAGCGTGTCGCCGCGCAGCGTGTAACCGTCGATCCCCGCCTGCGGGTCCAGGTTGAAGGCGATCAGCAACGCGATCACGGCAGAGGGCACGACGATCGCCGCGCCGGTCTGCACGTAGCCGCGCGTAACCATCCCGCGCGCGTCGAACCAGGTGACGAAGACGAGCGAACCGACGGCCAGTTCGGCGATCAGGATCAGGACCGTGTATGGCAGCGAGTCCGCGCTCACGTCGTTGGGGCCCCGTGCGCGAGCCTCGCCCGGATCGCCCCCGCGGTCAACGCGCGGGCGGCGCCACCCGCGCCCGAGTGCGGTTGACAAGCCGATCGGCACGGCCAACGATCGCGCCGTGCCGAGCTCGTCGAGGCGTTACGGTTCGAACCAGCGCTGGCTGCTGAAGGCCCTGCGCGAGGTCGCGCACGAGGTCCAGCAACTCACCTGGGGACTCGACGAGTCGATCCTGACGCGCCGCCCGCCGCAGGAGGCCGGGCTGCGCGAGGACTGGTCGATCCTCGAGATCGTCGGCTTCCTGCGGGACTCGGAGGCGGAAGACCTGCGCGCGGTGCAGGCGATCTGCGACCGCTCCGGCGCTCCGCTCCCGGAGCGCCGCGCGCACCTGGGGCCGGGCGAGCGCCGCTACCGCCTCGAGGAGTTCCGCGATCTCCTCTACGGGTTCGCCTCGCTGCGCGAGGAGCTGCTGTGGACGCTGCAGTGGGCCGGACCAGCCTGGGAGCATCACGGCGTCCACCGCCATCGCGGGGAGCTACCGCTCGATCAGTTTGTCCACGAGATCAATGAGCGTGACCTGGAGGCAATGTGGAGCCTGCGCCGTCTCTGCGAGGCGGCTCCGGCCGGCGACAGGAGGCGAGCATGACGACCGAGGATCTCCGGACACAACAGGACGCCAGCCCGCGGGCCAGTGCCTACGCGGGATTCCAGGGCACGATCGGCCGCACGATCGCCGCGTCGCAGTCGTGGTGGCCGCCGCGCCGCACGGCGCCCGAGGGCGCCCCGAACGTCGTGATCATGCTCGCCGACGACCTCGGGTTCGCCGACCTCGGCTGCTACGGCTCCGAGATCGAGACGCCGCACCTCGACCGCCTCGCCGCCGAGGGCCTGCGCTACACGAACTTCCACGTCACGCCGATGTGCTCGCCAACGCGGGCGGCGCTGCTGACGGGCCGCAACTCCCACGCAGTCGGTGTTGGCTGGGTGGCGCACGCCGACCCCGGTTTCCCCGGCTACGCGATGGAGCTCGCCGGGAACACGCCGACGCTGGCCGAGATCCTCCGCGGCGCCGGCTACGCGACGATGATGGTCGGGAAGTGGCACCTCGCCAAGGACACCGCGCTCTCGCCCTTCCAGCGGATGCACTCCTGGCCGGTGCAGCGCGGCTTCGACCGCTACTTCGGCTTCCTCGGCCCGTTCACCAACCTGCACATGCCCAACGAGCTGATGGTGGACAACGCCCGCATCGAGACCGATCGCTACCCGGACGGCTACTACTTCACGGACGACGCGACCGACCGCGCGATCCGCATGATCCGCGAGCAGAAGGCGGCGAACCCGGGCCAGCCGTTCCTCCTCTACTTCGCCCACGGCGCGCCGCACGCCCCGCTGCACGCCAAGCCCGACGACATCGCGAAGTACCGGGGCGTCTTCGACGGCGGCTGGGACGCCGTGCGCGAGGCGCGCTACCGGCGCCAGCTCGAGCTCGGCGTGATTCCCGAGGACGCCGCGCTGGCGCCGAGGAACCACGAGCGCGAGTACGCCGTGAGCCCCTGGGACGAGCTCGACCCCCGCGAGCAGGAACTGTTCGCGCGCTACGAGGAGCTGTACGCGGCGATGGTCGACAACATCGACCAGAACTTCGGGCGCCTGATGGCCGCGCTCGAGGAACTGGGCGAGCGCGAAAACACAGTGGTGATCTTCACCTCGGACAACGGCGCCTCGCGCGAGGGCGAGACCAGTGGCACGACCGAGTACCTGGCCGCCTTCGCGCGGGCCGCGGCCGACCTCGACCGCGATTACGCGAAGCTGGACCTGCTGGGCGGCCCGCGGTCGTGGCCGCACTATCCGCGCGGCTGGGCGATGGCCGGGAACACGCCATTCCGGCTCTACAAGAGCACCACGCATGCCGGCGGCCACCAGGTGCCGTTCATCATCTCCTGGCCGAAGGGCATCGGCGGCGGCGGCGAGCGGCGGCGGCAGTACGCCCACGTCACCGACCTCCTGCCGACGATCCTCGAACTGGCCGGCGCCGAGGCGCCGCCCGAGCCCGAGGACGAGTCCACGCCCGCGCCGGCCGGCGCGAGCTTCGCGGAGAGCCTCGCGGACGAGTTGGCCGCCTCGGCGCACCCGGAGCAGCTCTACGAGAATGTCGGCAACCGTGGCTACTACCGCGACGGCTGGAGCGCGGTCACGCTGCACCAGCGCGGCGAGCCCTACAGCGACGAGGAGTGGGAGCTCTACGACCTCCGCGACGACCCGACCGAGCTCCACGACCGCGCGGGTGAGCACCCGGAGAAGCTGCGCGAGTTGGCCGACGCCTGGGAACGGGCAGCGCTCGACAACCAGGTCTTCCCGCTCGACGACCACAGCGGCCTGAAGCAGTTGCTCCGGCCGCCCGAGGATGAGCTGCTGGCCGAACCGCTGACCATCTACCCAGGCACGCCGACCCTCGAGCGCGACCGCTCGCTGCAGCTCACGGGCCGGCGCTCGTTCACGGTCAGCTCGCGCTTCCGCTACGCGGCAGGCGACGCGGGCGTGATCGTCGCGCACGGCGCGCAGGGCGGCGGCTACGTGCTCTACGTCGAGGGTGACGAGGTCTTCTTCGTCTACAACGGGTACAGCGCGATGTCGGAGATCGCCGGCGGCGCCCTGCCGGAGGGCGAGCTCGAGGTGGTGTTCGAGTTCACCGCGCTGCCGCGGAACCGCGGCGCCGTCGAGCTTCGGGTCAACGGGGAATCGCGCGGCACGGTCGAGGACCTCGTGCAGCTCCATCCGCTCGCGCCCTTCGAGGGCATCAACATCGGCATCGACCGGCGGTCGCCCGTCTCGTGGGAGCTGTACGAGCGGCACGGCCCGTTCCCCTACAGCGGCCGGCTCACCTCCGTCACCTACACGCCCGGCGACCTCGCGCCGGGCGCGCTGGCGCTCTCCATCGACGAGATCCGGGCGCGCGCCCTCCGCTTCGACTAGCCGGATCCAGCCGGGTCGGCGGCGGACGCTATCGGCGAGGATTGCGTCGCAGCCCGACAGGATCTCCCGCTAGCGGTCCCGCCAGGCGCGGGCGGCCGATGTAGAGCGTGCCGTTGCGCGTGCTCGCGAGGGTGTAAGCCGCAGGTGTCCTCGGGTGCGCGCTACGGCGTTTGAGTGCCCCGGGTCAGCCCGGCTCGGGTGCGAGGCAGCGGCGACGGGAGGCGGGATGCGGGAGCGACGGGTGTGAGGAGCCCGGCGCGGCAAATCCGAGGCCGGGGGTGAGGAGGAGCGGGCGCAGCACGGACCGCTTCGGGGCGAAGGTCGGGCGTGGGATCAGGGCAGCATGATGAGGCGCACGAGGCGCCTCGATTTGGGGACGGAGTCCGCGAAGGGCGCCGGGGCGCCTCGCGACTTCCGGGCGTTCGGGCGTCGGGCTCGCTAGCTTGGGCGACCCGTCGGGCGTTTCTTGGCCAGACCGCGCAAGTACGGGTTGGACGGGTTCGCGGGGAATCCGCGTTCCTCGCCGCAGCCCTTGCAGCGACCCGGGACTTCGCCACCCGAAGGCTCGGACAACATCCAGTGATGGACGTGACTCGTGCCGGTCCCATTCCTTGCCTCTGATGTCATCCGCGCCCCCCTCGCACGATGCATCAGCCCGCCAGAGGCAGACCCCCGCCACAGGCAGACCCATGGATTCAGATTCCGGACGCCCATGCCGCGAGGACGCCCGGTTCCTTCCCGCGCATAGTGCCATACTTGTCCAGCCCCAGCCGTGCCAGCCCCCATCACGCCGCGAGCGGCCGCGACCCGGGGGCGCGTCGCGGGGGAGAACGACTACTCCACTGCCCCGTTGGCCATCGCGACCTTCACGCGCTCGAGGATCGGCGTGGGCAAGGGGTCCACGCCGTGCAGCAGCGCGACGTAGTACGACACCCAGTCGCCAAGCTGGCAGGCCTCGAGGACCGCGCCCAGCGGGTCCTGCGCTTCGATGGCGACGATCTCGTGCGCAACGCCCGCCGCGTCGAGTTCCCGGGCGGTCAGCTGCACGCGCCGGCGGTTCCGCGCGTCCATGGCCGGACCATCGAGGAGCACGACGTGGAGCGCGCCAGAGGCCGCCTGCTGCCGCTCGAGCGCGACGATCGTGTTGTGGTCGGCCTCCGGCAGCGCGCCGGCGAAGGCCCACTGTTTCGCGTTCTCCGCGAGCTGCCCCGCCCAGCGGCGCGCCGCCACCGCGAGCACGTCGCCGCCGACGATGTAGGGCAGCCGCTCACGCACCCGCAGCGCGATCTGCTTCGCCGTGTTCGACGGCGTCGGCTGCTGCGGACCCCAGACTTCGCCACAGCGTTCGAGGGCGCCCAGCGCTCGCTCGATGGCGTCGTCGTCCAGGGTCACCGCACTGAGGCGGCGCAGCACCTCCAGGAGCGGGAGCACGCTGTAGCCGAGCGCGGTCCGCGGCGGACCCTCGAAGTCGTACGTGATCAGCGGCACCGCGTGAGCCGTGGCGATGGCGGCCAGCGGGCCACCGGTCGTCAGCGCCAGCCGCATGCCGGGACCGCCGAGTTGCGCCGAGAAGGCCGAGATCACCTCCTCCGTGTCTCCGGAGAAGGAGCAGGCCACCAGCAACGCACCCTCCCCGACCGGCGGCGCGGCGTAGTCACGCACGACCTCGGCCGGTATCGAACCAAGGTGCTCCGTGACCGTCGCGACGACGTCGCCGCCGATCGCCGACCCGCCCATCGCGAGGATGACGACGCGCCGGGGGCGGCTGAAGTCATCGGGCAGCGGGCAGTCGCGACCCAGCGCCCGGGCCGCCCGGGCGTGCCGGGGCAGACCGGCGATCAGCTGCCAGAAGCCGCTCGGGTCCACGCGATCGCGCAGGGCCGGGTCGTCGAGCATGCGCGCCCTCTCTCGTCCTGCATCGCGCCGCGCCGCGACACCCTACCCTGTTCGCGTCCCGTCCATGACGCTAGAGGGCGCGATGAGTGGGCTCGACGCCGCGGCGGCCCACAGGGTAGCGACCGTCCGGCGCGAACACGAACGCGGCGAACGCGAAGACCGGGAGCACATGTGAGCACGGAACGTCGGGGGAGTGCGCTGGTTACCGGCTCGTCGGGCTTCGTCGGCCGCCACCTTGTGCGGCGGCTCGCCAGCGACGGCTGGCGCGTCAGCGGTCTTTCGCTCGCCTCGCCGGGCGGCGCAGCGGACCCGCCGCCCGAGGGCGTCAGCGAGTACCTCGGCGACATCCGCGACCTCGCCGGCACTCGCGCGACCGTCGCCGAGGCGCAGCCGGAGGTTGTCTTCCACCTCGCGGCGCAGGCCTCGGTGCCGGTCTCGATGCGCGACCCGGCGACGGACGTGCTGACCAACGTGCTGGGCAGCGTGCACGTCGCGCAGGCCGCTGCCGAGGCGGGCGCGCGCCGCATCGTGTTCTTCTCCACCGGCGGGGCGCTCCACGGAGCGCCGCAATCGCTCCCGGCGAACGAGGACACGCCGATTGCGCCGGACGCGGTCTACGGCGCCTCCAAGATCGCCGCCGAGCACGAGCTGGGGGCGCTTTGCCGCCATCTCGGCCTGGAGCTCTCCGTGCTGCGGCCGGGCAACATCTACGGGCCGGGGCAGGATGCGGCGGGCGAGTCCGGCGTGGTCGCGATCTTCACTTCGCGCATGCTCGCCGGCGAGGCGGTGACGATCTTCGGCGACGGCAGCCAGCAGCGCGACTACGTCTACGTCGACGACGTGGTCGAGGCCGCCCTGCGCGCCGCCGGGCGCGAGCCGGCCACCTGCGTCATCGGAACCGGCGAGGGCACGTCCACGCAGCGCATCTTCGACACGCTGGCCGCGCTCACGGGCTACGGGAAGCCCCCCGTGTACGCGGAGGAGCGCCCCGGCGACCACGCGGCGATCTACCTGGACCCGTCACGCGCCCGCGAAGTCTGGGGCTGGACGCCGCGCACCACCCTGGAGGAGGGCATGGCGCGCACGGTGGAGTGGTTCCGCGGGCAGCGCTGAAGCTGCCGCGTCCTCGCTACTCGTACCAGCCAGAGCCGAAGAGCATCCCGTTGTGCCGGATCACCCAGCTGTGCTTGGTCTGCGCCTCGCCGGTCGCCGGATTGTGGAAGACGTACGTCAGCCAGCGCCCGGTCTCCGAAGTGCTCGCGAGCACGTCGCCGTAGTAGTAGCCCGTGACATCGGTCCGCCACTCACGATCCTGGATGTGCGTCCCGATCCGCTCCGGCCGGGTCGGGTGCGCCACCATGAGGCCGTCCGCGCCGTAGATGAAGACGTACCAGGGGCCGTCCACGCTCGCGGCGGAGTTGTAGTAGTCGATCGTCGCCTGCGCCCCCTCCGCGTCGAGGCGGTCGAGCGCCTGCTGGACGACGTACTTCGTGTAGACGTCGGGCTGGGCCTGGGAGGGCGGCGTCTCGCCGGCGTCCGGCGTGACCTCGTACCAGCCTGAGCCGAAGAGCAGACCGTCGCGGCGCACCACCCACATGTGCTTCGTCTCCTCCGCGCCGCTCTGCGGGTTGAGGAAGACGTAGCTGATCCAGCGGCCGCTCTCCGTCGCCGCAGCCATGTGCGGTCCGAAGGCGTAGCCGGTGATGTCGACGCCGAGGTCGCCGTAGAGCGACCGCCCGATGTTCCCGGGCGTCGGCGCGTGGGAAATGATCACGCCCTCCTCGTCGGCGATGACGACGTACCACTGGCCGTCGACGCTCTCGGCCGTGTTGTAGTAGTCGATCACCGCCTGGCGGCCGTCGTCCTCGTAACGGTCGATCGCCTCCTGCACGACGTGCTTGGTGTAATCGTCGGGATCGTCCCTGGAGGGCGCGTCGTCGCCACAGGCTGCGGCGAGCAGCACGAGGAGCGTCGCGCCGAGGGCGGCCACCCGGACGAGCGGAGTCTTGCGCAGGCGATCGATCACGAGTTCGGCCCTTCTGAACGGCGGCATGCTGGTTCTTTGCGATCTTATCTCAGTACGATCTCACGTACATCCTCGGCGACCGCCAGCTCGGCGCCGGTGATCGCCTGGATCTGCTCGACGGTCCAGCCGGGCGCGTACTCCAGCAGCGTGACGCGCCCGTCCGCGATCTCGAACAGCCCCACGTCCGTCACCACGCGATCAACACAGCCGAGGGCGGTCAGCACCAGGTCGCAGCGCTCCACGATCTTCGGTGCGCCGTTGGGGGCGAGATGATGCATGACCACCAGTACCTGCTTCGCGCAGGTCGCGAGATCCTGGCCGCCGCCCAGGCCGGGCGCGGGCTTGCCGGGAATCTGGGCGTTCGCGAGGTTCCCCTCCTGGTCAACCTGCAACGCGCCCAGCACGGAGACATCGAGGTGGCCGCCTCGGATCATCGCAAACGACTCGTCGTGGCTCACGTAGCAGATGCCCGGCGGGCGCGTGACCGGCTCCCCGCCGGCATTCATGATCAGCACATCCACCTCGGACGGATCGGCAGCGCGCGGACCGAAGCCGAGGATGCCTTGCTCCGAGTGCAGCAGCACCTCGCGGTCCGGCGGGATGCAGTCCGAGATCGCGAGCGGCAGGCCGAGGCCGAGGTTGACGACCGCGCCGTCCGGCAGGTCGCGCGCCGCCACCATCGCCATCACGGACTCGTCGAGGAACTCCGGGCTGTCGCTCATGCGGGCGCCCTCCAGTCGTCGAGCGGCACCGAGGGCCGCACCACCACGCGCTGCACGTAGACGCCGGGCGTGTGGATCTCATCGGGACCGAGCTCGCCGAGGGGGACGACCGCGTCGACCTCGGCGACGGTGACGCCGGCGGCGCCGGCCATCGTCTGGTTGAAGGTGCGCGGCCCGCGGAACACGAGGTTGCCGAAGCGGTCGGCGCGGTGCGCGCGGATCAGGGCGAAGTCCGCCTTCAGCGCCGTCTCGAGGACGTGCGGGACGCCGTCGAACTCCCGCACCTCCTTGCCCTCGGCGACGAAGGTGCCGACGCCGACAGGGGTGTAGAAGGCGGGAATGCCGGCGCGCGCGCAACGGATGCGCTCCGCGATCGAGCCCTGGCCCAGCACCTCGACCTCGGCATCCCCGCGCCACAGCACGTGCTCGAAGGGATAGAGCAGCTCGCGCGAGTTGCCGTTGGGGAAGCTTGTGATCAGCTTGCGGAGCCGACCGAGCCCCGCGATCAGGCCCAGATCCCAGCCGTCGACCGGAAAGGGGAGGCCGCGCCGTTCGGTGAGGGCGCGCAGCACCTCCTCGCCGTAGCCGGCGAAGGTGCTGACGCCCGTCAGCTGGTCCGCGCCCTGGCGAGCGAGCGCGGCGAAGAGGTAGTTCGGGGTGTTGTGCGGGTTCGCGAACCCGCCGAAGTGGACCATCGCCCCGGCTGGCACATCCGCCACGGCTTCGTCGAACGAGCCGACGACCTTGTTGATCATCTCGCCTCCGCACGCCGCCCGCTGAAAGTTCAGCGCGGCCTCGAGCCCTTGCGAGGATGGTACGACCGCCGCCGTGCTGACAACCCCACGGCGGCTCGGCGCGGGGGACATTCGTACCAGCGCGCAGGATGTGCTAGATTCCGCCAGCCGACACGGGACAGCGTAAGGAATGCCAATGACCGACTACACCTTCGTGAAGACCGAGAAGATCGGTCACATCTTCCGGATGATCCTCAACCGCCCCGACCGCCTCAACGCGCAGGGCGCGCAGATCAGCTGGGACCGCCGGCGTGCCTGGCACGAGGCGATGAGCGACCCGGACGTGCGCGTGGTGGTGCTCTCCGGCGAGGGCCGCATCTTCTGCGCGGGCCGCGACATCCGCGAGCAGGCCGGTGGCGCCCCCGACATCGTCGGCGCAGACGAGCCGGTCGCCGACCTCGGCTTCTACAGCGTGCCTGAGACCGACATCCCGCTGATCACCGCGGTGCAGGGCGGGGCCTGGGGCCTCGGCTTCTACATGGTCTGCGCCTCGGACATCTGCGTCGCCGCCGAAGGCGCGCGCTTCGCGATGTCGGAGATCCCGACGGGCATCATCGGGCCGGCGCTGTTCCCGATTCTGAACAACCTGCCCTGGCTGCCGGGCTCGGAGATCGTGATTCGCGGCCACCAGTTCGACGCGCAGCGCGCGTACGAGCTGGGCCTCGCCAACCACGTCGTCCCGGCCGACCAGCTGGAGTCGACGGCGATGGACCTCGCCGAGGAGATCGCGGGGCTGCCGCCGGTGCACGTGCGCGTCACCAAGCAGCAGTTGATGATGGCGCGCCCGCGCCCGAACACCTACCAGACCGAGATCAGCTTCCCGCAGGCGATGGCCGGCCTTCGCAAGCTGGACGACACGATGGAAGCCGCCAAGGCCTTCGCCGAGAAGCGGACCCCCGTCTTCAAGGGCCGCTAGCGGGTTCCGGACACGGCCCGGGAGGGCCACTGGAA
Source organism: Dehalococcoidia bacterium (assembly GCA_963667465.2). Lineage (GTDB taxonomy): Bacteria > Chloroflexota > Dehalococcoidia > UBA2979 > UBA2979 > VXMT01. Next base: position 592,966 of record CAXXDN010000001.1, on the reverse strand, counting down.
ACAAAGAAAAGCCGGCCACCAATTGGTGGCCGGCTTTTCTTGTGTCTCAAGCACCTGTCAGGGCGCTGCTCGATGTCCGCTGCGCGGAGAACGGTAGTTAGCTGCCAACCCGCTTCCAGAGCAGCACCTTCTGGTTCTTGTCCTCCCACGTGGAGCGGACACGAATCCCGGTCTCCTTCGATGCCTCGGCAAGCAGGCGCTTGACGCGGGATGCCTTCTCACCACGGGACAACTCGATCATGCCTGCAGCGGAGCCCTGCAACGCCTCAACGTACATCTGTCGTTCATGAGCCGATGCGCGCTCACGTCCAATGAGTACCTCGGATGCTTCTTTCGGGGTAAAGATAGCCACGTGCCAACACACCTTTCGTTAACAGTTCATGTCCCGAATAACCATATCCTACCCGCATCCAATGGATCGATCCAGAGCACCGCTGGATCTTGCGTCGCGAAACGAAGCATTCCGGCAGTGCTGATTCCGCTTTTGCAATCAATGTGAGTACTCACATCAACTCGTGCGCCGATCGCCCCGAGCAGTTAGGATAGCGCCCATGACAATCGCTGCCGGATCGTTGGCGCAGGCCGCCGATCTTCTTGCCGGTTCCTCCTACGCGGTCGCGCTCACCGGCGCCGGTGTTTCGCACGAATCAGGCGTCCCCACCTTCCGAGGCAAGAGTGGGCTCTGGACCAAGATCGGCGAGCCGCGCGCCGACGGCTTCGAGCGCTTCCTCAGCGACCCCGAGGGCTGGTGGAAGGAGCGCCTCTTCGGCGAGCGCGATCCCGACATCCAGGACCTGCTGGACAAGCTCCACGCCGCCAAGCCCAACCCCGGCCACTACGCGATGGCCGAGCTCGAGGCGATGGGCATCCTGCGCCACGTCATCACCCAGAACGGCGACGACCTGCACCGCCAGGCTGGCACCACCTCGCTCACCGAGGTGCACGGCAACATCTACTGGCTGCGCTGCCCCGCCTGCGGCGGCCGCTGGCACGAGGACAGCCTCGTCGTGGACCCGGAAGCACTGCCCCCCTGGTGCCCGGAGCCCGGCTGCGGCAGCCCCGTGAAGACGGACAGCGTCGGCTTCGGCGAACCGGTGCCGGCGGCGCACCTGGACCGCTGCGAGCTGGAAACCTCGAGGGCGGACGTGTTCATGCTCGCGGGCACCTCGGCGGTGGTCTACCCCGTGGCCTACTACCCGCAGCTCGCCGCGCAGCGCGGCGTACCGCTGATCGAGATCGACCCGGAGCCGACGGCGTTGAGCGACTGGGCGACGGTGACGCTGCGCGGACCGTCCGGCGAGGTGCTGCCGCAGCTCGTCGAGGCCGTGCGCGAGCGGCGCGCGCCCTGACCCGGGCACGCCAGCGATGACCGCCGCCTCGCGGCTGCTCGAAGAGCAGAAGGCCTACTACTCCGCACGCGCGCCCGAGTACGACGAGTGGTGGCTGCGCAGCGGCCGCCACGACCGCGGGCCCGAGTTCCGCAGCCGCTGGATCGCAGAGACCAACGAGGTGCGCGCCGCCCTCGCCGCCTTCGGCGCCTACGGCCGCATCCTCGAGATCGCCTGCGGCACGGGCTGGTGGACGCAGCAACTCGCCGAGGGCGCCAAGGAAGTCACCGCCGTCGACGCCTCGAGCGAGATGCTCGAGCGCTGCCGCTCGCGAGTCGAGACCGCCGGGCTGGGCGCGGAGCGGGTGCGCTACGTCCAGGCCGACCTCTGGGAGTGGACTCCCGAGCGCCGCTACGACGAGGTGTTCTTCGGGTTTTGGCTCTCCCACGTCCCGGAGGAGCGCTTCGACGCCTTCTGGGCGCTGGTCGACGCGGCGCTCGTGCCGGGCGGACGCATCTTCTTTGTCGACTCCGCGTCGGACGAGGGTTCGAGCGGCGCGAGCGGCGCCGGCGAGGCGGCGGAGACGGAGCTACGCGAGGTCTCCGGGGGCCGCCGCTTCGAGATCGTGAAGCGCTACTACGAGCCGCAGCAGCTGAGCGAGCGGCTGGCTGCGATCGGCTGGGACTGCGCGGTGCGGACCACGGCCGAGTTTTTCCTGTACGCGCAGGGGCGGCGCACGACCGAGGGGTAGCGGTGCAAACCAGCCCTTAGCACTCTCCCCCTGAGAGTGCTAGGATCGGGGCATGAGCGACCTCGTCCGCTACGAAGAGCAACTGCCGGATCCGTCCGCGCTGCGCGATCCCCTTTTGATCGCCGGCTTCGGTGGCGCCTGGGGCACCAGCGCCGCCGAGGCGCTCCGCGAGCTGGTCGAGCACTGGGAAGCCCAGCCCCTCGCGTCTGTCGACGCGCAGCCGTTCTTCGACTTCACCGTGCGCCGCCCGCGCGTGCGCGTCGTCGATGGCGAGGGCCCCGAGGCGGGCGTGCGCGCCATCGACTGGCCCGCCAACGAGCTCTACCTCGCGCGCCCTGAGGGCGCCGAGCGCGACCTCGTGCTGCTGGTTGGCTCCGAGCCACAGCTGCGCTGGCGCGAGTTCATCGAGGCCCTCATGGAGCCGCTGGAACGCTTCGGCGTCAGCGAGTCGCTGATGCTCGGCGCCTACCGCGCGGCCACGCCGCACTCGCGCCCGCTCCCCGTTCAGCTCTACTCGCGCGACGCGCAGCTGGCCGCCCGGTTCGGACTCGTGCCGGAGGCCTGGAGCTACGAGGGTCCGGCCGGCATCACGACGCCGCTGGCCGTGGCCTGCGAGGAGCGCGGCTGGAGCAGCTCCAGCCTGCTCGCCGCCGCCCCGTTCTACGTCTCCGTCGAGCCACACCCGTTCGCCGCTCGCGCGTTGATCCAGGCGCTCGGCCAGGGGCTCAACGCCGAGGTCGACAGCGCCGTCTACGACGAACAGATCGCGGAGCTGTCCGCGGAGGCCGAGGATGCCCGGGGACGCTCCGACGAGTTCGCCCGCTTCGTCGAGACCCTCGAGCAGAACTACGACGACATGCACCCCGCGCTCGACTCGATCGACACGAGCGAGGCGCCAGCCGAGCCGGAGCTTGTCGAGGACGTCGAGTCGTTCCTGCGCCAGCTGCGAGACTCCGAGGACAGCGAACACCCGCCGAGCGAGACGGCCTCCGGCTCGCCGTAGCGGCAGCCTCGCCGCGCCTTCCCACGAGCGCTGCGGGTGTAGCATTCGCGGGCGCAAAGGAGCGGCGATGACTACCGCCGAACGCGGCGCTTCCGGCGCCAACAACGATCAGCCGGACAGCGACCAACCGGGCAGCGACCAACCGGGCAGCGACCAACCGGACAGGAGCCAGCCGGGCATCATCGGCATCTTCGTGGCGGCCGAGGCCGGCGCGCCGATGCAGCGGCGTGAGTGGGTCGAGGTCGTGCCCGGCGCCGGAATCCTCGGCGACCGCTACGCGACCCGCCGCGGCCACTGGAGCGACCCGCGCTGGCGCGAGCAGCAACTCACGATCATCGAGGCCGAAACAGCCGACGACCTCGCGCTGGAGCCGCACCTGCTGCGCCGCAACCTCGTGACGCGCGGTGTGCAGCTGCAGGGCCTGCTCGGTCTCGAGTTCCGCATCGGCGGCGCGCGGCTGGCGGGGATGCTGCCCTGCGACCCCTGCAACTACTTGCAGGACCTGCTGGAGCGGCCGGGACTACTGCGCGCGCTCGTCGGGCGCGGCGGGATTCGCGCACGCGTGCTCGAGGGCGGGCGCATCTCCGCCGGCGACGAGATCGTCGTGCTCGGCGTGCACGAGCCCTCGCTCGTCTTCGACGACGAGGAGGACGCAGGCTCGTGAGCCGCGAGGGCGACGTCGCCGAGGAGGCGGCGCGCCTCTGGGCCAACCGCGATCCGGAGGCGCTGCTCAGCAGCGCGCGCGACCTGAGCTCCGGCACGGCGACCGACCGGAGCCTTCCCGCCAGCGCCCGGGAGCTCGCGAGCAGGGGCGAGGCGATCAGCCTGCTACGAGGGCGCTACGAGTCCATCATCATCACCTGCCGGGTGACGGCGCCGCCCTTCATGATCTCCAGGAAGTCGTTGACGTCCTCGAGCGAGCCGCGGGTGGTGATCATCTCGTCGAGCTTGAGCCGGCCCTGCATGTAGAGGTCCACGAGCATCGGCAGGTCCATGCGGAAGCGGTTCGAGCCCATCATGCAGCCCTGGATCCGCTTTTCGCCGCTCAGCCGCCGCCAGCCGAAGTTGAGCGGCGTCTCCTCGGGAATCACGCCGATCAGCGTCGCGGTGCCCTGCGGGCGCAGGCAGTCGAGCGCCTGCATCGCCACGCTCGCCAGGCCGATCGCGTCGAACGAGTAGTGCACGCCCTCGCCGTCCGCGATCTCGCGGATCGCGGCGACGGGGTCCTCGGTCGATCCGTTCACGGTGTGGGTCGCGCCGAACTCGCGCGCGACCTCGAGCTTGGAGTCGAGCAGATCGACGGCGATCACGCGCTGGCAGCCGGAGACGGCGCCGCCCTGGATCGCCGACAGGCCGATGCCGCCGCAGCCAAAGACCGCGATCGAGCTGCCGGCCTCGACCTGCGCGGTACGCATCACCGCGCCGAAGCCGGTGATCACGGCGCAGCCGAGCAGCGCGGCGGCGTCGAGCGGCATCTCCGGCGAGATCTTCACCACGCCGTTCTCGTGCAGCAGCATCTGCTCCGACCAGCCGAAGATGTTGGAGCCCCACTGGTTGAGGCGCTCACCGTTCCAGGACATCACCGGGGCGTCGTCCGGGGCGCGGCCGGGACGGTTCGTGCAGACGTTGAGGTGCCCGGTCAGGCACATCTCGCAGTGGCCGCAGAAGGTGCCGCGGGCGATCACGTGGTCGCCCGGCTGGACGTAGGTCACGCGGCTGCCGACGCGCTCGACGACGCCTGCGGACTCGTGGCCGAGCACGGAGGGCGGGGGCACAGGCGAGTGGCCTTCGATCATGTGCAGCTCGGAGTGGCAGACGCCCGCGGCCGCGGTGCGCACCAGCACCTCGTAGTCGCGCGGCTCGTCGACGTCGATGTCCTCGATGGTGAGCGGCTGGTTCACGCCGTGGAAGACTGCTGCTTTCATCCCGTACCCCCTCGATGCGCGCGATCGGGCGCGGGCGGACGCTACACGACGCCGCCCGCCGGTGCCACACGGCGGGGCCCGCGAGAGCGATCCGGCACCCTACTCCCCTTGCCGAGAGGGTAGGGGTGAGGGGGTGCCGCGCGGCCAGCGACGACGACGGCGGTCTGCTGTGGAGGGCTGCGCCCCCCACACCCCATCCCGGGCGAGCACGCGCTCCGCGCCGCTCGGCCCCGCCCACCCACCCTCGGACTTTCTTTCTGTGGGGGCGAAGCCCCCACGCCCCCCGGAACCATCAAGGGCGCACCCGACTCTCGAGGGCGTTCGGCATCCTCCGGCCCTCGCTCCCCGCTCGATACCTCCACAGAACCGTCATTCCGGGCTCGCCCCGTCCCGTCATTCCGGCGAAAGCCGGAATCCAGGGGGTGCGGATGAGTCGGATGCCTCGGACCGTCGAGCGGCGCGCTCGTCCGGGGGCGGCGGGCTACGCCGGCTAATGCGCGTGCGGGTGGTCGTGGTGGTGGTGCTCCGAGCCCTCACGGGGCTCACCGGAGTCGTTTCAGCAACCGGGCTCGCCGTGGTTGCCGCAACACAGCGAGAGCGTGCGCGCCATGGTCCACTTGTTGCGGGCGAAGAGCCGGACCTTGACCAGGAGCGGCGCGTCGTAGTCACGGAAGTTGAGGTAGGTCGTGCGCCAGCTCCGCACAGTGCCGAGGACGAGGCCGCGCAGCCACTGCCAGGGATTCACCACGCTCACCTCCGGTCCGCCGCTCGCCTCCGGTCCGCCGCTCGCCGCTACAGGGTAGCGCCTCGAACCCGCCGCTAGTGGTGGTGCGGGTGCTCGTGGTGATGGTCTTCCGAGCCCTCACGGGGCTCCTCGAAGTCCCGTCAGCAGCCGGGTTCGCCGAGGTTGCCGCAGCACAGCGAAAAGGTGCGCGCCTTGATCCAGTTGTTGCGCCAGAGGAGCCGCCACTTCACCGCCAGCGGCGCATCGTAGTTGCGGAAGTTGAGGTAAGCGGTGTGGAAGCCCACGAAGCGGTCGGCAACGGCTCGACGCAACCGCTGCCAGACGCTCGCCACACCGCACCCCGAATCGCATCCACGCACAGGGTACCGCGCGAGGGACGCTCCACCGCCTCGTCCGCTCAACAGTCGCCGATCGGAAGGCGATGTGCTGGTATGCTCCCCCGGATGCGCCGGAGCGGCGCGCGGGCGCCTGGTCCGCGGCCCGGCGGGCGGCGCGGGCGAACACCGAACGGGGTCCGACGATGTTCATCATGTACTTCACCGAGCAGCCGATGTCCGCCTACCCGGAGGAGGAGGCCCGCAAGCGCGACGGCCTGACCGTGCTCCGCTTCTCCAACGAGTTCTACGACTCCGACGCGGGCAGCCAGATCTACCAGGACCGCCTCGCCGAGTACCAACTCGTCGACGAGGTCGGCTTCGACGGCATCATGCTCAACGAGCACCACAACGCGCCGTTCTGCATGCAGCCGCAGATCCAGATCTGGGCCTCGATCCTCGCGGCGGTCACCAACAACGTGAAGATCGTCCTGCTCGGCGTACCCCTCCCGCTGCGCGACAACCCCGTCGCGACCGCCGAGGAACTCGGCATGATCGACATGATCTCGCAGGGCCGCCTCGTGCCCGGCCTGATCCGCGGCGGCGGCACCGAGCAGTTCGCGATGAACGCAAACCCCGCCTACAACCGTGACCGCCTCGAGGAAGCACACGACCTGATCATCAAGACCTGGACCGAGCCCGGACCGTTCCGCTGGGAGGGTGACCAGTACCACTTCCGCGTCGTCAACCCGTGGGCGCTGCCCGTCCAGAAGCCGCACCCGCGCATCTGGGTGCCCGGCACCTCCAGCCTCGAGACCGTGCAGTGGGCGGCAGCCCACCGCTACCCCTACATCGGCCTCGGCACGGACGAGCGGGCGCAGAAGCGGATCATGGGCACCTACAAGGAGGTCGCCGCCGAGAAGGGCTACGAGGTCGGCACCTGGAACTTCGGCCAGACCATCCACTTCCACGTGCAGGACACGATGGAGCACGCGATGCGCAACGCGCGCGAGTTCATGTGGATGGCGGGCGAGTTCACCGGCCTCGGCCACCCGGTATGGAGTTCGCCCTCGGGCTACCTCTGGGGCGCGCCGGACTCGCCGGCCGCGGTCGCGCGGCGGCGCGGCGCCGTGGCCCGCAACAACCAGCGCACCGGCGCGAAGGGCCTCCGCTCCGCCGGCGGCGGCGCCGACACCGGCGCGACGCTGCAGAAGCACCTGGACGACCTGACCTGGATCATGGGCGACCCGGACCACGCGATCGACCAGCTGCGCAAGGTGCTCGAGCAGACCCGGCCCGGCATCGTCAGCTTCTACGCCACCGACGGCCACATCAGCCACCGCGACAACATGCGCAACATCGAATTGATCGGCGAGAAGGTCATCCCCGCCATGCGCGAGATGGCCGAGGAACTCGACCTCAAGAGCCCCTTCGAGGTCGACGTGCCGATCAGCCTCGCCTCGACCCCGCCCGAGGACCTCAAGCCCTACGAGTACTCGATCGAGGACGACCCGATGTTCGCGAACATCGCCTAGCACGAAGTACGCGAACGACGAGGCGATCGGGCAGGAGTTGGGCAACCGGGTATGACGGGCGCCGTCGCCGGCCTGCGCGTTGTCGAGGCCGGCGAAGGTAAGGCCATCGCCTACGCGGGCAAGCAACTCCGCGACCTCGGCGCCGCCGTCATCAAGATCGAGCCTCCCGGGGGCGACGCGATCCGCGAGCACGGCCCCTTCCCCGGCGACGAGCCGGACCCTGAGTGCAGCGGCCAGTTCACCTACCTCAACGGCGGCAAGGACGGGGCGCGCCTCGACCTGGCGAGCGAGGACGGCCGCGCCGCCCTCGACGCGCTGCTCACCGGCGCCGACGTGCTGCTGCACTCCTTCCGCCCGCACGAGGCGCGGGCGCTGGGCCTCGGCGAGGAGCACCTGCGCGCGGCGCACCCGGGGCTGGTCCTGACGGCCGTCACCACCTTCGGCCAGAGCGGGCCGTACGCGGAGTGGAAGGGCGCGCCGCTGCTCGCCTACTGCGGCTCAGGCGTCGCCTACCGCCTCGGCGATCCGCAACGCGAGCCGCTGACGGCGCCCCTCGACGCTGCCGACGTGCAGCACGCCGGGGTGCAGGCTGCCGTGGCGACGCTGATCGCGCTGCACCATCGCGACCGCAGCGGGCGCGGCCAGCTCGTCGACATCAGCGCGCTCGAGGCGGTGAACGTCGCCGTCTGGGGGCACGGCATCCCGCAGGTGGCCTACCTCGGCCAGGCGATCCCGCAACGGAACGGGCAGAACCTGAGCGGCGGCGTCTGGGGCGTTTACCCCGTCAAGGACGGGCACCTCTCGACGATGACGCACATGGGCCGGCACTGGACCGCGTTCCTCGACGGCCTCGGCAACCCCGAATGGGCACGAGACGAGCTGATCCGGGGCCTCGGCGAGGCGCGGGTCCGCCGCAACCTCGATCCCGAGCAGGCGGAGCGGGTGCAGCGCGTGCTGCGCGAGGACATGGTCGCCCACCTCTCGCAGCTGACGAAGGCCGAGCTGTGGGAGATCACCCGCCGCGAGCGCATCCCCTTCCAGCCCGTGCTGACGGTCCCCGAGGTCTGCGAGTCCGATTACGCCGCCGAGCGAGACCTGCTCGTCGAGGCGCCGGGCGTCGAACCGCCGCTGCGTGTCCCCGGCGCGCCCTACCGGCTGGCCCGCACCCCCTGGATCCCGCCCGGCACGCCGCCGCGCCTCGACGAGTCGAACGCCGAGGGCTGGACCACGCCGCCCTGGCCACCCGCGCGCGCCGACGCCTGGCGTCCGGCCGCCGCCTCCGACTTCCCGGGCGCGGCGGACCCCGCCGACGGCCCGCTCGCCGGGCTGCGCGTGCTCGACCTCGGCCAGGTCTGGGCGGGGCCGCTGGTCAGCCGCTACCTCGCCGACTACGGCGCGGACGTGGTGAAGGTGCAGACCACGAAGCGCCCCTGGGGCTCCGGCGTGCCCGGCAGCTTCGACCCCACCGAGCCGCTCGCCTGGGAGTGGATCCTGCGCAACCGCCGCTCGATCGCCCTCGATCTCACGGAGCCCGGCGGGCTCGCGCTGTTCGAGCGCCTCTGCGGGGCCGTCGACGTGGTGGTCGACAACTACGCGCCGAGGGTGATGCGCTCCTTCGGTGTCGACTACGCACGCCTGACAGCCGAACACCCGCGGCTGATCATGCTGGCGATGCCCTCGGCGGGCCTCGACGGGCCGTGGGCGGACCTCATCACCTACGGGCCCTCGCTGTCCGCGCTGTTCGGGATGAAGAGCCTCAACGGTTACCCGGAGGACGGATCGGTGATGGAGGAGGCGGCCGAGCTGGACCCGATCGCCTCCGCCTACGGGACGCTCGCGATCCTCGCCGCGCTCGCCTCGCGCGCCCGCACGGGGCGCGGCCAGTTCATCGAGCTCGCGCAGGGCGACGCGGGGATCGCGGGACTCGCCGAGGCGGTGATCGACTACAGCTGGAACGGCCGCGGCGCGGGCCCCGTCGGCAACTCGCACCGCTACTTCGCGCCGCACGGCATCTACCGCTGCAGCGGCGAGGACCAGTGGATCGCCATCGCCTGCGGCGAGGAAGCCGAGTGGCGCGCCCTCGCCCGCTTCGCCGGCCGTGAGGACTGGCTGGCGCGCGAAGACTTCGCGACACGCGAGGGGCGGATCGCCGCGCGCACGGAGCTGGACCGCGCGATCAACGCCTGGACCGGCTCGCACGACAAGCGCGAGCTCGCGGCAGCCCTGCAGGCAGCAGGCGTCCCGGCATTCCCCGTCCTCGATGCCCGCGAGGTGATCACCGACCCGCACCTCGCCGAGCGGCGGCGGCGCTTCCGGCTGCACGACGACTACCCCGGCGACGAGCTGCTCAACGGCAACGCGTGGAGCCTCTCCGAGGCCCCGCCCAGCCTGCGCCTGCCCTCGCCCGTCTTCGGCGCACACAACGTCGAGGTGCTCGGCGAATACCTCGGCATGCCCGAGGCGGCGGTGCGGCGCCTCGAGGAGGCGGGGGTGCTCGAATAGCCGGCGAGCCTGCAGCCGCCGCGCCGCTCTGGCGCAACGACCCGGCCCTGCCACTGCCCTACGTGCTCGACGAGCCGCCGGGCGAGCCGCTCGAGGGGGGCGTGCTGCGCATCGGCTGGCACCAGGACCTTGTCTCCTTCGACCCGACGTTCTCGACCAGCGCGGGCACGCTGATGCTGCCCAACCTGGTCGCGAACCGGCTGCTGCGCTTCGCGGGCGGGTCCGCCTTCGATCCCTTCGAGCGGCGGCTGGAGCCGGAGCTGGCCCGCTCCTGGGAGCGATCGCCTGACGGGCTGACCTACACCTTCCGGCTCACCGGCGAGGCGCGCTGGCAGGACGTGCCTCCACTGGACGGCCGCCCGCTCCTCGCCGAGGACGCGCGCTGGGCGATCGAGCGCTACGCGCGCGAGGGCGCGCACCGCGGCTACCTCGCGGCGATGGAGCACTGCGAGGCGCTCGACGATCACACGCTGCAAATCACGCTGCGCTGCCCGCAGGCCGACTTCGACCTGCCGCTGGGCAGCCGCTCGTTCAGCATCTACCCGCGCGAGCTGCACGAGAGCGGCGCGCTCGAGGGCATGCGCGGCCTCGCCGGCAGCGGCCCGCTGATCCTCGAGGAGGCGACGCCCGGCGAGCGCCTGCGGCTGCGCCGCAACCCCGACTACTGGGAGGGCCCCGTGCTCCTCGACGGCCTCGATGTCGAGATCGAGCCGGACCCGCTGAGACGCCTCGAGGGCTTCCGCAGCGGTGAGTTCGGTTACGTCAGCAACCCGCTGGAGCGGCTGAGCGAGGCGCAGGCGCTGATCGAGGAGCTGCCGGAGACGCGGCTGCACCTCGTGCCGGCGTTCGCCTCGCAGTGGGGGATCGCGCTCGACCTCGCAGACGCGCGCTTCGCCGACGAGCGCGTGCGCCAGGCGCTGATGCTTGCGATCGACCGCGACGCACTGGCCGGGGAGCTGCACGAGGGCCTCGCGAAGGTGCTGCCGAGCACGCCCTGGATCTTCGCCTTCGACGAGGAGCCGCAGGGCGCTGCCCTCGGGCCGTGGCTGCGCCACGACCCGGCCGAGGCGCAGCGCATGCTCGAGGCGGCCGACGCGCTGCCGCTCGAGTTCGAGCTGCGCTATCGCAACTACCACGACGTCACGAACCGGCGCGCCAACGAGCGGATCGCCGAGCAATTCGCCGCCCTCGGCGTGACGATGACGCTGCGCGAGCTGGACATGGCCGCCTTCAACCGCGCCTGGAGCGGCAACGACTACGGCGCGGCCGCCGACGGCTATGCGCCCGCCGGGTTCACCACCGACGCCTACTTCCATGACTCGCTGGTCACGGGTGGCGCGCTCAACCGCTGGGGCATCAGCGACCCGCAGATCGACGGCTGGGCGGAGCGCCAGTCGCGCGAGCTGGACCCGGAGGCGCGGCGCGAGCTGCTGCACCGCATCTGGGACCGCGTGCTGGAGCGGGCCTACCGGATCGAGAAGGTGGGCGCGCTGCGCTTCGAGGTCTACCAGCCGTGGCTGCGCAACCTCCGCCTCTACGACGCCACCGGCGACCTCGGCCTCCAGATCGCCCGCGTCTGGCTCGACTGCGACTAGCCGCGGGGGCTGCGCCCGATCACACCCCCATCCCGGACGAGCGGGCGCTGTGCGCGGCTCTGGCCCACCCACCCTCCTCGGACTCTTCTTGTGCGGGGGCTACGCCCCCACGCCCCCTCGGAGGTTCCAGGGCGCAACAGACCCCGAGCGCAGTCCGGCCCCCTCTCCCCCGGCCGGAGTCCCGATGGCGCAACAGACCCCCGAGCGCGGCTCCGGCCCCCTCTCCCCCGGCCGGAGTCCCGATGGCGCAACAGACCCCCGAGCGCGGCTCCGGCCCCCTCTCCCCCGGCCGGAGTCCCGATGGCGCAACAGACCCCCGAGCGCGGCTCCGGCCCCCTCTCCCCCGGCCGGAGAGGGTGGGGTGAGGGGGAGCGGGCGCAGCCCGCCGCTCAGCGACGCTAGCGGGAGTGCGGGGCGATGCCCGTGACTGCGGTCTCCACGCGGTAGACCGAGGTGTTCGCCGTCAGGTAGAGCGTCGACCAGTCCGGGCCGCCGAAGGCGAGGTTGGCGGCGTGCTCGGCGGTTTCGAAGACGCCGAGAAGCTCGCCCTCGGGAGTGAGGACCCAGACGCCGCCCGCGCCCGTGCTCCAGAGCCGCCCGTCCGTGTCCACCTTCATCCCGTCCGGGACGCCCGGGCGCTCGTCGTGTTCCATGTCGGCGAAGAGCGTGCGATCGCCGAGGCTGCCGTCCGCGTTGACCTCGTAGCGCCAGACCTTGCGCTGCGCGCTCGAGTCCGCGATGTAGAGCAGCGACTCGTCGGGCGAGAAGGTCAGACCGTTCGGCTTCTCGAGCCGGTCCTCGACGACGCTGACCGAGCCGTCCGGGGCGACGCGGTAGACGCCCTGGAAGTCCAGCTCGCGGGCGACGGGCTCGGGGTTGCGGTTGTAGCCGTAGTCCGGGTCGGTGAAGTACACCGCGCCGGAGCTATGCACGACGACGTCGTTGGGGCTGTGCAGGCTCTTGCCCTCGAAGGAGTCGATCAGCGTCTCGGTGCCGCCTCCGTAAGCCGTCTTCGCGACGCGGCGGCCGAAGTGCTCGCAGGTGAGCACGTTACCGTCGAGGTCGAGCGTGTTGCCGTTGCCGTGGTTGCTGGGCTCGCGGTAGACCTCGGCGCTGTCGCTGCCCGGCCGCCAGCGGTAGGTGCGGTTGGAGTGGATGTCGCTGAAGACGAGGCAGTTGTCGCTCGCGATCCAGACCGGGCCCTCGGTGAAGACGAAGCCCGTGCAGACGCGCTCCTCTTCGGTTGAGACGAAGAGCGCCGAGAGCCCGCTGTCCTGCTGGATGTCCATTGCCTGCCTCCTTCGCGACGCGGCGTCCGGATCCGTCCGGATCTGTCTGCCTAGATCTGCGCGTAGCCCGATCCGGACTCGTCGATCATGTGTCCTCGAGGGTTGGCGAGCCGCCCGTACTCAGCGAGCAGTTGCTGGCTGTAGCAGACCCGCCCGGCGACGCGCTCGACGGGCTCCGTCGCGAGCAGCAGGACGCACTCCGCCATCAGGCTGCCCGGCTCCGAGTCCGGGTCACCCTCGGCGATCACGTTGTGCAGCACCGTGCCGGGTGTCGCGACGGGCAGCGAGGGCGCGACGGCGGAGACGGCGACGCCGAAGCGCGTCACCTCCTCGGCCAGGCCCTGGGTGAAGCGCTCGAGCGCCGCCTTCGTCGCGCCGTACTCGACGCGACCCTTCGGCGACGGGCCGGGGTACGGCCCGCGCCCCGGCCCGATCGCCGAGCCGGAGGAGATGTTCACGATCGCCCCTCCGCCCCGCTCGATCATCGAAGGCAACACGGCCTGGCAGAGCAGGAACGGCGCGTGGACGTTGACCTGGAAGGCGCGCATCCAGCGGTGCGGCGGGTAGTCCACGAGCTGCGTGAAGTAGGTAAGCACGGCGTTGTTGACCAGCACGTCGATCGGCCCGTAGGCCTCGACTGCGCGCTCGACGAGGGCGGCGCACTCCTCGGTTCGGAGAGGTTGGCCGTCAGCGCCGTCGCCTCGCCGCCCGCGGCGCGGATCGCGCCGACGGTGCGTTCCAGCGAGCCCTCGAGCATGTGGTCGCCCTCGCCGAGCGTGCGAGCGGCGCAGGCGATGCGGCCGCCCGCCGCACCGAGGTGCTCGGCGATCGTCTGGCCGATGCCGCGGCTGGCGCCGGTCACAAGCACGCTCTTGCCGTCGAGCAGGCCCACGGGTGTCCTCCCTCTCGATCTCCTACGGATGCCGCGCGAGGAAGTCCGCGACGGCGGCGTTGAAGCCCTCGGGGTCCTCGAAGTAGACGGAGTGGCCGCAGTCCGCGAACTCGCGGTACCCGGAGCCGGGTATCGCCTCGTGCAGCTGGCGGATCGAGGCGGGCGGCGTCAGTGGATCGTCCGTGCCGACGATCAGCAGCGTCGGCACCTCGAAGCTGTCGAGGTCGGCGCGGGTGGCCGGGCCCCGCGCGACGGTGCGGGCGGTCGCTGCGGCGTCAGGCGGGTTGAGGCCGGAGATCTGGCGGTAGAGGAAGGCGCGCTCCGGATCGCGCTGCTGGAACTTCTGCCCGAGCGCCGCCACCACCAGCGGGCCGGTCGCCAGCCCGATCGCGGCGCGCTGGCGTTCGAGTTCCTCGTTGAATTCGGGCCAGTCGATCGAGGCCGAGGTGTCGGCCAGCACGAGCGCGCTCACGCGCTCCGGGTGGCGTACAGCGAAGCCGAGCGCCGTGCGCCCGCCCATCGACTGCGAGACGAGCGCCGTGCGCTCGATGCCGAGCACGTCGAGCAGCGCCTCGAGGTCGTCGACGAAGCGCGCGGCGCTCTCGCCCTCGGGGTCCGTGGAGCGGCCGAAGCCGCGGTGGTCGATGGAGACGCAGCGGAAGCGGTCGCGAAAGACAGGTAGTTGCTGCCACCAGATGATGTGGTTACCCGCCGCGCCGTGCAGGAATACGAGGCCGGGGCCCTCGCCCTGCTCCTCGTAGTACAGCTCGATGCCGTTGACCTCGGCGACGGGCATGTGCCGATCCTCCGTCGGGTCCTATGCGTCCGGTCGCGGATGATACACGCGAGGCGCCCGGTGTTTATCCGGCGTGGTACGCGTCGTGGAAGGCGCGCAGCGCCTCGAGGTGCTCGTCGAGGTCCTCCATGCCCGCGCGGGTGGTGCGCAGCGCCAGGTGCGTCGCCCCGCGCGCCTCCCACTGGCGCGCCAGCGTAACCTGCTGCTCCACGGTGTTCCCGACCACGTCGATCGCCGCGCCGAGGTCGATCTCCGAGGGGTCGCGATCGACCGAACGCGCAGCCGCGTGTACCTGCTCCAGCCGCTCGGCGAAGTGCGCGTCGGCGTCCTCGGGCGAGAGCTCGGTGTAGAAGGTGCGCTGGATGCTCCAGCCGTCGCAGACGCGGCCGATCCGGTTGAGCACCGGCTCGCTCATGCCCCCGGCCCAGATCGGAATCGATGCGGCCGGGCGAGGATTGAGCCCGCCGCCCTGGATGCGGTGAAAGCGGCCCTCGTAGTCGACGATCGGCTCGGTCCAGAGCCGCCGCATGAGGTCGATCTGCTCCTCGGCGCGGCGGCCGCGCGTTCGGAAGTCCTCGTTCATCGCCTCGAACTCGAGGCCACTCCAGCCCACGCCGATGCCGAGGATCAGACGGCCGCCGGAGAGCACGTCGACCTCGGCGGCCTGCTTGGCGACAAGGGTGGCCTGGCGGATCGGCAGCACCATGACGCTGGGCATGAACTTGATGCGCTCCGTGACCGCCGCGAGGTAGCCGAACAGCACCATCGGCTCGTGCCAGACCCAGTCCGGGGTGTAAGGGCGGGGCTCCTCGCGGGTCTGCGGCGCCTGCGTCGAGGCATCGTGGCTGAGGATGTGCTCGCCCATGATCATGTAGTCGTAGCCGATCGCCTCGGCGCCGATGACGTAGTCGCGGAGCGCGGGCACGTCTTCGCCGAACTCGTTCTGTGGAAGGTGCGCGCCAAGCTGCAGCATCGTCTCGCCTCCATCCCTCGCCCGTGTCGCGGTCGGGCAGGCTCCCCGGGTCATGTGTCGGGGCCGATGGTAGCGGCGGTGCAGGCTATGATGCGCGTGCGAGCCAGATTCGGAAGGCGGGCGGCATGACCTACCGGCCGGAACACATGAAGTTCGGCATCTTCCTCGCCCCCTTCCATCGGGTCGGCGAGAACCTCACGCTCGGCCTGCAGCGCAACCTGCGGCTGATCGAGCACCTCGACGAACTGGGCTTCGACGAGGCCTGGATCGGCGAGCATCACAGCGGCGCGCGGGAGACGATCGCGGACCCCGTCGCCTTCATCGCCGCCGCCGCCGAGCGTACGCGCCGCATCCGCCTCGGCACCGGCGTGCTCAGCCTGCCCTACCACCACCCGCTGCTGGTCGCCGACCGGATGCAGATGCTGGACCACCTCACGCACGGCCGCGCGATGCTCGGCGTCGGTCCCGGCGCGCTCACCTCGGACGCCTACATGCTGGGCATCGACCCGACCGAGCAGCGGCGCATGATGTACGAGTCGATCGAGGCGATCCTCGGGCTGCTGCGCGGCAACGAGCCGGTCACGGTGGAGACCGACTGGTTCACGCTCAACGAGGCGCGGCTGCAGCTGCCCAACTTCACGAAGCCGCACCTCGAGGTGGCCGTCACCACCACCTTCACGCCCTCGGGCGCGACGGCGGCCGGCCGCTACGGCATCGGCCTGCTCTCCGTCGCCGGGGCCAGCCACGACGGCTTCACGCGCACCTGGGGCTGGGTCGAGGACGCCGCGGCCGAGGCCGGCAATAAGGCCGACCGCGGGACCTGGCGCGTGGTGCTGCCGATCCACATCGCGACCAGCCGCGAGCAGGCGATCGCCGAGGTCGAGGACGGCTACGGCCGCCGCGCCTACATCGGCGACCTCGCCGACGAGCACCAGAGCAAAGCCTTCGGCGAGGCCTTCGGCGCCACCGGCCTGGACGTGCGCGCGGCGATCGATGAGGGCGGCCTCGCTATCGGCACACCCGACGACGTGATCGAGCAGATCGAGGGCGTGCTGGAGCGCTCGGACGGCCTCGGCGGGATCCTCTGCCTCGCGCACGAGTGGGCGGACACGCAGGCGACGTTCCGCAGCTACGAGCTGCTGGCGCGCTACGTGATGCCGCAGTTCCAGGGCCACATGCCGCGCGTCCTGCAGAGCCGCGACTGGTTCGAGGGCAGCTTCGAGCACGCCTTTAGCCGCGGCGGCGCGGCGGCACGCCGCGCCTACGCCGACGCCGGCCAGGAGCTCCCCGAGGAGCTGCGATCGCGCGCCGAGCGCTTCGAGGAATCGACGGCTCCAGCGGCCACGGATGGAGGCTCCGCATGAGCGAGACCGTCGGCGCCCGCCTCGCGCGCATCCTCGCCGCCGGCGAAGTCGGCGCGGTCTTCGGCGTCCCCGGCGGGCAGACGCTGCCCTTCTACGCCGCCGTCGAGGACGCCGGCCTGCAGCACGTGCTGATGCGCGACGAGCGCGCCGCCGCCTGCGCCGCCGACGCTCACGCGCGGCTCTCGGGCAGCGTCGGCTTCTGCGACGCCACGGTCGGACCGGGCGCGACGAACCTCGTCTCCGGCCTCGCCGAGGCGTACGGCTCCTCGATCCCCGTGATCGCGATCGTCGCCGACATCCGCCGCGATCGGGCGCACCTCAGGCGGCGCGCCGCCGCCTCGCAGGCCCTCGACCAGGCGGCGCTGCTCGCCCCGGTCACGAAGTGGGTCGGCCGCGTGGAGACGGCGGACAGCCTCGAGCCGGTGCTCGCGCAGGCGCTGCGCGTCGCGACCGGCGGACGGCCGGGCCCCGTGGTGCTCGAGATCCCCGAGGACGTCTTCTCCGCCGAGGCGGTTGAGCCACCCCCGGGACCGCTGGACTGGAGCCCGGCAGACTTCGCCTACCCGCGCCACCGCAGCGCGCCGCCGCCCGAGACCGTCGAGCAGGCCGCCGCGCTGCTCGCCGCGGCCGAGCGGCCGCTGATCCTCGCCGGTGGCGGCGTGACCTTCAGCGACGCCTCGCTGGCCGTCCGCGCGCTGGCCGAGGCGCAGCAGATCCCGGTCACCACCTCGATCAGCGGCAAGGGCACGATCGACGAGACCAGTCCGCTGGCCGCGGGCGCGGCGGGCCAGTTCGGCACCGTGCGCGGCAACGCCGCGCTGCAGGCCGCCGACGTGGTGCTGGTGCTCGGCTGCAAGCTCGGCTCGCTGACCACGCACTCCTGGCAGATCCCCGGACCCGGCCAGGCCGTGATCCACGCCGATCTGGACGGCGAGGAGATCGGGCGCACCGGCCCGGTCGCGCTCGGCATCGTCGCCGACGCGCGCGAGACCGCCAGCGCCATCACGAACGCCCTCGAGGGGCGCGCACCACGCGCCAACTGGCTCGAATCGCTCGAGGGCGAGGGCGGCGCCGCGCAGCCCGACCCGGCGGGCGCGATCCCGCCGCATCTGCTCGCCGACGTGCTCGGCGAGGCGCTGCGCGAGGACGACGTGCTGGTCTGCGACGCCTCGCTCTCCTCCGGCTGGGGCGCGGCCTTCGTGCCTGTGCGCCGGCCCCGCTCCTTCATCGCGCCGCGCGGCCTCGCCGGCATCGGCTGGGGCGGCGGCGGCGCGGTCGGCGCGCGGCTGGCGACGCCGGCCGATCGGCGCATGGTGCTGCTCACCGGCGACGGCGCCTGGGGCTACTGCCTGAGCGAGTTCGAGACGGCCGCGCGGCTCGGGCTGGACCTCACCTACATCGTGCTCAACAACGCCGCGCTCGCCTGGATCACGCACATCGAGGCGCGGCGCGAGCAGCCGCTGCGCTCGCTCTTCTCCGATGTCGACTTCTCCGGCGTCGCGCGGGCGATGGGCGGCCAGGGCGAGCGCGTCACGAACCTCGAGGCGTTCGAGGTGGCGCTGCAAACGGCGCTCTCCACACCGGGGCCGTACCTGATCGACGCGCTGACCGCGCAGGACGCCTCGCCGATCATCTCGCTCGCCGATCTGCCCGGCGCGGGCGACGCGTACACTTAGCCCCACGGAGGCGACCGCCGGGGCGCGGCAGCCGGAAGGCGGGTGACGATGCAACTCGGCGCGGTGTTCCCACAGACGGAGATCGGCAGTGATCCCGGACCGGTCCGTGACTTCGCCGTCGCCGCGGAAGAACTCGGCTACGACTTCTTCGTCGCCTTCGACCACGTGATCGGCGCCGACCCCTCGAAGCACACGCTGATCGGGCCGTACACGCACGAGTCGATGTTCCACGAGCCGTTCGTGCTGTTCGGCTACCTGGCGGCGATCACGCAGCGGATCGACCTGGTGACGGGCATCCTGATCCTGCCGCAGCGCCAGACCGCCCTCGTCGCCAAGCAGGTCACCGAGGTCGACCTGCTCTCCAATGGCCGGCTGATCCTCGGCGTCGGCGTTGGCTGGAACCAGGTCGAGTTCGAGGTGCTGGGCGAGGACTACCACCACCGCGGCCGCCGCACCGATGAGCAGCTCGAGCTGCTCCAGCGGCTCTGGACCGAGGAGCTCGTCACCTTCGAGGGGCGCTTCGATACGGTGCGCCACGCCGGCATCAACCCGCGGCCGGAGCGCGAGATCCCACTCTGGTTCGGCGGCATGTCCAGCCCCGTGCTGCGCCGCTGCGGACGCTACGGCTCGGGCTTCATCCCGCGCGACCAGTTCCCCGACGATCACGAGCGCAACCGCGACGACATCCTCTTCCGCTTCGGGCGCATCAGGGAGCACGCGCGCGAGGCGGGCCGCGACCCCGACGCCATCGCGCTCTGCACCCGCGCCGCCGTCCTCGACGGCGACCTCGACGCGCAACTCGCGATGGCCGAGAGCTGGGAGGACGCGGGCGCGACGCACCTTTCGTTCAACACGATGAACGCCGGCCTCACCTCGCCGCAACAGCACATCGACGCGATCACGAACTTCATCGAGGCCTACCGCGGGTAGCGACCCACAGAACAGCGCAACGACTGACCAACGCAACGACTGGAAGGAAGCCGCGATGGACCTCTTCGAGGCGATGGACACGAACCGCGCGATGCGAAGGCTCAAGCCGGACCCGGTACCGCGCGAGCTGCTCGAGCAGCTCGTGCACGCGGCGACGCGCGCGCCCTCGGCGGGCAACTCGCAGCACTGGGGCTTCGTCGTCGTCACCAACCGCGAGGACATGCAGTTCCTCGCGGACATCCTGCAGCGCCGCATGGGCCAGTTCAGCCGGACCCCGGCTGACGACACGCAGGAGCGGATGATGCGTGCCGTGCGCTACCTGATCACGCACTTCGCCGAGACGCCGGCCGTGATCTTCTGCTGCATCCGCAACGCCTACCCGAACACCGAGAATCCAATCCGCGCGACCATGTGGTCGACGATCTTCCCCGCCACCCAGAACCTGCTGCTCGCCGCGCGCGGCCTCGGCCTCGGCGCCGCGATGACCACCTTCCAGGCCGGCGCCGAGGCCGAGATCAAGGCCCACTTCGGCATCCCCGACGACGTCTACATCGGCTCGACGATCCCGGTCGGCTGGCCGCTGGGCCGCTTCGGCCCGCTCGGCCGCAAGCCGATCGACGAGGTGCTGCACTGGGAGCGCTGGGGAGGCGACGCATGAGCGACTCGCCCCGCTACGCACGCACCGAGGTGAGTGACGGCATCGCCGTCGTCACGATCGACCGCCCCGAGCGCCTCAACGCCTGGGGCAGCGAGGTCAGCGCGCACACCGTCGAGGAGCTGATCGCCGCCGAGGCCAACCCGGACGTGGGCGGCGTCATCCTCACCGGCGCGGGCCGCGCCTTCAGCGCCGGCGCGGACCTCAAGGAGGAGTCCACGCACAACGTAGACGACGCCGAGTCCTACCTGGAGGAGCACCAGGGCAGTCCGATCTTCGACGTGCTCGGGGCCTACTCGAAGCCCGTGATCGCGGCCGTCAACGGCTACGCGATCGGCGTCGGCTGCCTGATGTGCTGCTGCACGGACTTCATCCTCGCCAGTACCGAGGCGAACTTCCGGCTGCCACAGACCAGCCTCGGCATCCTGCCCGCCTACGGCGGCACGCTGCGCCTCGCGCGCTTCGTGGGGCGCGGCAACGCGCTGCACATGGCGCTCACCGGACGCCCCGTGGGCGCCGAGGAGGCGAAGCGCATCGGCCTCGTCGTCTCCGTGCACGAACCGGACGAATTGCTGTCCACAGCGCGCGAGACGATGCAGGAGATCATCTCCTACCCGCCGCAGGCGCTGCGCCTGGCGCGCGAGTCGCTGCGCTACGGCTACGACGCCGGCCTTGCCGCCACCGAGCAGGCCGACCTCTTCCGCCAGATGATGCTCTACCAGACACGCGGCAGCGCGAAGCAGCACGAGCCCTGGCGCGGCCGCCAGGAGGGCCGCGCGTGAGCGGACCGCTCGCGGGCGTCCGCGTCCTCGAGTTCTCGCAGGTAGTGGCCGCGCCGTTCCTCGGCTGCGTGCTCGCCGACCTCGGCGCGGACGTCGTCAAGGTGGAGCCGCCGGACGGCGACCAGCACCGCCGCTGGGGCGCGATCGTCCCCAACGAGGGCAAGCGCTTCCAGTCGCTCAACCGCAACAAGCGCGGCGTCGCGATCGACCTGGGCCAACCCGCCGGGAGGGACCTCGCGCGGCGGCTCGTCCCGCACTTCGACGTGGTGACGCAGAACCTGCGGCCCGGCGCCGCCGAGCGCTACGGGCTCGGCTACGAGACGCTGCGCGAGCTGCGCCCGGACCTCGTCTACTGCGAGATCACCGGCTGGGGCCACGGCGGACCGCTCAGCGACCGCACGGCGACCGACCCGACGATGACCGCCTACGCCGGCATCATCGCCGGCGGCGCCAAGGTCGGTCCCGAGGGCGAACCGCTGCACCTCGCCGCCAGCGCGTTTGCGGACTATTCGGCGGGCTTCTCCGGCGCGGCGGGCATCCTCGCGGCGCTCTTCCACCGCGAGCGCACCGGCGAGGGCCAGCGCGTCGAGGCCTCGCTGCTGCGCTCCTCGCTGGCGATCCAGGACACCGTCGTGATGCGCGAGCCGGTCAGCGACGCGGTGACGCGCGACCCGATGATCGAGGAGGTACAGGCGATCCGCGCGCGCGGCGGCAGCTACGAGGAGGTCCTCGCGGTGCGGGCGGGGCAGCGGCAATCGGACACGGCGGCGCTGCGCGGCTTCAGCCACGCCTACCAGACCGCCGACGGCGGCCTGATCATGCTCGGCGCGATCACGCCTCGCACGCGCGCGCTCGTGCGCGAGGCGCTCGAGATCACGGACGACCACGCCGACGACCCGGACTACGACGCCTCGGACCCCGCGAGCATTGCCTACGGCGACCAGCGGGTCACCTACATGACCGCGCGCTTCGCCGAGCGCACGACGGCCGAGTGGATGGACGACCTCGGCGCGGGGGGCGTCCCGATCGCCCCCGTCCTGCTCCCCGAGGAACTCGCCGACGAGCCGCAGGTCGTCGCCGCGGCCCACATGCGCGAGATCGAGCACGAAGTGACCGGCCCGCAGCGTGTCGTCGCCCCCGTCGTCGAGCTCTCCGCCACGCCAACCGCGATCGAGCGCGCCTCCCCGCCGATCGGCGCGCACACCTCCGAGGTGCTCGCCGAGGCAGGCCTTGCGCCCTCGGAGATCGCCGCGCTGCGACGGGACGGGGTGATCAGGGCGTAGGACATAAACTTGCTAGACTGCTCGGGCGACACAGGCCGGGGGACCGAGCGTTGGCGAGCGACGAGCCTCAACCGGCTGTGGAGTACGAGGGCGCCGGCGCTGCCCTCGAATTCGCGATATGGAGCCTTGACGAGCAGCTCCAGACAATCAAGGACATCGACGCGAAGGCCGAACGTGCGCTGACACTCGCGGTCGCGATCCTCGCCCTCTTCTCGGGAGCCAGCACATTCCAGTGGGGCGGGGTGAGCGAGCCGTGGTGGCTCCTGGCCCCGGCAGCCGTAGTGATCGGCGTCTTCCTCTGCGCCGTGCTGCTCTTCTTCCGCTGTCAGGAGGCGGCGAATCTACACCTGGGCCCCGACAGCCGGCGCTTACTGGTGCTCTCAGCCGACCGGGGGGAAGGCCCGGTTCGGCAGTGGCTGGCTGAGCACGTGTACCACTCCGTCGAACGCAATGCCGCACTGATGCTCACGAAGAACAGGCGCTACAAGTACCTTGCCTACGCAGTCATGGCCGAGGCGATCTCCGCCAGTGTGGCGGTGGTCATCATCGCCTCGCTGTAACTGAAGTTCGCCTATAGCCCGCGCTTCTCGACGCGCAATGGACCTGCCGGGATGCCGGAGGGACCCGGGGGGCCAACACCATCCGAGTCAGGCACCGGAAGTAGCCTCGCGCCCTGTTCCCGCACGCGCAGCGACCCGGCGGGCAGGTCAGACGGTCCGGACAGCTGTTCTGCAGGCAACTCCACCTCGGTCACGCTCGCCGGCGCACGCGAGACGAGTCTGCGCAGCGACGCGAGGAACCCGAGAGGTTGCAGCAGCTTCTCGTTCGTACCCATGCTCCGAGTATACCGCTACTCCTCGCCCGCACCCCTCGCGCGCGACGCGGGGCGCGCTAGACTGGGCGGGACGTGATTCGCGAAGAGCTGCGGGAACTGGTCGAACGAGCGCTCGTCGCCGCGCAGGAGGCGGGCGACCTGCCCGCGTTCGCCGCGCCCGAGGTCACACTCGAGCACCCCCAGCGCCCCGAGCACGGCGACTTCGCCGCCAACCTCCCGCTGCGCATCCAGGGCCTCGCCCGCATGCGCGCCCTTGATGTCGCCGAGGCGCTGCGCGCGCGCATGCCCGACCACCCCGCCGTCGGCGAAGTCAGCGTCGCCCCGCCCGGCTTCCTTAACCTCTACCTCGACCCCGCCTGGGCCGCCGACCGGGCGCGCGCCATCGCCGAGGAGGGCGAGGCCTGGCCGCAACTCGACCTCGGCGGCGGCAGCAAGACGCAGGTCGAGTACGTCTCCGCCAACCCGACCGGGCCGGTGCACGTCGGCAACGGGCGCGGGGCGGCCATCGGCTCCACGCTCGCCGCCGTGCTGCGCGCGACCGGGCACGAGGTGGAGGAGGAGTACTACATCAACGACGCCGGCCAGCAGGTCGCGATCTTCGCCCGCACCCTCTACGCCCGCTACCAGCAGCTCTACGGCCGTGACGTGGAGATCCCGGAGAACGGCTACCCCGGCGAGTACGTGCGCGAGATCGCCGCCCGCCTTCAGGGCGAGCACGGCGACTCCTTCCTCCGCCCCGAGGGCGAGGAGCCCGCCGCCCGGCTCGGCGACGAGGGCATCCGGCTCATGGTCGAGCAGATCCGCGAGGACCTCGAGGCGATGGGCGTGCGCTACGACCGCTGGTTCGCCGAGCGCTCGCTGCAGGTCGAGGGCGGCCCCTACGACCGCGTGCTCTCGCTGCTGCGCGGGGACGGCCACGTCGTCGAGCGCGAGGGCGCGGTCTGGTTCGCCTCCTCGCAACTCGGCGAGTCGAAGGACAACGTGCTGATCCGCTCGGACGGCCAGCCGACCTACTTCGCCACGGACATCGCTTACCACTACGACAAGTTCATCGAGCGGGGCTTCGACCGCGTGATCGACGTCTGGGGCGCGGACCACCAGGGCCACGTCTCGCGCGTCAAGGCCGGCGTGACGGCGACGGGCGGCGACGGCGACGCGCTGGATGTGCTGCTCTACCAGCTCGTGACGCTCAAGCGGAACGGGGTGGTCGTCCCGCTCTCCAAGCGCGCGGGCGAGATCGTGACGCTGCGCGAGGTCGTCGACGAGGTCGGCCGCGACGCGGCGCGCTTCTTCTTCCTGCTCTCCTCGGCCGGGTCGGCGATGGACTTCGACCTGGAGCTGGCGAAGCGGCAGTCGGACGACAACCCGGTCTACTACGTGCAGTACGCGCACGCGCGCATCGCCGGGGTGTTGCGCAACGCCGTCGAGCAGGGACTGTCCGCCGAGGGTGCGCAGCCCTCGTTGCTGACGCACGAGGCGGAGCAGGCGCTGATCCGCAAGCTGCTGCTGCTGCCCGAGGTGATCGAGGAGGTCGTCGAGGAGCTGGCGCCGCACCGCCTCCCGCACTACGCGCAGGAGCTGGCGCAGTCCTTCCACGTCTTCTACACGCAGTGCCGCGTGCTCGGCGACGACGAGGCGCTGAGCCGCGCGCGCCTCCTGCTCCTCGAGGCCACCCGCCTCACCCTCGCCCGCACGCTCGGCCTGATGGGCATCTCGGCGCCGGAGCGGATGTAGGGGCGATGGTGGACGAGGAATCCGAACACCCCTCTACGAGATCCGGCTCCGACGCCGAGACCGGGCGGAACTCCGATCGTGGAACGAACGTGAGAGGGAGGTGACTCTCGCCTTCCTGCAAGACTACGCGAGCCGCACGCCGACTACTCCGATCCCCGGCAGGCTCAAGCAACTCAATGCGCCGTTCGAGGACCACTACCAACTGCGCGTGAGTCGACGCCGCAGGCTCATTTTTCGCGTGGATGAGGAACGCAGGAGGGTGCGAGTCGTCTACGTCGGCCCGCACGCGGATTGGCGGCGGAGCCGACCCGGGAGCATCACTCGGTGAACTCGGACAGCGGCGCGTACTCGCTCTCGTCGATGGGCCGCGTGAGCGCGGCGATCATCTCAGGGGAAGACATGACCTCGGCCGTGGCTTCCCAGCTCTCGATCACCCGACACAGCGGGAGATTGTCGCCGGTGATCAGCGCGGTCTTGAGCGTGTCCGAAAGCTCGACTGCGAAGAGACGCAGTTGCAGCGGGTTGAGATCGGCGACCCACCACAGGGCTTCCGGCAGTTCCTCCTCGCGGAAGTACTGGACCGCCGCTTCCCGCAGCTGCTCCGGCGCCTCGGCAACCATGCTCCCGCCCCCTCGACCACCCGCCAGCATCGCCTACGGTCCTGCGGTAACCAGTCTAGCACCCCCTCCCTCGCCCCCCTCCCGCACTCGCGATACGCTCCGCGTGAGTGCAGGAGGAGCGTGATGGCGGCGAACAACTCGGGTGCGCCTGCTGAGGGCACAGATCGGCAGTACGAGATTCTGATCGCCCTTGTCGATGCCGACCCGGACATCGAGCGGCGCGTGGTGATCCCGGACCAAATCACGCTCGCCGACCTCCATCTGGTCATCCAGGCCGCCATGGGCTGGGCTAACTCGCATCTGCATGCGTTCACCACGCCCGATGGAGTCACGTACGGTGACTCCAGCCTCGATGAGCTCGGCTATGCCGATGAGTCCGATGTGGTCGTGGCGGATGTCCTGCGCGCGCCCCGCGACACGCTCCGCTATGAGTACGACTTCGGTGACTCCTGGGAACACCACGTCGAGCTCGTGGCGGTCCGGAGCGGCGAGCAATCGCTACCGGACGCGCCTGCCTGCATCGCCGGACGCGGCGCGTGTCCGCCGGAGGACTGCGGAGGCGTCGGCGGCTACCACGAGCTGCGCGAGGCGTTGACCAACCCTTCCCCGGAGCACGACGCGGAACTGAGGGAGTGGGCCGAAGAGTTCATCGACCTCCCGCTCGACGTGGACGCCTTCGATCTCGCTGCGGCGGATGCCGCAGTGCGGGATCTCGCCGACGCCGACGGCCGCATGCTCTGGTCCGATCCCGGCGGATAGGTTCCCGCTTCGCGATCACGGCCGCCCGCGAGAGCGACCGACGTTCACCGGCTCGCCCCCTCCCTCGCCCCCCTCCCCCACTCGCGATACCCTCGACGCGCGAGGAGGCAGGGCGCGATGAGCGAGGCGGGCGAGGAGCAGCAGCGGATCCTGACCGGGGTGCGGCCCACCGGGGCACTGCACCTCGGGCACTACGCGGGCGCGCTCGAGAACTGGCTCCGGCTCCAGGACGAGTACGAGTGCTTTTTTCTCATCGCCGACTACCAGGTCTCCGACCACGCCGACGACATCGAGCGCGTCCGCGAGGCCGTCATCGAGGTCGCCACGGACTGGCTCGCCGTCGGGCTCGACCCGGACCGCTCGCACTTCGTAATCGAGAGTCTGGTGCCGGAGCACGCCGAGCTGACGACGCTGCTCAGCTGGTTCATCGGCATGGGCCGGCTCGAACGCAACCCGACCCTCAAGGCTGAGATGGACGAGCTCGAGGAGCGCGGCATGTCCTTCGAGGACGCCGAGCGCGAGGGCAAGCGCCAGGTGGTGCGCGAGCGCGGGGCCGTGCCCGTCGCCTTTTTCACTTACCCGATCATGCAGGTCGCCAACATCCTGATGCCGCGCGCGCACCTCGTGCCTGTCGGCGAAGACCAGCTGCCGCACATCGAGCTGACGCGCGAGGTCGCACGCCGCTTCAACCGCCGCTTTGGCTACGTCTTCCCGGAGCCGGACGGCCTCGTCGGCCGCGTGCCGCGCCTCGTCGGCATCGACGGCAACGCGAAGATGAGCAAGTCGCTGGGGAACACGATCGACCTGAAGGACGACGCGGAGACGGTCGAGCGCAAGGTGATGCGCATGTACACGGACCCGACACGGCTGCGCGCCACCGACCCCGGCCACGTCGAGGGCAACCCGGTCTTCATGTACCACGACGCCTTCAACCCCGACACCGAGGAGGTCGACGACCTCAAGGACCGCTACCGCGGGGGGCGCGTCGGCGACGTGGAGGTGAAGCGCAAGCTCGCGGCAGCACTCAATACCTTCCTCGACCCGATCCGCGAGCGCCGCTCGCACTACGAGGCGAACCCGGCCGAGGTCCGCGCGGCGCTCGCCCGCGGCACGGAGTACGCGCGCGCTGTCGCGCAGGACACGATGGTGGACGTACGCTCCGCCCTCGGCCTCAACTACCTCGACGGCTGACGGCGGGCGCTCCGCACGGCTCGCGAGTTCCTCACGCGACCGCCGGACGAGGAAGGACGGGCCCGGTGGCCGGCAGCACGGCGACGATCGTGATCCCCCGGCGCTTTCGCGGCCCACCGCAGTCCGGCAACGGCGGCTACACCTGTGCACTGCTGGCGCGTCAGCTCGACGCGCCCACGGCCGAGCTGACGCTGCGCAGCCCACCTCCGCTCGACCGGGCGATGGAGGTGCGCCACGAGGGCGATCGCGCGCTGCTGTTCGACGGTGAGCACCTGGTGGCGGAGGCCGCGCCCACCTCACTGGAACCGGCAGCGCCGCCGCTTGTGAGCCCCGCCGAGGCGATCGAGGCGGTAAGCCGCTTCCGCGGGTTCGAGCAGCATCCGTTCCCAGGCTGCTTCGTCTGCGGCCCCGAACGCGCCGCCGGTGACGGCCTGCGCATCTTCACGGGCCCCGTCCCCGGGGCCTCCGGGGTCGTCGCCGCACCATGGACGCCCTCGGCCGACCTCGCGGGCGCGGACGGCGTCGTGGCGGAGCCGATCGTCTGGGCCGCGATCGACTGCCCGACCGGCTGGGCGCACGTCGACGATCGCCTGAGCGCCGTGCTGGGGCGGATGACCGCGCGCGTCCTCGATCCGGTGCGCGCCGGCGAGGACTACGTCGCCGTGGCGCGCCTGACCGGCGTCGAAGGCAACCGCCGCCACGCGGAGTCGGCGCTACTCGCGCCGGGCGGGCACACGGTCGCGGTCGCGCGCGCGACGTGGATCGTCGTGCCGTCGCCCGAGGCGATCGCGCCGCTCGGGGGCGTGTAGCAGGCAGTCGGCGCTGCGGACAGGCACCCAGGGTACTCACTGCGGCGCGGCGACCACGCCGACGGAGGCTGCGCGATAGGATAGGAGAGGTGAGTGCGCGTACCGGGAGGATGAGCCAATGGTGACCATCGTGAAGGCCATCTACGCCAACGGTGTGCTCGCGCCTCGGAGCCCCTCGACATCGAGGAGGGCACAGAGGTGACGCTGTCGATCGAGGATGAGCCCGCGACGGGCGGAGGACTGGCCGCCATCGCGAGGCGGGCCAGGGACCTCCACAAGACCATGCCGCCGGAGGCACGGGACGAGCTTCCCACCGACCTCGCCCGCAACAAGAAGCACTACCTCTACGGCCATCCCAAAGAAGAGGGCGCATGACGACCGTCTTCGCTGACGCAGCCTACTGGCTCGCGCTCTGGAGGCCTCGCGATGCGCTGTACGAGCGGGCGATGGCCGTGGCGGAGCGCATGGGAACGACGGCTGTCGTCACGACACAACTGGTTCTGACCGAGGCGCTCAACGCGATGGCGGGCGCGGGCGCGTTCCATCGCGGGCTTGCGGTACAGATGGTCCGGGAACTGGAGCAAGACCCGGACGTGGAGATCGTTCCGCAGACCGCCGCGCAATTCCGGGCGTCAGTCGAGCGCTACGCAGCCCGGCCGGACCAGAGGTGGAGCCTCACGGACTGCGCCAGCTTCCTGGTTATGGAGGAGCGAGGACTCCGCGAGGCGCTGGCGTACGACCGGGACTTCGAACAGGCGGGGTTCGTCGCCCTCCTCAGGGGATAGACGCCCGGCGCCCTACTCCGGCTCCTCGAGGTATCCGGCGGCGTCGCTGATGAACTGGGTGAGCAAGGTGTGGACGTCGGCGGCGACCTCGCGCAGGGAGTGGCCGCCGCCCTCGAGGATGACGAGGCGCTTCGGCTGCTGCGCGCGCTCGTAGATGTCCTCGGAGGCCTGGGGTAGCAGCACGGTGTCGTCGGAGCCGTGGATCAGCAGCAGCGGTTTGCCGAGCTGCTCGACGGTCTGCGTACCGAAGCGCTGCGGGGAGAGGGCCGCGACGGCGTTCGCGAGCGGGGCCAGCTCACCGGCCCGAATCGCCACCGCCCCGCCGAAGGAGTGCCCGACGATGACCGCCCGCTCCGCGCCGATGCCGCGCAGGAACGAGCAGGCGGCGAGCGCGTCCAGCACGCACTCGTCGAACTCGCCCGGCTCACGGTAGCCGACACGCAACGAGGTGACCCCGATCCCGGTCAGTTCGCGGCTGAGGCGCAGGTAGACGCCCTCGGCAGGCCCGTCGCCGCCGCCCATCGCGCCGCCGAGGAAGACGGCGCAGCCGGTCTTGCCCTCGCAGGGGCGGAGCGCGGCCAGGATCGTGCCGCGCGAGGTGTCGATCTCCAGCGCCAGCTCGCCGGGCTCCTCGCCGGGTTGCGCGCGCACGTCGCGGATCGAGAGGACGAGGTCGTCCGGGCTGCCGGCGGCGGACTCGCTCAGCGCCGCACGACCGGCGTTACTTCGGGCCCACTGCCGCGACCCGCCTCGCGACGAAGCGCTCGGTGCGGTCCATCGCTTCGGCGATGTCGTCGTAGTCGGCGGCGTAGCAGATCCGCACGAAGCCGCGCCCGCTCTCGCCGAAGGCGGAGCCCGGCACCATCGCGACGTTCTCCTCCTCGAGCAGCGCCTCGGCGAAGGCGAGGTCGTCGAGGCCGGTGGTGCGGATGTCCGGGAAGACGTAAAAGGCGCCGCGCGGCTCCACCGTGGGGAGGCCCATCGCGCGCAGCCGGGCGACCACCATGCGACGCCGGCGGTCGTACTCGGCGACCATCCCGCGCACGTCCTCCTCGGCCGAGGCGAGCGCCTCGACGGCGGCGTACTGGGCGGCGGTGGGGGCGCTCATCATCACGTACTGGTGGATCTTCATCATCGCCTCGAGCAGGTGCGGCGGCGCCGCCACCCAGCCGAGCCGCCAGCCCGTCATCGCGTAGGCCTTCGAGAAGCCGCCGAGCAGAATCGTGCGCTCGTGCATGCCCTCGATCGTCGGGAAGCAGACGTGCTCGGCGTCGTAGGTCAGGCGGTCGTAGAGCTCATCGGAGATCACGAACAGGTCGTGCGCCTCGGCGACGGCGGCGATCTCCTCCATCGTCTTGCGGTCGAGCACCGCGCCCGTGGGGTTCGAGGGGTAACCGAGCAGGATCGCCTTGGTGGCCGGGGTGATGCGCTCCTCGATCGCCTCGGCGGTGACCATGAACGCGTCATCGGGGTAGGTCGGCACGGGTACGTAGCGCGCGCCGGCCATGAGCACGACCGGCTGGTAGGCGACGTAGCAGGGCTCCGGCGTCAGCACCTCGTCGTCGTGGTCGACGAGGGCGCGCATCGCGATATCGAGCGCCTCGGAGACGCCGGTGGTGAGCATCAGCTCGTTGGCCGGGTTGTAGCGGACGCCGTAGAGGCGTTCGAGCTGGCTGCTCAGCATCTCGCGCAGCTCGGGCAGGCCGTAGTTGCTGGTGTAGCCGGTGTGCCCGGCGAGCATCGCCTCGGCGGCAGCGTTGGTGATCTGCGCGGGCGTTGCGAAGTCCGGCTGGCCGACGGCCAGCGAGATCACACCCTCCGCCCGGTCCAGCAGCTCGAAGAAGCGGCGGATGCCGGAGGCCGGGAGGCCGGCGACCGTCTCCGAGTGCAGCCCACGGCGCGCCTGGTGGCCGTCGCTCCCGCCGGCGGTAAACCCGGAGTGGCCGTCACTCGTCACGAGGGCACTCCGATCCCGGCGAGCGGCGGTCGCTGCCTGTTCCAGTCGGTCAGCGCCTCGCAGGCGTGCGCGGCGCCGAGCAGCGTCGACTCCTCGAACGGCCGGGCGATCAACTGGATGCCCACGGGCAGGCCCTCGGAGAAGCCGCCGGGGATGCTGACCGCCGGGTTGCCGGAGACGTTGACGGGGATCGTCAGCAGGTCGTTGAGGTACATCGCAAGCGGGTCGTCGAGCTTCTCGCCGAGCGGGAAGGCGACGGTCGGCGTCGTCGGGGTGAGCAGCAGGTCGTTGTCCGCGAGGGCGGTCCCGAACTCAGCGCGGACCAGCGTCCTCACCTGCTGCGCCTTGCGGTAGTAGGCGTCGTAGTAGCCGGCCGAGAGCGCGTAGGCCCCGATCATGATGCGGCGCTTCACCTCATCGCCGAAGCCGTTGCCGCGGGTCCGTTCCATCTCGTCCCACATGCCTTCGCCGCCCCTGAAGCGATAACCGTACTTGACGCCGTCGTAGCGGGCGAGGTTCGCCGACGCCTCAGCCGGCGCAATGATGTAGTACGCGGACAGCGCGACCTCGAGCGAGGGCAGCGTGACGGACCGATCGACGACCGCGCCCTCGCGCTCGAACAACGTCACCGCCTGCTCGAACGCCTCCCGCACACCGTCCTCGAGGCCCGCGACAAGCCCCTCGCCGGGGACGCCGACGCGCAGACCCTCGAGGCCGCGATCGAAGCGCTCGCTGTAGTCGGGGACGGGCTCCGGGGCGGTGGTCGCGTCGTTGGGGTCGTGCCCGGCGATCGCCTGCAGCAGCGTCGCAGCGTCGCGCGCGTCACGGGCGAACGGCCCGACCTGCTCGAGCGAGGAGGCGAAGGCGACCACGCCGTAGCGGCTAACCCGGCCGTAGGTGGGCTTGAGGCCGACGATGCCCGTGAGGGCGGCGGGCTGCCGGATCGAGCCGCCCGTGTCCGTGCCGAGGGCGATCGGCACGCCTCGGGCGGCGACGGTGGCCGCCGATCCGCCGGACGATCCGCCCGGCACGCGCGTCAGATCCCACGGGTTGCGCGTCGCGCCGTAGCCAGAGTGCTCGGTCGAGGAACCCATCGCGAACTCGTCGAGGTTGGTCTTGCCGACGAAGACGGCGCCCTGCTCGCGCAGCCGCGCGACGACGGTGCAGTCGATGATCGGCGTGAAGCCCTCGAGGATGCGCGAGCCGGCGGTCGTCTCCACGCCGCGGGTGGAGAGGACGTCCTTGACCCCGACGGGGATGCCGGTCAGCGGCGCGAGGTCGCCCTCACGCAGCCGCTCGTCCGCGGCGTCGGCCTGGGCGAGCGCCTCGTCGGGAGTGACGCGGATGTAGGCGTTGAGATCGCGCTCCTGCGCCTCCACACGCGCGAGCGTCGCCTCGGCCAGGGCGCGTGCGCTGTACTCGCCCGCGCGCAGCGCCGCCGCATGCTCGTGCGCGCTGCGATCGAGGTCGATCGCCGGTCCAGGAGAGCGCGCGGAATCAGCCATCGGGGCCCTGTTCGAGGACCGCGCGCACGCGGATGTAGTCGCCTTCGCGGGCGGGGGAGTTGGCGAGCACCTCGGAGACCGGCTCGGACGGCCGGGCCTCGTCCGGGCGCTCGACGTTAACGAGCGAGAAGGACTGCGCCGTCGGGGCGACGCCCGAGGTGTCGATCGCGCTGAGCGCCTGGCAGTGCCCGAGGATGCTCGACAGCTCGCCGCGAAGGCGCTCCGCCTCCTCGTCGGTGAGCGCGATGCGGGCGAGCCGGGCGATGTGGCGGACCTCGTCGCTGCTCAGATCCACGGGAACCTCCGGGCGCCGTCTGACGTCTGGATGAGTGGCGCCGGTTGCGCCTGGCGGGTCGTGTCGCCCGCTGTTCGTCCAATGAGTACGCACTATATGTGCGGTCGGGCGGCTCGCACCATCCGCGCGCCGCCCGGGGCGCGGCCGCGGTGGCGGCGAGGCGAGCCGAGCGGATACGATCGAGGCTGGCGGGAGGTCGTGCCCGCGCCTCGGCGGCGGGCAGGAGGCGCCCCGATCGCGAACGCACCTGCGAGCAGCATGATCCGACACAGTGGGCCCGAGGGCTCCCGGTGACCATCAGCCAGCGCGCGCGGCGACGGCGCGCCCGCAGGCGTCGGCAGACGCCGGCCGCGAGTGGCGGCCGCCGCATCAGCCGCGTGCTCTTGCTCTTCGTTGGCCTGCTCGGCGTGTTGCTCATCGCGAGCAGCGCCGCGGCGGCGGGCAGCGTGCTCTACGGCCAGCAGAAATACGACGAGTTCATCGCCTACGTCGCGCCTCCCGAGGAACTGCTCGCCTCGTTGCCGCGCGGTGGCGCGCGCATCTACGACCGCAACGGCGTGCTGCTCTACGAGTTCATCGACGAGTTCGGCGGACTGCGGCGACCAGTGCCGATCGACCAGATCTCCGAGTGGGTGATCGCCGCGACGATCGCGACCGAGGACGCGAGCTTCTTCACGAACAACGGCCTCAACGTGCGCGGTCTTGCCCGCGCCGGCGTCGAGAACTTCACCCCGTTCTCGGACACCGAGTTCCTCGGGGGCACCGGCGGATCCTCGATCACGCAACAGCTTGCCAAGAACGTCTACATCCCGAAGGAACAGCGATCCGAGCGCACGGTCGAGCGCAAGCTGCGGGAGGCCGCGATCGCGATCGAGTTGACGAGGCGCTACACGAAGGACCAGATCCTCGAGTGGTACCTCAACTCGATCTCCTACGGGGGCATCTACGTCGGCATCCAGGCCGCCGCCGAGGGCTACTTCGGGAAGCAGGCGAGCGAGCTGACGCTGGCGGAGGCGGCGCTGCTCGCCGGCATCCCGCAGTCGCCCGCGCTCTACAACCCGCTCGAGAACCCCACAGCCTCGATCATCCGGCAGCGCGTGGTGCTGGACCTGATGGTGCGCCACGGTCTGATCACGCCAACCGAGGCCGACACTGCGCGCCGCGAGCAGCTGGTCTTCAAGGCCAACCGCTTCGACATCGAGGCGCCGCACTTCGTGCTCGGGCGCGTCGCGGAGGAGATCGCGCTGCGCTTCGGCGAGCGCGCCCTCTACGAAGACGGCCTCGAGGTGATCACGACGCTCGACCTCGGCCTGCAGCACGAGGCGCTGCGCATCCTGGAACGGCGCATCTCCACCGACGAGTTCGAGCACCGGAGCCACAACGGCGCCTTCTACGCCCTCGATCCGCACACGGGGCAGATCCTCGTCTACGTCGGGAGCCGCGACTATTTCCGCGACGACATCGAGGGCCGCAACGACAACGTGATCGCTGAGAACTCGCCGGGTTCGACGCTCAAGCCGTTCACCTACATGTCCGCCTTCATGCGGGGCTGGAGCACGGGCGCGGGTATCCTCGACGTCCCCACGAAGGTGATCGACCCGGCCACGGGCGAGTTCTTCGAGCCGACCAACCCGGGTCCGCCGAACTTCTTTACGGGCACGATCAGCGCCGCGAACGCCCTCGGCAACTCGCTGAATATCCCCGCTTTCAAGACGATCCAGTTCGCCGGGGTCGGCAACACCACCACGCTCATGCGTCAGGTGGGGCTGACGACCCTCGACTCGCCGCGCGGCTACGGACCGGCACTTACGCTCGGCGGCGCCGACATCACGCTCGAGGATCTGACCTACGCCTACAGCGTGCTGGCCAACGGCGGCGTGATGCGCGGCCAGGAGGTGCTGGAGCCGCACGGCGCCGGCGAGCGCACGCTCGACCCCGTCGCGCTGCTGCGCGTCACCAACTCCGAGGGCGCTCTGCTGTACGACTTCCAGGCGCCCGTCGAGCGGCGCGTGGTCGAGGAAAACTACGCCTACCTCGTGACCTCGATCATCTCGGACCCGGACACGCAGTGCATCATCTTCAGCAGCTGCGGCGCGCTGGAGCTGGAGGACCGGCCGTCCGGTAAGAAGACGGGAACGAGCGAGCCCTTCGAGGACTCGAAGGAGATCGGCGAGACGTGGACCTTCGGCTATACGCCCGACCTCGTGTCCGGGATCTGGGCAGGCAACTCGGACAACTCGCCGATCGAGGGCATCTACTCGACGACCATCGCCTGGAAGGCCTGGCGCGATTTCATGGAGTACGCGCACGACTACTACGGACTGGAGGCGAAGAACTTCGTGCAGCCCGCGGGCATCGAGTCCCGCGAGTTGTGCTGGCCCTCCGGCCGCCTGCCCAGCGAGCTCTGCCCCGAGATCCACCGCTACAACGGCCTCTACGCGTTCGACGTGCTCGCTACCCACGACTTGGAGGAGCTGCAGGACACCTGGTGGCAAGAGGTCGAGATCGACTCCCGCACCGGGCTGCGCGCGACGGAGGACACGCCGCCCGCCTTCATCCGGCGCGAGGTGCGGCTGGTGCTGCCCGACGAAGAGATCGAGGAATGGGACAACATCGAGGAGTGGGCCAGGGGCTACGGCGTCCTGCACCTGCTCGCCCCCACGCTGGACAGTGCAGCCGGCGCGAATCTCCTGCAGGTCTCCTCGCCCGTCGCGGGCAAGCGGCTTTCCGGATCGGTCGCCGTGATCGGGCGCGCGGCCTCCCCCACCTTCGAGCGCTACGTGGTGGAGTGGGGGCGTGGCACCAACCCGTCGGCGTGGGTCGCCTTCGCGGCCTCGGTACAGGCAATCGAGGGCGGCGTGCTGGCGCGCTGGGACACGACACAGCTGCCGGACGGCGCCTACACGCTGCGCGTGCGGCTGGAAGACTCGGAACTGGGCAGGTGGCGCTACGCCGTCCCGGTGGTGATCGCCAACGGTGAGGCCGCGTCCAACGGCAACGCCCCACCCGTCGCGCGCATCACGCGGCCGATCACGGACCAGGTGATCGGCGGCAACGCGCCGATCGACGGCTTCGCCTCCTCCGGCCGGTTCGAGGAGCTGCGCCTGGACGTGGGCGCGGGAACCGAGCCGGCCAGCTGGACAGAGATCCACCGCTCCGAGGAGCCGGCAACCAGCGGCGCAATCGCCTACTGGGACACGACCGGCTACGACAATGGCCTCTACACGATCCGGCTGACCGTGAGCGACGGGCAGTTCGGGAATGCCGTCGCCACCGTGCGCGTGCGCGTCGACAACGGCGCACCGTGATCGGGGCCCCGCGCGTCGCCACCTCGCGCGCGGCGTGTTACCCCGGAGACTCGTCGGTGCTCGCGAGCAGCGCCTCGACGCCCACGCGCGTGGTCACGCCGCGCACGAGCTCCAGGAAGCGGGCGAGCGACCCGGCACGCTCGCGAAGCTCGCGCAACTGGCCGCCAAGCGGGTCCACCGCGTCCGGACGCGCGGCGTATGTCCCGTACCAGGCGAAGTACGCCTGGTTGATGCGGCGGATCGAGACGCCGTGATCGGCGAGCATCAGCCGCACCTCCTCCATGCGCCGCTCCGCCTGCTCCACCTTGCCCTCCTCGAGCAGCGCGTCCACCTCCAGGCGCAGCTCACGCAGCACCTCGCTGCGGTCGACGGTCGGGGCGGATGCGGGCGTAGAGGCACGCGACGGCGTGGGGTCGCCGAAGCGTTCGAGCACGGCGTCACGCAACTCCCAACCGACGAGGCTGGCGACCGTCTCGTTGATCGTCTGCGCGTCATCGTCGGTGAAGTAGGCGCGCCCGAGCGGATAGAAGATGAGGTAGTGGTGCACCCATTCGTGCGCCGCCGTGCTCACCGCGCCGCGGTAGCTGCTCTCGTCGCTGACGATCGCCGGATAGAACGCGACGCCGCCCGTCGGCGCCACGAAGGCGGCGATCGAGTCGTCACGCTCCTCCGCCTCGCGCTCGATCCGGTAGAGCTCCTCGAGCCCGAGGTCGAGTTGCAGGATGCGCTGCTCCTGGCGCCGGATCGCGGTGCGGGGCGAAATGACCAGCACGTGCGGCGACGGGGTCAACTCGATGTCCAGCGGCGGCCAGACCGCGAGCGGGCCGGGCAGCGTCAGCGGGAAGCTCAGTCCCTGCTCGCGGATCGCCGCGTCGACGCGACCCTCGATCGCCGCCTCGGCGACGTTCTCGAGGCGCCGCGCCTCGTCGCTGTCGCGATCGCGGAGGGCGAACCAGGCGGCGATTGCCTCGTCGGCCGGCGGGTCGTCGCGCAGCGGCTCGCCCGCGGCGAAGACCCACTTGTTCGTGAGCGCCCCCAGCTCCCACCGCGCGAAGTGGGCGACATCGAACTCATCGTGCGCAGCGCCCCCTTGCAGCGCGAACAGGGCGCTCCAGAGCAGGAGCGCGGCGAGGAGGCCCGTCGCGAATGCCGCGAGCGAGGGCGTTGCCGCCCTCGCGCCGCGCGCCACCCGGCCGGCCGCCGCCTGAACTCTCGATCTCACCAGGTATCCAGCGTAATCGTTGACGGCGCGCCGTCGTATAGTCGGGAGCGATGAGCAGCGTCGGCGGCCAGCAGCGGGCGGGACGCCTCGTGCGGCTGGTGGCCGTCGTGATCGACGCCGCGACGCTGCTGCTGCTGTTGCTGGCCGGGCTGGTCGTGGCGTTCGTCTGGCTGCTGATCCGCAGCTCGGCGGGTCGCTACGACGCGGAGACGGGAGACACGCTGATCGCCACCTCGCTGATCGGAGCGATCGTGCCCGCCTGGACGGCCTGGCAGGCGCTCCGCCTCTACCGCCTCGGCGCGACGTTCGGGCAGGCGCGGCTCGGCCTCGCCGTCGAGGGCCCGCGCTGGAGGCGCGCGCTGCGACTGCTGCTGCACCCGCTCTCGCTGCTGCTCTGGGGCTGGCTGTTGCTCACCTCGCTGCTGGCGGGGGTGCACCCGGTCCTGGCGCTGGTCGTCGGCTTGCTCATCGCCGTCGGAGGCGGCGCCTTCTGGCTGGCGTCGCTCGCCGTGAGCGCGGCGCGCAAGCGCGAGCGGCCCCACGGACGCCTGCCGCACGACTGGATCGCCGGCACGCGACTGGTGCGACGCTCGTGAGCCGCCTCGATCCGCCGGTCGGCCGGCGGCCGGCGCCGGTGGTGAGCAGGAGCGGCCCCTGGGACGTGATCCCGGACCCCTTCGACGAGTTCAACGCGACCGCGGGCCTGCGCGACTTCGCCTTCGGCGCGGCCGGCCTGCTGCTCGCCGTCGTGCTCACCGCCTGGCTCTCCGCCTTCAGCCTCGCGCAGGCCACCACCCCCGAGGCCGCCCTCCCCGCCATCACCCGCGCCGCGATCGTGCTCACCGGCGTCGACGGCCTGCTCGAGGTGCACGCTGAGAATCTCGAGGAACAGGCGCTCGCCGGCGGCCTGATCGACGTGCCCGGCTACCCGCTGAACGTGTCCGTCCCGGCCTCGGCGGCGACGGGCGCCGATGGCGCGTTCGACCTTCGATTGCTGCGCGCAGCGCTCGTGGAGCGCAGCGCGCTGCTCCTCCGCGAGGAGGGGCTCGTAGCGTTCCGCGACCCCGACGGCGCAATCACGCCGCCTTCGCGCTTCTCGAGCGCGGGGCTGCTCGACCAATTGATCGTGCGCCTGCGCGCGAGCGAGCACGATCGCTGGAGCTCGTTCGTGACGCCGCTCGGTTATGTCGCGGCGGCGCTGGCTGCGGTGCTGCTGCTGCTCGGCGTGGGCTTCGGCCGGCTGATCCGCCTCGGCGGCGCGACCCTGCTCGCGGGCGCGCTCGTGCTGTTCGGCGCGCTGCTGATCCGCTTCCTGTTCGGCGTTCTCGCCGACGACGGCGCGATCGGCAACGAGGTGCGCTCGATCATGGACACGCTCGCCAGCGGGCCAATCCGCAACGGGTTGCTGATGGCGATCGGTGGCGCCGCGATCCTGCTGCCCGCGCTCGCGCTCGACCGCCTCCTGGAAACCTCCGACCGGCGCGCCGCCCGCCGCGCCGCCGACCTCGATCGCTAGGCGCCGCCGCGGCACGGCGGGCGCTGGCGTGGCGTCGCCGCCCCGGCTAGGCTGCGCACGCGCCGGCGGGTCCGGCCGCCTGCACGGAACGACAGTCTGGATCACCGGGAGCTGCCGATGAGCGCGACACGCACGCCCCGCGAATGGCGCAAGCCACTGGCCCTCGGCGCACCACCGCCGCCCGACGAGATTCCCGTCACGCCGACGCGGATGCTGCACTTCTTCGACCCCTCCAACGAGCGCATGCGCGCGCGCGTCGCGTCGATGGCCGCGCAGGTCGACGTGCTGGTCGGCAATCTCGAGGACGCGATCCCGTCCGACAAGAAGCTGGAGGCGCGCGCCGGCCTGATCGAGGTCGGCCAGAGCGGCGACCTCGGGGAGACGGCGCTGTGGACGCGCGTCAACAGCCTCGACAGTCCCTGGGTGCTGGACGACCTGATCGAGCTGACGGCTGCCCTCGGCGAGCGCCTCGAGGTGATCATGCTGCCCAAGGTCACCGGGCCGTGGGACATCCACTGGGCGGATCAGCTGCTCGCGCAGCTGGAAGCGCGGCACGGGCTGACGCGGCCCTACCTGATCCACGCCGTCCTCGAGACCGCCGGAGGCGTGAACCACGTCAAGGAGATCGCGCAGGCGAGTCCGCGCGTGCAGGGCATGAGCCTCGGGCCGGCCGACCTCGCCGCCTCGCGGCGGATGAAGACCACGCGCGTCGGCGGCGGTCACCCCGGCTACCTGGTGCGCAGCGATCCGGTGCCCGATGACGACGAGGCGCCGCGCCCGACGGCGCAGCAGGATCTCTGGCACTACACGCTCGCGCGCATGGTCGACGCCTGCGTCGAGGCCGGCGCACTGCCCTACTACGGGCCGTTCGGCGACATCGCGGACCCGCTGGCCTGCGAGGATCAGTTCCGCGCGGCCTTCCTGATGGGCTGCGTCGGCGCCTGGACGCTGCACCCGAACCAGATCGAGATCGCGAAGCGCGTCTTCAGCCCCCCTGCGGACGAGGTCGCCTTCGCCAGGCGCATCGTCGAGCACATGGGCGACGGCTCGGGCGTGGTGATGCTGGACGGCAAGATGCAGGACGACGCGACCTACAAGCAGGCGCTCGTCATGCTCGACCTGGCGGAGCTGCTGGCCTCGAAAGACCCGGAACTGGCGGAGGCCTACGGGCTGGAGTAGCCGCCTGCCTCAGCCGTACAGCGGCTCGTAGCCGACTACTCCGTCGTCGCGCAGTCGCGCGATCTCCGTGGAGCTGAGCCCCAGCTCGCCGAGGATCTCGTCGGTGTGCTGAGCGAACAGCGGGGCGGGCCGGCGGACGCGCGCCGGGGTCCGCGAGAGTCGCCAGGGGAAGCCCTCCCAGCGCTGATGCCCGACGTCCGGGTGCACGATGTCGACGAAGTAGCCGCGTTCGTAGAGGTGCGGGTCGCTGACGATCTCCCAGTTCGCGAGCACCGGGCCCGCCGGAACGCCGGCCTCCTGCAGCGCCTCGGTGGCGCGGTTGTGATTGCGCGACCCGGACCAGCCCTCGATGGCGGCGTCGATCTCGTTGTGGGCGGCGAGCCGGTCCTCGAGCATGGGGAAGCGATCGGCGAGCTCGGGGCGCTCGATCACCGTGCACAGCGCCCGCCACTGCTCGTCCGTCTCGACGCCGATCGCGAGCCAGCAGTCGGTCCCGAGCGAGCGGTACACGCCCTGCGGCGCGATTCGCGTCGAGCGGTTCCCGCGAGGGCGCGCGACCCGGCCGTTGAGCCGGTAGTCCATGATCGACTCGATCATGAACGCCGCCCCCGATTCCTGGAGCGCCATGTCGAGCTGCTGCCCCCGGCCGGTGCGCTCGCGGGCGTGCAGCGCCGCGAGGATGCCGACGATGGCGTGCGCCCCGGTGATCGGATCCGCGTAGTACGAGTTGGTGCCGCGCGGAGCCCCGTCGCCGTACCCGGTCTGCGCCGCCAGCCCGCAGGAGGCCTCGATGTTCGAGCCGTACGCGAGGTAATCGCGCTCCGGGCCGGTGGCGCCATAGCCCGCGATCGAGCACATCACGATCCGCGGATTGCGCCTCGCGAGCGTCTCGTAGTCGAGGCCGAGCTGCGGGAAGACGCGCGCGCTGTTGTTCTCGAGCACGACGTCGGCATCCTCGACGAGTCGCAGGAACAGCTCGCGCCCGCGCTCGGTCCCAAGGTCGAGGCAGAGGTCGCGCTTGTTGCGGTTGAGGAGGTTGAAGTAGCCGGAGCGGTTGTAGAACGTCTCCCAGCCCTCGTTCCCCGGCGGGTGGCTGACGCGGGTGGCGGGCCGCCGCGCCAGCTCGATCTTCACCACCTCCGCCCCGAGGTCCCCGAGGTGCCGGCCGGCCAGCGGTCCCGACCAGTTACCCGTAACCTCGATGACCCTGACGCCCTCGAGGGGCAGCGCGTCCGGGTCGGCGGCCCCCGGCGTCGCCCGCTCGCGAGGAGGGGGCTCGTACCCGGCGTCGGCGGCGAGCCGTGGCGCCGCGCCGCGCGGACCGGCGGGCGTGCCCGACAGCAGCCACGGCGGACCGGGAAGCAGCAGGGCGCCGAGCTCCGGGTGCGGCGTCTCTCGCCACCAGCCCCGCGCCCGGAGCTGCGCCGACTGCGCGAGCTCCTCGACGGTGTTGACCGG
Organism: Dehalococcoidia bacterium; assembly: GCA_963667465.2. Classification (GTDB taxonomy): domain Bacteria; phylum Chloroflexota; class Dehalococcoidia; order UBA2979; family UBA2979; genus VXMT01. The sequence goes on along the minus strand of CAXXDN010000001.1, from coordinate 551,455 downwards.
CGTGACGGCCAGCCGCAGCGTCTGGCCCTTCTCGCAGATCTCGGCGCGTGGACGGTCGGCCGCCCACTCGGCCAGCAGGGCGCGAATCTCCGGCACGGACTCGCGCCAGCCCTCGGGCGTCGCCCAGCGCGGGTCGTCGATCAGGTCCGGCCGCTCGATCAGCACAAAGATGTCGAGGTTGGGCGTCCCCAGCCAGACCACGTGTCCGTCGGCGCAGGGAATCAGTGGCGAGGGCTCGCGGGTCTGGATCAGGCCCTCGTGCGTCCACATCGTCGTCAGCCAGACGTGCGCATTCAGCACGGACTCGATCGTGGTGGCCTCGAGGTGTTGCCCGGCGCCCGTGCGCCGCGCGTGCCACAGCGCCGCGAGCGCTCCCGCGGCGAGCTGCATGCCTGCGTGCAGCTCCGCCTGGTGACCGTGCACCATGATCGGCGACCGCCCCGGATCGCCGCCGAAGTACAGGTAGCCGCCCATCGCCCAGTCGACGATCTCGCTCGTGACCCGCCCCGCGTAGGGTCCGGTCAGCCCGAACGGAGAATGCGAGGCGTAGACCAGCTGCGGGTTGGCCGCGAGCAGCCGCTCGGGGCCGAGGCCCCGGCCCTCCATCACCCCGGGGCCGGCGCCCTCGAGCAGGATGTCGGCCAGCGCGGCCAGCGCACGGAGCCGCTCCCGCCCCTCGCGAGACTCGAGGTCCAGCACCAGCGAGCGCTTGCCGGCGTTCAGCGCGAGGTGGAGGCCGCCCGCCTCGAGGTCGAGTTGGTCGCCGGGGAACGGTCCGAGCGCGCGGAGCCGGTCGCCCGCGGGCGGCTCGACCTTCACGACCTCCGCGCCAAGGTCAGCGAGCAGCCGCCCGGCATAGCCGCCGGCCACGCCCTCGCTCGCATCGATGACCAGCACGCCGGCCAGTGCGCCAGCGGATGCCGCAGCCGGAGTCGGCTCGTCGCCGGATGTCAGGGGTCGCCCGGAGCCCTCGGAGGACATGTCCCGATGGATGATACCCGCGCGCATCGCCCCCTGCCCCCGTAGGCCGCGCCGTGGCATAGTGCGCGCTGAAGCGAGGCGAGACCCGAGGAGCGGCCGATGCGCTTCTACGAGCACGAGGCGAAGGACCTGCTGGCGCGGCACGGCGTGCCGCTGCCGCAGCGCCGCGTCGCCCTCACCCCCGAGGAAGCCGCCACAGCCACGAGCGACCTCGGTGGCCCCGTCGTACTCAAATCGCAGGTGCTCAGCGGCGGACGGATGAAGGCGGGCGGCGTGCGCTTCGCCGATACGCCCGAGGAAGCCGCCGAGGCCGCCGCGGCGATCCTCGGCATCGAGATCAACGGGCTGGAGCCGATGGGCGTGCTCGTCGAGGAGCGCGGCGCGGTCGAGCAGGAGTACTACGCCGCCGTCACCTGGGACGCCGCCGTGCGCCGCCCGGTCGTGATCTTCAGCGACATGGGCGGCATCGACATCGAGGAGGTCGCCGAGCAGCACCCGGAGCACCTCTCGCGCACGCACCTCTCCAACCTGCGCCCCGTCTCGGACTTCGAGGCGAAGCTGGCCGTCTCGCGCACTGGCGTGACTGGCAACGAGCTCAACCGGCTCAGCCGCATCGTCGGCGCGCTCGTGCAGGTCTTCCTCGCGTACGACCTGACGCTGGCCGAGATCAACCCGATCGGCCGCCTCGCCGGCGGCGCCTTCGTCGCCCTCGACTCGCACATCGATATGGAGGAGGAGGCGCGCGGCACGCACGCACGGCTCCTCGCCGAGCTCGGCATTCCCGAGGAGGACACGCGCCAGGCGCGCCCGCCGACGGACTTCGAGATCGCCGGCGCGCAGGTGGACGCCGCCGACACGCGCGGCGTCGCCGGCCGCGTCGTCGAATTCGGCGGGAACCTCGGGCTGATCATCGGCGCGGGCGGTGGCTCGCTGACGCTGTTCGACGCCGTGCGCGGGGCCGGCGGCGATCCGGCGAACTACTGCGAGATCGGCGGCAACCCCTCGGTCGCAAAGGCGGCGGCGCTGACCAGGCTGGTGATGTCCAAGCCCGGCGTCGAGAAGATCGCCGTGATGATGAACGTCGTCTCCAACACCCGCGTCGACATCATGGCGCGCGGCGTGATCAAGGGCGTGGTCGAGGCCGGTCGCGACCCCGCCGAGGCGATCGCGATCTTCCGCATCCCCGGCTCGTGGGAGGAAGAGGGCGTCAAGATCCTCGAGCGCTACGGCGTCGAGTACGTGGACCGCTCCGTCTCGATGCACGAGGCGGCGCAGCGCGCGGTCGAGAAGGCCGCAGCCGCCGCCGGGAATGGGGGCGGGTAGCCGTGTCCATCCTGATCGACGCCGACAGCACCTTCATCATCCAGGGCATCACCGGCCGCGAGGCGGTGACGATGACCCGCGAGCTGCTCGACTACGGCGCGCGCGTCGTGGGCGGCGTGACGCCCGGCCGCAAGGGCCGCGACGTACACGGCGTGCCCGTCGAGGACACCGTGCGCGCGCTCACGGAGCAGCTGCACGTCGACGGCTCGATCGTCGCGGTACCGCCCGCCTTCGCCGCCGACGCCGTGCTCGAGGCGATCGAGGCGGGCGTGAAGCTGATCGTCGTCGTCACGGAGCGCATCCCGCGCGCGCAGGTCGCGCGCGCCATCGAGTACGCCTCGCAGGAGGGCGCGCGCATCATCGGCCCCAACTGCCTGGGCGTGATCTCGCCGGGCAAGTCGAAGATGGGCGGCATCGGTGGGGCAGCCGACGCGACGCGACGCGCCTTCGTGCCCGGCGTGGTCGGCGTGATGTCGCGGTCCGGCGGGATGACGACGGAGATTGCGAACGCGCTCTCCGAGGCCGGCCTCGGCGTCTCGACCGCTGTCTCGATCGGCGGCGACGCGATGATCGGCTCCACCTACGCTGAGCTGATGCCGCTCTTCGAGGCGGACGAGCAGACGCAGGGCATCGCGATCTACTCGGAGCCGGGCGGGCCGATGGAGGCGCAGCTGGCGGCGCATATGGCGGAGCACGCATCGCGGCTGCCGGTGGTGGCGTTCATGGCGGGGCGCTTCATGGACGAGATGCCCGGCATGCGCTTCGGCCACGCCGGCACGATCGTCGAGGGCCGCGCCGACACGACCGCCGACAAGATCGCGCGCCTCGAGGCGGCCGGGATCGCCGTCGCCGAACGTATCGAGGAGATTCCGGCGCTGCTGCGCGAACGACTGGATGCCTCGGACGGGGGGACAGCGTAGCCATGGCGATGTTCATCCGCGTCGACATCGACGACTCCGTCCAGCAGGACGCAGATCTCCGCGCCCGCCTCACCGAGATCTGCCCCGTCGACATCTTCGCCCTCGAGGGCGAGCGCCTCGAAACCGTCGAGTCCAACCTCGACGAGTGCACCCTCTGCGACCTCTGCATCGAGGCCGCGGGCGACGCCGTGCGGGTGGTCAAGCTCTACGAGCAGTAGGCACACTCTTGTCAGCTGTGCGAGCATCCAACCTAACGGCAGGGGCCGCCGAGTAACCCGCCACGCGGCGCACCTGCCGAGAGCGTATGATCCTCATGGTGCGCACACCGCTTGCCGACAGCCTGGAGACACAACGTGACAACTGAGGCACGGGTCGCGGACACGCCGGCGATGTCGTTCGAGGAACGGCTGGCCGAACTCGAACGCGCGGTGGAGGACCTCGGACGCCAGGTCCGTGATCTCGCTGACGAGGCCGCCTACCCCGCCGAGTTGTCCGTGTTGCCAGGACTGGAACTGCATCAGCCGATTCCGATCCTCGTCGAGGAGAGCGCAGACGACGCGGTCGCTCGCTGGATCGAGCCTGGCCTCTACGGCATGGGCCGCAACGAGAACGAGGCCATCGAGAGCCTGCGCGAGGAGATTCACACCGTCTGGCATGACCTGAACTCTGCTGCCGACTCCGAGTTGACGCGAAACACGCGAGTGATGCGCTCAGTATTGCGTCGCTATGTCCAGTCCGCGCCGTAGCTATGCGCCCAGAGCGCTGAGCCGAGCATTCGAGACAAAGCTGGGAATCCGCCTCTCCGGGAGCAGACACCGATCGGGCTGGTACACACTCGACGGCAGGAAGCTCTTTCGGGTCATCATGCCGAAGGCGCACAGCGAGTGGAGCAAGTCCGTACAGCGCTCCCTCCTCAAGGTGACTGAACTCTCACCCGATGAGTTCGACGACCTTGTGCGGTGCCCCATGACGGGACCGCAGTTCGCGGACCGCGCGCGCGAGCTGTTCCCGGCGGGCTGAGCGCCTGCTGCGGAAGCTCGAATCGTCTTCCGCACCCCGCAGCGGTAAAATAGACACATAGACTCAGAGAGGACTACGCCAGTGCTGATCTCCGAACGGATGGCGAAGGCGCTTAGCGAGCACCTGGCCAACGAGTACTGGGCCGCCATCCAGTACACGATGATCTCCTCCTACTTCAGCCGCGAGGCGCTCCCGCAGCTCGCCGGCCTGTTCCGCACCCAGGTCGCCGAGGAACTGATGCACGCCCAGAAGATCGTCGACTACGTCACCGAGGCGGGCGGCGTCGCCGAGGTGCCCTCCATCCCGCAGGGCGACGCAGGCTTCGACTCTGTTGAGGCGGCCGTCCAGCTTGCCCTCGACGCCGAGCTGCGCGTCGCGAAGGCGTTCGACGACCTCATGGACCTCGCCATCGAGGAGCGCGATCACCTCGCGCGCGGCTTCCTCCAGTGGTTCGTCGACGAGCAACTTGAGGAGGTCTCGACGATGGACGACCTGCTCAAGGTCGTGCGCCGCGCCGGCGACAACCTGCTCTACGTCGAGGACTACGTGGCCACCCGGCCGCCGCCGGTGGTGACGCCTCCCGCGTAACCGCCGCTCAGCCGCCCGCGCCCTCCGAGCCGCCCGCGAGGTCGTCCATCCCCGGCCGCTCCGATCGCGCCAGGTACTCCTCGTGGAAGCGATCGACGAGGGCGGCGCGCCCCGCGAGATCCAGAAACTTGTCGCGGAACGCCTCGGCTGCCTCGTGGCCGATGCGGCGCGACCAGGCCGCCATCACACGACTCGCCTGGATGGCGACGGCGGTGAGCGGCTGCACCTGCGCCGCCGTCCACTCCAGCCGCGGTTCGAGATCGCCCGCGGCTGCTTCCCCGGCGCGCAGGTGGTGGGTGTGCAGCTCGTTCCAGAGGCCGTGGATACTGTCCGCGCCGAGCTGGTGCATGCGGTGCGCGGCCGGCTCGCCGATCGCCGCCAGTTGCTCGTCGAGCGAAGGCCAGCCGGACTCGGCCTCGTCGTCCTCCTCCGGGTCGACGCCCCCGAGCTCGAAGGAGCGCGCGAGGCGATCGCGCATGCGCTGCTCCATCGGCAGCACCTCGCCGGCGCGCAGATCGCGGTTTCCGTCGAGGTGCCGCCAGACGGCGCGATCGGCGCGCAGGCTGTCGCGCACGAACGCCTCGAAACGCTCGCCGCTGCCGCGCAGCAGGTAGGCCATCGCCGAGGTGGAGACGAAGATCTCGCGGTCGAGCAGCAGCTGCAGCTCCGCGCGGCCCTCGTAGGTTTCGGCCGCGAGGCGGCGTGTCAGCTTCACGATGCGCACCGTGAGCGCGCAGAGGATCGCCTCGTCGCGCGCGGACGCCCGGGCGTCCTCGGGTGGCGGCGACCAGGCCCGAACCAGCAGGGCGGCCAGCTCCCCGAACTCCGTCACCAGGCCCGCGGCGGCCTCGAGGAAGGGACGCTCCTCGCGCGCCACCTCCAGCCGCTCGCGCTCGATCAGCGTCCAGGTCGGCCACTCATCGGAGCCGGGGAGGTTGGGAGTGCGCGGCTCGGACACGCGGGCGATCGCGCTCAGGCCAGCGTCGGGTGGCCGTGCTCGGCGATCTCGGCGTCGCGCTCCGCCTCGCGGCGCGCCTCGCCCGAGCAGCCGATCGCGCGCAGTTGGCGCTCGAAGCGCTCACGCTCGTGGCGCGCGAGCAGCTGCTGCTGGCGGGAGTAGCGGCCCGCCGGGTCGATCACCGCCGCGTGGTAGCGCCGCCACTCGTGGTAGAGCGCGTCGCACTCCTCGCCGTGCTCGTGCGCCGTCGCCGCACCCTCGTCGCTCACGAGGGGGCGCCCGCCGGCGGGGCGTCGATCTGCCCGATGCGGCGGGCGTGGCGGCCGCCGTCGAACGGCTCCTCGAGCCAGGTGCGGACGATTGCGAGGGCGGTCTCCTCGCTGATCATGCGCTGGCCGATCGAGATCATGTTGGCGTCGTTGTGGCGGCGGCCCAGCTCCGCCGACTCGACGCTCCAGCAGAGCGCGCAGCGCACGCCCGCCACGCGGTTCGCCGTGATCGCCTCGCCGTTCCCCGATCCGCCGACGACGATGCCGCGCTCGCACTCACCTCGGCCGACCGCCTCGGCGGCGGGACGGATGAAGAGCGGGTAGTCGCACGACCCCTCCGAGTCCGTGCCGAAGTCCACCACCTCGTGCCCCTCGCCCGCGAGGAAGGCGCTGATCGACTGCTTGTAGGCGAACCCGGCGTGATCGGAGGCGACGGCGATCCGCATCGGTAGCCCCCTACCCCGATGTCACCGGCTGGCGGCAGCCGCGAGCAACTGGCGACCGACGACCTTGAGCTCGAGGATTGGCTTGACGCCCTCGAAGATCGGGAGCACGAGCGCATCGGAGACGTAGCGCGAGATCGGGTCTTCTTCGGAGTAGCCCCAGCCACCGTGCAGCTGCTGCGCGGCCTGCGAAACATCGACGGCGACATCGCAGGCAAGCAGCTTCGCCATCGGCGCGGGCAGGCCGCGCGAGTCGAAGTCGTTGGCCGCGGCGTACGTGAGCTGCCGGGCGGCGGCGAGGCGGGCGACCATCTCGCCGATGCGGAACTGCGTGAGCTGGTACTCGCCGATCGGCTTGCCGAACTGCTCGCGCTGCGTGACGTACTGGCAGGCCTTCTCCAGCGCTGCCTGCGCGACGCCGCAGGCACGCCCGCCGGTCTGCAGCCGCCCGACGGCGAAGCCGCCCATCTGCAGCGCGAAGCCGCGGCCCATCCCGGCGTCCTCGCCCACGAGGTTGGCGTGCGGCACGAAGTAGTTGTCGATCGCGACCGTGAAGGAGTGCATCCCGCGGTAGCCGGGCGTCGGGTTGGCGGTGGCGCTCATCGAGCCGCCCTCGGGCTGGGTCTGCGTCCATTCGTGGCCGTAGTGCGCGTCCTTGGGAACGATCAGCACGGAGAGGCCGCGGCCGGCGGCCTCGGGGTTCGGGTTCGTGCGCACGAGCATCGAGATCACGTTGGCACGACCCGAGAAGGTGCTCCAGGCCTTCGCGCCGTTGATGCGCCAGCCGCGCACGCCGTCGACGTCGGTCGGCGTCGCGCGCACCTGGAGGTTGGCGTTGTCCGAGCCGACGTCCGGCTCGGTCACGCCGATCGCGACCAGCACCTCGCCGGAGGCGAGCTTCGGGAGCCACTCCTCCTTCTGTGCGTCCGTGCCGCCCGTCAGCAACGCGTGCGCCAGGATCTCCGGCCGCGTGTGCAGCGAGCCGGCCGCGCCGAGCGAGGCCGCCGACAGCTCCTCGGTCATCACCACCATCGGGAGGTAACCCATGCCGGTGCCGCCGTACTGCTCCGGGATCGAGGCGCCGAAGAAGCCGAGCGAGGAGAAGCGATCGAGCAGGCTGTCCGGAACCAGCAGGTCCTCACGGTGGATCTCCTGCGCGATCGGGGCGACCTCGTTGCGCGCGAACTCGCGCGCGGTCTCGCGCGTGAGCAGCGCCGCGTCGTCGCGCAGATCGAGGTTGTTGACGCCGAGCGAGGCGAGCGCGCGGCGCCCGAGTGCGCGCACGCGCGACTCATCGAGACCGGCGCGCACGGCCGAGCGCAGCTCGGGCGCAGCGAGGGCGTCCGCGGCCGCAGCGATGCCGAAGTCGTCGCGGGCCGCCTCGATCGCCGAGCGCAGCGCGTGCGTCGCCTCGGCGGCGTAGACAAGGGCCGCGTCCTCCTGCTGCTCGTCGCGGACGCCTGCCTCGCGCAGCGCCTCGCTGGAGGCGACCAGCGCGCTCGCCGCGCGGACCTGCGTGGCGAGGTAGGCGATGCGCTCGGTGTGCACTTGGTGATCGTCAATCAGCGCGCCGCCCTCGGTGACCCCGGCCGCGTGCGCGACCGCCGCGTCGATGGCGCTGCCCGCCGCGTCGACGAGACTGCGCGCGACGGCGACGGCGTCGATGTCCACTCCGGTGCTGGTCACGGCCTGCTCCGTTCGCTGCGCGCCTCCGCGCCTTCCTGTCTTCCTCTCACCGCGCCCTAGGCAGCAGCACGGTGTAGTCGAGGTCGAGCACCACGTTCGGGTGGTAGCGCTCGCGCCCGTCCCCGGAAGTCTGCTTCAGCTCGACATCCTCGCTCGCGGGGTCGGCGTTCTTGACGCCGACGAGCCGCAGGCGCAGCGCGCCGCAGTCGGCGCGGCCGAGGTCGATGCGCTCGAGCACGTCCGTCCAGGCGAAGACCGTGTCGCCCGCGAAGGTCGGGTTGCTATGCGTCCCGCCGTTGAAGGCGAGGATGCCGAGGGCGTGCTCCAGCCCGTTGAAGGACAGCGCCCGCGCAATCGAGATGATGTGCCCGCCGTAGATCACGCGGCGCCCGAAGCGCGAGTCCGCGAGGGCGTAGGCGTTGAAGTGCGCGCGCGCCGTGTTGTGGTACATGCGCGTCGCGATCTGCTGCTCGGCCTCCTCGATCGCCATGCCGTCGACGTGGTGAATGCGCTCGCCCGGCTCGTAGTGCTCCCACCAGGCGCGGCCGCCGCTGACCTCCGCCGGGAAGCGCGAGAGATCGAGCTGCTCCGGCGCGCGCAGCGCCTCGGGGGCCACGGCCTCGGGCGTCTCCGGGGCGTCGTTCGCGCCGGTCGGCGTCGAGGGGTCGCGCTTGTTCATCAGCACCCAGCGGATCAGCGTCAGCACTTCCTCGCCGCGCTGGTTCACACCCGTGGTGCGCACCCAGACGACGCCCGTGTCCCCGCCCCGCGACTCGCGCCGGCCGAGCACCGTGGTCGTCGAGCTGATCGTGTCGCCCGGCAGCACTGGCACGCCGAAGCGCACGTCGGCGTAGCCGAGGTTGGCGACGGCGTTGAGGGAGACGTCGGGCACGGACTTGCCGAAGACCGTGTGGAAGACCAGCAGGTCATTGATCGTCTCACGCGGGTAGCCGAGCGCGCGGGCGAACTCGGCGTTGCAGTGCAGCGGATAGCGGTCGCCGGTAAGCGCGATGTAGAGCGCGGCGTCGCCCTCGGTGAGCGTGCGCGGAACGGCGTGGCGGATCTCGAGACCGGTCTCGAGGTCCTCGAAGTAGTTGCCGCTGCTCGCCTTGTCGCTCATGCGCCCCCCGCCCGGCATATTGTAGGCGCGTGCCCGCCGAGCGGAAGCGGGCTCCGGGACCGGCGGAGGTGTGAGATGGGCGCGAAGGAACTCGAGGCGCTGATCGAGGTGCTGCGCGGGCAGACCGAACTCGGCCGCGAAGGGCACGTCCTCGGCACGTGGGTGATCCGCTACGACAAGGAGCGCGGCGCGTTCAGCTTCGACAAGTGCGAGAGCGAGATCTACTGCAACGAGCGCCCCAGCCTGATCGCCCTCGACGGCGCCGTGCTCGACCCCGGCGGCCCCCTCGACGAGGGGTTCTAGCGCGGTGACCCGACCCACGATCTGCATCGCCACCGCGCTCGAGGACGACCTCACGGCGCAACTCGCCGCCGCTTGCGAGGTCGTACACGTCGAGCCGGGCGCGTCGCTCGAGGAGCTGATCGCGGCGCTGCGCGGCGTGGACGGCATGATCAGTCCGACGCATTTCAGTCTCGGCGAGGAGTTCTTTGCCTCCGTGCCCGGCCTGCGCGTCGTCTCTCAGCACGCCGTCGGCTACAACAACATCGACGTCGCCGCGGCCACGAGGCACGGCGTCGCGGTCTGCAATACGCCGGCCGTCCTCAACGCCGCCGTCGCGGACCTGACGATGGCGATCATCATCTCGCTGGCGCGGCGGCTCTGGGAGTTCGAGGCCTTCTCGCGCAGCGGCGCCTGGGCGCGCGGCGAGCCGCTCCCGCCGCTCGCCCACGAGATCAACGGCAAGACGCTCGGCGTGATCGGCTTCGGGCGGATCGGGCGCGAGGTCGCGCGCCGCATGCAGGCGATCGGGCTGCGCATCATCTGGTACGACGTGTTCGAGGGGGCCGCGACTACAACGATCGACGATGTCGCGGACGCGCCCTACCGTCCGCTCGACGATCTGCTGCGCGAGTCCGATTTCGTGACGATCCACACCAACCTGACGGCGGAGTCGTACCACCTGATCGGCGCGCGCGAGCTGGCGCTGATGAAGCCCAGCGCCTACATCGTGAACACGGCGCGCGGCCCGGTGATCGATCAGGTGGCGCTTGTCGCGGCCCTCGAGAGCGGCACGATTGCCGGCGCGGGCCTCGACGTGCTCGAGGCGGAGCCGCCGGACCCGGACGACCCGATCGTGCGGCTGCCGAACGTGATCACCTTCCCGCACATCGGCACCGCCGCCGTGGAGACGCGGCGCGCGATGCGCGAGCTGGCGGTGCGGAACCTGATCGCCGTCGTGGGCGGCGCGACGCCGCCCGCGATCGTCAATCCCGAGGTGCTGGGCTAGAGGCGAGGGACGCATGGCAGACAAGACGAACAAGGCTCTGTCGAACGCACGCGCCGAGGCGGAACGGCGCGGCGTGGGCGGCTACGGTCGCCACGTCTTCATCTGCATCGGTCCGGACTGCTGCACGAAGAAGGAGGGCGCCGCCGCCTGGGCGCGGCTGAAGCGCCGCGTCGGCGAACTGAACGCCGAGGGCGACCGGCCCCCGATCTACCGCACGAAGGCCGGCTGCCTGCGCATCTGCGAGAGCGGGCCCGTGGCCGTAGTCTACCCCGAGGGCCGCTGGTACGCGGGCCTGACCCCGGACGCCCTCGATCGCGTCATCGCCGAGGACCTGGGCCAGGGCCGCCCGGCGCCGGACCACCTGATCGGCGAGAACCCGCTGACGCTGGACAACAGCTCCAGTTAGCCGCCCTCGACGATCTTCCCGTCATACGGACCGACGCCGACCGAGGCGGCCGCCTCGGCGATCTGCTGCCAGGTCGCGTCCTCGAGGGGGATGCCGTCGCGGCGCTCGGCCATGCGGCGGCGTTCCGGCTCGCCCGGCGTCAGGATCTCGTCGAAGCCCTCGGCGTATGGAGGCTGCTTCACGTAGCCGAGCAGGCTCGCGAGTTCGCCCTCGAGGCCTTCGAGGCCGACGAAGCGCTCGGGGTCGACGACGATGAAGAGGAAGCCGTTGCCGCGGCTTCCGCTGCTACTGGTCGCGCCCGCCCCGGTTAGCGCGCCGCCGAGCAGATCGATGGCGAGCGCGAGCGCGTAGCCCTTGTGGCCGACGCCGCCGTCACCGCCAGCCCCGTAGTCCGGCGCGACGCCGAGCGGCAGCAGCGCGCCCTCCGCCCTCGACCCCGGCGGGTCGCCGCCGTAGAGGTCGTGCGGGTCCGTCGAGGGCCGACCGTCGCCGTCGATGATGCGACCGGGCGGCAGCGCGGCGTCGCGGTTGCGCGCCACCCGCACCTTGCCCTCGGCGATCACCGGCGTCGCCATGTCGAGCACGAACGGGGCCTCCGGGTCGCCGGTTGGCGCGGCGACGAAAAGCGGGTTGGTGGCGAGCCGCCTCGCCGTGCCACCGAACGGGGCGACGAAGGCGCTGGCGCCGTGCCCGTTGACCCAGCCGAGCGCCACCATGCCCTGCGCCGCGGCCTGCTCGCCGTAGGCGCCCGCACGCCCGATATGCGCCGCCTGGTAGCCGCCAACCGCCGCGAGGCCTTGCGCACGCGCCTTGGCGACCGCGATCGCCATCGCGTCGCGGGCGACGACCTGCCCGAAGTTCCAGTTGCCGTTGACGAGCGCCGTCGTCTCCGTCTCGCGCTCGACCGCGGTCGGCGCCCCCGGCCGGACACGGCCTTCCTGCACCGACAGGATGTACGGCGCGGTGCGAATCACGCCGTGCGAGTCGTGGCCCTTGAGGTTCGCCTCCACAAGGTGGCCGGCGACCTCCCGGGCGTCATCCGCGGGGGCGCCGGTCGCCTCGAAGATGCGCGCGAGGTAGCGCCGCAGATCGTCGGGCGCGACAACCGGCAACGGCTACGCCTCGTGAACGTTGGCGACGCCGGTAGTGGAGCGCGCCTCGGCGAGCTGCGAGCCCGCCGCCTGGCGGATGAAGCCGACGTCGTTGTTGAGCATCGCCGTGTCGAAGCCCGCCTGCAGCCACTTCACCGTGTACTCCAGGCTGCCGGTGTGGACGCCCGCGGCGACGCCGTGCCGCCGGCAGGCCTCGAGGATGCCCAGCACCGTCTCCTGGTGCTTCGGGTCGGCGTTGTCGCCGGTCGGCGTGATGCCGATCGCATAGGCGAGGTCGGACGGTCCGATGTAGGCGCAGTCCACACCGGGCGTGGAGAGGATCTCGTCGAGATTCTCGAGCGCCTCTTCGGTCTCGATCATGCAGATCACGGCGATCTCGTCGTTGGCCTCGTCCTGGTAGCCGGCGCCGCCGTACATCGCGGCGCGCGTGGGGCCCGAGGAACGCCCACCGTCCGGCGGGTAGCGGCAGGACCAGACAGCCAGCTCGGCCTCCTCGCGGTTGTTCACGAGGGGGACGATCACGCCGTAGGCGCCGGCGTCGAGCACCTTCATGATCATCGCCGGGTCGTTCCAGGGGACGCGCACGAACGGCGTGGTCTCCGTGGTCGAGATCGCGCGACACATCTCGATCACATCGGAGTAGTCGACCGCCCCATGCTGCATGTCGATGCAGAGCCAGTCGAAGCCGAGGTTGGCCATCACCTCGGCGGAGTGTCCCGAGGGCGTGGACAGCCAGCCGCCGATGGTCTGCCGTCCCTCACGCCATGCTCGCAGCACCTTGTTCGGTCGCATTTCGTGTCTCCTCCCAAGCGCCCGCGGGCGCGTGCTTGCGCTTCGTGCGTCCCGCGGCGCGCTACTCGAGCGGCACGCGTGGCGTGACCGCTTGCCGGTTCGGCAGCGCCGCGAACTCCGCGGGCCAGCGCCCCCGCAGCACCGACACCACCGTGTTGCCGACGCGCTCCTTCATCCGCTGGAACGCGAGGTCCGAGTACGAGGCGGAGTGTGGCGTCAGCACCACGTTGTCCATCGCCAGCAGCGGCGAGTCCTCCGCCAGCGGCTCCGACTCGAATACATCGAGGCCCGCACCGCCAATCTCGCCTGTCTCGAGGGCGGCGATCAACGCCGCCTCGTCGTGTACCGGCCCGCGCGAGGTGTTGAGGAAGATCGCGCCCGGCTTCATCAGCGCGAACTGCTCCGCGCCCATCATGCCGCGCGTCTCCGCCGTCAGCGGCGGGTGCGCCGAGACATGGTCGGCGCCTCGCAGCAGTTCCTTGAGGCTCTCGGCGCGCCGGACGCCGCAGGCCTCGAAGGTCGCGGCCCCCTCGTAGGGGTCGTAGGCGGTCACGGTCATGCCGAGGGCCCGCGCACGCACGGCGACCTCGCGGGCGATCGCGCCGAAGGAGATCAGGCCGAGCGTCTGGCCGTGGATCGCGGGGGCGGGGGCGCGGTCGACGCTGCCCCAGCGGCCGGCGCGGATCGCGCGGTCGTGCACGACCAGCTTCTTGGCGACGGCAAGCAGCAGCATGATCGCGTGGTTCGCGACCTCCGGCTGACAAAAGTCCGGGTAGTGCGCGACAACGACGCCGTGCTCGGTCGCCGCAGGGATGTCGAGCGTATCGAGGCCGACGCCGTAGCGAATGATCAGCTGGAGCCGCGGCGACCCCTCGATCACGCGCCGGTTGATCTGCGCGGAGCTGACGAGCACCGCCTGCGCCTCGCGCAGCAGCTCGATGCGCTCGTCCTCGCCCCCCGCCTGCGCCACGACCAGCCGCCCGCCGGCAGCCTCGATGATCGAGCGTTCGATCGCGTAGCGGTCCTGGTCGGACGTTTCGGTCTGGACGGCGAGGAAGGGGGCGTCGCTCACGGCCCGGATGGTCACGGCGGGCCGCGCAACTGTCAACGAACGGAGCGAATCAGGGCGCGGGCCGCCGGCCGTGGTACGCTCGATCCGCAGCGCGAGCGGGACGGACGGAGAGGTGTCATGGTCGAGCAACCGACCGATGCGGACCGCATGCAGGCGTCCGGGAAATCGCTCGATAAGATGTGGAAGTTCGCGGAGAAGTTCGCGGAGAAGAGCGGCTCATACCTCCACCCGCAGCGCGAGATCACCGAGTTCCTCGTAATCGGCCTCGCCAAGCACGTCGACGACCTCGGGCGTCCGCTCTGCCCCTGTAACTTCTACGAGGACAAAGAGGAAGAGGTGAAGCGCAGCACCTGGATCTGCGCCTGCGAGGAGATGCAGAAGTACAAATACTGCCACTGACTGCTGTTCTGTAATGAGGAAGGTCTTCCCATCACCGAACACCTGCCAGAAGACCACGAGGGCCGCGAGATCTACGGCCTCGTGAAGGACCCGCACCCCGACAAGGGGCGCGCCCTCGCACGCCTCGAGGAGAAGCAGGGCCGCAAGATCGAGAAGTAACGGGCGGCGGCGCGCGCCGCCGCCACACGACGGGCGCCCTCGCCGCCGGCCGAGGAAGCACGCGATGGAGATCGGGGAGACGCTCTACGTCACCGGCCGCACGGAGTGGCGCCGCTGGCTGGAGGCGAACTTCGGCACGGCGCCTGAGATCTGGCTTGTCTACCCGAACAAGGCGTCGGGCGAACCGCGCATTCCCTACAACGACGCGGTGGAGGAAGCGCTCTGCTTCGGCTGGATCGACAGCATCGTGAAGAAGCCGGACGAGCTGCGGGCCGCGCAGCGGTTCTCGCCGAGGAGGCGGGGCAGCCGCTACTCCCAGCTGAACAGGGAACGACTGCGCTGGCTTGCCGGCGAAGGGTTGCTGCACCCCTCCGTTCGCGCGCCGGTCGAGGAGGTGCTGCGCGAGGAGTTCGTGTTCCCTGAGGACATCCTCGACGCGATCCGGGCGAACGATCAGGCGTGGACGCACTACGAGGGCTTCTCCGCCGCATACCGCCGCATCCGCGTGGCGTACATCGATACCGGCAGGGCGCGCCCGGAGGTGTTCGAAAGCCGCCTGCGGAGTTTCATCAAGGCTACGGAGCGGGGGAGGCAACTGGGCTACGGCGGCAGCGAGAAGTACTTCTGAGCGGGGCTCCGCGCCTGCCGTCGGCCAGTCCCGCCGGGGCAGAGCGGAGGCCGCCGCTCCGTCGCGGCGGCGGCGCGCGCCGCCGACACGCGACGGGCGCCCTCGCCAACTGGCGGGGCGCCCGTTTCAGCTTCGGGCTCTTGTGCGCCGCGCGGGCTACACCAGCGCGGCGTCGAGCTGCTTCGCGAGGTCGCCCTTGGGGCGGAAGCCGACGATCTGGCCGACCGGCTCGCCGCCCTTGAAGACGAGCAGTGTGGGGATCGAGCGGATCCCGTACTGGCCGGCGGTCATCGGGTTCTCGTCGGTGTTGAGCTTCACGAACTTCACGCGGCCGTCGTACTCCTCGGCGAGCTCCTCGACGATCGGGGCGACCATGCGGCAGGGACCGCACCAGGGCGCCCAGAAGTCGACCAGCACCGGGTCATCGTTCTCGATCACGTCCGAGTTGAACGTCGCGTCCGTCGTGTCGGTCGGCATCGCCATGGCGTGCATTCCCCCTTCAGTCACCGGCACCCGTCGGGCCTCGATCCAGTATCTCACGCAGCGCCAGCGCGCGCCCGCCTGACTGCGGCCGGAGCCCTGCTACTCCCCGCCGGACTGCGCCTCCATCGCGCCGCGCAGCGCGGCAAGCGCGCCGCGCTCCACATCGGCGGCGGCGCTGCGCAGCGCGTTCGCGATCGCGAAGGCGTCGCTCGTGCCGTGCGCGATGAAGACGGAGCCGTCGATACCCAGCAGCGGCGCGGCGCCGTGCGCGCGGTAGTCCAGCGAATCGCGCACCTTGCGCGCCGCCGGGCGAATCAGCAGCCCGCCGAGGCGGCCTCGCCAGGAGGTCTCAACGGCACTCCGCAGCTCGCCCATCAGCAGCTCCATCAGGCCCTCGCCGAGCTTGAGCACGACATTGCCCGTAAAGCCGTCCGTCACCGCCACGTCGGCGCGGTTCTCGACCAGGTCGCGCCCCTCGATGTTGCCGACGAAGCGCAGGCCGGACTCGCTGAGTCGTTCGTACGTCTCGATGGTGAGCGGCGACCCCTTGTTGCCCTCCTCGCCGATGTTGAGCAGGCCGACCCGCGGCTCGGCCACGCCGCGCGCGGCGCGCATGTAGCTGCTGCCGAGGTGCGCGAACTGCACGAGGTGGGAGGCGCGGCACTCCGCGTTCGCCCCGGCGTCGAGCAGTAGCGTGATTCCCTTCGGGAAGGGAATCGGCGCGCCGATCGCAGGCCGCTCGACGCCCGGCAGCCGCCCCAGCACGAGCAGGGCAACGACGAAGACGGCGCCCGTGTTGCCGGCCGAGACGAAAGCGTCCGCCTCGCCGTCGTGGACGAGCCGGACGCCCACATACGCCGAGGACGCCTTGCGGCGGACCGCCTCGCGAGCCGCCTGGTCCCCCATCTCGATCACGTCCGGGGCGTGTACCACGCGCAGCCCCGCAGGCGCGCCGCCAAGCCGCTCGATCTCAGCCTGGAGACGCTGCCCGTCACCGACGAGAGCGACCTGGATGCCCTCGCGAGCCGCCGTGATCGCGCCCTCGGCCGTCGCCGCGGGCGCGAAATCGCCGCCCATCCCATCGAGCGCGATGCGGGTCACGGCGCGTCCCCCGGCTCGGCGGCGTCCGCGTCGTGCGAGAGCACGGCGATCAGCCGCTCGTCGCCGTCGCGCGGCGGGCCGCCCTCGTAGTCGCCGTACCAGGCGTCGACCCGCAGGCCGGCAAGGCGCGCGGCCAGCTCGATCTCGCCCGCGGTGATGACGCGCAGCGCGAACTGCTGCGTGACGCGGCGCAGCGGCCCGGACGGCGGCTGGACGTCGAAGTGCCACGTCACGAGGCGCAGCGACTCGCTCGGCACGCCCTCGACGGCGACAAGCTTCGTCACCCGCGCGTCGCCGTCCTCACAGGGCAGCGCGCGCGTCCAGTGCTCGACCAGCGGGCGCGGACCCGGCAGCCAGTCGTCGGCGTGCGGCGCCTCGACGTCGACGGCCGCGATCCCGTCGGGCGCGAGATGCACGGCGACGCTGGCGAAGGCCGCCGCGATGTCCTCGGTCGTCTCGAGATGCTGGAGGCCGCCGAGCGGGATCAGCACAAGGCCGTATCGCTCAGCGAGCGCGAGGCTGCGCATGTCGCCCTCGACGAGGCGGACGGGCAGGCCCTCGGTGCGCACGCGGGCGGCCTCGATCATCGCCGCGCTGTAGTCGACGCCAGCGACGCCGAACCCGGCGCCGGCGAGGGCGTGGGCGACGCGGCCGGTGCCGCAGCCAAGCTCCAGCACGTCCTCGCCGCTGTCGCGCGCCGCCGCTCGGTCGGCGAGCGCGAGATAGAGCGCAAGATCGTCGTCGAAGCCCTCGAGATCGAGGTCGTAGAAGGGCGCGATCTGCGCGAAGGGGTCGACGGGTGGCTCCAGCATTCGCGCGATGCTAGCACCACGCCGCGAGCGACGGACAGGCAGCCGGGCGCGCTTGACCCGGTTCGCGGCGCGGCTCAGCATCGACGCATGACGGCATCTGCCCCGCTGGACGGCGAACGCCTGCGCGCGCTGATCCGCGCGATCCCGGACTTCCCGGAGCCCGGCATCCTCTTCCGCGACATCACGCCGCTGCTGCACGACCCCGCCGGCCTGCGCGAAACCAACGACGCCCTCGCCGCGGTGGCGCGCGACTACGGCGCGACCCTCATCGCCGGGATCGAGGCGCGCGGCTTCATCTTCGGCGTGCCGGTCGCGGAGCGCCTCGGCGTGCCGTTCGTGCCGATGCGCAAGCCGGGCAAGCTGCCCGCCGAACGGGCCTCCGTCGCCTACGAGCTGGAGTACGGGAGCGCGTCGCTCGAGGCGCATCGCGACCCCTCCGTGGACGGCCACCGCGTCGCGATCGTCGACGATCTGATCGCGACCGGCGGGACCGCCGAGGCGGCGGCGCAGCTGGTCGCCAAGCTCGGCGGCGAGGTGGCCGGCTTCGCCTTTGTCGTCGAGCTCGCCGAGCTCGGCGGACGCGACCGGCTGGCCCCGCACGGGGTAACGTCGCTGGTGACGTACTGAGAGGGGCGACATGAGCCTCAGGAAGGTCAGCAGTGGGCGGATCGAGAAAAGCGGCTTCTGGGTCTTCACCAACTGGAAGTTCTTTACCGCGAAGACCCGCTACTTCGACCTCACCAACAGCGAGTACCGACGCGCCTCCAGGGAGCTCGAGGCGGCGGGCGCGGTCCGGATCGGTCGCGAGGACGAGCGCGTGCTGTGGTGGACGAACGCGGGGCTGTTCTGGGCCGATCCGGAGCTGTCGGGCGAGGACGTCGAGCTCCTCGTCTGGGATCGCCAGCGGCGGCAGGACTCGCGGCTGGACCGCCTGCGCAAGATCCGCGCGCGGGACGAGGAGGTCGCGTCGGCCCGCCGCGAGCGCATCCCCGACGAGGTGCGCGCGTTCGTCTGGGAGCGCGACGCCGGCCGCTGCGTACAGTGCGGTAGCGAGGACGAGTTGCAGTTTGACCACGTCATCCCGGTTGCGAAGGGCGGCGGCAACGCGATCGACAACATCCAGATCCTGTGTGGAGACTGTAACCGGCAGAAGAGCGACTCGATCGTCTGACGGCAACATGGAGGATCAGGCATGAGCACGGCGGAGATCGGCGTTATCGGCGGGTCCGGCTTCTACCAGCTCGAGGAGCTGCGCGGTGCCGAGCGGCTCGAGGTCGAGACGCCCTTCGGCGCGCCAAGCGGGCCGATCGTCGCCGGAACGATCGAGGGCCGGCGCATCGCCTTCATCGCGCGGCACGGCGAGGGGCACCGCCTGCTGCCCTCCGAGGTGCCCGCGCGCGCCAACATCCACGCGCTCAAGCAGCTCGGCGCGCAGCGCGTGATTTCGCTCTCCGCCGTCGGCTCGCTGCGCGAGCAGATCGAGCCGCTGCACGCCGTGACGCCCGACCAGATCATCGACCGGACGAACTGGCAGCGGCCGCACACCTTCTTCGGCGACGGCATGGTCGCGCACATCGGCTTCGCCGACCCGTTCTGCGCCGACCTCGCGGCAGCGCTGGCCGACGCAGCCGAGGCGAGCGGCGTCACGACGCATCGAGGCGGCGCGCTGGTGGTGAGCGAGGGGCCGTCGTTCTCGACGCGCGCCGAGGCGCGCATCAACCGTGACGCCGGCGGCACGATCATCGGCATGACAGCGCTCCCGGAGGCGAAGCTCGCCCGCGAGGCCGAGCTCTGCTACGCCGCGCTCTGCTTCGTCACCGACTACGACGTCTGGCGCGAATCGGAGGAGGACGTGAGCGCCGACATGGTGTTGGAGAACCTCGCGAGGAACGCCGCGCGCGGCCGCCAGGCGCTGGTGCGGACGGTCGCCGGACTGGGCGAGCGCGGGGACTGCGGCTGCGGCGACGCGCTCGCCTCGGCACTGGTGACGTCGCCCGATCTCGTGCCACTGGAGACGCGACGGCGGCTCGCGCTGCTGCTGCGGCGCTACCACGGCGAGCCGCCGGACGAGCCATGACGCGCACGCTCTCGCACGATCGCGCCGCCGCGGACGACGCCGCGCTCTACCGCGTTCACGAGGAGCGCGACAACCAGCGCCTGCTCGCCCTGCTGGGCGAGGACCGCGCCCACGCTGCGTTCGCGCTCGGCCACCTCGATAGCGGGCTCTTCGCCGCTGCGCGGTTCTGGACGGCGGAAGGGCCGGCCGGCGAGCACGCGGTGGTGATGCACGCCAACGGCTCGCTGGGCAAGATGAGCGTGATCAGCGGCGACCCGGCCGCGGCCGCCGCGACGTTGTCCCTGCACCCGGGCCCGCGAGGCGGCTACCTCGCAACCTGCGCCCCGGAGCACCTGCCGGCGCTGCGCGGCGTCTACACGCTCGGCGGTCTGATCTCGATGATCCGCATGTCCGTCGACGCCGACAGCTTCCGCCCGGCCGGTACGGGCATCGGCCAGCGCTCCGTGCAGCGCCTCACGGCGCGCGACGCGCGCCAGCTGAACGCGCTCTACGCGACCGGCGGCGGCCCCACCGGCTACCGCGGCGAGCACATCGAGCAGGGCGTCTACCATGGCGTCTTCGAGGGCGGCTCGCTCGCCGCCGTCGCGGGGACGCACCTCGTCTCGCCCGGCATGGGTATCGCTGTGGTCGGCAACGTCTTCACGCGCACCTCCGCACGCGGGCGTGGGCTCGCGACGCGCGTCACCTCGGCGGTCACGGCCGATCTGCTGGAGCGCGGCTGCTGGCAAGTGACGCTGACCGTCGACCCGGAGAACGCCCCTGCGCTGCGCGCCTACGAGCGACTCGGCTACGTGCGGGGCGCGCCGGTGCACGAGGCGCGCTTCCAGCGCCGCGACGGGCTCGGGCTGGGCGCGCTGCTGCGGCGTCGCTTCGCGCAGCGCGGCCCGGACGGCGAGCGCCTCGTGCGCGTCGCGCCCGGCACGTAAGGTGGCACCCGTCGGGAGGAATCGATGAGCAACGCGACCGCCGGCGAGATCGCCGACCCCGGACTCGCTGCCGCGGGCGTACGCCGCATCGAGTGGGCGGCGCGCGAGATGCCCGTCGTGGCCCGGATCCGCGAGCGCTTCTCCGCCGAGCGCCCCCTCGAGGGCCTGCGCGTCAGCACCTGCGCCCACGTCACCACGGAGACCGCGAACCTGCTGCTGGCGCTGCGCGACGGCGGCGCGGAGACGCGGCTCGCCGCCTCGAATCCGCTCTCCACGCAGGACGACGTGGCAGCCGCACTCGTCGCCGAGTACGGCGTGCCGACCTTCGCGATCAAGGGCGAGGATCACCCCACCTACTTCCGCCACCTCGACCTCGCGATCGAGCACGCGCCGGGCGTCGGGCCGCAACTGACGATCGACGACGGCGCGGACCTGACCGCGCTGCTGCACCGCGAGCGACGCGACCTCCTCGACGGCGTCGCCGGCGGAACCGAGGAGACGACGACCGGGGTGATCCGGCTGCGCGCGATGGCGGACGACGACGCGCTCGGCTACCCGATCGTCGCCGTCAACGAGGCGGAGACGAAGCGCTTCTTCGACAATCGCTACGGTACCGGCCAGTCCACCCTCGACGGCATCATCCGCGCGACCAACATCCTGCTGGCGGGCAAGACCGTTGTGGTCTGCGGCTACGGCTGGTGCGGGCGCGGCATCGCGATGCGCGCGCAGGGACACGGCGCACACGTGGTCGTCACCGAGGTCCAACCGACGCGCGCCCTGGAGGCGCTGCTCGACGGCTACCGCGTCATGCCGATCGCCGATGCGGCGGCCGAGGGCGACATCTTCGTAACGGCGACGGGCGACATCAACGTAATCGACCGCCCGGCGTTCGAGGCGATGCGGAGCGGCGCGATCCTCGCCAACTCCGGCCACTTCGACGCCGAGATCAACCTCGAGGCGCTCGCGGCGATGACGGAGGCGAGGCGCGAGCTGCGCCCGTTCGTCGAGGAGTGGACGCTGAGCGACGGGCGTCAACTGGTGGTGCTGGCCGAGGGGCGGCTGATCAACCTCGGCGCGGCGGAGGGGCACCCGGCGAGCGTGATGGACATGTCGTTCGCGAACCAGGCGCTCTGCCTCGAATACCTCGCGAGCCAGCACGCGAGCCTCGGGCCAGGCGTGTACGACGTACCGCGCGAGATCGACGAGGAGGTCGCGCGCCTCAAGCTGGCGGCGATGGGCGTGGCGATCGATACGCTGACGGAGGAGCAGGAGCACTACCTGCGCTCGTGGGAGCTGGGCACCGCCTGAGCGCCGCAGTGATGGCGGCTGCGGCAGAACTGCGGTCCAATCGGGGGCAGAGACGCGCGGAAGGCAGGGGGCATGAGCAACACCTTCTTCGACTCGCCGTCCTTGCTGCTGACCAGCGAGTCAGTTACCGAGGGGCACCCGGACAAGCTCTGCGACCAGATCTCGGACGCCGTGCTCGACGCGCTGATCGAGGGCGATCCCAACGCCCGCGTGGCCTGCGAAACGGCCGTCAACACCGGCCTGGTGTTCGTCTTCGGCGAGGTCAGCACGACATCCTGGGTCGACCTCCAGGACGTCGTGCGCCAGACCATCCGCGAGGTCGGCTACGACGACTCCGAGGTCGGCTTCGACTGGCGGACCTGCGGTGTTATCTCCTCGCTCAAGGAGCAGGCCAGCGACATCGCACGCGGTGTGGACGCCGCAATCGAGGCGCGCGAGCGTGGCTCGGAGGACGTGTACGACCAGATTGGCGCGGGCGACCAGGGAATGATGATCGGCTTCGCCTGCGACGAGACTCCCGATCACATCCCGCTCACGCTCTGGCTCGCGCACCGGCTCGCGCAGCGGCTGGCGGCGCTGCGCAAGAGCGGCGTGCTGCCCTACCTGCGCCCCGACGGCAAGTCGCAGGTCACGATCGAGTACGAGTACGGCGTCCCCAAGCGCCTCGAGGCCGTCGTCGTCTCCACGCAGCATGATCCGGACGTGCCCATCGAGCAGCTGCGCGAGGACGTGCGCAAGCTCGTGATCGAATACGTCTGCCCGGACGACCTGCTGGCCGGGCTCGACGAGGACAAGATCTTCGTGAACCCGACCGGGCGCTTCGTGTCGGGTGGGCCGGCCAGCGACGCCGGGCTGACGGGCCGCAAGATCATCGTCGACACCTACGGCGGCATCGCCCGCCACGGCGGCGGCGCCTTCAGCGGCAAGGATCCGACGAAGGTGGACCGCTCCGCCTCCTACGCCGCCCGGCACGTCGCGCGGAACATCGTCGGGGCGGGGCTGGCCGGCCGCATCGAGGTCCAGGTCTCGTACGCGATCGGCGTGGCGCAGCCCACCTCGGTTGCGATCGAGACGTTCGGGACGGGAAAGCTGCCCGACGCGGACCTCGTGCGGCTGATCGATGAGCACTTCGACCTGCGCCCCGCGGCGATCATCGACCGCTTCGAGCTGCGCCGCCCGATCTACCAGCAGACCGCGGCCTACGGGCACTTCGGCCGCCCGCTGCTCGACCTGCCGTGGGAGAAGCTGGACACGGTGGACGCGCTGCGCCAGAGCGCGGGCCTCGACGCCCTCGGCGGGTAGCGCAACGACTGCAAGAGCCGGTTTCAGGTCTACAGGAGATAGTCGGTTCGGTCGCGAGTTGCCAGGTAGTCGTCCCAATCGAGGTAATGCACCCACGTGCTACGTCGACCACCGCGCACGCGAAGTGCGCGATTGGCGCCAGAACCACGCCACGCCGCAACTTCAGCACGCGGATACCGTTCGAAACGGTCGGTGACGAACTCCAGCGCCGGTCGCAGGTCGGTATCAGTCGAGAACACCACCCCAACATCGTATCGATCGTCGATCGCCCCCGCCACGAAGTCGATGGCAAGCTGGACATCCACGCCCTTCTGTTCGGCTCGGGTAGCTGGCCAGTCGCCTGGGTAGCGCAGTGGCCTGGGGATGACGACGGCTCCCGCTCGTTCCCACGCCTCGCACTGGCGCATGTGCGCCCCATACGTTTTCGGCTCTTTGGTCGATTCGGGCCGCCCGGTGTAGACGCGGACTTCGCCCAGAGTACGCGTGAGTCCCGGTGGCGGGCGGCTGCAGATCAGATTACCGAGAGCCAACGGGTCAATCTGACCGTCGGTGTGGTGAGCGGAGACGCCGGAGTAGAAGGTGCGGCGCGCTCCCCCGTACACGTTCTGCATATCGACGAACACTGCGACTCGATCTGCCATAGTGACGGGATGCCCTACATAGATAACCCCGCCAGTTCACCACCTGAGGCAGTGGACGGCGGGGAGGATTTACCCCCGGAGGGGTGTCGCGAGTATCAGCACGCGTCCAACCGATTGTCAAACGGGCGAATCGGACACTCCGGCTAGTCCTGGTCAACCCAATCGCGGCCTTGGACGCTACACCGAATCCTCATCCGTGGGATCGATCGACTGCTTCGGCGACCACCGCGCGACCCAGCGCTCAATACCCAGCGGGCGGGGTGCGGTGTACGATCCCCGCCGTGCGCGCGATCGTGCTCATCGGCGGCAAGGGGACGCGACTGCGCCCGCTCTCGTGGCGGACGCCGAAGCAGCTCGTCCCGATCCTCAACCGCCCGCTCCTCTCCTACCTGCTCGACGCCCTGCGTAGCCACGGCTTCGAGCGCATCACCTTCGCGATGACCGAGCGCAACGCGGCGATCGAGACCGCGTTCAGCGGCGACGCCGCGCCGCCCGGCCTTGAGATCAAGTGCGTCTTCGAGGGCGAACCGCTCGGCTCCGGCGGTGCGATCGCCAACGCCTCGGGGGGCTGGGATGAGCCCTTCCTCGTCTGCAACGGCGACATTGTCAGCGACATTGACCTCGGCGCCTTCGCAGAGACGCACCGGCAGCGCGGGGCCGAGCTCTCGCTCGCGCTCTTCGAGGTCGAGGACCCCTCGCGCTTCGGCGTGGTCGTGCTCGGCGAGGGCGCGCGCATCACGCGCTTCGTCGAGAAGCCGCCGCGCGAGGAGGCGCCCTCGAGGCTGATCAACGCCGGGCTCTGGCTCTTCGAGTCCACCGTCGGGCGCATGCCTGACGCCGACCGCTTCAACCGGGTGGAGGACGAGCTGTTCCCCGACCTCGCCGCACACGGACGCGGCATCTTCGGCCACCGCCACGAGGGCTACTGGGCCGATGTCGGCAACCCCGCGGCCTACCTGCAAACCAACCTCGATCTCCTCACGGGTGCGGCTCCGGCGCTGCTGCCCGCGGGCTGGCCCGAGGACGGGCGCGCGATCGGCGCGGCGGAGCTCGCCGCGGACGCACGCATCGAGGGCCCGGCGCTGCTCGGCGCCGGGACCCGCGTCGGCGCGGGCGCGATCCTCGAGGGCGGCGTGGTGGCCGGGGCGGGCTGCGCGATCGGGCGCGGCGCGACGGTGGCCGGCAGCGTGCTCTGGGACGGCGTCGAGATCGGCGAGGGCGCGCGGGTGCGCGACTCGGTGCTGGCCGAGGGCGCGCACGTCGGCGCGGGCGCGGTCCTCGAGGGTGTCGTGCTCGCCCACGGCGCAGCCGTCGAGGCCGGCGAGCGGCCACCCACCGGGACGCTGCTGGACCCGGAGGACGGCTACCGCGACGGCGGGGTACTCGCCGCGTCAGCCCTCGGAGCGGGGGGCGAGGCCTGATGGCCGAGATCCGCTTCGGCACGGACGGCTGGCGCGCCGTCATCGCCGAGGACTACACCTTCGAGCACGTGCGCGCGGTCGCGCAGGCGACGGCCGGCTGGCTGCGCCGCACGGGGCAAGGCCGCAGCGGTGTGGTCGTCGGCTACGACACGCGCTTCCTCTCCGCCGCCTTCGCCAACGCGACCGCCGAGGTCCTCGCCGCCAACGGCATCGCCGTCGCGCTCGGATCGAGGGCCGCGCCGACGCCCGCGCTATCGCACGCGGTGCTCGACCGCGGCGCGGCGGCGGGCGTGGTGATCACGGCCAGCCACAACCCGGCGCGCTGGAACGGCTTCAAGGTCAAACAGGCCTCCGGCAACTCCGCCCCGCCCGAGATCACGCGTGAGATCGAGGAGGCCGTGCCCGCCATCCTCGACGGCGGCGGGGCGGCGGGCGGCGCGAACGGGGGCGCCGCAGCGAAGATCGAGCGCTTCGACCCGAATCCGCCCTATCTCGCCGCGCTGCGCGAGTTCGTGGACCTCGAACGCATCCGCGAGGCCGGACTGCGCGTCGTGGTCGACTCGATGTACGGCGCGGCGGGCGGGCTGACGGCGGCGGCGATCGGCGAGGGCGAGACCACCGTGCACGAGCTGCACGGCGAGCCGAACCCGGCCTTCCCGGGTATGCGCGCGCCGGAGCCGATCGCGCCCAACCTCGGCGCGCTGATGCGGCTGCTCGAGGGCGGCGGGCACGACGTGGGCCTCGCGACGGACGGCGACGGCGACCGCTTCGGGCTGGTCGACGAGCAGGGGCGCTTCCTCAACCAGTTGCAGGTCTTTGCGCTGCTCGTACGCTACCTGCTGGAGGTGCGCGGCGAGCGCGGCGCAATCGTGCGCTCCATCACGACGACGCGGATGGTCGACCTGCTCGGCGAGCGCCACGGCTGCCCCGTCATCGAGACGCCGGTCGGCTTCAAGCACCTCGGTCCGAGGATGATCAAGGAGGACGCCGTCGTTGCCGGCGAGGAGTCGGGCGGCTACGCCTTCCGCGGCCACATCCCGGAGCGCGATGGCGTACTGTCCGGACTGCTGCTGCTCGACTACATGGTGCAGACCGGCAAGCCGGCCTCGCAGCTCCTCGCCGAGCTGTACGCCGAGCTCGGACCGCACGCGTACGACCGCGTCGACGTCACCCTGCGCGAGGAGGAGCGCGACGCGATCGCGGAACAGGCAGCAGCCGCGACGCCCTCGGAGATCGCGGGGCTGCGCGTCGTCGCACGCGACACGCTGGACGGCTACCGCTTCACCCTCGAGGGCGGCTGGTGGCTGCTGCTGCGCTTCAGCGGCACCGAGCCGCTGCTCCGCATCTACGCCGAGCTGCCCTCGGCCTCGCAGGTCCGCCAGGCGATCGAACAGGGCCAGGCCCTCGCCGGCGTCACGCTGTAGCGGGGCCGCCTGAGACTCCACCCTGGTAGCGACGGCGGCGTACGCGGGCACCCCGGCTGCTATGCTCGGCGTCCCATGTTCGATGTCGTAGCTGCGGCAGCGGCGATCGCGCCCCGAATCCGTGCCGCCGCCGACACGATCGAGGCCGAGCGCCAGCTGCCGGACGAGATCGTTGACGCCATGGCCGAGGCCAGGCTGTTCACCCTGCTGGCGCCCGCTGCCTACGGCGGCGCGGAGGCCGAGCCCACCACCGCCATTCGCGCCGTCGAGCTGATCGCGAGCGCCGACGGCTCTGCGGGCTGGCTGGCACAGAACGGATCGTTCGAGTCGGCGCTGCTCGGCTGGCTCTCCTCCGAGGCGATCGCGGGCATGCGCGCCCTCGAGAGTCGCGGCGTCACGGACATCATGGTCGGCGGCGCAAATCTGCCCCAGGGAACCGCCGTCGAGGTCGAGGGCGGCTACCTGATCGACGGACACTGGGACTTCGTCAGCGGGGTCATGCACTCCAACTGGATCCTCGGGGGCTGCTGGATCCTCGACCGCCGCGGCGGCGAACGGCGCGTTGGCGCGGACGGTGAACCGCTGCAGCGCATCGCGTTCATCCCGCACGGGGACGGCGAGGTCCTCGATACGTGGAACGTCATGGGCATGCGCGGCACGGGCAGCAACGACTTCGTCGTGCGCGACCGCTTCGTCCCGGCCGAGCGAACGATGTGGTACGCCGACCCTGCAGCGTTCCCCGGCCCGCGCTACCGCAGGCCGTACGCCGGCACGTGGGGCTGGTCGCTGCACGGTGGCAACTCGCTGGGCATCGCTCGCGGCGTAATCGAGGATCTGACCGCGCTCGCCCAGACGCACGCTTCGAAGCACTCGACCACGCTGCTGCGCAACCGCCCGCATGTGCAACGCGCAATCGCCGAGGCCGAGGCGATCGTGCGCAGCGCCCGCGCTTTCCTGCTCGAGGCGGTCGAGGCGGCCTGGGTCGCGGCAAACGAGGACGCGCCCGACGCGCTGAGGCGCATCTGGGTCGCGCGGCTGGCGCTGATGCACTCGGCGCATGAGGCGCTGCGAGCGGTGCAACTGCTCTACGACGCCGCGGGCAGCAATGCCATATTCACCGAGCATCGCATCGAGCGCGCTCTCCGTGACCTCAATGTGGCGAAGCAGCACGTTGCAGCCTCGAGGGACCACTACGAGTCGGTCGGCAGCATCCTGCTCGGCGCGGACGACCCGGCCACGCTCCCGCTGGATCCTGCAGAGTGACCGGCCCCCGGCCTGAGATCGCCACGCATTGCGGCGGCTGCCTGAACCGTGCCGCAGCTACGTCTCGACGTGCTCACGGACGCGTGAGACGAACTGGTCGAAGAGCCGGTCCGATACGAACTTGATCAGCCGCGAGCCGACCTGCGCCATGCGGCCGCCGACGTTGACGAGCGCCGCGAACTCGGCCTCCGTGCTGCCGTCGTCGAGGGAGCGCAGCTCGCCCGCCAGCTGCATGTCGGCGCTGCCGTCGCCCATGCCCTGGCCGACCACGCGGATGCGGTGGTTCTCCTCGTCGAGCTCCTCGAAGGTCGCCTGGCCACGGTAGCGGGCCTCGACGGGTCCGACCTTCACCCCGACGCGGCCGCGGACGTTGCGCTCGTCGATCACCTCGTCCAGCTCAGCGCCGGGCATGCACTGGACGACCTGCGCGGGGTCCGTGAGGAAGTCCCAGACACGATCGATCGGCGCGTTCACCTTGAAGGTCTTCTCGATCTTGATCTCCATCGCACCTGCTCCTCGCCCACAAGCGGGCCGGTTCCTACTAGACTCGTGATTGCCTTGTAGCATCCGCCCGGGCGAACGCCAAGGAGTACCCGATGATTCCCGGACAGTTCGAATACCACGCCCCCTCGACGCTGGACGAGGCGCTGGCACTACTCGCGGAGCATGGCTCCGACGCACGGGTGCTGGCCGGCGGCCAGAGCCTTATCCCGCTGATGAAGCTGCGGCTCGCCTCCCCGGCCGTCCTCGTCGACCTCAACGCGGTCGACTCGTTGAGCGGCATCGAGGAGTCCGACGGGCAGCTGCGCATCGGCGCGCTGACGCGCCACTCGGCGCTGGAGCGCTCGGAGCTGATCGCCTCGCGCTACCCGCTGATTGCGGACGCCGCCGCAGTGATCGCGGACCCGCTGGTGCGCAACCGCGGCACGACCGGCGGCTCGCTCGCCCACGCCGACCCGGCGGGCGACCTCGGCGCGGTGATGACCGCGCTGGGCGCCGCGGTCGGCGTCGCCGGGCCCGGCGGCGCTCGCACGCTGTCGATCGACGAGCTGCTGCTCGGCCCGTTCATGACCACGCTCGATGAGGGCGAGATCCTCACCGAGGTGCGCGTGCCCCAGCCCACGGACGGGAGCGGGGGCGCCTACGAGAAGCTCGAGCGCAAGGTCGGCGACTTCGCGACGGCGGCTGTCGCAGTGCAGATCACGCGCTCGAACGGCAGCTGCAGCGCGGCAGGCATCGGCCTCACCGCCGTCGGCCCGACGACGATCCGCGCGAGCGAGGCCGAGGACGCGCTGATCGGCAGCAGCCTCGACGACGACGCGCTGCGCGCCGCCGCCGACCTGGCGGCGGCCGCCTCGGATCCGGCTGCCGACCTGCGCGGCTCCGAGGAGTACAAGCGAGACATGGTGCGGGTGCTCACCCTGCGAGCCCTGCGGCGCGCCGTCGAGCGGGCAGGAGGGTAGACCGATGACACAGATCGAAGTCACGGTGAACGGTGCGGCTCAGCAGGTCGAGGTCGAGCCTCGGCTGCTGCTCGTCCACCTCATTCGCGAGGACCTGCAGCTGACCGGCACGCACATCGGCTGCGACACCACGCACTGCGGCGCCTGCACGGTGCTGCTGGACGGCGTGCCGGTGAAGTCCTGCACGGTCTTCGCCGTGCAGGCGAACGGCAGCGAGGTCACGACGGTCGAGGGCCTCGAGCAGGACGGCGAGCTGCATCCCGTCCAGCAGGGCTTCACCGAGGAGCACGGCCTGCAGTGCGGCTTCTGCACCCCGGGCATGATGCTCACCAGCGTCGCGCTGCTCGAGCAGAACCAGGACCCCAGCGAGGACGAGGTGCGGAAGGCGATCTCCGGCAACCTCTGCCGCTGCACCGGCTACGTGAACATCGTGAAGTCCGTGCAGCACGCGGGCCGCGCCATGAGGGAGGGTTAGGCCAGTGACCACGACAAGCCCCGAAATCGGAGGCATGGGCCATAGCCTCAAGCGCAAGGAGGACGCGCGCTTCATCCGCGGTCGCGGCAACTACGTCGACGACATCGTGCGGCCGAACATGCTCTACCTGGACATCGTGCGCAGCCCCTACGCGCACGCCCGCATCAAGAACATCAACAGCGACGCCGCCCTCGAAGTGGACGGCGTGCTCGCGGTGATCACCGGCGAGACGCTGGAGGCGTACAACCTGCACTGGATGCCGACGCTGATGTCGGACACCCAGATGGTGCTCCCGGTCGACAAGGTGATGTACGCCGGCCAGGAAGTCGCCGCCGTCGTGGCGACCAGCCGCTACGCGGCCGCCGACGGCGTCGAGGCCGTCGAGGTCGAATACGAGCCGCTGCCCGTGGTGATGGACCCGTTCAAGGCGCTCGAGCCCGACGCGCCCGTGCTGCGCGACGACAAGGAAGGCAAGACCGACAACCACATCTTCCACTGGGAGGTCGGCGATAAGGCCGCGACGGACCGCGCCTTCGAGGATGCCGACGTGACCGTGCAGCAGGACATCTACCTGCCACGCATCCACGTCGCCTCGATCGAGACCTGCGGATGCGTCGCCGAGTTCGACTCGGTATCGGGGCAACTGACGGTCTGGATGACGACGCAGGCGCCGCACGCGATCCGCACCGTCTTCGCGCTGGTCGCGGGGCACGTCGGGCTGTCCGAGGAGAAGATCCGGATCATCTCGCCGGACATCGGCGGAGGCTTCGGCGGCAAGGTGCCGGTCTACCCCGGCTACGTGATCGCGGTCGCCGCCGCGGTCGTCACGGGGCACCCCGTGAAGTGGATCGAGGACCGCATCGAGAACCTGCAGGCGGACTCGTTCGCCCGCGACTACCACATGGCCGCCGAGATCGCCGCCGACAGCGACGGCACGATGAAGGCGCTGCGCATCAAGACGCTCGCCGACCACGGCTACACCGACGCGGCCGCGAACCCCTCGCAGTTCCCGGCGGGGCTGTTCTCGATCTGCACGGGCTCGTACGACTTCAAGGACGCCTTCGCCGAGGTGGACGGCGTCTACACGAACAAGCCGCCGGGAGGCATCGCCTACCGCTGCTCGTTCCGCGTCACCGAGGCCGTCCACGCCATCGAGCGGCTCGTCGACGTGCTTGCGACGGAACTGCAGCTGGATCCGGCCGACGTGCGCAAGAAGAACTTCATCCCGGCGGACGCGTTCCCTTACCAGTCGGTCTTCGACTGGGAGTACGACAGCGGCGACTACGAGGGCGCGCTCAACCTCGCGATGGAGACGATCGGCTACGACGAGCTGCGCCGCGAGCAGGCCGAGAAGCGCGCGCGCGGCGAGCTGATGGGCATCGGCATCTCCAGCTTCACCGAGATCGTGGGCGCGGGGCCCTCGAAGCACTTCGACATCCTCGGGCTGAAGATGTTCGATAGCTGCGAGTTGCGCGTACACCCGACCGGCAAGGCGATCGCCCGCTTCGGCACAAAGTCGCAGGGGCAGGGTCACGAGACGACCTACGCCCAGATCATCGCCGAGGAGCTCGGCATCCCCGCCAGCGACATCGCCGTCGAGGAGGGCGACACCGACACGGCCCCGTACGGCCTCGGGACGTACGCCAGCCGCAGCACGCCGACCGCCGGCGCGGCTGGCGCCATCGCGGCGGGCAAGGTGCGCGCCAAGGCGCGCGCGATCGCGGCGCACCTGCTGGAGGCGGAGGAAGTGACCGAGGACGACCTCGAGTGGGAGCCCGGCCGCTTCTTCGTGCGGAGCGACCCCGAGAAAGGCGTCACCATCCAGGAGATCGCCCTCGCCGCCTACACGAACCACCCGCAGGGGATGGAGGCCGGCCTCGAGGCCGTCTCCTACTACGACCCGCCCAACCTGACGTTCCCCTTCGGCAGCTACATCTGCGTGGTGGACATCGACAAGGGAACGGGCGAGGTGCACGTGCGCCGCTTCGTCGCGGTGGACGACTGCGGCAACATCATCAACCCGATGATCGTCGAGGGTCAGGTCCACGGCGGACTGACGATGGGCCTCGCGCCGGCGCTCTACGAGGAGCTGGCGTACGACGAGAGCGGCAACCCGCTCAGCGCGTCGTTCGTCGACTACCTCGTGCCGACGGCAGTCGAGACCCCGAAGTGGGAGACGGCAAACACCACGACGCCCTCGCCGCACCACCCGCTGGGCGCGAAAGGCATCGGCGAGTCGGCCACCGTCGGCGCGCCACCGGCGATCGCCAACGCCGTGGTCGACGCACTCTCGCACCTGGGCGTGCGCCACATCGACATCCCGATAACGCCGGACAAGGTGTGGTCGATCCTGCGCGAGCACGGGATCACGGAGTAGCCAGGCGCGCCCGCCCGCCGGGCGGCCGGCCGCGCCTACGGAGACGGCCATGTCGGCATCGGATGACCCGCTCGGCCTGGCGGTCGCGCTGCGCGAGCGGCGCGAGCCGTTCGCCCTCGCGACCGTCGTCGCCTGCCGCCGCCCGACCTCGGCCTACCCCGGCGCGAAGGCGCTGATCGACGCCGAGGGCGCGTTCAGCGGCTGGGTCGGCGGCAGCTGCGCCCAGCCGCTGGTGCTGCGCGAGGCGCTCGCGGCTCTCGAGGACGGCAAGCCGCGCCTGCTGCGCATCAGCCCCGACCCCGGTCTCGGCGAGCCCGGGGAGGGCGTGATCGAGCTGGCGATGCCCTGCCAGAGCCAGGGCGCACTGGAGATCTACGTGGAGCCGTTCCTGCCCCGCCCCGAACTCGTCGTGATCGGTGAGACCCCGCTCGCGCAGGCCCTCGCAAGCGCCGGCAAGCTGATCGAGTTCGACGTCACCGTCTCCGACCCCGGCGCAACCGCCGAGGCGTTCCCCGACGCCGATCTGCTGCTCACCGACCTCGACCCAGCCGCCGCGCGGCTGCACGCCGACAGCTACGTGGTCGTTGCCACACAGGGACAGTACGACGAGGCTGCGCTGGCCGCCGTGCTGCGCTCCGAGGCGGCCTACGTGGGCCTCGTCGCGAGCGTGAAGCGCGCCGAGGCCGTCCTCGACTACCTGCGGGGGAGCGGCTTCGGCGCGAACGCGCTGGAGCGGCTGTATTGCCCCGCCGGGCTGAGCCTCGGCGCGGTGACGCCCTCGGAGATCGCGCTGAGCATCGCCGCCGAGATCCTGCAGGTGCGACGGGAGCAGCCCGCGAGGCAGCCCAATGCCGCCGCCTCGGCGCCCGAGCCGCTGATCCTCACCCCGGTCTCCGCAGCTGGCGGCGAGCAGGCGCTCGACCCGATCTGCGGGATGACGGTCGACGTGGCGACCGCCCGCCATACCAGCGAGCACGAGGGACACACGGTCTACTTCTGCGCCGCCGGCTGCCGCCAGCGCTTCGAGCAGGAGCCGGAGCGTTACGCCGGGGCCCTGCGATGAGCGCGCCCGTCTGCGGGCTCGTCCTCGCGGCGGGCAGCTCCAGACGCCTCGGCCAGCCGAAACAGCTCCTGCCCTACCGCGGCACAATCCTCGTCGACTGGGTCGTGCGCACCGTCGCAGCCGCCTCGAGCCTCGAGCATGTGACCGTCGTGATCGGGGGCGCCTCGGCCGAGGTGCGCCCGCAGCTCACGCTCGGGCGAGCGCAGGTCGTGGAGAACCCCGACTACGAAGACGGCTGCTCGGCCTCGTACCAGACGGGCCTCGCCGCGCTGCATCCGAAGGCCGCAGCGGTGGTCGTGACGCTCGGCGACCAGCCCGGCGTGGAGACGGCGGACATCGACCGCCTCGTGGCCGAGTGGCGGCGGACGGATGCGCGGATCATGGCCGTCTCCTACCAGGGCGAACGAGGCCACCCGCTGCTCTTCTCACGCAAGCTGTTCGACCTCCTGCACGAGTTGCACGGCGACAAGGCCGCCTGGAAGATCCTCGACCGCCACCGGGACTGGATCCACGACGTCGAGGTGGACCGGCCGCTCCCGAGGGACGTCGACACCTGGCAGGACTACCAGGCGGTGCGCGCCGACTCCGGGCCGCAGGCCGCGCGGCGCTGACGCCGCCGCGCGCCGGAGCGACCTCATGCGGGACGTGCTGGACGATCTGGACCGCTGGCAACGCCAGTCCGAGCAGGTCGCCATCGCGACACTCACCGAGGTGCGCGGCTCCGCGCCGCGGCTCCCAGGCGCCCGTTTCTGCGCGACGCGATCGGGCGAGGTCAGCGGCTCCGTCAGCGGCGGCTGCATCGAGGCCGACCTTTTCGAGCACGCCATGCAGGTACTGGACGGCGACCGGCCCGCGGTCGTGCAGTACGGAATCTCCGATGAGCTTGCCTTCGAGGCCGGCCTCAGCTGCGGCGGGGAGATCGAGGTGCTCGTCGAGCCGTTCCGGCCCGACGCCGTCTGGCAGACACTGCGCGAGGCGCTGCTCGGCCAGCGCTCCGCCGTGCTCGCGGTCGGCCTCGAACCAGCCTCGATCGCGGGACGGCGCATGGTCGTCTTCGAGGACGGCGCAGCGACCGGCAGCGTCGGCGCGGACCTCGACGGCGCGATCGCCGAGCGAGCTCGCGACCTGCTGATCGAGGGCGGCACGCGGCGGCTCGCGCTCGGCGAGCCGGGCACGGAGCGCGGCGTCTTCCTCGAGGCGTTTCGTCCGTCGCCGCACCTCTTCCTGCTCGGCGCCGCCTTCGCCGCACCGCCCCTCGCCCGGATGGCGAGCGAGGCGGGCTTCCACGTCACGGTCGTCGACCCGCGCTCCGCCTTCGCGACGCGCGAGCGCTTCCCGAGCGCCGACGAGGTGATCGTCGGCTGGCCCAACGAGGCGATCGAGGCGGCCGAGCTGGGGCCGCACGCCTACATCGTGATGCTGCTGCACGACGAGAAGTTCGACGTGCCGGCGCTGGTCCCGGCGTTGCGCTCGGAGGCCGGCTACATCGGCGTGATGGGCAGCCGCCGCACGCACGAGCGGCGCCTCGAACAGCTGCGCGAGCAGGGTTGTGACGACGCGGCGCTTTCGAGGCTGCGCGCGCCGATCGGCCTCGACATCGGTGGCCGCGAGCCTGCGGAGATCGCCGTCTCGATCCTCGCGGAGATGCTCGCCGTCCGCTACGGCCGCGATCCACGCGGCGCGTAGCGCGCGCCCCCCGTTCGAGGGCGAGTGCCTCTCTGCTGAGGGGGCTACGCCCCCACACCCCCATCCGGGAGAGCGGGCGCTACGCGCCGCTGGGCCCACCCACCCGCCCTCGGATTTTCCTTTGTGGGGCTACGCCCCACGCCCCCGCACGAACGCCCTCCGATCCCCTCTCCCCTCGCGGAAGAGGGCGAGAGTCAGGGAGGCGCACGCCGAAGGCCCGAGGGGCAACGAGCGCCTCGAGGGCAGCCCTCCGATCCCCTCTCCCCTCGCGGAAGAGGGCGAGAGTCAGGGAGGCGCACGCCGAAGGCCCGAGGGGCAACGAGCGCCTCGAGGGCAGCCCTCCGATCCCCTCTCCCCTCGCGGAAGAGGGCGAGAGTCAGGGGGACTCCGGAGCCGAAACACCCGTGTCAGCTACACAAAGCTCGCCCGATGGGCAGGCTCAATGAGCTGAGGAACCGAGACTCGCGGAGACTAACGCTTGGTGTACTGCGGGGCCTTGCGGGCGCGCTTGAGGCCGGGCTTCTGGCGCTCCTTCTCGCGCGCGTCACGCGTCAGCAGGCCCTGCTGGCGCAGCGGGCGGCGGTAGCCCTCGTCGGCGGCCACGAGGGCGCGCGCGATGCCAAGGCGCATCGCGCCGGTCCAGCCGGAGATGCCGCCACCGCTGACCTTGACCTGCACGTTGAAGCGGTTCGCGTTCTCGGTGACGGAGAGCGGGCGCAGCAGGTCCTGGCGCATCGAGGCGCGGAAGACCACCTCCTCCAGCGGCTTGCCGTTGACGACGATCGCGCCGTTGCCGGGTGTGAGCCGGACGCGGGCGACCGCCGACTTGCGGCGACCGAGGCCGTAGTAGTAGTGCTGCTGCTCGTTCGTCATCGTTACGGCTTGCCCCTCGCGTCCCTACTCGTTGTTCGCATCGGCGTCTTCGGTCGCCTCGGCGGCGGCCGCGTCAGTCTCTTCGGCAGCGGGGGCCTCGTCAGCGGCAGTCTCGTCCACTGTGGGCTCGTCCGCCGCGACCTCGTCCTCGACCAGCTCCTCCGGCGGCGGCTCGGCCAGGGCCGCCTCGGTGGCGCGGGCCTCGGCGGCGGCCCGGCGGCGGGCGCGCGCGCCCGTACCGGCGCGCAGCTGTGCCTCGTGCGGATGGTCCGCGCCGGAATAGACGCGGAGGTGCCGGAACAGCTCACGGCCGAGACGCGTGTGCGGCAGCATCCCGCGGATCGCGCGCTCCAACACCTTGCGCGGGTCGCGCTCCATCTGCTCCTCGAAGGTGCGCTGGCGCAGGTTGCCCGGGTAGCCGGAGTGCCGGTAGTAGATCTTCTGCTGCGCCTTGTTGCCAGTCAGCGCCACCTCGGCGGCGTTGATCACGATCACGTAATCGCCCATCGGGAGGTGCGGCTCGTAGTCCGGCTTGTGCTTGCCGAGCAGCAGCCGGGCGGCCTCGCTGGCGACGCGCCCGAGGGGCCGCCCGCCCGCGTCCACCACCTGCCAGCGGCGATCGAACTGCTTGGCGCTCAGCCGGTAGGTCTTCGTCGTCACCTCAGGCCACCAATCCCTGCTCGGCTTCGCCGTCCAGCCCCCAGTCGACGGCGCCCGCGGGGTAGCGGACCGCCTCGAGCGTCAGTCCCTGCGGCGGCGCCGCCGGGCCGACGCTGCTCGCCGGCGCGTCGATAAGCGCGGCGAACTCGCGCGGCGAAGTCGCGCCCGCGCCGACGCGCTCGAGGGCGCCGACGGTGCGCCGCACCTGGTGCGGCAGGAAGGCGTCGGCCTCCATCGAGATCTCGATCTCATGCACGCCGCGCCGACGCACGGCCATGCTGGTCAGTGTGCGAACGGTGGAGCCGCCCCCGCTGGGCGCGCCGGCGAAGGCGGCCCAGTCGCGCCGACCGCGCGGCAGCGCGGCCGCGGCAGCGGCCATCGCCGAGGCGTCGAGGGGGTGCGGGCGTTGCCAGACGTCGCGGCGGTGCAGCGGTGAGCGCGTGCCGCCGTCGCGGATGCGGTAGCAGTAGCGGCGCGCGACGGCGTCACGTCGCGGATCGAAGTCCGCGGGCGCCTCGCAGGCCGCGCGTACGGCCAGGTCCGCCGGGAGATAGTGATTCAGGGCGTCGCGCACCGTCTCGAGGGCGTCCGGGCGCGGGCAGTCGATCACGGCGACCTGCGCGCGAGCGTGCACGCCCGCGTCGGTGCGGCCGGCAAGGCTGATGCGGCGGCGGCCGCCCTCGGGCTCGCCGCAGTAGTCAGCGATCGCGTCCTCCAGCGTGTCCTGCACCGTGCGCCGGCCGCGCTGCGACTGCGAGCCGGAGAACTCCGTCCCGTCGTACTCGACGAGCAGTGCGAGGTGTCGGGGCGCGTTCGGGGAGGACATGACGCCTAGACCAGTTCCAGTTCCGCCATCCGCGCCGCGTCTCCGCGGCGGGGCCCCAGCTTGCGCACGCGCGTGTAGCCGCCGGGGCGGCTTGCGTACTGCGGCGCGATCTCATCGAAGAGGCGCGTGACCACCTTCGGGTCGTAGACGAAGGCGAGCGCCTGCCGGCGCGCGTGCAGCGTCCCGCGCTTGCCGAGCGTGATCATGCGGTCCACGAAGCGGCGCGCCTCCTTGGCGCGCGCCTCGGTGGTGGTCACCGAGCCGTGCCTGAGCACGTCGGTGGTGAGGTTGCGCAGCATCGCCATCCGCTGCGCGGTCGGCATATCGAACTTGCGGCCATCGACTTTGTGACGCATCAGCTTCGCTCACTCAGATCCGGCGCGTCCTCGCCGGCCTCCCGCAGCGCCTGGATCAGCGCCGCGCCGAGCGATCCGACTTCCTCGCCGCTATCCTCGTCCGGAGCAGCGGCCGCGGACGCCGGCTCGGCGTCCTCGGCCCCGCTCGCGGCGGCCGGCCCGGCCACGGCGACCGGCTGACGCGAGCGCGGCGCCTCGCCGCGCGGCGCGGGGAAGCCGTTCGCGACCAGCTTGTCGCGCAGCTCCTCGTACGATTTCTCGCCGAAGTTGCGCAGTGCGAGCAACTCCTCCTCGGAGCGCTCGAGGATCGCGCCGATCGTCACGAGGCCGGAGCGCTTGAGGCAGTTGTAGGCGCGCACGGACAGCTCGAGCGTCTCGATCGGGGTGTCGTGGCCGTCGACAGTTTGTGCGGCGTCGCTCGCTCGCTCCGTGGCCACCTCGGCGCGGCCGAGTTGCTGCAACTCCACCAACTGTTCGCGCAGGATGCCGGCTGCCATCGCGATCGCGGTCTGGCCGTCGATGGTGGCGTCCGTCCAGACCTCCAGCTCCAGGCGGTCGAAGTTCGTGTCCTGGCCCACGCGCGTGTGCGAGACGTTGTAGTTGACCCGCTTCACGGGGGTGAACAGCGCATCGACCGGGATCACGCCGATCGGCAGGCCCTCGCTGACTGTCGCCGGCATGTAGCCGCGGCCGGTCTCGACGTTGAGGTCGATCACGAGGGACGCCTCTTCGTGTCCGAGCGTCGCGAGGTGGTGATCGGGGTTGGCGACCTCGTAGTCCGCGGTGGCGCGGATGTCGCCCGCCGTGATCGCCGTCTCGCCGGCGACGTCCAGCGACAGCCGCGCGGGCCGGTCGGCGAAGGCGCGCAGCCGCACGTCCTTGAGGTTGAGCAGCAGCTCCGTCACGTCCTCCTGCATGTGCGGGACGGTCGAGAACTCATGCTCGACGCCGTCGATGCGGACGGAGGTGATCGCTGCGCCGGGCAGCGAGGAGAGCAGCACGCGCCGCAGGGCGTTGCCGATCGTGGTGCCGAAGCCCGCCTCCAGCGGCTCCATCACCAGCTTCGCGTAGTCCATCTCCGACTCTTCGATGCGGAGGGTCGGGTCTTGCAATTCAGCCGCCAAAAGTCACCTCGCTGCGTGCTCGCCAGTGGAGCGGGCTGCCTGTCACTTGCTCAGCGTGAGTAGTACTCAACGATCGCGCTCGGGTTGAAATGGGGCTCGTAATCGCCGGCCCCGGGGAGCGCGACGACACGGCCGGAGAGTTGTTCGCGGTCGACCTCGAGCCAGCCGGGCACCTCGCGCGCCTGGATCTCCTCGCGCAGGACGTCGAGGTACTTCGAGCGCTTGCCGCGAGCGCTGAAGCCGATCAGCGCGCCGACCGAAGTCTCGGCGCTGGGGATGTCGAGCTTCTTGTCGTTGACGGAGATCAGGCCGTGCGTCACCAACTGGCGCGCCTGGGCGCGCGTACCCGCAAGGCCGAGGCGGTAGACCACGTTATCGAGGCGGCGCTCCAGCGAGATCATCAACTGGTCGCCGGTGACGCCGGGGTGCCGGACCGCACGCTCGTAGTAGCGGCGGAACTGCTTTTCCATCAGGCCGTAGGCGTAGCGCACCTTCTGCTTTTCGTTCAGCTGCAGGCCGCGGTCGGAGACCTTGCGGCGGCGCAGCGGGCGCGGGCCGGGCGGATTCGTGCGGCGCATCCGCACCACGGCGGCGTTGGCGAAGATCGGAGCGCCGTAGCGGCGCGCCTTCTTCACGCGAGGTCCGGTGTAACGGGCCATCTGCTCGCTCTCCTCGCCGCTAGTTCCGCGGCCGCCGCCGGGCGCGGCAGCCGTTGTGCGGGATCGGGGTTACGTCGCGAATCGAAGAGACGCGCACGCCGCTGGCTTGCAGCGCGCGGACGGCAGCCTCGCGGCCCGCTCCGGGCCCGCGAACGTAGACGTCCACCTCGCGCATGCCGTGCTCTACCGCCTTGGCGGCGGCGTCCTCGGCGGCGAGTTGCGCCGCGTAGGGCGTGCTCTTGCGCGAGCCGCGGAAGCCGGCGGTGCCGCCGGAGCCCCAGGCGATCACGTTCCCGTTCGGATCGGTCATCGTGATCAGCGTGTTGTTGAACGTCGAGCGAATGTAGGCCCGCCCCCGAGGGACGGACTTGCGCTCGCGACGCCGGCCGCGTCGACCACCCATATTCGCGACGCTCCCTTACTTCCGCGCGACGCGGCGCTTGCCGGCGACGGTCCGCCGGGAGCCGCGGCGCGTGCGTGCGTTGGTCTTGGTGCGCTGCCCGCGCACGGGCAGGCCGCGGCGATGACGATAGCCGCGGTAGCAGTTGATCTCGATCAGTCGCTGGATGTTCTGGCGCACCTCGCGGCGGAGGTCGCCCTCCACCGTGTACTCGCCCTCGACGACGGCGCGCAGGCGGACGAGCTGCTCCTCCGTCAGATCGCGCACCATCATGTCCAGCGGCACGCCGATCTGCTCGGCGATCTGGCGGGTGCGGGAGCGCCCGATGCCGTAGACGTAGGGCAGCGAGAACTCGAACCGTTTGTCGTTGGGAATCTCGACGCCTGCGACGCGCGCCATTCGCGGCCTCCTAGCCCTGCCGTTGCCGGTGCCGCGGGTTCACGCAGATGACCCGCAGGCGACCGTGCCTGCGGATGATCTGGCAGCGGTCACAGCGCTTCTTGATCGACGCTCGTACCTTCATCGTTCGCTCCTTGGGACGCCGCTCCGCGCTAGCGGAAGCGGTACGTGATCCGTCCCCGGGTGAGGTCGTAGGGGCTCAACTCCACGAGCACGCGGTCCCCGAGCAGGATGCGGATGTAGTGCATCTTCATCCGCCCGGAGACGTGCGCCAACACGTGGTGCCCGTTCGCCAGCTCGACATCGAACTGGGCGTTGGGGAGCGCGTCCTTCACGACGCCCTCGACCTCAATGACCTCCTTCTTCTTGCGCTGCTGCGCCTGGCGTTGCGTCCGCTGCTTCTGGCGTCCCTTCGCCATCAGGCGGCGTCCCCTGTCGTGGCCGCGGCTGCGCCCTCGCGCTCGTGGTCCAGGCTGCCCATGCTGGTGAGGATCTCCGGTGCACCCTCGGTGACCGCGATCGTCTCCTCGAAATGGGCGCACAGGCTGCCATCGCGCATGCGCACGGTCCAGCGGTCCGCTTCTTCCTCCGTGTCCTCAGCCCCGAGGCTGAACATCGGCTCCAGGGCCAGCACCATGCCCGGCTTCAGCTGGTGGCCCACGCCGGGCCGGCCGTAGTTCGGGATGTGCGGCTCCTCGTGCATCTGCCTGCCGACGCCGTGCCCTCCGTACTCGCGAATGATGCCGTAGCCCTCCTCGTGGCCGACAGCGCCGATCGCGCTCGAGATGTCGCCGATGCGGTTGGCCGCCAGCGCCTGCTCGATACCCGCATGCAACGCGGCCTCGGTGCGTTCCAGCAAACGGCGCACCTTCGGCGACGCCTCGCCGACGGCGGCCGTGAAGGCCGCATCGGAGACGTAACCGCGCCAGGTCACTCCGAGATCGATGCTGACGATATCGCCCTCCTGCAGCGGCTGGTCGCCCGGCAGGCCGTGCACCAGCTGCGCGTTCACCGAGTAGCAGATCGCGCCGGGGTAGGGAGGCCGCCCGCCCGGCGCGTAGCCGACGAAGGTGGGCGCCGCGCCTCGTCGCGCGATCTCCGCCTTCGCCAGCTCGTCCAGCTCACGGCCCGTTACGCCCGGAGCGATCGCGTCGAGGAGGAGCCTGCGCACCTCCGCGTTCAGCCTTCCGGCTTCGCGCATGATCGCGATCTCGTCCGGCGACTTGATGACGACGGACATCGATCTATGTTACGCCCTCTCCGCCGGGCCCGGTACCTGCCGGGTCTGGCGCTCCATCACGCGGATACCCGCTCCAACTCCGCATCCAGCCGCTCGAACACCTCGTCCACACTCCCGACGCCGTCGACGTCGCAGAGCGCGCCGTGCGCGCCGTAGAAGGCGGCGACGCCCTCGAGGCCCTCCGCCTGCTCACGCAGGCGGCGCTGTGCGACCTCCGGTGCGTCGTCGACGCGTCCTTCGATCTCCGCGCGCTTCGCGATGCGCTCCAGCAGCAGCTCCTCCGGCACGCGGATGAACGGCACGATGTCGATGCCCTGCGACTCCGCCTCGAGGGCGGTCTGCAGCGCCTCCGCCTGCGCGACGGTGCGCGGGAAGCCATCGAGGATGAAGCCACCTGAAGCGTCGGGCTGGCTGATTCGCTCCAGCAGCATGCCGATCACCAGCTCGTCCGGGACCAGCTCACCGCGCGACATGTAGTCGTTGGCCTGCGTGCCAAGCACCGTGCCCTGGGCGACGGCCTCGCGCAGCATGTCGCCGGTCGAGATGTGGAGCAGGCCGCGGCGCTCCGCAACCAGCTTCGCCTGCGTGCCCTTGCCGGCGCCGATCAGTCCCAGCAGCACCATCTTCATCGCAGCGCCACCTGCCTCGTCTCCCCCGGGTTCGCGTGCCTCATCCGATGAACCCCTCGTAGTTGCGCATCAGCATCTGCGCCTCCAGCTGGCGCATCGTATCGATCACGACGCCGACGACGATCAGCAGCCCGGCGGCGCTGATCTGCAACGCCTGCACGCCAGTCAGATCGGTGGCGAAGAAGGGCAGCACGGAGATGAAGCCGAGGAAGATCGCGCCTCCCCAGGTGATCCGCACCAGGACCCGCGTGATGTACTCCTGCGTCGGCCGTCCCGGCCGGATGCCGGGGATGAAGCCACCCTGGCGCTGCAGGTTCTCGGCCAGGTTCTGCTGCTGGAACTGCACCATCGTGTAGAAGAACGTAAACAGCATCACCAGCACGAAGACGAGGGCCCAGTACGGGAAGTTCTCCGGCGTCAGCGCGTTCTCGAAGAAGCGCGCGACGCTGGTGATCCAGCCCACGTCCGAGGTCTCCGCGAGGAACTGCGCGGCCACGGGCGGGAAGATCATGATCGAGAAGGCGAAGATCAGCGGGATCATCCCGGCGCTGTTCACGCGTAAGGGGATGTGCGTCTGGCCCTGCTGACGGTACATCCGCCCCCCGCGGATGGTGGAGCGCGCGTACTGCACGGGGATGCGGCGCTGCGCCTCCTGGAACAGCACGATCATCGCGATCACGGCGATCGTGATCACGACCAGCAGGAAGATGCCACCCGTCAGCGCGGCCGTGCCCGAGAGCGTGCTGCGGCCGATGATCCCCGGCAGCCCGGCCACGATGCCGCCGAAGATGATCAGCGAGATCCCGTTGCCGATGCCTTCCTCGGAGATCAGCTCGCCGAGCCAGACGAGGAACATCGTGCCCGCCACCATCGAGACGATGGTGGCGACCGTGGGGAGCGCGTTGCCGCCGGTCAGGCCGATGTCCTCGATGCCGCCGAACTGCTGGATCAGCAGCAGCTGCGCGTAGCCCTGGAAGAAGGCGAGCGGGACCGTCAGCCAGTGCGTGTAGACCTGGATCTTCTGGCGCCCGGACTCGCCCTCGCGGGAGAGCGCCTGCAGGCGCGGCATCAGCGGCACCGCGAGCTGCATCACGATCGAGGCGGTGATGTAGGGGTAGACGCCGAGCGCGGCTACGGAGAGGTTCTCCAGCGCGCCGCCCGAAAAGATGTTGAGGAAGCCAAGGATCGCGTTGTTGTCGAACACGTCCTGCAGCCGGTCGGAGTTGACGCCGGGCACGGGAACGTGCGCAACGAAGCGGAAGA
Source organism: Dehalococcoidia bacterium (assembly GCA_963667465.2). Taxonomy (GTDB): domain Bacteria; phylum Chloroflexota; class Dehalococcoidia; order UBA2979; family UBA2979; genus VXMT01. Next base: position 508,040 of record CAXXDN010000001.1, on the reverse strand, counting down.
CGAGCAGCATCGCGAGCGTGAAGAGGATCTTCTGCCGGACGTCGGGCTGCCGGAAGGCATCGACGGCGGCCTGAAGCAGCCGCGGACGGGCCGACGGCGCTTCCTGCTGAGCCACCTAGCTGCTCTCCCTGCGGCGGTGGATGCGGTTGCGGATGCGCTTCACGGCCGGGGCCAGCTCCTCGAAGCTGCCGCCGGCGGCGCTGATCGCCTCCTTGGCGGCGGCCGAGAGGCGCGGTGCGCGCACGGTTAGCGCGTGGCCGAGTTCGCCATCCGCGAGCACCTTGAAGGGCTCGTCGGGGCCGTCGATCAGTCGCGCGGCGGCGAGCGCCTCGGCGTCGACCTCGGCGCCTGCCTCGAAGCGGGCGGCGATGTCGCGCAGGTTCACGGCCTGGAACTCGACGCGCGAGGGGTTGCGGAAGCCGGGCTTGCGGGCGAGGCGGCGGATCAGCGGGATCTGGCCGCCCTCGAAGCCGGGGCGGACCTTGCCGCCGGAGCGTGACTTCTGGCCCTTCAGCCCGCGCCCGGAGTACGTGCCCTTGCCGGACGCGTTGCCGCGCCCGCGCCGGATGCGCGATCGCTTCGCGCCCTTCGGCGGCTGCAGCTGGTGCTGTTCCACCTACTCGACCTCCTCGACCATCACGAGGTGCCGGACCTTGTGCGCCATGCCGCGGATCGCCGGCGTGTCGTCATGCTCGACGCTGTGGCGGATGCGCTTCAGCCCGAGCGCGCGGATCGTCGCCTTCTGGCGCTCCGCGTAGCCGATCGCCGACTTCGTCCAGGTGATGCGCAGCTTGCTCACGAACCCGCCTCCACCAGCGCCCGCCGCGCCGAGACGACGGCGCCCGGGTGCCGCAGCGCGACCAGCCCGTCGACGGTCGCGCGCACGAGGTTGACGGGGTTGTTGGAGCCGAGCGACTTCGTCAGCACATCGGTCACGCCGGCCGCCTCGAGGACGGCGCGCACGCCGCCGCCGGCGATGATGCCGGTGCCGGGCGCGGCGGGCCGCATCACGACCTTCGAGGCCTTGAAGCGGGCAATCGTTTCGTGGGCGATCGTGCCCTGGCTGAGCGCGATCGAGGTCATCGAGCGGCGCGCGATCACCCCGCCCTTGCGGATCGCCTCGGGCACTTCGTTGGCGCGGCCCATGCCGAAGCCGACGCGACCCTCGCCGTCGCCGACGACGACGATGGCGGTGAAGGAGAAGCGCCGCCCGCCCTTCACGACCTTCGCGACGCGGTTGATGTGCACGACCTTCTCGATGTAGTCGGGGCCCTCGGGATCGGCGTCGCGGCGGCGGTCACGCCGGCCGCGCTCGCCGCGCTGACCACGTCCGCCGCGCCCTCCGCGTCCGCCCTGCTGCTGGACCATCAGAAGACCAGGCCTTCCTCGCGCGCGGCCTCGGCCAGTGCGCGCACCCGTCCCTTGTAGGCGAATCCGCCGCGGTCGAAGACCACGGCCTCGTGCCCGGCTTCGCGGGCGCGCTTCGCGACCAGTTCGCCGACGGCGCGCGCGCGCGTGACCTTCGTCTCGCCGCCGCCCTCGCGCAGCGACGGCTCCAGGTCGGAAGCCTGCACCAGCGTGCGCCCGGTCTCGTCGTCGATCAGTTGCGCGTAGATGTAGCGAGCGGAGCGGTAGACGCAGAGTCGCGGCCGCTCCGGCACGCCGTGGACGCGCTTGCGCAGGCGCCGGTGGCGGCGCAGGCGCGCGGCTCGCCGTGTGTCTTGCTCGCTGCCCATCGCTGCTTCCCCGCCTCGTCCTAGGTCCGCTTGCCGGCCTTGCGGCGCACCTGCTCGCCGCGGTAGCGGATGCCCTTGCCCTGGTAGGGCTCGGGCGGCCGCACGCGGCGCACGAGGGCGGCCTGTTGGCCGACGATCTGCTTGTCGATGCCGTCGATGTGCACGACGGTCGGCGTCTCCACCTCGAAGGTCGCGCCCTCGATCGGGTCCAGCTGGACCTGGTGGGAGAAGCCGACGTTGAGCACCAGCGAGTCGCCGCGCAGCTCGGCGCGGTAGCCGGTGCCGTGGATCTCGAGGGTCTTGCGGAAGCCCTCGGTGACGCCGACGACCATGTTGTGGATCAGGGCGCGCGTCAGCCCGTGCAGCGCGCGGTGCGTGGGCGTGTCCGAGGGCCGGTGCACGGTCAGCACGCCGTCCTCGATCCGCACGTCCAGCTCCGTGCGCAGCTGCTGTTGCAGATCGCCCCGGGGGCCGCGCACGTGGCAGCGGCCGGCGTCGAGGGTCACCTCGACGCCATCGGGGATCGGGACCGGCGCCTTGCCGACGCGAGACATCTCGCTACTCCTCGTTTCTCGCCGCTACCAGACGTAGCAGAGCACTTCGCCACCGACGTTGCGACGCCAGGCTTCCTGGCCGGTCATCACGCCGCTGGAGGTGCTCATGATCGCCACGCCGAGTCCGCCGTAGACGCGCGGGATCTCGCGCTTGTTCACGTAGACGCGCAGCCCCGGCCGCGAAACGCGGCGGATGCCGCCGATCGCGGCCTGCTGGTCGCTCACGTAGTTCAGGCGCAGCCGCAGGTAGCTGCGGCTGCCGTCCTGCTCCTCCGAGTAGCCCGCGATGAAGCCCTCGGACTGGAGCACCTCGGCGATCGCCCGCTTCACCTTGGAGGCGGGGACGCGCACGCTCTCGTGCTTCGCCATGACGCCGTTGCGAATGCGGGTGCACATGTCGGCGAGCGGATCGGACATGCTCATGCGCTCGTGCTCCCTCCCTGTTGCTGTTCCGGCGTCCCGGCTACCACGATGACTTCCGGACGCCGGGGAGTTTCCCCTGGTTGGCGAGAGTGCGGAAACAGATGCGGCACATCTCGAAGCGGCGCATATAGCCGCGGGCGCGGCCGCACGGCCGCGAGCGCCACACCACGGGGCAGCGGTTGACCTTCCGTGCTGAGAACTTCGGCTCGCGCTGAGCCTTTGCGATCAGCGATTTTCGCGCCATGATCCCGTCCTCGCTGCCTACGTCCGCCTGAACGGCATGCCGAGTAGTTCCAGCAGCCGTTTGCCTTCTTCGTCGTTGCGCGCGCTGGTGATGATGTTGACCTGCAGCCCGCGCACGCGATCGACACTGTCGTAGTTGATCTCCGGGAAGATCATCTGCTCGCGAATCCCGAGCGCGAAGTTGCCGCGCCCATCGAAGGAGTGCTCCGGGACGCCCCGGAAGTCGCGCACGCGCGGCAGCGCGATGTTCACCAGGCGGTCGTAGAACTCCCACATCCGCACGCCGCGCAGCGTCAGCTTCAGCCCGATTGGGTTGCCGGCGCGCAGCCGGAAGTTGGAGACCGCGCGCTTCGCCCTCGTGACCACCGGCTGCTGGCCGGTGATCGCCTTCAGGTCCGCGCTCGCCGTCTCGATCGCGCGAGCGTTGTCGAGGGCTTCGCCAAGCCCGATGTTGACGTTGATCTTCTCCAGCGTCGGCGCCTGCATCGGGTTGCCGTAGCTGAACTCACGCATCAGCGCGTCATGCACCTCCTGCTGGTAGCGGGTCAGCAGCCGGGGCGTGTAGCCGTTGCTCTGTTCACTCATCAGTCGATCGCCTCGTCGCAGGACTTGCAGTAGCGGACCTTGCGGCCGTCGCCGAGCACGCGGAAGCCGACGCGCGTCGGCTCGTCGCAACCGCCGCAGACCAGCGCCACGTTGGAGATGTGCAGGGGCGCCTCCACCTCGAGAATCTCGGATGGGGCGGTGGGGCTGCGCGAGCGGCGGTGCTTCTTGACCATGTTCGCGCCGGTGACGATCACGCGCTGCGCGCCGCGCAGCACCTGGCGCACCTCGCCGCGCCGGCCGCGGTCCTTGCCGGTTTGCACCTGCACCGTGTCGCGGCGGCGGATCCTGGAGGCCATCACAGCACCTCCGGGGCAAGCGAGACGATGCGCATGAACTGGCGGTCGCGCAGCTCGCGGGCGACCGGCCCGGAGATGCGCGTCCCGCGCGGGTTGCCGTCGCGGTCTGCGAGCACCACGGCCGCGTTCTCGTCGAAGCGGATCGAGGAGCCGTCGGGGCGCTGGAACGGCTTGGCAGTGCGCACGATCACGGCCATCACCACCTCGCCCTTGGGCACCGGGCTGTTCGGCTGCGCTTCCTTCACGGTGGCGACGATCACGTCGCCGACGCGCGCGTAGCGCCGGCCGCTGCCGCCGAGCACGCGGATGCAGAGCAGCTCGCGCGCGCCCGAGTTGTCGGCGACCTTGACCCTGCTTTCCTGCTGGATCATTGCGCTGCGGACTCCTCGGTCTTCTCTTCGTCTGCTTCAGCCTCCGCCTCCGCTTCCGCGGTGGGCGCTGCAGTCTCGGCTTCCGCCGCGGGCTCTTCGGTCTCGGCTTCCGCCGCGGGCTCCTCGGTCTCGGCTTCCGCCGCAGGCGCTTCGGTCTCGGCTTCCGCCGCAGGCGCTTCGGTCTCGGCTTCCGCCGCAGGCTCTTCGGTCTCGGCTTCCGCCGCAGGCGCTTCGGTCTCGGCTTCCGCCGCGGGCTCCTCGGTCTCGGCTTCCGCCGCGGGCGCTTCGGTCTCGGCTTCCGCCGCAGGCGCTTCGGTCTCGGCTTCCGCCGCGGGCTCCTCGGTCTCGGCCTCCGCCGCAGGCGCTTCGGTCTCGGCTTCCGCCGCGGGCTCCTCGGTCTCGGCCTCGGCGGCGGCGCGAGAGGCGGTGCGCTGCATCTCGTCGACCAGCGCCTCGTCGATCGACTCTGGCGCGACCTCGGCGACCTCGCGCTCGGTGATCACCTCCACCAGCCGCCAGCGCTTCGTCTTGCTGATCGGCCGGCACTCCTCGATCACCACGAGGTCGCCCGTGGTGGCGACGTTCTCCGGGTCGTGCACGGGGTAGCGCTTGGTGCGCCGGATCACCTTGCCGTAGAGGCGGTGCCGAGCCGCGGAGCCGACAGCGACAACCACAGTCTTGTCGTTGCCGTGCGCAACCACGACGCCGCTCCGCCTCTTGCGGTTCACCTTGCGCTCAACTGCCTGTTCGGCCTGAACCACGGCTTACTCCCGCTCTCCTTCATCGGCATCGGCGTCGCTCTCGGGCGCCTCGCCGTTCCCGGCGATCGCGGCCAGGATCTCGCGCTCGCGCAGCAGCGTCCGCACGCGTGCGACGCGGCGCCTCGCCCGGCGCACCTGCGAGACGTCGGCGAGCTGTCGCGTCGCGGCCTGGAAGCGCAGGTTGAAGAGCGCGCGCAGGCTCTCGTCGAGCTCCTGCTGGAGCTCGTCCGAGGGCAGCGCCCGCAGATCGGTGGTTTCCTGCGCGCTCATCACATTTCCTCGCGAGGGATCATCTTCGTCTTGACGGACAGCTTGTGGTGGGCGCGCCGGAAGGCCTCGCGGACCGCGTCCTCGGGCACGCCGGCGACCTCGAACATCACGCGGCCGCGCTTGACGACGGCGACCCAGTGGTCGGGCGCGCCCTTGCCCTTGCCCATGCGCGTCTCGACCGGCTTCTTGGTGACGGGCTTGTCCGGGAAGACGCGGATCCAGACCTTGCCGCCGCGCCGCAGCGACCCGGTGATCGCACGTCGCGCCGCCTCGATCTGGCGGGCGTCGACCCAGCCCGTAGTCTGCGCCTGCAGGCCCCACTCGCCGAACGCCACGAAGTTGCCCGTGTGCGCCATGCCGCGGCGCTTGCCACGATGCTGCTTGCGATAACGGACGCGGCGAGGCATCAACATCGCGCTACTCCGCCTCGTCGCTGCCGGCGAGGACGAAGGGCGAGCGCTCCGGCGTGATCTCGCCCTTGTAGATCCAGCACTTCACGCCGATCACGCCGAACGTCGTCCGCGCCTCGGCCAGGCCGTAGTCGATGTCCGCGCGCAACGTGTGCAGCGGCACGCGGCCCTGCATCTCGTACTCGGAGCGGGACATCTCGGCGCCGCCGAGGCGCCCGCCGATCTTGATCTTGCAGCCCAGCGCGCCCCTCGACATGGTGCGCTGCAGGGACTGCTTCATCGCGCGCCGGAACGCCACGCGGCGCTCCAGCTGGTCCGCCACCGAGCGGGCGACGAGGAAGGCGTCCATCTCCGGGACGCGGATCTCCTCGATGTTCAGCCGCACGCGGCGATCGGTCGCCCGCTCCAGGGCGTTCCGCAGTTGCTCCACGTTGGCGCCACCACGGCCGATCACGATGCCCGGCTTGGCGGTCTGCACGGTCAGCGTCAGCTGGTTCGCGTTGCGGTCGATCGTGATCTCGGAGATGCCGGCGTCGGGCAGGCTGTCGAGCACGATGCGGCGCATCCGCAGGTCCTCGTGGACCAGCACGGAGTAGTCGCGCTCGCTGAACCAGCGCGCCTGCCAGTGCTTGGTCACGCCGACGCGGAAGCCGTAGGGGTGAACCTTGCGACCCATCAGAACACCTCGTCACCGTCTACGACGATCTCGATATGGCTGTAGCGCTTGAGGCGCGGGGCGACGCGCCCGCGCGAGCGTGCCTTGTAGCGGCGCAGCGTGCGCGCGTCGCCGGCGTCCGCACGCTTGATCACCAGCGCGTCCGGGTTGAGGTTGAAGTTGTTCTCGGCGTTGGCCATCGCGGACTTCACCGTCTTCCAGACCACCCGCGCGGACGGTTGCGGGAGGAACTCCAGCAGCGTCAGCGCCTCGGTCGCGGACTTGCCGCGGATCAACTCCAGCACCAGCCGCACCTTGCGCGGCGACACTTTCGCATCGCGGTGGATCGCCCGGACTTCCATCACCGCGCCCTCGAGGTCTGCTCGCTGCGGCCGCGGTGGCCGCGGAACGTGCGGGTGAAGGCGAACTCGCCGAGCTTGTGGCCCACCATGTTCTCCGTGCAGAAGACCGGCACGTGGCGGCGGCCGTCGTGCACGGCGATGGTCAGGCCGACCATCTCCGGCATGATCGTCGAGGCGCGCGACCAGGTGCGGATCACCTGCTTGCTCTGCGAACGCTGGGCGGCCTCCACCTGCTTCAGGAGCTTGGGGTGGATGTACGGCCCCTTCTTCGTCGATCGTGACATCGCTAGCGCCTCCGCCCTCGGGTGCGCCGCCGCACGATGAAGCGGTCGGTGCGCTTGTTGCGGCGCGTGCGGTAGCCGAGCGCCGGTTTGCCCCACGGCGTCTTCGGGCCGGGCAGCCCGATCGGCGACTTGCCCTCGCCGCCACCGTGCGGGTGATCAACGGGATTCATGACCGAGCCACGCACCTGCGGGCGGCGGCCGCGGTGGCGGTTGCGCCCTGCCTTGCCGAGCTTGATCAGCGCGTGCTCCGGGTTGCCGACGGTCCCGATTGTCGCATGGCAGCGCTCCAGCACCTGCCGCATCTCGCCCGAGGGCAGGCGCAGCAGCACGTAGCCGCTGTCGCGCGCCATCACCTGGATGCCGGTCCCCGCCGAGCGGCCCAGTTGGCCGCCCCGGCCGGGCTGCAGCTCCACGTTGTGCACCATCGTGCCCGGCGGGATCTCATGCAGCGGGAGCGTGTTGCCGGGGCTGATCGGCGACCCGGAGCCGGCGACGATCGTGTCGTCCACCGCCAGCCCGTCCGGGGCAACGATGTACCGCTTGTCGCCGTCGGCGTAGAAGATCAGTGCGATTCGCGCGCTGCGACCGGGGTCGTACTCGATCGCCGCGACACGGCCGGGCACGCCGGCCTTGTCGCGCTTGAAGTCGATGATGCGAACGCGGCGCTTGTGGCCGCCGCCGCGGTGGCGGACGGTGACGCGGCCCTGCGCGTTGCGGCCCGCCTTCTGCTTCTTGGTCGCGAGCAGCTTCTTCTCCGGCTTCTTCTTCGTGATCTCGCCGAAGGTGTAGCCCATCGAATTGCGGCGGCCCGGAGAGGTCGGCTTGAAGTTGCGTAGTGGCATCGCCTAGACCCCCTCGAAGTACTCGATCTGCTCGCCGGCAGCGAGGGTCACGATCGCCTTTTTCCAGGCCGGGCGGTGCACGACCCGCGTGCCCACGCGGCGCGTGCGTCCGCGCACCATCATCGTCCGCACCTTCTGCACGTTGACGTCGAAGGCGCGCTCGACGGCCTCGCCGATCTGCGGCTTGTTGGCGCGCGTATCCACCTCGAACACGTACTGGCCCTGCGCGCCGAGCATTGTCGACTTCTCGGTGATGATCGGGCGCTTCAGCACCTGGTAGGGATGGATCGCCTTCGGCATCGTCAGGCCTCCACCGTCACGGGCTCGGGCGGTGTCGCCGGGCGGCCCGAGGCGCGCTCGCCACCCCACAGCGCCTCGGCACGGCGCACGGCGTCCACCGTGAGCAGCACCGAGTGGTGCGCCAGCAGGTCGGCGACGTTCAGCACGTCGGCGGGAACCAGGTCCGCACCCGCCAGGTTGCGCGCCGAGAGGAACGCGGTGCGATCCGCATCACCGGTCACGATCAGCACCGAGCGCTCGATGCCGAGCGCCTGCAGCAGCTCGCGCGCCGCCCGCGTCGAGGGCGCCTCGAATGTGATGTCGTCGACCACGTGCAGGCGCTCGTCGCGCACGCGCGCGGAGAGCACGGAGCGCAGCGCCAGGCGGCGCATCCGCTTCGGGAGGCGCTGGGTGTAGGAGCGTGGCTTCGGCCCGAAGGCGACGCCGCCGCCGCGCCGGATCGGCGAGCGGTTGGAGCCCATGCGCGCCATGCCCAGGCCCTTCTGGCGGCGAATCTTCGCGGTGGACCCGCGGACCTCGCCGCGTGATTTCGTGCTGTGGTGCCCGCCCCGCCGGGCGGCGAGCTGGGCGACCAGCGTCTGGTGCACGACTGCCTCGTTGGGCTCGATCCCGAACACGGCGGCGTCCACCTCGATCGGGTCGAGGGCGTCACCGGCGGCGTTACGGACCGGGAGTTCCATCACTCCTGCTCCTCTTCGCTCGCCTCGGTCGCCGCGTCGTCCCCGGCCTCGTCCGCGACCTTCTCGTCCGCGACGTTCTCGTCCGCAGCTGCCTCAGCGGCTGCTTCCTCGTCGAGCTCCGCCACGGTCTCCTCCGGCTCCTCGGGCTCGGCGACCTCCAGCGCGGGCGGTTCGGGCAGCTCGGGCGGCTCGAAGTCGCTGCGCGCCGGCTTGCGGCCGGGAGTGACGCTGACGAGGCCCTTGTTGGGACCGGGCACGGAGCCCTCGACGAAGAGCAGGTTGCGGATCGGGTCGGATTGGACGACGAGCAGGTTGAGGACGGAGGTGTTGCGCGCGCCCATATGCCCGGCCATCTTCTGGCCCTTCCAGACCTTGCCGGGCGTGGTGCCCGCGCCGATCGAGCCGGGCGCGCGATGGCGGTCGGACTGGCCGTGCGTCTTCGGACCGCCATGGAAGCCCCAGCGCTTGACGCCGCCGGCGAAGCCACGGCCCTTCGAGACGCCGGAGACGTCCACGTACTGGCCCGGCTCGAACTGGTCGCAGGTGACGACATCGCCCGCCTGGTGGGCAGACGAGTCGTCGGCGGGAAACTCGCGCAGCAGCGACAGCGTCTCGCCCTCAAGGCCGGCCTCGCGCAGGTGGCCGCGCCACGGCCGGTTGAGCCGCTTGCGGTTGCCTTCGTAGCCAACCTGGACGGCCGTGTAGCCGTCGCGCTCCAGCGTGCGCAGCTGGGTGACGCGGTTCGGGCCGAGCTCGATCACGGTTACGGCGCGCACCTGCCCGCCGCCATCGTAGAGGCGCAGCATTCCGAGCTTGCGGCCGAGCATTCCGCGGATCACTGGTTCGTCCTCGCGTCCGCTACAGCTTGATTTCAATGTCCACGCCGGACGGCAGTTGCAGCCGCATCAGCGTGTCCACCGTGCGCGAGGTCGGTTCGAAGATGTCGATCAGCCGCTTGTGCGTACGGATCTCGAACTGATCCCGCGAGTCCTTGTCGATGAACGGCGAGCGAATCACCGTGTACTTGCGAATGCGCGTGGGCAGCGGCACGGGGCCGGCGACGGCGGCGCCGGTGCGCTCGGCGGTCTCCACGATCTGCTTCGCGGAGCGGTCCAGGACGCGATGGTCGTAGGACTTGAGCCGAATCCGGATCCGTTGTCGCGAACTTACCACTGCGTCCCCCGCGCCCTCGCGACTCGTTCCTGGTTGCTACTCGTTGATTCCGGTGACGACGCCGGCGCCGACGGTGCGGCCGCCCTCGCGAATGGCGAAGCGCAGGCCGTCCTCGATCGCAATCGGCGTGATCAGCTCGATGTCGACCGTCACGTTGTCGCCCGGCATCACCATCTCCGTGCCCGCGGGCAGCGTCACCACCCCCGTCACGTCCGTGGTCCGCACGTAGAACTGCGGCCGGTAGCCGGTGAAGAACGGCGTGTGCCGGCCGCCCTCCTCCTTCGAGAGCACGTAGACCTCGCCTGAGAAGCGGCGGTGCGGCGTGATGCTGCCCGGCTTGGCCAGCACCTGACCACGCTCGATGTCGCTGCGCTCGATGCCGCGCAAGAGACAACCGACGTTGTCGCCCGCCTCGCCGGTGTCGAGAATCTTCTTGAACATTTCGACCCCGGTCACCACCGTGGTCTCGGTCTCCTTGATGCCCACGATCTCGATCGGGTCGCCCACGTTGACGACGCCGCGCTCGATGCGCCCCGTCACCACCGTGCCGCGACCCTTGATCCCGAAGACGTCCTCGATCGGCATCAGGAACGGCTGGTCCTTGGGCCGCTCCGGCTGCGGGATGTAACTGTCCACCGCTTCCATCAGCTCCCAGATCGCCTTGTACTCCTCGGCGTCCGGGTCGGTCGAGGCGGACTCGAGCGCCGCCAGCGCCGAACCACGGATGATCGGCACCTCGTCGCCGGGGAACTCGTAGCCGTCCAGCAGCTCGCGCATCTCCAGCTCGACCAGCTCCAGCAGCTCCTCGTCGTCCATCATGTCGACCTTGTTGAGGAAGACGACGACGGCGGGAACCTCGACCTGGCGCGCCAGCAGCAGGTGCTCGCGGGTCTGCGGCATCGGGCCGTCCGGGGCGGCGACGACGAGGATCGCGCCGTCCATCTGGGCGGCGCCGGTGATCATGTTCTTGATGTAGTCGGCGTGCCCGGGACAGTCGACGTGCGCGTAGTGGCGCGCGTCCGTCTCGTATTCGACGTGGGCGATCGCGATCGTGATGCCGCGCGCCTTCTCCTCGGGCGCGTTGTCGATCGAGTCGAACTCGCGATACTCAGCTTCGCCCTTGAGCGCGAGCACCTTGGTGATCGCCGCCGTCAGCGTCGTCTTGCCGTGGTCGACGTGGCCAATCGTGCCCACGTTCGCGTGCGGCTTCGTCCGCTCAAACTTGCCTCGCGCCATCCCTCGACTCCCGTTCCCCTCCGCCGCCCCCAGGCTTTCCTGCCGGCCGGCGGCGACTGATCGCTCTCGTTCGCGGGCGTTCCTAGCCCGCCGCTGCGCGGCGGGCGACGCGCGTCTCCGTGATCTCCTCGACGATCCCGTCCGGCACGGGCGCGTAGTGGTCGAACTCCATCGAGTACGTCGCGCGACCCTGCGTCAGCGAGCGCAAGTCCGTGGCGTAGCCGAACGTCTCGGCCAGCGGCGCCTGCGCCTGGATGACGTGCGCGTTGCCTCGCGGCTCCGCGCCCAGCACCTGCCCGCGCCGGCCACCGATGTCGCCGAGCACGTCGCCGAAGTGGTCCTCCGGCGTCACGATTTCCATCTTCATCACCGGCTCCAGCAGCACCGAGCCACCGCGATCGAGCGCCTGGCGCATGCCCAGCGAACCGGCCGTCTGGAACGCGATCTCCGAGGAGTCCACGTCGTGGTACGAGCCGTCGACGACGGCGACCGCGACATCGACCACCGGGTAGCCGGCACGCGCGCCGCTGGCGAGCGCCTGCTCGACCCCGCGGCGGACGGCCGGGACGTACTCGCGCGGAATCGAGCCGCCGACGGTGCGGTCCTCGAAGCTGAAGCCTGCGCCCGGATCGCGCGGGGCGACCTCGAGGATGCAGTGGCCGTACTGGCCGCGGCCGCCGGTCTGGCGCACGAAGCGCCCCTCGGCGCGCAGGGCGCGCGTCAGCGTCTCACGGTAGGCCACCTGCGGACGGCCGACGTTGGCCTCGACACGGTACTCGCGCCGCATGCGGTCCACGAGCACCTCGAGGTGCAGCTCACCCATGCCGGAGATGACCGTCTGGCCGGTCTCATCGTCGTAGCGCACGCGGAAGGTCGGGTCTTCCTCGGAAAGCCGCTGCAGGGCGTCGCCGAGGCGATCCTGGTCGTTGCGCGTGCGCGGCTCGATTGCAATCGAGATGACGGGCGTCGGGAAGCGGATCGCCTCAAGGGCGACGGGCCGCTTCAGATCGCAGAGCGTGTCGCCGGTGAACGTGTCCTTGAGGCCGATACCCGCGGCGATCTCGCCCGCATAGACCTCCTGGATGTCTTCGCGCGAGTCGGCGTGCATGCGCAGCAGCCGCCCGAAGCGCTCGCGACGCCCGCGCGTGCTGTTGCTCACCTGCTCGCCGCTGCGCACCACGCCCGAGTAGACGCGGAAGAAGACGAGGCGGCCGACGAAGGGGTCGGCGACGACCTTGAAGGCGAGCGCCGTCAGCGGCTCGCCGTCGTCGGCGGCCCGCTCGGCGGTGGTGTCGGGGTCGCCGACCGCGTGCGCGGTCACCGGCGGCACGTCGATCGGCGAAGGCAGGTACGTGATGACAGCGTCCAGCAGCGGCTGCACGCCACGGTTGCGCAGCGCGGCCCCGGCCAGCACCGGCGTGATCGCGTTGCTGATCGTCGCGCGGCGGATCGCCTTCTGCAGCTCCGGCACGTCGATCTCGTGTCCTTCGAGGAAGGAGACCAGCGTCTGGTCGTCGTTCTCGGCAACGCGCTCGATCATCAGCTCGCGGGCCTCGCGGGCCGCGTCCTGGAAGGCGCCCGGGACCTCGCCGACCGAGACCTCCTCGCCGCGCTCGCCACCGAAGGTGATCGCTCGCATCTCGACGAGGTCGACCACGCCGGAGAAGTCGTCCTCCGCGCCCATCGGCAACTGCAGCGGCACGGGCACCGCCCCGAGGCGGTCGACGATCATCTCGACGGTGCGATCGAAGTCGGCGCCGGTGCGGTCCATCTTGTTGACGAAGCAGATGCGGGGCACGTCGTAGCGGTTGGCCTGACGCCAGACCGTCTCCGACTGCGGCTCCACGCCGGCGACGCCGTCGAAGACCACGACGCCGCCATCGAGCACGCGCAGCGAGCGCTCGACCTCGACCGTGAAGTCGACGTGGCCGGGTGTGTCGATGATGTTGACCTGGTGGTCGCGCCACTCGGCGGTCGTCGCCGCCGAGGTGATGGTGATGCCGCGCTCGCGCTCCTGCGCCATGAAGTCCATCACGGCGGTGCCGTCGTGCGTCTCACCGAGGCGATGCGTGCGCCCGGTGTAGTAGAGGATGCGCTCCGTGACGGTGGTCTTGCCGGCGTCGATGTGCGCGATCACGCCGATGTTGCGAACGCGCTCGAGCGGGGTTTCGCGTGACATGTTCAGTTGGTCCCCCAGCTCGGGAGGAGGCGCGGCGTCCTCCCCACGAATGGTTCCGCCCCCGGTGTTCCGGGGGCGGGTGTTGGCCGTGTGATCCGGCCGCCTACCATCGGTAGTGCACAAACGCGCGGTTGGCCTCGGCCATCCGATGCGTCTCTTCCTTGCGGCGCACGGCGGCGCCTGTGTTGTTCGCGGCATCCAGCATCTCGGCGGCAAGGCGCTCCTCCATGGAGCGTGCGCCACGCGAGCGGGCCGCGGTCAGCAGCCAGCGTAGCGCGAGCGCCTGACGGCGCTCGGAGCGGATGTCGACCGGGACCTGGTAGGTCGCGCCACCTACGCGGCGCGGCTTCACCTCGATGATCGGGGTGATGTTGCGGACTGCCTGCTCGAAGACGTCGATTCCCGGCCGGCCGGTCTGCTCCTCGATGCGGTCGAAGGCTCCGTAGACGATGCGCTCGGCCGTGCTCTTCTTGCCGTTGCGCAGCACCTTGTTGGTGAACGCGGTGACGAGCCGCGACTGGAAGCGCGGATCGGGGGCAACGGGTCGTTGTGGAGCTCGGCTGCGGCGCATCGTCGATTAGTCCCTGCGCGTCCCGTATTTGCTGCGGCTGCGGCGGCGACCCTCGACGCCGGTCGCATCGAGGGCGCCCCGCACGACGTGGTAGCGCACGCCGGGCAGGTCCTTGACGCGCCCGCCGCGGATCAGCACCACGGAGTGCTCCTGCAGCGTGTGGCCCTCGCCCGGAATGTAGGCGGTGACCTCGATGCCGTTGGTGAGACGGACGCGGCAGACCTTGCGCAGCGCGGAGTTCGGCTTCTTGGGCGTGACGGTGCGCACCTGGGTGCAGACGCCACGCTTCTGCGGCGAACCCTTCTTGCCGCGCGTGGTGCGGTTGGTGAGCGAGTTATAGCGGAAGCGCAGCGCCGGCGCCTTCGTCTTCTTCGTGACGGGCTTGCGACCCTTGCGGACCAACTGGTTGATGGTCGGCATGTCGTTCCTGTCCTCCCGGCGCGCTCCCCGCGCCAGTCTCTTCTGGGCTCCCGGCTGTTCCGGGCCTGCGATCCGCCATACGACGGAGGGCAGAATGAACGGCCAGATGGCTGCAGTGTGAGCCAGATCGCGACATCGCACCCGTTGTGCGATTCCTGTCGCCGGTACTCACCCGCCCCGGCCAACCGACCGTTGAACCATGCGCCAGCGGTGCGAAGCGCAACGAAAAAAGGCTACGTCCGGGCCGGTCCAGTGTCAACGCCTCGGGACTGCGCCCCGGATCAGTTCCGGCGCGCGTCGCGGCTGCGCCGCGCCCGCTCCCAGGTAACGCTCCGGAACGACTCGCGGTAGCGAGGGCCGGAGGCCGGCCCGGCGCGCTCCCGCCACCAGCGCAGCAGCTCCTCCGGCGAGCGTCCACCGACCTGCGAAACGTGCGCGGTGACGGCCGCGACCTTCAGATCGAGCACCGGCTCGATATCGATCACCACGTCCGGGTCGGGCGCCCCCGCCAGCAGCAGCATGTCCGGGCGATGCGGCTCGAGGCCTTCCTCGCGGTGCTCGGGGTAGAAGAGGTGGTCGTCGGACGCCGGATAGATCGCGTCGTAGGCCGCGCGTCCGATCTCGCGGTGGTCGCGGTGGTTGAAGCCGGGCCGGAAGCCGTCCCAGGTGATCGCGAGCGAGGGCCGCAGCCTCCGCAGCTCCCGCACCAGCAGGCCGCGCAGCTCGCCGTCGTTCTCGACGCCGCCGTCCGGGAATCCGAGAAAGATCGGCTCGTTCACGCCGAGGATGGCGGCAGCCTGACGCTGCTCCTCCTCGCGGACGGCGGCCAGTTGCTGGGCCGTGTTGCGCGGGTCCTTGGTGCCCTTGTTCCCGTTCGTCGCCACCAACAGGTCGACTGCCCAGCCGGCCTTGCAGAGCAGCGCCATCGTGCCGGCGCAGCCGAAGTCGGCGTCGTCCGGATGGGCGACCATGACGAGGGCGCGCCGCGGTTCGAGGTCCGCGATGAGCGTCTCCAGGTCCGTGGCCGGGGCGTCCTCGGTCACGTCGCCGCTCAGGCGTGAGCGAGCGCCGGCTCGGCAGCCGGCCCGGCAGCACGCTCGCGCAGCAGGGACACGTAGAGGTCGAGCAGTCCGCCCGCGACGGCGGACCACTCGTAACGCTCCATCGAGCGCGCCGCGGCAGCGCCGAGCGCCTCGCGCAGCGGCTGGTTCTCAAGCAGCAGGTCGATCTTCTCGGCGAAGGGACCGGGGCAGCGCCAGGGGATCAGATAGCCACTGCGGCCGTCCGCCACCGTCGAGGTGAGCCCGCCCACGCGCGAGGCGACCACGGGCACGCCGGACGCCATCGCCTCGGCGGCGACCAGCCCGAACGACTCGTAGAACGAGGGCACGACGACCACGTCGGCGGCGTTGTAGTAGGCGTCGATCTGATCGTGCGGCACGGGGCCGACGAAGCGTACGAGGGCGTCGACGCCCGCATTGCGGGCGACGGCCCGGAGACGTGCGATCTCCGGCTCGGCGCGCTCATCGCCGCCCACGATCAGCAGCTGCAGCCGATCATGCCCGGGCAGCTGCGCCAGCGACTCGATCAGGATGTCGAGGCCCTTAAGCGGCTCGATGCGCCCCGCGGCGAGCAGCACCCGCGCCTGTGGGTCGATGCCGAGCGAGCGGCGGGCGTCGACTTGCGCCCGGGGGCGGAAGCGATCGCGGTCCACGCCCAGCGGGATCACCTCGACCCGATCGCGCGGCACGCCGTAGACCTGATCAAGCAGTCGGCGCTCGTGTTCGGTCGCCGCGACGATGCGATCGACCTCGTGCACCAGGCGACGCTCGGCCTCGCGTCGCGCCTCCGGTTCGCGCTCGGACGAGCGTGCGAGCAGCTTGACCTCCGCGAGTGTGTGGAACATCGCGACGTGGGGCAGGCCCCACTCGCGCGCGAGGAGCGCGCCGGCCTCGACGGCCAGCCAGTAGTGCGAGTGCACGAGGTCGTACCTGCCGTCCTCGGCCCGCGCGAAGTCGGCGACGCCGCGCGCGAACGCGGCAGCGAGCGGTTGCAGATCCTCTTTCTCCAGCCGCGAGGGCGGTCCGGCGTCGATGTGCACCAGGCGCACCCCCGGAGCCATCGTGAGCACGTCGGGCTGGAGCGGGTCGGTGCGGCGGGTGAAGACGTCGACGGCAGGGCCACCGCGCGCGAGCTGCGGGGAGACCTCGCGGACGTAGACGTTCATCCCACCGCTCTCGCGGCCGCCGAGCGGCGCGAGCGGCGAGGTGTGGAACGAGAGCACGGCGAGCCGCTGTGGAGGGAGCATCGAGGCAGGCATCCTTCCGGGGAAGCCTACGAAGCCGCGCCGTAGCGCGCCAGAGACCAGCGCTCCACTTCGCGGAACTCCATCGATCTCAGGCCGACGGCCGGATCAGGCCGAGGAACTCGTGGCGCGTGTTGGCATCCGTGCGGAAGCAGCCGCGCATCGCCGAGGTGACCATCGTCGCGCCGGGCTTGCGCACGCCTCGGGCCGTCATGCAGAGGTGTTCGGCCTCGATTACCACGCCGGCGCCCTGCGCGTGCAGCACCTGCTCGATGCAATCGGCGATCTGCGTCGTCAGGCGCTCCTGCACCTGCGGACGGCGCGCGAAGATCTCGACGGCGCGGGCGATCTTGGAGAGGCCGACGATGCGCCCGTCCGGCATGTAGCCGATGTGGGCCTGGCCGTGGAACGGCATGAAGTGGTGCTCGCACATCGAGTAGAAGGGGATCTCGCGCAGGATCACGAGCTCGTCGTGACCCTCCTCGAAGCCGACGGAGAGGACCTCGACAGGGTCGTGGTTGAGGCCGTCGAACAGCTCGCGGTACATCGCGGCGATGCGCCGCGGAGAGTCGGCCAGGCCCTCGCGATGCAGGTTCTCGCCGAGCGCCTCGATCAGCGCGCGGATCGCGGCCTCGGCGCGCTCGTCGTCGAAGCCGGGCCTCACGTCCACGTCGTATTGCGCCGTGCTCACGAGCGATCCTTCCGAGGCGTGGTCAGCGCGCTCGATCGTAGCACGCGGTCCGGCGTGGGGCTCAGGACCAGCCGAGCGCCCTCGCCACGGCGTCCGCCTCGGCGGGGGAGGAGTAGCGCACCGTCTCGACAGCCATCGCCGTGTCCGGATCCTTGAGGCCGGAGCCAGTGATGACGCAGACGCCGGTCAACCCCGCCAGATCCTCGCCCGCGCGCGCCCGCGCGAGGAGGCCCGCCACGCTGGCGGCCGAGGCAGGCTCGCAGAACACGCCCTCGTCGCGCGCGAGACGGCGATAGGCCTCGAGGATCGCGTCGTCGGAGACGGCGCCGATCACGCCGCCGGAGTCGTCGCGCGCGGCGATTGCGCTCTTCCACGATGCGGGATTGCCGATGCGGATTGCGGTGGCGACGGTCTCTGGCTCGGGCACCGGCTCGCCGCGCACGAGCGGCGCGGCGCCCTCGGCCTGGAAGCCCCACATCCGGGGCAGCCGGACGCTGCGCTCCTGCCGGCGGTACTCGACGAAGCCCGCCCAGTAGGCCGTGATGTTGCCCGCGTTGCCGACCGGGATGCAGAGCAGGTCCGGGGCGTCGCCGAGATCGTCGGCGATCTCGAACGCCGCGGTCTTCTGGCCCTGGATGCGGTACGGGTTGACCGAGTTCATCAGCGCGACCGGGTACTGCGCGGCCAGTTCGCGCACCACGCGCAACGCGTCGTCGAACGAGCCATCGAGGGCCACGATGTCCGCCCCGTAGGCGATCGCCTGCGCGAGCTTGCCGGCGGCGACGCGCCCGGAGGGCACCACGACGTGGGCGCGCAGGCCGTAGCGGGCGGCGTAGGCCGCCATCGAGGCGGAGGTGTTGCCGGTGGAGGCGCAGATCATCGCTTCGGCGCCCGCCTCGACGGCCTTCGCCGCCGCGAGCACCATCCCGCGGTCCTTGAACGAGCCGGTTGGGTTGGAGGCCTCGAGCTTGAAGTAGAGCGCCTCGAGGCCGAGTTCGCCCTCGAGCACACGCGAGCGGAGCAGCGGTGTGCCACCCTCGCCGAGCGTGACACGCGGCGTGTCCGGCCCAACGGGCAGCAGGTCGGCATAGCGCTCGAGGATGAAGCGCGTCTCCCGAGGCCCCGAGCCGGCCGGGTCGGACGTGGATTCGGGCGCTGTCAGGACTGCTCCTCCGCGGGACGCGGGCCACTCTCGCGCAGCCGCACAAGCAGGGCGCGGCCGCGGCGAAGGCCCTGCTCGATCTCGTCGATCTGCCGCTTGCCTTGCTGTTCCTCGACCTCGATCACGCGCCGGAAGTGATCGATGACGGCGTCGCGCTGGAACTCCAGCGCCTCACCCAGCAGCCGCATGCGCTCGTCGAACCCCATGATCTGGTGGCGCAGCGCAAGCCGCTCCTCCGTGGCGGACCCGAGGAGTTCCAGCGTCTCCTGCAAGCGCTCCTCGACATCGCGCAGCCGATCCTCGAGGCGAACCCGGATCGCCTGGTGCTGTTCGACCATCTGGCGCAGTTCTTCCTCGCGTCCCAGGCTGCTGTCCAGGCGGGCAAGGCCGTTCTCCGTGCGCCGCAGTGCGGCCTGCAGCGCGTTGAGCCGCGCGCCGACCCCGTCGACCGATTCGGCCAATTCCGGAATTGCGGCGTCGGTCCGCGTCCGCTCCTCGCGCTCGCTGCCGAGCGCCTCGGCGAGGGCGGCAATCCGGCCCTCGGCGCTTTCGAGGCGCACGTCCACGCTCTCCCGGACACGTTCGAGTTCGGATAGCTCGTCGCCGACGCGCCGGCTGCGCTCGCTCTCGCTGGCGATCCGCCCGTCGAGGTGATCGATGCGGGTCTGCACCTGGTCGAGGACGAGCTCGTCGACGCCCTGGTCCTCAGAGGCGCGGCTGTAGAGGCTCAGCGCGGTGCGCAGGTCGTCCATCTCCCGGCGCTGCTGCTCGAGGCCCGCGCGCACCTCACTAAGCTGCTCGCCGAGGCGCTGGAGTTGGCGATCCATCGCCCGTTCGCGGAGCGGCGATTCGGCCGTCATGTCGCTACCCCGCCATCGCGATCACGTTGCAGATCTCCTCGACCACGTCCGAGGCGCTGATCGCAGCGAGGGCGGCTTCCAGTTCCGCGCCCGCGGCGATGTGCGTGGTGAGCACGATTTCCGCGGTCCGCGCGTCCTCGTCCGCCTCCACCTGGATCACCGAGGCGATGCTGACGCCGTGCGCGCCCAGCGCGTGCCCGATCTCCCCGAGGACGCCGGGGCGGTCCGCCACGGTCATCCGCAGGTAGCGCCGGGCGCGGTGCTCGCCGGTTGGTCGCACGCGCACGCTGCGCAGCGGCGGCGTCTCCACCGGCGGCCGTCCCGCGACGATGTCGCGGGCGACGTCGAGCACGTCCGCCAGCACGGCGCTCGCCGTGGGACCGGGCCCGGCGCCCGGCCCCTCGAGCACGACGCGACCGACGAGGTCGCCCTCGACCTGTACCGCGTTCAGCACCCCGTCGATCCTGGCCAGTGGCTCGCTGCGCGCGATCAGCGTCGGCTGCACCGAGGCGACCAGCTCGCCGTCGACGAGGCGCCCGTTCGCGAGCAGCTTGATCGCGTAGCCGAGTGCGTCCGCGTGGCGCAGGTCGTTGGCGGTCAGCGTCGTGATGCCCTGGCGCACGATGTCGTCCGGGCTGACAGCAACGTGGAACGCCAGCCCGCAGAGGATTGCGAGCTTGTAGGCGGCGTCGATGCCCTCGACATCGGCGGTGGGGTCCGGCTCCGCGTAGCCCAGGCGCTGCGCGTCGGCGAGGATCTCCGCGTAGTCGGCGCCCTCGCTGGCCATGCCGCTGAGCATGTAGTTGGTGGTGCCGTTGATGATCGCGGTCACGCCGGCGATCTGGTTGCCGAGGAGGTCGCGAGAGAGCGGGTTGATGATCGGGATCCCGCCCCCGACTGAGGCTTCATAGAGCAGGCGTACGCCGTGGTCCGCGGCGATCGCGAGGAGATCGCGCCCCTGCTTGGCGATCACCTCCTTGTTGGCCGTCACCACGTGCCGGCCGGAGCGCAGGGCGCGGGCGATGTAGTCCGCAGCCGGCTCCTCGCCGCCCATGAGCTCGACGACGATGCGCACGGCGGGGTCCGCCAGCAGCGCGTCCGCGTCCGTCGTCAGGCATTCGGCCGCCAGGCCGTGGCGCGGCGTCGAGGCGTCGCGCACGAGCGCGCCGCGAAGTTCGAGCGGACGCCCGACCACGGTGGCGTAGCGTTCCCCGCCGCGATCGAGCGCCTCGATCACGCCGCCGCCGACGTTGCCCGCGCCGAAGAGCGCGACGCCGATCGGACCGCCCTCGTGCCCTTGCCCATCGCTCACGAGCCGCCTCCGCTCGACAGGCTGCTGACCACGCGATCGAGAATCCAGCGCTCTTCGCCATCGGACAAATCGCGCTCCACGGACACCATAGCCCGTTGCGCCAGCAGCCACTCGTCCCAGCGGCGCTCGATCAGCGCCTCGATCTGCGCGGGCTCGAGGGGCCGGGCAACCTCGCGCTCGGCAACAAGATAGACATCGAAGAACAGCCCCGTGTCGACGACCTCGCTGACCGACCCCGGCTCGAGGCCCTCGACCACCGCCCGTGCTCTGTCACTGAGCGAGCCGAACGGGAGCCAGCCGAGGTCGCCACCCTGCGCGGCAGACTCGGGCTCGGCGCTGCGCTCCGCAGCAAGCTCGGCGAAGTCCGCACCCTCCAGCAGCAGCGTGCGCACATCCTCGGCTCCGCCGCGATCGGCGAGGCGGATGCGTGAGGCGCGCACCTGGTCCGCCGTCTCGCCGATCTCCGCCCGGAACTGGTCGCGCAGGCGATCACCGAGGATGCCGACCGCGACCACGAGGTCGTACTCATCCTTCGGCAGATCGACGTGGCGCAGCCAGTCGGCGAGTGCGTTCGCGAAGCGGGCGGCTTCTTCCTCCGGATCCTCTGCGAGGAGCCCCTCGTCCGCCGCGCCGCTGTCCGCCGCGCCGCTCGAGTCACCGTCATCCGCAGCCACGTCCGGGGCAGGCTCATCGGGCGGCGCGAAGCCGAGGTGCACACGCAGCCACTGCTCGACGTCCTCGTCTGTCGCCGCGCCGACGAAGGCGGGGGCGCGATCCAGCAGGATCGTCTGCTCCTCGAGGACGCTCAGGGTCTCCGGCACGGCCTCGCCGATCCCGCCCGGCAGATCGCCGAAGCGGACCTCGTAGATGGTGCGGCGCGCGACCTCGGCGGCCGGGTAGTCCGTCTCGCCGACGCTCAGGACGTGGGCGCGGGGTGGGCGGTATTGCGTGATGTAGAGGCCAGCGAGCACGACCAGCACGGCGACGCCGAGTACGACGGTGACCGCGACGATCGTGACGCGCTCCCGGCGGCGCGCGCGTTCATCGCGCTCACGGCGCGCGCTGATACGCGTCGATCCGGAGTTGCGATCGGCCTGGCCTCGGGGGCGGGGCACGTGTGCGGGCCCTCCTCCCGGAGCGCCGTCGCGATCCGCTGGCGCCTAGCGGCGCGGCCGCCCGGCGGGGACGTTGCTCAGCCGGACATGTTCGGCGGTGTACGGGAGCAGGGCCATGTGGCGAGCGCGCTTGATGGCCTGCGCCAGGAGCCGCTGGCACTTGGCCGTGCAGCCGCCGCGGCGGCGCGCCTCCATCTTGCCGCGCTCGGTCAGGTAGCGGCGCAGCATCGGCGTGTTCTTGTAGTCCACCACTCGCGTGCCCGGCGGGCAGAACTCGCAAGGCCGCCGCCTGCCACGTCCGCCGCCGCCTCCGCCGCCGCGGCCGCCGCCTCCGCGGCCGCGTCCGAAGTCGGAGTCACGGTCACGGTCACGGTCGCGATCGCGGCCCGCGGGTGGGCGGCCTGCCGGGGCGCTGCGGGGCGAATCGGTAGTCATCGGTTCCTCCGGTTCAATCGGCGGCTAGAACGGCAGGTCGTCGGGCTCAACGTCCCCCGCGAAGTCTGGCGCACCAAGGCTGGGCGCGCCCGCGCGCTCGTACGAGGCGTCGCGCTGACCGCCGAGGAACTTCACTTCCTGTGCGATCAGCTCGGTGGTGTACCGCGTCTGCCCGTCCTGCCCCTCCCAGGAACGGGTCTGCAGCCGCCCCTCGACATAGACCTGGCGGCCCTTCGAAAGGTACTGGCTGCAGATCTCGGCCAGGCGGTTCCAGGTAACGACGCGGAACCACTCGGTTTCCTGGCGGCGTTCGCCATCACCGGTGGTGTACTCGCGGTTGGTGGCGACGTTGAAGTTGGTGACGGCGCTGCCGTTGGCGGTGTAGCGCATCTCCGGATCGGCGCCAAGATTCCCGATGACCATCACCCTGTTCAGCATGATCGCACCCCCGTCCGTGGGGAGAGTAGCGGATTCCTTGCGCCCCCGGTCATCTGGCCGGCCGCCGCTGTTGCGTCACTCCGCCGGAGCGGCCGCGGGTGCTTCGGCCACCTCGGGTGTCTCGGCAGTCTCCGCGGGCTCTGGCGCGTCGGACGCTTCTGCTGCCTCGGGCGCCTCGACGGTCTCCGCGGGCTCGGATGCTGGGGCCGCCTCGGGCGCCGCAGGCGCCTCGGCGGCATCCGCTTCCGCCGGCGTCTCAGCCGCCTCGGCTGCCGGCGGCTCATCGTCAGCGGGCGAACGCGATGGCGCCGGACGCGACGTGCCGCGCCGTGCGTAGACCAACTCCTCTTCCGGCGGACCGTCGTAGCCGGGGACGATGCCGCGAACCACCAGATGCCTGAGAACGCTCTCGTTGAGGTGCATCGCGCGCTCGAACCCGGCGACGCGATCGGGCGGCAGCGTCATGTGGGTGAGCACGTAGGTGCCCTCGAAGTGGTGCTTGATGGGGTACGCGAGGCGTCGGCGGCCCCAGTTGTCCGTCATCAGGATCTCGCCGCCGGCAGCTTCGACCAGTCCCTGGATCCGCTCGATGGCGGAGTCGGTTTCCTCCACCATGAGGCGCGGGCTGATCACGTACATCAACTCGTACTCGTTCAAGCGTGCTCCCTTGCGGAGTGGATGGACCCGCCGTCCGCAGCCAAGCCCGCCCCGATGAACACAGCGCCCGGCGCCGCCGGGTGCGGCAACCGGGCACAGCGGGAATCGCGGCAGCCCGTACTCCGTTGCGCCAGTATATGAACGCCCCGATCGAACGGGCAATCGAAGCGTGGCCGGCGCAAGCTAGGCCGCCGGCACGCCCGGCGCGGGAAACGCCTCGCAAAGCGCGAGTACCTCGGACCGCACCTGCTCCGCAACGGCCTCGTCCTCGGGCGCATCGAGGATGCGCACGATCAGCTCGCCGACCTGGCGCAACTCCGTCGTGGCCAGCCCGCGCGAGGTGAGCGCGGGCGTGCCGATGCGGATGCCGGAGGCGACGGCCGGCGGCAGCTCGTCGTAGGGGATCGCGTTCTTGTTGACGACGATCCCCGCGCGCGCCAGCGCGTCCTCCGCGGCCTGACCGGTCAGGCCCTTTGGCGTCACATCGACCAGCAGCAGGTGGTTGTCCGTGCCTCCGCTGACCACGCGCAGACCAGCGTCGACCAGTGTCTCGCCGAGGGCACGCGCGTTGTCCACCGTCTGCTGCGAGTAGGCGCGGAACTCGGATGTCGCCGCCTCGGCGAAGGCGACCGCCTTCCCGGCAACGACGTGCATCAGCGGACCGCCCTGGGCGTTAGGGAAGACGCCGCGGTCGATGCGCCGCGCGTACGCCTGGTCGCAGAGGACCATGCCCCCTCGCGGGCCGCGCAGCGTCTTGTGCGTCGAACTGGTGACCAGCTGCGCCTGCCCGATCGGCGAGACGTGCACGCGCGACGCAACGAGGCCGGCGATGTGCGCCATGTCCGCCATCAGCAGTGCGTCCACCTCGTCGGCGATCGCGCGGGCGCGCGCGAAGTCGATCTCACGCGGGTAGGCGGTGGCGCCGACGACGATGATCTTCGGCCGGTGCTCGCGGGCGAGCGCAGCCATCTCGTCGTAGTCGATGTACTCCGTCTCGCGATCGACGCCGTAGGAGACGAACTGGAAGAGCTTGCCGCTGAAGTTGACGTTCGAGCCGTGCGTGAGGTGGCCGCCCTGGTCGAGACGCAGGCCCATCACCGTATCGCCCGGCTTGAGCAGCCCGAGGTAGACGGCCATGTTCGCCTGCGCGCCGGAGTGGGGCTGGACGTTGGCGTGCTCGGCCCCGAAGAGCGACTCGGCCCGCTCGATGGCGAGGCTCTCGATCTCGTCGACAAACTCGCAGCCGCCGTAGTAGCGGCGGCCGGGATAGCCCTCGGCGTACTTGTTGGTGAGCACCGTGCCCACGGCCTCGATCACGGCAGCCGAAGCGAAGTTCTCCGAGGCGATCAGCTCGAGGGTGGAGCGCTGCCGCTGCTCCTCGCGGCCGATCGCCGCGGCGATCGCGGGGTCGACGTCGGCGAGCGTGCCCGCCAGATCCGTCAGCGTGCTCATCTCTCGCTCCTCGTGGGGTAGGCGCTGCTGCCAGATCAAATCCTACCGCAGGTGCGGGTCTGGGACCGCGCCTCCGGAGGTCAGGCGGGCGCTGGCTGCGGGGACGACTCACGCAGCGTCTCGACGAGCACCTGCGCCTCCAGGCGACGCGCATCCGCAGCCCGTCCGAGCGCGGTGCCGGGCGCCAGGCAGGCCGCCGCACCGGACGCGGTCGCCGTCGCCAACGAGGCAGCCCAGCCACGCCCACGCACGAGCCCGAAGATCAACCCGGCGAGGAAGGCGTCCCCCGCCCCGACGGCGGAGCGCACCTCGACGTCGAGCGCGCCAACGCGGAAACCAGCCTCGGGCGTCATCGCCACCGCTCCACCAGCGCCGCGCGTGATCACGACCTGCTCCAGGCCCCACGAACGCAGCGTGCGCGCCGCCTCGATGGCGCCCGCCTCGTCGTCGATCGTTCGGCCGAGCAGGCGCCCGGCCTCGTGCTCGTTGAGCTTCAGCAGGTCGGGCGCAGCGCCACCGCTGAGGATTGCGGCCACCACCTCGCCGTCGGCGTCGACGGCGCTGTACGCGCCACGCTCGGCGGCCATGCCGAGCAGGTCGGCGTAGAGCGCGGGGTCGCAGCCAGGCGGAATCGAGCCGGCAAGCACCAGCCAGCTTTCGCCGTGCGGGCGCAGGCGGCGGTTCAGCCGCGTCCGCAGCAGGGAGATCGCGTGCTGCGTCACCTTCGGCCCGGCGGCGGCGAGCACGGTGTCGCGGTGCGACTCGCGGTCGAGGATCGTGATGTTCGTGCGCGTCTCGCCTGCCACGAAGATGAACTCGCAGCCGATGCCCGCGTCAACCAGCGAGTCCTCGATCATCCGTCCGAGGTCGCCCGGCGCGAAGCCGCTCGCGAGCGGCTCGTAGCCGAGTTCCTTGAGCATGCGCGCGACGTTGATGCCCTTGCCGCCGATGTCCCAGCGGATCGCGGCGACCCGGTTGGTGTCGCCCTCGATCAGGCGATCGATCTCGATCGTCTGGTCGATGGCCGGGTTGAGAGTGACCGTGATAATCACAGCGCGCCTCCCGTGGCACAGGCGGGCGCATTCTAGGACTGTCGCTTGCTCGCCTGCCAGCGCCGGCCCCGGCAATGCACAGCCAGGCCCACGCCGCCGCTCAGTCCTCGCGCGCGACGGCGAGCGCGTAGACGCGTCTGGCGCCGCCGTCCAGCAGCGCGCGCGCCGCCGCCGCGAGCGTCGCGCCGGTCGTCGAGACATCGTCGACGAGCAGCACGCCGGCGGGCGGCGTTTCACCGGCCGCAAAGGCGCCGGCGACGTTGGAGGCGCGGCGATCCCTGCCCAGGGCGGTCTGCGGGCCGGTCGACCGCGCGCGGCGCAGCAGGTCGGCGCGCAACGGCAGCCAGAGCGCCCTCGCAACGCCGCGGGCGATCAGCTCGGACTGATTGAAGCCGCGACGGCGGCGGCGCCCGCCGTGCAGCGGGATCGGCGTCACGGCGTCGATCTTCCACCGGCGCGGCACAACGCCCGCCGCGGCCTCGCCGAGCGGATCGAGGTGCGCGCTGATTCCCCGGAACTTCGCCTCCAGCAGCGCGCGGCGCGCCACGCCCGCGAAGCGGTAGGGCGTGCGCAGTCCCTCGAAAGGCGGCGGGTCGGCGACACAGGCGGCGCAGGGCGAGCCGGGACCGGGCGCCCAGCAGCGCGTGCAGCGCGGCGCTGTGGCGGCGGGCAGCGTCTCGAGGCAGCCTTGGTGCAGCGAGGCGCCGAAACGAGCGCAGGCGATGCAACGCTGCGGCAGCAGCGCCTCCGCCAGCTCGTGCAACAACTCGCGCGCGACCATCGTCCCGCCCTCACTAGCGCCGGAGCGGCTCCGGCGGGCGCTGCCGAGCTTATACTCGCTGGGCAGCAGGACGAACGGACGAGGCGAGACCGTGCGCGTCAGGATCCGGCTCTTCGCACAGCTCCGCGAGCTGATGGGCAGCGAGTTCCTCGACGAGGAGTTCGCGGAACGCACCGTCACGGTCGCTGATCTGCAGCGCCGCCTTGAGCAGTCGCGGCCCGCACTGCGCCCGCACCTGCCGACGCTCGCGCTGGCGATCAACGAGGAGTACTGCATCGACGCCGCCACCGAGATCGGCGAGCGCGACGAGGTTGCGCTGATCCAGCCAATCTCCGGCGGCGAGGGCGGAACGGCGCCGTTCCTCGTGACCGGCGACCCGCTCGACCGCGACGCGCTGCGCGAGGTGGTGCATACCGACGCCAGCGGCGCGGTGGTGCTGTTCGAGGGCGTGGTGCGCAATTACCACGAGGGCCGGGCCGTGGCGCGGCTGGAGTACGAGGCCTACGCCTCGATGGCCGAGCGTCAGCTCGAGGCGGCCTCCCGCGAGGTGCTGGCGGAGTTCGCGGACCGGGAGGTGCACCGCATCGCGGCGCACCACCGCATCGGGATGCTGGAGATCGGCGAGGTCTCGCTGCTCGTCGCGGTCTCGGCCTCGCACCGGGGGGACGCCTTCGAGGCGGCCCTGCGCGCGGTCGACCGGATCAAGGAGACGGTCCCGGTCTGGAAACGCGAGCACGGCCTCGATGGATCGGTCTGGCAGGAGGGCGTCAGCCCGCGCCCCACGGGAGCGGAGCACCCCGCGGGGGCGTGAACACCTTCGGGAGCGCCGTTAGCCGAGCTGGTTCAGGAGCACGCCGACGCCGATGCTGATCGCGGTCAGCACCAACCCAAAACCCGCCGCCATGCCGGCGCCCAGCTTCAGAAGCAGGCGCGACTCAACCTGATCGATCCGGCTTTCGAGCTGCGAGACCGCCAGCGTGACGTCTTCCCTGGACGCGGGGTTCGCAGGCACGCCTGCCATGTGCGTCGCGAGGGCGTCCGCCTGCTCCTCGCTGAAGCCTGCCGCCCGCAGGTCCCTGGAGATGCTCAATGTGTCCGAAGCCATCGCCATGAGTATACGCCGCCGACCCTCGCAACCTCTGCGAGAATCTAACACATACCCGTCACACTGTTACGCCCCTGTGCGGTAGTCCGGGGCGCGCAGTTCGTAGGCGGTCGCGACCTGCAGGTCGCTCAGCCGCGAGGCGATGCGCGGCTCCAGCTCGGTGAGCGCGAGGTCGCTCGTGATCACCGTCGGGCGGCGGCCGAGATGGCGGTAGTTGAGCAACTGGTAGAGCTTCTCCTGCGCCCAGCCGCCCGACTTCTCCACCCCCAGGTCGTCGAGGACCAGCAGGCCCGCGTCGCGCAGGCGGCGGAACAGCGGATCGAAGCGCTCGGCAGAGTCCGGCGCGAACGTCGCGCGCAGCTCGTCGAGGAGGTCGGGCGCGGTGGCGAAGGCGACGCGATCGCCCTGCTCCAGCCGGTAGCCGGCGATGGCAGCCGCGAGGTGCGTCTTGCCGCTCCCGTTCGCGCCGAGCAGCACGAGCCAGCCGGCCGGGCGCTCCGCCCAGCCGCGCGCGAGCCGGAACGCGCCCTCGAGGTTGCGGCGCTGCTCCCCGCGGAGGCCGTGCCCGCCGGGCCGGAAGCGCTCGAACGTGAGCTCGGTGAGCCGCTCGCGCGACATCCCGCCGACCTCGAAGTAGCGGGGCGACGAGGTCTCCTCGAGCGTGAAGTGCTGCGCGATCGCGGGGTCGCTCAGCCGTGCGCCAAGGCGTTCGTCGATCTGCTCGGGCTGGCGCACGCAGGTGAAGACCGTGGGCAGCGCGGCGTGGAAGCGGTGCGAGACGAGCTGGGCGAACTTCTCGCGCGCCCACGGCGTCTCCGAGTAGCTGTCGAGGTCGTCGAGCACAGCCAGCGGCGCCTCGCGGAACTGGTCGCTGAGGCGCTCGTAGGAGACCTCCGCATCGTCGTCGTAGGAGGCGCGGAGGCGGTCGAGGAAATCGGCGACGGAGAGGAAGAGCGCGGGTCGGCCGAGCTCGATCGCGCGGTTGGCAATGGCCGCTGCGAGGTGCGTCTTGCCGCAGCCGGGCACGCCGCTGAAGACAAGCCAGCCCTCCGGATCGTCGGCGAAGCGGCGGGCCGCCTCGACCGCGGTCGCATAGCGCTGCTGCGCTGCCGGGTCGGACGAGCGGCCGTGCGGCAGCAGCGTCTCGAAGCTGAAACGCGAGAGCGCCCCGAGGCGCGAGTAACGCAGCAGGCGCTCGCGGCGCGAGCCGTCGTCCTCGCGCGCGGCGCAGCCGCAGGGCACGGCGCGCCCGAATTCCGGGCTCGCCAGATCGGCAGTGACGCGCACGAAGCGAGCGCCCCGGCAAAGCGGGCACGCCGGCTTGCGCTCCCCGATCGCGGAAGCAGGGTCAGCTGCGACGGATGACGCGTTCGTACGGTCCGTGGTCGCGGCGCTCCGCTCGCGCATGATCTGCGCCAGGTTCCGCATCGGCCGGCCCTCCTTCCTGTCCGATCCCTTCCGATTCCCAGCGGCGCAGGATCGACTCGGCGTAGGCCCAGTGCCGCACGTTGTGTCGCGCGGCCAGCCGCAGCGCCTGCGCGATCCAGTCCGCGGGCCAGCGCTCCGCGGCCGCGTCGAGGACGTCCGTGATCGCCGGCGTGAGCGCGCCGATCTCCTGCTCGTAGACCCGTGCCGGCGCGTCCGCCTCGATACCGCCGCGCTGCTCCCGAGGAGCCGCGATGCGCACGCCCGGCGGCGGCCTGAGCGCGCCCGAGCGCAAGCGCTCGCGATTCCGGCGTCCTCCCACACTGTTCATGAAGCAGAGCGTGTCGCCGTCCTCGAGCTCGAGCGTGAGCAGGCTCCCGCGCGCGACCGCGCGCTCGATCGCCGGCGCCAGCGCGGCGGCGCCGCCGCAGCCCTCCAACGCACGGCGCAGCGGCTCCTCCGAGGCGAGCTGGGAGACGCGGACGGCGCGAAGCGTGCCCTTGCGCCGGGCGATCGCGTAGAGCGCGTAGAGCGTGACGCGCAGCTCGGCAGCGTCGTCGATCAGCGGCAGCAGCTCCGTGAAGAACTGCGCGGGCAGCGTCGTCGCCGCCCCGCGGGCGACGAAGCCCGGGAAGGGCGCCGCGCCTTCGACTCCGCCCTCGAGCCCCTCGATCCGCAGCGCCGGGGGTGTCATTCGAACTCCGGCGGCGGCTCGCGCAGGATCAGGTCCTGGAACGAGGCGGTGCGGTCGAGGAAGCGCACGGAGACGGTGCCGGTCGGGCCGTTGCGGTGTTTCGCGACGATCAGCTGGGCGATGCCGCTCGGGTGTTGTCCGCCCGGCTGGTCGGGATGTGCGTCCTGCCACTCCTCGGGCGTGCGGTAGACGTCCTCGCGATAGATGAACGTCACGATGTCGGCGTCCTGCTCGATCGAGCCGGACTCGCGCAGGTCGGAAAGCATCGGGATGTGCGGCGTACGGGTCTCGACGGCGCGCGAGAGCTGCGCCGCGGCGACGACAGGCACCTCGAGCTCGCGCGCCATCTCCTTGAGCGAACGCGTGATCTTGCCGAGCTCGGAGGCGCGATTCTCGCTGCCGCCCCCCGTCGCCGAGTGCAGCAGCTGCAGGTAGTCGACGATCACGAGGTCCAGGCCGTGCTCGGCCTGCAGCCGCCGGGACTTGGCGCGGATCTCCGGCACGCTGAGCACCGCCGAGTCGTCGATGAAGATCGCGGCCTCGCCGAGCGTGCCGATGGCGTGCATGATGCGCGACTCCTCGACCTCGCTGTGCATCCCGAGCCGCAGCCGCGTCGCGTCCACGTCCGCCTCGGCAGAGAGCAGGCGCATCGCGAGCTGCTCGGCGGACATCTCGAGGGCGAAGATCGCGGCCGTGGCGTTCTGGCCGACGGCGGCGTTACGGGCGAAGTTGAGGAGCAACGCGGATTTCCCCACGCCCGTGCGCGCGGCCACGATGATCAGATCGCCGCGCTTGAAGCCGCCTGTCAGCTGGTCGAAGTCCATGAACCCGGCGCGTACCTCGTCGACCAGCTGGCCCTCGACGTCCTCGCCGGGATCCTCGAGGAACTGGTCGAGCAGATCGCGCAGTCGCTCGAATTCGCCGGAGGCCTCGGTGGAGCGGATGCTGAGCAGCAGGCCCTCGGCGGCGGCGATCACGCGGCCGGCGTCGGGGCCGCCCTCATAGGCGGTCTGGGCGATCTGGCCGGCCACCTGGATCATGCGCCGGTAGAGCGCGTCGCGGGCGACGATGCGCGCGTGCGCCTCGACGCCGGCGGCGCTGAAGTGCCGGCCGACGAGTTCGGCAAGGTAGGGCTCGCCGCCGATCGTGTCGAGACGGCCGGCGCGCTCGAGCTCGTGGGCCAGGGTGGGCAACGTGATCGGCTCGGCGCGATCGGCCAGGGCGGCGCACGCCTCGTAACACCAGCCGTGCTGCTCGCGGAAGAAGTCCTCGGGCCGCAGCAGCGGCAGCACGCGCGGGTAAGCGTCGGGATCGAGGAGCAAGGCGGCGATGACAGCCTGCTCGGCGGAGACGTCATGAGGCGGGAGCCCGCCCGCGCTGGGACGGCGCTCAGGCCGGAGCTGAGCCGGCTGGCCCGTGACCACGGGCTAGGTCTCTGTGGCGTCTCCGGAGTCCGCACCATCCTGGGAAGGTGGTGCGTCTTCGCCGGAGGCCTCTTCCGAGGGATCGCTGTAGCCCGGCTCCGGCACGTCTTCGGTGTTCGTCGGTTCGGGGGTATCCACCCCGGCCTCCACGCCTGCCTCGGCAGCAGCCGCTTCTGCGACGAGCGCCTCAGCGGCGTCTTCGACGCCTTGCGGCGCCTCGACGTCCACTACGACGACCTCCGCATCGGCAGTCACGTTGCGCGACAGCCGCAGCGGTACGGTGTAGACCCCGACCTGGCGAATCGCCTCGGGCAGCAGCACACGACGTCTGTCCAGTTCTTCGCCGAGAATCTCCCCAGCCTTCTCGGCGATGTCAGCATTTGTGACAGAACCGTACAGACGTCCCTGCTCTCCAACGCGCACAGGCATGATCAGGCGTTGGCCCTCGAGCTTGCCGACGAGCTCATGGGCCTGCCCGTCCAGGAGCCGTTGCCGCTCTTCCTCCTGAGCGGCGAGCGTTTCGGCTCGCCGGAGCAGAGCGGGCGTTGCCGCAGCGGCCAGGCCGCGAGGCAACAGGTAGTTGCGGGCATATCCATTGGCGACAGTTCTCACCTCGCCACGGGTGCCCGAACCCTCAACGGTCTCCAGAAACACGACCTTCACGCCGAAACCCTCTCGCCGTGCCGGAGCCGGGTCGCCAATGACTATGCCGGGGGCGCGCCCGGGCGGCTCATACGTTGTCAACGAGGCTCTACACACACCGCCACAGTGGGCGATGGAGTTGTAGAAAAGCCCATCAGTCGCCCAACAGGCTATCCACGACCCCGAATCAAGCGCAATCGCCGCCTTCCGCACACCTCCAACGTCACCGGCGTAGCCGTACGAGGTTAGAACATGCGCACTATCCTGTCAAACGGATGTGCTACGGCGCAGCACCCGCACCCAGCGCCCGCGGCAACCCGCCCTCGTACGCCTCGCGCAACGCAGCCAGCGAGGCGTCGAGCGGGCCCAGCCGCAGGCGCGCGGCCTCGCCCCCGCCCGTGGCAACGCCGAGCGCGACCGCCTCGACGCCCGCCTCGGCGGCGAGTGCCTCGAGGGCGGCGCGGGACCTGGCGTCCGGCGTGGCGACGACGAAGCGCGACTGCGCCTCGCCGAACAGCGCGGCGCCGAGGCGTTCGCCGAGGTCTGCGGCGCTCGCGTCGAGCCCGACGCCTCCGGCCAGACAGGACTCGGCAAGCGTCACGGCGAGGCCGCCGTCGGCGCAGTCGTGCGCCGCGCTGAGCAGCCCGCGCTCGTTAGCGTCGAGCACGAGCCGCTGGACCCGGGCTTCGAGATCGAGCTCGATCGTTGGCTTGCCCGCGACCAGCTCGTGGCGCGCGGCGAGGTACTCGGAGCCCGCGAGGGCCTCGGCCGGCTGGGCGAGCGGCGCGCCGATCAGCAGCACATCCTCGCCCTCGGCGAGCGCGGGCGTGAGGCGGCGCGCCACGTCGTCGAGCACGCCGAGCATGCCGACCGTCGGCGTCGGCAGCACCGCGCCCGCGGGCGTCTCGTTGTAGAGCGAGGCGTTGCCGGAGACCACAGGCGTCCCGAAGGCGCGGCAGGCGTCCGCCAGCCCGAGGATCGACTGCTCGATCTGGTAGGCGATCGGCGGGCGCTCGGGGTTGCCGAAGTTGAGGCAGTCCGTGACCGCCACCGGCGTCGCGCCGACCGCGACGACGTTGCGCGCCGCCTCGGCGACCGCGCAGGCGGCCCCGACGCGCGGCTCGAGCTCGACGAGGCGGCCGTTACAGTCGGTGGCGACGGCGAGCGCTCGCTCCGTGCCCTTGAGCCAGATCAGCGCCGCGTCGCCGCCGGGCGGGACGACGGTGCCGGTCAGCACCTCGTGGTCGTACTGGCGGTAGATCCAGCGGCGGCTCGCGATATTCGGCGATCCGAGCAGCGCGATCAGCTCAGCCGCCGGGTCATCGCAGTCGGGCAGCGCCGCGAGGTCCACGGCCTGGCGAAGATCGAGGTCGGCCGGCCGCTCGCAGTCGAGCTCGTACTGAGGCGGGTCTGTGAGCACGCCCACCGGAATGCGCGCGGCGACCGTCTCGCCGTCGCGGATCGTGGTGTAGCCGTCGTCGGTGACCTCGCCGATCACGTCGGCGTGCAGCTCCCAGCGACGGAACAGCGCGAGTACGTCGTCGAGGTGCTCGCGCTTCGGGATGACGAGCATCCGCTCCTGCGACTCGGACAGCATCACCTCGTCCGGCGTCATGCCCGCCTCGCGGCGCGGCACGCGCGCCACGTCGATATCGATGCCCGTGCCCGCTCGCGCGGCGGCCTCGACGCTGCTCGAGGTCAGTCCGGCCGCGCCGAGATCCTGCAGGCCCTCGACCCAGTCGCCGTGCTGCTCGGCCAGCTCGACGCAGGCCTCGAGCAGCAGCTTCTCCATGAACGGATTGCCAACCTGCACGGCGGGGCGGCGCTCCTCGGAGGCGTCGTCGAGCTCCACCGAGGCGAAGGTGGCGCCGTGGATGCCGTCGCGGCCGGTGTCCGCGCCGACGAGCACGAGCGGGTTGCCGACGCCACGCGCCGAGGCGGAAAGCAGGTGCTCCACGCGCCCCACGCCCAGGCACATCGCGTTAACGAGCGGGTTGCCGCCGTAGGCGGGGTCGAACTGCACCTCGCCGCCGACGGTCGGCACGCCGACGCAGTTGCCGTAGCCGCCGATGCCGGCGACGACATCGCCGAAGAGGTGGCGGTTGCGCGCCTCGTCGAGCGGGCCGAAGCGCAGCGAGTCGAGCAGCGCGACGGGCCGCATGCCCATCGCGAAGATGTCGCGCAGGATGCCGCCGACGCCTGTCGCCGCGCCCTCGTAGGGCTCGATCGCGGACGGGTGGTTGTGGGACTCCATCTTGAAGACAGCGCACCAGCCGTCGCCGAGGTCGATCGCGCCGGCGTTCTCGGCGCCGGCCTCGGTGAGCACGCTCGGTCCGGTGGTCGGGAAGTGGCGGAACAGCGGGCGCGTGTGCTTGTAGCCGCAATGCTCGGACCAGAGCGCGGCGGTCATGCCCAGTTCGAGGCCGTTCGGCTCGCGATCGAGCATGACGACGAGGCGCTCGTACTCGGCGCGCGAGAGCGCGATCCGTTCGAGTGTCGTGTCGTCGACCGCCACGTCCAGCCCCCCGTCGCTAGCGCAGCGAGAACGGCGGGTAGCGGTCGACGAGGAACGCTGCGTAGGCGCTCACCCGCGCGTTCCAGCGCCCGACGCCGACGAGGAAGTCGAACAGCCCTCGCGGGTAGCGTCCGGTGAAGAGCACCGCGAGGACGAGCGGAATGAGGGCGACCATGGCGATCAGGCCGAGGAAGTACAGCACGAGCAGGTGCGGGATCACAAGCAGCCACTTGATCAACACGAGCCAGCGGTTGAAGTCCGGCTTCTCGACCGTGAACGTGACGCCCTCGTAGTCATTCTCGCCCATGCTGAACGGCGGGTAGCGGTCATGGAAGAGGATGTAAGCGCCGACATTCGCGTTCCAGCGGTTCACGCCCACCATGAAGTTGTACAGGCTGTCCGGGTAGGTCCTCGCGAAGAGGATCGTGAAGAACGAAATGATCAACACGACCCCGGCGAGCAGCCCGAGGAAGTACAGCACCACGTAGTGCGGGATCGCCAGCAGCCAGCGGATCAGGATGAGCCAGCGGTTCGGCGCCTCCGGGTAGGCGACATCGAACGCCACCGGGTAGTCGTCCATCGTGCTCCTCTCAATCCCACCGCGCCCCGCGAGACGCGCGGTGTTACTCCTCGGCGTTACTCCTCGGCGTTACTCCTCGGCGTTACTCCTCGAAGCTGAACGGCGGGTAGCGGTCGGTGGTGAGCAGGAAGGCGTAGGCGCTGACGCGCAGCGCCCAGCGGCTCCAGCCCACGACGAAGTTGAACATCCCGCGCGGGTAGCGCCCCGTGAACAGGATCGCGAACCAGGCGAGCACCGTGATCACCACCACGACGATGCTGAGGACCGCCAGTACGACGTAGTGCGGGATCGCCAGCAGCCACTTCACCAGCGGCAACCAGCGGTTGAGGTCGCGCTCCGCGTCCGGGTAATCGATCTCGATGTGTACCGCCTGCTCCTCGTCCGTCGAGGGGTACTCGTCGCGCAGCAGGAGGAAGTAGCAGCCAACGCGACTGGAGAAGCGGGTCAACTCGACGTTCCAGTCGAACCACCAGCGCGGGTACTTGCCCCGGAACAGGACCATGAGCAGCACGGGCAGCAAGATGATGCCGCCCGCCGAGACGACGGTCGGCAGAATTGCGTCGACTTCTTCAGTACTCGACCCGCCGCCGGTCAGCACCCCAAGCACCACGACAATCGGGATGGCCATGATCAGGCGGAAGAGCGTCGTGACGCGGTTCAACCCCTCCTCCGGATAGTCGATCCGGAGCCGCGCCGGGTAGGCCGGACTCGTGAAATCAGCGGCCATCGCGCACCTCCTCCGTCACGCCGGCGCACCCACACGCGCGAGCACGGACTGCCAGATCAGGTTGCCGTCCTCGCCGCCGAGCAGCGGCGCCGCGGCGCGCTCGGGGTGCGGCATCATGCCGAGCACGTTGCCCTCCGCGTTGAGCACACCGGCGATGTTCGCCACCGAGCCGTTGGGGTTCGCCTCGGGGGTCACGAGGCCGTCCGCCGTGCAGTAGCGGAAGGCGACGCGGCACTGCGACTCGAGCGCCTCGAGGGTGGCGGCGTCGGCGAAGTAGTTGCCCTCGCCATGCGAGATCGGCACCTGCAGCACGCGGCCGGCCTCGATCCCGGCGGTGAACGGCGAGGCGTGCTCGGCGGCGGCGAGGTGCACGGGCTGGCAGCGGAACTGCAGCGAGGCGTTGCGCATCAGCACGCCGGGCAACATGCCCGCCTCGCAGAGGATCTGGAATCCGTTGCAGATGCCGATCACCAGGCCGCCCGCGGCGGCGTGTGCGCGCACCGCCTGCATCACGGGCGAGAAGCGCGCAATCGCGCCGCAGCGCAGGTAGTCGCCGTAGGAGAAGCCGCCGGGCAGGACGACCAGATCCGCGTCGCCGAGGTCCGTCTCGCGATGCCAGACGCGGTAGGCGTCGACGCCGACCCGCCCGAGGGCGAACAGACAGTCGCCGTCGCTCCAGCTGCCGGGGAAGACCACGACTGCAGCCCGCACCGACGTTTCCATCCTCCCGGGGGTGGTCCGAGTATAGGCGGCGCTCCGGCGTGGTGGTATCGCCTGGATCGCATCATTGGACCTGTTGCCGAAGTCCGAGGCAACAGGAGCGCGCTGCGCGGCGAACGCCCTCGGTAACGCGCACTTCTGATGCACTGCATCGCGTGCGGCGAGGGCGCTACCCGTCGCGCCGGCGGCGCCAGGGCGCGGCTGCCCAGATCGGGCGCGCGGCGGCTTCCTCGCCGCTCTCGCGCGCATCCCCGCGCTCGCCCTGCGGCAAGCGGTCGGGGAGCGGTTCGCCGGCCGGGAGCCGCTCGGACGCGGCCACGCCCCGCTCCTGCAGCTCCCTTGCGGTCGGCTCCGGGTACTCGACGCGGGGGTGGTAGACGGCGGTCAGCGTCGCGACGAACGAGTCGACGACGACGCGCAGGTCGCGCAGCGAAATGTCGCACTCGTCGAACTGCTGCTCCTCGAGCCGTTCGCGCATGACGTTCTCGACGATCTCGCGGATCCGTTCCGCGGTGCGGTCGTTGCTGGCGCGGACGGTGGCCTCGCTGGAGTCGGCGAGCATGACGATGGCGGTCTCGCGGCTCTGCGGCTTCGGACCCGGGTAGCGGAACAGGTCCGGGTCGATCTCCGGATCCTCTGCGGCGGCGCGGCGGTAGAAGAACTCGACGAGGCGCGTGCCGTGGTGCTGCGGGATGAATTGCGTGATCGCCATCGGGACGCCCTCGCGGCGCGCGATCTCGGCGCCGGCGATGACGTGCTGCTGGATCACGCGCGTGCTCTGCAGCGGGTCGAGCGAGGCGTGCGGATCCACCTCCGCGGACGAGTTCTCGACGAAGAAGCCCGGCGCCACCAGCTTGCCGACGTCGTGGTAGTAGGCGCCGACACGCACGAGCAGCGAGTCGGCGCCGATCCGGTCGGCGGCGCGTTCGGCCATGTTCGAGACCATCACCGAGTGCTGGAAGGTGCCGGGCGCCTCGTCCTGCAGGCGGCGCAGCAGCGGGTGGCTGAGCTGCGCCAGCTCCATCAGCTCGACGCGCGTGATGATGCCGAAGGGGCGGCTCAGCAAGACGAAGAAGCCGACGCCGATCAGCGCCGAGGCAATGCCGCTGACGCCGGCAGCGCCTGCGATCCAGGCGAGATCCTCGGCGCGCCGGTCGGGATCGATCAGCCAGACCGTCCCGAGCGCGGCGCCGGCGGCAAGCGCCGCGGCGAATCCGGCCGTCAGGTAGCGCCCCAGGTTGTTCGCCCGCGCGGCCACGAACAGTCCGGCCAGCGAGGCGGCGCAGACGGCGAGGAACGCCCTGGCCGTCTCCAGTTGCCCGGTTCCCGCAGCGTCGCCGAAGGGCAGATAGATCGAGACGAACACGGAGATCGAGGAGAGGAGGACGGTCAGCAGGACGGCAGCTCCGAGATCGAGCAGCACCACGGCCGCAATCGGCGACGCCGCCAGCGGCAGCGCGTAGGCGAGGAAGTGCCGGTCCACATCGGGCAGCACGAGCGGCAACGTGAACTTGATCGCGGCGGCCGGCGCCACCAACAGCAGCGTGAACAGCGTCAGGCGGCGCACGCCGGCGAGCGCGCGCGGGCGCGCAACGAAGAGATAGACCCCGCAGGCCGCGCCGGAGAGCAGCGAGACGATGCCCGCGGCGATCACATGCGTGGTGCGCACGCCTCGAGGATTCAGCCCGGCGGCGGCGAGCAGCTCGATGTCGGCCGGGTTCAACCGCTGCTCCTGCACGACCAGCACCTGGCCGCGCTCGCGCGTGACGCGGACCGGCGGCACCGCGTCGCGCGCCTCCTGGCGCCGTTCCTCGGTCCGCGTCTCGTCGACGACAAGCGTCGGGACGATGAGCGGGCCGATGAGGTCCGTCAGCGCAAGGCGCTGATCGTCGTCGAGCCCGACCGGGAGCAGTTCGGCCACTTGCTGGCGAGCGGACGCGACGCCCACGGCGGCGATGCTGCCCGACAGCACGCGCCCGAGGATGTCGCGCGCCTCGTCGCCCAGCGTGCGGAAGTCCGTGTCCGGAATCTCGCCGAGCAGCGTGACCGCCTGGTCCGACAGCTCGCCGCCGGTGGCCGCTCGGATCCTCGACTCGCGGGCGGAGGCGGAGAGCACGGCGGCGCGCGCCTCCTCGATCAGATCGACCTGGCGGGTCAGTTCGGCGATCTGGATCTCGGCGATCGAGTCGTCGCGGCGGCGCACGTCGGCGACCGCTTCGGCGGCCTCCTCGCGCGCCGCGCCGGTCAGGACCAGGGACTCGTAGGAGAGGTCTCGCGGGGCGGAGAGCGTCCAGGGGGAGGCGTCGCCCGCGCGCATGCCCGCGCCGCCCGGGAACCACGGGAAGAGCACTGAGAAGAGGACCGCAGCGATGACGAGGCCGAGCAGGATGGCGGCCGGCCGCGCGAACCAGCCTCGGGCCTCGGCAGGACGGCTCAGCACGGCGGCATCCCTCGCTGCCTGCTGCGGGCGACCATCCCGCCCCCGATCATCAAGCTCCGGAGAGCAGCTCCCGCACGATCGCGTTCGCCTGGCGGCCGTCGGCGCGTCCACGCACGCGCTGCATCAACGGACCCATCACCGCTCCGAGGTCGCCCGGGCCGCTGGCGCCACGCTCCTCGATCAGCTCGCGGGCGATCGCGCGGAGTTCGTCCTCGCCGAGCTGGTCCGGCAGGTACGCCTCGATGATCGTCAACTCGGCCTGCTCCGCCTCCACGAGGTCGTCGCGGCCGCCCTTGCGGTACTCCTCGATCGATTCGCGGCGCTGCTTCGCCTCGCGCTGCAGGGCCGCGAGCGCATCCTCGTCGTTGAGATCGCGGCCGGCGGCAATGCGGGCGTTGTCGAGGGCAGCAATCAGCAGCCGCAGCGTGTCGCGGCGCTGGGTATCCCCGGCGCGCATCGCGGCGGTCATCTCGGAACGAATGGTGTCGAGCAGTGCGGGCATGGCGCCTTCCCGGCCGTACCGGTCGCGGGGGTGCAGCAGTCAACAGCAGCGGACCCCGGCCGACGCCGGGGCTCGGTTCAGCGGCGCCGGACCTGGGCTCGCATCGCCTTGCGCAGCTTGCGCAGGCGGGCAGCTTCCTTCTTCTTGCGCCGGACCGAGGGCTTCTCGTAGTACTCGGCGCGCCGCGCCTCGGACAGGATCCCGTCCGCCTGGACGCGCTTGTTGAAGCGCTTCAGAGCGCCCTCGAAGGATTCCGACTCGCCGACAAAGACTTCAGTCACCCGGTATGCAATCCCGTCCCCGCCGCGCCCCATCCGGGTCGCGTGTTCGTAGCCGTCGAGGGATCGTAGGGGTCGCCCCCGCGGCCCGTCAAACGTCCGCCCCGCGCTCGCCCGCCCTTGTCGGCACAGGTGAGCCGGGAGCGCACTGCGAACGGGGCTCCCTATTCAGCGGGGGGCAGGGGCGTCACGCGGACGCGATCGTTCGCGACAACCGCGAACTGGCCGGTCCAATCCTCGCGGGCTTCGACCGCTGCCACGAGTGCCGCCGTACGGGCCTCGGCGGAACCGCGAACTCGAAGGAGGATGACTCCGCTGGTAGCTGGAAACCGCTGGCGGAAGGCAAGCTCCCCGAAGTCCTTGTCGGCTGTGACCAGCACTCGGTTCTCCGACGCTGCGCGCTCGAGTACTCGTTCGTCCACACTCCCGGGAGCCTCCAGGTGAACCCAGGTCACGTCATGGTCCAGGCGGCGCAACGCCTCGACCATGCGCTCGGGAATGTTCTCGTCCGCGAGGAACCGCATGCCCGGTTATACGTTGAGGGGGTAGATCTTCTCTGCCTGCAAACGCTCGCTTGCGTAGCGCAGGCAGGCCTGGATGTCCTTGTGGCTCAGGCCAGGGTACTCGCGGAGAATCGCCTCTTCCGTCCACTCGTCGGCGAGCAACTCGACGATGAACTCGACTGCAAGACGCGTCCCCTTTACGACCGGCTTCCCCGCGAGGATGGCGGGGTTCAACTCGATCCGCTCTTCCCAGCCCACCTGCATTGCCCTTCCTGCACCGCCCATAGCGTACCTCGAATACCCCCGACGTGAGCCACGATTGACTCCCCCTACGAACCGCCCCCCTCGAACGCTACTTCGCCGCCGATCACGGTGAGCCGCACGCGGGCGCTCGCGGGGTCCCGATCGAGCGGCCCGTCGAGGAGCACGAGGTCGGCGACAGCGCCCTCACGGAGGCGGCCGCGGTCCTCGAGGCGGGCGGCGTTGGCCGCGCCTGCCGTCCACGCCCGCAGCGCCTCGAGCGGCGCGATCGCCTGCTCCGGCGCGAGGTCGGCCGGCCGATCCAGCGAGGCCGCCGCGACAGCCTCGAGGACGCTCGCCCGCGAGATCGGGGCGTCGCTGCTGAAGGCGAGCGCGCCGCCCGCAGCAAGCAGCGCGCGCCAGGGATGCAGCCGCGCCCGCTGCTCCGCGTCGAGCAGCTGCCGGTAGCGCCCGCCGACCTCGTTGAGCAGGCCCGGTTGCGCCACGACCACCGCGCCAAGCGCAACGATCTCCTCGATCAGTTGCGCGGTCAGCAGCGGAGCGTGCTCGATGCGCTGCCCGGACGGCGCACCGCTCGCGCGGAACGCGGCCAGCGACGCCGCAACCGCCGGCTGCGTTGGCGCGTGCATGGCGACACGCCGCCCCGCCTCGATCGCCGCCCGCACGCCAGCCTCGAGGGGCCCGGCAGCCGGCGCCTCGCCCTCGAAGGTGGCGGGCTGCAGCTTCGTCTCGCCGCGCCGCAGGCGACCACCCGCGCCCTCGGCGGGCAACGTGCCGAGGGCAGCCACCGACTCCATCGAGACGAGACGCTGCGGGATCGCGCCTGCTCGAAGCAGGCGCTCGAGCGTCGCCCACTCCGCCGGTCCGTTGCGCACGCCGGCGTCGACGAGGGTCGTGACGCCCTCGGCGGCGCGCGCGTGCGCCCAGCGGCGGACATGCTGATCGACGGCGCCGGGATCCGGTGGCGGCATCGCGGCCTCGATCACGTCCGCCATGCCGAGCAGCAGCCCGTCGAGCCGGCCGTGCTCGAGCGAGCGCCCGAAGACAGCGCCCGGCGGCTCCGGCGTGGACTCGTTGATGCCGACGAGGGCGAGTGCGCGCGAGTTCAGCACCTCGGCGTGACCGCTGCGCTGGATCAGGCGGACGGGGTGGGCGGGCACGGCGTGGTCGAGCTCGGCTCGCGTCGGTGGGCGGCCCTCGGCGAGCATCAGCTCCTCGTAGCCGGCGGCGCGCACCCAGCGGCCGGGCGCTGTCCGCGACGCCGCCTCACGCAGCGCTTCGAGCAGCTCCGGGATGCTCGCGGCGGATCGAGGCGTCACGTCCGGCCCGGCCTCGGAAGCAGCGGCGGCGAGGATATGGACGTGCGCGTCGACAAAGCCCGGCAGCAGCGTCGCCTCGCGCGCCTCGATGCGGCGGTGCGCCGCGGGCAGGCGGCGCGCGCAGTCCTCGGGCGTGCCGACGGCGACGATGCGGCCGCCGGCGCAGGCGACGGCGCCGGGCGCGGGGCGTTCGGCGGGGCGCGCCATCGTGAGCAGGCGCGCCTCGATCAGCACGGGTTCAGGCGAGGCGGTCACGACGGCGGGTGCGGGACGCGCAGCAGCCGGGAGCGCTGCTCCCGGCTTTGGCGATGGATGCGGGACCGGCCGCTGCTAGTCGGCGGAGGGCAGCACCTTCGGCTGCAGTTCCTCCATGCCGCGCCCGTCGACGTTGAGGTTGCATTCGCCGGGCTTGATGCAGAGCACCTCGATCTCGGAGTTCTCGTCCTTGTAGCGCTTACCAAGTGCGACTGCCATCGGGCGCTCCTAGATCTGCTCGAGCTCGTTGTCGCCGCAGCGAAGGGTGCCCTCGCCGCCGCGCGTGACGATGAACTCCGCGCCGCAATCCGGGCAGCGGTAGCGCTTCCCCGTTTCGACTTCTGCCATCTCTTCTCCCTTCGGCGGGTCGTCCCGCCAGTCTGTCTCTCTCGCCCGGTTCGCCC
The DNA here is from genome assembly GCA_963667465.2 of Dehalococcoidia bacterium. Classification (GTDB taxonomy): domain Bacteria; phylum Chloroflexota; class Dehalococcoidia; order UBA2979; family UBA2979; genus VXMT01. Next base: position 465,614 of record CAXXDN010000001.1, on the reverse strand, counting down.
GTCGCTGTCCTCGTGCGGCGCCGCGCCGCTCCTACGGAACGAGCGTCTTCAGGTAAAGGATGATCGATTCAAGCTGGAGGTCGGTGAGGCTACTGAAATCGGGCATTGCGGCAACATCCGCGAACCCGAGGACGATCTTCGCCTGCGACATCACGATCGACTCGCGGAGGTAGGCCTCGTCGACCACGACGCTGCCGCCGCCTTCCAGCTGCTCCGTGCGGCCGAACAGGCCCAGCCAGGTCGGGCCGACCAGCTCGGTGCCATCGAGCGTGTGGCAGGCGACGCAACCGAGGGCGTTCACGAGCTGCTCGCCCTGAGGCGCCGTCGGGCCGGTCGGGGCCGGCGTGGCCGTGGCCGCGCCGCCGTCACCGGCAGGCGTGACCGCGCCCACGACCGTGCGTGGGTCGGTACGGGTGCGGCGCGTGAGCTTCGTGTCGTTGGAGAACTGGCCACAGTTGTCCGTGGTGATCGTGATCGTGGCCGCGTCGCGGGTGATCGTCTCCTGCTCGCTCCGCGCGTGGATCTCGGCGGCGGTCGGGTGGCGGCCGAGTTCCTTCTCGAGGACCGCGCCGAACTGCTCCTCGTCGGAGTGCTCGCCCTCCTCGAGGACGAGATCCCAGTAGTCGTGCTCGCCGCTGGGGTCGCCGGTGATCAGCGTGACGAGCTGCTCGACCTGCGTCGCCGAGAGCGAGCCGCCGAAATCGATGTCCCACTTCGGCATGTAGGTGCCCACGCGACCGCAGGTGATGGTTTCTCGCAGGTAGTTGCGGATGTTCTCCGCCTCGCTCTCGGAGGTGGCGGCGGCGCCGTAGACGTTGTCCTCGCCGAGGATGAGGAAGTGCGGGGCGTTCACCGCGACGCCGATGGTGCCCTTGCCCTCGGCGTCCTTGCCCGATCCGTCGAGGCCGTGGCAGTTGCGGCAGTTCTGCACGAAGAGGCGCGCGCCGCGGTGGGCGTTGCGCTCGTTGATCTCGGCGGACTCGACCTCCTGGCGGTTGGCCTCGTTGAAGAGGTAGCCGACGGTGACGACGAAGGTCACGAACAGCAGCCCGATCATCACGTTGACCTGTTTGCTGGTGTTCATCTCGCCTCAGTTTCCCGAGAGGGTCCGCCGGCCTGCTGCGTCACCCGCTGCATCAGGAGTTCGCGCCCGCGCGCTGCGGGTTGTCCGGACCGCCGTCCGTGCGATCGCCGGTCTGCACGGTGATGTTGCCCGCTGCGTCGACGTCCACCTTCATCGTGGTCATCGAGCGCGGGGCCGGGCCGAAGACACGGATGCCGGACTTGGTGTAGGTGGAGCCGTGGCAGGGGCAGCGGTACCAGCCCTGGTCGTTGTCGTAGGTGAAGCCGGAGCGCCACGGCACCGTGCAGCCGAGATGCGGGCACTTGTGCCAGAGCGCCAGCAGTCCCTCGCCGCCTCCGCTGCCGCCCGGGCGCGTCTCGCTCGGGTCGAGGTTTACCAGCCAGAACTGCCCGGTGATGAAGTGGACCGGGTCCCCGCCCTGGGGGAACTCGGAGATGTTGCCCGCGGGCACCGGGCCACCGAAGCCCTTGATCCCGCGCGGGTACATGAAGTCCAGCAGCGAGCCGACGACGCCGAGCAACGCCAGTCCGAGGCCGCCCCAGAAGGAGGCGCGGATGAAGTTGCGCCGCGAGGCGATGGGGCCGGTCGGCCTGCGCGCCTGGGCGCCGGGGACCGGCGCGTCCTCGGGCGCGCGGGTGCGGCGCGCGGCGATCGCCTCGCGCCAGGCATCCGTTACCTGCCCGGGGTCGGGAGCGTCCTGCACCGCGGCGCCTCCGCTTTCCGCCTCGTTCGTCACTGCAGCACTCCTCGTCCGCCGCCTAGGACTCGGCCGGCCGGACTTCCCACGGCCAGAGCAGTTCGAGGCCCTCGCCGCGGAAGTACGTCCCGGCCATCGTGAGCGCCAGGTAGGAGCCCAGCCAGCCGGAGAACATCAGGATCATGAAGTCGCGCCGCGTCTTCGCCAGCCCGAGCCGCCAGGCGACGAAACAGAGCAACAGCGGCAGCCCCACCATCAGGTTGATCGGGATCGCCTGCTCGACGATCCAGGCCGGGAAGTTCCACTGGATGCTGCCGCGCGGCAATCCGAGCAAGTCCGTGCGGACGAACGTCTCGCCGAGGGGGATCGTCTCCAGCTCGCTCGGCCAGGCGATCTCCGTCTGCAGTGCGCGAACGCTCGTCAGCCAGCCCAGGGCCTCCGGCCACTCGCGCAGCCGCTCGTCGACGATCAGCGGCGGGAAGTTGTCGAAGCTGTCGGCATCGAAGGTGAAGCGCTCGTAGACGACGATGTGCTTGCTCGAGTTGTAGATGATCAGCGCCCAGGTGCCGACCGTGCCGACGATGAAGCCGACGATCACGTTCGGCCAGGCGCGCGGCGTGCTCAGCCACTGCCCCTGGCCCTCGTTCGAGGTGTCGAAGAAGGGCAAGGCGCCGAGGATGATCAGGAAGATCGTGGGCACGATCACTCCGGCCAGCGCCGGATGCATGTGCAACAGCAGCTCCTGCAGGTTCAGGAAGTACCACGGCGCCTTCGAGGGGTTCGGCGTGTTGGCCGGGTTTGCGCGGTCCTGCAGCGGCGCGTTGATGAGGATCGCGAGCGCGACGAACGTGAGCGTGAAGACCAGCGCCGAGATGAACTCGACGAAGACGAGGTCGGGCCAGACCAGCAGCTCTTCCTCGCGCTGGCGGCGCGGGCGTGAGCTGGGTACGGCGCCACGCGACCTCGAGGGACCGCGAGCAGGAGCGTCGGCGACCATCGGCGTTCCTTCGCCTCTCCGCGCGTCTGCGCCCGGCGCCTAGAGCGGCCGGGCGAGCCCGCCGTCACGGCGGATTCGCCAGAAGTGCACGGCCATGAAGATCGCCGCCAGCAGCGGCAGTCCTACCACATGGAGGGTGTAGAAGCGGATGAGGGCGTTCTGGCCGACCTCGAAGCCGCCGATCATGACGAACTGGTTGACCTCGCCGAGGATCGGGTCGGAGCCGATCATGTTCGTGCCGACGGTAATCGCCCAGAAGGCCAGCTCATCCCACGGCAGCAGGTAGCCGGTGAAGGAGAGCAGCAGCGTGAGCACGAGCAGCACGACGCCGACGATCCAGTTGAACTCGCGAGGCGGCTTGTACGCGCCGGTGTAGAAGACCCTCATCATGTGCATCAGCACGGTGATCACCATGCCATGCGCCATCCAGCGGTGCGTGTTGCGCATCAGCATCCCGAAGCGCACGTCCGTCTGCAGCGCCTGCATGTCCTGGTAGGCCCGCTCGACCGAGGGCACGTAATAGAACATCAGCAGCACGCCGGTGATCGTCAGCCCGAGGAAGAGGAAGAAGGAGAGCCCGCCGAGGCAGTAGGTGTGCGTGATCTTGACGTGGGTGCGGTGGATGCGCGTCGGGTGCAGGTGCAGGAAGACGTTCGTGGCGACGGCGAGCATCTGGTTACGCGGCGTGTTCGGGTAGCCGGTGCGGATGATCGAACGCCAGACGCGGTTGTTGACGGTGAAGTCGTACAGCCGATCAGCAAGCGGTCGGCCCTGCGGGCGCTCAGTCGTCGCCATCCGCTCCCCCCGATCAGCTCACGCGCGAGCCGATGGTTGTAGCCGTCTCTAGGCTTCCCACCACTTGCCGAGCAGCACGAGCGTTGCGAAGGCTCCCATCATCAGAACGAAGATGATGGTGAGTTCAAGCGCCTCTCCGACTTCACCGAAGATCATGGAGCGCCCCTCTTTCGCTGCCCGAGGCAAGCAGCCGCCTCAGCGAGGCCAGCAGCCCCACTCCCAGGCGCCGCGATCCTAGCGACGCCCCTTTCCTACGGTCAAGGATTCGAGCGTCCGCGAGGGCCCGGAATGCGCCGGATCCGGACGCGGCGGCCCCGGTTCCGCACTCAGCCGCCGCCGCCGCCGCGCTGCGGCACCCGCGGCACCCCGCCGATGCGCAGCCGCCACAGTCCCTTGAGGTCCTCGATCGCCGTGTGCAGGATCTTGACGCGGCTGTCGCGATCCTCGATCCAGCGCACGGGCACCTCGCGCAGGCGATAGCCGTTCTCCTGCGCCAGCAGCAGCAGCTCGGAGTCGAAGAACCAGCCCGTGTCGCGCACCAGCGGCAGCAGCGCCCGCGCGGGCTCGCGGCCGATCGCCTTGAACCCGCACTGCGCATCGGTGACGTTGAGCCGCCCCAGCCGCCGCAGGATCTGCACGTAGGTCCTCGAGGTGAACTCGCGGCGCAGCGAGCGCTCCGTCTCCGAGTCGTCGTGCAGCCGCGTCCCGTAGCTGATGTCCACCTCGCCCGCGGCGATCGGGTCGATCAGCTCCGGCAGGTGCTTCAGGTCCGTCGAGAGATCGACATCCATGTAGGCCAGCACGTCGGCCGGCGAGGTCAGCCAGCTGACACGCAGCGCGATGCCGCGCCCCTTGACCGGGATGTGCAGTGCGACGAAGCCTCCGCCGCCTCCGTCGCCGCGCTCCTCCTCCAGCTCGCGTGCGATCTGGAAGGTTCGGTCCGTCGAGGCGTTGTCGGCGACGACGATCCGCCACTCGTGCTCCGGGTGCGCGTTTGTCCATTCGAGAACGCGCGCGACGCTCTGCGCGAGGATCAGCTCCTCGTTGTAGACCGGCAGCACAAGGTCGACGTTCGCCATCGTGCGCCAATCGTAGCGGGTTATGACGCGTTCGGGGCAACCGGTGCTCCTCGCTGGCCGCGCTGCCGCGCGGCGCCCCCTCACCCCCGCCCTCCCCCGCGAGGGCGGAGGGGGCCGGATTGCCCCCTTACTTTCTCCGTACGGCCTCAGTAGCGTCTGAGACCGGGAAGTCCGGCAGCGCCGGCATGGCTCAGTGCCCCCTGTCGCTCGACGGCCTGGGGGGTGTTGCCACCGGCGCTGTTCGGTGCGTGAACCTCTGATGGGGACATGCGGCGGATCGCTGATTCGTAAGGTGGATGACGGCGAGCGTACCTGCGGCCTTCCGGACGAGTGGGCGAGCAACCGAAGGGAGCCACAGTGGGTACGCCCGACGACATCGACGTGTGGATCGGCCTCGACATCGGGAAGGCGGAGCACTTTGCCGACGTGCTCGACGCCGCGGGCTCGCCGCTCTTCTCCAGAGCCGTCGCCAACGACGAGGCGGAGATCGAGGCCCTGCTCGACCGCGCGACGTCGACCGGCAGCCCGGCACTGGTCGTGGATCAGCCCGGCTCGCTCGCGAGCCTCGTGCTCGCGGTCGCCGCTCGCCGGGGCGTTCCCGTTGCCTACGTGCCCGGACTGGTGATGCGCCGCGCCGCCGACCTCTACCCGGGCGAGGCCAAGACCGACCGCCGCGACGCCTTCGTGCTCGCCGACACCGGCCGCACCCGGCGCCACCAGGTGCACTGGCTCGACGCCCGCGACGACGAGCTGCTCGCGCAGTTGCGCGTCCTCAACGGCTACGACGCCGACCTTGCGGCCGACGCCACACGGCTCTCGAACCGGCTTCGTGACGCACTGACGGGTGTTTCCCCGGCCCTGGAGCGCGTTCTCGGCCCCAGGCTGCACCATCCGGGTGTCCGCGACCTTCTCGCCCCCCACCCCGTGCCCGAAGCGCTGGCCCAGGCCGGCCGCGGCCGCATCGCCCGCATCATCCGGAAGCGCTCCCCGCGCCTCGCCAGGGCCCTTGCCGCAGCTGTAGCCGAAGCGCTCGACGCGCAGACCGTCGTCGTGCCCGTCGAGACCGTGATGGGGCGCGTGATCGCCGAGGTAGTCGTCGAACTCGACCGCATGTTTGAGCGCCGCGAGCGGCTCGAGACCGAGATCGCGGAGCTCTTCAACGCGCACCCTTTCGGGCGCATCCTCGGCACGCTTCCGGGCATCGGTCCGCGGACCGGGTCGAGGATCCTCGCTGAGATCGGCGACGGGTCCCGCTTTGCAAACGGATCGAGACTCGCCAGCTACGCCGGACTCGCGCCCGTGACCCGTCAGTCCGGCTCCAGCCTCCGCGGCGAGGGCCGCAGCCGGCGTGGCAACCACCGGCTCAAGAACGCGATGTTCCTCGCTGCCTTCGCCTCGCTGCGCGACCCTGCCTCGAGGGCGTTCTACGACCGCAAGCGGGCCGAGGGGAAGGCGCACAACGCGGCCGTCATCTGCCTCGCGCGCCGGCGCTGCGACGTGATCCTCGCCATGCTTCGCTCGCGCCGTGCGTACCAGGCCGCGGGCCCGCAACACGAGCCCGTGGCCGCCTGATGGCCTCCCCTTGCCCACCGTCACCGGCCCGCGACCCTTGACGAAGAAGATGGGGACACCCCCCGACGTCGCTGCGCACTCGAAACTTCCGAGGGGAGAGGGGGCCGGATTGCCCCCCGACGTCGCTGCGCCCTCGAAACTTCCGAGGGGAGAGGGGGCCGGAGTGCCCCCCGACGTCGCTGCGCCCTCGAAACTTCCGAGGAGGGAGGGGGCCTGTCGAGGCAGCTCGGCCGGAACTAGTGGCGGAAGTGGCGGGCTCCGGTGGTGACGAGGGTCATGCCCAGCGCGTTCGCCGCGGCGATCGAGTCCTCGTCGCGGATCGAGCCGCCCGGGTGCGCCGCCGTCGTGACGCCGGCCTCGCCGGCGACCTCGAGCGAGTCGGGGAACGGGAAGAACGCGTCCGAGGCGAGCGCCGCACCGGCGGTGTGCTCGCCCGCACCGCGTACGGCCAGGCGCGCGCTCTCGACGCGGTTCGGCTGGCCCGCGCCCATGCCGACGAGCACACCGTCCTTGACGAGCGTGATCGCGTTGGACTTCACGTGCTTGCCGACAAGCCAGGCGAGCCGCAGGTCGGCCAGCTCGGCCTCGCTCGGCTGCCGCTCGCTAACGACCTCGAAGTCCAGCTCCTCCGAGAGATCGGATTGCTGGACCAGCATCCCCCCGCGCAGCGAGCGGAACTCGAGGCGAGGGCGGCGCGGGTCGCCCGCAGGGACGGTGAGAATGCGCAGGTCACGGGACTTCTTTTGCAGGTGCGCGAGGCCGTCCGGCTCGTGGCCGGGCGCGATCACGATCTCGAAGAACATGCGCCCGCCGGTGATCGGGCTGAGCACGTCGCGCAGCGCCGTCGCGTAGGAGAGGTCGATCGGGCGGTTGCTGGCGACGATACCGCCGTAGGCGGAGATCGCGTCGCCCGCCTGCAGAGCGCGCTCATAGAGCGCGGCGATCGGCTCGTCGCCGGCGGCGAAGCAGCAGGGGTTGGTGTGCTTGATGATCGCCACCGCGGGCTGCGGACACTCCGCCACCAGGTTGTAGGCGGCGTCCGCGTCGAGCAGGTTGACGTACGAAAGCCCCTTGCCGTGGTGCTGCTCGAAGCCGCCGATGCCCTCGACGGGCGCGCGCACGGAGTCGAGGGTGTAGAAGGCGCCGCGCTGGTGCGGGTTCTCGCCGTAGCGCAGCTCGTCGACGCGCGTCAGGCCCGCCGTCAACTGCTCCGGCAGCAGGTCGTCCTCGCCTCGCAGGTACTCGGCGATCGCGGCGTCGTAGTGGGCGACGTGCGCGAACGCCCTGGCCGCCAGCGCGCGCCGCGCTCCGGCGTCGAGCCCACCCGCGCGCAACGCCTCGAGGATCATCGAGTAGTCGGAAGGATCGACGACCGGAATGACCCATGGGTGGTTCTTGGCGGCGGCGCGGATCATGGTCGGGCCGCCGATGTCGATCTCCTCGAGCGCCTCGGCGAGGCTCACGTCCGTGCCGCTGACGGTCTCGATGAACGGATAGAGGTTCACCGCGACGAGATCGACAGGCTCGATGCCGTGCTTCGCCAGCTCGGCTGCGTCGTCCTCGCGGTCGCGGCGCGCGAGCAGGCCACCGTGCACCTTCGGGTGCAGCGTCTTCACACGCCCCTCGAGCAGCTCGGGACTGCCCGTCATCGTGGCGATGCTTTCGACGGGTACACCCGCCTCGGCGATCGCGGCCTGCGTGCGGCCGGTCGAGAACAGTTCCCAGCCGAGGTCGTGCAAGCCTTTCGCCAGTTCGGCGATGCCGGTCTTGTCGTAGGCGCTCAGGATCGCGCGCATCGTGTCTCCCCCTACTCAGGTAGCCCGGCGACGGCCGGCGCGCCCTCGGCGCGGCGCTCGACGCCGCCGCAGCGCCAGCTGCCCGGCGCCGCCTCCAGCACGGCCGCCGCGTCCGGGGGCGACGCGACGAGCACAATGCCAATACCCATGTTGAACGTGCGGAACATCTCGCCGTCCTCGATGCCGCCCGCGCGCTGGATGTGCGCGAAGAGCGGTGGTGGCGTCCAGCTCGCGGCGTCGATGTGCGCGCGCAGGCCCGCGGGCAGCATCCGCGGCACGTTGCCCGGCAGTCCGCCGCCGGTGATGTGCGCGATGCCGTGCAGGCGCGGCAGCAGCGGCCGCACGACCTCGAGGAAGGAGCCGTGCACAGCCAGCAGCGCGTCGCCGAGCGTGCCGCCGAGCGCTCCGACGTACTCGTCCAGCAGCTCGCGGTCGCGTTCCCCGCCGCCGCCCTTGGCGACGCCGAAGATCTCGCGCACGAGCGAGTAGCCGTTCGTCTGCAGCCCCGTCGAGGGCAGCGCGATCAGCACGTCACCCTCCTCGATCGCGGAGCCGTCGATGATCGCCTCGCGCTCGGCGACGCCGACGATGAAGCCGGCGAGGTCGTAGTCGCCGGGCGAGTAGAGGTCCGGCATGTCGGCGGTCTCGCCGCCCAGCAGCGCCACGCCGTTCTCCTCGCAAGCCGTGCCGATGCCGGCGACGAGTTCGAGCCTCCGCTCCTGCGACAGACCGGCAGTCGCGAGGTAGTCGAGGAAGAACAGCGGCTCCGCGCCCGCGGTCAGGATGTCGTTGACGCAGTGGTTGACGAGGTCCTGCCCGACGCCTTCGTAGCGTCCGAGCGCTCCGGCAATCAGCAGCTTCGTGCCGACGCCGTCGGCGCTGGCGACAAGCACCGGGTCGCGGTAGCCGTCGCCGAGGCGGAACAGTCCGGCGAAGGCGCCGACGCCGCCGAGCACCTCGGGGCGGCTTGCGCGCCCGGCGATCCGGCGCAGGCCTCCGAGGCTGGCCTCGGCCGCCTGCACGTCGACGCCGGCGTCGGCGTAGCGCAGCGGGGTGGGCGAGCGTTCGGTCGAAGGGCTCATCGCGCGGACTCCGGGGGAGGCGTTGGGCCGGGCCGGATCATGCGCCGTCTTCCATCCTCAATGGAGCTCAGTGGACGGCGCGCAGCGGCACCGCGTGCCGATCGGTCGAGCCGCCGCTTTCGAGAGCGAACTTGTCGAGCTGCAGCGGCACCTCGCTCGGGTACTCGCCGCTGAAGCACGCGGCGCAGAGCGCACCCCGCGGCTGGCCGGTCGCACCGACAGTGCCTTCGAGCGAGAGGTAGCCGAGCGAGTCCGCGCCGATGTGCTCGCGGATCTCCTCGACCTCGATCTGCGAGGCGATCAGCTCGCCCCGTGTCGCCATGTCGACGCCGTAGAAGCAGGGGTGGGTGATCGGCGGCGAGGTGATGCGCATGTGCACCTCCCTGGCCCCGGCCTTGCGCAGCATCGCCACAACACGCGGCGTGGTCGTGCCGCGCACGATCGTGTCGTCGACGACGACGACGCGCCGGCCGGCGAGCAGCTCCGGCAGCGGATTGAACTTCAGCTCCACTCCGCGATCGCGCAGCCGCTGGTCGGGCTGGATGAACGTGCGCCCGACGTAGCGATTCTTGACGAGGCCCTCGACGTAGGGGGTGCGGATTCCTGCGCGTAGCCGACCGCCGCGGCGGTCGCCGAGTCCGGGATGCCGATCACGACGTCGCCGGGCGCGGGGTGCTCGCGCGCGAGCTGCGCGCCCATCCGCATCCGCACCGCGTAGAGCCGCTCGCCCTGCAGCATCGAGTCGGGGCGAGCGAAGTAGATGTGCTCCAGGAGGCAGAGCGAGGGGCCCTCGGGGCGCTCGCCCTCGAAGATCCATGACTGCACGCCGGCCTCGTCGATGCGCACGACCTCGCCGGGCTCGATCTCGCGCTCGAACTCCGCGCCCAGCGTGTCGAGCGCGCAGGTCTCCGAGGCGAGCACCCAGCCATCGCCGAGGCGCCCGAGGCAGAGCGGGCGAATGCCGAGCGGGTCGCGCACGCCGAACAGTGCGTCCGGCGTCAGCAGCGTCAGCGAGTAGGCCCCGGAGGCGCGTCGCATCACGTAGTTGAAGCGCTGCTCCCAGGTGCCGCCGGGGGCCGTGACAAGCAGCTGCGCCAGCACCTCCGAGTCCGTCGCGCTCTGGAACTCGATCCCGGCATCGAGGAGGTCGCTGCGCAGCAGATCCGCGTTGACGACGTTGCCGTTGTGGGCGAGCGCGAGCTCGCCCTGCGGGCCGGAGACGATGAGCGGCTGCATGTTGACGTGGGTGCTCGATCCGGTGGTCGAGTAGCGCGTGTGGCCGATCGCGTGGGTGCCCTGGAGGCCGGACAGCACGTCCTCGTGGAAGATCTGGGTGACCAGGCCCATCTCGGCGAAGCGTTGCACCCCCGGGTCGCCGTTGGCGGTGGCGATGCCGGCCGACTCCTGCCCGCGGTGCTGCAGGGAGTGGAGGCCGAAGAAGGTGAGACGAGCCACGTCCTCGCCGGGGGCGAAGATGCCCATCACGCCGCAGGATTCGCGCAGGCTCGGAATCAAGCGCGCCCCTCTCCGCGATACCTGGCGGGGAAGATCGTCAGTGTAGCGCACCACCCCCTGCTGCGTCCGCATGCATCCGCAGGTGATCGACCTTCGTGCAGCGATCCATCACCACCGGCAACCCCGCAGCCCGCGCGCGAGCCGCCGCCTCCTCGTGCACGATCTCGAATTGCAGCCAGATCGCGCCGGCGCCCGCCTCGATCGCGTCGTCAACGACGTCCGGGACCTGCGGGATGCGCCGGAACACATCGACGATGTCGACGCGCTCCGGCAGCTCGCTCACGCGGTCGTAGCAGCGCCGCCCATGCGCCTCGTCGAGCAGCGGGTTCACGAGGTAGACGCGATACCCCGCCTCGATCAGGTAGCCGGCGACGTCGTGCCAGGGGCGGGTGGTGCGCGGCGAGCGCGCGACGACGGCAATCGTGCTCGCCTCGCGCAGGAGCTGCCGCTCCAGTGGCTCGCGGCCCGGCAGCCCTTCCCTGGCCGTCACGGTCCGGCCTCCGGCGGGCTTGATCCCGCGCGCACCATGCGCCGGCGGCGGCGCGGCTTCGAGGCTCCCGGCGCGGCGGCCTCCTCGGGCGAGTCGTCCGGCTCGTCCGGCAGCGCGGCGAGGCGCGCCTCCGAGTCGCTCTGCTCCGCGATCGCCTCGGCGAGGCGATTGGCGCGCGCCAGGCCCTCGTCCGCGAGCGGGCGAGCGGCCACGACCGTACCGATCGTGAGCCGCTTGCCGTTGTCCTTCACCAGCTCGACCTCCCAGGTCACGAGGTCCTGCCGCTGGCCTCCGGCCAGCTCGGCGTCGTAGTCGCCCTCGACGGCGATGTGGTCGATGCGCCAGAACGGCACGAGCTCGTCGGTGCCGATGCCGAGTCCGAGGAGGCCCTGCTGCCAGCGTACGGACTGCTTCCGCTGCTCCAGCAGCACGGAGCGGCCGATCACGTTGTAGACCAGCCCGAGCGTGGCAATCGGCCCCATCAGCAGCGCGACGACAAGCAGCACCATGAGCAGCGCGATCGGCAGGGCATCGAGGAAGGCGACGATCAGCGCGACGGCCCCGCCGGCCAGCGCGAGCTGGATCAGCGGCGCGACGAGCTGGGCGCGCGAGCGCCGGATCGCGACACTCTCGTCGCCGATCACGGCGACGGCGCGCTGTAGCGGGATCCGCTCTGCCATCGCGCCAGCCCCGTCCGTCTCGCCCTCGGATGTTCGAGTGTAGTCAGGCCGCACGGCGGCCACCAGCGAGCGCCCCCGGTTCGCAACGCCTATCATTGGGCGCCGCCGCGCCGAGGGCGCGCAGGGAGGCTCGATGCGCCACGAGCTGCTGGAGATCCTCGTCTGCCCCGTCTGCAAGGGTGAGTTGACCCTGACCGTCGAGCAGGCCGGAACGGACGCGCAGGGCCGCGAGGAGATCGTGCGCGGCGAGCTGCGCTGCGCAGCCTGCGACCACCGCTACCGGATCGAGGACGGCATCCCCAACCTGCTGCCGCCTGAGCTGGCCGAGGCAGCCGGGGGCGGTGACGCATGAACGACGCCGGGCGCTCGCGACGGCTCGGCCTGTTGCTCATGGCGGGCGCGATCCTGCAACTGTTCGTCTTCCTCGGTGCGGCCTCGAGGCGCTCCTACGCCGCGCTGGCGCTGCCCGTCGGCGCCGGTGTCGCCGTGCTCTCCGCCCTCGCCTTCTGGGTCGGCTACACCATGGCCTACGCCGAGTGGGACGACGAGGCCGGACCCACCTCGTGACCCAGCCGCCCACGCCCCGCGAGCGTCGCCTCCCACTCGAGCGCGTGCGGAACTTCCGCGACCTCGGCGGCTACGAGACGTCCGAGGGCGCACGCGTGCGCTGGCGCACCGTGTACCGCTCGAGCACGCTCAGCGAGGCGACACCGCAGGACGTGCGGCGCCTGCTCGACCTCGACCTCGCGCTCGTGCTCGACCTGCGGTCCGCCGCCGAACTCGAGCGCACCGGAATCTCCGCGCTCCACGAGCACGGCGTCGAGCACCGCCATGTGCCCTACCGCGGGAACCTCGTAGCTCCATCCCGCGAGCACCTCGACTACCTCCAGAGCATCGAGGAGTCCCTGCCGACGGTTCGCGAGGTCTTCACCGCGATCACGGAGGCCGCGGCTGGCGAGGCCGTCGCCTTCAATTGCGAGGGTGGCAAGGACCGCACGGGCGTCACGTCGGCGCTGCTGCTGCGCACGCTCGGCGTCCCGGACGAGACGATCGTCGAGGACTATGCCCTCACCCGCGAGTACCTGACGGCGTGGCGCGACCTCAGCGACGAGCAGCTCGCGGCGAGAGGCGAGCAGTACGGCGCCAAACTCACGCGAGCCATGCTCGACGCGGCGCCCGAGACGATGGCCTCGCTGCTACGCGGCATCGACGAGCGATTCGGTTCGACCGAGGCGCTGCTCGCCCTCGGCGGCGGCGACGAGGCGCTGATCGGGCGGCTGCGCAAGCGGCTGCTGGAGCGCTAGCTCGACTCCCAGCCCGGGGGCACGAGCGGCTCGACGCCATCGAGGCCCACGGCATTGCGCAGTTCTGCGATCGAGCGGCCGAGCACGGGGTGCATGACGTCCGGCGCGATCTCCGCGAGCGGGACGAGCACGAAGCCGCGCTGGTGCATCCGCGGATGCGGGATCCGCAGCTCCTCGCTTTCGAAGCGCAGATCGTCGGCGAGCAGCAGGTCGAGGTCGAGCGGGCGCGGGCTGTTGCGCGGCGCGTCCAGATCGCGCCCCGCCGCCACCTCGATGCGCTTGCAGAGCCGCAGCAGCTCGAGGGGTTCGAGCGTGCTGCGCACACAGGCGGCGGCGTTGGCGTAGGCCGGCGCGGGCTCCGCGCAGGCCGGTCCTCCCCACGGCTCGGTCTCCCACAGCGACGAGACCGCCTCGATGGTCACGCCCGCCCCGGCGAGCCGCTCGAGGCCCGTGCGCAGCGCGGCGACGCGGTCGCCGAGGTTGCCGCCGATGCCGAGGTAGACGCGCAGCTCGGCGCCCCCGGCGGTCATGCGGACTCCTCGCGGCGTCGCCCGTGCAGGACCGCATCGGTCACGAGCGCAACATCGGCCAGCTCGCGCACGTCGTGGACGCGCACGACGTCGGCCCCGGCGGCGATGGCGAGCGCGACCGTGGCGGCGCTCCCTGCCACACGCGCGGACGGCGGCTCCTGCTCGCGCCCGAGCGCCCAGCCGATCGCCGACTTGCGCGAGCTACCGAGCAGCAGCGGCCGTCCGAAGCAGCGCAGCTCGCCGAGCCGCCGCACGAGCTCCAGGCTCTGCTGCGGGCCGATACCAAACCCGAAGCCGGGGTCGAGGATCAGCAACTCGCGCCGCACGCCAGCCGACTCGGCGATGGCGAGCGATTCCTCGAGGCCCGCGCGCACGTCGGCGATCACGTCGCCCGAGGAGGAGCGGCCGCGCTGGTTGTGCATCAGCACGGCGGGTAGCCCGCGCGCCGCCAGCAGCCGCGCGAGCGCGGACTCGGCGTGCAGGCCGTGCACGTCGTTGAGGGCGTCGGCGCCCGCGTCGAAGGCGCGCTCGGCGACGTACGCCTTCGCCGTGTCGACGCTGATCGGCGCGTCGACGGCAGCGCGTACGGCCCGCAGCACGGGCGCGAGGCGCGTCCACTCGCCGGTCGCGTCGAGGGGTTCGTGGTCGGGTCGCGTGGACTCCGCGCCGACGTCGATCAGGTCCGCGCCGTCCTCGACCATGCGCGCGGCCTGGTCGGCGGCCGCGGCGGGATCGAGGACGCCGTCGCCGGAGAAGGAGTCAGGTGTGACGTTGACGATGCCCATCACGTAGCTGCGGCGGCCCCACTCGAAGCAGCGGCCGCCGATCGTGATCGGCGGGGGCGGCTGGGCAGGCGGCTCGGACGGCATCGAGGGCACCCCGTCGCGATCAGGTGATCCTGGCGGGGATCTCCTCGATCACGCCGCCTTTGTGGATGTAGTAGGTGTGCAGCGGAGGAGGCTCCTCGGCGAGCGAGACGAGCAGGTAGATGGTCCCCGGGTAGGCCGGCTCGCGGTCCGTCTCGCCGGGCGGGAAGAACGCCATCCGCACGTCGGTCTGCGAGGGGTAGGCCAGCGAGGCGACGTGCGAGTGGTAGATCGCGAACAGCGTCTCGCCTCGCTCGTCGCGCTGCTGCTCCAGCCGCATCTGCTCCATGCCGTGCATCTCGAAACGGTAGGGGCTGGCGGCCACGTTGGTCACGCGGTGCACGGAGACCGGCTCGCCGTCCTTCGCGTGCACGAGGCCGCACGCCTCGTTCGGCAGATCCTCGCGAGCGTGAGCGATGATCGCGTCGGCGATGGCTCGAGGGATTTGCGGCATCGCTACCAGGCCTCCGGCTCGCCGTCGTCGATGCAGGCGTTCCCGCTGAGGCGCATCAACGCGAAGTTGTCGCTCGACGGCTGCACCGCGAGGTGGTCGAGCCAGTGCGCGCGCTCCGCCTCCGGCAGACGCTCGGCGAAGTCCGCTGCGAACACCTCGATCTCCTCTTCATTCGGCGCAATGCCCGCGTCGATCGACCAGCCGCGCACGATTGCGATGCGGCCGACCGTGCGCGTGCGGATCAGCTTCGCGTCCGCCCGCTCGCGATAGCGGTCGAGCACCGAGGCGCGGAAGCGCAGCGTCAGCAGCCCGTACTCGCCGCGAGCGACCGCCCGCTCGACAATCGCGCGCTGCGACCCCCGCGCCCCGTGGTCCCGCTCGGTCATCGCGCCCGCCGCCACCGGTCCCGGGCTAGGTCTCGATCGGCACGCCGATGAGCGAGCCGTACTCGGTCCAGGAGCCATCGTAGTTCTTCACGTCCTCGTGGCCGAGCAGGTACTTGAGCACGAACCAGGTATGCGAGGAGCGCTCGCCGATGCGGCAGTAGGCGATCGCCGGATCGCCCGCGCTGACGCCCGCGCCGCCGTAGATCTCGCGGAGAGCGTCGGCGCTGCGGAAGGTGCCGTCCTCGTTGACGGCGCGCGCCCAGGGCACGTTGATCGCGCCCGGGATGTGCCCGCCGCGCTGCGCCGTCTCCGGTAGACCGGGCGGCGCGATGATCTCGCCGGCGAACTCGGCGGGGCTGCGCACGTCCACCAGCTGCGGCGCCTGCGCCGCGACCGCCGCGAGCACCTCGTCGCGCTGGGCGCGCAGGTTCGGATCCTGCTCCGCCGCCGAGTAGCTGGCGCGGCCTACCGAGGGCTCGTCCGTCGTGGTCTCGCGCCCGTCGGCGATCCACTTCACGCGGCCGCCGTCCATCAGTGAGACCTGCTCGTGGCCGTAGAGCTCGAGCAGCCACAGCGCGTAGGCCGCGAACCAGTTGTTGTTGTCGCCGTAGAGCACCACGTGCGTGTCGTTGCTGATCCCGGACGAGCCGAGCAGCTCCTCGAGGTCGTCCTTCGCGATCACGTCGCGGCGCACCTGGTCCTGCAGCTGCGTCGCCCAGTTCCAGCCGACGGCGCCCGCGATGTGGCCCTCGTCGTAGGCGCCGGTGTCGACGTCCACTTCGACGAGGCGCACGTTCGAATCGCCGCCGTGTTCGGCGACCCAGTCCGCCGTTACAAGCTTGTCAGCCATCCTGTTCCCCCTTTCCGGCGGAGCGTTCGGCCCAGCCCGCCGCTCGTCGTCGCCCCGATTCACCACCAGAGCGTCGTGTTTACGTCCTCCTCGATGTCGTCGTAGTCCTGCGTCCAGAGGCCCGAGGACAGGTATTTCCAGCCGCTGTCGGCGAGCAGGCAGACCACGTTGCCGCTGCGCATCCGCTCCGCCGCGCGCTGCGCGGCGCGCACCGCCGCACCGCTGGAGACGCCGGCGAAGATGCCCGTGCGCTCCGTCAGCTCGCGCGTCAGCCGGAACGAGGTCGCCGAGTCGACGACGATCCGGCCGTCGAGCACGGACTCGTCGAGGACGGGCGGGATGTAGCCCTCCTCGAGACTGCGCAGCCCCTGCACGAGATCGCCCGGGTGCGGCGCCGCGGCGACGATGCGTACGGCCGGATTGTGCTCCTTGAGCCGCCGCCCGACGCCGGTCAGCGTCCCGCCCGTGCCGAGCCCCGCGACGAACACGTCGGTGTCCGGGAGGTCCTCGATGATCTCCGGGGCGGTGCTGTCGTAGTGGGCGCGCGGGTTGTCCTCGTTCTCGTACTGGAAGGGCATGAACCACTCGGGGTGCTCGGCGTGGATGCGCTCCGCCTCGCGCACCGAGCCGTTGGTGCCGAGGTCGCCCGGCGAGTAGAGGATCTCCGCGCCGAAGCTCTCCAGCAGCTCGACCCGCTCGCGCGTGACGGCGTCCGGCATGACGACCTTCACGGGGTAGCCGCGCAGGCGGCCGATCATCGCGAGCGAGATCCCTGTGTTGCCGGAGGTCGGCTCGAGGATCGTCTCGCCCGGCTCGAGGCGGCCGTCGCGCTCGGCGGCGGAGACCATCCACCAGGCAATCCGGTCCTTGACGGAGCCGGTCGGGTTCTCGCCTTCGAGCTTGGCGTAGATGCGGACGTCGGGGTTGGGCGACATCACGGAGATGTCGACCAGCGGCGTAGCGCCGATGCGGTCGAGCACGCTTGCGGCAGGCGTCCGCCCGCTCTGCCGCGCTGCCGCCTCACTCACGGCGACAGCCCGCCGCTAGCCGCCGGCCAGCGCGGGCAGGATCGACACCTCGTCGCCCTCGCTCAGCGCCGTCGCGGCGCCCTCCAGGAAGCGCACATCCTCGTCGTTGAGGTAGACGTTGACGAAGCGGTGCAACTGCCCGCCCTCGTCGACGAGCTGGTCGCGGAATCCCGGATAGCGCCGATCGATGTCGTCGATCAGCTCCGCGACGGTGCCGCCCTCGGCGGTCAGCTCGCGCTGCCCGCCGACGGTCTTCTGGATGACCGAGGTCACGTTGACGCGCACCTCCAAGGCCAGCTCCCTCCCCTGTCGTCGCCGGACGCGCCGCGCGCTCTAGTGCCCGCCGCCGTTGGCCGAGGGGGCCTCGAGCGGTGGAGAGCCGCAGAACGCGTCGTAGTCGATGAGCTCCGTTACGGTCGGCTCGTCTCCGCAAAGCGGGCAAGCCGGGTCGCGCCGCAGCTTCATCTCGCGGAACTCCATGGTCAAGGCGTCGATGAGCAACAGCCGCCCGACGAGCGGCCGCCCGATGTCGAGCACCTGCTTGAACACCTCCGTCGCCTGGATCGAGCCGACGATGCCCGTGATGGCGCCGAGCACGCCCGCCTCGGCGCACGAAGGCACGAGGCCGGGCGGCGGCGGCGCGGGGTAGAGGCAGCGGTAGCAGCCCTCACCGGGCTTGAAGACCGTGGCCTGCCCGTCGAAGAGCAGGATCGAGCCGTCGACCAGCGTCTTGCCCAGCAGGTAGGCGGCGTCGTTCACGAGGTAGCGCGTCGCGAAGTTGTCCGCGCCGTTCACGATGATCTCGTAGTCCCCGATGATCTCCATCGCGTTCTCCGAGTGCAGCGGCGCCGGGTGCGTCACGACCCGCACGTGTGGGTTGTAGGCGTGCAGCGTGTCCACCGCCGAGTCGAGCTTCGTGCGCCCGACGTCCTCGGTCTGGTGCAGCAGCTGGCGCTGCAGGTTGGAGAGATCGACCACGTCGAAGTCGACGAGGCCGACCGTGCCGACGCCGGCCAGCGCGAGGTAGATCGCGACGGGGGAGCCGAGGCCGCCCGCGCCCACGATCAGCACCTTTGCGTTGCGCAGCTGACGCTGCCCGATCGATCCGACCTGCGGCATGATGATGTGCCGCGAGTAGCGCATCGCCTCGTCCGGGGTGAGCGCCGTGCTCGGCGCCGCGCCGCCCGCGAGCGCGGGGATGACCGCGACCCGGTCGCCGTCCTCGACGGAAGTCGCGATGCCGTCGAGCTCATGGATCTCCTGGTTGTTCACGTAGATGTTGATGTGCGCGGGCACCCGGCGCTCGCGGTCGTAGACCAGCATGTCGAAGCCCGGGTAGCGCGCGTTCACCGCGTCGAGCACGCCGGCGACGTTGCCGCCGTCCACCTCGACGTACTCGCGATTGGCCGTGAACCTGCGGAATGGTTGAGGGATGTAGACGCTGACCGCCATCTCCGATCGCCGTCCTTCCTGCCGCTGTTCCATATGCTCCCGATCCGTTCCTTGTTCCTCGTTGCCCGGTCTCGTGTTGCCCGGTCTCGTGTTGCCCGGTCTCGTGCTGTTCAATCTCGTGCTGTTGCTCACGAGAGCGCCACGCTCAGGTAGCGCTCCCCTGTGTCACAGAGCATCGTCACCACTCGACAGTCCGGCCCGAGCCGTTTGCCGACCTCGATTGCGGCCCAGACGTTGCTGCCGGCGGAGATGCCGACGAGCAGGCCTTCCTCGCGCGTGAGCCGCTCCGTCATCGCGTAGGCATCCTCGTCTCGCACGCTGATCACCTCGTCGTAGACCTCGCGGTTCAGCACGCCCGGTACGAACGAGGCGCCGATGCCCTGGATGCCATGCAGCCCCACGCGCCCGCCCTGCAGCACCGGCGACCGCGACGGCTCGACGGCAACGATGCGGACGTCCGCGACGGCCTCGCGCAGCACCTCGCCGACGCCGGTGATCGAGCCGCCGGTGCCGACGCCCGCGACGAACGCGTCGAGCGCACCGCCGGTGGCCTCGAGGATCTCGGGGCCCGTCGTCTCGCGGTGGATGCGCGGGTTGGCGAGATTGTCGAACTGCTGCGGCATGAAGTAGCCGTGCTCGTCGGACAGCTGCCGGGCGGCGTAGACCGCGCCCGTCATGCCCTCGATCGCCGGGGTCAGCCGCAGCTCGGCGCCGAACCGCTCCAGCAGGCGCCGCCGCTCCACGCTCATGTCCTCGGGCATCGTCAGGATCAGCGGGTAGCCCTTGCGCGCGCAGACCATCGCGAGACCGATGCCGGTGTTGCCGGAGGTCGGCTCGACGATCGTGTCGCCCGGCGCGATCAGGCCGTGGCGCTCGGCGTCCTCGATCATGCTCAGCGCGATCCGATCCTTGACCGAGCCGGCCGGGTTGCGCGACTCCAGCTTGCCGAGAATCTCGGCGCAGCCTGCGGGGACGACGCTATGCAGCCGCACGAGCGGCGTCGCGCCGATCAGATCGAGCACGGAGTCGGCGATCGCCGGCTGGGCGCGGCGACCCGCTGTGGCGTGCGTGGTAGTCGTCATCAGATCGAGTAGTGCGCGGCCCGGGCGTGCTGTTGCGCCCGCGCGCGCTCCGCGAGGTCGGCGATGCTGACCGCGCCGAGGCGGGCGCGCATGTCCTGGTAGATCTCCTCCCAGACGGGGCGCTGGGCACAAAGACCGCAGTCGTACGTGCACTCCTCACCATCCTCGACGCAGGAAATCGGCGCGACGGAGCCTTCGAGGCTCTCGATCACGTGGAGCAGGCAGATCTCAGCGGGGCGGCGGGTGAGCAGGTGGCCGCCTCCCGGTCCGCGCACGCTGCGCACGAAACCACCGCGGCGCAGCAGCGCCATCAGGTGATCAAGGTAGGACTCCGGGATTTCCTGGCGATCGGCAATACCCGAGCGCTGGACCGGCCCCTCGCCGTCGTGAAGCGCGAGGTCAATCAGCGCGCGAACGCCGTAATCGCCTTTTCTGCTCAGCCACATGGACCCGACCGCCGCTATTGTCGAGTAAGTTGCTCAACATTCTAGCACACTGCCCGATTGCGCCAAGCGCTCGCTAGCCAACCTGGTAGCGTTCGATGGCGTCCCGGTCGAACGCGAGGCCCAGCCCCGGCTTGTCCGGCACCACGATCGCCCCGTCCTCGATGGCCGGGGTTTCCTCGAACAGTCGCAGCGTCCAGGGCATGTACTCCACGGTCAGTCCGTTGGGGATCGCGGCGATGCTGTGCACCTGGAACTCGGGGATCAGGTGGCTGACCACGGGCAGGTTGAAGGCCTCGGCCATGCCCGCCACCTTGCGGAACTGGGTGAACCCGCCCACCCGCAGCAGGTCGACCATCACGATGTCGATCGAGCGCTGCTCCAGCATGTGGCGGAAGGGGCGGATGCCGTAGACGTACTCTCCGGCGGCGATCGGCGTGGCCAGCGCGTCGGCCACTCGCGCGAGGCCCTGGTAGTCGTCGCGAACGACCACGTCCTCCAGCCAGAACAGGTGGTACTCCTCGACGCGTGATCCGATGGCGATCGCCTGGTTCACGTCCCAGAGCTGGTTGATGTCGCACA
The DNA here is from genome assembly GCA_963667465.2 of Dehalococcoidia bacterium. Classification (GTDB taxonomy): domain Bacteria; phylum Chloroflexota; class Dehalococcoidia; order UBA2979; family UBA2979; genus VXMT01. The sequence continues at coordinate 444,850 of CAXXDN010000001.1, read as the reverse complement.
TCAGATCGATGTCCGGGCCAACGGCCTCGCGCAGGGTGCGGATGCGAGCCACCTCGCGTTGGGCGGTGGGTTCGGCGCCCAGCTGGGTCTTCATCTGCCTGAAGCCCAGCTCCACCAGCCGAGGCCCGGCCTCGGCGAGGTACTCCACGCTCATCGGTCGCCCCAGCGCACCGCTGGCGTAGGTCACCACCCGGTCGCGGTGACCACCCAGCAGCGAGCACACCGTCTGGCCCAGAGCCTTCCCCTTGATGTCCCAGAGGGCGATGTCGATTGCCGAGATCGCGAGGGTGAAGATGCCCTCGGGGCCGGCGCCGCCCGCCGCGCGCCACAGCTTGTCGGTGACCGCCTCCACCTGCAGCGGGTCTTCGCCCACCGCCAGCTCGCAGAGGTTGTCGACCGCCGTGCGCAGGGCCGGGGTCAGCGGGCCGCCGAAGAACGTGATGCCGATGCCCTGCACGCCTTCGTCGGTGTCCAGCTCCAGCGTGACGAACTCCCGGGTGCCGGGCTGGTCGACACCGACGATGAGGGGGTTGACGTCCGGGGCCTCCAGGACGCGGGTGGTCCAGTTGCTTACCTTCATTCGACTGCCCCCGAAACTGCTCGTTGACTCACAGGCCCCACCCCGATCCGGAAGCGGTCAGTTGCCGAGACGAAGGCGCGCCGGGCACGCGGCGAGGCAACCGCTGGCCAGAGCTCCGGATTGCGCATGAAGTCCGTCGCCTGCTCGAAGGCGTAGCAGCGGCCATTGCTCAACTCCGCCCGACTCAGTCGCCGATCGTGCGTGCGGGGAACTCCTTGGCCGGGTGTGCCTTCAGCACCTCCTCGTCGAGGTCGATGCCGAGGCCCGGCGCGGTCGGGAGGGCGATATGGCTGTCCTCGACCTCGAAGGCCGGTGTCGCGGCCTCCCGGCCCCACGGTTCGAAGTTCACGAAGTACTCCGTGATGATGAAGTTGGGCATCGTCGCCGCCGCCTGCAGCGTCGCGGCCAGCGCCACGGTCGTCGAGTTGTAGTTGTGCGGGCTGACGGCGACGAAGTAGGCCTCGGCCATCGCCGCGATCTCGGTCAGTTCCTTGATGCCGCCGACGTTCGCCACGTCCGGGTTGATGATGTCGGCTGCGCGCTGCTCGAAGACCTCGCGGAACTCGAACTTGGTGTAAAGCTCCTCGCCCGTGACGGTCGGGATGCTGATCTGCGCCGTGGCGGCCGCGAGGGCGGTCACGTTCTCGGCCCAGACCGGCTCCTCGAACCAGTACGGCTCGTACTCCTCGACGAGCTTCGCCAGCCGCACGGCGTTCGACGGGCTCAGCCGGCGGTGGACCTCGACGAGGATGTCGACGTCGGGTCCGACCGCCTCGCGCACCGCGCGGACGCGATCGGCGGCGGTGCGCAGCTCCGGCATGCCCACGTAGCTGCGCCACTTGCCCGGCACCGGGTCGAACTTGAGCCCGGTGAAGCCGCGATCGGCCATCGCGCGCGCACGGGCCTGCAGCTCGTCGAGGTCGTCCATCCGCGCCCAGCCGTTGGCGTAGACGCGCAGCCGGTCGCGCACCGCGCCGCCGAGCAGCTGGTGGACGGGCAGCCCGGCGCGCTTGCCGGCGAGGTCCCACATCGCCTGCTCGACGCCGGAGATCGCGGAGTAGAGGTCCATCGCGCCGCGACGGTTGCCGAAGTCGTTGTAGATGGCGTCGGTCCAGGGCTTGATGCGCGCCGCGTCCCAGCCCTCGATGTAGCGCCGCAGCGCCTCGAGGTGCGCGGTGATCTGGATGTCGCGATCGGACTGCGTGTAGCACTCGCCCCAGCCGTACAGGCCATCGGCGGTCTCGAGGCGGACGAAGCAGAGGTTCTTGCCCGCGGTATAGCGATCGGGCTGCCCGGTGTCAGGCGGCGTCGGGTGGACCAGGTAGTAGCGGAGGTCCGTGATCGTCGAGCTGGTCATCGGCGCTGGCTGCCGGCTAACCGCCGGCCACCGCCGGGACGATCGAGACCTCGTCGCCCGCCGACAGCTCGCTGGCGAGGCCGGAGAGGAAGCGCACGTCCTCGCCGTTCACGAAGACGTTGACGAAGCGGCGCAGCTCGCCGTCGTCCTCACAGAGCCGCTCGCGCATGCCCGGGTAGGACGCCTCGAGGTGCTCCACCACGTCGGCGAGGGTCGCGCCGTCGATGCTGACGAGCTCCTGGTCGCCGGTCAGGGTGCGGAGCGGAGCGGGGATTCGCACGTTCACTGCCATCGCAGCGTTCCTCTCGATGCCGGGCCCTGCGGGCCGGGCGGGCTTGCAGCCGGGTTAGCCCTCGACGACGTCGCCGAGGGTCGCCTGGTCCACGCGCACGCCCTTCGACTCGGCCCAGGCGATCGCGCGATCGATCTCGTCGGGCTCGCCTTCGAGCTCGAGCACGACCCAGCCTACGCGCGCGTCGACGTCGGCCATGCGGATGTTGGTGATCACCTCGAACTCGTGGCCGATCAGGTAGATCAGCGGCTCCTTGATCAGCTCGGGCGAAAACGTGAAGCGGACCGGTCTGCTCGCCATCATGCGCCTCCTGCCGCGGCCGCGGTGGTCGCCAGCCGCGCCTCATACGCCTCGATGAACGCGTCGCCGCGGGCGGGCACGTGCAGCGGGCTGGAGAGCCCGCCCTGCAGCGCCTCGGTGGTCTTGAGACCGCCGCCGGTGATGAAGGCGACGGTCTCCTCGCCGGGCGCGATCTGGCCGCGCTCCACCATGTGCTTGAGGCAGGCAATCGTGGTGCCGCCTGCCGTCTCGGCGAAGATGCCCTCGGTCTCCGCAAGCAGCTTCATTCCGTCGACGATCTCCGCGTCTGTCGCCATCGCCGCGACGCCGTTCGTCTCCTCCAGCGTCTTGAGCGCATAGTAGCCGTCCGCCGGGTTGCCGATGGCAATCGAGCGCGCGATCGTGTCCGGCTTCTGCGGGCGGAAGTTGAGCGTACCCTCCTCGAAGGCGGTGGCGATCGGCGAGCAGCCGGTCGCCTGCGCGCCCGACATGCGGGTGCGCGGCTCGTCGATCAGGCCGACCTGGTGTAGTTCGTTGAAGCCCTTCCAGATCTTCGTGAAGAGCGACCCCGAGGCCATCGGCACCACGCAGTGGTCCGGCGTGCGCCAGCCGAGCTGCTCGGCCACCTCGAAGCCGAGGGTGCGCGAGCCCTCCGCGTAGTAGGGCCGCACGTTGATGTTCACGAAGGCCCACGGCTTCGACTGCGCGACCTCGGTACAGAGCCGGTTTACGTCGTCGTAGGAGCCCTCGACCATCACGAGGGTCGGGTCGTAGATGCCGCTGCCGACCACCTTGCCCTCCTCGAGATCGTGCGGGATGAAGACGACCGTCTCCATGCCGGCGCGCGCGCCGTGCGCGGCGACGGAGTTGGCGAGGTTGCCGGTGCTGGCGCAGGCGATGCCGGTGTAGCCGAACTCGCGCGCCTTCGCGATCGCGACCGCGACCACGCGGTCCTTGAACGACCACGTCGGGTTGACGGTGTCGTTCTTGATCCAGAGGCGATCGAGGCCGAGCGCGGCCGCCAGGTTGTCGGCGCGCAGCAGCGGCGTGAAGCCCGCCCCAAGGTCGACGCGGTACTCGGGCTCGGACGGCAGCAAGTCGGCGTAGCGCCAGAGCGTGGCGGGCCCGGCCGCGATCGACTCGCGGGAGATCGAGTTGGCGATTCCCTCGTAGTCGTAGGCGACCTCGAGGGGACCGAAACAGAACTCGCAGAAGAAGGCCGCGGCGAGCGCGAACTCGCGCCCGCACTCGCGGCAGCGCAGTGAACGTTCAAAGGACATGGCGGGGATGCTCCGGGCTGCGTTCGGGGTGATGCGAGGTTGCCCGCCTTCCCCGCCGTTCGCGGGGCGCACGGGCTAGCGCATCACCATGTGGCCCCGATCGAGACGCTGCACGGCGGCGGCGGCGAGGAGCTGAAGCTTTCGTTCGCTCATCGTGTCGTTCCGCGTTCCTGTCTGTACGCCCCTGTCACGCAGCGCGGGCGCGGTGCGTGAATCGAGGCTATGAACGAGGGCTGTTGCTGTCAACAGCGCGCCCGGCCTCCGCGAGCGCCCGCCGCACCGCCGCGGAGTCGATGCGGCCCTCGCTCACCGCGTGGCCCGCTACGGCGACAACGGGGACACGATCGCCGTAGCGGGCGGCGAGCGCCGGTTCCTCGTCCACGTCCTGCTCGCGCAGCTCGAAGGCGAACTCACGCCCGAGGCGGCGCAGCGCGTCGCGGGCGTGGACGCACGGGCTGCAGCCCTCGCGGCCGTAGAGCACGACCTCCGTCACGACCGTGCGCCGAGGAGCCGCCCGATCAGCGGCAGGCGCTCAACAGGTGCGGGCTCCTCGAACGACTCGCGGGTCGCGAAGTACCAGATCGCGGGGAGCGAGGCGAGCACCGTGAGCAGGGAGACCAGCTGCGGGACGCGCAGATCGAGCAGAATCGTCTCGCTGGAGTCGATGCGCAGGTAGGTGAGGAAGAAGCGCATCACCGCGTAGCCGATCAGGTAGGCGCAGAAGGTCAGCCCCGGCTTCCGCCAGAGCACGCCGAACATCAGCACGAACAGCCCCCCGAGGATCACGAGGTCGCCGAGCAGCTCATACGTCGTCGCAGGATGGTGCGGCCCCACGAGCAGCGAGTGCACGAATGCGGGCGAGTCCTCGTGGGTGTAGAAGACGGCCCAGGGCAGATTGCTCGCGTTCGCCAGATGCTCGCCGTTGACGAGATCGCCGATGCGCCCGGTCGCCTGCCCAAGGATGATGCCGAAGCTGGCGATGTCCAGGCCGCGGGCGATTGGATAGCCCTTCCAGAGACCGAAGGCCAGCCCGCCGATCACGCCGCCGAGGATCGCGCCCCAGATCGAGATGCCGCCCTCGTTGATGCGCAGGATCGCGGCCGGATCGCCGCTGAACGACTCCCAGTGCTCGAAGACGAAGAGCAGGCGCGCACCGACGATCCCGCTCGGCACGCCGACGAGGGCGAGCGTGTAGGCGTCGTCGTAGTCGTAGTCGATCACCTTCGCGAGGGTCAGCGAGAGCCGCACGCCGGCGAAGATGCCGATCGCGGTGAACAGCCCGTGCCAGGTCAGCAGCAACCCGCCGATCTGCGTGATGTTCGGATCCCACGGGATCCCGATCGAGAGGATCGGCACCACGCCCCCTATCGCATGAGCTCGCGCGTTGGCGGCAGTGTACGGCGCTCCGGCCTCGTCAGCCTCCCGAGGCGGAGTCATCCTCGCCGAAGCCGAACAGCTTCACGTAGAGCAAGCGTACCTCGCCGGGCGGCAGACCCGACCCGAGGAACGAGTCCGCGATCCGCACCTCGGCGTGGAGGTGCAGCTCCGTGCCCGGCGCGGTGATCGACTCCGGCGTACCGGACTCGCCCACGCCGCCGATCACCTGGCCCTCTTCGACCTCGACTCCTTCCTCGATGCCCTCGGCGATCAGACCGAGGTGGCAGTAGCGGGTGACGACGCCGTTGCCGTGGTCGATCCAGACCTGCCGTCCGCGATAGATGTCGAGGATCGGCTCCTCGGTGTAACCGAGCTCGGCGGTCCGCTGCGAGAACTCGTTGATCTGCTCGATGGTGATGGCGACGTAGCCGAGGTCGGCGCGGATCACGATTCCCTGGTACATCGCCAGCACCGGGGTGCCCGCGGAGACGCTGGCGCAGGCGAGGCCGTTGTACCAGTCGATGCCCTCGTGGATGCCATTGCGGTACTCGCGGGGCGCGTTCGGCATCAGCCGGTCGGAGCCCGGCAGGCAGCCCCCCTCGATCGGCACGGCGAAGCCGCGCAGGTCCTCGGGATCGAGTGTCGAGGGGTACGGCGTCGGCGTGACGGGCGTCGGGTCGGGGGTTGGCGTCGGCGTGGCCGTCGCCGACCTGCGCGTGGGCAGGAGCCGAGGCGTTGGCGTGGGCGTCACGGCCGGAGTCGGCGGCTCGGTGGGGGTTGGCGTCGCGGTCGGCGTATGGGCGACGACCTCGGCCGGCTCCTCATCCTCCGGGCGGAAGCGCGAGCAGGCGACGATCAGTGGACCCCCGAGCAGCACGCCGAGGACCGTGCGGCTGAGGAACCTGCGTCGCGAGAGCCTGGAGCCTGTCGCAGTCAACGGGCCGCGCCTCCGTGCAGCCCCCGCCGATCACAGGATCGGGGGCGCGCGCGGAGGGCGTCAAACGTCGGGCCGGCCGTTACGACCCCGCGCGGCGGCTGCGCCGTCGGGCGACGGTCGCGGCCCCGCGGTGCGCGCGCGCGGCGAACAGGTCGGGCGCCTCGGGTAACGCCGGCTCCTCGCCATAGCGGTGGCGTAGTGCAGCGCGGATCAGGTGGTCCGTCAGCGCGGGGTTGCGAGGCAGCAGGGAGCCGTGCAGGTAGGTGCCGATCGCTTCGCGCACGCGGGCGCCCTCGGCTCCATCCGCGCCGTTGTTGCCGTAGCCGAACTCGACATGCGCGAACGGCTCCACGCCCGGCCCGAGGTAGGAGCGGCCACCGTGGTTCTCGAAGCCCACGACCTCGCCGATGCCCTCAAGGGTCGAGCGCGCGAGTACGTCGCCGATGCAGCGCTCCTCGTTGCGCGGCGGCGCGACGGTGGTCACGTCGAAGACGCCGACGCCGGGCAGTTCCTCGCCCTCGGCGGTGCGGTACCAGCGGCCGAAGAGCTGGAAGCCGCCGCAGACGGCGAGCATCGCGGCGTCCTCGTCGACCCAGGTGCGCAGCGTGCCCGCATGGCGCGCGAGGTCCGGCGCGGCGCGGCGCTGCTCGCGATCCTGGCCGCCGCCGATCAGCACGAGGTCGGCCTCCTCCGGCAGCGGATCGCCGATGCCGACGCGGGTGACCTCGCAACCCACGCCGAGCACGGCGCAGCGCGCCTCGATCGCGATCACGTTGCCGCGATCGGCGTAGACGTTCATCAGCTCCGGGTAGAGCCAGACGACGCGGATGGTGCGCTGGCTGGCCGCCCCGCTCATCGCTGCCGCTCCCGCTCCCAGTACGGAGCGACTCCGCTCCCGGCCGCGATGATCTCCCGCAACTGGAGCATCGCCGTGTACGTCGTGATCACCTCGAGACGCTCCCCGGGCGGCAGCCGGTGCAGCGCCTCGTCGAGCGCCGAGGCGCGATGCGGCTGCACGAGGTCGACCCGCACGCCGGCGAGGCGCAACCGCAACGCCAGGTCGTCGGCGCGATCGCCGGTGACGCAGACGCTCGCGGCGTGGCCGGCGAACAGCTCGAAGTCGGCGTCGTAGATCCAGGAGACATCGCGGCCGTCCTGGACGCCGTCGTTGAGCGCGGCGAGGACGTGCAGCCTCGGTTGCGGCGGCTCCTCCGGGGGTGAGCCGGCAGCGGTGAGGGCGCGCAGCACGGCGTTCATGCCCGCGGGGTTCTTCGCCAGCCAGAGGCGCAGCTCGCGGCCGCGCAGCTGGAATCGCTCCTGCCGCCCGAAGGCCGGGCCCGCGTCCGCGAGCGCGGGCGCGACGACTGCGGCGGGCAACCCCAACGCGTGCGCAGCCGCCGCCGCGCCGAGCGCGTTGTAGATCGGGTACAGGCCTTGCAGCGGCAACTCGACCTCGAGGCGCTCGCCCGCGAGATCGAGGACGAAGCGGGAGCCGTCCGCGAACTGCTCGATCTCGTGTGCCGCGACGAGCGGGCGCGGGCGCGCCCGCCCGCAGGCGTCGCAGCGCCAGCGTCCGGCGTGCGCGACGAAGACCGCGTCGTAGCGGAACGGCGCACCACAGCGGCAGAAGCGCGCGTCCGAGGCGTGGTCGGGGCCACCGCGGGCGATGCCGTCGTCCTCGATGCCGAACGTCACCACCGCCCCGCGTCCGGCGTCGGCAAGCGGTGCGATCGAGGGGTCGTCGGCATTGAGCACGAGCGTGGCGCCCGAGGTGTCGGCGATCAGCATTCGCTCCCAGCCCTCGGCGACGGAATCGACCTCGCCGTAGCGGTCGAGCTGATCGCGGAAGAGGTTGAGGAAGACGATCGCGCGCGGCGCGAGGGCGGGTAGCAGCGGCGGCAGCGCCGCCTCGTCCACCTCGAGCACACCGAGGCGCCCGCGCCTGCCGTTGCCGCGGTCGGCGAGGAACGCGGAGACGATGCCGCGCTCGAGGTTGGAGCCGGAGCGGTTGGCGATCACCTCGCTGCCAGCCGCGCGAGCGCACTCGGCGAGCAGATGCGAGGTGGTGGTCTTGCCGTTGGTGCCGGTGACGACGACGGCGCCCGCTCCCGCGCGGCGCACGAGCTGCGCGGTGATGTCCGGCGCGATCGTCGCGGCGACGAGGCCCGGCAACGCCGTCCCCCCGCCGCGCCCAAGGCGTCTTGAGGCCTCGGCGGCTGCCGCGCCAGCGATCAGCGCGGCGCCCAGCCTCAGCTTGTTCGTCATCGTTACGAGCGGCGTCATGTCACTCCGGGCGCCGGCCACGGGCCGCCAGCTGCAGCCCGCGGCGAACCCCACCGCATTGATGGTACGAGACCCACGCGGGCGGAGAAGCGAAAGCCCGGCGCATCTCTACGCCGGGCCGGGTCGTCGCGTTGAGCTTCGTGGGAGCGAGGTCAGCCGGATGACCCCTTGTCGCTCGCTGCCTCCGGCTCGTCGTCCGAGGAGTCGCCGTCGGACGCCGAAGCCAGCTCGGAGCCCTCTTCTTCGTCCTCATCGGGACGCGCCGCCTCCTGGCGGAACTCGCGGATGCCTCGTCCGAGCGCGCCGCCGAGGTCGGCGACACGGGTCGCCCCGAAGATCAGGGCGATGATCACGAGGATGATCAGCAACTCCTGCCAGCCCAAACCACCGATCATCGGTCAGCTCCCTCTTTGGTCCGCAGCCGCCGTGTCGGCGGACGCCGAATCGTACCACGCAGCCGCCGCGGGCAACTCCCTCGCGGCTAATCCGCGATCCTCTCGATGAATACGTCCATCACGCCGCCGCAGATCTTGTCGTCGCCCTCGACGTCCTCGGTGAGGTCGACGGTGACGATGCGTGGACGGCCGTCGGCCATCGTCTCCATCGCCTCCTGCCAGACCTCGGCCTCGCCGCAGCCGCCGCCGATCGTGCCGCGGAAGCTGCCGTCCGGGCGCAGCAGCAGCTGCGCGCCGGGGCTGCGAGGCGTCGAGCCGCGCGCGTCGGCGACGGTCGCCAGCACGCGGCGCTCCCCGCGCCCCTGCGCTTTGCGAATCTCGGCGAACAGTTCGGCATCTGCCATCGTGTTCCTTGTCCCGCCCGGCTCCCGGCCGGACGCTCGATACAGTCTACCAGCGCGCGGCGCCGCGCTACGCGTCCTGTCCGGCGGGCGCGCGGCCCTTGACCTCGCGCATCGGCGACCCGGTCCCGCCGCGTTGCAACATCACCATCTCCGCGAGGATGGCGAGCGCGATCTCTTCGGGCGTCTCGGCGCCGATGTCGAGCCCGATCGGCGTGCGCACGTCCTCGAGGTCGGCGCGGGGCAAGCCCTCATCGATCAGGTGCTGGATCACCGTGCCGGTACGGCGGCGGCTGCCGATCATTCCGACGTAGGCGGCGCCGCGCCCGATCGTGTTGCGCAGCGCGAGCTCGTCGACCTGGTGGCCGCGCGAGACCATCACCGCGTAGGTGCGCCCGTCGATCGTGAGCTTGTCCAGCTCCTCGTCGACCTCACCGGCGATCACCTCCGCTGCCATCGGAAAGCGCTCGCGGTTGGCGAACTCCTCGCGGTCGTCGATCACGGTCACCTGGAAGCCAAGCGTCGAGCCGATCGTAGCGAGGGCGAGGCCGATGTGCCCGCCACCGACGATCAGCAGCCGGCCCGGCGCCTCGAAGACCTCGAGCATGAGCCGGCCGTCGCCCGCTCGGGCGCGCGAGCGCCGCGTGACGAGCTCGCCGTCGGCGCGCACGTAGACCGTCTGCGCCTCGATGCGCGGGCGCGCGGACAGCGCCGCGACACCTGCCGCGGCGGTCGCCTCGTCGATCGAGGACGCCCCGAGGGCGCCGAGCGTCCCGCCGCCCGTGCGCACGAGCAGCTTCGCGCCGAGCTGCAGGCCGTCCTGCTCGCCGGGGTCGATCACCGTCGCGACGGCCACAGGCGGCCCGCCACCGAGGGCGGCCTCGACCTCCTCGACGAGCCGGGCGCGTACGTCCTCTGTTCCGGGTGTCTCGTGATTGCTCATCGTCGCCTCGCGGCAGCGATCATATCGCCGCGCCTCGTGACGTGCTCAGACGTTGAAGAGCACATGCAGCACATCGCCGTCCTGCACTACGTAGTCCCGGCCCTCGGTGCGCAGCCGGCCCTGGCGGCGCAACTGCGCCTCGCTGCCCGCTTCCAGCAGTTCGTCCCAGCGCGCGACCTCGGCGCGGATGAAGCCGCGCTCGATGTCGCTGTGGATGCGGCCCGCGGCCTGGAGGGCCGTGCCACCCCGAGGCAGCGTCCAGGCGCGCGCCTCGCGGTCGCCGACGGTGAGGAAGGTCAGCATGCCGAGCAGCTCGTACGTCTCCCGGATCACGCGGTCGAGCGGCGACAACTCCGGCAAACCAAGTTCACTGCGGAACGCCGAGGCCTCCTCCGGCTCCATCTGCACCAGCTCCGCCTCGATCCGCGCGCTGAGTGCGACGACGCCCACGCCGGGAGCACGATGCCGCTCAGCGTAGTCCGCCTCGATCTCCTCGAGGCGCGGCAGGTCGTCCTCGTCGACGTTGACGAGGATCAGCAGCGGCCTGCGAGTCGCGAACTGGTAGCTCGCGAGCTGCCGCCGCTCGCCCTCCGTGAGCTCGAGGGCGCGCAGCGCACTCCCCGCCTCGAGGGCCTCGCGCAGCCGCAGCAGCAGCGCCCGGTCCTGTTCAAGCGCGCCGCGCTCCGCCGCGGGCAGCGAGCGCAGCTCCGGCTCGATCCGCTCGATCCGCCGTTCGATCAGCGCGAGGTCGGCGTAGGTCAGTTCGAGCTGCATCGCCTCGATGTCGCGATCGGCGTCCACACCGCCCTCGGGCGCGGGCACGGCCGGGTTCTGGAAGGCGCGCGCGACGAGGATCAGCGCGTCCGCCTGCGCCAGATCCTGGAGCCGCTGGCGGTCGATGCCGGACGTCTCGAAGGTCGCCGCGGGGTAGTCGGCGAGGCGCAACTCGGCATACGTGACGCGCCTCGAGCCTTCCTGCGCGGCGAGCCGGTCGAGCCGCTCGTCGGGCACGGCGGCCACGCCGAGGTTTGGCTCCAGGCGCGAGCTGTAGGCGCCGATCTGCGCCGCGCCGCGGGTCAGCGCGTTGAAGAGCGCGGTCTTGCCCGATCCGGGCAGCCCGACGATAGCGATGTCCATGCTGCCAGCGTCGGACGCGTGGGTGGCTGGCGCAACGCCTAGCGGCGCTCACCCTCCGCGACGCCGTCGGGGACGACGAATCCCGCGAGGTAGAGCAGCGCGAACCAGAGTCCCTTCGCCGGGCGGTAGGCGAGCGCGGTCACGGGCAGGCTCGCCAGCGCGATCGTCCACATCGGGTCCAGGCCGAGCGCGCGCAGCGGGCCCCAGAGCAGCTCAGCCATCCCCACCACGACGACGAAGCAGGCCCCGATCCCGTAGCCGATGGCGATCGCGCCAAGCCAGGCTCCCTCCGATCCCTCGTAGCGCACCCCGCAGACGGCGCACGTCTCATGCAACTCATAAAAGCCACGGAACATCGAGGTCTCGAGGCAGCTCGGGCAGCGCCCCGGAAGCATGCCAAGCACGAGCACCCGCAGCATCTCCAGCATCCGCTCAGCCCCGCGCCCAGTCCGGCAGCGTCGCGTCCGGCTCCGAGTCGTAGCTGGCGATGTAGGGCTTCAGATCGAGCACCGGCGTGCCGTCGATCAGATCGAGGCCGGCGACCTCGGCGATCGCGTCGCCGGCCGAGCGCAGGCGACAGACGGTGACGGCGATCGGGTTGGGGCGCGCGCCGCCGCGCAGCGCGAACGCGCCGAGCAGCGGCAGGCGTTCGTCGCCGCCGGGATGCGCCTGCCGCCGCGCGCGCAGCTCCCCCGGAATGCGGTCGAGCCAGCCGACGACGATGACGTGCGAGAACCCCTCGAGGCCGTCGAGCGCGGGGGCGAATTCAGGGCGCAGTTCGATGCGGCTGCGGACGCGCGTCCAATCCTGGCGCGCGGGGTCGTGCTCGTTGTTGCGCACGACGCCGATCGGCGTGATCGGTATCGGATCAGGTTGCTGCGCCATAGGAGCCCCCCGGTCCCCTCTTCACGCGCCGCGCGCACACCCCCGCGGAAGGCGCAACCGGCCGTTATCCGGTATACTATTCCTGTGCCGGTGAGAGTAGATCCGCCGTTGTCGCTCCGCCGCGTTACCACCTCCCTGACAGGCGCCAGAGCGGCGCGGCGCAGCTGCGGCTGCGGCGGAATCCGCGCATCTCGCGCGGACTGACGAGGGTACATGGCGAGCCGCCGAGCGAAGTCGACAAAGGCCGAGTCCCGCACCCGTAACGGCGTGCGCTCGAACGGCCGCCGCAACGGCGCGAACACCCGGACCAACGGCGGCAACGGCGGAGCCAACAGCGAGTACACCGCCGAGCACATCCAGGTCCTCGAAGGCCTCGAGGCGGTGCGCCGCCGGCCCGGCATGTACATCGGCTCTACCGACCAGCGTGGCCTGCACCACCTGATCTACGAGATCGTCGACAACGCGATCGACGAGGCGATGGCCGGGTTCTGCGACCGCATCGACGTCACGATCCACGCCGACGGCAGCGTCTCCGTGGAGGACAACGGGCGCGGCATCCCCGTCGACAAGCACGAGAAGACCGGCCTCTCGGCGGTCGAGACGGTGCTCACGACGCTGCACGCCGGCGGCAAGTTCGGCGGCGGCGGCTACAAGGTCTCCGGCGGCCTGCACGGCGTCGGCGCCTCCGTCGTCAACGCGCTCTCGAGCGAGCTCGAGGTCAGCGTCGCGACCGGCAAGGCGCTCTTCCGCCAGACCTATGCGCGCGGCCTGCCCACCTCCAACCTCGCGAAGGTGCGCGGCGCGAAGCCGGAGCACACCGGCACGACGATCCGCTTCCTGCCCGACGACCAGGTCTTTGAGACGCTCGACTACGACTTCGACACGCTCGCCACCCGCTTCCGCGAGATGGCCTACCTGACGCGCCGCACCTGGATCAGCTTCCGCGACGAGCGCGGCACGGAGTCCTCGAATGGCACGGCCGCCTCCGAGCCGCACGAGCGCTCCTACTACTTCGACTCCGGCATCGAGGCCTACGTGCGGCACCTCAACCGCGGGCGCAACCCGTTGCACCCGGACCCGATCCACGTCTCCGAGGACCGCGAGGGCACCCTGATCGAGGCGGCGCTGCAATACAACTCCAGCTTCCAGGACACCTCCTACTCGTTCGCGAACTGCATCCACACGATCGACGGCGGCAGCCACCTGACGGGCTTTCGCTCCGCCCTCACGCGCGCCCTCAACGAGTACGCGCGACGCGCCAAGCTGCTCAAGGACGAGGACCCGAACCTCACCGGCGAGGACACCCGCGAAGGCCTCTCCGCGGTCGTCAGCGTGAAGCTTGCCGAGCCGCAGTTCGAGGGCCAGACCAAGACGCGCCTCGGTAACCCGGACGTGAAGGGGCTGGTCGAATCGGCGCTCGCCGCGCGGCTCGGGCCGCTGCTCGACGAGAACCCCTCGATCGGCCGCCGCATCATCGAGAAGGCCGTGACCGCCGCCCGCGCCCGTGAGGCCGCCCGCAAGGCGCGCGACCTGGTGCAGCGCAAGGGCGTGCTCGAGGGCTCGATGCTGCCGGGCAAGCTCGCCGACTGCTCGGAGACAGACCCGGAGCTGTCCGAGCTCTACCTCGTCGAGGGCGACTCGGCCGGCGGCACGGCGAAGGCGGCGCGCGACCGGCGCACGCAGGCGATCCTGCCGCTCCGCGGCAAGATCCTGAACGTGGAGAAGGCGCGCCTCGAAAAGATGCTCGCCAACGAGGCGATCCGCACGATCATCACCGCCGTCGGCACCGGCTTCGGCGAGAGCTACGACGACGCGAAGCTGCGCTACCACAAGATCATCATCATGACCGACGCCGACGTGGACGGCGCGCACATCCGCACGCTGCTGCTGACGTTCTTCTGGCGCTACATGCCGCGCCTGATCGAGGACGGCCGGCTCTACGTCGCCCAGCCGCCGCTCTACAGCCTCACCCACCGCGGGCGGACCGACTGGCTGTTCACCGAGGAGGAGCGCGAGCGCTTCTTCGAGCTCAACGCGAAGCGCGCCGAGTCCGGCAACCTGCAGCGCTACAAGGGCCTCGGCGAGATGAACGCGGACCAACTCTGGGACACCACGATGGACCCCGATCAGCGCTCGCTGCTGCAGGTGCACATCCACGACGCCGCCGAGGCCGACGAGCTGTTCACCCGCCTCATGGGCGACGCCGTCCCGCCGCGCCGCGCCTTCATCATGCAGAACGCCCTCGCCGCCACCCTCGACGTCTAGCGGCCGCGACACACGCCCGCCATGACCAGCCCCGCCAAGGACGCCCCGCCGCCCCTCCACGTCGAGTTCGACGCGGACGAGGCTTGCCCGATTGCGTTCGAGGGCGACTCGTCGGTGGTGCTGTACTTCGCCTCCTGGGCGTTCTCGCTGCGCTTCGGGGCGCAGCACGAGCTGGCCCAGGCCGCGCGCCGCATCGAGACGCTGCACAAGGTCGCGCTGCGCCCGCTGCTGCGCTACGCCGACCGGCGCGTCGAGGACGAGGCGGACCGCCGCGAGCTGCAGCGAATGTGGCAGGACCCCGCCGCACTCGCCGCCTGCTGCCGCGCCGTCGCCGCGGCGACCACTGCCGGCGACCGGCAGCTCGACGAGCTGCTCGCTGGCTACGAGGGCCTCGCGCCGCGGCTCGGGGAGCTGGCGGCGATGTGCGACTGGGGTGCGACGCAAGGCGCGCACGTGCGGCTCTCGTTCGACTTCGGCGAGCCCGGGCCTCCCGCCAGCGTCGTTTGAGCGCCGATCGCCGGCGTGCCACGATGCCCGCATGAGCTTCGAGCGGACCCGCCTCGACGAGTACGAGCGCCTGCTGAGCCGGCCGGGGCTGGCCGCGACCGGGCTCCGCTGGGCGCTCGGTCCGCAGGGCGCGTTCGTGATGAACGGGCCGTTGCTGCGGCTGCCCGACGAGCTGAGCATGGAGCCGCGCCTGCGCGTGCTCGACATCGGCTGCGGGCGGGCCTCGGTGCTGCGCTTCATGGACGGGCGCGTGCGCTTCGACAGCCAGCCCGTGGGCCTCGACTTCTCGCGCACGATCCTGCGGCACGCGCAGCGCGACGCCGCGGGGACGGAGCGCCCTCCAGCGCTCGTGCAGGGCTCCGCGACGAGCTTGCCGATCGCCTCCGGAGCCTTCGACCTCGTGCTCTGTGGCTACCTCGTGAAGCACCTCGGCGACGACGGCCTGCGCGATCTGCTCGATGAGATCTGGCGCGTGCTCGCGCCCGGCGGGCTGGCGCTGATCTGGGAGTTCGCTTCGACCGGGCGGCGCTTCCTCGATGCCTGGAACCGGCGCTGGCTGGGCCGCCACGTGCGTTCGCCGAAACTGCGCTCCGGCCGCACGCTGCTGCGCTTCGCGCAGGACGCCGGCTTCCCATTCGCCATCGAGGCAGGGTTGCGCCCCTTCCTGCTGCCGCCCGTCCCGCGCGCCTCGATCCTGTTCGGCCGCCCGCCCGACGAGGACTGACCCGGACGCATCAAGCCTGGTAGAGCCCTCGTCCCGCGACAAGCTCGCGCACACCCTCGGGCAGCAGCGGCGCCGTCGGCTCACCGGCACGTAGTCGCCGCCGCAACTCCGAGGCCGAGACAGCGAGGCGTGGAATCGGCACGCGGTCTACGCGCGCGGCCAGCCCCGGGAACGCCTCGACAGCCGCGCGCGGCAGCGTCGCTGCGGCAGCCTCGTCCCCCCGCTCGGCGAGAGCCAGGCGCGCCAGCTCGAGGATGCGTTCCGGCCGGCTCCAGTTCGGCAGGTCCGCGAGTGCGTCCCAGCCGAGGATGAACCACCATTCGGCGCCTGGCGCCTCTGCCTGTAGCTCCTCGAGCGTTTCAGCGGTGAAACTGGGGCCGGACCGTCGCACCTCGATCTCGCTGACCTCCACCCAAGGCAGCACGTCCGCGACGGCCGCTCGCGTCAGCGCCAGTCGATCGGCCGCCGGCGAGACGCCGCTCCCCGCCTTGCGCCAGGGGTCGCCCGCCGGCACCAGCAGCACCCGGTCGAGGTCGAGCGTGCGCCTCGCGGCCGCTGCCAGCACGAGGTGCGCGAGGTGCGGCGGGTCGAACGTGCCACCGAGGATTCCGCTGCGCATCGTCGCTACTCCCAGACCAGCGCCACAGCGCCGACGTGGATCGTCGTGCCGGGCGTGACCCCCTCGCGCGAGAGCGCGCGCGCCAGACCAAGCCTCCGCAGCCGGTCGAGCAGCTCCTCGCGCGCCTCGCCATCCTCGAGGTCGAACGTCGCCGCCAGCCACTCGGGGGTGCGGCCTCGGACGACGACGCCACCGGCCGCATCGCGCTCGATCCGGAAGCGATCGCGCCGCACCTCGCGAGGCTCGACCCGCGGTAGCGGCGCGACCTCACCTTCCTCCCGCAGCAACTGCTCCCGCAGCAGCTGGAAGGCGCGCTCCGCAAGCTGCCTCGTGCCTTCCAGTGAAGCCGCCGAGACGGCGAGCCACGGTGCCTCCTGCGCCTCGAACAGCGCCTCGAGCAGCTCCACGTGCGCCCGCGCGTCGGGGTCGTCGATCTTGTTGAGCGCCAGCAGCTGCGGCTTGTCAGCGAGGCCGTGCCCGAACTCCGCCAGCTCACGGTCGATCAGCTCGCGGTCAGCGAGCGGGTCGTCCCGCGTCATGTCGAGGACATGCACGAGCACCCGCGTACGCTCGATGTGGCGGAGGAACTCGTGCCCGAGCCCAACGCCCTGGCTCGCGCCCTCGATCAGGCCCGGCATGTCCGCCGCCACGAACGAGTCGTAGCCCAGCTCGACAACGCCCAGCTCGGGCTCCAGCGTCGTGAACGGATAGGCCGCGACCTTCGGATGCGCCGCCGACCAGGCGCCCAGCAGCGTCGACTTGCCCGCGTTCGGCAGCCCGACGAGACCCACGTCCGCCAGCAGCTTCAGCTCAAGCCTCAGGCGACGGCGCTCGCCGGCCATCCCGCGCTGCGCGAACCGCGGTGTACGGCGGGTCGCGGTGGCGAAGCGCTTGTTGCCCCAGCCGCCGCGGCCCCCCCTCGCAACGATCGCCTCCGCGCCGTTCTCCGCGAGGTCGGCGAGCGTCCGGGGCTCACCGGAGTCCAGCTGCGAGCCGAGGCCATCCTCCTCGTCGAGATCCCAGACGACACAGCCCACGGGCACCGGCAGCCACAGGTCCTCGCCCGAAGCGCCGCGGCGCTGCACGGAGCTCCCCGGCTGTCCGGGCGGGGCCGCTCGCACCCGGCCATCGCGGTACGCGCCGAGCCCCGCGACGGTGCGGTCAGCGACAAGCCCGACGGCGCCCCCGCGGCCACCATCTCCACCGTCGGGTCCGCCGTGCGGCACAAACTTTTCTCGCCGGAACGAGACGATCCCGTCGCCGCCCTTTCCGGCGACTACCTCGATCTCCACCTGATCAATCACGGGATCTACTCCACAACGAAACGCGGGGGCTTGTCCACGCGTGCGCAAAGGGGTGCCAGGTGAATGAGTAGAGGAACGTCGTAGTAGTAGGAGCGTTGGTGGCGTGGAGAAACACCCTGAAGCGGGTGTGGGCGCTGCAAAAGCCCGGCCGCGAGGCTGTGGGTGTGTGATGTGCCAAGCGTCAACACTCGTGATCAAATCGTGGGCAGCTGGCGGGGCAGCGTCCGGACAACCTCGAGGCGAGTCGGGGGCGCGGGCCGGGCCGACGAGTTGTGGGGAGACCGCAAACAGCTGAGGCGCAGGTTACCCACGACTTATCCGTGGGCGGGGCGGTAGCGGAGCCCTCACGCATCCGCGGTGCGGGCGAGCAAGCCGGCGAGCCGGTCGAGGATGCGCTGTGAACAGTCGTACTTCGAGAGGAGCGGCAGCTCGTCGCAGCCGCCGTCGCGGTCGAGGATGACGACGCGGTTCGTGTCGACGGCGAAGCCGGCGTCCTTCGCGCCGACGTCGTTCGCGACCATAAGGTGAGCGCCCTTCGCGACGAGCTTGTGCGCGGCGTTCTGCAGCACGTCGTCCGTCTCGGCGGCGAAGGCAACCTTGATGAGGCCCTCGCGCTCGATCGAGGCGATCAAGTCCGGGTTGCGCTCCAGGTCGAGCGTCCAGTGCTCGAGGCCCCCGCGCTTCTGCTTGTGCGCCAGCGACTCGGCCGGGCGGTAGTCGGCGACGGCGGCGGCCATGATCAGCGCGTCGCAGCCCGGCACGTGCTGCTGCAGCGCGGCGAGCATCTGCTCGGCGGTCTCGACGTGGACGACCTCGGTCGCCTCGGGGGCCGCGATCTCAGCGCTGGTGATCAGCACGACGTCTGCGCCGCGGTCGCGCGCCGCCTCAGCGGCGGCGTGGCCCATCTTCCCGGTCGAGCGGTTGCCGATGAAGCGCACGGGGTCGGCGGGCTCGCGGGTGCCGCCGGCGGTGATGGCGATGCGCTTGCCGGCGAGGTCGCCGTACTCGCGTCCGCTGCGCGCCCGGGCGTGGGCCACGATCGCGGCGGGCTCCATCAGGCGCCCGGCGCCCACCTCGCCGGATGCGAGGCGCCCCTCGACGGGGCCGAGGAACTCGATGCCGCGTTCGTGCAGCAGCGCGACGTTGTCCCGGGTCGCGGCGCTGGCCCACATCTGCGCGTCCATTGCGGGCGCGATCAGCGTCGGCGCGCGCATCGCCAGCGCGGTCAGCGAGACGAAGTCGTCGGCGATGCCGTGCGCGATGCGCGCGATCGTCGAGGCGCTCCCCGGCACGATCAGGTAGAGATCGGCGCTTCGTCCGAGGGCGACGTGTGGCTCGGCGTGCGGTCCGGCCGCCGCCCACAGATCGACGAACGGCTCACGGCCGGTGATGCCGCGGAACGTCAATGGCCCTATGAACTTTGTGGCCGCCTCGGTCATCACGACCTCGACCTCGGCGCCGGCCTGAACGAGGCGGCTCGCGACCTCTACGGACTTGTAGGCGGCGATCGAACCGCTCACGCCGAGCACGATCGTGCGCCCGCTCAGCGGCGTGGGCGCCGCCGCCGGCTGCGCGGTCATCGGTTTGCCTCGTAGACCAGGCGCAGGCCCTCGAGGTTGAGGTCGTCCTCAACGGCGTCGATGCAGCAGGCGACATCGGCAAGCACGGAGGCATAGCCGCCGGTGGCGATCACCGTCGCCTGCGGGCCGATCTCCGCCTGGAAGCGTCGCACCATGCCGCACACCATCTCCGCGTAGCCGTACACGATACCCGACTGCATCGAGTGCTCGGTGTTGCGGCCGATTACGCCGGCCATGTCCGGGCGCTCGATCGCGACGGAGGGCAGCTTGGCCGCGCGCTCGAACAGCGCCTCCGAGGCGATCGCGATGCCGGGGGCGATCGTGCCGCCGAGGTAGTGGCCCTCCGCGGAAATCGCATCGACGACCAGCGCTGTCCCCAGGTCCACGACGATCAGGGGCGGGGCGTGGCGGGCAAGGGCGGCGACGGCATGCAGGATGCGGTCCGCGCCGATCTCGTGCGGGTTGTCACAGCGGATCGGGATGCCGGCCTGCGTATCGGCGCCGACGACGAGCGGATCGCAGCCGAAGCTGCTGCGACAGACCGCTGCGAAGGTAGCCTCGAGGGCGGGGACGGTGGAGGACAGCGCTGCTCCTGCGATCCGCGAGGGCGCGATGCCGCCAGCGCCGAGGCCGGCGAGGAGTTCTCGCTCGTATTCGCCGGCGGGACGGTTGGCGTCGCTGGGCACGCGGAAGCGGAGGACGAGTCGCGGTCCGTCGTAGGCGCCGATCGCGACGCTGGTGTTGCCGATGTCGATGGCAAGAAGCAGGGTGTCGCTCCGGGTGCTGGTGCGGCGGGCTAATCGTGAGCGCGCAGGGCCAGCAGAGGCCGCCGAGCGGGCTTGGCGGTGCTGCGGGACCGCGGATTATACACAGTTCACCCCAAGAACAGTCCGAACCGCACGGAGTGTGGGGAATCCAACGCAATTCGCACATAACAGGCTTGTCGCTGAGGCAGCAGGTTCGCTAGCCTGCCGTCTGCCAAGGGCATTGAATCACGCAAGGGCCACCCTCGGAACTAGAATCGGCGGGGGCGAGGGAGTGGCTGGCCCTGGACAGACACAGCGGCGCAGAGGGTTGAGTCCGCGTGCTTGCCAACACGCGTGGATTGCCCGTTGACATCCGTGCCGGGTGCAATCGCCCTGCGCGCGCCTACGCCGGGTCGCCGCTGGAGCGCCGAGAGGGCCACAAGGGTGCAGCAAGACCCGGAGCAGCTTTGGCAGTCCGCACTGCGCTACCTCCGGCAGCACGTTTCTGAGGCTAACTATCAAACCTGGCTCGCGGACACCGAGGGCGTACGCGTCGACGGCTCCGCGCTGATCATCGGCACGCGCTCGGAATTCGTCACCGAGTGGCTGCAGCAGCGGCTTCGGCCGCTGATGGTGCGCACGCTCACCGACATCGCCGATCGGCCCATGGAGGTCGCCTTCGAGCCGTTGCAGGCGCCCGCGGACGACACCCCGCTGCTCCAGCGCAGCGGTGCGCCCAAGCCGGCCGGGCCCGTCTATCCCCGCCCCCGGCTGCATACCCGCTACGTCTTCGACACATTCATCGTCGGACCCGGGAACCGCCTTGCGTTCGCCGCCGCCGAGGGCGTTGCGGACTCTCCCGGCACGCTGCACAACCCGCTGTTCCTGTACGGCGCGGTAGGCCTCGGCAAGACGCATCTCCTGCAGGGGATCGGGCACCGCCTGGTTCGCGCCGGGCGGCAGATCATGTACATCTCGGCGGAGCAGTTCACGAACGACCTCGTGACCGCCATCCAGCAGCGCACGCAGGAGGAGTTCCGGGCACGCTACCGCTCCGCCGACGCGCTGCTGATCGACGACATCCAGTTCGTCGGCGGCAAGGAGGCGACGCAGGAGGAACTGTTCCACACGTTCAACTCGCTCTACGAGTCCGAGTGCCAGATCGTGATTACGTCGGACAAGAGCCCGGTGCTGATTCCGGACCTTGAGGAGCGGCTGAAGTCGCGCTTCGAGTGGGGGATGATCGCCGACATCCAGGCGCCCGACCTCGAGACGCGCGTCGCGATCCTGCGCTCGAAGGCGGAGGAGCAGCGGGTGCGGGTCAACGACGATGCGCTGCACGTGATCGCGCGTCGCTTCACCAGCAACATCCGCGAGCTCGAGGGCTCCCTGACGCGCGTCGTCGCCTACGCGCGCCTCACCGGCGAGCCGATCGAGCCGGCGCTTGTGCAGTCCGCGCTCGCCTCGCTCGACCCGACGGAGCCGCGGCTGCCGCCCTCACCGGAGGCGATCCTGGGCGTGGTCTGCCGCTATTTCGAGATCGACCGCGAGGCGCTGCTCTCCAAGAGTCGCGAGAAGCGCGTCGCCTACCCTCGGCAGCTAGCGATGTACCTGATGCGCGAGCTCGCGCATCGCTCGCTCGCGGAGATCGGGCAGACCCTCGGAGGCCGCGACCACTCCACGGTCCACCACGGCTGGAGCAAGATGGAGCGCTCCGTCCAGGTCGACCCCGAGACGAAGCGCGACATCGCCACGCTGCGCGAGCTGGTCGAGCGCGCCCGCGAGGTCGCGTAGCGGCGCTGCGCCCCCTGCCCTGGCTGCGGATCCCTCGCGCTGCGTCTCAGCGGGCGCGGTTGAGGACGTAGTGCACGAGCGTGCGCGCTGCGGCTCCGGCGTTGCCCTTGACCAGCACCCCGCGGTCGCGGTCTGCGTCCATGACGCCGGCGATGTCGAAGTGTGCCCAGGGCGTGTTGCCGGCGAAGCGGTGCAGGAACTTCGCGGCCGTGATCGAGCCGGCGCCGCGGCCGCCCGTGTTCTTGATGTCCGCCACGTCCGAGCGGATCTGCTCGTCGTACTCGTCGTCGAGCGGGAAGCGCCACAGCCTCTCGCCGGACGCCGCGGCGGCGCGCTCGAGGTCGGTGTAGAGCCGGTCGTTGTTTGCGAAGACGCCGATCCGCACGTTGCCGAGCGCGATCGCCATCGCCCCGGTCAGCGTCGCCACGTCGACGAGCGGGGTGCAGCCCTGCGACTTCGCATAGGCGAGGGCGTCGGCGAGTACGAGGCGGCCCTCCGCGTCCGTGTTGATCACCTCGATCGACTGCCCGTCCATCGCGTAGAAGACGTCGCCGGGCTTGGTCGCAGTGCCGCTCGGCATGTTCTCGGTGCAGGGGGCGATCGCGGTGACGTTGATGGCGGGCTCGAGGCGGGCGATCGCGCCGATCGCGCCGATCACCGCCGCCGCGCCGCTCATGTCGCCCTTCATGCGCTCCATGTTCGCCGGCGGCTTGAGCGAGATGCCGCCCGTGTCGAAGGTGATGCCCTTGCCGACCAGACCGACGCTGCGGCGGCCACGCCCGCCGCGATAGCGAAGCACGATGAACTTCGGGGGCTGCTGCGAGCCCTGCGCCACCGAGAGGTAGGAGTTCATGCCCATCCGCTCGGCGGCGGCGCGCTCGATCACCTCGCACTCGATCCCCAGTTCGTCGGCGCGCGCCTGGGCGCGCTCGGCGACGTCGCTCGGGGTCATCAGGTTGGCGGGCGAGTTGGCGAGGTCGCGCGTGAAGTTCTGCGCCTCGGCGAGGATGGTTCCGCTGCGCACGCCCTGCGCCGCTGCGTTCGCACGGCGCCGCGAGGTCTCGACGATGGTCAGCGCCGTCACGGCCCCGCGCGGCTTGTCCTGCGTGCGGGTGCGGTGCTGGTCGAAGCGGTAGAGGCCGAGCTCGAAGGCCTCGGCGAGGACGCGGCCGGTGTCCCCGGCGTCGCGTGTCGCGAGGGCGGCGCCCTGCGTGGAGATCGCGACGCTGCCTGCGTCCAGGCCGCGCAGGGTGCGCGCCAGGCCGGCGGTCTGGTTGCGCAGCCGGTCCGGCGTCAACTGGTCGCGTTTGCCGAGGCCCTGCACGACGACGCGCGCGGCGGGGATGCGTCCGCCCGTGGCGACCGGTGTCGCCTGGTTCGCGCGGCCCGGCGCCAGGCCGGAGCGCAGCAGCGCGGTGATCGCGCCGTCGAGCGCCCGGTCGAGGGCCGCCGCCGCGCCGCCCAGGCGGCGTGTCTCCTCTGGCAGCGCAACGACGATCGTGTCCACCTGCTGGTCCGCCAGGTCGCCGCTTGTGACGTTGAGCTCCACTGATGGCTCCTTTCGTAGCCCTGGGACAGCCGGGTACGCCTGCCCGCGAGGGTACGCTATCATTGCTGCGCGGCATGACACGGCAGGGCACGCAGCCGCGCCGGCGGGGGACACACGAGCAGGGCATCGCGATGATTGCATTGCGAGCGCGTCTTGCGCGCTACCTTTTCCTCTCGACCGATCCGAGACGCAGAGGCCTGAGCTGGTGGGACGCCTCGGAGCTGGGGCTCGTCGCGCTCGGGTTCCTGCTCTATTTCCTCGTACGCGGCGCGGTGGTGGACCGCACGGCCGACGCCTTCGCGAACGCGCACTGGATCGTGAACCTGCAGTACTCGTATGGGCTTTTCGTGGAGCCAGCCTTCCAGGCCTGGGTGCTGGAGTACGAGTTACTGCGCCGCGCGCTCAACTTCGTCTACTTCTGGATGGACTTCCCGCTCATCGTGGGGGTTGCGCTGCTGATGTTCTGGAAGCGCCGCAGCGCCTACACGCTGACGCGCGACTCGATCCTGATCTCGGGCGGTATCGCCCTCGTGATCTACTGGCTGTACCCCGTCGCTCCACCCCGCTTCCTGAGCGAGTGGGGGTTCATCGACACGCTCGAGGTCTACGACAACCTCTCGTACCAGGCGCAGTCGCTGCAGCCGTTCGTCAATCCCTTCGCGGCTGTGCCGTCGCTGCACGTCGGCTGGGCGCTGCTGCTTGCCGTCGGGGTGTTCGCGGCGACGCGCAACCCGTGGCTGCGAGGGGCGTCGGTGGTCACCTTCGTGCTGCAGTCGGTTGCGGTGGTCGGCACGGGCAACCACTACATCTTCGATGGCATCGCAGGGCTGGTGGTGTGCGGCGTGGCGCTGGGCCTGACCCTGGCGCTGCATCGTAGTGGCTACCCGCTGATCCGGCACTGGCTGGGTGCGTGGGCCGGGCTGGCGCCTGCGCGGCCGCCGTTACGACGGCCTGCCCGGTCACCGGCGCGCGGGCTGCGTCCGGGCCCGTCGTCGTAGCGACGGCGCCTGGTCGCGAGCACACGGCGTTCCGCCTCATTGCCCCTCGCCGAAACTGCGTGGTAGCGTGTTTGCGTAGCCGCGGGCGCGAGAGTCGCGCCCGGCCCGGACGGCAGGCGCCGAACGGGAGTGAGCGGCTATCGCCCGGTCGGGGAAGACCGGAGCGTGTGTGCAGGCGTGGTGGACAGAGAAGCAGAACAGGACCAGACCAGAACCGACGCATGACCCCTATAGAGCACAAGCGCGATCTGATTGCCGAGTACCAGACGCACGAGGGAGACACAGGCTCCCCCGAGGTGCAGGTCGCGCTACTCACCGATCGCATCAACCATCTGACGGAACACCTCCGCACGCATACGCACGACTACGACACGCGGCGCGGCCTCCTCAAGCTAGTGGGCCAGCGCCGCCGTCAGCTCCGCTACCTCAGCAAGAAGGACGTGGGGCGTTACCGCACGCTCATCGGCAGGCTGGGGCTGCGTCGCTAGCGCACCCGGCCACCCCTTCCCCGCCCCGGCACGACGAATCGCACGCGTGAGGCGCGCTGTCGCGCCGCGTGCGCGGGAGAGGGAACGAGCACGACCGGCATTTCCATTGACCAGCACCCAGGAACCAGCGGGGCGCCGCACCGTGCGCGCACCCGAGGAAGGCGAGCATGACCAACGCCCAACGACTTGAGACCGAAGAACGAACCTTTACCACGGAGATCGAGGGCAAGCCCTTCACCGTCGGCGTCGGGCTGCTGGCCCTCAACGCCGCTGCGGCCTGCACGGTCCGTTACGGCGACACGATGATCCTCGCAACCGTCGCCGAGGACGATGCGCGTGAGGGCATCGACTTCTTCCCGCTGACCATCGACTTCGAGGAGCGGATGTACGCGATCGGGAAGATCCCCGGTTCGTTCTTCCGTCGTGAGGGCCGCCCCGGCAACGAGGCGATCCTCGCCGCGCGCATGACGGACCGCCCGATCCGGCCGCTCTTCCCCAAGGGCTTCCGCCGCGAGATCCAGGTGGTGCTGACCACGCTCTCCTCCGACCGCGAGAACCCGGCCGATGTCTTCGGCACGACGGCCGCCTCGACTGTGCTGGGCATCTCCAGCATCCCGTTCGAGGGCCCGGTCTCCTCGGTGCGCGTTGCGCGCGTCGAGGGCGAGTTCAAGGCGCTGCCCACCTACGAGGAGATCGAGGGGTCCGACCTCGACCTGATCGTGGCCGGCACCGAAGACTCGATCGTGATGATCGAGGCGGGCGCCAGCGAGGTGCCCGAGGCCGAGGTGATCGAGGCGATCGAGTACGCCCAGAGCGTGATCGCCAAGCTCAACGCGCTGCAGCGCGAGATCTCCGAGGCGCTCGGCCAGGAGAAGGCCTCCTTCGAGCCCCCCACTCCGGACACGGAAATGGAGAAGAGCGTCGCCGAGGCGCTCGTCGGCCGCGACGCGGAGATGATGGCCGCGGTCCAGGGCGAGGGCTGGCGCGGCGTCGACGCCCTTGGCAAGGAGGTCTACGCGGCGATCGGCGACGAGGAGCTGAACGCCCGCGCCGTGCGCAACGCCGTTGAGAACGAGATCAAGAAGCTGGTGCGGCGACGCATCCTTGATGACGGCCTGCGCCCCGACGATCGCGAGATCGAGCAGGTGCGCGGCCTCCACTCCTCGGTCGGCCTGCTTCCGCGCGCGCACGGCAGTGGGCTGTTCCGCCGCGGCGGGACGCAGATCCTCTCGGTGGCCACGCTCGGTCCGCTCGGCGACCGGCAGCGCCTCGACACGCTCGCGCCGACGCAGTTCAAGCGCTACATGCACCACTACAACTTCCCGCCGTACTCGGTCGGCGAAGCGCGCTTCCTGCGCGGCCCCGGCCGCCGCGAGATCGGCCACGGCCTGCTCGCCGAGCGCGCGCTGGAGCCGGTGCTGCCGGACAGCGAGGAGTTCCCCTACGCGCTGCGCATCGTCTCCGACGCGCTGATGTCGAACGGCTCGACCTCGATGGGGTCGGTCTGCGGCTCGACGCTGGCGCTGATGGACGCGGGCGTGCCGATCACGGCGCCGGTCGCGGGCATCGCGATGGGCCTGATCACCGGCGATGACGACGAGTACCGCGTGCTCACGGACATCGCGGGCATCGAGGACGGCCTCGGCGACATGGACTTCAAGGTCGCCGGCACGGAGCGCGGCGTCACGGCGCTACAGCTCGACATCAAGCTGCAGTCGCTGCCGGATGGGCTGCTCGAGACGGTCTTCGAGCGAGCGCGCGAGGCGCGCATGACGATCCTCGAGGTGATGCTCGACGCGATCGCGGAGCCGCGCGAGGAGATGTCGCCGTACGCGCCGCGCGTCGAGCGGATCGAGATCGACCGCGAGAAGATCGGCACGGTGATCGGCCCCGGCGGCCGGGTCATCAATGCCATCCAGGAGGAGACCGGCTCGAACATCACCGTCGAGGACGACGGCACCGTGCTGGTCGCCGGGACCGACGCGGCGGGCGTCCGCAAGGCGATCGACACGATCCGCGGACTGACCAAGGAGATCGAGGTCGGCGAGGTCTACGAGGGCGCCGTCAGCCGGATCATGGCCTTCGGTGCGTTCGTCGAGATCCTGCCGGGCAAGGACGGCCTGGTCCACATCTCCGACCTCGCCGACTACCACGTCAACCGTGTCGAGGACGAGGTGTCCGAGGGCGACGTGCTGCGCGTGCAGGTGATCGAGATCGACAACCTCGGGCGCATCAACCTCACGCGCCTGCAGGACGGTGACGACGGCAGCGAGCGCGTCGGCCTCGCCGACGGCGCCGACGAGCCGGAGCGCGAGCCCGCCTTCGCCGGTGGCCGCGGCCGTGGTGGCGGCGGTGGCGGTCGAGGCGGTCCGGGCGGCGGCCGAGGTCGCGGTGGTCCCGGCGGCGGCGGCGGCCGTGGTGGTCCCGGTGGCGGCGGCGGTCGAGGCGGCCCGGGCGGCGGCGGCGGTCGAGGCGGCCCGGGCGGCGGCCGAGGTCGCGGTGGTTCCGGCGGCGGCCGTGGTGGTTCCGGTGGCGGCGGAGGCCGCGACGGTGGGAATCGCGATGGCGGTAGCCGCGGAAGTTCCGGTGGTTCCGGTGGTTCCGGCGGCGGTCGCCGCTGGTAGCTCCGAGGCCCAGAGTTGAGTCGCTACACTTGCGCCCCGCCCAATCGGCGGGGCGCAGTCGTTGCGGGCGCGCAGGGCGGACAGGCGATGCGGACAGGGGGCAGGTGATGATCCGGGCAGTGGTCAGCGGAAGCGGCAACATGGGCGCGCAGGTGCTCGCCACGCTCGAGGCGGCCGAGGACACCGAGCCTGTCGGCATCATCGAGCCGCTTGCGGCCGGAACGGGCGAGATCGAGGCGGCGAGCGGCGCCAGCTACCCACTGTCCGCGGATCCGGCGGCGCTCCTCGGCGAGCTGAGCCCGGACGTGGTCGTCGACTTCACGAACGCGGCCTTCACCCCGACACTCGCCGGGGCCTGCCTCGCGCACGGCGTCAGGCCCGTGATCGGCACCTCGGGCCAGCCGGACGATTTCGTCGCGACGTTGCGCGAGCGCCTGGCGGAGCGCGGCCTCGGCGGCGTGGTCGCGCCCAACTTCGCCCTCGGCGCGGTGGTGCTGATGCACCTCGCGACGCTCGCCGCGCCGCACTTCGACGCGGTCGAGGTGATCGAGCTGCACCACGACGGCAAGGTCGACTCGCCCTCGGGTACAGCCGTCGCGACCGCGCAGCTGATGCGCGAGGCGCGCGGCAGCGACTTCATGCACCGCAGCTCCGACCTCGAGGCGGTCGAGGGTGCGCGCGGCGCGGAGCTCGGCGGCGTCGCGCTGCACTCGGTGCGGCTGCCCGGGCTGGTGGCGCATCAGGAGGTGATCTTCGGCGGCACGGGCCAGACGCTGACGCTGCGCCACGACTCGACGGGCCGCGACTCGTTCATGCCCGGCGTGCTGCTCGCCGTCCGCGAGGTAATGCAGCGCGAAAGCCTCGTCTACGGCCTCGACGCGCTGATCGGGCTGGCGTAGGCGTCAGTCCCGCTGCGTGATTCGGGGCGCCTCGGTCTGGGACTCCGTGGGCTGAGTCGATCCTCGCTCCGTCGCGAATCGATCAAGCACACGGTCCGCAGCTCGAAGGACGTCCTCGAAGGGGATCCGCCCTTGTTCGTATTCCCTGTAGAGGTCACGGATGCGCGGCTGGTTGGTCACTGATTGAATCCCCTCAGGGAGATTCGGATGTTCGGCTCGTACCACATCGCCCAGAACCAGTGGCGGGGTTCGAGGTGGTGCACCGGGCCGGGCTCGAAGCCTGCTGCTGAGACCGCGAGCGAGCGCAATGGCAACGACTCGGCGTCGGCGAGATCCTCAATGAGCCATGCCGTCGCAACATTCGTCCGGCCGTGCTCGTAGCCGCAGTCCAGGTCGTGCGCGACCACGTGCCTGCAGACATCGCAGGTCTCGACGATCGGCGCCGAGTGGAACTCAATCACGCCGGGCCCTGCCCTTCTGCGGAATGACACGGTTGTGTGTGCACTTTAGCACATCGCATCGTTCCATGGCGGGTGCCCGTGGAGTCGCGCAGCCGGACCGGCGGTGCGCCCGTCGCGCAGCCAGCACGCGACGCGATATGATCGAGGCATGAGCACACACGATGGACTCGATGTCGCCGTCATCGGCGCGACGGGCGCGGTGGGAGCCGTGTTCCTCGAGGTGGCGGCGGAACGCGACTTCCCGATCCGTAACCTGCGGCTGCTCGCGACCGAGCGCTCCGCCGGCCGCGAGCTGCGCTTCCGCGACGAGATGATCACCGTCGAGGTGACGAGCGAGGAGACGCTGGAGGGCGCGGACCTCGTCTTCTGCTCGGCCACAGCCGCCGCCTCGCGGCACTGGGGGCCGCGCATCGCGGAGGCGGGCGGCGTGCTGATCGACGACGGCTCGGCCTTCCGCATGGAGGCGAACGTCCCGCTCGTGATTCCAGAGGTCAACGGCGACGACGTCGAGTGGCACGAGGGCATCATCTCGATCCCCAACTGCACGACAACCCCGCTCGCCATGGCGCTGCACGCGCTGCGCGAGGTCGCGCCGCTGCGGCGCGTCACCGCAGCCACGTACCAGGCGGTCTCCGGCAGCGGCACCGCCGCCGTCGAGGAGCTGGCGCTGCAACTCCGCGCCTACGGGCGCGGCGGGCCGCTGCCCGCGCCACAGGAGTACCCGCACCAGATCGCCCTCAACGTCTTGCCGCACGTCGACGACTTCGAGGAGGACGGCTACACCCGCGAGGAACTGAAGATGCGCAACGAGACGCGCAAGATCCTGCACCTGCCGGAGCTGGCCTTCTCCTCGACCTGCGTGCGCGTGCCGACGATGGTGGGGCACGCCGAGGCGGTCCATGCCGAGTTCGACGGCCCCGCGCCGCTCGACGCGCTGCGCGCGGCGATTGAGGCGCAGGACGGCCTTGAGCTGCTCGACGATCCGGCGCAGGCGGTCTACCCCACGCCGCTGATCAGCGAGGGCGACGACCGCACCTTCGTCGGGCGGCTGCGCACCGACGGCTCGGTCGAGCACGGCGTCGCCTTCTGGTGCGTGACGGACAACCTGCGCAAGGGCGCGGCGACCAACGCCATCCAGATCGCCGAGGAGTTGATCCGGCGGGGCAAACTGTAGGCCAGAGGGCTATAACTGACCGACAGGCGGGCGCGCTGCGTCCAGCCAATCAGGCAGAACCCGGCGGAGGTGTGCCATGACAAACGAGATCGGGCGCGTGCTCACGGCCATGGTCACGCCCTTCAATGCGGACGGCGTCGACGAGGAGGCGCTGGGCCGCCTCGCCCGGGCCCTGCTCGCCTCCGGCTCGGACGGCCTCGTAATCACCGGCACCACGGGCGAGGCGCCCTCGCTGAGCATGGAGGAGCAGGTCGCCGTCTGGCGCTCGGTGCGCGCCGCGGTCGGGCCGGACGCCGCCCTGGTTGCGGGCGCGTCGACGAACTCGACCGGCGAGTCGCTGGAGCTGGTGACGCAGGGCGCAGCTGCGGGCATGGACGCGCTGATGCTGACCGTGCCGTACTACAACAAGCCGCCGCAGGATGGCCTCGTGCGCCACTTCACCACGCTCGCCGAGGCCACGCCGCTGCCCTGCATCCTCTACAACGTGCCCTCGCGCACCTCGCTCAACATGGCCGCCGAGACGACGCTGCGGCTCGCCGAGGTGCCGAACATCGTGGGCGTGAAGGAGGCGTCGGGCGACTTCGCCCAGATCGCCGCGATCCTCGATAGCGCGCCCGCGGGCTTCCGCATGTGGTCGGGCAACGATGGCGACACGGCGCAGCTTGTCGCGCTGGGCGGCTACGGCGTGATCTCGGTCGCCTCGCACCTGATCGGCGACCAGATCCACCAGCTGGTCACGGCGGCTGCGGACGGCCGGCAGGACGACGCGCAGGCGCTGCACGAGCGGCTGTTGCCGTTGATGGACATCCTCTTCATCGAGTCGAACCCGATCCCGGTGAAGTTCGCGCTGAACGAGGTGGGTGTCACCGCCGGGGAGCCGCGGCTGCCACTGATCCCGCCCTCGGAGGCCGCGCAGGCCGCGATCCGCGCGGAGCTTGCGAAGCACCGCATCGACGTGACGGCGGCGGTGTAAGGGACGCTCAGGAGCGGCCCCGTCGGGGTCGTGTCCGACCAACGCGGGGCGCTCCGCCGGAGCCCAACTGCTGCTGGAGCAGCTGCGCCACTTCTGCTCGTGTGAAGGCGGAGTACTTCGTGGTGCCTCGTGCGCGACTGTCGCGGGCCCGGCCGAGGTCAATGAGCCCGGTCTGTTCGTTGTCGAGATGGCCGCTCCAGTCATCGTACGCCACGACGAGATAGCTGCTCAGCCGTGCTATCAGGCTCGACCCGCTCACGCCGCTGAAGCGACGCGGCGTGATCCGAAGCAGGCGGCCAGTGCCGTCTGCTATCAGCGTGTAGAGTTCGGACCAGACCTCGGCCTGCCGATGCTGGTCGAGAGTGGCGAGGTAGTCGTACCCGCGCGCTCGGAGCTGCCGCAGGAGGTCGCCGTCCGATCGCTCACGGAGCCCTTCGCCGATCACGTGGCCGGAATCGTGGCCGAGTGCCCGAAAGACGAGAGCGAGATTCGGCGGCAGATGCTCATCGAGCAGGATCCGCGCTATGCGACTGCCTCCTCGAACTCGATGGCGCGGTCGATTTGATGCCGGTCGAGGACGAATGTCTCGGCGACCGCGGCGGTGCCCATGTCCAAAGCCATGCGTGACACAAAGCGCGTTTCGAGGGCGGTGCCACACACACTCGGTTGCGCCAGGTTCACCTGGGGGCTCATGAACACGGAGTCCCGGAAGTTGCTCAGCTTGCAGAGTGAGCCGCCAGAAGCAATGTCAGCGAGCGCGTGCTGAGTGGCTTCAGCGAACGCGGGTGGAGCCTCCTGCCAGATCATCGCGTGCTGTCCGGCCGCGTCGGCCAGCAACGGGGTCGCGCCGGGGACGACCTCTGCTAGCACGTGCCTGCGTGAGTCGGCTGAGAGCGGATCCGTGAGTAGCCACCACTCCTCAAAGTACTCATCAAGGAAGTCGATGGCTTGGCGGATCCGCCGAGCTGGCACATCCTGCGCGTCGAGGCCAGAGGCGAGTTGTAGCCGGACGTAGTCCACCCAACTGTAGAGCCGTGGTGTCCCTCGCCGCCCACCCCGAAGCGTGGCCTCCAGCAAGCCGCTCCGGTGCCAGTAGCGAAGGCGTGGGATGGATAGCCCTGTCAGTCGGCTGATGAGGTGCGTACGCAGGCCGGCGATGTGTGCCTGGGTGACGGCGTTGGCGGCGGCGACGGTCATGGTTCGCACCTCGCGCGGATCCAGATCCTACCCTACCCCGCGTCGCGCTCCACCAGCCACGCCGCCCACTGCTCGCGCAGGGTGCGGCGGGCGCGTTCGTAGCCGATGCGGTCGCCGTAGTAGCCGCCGAGGAAGCCCGCCAGCCCCCGCCCGCCGATCAGCAGGACGACGGCGTAGACGACCGTCGCCCAGATCAGGTTGGCGCGCAGGAACGGCACGCCGAGGACCAGCGCCAGCCCGCCAAGGACAGCGATGATCAGCCCCGCGTAGGCGAAGGCGTTCACGATCCGGCTCTCCGTCTGCCGCTGCGCGCGCAGCAGCTCGATGATCTCGTCCGGCACGGTGGCGACGGGCGCGCGCTCGGCCGTGTCCGTGGCGCAGTGCGGGCAGGCCCGCGTGCGCTCGCCGAGCGGGTGGTAGCAGTGGCCGCAGAAGCGGCCGGCGTTCGGCGACTCGCCGCGCGTGACGGCGACGAGCAGCTCCTCGAGGCGCTCGCTGAACAGTGGGCACTCGTCGTCCGGCCGGTAGCGCTGCTCTTCGCTCACGGCGCCACCCGCCCGAGGGCGGCCGCCAGCTCGCGCAGCACGCGCTGCGCCTCGTCGCGGTAGCCGGCGGCCCGGCCGGACGTCGAGGGCATCACCCAGGCCTCGGCGCCCGCGACCCGGACGGGCTGGCGACCCCAGCTGCGCGCGGGGCGGACGCGCGGGTGCAGCACGTCGAAGGCGCGCGTCGTCGTGAAGCAGACCGCGCGCGGCGAGGCGTAGGCGATGCGGCGGCGGAAGGCCGGGCCGGACGCCCGCAACTCGGCGTCGTTCACGCGCGTGCTGTCCGTCTGCACGCGCTTCACCACGTCGGTGAAGCCGATGCCGCACTCGGCGGGGAGGCGGCGGTCGTCCTCGGGGCCGACGGGCTCCGGCACGAGGCCGCTTGCCGAGAGGGTGGGCCAGAAGGCGTTGCCGGGGTGGCCGTAGTAGTGGCCGACCCGCGCCGAGCGCTCGCCGGGGTTGATGCCGACAAACACGAGGTCGAGGCCGGGCCGCAGCAGGTCTGGCAGCGTGCGCAGGTGGCGGGGCGCCTCGAGGGCAGCGCTCACGCTGCTAGAGCGGGTCGTGCGAGTAGGCGTGATTGCCGAGGGTGGCCCCGAGGAAGACCAGCGCGATCGAGACCAGCACCATGAGCGTGGAGAAGACCAGCGAGGTGCGGCGCGCCTGCTCCAGCTCGCCACGGTCGATCTCGCCGGCCTGGACGGCGTCCGAGATGCGGCCGATGCGCTGGCCGAAGACCGCGCCGTGTACGGCGATCATGATGATCAGGATCGTGACGAACAGCATCTTCACCATGAAGACGCGCCCGAAGTGGAACTCCGTCATGTTCTCGCGGACGTCGGGCGGGACGAAGATGTCCGTGTAGAACTGTGCGAGCCCCGTCACGATCAACCCGACGAGCGAGATGCCGACGATCCAGGTGAAGCGGTGCGCGACGACGAGCGTGACGCGCCGCCGCAGCCCCTCGTCCTCGATCAGCCAGGTGGAGGGCATGACGGCGAAGACGAGCAGCACCTGGCCTCCGACGAGCAGCGCGGCGAACAGCACATGGAACCCGGGCAGCAGGTGCTCCATCGTCGTCTCCCTCTCCGCGTTCCCTCGAGGCGCCGGCTACAGCGGCACGCCGAAGATATCGCGCGTCACGATCGCCTGCTCGCGCTCCGGCCCCACCGAGATCATGTCGACGGGTGCGTCGACGAGCTTCTCGATGCGGCGCACGAAGCGGCGCGCCTCGATGGGAAGGTCCGGGAAGTGGCGCACGTCCGACACCTCCTGCTGCCAGCCCGGCAGCACCTCGTAGACCGGCCGCACGGTGTTCGCGTCGTGCAGGGAAGCGGGGAGGGAGTCGACCCGTTCGCCGTCGAGGTCGTACCCGACGCAGACCTGCACCGACTCGAACTGTGCGAGCACGTCGAGCCGCGTGAGGGCGATCGAGTTGACGCCGTTGAGCTTCGCCGTCTGGCGCGCGAGCACCCCGTCGAACCATCCGCAGCGCCGAGGCCGGCCCGTGGTGGTGCCGTACTCGCCGGTCCCCTGGTCGATCCCGTGATCGCGGAGGGCGGCGGCTTCCTCGCCGAACAGCTCGGTGGGAAACGGCCCGTCGCCGACGCGCGTCTGGTAGGCCTTGTACACGCCCACCACGCGGTCGACCGCAGTGGGGCCGATCCCGACCCCCAGGCAGGCCCCGGCAGACATGGATGAGGGGACCGAGGATGTCACGTAGGGGTACGTGCCGTTATCGAGATCGAGCAGGGTCCCCTGTGCTCCTTCGAGCAGGATCTGCTCGCCACGGTCGTGCGCGCTCTGCAGCAGCCGTGCGGTGTCGGTGACGAAGGCGCGGAGCTGCCGGCCGTACTCGCGGTACTCGTCGCGGATCTGCTCGTAGTCCAGCGCTTCGCCACCGTACAGCTCGGTGATGATGCGATTCTTGTAGGGCAGCACGAAGCTCAGCAGCGTCTCCAGCGACTCCGGCTGCACGAGGTCGATCATGCGCACGCCGAGGCGGCCTGTCTTGTCCGTGAAGGCCGGCCCCGTGCCCGTGCCGGTCGTGCCGATCGCGTGCTCGCCGCGCATCTTCTCGTCCAGCTCGTCGATGGCGAGGTGCCACGGCATCACGACGTGTGCGCGGTCGCTGACGCGGACCCGCGAGGTGTCGACGCCGCGGCTGGCGAGCATGTCCAGCTCCTCGATCAGCGAGTGCGGGTTGATGACCACGCCGTTGCCGATGATGCACGTGGTTTCCGCGTGGAAGATGCCCGCCGGCACGAGGTGCAGGCCGAACTTCCCGAGTTCGTTGACGATGGTGTGGCCGGCGTTGCTGCCCGCCGAGTAGCGGGCGATCACGGAACAGCTCCGTGCGAAGAAGTCGACGACGCGGCCCTTGCCCTCGTCGCCCCACTGCCCGCCGATGATCACCGTTGCCGGCATTGCTCGTCCTCGCGTCCGCATCCTGCTGGCTCATGCGCCGCACAGCGAGGCGCACGAACACACCGCGCATCGGCGCCGGAGCCGCGCGCGGTGTCCGGGACATGATACCGCAGGCCGCGCCGCACTATCCTCGAAGGAGGGGATCGGAAGGGATCACCGATGATCGGCCGGGTGACGCTGCTGCTCGGAGCGATGCTGCTGCTCGTCGCGTGCTCGTCTACGGACAGCCCGCCGCCGCGCAGCCCCGTCGCCGACTCGCCGACCCCGTCCGGCCCGGCCGCGCCGACCGGGACCGCGGGTGCAACGGCGACCGCTGCGCCACCGACCGCTACGCCGCCGCCGCCAACAGCGTCGCCCTCGCCGGCGGTGAGTCCGACCGCGCTTGCGACCGCGACCCCGACGGCGCCCTCCGGCGATCAGCCGGCGAGCGACGAGCAACCGCTGGAGCTGGTGACCGGGAACGCGATCGAGTTGATGGCCGAGTGGCTGGGCGCGCCAGCGACCGACCTGACCGTGGAGGTCGCGGAGGCGGTCGAGTGGCCGGATGCCTGCCTCGGCGTTGCGCAGCCCGGCGTCGCTTGCGCCGCGGTGCTCACTCCGGGCTTCCGCGTCGTGCTGCGGGACGCCCTCGGCGGGCGGCACCGCGTGCATGTCGGCGACGGTGGCGTAATGCGCTGGGCCGGCGAGGCGGCGGTGAGCGGCACGGTCGTCACCGTCGAGGGCGCCGCGATCCTGCTCGAAGACATCGCGGGCGACCACGCGATACCCCGTGCCGACATGGTCTTCGGGGATCGGGTCAGCGCCGGCGATGCGCCGGGTACGAGCTACCTCGTGGTGGCCGGCCCGCTCGAACTCCGCGAGGGCGACAGGGTCGCCGTCGGGCTCGATTCCGATCCGAACGGCGGGCCGAACCCGCTGATCGCCTGGCTCGTGGTCCTCGAGTGACTGCGTTCGCTCGCGCGGACGGCGGGGCTCACCAGGCGATCACACCGCCGTCGAGGCTGCGGAATGTGCCGGCGTCCTCCGGCCCCGCGCCGAGCGCGAGATCGGCCAGCTGGCGCGCCGAATCCGCGGGCGTCAACTGCGCGCCGGAACCGCCCATCGAGGTCGCGACCCAGCCCGGGCAGGCGGAGAACGCGATCACACCGTCGCGCCGCACGGTCGCGGCGAGCTGCCTCGTGAGGGCGTTCTGGAACGCCTTGGCGGGCGCGTAGTAGGTGGAGCCCTCGTTCATGTCGGCGATGCTGCCGAGGCTGGACGAGATGCTGACCGCCACCGAGCCGGGGCCCAGCAGCGGCAGCAGCGCGCGCGTCACGCGCAGCATGCCGAGCCCGTGTACCTGCAACTGCTCCTCGAGGTCCTCGAGCGGCGCGGTCACGATCGAACCGGTCACGCTGCCCAGGCCTGCGTTGTTCACCAGCAGGCCGACCCGCTCGAGGCGCCGCGCACACCACTGCGCGAACGCCGCGACCGACGGCTCCGAGGTGACATCGAGCTCGGCGGCGAGCACGTCCGGGTCCGCGGCAGCCGCTTCGAGCAGTGCGTCGCTGGTGGCCGGATCGCGGTACGTGCCGACGACCGGAGCGCAGCCGCGGGCGCGCAACTCGCGTACGAGCGCGAGGCCGATGCCGTCGGCGCGGTTCGCGCCCGTCACGACGGCCGTACGCCGGGGCGGTGCGGTCATGGGGCCTCCGGTCTCGTAGTCTAGCGCCGGGGGATCGGGTCGGATGGCCGAGGGCGAGATCATCGAGGTCAAGCGCAAGCTCGGCGGGGGCGAGGAGCGCTTCGCGACCGAGCTGGTGCACCGCAGCCCGAGCCTGCTGCTCGTGCTCTATCGCATCGAACGCGGCGCCGACTCGCTGGACTCGTACGGTTGCTTCTGGCCACGCCGCCCGTATGGCTGCTACCACATCGTGCGCCCGCCCGGCGCGCCGGACGCCGGTCGCGAGGTGCTGAGTCGCTTCGACGTGCTGCGCGACGTCGCGATCGACGGGGACGAGGTGCGCTACCTCGATCTGCTGCTCGACCTCGTGGTGCGCGTCGACGCGGCGGGTCGCGTCCGGGCGCGCTGGGAGGACGAGGACGAGGTGGAGGCGGCGCTGGCGAGCGGGCGCCTCGATGCCGCGGGAGGCGCGTACGTTGCGCGTGCGCGGGGCAGGCTGGAGCGACGACACCGCCGCGTGGTGGGGGAAGTCCGCGCGCTGCTGCGAAGGCTGGGCCGGATCGAGTAGCGACCGAGGACAGGCTAGGCGTCGCCGGAGAACAGCGCGTTGAGGCCCGCCACCTCCGACTCGGCCAGCACGCAGACCCCCGAGGCGCCCAGCGCGTGGGCGCGCGCCGCGAGCCGCGCGCGGTCGCCGGGCGAGAAGCCCGGCGCCCCGACGGTCCAGGGCACGTTCGCAGCACTGGCCGCGAGTGCGACACGCCCCAGGACCGGCGCTTGCAGCGCCTCGGCGTGCTCGTCGGGCGCGCCGAGGCTCGCGGCGATCGCCTCGATGTCGAGGCCGACGCTCGCGATGCGGTCGACGGCGGCGAGCAGTTGCGGCAGCCGCTCGATGGCGGCGGCGCTCCCGATCTCCGGGATGAGGCCGACGCTGCCCGGCGTGAGCCCAGCGTGCAGCTCGTGGCGGCGCAGCTCCACGTCGGCGGTCCGCAGGTCCTGCGGCTGCATGACCGAGGCGAGCAGCACGCTGGCAACCGGGCCGTCGAGTCCCTCGAGCTGCTCGCGCAGCAGTCCCTCGCGAGGATGGGTGAGCCGGACCTGGACCGGGACGCCGGCCGCGCGCGCGGCCGCGGTGGCGTCGGGAGCACTGGTGACGGCGTCGGCGCGGCTGGCGGCGACGGGTGCGCCCGGCAGCAGGATGAGGTTCGTGCGCGGCGCGTTCATCGGCGGGCGGCTCAGGCGGCGAGGATCGCGCCGAGGCGATCCGCCGGGGCCGAGGGGCCGACGACGGCGAGCGCGTAGTCACCACCGAACAGCCGCTGGGCGACGGCCTGCACAGCGCCGGCCTCGACGGCGCGGATGCGCGCGACGGTGTCGCCCGGCAGCTCGATCTCGCCGTCCTGCAGCAGCTGCGAGCCGAAGTGCTGGCCGAGCGCCATCGGCGTCTCCATCGAGAGCCGGAAGGTTCCGGCGGCGAAGTCCTTGGCGCGCTGCAACTCCTCGTCGCTGACGGGCTCGGCGGCGGCGCGCTGCAGCTCGCCGACGATCACCTGCAAGGCCTCCTCCTGCTGATCGCGCGAGACGCCCGCGCTCACGATGAACGAGCCGATGTCCTGGTGCTGCGCGACGCCCGATGCGACGGAGTAGGCGAGCCCCCGGCGCTCGCGCACCTCCTGGAAGAGCCGGGAGGACATGCCGCGTCCCAGCACGGTGTGCAGCAGCGCCAACGCGTAGCGGTCCGGATCGCGTCGCGCTGGTCCCTGCACGGCGAGCCGGATGTTGGTCTGCTCGATCTCGCGCTCCTCGATGATGATCGGCTCAGCGGGCAGACCGTGCTCGGCGGCCGACGGAGCGCAGGCCGCGCCGTCGCGAAGGCCGTCGAACCACTCCGCGGCAGCCTCGGCGACCCACGCGTGCGTGACGTTGCCGGCGACGGACAGCACCGAGTTCTCCGCGCCGTAGAAGCGCTCCACGTGGGAGACGAAGTCCTCGCGGCTCAGGGCCTCGACGGTGTCGATCGAGCCGGTGACGGGCCAGCCAATCGGCTGGTCTCCGTAGACGGCGCGCACCATCAGCTCGGAGGCGCGGGAGGCGGGAGCGTCGTGGCCGCGGCGGATCTCCTGCTGGACCACGGTGCGCTCGCGGTCGATCTCCTCGCTGTCGAGCAGGGAGCGCTGGATCATGTCGGCCAGCACCTCGACGCCGGTGCCGGCGCGCTCGAAGGGCATGTTGTTCCAGTAGCAGGTCAGCTCCCGGGTGGTGTAGGCGTTGAGGGCGCCACCCGCGCCCTCGATCGCTTCGCTGATCTCGGGCGCGGTGGGGCGCGTCGAGGTGCCCTTGAAGAGCAGGTGCTCCAGGTAGTGGGAGACGCCGTTGGTGCGCGGATCCTCGTCGCGCGAACCGACGCCGACGAAGAAGGAGACGCTGGCGCTCTGGGCGGTGGGAACCTCGGTGGTGATGACGCGCAAGCCGTTGGGCAGCGTGCTGATGTGCGGTTGAACCGCCTCGGCGGGTGGCATCCGTGGGGCCTCTCTAATCGCGGGCCTCGGGACCCTCGATAGCGCACGGCTCAGCGTACGGGGGGCGTACAGCGTCGGCAAGAAACTGCCGAGAGCCGTCTTGGCAGGGCGGTCGGCACAGGGCTAGAGTGTATTGGCAGGTGAGCCGTGGATCAGCGGCCTGTCCGGTGCAAGGCCGGTCACGATATGTGGAGGGTGGCTCTGGCGACGAGCTTCGACAACAGGAAGTTCCGGGAAGTCGTTCTCTACGTGGCCGAGGAGTCGGAGGACGACCCTCGCTTCGGAGCCACGAAGCTCAACAAGATTCTGTACTTCAGCGACTTCAAGGCGTTTGGCATGCTCGGCGAGTCGATCACGGGCGCCACGTACCAGCGCCTGGACAGGGGGCCCGCCCCCAGGGAACTGCTCCCCGCCCTCCG
The DNA here is from genome assembly GCA_963667465.2 of Dehalococcoidia bacterium. Taxonomy (GTDB): domain Bacteria; phylum Chloroflexota; class Dehalococcoidia; order UBA2979; family UBA2979; genus VXMT01. The sequence goes on along the minus strand of CAXXDN010000001.1, from coordinate 405,229 downwards.
CTTGATGGAAGCAGAGGGAGAAATCGAGCGAGTGGAGCGGCGTTACTTCAATCGTCCCCAGAAGGTGGTTCGGCCACTGCGGAAGTCTGACGCAAGGGAGATCCTCGATTCTGCGGAGATCGCCATTGTTGATGCGGTCCTGACCGAGCTTGGGGACCTCAACGCATCGCAGGTGAGCGCGCTATCGCACCTCGAGGCGGGCTGGAGGCTCGCGCGAGATCGCGAGGAGATCCCGTACGAGACCGTCTACATCTCGGATCGCCAGCCCACGCCGACCGAGGTCGCTGCGTGGGAGCGGGCGCGAACGGAACGACGTGCCACGAGATCTTCCTCGTGAGCAGCCGCACGGCCGCTGGACACACCACTTCGAGGTAACATCCGAGTTCTCGGGGCAACTCCGCTCGCTGGTCCCGGGAGCCGTCGCGCGGCTGTACCTGCTCGAGCGCGGCATCAAGCATGTCCTCGATCGCGAGATCGAGGCGTACCGGGAGAGCCGGGAGCACCCCCGAATCAGAGTCGTTGAGGGCGACGAACCGATCCGCGAAGGGCTGCTCCTCACGGAGCCCGGATTCCCGGATGTGCCGGAGTGCATGGTCTGGTTCGAGTTCCATGCTGATTTCGAGCGAAGTCGGGATGTGACCCTCTGGGGTATCGGACGCGCCCCGGCGTTGGACGAGCTAGAGGACTACACAGGCGATCCGTAGCGGCCTGCTCATGAGCGCCGCGCGCCCCCTGATCGTTGACACCTTCGCGGCGCGCGCGGAATATGGTCCGTGTCCTCCCCAACCATCCGAGGGCTGATGCCGAAGTACATCTTCGTCACGGGCGGCGTCGTGAGCTCCGTCGGGAAGGGGATCGTCACCGCCTCGCTCGGCCGCATCCTGCGCGCCCGCGGCCTCCGTGTCTCCGTCCTCAAACTCGACCCCTACATCAACGTCGACCCCGGCACGATGTCGCCCTACCAGCACGGCGAGGTCTTCGTCACCGACGACGGCGCCGAGACCGACCTGGACCTCGGTCACTACGAGCGCTTCCTCGACGAGAACTTCTCGCAGGCCAACTCCACCTCCTCCGGCCAGATCTACGAGGAGGTGATCCGCAAGGAGCGGAAGGGCGACTTCCTCGGCGGCACCATCCAGCAGATCCCGCACGTCACCAACGAGATTCGCAAGCGCATCCGCGAGGCTGGCAGCGCGCTGGACGCCGAGATCGTGATCGTCGAGGTCGGCGGCACCATCGGCGACATCGAGAGCCAGCCGTTCATCGAGGCGATCGGGCAGATGCGGCACACGCTGGGCGTGGACGCGACGGCCTCGATCCATGTGACGTTGCTGCCCTACATCGGCTCGACGCGCGAGCTGAAGACCAAGCCGACGCAGCACTCGGTGCGGGAGCTGCGCTCCTTCGGCATCCAGCCGGACGTGATCATCGCTCGCGCCGACCAACCGGCGCCGGAGGCGCTGCGCGAGAAGATCGGCCTCTTCTGCAACGTGGAGCGCGAGGCGGTCATTCCCCTCCAGACGGCTGACTCGATCTACGAAATCCCGTTGGTCCTCGAGGCGTGCGGGCTCGCCGACCTGGTGCTGCAGCGCATCGGTATCGAGACCCCCGTGTCCGACCTGGACGACTGGCGCGACTTCGTCGAGCGGTTGCGCAACCCGGACTCCGAGGTGCGCATTGCCGTGGTCGGCAAGTACGTGGAGCTGCATGACGCCTACCTCTCGATCCGCGAGGCACTGATCCACGCCGCCGTCTTCCATCGCGTGCGGATCAACTTCCACTGGGTGCATTCCGAGGAGCTCGACACGCGGTCGCCCGAGGAGGCGATCGGCGAGGTCGACGGCATCCTCGTCTGTCCGGGCTTCGGCGACCGCGGGCTGGAGGGCAAGATCTCCGCCGCGACGTATGCGCGTGAGCGGCGCATCCCCTACTTCGGCGTCTGCCTGGGCCTGCAGATGATGGTCTGCGAGTTCGCCCGCAACGTTGCGGGGATGCCCGAGGCCAACACCACGGAAGCCGATCCGCGGACCCCGTTCCCGGTGATCTCGCTGCTCTCCGAGCAGCGCGGCATCGAGGACTACGGCGGGACGATGCGCCTCGGCGGCTTCGACTGCCGGCTGGTCGAGGGTACGCACGCCGCGGCGGCCTACGGCCGGGAGCGGGTGCGCGAGCGGCACCGCCACCGGTACGAGGTGAACAACGCCCTGCTGCCGGTGCTGGAGCAGCACGGCCTGATCGCCTCCGGCTGCTCGCCGAACGGCGAGCTGGTCGAGATCATGGAGTTGCGCGACCATCCCTGGATGCTCGGGACGCAGTTCCATCCGGAGTTCACCTCGCGCCCGCTGCGCCCGCAGCCGCTGTTCCGCGACTTCGTGGGGGCGGCGCTGGAGTACCGCGCCGGCGCCGCGCGGGAGGCGGCCTCGCAGGCGGCGACGTCGTGAGCGTGAGGCGCTGAGCCGGGGCGAGCGCGCCCGAATCGCGGAGCCACGATGACCTTCTTCCGCTTGCTGCACGTGCTGGCGCTGTTCTGGATGATGGCCGGACTCGGCTCCGTGATGGTTGCCGTCTGGCGCGCCTGGGCCACCTCTGACATCAACCTGCGCGCCACGCTGCTGACCGAGGCGCAGCAGAACGAGACGCGCTGGCTGCTCTCCGGCCTGCTGGCCACGGGGCTGACCGGCTTCGCCTGGGCGGCCTCGGAGAACACCAATCTCGTGACCACCGGCTGGCTGCTGGCGCTCGAGCTGATCTACGCCGTCGACGTCTTCATCTTCCTGCCGCTGCTCGGCGTCGGGCTGCGGCGGGTGCGGCTGCTGGCGCTGCAGGCAAAGAAGCGAGGCGAGACCACCCGGGAACTCGAGGACGCGATCAACGACCGCGTGCCGGTGGTCTTCGGCACGCTGATGGTCGTGACGGTGCCGGTGATGACCTGGCTGGCGATCTACAAGCCGTTCTGAGCAACGGGAGGCCCGGGACACCGCTAGCGCGAGCGGTCGCCCAGCGCCTGGATCCACTCCCCGCTGCCTCCCGTCAGATCGGCGCCCTCCGTGTCGGTCAGCATCTCGCCGACGCGATGGCGGATCGCCGGAGCATCGAGGCCGAGCACGCGCAGGACGTGGGCGGACATCTCGACGCCGCTCTCGAGCTCCTCGCAGACCACGAGATCGGCGCCGAGCGCGAGCAGGCCCTCCCGCTCGGCGACGAAGCGCGTGCGCACGAGGATCGGGATCTCCGGGCTTTCCTCGCGTGCGGCGCCGATCGCGCTGCGTGCGGCGGGCGGGTCGTTGATCAGCAGCACCAGGGCGCGGGCGTGTGCGAGCCGCGCGTGCTCCAGCACTTCCCGGCTGGTGACGTCGCCGTAGTAGACGTGCTCGTGCCCCAGGCGCGCTTCGCGCACGGTCTCGGCGTTGAGCTCGAGTACGACGTAGGGGATGCCCGCTCGCGCCAGCGTGCGGGAGAGCAACTGGCCGGCAACGCCGAACCCGGCGACGACGACATGTCCGGCGAGTGCGGCGTCATCAGGTGTCGGCTCGTCGATGCCGCGCACGCGCAGGAGCCGCTCGAGCGGGCGGAGCAGTACCTCGCCGGCGTGCATCTCGCCGGTCCAGCGCATGAGCAGCCGCGACAGCATGATGCTGACGACGCCCGTGGTGACGATCAGCCGTACCTCGTCGGACGTGATCAGCCCCTCGTTCGCCCCGAGGATCAGGACCACGTAGCCAAACTCGCCGAACTGCGCGAGGTAGAAGCCCGCCCGCCACGCCGCCTGCGCCGGGTAGCGCATCGTGACCGCCGCGAGCGAGGCGATCAGCGCCTTGCCGGGAACCAATCCGAGCACGATCAGGAGCGCGAGGAGCGGCTGCTCCACGAACACCCGCCAGTCGACCAGCATGCCGAGCGAGATGAAGAAGAAGCTCGTGAAGACGTCGCGCAGCGGGATGATGTCGCTGGTGGCGCGATGCCGGTAGTCGGTATCGGCGAGCAGCAGGCCGGCGAGGAAGGCGCCCAGTGCGACGGAGAGCCCGAGCTGGTTCATCAGCCAGGCGGAGCCGAGGGCGACCGAGATCACGGTCAGCAGGAACACCTCGCGGGTGCGGGTCGCGTCCACCGCCGCGAACAGCCGCGGGATCAGGACGCGGGCGACACCGAGCAGGACCGCCATCGCCAGCGTGGCGCGTAGCAGCGCCCAGCCGGCATCGAGCAGGAAGCCGCTGCCGTCCCCGCTGGCGAGGACCGGCACGAGGAGCGTCAGCGGGATGATCAGCAGATCCTGGTAGATCAGCGCGCCGACGGTGAAGCGGCCGTGCGGGGCGGCCAGCTCGCCTCGCACCGACAGCACGCGCAGTACGACGACGGTGCTCGAGAGCGCCACGATGAACCCGAAGACGAGACCGCGTTCTACGCTGTCGCCGGCAATCGCGAGGATCGCGAGCGCCGCCGCCGCCGTGGCGCCGACCTGCAGCGAGCCGCCGATCGCCACGGCGCGCCAGATGAAGCGCAGCCGCGAGAGCGAGAACTCGAGCCCGATCGCGAAGAGCAACAGGATCACGCCGAGCTCGGCGATCTGCATGATGCGGTCGGTGTTGCTGACGAGGTGGAGGCCGTGCGGGCCCGCGATGCTGCCGGTGATCAGGAAACCAATGGTCGCGGGCAACCCGAGGCGGTGCAGTCCGAGCGCCGTCGCGACGGCAAGCACGCCGATCACCGTGAGTTCGCCGACGAGTACCTGTTCGTGCATCGCGAGGCTCCTGCCGCCGCCGCTGCCCGTTCAGGCTACGGCCTGCAACCCTCGCGCTGCATCATCCCCCGGCTGCGAGGGGGTCGGCCGAGGAGGGCGACCGGCGGGCGGTTTTGTATGAAGCCGGGTCAGCGTCCCCGCTCCGCTGGAACGCGGCGAGCCCCCTCTGTGCAATCCGCTGCAGAGTGCGGTAGACTACACACCGTCCACTTGTCCCCGGTTTTGGATGCCGTCGAACAGGACGGCGCATAACGCGCATGACACCTTCTTCTCCACGGGGGCGCCGAGAAGCGTCCACCCGCACTGCCGAAGAGCCTGGCGACGCGACCCGCGCCGCCGAAGGCCGTGAGCCGCGCGAGAACCGCGACGGCCGCGAGGGTCGCGAGAGCCGCAATGGCGGTCGCTGGCGGCGCCGCGAGCGTGCTCCCCGCCCCGACGGGCCACCGCCCAAGAGCCTCGACATCGCGGACCTCGAGGCGCAGACACTGGACCAGCTGCTCGAACTCGCCACCGAGCAAGGGATTGAGAACCCGCAGAGCTTCGCCAAGCAGGACTTGCTCTTCCGGATCCTGCGCAACCAGGCGGAGCGCCAGGGGACGATCTACGCGGGCGGCGTGCTCGCCATCGTCGATGACGGGTTCGGCTTCCTGCGCGGCGAGCGGCTGGTGCCGGGGCCGAACGATGTCTACGTCTCCCAGTCCCAGATCCGGCGCTTCGCGCTGCGCGGCGGCGACTACGTCACCGGCCAGGTGCGCCAGCCCAAGGACTCGGAGAAGTACTACGGTCTGCTTCGCGTCGAGGCCGTCAACGGCGTCGATCCGGAAGTCGCGCGGCGGCGCCCCAACTTCGAGGAGCTCACGCCGATCTTCCCGGACGACATGCTGTCACTCGAGACTGACAGCAGCGAGCTGAGCCAGCGCATTGTCGATCTGTTCTCGCCGGTTGGGCGCGGGCAGCGCGGGCTCATCGTCTCGCCGCCGAAGGCCGGCAAGACGATGCTGCTCAAGTCGATCGCGCACGGCGTCGCGATCAACAACCCCGAGGTCCATCTCATGGTGCTGCTCGTCGGCGAGCGCCCGGAGGAGGTCACGGACATGCGCCGCTCCGTGCGCGGCGAAGTGATCGCCTCCACCTTCGATGAGCCGGTCGAGGACCACACGCGCGTCGCCGAGGTGGCGATCGAGCGGGCGCGGCGGCTCGTCGAGGGCGGCACGGACGTGGTGATCCTGATGGACTCGATCACCCGCCTGGCGCGCGCCTACAACCTTGCGATTCCGGCCAGCGGACGCACCCTCTCGGGCGGCATCGACCCGATCGCGCTGTACCCGCCGAAGCGCTTCTTTGGCTCCGCGCGCAACATCGAGGAAGGCGGCTCGCTGACGATCATCGCCACCTGCCTCGTGGAAACCGGCTCGCGCATGGACGACGTGATCTTCGAGGAGTTCAAGGGCACCGGGAACATGGAGATCCGGCTCGACCGGCGGCTCGCCGAGAAGCGCGTCTACCCGGCGATCGACATCTTCGCCTCTTCGACGCGCCGCGAGGATCTGCTGTTCTCGGAGGAGCAACTGCGCCAGGTCTGGCTGCTGCGGCGCATGGCCGCGATGGTCAGCGACAACGGCACCGACGCCACCGAGGACGTGCTCGAGCGTGTCACGAAGACCGAAACCAACGAGGAGTTCCTCGGCAATCTGAAGTCCGGGATCCTCTAGCCGGGAAGGCCGGGCGGAACGCCCGCGACTTCCCACGCACCCGCCGCGGCGCGGCTCATCACCTGGTCTCGTGCTAAGATCCTGCTTTCCCGTCGGGTAGATCGCTACCCGGACGGTTGATTTGCGCGGCCTCGGGGGTGGCCGCCTCCGGCCGGAGGAGGCGCGCATCAACAGGATCGGCCCCGTACTCCCCCGACCGCGCCCGCCGACCGGGCGCGAGCTTCCGTTGTCGCAGCGGCGGCAGATCGCTGCCGCCGGCCTGTCGTGGCTGCCGCTGGCGCCGCCCGCGGTGTACGCGTCGTTCGTCGGCCTGGTGCTGGTCCTCGTCCTGATCGCCGGGTTCTTCCCGGTAACCGTGAGTTCGACGCAGCCGAGTCCCGCACTGAGGACCTCGCAGATCTCGCTGCCCGGCATGGCCGGCGCGACCAGCTGGGAGCAGCCGGCGGCGCCGGCGTTGCCCGCCCTGGAGCGGATTGAGCCGCCGCTCGTCAACGCACTGCTCACGTATCCGGGAGCCGATACGCTTTCTTCCGGGGCGGCCGCGTCAGGAGATCAGTCCGCTACCGAGGCCGACCTCGCGAGAGCGGCGTTGCGGGGGGCCGTGGCGGCGCCGGCCGAGGCGGAACTCCGGGAGCGCGAGACACAACCTCGCCCGCTGTTCTTCCGCTACGAGGTGCAGGAGGGCGATACCGTGATCGGGATCGCCGAACGCTTCGGCATCGCCTCCAACTACATCCTCTGGAACAACATCGACATCATCCCCGACGAGGATTTCCTCAGCGTGGGAGATGAGATCCAGGTGCCGAGCGTGGGCGGCATCCTCCACGGTGTCCGCTACGGCGAGACGCTGCTCGAGATCGCCGAGCGCTACGCCGCCAGCATCGTCGACATCATCGAGGTGAACCGGCTGGACCGGGAGGGCAGCATCTACGCGGACACGACGATTCTCGTGCCCGGCGGGCGCATCGTCGCGAGACCCGCCGCCGTGGTCCGTCCCGCTCCCGCAGCGACAGCGGGGCCGTCGAGCGCGGTCGCTGCGGCGCCGCAGACGAGTTCGGCGTTCAACTTTGTCTGGCCCACCCGGGACAGCATCACCTCGTACTTCGGTCCGAGCCACCCGCTCGGGATCGACATCAAGGCTCCCGTTGGTACGCCGATCAAGGCGGCGGCGGACGGCACGGTGATCTTCGTGGGTGGCACGCGCTGTTGCTCCTACGGCCTCTACGTCGAGGTGCAGCACGACGGCGGGTTCACGACGCTCTACGCCCACCTCGCGAGCTTCGCGGTGTCGAGTGGCGACGAGGTCACGGCCGGCACCGTCCTGGGCTTCGCCGGTCTGACCGGGCGCACCACCGGCCCGCACCTGCACTTCGAGATCGAGCTGGACGGCGTGCGCCGCAACCCGATGATCTACCTGCCCTGACGACACCGCCGCGGAGGATCGTTAGCGGCGCGAGGCCTCCAGCAGGACGACGCGCTGCTCCTCGCCGAGTCCGCGCGGGCGGATGCTCAGCCGCGCCAGCGGCTCGCCCCCGCTGAGGCCGGTGGCGTCGAGGAAGGCGCGCAGCGCGGGCGGCTGCTCGCCCTCGGCCGCGGGGCCGTCATAACCCACGGGGATCACGATCGTCGGCTCCAGGTCGCGCACCGTGCGGGCGGCCCGCTCCGGCGCGACCGACTCGTCGCCACCGATCGGCACGATCAGGATGTCGATGTTGCTGAACAGCCCCGCCTCGTCCTCGCGTGGCGGCGCGCAGCCGCTACCGAGGTGCGCGACGTGCAGGCCCTCCGCCTCGACGACGTAGGCGGTGTTGCGCTCGCTCGGCGCGTCCTCGCCGTCGCGCGGCAGCGGGCTCGGCAGGCCGAAGAGCTGCACGCCCTCGATCTCGTACTCGCCGGGGCCGTCGATGATGATCGGTTGGCCGCGCACGCCGGCGGCGTGGGAGTGGAAGGGATGGTGGCGGCTGATCGTGACGATGTCGGCGCCGGGCCGGCCCATGTCGAAGCCGGCGTCCCGGCTCGCCGGGTCCATGACCACGGCGGCCTGCCGCGTGCGCAGCCGCACGCAGGCGTGTCCGAGCCAGTTGACGTCCATGGTCGGCGCCCTTCCGGGGTGCTGCGATCGTAGCGAGCGGGCGCGGCTGCCGCCACACCCGGCCACCAGAGCGCCAGGCACTCGCCTACTCCGAGTCGGCCGCGAGCGCCTGGGCGAGCTGGCGAAGCGTGCGGTGGTGGAGGGCCTTCACGGCGCCCTCGCTGCGTCCGAGGATGCGGCCGATCTCGGCGTTCGTGAGGCCGTCGACGTACTTGAGCGTGATCAGCCGCTGGCGGTCGGGCGCAAGCGCCGCCGCCGCATCCCGCACCCGCTGGGTCTCCTCGAGGGTCTCGAGCGCCGACTCCGGCCCCGGCGCGTCCGAGGGGACGGCGAGCGCCTCGTCGAGCGGCGCCGCCTGCGGCCGGCGGCCACGGTCGCGGTACCAGTTGGCCAGCAGGTTGTGCGCGATGGTCATCAGCCAGGACTCGAACTTGCCGCGTCCGCGGTAGCTGCCGAGGCTGGCGAAGGCGTTGGTGAAGGTGCGTGAGGTGAGCTCCTCGGCGTCGCTGACGCTGCTGGTGCGGGAGAGCAGGTAGCGGTAGACGCGGGTCGCGTGTGCCTCGTAGAGCTCGGAGAAGGCGTCGCGGGCCTCGTCCGCGCGGGCGGGATCGGCGGCGTCGGGCGAGGCGGCGGTCCGGGGGTCCGAATCTCGGTCCATGCGCTCTCCGGGCCCGTGCGAGCGTTGACCAGCCGGGCGTCTGGCCGCTAGAATCCAGTGTGTTAGCACTCTCCCCATGAGAGTGCTAATCTGCGGGGTAGTCGGGATGGAGGGCCCGTGCTCACTCAGCGCCGGGCGGACATCCTCAATCTCGTCGTAGACGAGTATATCGGCACGGCTGCGCCGGTGAGTTCGCGCGCGCTGGTCGACCGCCACAACCTTGACGTCTCCACCGCGACCGTGCGCAACGAGCTGGCCGCGCTCGAGCAGGAGGGGTACATCACACACCCCTACACGTCGGCCGGCCGCATCCCCTCCAACACGGGCTACCGCTTCTACGTCGAGGAGTTGATGGCCGAGGAGCCGATCGGCGCCGACGAGCGCCGGACGATCGAGCACCAGTTCTACCAGGCGCCCCCGGACCTCGATGAGTGGCTGCAACTGGCGGCTTCGGTCCTCGCAGGGGCGGTCGGCAATGTTGCCGTCGTGGCGCGGCCGCAGCGCCCGGTCACGCACCTGCGGCAGGCGCAGCTGGTGCACTTGCGGCCCGGAGCCGCTTTGCTGGTGGGGGTGCTGGACGACGGGAGCATCCAGGAACGGATCGTCGCCGTGCCGGAGGACGAGGGTCAGCCGGAGCTGCTCACCCGCGCCTCGCGCCTCAACGATCGGCTCTCGCTCTCGGACTCCGAGCGGATCCGCACGATCGCGCCGCAGTTCGATGATGACGACGATCGCCGGCTCACGCTTGAGATCGCCGACCTCGTGGCGGAAGGCGCGAGCGCGTCGCAGCTCTTCATCGAAGGCATCCGGGCGGCACTGGCGCAGCCGGAGTTCTCCACCACCGATCGCATGCTCGACGCGGTTGAGCACCTCGAAGCGTACGAGCTGCGTGGTGCGCTGCGGCCGCCGCAACACCCGGACCCCGGCGCGCGCGTGTTGATTGGCGACGAGAACGAGCGGAGCTGGCTCCACGACTGGACGATGGTCATCGCGGCCTTCGGTGAGCCCGGCGGGGCGCTCGGCTCCGTCGCGGTGCTGGGCCCGACGCGGATGCACTACGGGCACACGATCCCGCGCGTTCGTTACTTCGCCCGGCTGATGACCGAACTGCTACACGAGCTGGATGGCTGACGCCCGGGCCAGCGGACGCCCGCAGGACTCAATGACGCACAACCAGGAGCAAGACAACGTGCCTCTTGAAGGAGACAACGCCGGGGAAACAGCAGTGCCGGCCGAGGAGGCCGCTGCCGACGAGGCGTTGAGCGACGCCGAGCGCATCGCGGCCCTCGAGGCGGAAGTCGCGGAACTGACGGACCGCCACGCGCGGGCCGTTGCCGATCTACAGAACTACCGGCGCCGCACGGAGGAACGCTGGACGGAACGCGCGCGGGCGCAGCTTGCCCAGACGATGGCTCGCTGCCTGCCGCCGCTCGACGACCTGAGCCGCGCCCTGCTCTCGGTCGATGGTGCGCTCGCCGGGGACCAGTGGATCGAGGGCATCCGGCTGGTGGAGCGCAAGTTCAAGGAGATGCTGGCCGGCGCCGGCGTCGAGGAGATCGGTGGAGAAGGTGACGCGTTCGACCCGGCGGTCCACGAGGCGGTCTCGTCCGCCCCGGGTCCAGAGGGGCAAATCGTCGCCCTCGTGCGCGAGGGCTACCGCATCGAGAACTACGTGCTGCGACCGGCCCAGGTGGTGGTCGGCAGCGGCGAGGCCGGGTCCGCCGAGGGCGGACGGGCCGCAGAGTAGGAGCGACGAACCGGGGGCGGTGCTCCCGGCCTGAACCACGACCGACGGGGAACGCGACAAGGGGTACGAGATGGCAAGAGTGATCGGCATCGACCTTGGCACCACGAACAGCGCGATGGCGGTGATGGAGGGCGGCGAGCCCGTGATCATCGCCAACGCCGAGGGCGGCCGCACGACGCCGTCGATGGTCGCGGTCAGCGGGTCGGGCGAGCGACTCGTCGGTACCGTGGCGAAGCGCCAGGCGGTCACGAACCCGGACGGCACGATCTTCTCAGTGAAGCGGCTGATGGGCCGGCGTTTCGAGGACGCCGAGGTCACGCAGCTGCGCCAGGTCGCGCCCTTCGGCCTCAGCGCGGCGAGCAACGGCGACGCGCACGTGAAGATGGGCGATCGCGATTACTCGCCGCCCGAGATCTCGGCGATGATCCTCCAGAAGCTGAAGGCGGACGCCGAGGCCTACCTTGGCGAGGAGGTCACCGAGGCGGTGATCACCGTGCCGGCCTACTTCAACGACTCGCAGCGCCAGGCCACGCGCGACGCCGGCCGCATCGCCGGCCTCGAGGTGCTGCGCATCATCAACGAGCCCACCGCCGCCTCGCTCGCCTACGGCCTCGACAAGAAGGGCGACGAGGTAATCGCGGTCTACGACCTCGGCGGCGGCACGTTCGACATCTCGATCCTCGAGATCGGCGACGGCACCTTCCAGGTACAGGCCACGAACGGCGACACCTTCCTCGGTGGCGACGATTTCGACAACACGGTGATCGACTACCTGGTGGCGGAGTTCAAGCGCGACCAGGGCATCGACCTGTCCAACGACCGGATGGCGCTGCAGCGTCTCAAGGAGGCGGCCGAGCGCGCGAAGATCGAGCTCTCCACCGCGCAGCAGAGCGAGATCAACCTGCCGTTCATCACCGCGGACCAGAGCGGCCCGCGGCACCTGCAGATCACGCTCACCCGCGCGCGCCTCGAGCAGCTCGTCGACGGCCTCGTCGAGCGCACGATCGGGCCGGTGCGAGACGCGCTCAAGGACGCGGGCATGCAGCCCTCGGACGTGGACGAGGTGGTGCTCGTCGGCGGGATGACGCGCATGCCGCTGGTGCAGGAGAAGGTGCGTGAGTTCTTCGGCAAGGACCCGCACCAGGGCGTGAACCCGGACGAGGTCGTCGCGATCGGCGCGGCGATCCAGGCGGGCGTCCTGCGCGGCGACGTCAAGGACGTGCTGCTGCTCGACGTGACGCCGCTGACACTCGGCATCGAGACGCTGGGCGGCGTGCTGACCTCGCTGATCGAGCGCAACACGACGATCCCGACGAGCGCGCAACAGACCTTCTCGACCGCCGCGGACAACCAGCCGTCCGTCGAGATCCACGTGCTGCAGGGCGAGCGGCCGATGGCGGCCGACAACAAGTCGCTGGCGCGCTTCATCCTCGACGGCATCCTGCCCGCCCCGCGCGGCGTCCCGCAGATCGAGGTCGAGTTCAACATCGACGCGAACGGCATCGTCACGGTCTCGGCGCGCGACAAGGCGACGGGCAAGGAGCAGCACGTCACGATCCAGGCCAGCTCCGGCCTCAGCGACGAGGAAGTCGAGCGCCTGACGCGCGAGGCCGAGGAGCACGCGACCGAGGATGCAGCGCGCCGCGAGACGGTGGAGCTGCGCAACGCCGCCGACAACCTCGCCTACTCGGCCGAGCGCACGCTCAACGAGCACGCGGAGAAGATCGACGACGAGATGAAGGGCCGCGTCGAGGCGGCCATCGCCGAGGTCCGCTCGGTCCTCGCCGACACGGACGCCGACGCGGCGGCGCTACAGCCGAAGGTGGAGGCGCTCTCGCAGGCGATGCAGGAGATCGGCGAGGCGGTCTACACCGCGAGTGCGCCGGAGGGCGAAGCCCCGGCCGACGGCGCCGCCGGTGAGGCGGACGGCGAGGAGGAGGCGAGCACCGTCGAGGGCGAGTTCCGCGAGGTGTAGAGACGCGCAGTCGCGCACGAAAGTGTGCGGCACAATTCTGAGTGGACGTAACGCGCACTTTCACTGCCACGGTGAAAGTGCGCGGTTTCTTTTTCAAGGGCTCTGACGTACACTTCTCTGGTGAAAGTGTACGGTTCAATTTATGCGGCGTGAACCTGATCAACTTCAGGGGGGCCGGGCGGTGCGGCGCGGACGTCCGCCTCGCGCTGCCATCTACGCCCGGCTCGAGACGCAGATCAGCGAACTGTGGACGCGCATGGGGGGACTCCCCAATCGCCTGGAAGCGGCTGACATCTGGCGCGGCATCTGGTTCGAGGAGGCTCACCACTCCACCGCGATCGAGGGCAATACGCTTGTCCTGAAGCAGGTCGAGGCCCTGCTTGCGGAAGGCCGCGCTGTCGGCGACAAGCAGCTTGCGGAGTACATGGAAGTGCGCGGCTACGCGAACGCCGCCGACTGGGTCTACGGCCAGGCGATCGAGCCGGGCGAGTGGTCCGGCGGCGAGTGGATCTCGCTGACCGAGGTCAGACGCATCCATGAGGTTGCGCTGGAACCCGTCTGGGATGTCGCGCCTCATCCGGTCGCCGATTCGGCAGAGCGGCCGGGGGCGTACCGGCGACACGAGATCCAGCCGTTCCCGGAGGGCATGACACCCCCCGCATGGACCGATGTGCCGGCGTTGATGGCTGACTGGATCGCCGACGTGAACCGCCTGGAGCCTGGCGCCGCTCACTTCCCGGAGACTGTCGCTGTGCTGCACTGCCGGTTCGAGCAGATTCACCCCTTCCTTGATGGCAATGGAAGGGCGGGACGCCTGGTCCTCAACCTGCTGCTCGTCCGGCTCGGCTATCCGCCGGCGATCATCTACAAGAACCAGCGCAGCACATATCTGGCCGCGCTGCGAAAGGCCGACCGAGGAGACATCGGTCCGCTCGGCGAACTGCTTGCGCGGGCGATCCTCGACAACCTCTACAAGTTCGTCATTCCGGCGGTGGCGGGGCCCGGCCGGCTTGTGCCGCTCGCTGCGCTGGCAAGTGAGCGGATCTCGCACTCGGCGCTGCGGACGGCCGCGATCCGTGGGCGACTGCAGGCAACGCGTGGCGCCGACGGCCAGTGGCGCAGCACCACCAACTGGGTCGAGGAGTACCTCGCGACCCGCTACGTGCGGGGTGCGCTGTGATCACGGCGCTCGACCGCCGCCGCTCACGCGCTCTACCCGACTCTTCGGTAGACTGAGCGGTTGATGGCCACGGAAGTCGACCTCTACGCGACCCTCGGGGTCCAGCGCGACGCCTCACAGGAGGAGATCAAGCGCGCCTTCCGCAAGGCTGCGATGGACTCCCACCCCGATCGCAACAAGAGCGAGGGCGCTGAGGATCGCTTCAAGCAGGTCAACGCCGCCTACGAGGTGCTCTCCGATCCGGAGAAGCGCCGCACCTACGACCGCTTCGGCATGGCCGGGCTCAACGGAGGCGGACAGCACGGCTTCTCCGGCTTCGAGGGCTTCGGCGGCTTCGGCGACATCTTCGATGCCTTCTTCCGCGGCACCGGATCGCGCCGGCCCGGCCCGCAGCGCGGCGCCGACCGCCGCGCCTCGATAGCCGTCGCCTTCGAGGAGGCGGTCTTCGGCGCGGAGCGCGAGATCCAGTTCCAGCGCGTCGGCCGCTGCGAGGATTGCGGGGGCGGCGGCTCGGCGAACGGGAGCCGGCCCTCGACGTGCACGGAGTGCAACGGCCAGGGCGAGATCCGGCGCGTCCAGGAGTCGCTGTTCGGGCGCTTCGTCAACTCGGCGCTGTGCAACCGCTGCGGCGGCGACGGCGAGGTGGTGACCGACCCCTGCACGGGCTGCGGAGGCCGTGGTTTCCGCGCCGACACCGTGACGCGCTCCGTGAACATCCCCGCAGGAGTCGACGAGGAGCACCAGATCCGCCTCAGCGGCGAGGGTGACGCCGGCCTTCGCGGCGGCCCGCCCGGTCACCTCTACCTGGACCTCGATATCGAGGGTCACGATCACTTCGCTCGCCGCGGCGACCACCTCGTCTACGAGCTGCCGCTGAACCCCGCGCAGGCCGCGCTCGGCGCCGAGATCGAGGTGCCGACGCTCGAGGGCGATCCGGTCACGATCGACGTGCCTGGCGGCACTCAGCCCGGCCACATCTTCAGCGTCCGCGGGCGCGGCGTTCCCCACCTCCAGGCCGCCGGACGCGGCGACCTGCTGGTGCGCACGCATGTGGTGACGCCCACGAAGCTCACCGAGGAGCAGCGCGAGCTGCTGGAACAGCTCGCCGACTCGCTCGGGACGCCCTCGTTGCCGGCCGACGATCGCGGGTTGTTCGGCCGGATCCGGGAGGCCTTCTCCTAGCCCCATGACGGTGGGCGCGAACGCACGCGCTGCTCCCGGCGGCTCCGCTGCCTGGGTCGAGCTGACGGTTCGGCTGCCGCTCTCCGACGCCGAGCTGGTCGTGGACGCGCTCGGCGCGCTGACCGGGGGCGCGGTCGCCCTCGAGCCGCGCATCCAGACCTCGGACGAACACGACTTCGCCTACACGGTCGAGCCGTCCGACGCCACAGTGCGCGCGTTCCTGCCCGGCCCGCTGACGCCCCGCGAGCGCCGCGTGCTGCGGCGGAGGCTGAGCGCGCTGCCGTTGCGCGGCCCGCTGCCCCGGCTGCGCTATCGCGCGGTCGAGGACCTCGACTGGTCCGAGCTCTGGCGCGAGCATTTCACGACGCTGCGCATCGGGCGGTTGCTGGTGCACCCGTCCTGGGAGCCCGCGCCGGACGGCGAGGCGCTGGCGATCAGCCTCGATCCCGGGCAGGCGTTCGGCACAGGCCAGCACCCGACGACCCGGCTCTGCCTGGCGGCGATCGAGCGCGAGTGCGCGCCCGGCGCCGTGGTGCTCGACCTCGGGACGGGGTCCGGCGTGCTCGCGCTTGCGGCGGCCCGCCTCGGCGCCTCGCGCGTCGACGCGCTCGACACCGATCCGGACGCGGTGGAAGCGGCGCGCGCGAATGTGCGGCGTAACGGCCTCGGGGGCAGCGTGCGGGTCGCGCGAGGCTCGCTCGAGACGCAGCGCGGCGCGCTGGACGAGTACGACTTCGTGGCGGCGAATGTCTCCTCGGGCGTGGTGTGCGAGCTGCTGCCGGCGATGGCGCGTGCCCTGCGTCCGGGCGGGCGGGTCGTCCTCAGTGGTTTCATGGCCGATCGGGTCTCCGAGGTGATGGCGGCCGCGCGCGGCGCGGGCCTCGAGGATGTGACGGTCGAGCCGGACGAGGAGTGGTGCGCCGTGGGCGCGGGGAAGGTGAGCCCGTGAGGCGGCTCTACGTGTCGGGCGCGCGGCTCGAGCCCGGCGGCGAGGTGCGCCTCGATGACGCGCAGTCGCATCGGCTGCGCAGCGTGTTGCGGCTGCGGCCGGGCGACGGCCTCGCTGTCTTCGACGGCAGGGGCGGAGAGTGGGAAGCGACCGTCGCCGCCGTCGCGGCGGAGGGAGTCAGGTTGGCGATCGGTCAGCCGCTCGAGGCGCTGCCCGAGCCGCCGGTCGCGGTCACGCTGCTCTGCGCTTTCCCTCGAGGGCAGCGCGGCGACTGGATCGTGGAGAAGGCGACGGAGCTCGGTGTCGCCGCGATCACGCCGCTGGCCAGCGACCGCGCGGTGATGCAGCCGGGCGAGGGGCGCGTCGAGCGCTGGCGGCGCATCGCCAGCGAGGCGGCCGAGCAGTGCGGACGCGCCTCGCTGCCCGCGTTCGGCGAGGAGCCTCCCGCCGGGGCGCTGAGGCTGATCGCCGACCCCGGCGCGGCGCGGACCGTCGCCGAAGCGCTCGCCGGCGTCTCGGCTGCGCCGATCGCCGTGGCGATCTACATCGGCCCGGAGGGCGGCTGGACGCCCGAGGAGCGCGAGCGCCTGATCGGGGAGGGCGCGCTGGCGGTGAGTCTTGGACCTCGCAGGCTACGCGTGGAGACGGCGGCGATCGTCACTCTTACTCAGACTCTGTCTGCGTTGGAGGGCTAAAGCCCCCGCTCGCCAGGAACGAGCTGAAGAGCCAGGCGAGCGGATCGACGTTCACGCCGTGAACGCTGATCTCCCAGTGCAGGTGCGGACCGGTCGCGACGCCGGTCGAGCCGAGCGCCCCGATCTGGTCGCCCACAGCCACGACGTCATCGACGGCGACGCCGATAGCTGAGAGGTGGTGGTAGCCGCTCTTCACGCCCGCGCCGTGGTCGATGATCACGCTGTTGCCGCGGAGCGGCATCACGCCGGTCCAGCTGACGCGGCCGGGCGCGGCGGCCAGCACCGGGTCGCCCTCGTTCCCGCCGTAGTCGAGACCGCTGTGGAAGCTGGTCACGGGGCCGCCGTTGTAGGAGCGGCCCGTCCCGAACGGTGCGGTAATCGGTGCGCCGGGCACGGGGACCAGGAACGGCTCCGCCCACGCTGGATCGGGGTCGGATCGCGCGAATTGCTCGGCGCGCAGCTCGGCCTCGCGCCGCGCGTCAGCCTCGTTCAGCAGCGCCGCTGCGTCGGGCGGCAGCGTGATGCCCTCCACTTCCCGCTCGACCGCGACCACGACGTAGGTCGCGTCGGCCTCGCTGATCTGTGTGCGGTTGGCGTCGTGGAAGGTGACGCGCACGGACTCCTCGCCGGGTTCGGCGTCCACCGGGATCGCGAAGACGCCCCAGAAGCCATCACCGGCAGGCACCAGCGAGTACGAGGCGCCTCGGAACTCGATCCGCGCCAGGACGGAACCGGCGGCGGAGGCCTGCACGACCAGGGTGTGGCCCGTTTCGACCTCGGGAGTCGTCGCAACCTCGCCGGGGATGGGGGTGGGTGTCGGGGTCGGGGTTGGAGTGGGCGTGGGTGTTGGGGTCGGCGCAGGAGTAGGAGTGGGAGTGGGAGTGGGAGTGGGAGTGGGGGAGGGCGTTGGGGTCGGTGTGGGCGTGGGCGTGGCAGTCGGCGTCGGTGACGGTGTTGGTGAAGGCGTAGCCGTTGGTGAAGGCGTAGCCGTCGGTGATGGTGACGTTGTGGGTGTGGGTGTGGGTGTGGGCGACGGCGTCGAGGCCGGAGTGGGCGGCGCCGTCGGGGTTGGCGATGGCGCCGGAGTTGGGGCGGGGGTGGCCGTGCGGGTGAGCGGAGTGATCCTGACCGCCGGCGGTTCCGCAGGCTCCTCGTTGAGGGTACGGACCAGTGCGGTGGTGGCCGCGGCGACGAGCAGCATCACGACCACCGCGGTCAGGAGGCTCGCGGCGCTGACATGGCGCGCGGAGCGCCGAGGCGGAGGGGTCTGGTCTTCGGCCACGCGCCTCCTCGCCGGGAGTCCCTACATCCTATCCGCAGGACGCGATTAAGGGTTGCACGCCACGACGCGCGGGGAGAGCGTCGCGGAGCGCGCTGCTATACTGGCGCGCGTTGCGTCCGCCTCACCTGTGTCACCGCGCCTGGCGGTGCACGGAGGCCCGGCCGCGAAGGGTTGGGAGGGCCGACGTGGAAGATCCACGCCAAGTCTCCGAGCGCATCCTCGAAAACATCGAACGCGTGATCATCGGCAAGGCAGAGGAGGGGCGCCTCGCGCTCGTCACACTGCTCTGCCGGGGGCACCTGCTGCTCGAGGACGTCCCCGGTGTTGGCAAGACGATGCTGGCGAGGGCGCTCGCGCGCTCGACGGGGTGCAGCTTCCAGCGCATCCAGTTCACGCCGGATTTGCTGCCCTCGGACGTGACGGGCGTCGCCGTGTACAACCAGGCGAGTAGCGAGTTCGAATTCCGGCCCGGCCCGGTGATGTCGCAGATCGTGCTCACAGACGAGATCAACCGCGCCACGCCGAAGACCCAGTCCGCGCTGCTGGAGGCGATGGAGGAGCGCCAGGCCACCGTCGACGGCGTGACGCGCAAGCTGCCCGAGCCCTTCATGGTCCTCGCGACGCAGAACCCGATCGAATACGAGGGCACGTTCCCGCTGCCCGAGGCGCAGCTCGACCGCTTCCTGCTGCGCGTCCGCCTCGGCTATCCGAACCCCACCGACGAGGTGCTGGTGATGGACGCGCAGCAAGAACAGCACCCGATCGAATCGCTCGACCAGGTCACTTCCGCCGAGGAGGTGATCGAGTTGCAGCAGGCCACGCGCGGGATCTACATCGACCCGCTGATCAAGCAGTACATCGTGACGATGGTGAACGCGACGCGGGAGCACGAGAGCGTCTACCT
Source organism: Dehalococcoidia bacterium (assembly GCA_963667465.2). Classification (GTDB taxonomy): domain Bacteria; phylum Chloroflexota; class Dehalococcoidia; order UBA2979; family UBA2979; genus VXMT01. The sequence continues at coordinate 386,115 of CAXXDN010000001.1, read as the reverse complement.
GGGCGCCTCGCCGCGCGGGTCGCTGGCGCTGATGCGGGCCGCGCAGGCCTACGCCATGCTCGACGGGCGCGACTTCGTGCAGCCCGACGACATCAAGCGGCTGGCCTACCCGACGCTGGGGCACCGCGTGATCGTGAGCCCGGCCGCGCGCGTGCGGAACATCGAGAGCGCGCAGATTGTCGACGAGTGCATCGAGCGCACGCCGGTGCCGGGTGCGCGGGCGCGCGGCGGCGCCTGAGCCATGAGCGCGCTGTGGCGGGCCGCAAGCCTCGCCGCGCGCCGGCCCAACGTGGCGGCGGCGATTGCCGTCGCGCTCTTCACCCTCGCCGTCGCCAGCGCGACCGGGTTCTGGCTGCTGTTCCGCTTCGCCTACCTGATCGCGATCGCGATCCCGCTGCTCTACTTCTGGAACCGCTCGATGATTCGCGGCATCGAGGTGGAGGTGCGACGCCGCGACCAGCGCGTCTCGCGGGGGCGGGCCCTGCACGGGCGCGTGATTGTGCGCTCCCGCTCCTGGCTGCCCAAGGTCTGGCTCGAGGTCCATGACCACTCGACACTCCCGGACCATGTAACGAACCGGGTGCTCACGCTCGGCCGTCGCGGGGTCGACATCTGGCGCTACGAGACGGCCGCGCGGCGGCGCGGGCTCTACGAGCTGGGCCCGGTGACGGTGACGGCGACGGACCCGTTCGGCTTCTTCCGCATGTCGCGCACCTTCGGCGAGCGCTCGGAAGTGCTCGTCTACCCGAGCGCTCCCGAGCTGCCGAGGCTGCACGTGCCGCCGGCGAACCTGCCGGGAGACGGGCGCTTCCGCAGGCGCACGCACAACGTCACGCCCAATGTCGCCGGCCTGCGCGCCTACGAGGCCGGCGATTCGCTCAGCCGCGTGCACTGGCCGGCCACCGCGCGCACCGGCAACCTGATGGTGAAACTCTTCGAGCTTGATCCCGCCTCCGACATCTGGGTCCTGCTTGACCTCGAGGAGGCGGTCCACACCGGCGAGGGCGACGACGGCACCGAGGAGGCGGCCGTGATGGTCGCCGCCTCGATCGCGCGCTACTTCATCACCCAGAACCGCTCCGTTGGCATGATCGCCTACGACGACGACCTGCGCGTCAACGATCCGAGCCGCGGCGGCAACCACTACACGCGCCTGCTGGAGCTGCTGGCGCTGGCCCGCGCTGTGGGTGAGGTCTCGCTCGCGCAGCTGCTGCTCGAGGAGTCCCGCAAGTTCGGGCGCCACACCACCGTGATCGCCGTCACGCCCTCGCCGCGCGACGACTGGGCGCTGGCGCTCATGTCGCTCTCCGCGCGCGGGGTGAAAGTCGCGGCGGTGCTGCTGGAGGGTGAGACCTTCGGCGCGACGACCAGCTCGCTCGACGTCTACGGCACGCTCGCCTCGAGCGGCGTCTACAGCTACACCGTGAAGCGCCAGGACGACCTCGTGCAGGTGCTCTCGTCCGTTGGCGTCGGCGATCGAGGCGACGTGTACGCATGAGCGCGCGCTCCGACAGCACTCCAGCGCAGGCGGGGTTCAGTTCCCGCGCCTTGCGCGATCTGCTGGCCGAAGCCGATCCGCGCAGCGTGACCGCCTGGCGCTTCTGGGAAGACTGGATCAGTTTCGCGCTGCTCGCGATCGCCCAGTTCTCCGTGGCCTTCTCGATTGCTCGCGCGAACTGGGTCGACGAGATGCCGGCGCTGCCGGTGGCGGCGGCGATCGGACTTGTGGCCGGCGCCCTGCTGGCGCTGCTGGGGACGCGGCCGTGGACAGCATTCCTCGGTGGCGTCGCCCTCGGCGTCGTGACGTCGACGGCGATGGTGATGCACACGATGGAGCTCTCCGACCCGTTTGCGCCGGGGTTCGGGATCGCGACGCGCTGGGGCGATTTGTGGGGCCGGATGGGTGACTGGCTGGGCGCGCTCGTCACGGGCGGCGTCTCCACGGACCCGCTGCCGTTCGTCTTGCTGCTGGTCTTCGCCGTCTGGCTCGTCCCATACCTCGCGTCCTGGGCAGTGTTCCGCTGGCGCAACCCCTGGCTGGCGCTGCTGCCGGGCGGGTTCGCGCTGTTGACCAACATCTCCTACCTGCCGGGCAAGCCGGCCTTCGAGTTCGTGATCTTCCTCTTCGCGGCGATCCTGCTGTTCACGCGCATCCACTTGTTGCGCACGGTTCGAGGCTGGCGAGGCCAGGCGATCGCGCTGCCTCGCTGGCTCTCGCTGCAAGTGCTTCACGCCGGCGGGTGGGTGGCGGCGGGGCTGATCCTCTTCGCCTGGATCGTGCCTGTCGGCGACGGCTGGGAACCCGCAGCCGGGGCATGGGGCAACGCGATCCGCCCGATCACCGATCGCATCCAGCCGCTCGGTCAGGTCTTCATCGGGATCGACGGCAAGCACGGCCAGTTGATCCACCAGTTCGAGGGCGCTCTGCCGCTGCAGGGCCGCGTCAACCTCGACGACGAGACGATGTACGTCGTCTCCGCCGAGGCCGGGGGCCTCGCGTACCTGCGTGCCTACGTCTTCGATCGCTACGAACGCGGTGGCTGGCGGCTCTCCGACACCGAGCTCGTCGACCCGCCGGCGATCACGGTCGAGGCGGCGCGCTTCGGCACGCCCGCGACGAGGGCGCAGCAGCGGAGCCTCGTGGCCGTCGAGGTCCACGTCGAGTCGCCGCTCAGCGATCGCCGTCTGCTGACGGTCGGCGAGCCGCTCGCGACCGATGTCGAGGCCGAGTTCCTGACGGGAGCCTCGCCCAGCGACGTGGTCGGACTGCAGCCGAGCAGCCGCGTCGGCAACGGGGCGAGCTACACGGCGGTGGGCTCGATCTCCGTCGCGGGGGTGGACGCGCTCATGGCCGCGGGCGGCGACTACCCGGCGTGGGTGACGGAGCGCTATCTCCAGACACCCGACAATCTTCCGCCTCGGGTGGGTGAACTGGCCGCGAGCATCGCAGCGGAGCAGGACGCCCCGTACCTCGCCGCCTTCCGGGTCGAGCGCTACCTGCGCGAGAACTACCCGTTCAGCCTGAAGGTCTCGGACCCGCCGCCGCGCCGCGATCCGATTGACTGGTTCCTCTTCGAGAGCCGCGAGGGCTACTTCGACCATCACGCCTCGGCGATGGTGGTGCTGCTGCGCTCGCTCGGCATCCCCGCGCGCATTGCCGTCGGATTCGCGCTCGACTCGACCTCGTTCAGCCGGGAGTCGGAGGCGTTCGTGCTGAGCGAGAAGGACTCGTGGGCGTGGCCGGAGGTCTACTTCCCCGGCTACGGCTGGGTGGAGTTCAACCCGGCGCCGGTGCGCGAGCTGGTCAGCCGGAGCGGCCGCGGGACCGGCAGCTTCGAAGTTCCGGAAGGCGGCACGGAGGACGCGATCGCGGCGCTGGAGCTGGCGGAACTGCTGGAGCAGAGTCTGGAACCGCTGGGCGTGAGTGGACCGAGGACGGACCTCGTCGACGATGGCGGATCGCTCTGGGCGCCGCTCGGACTGATCGCGGGCTGGACAGTCGCGGCGCTCGCGGCCAGCGCGGTGCTCGTCCTTGTTGTGCGGGGCGCCTGGGCATTCCCCGATCGTGGGCTGAGCCCGGCCACGGCGCGCTGGGCCAGGGTGCAACGAATCTCCGGCTGGGCGGGTATCCCGGCCCCCGCCAACCGCACGCCGCTCGAGGCCGCCGCCGGACTGAAGCGCGACCTCGAGAGCGAGGAGCCCGTCGAGATCCTCGCCGATGCCTTCACGCGCGAGCGCTACGGCGCGCCTGCCGCCGCCGCTGAGGCGCCGGCGACGGACGAGGGTGACGAGGACGAGCCGGCGGTGCGCCGCGCCGATGCGCTCTACCGCCGCCTGCGCAACCGGCTCTTCCGGGAGCTGCTGCTGCGCCGCCTGTGGCTGCGCCGCCTCGCACGCTGAGTCTCTAGCGGTCCCCGGGTCCGCCGGCCACGCCGCGCGGCGCGAGCGCCTCGAGCTCACTCGTGCGGCGCACCAGCTCCAGCAGCGCGATCGCGTCCTCGATGGTCAGCGCCTCGTCGCCGATCCGCAGCGCCTCTTCGGCGAGCAGCGCGCGCGCGTCGTCGAGCGTTGGGGGCTGATCCTGCTCCACCTGCGCCCCCGGGCCACCCGCCGGCGATCCGCCGGAATCCGCGGGGTCCGAGGGCGGCTGCGCCGGACCCGCGCCGTTGCGGTCGGGGGTTGCGTCGGGCGTTGAGCCGGGCTGCGGCTGGCCGCCGCCCTCACCGGACTGATTGGGGCTGTCGTCGTCGGGAGGCGGCTCCTCGTCCCCGGTACCGCCCTCGCCTTCGCCCTGGCCCTCCCCGTCGCCGCTGCCAGCGGGAGGCGTGGGCGCGGTCGTCTCCTCGGGGCCGGCGAGGAGGCGCAGCGTCAGCTCGAGATTGTGCTTCGCGTCGAGGTCTGAGGGATTGCGCAGCAGCACGCTGATCCAGGCGTCGCGGGCGGCATTGAGATCGTTGCGGCGGAAGGCGTGGCTGCCGAGGGCGTAGGCCGCGTGGCTGAACAGCAGGGGATCGACGGCGGCGCTCAGCGCCGTCGACGAGGCAACCGTCGCCTCCTCGTAGCGGCCGAGTTGGTGCAGTGTGTTGCCGATGTTGTAGGGCGGCTCCGGGGCGTCGGGCGCGACCGCCTCGGCGTCGCGATAGGAGGCGAGGGCGTCGTCGTAGCGGCCGGCGGCGTAGGCGTCGTGGCCGTCCTCGGTGGCCGCGTACTCGGTGCTGGCGCAGGCGACGATCAGCGCGATCGCCGGCAGCGTGGAGGCGGCGAGAGTGAGGCGGCCAACACCGAGGCGCCGCTGCCAGCTGCCGTCGGCGACGAGCGCCTGGAGCACGAGCAGCAGCAGCGCGCCGCCGAGGAACCACTGGAAGCGCTCGACGGGCGCGCGGTTCGCACCCTGGTCGAAGGCGGATTGGCGGAGCCGCTGGAACTCCACGGCGAGTCCGGGCAGTTCGCCCAGCTCCCGCAGGTCGCCGCCCGTTGCGTCGGCGATTCGCTGGAGCGTCGGCCGGTCGGCGCGGCTCAGTTCGTCGCCCGGCGGGCGGCGCACGGTGGTTGCGTCCTCGTCGCCGCTCTCGCGTGCGGCCATCGTTCCCCCGTCGGGTGTCCCGGCGGCGACGGTGAAGACGCGGACACCCGCATCCGTTGCTTCCTCGAGCGCGTCTCCGAGATCCTCGGCGAGGTCCTCGCCGTCCGAGATCAGCACGATCGCCTGCGTCTCGGCGGGATCCTCGATGTCGAGCAGGCGCAGCGCCGCCTCGAGCGCGCCGCCGAGGTCCGTCCCGGGGCGCACGAAGGCCTGCTCCTCCTGCGCGCGCGCGACCAACTGGCGCACCGCGTCGAGATCGAGGGTCAGCGGGGACCGCTCGAATGCGTCTCCGGCGAACGTGACCAGGCCGACGCGGTCGCCGCGCAGGTGGTTGAAGAGCTGGTCGAGCGCGGCCGCGGCCGCGTCGGCGCGCGAGGGCTCGATGTCGCTCGCGGTCATCGAGCGCGAGACATCGAGGGCGATCGCCATGTCGATGCCGAGCCGTGTGAGCGGCCGCTCCTCCTCGCCCCACTGCGGACGTGTGACGGCGATCACGACCAGCACGATCGCGGCGAGCAGCAGCAGCTGCTGCAGCGGGCGTCGCCACTCGGCGCGTCCGCGTCGCAGCGCCGTGCCGCCGCCGAAGGCAGCGTCCGCCTCGCGCCGCCGACGCGCGGCGTAGGAGGTCGCGAACAGCACCGGCAGCAGGATCGCCAGCCAGAGCAGCGCCAGCGGGTCGGCCAGGCCGATCACGGGTATCTCCTGAAGATGGTCGCGCGCAGGCCCACCTCCGCGGCCAGCAACAGCAGCGCGCCCACCGCGAGCAGCGGTCCGTACTCGTGGAACTCGGTGAAGCGCCGCTCGCCCACGCGGCTGCGTTCGAGCCGGCGGACCTCGCGGTAGGCCTCGGAGAGCTCGACCTGGGTGGCGGCGTCGAAGTAGCCGGCGTCGGTCACGGCGGCGATCTGCTGCAGCAACCGCACGTCGACCTGGCTGCCGCCGCGCGCGGCGCCGTGGAGGCCGATCGTGTAGATGCGGATGCCGAGCGTCTCCGCGATCCTCGCCGCCTGCAGCGGCGGCACCTCGCCCTGGTTGTTCTCGCCGTCCGTTAGCAGCACCGCGATGCGGCTTCGCGCCGGCGATTCCCGCAGCAGGTTGAGCGCCTCCGCGATGCCGAGCCCGATCGCCGTGCCGTCCGGGATCAGTCCGGACTCGGCTGCGTCGACCTGCCGACCGAGCGCGTCGTGGTCGAGCGTGAGCGGGGAGAGCAGGATCGCGCGCGACTGGAAGGCAACGAGACCAATGCGGTCGCCCTCGAGGCTCTCGATGAACTCGCCGATGACCTCCTGCGCGGCCTCGAGCTTGCTGGGCGCGTTGCGGCCGGGCTCGGCGAGCTGGCTCATCGAGCCGGAGACGTCGAGGACGACGACGATGTCGATGCCGTCCTCGGGCAGCGTGGTGAGGGCAAGGCCGCGCTGGGGGCGAGCGGCGGCGAAGATCAGCAACGCGATGGCTGCTGCGCGCAGCAGCCAGGGCAGCCAGCGCAGCCGCAGCCGCCAGCTGGGAGCTGCGGCCGCGCTCAGCGGTGCGAGGTCGGCAACGGCGAGCCGGGGACGGCGCGGCCGGAGCAGCGCGGGGGCGAGCAGCAGCAGCCCGGCAACGGGCAGGAGGAGCAACAGCCAGGGGCTCGCGAAGCTCATGGCCGCCTCGTTGCCGGGCCAGGTCCGCCGTACGCGCCGGCGCTGGCGGGTGGCCCCGTACGCGAGAGGTCGATGATCTCGAAAGCCACGGTCAGGTCGTGGTCGGCGGAGCCGAGATCGGGATGGCGGCCTGCGTACACGGCGGCGTCGCAGCGTTCGAGCAGACCGCCGGCCAGGCGCGCCTGCCAGCGATCGACGCCTTGCCCGCCCATCGAGCGGTCCAGCTCCGGCGTGGTGAGCGCCGTCGCATTGAACCTGAAGCGCGCCTCCAGATAGTTGCGCAGCACCATGGAGAGCGTGCCGTAGAAGCGCTCGTACTCGCCGCGCGCGAGCGCGCCACTGCCGGCCAGCTCTTCGAGCCGCCGCCGCGCGGCGGTCTCGGGTGCGAGCTCATGCTGCTCGGGAGGCGGCGCGGGCGCCGGACCACGGCGCCGCAGCCAGCGCACGGCGACCGCCACGAGGAGCGCGAACGCGAGCAGCGCGCCGGCGATGATCGCGGGCCGCACCCAGGCGGGAGGCGGCTCGCCGAACGCCGCCTGCGGCTTCAGCGGCCGCAGCGCCCCGGAGTCGTCGAGGAGTGCGGTTGCGACCTCGAAGATGGGCGGGATCGCCTGCGCCTCGCCGGAGCTGCCGTCCCGGCGCAGCCAGAAGATGCGCAGGGGCCCGGCGTCTTGCGGGCCGAGCGCGAACGCGGCGACGGTGAACACGATCTCGGTCTGCAGCGAACCGTCGGGCAGCGTGCCGGTCTCCGCGGGGAGCGCCTCGATCAGTTGCAGCACGTCTCCGCGCGATGGGGGGTCGGCCGTGATCAGGAGCGGCTCCGCATGCGTCGCGATGACCGTGATCCGCACCCGATCGCCGAGGGTCACCGTGCGCGGCGTGACATCGACGCGCAGCTCCAGCGGCGTCGCGCGCTGCGCAGTGGCCGGGGCGGCGGCGAGTGCGCCGAGGGCCGCGAGGACGGCCAGCGCCAGCGCCGCGACCGCGAGCCCCGGGCGCGTCACGTGCGACGGCTCCGGCGGCGGAAGTACTCAAGCACCGGCTCGGCCGCGTCGCCATCGGTGCGCACGATTAACTCCTCGATGCCCGCGCGCCGCAGGGTGGCGCCGCGCCGCTCTCGCCGCTCCGCGGCCGCCTCGGCGTAGCGCCGGCGCAGGCCTTCGTCGGAGCTGTCGATCAGCAGCCGCCCCCCGCGCTCGATGTCCTCGACTTCGACGATGCCGGCGTCCGGTAGCGCCTCGTCGAGCGGGTCGACGACCACGACGGCGATCACCTCATGGCGGCGGCCCAGGTCGCGCAGCGGCCGCTCGTAGCCGGCGTCGATGAAGTCCGAGATGAGGAAGACGGTGGAGCGGCGGCGCAGCACGCGTACGAGGTAATCGCAGGCCGTGGCGATTGAGGTGGTCGGCCGTGGCTGGTCGGGTTGCAGCACCTCGCGCACGAGCCGCATCGCGTGGCGGGCGCCCTTGGCGGGCGGCACGTAGCGCTCGATGCGGTCGCTGAAGGTCAGCAGGCCGGTGCGGTCGTGGCTATAGGCGGCGGCCAGCGTGACCAGGGCGCAGACCTCGGCCGCGGCCGCGCGGCGGCCGAGCACGGGCCGCCCGGCCAGCTGCGAGGCGGAGACGTCGACGGCGCAGACGAGGTGCAACTCGCGCTCCTCGACGTACTCCTTGACCCAGGGCGCGCCCATGCGCGCGGTGACGTTCCAGTCGATGCGGCGCACGTCGTCGCCGGGGACGTACTCGCGCGCCTCGGCGAACTCGATGCCGGCGCCGCGGAAGGTGCTGCGGTACTCGCCGCCGAGCTCGCTCGTGACGAGGCGGCGCGCGCGGATCTCGAGGCGCCGCGCGGAGGCGAGCAGTCGCGGCGGGAGCGGTGGTGCGCCGTCGCCGGCGGGGGGTTCGGTGCGCGGATCGGGCTGATCACGGGGCCCCCTCGCCCCGCCGCGCAGCAGGCCGAGCAGGCGTGCGCGCATGCTCAGGGGATCCCGACGCCGGCCAGCAGGCGCTCGACGACCTGGTCGGGGCTGACGCCCCGCGCCTCGGCCTCGTAGCTGAGCACCAGGCGGTGGCGGAGCACGTCCGGGGCGAGTTCCTTCACGTCCTCGGGCAGGGCGTACCCGCGCCCGCGGATGCAGGCGAGGCTGCGCACCGCCTGCGCCAGCATTGCGCCGGAGCGGGGCGAGGCGCCGTACTCGATCAGCGGCGCCAGGTCGTCGAGCTGGTAGCGCGCGGGCTCCCGCGTCGCCTCCAGCAGCCGCACGATGTACTCGCGGATGCGCTCGTTGACCTCGATGCGCCGGGTCTCCAGGGTCAGCTCCTCGAGGTCGCGCTGGCCGGCGGTGGGCTCCACCTCGACGGCTTCCTGCTCAAGCGCGCGGCGGATGATGCTGCGCTCGGATTCGCGGTCCGGATAGCCGACCAGGATCTTGAGCATGAAGCGATCGAGCTGCGCCTCCGGCAGCGGGTAGGTGCCCTCGTGCTCGATCGGGTTCTGCGTGGCGAGCACGAGGAACGGCTCGGGCAGCGCGTAGCTGGTGCCCCCGATCGTCACCTGACGCTCCTGCATCGCCTCGAGGAGCGCCGACTGCACCTTGGCGGGTGCGCGGTTGATCTCGTCGGCGAGGATCACGTTCGCGAAGAGCGGGCCGCGGCGCAGCCGGAACTGGCCGTCCGATTGCTGGAAGACGAGCGTGCCGGTGATGTCGGCGGGCAGCAGGTCCGGTGTGAACTGGATGCGCGAGAAGGAAAGCTTCAGGGTGCGCGCCAGCGTCGAGACCGTGAGCGTCTTGGCCAGCCCGGGAGCGCCCTCGATCAGCGCGTGCTGCCCGGTCAGCAGTGCAACGAGCAGCCGCTCGATCAACTCGTCCTGGCCGACGATGACGCGCCCGATCTCGCTCGTGACGTTCGCGATCACCGTTTGCGTGCGGGACGACCCGGCGTCGCCGGGCGGTTGCAGGGCCTCTGCCTCGGGGGGTTGCTGCGCCATCGCCTTCCGTTTCGGACGGGCAGGAAGGGGCTACGGGTCCAGTCTACCTGCTAGCGCCGGGAGGGGCGCGCCGGGCGCGCCGGGCGCGAAGGGTGGATCAGGAGTGGCCCTCGAAGGTAGCGCGCACCTCGGCGACCGCCTCGGCGCTGGCGATGATCGTGACGCGATCGCCCTCGGCCAGCCGCGTGTGGCCGCGCGGGATCAGCGTGGCGCCCTCGTGGCGGACGGCGACGATGACCGCGTCCTCGGTAAGGTCGATGGCGGAGAGTTGCTTGCCGTCGAGGCCGCTCTCGTGCGAGACGCGCAGCTCCAGGTAGCGCACGTTGTCGCTGCGCCGCACGGGGCGCAGGCGCTGCCGCCGCGAGCGCGAGGCGCGGCGGTCCACGGCCTCGGCGTAGGCGCGCATGATGTCGGCGCGGCGCAGCAGCCCGGCTGGATGCCATGGCCGATCGGGCTCCACCACCGGCAGTGCGCGCACGTCCTGCGAGGCGAAGAGGTTGAGCGCTTCGTGCAGCGTCTGATCCGGATGGATCGTGCGCAGGTGCGTCGAGCAGATATCGGCGGCCGTCGCGTTCTGCTCGTCGTGGGCGAGCGCCTCGCCGATGTCGGCGCCGGTCAGGATGCCGTAGATCTCGCCGTTCTCCCGCACGACGAGGGCGATCGGATCCGGGTCGCCCTCGAAGGCGAGCGTGATCTCATCGAGGGTGGCGTCGGGGCCGAAGGCCTCCATCATCGGCGACATCGCGTCGGAGACGCGCAGCTGCGCCATCACCTCGGAGGGCTCCACGTCCTCGTCGATGGCGACGCCGAGGCGCTCCGCCTTGATCGAGTAGATCGTGCCGCGGCTGAGCAGCTGCGAGACGACTGTGGCCATCGTGATGGCGATCAGCAGCGGCACCATGAGGTCGAAGTCGTCGGTCATCTCCACGAGGATCAGCGTCGAGGTGATCGGGGCGCGCGAGGCGGCGGCGAACGCGGCGGCCATCCCTACGGTGGCGTAGGTCCCGGAGTGATCGACGATGCCGGGGAAGACCTGGACTGAGACCTCCTCGAACACGCCGCCCACCATTGCCCCGATGAACAGCGTGGGGAAGAAGACGCCGCCACTGCCCCCGCTGCCGGCGGTGATCGAGGTCGCCGCCATCTTCAGCACGAGCAACACGAGCAGCGGGGCGAGGGGGCTGTGGCCGGCCAGCGCTTCATCGCGTGCGATCTCGCGGATACCGAGGATGCTGCCGTCGATGAGCGCCAGCGCGCCGACCATGGCGCCGCCGACTGCCGGGAGCAGCCAGCCCGGCAGCCCGGAGAGGCGTGTGAACCCGTCCTCGGTCCAGTAGAAGACGCGGATGAAGGCAACGCCGACGATTCCGCAGAGCACGCCGAGCACGGCGTAGAGCGGGGCCTCCTCGATGCTCGTCAGGTGCTGGTGGGTGGGGACGGGGATCGCAAGCTCGTCGCCTCGCAACCCGATCGCGGTGACCGTGGCGACGATCGAGGCGAGCACGACGACGCTGAAGTTGCGCGTGCTGAAGCGCCGCAGCAGCACCTCGAGCGCGAAGAAGACGCCGGCGATCGGCGCGTTGAAGACACCCGCCACTCCGCCCGCCGCGCCCGCCGCGGCCAGCAGCCGCATCGTCTGCTCGTTCAGCAGCAGGACGCGCCCGGCGAGCGAGCCGAACGCCGCGCCGATGAAGACGACCGGCCCCTGCCTCCCTACGGCGCCGCCTGATCCAATCGTGATCGTCGCTGCAGCGATCTTCGCGACCGCGTCGGTGGCGGGCAGCCGCCCGCCGCGCGAGTCCAGCGCGGCCATGACCTCGGGGACCGAGTGGCCGCGCGCGCCCGGCGCCAGGAGGTAGGTAATCGGGCCGACGAGTAGCCCGCCGATGGCGGGGATCAGGATCAGTCGCGCGTTGGGCAGCCCGCTGAGCCACTCGTCCTTGAGGGTGTCGAAGAAGAAGCGGTCGCTCAGCTCGACGAGGATCGAGAATCCGACGGCCGCGAGTCCGGCGCCGAGCCCAACGACGGCCGCGAGCACCATTGGCCCCGCGCGGGGCGAGCGCTCGATGCGCCGGGTCAGGACCTCGCGAAGCCGCCTTGCAGTTCGCTGTGCCTCGGGGGTGATTCGTAGCACGGGCCGATAGTAGCGCCCGATCTTCGCAAGCGCTGCGCGGGCGTTACAGCCAGAGGGGCGCTAGATCGCCTTGGCGGTTGAGAGTGCAGCGGACTGTGCTTCGCCGGCGTGCGCGGCGCTGCCGAGCACGCCGAGCAGCGGCTTCAGCTCGGGGAGCAGCGCTCCGATGTCGGCGACGGGAGGGAGGCGCAGGCGCTCGCTGCGGCCGTCCTGCGCCTGGAGCTCGATCTCCACCGGCTGCGCGCCGGGATGGGCCTCGAGCAGCTGCACGATCCTCCCGAGGCGACGGCGGTCCGCGCCGCTGTCCGTCGTTTCCTCGATCAGGATCCAGAGCCGCTCCGGCCCGTCCGGTGGCGGAGCGGGGCGCGCTCGCCGGCCGCCCGTCGCGCCGTTGCGCCGGCCGCCGTTCGCCGCGGCTGCCCGGCTGTGGATCCCGTTGCCCGGCGGCAGGGCCGCGGCCGCGCTGCCGTGCCCGTTTCCGTTGCCGTTCGCGGCTGCCTCGGGGATCGGCGGGACGGCCTCGAGCCTGGGCGCCGCGCCGTTCCCGTTGGCGCCATTGGCAGCCGCCCGGTCCGCGCCGCGCTGCCGCCGCCGGCCTCGCGACGGCACGAACTGCGACAGGTCGAAGTTCAGCGGTCTGCCGGCGTCCTGGTCGTACGAGGCGAGGGCGGCGACGGCGAGCGTGAGGCGGTCGCCCCGCTCGCGGACTTCCACCTTCGCCAGCAGTACGTTGCCGTGCATCAGCAGGCCCTGGTGCTGCTCGTAGGAGTCGGGCCAGACCGTGAGCTCTGCGGTGCCGCTCAGGTCCTCGACGGTGACGGCGGCGAAGGCCTTGCCCTGGCGCGTCGTCAGCCGCCGCACGCCCGTCACCATGCCGGCCACCACTACCTCGAGGCCGGCGAGCTCCGCGGTCAGTTCCGGCGTCTGGTGCGTGATGTACTCGGCGAGGCGTTGCGCCGCCTCCCGAAACGGGTGCGCCGAGACGTAGGCGCCGAGCAGCTCCCGCTCCCAGCCCAGCAACTCGCGTTGCGGGGTCGTGACGGGATCGAGCTCCAGCGCCGGCAGCGGCGTGTCCACCTCGTCCCCGAACAGGTCGAACATCGAGGTCTGGCCGGTGTCGCGCTGGCGCTGCGCCTCCTGCGCGACGGTGAGGATGCGGTCCACGCCGAAGACGATCGCGGAGCGGTCCACCCCGTCGCTGCCGAGGCAGTCGAGCGCGCCGGCCTTGGCTAGCGATTCGAGCACGCGGCGGTTGCAGTCCCGCGCGTTGACGCGCCGCGCGAAGTCCTCGATCGAGGCGAACGGGCCGTCCTTCTCGCGCTCGGCGACCAGGCCCTCGACGGCGGCCGCGCCGACGTTCTTGATCTGCGCCATGCCGAAGCGGATCGCGGGCTCCTCGCTGGTCGCGGGGTCGCCGAGGCGCTCGATCGCGAAGTTGACGCCGGAGCGGTTCACGTCGGGCGGCAAGACCGAGATGCCGAGGCGCAGGCACTCCGCGATCGCCGCCGCGATGCGGTCCTGCGCGCCGGTCGGATGTGCGCCCGCGGCCATCAGCACGGCGGTCATGAACTGCACCGGGTAGTGCGCCTTCAGCCAGGCCGTGCGGTAGGCGATCACCCCGTAGGAGAAGGCGTGCGCCTTGTTGAAGGCGTAGCCCGCGAACGGCTCGATCATGTCGAACAGCTGCTCCGCGAGGCGCTGGTCGTAGCCGTTGGCGAGCGCCCCCTCGATGAAGCGGTCGCGCTCGGCGAGCATCACCTCCGGGATTTTCTTGCCCATCGCCTTGCGCATCACGTCGGCGTGACCCAGCGAGTAGCCCGCGAAGGTGCGCGCAATCTCCAGCACCTGGTCCTGGTAGGTGATCACCCCGTAGGTCTCGTCGAGGACGCTTGCGAGGTCCTCGTGCGGGTAGTGCGGCTCCGCGCGGCCGAGCTTGACATCGATGTAGCGCGGGATGTGCTCCATCGGGCCGGGGCGGTAGAGGGCGATCATCGCCGCCAGCTCGCGGATGTCGCGCGGCTGCAGCTCCGTCACCCAGCGCCGCATCCCGCTGCCCTCCAGCTGGAAGACGCCGAACGTGCGGCCCTCGCGCAGCAGCCGCGCCGTCTCCTCGTCCCCGTCGGGGATCGACTCGAGGTCGAGCGGCTCGTCGAGCTGCTCGCCGATCAGGTCGGCGGCGCGACCGAGGATCGTGAGGTTCGCCAGGCCGAGGAAGTCGAGCTTGAGTAGGCCGATCTTCGCGACGTCGTTCATGTCGAACTGCGTGGTCGGCAGCAGTTGCTCGTCGTCGTCGCGGCTGGAGGTGGCGCGCTGCAGCGGCGCGACGTCGACCAGCGGCTCGCGCGAGATCACGATGCCGGCGGCGTGCGTGCTCGCGTGGCGCGCGACGCCCTCGAGACTGCGCGCGGTCTCCAGCAGCTCGGCGACGGCCTGGTCCTCCTCGGTTGCGCGGCGCAGGTCCTCGACCTCGCTGAGTGCCTGGTCGAGAGTGATGCCGAGCGAGTTCGGCACGAGCCGGGCGACGCGGTCGACCTCGCCGTAGGACATGCCGAGGGCGCGCCCCGTGTCGCGGATGGCGGCCTTTGCGCCGAGCGTGCCGAACGTGACGATCTGCGCGACGCGGTCGCGCCCGTAGCGCTCGGCGGCGTAGCGGATCACCTCCTCGCGGCGGTCGTCGGCGAAGTCAAAGTCCACGTCCGGCATCTCACGCCGCTCGGGGTTGAGGAAGCGCTCGAAGACGAGGCGGTACTGCGTCGGCTCGATGTCGGTGACGTCCAGGCAGTAGAGGACGATCGAGGCGGCCGCCGAGCCGCGCACGCCCATCGGGATGCGTTGCTCGCGGGCGAAGCGGGCGATGTCCCGGACGATCAGGATGTACTCCGCGAACCCGGTCTCTTCGATCACTGCGAGTTCGTAGCGGAGCCGCTCCCGCTGGTCCTCGCCGGGGTCGCGGTAGCGTCGCTCAAGGCCTTCCTCGCAGAGCTGCCGCAGGTAGCTGTCGGCGGTCATGCCCTCGGGGATTCCGGGGTCGGGCAGCAGCGTGCGCCCGAAGTCGAGCTGGATGTCGACCTGCTCGGCGATGCGCGCGGTGGCGTCGCAGGCGTCGGGCAGCTCGGGCAGGAGCGCGCGCATCTCCTCCTCGGAGCGGAGGTAGAAGGTGCCGCTCTCGAGCTTCATGCGATCGGTCTCGTGGATCGTCGAGTTGGTGCCGATGCAGAGCAGCACGTCGTGCGGGTGCTCCTGCTCGGGCGTGGTGTAGTGCGAGTCGTTGGTCAGCACCAGCGGCAGCTCGAGGTCGCGGGCGAGCGAGACGAGCCGCGGGTTGAGGCGGCTGAACTGCTCCTGGCCGTGCTCCTGCAGCTCGACGTAGTAGCGGCCCTTGAAGACGTCGGCGTACCAGCCGAGGGCCTCGCGAGCGTCCGGCTCGCGCTCCTCCTGGAGCGCCGTCATCACCTCGCCGGAGGGGCAGGCGGAGAGCGCGATCAGGCCCTCGTTATGCCGTTCGAGCAGCTCACGGTCGACGCGCGGGCGGTAGTAGAAGCCCTCCAGGTGTGAGGCGGTGGAGAGCTTGAGCAGGTTGCGGTAGCCGGTCTCGTTCTGCGCGAGCAGGGTGAGGTGGAAGGGGGTGCGCGAGGCGGCGCTGCGGTCGAAGCGGCTGCCGGGCGCGACGTAGCCCTCGAGGCCGATGATCGGCTTGAGCTCGTTGGCGCGGGCCTCCTCGTAGAACTGGAGGGCACCGTGCAAATTGCCGTGGTCGGTGATGGCAAGGGCGTCCTGGCCGAGCGCCTTCGCGCGTGCGACGAGGTCCGGGATGGTGCTGAGCCCGTCCAGCAGTGAGTACTCGGAGTGTGTATGGAGGTGCGTAAACATCGGCTCGTGGGTACCGACAATCTGCTTATGTCGTTACGCGAACGCGCGTGCGGGACTCGTCGGCAGATTGCCGGATCGGGGGAGGGCTGTCAATGGCGGGGAGGCGTCAGCCGCTGCCCCCGGGCGCGGCGACCGCCTCGGCGAGGGCGTCGTCGAAGGTCTGGATCTGGCTCACGCCGCGCCTGCGGCAACTCGCCAGGTGGCAGAGATCCCGGGCGGCGAGTGTGGGGTGGAGCCTCGCCAGCTGTCGAGCCAGGTCGATGTCTGCCGGTTCCAGCGCCCAGATCTCTGCGACCGGCCCCGATGCCAGCGCCAGAGCCTCGTCGAGTTCACGAAACCGCCCGACCGGCAGGTAGACATGCATGAGTTCCTGAAGGACCTCAGCAGAGGTGTAGAGGGCCACCCGATCGCGGCTGGCGTCGACAAAGAACGTCTGCGCCGGTTCGCGGTGCGGATGCGCGCGCCCGACCGCGTACACGAAGACGTTGGTGTCGACAAAGATCACGCGTCGGCGGCCCCACGGAGCCGCGACTCGCGCATTGTCGCGAGGTGCTCATCCCAGTCGGGCTCGCGGCCGGGTCCGGCTTTGGCGTTGCATTCGCGGAAGAATGCCTCGAGCTCTGCCGGTGATCCGAGGGCATTCGCTTGCCGCTGGGAATCGAGGCGCTCGCTCGCGGCTGCGCGCAGCCATGCGCTCAGCGTCATGCCTTCGCGTTTCGCCTGGGAGAAGAAGCGATCACGATCCTCGTCGGGGATGATGATCTGTACCCGCGCCATCCCGCACCCGCCTTCTGATGTGTATCTATCATACACACTGGCTGCATCGGCCGTGCTGTTGGTGAGCGTGTGACGTCCCTGCGCGGGCCAGAGCGATGGGTGCCCGGGGAGTTTGGGAGACGGATGCCATGGGGTGAAAGCGGGCCGGCGTAGCCGGATCGGTGGAGGTGTCGCTCCTACCCCTGGTGGAGGATCACCAGGAACGTGAGGGGAGCCACCGGCTCGCCCGCGTCGAAGGCGTGCGAGAACGCCAATCCATCGTCGTCCATGCCGCCGGACAGTTCGATTTCCTCGGCCGCGTCCGGCTCCGCGTCCTCGATGGGAAGCGTTACAAAGAGTTCCGACCATGAGTCGGAAGGGTCGTCAAAACCCGCGCAACGTCTCGACGGAGACATACCCCGCTCCCGCGAACTCATCCCGAAGGGCGAGGGCAACGGCGCAGGAGTTGGCGTCATTGGGCACACCCTTCTCGATGTGCTCCGGGGCTACTTCGAGGTAGATCCTCATCCTCACTCCCTACCGCGGAAGCCCAAGCCCGCGCTGGGCGATGATGTTGCGCTGGATCTCGGAGGTGCCCGCCTCGATCGTGGCGCCGGTTGACGTCAGGTAGTGGCGAGCGAAGGCGCCGCCCGCCGGGGCGTCGGCGCCGCCGGGGGCGATCAGGCCCGCGAGGCCGAAGAGGCGCACGCCGGTGCCGGCGATGCGCTGGGTGAGTTCCGAGCCGTAGACCTTCGAGACGGACGCCTCGTGGTTCGGGGAGATGCCCTGCGTCTGCATCCAGGGGATGCGCTGCGCGACGTTGAAGCCGACCTCCAGCTCGATCCAGCGGTCTGCCAGTTCGTAGCGCACCTGCTCGCGGCGCTCGTCCTCGTTCGTGTGCTCGTGCGCGAAATGCACGAGGCCCTCGATGTGCCGCTTGCCGCGCGCGAAGGCGGCCACGCCGGAGCGCTCGAAGTCGAGCGTCGAGGCGACGTGGTACCAGCCGCGGTGCTCGGGCCCGACGCGCTGCTCGATCGGGATGCGCACGTCGTGGAGCTGCACCTCGGCGAGCTGGCGCTCGCCGGCGAGGTTCTCGATCGGGCGGATCTCGACGCCCGGCGTGTCCATCGGCAGGGCGAAGGTGGAGAGGCCCCGGTGCTTGGGGGCGCCCGGGTCGGTGCGGGCGGCGAGCCAGCCCATGTTCGCGTGCTCCGCGCCGGCGACCCAGGTCTTGAGGCCGTTGATCACGTACTCGTCGCCGTCGCGCACGGCGCGCGTCTGGATCGAGGCGAGGTCGGAGCCTGCCCCCGGCTCGGAGTAGAGGGCGCACCAGCGGTCTTCGCCGGCGGCGATGCGCGGCAGGTAGAGCCGCCGCTGCTCCTCGCTGCCGTGCTGCATGATCGCCGGGCCGGCCGAGGAGACGCCGACGCCGCCTCCGCCGGGCGCGTCCTGGTAGGCGAGTTCCGCGTTGAGCACGTACTGCTGCATGTAGGAGGCAGCGAGGCCACCGAACTCGCGCGGCCAGGCCAGCGCCAGCCAGCGGCGCTCGCCGAGGGCGCGCGCGACGCGCTCCGCGAGGGCGGCGCGCTCCGCCGAGTCCGCGGGCTCGATCAGGCCGCGTTGCGACCAGTCGGCGGGCAGCAGATCGGCGAGGACGGCGCGCAGATCCTCGCCGAAGCGCTCTTCCTCGGGGGTGAGGGCGAAGTCCATGGCGGGGCGCACCTCCGGGGCCTGGGCGCGTGCCGTGCGGATGCGTCATGGTACCATCGAGGAAGCCCCGGCCCAGCCTCCGTCACACGGTGTTTGGCGCGCCCGGGCCGCTTGCCCGCGTCTGCGGGAGCGTGCGACAGGAGCGAGGCGCGTGCGAGGAGCCGGTGGCGCGTTCGTGTTTCGTGAGATGGCCGTTTTCACGGGTAACGCGCATCGTTCGTTCGCCGAGGCGGTCTGTCGCCACCTCGAGATGCCGCTCGGTGAGTGCGAGGTGTTCGAGTTCTCGAACGAGAACATCTTCGTGCGCTTCCTGCAGAACATCCGCGAGCGCGATGTCTACCTGATCCAGCCGATCGGCTCGCCGGTGAACACGCGGCTGATGGAGCTGCTGATCATGATCGACGCCGCGAAGCGCGCCTCGGCCGGGCGCATCACGGCAGTCATCCCGTACTTCGCCTACGGACGCTCTGACAAGAAGGACCAGCCGCACGTGCCCATCAGCGCGCGCCTGATCGCCAACTTCATCGAGGTGGCGGGGGCGGACCGGCTGCTGACGATGGACCTGCACGCGGGGCAGATTCAGGGCTTCTTCAACATCCCGGTGGACGAGCTCCACGCGCAGCCGCTGCTCGCCGAGTACTTCCGCTCGCTCAACCTCGCGAACCCTGTCGTCGTTGCCACCGATGTGGGCGGCGCGAAGGGCGCGCGCAACGTCGCCGAGCGGCTCGGCGCGGACCTGGCGATTGTCGACAAGCGGCGCTCCGGCAATGACGAGCAGGCCGAGGCGCTGACGCTGATCGGAGACGCCGCGGACGCGGACGCCGTGATCATCGACGACGAGATCCTGACCGGTGGCACCGTCGCGAGCGCCCTCGAATTGCTGCGCCGGCACCGTGCGCGCTCGATCTACGTCGGCTGCGTGCACCAACTCTTCGCGGGCGCGGCCTTCGAGCGGCTGGACACGCCCGAGATCTCCGAGATCGTGTTCACGGACACCCTTCCGCTCGGCGAGGATGCGTTCAAGCACGCCCCGACGAAGGTACTCTCGATCGCGCCCCTCTTCGGCGACGCGATACATCGCATCCACACCGGGGGCTCGGTCAGCGACCTGTTCCGCTGAACCGCCCCTGAGGAGGCAACATGGCCTTCGGTGTCCTCCGGAAGCTGGTCGGTGACCCCAACGAGCGCGCGCTCAAGCAGATCGCGCCGCTCGTGAGCGAGGTCAACGACCTCGAACCGGCGATCTCGGCGCTGAGCGACGAGGAGTTGCGCGCACGCACGGACAGCTTCCGCACGCGGTTGCGCGAGGGCGAGACGGTGGACGACATCCTCGCGGAGGCGCTGGCCGTCGCCCGCGAAGCCGTCCACCGCCACGTCGGCGAGCGCGCGTACGACGTGCAGCTCACCGGCGCGGTCGCGCTGCATCGCGGCAACGTCGCCGAGATGCGCACCGGCGAGGGCAAGACGCTCGTCGCCACGCTGGCGCTCTACGTGAACGCCCTCGAAGGGAAGGGCGCGCACCTGGTCACGGTCAACGACTACCTCGCCGGACGCGAGCCGCAGTGGTACGGCCCCGCACTCGACGCACTGGGGTTGAGCCTGGGCGTGATCCAGAACGAGGGCGCCTGCGTCTACTCGCGCGAGCCGGTCTCCGAGCAGCCGGGCCGCGAGCATCTGCTGCCCGTTCCGCGCCGCGAGGCCTACCAGGCGGACGTGACGTACGGCACGAACAACGAGTTCGGCTTCGACTACCTGCGCGACAACATGGTGCAGGTGGCGGAGCAGCGGGTGCAGCGCAGCCGCCACTACGCGATCGTCGACGAGGCGGACTCGGTGCTGATCGACGAGGCGCGGACGCCGCTGATCATCTCCGGCCCGCAGCAGGACGACCTCTCGCTCTACCCGCGCTTCAACGCGCTGGTGCCGCGGCTGCAGCGCGACGTGCACTACACCGTCGAGGAGCGCACGCGCTCCGTGCACCTCACCGAGGCGGGCATCGAGGTCCTCGAGCGCGGGTTGGGCATCGACAACATCTTCTCGCCGGAGCACTTCCGGCTGACGCGCTACATGGAGGCGGCGCTGAAGGCGCACATCATCTACCAGCGCGACCGCGAGTACGTGGTCAACGACGGCCGCGTCGTGATCGTCGATGAGTTCACGGGCCGCCTGATGGAGGGACGCCGCTGGTCGGACGGGCTGCACCAGGCCGTCGAGGCCAAGGAGGGCGTCAAGATCCAGCAGGAGTCCGTGACCTACGCGACGATCACGCTCCAGAACTTCTTCCGGCTCTACGAGAAGCTCGCCGGCATGACCGGCACAGCCGTGACCGACGCCGAGGAGCTGCACGAGATCTACGGCCTCGAGGTAATCGTCGTGCCGACCAACGTGCCGATGGTCCGCGACGACTTCGCGGACCTCGTCTTCCGCACGCAGGGCGAGAAGTTCGCGGCGGTGATCGACGACGTGCTGGAGCGCCACGCCGAGGACCGCCCGGTCCTCGTCGGCACCGTCTCGATCGAGGACTCGGAGCAGCTCGCCGACCTGCTGCGGCGGCGCGGCGTGGAGCACCAGGTGCTGAACGCCAAGCAGCACCAGCGCGAGGCGGCGATCGTCGCGCGGGCCGGACAGCCCGGCGCGGTCACGATCGCCACGAACATGGCCGGGCGCGGCACCGACATCAAGCTCGGCGACGGCGTCGCCGCCAACGGCGGCCTGCACATCATCGGGACCGAGCGGCACGAGTCGCGCCGCGTCGACAACCAGCTGCGAGGCCGCTCCGGTCGCCAGGGCGACCCGGGCTCCTCGCGCTTCTACGTCTCCTTCGAGGACGACGTGATGCGGCGCTTCGCGCCTGACTGGATGCCGAACATGATGAGCAAGCTCGGCATGAGCGAGGGCGTCCCGCTCGAGTCGAAGATGGTCACGCGCGCCATCGAGTCCGCGCAGTCGCGCGTCGAGGCGTACCACTTCGACACCCGCAAGCACGTCGTCGAGTACGACGACGTGATGAACCAGCACCGCGACGTGATCTACGGCGAGCGCAACAAGGTGCTCGCCGGCGAGTCGATGCGCGAGAGCGTGCTGGGCATGGTGCACGACGAGATCGAGGCGCTCGCGAAGCAGCAGCTGGACGACGCGCCCGCCGACCCGGACGCCTTCTTCCTCGCGCTCCAAATGATCGTGCCGCTGCGCGGCTCACTGACGCTCGACGAGGTGCGCAAGCGCAACACGGAGACGCTGCTGGAGGCGATCGCCGACCTCGTGGAGGAGCGTTACGAGGAGCTCGAGGACGAGGTCGGCGAGGAGGCGCAGCGTCACCTTGAGCGCTTCGTGCTGCTGCGCACGATCGACATGCTGTGGGTGCAGCACCTCACGGCGGTCGCGGAACTGCGCCAGGGCATCGGCCTGCGCGCCTACGGGCAGGCGAACCCGCTGGTCGCCTACAAGCGCGAGGCGCACGACATGTGGGAGCAGCTGCTGGGCAACATCCGCGCTGCCGTCGCGCGCCAGATCTTCCACGCTCGCCCGGTCGCGCAACCTCGGGTGGAGCCGGTGATCCCGCAGAACGCGCTGGCGTCCGGCCCGGGCGACCCGGACGGAGCCGGCGATGACGACAGCGGCGGCGGCGTGGCGACCGCGACGCGCCGGACGCGCGTGCGCAAGGTTGGTCGCAACGCGCCCTGCCCCTGCGGCTCCGGCAAGAAGTACAAGCGCTGCCATGGAGCCTCGGCGTGAGCCCCGCTCGCCGCAGCGCCACGCGCGAGCGAGCGCAGGCCGGGGCCAACGGCTCCGGCCCCGCCGGCTCGGAGCCTCCTCCGCCGCTGGAGGCTGAGGATGGCGTTCGCACATTCCTCGACGCGCTCGAACGAGGCGAACCGTGGTACCCGGCACTGCTCGACGTGATCGCGCGCTGGGTGACGCCGGAGGAAGAGGCCGACGGCGTCGGCTACCGCTATCTGATTGCCGGGGAAGCCTTCGACTGGCTGCGCCTCGCCGAGCGGCTGATCGACGCCGCAGGCAAGGCGATCCCGTCCGCCGAGGCGGAGCAGCTGCTGTTCGATGGCAAGCCGCCGCGCGGGTACGACGACAGCGAGGAGGCGTTCGCCCGCGCGATCGGCCACGAGAAGCACCGCGCGCACCTCAACTTCCAGTACGGGGTGACCGTCGAGGAGGTGCTGCTGCTGCAGGCGGAACTGGAGCTGGTGAAGGCGCGCAACCTCGAGGGTCCGCGCGGGAGCCCGCCCGACGTCGCGGCCTACGAGCGGGTCTACGGGCGCACGCTGGCGGAGCTGCAGGTGGAGTACCGCGCGGAGACGGGCGACGTGCTGCCGCAGCGCGCGATGCAGTCGCAGTTGCGGGCGTTCACCTACTGGTGCTCGAAGTTCCGCTTCCGCCTGGCGGAGCCGGCGCGTGTCGCCTCGGACACGCGCAAGGCGCTGGCGCTGCTCTCGCGCCTGGAGGCGGAGCGCGTCCCGCGCGAGATCCGCCGGCCCCATCGCGACGACCGCGAGGTGATCGAGGGCTCGACACGGGCGCCGCGCCGGAGGCGCAGCCGCGCGAAGACGCGCTAGCTTCGGCGCGACATTCGAGAGCCGCGGTGCACACAAGCAACGGCCCCGGGGTGAACCCCGGGGCCGTCGGCGGTGCGCCGTTGCGGCCGGGAGGAAGCCGCGAGGGCGGGACTAGTTGGTCTGGATCTCGATCTGCTTCGGCTGCGGCTGCTCGGGCAGCGGGAGCGTCAGGGTGAGCACGCCGTCCTCCAGTTGCGCGTCCACCGCGGCGTCGCGCACGACGCCCGGGAGGGCGATACGGCGGCTCACGGAGCCGCTCACGCGCTCACGCCGGTAGAAACGCTCGTCGCTGGACGCGTGCTCCTCGTCGTGCTCGGCCTTGATCGAGAGCACGCCTTCGTGGACCTGCACGTCGATGTCCTCCGGCTTGAAGCCGGGCAGCGAGGCGCGCACCTTGATCGCGCCGTCGGCCCGGGAGAGATCGACCGGCAGGGTGCCTTCCTCGATGCTCCAGGCGGCGCCGGGCCAGCCGGCGGGACCGGAGCGGAAGAAGGAGTCGTCGAAGAGCCGGTCCATCATCTGCCGCATGCCGGTAAACGGGTCGCGCCGCACGATGCTCGTGTTGTGCGCCATCTGTCTGGTGCCTCCTTACGCGCTGTTCGCGCTCGTTCGAGGGGATTCGCCGGACCCCTCCCTGTCGAGTTGCAGTTTATGGTAGCTATGCGGGACGTGTCAATAAATATGAGTTTCTGAGACTAAGGTAGTATCTACCTGTAAACGTCATTCTGTTATACTGCTGGCATGGCAACGGACTACTACTCCGTCCTCGGCGTCTCGCGCTCGGCATCCGAGAAGGACATCCGCGATGCCTTCCGCAAGCTCGCCCGCCAGTACCATCCGGACGTCAACCCCGGCAATGCCGAGGCGGAGGAGCGCTTCAAGCAAGTCAGCGCGGCGCACGAGGTGCTGTCGGACTCCGAGACTCGCGCCGCGTACGACAAGTACGGCGACAACTGGCGCAACGCCGATCAGATCGAGGAGCAAATGCGCCGCCAGGGCGCGGGCGGCTTCCGCTTCGGCGGTGGCCCCGGTGGTCCGGGCGGCGGCTTCCGGCACGTCGAGTTCGACCTCGGCGGCGACGGCGGCGGCCTCGGCGATCTCTTCGGCGGGCTCTTCGGGCGCGGCGGCGGCCGGCCTGCCCGCGCGAGCGGCGAGGATGTCGAGCATCCCGTGCGCGTCAGCCTCGAGGAGTCGTACCACGGCGCCTCGCGCACCATCGAGCTGCGCGATGCTGGCGGCGGGTCGCGCCGCATTGAGGTGGACATTCCGGCCGGCATCCAGGACGGCGGGCGCGTGCGCGTCCGCGGCAAGGGTGGTCCGGGGCGCGGCGGCGGCGCTCCGGGCGACCTCTTCCTGCGCGTCAGCGTCTCCGCCCACCCGCGCTTCGAGCGTCGTGGCGACGATCTGCACGTCGAGATCGACGTGCCCGTCGCCGACGCCGCGCTCGGCGGCGAGGCGGAGGTGCCGACGCTCAAGGGGCGAGCGCTGGCGCTGCGGATCCCCGCGGAGACACAGGGCGGGCGCGTCTTCCGCCTCGCGGGCCAGGGGATGCCGCACAGCGGCGGCGGCCACGGCGACCTGCTCGCGCGCGTGCGGCTGCGCCTCCCCGAGCCGATCGACGACGCCCAGCGCGCGCTGTTCGAGCAGCTGCGGGACAGCGAGGGCGGCCGCGAGGGCGAACCCGCGACGGTTGAGGCCGCGGCTGCGGAGGAAGGGCGCGCCTCCTCGGCGGCGCCCTGAACGACGACCAGGACGGACGGATCATGACCAACATTCCGCAGGACGAGCCGGTCTTCCAGATCTCGGTGGTGGCGCGCATGGTGGGCGTCCACCAGCAGACGCTGCGCACCTACGAGCGGATGGGCTTCGTCGCCCCCGCGCGCAGCGCCGGCAACCAGCGCCTCTACTCGCAGCGCGACGTCGAGGTGCTGCGCCGGCTGCGCCAGTACGTCGAGGACCTCGGCGTGAACCTCGCGGGCGCCGAGGTGCTGCTGCGGCTCAGCCGCCGCGTCGAGGACCTGCAGGCCGAGCTGGACGACGCGCGCGCCGAGCTCGATCGGCTGCGCTCGATGCTGCCGGAGCGCACGCCGCGCCGCGGCCAGCGCTGATCACGAGACGACGGGACGCGACGTGGTGCGAAGGGTAATACGGCGATGATGCGACAGGACCGGTTCACGGAGCAGGCGCAGGCCGTCCTGCAGGCCTCGCAGCAACTCGTGCGCGATCAGCGGCACGCGCAGTGGGACGTCGAGCACGTCTTCCTCGCCATCGCCGAGGCGCCCGAGGGCGTCGCGCGCGAGGTGCTGGGCGAACTCGGCGTCAACATGCAGGCGCTGGTGGCGCGCATCCGCAGCCACCTCGACCGTTCGCCGAAGCTCAGCCACGACGTGGTGCAGATCTACACGACACCGCGCATCGTTGGGCTGCTCGACGCGGCGAACCGCGAGGCCGACCGACTCAAGGACGAGTTCGTCGGCGTCGAGCACCTGCTGATTGCGATCGCCGACGTGCGTGACGGCGAGGCGGCGGCGATCCTCGAGGAGTACGGCATCTCCAGGGAACGCATCTACGCCGCCCTGCAAAAGGTGCGAGGCAGCGCGCGTGTCGACTCCCCCACCGCGGACACGCAGTACCAGGCGCTCGGCCGCTACTCGACGGACCTCACGGAGCTGGCCGCGCAGAGCGAGCTGGACCCGGTGATCGGGCGCGCGGTCGAGGTCGAGCGGCTGATGCAGGTGCTCAACCGGCGCACCAAGAACAACCCGGTGCTGAT
Organism: Dehalococcoidia bacterium; assembly: GCA_963667465.2. Taxonomy (GTDB): domain Bacteria; phylum Chloroflexota; class Dehalococcoidia; order UBA2979; family UBA2979; genus VXMT01. The sequence continues at coordinate 360,590 of CAXXDN010000001.1, read as the reverse complement.
CGGCGAGGCGGGCGTCGGCAAAACCGCGATCGTCGAGGGTCTCGCGCAGCGCGTGGCCGCCGGCGATGTGCCGGAGCGGCTGCGCGACAAGCGCGTGCTCGCCCTCGATATGGGCGCGCTGATCGCCGGCTCCAAGTTCCGCGGCGAGTTCGAGGAGCGGCTGCAGTCCGTCATGCGCGAGGTGCGCGAGGCGAGCGGGGAGATCATTCTCTTCCTCGACGAGATTCACCAGATGGTGGGCGCCGGAGGCGCCGAGGGCGCGATCGACGCCTCGAACATGATGAAGCCGGCGCTCGCGCGCGGTGAGCTGCGCGTGATCGGCGCGACCACCCTCGACGAGTACCGCAAGATCGAGGCCGACCCGGCGCTGGAGCGGCGCTTCTCGCCCGTCTACGTCGACGAGCCCTCGGTCGAGGAGGCCGAGGAGATCCTCGCGGGGCTCCGTTCGCGCTACGAGGAGCACCACGGCATCCGGATCAGCGACGAGGCGCTCGCCGCCGCGGTGCGCCTCAGCGTGCGCTACCTGACCGAGCGGCAGCTCCCCGACAAGGCGATCGACCTGATCGACGAGGCCGCCTCGCGCTCCGTGATCCTCGGCGAGGCGTTGCCTGCGGAGATGCGCGACCTGAAGCGGCGGCTCGACGACGCCTCGGCGCGCCTCGACGCGGCGGCGGCCCGCGAGGATTTCGAGGAGGCCGCCTTCATCAAGCAGGAGGTGCTGCGCATCCAGGACGAGTACCGCGAGCAGGAGGCCGGCTGGCGCGCGGAGCACGGCGTGCCGGACGAGGTCGGCGAGCGGGGCATCGCCGCCCTCGTCGCGCAGATGACCGGCATCCCCGTGGACCGCATGATCGAGGGCGAGGCGGAGAAGCTGCTGCAGATGGAGGCGGCGCTGCACGGCCGCGTGGTCGGCCAGGACCGCGCGATCGAGGTGCTCTCCGACGCGATCCGCCGCGCACGCTCCGGCCTCAAGGACCCGCGCCGCCCGATCGGCTCGTTCATCTTCCTCGGGCCTACGGGCGTCGGGAAGACGGAGCTGGCGAAGGCGCTGGCCGAGTACCTGTTCGACGACGAGGACGCGCTGCTGCGGCTCGACATGTCCGAGTACCAGGAGCGCCACACCGTCTCGCGGCTGGTCGGGGCGCCTCCGGGCTACATCGGCTACGACGAGGCGGGCGGCCTGACGGAGGCGGTGCGCCGCCGCCCCTACCAGGTGGTGCTCTTCGACGAGATCGAGAAGGCGCATCCGGACGTCTTCAACACGCTGCTCCAGATTCTCGAGGACGGGCGGCTGACCGACACACACGGGCGCACGGTCGACTTCCGCAACACGGTCGTCGTGCTCACCTCGAACCTCGGCTCCACGGAGCAGTCGGCGGCGATCGGCTTCCAGCGGACGCGCAGCGAGGATGAGCGCGAGACGCGCCGGCGCAACATCGAGGAGGCGCTGCGCCGCGCCTTCCGGCCGGAGTTCCTCAACCGCATCGACGAGACGATCGTCTTCGAGGCGCTGACTGAGGCCGAGATCGCGCAGATCGCCGGACTGCTAATCGACGAGGTTCGTACGCGGCTGGTGGAGCGCGGCGTCGGCATCCGCGTCACGGAGCAGGCGCAAGCCGCCCTCGTGCGTGAGGGCTACGACCCGGCGTTCGGCGCGCGCCCGATGCGGCGCACGATCCAGCGTCGCATCGAGAACGAGCTGGCGCGCCGCGTCCTCGCCGGCGAGTTCACCGAGGGCGACGCGGTCGTCGTCGATGTCGATGATGCCGGCGAGTTCACGTTCGCCACGGAGCGTGTGGCGGCGGAGGCAAGGGTGTAGGGCCAGCGAACAGGTCGATGCCAGTCATGAGATCGACGAAACGCCCCGCCGTTGCCCGCCCCCCGCCCCCGCCGGATAATCGAAGCGGCCGTCAGCGCCCCGTGACAGTGAGCGGACGGAGGCATCGTGGGTAGTAGTCGTCGTCGCCGCCGCCGCCGGGGAGGGCCGGGCGCCGGGCAGCAGCCCGAGCAGCAGGCCGAACAGCAGGCGCAGCAAGCGGGCCGCGGCCTGAAGGCCACGATCGACTCGTTCGGCGGGTTCCTCACCATCGGCGTCGTCCTCGTGACCGTCGTGATCGTCGCGGCGCTCGTCTGGTTCAACCGGCCCGGTGGCAGCAACGCCGTGGGCGACGGCGAGTTCGAGTATCAAGGCTCATCGGCTCCTGTCGATGGCAAGCTCCTCGGCGTGGCCGACGCGCCCGTGCGCATCGTCGCTTTCGAGGACTTCACCTGCGGGCACTGCGGCGACTTCAGCCATGACACCAAGCCGTTGATCGAGGAGGAGTACATCAACCAGGGCCTCGTCTCGATCGAGTTTCGCCACCTCCCGTTGCTCGGGCCCGACTCCGTGAGCGCAGCCGCTGCCTCTGAGTGCGCGGCCGACCAGAACCTGTTCTGGCCCTACCACGACGTACTCTTCCAGCGTCAGGGCCGCGCCGGGTGGGCCTCCGAGGGCAACGTCAAGAACTTCGCGCGCGAGGTCGCTGATGAGCTGCCCGAGGGCGCGTTCGACCTCGATGCCTTCGATGACTGCGTCGAGTCCGGCATCAAGGAACTGATCGTCGAGGAAGAGGCCGGGCAGTCCGCCCAGGTGCTCCAGAGTCTGCTTGGCCGGTTGTCGACCCCGAACTTCCTGATCAACGGGCAAGTGGTTCCCGGCGCCCAGCCGATCGAGACCTTCCGCGAGGTGATCGACAGCCTCCTGCCGGACGACGGCGGCTAGCCGCTGCGGACCGTGGCCTTCCTGCTCGCCCGCCGCCACGACCTGCTGCTCGCGCTCGCGATCGCCGGCGTTGTGGTCGCGGGCTACCTCAGCTGGGTCGCCCTCGACGAGGGGCAAGAGGCCGCGTGCTCCGGTGTCGGCGACTGCCAGACTGTCCAGGGTTCCGAGTTCGCTGAGATTGCCGGGGTGCCGATAGCCGTGCTCGGTCTTGGCATGTACCTCGCGCTGCTCGCGCTGATCGCCGCGCGGCGCTGGTGGGCGGCGTTGCGAGGCGAGGAGCCGCCGCAGGCGCTGGCCGGGCTCACGTTCGCGCTCGCCCTCGGCGGCACGCTCTACTCCGCCTACCTGACCTGGCTCGAGCTGTTCGAGATCGAGGCGATCTGCGTCTGGTGCGTGGGTTCGGCGGTGATCGTGACGCTGCTGATGTTGCTCGCCGCGCCGGACCTGCGCGCGACGCCCGCTGCAGACGGTGGAGACGCTGGCCCCTCGTAGGGGGACGCCCGTATCATCTGGCGCGATGCCCCGTGCGCGGGCGGCCGAGGGAGGCGAAGGTGAGCGAGGTCGAAGTCGGTTTCGATGACCTGACGGTGCTCTCCGAGGGAGAGGCCGACGTGTTCGTCCTGAACTTCAATGAGGACGACGGTCCGCCGCCCTACTACGTCACCGTCAACGGCCGCCGCTTCTCCTTCACAGGCGAGACGTTCCTGATCTTCGGCCACAGCGCCAGGCTCTCCAGCTGGGTACGCGAGCAGGAGGCCGAGGGCATGCTCGTACTCCTCGGCGAGCGCGACGACCGCTATCTGCGCTACGTCCACGACCCGGCGGCAGAGCTCGAAGAGGCCGAGGAGGCCGCTGCCGCCTCGTAAGCCAAGCGCGCGCACGATCCTGTCGCCGGGTACGCATCCCCGAGGGCGCAACAACCCGTCGAGCCGGGAGTCAGCATGGCGAGCGCCCTCACCCCCACTCTCTCCCCCGGGAGAGGGGGCCGGAGGGAGGGGGCCGGTCCTTCTGAGGGCACGCGTGCGGCCTGCGCTCAGTCTTCTTCGCCCACCGTGCGCGCGGTGAGGCCGTCGAGCAGCATCACGATCGCGTCCTCGCCGTTGTCGCTGTAGTAGCGGCGCAGGTGGCCGACCCGGCGGAAGCCGCAGCGCTCGTAGAGCCGCAGTGCGCCCGCGTTCGAGGCGCGCACCTCCAGCGCGACGCTGTCCAGCTCGGCCTCGATCGCCAGGTCGCAGACCGCGAGCACCAGGGCGAGCCCGATGCCCTGCCGCTGTTCGCGCGGATCGACGGCGAGCGTGACCAGATGCAGCTGCTCGTGCGTGTACCAGGCGCCTGCGAAGCCGAGGATCGGCGGGCCCTCGGCAGCCCCGAGGCGCCGTCGTAGCCAGGCGAGCGGCCCGCGTCGCGCCGGCCGCTCGGCGGCGGACGCGGCGTCGACAGCGACGAGGTAGCTCGCCAGGCCGTTGCGCAGCTCGCGCTCGAACGCGGTGCGCGGGTTGGCGGATCCGTAGGCGGCGCGCTCCAGCCGCCGCACCGCGCGCAGATCGGCGGGCGCAAGCGAGCGGATCGCGATCCGTCCTCCCTCGCGAGGCGTCGTGACCTCGGAAGCCGCGGTCCCGGAAGTGGCCATGGCCGGATCGTACAGCGCCGAGCGCCACCCGGCGCTCGGAGTTCGCGCGCGCAACGCGCAGCGTGCTCTTCGACAACGCTGATCCGGGGACACCGGATTGCCCGAAGGAGAGACGCATGACCGAACACGACGCGAGGGAGCAGGAAGCCGGGAACGCGGCCTCGAGCGAGCCGATCGCTGGTCCCGAACCGTCCGGGGATGACCTGCCCGACGAGGCTGCGGCGGAGCTCGCCGCCGTCGCCGAGGCCGAACACGACGGTCTGATCACGCTGCGCGGCGAGCTGCAGGAGGCCCGGGACGCCCTCGACGCCGAGCGTGCCGCGCGCCGGGCCGCCGTCGCGCGCTACCGCGCAGCGCTGCTGACGGCCGAGCCGGCGCTGCCGCCCGAGCTGGTCGAGGGCGACGACACCGAGGCCGTCGACGCCTCGGTCGAGGCAGCGCGCCGCACGGTCGCGGAGATCCGGGAGCGGATCGCCCGCGAGTCGGAGGACGAGGCGGCGCGTGGCTTCCCGGCCGGTGCGCCGGAGCGGCGCGGACCGCGCACGGAGGCGATGACCACGGCCGAGAAGATCGCCTACGGCCTCGAGCAGCGGAGCCGGACGTAGCCGGCGGCGAGTGCTGCCACATGACCCTCGGAGCAGCGCGCGCACGTCACTAGCGTGCCCGCGGCAATGACGAGCGAGGCGCGCGGCGCGCGCCGGAAGGAACGGAACACGACACCATGGCACTGACCCTGACCGAAGGCGCGAAGCTCTCGAACGACGTCCTGCTCGAGGGCGTGATCGAGACGGTGATCTACGACAGCCCGATCCTGCAGCGGCTGCCGTTCATCGAGATCGTCGGCAACGGGCTCACCTACAACCGTGAGAAGCTCTCGGCCTCGGCCGGCTTCTACTCGGTGGGGGACACCTGGTCCGAGGACACGCCGACGTTCAAGCAGATCACGACCGCGCTGACGATCCTCGGCGGCGACGCAGACATCGACAACTACATCGCCCGCACCCGCAGCAACGTGCAGGACATCGAGGCGGCAGTCGTGGCGCTCAAGGCGAAGTCCGTCCAGCAGAAGTTCGACGACACGTTCATCAACGGCGACACGAGCAGCGATGCGAAGTCGTTCGATGGCCTCGACGAGCTGTGCCCGGCGGCGCAGACGGTCTCGATGGGCGCGAACGGGGCCACGCTCACCCTCGACAAGCTCGACGAGTTGATCGACACGGTGCGTGGCGGCAAGCCGGAGCTGCTGCTGATGTCGCGCCGCTCGCGGCGGGCGCTCAACAAGCTCGCGCGTGCGGCGGGCGGCGGCGTCGTCGAGCACGACCGCGACGAGTTCGGCCGCATGGTCGCCTTCTACGACGGCATCCCGATCGGCGTGAACGACCACATCGCCGACGACGACACCACCGGCACGTCCAAGGACACTTCGGCGGTCTACGCCCTGCAGTTCGGCGAGGGCGCCGTGGCCGGGCTGACCGCGCCCGGCGGGCTGACCATCGAGCGGGTCGGCGCGCTGGAGACGAAGGACGCGACTCGCGTGCGGGTCAAGTGGTACGTCTCGGTCGCGCTCTTCAACGAGCTCAAGCTCGCGAAGCTCAGCGGCGTTCGCCCCTAGGCGACCAGCCGCGTGCGAGGGTGGCCCGTCCGGCCGGCGCCGGGCGGCCGCCCTCCTCCCCAACCCCTTTCGCCACCCTCCAGGCTCCCCAGCCCGAATCGAGGAAGAGATGGACCTGCCGTCGATGCGCGCGCGGCTGCGGCGCGACCTCCGCGACACTGATCCGGCCAACCAGCGCTGGCCCGACGAGGCGCTCGACCGGCACGTCGAGCGCGCCGTCCGCGAGCTCTCGCTCGCCGCGCCGCTCGAGACGAGCGCGGCGCTGCGGACGGTCGCCGGCAGCCGCGACCTCAGCGTCGCGGCCCTGGCCGACCGTGTCAGTATCGAGGCCGTCGAGTACCCGGTCGGCCTGTACCCGCCCTCGCGGCCGCCGTTCTCACTCTGGGGTGACACGCTGACGTTGCAGCTCGGCGCGCCGCCGGACGGGGACGAGGCGGTCACGGTCCACTACTCGAAGCTGCACACGCTCGACGCAGGCGGCAGCACGCTGCCGCCTGCGCTCGCTGACCTCGTGGCGACCGGGGCGGGCGCCTACGCGGCAATCGAGTGGGCCTCGTACGCGGTCAACCGCGTGAACGTGGGCGGCGCGGACACCTGGCGGCACTACCACGTCTGGGCGCAGGAGCGGCTCGCCGAGTTCGCTCGCGCGCTGGCCAGACACGGCCGCGCCGGCCGCGCCCGCTCGGGCGTGCTCTCCCTGCCGCACGGCGGGTAGCGCGAGGCCGTATGCGAGCGCTCAGCCCTACCCTCCGCGCTGCCCAGCAGTCGGCCAGCGCCGAGCCCCACCTGCGCGTGCGGCTCCTGGACCGCGACGCCGGCTCGATCCGGCTGCGCTGGCAGCGCAGCCACGATGGCGCCAGGGGCAACGGCCCGTGCGCCCTCGCCGTGGCGGGCGACGGCGCCTTGCTGCGCGCACGGATCGATCCCGCAACGGGCGCGCTCAGCCGCCAACGGGTGGCCGCCCCAGCGTCCGGCGCCGGCTTCGGAGACTGGACCGCCGTCGCGACCGTTGCGGTCGCGCCACGCCTCGGGCTGGCGGCCTCTGGCGCCCGCGCCATCCTCGCCAGCGTCCGCACGGACGGCGTACGCGTCGAGGTGCGCGAGAGCGCGGACTCGGGCGCCAGCTTCGGCGCTTCGCGAACCGTGGCGACCGCCGGCTCGTCCGTCACGGCGCTGGCGGTTGCGATCGAGGGGGACGGGTCCGCGAGCGTGCTCTACGCCTCGGGCGGGACCGTCTACGCGGTCCGCCGCCAGGCTCTCGGCGCGTGGGCCGCGCCCGTTGCCTGGTCGCGCTCGCTCGCGACGGTCAACGGCCTTGCCGCGTACTTCGAGGTGGACTGCAACGTGCTGGTGTCGGGGACCGACGCGGACGGAGGAGCAGGCGTCTGGTCAACGGTGCTCGGCTCGGGCGGCGGGCAGCCGCCGGGCCACTGGCTGCCGCTCGCCGTGGTTGCCTCGGCCGCCGCCGGGTCGGACATCAGCTACCTCGCGAGCGGCCTGATGCGCGCCGATGCGCCGCAGTCCGTGTTCGTCGAGTCCTACCGCGGTGCGGGCGCCTACGACCGGGTGCAGATCGCGGCGGGTCTCGCGGGCAGTCTCCACGGCGACGGCGAATGGCGCGATCCCCGCCCCTTCGTCCACGCCTCGCCGCACGGGCTTGGCGCGGCGGCGTCCCCCGACGCCGCCTGGCTCGCCTCGCCGAACGCGGTCTGGCGCGCCCCCATCGCGCACGCTGAGCACGAACTGACGGACGACGTACTGGAAGCAGTGATCGATCAGCGCGAGCAGGGACGGCTGCGGCTGACACTGCGTAACGAGGACGGGCGCTACGCCGGCGACCGCGCCCCGATCGCCCTCACGGCCGGCGGCGAGCTGTGGGTGCAGCCCGGTTACCGCAGCGCTGCCGGCATCGAGACATCCGAGGGGCCGCGCTTCTGGATCGCTGCGCTCCGGCGGCGGCGGAGTGGCGGCGCTGCGACGGTCGAGGTGGACGCCGTCGATGGGCTCGGCCTGCTCGAGGGATGGATTGCCCCGGAACAGCTCGTGTGGGAGGCGGGGCAGCAGAGCGCGATCGAGATCCTCGCCGCGATCGCTCGCCGCGCCGGGCTGCGGCTGACCATGCGCGGAGCGAGCGGCGAATCCGGCTTGCTGCGTCCGGCGTTCACCGTGCGCGCCGGCGAACGTGGCGCGACCGCCATGCGGCGGCTGCTGCGGGCGCTTCCGGACCGGCTGCGCAGTGACGGCCGCCTGCTGGTGCTGTCCGAGCCGTCCGCGAGCGACGCAGCCGCCTACGCCTACGGCCCGGACCACGCCATCCTCGCGCACGCGATCGAGGCGGGCCGCCCGGCCGCCGGCTGGGCGCGGGTCTTCGGCAGCGGCGTCTTCGCCGAGGCGACCGACGAAGCCGCGATCGCCGAGGGTGCGGGCGCGGTCATCGCCGTCGACGAGAATCTCGGCGCGCAGGACCGTGTCGACGCGCGAGCGGACATGCTGCTGCGCCAGTCGCGTCTGGCCGTCGAACGCGGCGAGCTGCTCGTGCAGCCCAACGTCGCGCAGGAGCCCGGCGACATCATCGAGGTCAGCGACGCGGCGGCAGGCCTCGCTGCCGCGCCGTTCCGTGTCGCGGGCCTGCGGCTGCGCTTCGCCCGCGGTGCGCGCCCACGCTACGAGCAGACCCTGACGCTCGGGGAGGTGTGACGATGCTGGAGCGCGCCACCCTGGTCTCGTTCGACAGCGGGGCCTGGACCGCGACCGTCCGCTTCGCCGGATCGCTCTCCTCGGTGGTCACGGCCGTGCCGGTCTCGCGCGCCATCTCCGCCGCGCAGCTCACGGCCGGCCGCCGCCTCGCCGTCGCCGTCTTCGACGCCGGCAACCCGGTCGACGCGATGGTGCTTGGGGTGCGTTGAGGCTGCGTCAGCCGCCCGCGCCGTCCTCGCCGAACAGTGCGGGCTGCTGCGCGACGGCGGCGAGCAGCGCGGGGGGCGGCTCCAGGCCGAGGCGGTCGTAGGCCAGCCGCGAGGCGACCCGGCCGCGCGGGGTGCGCTGCAGGTAGCCGATCTTCAGCAGGTACGGCTCGTACACGTCCATGATCGTGTCGGCCTCCTCGGAGACCGCCGCGGCCAGCGTCTCGAGGCCCACCGGGCCGCCGCCGAAGCGCTCGACGAGCACCCGCAGCAACTCGCGGTCCATCGCGTCGAGGCCCAGCTCGTCGATGCCGAGCTGCGCGAGGGCGAGCGCGGCCACCGGCTCGGTGATCACACCGTCCGCCTCCACCTCGGCGTAGTCGCGCACGCGGCGCAGCAGCCGGTTCGCGACGCGCGCGGTGCCGCGCGCCCGGCTGGCGATCGCCGTCACTCCGTCGGCATCGATGGCGCAGCCGAGCACACCCGCCGAGCGGCGCACGATCTCGCTCAGCGCTGCCTCGTCGTAGAACTCCAGCCGGTAGCTCGCCCCGAAGCGGTCGCGCAGCGGCTGCGAGACCAGCGCGTAGCGCGTGGTGGCGGCGATCAGCGTGAAGCGGTTGAGCGTGAGCCGCACATCGCGCGCCTTCGGCCCGCTGCCGAGGATGATGTCGAGCGCCCAGTCCTCCATCGCCGGGTAGAGGATCTCCTCCACCACGCGCGGCAGCCGGTGCACCTCGTCGATGAACAGCACGTCGCCGGGCTGCAGGCTGGTGAGCACCGAGGCGAGATCGCCCGCGCGCTCGATTGCCGGCCCGGAGGTGACGCGGATCGAGACGCCCATCTCGGAGGCGAGGATCATCGCGAGCGTCGTCTTGCCGAGGCCGGGCGGGCCGTGGATCAGCAGGTGGTCGAGCGGTTCGCCCCGCCCCTTCGCAGCGGCGATCGCGATCCGCAGCGACACCTTGACCGTGTCCTGGCCGAAGTACTCCTCGAGGCGCCGGGGGCGCAGCGTGGGCTCGATCGAAATGTCATCGGGGGTCTGCGTGCGAGCCAGCGGACCGCGCTTCTCGTCGTCCACGCCGCCTCCTGCCTCACCCGCCGCGCACAGTATAGCGAACGTGCGTTCGTAGCGCGAGCGAGTGGATCGCAGCGTCTCAGTACGGGGGCTCGAGCTCCGGGAACATCGGGAAGTGGCGGACGTTGCGGGTCCAGAGCCGGGCGTCGAGGTGTTCGGCCGTTGCCGCAATCACGTAGTCGACCGGATCGACACCGGGGTGTGACGGCAGATAGCGGTTGGCCAGCATGCCGGCACGTTCGGCGAGCTCGTCATCCACCTCGATCCAGTCGAGGCTGTCGAGCAGGCGACGCGTGGCGCGCTCCTCCGGCGCCCGCATCCCGGCCAGCACCTCGACCTTGGTGAGGACGGACGCGACGAGCCGCTCGCCGGCGGCCGTCGCGCCGCGAAGCGCCTCGCGAGCCGCTTCCTCGCCTCGCAGTTGGTCGATCAGCACCGAGGTGTCGACGACGATCGCCATCAGTCCGCCAGCCGGCGAGACATGCCGTGGCGCAGCCTCTCGACGTAGCTCGCGCCATCGAAATCACGGTCCCCCCAAGAGGCGAAGCTCGCGTCGAGGGCGCTCCGCAACTCCGTGCCGGGAGCCGCTCCGTAGCGGTGATCGAGCGCCCGGCGGACCAGCTCCGCGAGGCCGAGGCCGGAGCGCCGGGACTCCTCGCGCAGCCGCGCATACTGCTCGTCGGTCAGCGTGATCTGCGTGCGGCGACTCATGATGTAAGCCTACATCACTCGACGGGCTGAACGCACAAGGCGGCAATGTGGAGTCATGACAGATGACGCATGCCCCGCGAATAGCGGCGCTCGCGAGCGCTATCGTGACCACCGCAACAAGGAGGGGACCCGCATGGCGCACATCACACCCCTGGCGATCGAGGACGTGGACCCGGAGATCCGGGACTCGCTCCAGGCGCTGGAGGAGACGGGCGGCTACATCCCTCGAGGGCAACTGACGATGGCGCGGCGGCCGGAGCTGGTGAAGGCCGTGAGCGTCATGCTGGCCGCCACCCGTTCCGGAACCGTCGAGCGGGACTTGAAGAGCCTCGTCTCGCTGGCCGTCGACATCGCTGCGCAGTGCTCGCACACCCAGTCACACGCGGCGTTCCGGGCGGCGTGGAACGGAATGCCCGCCGAGAAGCTGCGGGCGGTGTACGACTTCGAGGAGAGCGACCTGTTTACGCGGCGCGAGAAGGCTGCAATGCGGCTGGCCAGGGATGGCTCTGTCGTGCCGACCAGGGTGACCGAGGAGCACTTCGAGGCCCTGCGCGAGTGGTTCGACGAGGGCGAGATCGTGGAACTGGTCGCCGTGATCAGCTGGCGCGGCTTCCTCAATCACTGGAACAACATCGTGGCCACGGAGACGCACCCGCTTCCCGCGAGGTGGGCTCGCGAACACCTCGCCGCTGTCGGCTGGGAGGCGGGCAGGCACGGCGCGCCGCCAGGCTAGCCCCGGCCGCCGGGGCGAGTGGGCTAGCGCCGCTGGCTTCGCGCGGGACGGCGCTCAGCCGGCCGGGGGCCACCGCCCGAGGCGCGTCCGCGCCCGTTGCGGGGCTTCGAGGGCCGTCGTCCGTTGGGACCGCGCCGTGAGGCGCCGTTCGCGTTTCGGCCCTGGTCGGGGCTGGTGCTCTCGCGCGGCGCGGACCACGAGGCGAGGTCGAGGAGCCTGCGGTCGCCTGCGCGCATCTCGACGACGGAGTAGTTGCTGCCGCCGTCGCGTTGCAGCACGGCGACATCGGGCCGCTGCTCCGGGAGTACGAGCGTGACGACCATGCCGCCCTCGCCGGCGCGCGCGGTGCGACCGGAGCGGTGCACGTACGTCTTGTGATCCTCGGGCGGGTCGTAGTGCACGACGATGTCGACGCCGTCCACGTGCAGCCCGCGAGCGGCGACATTCGTGGCGACGAGGACGGGCGAGTCACCCCGCCGGAACGCCTCGAGCGTGGACTCGCGGCGGTTCTGCGAGAGCCGCCCGTGAATGGCGCCGACCCGCAGCCCGGTCCGCCCCAGCCGCTTCGCGACGCGGTCCGCGGCGCGGGTCGTGCGCACGAAGACCAGCGCCCGGTGGGCTCCGGCGCAGATCTCGGAGGTGACGTCGATCTTGTCCTCGGAGCGCACGCCGATGAAGCGCTGCTCCAGCCCGTCCACGGTGGGCGCGGCGGAGGCGATCTCGTGGCGGGCGGGGCGCTGCTGGTAGCGGCGCACGAGGGCCCCGACCGCGCCGTCGAGCGTGGCCGAGAACAGCAGCGTCTGGGGCTGCCCCTCGATCTGGTTCAGGATGCGCTCCACCTGCGGCAGGAAGCCCATGTCGGCCATCTGGTCGGCCTCGTCGACGACGACAAACGAGACCGCGGCGAGCGACAGCTCGCCCTGCTCGAGCAGGTCGTTGAGCCGCCCCGGCGTTGCGATCACGATGTCCACGCCCAGCTGCAGCGCCCGCACCTGCCGCGGCATCGAGACGCCGCCGTAAATCGCGGTCAGCCAGAGGCCGCGGGCGGCGGCGAGCGGGGTCAGTTCCTCGGCGATCTGGTTCGCGAGCTCGCGCGTGGGCGCCAGCACCAGCGAGTGCGGGCGGCGCGGCCGCGCGGTGGTCGTGCGCTCGATCATTGGCAAACCGAAGGCGAGCGTCTTTCCGGAGCCGGTTTGCGCCATCCCGCAGATGTCCTCGCCGGCCAGCGCATCGGGGATGGCCAGCGCCTGGATCGGGAAGGGGCGCTCGATTCCGGCTTCGGTCAGCGTCTCGGTGAGGTCGGGTGAGACGCCCAGCGCCTCGAAGGTCGGGGTGGGGCTGCCGCCGTTGCGGTGCAGCGTGTGCGCGCCGTGCTCGCCGTGCGCCGGGGCGTCATCGAGGCCCGCGGTCCGTGTGAGCGCGGGCGCGTCGGGAGGGGAGAGGATCATCGAGGGTGGTTCCGTTCGTGGTGAGGGAGGGTGTGGTGGTGGCCTCCGCGCTGAGCGAGGCCGTGATTGGTTCAACGTGCCACTACTGTCTGCGGACGCCCGAGCGGGCGGGGCGCCCCGGATGCGAGTTGTGCGTGGTGGTGAGCGGAGAGCCCGGCGCCCGGCCGGGCTCTCCCCACCTGCTCCTGACGGTCAGTCACCCGAGGGCCAGGGGCCCACATGCCAGGGGCGAACGCTAGCGACGGTCGTACCCGCCGCGCCCGCCGCCGCCGCCGTAGCCACCACGACCGCCGCCGCCGCCGTAGCCGCCGCCACCGCCGCCGCCGCCGTAGCCGCCGCCACCGCCGCCACGGTTCTCACGAGGCCGCGCCTCGTTCACGTTCAGCGTGCGACCGCCGAACTCCGTGCCGTTGACGCCCTCGATGGCCTGTGCGGCCTCGCTCGTGGACATTTCGACAAAGCCGAAGCCTCGCGCCCTGCCGGTCTCGCGGTCGGTCGGCAGCGCCACCGAGAGCACTTCGCCGTACGTGGCGAACAGCGTCTCCACTTCGTCCTCGGTCGCCGAGTAGGGCAGATTGCCTACATAGATTCTCTGGGCCAAACGTCTTCACTCCTTGCCGGCCACGCCGGCGCTGCGGATGCGTCCAGACGGACGGATCCATGGTTGATCTCAGGCTCGACGCGGGCGCTCGGGTGAAACGACAGGGCAGAGGTACTGAGCTTGCGGCTCCTTCGCCGCCTATCCACCCTACCGCGTTTCGCCGCTACGGGCTGACCGGGCGCTATCCTCCGCCCGATGACCGCCGCGCCGTCACCCACAGCCGAGGCCGTCGCGGCCGCGCTGCGCTCGCCCTTCGTGCCCGAGGTGATTGCCGCCCTCGGGGCCTGCGAGGGCGTGCTCGAGGCCGTCTGGCCGCAGCTCGAGCCGTCTGTCGAGACCGCGGGTTTCCTCGGCAGCGCGCTCTACATGGCGGACATGGCGCTCGACGCGGTTGAGGAGGTCTACCAGCCCGCGCTCAGCCGCGAGACGCTGCTCGGCGGCGCGCTCACCGCGGACGACCTCGACTGCCTGCTCGCCGTGCTCGACGCCTTCCACCTGGTGCAGCCGCAGTTGCTGCTGCTCTGCGCCGCCCTCGCCGAGGCGCGCGAGGCCCCCTCGGTCGGCGGGCAGGGCCGCCCCGCCCCGCGCGAGGACGGCGAGCGCGAGCGCGCGCACCTGGCGCGCGAGGTGGAGTTCGCCTCGGCGGCTGCCGGGCCGCTGCGCGACGTCGCCGGGCAACTGCAGCTGGCGCGCCCGCCGGAGCTGTACCGGGCGATCGCGGTCTGGCCCGGCTACCTCGAGGCGGCGTGGGACGAGCTGCAGCACCTCTCCGCCTACCCGCTCTTCCGCCAGCGCGGGCGCGCGCTCTACTTCTACGCGCGCTCCTCGACGCGCTTCCTCGCCCAACCGCTGCGTGCCGATGAGGACGCCCTGCGCGCCGCCGGCGCGAGCGCGGAGGCGATCGCCGAGGCGCGCGCGATCGTCGACGCCGCGCTCCCGGCGCTGGCGACGATGATGATGCACGGCACGGCGCTGCGGCTCGGCCTCGGCATCCGCACGCGCGAGGTCGTCGAGCAGCCCTAGCCTGTCCGCGCTCAGGGCGAGCGCTACAATCGCCAACCGAACCGCCGGAAGCGAGGGCGCATGCCCGAGAGCATCCGTGACCTCCGCAACGCCTGGCGACCCGGCGACTCCCATGTCGAGGAGGCGCTGCGCGACGCCGAGGTCGTGCGCTCGCGGCTCCTCTACGACTCCTCCAACTACGTCTTCCTCGTAGACCTCGCGCACCCCGCGCACGGCGAAGGCCTCGCCGTCTACAAGCCGCAGCGAGGCGAGCGCCCGCTGGGAGACTTCCCCTACGGCACGCTGCACCTCCGCGAGGTCGCGGCGTGGGAGTACGCGCGGCTGCTCGGCTGGGCGCTCGTCCCGCCCACCCTCGAGCGCGAGGGGCCCGAGGGGGCGGGCTCGGTTCAGCTCTTCATCGAGCACAACCCGGCCGAGCACTTTTTCGAGCTGCGCGATCGCGAGGAGCTGCGCGAGACGCTGATCCGCATCGCCGCCTTCGACCTGCTGGCGAACAACGCCGACCGCAAGGGCGGGCATGTCCTGCTCGACGCCGCCGGACAGCTCTGGTGCATCGACAACGCGCTCTGCTTCCACAGCCACGAGAAGCTGCGCACGGTGGTCTGGGACTTCGCCGGCGAGCGGCTGCCGGAGCAGTGGCAGCACGACATCCGCCGCGTGCGCGACTGCCTGCGCGCCGCGGACCCCTCGACGGACGCGCTGCGCGCCTGCCTGCACGAGCGGGAGGTCGAGGCGCTGATCGAGCGCAGCACGGAACTGCTCGCAAACCCGGTGCTGCCGGAGATGTATCCCTGGCGCTGCGTCCCCTGGCCGCCGATCTAGCAGCGGCCCGTCACGGCTAGAGCCAGCGCCCCAATCGCTGCCTCAGCCGCCAGCGCGCCCGCATCCAGCGCACCCCCAGGCTGCGCGAGCGGCGGACCAACGCCTCGGCCTCGTCCTCCGTGCCGAGGATCAGCGGCTGTCGCCAGTCGCGGATCGTCGGCGGGCGGTCGCCGCGGACGGACGCGGGCGCCTCGAAGCGTTCGAGGGCGCTCCACTCCTTGCCCTGCATCGTGAGCGCGACGCGGCCCGAGGAGCGCACGAGGCAGACGCCGGCGGCCACGTCCCAGATGCTCGGCGAGCCGAAGATCGCCGACTGGAAGATGCCGGCGGCGACGAAGGCGCACTCCAGCGCCGCCGACCCCGTGACTCGCGTATCCAGACTGCGCAGGCGGCCGGGCGCGCCGCCCGGCGCGGCGCCGAGGCGGCGCGTGACGCCCACACTGGGCCGGCCGAGCGGCGCCGGCTCGCCCTCGAAGTGCAGCGGGCCGCCCTCGCGCGCGTGGTAGACGCCGGGTCGCAGCGCGTGCGAGGTCGAGCACCAGATCGCGCCGGCCACGGGCCGCCCGCGATGCAGCACGCCGATCGAGCAGGCGAACAGCGGGAAGCCGTTGACGAAGTTCGCGGTGCCGTCGACCGGATCGAGGACCCAGACGAACTCGCGGCCGGCCTCGTCGTCGTCACCTACCTCCTCGCCGATCACGCCGTGCTCAGGCAAGCGCTCGGCGATCTGCTCGCGCAGCAGCGCCTCGATGGCGCGATCGGTCTCGGAGACGGGGTTGGTGGGGGCGCCGCCCGCGGTGGTGGTCTCGTCCTTGTACTCGACGACGATCTCGCGTTCGAGCGCTTCCGTGATGCGCTCGCCCGCGAGCCGGCCGAGGTCGAGCGTGGCTTCCTCGATCGCCCCGAGATCGTGATCCTCGATCTGCGCGGAGGCAGTCACGCCGCCGCCCGTTCGCCGCGGGCGCTGGCGCCGCCGTGCCCGCGTTCGCTAGCCTGCACGGGCGGGCTGCCGCGTGGCGCTCGGGAGCTGGCGAGGCGCAGGCGTGAGTAACGACGGCGACTGGATCGAGTCCAGCGAGGGCGACCTCGACCCTGATCTCACCGAGGAGGCGGGATACGCGTACTGGGACCCGCCGGCCCACCGGGCCTGGGGGAACGTGCTCCTGCGCGTCGCCATGGCGATCGTGCTGATCGCGCTACTCGGAAGCGTCGTCGTCGCCGTCGTCCGCTGAGTCGTCGTCCGCTGAGTCCTCGAACACGAAGTCGAACGAGTCGTCCTCGCGCTCTCCGATGAGCCCGAGTTTCCTGGCGGCGACGGCCACGATGCCTGCGATGGCGGCGAGGATAAAGAGCCTGCGGAAGATCTTCATGGCGGGGCGCCTTTCGCTCTGCCCTTCCATGATGTGCGCCACCGCCGCTCCGAGTCCAGCCGGGCGCCTCGAATGCCCCGGTTCGGCGGCGCGGCGTGCGCAGCGCTGCATACCACAACCGGCCCTGCCGGTATCATGGCTGCCCGATAGCTCCCCGCCACGGCGCGAACCGCGCACACGGGTCGGCGCATGAACGTACGCCTGACGGGTCCGCACGCCAGCCCCGGCGAGCCGGAGCCGATCGCCGTCATCGATGTCGGCTCGAATTCCCTGCGGATGATGATCGCGCGGCCTCGCAACGACGGGTACCTCGAGGTGATCGCCGAGCCGCGCGCCACAGTGCGCCTCGCCCGCGCCGTCGATGCCACCGGCGGCCTCTCGGCGGACACGATCGATCGCACGCTCACCGTCCTCGCTGACTTCATGGCGCTCGCCGCGCGGCGGGGGGTTGCCCGCGTCTGCGCCGTCGGCACCGCGGCCCTGCGCGACGCCGGCAACGCGCTCGACCTCGAGGCGGCGATCCGCGACCGCTGGGGCGTCGAGCTGGAGCTGCTCGACGGGGAGACCGAGGGGCGCCGCGCCGCCCTCGGGGCGATCTACGGTCTGCCGGTCGAGCATGGGCTGGTCGTCGATCTCGGCGGAGGGAGCCTGCAGATTGCGCGCTTCCGCGATCGCGCGATCCGCGAGACCTGGAGCTTCCCGCTTGGCACGCTGAGGCTGACCGATCGCTTCCTGCCCTCGGATCCTCCCGCGGACGAGGAGATCGAGGCGCTGCGCCTGCACGTCCGCGCCGAGCTCGTCAGCGCGGGCGTGCCGCGCCTCGCGAAGGACGAGGTGCTGGTGGGGACCGGCGGGACGGTCCGCAATCTCGCGGCGGTGAGCCGTCGCGGGCGGCGCTACCCGATCGTGCGGGTCCACGGCTACACGCTGACCTCGCGCCGCCTGCGTCGCGTGCGCAACCGCCTCGCGAGCCTCACCCCGCCGCAGCGCCGTCTCGTGCCCGGCCTGAACCGCGATCGCAGCGACATCATCGTGGCCGGCGCGAGTGGCGTGCTCGCAGTGGCCGAGCACGTGCGAGGGCGCTCGCTGCTCGTCTCCGGGCAGGGCCTGCGCGAGGGCGTCGCGCGCGGCGACGGAGCATTGCCCGACCCGCCCATCGTGCGCCGCGCCTCGGTCGGCGCGCTCGCGCGACGCTTCGCGAGCTGGGACGACGATCGCGCCCGCCGCCGCACCGGCATTGTCGAGCTGCTGCTCGCGCTGCTCGACCCCGAGGCCGACGAGGGCCAGCGCGAGACGCTGCGCTACGCCTCGACGCTCTACGACATCGGCGGCTCCGTCGACGCCTACCGGCGCCAGCGCGCCGCCGCGGACATCGTGCTGAGCGCGGACCTCAGTGGCTTCGCCCACGCCGCCGTGGCGCGCCTCGCGGCCCTGATCCGCATCGCGCACCGCCCGCAGACGCTGGCGCGCGTGCTGCGCCCCCTGCTCGGGCCCGAGGATGACGAGGCGCTGCAGCGGGCGGCCGCGATTCTCGTGCTCGCCGACGGGATGGAGCTGCGCCTGCCGGTCGGTGCTCCGCCCCGGGTGACGCTGGATGCGGGCGGCGACCTGCGCGTGCTGCTGCCGGGGCGCTCCAGCTGGCGTCCGGAGCGGATCGCCGGGCGCCTCGAGCAGGTCTTCGGCAGGCGACTGCTGATCGAGGACGAGCGAGGGAGGGTCGGCGTCGCGAGCGGAGGCTAGCCCTCCGCGCGGCGCTGCCGGCGGCCCGCGAGGCCGCGCAGCACCTTCGGCGGCAGGTACTCCTCGAGGGTCGCGCTCCCCGGCAGCAGCGCCGGGTCGCAGCGCAGGCAGGCGACGCCGCCCTTGCGCCAGTGCAGCCACAGCGCGTGCGCCTCGCCGGTCAGCAGCACCGAGGCGAGCTGACCGAGGTCCGGCTCGTGGCCGACGAGCGCGATCGCGCGGCCCTCGCCGATGCTGCTGCGCTGCTCCGCGATCCGGGCGAGCTCGGCAAGCGCGTGCTCCGGCCTGCTCCTCGGCCGCTCGGAGTCGAAGACGACCGGCGCCGGCCAGCCGGCCTCCGAGGACAGGATCACGGCGGTCGCCCAGGCCCGCACGTAGGGGCTGGTCAGCAGCACGTCCACCTCGATGCCGAGCCGGCGCAGCCCCGAGGCCGCGCGCTCGAAGCGGCGGCGGCCGCGATCGGACAGCGGGCGCAGCGCGTCGTCGGGCCAGCGTCGTGCGTCGCGTTCCTCGGCGATCGCGTGGCGCACGAGGTAGAGGTTCATCGCGATCCTCCGGAGCTGACGCCTTCGTCGAGCGCCCGGTCGAATCGCTTCCAGCACTTCCGGAAGCGAGCCCACGCAGCGCGGAAGGCCTCGTCCCGTGTGGCGAGCACGCGGGCTTCGCGTTCGGCCAGGCGGCCCATCGCGAACAGCGTCCCGGGCGGTGTCTCGCGATCGGTGTGAGCGATCCCCTGGAGCCGGTCGATCGCGATCGCGGCGTCCTGGCTGCGGCCGAGCACGTCCTGCACCTCCTTGAGCGCCCCGATCAGCTCCCGGGCCGGCTCGCCGTAGAGGTCGGCGACGCACTCGGTCGCGTAGCGCACGCGCTTCGCCCGGATCCGCGCCCGGTGGTACTCGCGCGCCGGCGCGGCGCCGTCGAGGCGCCGGACGGTGCGCCGGAGCCGCTTGCGGGCTTTGCGCAGCAGCCCCGGAACCGCGAGATGCGCGGGCCGCTCGCCCTCTCCGGTGGTCGTGGGCGGTCCGCGCAAGGCTTCGGCCATGCCTTCGATAAGCGCCTCGTAGCGTGGCGAGTTCAGCGCCGCCAGCAGCTCCACGCGCGCCTCGCGGCGCGCCGCTCGCAGCTGCTCGCGCAGCGGCGCGAGGGCGGCATCCGACTCGCCGAGCGCTTCGATCTGCACGTCGAGGTCGCGGACCTCGCCGAGCGCGTCGGCGATCCAGCGCCACTCCTCGCGCAGCGCGAGCAACTCCGGCGCCAGCGCCTCCGCGAAGCTGCGCGTCACCGCCCGCATCCGGCGGCTGGCGACGCGCATGCGGTGCAACGCCTCGACGTGGTCGCCCAGCCGCGCCCCCGGCTCTTCGGCGAGGCAGGCCGCGAGCTGGCGTCGCAGCGCGGCGCGGGCCAGCTCCGCGAGGCTCGAGGCGTGGTCGTAGCCTGTCGGGCCCAGGTCGGGCGGAGGGGCGGGCTGCAGAGCGACCGCCGCGAGCCCGGCCTCGAACTTCGAGCCCTCCGCCGGCTGCAGCCCGGCGTCCGCGCGCAGCCGCCGCGCGAACGGCTCGACACGCTCCGGCGTGCCCTCCCCGCCGGCCTCGACCTCGAGGCGGCGCAACCCGGCCGCCACACCGCCTTCCGCGCGCAGGATCGATGTGTCGTCGATCGCGATCTCGGCAAGCGTTGCGCAGCCCGAGCGCAGCGCGAAACGGCGCCGCACGGTGCGCAGGGTGAACAGCGGTCGCAGCGCGTCGTTCCCGGCAACGTCGCGCACGCGTCGCGAGACCGGCCCCGACCCGGCCCGCAGCCCGGCCAGGGGCGTGAGCGGGTAGGCCGCGCTGAGCCGCTCGCTGATCTCCAGCCTTCGCAGCGGCGCGTGCTCCTCGGAGCCGTCGTCTCGCCCGGCCAGCGCCTTCAGCTCTGCCAGGGGCGGGCCGCCCTCGTCGCGCAGCCGCAGCGCGAACCCCGCGCGGTGAAACGCCCACGCGTCCGTGTCCAGGTACTGATCGATGAGCTGCTGCTCGCCGAGCGGCTCCAGGCTCAGCCCATCGGCCGTCGCTTCGTGCCGCAGGACGCGCTCCGCCTCGGCGAGATCGTCGACGACGAACTGCCACTCGATTTCGTGGTCGAGGCAGGAGGGCGAGTCGGTTGGGGAGACTGCTCGCTGCACCGGAGCACGAGTGTAGGCCCGCCGCGCAACCCCTGCCCGGCGGGCGGCGCTCTACGATCTCAGAGTGGCAAGACTCGAACCGTGCTCCGGCTCTGGTCAACGACTACCAGTGCTCCAGACGCCAGGTCTGCCTCATGCTGACTGAGCGCGGCGATGACGGACCCCTCCAACTGATCTGGCAGTATGTTCGCGGCCCGAATCTGAAACACACTGGGGCCAGCCCGGTGCGATAGCGCCAGCATGGTCCCGAAGTCGAGATCGTGGGTGAACACGACATACTGGTGAGAGGCCGCCCAGTCCATGATCTCCCTGTCGGGGGCCCCTGGGTCGCCGATGGTGGACCAGTGCACAGCCTCCCACCCCTGTTCCTGCAACGTCCGCACCCATTCGGGCGACAGGTTCATGTCGAGCAGGAGCTTTGGCCTCACGGTGAGGAGAGGGGAACTTCTCGTTCCTCCAGTCTCCAGGCTGCGTAAGCCAGAGACTGCTCGATGTCCTCTTGCTCAAGATTCGGATAGGACTCCAGGATGTCGGCAGGCGAGCGGCCGGACGCCAACAGTCCCACGACGGTCCCCACTGTGACCCGCATCCCGCGGATGCAGGCCTTGCCGCCCATGACGGCTGGATCGATGGTGATCCTGTCCAGCGTCCTCATCATCCGTTACCTTCCCGGCTCGCCAACGGCGAGCGAGCGGATGCACTCATGGTACATCGCCGCGAACGGAGGTTGGTTGGGTAGTGGGCTGGCGCGATGCGAGCAGCAGGTAGTGGTGCCCTCGCCAGGCGTGCGCTGGCGCAACCCCTGCCCGGCAGGCGGCGCCGGGCGGCTGGCCGAGGGCCAGATTAACGACGGCGTAACCGCCTCGCGCTACCCTCCGGCGATGCGCGACTGGCTCCCGAAGTTCGATCACGGGCGGGCGTACGCGGCTGAATCGCTCGGCACGTTCCTGCTCGTCTTCGCCGGCCCCGGCGCGATCGTCATCGACGCCGTCTCGGGAGGCGGGGTCGGGTCGCTCGGAATCGGTCTCAGTTTCGGGCTGGCGGTGATGGCCGCGGTCTTCGCGACCGGGCACATTTCCGGCGCGCACATCAACCCGGCGGTGACCATCGCCTTCGCCGTCGCCGGGCGCTTCCCCCGCGCGCACGTGCTGCCCTACCTCGGCGCGCAGCTGGCCGGAGCGGCCGCGGCCGGACTGGTGCTGCGCTGGCTGTTCGGGCGTGTCGCCGGCCTCGGCAGCACCGTACCGGGAGACACCGCCGCCCAGGCGCTCGGCCTCGAGGTGGTGATCACCACCTTCCTGATGTTCGTGATCATGGCCGTCGCCACCGACGCGCGTGCCGTGCGCGGCACTGCCGCGATCGCCATCGGCGGCTACGTCGGCCTCGCCGCCACGTTCTCCGGACCAATCGCGGGCGCCTCGATGAACCCCGCGCGCTCGTTCGGCCCCGCGCTGCTCTCCGGGACGTGGACGGACCACTGGGTCTACTGGGTTGGGCCGATCGCCGGCGCCATCCTCGGCGCGCTGCTCTATCAGCTCGTGCGGGCGGCGAGCCCGCCGGGCTCCGAGGACGCTGGCCAGCGCGAGGGCTAGTAGGTCGAGAGGTCCATCTCGACGATCTCGCCCGTCTCCGCGAAGACGACGCGCTCAGCGATGTTCGTGGTGCGGTCCGCGATCCGCTCGAGGTTGTGCGCCACCCAGAGCAGGTGCGTGCACGGCTCCACCGTCGTGGGGTCGTTGATCATGATCGCGACCAGATCCTGGTAGACGCGGTCCTGCAGCTCGTCGACCCCGTCGTCCGCCTGCCCGACCCGGTAGGCGGCCTCGATGTCGCCGGTGACGAAGGCGTCGAGGGCGTTGTTGAGCATCGAGCGCGCACGTGTCGCCATCTCGGGGATGTCGACGAGCGGCTTGACCAGCGGCTGGTCCGACATCATCTGCACGATCGAGCCGATGCCCTTGGCGTGGTCCCCCATCCGCTCGAGGTCGACAACCATCGAGAGCACCGAGATCACGACGCGCAGGTCGCGCGCCATCGGCCCTTGCTGAGCGAGCAGGTGCAGGACCTGGTTGTCGAGGTCGAAGCGCTTGCGGTTGACCTCGGCGTCGTCGCGGATCACGGCGTCCGCGAGTGCGACGTCGCGCTCGACGAGCGCCACGATGCAGCGCTCGATCTGGCGATCGACCATCGCGCCCATCTCGAGCAGGCCGTCCTGGAGCTGGTCGAGGTCGGCCTGGAACTGCTCGCGCGGCATGTCCGATGGTGCTCCGATCCGGCGGTGGCAGTCCTTCTGCCGACAGGGTCGCCGCTGCTGCGTGCCGCCGCCAACGCGACTCGCGGGCGCCCGCGTGGGGCTGCGTCGGGGACTAGCCGAAGCGGCCGGTGATGTATTCCTCTGTGCGGCTGTCCTGCGGGTTGAGGAAGATCTCGTCGGTGTCGGAGAACTCGACCAGCCGTCCAACGAGGTCATCCTCGGCGAGCATGAACGCCGTCTTGTGCGAAACGCGCGCCGCCTGCTGCATGTTATGCGTGACTACCACGATTGTGTAGTCGTTCGCCAGCTCGAGCATCAGGTCCTCGATCCGCTGCGTTGCGATCGGGTCGAGGGCGGAACAGGGCTCGTCCATCAGCACGATCTCCGGGTTCACCGCGATCGCGCGGGCGATGCAGAGCCGCTGCTGCTGTCCGCCGGAGAGCGCCAGTCCGGACTTCTTGAGGTCGCCCTTAACCTCGTCCCAGAGCGCCGCCTTGGTCAGCGACTCTTCAACGAGGTCGTCCATGTTGCCGGTGTAGCCGTTGATCTTCGCCCCGAAGGCGACGTTGTCGTAGATCGACTTGGGGAACGGGTTGGGCTTCTGGAAGACCATGCCGACGTGGCGGCGCACCTGGGCCGGCTCCGTGTGTGGGGCGTAGATGTTCGCCCCGTCGATGACGACCTCGCCCTCGATGGTAACGCCGTCGATCAGGTCGTTCATGCGGTTGATGCAGCGCAGCAGCGTGCTCTTGCCGCAGCCGGAGGGCCCGATCAGCGCCGTGACGCGGTTGCGAGGAACGTCGAGCGAGACGCCGCCGACCGCCTGCTTCTGGCCGTACCAGAGGCTGATGTTGCGAATCTCTACGGCGATGCTGGTCTCGGTGGCGGGGAGGGGCTCCTTGGCGCGCACGCCGGCCTGCACGCTCACGTTGCCGGTGCGGGCCGCCGCCACGGCCACCGTACGTTCTGCTTCGTCGGTCACGTTGCCGACCATCCGCTGGCTCCTCGCTCCCGCCGGACCCCGCGAGCGGGGCCAGCGTACGCCTGCGTTCTAGCGTCCGTAGCGCCGTCCGGTCCACTGCCGCAGCAGCACGGCTATCGCGTTCATCGAGAGTAGCATCACCAGCAGCACGATGATGCCCGTGGCCGCGAGATCCTGGAACTCCGGCTGCGGCCGCGCCACCCAGTTGTAGATCTGGATCGGCATCACCGTGAACGGATCCAGCAGACTCTCCGGCCGGAAGGCCACGAAGGTCAGCGCGCCGATCATGATCAGCGGCGCCGTCTCACCGATCGCCCGCGACAGCGCCAGGATCGTGCCCGTCATGATGCCCGGGAACGCCTGCGGCAGCACGTGGTGCCAGACCGTCTGCCAGCGTGTCGCGCCGACCCCGTACGAGGCCTCGCGCAGCGAGGGCGGCACCGCGCGGATCGACTCCTGCGCAGCGACGATCACGATCGGCAGGATCAGCAGCGCCATCGTCGCGCCGCCGGCGATGAGCGAGCGCCCGAAGCCGCCCCCGATGCTCGGACCGATGCCGACCGTGCCGCGCACGAACAGCTGCAGGCCGAGGATGCCGAAGACGATCGAGGGCACTCCGGCGAGGTTCGAGATGTTGGTCTGGATCGCCCTGGTGACGAAGCCGCGCGGCGCGTACTCCTCGAGGTAGATTGCCGCCCCCACGCCGATCGGGAAGGCGAGCAGCGCGGTCGTGGCGATCAGCCAGAGGCTGCCCCACAGCGCGGACTGGAAGCCGGCGCGCTCCGGGAAGCGCGACGGGAAGTTCTGGATGAATTCCCAGCGCAGGAAGCCGGCGCCGTCCCGCCAGACGTCGACCAGCAGGAAGACAAGGAAGACGACTCCAACGAGGGTGCCGGCGAGGCAGACCGCGAAGAATGCCGCGCCCTTCTTGTTGCGGAAGGACAGCCTCGGGAGGTACAGGCCCTGGTCGTGCGCGCCCTGCATGTCCGTGGCGGCCATCAGTCGTAGACCTCCCGGAAGCGGGCAGTGACCCGCGCGGCGATGATGTTCATGACGAGCGTCATGACGAACAGTGTCAGCGCGACGACGAAGATGGTGCGGAACTCGATCGTCCCGTGCGGCGTATCACCGAGCGAGACCTGCACGATGTAGGCGGTCATCGTCTGGATCGACTCCAGCGGGTTCGCCGTCAGGTTCGGCGACGCGCCCGCCGCGATCGTCACCGCCATCGTCTCCCCGATCGCCCGCGAGGCGGCGAGGATGTAGGAGGCGATGATCCCGCTCAGCGCCGCCGGGTAGACGACGCGCGTGACCACCTCGAACTTCGTGGCGCCCACGCCGTAGGCGGCCTCGCGCAGGTCGGCCGGGACGGCGTGCAGGGCGTCGTCGGAGAGCGAGGAGACCATCGGGATGGTCATGATCCCGACCACGACCATCGCCGAGAGCCCGTTGAAGATCTCCGTCTCCGGGAAGAGCGTGGCGCGGAGCAGCGGCGTCACCGCGGTGAGGGCGAAGTAGCCGTAGACCACCGTGGGGACGCCCGCGAGGATTTCGAGGATCGGCTTCAGCACGGCGCGCGTGCCGGGACTCGCGAACTCGGAGAGGTAGATCGCGCTCGCGCTCCCGACCGGCACGGAGATCAGCGCCGCCCCCACCGCCACCAGCAGCGTGCCGCCGATCAGCGGCAGCACGCCGAACGACTGGTTCGTGTAGAGTGGCGTCCACTTCGTGCCGGTGAAGAACTCCCAGGGCGAGACGTCGCGGAAGAACTGCAAGCCCTCGACGACGAGGATGAGCACGATGCCCACCGTGGTGAGCACCGTGATCGCCGCGCAGAGGAACAGCGCGTAGCCGATCGCGCGCTCGACCAACTCGCGGCTGCGGCGGCGCTGGAATTGCGCCGCCGGCCCTGCTGCTGCTTCGGCAGCCATCAGCTGCTCACCCCTGTGCTCTCTCCTCGCTCGCTAGCCGCCACCGGCGATGGCGGCCTCGAGGTTGGCGCGGGATTCGGCGAGCTCGTCGGCAGCAATTGCGGTGTACCCCACCTCGGGCACGAGCGCAATCGCGGCGTCGCTCAGGAAGTAGCGGACGAACTCGCGGACCTGTGGCTGCTCCGCCAGCGACGCCAGCGAGACGTAGATGTAGAGCGGTCGCGCCAGCGGGTAGGAGCCGTCCGAGACCGTCGCGTCGGAGGGGATGATGCAGCCCTCGCCGCCGTCGACGGCGACCACGCGCAGGCGCTCCCGGTTCTCGGCGTAGTAGGCGTAGCCGAAGTAGCCGGAGCCCCCGGTCGAGCCGGAGATGCCGGTGACCAGCACGTTGTCGTCGGTGGAGTTGGTGTAGTCGGCGCGCGAGGCGCCGCCCTCGCCGTTCACTTCCTCGGTGAAGAAGTCGAAGGTGCCCGAGTCGGTGTCAGGACCGAAGAGCTTGATCTCGTCGTCAGGCCAGCCGGTACGCACCTGGTTCCAGCTATTGATGCTGCCCTCGGAGCCTGGACCCCAGAGGATCGCCAGCTCCTCCATCGTGATGCACTCGAGGAAGCTGGCGTCCGGGTGGGCGACGACGGCGAGGCCGTCGAGGCCGACGCGCAGCGGCAGGTACTCGATGCCGTTCGCGGCGCAGTTGTCGATCTCGCTCTGCTTGATCGGGCGGGAGGCGTCGGAGATGTCGGTCTCGCTGTTGCAGAACTTCTCGAAGCCGCCGCCGGTGCCGGAGACGCCGACGGTGACGCGCACGTCGGGCGCGACGGAGCGGAACTCCTCGGCGACCGCCTCGGTCACCGGGAAGACGGTGCTGGAGCCGTCGATCGCCACGCTGCCGGAGAGCTCCTCGCTGTCACTCGTCGTCGTGGCAGGCGTCTCGCTGCCGGTTGCGGGGTCTTCGCTGTCATCGTCGCCGCACGCCACGATCAGCATCGTCGCCGCGACGGCGAGCATGACCAGTGGGAGCAGTCTCCCCCATCGGAATGCGAACACTCGCTGTTACCTCCTCGGCATGTCCTGTACGGACGGCTCTGTTTCCGGCGCGCAGTACAACCCCGGGCGGGCCGATCTCCGTCACCGATCGCGATGCTGAGCGGGCGCGGTTAACCCTCGATTAAGGGTTCCGAGGAGGTCCGGAGGGCCCGGAAGGTGGGTCCGGGGGCGCCGGGCTACGCTTCGCGCAGTTCGTCCGGGTCCACGCTCTGCTCGCGCACCCACGCGACGTACGCGTCGGGTGCGATCTCCGAGGGCTTGATCTCGCTGCGACCGCCCCAGAAGACATTGGTGTAGCCCACGGTGATGCCGGCCTCGGCGAGGTGCTCGTCGATCGCCGCCTTGTGGGCCAGCAGCAGGTCCTTGTCCGTGCCGTGGGCCACGCCCATCACGTTGACGTTGCGGAACTCCGGGCCGCCCTCGCGCCAGTAGGCGTGCGTCATCACGTGATGGCGGCCGACTTCGCGCCCGGCGTCGAGCTCGCGCCCCTGCGGCACGGCCCAGTGGAACAGCGCGTTGTAGCGCGTCACCGGCGCCGCCCCCGCGACCCGCTTGACGTGCTCGAGGAAGGTCGAGAAGCGCCCGACGACACCGCGCCGGTCGAGCTCTTCGGCGGCCTCGAAGAACGCCTCGAGGGAGCGGCCCGCCTCGGCGGCGCGACCTGCCCAGAGGTCGGGGCCGATCTCCTCCGGCGCGAACTCGCGCTTGAGCGCCAGCAGCACGCGCCAGTCTTGCTCGTCGAGGTCCACGATCTCCGTGTCGATCACCCGCGCGGGCTCGTCGCTGCGCGCGCCCGGCTCCAGCCCGCGCCGCCGCACGTGGCCGACGCCGAGGGTGAAGAGCCGCTTCGCCGGCATCAGCCGGAACGCCTCCGCGCCGATGCGCCCAGCCAGCAATTCGCAGTGCCGCTCCAGCGAGAAGCCGACGGGCGTCTTGAGCGTGGTCCAGAGGCGGTAGCTCGCGCCCGGCGTGGCCGGGTCGGCGCTACGGATCACGACGTGGCCGGAGAACGGGTCTTGCTCGAAGAGGTAGTCGAAGCCCTCGTGCAGGCGCTCCTCGGGCAGCCGCCAGGCGACGAGCGCGCCCGGCGCCAGCTTGTTCGCGAGCAGCGTCTGGCGCACCCGCCGGATCGTCCCCGCCTCGAGCATCACGCGAATCCGCTCGACGACGACCGGCAGGGCCACGCCGGAGCGCTCGGCGATGCGCCCCAGCGGGTCGCGCTGGAAGCCGGCCACGCGATCCTCGGAAACCGCGAGGATGGCGGCGTTGGTCGGGTCGTCGACGCCGGCCGGGATGGCCGCCCCGGTTGTCATGCGTCCTCCCCCGGCGCGGCCCAGACCTCGGACGCGACGATCAGTTGTGGGTCAGCGAACGCGGCCTTCACGGCCTTGTAGTGCTCGTGTGCGAAGTGCGCCTCGAGCGCCTCGCGGCTCTCCCACGCCTCGCAGAGCACGAGGCGATCGGGGTCGAGGATGTCCTGGCTCACCCGGAAGCCGGCGTTGCCCGGCTCCCGCGGGGTCGCCTCGGCGTCCGCGCGCAGCAGTTCCAGCAAGTGCTCACGCCCCTGCGGGTTCGCGGAGATGAAGATGGTGAGGCGGCTGGTCATGCCGCTCCTCCCGATGGCTGCAGCTCGAACGACTGCCAGATCTCGGTTCCCGTGATCAGGCCGGAGTTGCCGAATGCGGCGAGCAGCGCCTGCGTGTGGTCGTGCGTCATGTGCGCGTCGAGCGCCTCCTGCGTCTCCCACTCCTCGCACATCACGAACTGCGAGGGGTCGAGGATGTCCCGGCTCACCCGCAGGCGCAGGTTGCCCGGCTCCCCCGGCCCCGCCTCGGCGTAGGCGCGGAGCAGACCCAGGACCTCCTCGAGGCCGTCGGGGTTTGCGCTCAGGAAGACCGTCGCGCGCTGGCTCACTCGTCGTCCTCGACCAGGCGCCAGACATCGCGGCCAGCGCAGAGCGAGGGGTCCTCGAAGGCCTCGCGCAGGCGCTGGAGGTAGTCCTGCTGGATGTGGTGGTTGAACGCCTCCTGGTTGGGCCACTCCTCGATCAGCACGAAGCGGTTGGGGTCGTCGTCCTGCACGTAGAGGTCGAAGCGGGTGTTGCCCGGCTCCTCGCGGCTGCCGGTGACGTCCCCGCGCAGGATCTCCAGCAGCTGATCGCGGCCGTCCGGGTTGGCGGTGATCGACACGGTCAGCTTGATCGTCATGCGGGGCCATCCCTCGGTTCGCAGATCCAGATTTCGAGGTCCTCGAGGATGTCCTCGCCGTGCAGCGCGGCGTGGGTCTCGTTGCGGTGCTCGTGCGTCTTGTGCGCGTCCAGATCGTCCTGCGTGCGCCACTGCTCGATCAGCACCAGGCGGCGCTCGTTCTCGGCGCTGACGAACAGCTCGAAGCGCTCCGCGCCGTCGTCGCTCTGCGTCGAGCGCGCGTCGGACTGCAGCACCTCGCGCAGCCGCTGCTCGCCGCCCGGCGTGGCGGTGAACAGCGCCGCGAGCCGCACGCTCACGAGGCGCCCCCGGAAGTGCGCAGGCCGACGTGCGCCGTCAGCTCGCGAGGCGTGTCGATGCGGCGGCAGGTGAACATCGGCGTGTCGCGCTCCGTGTAGGAGGACGACTCGGAGTCGCGCAGCTCGCGCACCAGCGCCAGGAACTCGCCGGGGTCGTCGCCCTCGAAGGCCACGACGAACTCCTGGTCGTCGAGGCCGTAGGAGTAGGTGGTGTTGATCTGGATGTCGTGGTAGCGGTGGCCGATCGCGATGTGCTCGTTCATGATCCGCTGCCGCTCGTCGCGAGGCAGCTTGTACCAGGCGCGCGTCTTCACCATCGGGTAGACGAAGAGATAGCCCTTCACGCCGCCATCTTCGCGCAGCCGGTCGCGCGAGCCCGTGCCCTCGTGCAGGGGGTTGGTGTAGATCGAGCGCATCGTCATCGAGAGAAGGGAGTGCGGGCGCTCCAGCGCCGCGCCCGCCGCGGAGCCGAGCAGCAGCGCGTGCCAGTCCTGGATCGGCGCGAGGTCGTCGTGGACCTGCCAGACCAGGAAATCCGTGTCCGCGCGCGTTCCCACCGTCGAGTAGAGCCGCGTCAGCAGCGATCTCGCCGAGCGCTCCAGCAGCGCCTCGAGCCCCTCCGCGATCGCCTCGCGCTCGGCCGCCGGCAGCGCGCGCACCTCGTCGCGCACGCGATAGAAGCTGAACTTGACGGACTGCACCCCGCGCGGGCTGCGCGGTGCGCCGCCCTCCGCCGCCTCCGGCCGCGAGTGGTAGCCGGACGCCGGGTGCGAGCCGCTGTGTGCCTCGGTCGTCGTCATCGCGACCCCCGTCCCGCCGCCGCCGTGACGGCGGCCTCCTGCTCGAGCGGCAGGCCGTAGTTGGACTCGTACAGCGCCTCGACGCGTGCGGCGGCCTCGGGAGTCACGTCGCCGCAGTCTGCGGCCCCCGCGAACTCCTCGATCTGCTCGAGGCCGTAGATGTTGGGCAGCGTGCAGACGATCTCCGGATCCTTGAGGATGTAGCGCAGCGCCGCCTGTCCGAGCATGCCGCCCGTCGTCTCGGTCAGGAAATCGAGCTGCTCAATCTTCTTGAGGCCGTTGATCAGCCAGGCGCGGGGACGGTGGCGGCGGTGGTCGTTCTCGTCGAAGACGGTGTCCACCGTGTACTTGCCCTCGAGCATCCCCGAGGAATGCGGCACCCGCACCATCAGCGAGCGTCCGGCCGCGCGCGCCGCCGCGATCAGCTCTCGGCCGGGGTCCAGCTCAAGCGCGTTGTAGATCATGTGCACGACCTCGACCTGCCGCTCGGCGAGGGCGTACAGTCCCTCTTCGCGCCAGCCGATCGCCGGACCGAGGGCGGCCCCGACGCTGCGCACCTTGCCCTCGCGCCGCACGCGGTCGAGGAAGCTCCAGACGTCGTCGCGCTCCAGGTGCTCCATGCGCACGTTGTGCAGCTGCCAGAGGTCGATGCGGTCCGTGCCGAGGCGGCGCAGCGAGCCGTCGAGGGCGCGCTGCAGGAAGTCCGGCTCGAAGCAGTGCGGAGCCTCCTGGTGGCCCTCGCGGCGCTTGCCGATCTGCGATTCCCAGTCGTAGCCAAACTTGGTGGCGATCACGATCTTGTCTCGATCGGCGCCGGGGAAGGCCTGCTGCAGGATCGTCTCGCCGCGCCCGTTGCCGTAGGTATCGGCGGTGTCGAAGAAGTTGATGCCGCGCTCATGGCCCTGCCGCAGCAGCGTCACGGCCTCGTCGTCGCTGTAGTCGCCCCACCACCCGGCGGCGACCGTCCAGACGCCGAAGCCGAGCTCCGAGACGGAGATGTCCGTACCCGCGATCGTGCGATAGCGCATGCCTGGCCCCCTCGCCGGTTGGACGCCCTCGCGAGCTTCCGCCACCGCCCGCGAAGCGACAACCGGCCCACCTCGAGCCTGCCGGATCGAGGCGGCGATTTAGGTAGATTCGAGGCGGAATCGCGCACGCTGTCCGGCCCGCCGGGGCTGGGGCGATGCTACTGGTTGGCGAGCGGGATGGTGGCTGTCACGCAGGGCTCGTCGCCGTGCACCGCGGTGGTGTGGCCCTTGCCGGTCGTGTCCTCGACCAGGCGGGCGTCGCCGGGACCGAAGATGTGCTTCGACCCGTCGCTCAGCCCGATCTCGAGTTGCCCCGAGAGGATGATGACGAACTGCCGGCGGGGCGCCGGGTGCCAGTCCACGAATCTCCCCGGAGGGGCCTCCCGGAAGCTGATGGTCGTGGCGTCCAGACCCGCCCTCCAGTCGGGCGTGTCCGACAGGTCGATGGGCGCGACGCGGGATTCGCCGTCGTCTCCTGTGTACAGGCGGTATGTGCCCACAGCGTTGCCTCCTCCGGGTGACTGCCGCAGTCTAGCCTCGGCGCGCGGGGGCTGTTGCCTCCCCGGAAGGCGTCCGTATCGTCTCGCCGGGACAGACTCTGTAGAACCGTCGTTCCGGAGAACGCGGGAATCCAGGGGCGGTTACGCACTGGCCTCCGGGGAGGCGCACTGGTGGTGACAGATGCATAGCTGGCGCGTAGCCGATCCCGCAAGACTCGCGCGGCGCGGCCTGCGCGCTATCGAGCTCCTCGCGTTCGCCTCGCTCGTGGCGGGCGCGCTTGTCTGGTGGTTGATCGCGGGTCGCGAGGGCCCGGCGACGCCTGTGGAGCTCAGCCTCGCGGCGGTCATCGCCGCCGCGCTGCTGCTGCCCGGCCTGCTGCTCGTCCACCTCGCGCGCACGCTCTACCGCGCCGCCGCAATGCTCGACGAGTTGCGGACGCAGCTCGGCGAGGCCGCGCTGCGCGGCGAGCCGTGGTCGAGCGACGGGCGGCTGCTGGCGCGCACCCTGCGCCTCGCGCTGCGCGAGCGCGGGGCCGGGATGATCGCCGCGCCCTGGTACTGGCTGCTCTCGCTCTGGGCGGTCGCCGCCTCGCTCGTGCTGATCCTCGGCGCGGTCGCGCTCGGCCTCGCAGCGCTGCTCTAGCCCGCGCGTCGCTTCCCGACTAGGCCGTCGGGAACCACCCGCCGTCCGGGATCAGCAGCTGGCCCGTGAAGTACGAGGAGTCCTCGCTGGCGAGGAAGAGCGCGGTGTTGGCAAGCTCGCGCGGCGTGCCCATGCGGCCCATCGGCACCATCGCCAGCACCGCCTGCTTCGTGGCCTCGTCCATGCGGAGCATCTCCGTCATCGAGGTCTCGAAGTAGCCGGGCCCGATCGTGTTGATGCGGATGTCGTGCTTCGCCAGCTCCGGCGCCATCGACTTGGTCAGCATCCAGACGCCCGCCTTCGCCACCTGGTAGGCCGCCGAAGATGCGCCGACAGGCAGCTTCGCGAGGATCGAGGCGATCGTGACGACGGCGCCACCCTCGCCGGCCTCGATCATCGGCCGCAGGGTGTGGCGCAGCGTCAGCAGCACGCCGGTGAAGTTCACGTCCATGACGTAATCCCACATCTCCAGCGGCTGGTAGATGAAGCTGTGGCCCAGGGGATCCTCGGCGAAGGCCGCCAAATGCTGGGCGTTGTGGTCTACCTCGTTGGTGACGTAGCCAGGGTGCGCCACTCCGGCGGCCGGGATCACGATGTCGATGCCGCCGAACGCCTCGACCGCGCTCTTTGCCAGCGCGGCGTTGCTCTCATCCATCCGTGTGTCGACCTGCACGGCGACGGCCGTGCCGCCGGCCGCGCGGATGGTCTCGACGACCTCCTCCGCGCCGTCCGCCAGCAGGTCGGCGACGACGATCGAAGCGCCTTCCTCGGCGAAGCGCTCCGCGCAGGCGCGGCCGAGGCCGTTCGCCGCTCCGGTGATTACCGCTCGCTTGCCCTCGAGTCGTCCGCTCATGAGCCACCTCCCGCGCGGACTATAGCGGTGCCTGTTGTGCGCGACGACCCTCCGTTAGCATTGGGCCCGACGCTGGCCATGAACTCGAACGGAAACCGGAGGGCGCGGCCCATGGGACGGTCGTGAGCGCGCTCGTGCGCGTCGCCAACCGGCTGACGGGTGGCCCGCTGTTCTACGGCTGGTACATCGTGCTGGCCGGAGGGACGACGAACTTCCTCATCGGCGGCGTGATCGGTTTCAGCTTCGGCGTCTTCATCGAGCCGATCCGCGCCGAGCTGGGTTGGACCGTCGCGGTGATCACGATCGGCTACTCGCTGCGAGCCTTCGAGTCCGGGCTGATGGCCCCGTTCACGGGCTACCTCGTCGATCGCTTCGGGCCGCGGCGAATGGCGTTCGGCGGCCTGTTCATCGTCTTCGCCGGGATGCTGCTCTTCGCGAGCGCGCAGACGGTCTGGCACTACTACGTGTCCAGCCTCGTGATCGCGATCGGGCAGAGCGCGGGCGGGTTCACGCCGTTCTCGGCGGCGGTCATGAACTGGTTCCAGCGCAGCCGCTCGCGGGCGATGGGCCTGCTGTTCTCCGGGAACGCAGCGGGCTACATGATCGCGCCCGTCATCGCCGTGCTGATCGCGGAGTTCGGCTGGCGTACCACGCTGGTCATCGCCGCCTTCGTGATTCTCACGGTCGGCCTGCCGCTCGTGGGCGTCTTGCGCGACCGTCCCGAGCCCTACGGCCAGCACCCGGACGGCATCTCTCCCGAGGAGGCGAGGCGTCGAGGCGACCACGCGGCGCACCTCGCCTCGACGAGCGGGATGTCCGTCGCCGAGGCGTTGCGCACGCCGGCGTTCTACCTGCTGGCCGTGGCGATAACCTTCGGCGGCCCCACGCAGAATGTCTGGATCGTGCACCAGGTGCCGCACCTGCAGAACGTCGGCTTCTCCGCAGTGCATGCGGGCCTGGCCGTCGCCGTGTACGGGGCAATCCAGATCCCGGGGCGCTTCTTCTTCGGCCTGATCGCTGACTCGTTCGGACGCAGGCGCACGTACGTCGCCTGCTTCGTGGCGCAGGGCATCGGGCTGATTATCTTCGCCAACGTGACATCCGAGCGCATCTGGCTGCTCGCGCTCTTCTACCCGTTCTACGTCTTCGGCCACGGCGCCTACGTCGTGCTCTTCATGACCCTGATCGCCGACTACTTCGGGTCGGCGCGCTTCTCGACGATCCGGGGTCTCACGATGATGTCGCAGATGCCCTTCGGGGTCGCCTTCCCGATCATCGCCGGGCTGGTCTTCGACCGTACCGGCACCTACCAGGGCATCTTCATGATCTACGGCTTGCTGGTGATGCTCTCCGCGATTTGCATCATGCTGATCCGCCGCCCGTTCTGGGGGGAGATCGTCGCCCGCGAACGGCTGCGCATCACCACCGTCACGGGCGACGCGCAGCCGGGTGAGGCGCAGCGGGGTGAGGCGCAATCCGGGGGCGGGCAGCCTCCGGGCGGCCCGCCGGCTACGCCGCCGCGGCCTCCGCGTTGACGGCGTTCACCAGGTCCATCGTCCGCCCCAGTGTCTCGAGGCGTTCCTCGATCGTGTCGCCGTGCGGCGAGACGAAGATCATGTCCATGCCGATGTCGTGGTAGAGGCGCAGCCGCTCCTTCACCATCGCGTCGTCGCCCACGAGGTTGACCTTGGCGGCCAGCTCCCGCGGCACGGCTGCGCGCGCCTCGTCGCGCTTGCCGTCGAGCCAGAGGTTCTGCACCAGCTTCGCCTCGTCGGCGTAGCCCTGGCGGCTGTAGGCGCGGTTGTAGAAGTTGTAGCGGCGCGAGCCCATCCCGCCGAGGCTGAACGCGACGCCGACGCTCAGTGCATCCAGCGCCCGGTTCAGCTCTTCGTCGTCGTCGGCGAACCACACGCCCGCGCCCGTCTGCTTCTCGATCGCGTCGAAGTCGCGCCCCGCGCGCTCGGCGCCCGTGCGGATATGGGAGAAGAACAGCTCTGCCTCCTCCGGGATGAAGACCGTGCCCAGCCAGCCGTCCGCCAGCTCGCCGGTCAGCTCCAGGTTGCGAGGGCCGATCGAGGCGATCCAGATCGGCACGTCGGGCGTCGCCGCCCCGGTCGGGCGCAGCGCCTTGCCGTCGCCGCCGGGCAGCGGGAGCTTGTAGAACTCGCCCTCGTAGGTCAGCGGCTCGCCACTGACCGCGCGGCGGACCACCTCGATGTACTCGCGCGTGCGCGCGACCGGGCGGTCGAAGGAGATGCCGTGCCAGCCCTCGATCACCTGCGGCCCGGAGGTGCCGAAGCCCATGATGAAGCGCCCGCCGGTCAGCCGCGTCATCGTCATCGCCGTCATCGCGGCCATCGCTGGCGTGCGCGCGCCGACCTGCATGATGCCCGTGCCCAGCCGCACCTTCTCCGTCTTGCCCGCGAGGTAGGCGAGCGGCGTGATCGCGTCGTGGATCCAGGCCTCGGCGGTCCAGATCGTGTCAACGCCGATCTTCTCGGCCTCCTGCGCGTAGACCGTAGTCTCGTCGAAGTCCTGGATTGCGTAGGTCGCGCCGCCGCACGAGATCGCCAGTTTCAGCATGCCGCCCTCCTCGTCGCTGCCCGGAATTGCGACCGCCAGCATAGCCGCAGCGCGCCTTGAGCGCGGCGCGCCGCCGCCTCGCGCGGTCGCGGCTGTTCAACCTCCGCGCCGCGGGCCATGATGGGCGTGACAGGGGGACGCCGATGAGCGATGTCGAGGCACTGCTCGCGGCGTTCGAGGCAGGCGAGCTGCTTCGCCCCGACGCGGATGTTCCGAACTTCCTCGACCTTGCGCGCGCCATCGGCTCGGCCTGCGGCGTCCGCGGTCTCGCGCCGGGCGAGCAGGCGCAAGCCATCGCCGATCGCCTCGAGGAACGCGAGCACATCGTGTTCGTGCTCGCCGACGGCCTCGGTCTCGACATGATCGAGCAGGGCGGCGACGGAGCGAACGTGCTCCGCGCGCACCTCGCAATGGAGTTGCGGGCGATCTTCCCCGCCTCGACCGTGGTCGCCCTGACCACGCTGCTGACCGGCGAGTGGCCGGCGCAGCATGCGGTCACCGGTTGGTGGACGCACGTGGAGGCGATCGGCGGACCGGCCACCGTCCTCCCCTACGTGCGCCGCCGCGACGACCGCTCGCTCGGCGAGCTCGGCGTGCGGCCGGAGGACCTGTTCCCGCTGCCCGCGCTCACGCCGAGGATGACGCGCAGGACGCTGGTCCTCGTGCCGCAGGCGATCGCCGGCAGTGTCTACTCGCGCTACGGCACCGGCGGCGAGCCGGCGATCGGGTACGAGACGCTCGCCGAGGGCGTGGAGCAGACCATCGGGGCCGTGCTCGGGGCCGACGGGCCGAGCTTCGTCTACCTCTACATCCCGCACCTCGACCACGCCGCCCACGAGCACGGCCCGTGGAGCGCCGAGGCGACCCGGGCGCTGCACGCCATCAACCAGCTGTTCGGCCTGCTCGCGCGGGAGCTGCGTGGCCAGGCCGTGGTCGCGCTGAGCGCCGATCACGGGCACCTCGGCGTCACCGGGAACGAGGTGCTGCTGATTCGCGAGGACGACGGGATACCCGAGTTGCTCGCCGCCGAGCCCGCCGGCGACTCGCGCGTGCTGCACTTCCACGTGCGTCCCGGCGCCCACGAGGCCTTCGCTGCTCGCTTCCGCGAGCGCTTCGGCGAGGCGTTCCTGCTGCTGACCACGCAGGAGGTGGACGAGCTGCGGTTGTTCGGGCCGGAGCCGCTGAGCCCGCTCACGGCCGAGCGCCTCGGCGACTTCGTCGCGATCTCCCGAGGCGCACAGGTGCTGGGCTACCACCCCGCGAACGGGGCGCGCGAGCTGCTGCGCCACGCCTCGCACCACTCCGGGCTGCGACCGGAGGAGCTGCGCATCCCGTTGCTGCTCGCCTCGTAGCGGCAGTCAGTTCAGCGTGGTCAGTTCAGAGCGGCCAGTTCAGTGCCGGTCAGTTCAGAGCGGCCAGTTCAGTGCCGGTCAGTTCAGAGCGGGGTCGGGCGGGAAGTTGGCGAACATCGCGAGGTTGCCCGGCTGGCGGCGCAGCACCTGCCGCCACAGCCCCTCGCTGTCCCCGGCGAACGGGTCGCCCGGCTCGGCGTCCACGACGAACCAGGCCTGCTCGCTCAGCTCGCCCTGCAACTGCCCGGCGCCCCAGCCGGAGTAGCCGCTGAAGATGCGCAGCTCCTCGACCACGCCCCACAGCTCCGAGGGCGTGCCGCGCAGGTCCAGCAGCCCCAGCTGCTCGCCGACCGGCGTCCAGCCCTCCGCGGGGCCGCTGTCCCCGCCGCCGTCGCTGCGGCGGCCGAGGGCGAGCGCGACCTCGCGCTGCACGGGACCGCCCTCGAAGATGCGCGCCGGCGCGGACACGAGGTGCTCCCACTCCGGCAGGTGCTCGGCAACGGTCGCCTCCAGCGGCCGGTTGAGGATCAGGCCGAGGTAGCCGTCGTCGTTCTCCTGGCAGATCAGCACCACCGTGCGCACGAAGTTCGGATCCTGCAGCAGCGGCGTCGCGACCAGTAGTTTGCCGACCAGGTTCTCGCTCACCTCGCTATCATCGCAGACCCGGACGCATCCTGGAGAGGGGCCTGCGCTTGAGCGCTGAGACTGCCGCTGACACGCTGCCCGAGGGCTTCGTTCGCTACGAGGTCGCAGGCCGCGTCGCCACCCTGACGATCGACCGCCAGGACCGCCTCAACGCGATCAGTCCGGCGCTCGACGACGAGCTGCTGGCGCTGCTCAATCGCGCCGAGGCCGACGAGGGCGTCCACGCCGCCGTCATCGCCGGGGCCGGGCGCGCCTTCTCCACCGGCGCGGACACGAAGCGTGACGAGGCCTCCGGGCACCCGGTCCCCACCTCGACCGTCGACGACCGCGCCGGGCGCGAGCTGAACCTGCAGCGCTACTTCCGCATCTGGGACTCGCCGCTGCCGGTGATCGCGAAGGTGCACGGCTACTGCCTCGGGCGCGCCGTCCAGCTCGCCGCCGTCTGTGACATCACCTTCGCCGCCGAGGACGCGCGGGTGGGTGCGCCGCAGCTGCCGCTCGGCGCGGGCTTCAACTCCGTCTACTGGGCGTGGCTGATCGGTCCGAAGAAGACGAAGGAGCTGTTCTTCAATACCGGCTCGATCATCAGCGGCACGGAGGCGGTGCGGATCGGCCTCTTCAACCGCGCCTTCCCCGCCGACCAGCTCGACGAAGCCGTCGAGGAGTACGTGCGGAGGCTCGCGAGGACGCCTCGCGACATCCTGACGCTGCAGAAGCGGGCGATTAACCGCACGCAGGACCTGCGCGGCTTTCGCGAGGCGATGCTCCAGTCCGTCGACGTGAACGTCACGGCGCACCACTCGGACGCCGTGAACGAGATGAACCGCCGCATCACCCGCGACGGCCTGCGCGCCACCATCGAGGCGTTCCAGCGCGGCGAGATCGGCGTGTAAGGTGCGGGCAGCGACACAACGTTCGAGGACGAGCCGGTGAAGTTCGGCATCTCCGTCTCCAACGTCGGCAATCTCGGCCAGAGCGTCGGCGTCCAGGGCTGCATCGAGATCGGCGAGGTCGCCGACGCGCTCGGCTTCCACTCGCTGTGGATGGGCGACCACCTCGTGCTGCCGGCGCAGATCGGCTACGACGATGCGCACCGCGACCGCCGCGGCGCGACACGCTGGCAGTACCCGGTCTACGAGCCGGTCACGCTGCTGAGCGCGCTTGCGGTGCGCACGAAGCACGTGGTCCTCAACCAGGGCGTGCTGATCATCCCGCTGCGCCACCCCGTGGTGCTCGCGAAGATGCTGGCCGCGGTCGACCACCTCTCGAACGGCCGGCTCGCCCTCGGGGCGGGGCTGGGCTGGATGGAGGAAGAGTTCACGGCGCTCAACCTGCCGCCGGAGTACTTCCCCCGCCGCGGCGCCGTCACCAACGAGTACCTGCGCGCCGTCAAGGAGCTGTGGAC
The DNA here is from genome assembly GCA_963667465.2 of Dehalococcoidia bacterium. Lineage (GTDB taxonomy): Bacteria > Chloroflexota > Dehalococcoidia > UBA2979 > UBA2979 > VXMT01. The sequence continues at coordinate 321,474 of CAXXDN010000001.1, read as the reverse complement.
GAGCAGCGGCCCGTCGAGCTTCCACGGCGAGTTCGTCAACTTCGAGAACGTCGGCGCCTACCCCAAGCCGCTGCAGAAGCCGCACCCGCCGATCGTGATTGGTGGCCACAGCCGCGCCGCCATGCGCCGCGCCGTCCGTCTCGGCCAGGGCTTCGACTGCACCGGCGACACCATCGAGGAGCTGACCGAGCGCATCGCCGAGTTCCGCCGCATCTGCCTCGCCGAGGGCCGTGACCCCGACGAGATCGAGATCTCGAAGAACTGGCTGCTCAGCGCCAGCGGCGCGCACGGCATGCGCTTCCAGTTGAACGGCCGCCGCGACGGCGAGCGGCACCTCTGCAGCGGCACGCCCGACGAGATCGTCTCCGACCTGCGCCGGTTCGCGAAGGCGGGCGTGCGCCACTTCATGACGCTGCCGCGCGTCGAGGGCCGCGAGCCCGCCTTCGAGCGCATCATGCGCGGCATCCAGCTCATGGCCGACGAGATCCTGCCGGCCTTTGAGTGAGCAGAGCGAGGTGACGCCGATGCGCTTCGGACTGCTGCTGCCCAACGCCGCCGGACCCGCGCGCGCCCTCGACGCCTCGGCGCTCGTGAGCCTCGGCGAGGCGGCCGAGCGCTTCGGCCTCGACTCGGTCTGGGCCTCCGACCGGCTCGCCACCCCGCTGCGCGGCGCGGGCGGGGCGAACGCCTGGCGCGAGGAGGTACTGGAGCCGATCTCGCTGCTCACGGGCATCGCCGCCAACACCGAGCGCATCGAGATCGGGACGCTCGACTGCGTGCTGGCGCTGCGTAACCCGCTCTTCCTCGCGAAGGCGGTGAGCACGCTCGACTGCATCGCGGAGGGCCGACTGCTCTTCGGCGTCTCCGAAGACGCCCCGCGCGGCGAGTTCGCCGCGCTCGGCGTCGAGGAGTACTACGAGCCGCGCGCCGCGGTGACCGACGAGTGGATCGCGATCTGCCGCGAAATGTGGCGCGAGAGCGACGACCCGAGCACCTTCGAGGGCGCTTACATCCGCTTCGGCTACATCGGGGCCTACCCCAAGCCGAGCCGCAAGCCGCACCCGCCGATCTACGTCCGCGACGAGGGCCCGCGAGCCCTCGCCCGCCTCGCCGCCGTCGGCGACGGCCTGATCCTCGACGCCGCCTCAGACCCTGCCGAGGCGGTCGCCGCGGCCCGGGAGGTCTGCGAGGCCGCCGCCCGCGACTTCGCCGCGATCGACGTCTGCGCCCCGCTCCCCGTCGCCGCGCAGCAGGAGCCGGCCGCCATCCTCGACGCCGCCTCCGCCCTCGGCGACGCGGGCGTCACCCACTGCCTGCTCGCCCCCGGCCCGGCGCTCCCGCCTCGGGAGGTGGAGGGGCTGCTCTACGCGCTGGCGGCGGCGCGGGGTTAGCTCTTCGCGCCGAGGGCGCTAGCAACCTCCTTGATGCGAGCGAGGCTGGCGGATGCGTAGTCCGTGGCTTCGTAGCGCTGGATCTGTTGGTGCTTGAGTCCCATTCGCTCTGCCAAGTCCTTCTGGCTCAGCCCTCGGGCGATGCGTGCCTTGATCAGAAACGTCGCGAGTTCGCCGACCACGCTCAACTCATCAAGGTCGAACTCGCCTGCCCTCAGTGACTCGTACTCGCGCAACTCCTGCTGAAGGTCTTCGAGCTGGCTCTTCAGCGCATCCCGCTGTGCCTGGGCGATGCGGGGGTGGACGCCTTCGACCGCGCCAGGGTGCTGCTCCAGGTTCTCGATAGTTGTCGCGAAGCGGTCGGCCTGCGATCTCGTGATCCGGTACTGGCGCTCATTCTTGATCACGTGAGGCCCTCCAGGTTGATCGCGATGATGCCCTTGCGTTCCCCGGCGTCCCCGTCGGTCTGGAAGAAGTCAAGGAACGACAGTCCATTCGGACCGGCGACTACCGATGCGGGGAACAACTCACCCAGGTACTTGGCCTTCTGCGTCGCGCGCCCCGGGTCAAACGTCAGCAGAACGGGATCGAGGACGTCAGGATCGACATCCACCTCTTCCCAACAGGCGTCGTAGTCGTTCGGGATGTTCTTGTTCGTCACAAAGCTCCCGTGTTGCCTCCACGGATTGGTCCCGAGTCTCGCCACCATCTCGTCCCAACTCGCGAGGTGAACTCCGGGTGGGAGGAGCCCGCGATCGTTGAAGTCGGGGATCACCGACCCAACAATCTTATTGTGTAGTAGGGCGTTGTGCGAGTTAAGAAGAGGTCCCCCCCTACCCCGTCGCCCGCACGAGGCTCTGGCCCGCCCACGCCGCCGCGAGGGCGCCCGCGACGCTGGCGACGACGTAGAGCGCGGCCGTCCGCCACTCGCCGTCGCTGACGAGGTCGAGCGTCTCCACGCTGAAGGTCGAGAAGGTGGTGTAGGCGCCGAGCACGCCGACCGTCAGGCCGAGGCGCACGGCGGCGGAGACCTCGAGGCGCACGAGGAGGATTGAGGCGACGCCGAGCAGGAAGGCGCCGCTGATGTTCGCCAGCAGCGTCGCCAGCGGGAAGCCGCCGCGCGGCGCCGTGACCCACTCGCTGACACCGTAGCGCAGCAGCGCGCCGGCCGCGCCACCGGCAGCGATCAGCACGAGGTGCATGCGGGGCTCAGCGGCCCTTGAACTCGGGCCGGCGCTTCTCCATGAAGGCGCGGCGGCCCTCGATGTAGTCCTCGCTCGCGAAGCAGGCGGCGACCAGCTCCGCGATCGTCTCGAGGTCGCGCCGCGCCGGATCCCGCAGCGTCTCGCGGATCGAGGCGCGCAGCGCGGCGACGGTGAGCGGGGCGTTCTCCGCGATCGCGCCGGCCACTTCCCGCGTCTCCGCCTCGAGTTGCTCGACGGGGACGACGCGGTTGACGAGGCCCCAGCGCAGCGCCGTCGGCGCGTCGAAGCGGCCGCCGGTCAGCAGGATCTCGTTCGCGTGGGCGGGCCCGACGAGGTTCACGAGGTTTTCGACGCCCTGGTAGGCGTAGCCGAGCCCGAGGCGCGCGGCGGGGATGCCGAACTGCGAGTCCTCGGCGGCGATGCGGATGTCGGCGCGCATCGCCATCATCAGCCCGCCGCCCATCGCGAAGCCGCGGATCATCGCCACGATCGGCTTCGGGAAGTCCTGGAACGCCTTCGCCATACGCGCTCCGGCCGCGTCGAACTTCGCGATCGCTTCCGGCGAGGCGCGCCGCTGCTCGAACTCTGAGATGTCGGCGCCGGAGACGAAGGCGCGATCGCCCGCGCCCTTCAGCACCAGCACCCGCGCCGAGTCGTCATCGGCGAACTGCTCGAGGATGCCGGGCAGCGCCGCCGTCATCGCCACCGTCAGCGCGTTGCGCCGCTCCGCGTGGTTGAAGGTCAGCCAGCCGATGCCGTCCTCGACCTCTGCGATCAGCTGCTCGGTCGTCGTCTCCATCGCTCCTCCGGGGCTCACCATCCGGGGTCGGTTGGTCGCTCTCTGGGCTGCGTGCTCAGACGACGCCGCGCTCGCGCAGCGCGGCGATCGCCTCGTCGTTGTAGCCGAGGTTGCCCAGCACCTCGTCGCTGTGCTCGCCGAGCGCCGGCGCGGCGCTGCGCATCTGCGGCGGCTGCGACGTGCGCTCAAGCTGCATCGGCTGTCCGACGAGCTCGATCTCGCCCAGTTCCGGGTGCCCCGCCGGCCGGGCGATGCCGAGGTGGCGCACCTGCTCGTCCTCGGCCATCTCGTCGACGCGGTAGATCGGCCCGCAGGGCACGCCCGCCGCGTTGAGGTCCTCGATCCACTCGGCGCTGCTGCGCCTGCTCGTGATCGCGGAGAGTCTGGCGTTGAGCGCCGCGCGGTTCTCCGAGCGCGCTTCTCCGTCGGCGTAGTCGGGGTGCTCGATCAGCTCGGGCGCGCCGATCGCCTTGCAGAAGCGTTCGTAGATCGGCTGGCCGGACGCGGCGATGTTGATGTGGCCGTCGGCGGTCGGGAAGACGCCCGTGGGGATCGAGGTCGGGTGGTCGTTCCCCGCCTGGCCCGGCAGATCCTGCTCGATCAGCCAGCGCGCGGCCTGGAAGTCCATCATCGCGATCTGCGCCTCGAGCAGCGAGGTGTGGACCCACTGGCCCTCGCCGGAGCGCGCGCGCTCCAGCAGCGCCAGCAGGATGCCCTGCGCGAGGAAGTGCCCCGCGCTGAGGTCCGCGATCGGCACCCCGGCGCGCACCGGCCCCTGCCCCGGCAGCCCGGTCACCGACATGATCCCGCCGAGGCCCTGCGCGATCTGGTCGAAGCCCGGCCGGTCGCGGTAGGGCCCGCTCTGCCCGAACCCGGAGATGCTGCCGTAGATGATGCGAGGATTGACCGCGCGCAGCGTCGCGTAGTCGATGCCGAGCCGCTGCTTGACGAGCGGGCGGAAGTTCTCGACGACCACGTCGGCGGTCTTCGCGAGGTCGAGCAGCACCTGGCGGCCCTCGGGCGCCTTGAGGTCCAGCGTGAGGCTGCGCTTGTTGCGGTGCAGGTTCTGGAAGTCGAAGCCGTGCCGCCCGCCGGTGATCGTCGCCTGCACGCCCGAGGCGGGCGGCGGCTCGATCTTAATCACGTCGGCGCCCCAGTCCGCGAGCTGGCGCACGCAGGTCGGGCCCGAGCGCGCTCGCGTGAGGTCGATCACCAGCAGATCGGAGAGCGGCATACCCGCCGCCGGTCCGGCGCCCATGGCAACCTCCTTCGTCGCGCGCCGAGGGTAGCAGGCCACGCGCCGCGCGGCGCAGCGCGCCCTGGGGGCGCCGCGCCCTCACGTAGCGTAGCGAGGGCGCCGGCCCGCAGCGTAGTCTCGCGGCGCGACTCGCGACCGGGTATCGTCGGCGCCACGCGGAAGGAGCAACGATGATCTACGAACTGCGCACCTACGAGGCGGCTCCGGGCAAGCTCGGCGCGCTCAATGCCCGCTTCCGCGACCACACGCTGCGCATCTTCGCCAACCACGGGCTGGATGTCGTCGGCTTCTGGACCTACGCGCACGGCGGCTGGAGTAACGAGCTCGTCTACCTCATGAAGTTCGAGGACATGGCCGACCGCGACCGCAAGTGGGCCTCGTTCATGGCCGACGAGGAGTGGCGAGGTGTCCTCGCCGAGTCGCACCGCGACGGCTCGCTCACCACGCGCATCCGCTCCGACATCCTCGCGCCGACGGACTACTCGCCGCTACCGTAGCGGCGCCCCACGGAAGGAGCAGCGATGATCTACGAACTGCGAATCTACGAGGCGGCCCCGGGCAGGCTTGGCGCGCTCCATCGCCGCTTCCGCGACCACACGCTGCGCATCTTCGCCAACCACGGTCTGGACGTCGTCGGCTTCTGGACCTACGCGCACGGCGGCTGGAGCGACCAGCTCGTCTACCTCATGAAGTTCGAGGACATGGCCGACCGCGACCGCAAGTGGGCCGCGTTCCGGGACGACGAGGAGTGGCGGCAGGTCCGCGCCGATTCGGAGCGCGACGGCGCGATCGTGACTCGCATCCGCTCGGACATCCTCGCGCCGACCGACTACTCGCCACTGCCGTAGCGGCGAGAGCGCCGAACGGTAGCCCGCATGACGGCTCAGCAAGACCTCGAGCCGCTTCGCCACGAGCTCGCCGAGGCCTGCTCACCCTTCGGCGCAGCCGGCGAGGAGACGCTGCTCAGCCTCCTGCAGTGGGACGAGGCGGAGGCTGCCGAGCGCACGCCACGCCTGGTGATCAGCGCGTGTCCCGGTGGGGCCTCGGTCGAGCTGGAGTTCGTCGCCTCGACGATCCACGAGAACATCATCACGGTGCTGGTCGATAGAGCGGCCTGGGGCGAAGGGGATCGCGTCGGCCTCGATAACCTAGCCGCCGCGGAACGCCTCGAGGTCGAACTCGGGCGCGAGCGGGATGACGACGCCGCGGTGTGGGCCGCCGACGTCGCGCAGGATGTGGCCCTGTCCGCTGGTGTCGTCCGCGAGGAACAGCTCGCCCGGCCCGAACTCTCGCTTCGTGCCGTCGCCGATCTCGATCTCCAGCCGCCCCGCGAGGATGGCCACCAGTTGCCGGCGCGGCGCGGGGTGGAAGTCCAGGTCGCGCGTGCCGTCGGACTCGCGCAGCCCGACGGCGGTCGCCGGGAAATCCGTCGAGCGCTGCGTGTCCCCCGCTCCGGTGCCGACCGCGATGTCCTCGAAGTGCGATCGTCCATCTTCGCCGGTGTAGATCCTTGTGACTTGCATCGTTGCGTCCTCTCCCGCAGGCGCCGTGCCCGGAGCGATCCTAGCGCGCCCGCGGGTACACTCATAACGTCCCGATCGCCCGTGCGCCGGTAGCTCAGGGGACAGAGCGTCAGACTTCGGATCTGATGGTCGAGGGTTCGAATCCTTCCCGGCGCGCCATCCTCACCACCACCAACGCAGCATCGAGGAGTGCGTGATGACCGAAGCGGCGTGGGATCGCGAGGCGGACGTTGTCGTGCTCGGGCTCGGCGCGGCGGGCTGTGCCGCCGCCATCGAGGCGCACGACGCAGGGGCGGACGTCGTCGTCCTCGAGAAGATGCCGGCAGGCCGCGAGGGCGGAAACACGCGCGTCTCCGGCGGCGTCTGGTTCGACAACAGCGACCCGGAGGGCATCGCAACCTACCTGCGCGCCCTCTGCGGCGACTTCCCCGTCCCCGAGGAGGTCATCCAGGTCTGGGCGCGCGAGACCGCGGAGAACTCGGCCTGGGTCGAGAGCCTCGGCGCGCGCGTCGCCACGCACGGCGACTACCGCCCCGAGTTCCCGGAGCTGCCCGGCAGCGAGGCCTACGGCGGCTACATCGGCGTCGACGGCGAGCTGGGCAACAGCCGGCTCTTCGAGACGCTCTCCGAGGCCGTGCGCGAGCGCGGCATCGAGGTGCTGCTCGATACGCCGGGGCGCGAGCTGGTGCGGGACGCCTCGGGCGCCGTCGCTGGCGTCGAGGCGCTGAGCGCGGCGAGCGAGGGCGGAACGCCGCTGCGCGTCCGCGCACGCCGCGGTGTCGTGCTGGCGACCGGGGGTTTCGAGAACAACCCGCAAATGGTGCGCGACTACCTGCAGCTGCCGGACTCGCCCGTCTGGGGGTCGCCCGCCGGGACCGGCGACGGCATCCGCATGGCGCAGCAGGTGGGCGCCGACCTCTGGCACATGGACAACATGGCGACCGCCTTCGGCTTCCGTGCGGAGGGCTTCGAGAGCGGCTTCTACGTCTCCTTCGTCTTCGCCCGTGGCTTCATCTTCACGGGCATGGACGGCCGCCGGCTGATCGACGAGTTCCCGCGCGGCGGCCACGGCCAGGGGAAGATCAACGGCAGCTACGAGCTCTACCCGGCGCAGCCGATGCACGTGATCTTCGACGAGCGCACGCGCCTCGCAGGCCCGATCAGCCCGCCGCCCTCGTTGCTCCCGGTCGGCTGGAACATGCTCGTCGAGGGCTACGAGTGGAGCGAGGACAACAGCGCCGAGATCGAGCGGGGCTGGATCAAGCGCGCGGACAGCCCTCGCGAGCTGGCGGCGCTGCTTGGCGTCGACGGCGAGGTCCTCGAGGAGACGGTGCGGCGCTACAACGCGGCCTGCGCGGCGGGCGTGGACGACCAGTTCCAGCGTCACCCCGCGACGCTCGCGCCGATCGACCAGCCGCCCTACTACGCCTTCACCTCGGCGCCGCTGCTGGGCTGGACCAACGGCGGGCCGAGGCGCAACGAACACTCGCAGGTGCTCGACCCGTTCGGGCGCGTGATCCCGGGGCTCTACGCCGCGGGCACGGTCAGCTCCACCTACAGCTGGTGCAAGGACGGCGGCTTCCACATCGCCGACGCGCTCGCCTTCGGCCGCGTCGCGGGCCGCACCGCCGCCGCCGAGGCTCCCGCCTGACGCGGACCGCCTCCCCCGAGGCGCTATCATCGCCCGGCCTCGCCGCCGCGCATCGGGCCCTGCGCGCCCGGAAGGGAGCGACAGCCGTGCAGCCGCAACTCTCGACAGGTCTCCGCTCGTTCACCCCGGAGGATCCCGGCAGCTGGCAACACCTGATCGACGTCGCCCGGGCAGCCGATGAGGCTGGAGTCGACCGGCTCGTCGTCTCCGACCACGTCGCCTTCGGCGAGCAGCTCGAGGATTACGCCCGGCCCGAGCTGGGCGGCCAGGCCGGCGGCGTCCAGCCGACCAGCCCGGACGGCTACTGGCTGGACCCGCTGACGGTGATCGCGCACCTCACCTCGGTGACGACGCGCGTGCGCTTCGGGACCAACATCCTGCTCGCCGCGTTGCGCCGCCCGCTCGTGCTCGCCAAGGTGGGCGCGACGATCGACGTGCTTTCCGGCGGGCGGCTCGATATCGGCGTCGGCATCGGCTGGCAGCTCGCCGAGTACCAGGCCGCGGGCCTCCCCTACCAGCGCCGCGGCCGCCTGCTCGACCACACGCTCGAGCTCTGCCAGACGCTCTGGCGCAACCGCGTGGCGTCCTACGACGCCGAGGGCGTGACGTTCAGCAACGTCCACCAGATGCCCAAGCCTGTGCAGCCCGGCGGCGTCCCGATCTGGGTCAGCGGCACCGTCAACCCGCGGGCGATGCGGCGGCTCGCGACCTACGGCTCCGGCTGGATCCCCTGGGGCCCCGACGCCGCCGACGTCGCGGGCGGCATCGAGCGGATGCGCGAGGCCGTCGCCGGCTTCGGCCGCGACCCATCGGACATCGAGGTGGTCGGCCGGTTGCAGATCGTCCAGGACGACGCGGGCGGGATCGACCTCGAGGCGACGATGGCGGCGGTGCCCGACCTCGTTGCTGCCGGGGTGACGGACGTGCGCGGCGGCTTCCGTGTGACCGAGGAGCGCGACGCCGCGACGGAGCAGTTCAGCGCCATCGTCGAGGCCTTCCGCGAAGCCGCTTCGTGAGCGACGCGACCCAGGCGGAACTCACGCGTGAGGATCGCGAGGAACTGGTCGCGCTCGGCCATCGCTACGCGTTCGCCGCCGACGCGCGGGACTTCGAGGGCTTCGCCGCGCTGTTCACGCCGGGCGGCGTGCTGATCTCCTCGCGCTTCCGCTACGAGGGCCGCGAGGAGATCGCGAAGGGTGTGTCCGGCCTCACGCGCTACGACCGAACCTTCCACTTCGTCGGCCAGTCGCGCCACTGGATCGAGGACGGCGTGGTGCGCGGCGAGGCCTACAGCATCGCCCACCATTTCACCGAGACCGGGGACGAGGGCACGCGCGACCGCGTGATGTACATCCACTACCGCGACGAGTACGCGCGCCACGAGGACGCCTGGCGCTTCGCCCACCGCGAACTCGGCGTCGTCTGGGCCGGCCAGGAGAACAAGCCCGACGGACCGAGCTGACGGCCTGGCGCGTCCGGCCTCAGACCGACTCGATCGCCAGCCCCTCGATCCGGTCGAAGTGGCGTCGGTTGTTGGTGAGCAGGGTGAGCCCGTGCCGCAACGCGGTTGCGCCGATCAGGAGATCGAGGTCGCCGATAAGCATTCCGGCCGACCGCAGGCGGGCGCGTTCCCTGCCGAAGATTCGGCAGGTCCCCTCATCGAGGTCTAGCAAGTACACGCGCTCAAGGAAGGCGTCCAACTCGCGCTCACTGCGCTGCGAGTCCACATCCCCTTGCACACCCTCGTAGAGCTCAGCGAGCGAAATCACGCTCAGTCCGATTCCGGCCGGGGTCAACTCTGCAACGCGGTCCACTACATGCGACACCTGGTGCATGTAGTCGATGACCCAGTCCGTGTCGACCATGTGCTCCACGGCGCTAGGGAGTTGGCCGTTCCCGCGAACCTGTGATGCGAGCCTCGTAGATCGTTCGCTTGAGCTCCTCGGGATCATGCTGGCCGACCCAGCCGCCGGCACCGGCCCTCATCGCCTCCGGGTCGTGCTTCGGCGAGGGCTCCTCCTCGATGGACAGCGAAACCTCGGCCCCCTCCTCGAGGTCGATCGCCTCAAGGGGTTCGAGGACGCCCTTCGAGTATCTGGCGCGGACGTGCCTGGTCACCATGATTGCCTCCCCGGCGCTACGGGTCCGGGGGCTCCCGCGAACCGGTAATGCGGGACTCGTAGAGCATCCGGATCAACTCGTCGGGATCCTGGCCACCCCAACTTCCAGCAGAGCGCCGGAATGCTTCCCCGGCTTCATCCGGTGAGGGCTCCTCCTTGATGGACAGGGACACCTCGGCCCCCTCCTCGAGGTCGATCGTCTCGAGGGGTTCGAGCACGCCCTTCGAGTACCTGGCGCGGAAGTGTCTGGTCACCATGATTGCCTCCGGCGGCCTCCATCTTCGCACAACTGCGCCACGTCGCTCGCCGCCCCACGCGCTAGGCTTGCCTGCGAGGCGTGCGAGGGGCGCCGCAGGACGGGAGACGGGCGATGACGAAGGCTGTGTTCGCGCTGCTCGCGGCAGTCTGCCTGTTCGTCGCAGCCGTCGATGCGCGCGCCTCCGCGCCCGGGCTCACGCTCGACCTCGAGGGCGCGCGTTCCGTCTGGGTGCAGGACGAGGACGGCGAATGGCATTCCTACTTCCCGGCCGCGCCCGACTGGGTCAACGAGCGCTTCGTCGAGCGTTGGGTCATCGATGAGTCGCAGGCCGTCGTCTCACGTGTCGTCGACGGCGACACGATCGACGTCACGATCGGCGGCGAGACGCAGCGCGTGCGGCTGCTGCTCGTCGACACGCCCGAGGTCTTCGGCGGCGTGGAGTGCTATGGGCCGGAGGCGAGCGCGTACGTGTCCTCGCTGCTGCCGGAGGGCTCCGCGGTGCGCCTGGAGCGCGATGTGAAGGACACGGGCTCGTTCGGCCGCCTGCTGCGCTACGTCTACCTCGAGGACGGACGGATGCTGAACGAGCTGCTCATCGAGGGCGGCTACGCGACCGTCTACCATTCAGGAGACGATGAGCAGCACGAGCAGCGCCTGCTGGACGCCGAGACGGGAGCGCGCGAGGCAGGCGCGGGCCTCTGGACGGCCTGCGAGACAGACGGCGAGGCTGAGGACGACGCCGACGTGGGGAGCGACGAGGCATCCGGGACCGGCGAGTGCGCCGACGCCTACCCCGACGTGTGCATCCCGCCGCCGCCCCCCAACCTCAACTGCGGGGACATCGAGCACCACGACATCCGCGTGCTGCCCCCCGACCCGCACGAGTTGGACCGCGACGGGGACGGCGTCGGCTGCGTGAGCTGAGAGTCAGCCTCGAGGGCTACGCCAGCCCGGCCACCGCGGGCGAGAGCGGCGCGTCGAGTTGCTGCAGCTTCGGCAGCACCTCCCTGGCGAAGAGGCGCAGGCTGCGCTCGGCGTGCTCGAACGACATGCCGCCGTAGCGGGCGTTAAGGATGATCTCCCGGGCGCTGGTCTTGTCGCGGATGTCAATCAGCTTCTGCAGCACCTGCTCGGGCGTTCCCCAGGCCTGCGGGCGCGCGTTGAATTCGCCGATCTCGTCGATCGTCTTGCGCTGGAACGTCTTCTCGAAGTTCTCGTAGTAGCTGTAGCCCTTCGCCGCTTTGAAGATCGAGCTGTCCGCGAACTGGTAGTGGTTGTTGTTGCTGATCTGCGCCTGCGTCACGGCCTCCAGGATGACGCTCCAGGCCTCCTCCTCCGTCTCGAAGCAGGCGAGGTTGGCGACCGTCGTGGGTTGCACCGGCCCCCAGCCGTGGTCGCGGCGGATCCGGTTGAACTGGCCAAGCTCGTCGCGGTACTCGTCCCAGCTCTTCTGGTTCGTCATCAACACGCCGAGGCCGGCGTCGGCCGCGATCTTCAGGGTTTCCGGGCTGACCCAGGCGACCTTGAGGTTCTCGACGATCTCGGGCCCGTTGCGCGGGCGCGGGCGGATCGTCGTCTCCGGGATCGAGTAGAAGTCGCCCTCGTGGCTCCACCACTCGCGCGTCAGCGCCTTGCGCAGGATCGCGAGCGACTCCATGAAGCGGTCGCGCGACTCGCCCATCGGGATGCGGTAGGCGTCGAACTCGCGCTGCGCCGCGCCGCGCCCGAGGCCGATCGTCAGCTTGCGGCCCTGCAGCATGTTGTCGAGTACGGAGATCTGCTCGGCGACGACCACGGGGTCGTACCAGGGCAGCACGATCACCATCGTCCCGAAGTCGATGCGCTCCGTGGCGCCGGCCATGTAGGTCAGGTGCTGCATCGCCCCGCCGGTCATGATGTAGGGCGAGAAGTGGTGGTCGATCGTCCAGTAGGAGTCGTAGCCGAGGGGCTCGACCAGTGAGGCGAGGTGCAGGTCTTCCTCGTAGATCTGCTGGTCGGTGACGGCTGGCGGCTCGTTCGACCGCGCCTCGTAGCGTTCCCAGTCTCCGTAGTTCTGGAAGTTGAGGTGGACGCCGATCTTCATGCCGGCTCCCTTCGCGCCGCGTGAGCATAACGGATGGCGCAGCGGCCCGGCGTGGCGCAGACTCCAGCGAGGCAACACGGCCGACAAGGAGTAGCGAGATGGTGGCACGGACGACGGATCCGCCCGACGGCACGGAGGAGGCGCCGCTGCTGACCTCGATCGAGGCTGGCGTGCTGCTCGCTCGCCTCAACCGCCCGCAGGCGATGAACGCCCTCAGCGGGCACGCCGTCGAGCTGCTGCTCGACACCGTCGCCGAGGCGAACGAGAGCGACGAGGTACACGCGCTGGTGCTCACCGGCGAGGGCCGCGGCTTCTGCGCGGGCGCCGACCTCGGCGACCTTGCCGCGCAGGAAGGTGGGGACGCCCCGCGCCAGCACCGGATGGACCGCCGGGGGCTCTCCGGCGAGCTGGCGGAGACGTTCGCGCGCTGCGACGTGCCGATCATCGCGGCGGTCAACGGCGCGGCCGTCGGAGCGGGCTTCGGCCTCGCGCTCTGTTGCGACGTGCGCTTCCTCGGCGAATCGGCGCGCATGGGGTCGGTCTTCATCAAGCGCGGGCTCGCCGCGGACTACGGCGCGGCCTACTGGCTGCCGCGCATCGTCGGACACGCGCGCGCCATCGAGCTGCTCTACAGCGGCGATCTGGTCGACGCCGCGCGCTGTCTGGAGCTCGGGCTCGCCACCGAGGTCGTCCCGGACGACGAGCTGCTGGAGCACGCGCTCGGCTACGCGCGCGAGATCGCCGCCGGCCCGCCGCTCGCCTACACCGGTGTGCGCCGCATGCTGATGCGTGCGAGCGAGCTGCCGATGTCCCACTTCCTCGAATACGAATGGACCACGCAGATCGGCCTGCTCGGCAGCGAAGACGCGCAGGAGGGCTTCCGCTCCTTCCTCGAGCGCCGCGACCCACACTTCGAGGGCCGCTAGCTTCTTCCGTCCGCCCTCCTGTGCCCGCTCCCTGGCGGGAGCGGGTGAGGGTGAGGTGGAAAGGCCGTAGGCTCGGGCGACGTACGTGGGGGTGCGCGATGCAGGATTTCATGGGCAGCGTGGCGGTGGTGACGGGTGCGGGCGGCGGCGCGGGGCGCGCACTCGCCCATGCCTGTGCGGCGGACGGCATGCGCGTCGTCGCCGCCGACATCGACGGCGACGCGGGCGAGGCTGTCGCCGCGGCGATCCGCGAGAGCGGCGGCGAGGCGATCGCCGTGCGCACGGACATTGCGGACCGCGCCTCGGTCGATGCGCTGGCCGGGCGCACGCGCGCCGAGTTTGGCGCCGAGCGCAGCGGGCTCGTGCTGTTCGAGAACGCCGGGGTGATGAAGAGCACACCGCTGGCCGAGGCGACAAGCGAGGACTGGGAGTGGGTGCTCGCGGTCAACCTCTGGGGCGCGATCCACAGCGTGCAGGCGTTTCTGCCGCTGCTGCGCGAGCAGGAGGGACCGGCGCAGGTCGTGCTCACCTCCTCGATGTCCGGCCTCGTCGGGCGGCAGAACGTCAATGGCATCTACACCGCCGCGAAGCACGCCGTCGTTGGCTATTCGAACGTGCTGCGACACGAGCTCGCGGCCGAGGGCATCGGTGTCTCGTGCTGGTGCCCGAGCCGGATGGACACGCAAATCCGCAGGGCCGTGCGCGTCCGCCAGCAGCGCTACGGCGGTCCCGACGACGACTTCGCCCCGCCCCGCATCGAGGCGCCGCCCCCGGAGGCGTTCATCCCTCGCCTGCTGCAGGGCGCCCGCGAGAACCGCCGCTTCATCTTCACCCACCCCGACGCCCGGGACGTGCTGCAGGAGCACTACGACGAGCTGTTCGCCGACTACGACGCAGGCGATCGGACGGCGGAGGAGCTCGGCTGACGATCCGGGCGGGTGCTCGCCGAGCGCCAGTGACAGCCCCTCGGCATTTGCGTAGCCTGCGCCGGGAGCAGGGGGTGTTGCTTCATGCCTGGCGAGTTGGTCTTCACGGTCAAGCCCGGGGCTGCCACGCCCGCAACGCAGATCAGCCTCGCGGAAGCGGGCTTCCGCGAGCGGGCCCACTTGCAGGAGTGGGTGCGCAAGAATCCTGAGATCCTCGGCGACGGCGTCTACATCGTGACCTTCGAGTTCGATGCGTGGTGGTCGAGGAGAGGGCGCGAGGCCGACCGCCTCGACCTGCTCGGGCTCGATGCGGACGGCTATCTCGTCTTGGCCGAACTGAAGCGCGGCCCGGCCCCGGACACCGTCGAGATGCAGGCGATCAAGTACGCCGCGTTCGCCAGCCGCTTCACCCCGCAGACGCTGGCAGTTGCTCACGCCGCATACCTGTCGAAGGTCACCGATGAAACGGTGTCGGCTGAGGAAGCCCTTGCCCGGATCAACGAGCATGTCGGCGGTGAGCTCGATACTGAGCTGCTTCGTCGGCCGCGGATCGTGCTGATGGCGGCTAGCTTTCCACCCCAGGTCACAGCGAGTGTGGCGTGGTTGACAGAGATGGGCCTGAAGGTCTCCCTGATCGAGTTCAACGCCTACCGCACGGCGAACGACCTCGTGCTCACCGTCTCGCAGACATGGCCTGTGGCGGACGTTGAGGACTTCACGGTCTCCCCGGGGCAGGCGGAACTTCGGGCGGCCGACGAGCGCGTTCGCACGCGCCGCGAACGGAATGCTGTCGCAACGCTTGTTGCCGAAGGTGCCATTGACGATGGCGAGTTACTTGAGCTCGAGTTGAGAGGGATTCGGCCTGCCTGGCGTAGCCGCGTTGAGGAGTGGATAAGGGAGGATCCACAGCGAGGCTTGGTGGCTTGGAGGAATGACTCGGTCCGTCCGCTGAGGTGGAGGCTCGGTGAAGATTGGAGTCCGACTGGGCTGGCGAAGGAGATTGTCGAGCGGGCGACCGGCGAGCGCCCTGCGGTCATCTCTGGCCCACGGGCTTGGAAGACCGAGAATGGCAAGACCCTCTCTACTCTGGCTGGTCTCGGTGCAGCGTCGGCAGCCCGCGACTGGTCTGGCCTGCATACCTTGCTGGAGCGGTTGGAGCCAGGCGAGTGGACCACCTACGGTGACCTTGCGGATGCCATCGATAGCTCCGCACGAGCGGTAGGCGGGCACATTACGGCATGCGACGATTGCTCATCCGCACACCGCGTGCTGACGGCTGAAGGTCAGATCGCTGAGGGCTTCCGTTGGAGTGATCCCGCGGACACTCGTGATCCGACAGACTTGCTACGCCAGGAAGGTGTCGCGTTCTCCGACGGAAGCGCCGATTCATCACGACGCCTCGCCGCCGCCGCGCTTCGCGGACGGCTTCCATAGTTGCTGCCCTTACTTGCGGTAACGAAAACAATCGGCGGTCTTATTTTCGAAATCGCTCCGAAACGAGAATAGGCAGCACCGCCCTCCCCGCTACGCCGAGGCGGCGGCGAAGGCCTCCTCGGTGACGATGTTCATCGTCTCGCGGGCGCTGCCCCAGCGCAGTGCGGCGTCGCGGCCGCGACGGGTGAAGAAGTGCAGGTCGTACTCCTGCATGTAGCCGATGCCGCCGTGCAGCAGGTGGCAATCCTGCAGGACCTGCGGGGCCATCTTCGCCGTCACCGCTTTCACCACCGCGACCTGCCGGCGCGTGTCGAGGCCCTCGTCGATCTGCCACAGCAGCTCGTGCACGAGGAAGCGTGAGCCCTCGACGATCGTCGCCATGTCCGCGCAGCGCATCTGCACCATCTGGAACGCGCCGATCGGCTGCCCGAACTGCACCCGCATCTGCACGTAGTCGACCGTCAGGTCGAGCGCCTTCTGCGCGTAGGTGTAGGTCTCGAACGCGGCGACCGCCGCCCCGAGGCGGCGCATCGTCTCGATGGCGTCCGCGCCCTCGATCCAGGCCTCGGCCACGGCGCCGTCGTAGTGGACGGTCGCCTGCGGCAGCGCGCCAATCGTGCGCGTGTCGCGGGCCGTTACGCCCGGCTGGTCGCGGCGCACGACGGCGAGGCCCGGCGCGCCGTCACGCATCGCAGCAACAAGGTGCACGTCGCTGGTCTCGCCGAACTCGACGAAGCGCTTCTCGCCCGTGACCGCGCCGCCGGCGTACTCCGCCGTGACCGGGCCGTAGAGCGAGTCCGACGCCTCGAGCAGCGCGGGCGAGATCGTGAGTCCGCTGTTGAGCTGCGGCAGCAGCGAGGTCTTCAGCGCCTCGTCGCCGTGGCGCTCAATCGTGACCGCGCCGACGAGGGTGCTGGCGAGCGGCGAGGGCAGCGCGGCGCGGCAGATCTGGGTGATCAGCACGCCCGCGTCGAGCACGGTCCCGCCCTGGCCGCCGTAGTCCTCGGAGATCGCCAGCGAGTTCCAGCCCAGCTCGGTCAGCTGGCCCTGCAACTGCTCGTCGGGGCGGTTCGCCGCCTCGATCTCGCGGATCCGCTCGAAGCTCACCTCGCGCTCGAAGAATTCGGTGGCGCTGGTGCGGAGAATTTCCTGTAGTTCGCTCGGCCGGAGGTCCATTGTGCGCCTCCTATCGCGGCAGCTGCAGGCCGCGCGTGGCGATCACGCGGCGCTGGATGTCGTTGGTGCCGCCTGCGAAGCGGCCGGGCGGGTCGCTGCGCCAGCCAGCCTCAAGCATCCCGCCGAGCGGGGCGTCCTCGTTCGACTCGTGCAGCCCGCCGCTGCGGCCGAGGATGTCCATGAAGGAGTCGTGGATGCGCTCGCTGGAGTCGCCCTTCCAGATCTTGGACATCGCGGCTTCCATCGTCGGCACCAGGTCGTTGTGCACCATCGCCGCGTTGTTGGTCGACAGCGCGCGCCCCACCTCGACGCGCATCGAGGCCTCGGCGACGGCCATGCGCGTGGCCGGGTCGTCCAGCAGATCGCCGCGCTCGGCCACGAGGTAGGAGATGATGTGTTGCACCCTGCGCTCCAGCGGGCGGTAGGTGCCGATCGCGACGCGCTCGAGGTCGAGCGCGCCGGTGACGATGTACCAGCCGCGGTTCTCCTCGCCGACGAGTGCGTCGGCGGGGATGCGCACGTTCTCGTAGAACGTCTCGTTGGTGCGGCCTTCGCCCATCACCCAGAGCGGGCGCACGGTGATCCCCGGGGTGCTCAGCGGCACCACGAAGGTGGAGATGCCGCGGTGCTTCGGCGCGTCCGGGTCCGTGCGCGCGGCCAGCCAGACGTGCGTCGCGAGGTGCGCCGAGGAGGTGTAGATCTTCTGGCCGTTGAGCACCCACTCGTCGCCGTCGCGGACGGCGCGAGTTTGCAGCGACGCGAGGTCGGTGCCGGCGTTCGGCTCGGTGTAGCCGAGGGCGAAGCGGATCTCGCCGGTGAGGACCTTCGGCAGCAGTTCAAGCCGCTGCTCCTCGCTGCCGTGGCGCATGATCGTCGGGCTGACGGAGTTGAAGGTGAGCGTGTCCCAGGGCATGCCCTCGCGTGCGAGCTCCTCGGAGAGGATCCAGAGGTAGAGCGCGCCCTTGCCGCGTCCGCCGTACTCCTCGGGCCAGGCGATCGAGGGCAGACCCTCGTCGGCGAGCGCCTGCAGGAAGGTCTCGGCGGCCGGGCCGTAGCCGTGCAGGTGGTGCCCGGCGATCTCCTCCTCCAGTTCCGGCGTACGGTGCCGGCGGATGAAGTCGTGGATCTGCTCCCGGAATTCGACGACGTCGTCCGGCATCTGGAAGTCCATGCGTCGCTCCTCTCGCTGTCGCTTCGGTCGATTCGCGCGTCCGGCTGCTACTCGCTCTCGAGGCGTGACCAGTGGACGAGGGTGAACGGCGGGTCGGCGTCCGCGTGGTGCTCGTAGACGGCCTCGACGGCGCTGCCGATCACGACCTCCTCCTCGGGATCGCCGAGCAGGTTGCCGACCAGGCGGATGTCGTCGGCGTGTGGCAGTTCGACGACGACCACGACGTAGGGGACGGCCTCCCGCAGCACCGGGTGCACCGGGTGCCAGACCCGCTCCCAGGAGTAGATCCGCCCGCGCCCCTCCACCTGCCGCCACTCGAGGTCATAGCTGAGGCAGCGGTGGCAGAGCCACTCCGGCCCCCACTGGAAGTGCTCGCAGGCGGTACAGAACTGCACCCACAGCTCCCCGCGTTGCGTGCCCTCGATGAACGGCTTGTCGAGGTCGTCGTTCATCGTGGCCGGGTAGGCGACGGGCTGCGGGAAGTAGGTCCCGCCTGCTTCGATCTCGGTCTTCGTTGCGTTGGCCATCGTGCTATGTCCCCTCAGCGCGCCGCGGCAGCAGCACCGTGGCAGTGCCCGGCGTCGTCACGCCCTCGCGCGTGTTCTCGATCCAGATCTCGAGGTCGACGAGGCCCGTCTCGGGGTCGTCGCCCTCGGACGTGCCGGTGACGCGGCCTTTCACGGACATCACGTCGCCGGGCGTGTTCATGCGCCGCATCTGGAAGCCGAACGTCCGGATCCAGCCCTCCGGGCCCATCCAGTCCGTGAGCAGGCGTCCGAGGCAGCCGCGCGTGAATCCCGTGTTGTAGAAGATCGTCTCGTGTCCGCCCTCACGCGCGAACTCGAAGTCGTGGTGGACCTTGTGGAAGTCTTGCGAGCCGCTGACCTGCTTCGCCATTTCCGTCCAGCCGAGCGTGAACGTGAAGCCCTCGACGTCCTCGCCGGCGGTGACGTCGTCCCAATAGCGCTGCGTGCGCGGCTCGCCGCTCATCCGCCGTTCCCCTCGAGTTCGGCCGCGAACTCCTCGGGCCGGCGGTGGGCGACCATCGTGTTCCGGCCGATGGCCACGACCTCGCCGTCCTGGTTGAAGATCGTCGTCGCCGCGGCGATCCAGATCGACTTCGGGTCGAGCCGCGTCGGCTTCTGGTAGATCTCCTCGATCTCCGTCTGCCGCGAGAGGCGGTCGCCGATGCGGGCGGGCTGGATGAACTCCCAACTGATGCTGAGGTTGATCGTGCGGTCGCCGCGCGTCGGCACCTGGAGGATGAGCGCGGGCTCGTCTTCCTCGGGCCAGGCGCCGCTGCCCGCGAAGTAGTCGGTCATTACTGGCGGCACGATTACGCCGCCCCACTTCGTCGTCACCGCGTACGCGGGATCGAGGAACAGCGGGTTGTCGTCCTCCACCATGTGGCAGTAGCGGCGGATCGGGTCGTACTCGACCGGGTAGCGGCCGTGGTAGAGCGGCGTCTTCCTGCCGATCCACTCGGCGCGCACGGCCTCGATGTCGTACTCGCCCTCGACCCTGGTCATCGCACCCCCGGCCACCTGCGTGGTTCGTGATTCTAGGTGAGCGCCCCGCTCGCCGCGAGGATCGCCACCTCCTCGGCGGAGTGGCCGAGCAGCTCTGTGAGCACGTAGTGCGTGTCCTCGCCTAGCAGCGGCGCGGGCTTGCGGGGCGTGCCGGGCGTCTCGGAGTAGCTGGTCGCGAGGCCGTCGTAGGGCGTTGGACCCATCTCCGGGTGGTCGAGCGTGACGAAGAAGCCGCGATGCGCGAGCTGCGCGTCGCGGTGGAGGTCGCTCGCCCGCAGCACCGCCGAGGCCGGGACGCCCGCTGCCTTCAACCGCGCGGCGAGGGCGTGCCCGTCGTGCCCCGCGCACCAGGCGCGAAGCGCCTCGTCGATCCGATCGCGGGCGGCGTGGCGGCCCTCGTAGTGCTCGAACCCGGCGCCGTCGAAGCCCTCGAGGCCGCCGAGATCGCGCAGCGCACGCCACTGCTCCGCCGTCTCGCAGGCGATCGCGATGTAGCGCTCGGCGCCGGCGACCCGGTAGACGCCGTGCGGGCAAGCGGTGCGGGAGTCGTGCCCCGCGGGCGGCGCCACGCGGCCGTTGACCGCGTAGTCGAGGACGAGCGGCGCGAGGAAGTGGATGCCGACCTCGACCTGCGAGATGTCGAGCAGCTGGCCCCGTCCGCTGCGGGCGCGCTCACGGAGCGCCGCCGCAATCACCGCGAGGCCGAAGCGCGGGTTGATGAAGTCCGTGTAGGCGCCGTAGGGCCCGTCGGGCGGGCGGTCCGGCCAGCCGGTCACGCCGTGCAGCCCGGCCAGCGCGGCGCCCTGGCTGCCGAAGCCGGTGAGCGCCGCCTCCGGACCGGTCTGCCCTCGCAGGCAGGTGCGCACCATCAGCAGATCGTCGCGGCCCTGGCTCAGCGCCTCCCAGCCCAGCCCGTGCCGTTCCATCGTCCCGGGCGTGAAGCTCTCGAGGACCACGTCCGCCCAGGCGGCGAGTCTGCGCGCGGCGGAGCGGCCGCCCTCGCTCGACAGGTCCAGCGTCATGCCCAGCTTCGAGGAGTTGAAGTTGGCAAAGAACTGCGCCCGGTTGACGTCCCGCACGCCGTCCTTGAACGGCCCCATCCCGCGCAGGGTGTCGATGCGCTTCGCCGTCTCGACGCGCACCACGGTCGCGCCGTGGTCGGCCAGCGCCTTGCCGAGCAGCGGACCGACGCCGACCCACGAGAAGTCGGCGACTTTCAGCCCCTCGAACGCCCTCGTACGCGTCGAGACGGCGCTCGCTGCGGCGCGTACGGCTGGCGCTGGCCGGCGCGGTTCGCCAAGCAGCGAGTTCGCCTCGCCGAGGGCAGGGGTTGGCTGCGGGCTGCGCAGCGGCGTGCGGCTCGGTTTGGCGAACGGTCCCGGGTGCGGGCGGCCCGCGACCTCCCTCCAGTAGTCGCGATCCGCGAGCTGCGGGTCCGCGAGCAGATCGGCAGCGGTCATGATCGGCGCGATCAGCGCCCCGCTCGCCACGGCGCGCTCGTTCAGTTCGCGCTTCGGCCTGGTCCCGATGAACTCGACCGCGAGCAGGACCGCCTCGTCGATCAGTGCCAGCGTCTCCGCCGGCACGGCGCTCGGGTCGGCGAACTGCTCGTGCCAGCGCTCCCAGTCGATCGACCGCAGGCGCTCGGGGAACTCGACGCCGTCCTTCTTCATCCAGGCGATGGTCTCGTTGAGTGCGATGCGCTGCGGGAGGTTGACGCCCATCGTGGTGATCACGTGGCCGTCGGCGGCCGCGACCACGCGCGGCAGGTGGAGGCCGGAGGGGTGGGGAGGCCGGGGCTCGGCGCGGTCGTCGCCGTAGCCGGGTTTGTCGCCGCCCTCGTTCGGCGGGTAACCGCTCGCGTCCATCAGCGTCCAGACCATGCAGGCCTGCATCGAGACGTCGAGGTGCTGGCCGCGGCCGGAGCGGTCGCGCTCGACGAGCGCCACGACGGCGTCGGCGGCGGCCTGCGCACCGCCGTGCAGCCCGGCCTGCGGGTAGCCGACCGGGACGGGAGGGCGGTCGCCGTCGCCCTGCAGCGAGAGCAGCCCGCCCGCCGCCTCGATCGTCAGCTCGGTCGCCGGCGACTGTGCGTCCGGCCCGGTCTGCCCAAAGGGCGTGATCGAGGCGTAGACGAGCGCGGGGTTGAGCGCGTGCAGGTCCTCGTAGCCGAGCCCGAGCGCCGCGAGGTGACCGGGCGCGAACGATTCCAGCAGCACGTCGGCGCCCTCGGCCAGCGCGCGCAGGCCCGCGCGGCCCTCGTCCGAGGTGAGGTCGAGCACGACGCTGCGCTTGCTCGCGCCGTAGGCGGCCCAGTAGAGCGAGTCGTCCGGCTCGCCCTCGCGGCCGTCCCCGAAGGGCGGCATGCGGCGCGCGTCGCAGCCCTCGGGCGGCTCGATCTTCAGCACCTCGGCGCCGAGGTCGGCGAGGATCCTGCCGCCGATCTCGCAGCGCGCGGTGGTCAGGTCCAGCACGCGGATGCCGGAGAGCGGCGGCGCTGCGGCTGACGGCGGCATCGGCGTGCCGATCGCCTACGCCTCGAAGATGGCGCTCACGGGGTGGGCGAAGCCGGGCAGCACGTCGGCGCCGTCGAGGCTGTCGTTCGCGCCGAGGGTGGCGGCAGGGTGGTCGGGCAGGTGCACGTCCACCGTGCGCGTGTCTGGATGCACGACCCAGGCGATGCGTACGCCGTGGCTCAGCCACATTCGCGCCTTGTCGTGGACCTCGCGGCGGCTGTCGCTTGGGGACCGCACCTCGACGACCAGGTCGGGCACGGCCTCGGCGTAGCCCACGATCTGCGCGTCGAGCGAGATCTTCTCCACCGAGGTGAACGCGATGTCCGGCTCGCGCACGGTGTCGGGATCACGCTCGAGCAGGACGCCCGAGTCCGAGGCGACTATCGTTCCCAGCTTCCCGGGGTCCACAAGGTTGAACAGCGCCGCGCCCAGCCTCATGACGATCTTGCCGTGCTCATGTCCTGTCGGCATGGTTTCGCAGAGCACCCCCCGGATCAGTTCGCCGCGCACACCGCGGCTGTCGAGTCGCAGCAGATCCTCGGCGGTCAGCAGCTTCGCCTTTGTGGTCGTCATCCCGGCTCGCTCCCGTGCGCAATCATGTTACACGGCTTCGATTGCGGCCCGTGCGCGCCGGGCGGCAGGCGGCGCGCCACCCTAGCCCTGCTGGCGCGACCAGCGGAGCGCGGCGCCCCACTTGTGCTCGAGCGAGTAGGCCAGCGCCACGTCGTCGATCTTGCGCAGCGCCTCGAGGGAGATCTTGGAGTTGCGCACCACGACGGGGTCGTAGCTCGCGATCTCGGAGGCGATCGCCTGCGCCTCGGCGTCAAGCTGGTCGTCCTCGACGACGAGCGCGATCGCGCCGCACTGCTGGAGGTACTCGGGCGTCACGCGGCGGCCGGTCAGCATCAGGTAGCGGAGCACCGGCTCCGGGAGGATGCGGCGCGCGTGGCCGGCCCCGCCGATCGAGTTGATCTGGATCTCGGGCAGCCCGAAGCGCGCGCTCCTTCCGGCGATCACGATGTCGCAGAGCGCCGGCATCAGCATTCCGAGGCCGACTGCCGCGCCGTTGATCGCGACGATGATCGGCACCGGCACGTCGAGCAGCGCAGTTTGCGCGTTGCGCACGCGCACCAGGTGGTCGCCGGGTGGGGTGTGGATCGGCGTAGCACTGGCGCTGCGCGGGTCGTTGAGGTCGAAACCGCCGCTGAAGATTCCGGGCACGCCGCTGCGCCAGACAATCGCGCTGATCTCCGGGTTGTCACCGAGGCGGTGTAGCTCCTCGGCCAGCGACTCCAGCATGGCGAGGCCGAGCGCATTCACGGGCGGCCGGGTCACGGTCAGCGTGGCGACGCGGCCCTCGCGCTCGATGCTCAGCGTCTCGTGCATCTCGCTGGTCCCTTCGCGTCGCGCGAGATCGCGCCTCGGCGGCCCTTGCGCTGGCACTGTAGCGGATGCCGCCGCGCCCCCGAAGGCCGCGCGCACCGTCGCCCGGCCTGTCGTACGCTGCGCCGGCGTGTCGGGAGGCAGCGTATGTCCGAGCTCGAGATTCACGGCGATTGCGATTCGCGCTTCGCGAGCGTGCGCGAGGCGTTCGAGGAGAACTTCAGCGAGCGCGGCGACATCGGGGCTGCCGTTGCCGTCACCATCGACGGCGATCCGGTCGTCGATCTCTGGGCGGGCACTGCCGACGCCGCCGGGACGCGCGCCTGGGAGCGCGACACGATCGTCAACCTCTACTCGACCGGGAAGGGCGTGCTCTCGCTCGCCTTGCACATGCTCGCCGACCGCGGGCTCGTGGACATCGAGGCGCCCGTGGCCAGCTACTGGCCGGAGTTCGCGCAGGGCGGCAAGGAGGGCGTCACGGTACGCCACGTGCTGGGGCACCGCTCCGGC
Organism: Dehalococcoidia bacterium; assembly: GCA_963667465.2. Taxonomy (GTDB): domain Bacteria; phylum Chloroflexota; class Dehalococcoidia; order UBA2979; family UBA2979; genus VXMT01. The sequence continues at coordinate 297,614 of CAXXDN010000001.1, read as the reverse complement.
GTGGTTGGCGCGCGGCGACTGCTGCCGGAGGTGGCGAAGTACGACTGGGAGACGATGACCACGGCGCTGGCCGAGGCGGAGCCGTGGTGGGAGCCCGGCGCCCGTCACGGCTACCACGTCTGGACCTACGGCTGGATCATCGGCGAGATCGTGCGGCGCGTGAGCGGCCGCGGGCCCGGCGCCTTCATCCGCGAGGAGATCGCGGAACCGCTCGGCATCGACTTCCACATCGGGCTCTCCGCCTCCGAACAAGGGCGCGCCGCCGATGTCGTCCCGCCCAGCCGCAGCCCGCTGCCCGAGCCGGACGTGACCTCGATCATCGCGATGGCGCACAACAACCCTCCGTGGACCTTCGAGACGGCGAACACGACCGAGTGGCGCGAGGCCGAGATCCCGGCCGGCAACGCGCACAGCGACGCGCGCGGTCTCGCCCGCTTCTACGGCGCGCTCGCCGCAGGTGGCGAGTTGGACGGCGTGCGCCTGATCAGCGGCGAGGCGATCGAGGCGGCCCGCACGCTCCAGAGCGAGGGGACGGACGCCACGATCGGCGTCGAGAACCGCTACGCCCTCGGCTTCCAGCTGCCCTCGCCGGCGCTGGGCGACCCGCGTCCGGAGACGGCCTTCGGACACTCCGGCGTCGGCGGCTCGCAGGCCTTCGCCGACCCGGCGGCGGGGCTTGGCTTCGCCTACGTCATGAACCGCATCCGCGGACCGGGCGACGTGCGCGCCAGCAGCCTCATCGAGGCCGCGTACGCCAGCCTCGAGGCGGGCGCGTAGACCTTGGCGGGGAGCTGCCCCGCTGTCGTGTCGTTCAGTCCGTCGCGACGCCGACCGGGAGGATCTCGACCGTGGCGGCGCAGCCGGGCACGTCCGCCAGGGCGGCGTCGCATGAGAGCAGCGGCACATTGAGGATCTCGGCGAGCGCCAGGTAGATGCCGTCGTACACGGTTACGTTCGATCGCAGCTCGAAGGCCCTCGCCAAGAGTTCCGTGTGTGCGTAGCGGCGAATCGACAGTCCTGCCAGATCATCGAAGGATTCCACGGCCCGGACAGCGGAGATTTCGCCCCTCAACGTGAAGCGGCGCAAGGTCTGGCCAACCTCGACATCCATGAGGTGAGGAGCACAGATCGCCTCCCGGCGGGCGAATCGCCGGGCAAGCGCGTGTGCTGCCGCGCTGTCGGGATAGAGCAGCACGTCCACAATGACCGAGGCGTCGGCGACGATCACCGCTTGTCGCGGATCGCCCTCACCGCCTCGGCCGACGTCTCGGACAACCGAGGCTGCTTCCGCGCGGCGATCCGCGCCAGCAGTTCCTCCATCGTCGGCTCCGACAGGGTCCGCTCCAGTTCGCGCAGGAGGTAGCCGGAGAGGCTCATCCCGGCGCGCGCGGCACGCCCCTTCGCCTCGCGGTGAAGCTCGTCGGGAACGTTCCGAATCTGAATCATCTTCGGCATGTGCATGAGCGTATCACATGTGCCACGCATGTGATCGTATCGAGCCTCACTTCACCTTGACGGCTATGCTTCGCGAAACCCGGCGCTGAGGGGAGTCACCATGAGGGCCGCGATCTACTACGGCGCCAACCAGCCGATGCCGATCGAGGAGGTCGAGGTCGACGACCCGTGGCCGCGCGAGGTGCTGGTCCGCACCGCCGCCAGCGGGGTCTGCCACAGCGACCTCATGTTCGTCGACGGCATCGGCCAGTGGCCGACGCCGGGCATCCTCGGCCACGAGGGCTCGGGCGTCGTCGAGGCGGTCGGCTCGGACGTGACCTACGTGCAGCCGGGCGACCGCGTGATCGTCACGGGCGTCGTCTTCTGTGGTCAGTGCGAGGAGTGCCTGAGCGACAACCCGCATCGCTGTCTCGACCGTCCGCGGCGAAGGCGGCACGAGCGCCCTCGCATCACCCTCAACGGCGAGGGCGTGCTGGCGCTCACGAACGTCGGCAGCTTCGCCGAGTACATGCTCGCGCCGGACGCCGGGGTCGTGAAGCTGCCGGACGACGTACCGCTGGATACAGCCTGCCTCGTCAGTTGCGGGGTGATCACCGGGCTCGGCGCGGTCTTCCGTTCCGCCGAGCTGAAGCCGGGTACGACCGCGGCCGTCTTCGGCCTCGGCGGCGTTGGGCTCTCGGCGGTCCAGGGCGCGCGCATCGCCGGCGCGAGCCGCATCATCGCCGTCGACCTCACGGAGGAGAAGCTGGAGCGAGCGCGCCTGCTCGGCGCCACCGACACGGTGAACGCCTCCGAGGTCGAGGATCCCGTCGAGGCGATCCGCGACCTGACCGAGGGGCGCGGCGTGCACTACTCCTTCGAGGCGATCGGGCTGAAGGCGACCGCCGAGCAGGCCTTCGCCTGCACCCGTGCCGGTGGCACGGCCTCGATCATCGGGGCGGGCATCACCGCGCCGCTGGAGCTGCCGCCCAACCTGCTCATCCAGGACCGGCGCATCCAGGGCGTGTTCATGGGCCGCACCCGCGCGCGCGTCGACATCCCGCGCTACCTCGAGCTCTACCGCCAGGGCCAGCTCAAGCTCGACGAGCTGGTGACCCGCCGCGGACGGCTCGAGGACCTGGACCAGGCCTTCGCGGATCAGCGCGCCCACGTCGGCGCGCGCACGATCCTGCTGTTCGACTGAGGCCGCGCCACGCCGCCCTCGAGGGGAGTAGGCTCCGCCCTGCCGATTGGGGGCGGACCATGAACATCCTCATCATCACGGGTACGGCCCTGCCCGAGGTGCCGGACGACATCATCGAGCGGATCATGGAGGCGGCCGGGCCGGACTCGGAAGTCACGGTCGTCGACTCGGACGGCGAGGCGCTGGAATTCGCGGCGGAGACGGACGTGGTCCTCGGCTTCGTGACGCCACAGCTGTACGCGGCCGCGCCGAACCTGCGCTGGGTGCACGCCATCGCCTCCGGGGTGAACCGTTACCTCTACCCCGCGTTCCGCGACGGTGAGGTCATGCTGTCGAGCGAGAAGGGGCAGGTCGGACCGCAACTCGCCGACCACGCCTTCGCGCTGCTGCTCGCCCTCACGCGCAAGGTCGCCTCGGCGATCCGGCTCGGCCCCGAGGCGTGGGACCAGCGCCGAGCGCTGCGCATGCAGGAGACCGAGCTCACCGGCAAGGTGCTGGGCATCGTCGGCTACGGGGGCACCGGCCGGGCGGTCGCGCAGCGTGCGACCGGCTTCGGGATGCGCAGCATCGCCGTCGATCGCGATGCCCTCGAGGGCGACGACCACGTCGAGGCAGTCTGGGCGATGGATCGCTTCAACGAGCTGCTCGAGGCCTCGGACGTGGTGGCGGTCTGTTGCCCGCTGACTCCGGAGACCGACGGCCTGTTCGACCGCGAGGCGTTCGGGCGGATGCCGCGCGGCTCCATGATCGTCAACGTCACGCGCGGCGAGATCATCGATGCAGACGCCCTGATCGAGGCGCTCGACTCCGGGCAGCTCGCCGGCGCTGGCCTCGACGTGGTGCCGATCGAGCCGCTGCCCGAGGACCACCCGCTGTGGCAGCGCGACGACGTGGTGATGACACCGCACGCGGCGGGGGCCAGCCAGCTGCGCGCGCCTCGGAACATCGACCGCTTTTGCGGCAACCTCTGGCGGCTGCGCACCGGCGAGCCGATCGAGGGCCTGATCGACAAGCAGGCCGGATACTAGAGGGGGCGGTCCGAACCTCGGAGGAGCAGCAATGCCCGATCAGCGAACCAGCGATGGCGGACTGCACGTCCTCGACGCGCTCCCGGTGCACCCCGGCGACGGTCCCGACCCTGCGCTCTGGAGGCTGCGCGTCGACGGCCTCGTCGACACGCCGCTCGACCTCGACCTCGGCGACCTCGCCGCGATGCCGCAGCAGCTGCTGGTCGACGACTTCGGTTGCCTCGAGGGCTGGACGGTGCCGGGTTTGCGCTGGCGCGGCGTCGCCGTCGCCGACCTGCTCGATCGGGCAGCCGCTCCGCGCGAGGCCGCATGGGTGCAACTCAGCGCCGCCGACTTCAGCCTCCCGCTGCCGATCGCGGAGGCGCGGACGGCGCTGCTCGCCCTCGAGGTGAACGATGCGCCGCTGCCCGCCGAGCACGGCGGGCCCGCCCGGCTCGTAGTGCCGGGCGGCGAGTGCTTCACCAGCATCAAGTGGACCGAGCGTATCGAGGTGCGCGCCGAGCCCGCCGACAACAGCGCCCGCCGCATCGCCCTCGCACGCCTCGAAGCGGAGGCGTAGCCCGCTACGAGATGCCGGTCCCCGCGTCGATGTGGATCGTGTGGCCCGTGATGTGGGCTGCCAGGTCCGAGGCGAGGAAGATGGCCCCCGCCGCGAAGTTTTCGGGCGAGCCGAGGCGCTTCAGCAGCCCGTAGTTCGCGGCGATGTCGTCCTCGCGTCGCGCGATGTTTCTGTGGCGGCCCGGGCTGTCCACGCCACCGGGCGCGATCGCGTTCACGCGGATGCCCTGCGTCCCCCACTCGGCGGCCAGCTCTCGAGTGAGTCCGAGGACTCCCGCCTTTGCTGCGGAGTAGGCGGCGATGCCCTGCCCCGTCGCGTGGTAGGCGGCGCTCGAGGCGGTGCTGACGATGCTGCCGCCGTGGCCGTCCTCGATCATCACGCGCGCCGCGGCCTGGCTGCCGATGAAGGCGGCGCGCACGTTCATGCGCGCGACCGCGTCGAAGCCGCGCTCGGAGACATCGAGGGTCGGCGCCTGGAAGTTGCCGCCGGCGTTGTTGAACATCGCGTCGAGGCGTCCGAAGTGCTCGCGCGCGCCGCTGACGAGGGCGCGCAGCGAGTCCGGGTCGCGCACGTCGGTCGGGATCGAGATCGCCTCGCCGCCGGCCTCGGCGATCAGGTCGGCGGTCTCCTGGCCGGTCTCCGGGTTGATCTCGCCGATCGCGACGCGCGCGCCGACGTCGGCCATGCCGATCGCGATCGCGCGGCCGATGCCGCTGCCCGCGCCGGTCACGACGGCGACGCGGCCGTCCATGCGGATGCCGTCCATCATGAAGCCCATCGCGCCCTCCTCGCTGATCGCCCGCTGCTGCTCGCGGCTACCTTACTCCGGCGCGGCCGGCGCAGCGGTCGCCTGCTAGCATCGCCGCCGCGCGAGGGAGCGACTCATGCGAATCACCCGCATCTACACCGGCGACGACGGGGAGTCCCACTTCGAGGACATCGAGGTTGCGTTCGCCCTCGATGTCGGGCGCGGCGTGCGCACGCCGCTGCTCGACGCCGGTCAGATCAGCCTCCACGAGTCGACGCAGGCCTTCGAGACCGACTACCACCCCGCGCCGCACCGTCAGTGGGTGATCACCGTCTCCGGCAGCGCAGAGATCGAGTGCGGCGACGGGTCGAAGCGCAGCTTCGGCGTCGGTGACGTCTTCTTCGCCGACGACACCACCGGCAGGGGCCACATCGCCCGCACCGTCGAGGTGCCTCGCCGCTCCATCGTCGTCCCGATGCCCGAGGACTTCGACTTCGAGCAGCTACGGGGCGAGGGCGGCTAGCTGCCTCGGGCGTGGGTACGCAGGGCTGACTGCATGGCAGAGCTGGGGCGGCGGCGGCTGGGCCGGACCGGGCTGATGGTCACCGAGTTGGGCCTCGGCGCGATGGACACGCCGACGGCGCGCGAGGGGCCGCAGACGCTGGAGCGCGCGCTCGACCTCGGCATCGACTTCGTCGACACGGCGCGGGAGTACGCGGGCAGCGAGTTCATGATCGGGCAGGCGGTGCGCGCCCGCGCCGAGGCCGGCCGGCCAGCCTTCCACATCGCCAGCAAGACGTTCAGCCACTCGATCAACGGCAGCCAGCACGACGTCGACCGCTCGCTCAGCACCCTCGGCGTGGAGCGGATCAGCCTCTACCAGTTGCACGACATCTCCTCGCTCGAAGCGTGGGAGGAGGCGACCGGCGAGGACGGCGCGCTCGAAGGCCTGCAGATCGCCCGGTACCGCGGGCTGGTCGAGCACATCGGGATCTCCTCGCACAGCCTCGAGGTGCTGAAGCTGGCGATCGAGAGTGGCGAGTTCGCGACGGTGATGCTCGAGTACTCGGCGTTCTTCACGGAGACCGCGCCGCTGGTCGAGCTGGCGCGCGAGCACGACGTGGGGGTGATCGTGATGCGCCCGCTCGGCGGCTCCGGCCGCACGAGCGTGATGCGCGGCCGCATCGCCGAGGGCTACGCCGGCCCGCTGACACCGCCCAACCTGCTGCGCTACGTCTTCTCGCAGCCCGGCGTCTCGGTTGCCATCCCCGGCGCGCGCTACCCCGCGCGCATCGAGGAGAACGTAGCCACGGCCACCTCGTACGAACCGCTGGAGGCCGCTGAGCAGCGCGCGCTGGAGGCCGAGGCGCAGCGCCTCTACTGATGGTGCGGCCGGGCTATGGGAGCTGCGCGAGGGCTTCCTGCGTCAGCAGCGCGTAGACCGCGGCGATTGGGAGGCCGCTGCGCTCGGCGAGGGCGCGTGCGCTCTCGTACTCCGGGGCCGCGCGGGGCGGCTCGCCGGGCAGGCGCTTGACCTTCACCGCGGCCGGACCGAGCGAGCTCTCAAACTCGAACACCTCGCGCTCCGCCTCGTAGCGCAGCAGCTCCGTCGCGCGCACCCCGAGTGTCGGCGAGTGCTCCAGCAGCGAGGCAGCGACGGCGTCCGCGTCCTCGCGCGCGGCGACCGCCGTGATCTGCAGGCCGGGCCGCCCCTTCTTCATCTGCACCGCCGTCCACCAGACATCGAGCGCGCCCGCCTCACGCAGCCGCGCCTCGAGGAACGGGAGGTGCTCGCCCGGCATGTCGTCGACGTTGGTCTCCAGCAGCGCGATCGGGCGCAGGCCACGGCTCGTCGCGCTCGCCTCCGCCTCGCCGATCCAGAGCCGCACGACGTTCGGCCAGCCCTCGGGGTCGCGAGTCCCGGCGCCGAGGCCGATGCGCTCAAGGCGCAGCGCGGGCCGCTCGAACTCCGCGACCGCGCCGAGGATTGCCATCGCCGTCGGTGTGACCAGCTCGGAGGGCGGCTCGCCCGGCTGCGCCTCCAGCAGCGTCGCGCCGCTGCGCGCGGCCAGCTCCAGCACCGCGGGCGCGGGGACCGGCAGGCGGCCGTGCGCGGCCCGCGCCGTGCCGCCGCCCGCGGGCAGGCCGCTTGCGCAGATCCGCTCGACGCCGAGCGTCTCGAGGGCGGCGAACGTGCCGACCACGTCCACGATCGCGTCGACGCCGCCCACCTCGTGGAGGTGCGCGTCCTCTTCCTCGGGCATGCCGTGCACGGCGCGCTCGGCGCTGCCGAGCAGCTCGAAGGTGGCGACGGCGCGCTCGCGCACTCGCGGGGGCAGTGCGGCGGCCTCGATCATCGTGACGATCTCGCTCGCGGTGCGCGGTGGCTGCGGCGTCTCGACGGAGACGTCCGCCTTCGTCGCCGCGAAGCCCGCGCGGCGCACGGCGTGCACGTCGAGCGACCAGCCCCCGACCGGCAGGGCGTCCAGCGCCTCGCGCACGGGCTCGAGGTCTGCGCCCGCATCGAGGGCGGCGCCGAGCAGCATGTCGCCCGCCGCCCCGAAGCGCGCATCGACGTAGGCGACCCGCATCGTCGGCCGTCCGCTACCCGGAGGCGGGGTCCGGCGGCCCGGACCACGCCTGCTCGTTGATCAGCGCGGCGATGTAGCCCGCGCCGAAGCCGTTGTCGATGTTGACCACGGAGACGCCCGTCGCGCAGGCGTTGAGCATCGTCAGCAGCGGCGCGAGGCCCTCGAAGGCCGCGCCGTAGCCGTTGCTCGTCGGCACGGCGATCACCGGCGTGGCGGTGAGGCCGGCGACGACGCTCGGCAGCGCACCGTCCATGCCCGCGACGACGACGATCACGTTCGCCCCGCGCAGCGCCTCCGTCTCCGCGAGCACGCGGTGGATGCCCGCCACGCCGACATCGACGATCCGCTCCACCGCGTGGCCCATCAGCGCGCACGTCGCCGCCGCCTCCTCGACCACGGCGAGGTCGGCGGTGCCGCCGCTGGCGATGACGACGCCACTGCGCGGGGTGCGCGGCGGCCGGCGGTCCACGCTCAGCGCCGTCGAGGGCGGGTGGCGGCGCAGGTCCGGGATCGCGGCCTCGAGGGCTTGCGCGATCTCCTCGGAGGCACGGGTGACGAGCAGGCAGCCGGCGCGCTCGAGGATTGCGCAGCCCGCGGCGACGGCCTGCTGCGTGGTCTTGCCCTCGGCGAGCACCACCTCCGGGAGGGCGTCGCGGATTGCGCGATGGTGATCGAGGCGGGCGAAGCCGAGGTCCTCGACGGGCAGCGCGCGCAGCCGGTCGGCGGCGTCGCCCGGGCTCACTTCACCCCGCGCGACCCGCTCCAGCAGCGCATCCAGCTCTGTCCCCGGCTGCGCACCCGACTGTGCCGCCGAACGTGTGCTGTCCTCGACCAGATCGCACCCCCACCCCTCGGCGGCGTACCGCGCGCACCCGCGCCCGGGGCGCGGGGCCGTCAGCCGCCACTGCGCTAGACTACAGCGGCGGCGGCCCACGGCGGACCCCGCCGCCGCGCGAGGATGAGCGATGGACGATCAGAACGCACGCGACCTCGATGCCCGGGCGGCCGAGTTGCGCCGCCTGCTCGCGGAGCTGCCGCGCGCCGTGATTGCCTTCTCCGGCGGCGTCGACTCCAGCCTGCTCGCCGCAGCTGCCGTCGAGGCGCTGGGCGATCGCGCGCTTGCCGTAACCGGCGTCTCGCACTCGCTTGCCCCGAGCGAGCGCGAGGAGGCGCGCCGCGTCGCGGCCGCGATCGGCATCGCGCACCGCGAGATCGACACGAACGAGATCGACCGCCCCGGCTACGTCGAGAACTCGCCGGAGCGCTGCTTCGAGTGCAAGGACGAGCTCTACTCGCTGCTCGACGCGCTGGCTCGCGAGGACCTCGGAGACGCCGTGGTCCTCGACGGCGCGAACGCCGACGACAGCGGCGACTTCCGGCCCGGCCGCCGCGCCGCTCGCGCGCATGGTGTACGTAGCCCGCTCGCCGAGGCCGGCTTCACGAAGGGCGACGTGCGCGCGCTGGCGAAGCGGCTCGGCGTGCCCACCTGGGACAAGCCGGCCATGGCCTGCCTCGCCTCGCGCATCCCCTACGGCAGCGCGGTCACGCCCGAGAAGCTGCGCCAGATCGCCGAGGCGGAGCTGGCGCTGCGCGTGCTCGGCCTGCGCGAACTGCGCGTCCGTCACCACGACCGCGTCGCGCGCGTCGAGCTCGGCGCCGAGGAGCTGGCGCGCGCGCTCGCCGAGCCGCTGCGCTCGCAGATCGTCGCCGCCGTGAAGAGCGCAGGCTTCGCCTACGTCGCCGTGGACCTCGAGGGTTTCCGCTCCGGCTCGATGAACGAGGTGCTCCCGCTCGCGGTCGCGGGGAGCGCGGAGGCGTCGTAGCGCCCTCGGGGCACGGGGAGGGCAGCGGCGGTGGAGGGATCCGGCCTGCGCGACCGCTACTGCATCGTCGGCGTCGGCGAGACGGAGTACTCCCGCTGGTCCGGCCGCACGACGCTCTCGATGGCCTGCCAGGCGATCGTCACGGCCGCCGCCGACGCCGGCCTTGCCGTCGATGAGATCGACGGGCTGGCCAGCCACCAGGCGACGGCCGGCGACTCCTGCGGCAACGCCGAGGTCGCCTCGGCGCTCGGCATCCGCACCAACATGGGTGTCGACATCCTCGGCGGCGGCAACAGCATCGGGCAGCTCGTCGCGCAGTCGATCGCGCTGATCGAGGCCGGCTACTGCGAGACGGTGGCAATCTGGCGCTCGATGAACGGGCGCTCCGGCCTGCGCATGGGCGGCGGCGCCGCGCTGCGCGGCGGCGAGGCGCCGAGGCCGCAGACGGTCGCCGCCGCGGGACGTGGGCAGTACCAGGTTCCGTTCGGCATCCGCGGCGCGCCCACGATTTACGCTTTCGAGGCGATGTCCTACCTCCAGCGCTACGGCTACAACACGAGGCACATGGCCGACCTCGCCGTGACGCAGCGCTTCGCCGCGACGCTCAACCCGAAGGCGACGCGCAGCGAGGCGATCAGCATCGACGACCACCAGAACTCACGCTGGATCGCCAAGCCGTTCCGGCTGCTCGACTGCTGCCAGGAGAACGACGTGGCGGGAGCGCTGATCGTTACCTCGGCGGAGCGCGCCGCTGACCTCGAGCAGCCGCCGGTCTACATCATGGGCGGCTGCGCGCGCGCCTCCACCCATAACCCGAACTGGACCTGGGGCCGCCCCGACATGACCGAGGGCTGGGGCAAGTTCGTCCGGGAGCGCTCCTTCGGCAGCGCCGGCATCGGCCCCGAGGACGTCGACATCGTGACGATGTACGACAACTTCACCACCACTCCGATGATGTACCTGGAGGCGCTCGGCTTCTGCGGCGAGGGCGAGGGCGGTGACTTCGTCGGCGGCGGGCGTATCCACCTCGATGGCGAGTTGCCGCAGAACACCAACGGCGGCCAGCTCTCCGAGGGCTATGCGCACGGCATCGGCTACCTGATCGAGAGCGCGCGCCAGCTGCGCGGCCGCACCGACGACCTGTGCGAGGGCTGGCGGCAGGGCGAGCACACGCATGACCGCGCGCTGGGCTGTCGCCAGGCCCTCGCGCGCGCCGATCGCCGCCGCCGCGCGCGTGGCGAGCCGGTCGAGCACCCGAGCCCGCCGAGCGTCGCCTTCTGTGCGGGCGGCGGCGGGGCGCAGCAGGGCTGGACCGTGGTGCTGCGGCGCTAGGAACGGCCGGGACAGGACAGGGACAGGACAGGGACAGGACAGGAGCAGTACGAGGAGCAATGGTGCAGGGAGCCGTCGACTACTCGCTGATCACGCTGCAGCCGGACCCGGACTCGGAGGAGTTCTGGGCGGCGGCGCGCGAGCAGCGGCTGCTCGTGAGGGCCTGCAGCGACTGCGGGCAGCGCTGGTATCCGCCCGCGCCGCTCTGCCCTCGCTGCCGCTCCTTCGACCTCACCTGGCACGAGGCCGAGGGCCGGGGCGTGATCGCCAGCTACGTGGTCGTCGCGCACTCGGTGCTCCCCGCCTTCCGCCCCGCCGCCCCCTACGTCGTCGCCCTCGTCGAGCTGCCGGACTGCGCGAACGAGGACGGCGAGCCCGTGCGCCTGGCCGGGCTGCTGCTCGACGGCGAGGACGCGGCGGGAGTGGGCATCGCGGTCGAGGTCGCCTGGGAGGAAGCGCCGGACGGCGCCTACACCGTGCCCGCCTGGCGCGCCCTCGATACACCCGAGGGCGCCACGGTGTGGCGGCTCGACGCCGGGCTGGAGTGATCGGAGGCGCCGGCATGACGAAGCGACTCGCGCTCGAGGGCATGCGCATCGTCGACCTCAGCTGGGTGCGCGCGGGGCCGTGGGCGACACGCATCCTCGCGACGCTCGGGGCGGACGTGATCAAGGTGGAGTGGCCGCAGCGCGGGACGGTCCACCACCAGGATCGCTTCACCACGGTCGGGATGCCAGAGGACGCCGTACCGAGCCTCGAAGGCAATCACTGGTTCGTCGAGAAGCACATGGACAAGCGCAGCGTCACGATGAACCTGCGCGACGAGCGCGCGCGTGAGCTGCTGAGGCGGCTGCTCGCAGAGTCCGACGCGGTGCTGGAGAACTTCACCTCACGCGTGATGCAGCGCTGGGGCCTCGGCTACGAGCAGCTGCGCGAACTCAACCCCGGACTGGTCTACGTCTCAATGTCCGGACTCGGCCACAGCGGCCGCGATCACCCCTACCGCACCTTCGGACCGAGCGCGCAGGCGCTCTCCGGGCTGACGTTTCTCTCCGGGTTGCCGGACCGGCCGCCCGCAGGCTGGGGCTGGTCCTACCTCGATGACACGGGGGGCATCTTCGGCGCGATCGCAATCCTCAGCGCGCTGCGGCAGCGCAGGCGCACCGGGCGCGGCCAGCACATCGATGTTTCGCAGGCCGGGCTTGGGATCGGCCTCGCGGGCTCCGCGATCCTCGACGCGACGGTGAACGGGCGGCCCGCCCGCCGCGAGGGCTTCCCGCCCGGCAACCGCGCGCACTGGCCCGGCACGCCGCTGCTGCACAACTACCGCGGCGCCATCGCCGCACCGCACAACGCCTACCGCACGAAGGGCGGCGGCTACAACGACTGGTGCGCCATCGTCTGCCGCGACGACGCCGACTGGCAGGCGCTCCGTGAGGCGATGGGTTCGCCCGACTGGGCCGGCGCTGCGCGCTTCGACGGCCTCGCGGGCCGGCTTGAGCACCAGGAGGAGCTCGACGAACAGATCGAGGCGTGGACACTGACCCTCGGCAAGTACGAGCTGGCCGAGCGCTGCCAGGCGGCTGGCGTCCCGGCGATGCCCGTGCAGAGCAACGAGAACCGCGTCGAGCACGACCCGCAGATCCGCGAGCGCGGCCTCTTCACACATCACGATCACCCGGTGCTGGGCGAGCGGGGCTACCAGAACCTGCCGTGGCAGTCCGCGGTGAACGAGACCACGGCGCGGCGCGTCGCGCCGTTTGCCGGCCAGCACAACCGCGAGGTGCTGTGCGGCATGCTCGGCCTGAGCGAGGAGGAGCTGCGCGGCGGCTACGAGGACGGCTGGCTCTGGCCGCCGAGCGAGCCGCTCGAGCCCTACCTGCTCGACGAGGCCGCGGAGGCCGGGACGGAGGAGATGCCATGAGCGGGGATCTGCCCTTTGCCGACCTGCGCGTCGTCGAGCTTGGAGGCGAGGCGAGCCGCTGGTGCGGCCGCCTGCTCGCCGAGCTGGGCGCCGACGTGATCAAGGTCGAGCCGCCCGGCGGCTCGGACGAGCGCGAGGTGGGCCCGTACTACCGCGACGAGCCGCACCGCGAGCGCTCGCTCTCCTTCTGGCACTACAACTGCGGCAAGCGCGGCGTCACGCTGGACCTCGAGGACCCGCGCGGCGCGGAGCTGTTCCGCACGCTGGTCGGCGGGGCCGACGTGCTGCTGGAGACCACGCGCCCGGGCACCCTGCCGGCACTCGGCCTCGGGCCAGAGGAGCTGCGAGGCGCGGACCCGGAGCTGGTCTACTGCTCGCTCTCGCCGTTCGGGCAGGACGGGCCGTGGCGCGACTACATCGCGACGGACCTCGTGCACATGGCCGCCGGAGGGCAGATGGCCTCCTCCGGCTACGACGAAGACGAGGCGCCCGACGCCCCTCCGATCGCGCCGGGTGGGGGCAACGCCTGGCACATCGGCGGCCACTACGCGCTGCTGGCGATCGCCACGGCGCTGCTCGATCGTGAGTTCACGGGCGAGGGGCAGTTCCTCGACGTCTCGATCCACGACGCCTGCGCGCTGACCACGGAGATGGCGGTGCCGATCTACTTCGCCACCGGGCGCGAGCTGCGGCGGCAGACGGGCCGCCACGCCGCCTGGTCGTTGCCGCGCCCGCGCACGCAGTTCCAGTGCGCCGACGGCAAGTACGTGAACGCGATGTTCAACCAGCGGCTCTCGCCCGAGCAGCTCCTCAGCATCGGCGAGTGGCTGGACCAGTACGGCGCGGCGGACGACCTGCTGGACGAGCGTTTCGCCGACCAGCAGCAGATCGTGGAGGAGCAGAACCACATCAGCGACGTGCTGCGTGACTTCTTCCCGAATGTGCCCGCCGAGGAGGCCTACCGGGGCGCGCAGGAGCGCGGGCACGCCTGGGGCGCGGTACGCAGCCTCGACGAGATCCTCCCCGACCCGCACTGGGAGGACCGCGGCTACTGGCAGGAGATCGAGCACCCCGAGCTTGGTGAGCGCTTCCGCTACTCCGGCGCCTGGGGCATCTGGTCCGAGACCCCGCTCGGCGCGACTCGCCGCGCCCCGCTCACCGGCGAACACAACGCCGAGGTCTACGGCGCCCTCGGCCTCGCTGCGGACGAGCTCGAGGCGCTGCGCCGCGACGGAGTGATCTAGGGAGGCGGGCTGGGGCGGGTGAAGGGTCCGAGGTCACTCTTCGCGGGAGCCGGAGCGCCGCAGCACTTCGAAGTAGCGCTCGTCGTCGAGTTCGTTCAGGAGATTCTTGACAGCCTTGGGATCCGAGGGATCGAGGTCAGGCCCGAGTCCGCCGCTCATGGGACGCACGCGGAACGGGGGGCGCGGCGCGCCCGCGCCGGTCTCCGAATCTGACTCATCGCGCAGCCGCCCGCGCGCGGGCTCGGGGTCGCGCTCGTCTTCCGCTGTACCCATGAAGACATGATGCGGCCCATGCAGTCTCCCGGTCACGTGCTCATCCAACCGCGGCCAACCGCTACCATGGCCCCGCGAAGAGCACGGAGGCGTGACATGCCCACTCCAGCCCGAGTCGTCGTCTGCCCGCAGGGCCCCGGCCCGCTGCGCATCGAGGAGGTCGAGCTGCCCGACCCCGGGCCGCACCAGGTCGTCGTCAGGCAGCTCGCGAGCGGCGTCTGCCACTCCCAGCTGCACCAGCTGCATGGCCCTCGAGAGCGGCAGCAGCTGCTCGGCCACGAGTCGACGGGTGTCGTCCTCGCCACCGGCTCCGCGGTGAGCCACGTTCGCGAGGGCGACCGCGTGATGGTCACCTGGGTGGTGCGCGACCCCGAGGCAGCGCGCCTGCCGGAGATGGCCACCCTCACGCTCGGCGACGGCAGCGTTGCCTACTCGCAGAACACCTTCACCTGGGCCGACCACACCATCGCCGACGAGCAGTTCATCGTCCCGATGCCCGACGACGCGCCTACCGACGTGACCGCGATCATCGGCTGCGCGGTGATGACCGGCGCCGGGGCCGTCTACCACACGGCCGGCGTACAGCGCGGCGAGAGCGTCGCCGTGTTCGGCGTCGGCGGCGTCGGCCTCTCGGCGATCACCGCCGCCGCGGTCGTCGGCGCGGACCCGATCATCGCCGTCGATCTCAACGAGGAGAAGCTGGACTTCGCGAAGCGTTTCGGCGCGACGATCGGCGTCAACGCCTCCGAGGCCGACCCTGTCGAGCGCATCCACGAGCTCACGGCGCGGCCCGATCAACTGAGGCTCAACGGAGAGCCGGTCAGCGGCGTCGACTACGCCTTCGACTGCATCGGCGTGCGCCAGACGATGGAGCAGATCATGCCGGCGGTGCGCGGTGGCGTGATCGGCCGCAGCAGCGGCGGGACGGCCGTGCTCGTCGGCGTGCCGCAGACGCCGGTGGAGCTCGATGCGCGCGACATGCTGATCGCCGAGAAAAAGTACATCGGCAGCATCGGCGGCTCCTGCCGGCCGGACCGCGACTTCCCGATGTTCCTGCGCTGGTACCACGAGGGCGAACTGGACCTCGACGCGCTCGTGACCGCGCGCTACCCGCTCGACGCCATCAGCGAGGCAACCGCCGCGCTCGAGCGCGGCGAGATCTCAGGCCGCTCGATCCTCGAGCTGAACTAGCCGGCGCGCACGGGCGCGCCACGGGAGCGCGATGAGCATCGCGTGGCGGCTGCAGCGGCTGCGGCGGGTCTACTACGGCTGGTGGCTGCTCGCGGGCTCGATCGCCGCGATGGCGCTCGGCAGCGGCGTCTCGTTCTGGGCGTTCGGCCTCTACATCGAGCCGCTCGAGTCGCAGTTCGGCTGGTCGCGCGGCGAGGTCTCCGGCGGCCTCTCGCTGGGGCTGCTCACGGGTGGCCTGTCCGGTCCGCTGACCGGGCGCTGGATCGACGCGCGCGGGCCGCGCCAGGTGATTCTCTTCGGCGCGGTCACCACGGCGCTGAGCTACGGCCTGCTCGCGACGACGAGCGAGCTGTGGCAGTGGTACGCCTACTCGGCGGTCAACGGCGTATTCCGCCAGATGATGTTCTTCATCCCCTTCCAGGCGCTCATGTCGAGGTGGTTCGATCGTCGGCGCGGCATGGCGCTCAGCATCCTCGGGACGGGATTCGCGCTCGGTGGTGTCGTCGTCGTCCCGGCGATGCGGGCGATCATCGACTCGCTTGGCTGGAATGCCTCGTTCGTCGTCTCGGGCCTCGTGATCGTGGCGCTGTTCGTGCCACTCGGCGTGCTGCTGGTGCGCAATGATCCCTCGGACGTTGGCTCCCTGCCGGATGGCGAGGCCGTGGCTCCCGGTACGGTGACGCCCGCCGTGAGGCACGGCGGGCTGACGCTGCGGGCGGCGCTGGCAACGCCGCACTTCTGGCTGGTCGCGCTCGGGTTCACGTTCCTGTTCTTCGGCATGTTCGGGATGCTGGTGCATCAGATCCCGCTCTACGTCTCGCTCGGCGTGCCGCGAGGAAATGCAGCGTTGATCGTCTCGGCCATGGCGGGGCTGGGGATCGGCTCGCGGCTGGCCTTCGGGCTCATCGCGGACCGGGTGCGACGCTTCGAGTACCTGGTGATCGCGATGTGCGCCTGTCTCGCGAGCGCGCTGATCGCCCTGCTGCTGGACTCGGGCGCGGTCGGCATCGCGCTGTTCGTGGTGCTCTGGGTCTGCGGCACGGGTGGTGGCCCGATCATCGAAGCGATGCTGCTGACGAGGATGTTCGGTCTCGCCCACTTCGCGACGCTGCTCGGCGCGATGTTCGTGGTCGAGGAGGCGGGGCTGGTCATCAGCCCGGTGGTCGCCGGCTACATCTTCGACGTGACGGGCAGCTACGACCTCGCGC
Source organism: Dehalococcoidia bacterium (assembly GCA_963667465.2). Lineage (GTDB taxonomy): Bacteria > Chloroflexota > Dehalococcoidia > UBA2979 > UBA2979 > VXMT01. The sequence goes on along the minus strand of CAXXDN010000001.1, from coordinate 281,055 downwards.
TGGTGATGTTCAGCTGCTCGTTCGGGCTCAGCGTGCTGTTCTTCGCCATCGTCTCGCGGCTGCCGCAGCTACGCTTCGAGGGCGCGCGGACGGACTGAGGCGCGCCGGACCCTACACCCCAAGCCCGAGCGACGCCGGCGGGTCCGTCGAGTAGTCGTAGAAGCCGCGGCCACTCTTGCGGCCCTGCAGCCCCACCAGCGTCATCCGCGTGAGCAGCGGCGGCGGCGCGTAGCGTGTTTCCCGGTGCTCCGCGTACATGTACTCCGCCACCCGGTGCAGCACGTCGAGCCCCACGAGGTCGCAGAGCGCGAGCGGGCCCATCGGGTGGCCGCAACCGAGCTGCATCCCGCGATCGATGTCCTCGGTGCTGGCGACGCCGCGCTCCAGCGCGCGGATCGCGTCCAGCAGGTAGGGCACCAGCAGCAGATTCACGGTGAAGCCGGACTGGTCCTTCGCCGCGATCGGTTCCTTGCCGATCGCGCTCGCGAACGCCGCCGCGCGCTCGAACGCTGCGTCCGAGGTCGTGACCGTGCGCACCACCTCGACCAGCCGCATCGCCGGCACGGGGAAAAAGAAGTGCATCCCCACGAAGCGGTCCGGTCGCCCGGTCGACCCGGCCATTGCCGCGATCGTCAGGCTCGAGGTGTTCGAGGCGAAGACGGCGTCCGCCTGCACGGCGGCGTCCGCCTCGCGCCAGACGGCGCACTTGAGGTCGAGATCCTCGGTGACCGCCTCGATCACGATGTCGCACCCGGCGAGGTCGGCGAGGTCGGTCGTCGGATGGAGCCGCCCCTCGATGGCGGCGCGGTCCTCGGCGGACAGGCGGCCGCGCCCGGCGGTCGAGTCGAGCGCGCGGAGGATCGAGGCCATGCCGCGCTCGAGCGGCTCGGCGCCGGCCTCGCGTACGTGGGTGTCGAAGCCGGCCGTGGCGCAGACCTGGGCGATGCCGCCGCCCATCTGCCCGCAGCCGAGCACTCCGACGCTGCGAACGCCGCTCTCCGCCATCTTCATCCTCCTGCTACGTGACCCGCGCCGGATGCGCCGGTTAGTTGAACGCCTCGACGATCAGCGCAGCGCCCTGGCCGCCGCCGATGCAGGCCGAGCCGAGGCCGTAGCGCTTGCCCTCGCGGCGCAGCGCGTGCAGCAGGTGCGCCGTGATGCGCGCGCCGCTCGCGCCGACCGGGTGCCCGAGCGCGATCGCGCCGCCGTGCACGTTCGTCCGCTCGCGGTCCAGGCCCAGCTCTCGCTCGACCGCAAGGTACTGCGCCGCGAACGCTTCGTTCACCTCGATCAGGTCCATGTCGGCGAGGCTCAGGCCGGTCTGCTCCAGCACGTCGCGGATCGCGGGCGCGGGTCCGATGCCCATGTGCGCCGGGTCCACCCCGGCCACCGCCCAGCCGAGGAGCCGCCCGATTGGCTCGAGGTCATTGGCTGCTGCGTAGTCCTCGCTGGCCACAACGAGCGCCGCCGCGCCGTCGCAGATGCCGGAGGAGTTGCCGGCGGTGCTCACGCCGCCGTCGCGGAAGACCGTCGGGAGCCCGCCGAGCGTCTCGAGGGTGGTGTCGGCGCGGATGTGCTCGTCGCTGCGGAACTCGGTCTCGCGGCCGCGCCGGCCGACCATGATCGACGTCACCTCGTCGTCGAAGACGCCATCCTCCCAGGCCTGTCGGGCGCGCTGCTGCGAGCCGAGGGCGACCTCGTCGACCTCGTCGCGGTCGAGCTCGTAGCGCTGCGCGAGGTTGTCGGCCGTCTCGCCCATCGAGAGGCCGCAGTAGCGGTCGCTGAGGCACTCCCAGAGCGAGTCCTCAAGCTCCGCCTGCGCGGCGAGGCGCAGGCCCCAGCGCGCGCCCCGCACGACATGCGGCGCCTGGCTCATCGACTCGGTCCCGCCGGCGAGCACCAGTTCGGAGCGGCCGAGCATGATCTGCTGTGCGCCCTGCGTGATCGCCTCGAAGCCGGAGCCGCAGAGCCGGTTCACGGTCAGCGCGGGCGTCTCGATCGGCAGCCCCGCCTCGAGGCCGATGTGGCGCGCGAGGTAGATCGCATCCGAGGAGGTCTGCTGGACGTTGCCGAAGACGACGTGGTCGAACTCCTCGGCGGACGCGCCGGAGGCGGCGATCGCGTCGCGGGCGATGGTGGCGCCGAGCTGCGTCGCGCTGAGGTCCTTGAGCGAGCCGCCGAAGCTGCCGAAGCCGCTGCGTACGCCCGAGAGGAAGACGGCGCCCCGCCCGCGTGTCTGCGTCGTCATGCGCCTCGCCCTCCCGGGCCACGCGGGCGCGCTGCCCGCATTGCGGCGAGGATACACCGGCCCTCGCCGCGCGGCGTACGATGCGCGGCGGCGCGAGCAACTACGCGAGGCGGGAGGCACGGCATGGATCTGGAACTGACGGGGAAGGTCGCGATCGTCACGGGCGCGAGCCGCGGTATCGGCAAGGCGGTGGCGCGCGAACTAGCCCTCGAGGGCGCCGACGTCGCAGCCGTCGCGCGCGGGCGCGAGGCGCTGGAGGCGACCGCCGCCGAGATCGCCGGGGAGAGCGGCCGGCGCGTGCTGGCGCTGACCGCGGACACCTCCGACGCCGCCTCGGTGCAGGCGATGGTGCAGGCCGCGCATGAGGCGTTCGGGCGCGTCGACATTCTCGTCAACAACGCCGCCTCGCCGGGCAGTGCGCTTCCGCCCGTTCCGCTCGACGAGCTGACCGACGACCATGTGCGCGCGGACATCGAGGTGAAGGTGCTGGGCTACCTGCGTACCGCGCGGGCGGTGGCGCCGATCATGCGGGAGCAGGGCTGGGGCCGGATCGTCAACATCTCCGGCCTCGGCGCGCGGCGCAGCGGCAACACCTCGGGCAGTATCCGCAACGTCGGCGTTGCCGCACTGACGAAGAACCTGGCGGACGAACTCGGCCCGCACGGCATCAACGTCACCGTCGTCCACCCCGGCGGCACCCGAACCGAGCGCACCACGGAGCTGATCGCCGCGCGGGTCGCGGCGGGCGTCCCGGAGGAGGAGACCGAGCGCCGCCTCGCCGAGGGCAACTCGATCCGCCACCTCGTGGACGCGCGCGAGGTCGCCTACGTCGTCGCCTTCCTCGCCTCGCCGAAGTCGATCTCGATCAACGGCGACGCGATCGCCACGGGCGGCGGCTCCGGCACGGCGATCCACTACTAGGAATGGCCGGATCCGGCTCCCTCTTCCCTTGCGGGAGAGGTCGGGGGTGAGGCGTCTGCCGTGCTGTGCGCGGCTCGGCCCACCCACCCGGAACGCTCGCGGGCGCCCCAACGCCCGAGGCCGGATCCGGCTCCCTCTCCCCTGGCGGGAGAGGGCGGGGGTGAGGGGGAGCGGGCGCAGCCCGCCGCTCCGACTCCCGTCGGGCAAGAGCGCCCGGGGCTGTCCGAGATGTCTGAGGCGATCAGCAGCGGAGGTGTGGGGGCGCAGCCCCCACAGAAAGAAATGAAGGGTGGGTGGGTGGGCCGAGCCGCGCGCAGCGCGAGCGCTCGTCCGACGCCCGCGTGGCACGAGCGCCCGGCGGCGTAACAGGCTATCGAGGTGGCAGTCAGGCCGGCGCGCCCCCTCACCCCCGCCCGCTCCCCCAGGAGAGGGGGCCGGAGGGGTGAGGGGCCGGACGGGCCGGACGGGGAGGCGCGCCGGGCGGCGCGCATGCTAGCGGCCGGGGAACTCAGGCTCGCGGCGCTCGGCGAAGGAGCTGATGCCCTCGCGGGCGTCCTCGGTGAGGAAGAGGCGGTCCATCGTCAGGCCGAGGAAGTCGTGCGCGCGCTGGAAGGCGTCGTCGTCGCGGAGGTAGACGGTGCGCTTCGCGGCGGCCACGCCGAGCGGGCCGTTCTTCGCGATCTCGCGCGCCAGCGCCTCGGCCTCCTCGAGCAGGTTGTCGGCGGGCACGACCTTCAGCACGAGGCCGATCCGCTCCGCCTCTTCCGCCTCGATCATGCGGGCCGTGAACATCAGCTCCATGGCGCGCTCGGCGCCGATCGCGGCGGGCAGGGAGTGGGCGAGCGCGGTGTCGGCGGTGAGGCCGCGCTTCATCTGCGCCACCTGGAAGCGTGCGTCGTCCGCAGCGATGCGGATGTCGCACGACATCGCGATGCCGAGGCCCATACCCAGCGCGTAGCCGTTGATCGCGGCGATCACCGGCGCGTTGCAGCGGCGCAGCGCCTCGGTGATGTGCGCCTCCGGGTGCGGCGGCCGCCAGGGCGGCCGTTCGCCGCCCTGCCGTGCCGCGAGGTTGCCGACGTCCGCGCCCGAGCAGAACGCGCGCCCCGTGCCCGTCAGCACCACGCAGCGGATGCGGTACTCGCCCTCGTTGAGGCCCGAGAGGTAGTCGCGAAGCTCGTTGCTCATCTCGAACGTCCAGGCGTTGAGCTTCTCGGGCCGGTTGAAGGTCACGAACGCGATGCGGTCGCGCTCCTCGATGATCAGTTGTCCGTCGTCGCTCATCTCGTCCTCCGCTTCGTCGTTCACTTGCGCGCCTACGCGAGCAGGCCCGACTCCTCCATCGCCCGTACCTCGTCCTCCGTCAGGCCGAGGTACTCGCCGAGCACCTCGGCGTTGTGTCCTCCGAAGGCGGGCGCGGGGCGGCGCAGCCGCGGCGGCGTCTTCGAGAGATGCCAGGCGATGCCGTTGAGCAGCTCGTCCACCGTGAAGTCGGGGTGCAACTCGAACTCCGCCCGCCGCTCGCGCAGCATCGGGTCGGCGATGACCTCCATGCCCTCGAGGACGGGGAAGGCGGGTACGCCCGCCGCCTGCAGCCGCTCCGCCAGCTCGCGCTTGTCGTGGTCGCGCGTCCAGGCGTTGAGCTCGGCGTCGATCGCGTGCCGCGCCGCGCGTCGTGCCTCGGGCGAGGCGAAGTCCTCGCGCTCGAGCCAGTCGGGCCGCCCGGCCGCACCCGCGAGGGCGCGCCATTGCTCGTCGCCGTCGCAGGCGATCGCGATCCAGTCGTCGGGGCCGACCGTGCGGTACATGCCGTGCGGCGCGAGGAAGCGGTGCGTGTTGCCGACGGGGCCGACGTCGCGGCCGTTCCAGGTGTACTCCATCACGCCCTCGGCGAGGCCGGTAAACCCGGCCTGCGCCTGGCCCAGCTCGATGTGCTGGCCTTCGCCCGTGTGGCAGTGATGCATCACCGCCGCGAGGATCGCGAGCGCGCCGTAGGCGGCGGCGATCGGGTCCAGCTCCGCCGCCTCCTCGGAGATGGAGCCGTCCTCGGGGTAGCCGCTGATCGCCTTCATACCGTTGAGCCCGGTCAGCGTCGGGCCGTAGGAGACGAGGTCCGACCACGGGCCGGTGGCGCCCGCAGGCGGCATCGAGATCATGACGAGGCCGGGGTTGTCCCTCGACAGCGCCTCGTAGCCGATGCCGATCCGCTCGGCGGTGCCGGAGCCGAAGTTCTCGAGCACCACGTCTGAAACGCTCGCGAGGCGGCGGACCAGGTCCGGGCCCTCCGGATGGCGCAGGTCGATGTTGACTGAGCGGCGGTTGCGCAGGATCCACTCCCACGACATCGGATCAGCGGGGTCGGACCCGCCCCGCACGCCGGACATCCAGGGGCGCGTGTTGGTCGTGAGCTTGATCACGTCCGCGCCGAAATCGGCGAGGAAGCGGACGGTCTGCGGACCGGCCCAGACGATGCCGAGGTCGAGGATGCGCAGCCCGGCGAGTGGCTGCCCGGCGTTGCGCGGCTCGATCACCGCGTCCGCCCGCGAGCGCAGCGGGGCCGGAGGCCGGTGCTCGCCCTGCCAGGAGGTCACCGCGGGCTCGTCGAGGCGAGGCGGCGGGCCCGGCTCGCGCCACGGCGTCTTCGAGAGGTGGTAGGGGCGGCCGGGTACGCGCAGCGGCGGGTGCGGTCCGGGCGCGTCGGTCAGCCAGTCGCGTTCGTTGGGGTGGTCGGCCTCACAGATCTCGGGGATGGTGAGCACGGGCTGGCAGGCGATGCGCTCGCGGCGGCACAGCTCCCAGAGCTCGGCGTTGGTCCACTGCTTCAGCAGCTCCGAGAACGGGCCGCGCAGGAGCTGCTGGATCTCCTCGCCCTCCTCGGGCGTGATGTCGCGCCGGATGCCGGCGTGGCCGAGCTTCCAGAAGATCGGATGGTGCGCCCACTCGGGGTCGCCGAGGCCGATCATGAAGTCCTGCCAGTGTCGCGGCACCTGCGTCATGATCGCGAAGTGCCCGTCCTTCGTCGGCCACGCCCCCCAGACGCCGCCGCTGATCTGGAAGCCGTTGCGCTCCGGCGTCAGGTATCCGAGGTAGACGATCTGCGCGATCCCGTGGCCCCAGATCGCGAGGTTCGAGGCCTCAAGGCTGCCGACGTCGACGAGCTGGCCCTCGCCCGTTTTCGCCTTGTGCAGCAGCGCGGTCAGGATCGCGCCCGCGAGCTGCACCGCGCCGTGGTGGATGTCCGCGCCGTCGAGCGGGGCGTTGAGCGGCTCGCGCTCCGGATCGCCGACGCGGTGCGCCACGCTGGAGCCGGCGTAGGCGTGGATCGGGTAGCCGAGCCACTCGGCGTAGGGCCCGGTGAAGCCGTAGATCGTCGCCGTCGCGACGACGAGGTCGGGCCGCTTCGCCAGCAGCACGGCGGGATCGAGGCCCGCCGCCCGCGCCTGCGAGGGACGCATGCCCAGCAGCAGCACGTCCGCGCCGTCGATCAGGCGGCCCAGCGCCGCGCGGTCCCCGGCACGTCCGAGGTCCAGCCGCGCGCCCTGCTTGCCGCCGTTGAAGTAGATGAAGAGGCCGCTCTGCTCCGGGCCCGGCTCGTCGCCGGGGAAGGGACCGTGCAGGCGCAACTGGTCGCCGTCGGGCGGCTCGACCTTGATCACCTCGGCGCCGAGGTCGCGCAGCAGCTTGCCGCAGTAGGCGAGCTGCTTGCCCTCGCCGACCTCGACGATGCGGATGCCATCAAGCGCGTGCGCCATCGACCCGACCTCGTTCAGTCCGTCCGGAACTCTACGGCCTCAGGGCCCGAACAGCGGAGAGGATAGCCGCCGATCGGCGCGAGGCGTAGGTGGGTGCGCTCACGCCTGCTCGGCGAGCCACTCGGGCAGCAGCCGCTCGAGCACGCCGTCCAGCTCCTCGTCGCTGTGGAAATGGATGGTGAGCGAGCCGCGTCCGCCGCGTCCGCGCCGCAGCCCGACCTTCGTGCCGAGCTGCAGCCGCAGCGCGTCCTCGAGCGCCTCGAGGTCCGGGTCGCGCGTCTGGCCGGCGACCGCGGGGGTCGCCGTCGCGGCCGACTGCGCGGCGCGCGCGAGGCGCTCCGTCTGGCGCACGCTCAGCCCCTCGCGCTCGATGCGCGCGAGGATTGCGAGGCGGGCCGCGTTCGAGGGCGCGCCGAGCAGCGCGCGGCCGTGGCCCTCGCTGATGCGCGCGTCCTGCAGCGCCTCGAGGGCCTCCGGGGGCAACTCCAGCAGCCGCAGCCGGTTCGCCACCTTCGCGCGCGAGCAGCCGACGCGGTCCGCGGTTTGCTGCTGCGTCAGGCCGAAGTCGTCGATCAGGCGGCGGTAGGCGTGCGCCTCCTCGATCGGGCTCAGGTCCTCGCGCTGGACGTTCTCGATCAGCGCCAGCTCCAGCTGGTCGCGGTCGGTCGACTCGCGCACGGTGACGGGCACGCGCGTCAGGCCGGCGGCTGCGGCAGCGCGCAGCCGCCGCTCCCCGGCGATCAGCCGGTAGCGCACGGCGCCCGGCGCGCCGGGAGGCAGCTCCGTGACGAGCAACGGCTGGATCACGCCGTGCTCGCGCACGGACTGCGTCAGCTCGTCGAGCGCCGCGTCGGCCATCATCAGCCGCGGCTGGTGTGGATTCGCCTCGATCTCCACGATGGCGACCTCGGTCACGGGTCGCCCGGCCAGCTCGCCGGGTGCGTCTCCGCCGGGGATGAGTGCCCCGAGGCCGCGTCCGAGGCCCCGCGCCTGTCCTCGATCAGTGGTCACCGGGAACCTCCGCTCCGGGGAGTGCAAGCCGCCCAATCAGCTCGTCGGCGAGCCGGCGGTAGGCCTCGGCGCCGGCCGAGGCGGGGTCGTACTGTTCGATCGCCTGCCCGTGACTCGGCGCCTCGGAGAGCCGCACCGAGCGCGGGACTACGGACGTAAAGGTGCTGTCGAAGTGCGTTCGCACCTCCTCCTCGACCTGGCGGGCGAGGTTGGTGCGGCCGTCGAACATCGTGAGCACGATGCCGAGCACGCGCAGCTCCGGGTTCAGGTTGTGCTGCACGAGGCTGATCGTTTGCGAGAGGTGGAGCAGCCCCTCGAGCGCCAGGTACTCCGCCTGCACGGGCGCGAGCGCCCACTCGGCGGCGGCCAGCGCGTTCACCGTGAGCAGCCCGAGCGAGGGCGGACAGTCGATCAGGATCAGGTCGAAGCGCTCCTGCAGCGGCGCGAGCGCGCGCCGCATCCGGAACTCGCGGGCCATGACCGGCACCAGCTCCACCTCGGCGCCCGCGAGGTCCAGTGTGGCCGGGGCGAGCGAGAGCCCGCGCGATCCGGTCTCGACCAGCGAGCCGTCGAGCGGACGCTCGCCGACGAGGGCGTCGTAGAGGCCGCCGTCCTCGTTGCGCGGCTGTCCGAGCGCCGAGGTCGCGTTCGCCTGCGGGTCGGCGTCGACGAGCAGGACGCGCAGCCCGCGATCGCCGAGCGCCGCACCGAGGGAGATCGCCGTCGTCGTCTTGCCGACGCCGCCCTTCTGGTTCACGACTGCGATCACGGCGCCCACGTCACACCCCGGCGCGCGCTTCGCTGCGGAGGTCGCTGCGGATTCGGGGCAGGGGCGCCGCCCCCCGCCGGCCAAGGGACGCCGAGGCGAGCTCCGCGCCGATCGCCGCTGCCCGGGCGTCGTCCGCTCCGAGGGTGAGCGCGAGCATGTACGCGACCGAAAACACGTCGCCACAGCCGGTGGAATCGACAGCCTCGGCCGGCCGCGCCACGGTCTGGATGCGTGTCTCACCTCGCAGGATCGTGGCGCCGTGCGCGCCGCGCGTGACGACGACGCGCTCGGCCGCCGCGGCGAGCGAGGCGAGGGCGCCCGCCTCCCAGCCCGCGATCTCGTCCTCGGAGAGGAAGACGCTGGTCCGTGCGTCGATCGCGTCGCGCAGCCGGGTCGGGGGAGCGCTCGCGTGGGTCACGAGGCCGTCCGCGCCGACCTCGCGTAACAGGCCCTGCGCGAGCAGGGCACGCCGCCGCGCCTGAACGCCGGCGAACGAGGCGAGATCGAGGTCGTCCGGGAGCAGCGGGGCGAGCACGAGCAGATCGAGGTCGTCACTGGCAGCCGTGGGGATGGCGGACGCGCTCAGCGCACGCCCCGGCCGGGCGAGGACGCGCAACTCGCGCCGAGGGGGAGCCTCGTGAGAGAACATATGTACGAATGCGACGGTCTGAGGGGAAGTGGCGACGGTGACGGCGTGCCCCTCGAGTGCGTCGAGGTCAACGTCGGGGCCGGCGAGGGCGACGATCCGCGCACGCAGTCCGAGGGCTGCCGCCGCGCGGGCGGCATAGAGCACGGCCCCGCCGGGGCGATGCTCCTCGCCGAAGTGGTCCCAGGTGACCGCGCCCGCGATCAGCACGGACGGCGCACGCGCGGGCTCGCGGTCCGCCGCGCCATGGCTGGGGTGCCGCTCCCGCACGTTCGAGGTGCTCCCTACCTGTTCGGCGCCTTGTCGTCTTCGCTGGCCTCGTCGTCGAAGTCCTCGGCGGGTCCGGCGTCGTCCGCATCGTCCTCGTCGTCGAAGTCCTCTGCGGGCCCCTCGTCGTCCGCATCGTCCTCGTCGTCGAGGTCCCCGCCGGTCTCGTCGTCGAAGTCCTCGGCGGGCTCGGCGTCGTCCGCATCGTCCTCGTCGTCGAGGTCCTCGCCGGTCTCGTCGTCGAAGTCCTCGGCGGGCTCGGCGTCGTCCTCAGCTTGCTCGGCGACGGGTTCGTCGCCGGCGTAGTCCGCCCCCTCATCATAATCGTCGTAGCCGGCTTCGTAGTCGTCGTAGTCGGTGGGGAGCACCTCGACCTGGCGCTCGTTGCCGGAGCCGACACTCTCCGTGGTAACGCCGGGCTCCTGGCTGAGGGTGAGGTGCACGATGCGGCGCTCGGCGGGCTTCATCGGCTCGAGGGTGATCACGTCGCCGGTGTCGCGTACCTCGGCGGCGACGCGGCGCGCCATCTCGACAAGCGAGCGCTCGCGGCGGCGCTTGTAGCCCTCGACGTCAACAGAGAAGACGTGGTTGGCCTCGCCGTAGTGATGGCGGGTGACCACGTTGAGCAGGTACTGGAGCGCGCCCAGTGTCTCGCCGCGGCGGCCGATCAGCAGCCCGAGCTCGTCGGAGGCATCCTCGGTGTCACCGAAGATCTCGAACACCTGGGCGGTGCGGCCGACGCCGTCGCCCGGGGTCTCCGGGTCGCGCGCCTCGATCTGCGTGTCCAGCAGTCCGAGCAGGGTGAGCACTTCGCGCAGGGTGCTGCCCGCGAAGTCGATCTCGTCCTCGGCGCCGGCGGTCGGGGCTGTCGGCAGGTCGTCGGGTGCGCCGGGCACGAGCGGTAGTTCACCCTCGAAGGGGATGCGCTCGTGATCGCTGTCACGGTCGCGGTTCCCGGCGCCGCTGCGCTCGCGGCCGCGCTCTCCGCCGCGCCGGCGTCCCCGGCCACCGCGTCCGCCGCGGCGGCCGCGCCGCCCGCCCCCGCGATCCTCGCGGGGTGGGCCCTCGTCGCGTTCGTCACCGCGATCCTCGCGGGGTGGGCCCTCGTCGCGTTCGTCACCGCGATCCTCGCGGGGTGGGCCCTCTTTGCGTTCGTTGCCGCGGTCTTCGTCGCGCGGTCCGTCGTCGCGCGGGCCGTCGTCGCGGCTGGCGCCGCGATCCTCGCGAGGCGCGCTCTCGCCTCGCTGTCCGCCGCGGCGCCCCCCGCGGCCCCTGCGCCGCCCACGGCCGGGCGTCGCCCGGTCGTCCTTGGTGGTGACGCGGACGATGGCGTCCTCGCCGCCGAAGCCGAGGAGACCGCGCTTACCCTCGCGGATTACCTCGACGTCGACGTGTTCGCGGGCCACCCCGAGCTTGGCGAGAGCCCGATCGACGGCGTCGTCGACCGTCCTTCCGCTTACCTCCTCGACGCTCATCAGAACCTCCCCCGTCTCCGCCGGCGCCGTCTGCGCCCGGCGGCTCACTGCCATCCGTATCGTCCTCCGGGTCGCCGGAGTCGGCGCGAGCGCGTTCCCGCTCGAGCCGTCGTTCGCGTTCGGTGCGGGTCTCGATCTCCACGGGCAGCCCGATCCGGGCGCGCACGAAGCCGGGGATCAAGGAGCCCCAGGTGAAGTCGCCGGGCCCGACGAAAACCCATTGCAGCACAAGGCCGATCAGCGTGCTCGCCGCCCAATAAAGCCCGAGGCCGGCCGGCACGAACATCGCGAACCAGCCAAACATCAGCGGCAGCATCCACTGCATCATCTGCTGCGTCTGCGCCTGCTGGGTTCCTGACTGCGCCGCCGTGCGCGACGAGGAGATGCGCTGTGTCAGCCACATCGAGCAAAAGATGACGATGACCAGGATGAAACTGCCGTTCGCGGAGAGGTTCATGCCCAGGAAGCTGGTCCCGAGCGGGATCGCGTTCTGCAGCGGCCCGTAGTCGTAGAGCCGGTCCGAAAGCTCGATGATGTCCTCGGGCGACTGCGAGAGCGTGAGCCGGATCACCGAGAAGAGCGCGAAGAAGATCGGCAGCTGCACGAGCTGCGGACCGAGGCAGCCGATCGGGTTGATGCCGCCGCTCATCGCCTTCCGTGCGCGCTTGAGTTGCCGCGCCGACGCATCGGCGACGCGCACGCTGTGCACGCGCTCGAGGTGGGCCGCGTACTGTTCGAAGAGTTCGCCCTTGTCGGAATTCTGGCCCTTCCAGTCGCACTCGACCGGGTGTCTGCGGACCGCCGCGGCGATGCCGCCGGCCTCGCAACTCAGCGTCTTGCGCCGGTAGAGCTTCATCTGCTCCTCGGAGCGGCGCTTCGGGTCGGAGTAGCGCTTCTGGATCGCCTGCATATCGGGCTGCAGCTCCTGCAGTCCGCGGGTCGCGCGCAGGGTGCGCATGGTCAGCGGGAAGGTGACGACGCGCGTGATGACGGTAAAGACGAGGATTGCGGCGCCGTACGAGCCGAACGAGATGATGCTGAGCAGCACCATGAAATTGACGAGCGGCGTCTCCATCAGCAGCTGCCAGGTATCGGTCATCGTCGCTCCGCCGCTTCCCGGCTCATCAGCGTGCTCATCGGCGCTCGTAGAGGATGGCGGCGCGGCCAGACTGCGGATCGATCTCGATGAGATCGCCTCGTGTGGTTGCATAAATCAGGCTGGATTGGAGCACGAGCGGGTCGGCGAGGAAGCGGTGGCCGGGCAGTGGTGAGCTCCAACGCAGGTCACCCGTGGCGGGGTCGATGCCCCAGATGGTCGCTTCCTCGGCGGCCACGACCAGGACACCCCCGGTGAGAACGGGCGCGGCGCGGATCTCGCTGTCGAGCACGTTGAAATGCCAGCGCACGCGGTTGCCGTCGCCGCCTGAGGCGTTGAGGGCATAGACGCTGCCCCGTGTCGAGGTGGCGTAGATGGTATCGCCGGCGATCACGGGGCGTGCCCAGAACCAGCCGTCGCCGGCGAACGCCCACTCTTCGACGCCGCTGTCCGCCTCGAAGGCGTGCAGCGTGCGGTCGAACGAGCCGACGACGAGCAATCCGCCGGCGAGGGCGGTATTGCCGGGCACGGCGCCGCTGAGGGTCATCGTCCAGCGTTCGCGGCCGTCGGCAACGGTGATCGAGCGCACGCGATCGTCGAGGGCCGCGACGTAGAGCGCGCCGCCCTCGATGAGCACCTCGGACCAGATCCGCTCGCCTGCTTGCGCCAGCGGCGCCCCGACGGCGCCGCTGGCGACGGTGATCGGGATGATCGTGCCCGCCTCGGTGCCGATGTAGAGCGTCTGGCCGTCGAAGGCGGGCGTGGCGACGACGGTTTCGTCGAGATCGCGCACCCAGATGATCCGCGGCGGCTCGAACGAGAGGTCGAGGGCGACGATTTCGCCGGAATGGCCGGCGACGTAGAGCGTATTGCCGTCGAGGATCGGGTTCGCGTACACGGCGTCGAGGTCGACATCGTCGCCGTCGGCGGGGAAGCGCCAGGCGACGCGCTCGTCGATGTTGGCCGTGCCGGGGTTGTCCGTGCCGCCGAGCCGGACGGCGACGAGTTCTCCGGGCTTCTCCTGGAGGATGGTGAAATCGCGGGCCCGGACGGGGCCGGCCCAGCCGTCCGGGCTGTTCACGTCGGTCGTGCAGCCGATCAGCAGCGGCACGGACAGAAGCAGTAGCAGGACGACGGCGAGCGAGGCGGAACGCCCTCGGCGGGCGGGCGAGCGCACTGAGGGCGGCGTCGATGTTTCACGTGAAACATCGACGCCAGACACGCGGGAAGCCGATGAAGGCGCCGCCAAAATGTGTAAAGCTCCTCCGATAACGTAGTTATGCATAGTTGTGTATATGCTCGCTTGCAGTTGCGTCACCCGGCGGCTCCGCGCTTCCGCCGTCGTGGCGTCCGCCTACGCCCGGCACCGGGTCGTAGCCGCCCGTGCGGCCCGGATGGCAGCGGCTCAGCCGCCTCAGCGCCAGCCAGACGCCGCGCAGCGCGCCGTGCGCCTCGATCGCCTCGAGGGCGTATTGCGAGCAGGTCGGCGCGTAGCGGCAGGCGGGCGGCAGCAGCGGCGAGATCGCCCGCTGGTAGCCGCGAATCAGCAGCAGCAGCGGGCGTGTCGGCTTCAGCACCGGCCTCTTCAGCACCGGCCTGGCGTCCTTTCGCCGGATGCGCGCCCGGCCAGGCCGGCGCGCCTCGCGCAGCTTGCGAGGGCGTAATGCAGCTCCTCGAAGCTCGCCGTGCGGCTCGCCGGCCGGGCGGCGACCACGATGTCGTGGCCGCGCGCGAGCGGCAGCGTGCGCACGATCTCGCGTAGCCGCCGCTTCACGCGATTGCGCACCACCGCGCCGCCCACCGGCCGCCCCACGGCGAAGCCGACGCGGCACTGCTCGAGGCCGTTCGGTCGTGAGCGCAGCGTCAGCAGTCGGTGGCGCACCGGCGGCGCGGCCGCCCTGCCACGGGCGAGCGCCTCGAAGTCGCGCCGCTGGCGCAGGCGCTCGCAAGGAATGGCGCCCTGCGCTGCGGCCGGTGCATCCGGTGCGTCCTGGAGTCGGGACCGGCCCACGGGGCCTCGCGCTAAACCGCGAGACGGGCGCGGCCGCGGGCGCGGCGGCGCTTGAGCACCTGGCGACCGCCCCGGGTCGCCATTCGCGCGCGGAAGCCGTGTTTACGCTTCCTCGGGATTCGCTTGGGCTGCCAGGTTCGCTTCGGCACGTGAAACTCCGTCCGGTGTCGCGGCGGTTGGTCGCGAGGTCGATCGCACGGTCGATCGTGCGGTGCGGCAAGTTGGTGGCCGCCGAAGTGAGTGTCCGGGGAGTATATGGCTCGGTTCGCCGGAGCGGCAATCGAGCGGATTGCAGTGTTGGACCTGTGAGCGAGATCCCGGCGTGTGCATCAGAACCGTGTTACCGAACCGCCGGCCAGCGGACGCCGCGCGGGCGAAACGGTCAGCCTCGGCGCCGCGGCCCTCGCAAGGCGCTCGCGCTCAACTCGCTAGCGGCTCGACCTGGCCCGCTCTCAGGCCGCTATCGGAGAGCGCGCGCCAGCACCGCTCGATCCACGAATGTCCGCGGGTCTGCAAGCCTCGCCGGCCTGTCTGGATCGAAACTCGCGCGGTAGAGGTCCGCGGCGGCGATGGGTCGCACGACAGGTAGCCGACTCACGGCAGGATGAACTTCTGGAGCAGATTGATTGTCGGCTCAGGGTCGTTGTTCCGCGAGAGGGGACCGCCGATGGCGCTGTACATGAGGCCTGTCGCATCGTCGTAGATAGCAACCTGGGCCTCCGAGATGCCGGTCTTGACGCGGTCGTACGACACGACAGCGTAGCGCCCGTCGATGAGCCCAAATTCGTGAATCACCCCTGCGGCGCTCGGGCTGGCGGCAAGGCGGTAGACATCGAACGGCCAGCGGCCGAACTGGAAGATGTAGATGATCAGCCGCCCCCCATCGGTATGCGAGTACCAGCCTTCGAGTTCACTTGGCGGATAGCCGGGCGTAATGCCGCCGCTCCAGCCAGTGCCGAGGTCCGGGCCGGGGATGGGATCGGGCGGCCAAGTAATCGCAGGAGGCGTGAAGAGTACCGTTTGAGGAATTGGCCCGGTCCAGTTGGCGGGGATGAGTAGCCACGGGCCGTGCCACGTCGGCGAGGTGAAGGTACCCGTCTTTAGCTTCTCGGGCTTCCATGTGAAGTCGCGCACCGCCCGCGTGGAGGATGACTGCGCGCCGTCCCGAGCCGAGTCGCCCTGAGAGCCGCCGCCGACGGTCCCGCTACAGCCGGTGTACGTGTACGAGTAGGGCCAGATCGCGAACTCACGCGGCGAGGTTCCCGGCTTGACAGCGGTTACGAGGTAGCGCACCCAGCAATCGCTCGCCTCCCGCCACTCGAACGTGTCGCCGACCTCGACCGTGCCGTAGAAGCTCGCGCGTGAGACGCCCGAGCCGTCGGTGACGTGGATGCGCAGCGTGTCTGCCTCCTCGCGCCAGCCCTCGTAGGTCGTCAGCACCGTCGCGGTTGCGCCAGCCGACGCGCGCTCTGCGCCTGCCTGCGCGCCGCCCCCGTTCGCGAGGAAGGCGTAGCTGCCCGCCGCCGTCACAGCGCCGGTCGTGTCGTAGGTCGAGTAGCGGAGCGTGGTGGGTCCGGTGTGCGTGGCGAACGAAGCGCTCGCTTTGCGGTCCGCGTCCATCGTGAGTGAGCAAGTCGTCGAGGTAGTGGGCGTGCCAGCGCAGTCATCGCCCCACGAGGAGAACTTGTACCCATCAGCGGCGGTCGCCGTGACCGTGACGACTGCACCGGCAGCGTGGCTCTCCCCCGCGGGGTCCGCACTCAGGCTTCCACCTGTCCCGGTCGAGAGCGTCAGCGCGTAGGTCGTCGGGGTCACGGTAGGCGCGGGCCTCTCAAACAGCGAACGCGCGATGGTGAGTACGCGCTCAACCCCGGCTGGCCCTCCGCCCATGCGCGCGGACCCGATCACGATGTAGACGGTTTCCGTGGCCGCGTCGTAGATGTCGACACGGGCCCAGAACAATTTGGCCTGCTGCGGCCCGTCAGGGCTATACATCACAACCGAGGGGCGGTTCGCGACTGTGCGAAGCTCCCGCACGATGCGCTTGCCGACGTTCGTAAGCCATGTGGCCCCCCAGGGGAGGGGCCAGCCAACGACATGCTCCCCCCTGATCTCCAGGGCCATGTGCCCAGCGGCGTTGGCAAAGTGCGCCTCGTAGCCGGGTGGGAGGTCGCCGCCGCCACCGACATAGAGCCTGTGGAACCGCCAGCCGGAAGGAAGGGTTGGCTCGCGCCAGTACGGGAACTTCCGCGCATCCGTGACGCTCGTGATGGTGCCGGTGTTCGCGAACTCGGGCGGAATATGCGCCGGCGAACCCTCCGGGATCAGCACGTCCGCCTCGTGCGCGACGCTTCCGCTCGAGTAGAGTTCCCAGACGCCGTGCACTACCGCATGGGATGAAGACAGCCGCGTCCCGCCGAGGTGCTCCAGCGGCAGCTCCCTGGCTGCACTGAACGCCGCAGTGGTCCCGTCCGCAGGCAGCGATCCCGACTGGCAGCCCTGGAACACATACGTCTCCGGGCGCACACCGAACTCCCGGTACGGCGCGTCCGCCTCGGCCTCGGCGACCGAGGTGACGCGGTAGCGCACGAAGCAGTCGCGGGCGTGGAACCACTCGATCAGGTGACCCGCCTCCACTGCGCCGAAGAGGCCTTCCGAGGAGGCCCCGTCCGCGGCCGTGGCGTTGAGGCGCAGCGTGGCGGCGTCGCGGCGCAGCCCCTCGAACGTGGTGATCACGGAGGCGCGGGGCGCCGTGTAGAACGTGTAGGTCGCCTCCCCGTGCTCGTCGACTTCGATGACCAAGCTGGCGGCGTCTTCACGCAGCCCCTCGTAGGTCGTGATCTCCGTGGCGAGCGGGGCTGTCAGGAAGGCGTAGCTCCCCGGCTCGGCTGCGTTCCCCGCCGGGTCGAGGCGGTAGCGGCGCGGCGCTCCCGTCTCGCCCTTCGGCAGCGGAGCCTCGATCGTGACGCCACCCGTGCGGTAGACGGAAGAACCGGTAGCGCCAGCGAGCGCGAGCGGGACAGTGCCCAGCGTGCGCCACGAGCCCAGCGAGCCGCGCGCGCTGATATGGAGGTTGCCCTCGTCCTCGACGTGCTGCCAGACGCGGACTTCGACGGTCACGGGCGTCGCCCCGATGCGCCACTGCACCTCGATGGCGATGTCCCCGTACCGGTAGCGCCCGCTCGAGCTCACCCCGGCGTCGAGCGGCAGCGAGATCAACTCCGGCGCGGGCCACGAGCCGTCTGCGGGGCCGGCGCCGACGCGGATGTCGCTTGCGTTCCCGGCGTGCTGCCAGACCAACACCCCCACGCGCACCGAGTCGGCGGCTTGCGCCGTACCCGCGGTCGCCGCCAGGAGAATGCCCGCGACAGCGAGCGATCCGAGCACGCGCAACGCGGCGGGAGGGCCACATTGCCGATTGCAGGCCCGCAGACGTTCGACTACCCGGGACATCGGCCCTCGCTTCGTGGCGCTCTCCGCTTACAGATACTACGTCTGCGAGCCGTGGACGGTTCCCGATTCGGCTGCGCAGCGGGAGGTGTCTGAGCGCAGGGCGCCCCCGCCCTGCGGGTGTGTTCGGGCTGATCAGGTGGGTGGTTCCTCTGCCCGCCGTCCCTCCACGAAGGGGTTGATCACCAAGACCCCGTCATAATCCTGCTCATGGCTGAGGTCCTCCGAGTAGACGGCCGCGCAGCCCAGCAGCTTCGCCGCCGCGAGGATAGCGGCGTCCCGGCAGGAGACGCCGAACCTCGCCTTGATCCGGGTTGCCCTGTGGAACAGCCCCACTGTGATGTCCTGGGTGGGGAGCGTCTCCAGCGGTCAGCGGCAATCGAGGACGCACCCAACGTGGCCCGCCGCGCCGCTGACGCAACGGCTGCCGGTGGTAGACTGCCGGGCGAGCGGCGACGTGCGCCGGACCCGCCAGCGCGGTCCGGCCGGAGGTTGAGTCGGAGGTGGGCGTGCGACGGCTGACGCGACGAAGTTGCGGCGTGGCGGGCGGGATCGCCGCGGGCGTGCTGGCGGCGCTGCTGCCCTCGATGGCCGCGGCGGACCATCCCGATCCCGCGCTCGACCCGCCCGCAGACATGGCGACGGCGCTGCTGCTGGTCGGCCTCGCGCTCGCCGCGATGATGGTGCTGGCCGCCATCGGCTACCTCTACCGCCGTCAGCGCGGCCTGCACTGGGACTATCAGCTCTCCCACGGGGCGCTGTCCGAGGGCGAGATGGCCGGCGACGACCACGACGAGGATTCGCACTAGCCCGTCGCACCCCGCGCCCGGGGCGGCGGTACCGGGGGCACTGGAGGAACCATGCTGCAGCCAGGCGATTCGATGCCCGAGTTCTCGCTGCGCGACCCCGAGCGCGAGAAGTTCACCGACGAACAGCTGCGAGGGGCGATCGCGGTCATCGCGTTCTACCCGATGTCCTTCACCGGCGGCTGAACGCGCGAGCTGGAGGGCTTTCAGCGGCGCTACCGCGAGCTGAAGGCCATGAACGCCCACGTGGTGGGCGTCAGTTCCGACACATGGGCGACGCAGGGCGCGTTCGCCCGCGAGATCGGCGCCGAGTTCCCGCTGCTCTCGGACTGGCCCTCGAACCGCACGATCGAGACCTTCGGTGTCGGGCGCGATCAGGGCCCGACGGCGCTGCGCGCCACCTTCGTCTTCGACGCCGAGGGCGTGCTGCGCACGGTGATCGACGACCAGGGCGACATGGAAGCCCACCCCGACGGCGCCTTCGACGCGGTCAAGGCGATCGCCGACACCCAGTAGGCGCGAGCCGCCCGCGCGGGCGGCTCGCGCGCGGTGTCACCGGACGCCGGCGGCGCGAGCCCCCCCGATAAGCGCGATGAGCGCCCTCGCTGGCGCTCAAGCCAGGTCGAAGCGATCGAGGCTCATCACCTTGTCCCACGCAGCCACGAAGTCGCGCACGAACGCGTCCTGCCCGTCGTCGGAGCCGTAGACCTCGGCGAGCGCTCGCAGCTCGGAGTTCGATCCGAAGGCGAGGTCCACGCGCGTCGCGGTCCACTTGAGGTCGCCGCTTGCGCGGTCGCGGCCCTCGAAGACGTCCCCGGAGGGCTGCCACTCCGTGTTCACGTCAAGCAGGTTCACGAAGAAGTCGTTGCTGAGCGTGCCCGGCCGCCCGGTGAACACGCCGTGCGGGGACTGCTCCGTGTTCGCATCGAGGGTTCGGAGGCCGCCGAGGAGCGCGGTCAGTTCCGGCGCGCTGAGCGTCAGCATGCAGGCCCGCTCCACAAGCAGCTCTTCCGCGCGGCCCGCCTGTCCGTCCTGCAAGTAGTTGCGGAACCCGTCCGCCGTCGGTTCGAGGACGGCGAACGACTCGACGTCGGTCCACTCCTGCGTGGCGTCGGTACGCCCCGGAGCGAAGGGGACCTGCACATCGTGGCCGGCGTCGCGGGCCGCCTGCTCGACGCCCGCGCATCCGGCGAGGACGATCAGGTCGGCGAGGGAGATGCGCGTGCCGCCGCTCTGCGAGCCGTTGAAGTCCGCCCGGATGCCCTCGAGCGTCTCCAGCACCGAGGCGAGTCGCGCCGGGTCGTTGACCGCCCAGTCCTTCTGCGGGGCGAGGCGGATGCGGGCGCCGTTCGCGCCCCCGCGCTTGTCCGTGCCGCGGAACGAGGCCGCCGCGGCCCATGCGGTCGCGACCAGCCGGGAGGCGGACAGACCGGAGGCGAGAACCTGTGCCTTGAGGGCGGACACGTCCTCCTCGCCGACCAGCTCGTGGTCGACCGCGGGGACCGGATCCTGCCAGAGCAGCGGCTCGCCGGGGACGAGCGGCCCGAGGTAGCGGCTGCGCGGACCCATGTCGCGGTGGATCAGCTTGAACCAGGCGCGGGCGAAGGCGTCCTCGAGGTCCTCGGGGTTCTCGAGAAAGCGCTTCGAGATGGCGTCGTAGGCCGGGTCCACGCGCAGCGAGAGGTCCGTGGTCAGCATCATCGGGGCGTGCAGCTTCGCTGGATCGTGGGCGTCGATGACGGTGGCCGCGGCGGCCGGGTTCGCCGGCTGGTACTGCGACTTGCCGGCGGGGCTCGTCGTGAGCTCCCATTCGTGGCCGTAGAGGTTCTCGAGGAAGTTGTTGTCCCACTGGACCGGGTTGTCCGTCCAGGCGCCCTCGATGCCGCTGGTGATGGTGTCGCTGGCCTTGCCGCTGGCGAAGCCGCTGGTCCAGCCAAAGCCCTGCTCCTCGATGCCCGCCGCCTCCGGCTCCGGCCCGACGTGGGATTCGACGGAGGCGCCGTGCGCCTTGCCGAAGGTGTGGCCGCCCGCAATCAGGGCGACCGTCTCCTCGTCGTTCATCGCCATGCGCTCGAAGGTCTGGCGGATGTGGCGTGCGGCGGCGAGCGGGTCGGGGTTGGCGTTCGGGCCCTCGGGGTTCACGTAGATCAGGCCCATGTGGTCGGCGCCGAACGGCCCCTCCAGCTCGCCCTCGGCGTCGTGGCGCTCGTCGCCGAGCCACTCGCCTTCGGCGCCCCAGTCGGTCTCGTCGGCCTCCCAGACGTCGGGTCGCCCGAAGGCGAAGCCGAAGGTCTTGAAGCCCATCGATTCGAGGGCGCAGTTGCCGGCGAAGATCAGCAGGTCGGCCCAGGAGAGGCTGCGCCCGTACTTCTGCTTGATCGGCCACAGCAAGCGGCGGGCCTTGTCGAGGTTGGCGTTGTCCGGCCAGCTGTTGAGCGGCGCGAAGCGCTGATGGCCGGAGCCCCCGCCCCCGCGGCCGTCGCTGATGCGGTAGGTGCCGGCGGCGTGCCAGGTCATGCGGATGAAGAGCGGTCCGTAGTGCCCGTAGTCGGCGGGCCACCAGTCCTGCGAGGTGGTCATGACCTCCTCGATGTCGCGCTTCAGGGCAGCGACGTCGAGCGTCTTGACCGCCTCGGCGTAGTCGAAGTCCTCGCCCAGCGGGTCGGCGAGGGCGGGATTCCGGCGGAGCGGCTTCAGGCTCAGTTGCTCCGGCCACCAGTACTCGTTACTCGTCACGCTATCGCCCTTTCCCGTATGTGTGCGCTCAGGCCGTCGCCCGGGTCTGAGGTCCGCGACCCCGATCGGTTACGGATTCTATCCTATCCCCGGCCGCGCCCCGTTCTCTCGGGAGAGAGGTGGTCCGGGGGGCGGCCGCGCTAGTCATCCTCGTCGAAGTCGTCGGCGGGAGCGGCGGACGTGGGCAGCAGCGGGTCCGGGCGCTCCTCGCGGCGCTCGCGCGGCGCCGGCACCTCGCGCGCCGCTGCGACGATCGCCTCGAGGTCCGCCGCGCCGCCCGCGGCAAGGGCGACCGGCGCCCCGGCGTCGCGCCAGATGCGCAGCTCCGCGGTGGAGACCGCGGCGGCGACCGGGACGATCAGCGGCTTGCGCGTCAGCTCGGCGATGCGGCGCGTCCGGAGCTGATCGCGCACGCTGAGCGCGCCGGCGCTACCGGGAATCAGCAGCGCATCGAGGTCGAGCGGCTGGAGCAGGCGCAAGTCCTCCTCGGAGGCGTCAGCGTCGCTGAGCAGCGCGACGTGGCCGAGCTCGTCGCGCAGCAGCGCGGCTGCCTCGGTCCGCGCGTCGTCGAAGAGGAGGAAGTC
Organism: Dehalococcoidia bacterium; assembly: GCA_963667465.2. Classification (GTDB taxonomy): domain Bacteria; phylum Chloroflexota; class Dehalococcoidia; order UBA2979; family UBA2979; genus VXMT01. The sequence continues at coordinate 259,283 of CAXXDN010000001.1, read as the reverse complement.
CACGCCCGCCTCGATCAGCGTGTCGGCGTCGCCCGCGGTCGCAGCCTCGAGGCGTGCGCCCACTGGCCGGTCGCCCGCGGCCTCGACGACGGCCTCGATGCCGTCGCGTCCGCCCGCATGCAGCAGCGCGTCGGCGCCTGCTTCGGCAGCGGCCGAGGCGGCATCGAGGCCGTCGACCTCGGCGATCACGATCACATAGCGGTGCTCGTCGGCCTGGCGGCTGCGCGGCGCGAAGCCGAGCGGGCCGGGGCGGCGCTGGAAGGTGCGGCGGATGCGGTCGCGGAGCTTGCTCATGGCGTGGCGGCTCTCCCTCCGGAGGCTGCGGTGTCGGAGGCCACGAGGCGTGAGCGTGGCCTGGCGGTGATCCTCGCCGCAGGATCGGGCCGGGCGCAACCTCGCGGCTGAGCGGGCCCGGCGGATATGCTCCCCGGCGCGGGAGACGGCGGCACCGATGACGGCGATGGCCGGCGCACTGGGGTCGGAGGAACGGGCCAGTCTCGAGCGGCGCGTGATCGTGTCGACCTCGCTGGCGCACGCGGGGACGCACGCGCTCGAGCTGGTCTACGCCGCGCTGCTGGTGCGGATCGGCTTCGAGTTCGGGGCGGACCTCGCGATGCTCGGGGCCGTCGGCAACGCCGGCACGCTGACCTTCGGCATCTTCGCGCTCCCCTCGGGCTGGCTCGTCGATCGCTACGGGCCGCGGGCGGTGATGACGCTCTCGCTGGGCAGTGCGGCGGCGTTCGCGCTGATCGTCGCGCTCTCGCCGAACCTCTGGCTGCTCGCGGCCTCGCTCACGCTGCTCGGCGCGGGCATCGGGCTCTACCACCCGGCCGGCATCTCGATGGTCGCGACCGTGGCGAGCCGCCGGGGAGTCGCGCTCGCCACGCACGGCGTGGCCGGCATCGTCGGCATCGCCTTCGCGCCGGGCGTGGCGATCGGCATCGCGATCGCGACCGACTGGCGCGTGGCCTACGTGGCCTTCGCCGCGCTGGCCGCCGGCGTCGCGGTCGTGATCTGGCAGATCTCGCCGGACTACGAGACGGCGAAGCTGGCCGCGGCCGAGTCGGGCCGCGCCGCGCAGGCGACGCCGCCCGCCCGCCGCCGCACAACGCCGCCCCCGCCCGGCGGCTGGTTCACGCGGCCGCTGCTCGTGCTCTACGCCGCGGCGGTCGGCGTGGGCTTCATCTACCGAGGCTCGCTGACGTTCCTCGCGGTGCACTTCGAGCGCGAGCTCGGCAGCTCCCTCTTCGGCTGGAACGCGGAGGCGATCGCGGGGGCAACGGCCTCGCTGGCGCTGCTGCTGGCGGTGATCGGGCTCGTCACCGGCGGCTGGCTGAGCGATCGATTCCCGCTCGAACGCGCGATCCTGCCCTACGCGCTGGCGACGCCGCTCTTCCTCTTCGCGCTGGGCGGCGCGGGCGGCCTGGGGCTGCTGCTGGCGGCGACCGGGTTCGCGATCTGCAGCTGGGCGCAGCAACCGATCATGAACGGGCTGATCGCGGACTACGCGCCTCCGGGCATGGTGGGGCGCTCGTTCGGGGTGTGGTTCCTGCTCGTCTTCGGTGTCGGCTCGCTGGCGAGCAGCGTCACCGGTTTCGTCAGCGAGCGCTGGGGAACCGGCGAGACGTTCGTCGTGCTGGCCGCCGTCGGCGTGGCGGTGGCGCTACTACTGCTCGGCGTGGCGCAGGGCGCGGAGCGGCGTCGCGGCGCCCTCGAGGCGTAGCGCGCGCGAAGGTCAGGCGGTCGGGTGGGCTTCGCAGGGGGTGGGAGCTGGAGCCGGCGGGGGGATTCGAACCCTCGACCTGCTGTTTACGAAACAGCTGCTCTGCCTCTGAGCTACACCGGCTGTGACGGGGGCTGCCCGTGAATCATTGAAGCCCCCACGCCCGCGACCGTCAATCGCGCGAGGCGGCGATGGCGATCGAGGGCCCTCGGCAGCGACTCGCGGGCTCCCTGTTCGCTACCCTGCGGCGGCGACCGCTCCGGCGAGCGCAGCCGGGCAAGGAGGCGACACGATGAAGATCGGCCTCGCGATTCCGCAGTACGCGCGCTGGTTCCGGGGCGAGCCGGCGTTCCGCGTGCTGACGATGGCCAAAGAGCTGCGCCTGCAGTCGATCTGGCTCGTCGACCACATCATCCTCACGCCCACGCAGGCCGTGGGCTATGGCACCGGAACCACGGACGTGTGGACCGCCTCGGCCTACTTCGCCGGAGTCTGCAACGCGATCGACTATCACCCCTACTTCAGCCAGGCGATCGTGGTCATCCCCTGGCGCCCGCCGATCCAGCAAGCTCAGGTGATCGCGAGCATCGATCACTTCACGGACGGCCGCCTGCTGATCGGCTCCGGCTCCGGACATATCGTCGAGGCCTCCGCTGCCCTCGGCCAGCCGTTCGACGAGCGCACGGCGATGACCGACGAGTACCTCAAGTGCATGATCGCGCTCTGGAAGAACCGTGTCGCGAGCTTCCACGGCACGTACGTGAACTTCGATGAGATGACGATCATGGTGCGGCCCTCGCAGGAGCCGCACCCGCCGATCATCTACGGGGGCCGCGGGCCGCGACCGTTCCGGCGCATCGGGGAGTACTGCCAGGGCTACCTGCCGGGGAGCACCAGTCCGCTCAACGAGCCCGCGGTCCGCTACGGCCCGATCGGGGAGCAGCCTTCGATCTACGATGGCAAGCCCATCTTCCCCTGGGACGCGGAGGAGCTGACCGGCACGCAGCGGCTGGAGCGCGATCTGCGAGAGATCCAGAAGTACTGGGATCGCTACGGCCGCACCGGCAAGCCCTACGTCGCGCTCACGATCCAGTGCCAGATCAGCGATCGCCGCGACGAGGACGTGGCCGAGGTGGGCCGGGGGCTGGTCAAGGAGGGCGAGCGCAGCTACAGGGCGACCTATCCGGTCGTCCACGTCGACGACCTCGTGCGGACGATCCGCGCCTGGAACGACGTAGGCGTCGATCACATCGCGATCCGTCCCGGCGCCTACCGCTACGGCGACCTCGACCAGGTGGGGAACCTGCTGCACCAGCTGGAGCTGCTGGCCGGGCACGTGCTCCCGAAGCTGGCGATCGACCACGGGCCGATCGGCCCGTTCTCCTACGCCGACTCCATCGAGGGCGTCGACTAGGACCGCGTCCGGCTCATCGCCCCGGCGCTACAATCCGCGCGCAACGGGCTGATTCGAGGATGGCGGTGATCCGATGGGCATGATCGTCTGGCACGCGCTGCGCAACGTGGATCTGCGCGACGTACCCGCGAAGGCGCGCGCCCTCGAGGCTCGAGGCTATGACCTGATCGCCACGACCGAGTCGAAGCACGACCCATTCCTGCCGCTCACGCTGGTGACGGAGCACACGGAACGGGTGCGCTTCACGACCTCGGTGGCGATCGCGTTCCCGCGCGCGCCGTACATCACGGCGAACATGGCCTGGGACCTCGCGCGCTACTCGGGAGGGCGCTTCGTGCTCGGGCTGGGTACGCAGGTGAAGGGGCACAACGAGCGCCGCTTCTCCGTGCCGTGGGGACCGCCCGGCCCGCGGCTGCGCGACTACATCCGCTGCATCCGCGCCATCTGGCACTGCTGGCAGACCGGCGCCCGCCCCGACTTCGAGGGCGAATACTACCGCTACACCCTGACGAACCCGGACTTCGACCCCGGTTCGATCGAGCACCCCGACGTCCCGATCGTGATCTCCGCCGTGAACCCCTACAACTCGCGCCTCGCGGGCGAGCTCTGCGACGGCATCGCCATCCACCCCCTGAGCAGCTTCCGCCACCAGCGCGAGGTTGTGCTGCCTCGCGTCTTCGAGGGCGCGCGTGCGGCCGGGCGAGACCCCGGCGAGCTGATGGTGCGCTCCGGCGGCTTCATCGTGACCGGTCGCAACGAGGAGGAGCTGGCGGAGTCCCGCGAGGTCGCCCGCCGCCGCGTCGCCTTCTACTCCTCGACGGGCGCGTACGCGGGCATTCTCGCGCTGCACGGTCTGGAGGAGACGGCTGCCGAGCTGCGCCGGCTCTCGATCGAGGGCCGCTGGGACGTGCTGCCGAGCCGCGTGAGCGACGAGATGCTGGAGGAGTTCTGCGCGATCGGCACATGGGACGAGATCGCCGCCGAGATGCGGGAGAAGTACACCGGGCTCGCGACGGCCGTGAACCTCGAGGTGGAGCCGCGTAACCCGGACGAGGAGGCGCAGGTGCGCGAGATCGTCGCCGCATTGCAGCAGATCCCGACCTGCGCGGAGGTCGCCCCGGCGGCCTGAGCGTGGGCGTCCGAGGCGTCAGCGGCTCCTGCGGCGCAGCGCCACGCCTAGCAGCACGGCGGCGATCAGCGGCGCGATCGCCGCGAGCACGAAGACGCCGCGCAGACCCGCGAAGGCGACGGCCAGCCCGGCGAGCGCGGAGCCGCCGCCAATGCCGAGGTCGAAGGCGCCGATCAGCGTGCTCATCGAGGCGCCCTGGCGGCCCGGCGGCGCGCGATCGACCGCCATCGCGAGGATCGTCGGGTGCGCGATGCCGAAGCCGATGCCGAGCAGCAGCCCCCCGAGCAGCAGCACGAGCACGTGGTTCGCCGAGGCGATTACGACCAGCGCGGCGACGAACGCCAGGATCGCCGGCAGCAGTACGGTCAGACGCCCGTAGCGGTCGGAGAGTCGTCCGGCGAGCACGCGCACCACGATCAGCGTCAGCGAGTAGGGGAGGAAGAAGAGACCGGGGTTGCCCAGCCCCTCGGCGTCCGCGAAGACGGCGACGTAGGAGAGCACGACGCCGATCGGCGGGAAGAGGCAGAGCGCGATCGAGGCCGGGAAGAGCGCGTCGCTGCTGATCAGCGTGAAGCGCGTACCGCCCTCGGGAGCCGCGGGGCGCGGCGGCTCCGGCAGTCGCGAGGTGAGGATGAGACCGATCACCGCGAATACCCCGGCGACGAGGAAGGCCCGGTTGAAGCCAGCCCCGATCGCGATCGTCGCGCCAAGCAGCGGCCCGATCGCGCTCGAGACGTTGACGGCGACGCCGTAGACACCCATCGCCTCGGCGCGGCGCAGCGGGGGCGCGAGGTCGGCGACCATCGTGCTGCCGGCAGTGCTGACGGCGGAGAGTCCGGCGCCTTGCAGCGAGCGCACGCCGAGCAGCGGCGCGACCGAGCGCGCGAACGGGTAGAGCGCGAGCGAGAGCGCGAAGTCGGCGTTCCCGGCAACCAGCAGCGGTTTGCGCCCGTAGCGGTCTGCGACCCAGCCGGTGAGCGGGCGGAAGAGCAGAGCCGTCCCTGCGGTGACACCGAGGATCAGCCCCACCTGCCCCTCGCTGCCGCCGATGTCGAGCAGGTAGAGCGGCATCACCGGGAGCAGCATCTGGAAGCTGAACATCTGGAAGAAGGCGGCGGTGCAGAGCAGCAGCAGGCCGCGCGTGAACAACGGCGGCGGCTCGGCCGCGCGGGCGGCCGTCGCGATCGTCGGGTCGATGGGCTCGCCGGGAGGGCCGGGCGTCGTGGTCACGGCCCGAGGGTAGCCGCTGCCATGCTCACGATCGCGCGCCGCGGCTGCCCGTGGCGACGTGCGAGGATGGCGGCGTGGGATGGGCGGCCGGAGGAGATCCGTGGGGCGGCTGATCGTCGACGGCATGAACGTCATCGGCTCGCGGCCGGACGGCTGGTGGCGCGACCGCAAGGCTGCCATGCGACGGCTCGCGCGACGCCTCGAGGCGCTGTCCGGGGCGAGTGGCGACGAACTGACGGTGGTCTTCGACGGGCGGCCCGGCCGCTCCGGCCCGCCGGAGCAGCCCGAGGGCGAACCGCTGCGCGTGCTCTACGCGCGGCGCAGCGGCAGGAACGCCGCCGACGAGCGCATCGCGGAGCTGGTGGCGGATGACGCGGAGCCTGCGTCGCTGACGGTCGTGACCTCGGATGCCGCGCTGCGCCGCGAGGTCGAGGCGCTGGGCGCGCAGGTGGTCGGCGCGTCCCTGCTGCTGAGGCGGCTCGACGCAATCGAGGGCGGGGCGGAGGCGCGGTAGCCGGAGCGCGGCGCCGGGTGTGTAGCGGGCTCGCGCCTATGATGGCGGGGCCGCACCAGTGCAGCGGAGCCATGCAACCGCGGCAGCGCGAGGGGTCTTCACGGGTGGCGAAGGTCGTCGACGTAGCGGACGCCGGGGGGAACGGCGCGTCGGGGGACGGCCCCGCCGCGCCCCCGCCCGGGCCGCCTCGCGCGGTGCGCGAGCGCATCTTCTACGGCTGGTGGATCGTCTTCGCCGGCTGGGGCCTGATGGTGATGGGCGGCGGGTTGCTGTTCCACGCCTTTGGGGCCTACGTGAAGGTGCTGGAGGACGAGTTCGGCTGGAGCCGCACGGAGCTCTCACTTGCGTTCGCGCTGCAGCGCGTGGAGACGGGATTCCTCGGCCCGATCCACGGCTGGGCCGTCGATCGCTACGGGCCGCGGGTGATCATGGTGATCGGCGTGGTCATCTTCGCCGGGGCGATGTTCGCGTTCAGTCTCATCGGTTCGTTGCTGGCGTTCTACGTCGTGTTCGCGTTCATCGCGATCGGCACCAGCCTCTCCTCGATGCTGAGTGTTTCGGTGGCAGTGGTGAACTGGTTCCGGCAGCGGCGCGCGCTTGCGCTGGGCGTGATGTCGACGGGCGTCGCGGCCGGCGGTCTGCTGGCGCCTGCGGTGGTCTGGTCGTTCGAGCTCTGGGGTTGGCGCACCACCGCAGTGGCCTCCGGCGTCATCGTGCTGGCCCTTGGCCTGCCGCTCGCGAGTCTCGTGCGGACCCGCCCGAGCGACTACGGGCGGATCGCGGACGGCCTCCCGCCTGCGGCAGCAGCCGCCGCGGCCGCCATGCCCGAGATGAGCTTCACCGTGCGCGAGGCGATGCGGACGCGCGCGTTCTGGCTGCTCTCGCTCGGGCACGCCGCGGGCCTGCTGACGGTCGGCGCCATCTCGGTGCACCTCTTTGTTTACGTGACCGACGAGTTCGGCGTGTCCTCGGCGGCAGCGGCGCGGCTGATCGCGCTGCTGACGGCGATGCTGGTGGTGGGGATGATGATCGGCGGCGTCTTTGGCGACCGCATGAACAAGCGCATCATCATCGTCTCGGCGATGTTCGGGCACATGACGGCGATGCTGCTGCTGGCGTGGAGCCCCTCGTTCTGGCTGGTGACGGTCGCCGTCGCGATCCAGGGCGTGGGCTGGGGCGCGCGCGGGCCGCTCACGTCGGCGCTGCGCGCGGACTACTTCGGGCCCGGCTCCTACGGGCAGATCCAGGGCTTCTCCTCGCTGATCGTAATGACCGGGATGATGATCGGGCCGCTGTTCGCCGGCATCATCTACGACGCGCAAGGGACGTACACGCCGGCCTTCCTCGCGCTGGGAGTGGTCGCGGGACTCGGCTCGCTCTGCTTCGTCTTCGCGACGCGCCCGAGGCTGCCCGCTGCGGCGCTGCAGCGGCTCTGAGCGCTACCCCGCGAACTCCTCGAAGATCAGCAGCAGCTCGCGCAGCTCCGCCTGCGCGGCGTCGAACTCCTCGCGGCCCACGGCCTCGGCGACCTCGCGCGATTGCAGCGCGCTGAAGCGCTCGATCTGCTCGTCCGACATCCCGCCGGCGAGCGAGGAGACGCGCAGCCCGGAGCCGCGAATCCGCACCCAGTCGTCGATCTGCCCGCCGAGCGTGTTGAGCTCCGTGACGTACTCGCGGCGTAGCATGGCCGCCCGTCCGTCCGTGTCCTTGCCGCGCTCTGCCCAGGCGCGCAGCGCGTCGAGCAACTGGCGCATCAGCGGCAGCAGCCGGTCGCGCGTCAGCGCGAAGTACTCGAGCTCGCGCTCGTAGCGCGCGAGGAGGGCGTCGATCTCCCGCTGCTCGTGCTCGTCCACGGGCGCCATTGTCCATTGTGGCCGCGAAGGGACAACAGCGCGCCCGGAAGGCTGGCGTAGCTGCCGGAAGTGACAGTAAGAGGCCGCGCGGGCCCCCGCTATTGTCGTTTCGGTGGGGTAATCGACCAGAAAGCGATCGTTAGTGCCAGAAGCGAGCATATCGAGCACGATTGAGGCTAGCTATTGCCACTTATCTAGTGAAAAGGATAATAGTAGGCCAGATGGTAGGCGAGAACGTCCGGGAATCGACAGCAACGGAGCCGCGCGCTGGCCGCTACGTGCGTGTTCCTGCTGGCTACCGCGCGTTTATTCCCGCGCCGCTTCCGCCCGTCCCTCCGCCGGACCTCGGCGCCGAGTTGGTGCGGCTGCTCTCGGAGGCGGATCGTGCGCTCGGCCGGCTCGATGGCGCCTCGGAGCTGCTGCCCGACCCCGACCTCTTCGTCTACATGTATGTCCGGCGGGAGGCGGTGCTGTCGAGCCAGATCGAGGGTACCCGGGCCTCACTCGTCGATCTGCTTGAGTTCGAGTCGGAGCGGGCGCGCGCCCGCACGCCCGACGACTCTGCCGAGGTCGCCAACTACGTGAGGGCGATGAATCATGGGCTGGAGCGCCTCGACTCGTTGCCCGTCTCTCTGCGGTTGATCCGAGAGATCCACGGCGTGCTCCTGAAGGGGGTGCGTGGCGCCGAGCGCAACCCCGGCGAATTCCGCACCTCGCAGAACTGGATCGGCGCGCCGGGCAGCACCCTGACGTCTGCCTCATTCGTCCCGCCGCCGCCCGCGGAGATGCGCGATGCGCTCGGCGCACTTGAGACGTTTATCCATGACGGGAGCGACCTGCCCGTGCTGATCAAGGTCGCGCTCGTTCATGCGCAGTTCGAGACGATTCACCCATTCCTCGACGGGAACGGACGTGTGGGACGCCTCCTCATCACGTTCCTGCTCTGCGAGACCAGCATCCTGAAGCGCCCCTTGCTCTACCTCTCCCACTATCTGCGACGCCATCGCTCCGAGTACTACGACCGCCTGCAGGCGGTGCGCGACCGGGGCGACTGGGAGGGATGGCTGCGGTTCTTTCTCGAAGGCGTCCGGGTTGTCGCGGCCGAGGCCACGGACACGGCACGCCGGTTGATCATGTTGCGTGAGGAACACCGTGCGCTCGTTGCGGGATCGCTCGGGCGGCGGGCGGACAACGGGCTACGTTTGCTCGAGTCGCTGTACCCGGCTCCGTTCGTCGATATCCGCGATGCAGGACAGCGCGCGGGGTTGAGTCACTCCAGGGCGAACTCGCTGGTTCGAGCCTTTGCTGATCTCGGTCTGTTGGTAGAGATCACCGGGCGCAGGCGCGACCGCCTCTTCATCTACGGTCCCTACGTCGCGCTCTTCCAGGACGCCGACATTGAGGACTGACTCGGGATCGCTGACCCTGACGAGCCCGCGCGCCACCGCCTCGAAACCACGGGCGAGGCAGGCGCGGCCGCACCGAACGTCGAGACGCGCGTAGTGTCGCCTGTACGCAGCCCGCCGTGCGGTCCTGCGGCGGGCGTGCGATAATCCGGCACAACGAACGACGTGTGACGTCCAACCTCGCGCGCGCTCCCCGGGCTCCGGCCGGAGCGCCGCCCGCGAGGCCGAACAAGACGACACCGCGGGAACGCGGGACCACTGTGGCTAGCTCCGCGACGGCATCACTGCCGCTGGCGCATCTCTTGCCAGTCACCGCCGCCCTTGGCCAGTCCGGCGCGCTCTCCGTCGGCGGCTGCGACCTGCCCGCGCTCGCGCACGAGTACGGCACCCCGCTCTACGTCTACGACCTCGCGACGCTGCAACGACAGGCGCGCGGGTTCCTCGAGTCGTTCCGCCAGGAGCACGAGGAGACGACCGCCCTCTACGCCGCCAAGGCGTTCCTCAACCGCCCCTTCGCCCGCTTGATCGCCGCCGAGGGCTACGGCTTCGATGCCGTCTCCGGCGGCGAGCTGGCAGTGATGCTCGCCGCCGGGGTGGACCCCGCGACGATCTACCTGCACGGCAACAACAAGTCGTCCGAGGAGCTGCGCGCCGCCGTCGAGGCCGGCGTGGGCCGCGTCGTGATCGACAACCTCGGCGAGATCGAGCTGGTCGAGGAGGCCGCAGCGGCGGCCAGCGTGCGCCAGCCGGTGCTGCTGCGCGTCTCGCCCGGCGTCGACGCCTACACCCACGAGAAGACGACGACCGGCATTCTCGACAGCAAGTTCGGCGTGGCGATCGCCACCGGCGACGCGGAGGAGGCGGTGCGCCGCATCGCCGCCTCGGAACACCTCGATCTGCGCGGGCTGCACATGCATCTCGGCAGCCCGATCTTCGATCTGACGCCGTACGAGCGCGGCATCGAGGTCGTGGCCGCCTTCCAGGCCGGGATCTGCCGCGACCGGTTCGGCCTCGACTTCGACGAACTGTCGGTCGGCGGCGGCTTCGCGATCGGCTACCACGGCGAGCAGGAGCCGCCGCCGCCCGCCGCCTACGCGCGCGTGGTCTGCGGCGCCGTGCGCCGCGAGGCGGACGCGCGCGGGCTGCCGCTGCCGCGGCTGGTGATCGAGCCGGGCCGCTCGCTCGTCGGGCGCGCCGGGCTCGCCCTCTACACCGTCGGCGCGCGCAAGGAGATCGAGGGCGTGCGCACCTACGTCTCGGTCGACGGCGGCATGGCGGACAACATCCGCCCGGCCATGTATGGCTCGCAGTACGAGCTCATCTCCGCCGAGCGCCCAACCGCGCCCGCCGAGGAGACCGTGACGATCGCCGGCAAGTACTGCGAGTCCGGCGACCTGCTGGCGCGCGACATCGAGACGCCGCGGCTGCGCGCCGGCGAGGTCGTCGCGATGCCCGCCGCCGGCGCCTACCAGGTGGCGATGGAGTCGAACTACAACCTCGCCCTCCGGCCCGCCGTCGTGCTGGTCGCCGATGGCGAGTCGCGGCTGCTGCGCCGTCGCCAGACCTTCGAGGACCTGATGGCACTGGACGTGGACCTGTGAGCGCCGAGACCGGCGAGGAGACGCGCTGGGGCGTCCGCGGGCTGGAGCAGCCGGTCGCTGAGCTGCGCGCCGCCCTCGCCTCCGGCCGGCTCGGCCATTCCTGGCTGTTCAGCGGGCCGGACGGCGTGGGCAAGGCGACGCTGGCGCGGCGGCTCGTGCAGGCGCTGCACTGCGAGCAGCGCGATGAGACGGACGCCGCGGGCGTCGATCCCTGCCTCGAATGCCGCGCCTGCACGCGCATCGAGTCGGGCGAGGCGCCCGACGTCGAGCGCATCACCATCGGTGGACCCTGCGACGAGGAGGGGCACCGCGACCACGTGGCGGACGGCTCGACGCGGATCCGCATCTGCCAGGCCCGCCGCCTCTCGAAGCTGGCGAATCTCGCGCCGTTCCATGCCTCGCGGCGGATCTTCATCATCGACACCGCCAACGACCTGCAGACCGAGGCAGCGCAGTCGCTGCTCAAGACGCTCGAGGAGCCGCCGGGCAGCGCGCTGCTGATCCTGCTCGCCGTCGACGCGGACGAGCTGCTGCCGACGATCCGCTCGCGCTGCCGTGAGCTGACGCTGCGGCCGCTGCCGCGCGCCGCGCTCGCCGAGGCGCTCAGCGAGGATCTCGATGGCCTCGGCGCGGAAGAGGCGCGCGAGCTGGCGGCGCAGGGTCGCGGGCGTTACGGGCTCGCGCTGCGACTGCACCGCGACCCGGCGCAGCGCCAGCTGCGCGAGACCGCGACCGAGGATCTGCGCCGGCTCTGCGCGGGCTCGCGTAACGAGCGCTTCGATCACGCATCGCGGCTGGCCCGCTCGTGGCGCCGCGAGCGAGCGGCTGTCCTCGAGACGCTCGATGTCTGGCGCTGGTGGTGGCGCGACATGCTCGCGTCGGTCGCTGACGCGGACGGCCGCGGCGAGGCCACGCCCGCCGGGTGCTCGCCGCGCGAGGCGGTGCTGGCGCTGCGCGCGACGGAGCGGGCGCGGCGTCACTTGATCGAGAACACCAACCCGCAGCTCGCGCTGGAGGTGCTGATGCTGGACCTCCCGCAGCTGCAGTTCGAGGAACCGGAGTCAAGCCGAGAGGAGGCCCGTCCGGCCGCCGCGCCGCCCGCCTGAGCAGGCTCTCGCCTGTGGGGCAGGGGCCGGTGTCGCGACCGCCGGGACTGCATGGAAGGCATTGTCGGGATCCGTTTCACCGAGGCAGGGCCGCTGACGTGGTGCAGCGCGGACGACCTGGAGCCGGCGCTGGGCGACTACGTGGTCGTCAACCTTGGACAGGGCGAACAGCTCGGCTGGGTGGTGGTCACGCCGGACCAGACGCTGGCCGCCGAGCCCGAGGGCCCGCTGCGCGTCATCGAGCGCCTCGCAAGCGGCGAGGACGTGGACGCCTGGCGGGAGAACCGCGAGCGCGCGCTGGAGGACTTACGCGGCGCGCAGGAACTCGCGACGCGCAATGACCCGCGGGTGCGCGTCGCGAGCCTGACCTACAACCTCGCGGGCACACACTGCCGCATCACCTTCTCCGCGCCCGAGCGCATCCAGCACCGCTGGTTCACCGGTATGTGCCGCGATCTGCTCGGCGTCGAGGTCGAGGTGCGGCAGGTTGGAGACCGCGACCGCGCGAAGGCGCTCGGCGATGTCGGCGTGTGCGGCCTCGCGCTCTGCTGCCGCACCTGGCAGACGACCTTCCCCGCGATCTCGATGCGGATGGCCAAGGAGCAGGATCTGCCGCCCAACCCGACGAAGATCTCGGGCGTCTGCGGCCGCCTGCTCTGCTGCCTCTCCTACGAGGTGGACGAGTACCGCCGCCTGCGCGGCACGCTCCCGAAGGTCGGCAAGCGCGTCACCACCCCGGTGGGACGCGCGCGCGTGATCGGCCACAACACCCTCAAAGGCCAGGTCCGGATGCGCCTCGACGACGGCGGCGAGGTGATCGAGATGACCGAGGAGGAGCTGTCGAGCCAGTACGGCTCGGCCGTGCGCCCCGAGGAGCTCGAGGCCCAGGTCGAGGAGCCGGTGCGGCGACAAGCTCAACGCCGCAGTGAGGGGCTGCTCGCAACCCTCGAGGCGGTCGACGCGCCCGCGGACGGCCCGGCCGAGGGCGAGCGAACGGCGGAGCAGCGCCCCGCGCGCGCGGAGGGCGAGGGCGACAAGCCCGCGCGCCGGCGCCGTCGCGGTCGGCGCGGCGGGCGCAGACGCCGACGCGGGTCTGGTGGCGGAGGCGGCCAGGGCGGCTCCGGCGGCTCGGGCGGCGGCGGCCTGAACTAGCAGCTGTCCCCTCCCTGAGGGAGAGGGTGAGGGGGAAGACGAGGCCGGCCCCCGGAAGCCGCGAAGGCGCGTCCGGCGGAAGACCTCGGCGGGAGGTGGCTCCGTGAGCGGACCGCGTGACGACTCCGCGCCCGCGCTCGTCGCTGGCTCGTGGCTGGCGGAGCACCTCGACGACCCCGACCTGCGCGTGCTGCACATCGCCAACGACCGCGCCGAGTACGACGAGGCGCACGTGCGCGGCGCGGTCTACGCCCACGGCTACGACGACTTCACCGAGGACCGCGACGGCGTGCGCGCGCTGGTGCCGAACCCGGAACGTATGGCCGCGAACCTCTCGCGCCTCGGCGTCTCGCCGGAGCAGCGCATCGTCTGCACAGCAGGTGCGCGCTCCGCGTGGCCGGCGCGGGCCTACTGGGCGCTGCGCTACTACCGCTTCCCGCGTGTGCACCTCGCCGACGGCGCCGTCCCGGCGCTGCGCGAGGCCGGCGTGCCGGTGGACGCCGAGGTGCCCGCCGTCATCCCCCGCGACGTGACGCTGGCCGAGCCGGACGCCTCGATTCTCGCGCTGGCGGGCGACGTGCTCGAGGCGGCCGAGGGCGGCCCGGCGCGCATCGTCGACTGCCGCTCGGACGGCGAGTGGCTGGGCGAGGCGCACGGGCATGCCGAGGCGCCGCGCATGGGGCGGATCCCGCGCGCGGTGCACCTCGAGTGGGAGCGCCTGGTCCGCGAGGACGGACGGCTGCTCCCGTTGGAGCAGCTGCGCGCGCTGTTCTCAGCGGCCGGCGTCGATGGCTCCGTCGCGGCGTACCCGTACTGCGGGGGCGGCGTGCGCTCCGCCGTCGCCTGGTTCGTGATGCACGAGCTGCTCGGCTACAAGCAGGCTCGCAACTACGACGGCTCCTGGTCCGAGTGGGCCGTCCGTAGCGAGTTGCCGGTGGAGCGCGGGTAGCGCAGGAGCCTGCTGCCGAGGTTACGCGTTCGCGACCGCCATCTCGATCTGCTCGACGTGGCTGCGCAGGTGCGCGCTGGCGCCGCGCACCTGCTGGACCATCGAGCGCCGCCCCAGCAGCGGGTGCAGCCCGGCCCGGCCCCACGAGGAGTCCGGGACGTGCTTCAGCAACTCCACCGCCTCGCCGATCGCCTCTGTGAAGAGGGCGGTCAGCTCCTCGGGGTCGCGCGATTCCCAGTCCTCCTGTTCGGCGACCGCGGAGTCGTTGGTCACCGGCAGGACCGGGTCCGTCATATGGGCCATGCGGTCGAGCTGGTCGTGGAGGCCGCGCGCGTAGGCGATCATGTGGCCCAGGATGCGCAGTGCGGACCACTCGCCCCCGGCGGGGGCGTTGCGCAGCGAGGAGCCGTTGCGGTTCGCAATCAGCGCCTGCACCTCGCTGGCGATCTGCGTCAGGGCGTCGGCGTCCGGCAGGTAGCGGCGTACCGCCCCGGTGACGAAGTCGATGCGGTTCTGGACCAGGATGCGGTCGTCGCCGGTCGTCATGCCGCTGCCTCCAAATCCTCGAGGATCAGGTCGATCTCAACCGCCGCGCCGAGCGGGAGCGCGGCGACGCCCATCGCGAGCCGCGTGCCCAGGCCGGCGTCCTCGCCGAAGAGTTCCAGCAGCAGTTCGCTGGCGCCGTTGACCACCGCAGGGTGGGCGTGGAAGTCGGGGGCGCTGGCGACGTAGCCGACGAGCCGCACGACGCGCAGGCCCTCGAGGCTGCCGTGAATCGCCTGCACGGCGGCGAGCGCGTTCAGCGTGGCGACGCGCGCGGCCTCGCGGCCGGGGTCGATGTCGTCGTCGCTGCGGATGTGGCCGGAGTTGACCAGCTCGCCGTCGCGCAGCGGGAGTTGTCCGGAGACCATGAGCCAGTTGCCGCTGCGAAGCGCGGCGCGGTACATGCCCACAGGCGGTGGCGGGGGCGGCAGTGCGATCCCCAGCTCCTCGAGTCGCTGCGCGACGCTCACGGGCGTTTCCTTCCGTTGCTGCTGCGGCGGCCGGCGCCGCGGGAGAGCATACGCCCTCGCGCGCTCACGCCCCATCGCGTTGGGGGCGAGCCGGCGGCGCTCAGATCGCGAACGCCCGCTGCGTCTCCCGGTCGAGCCAGCCGAGGAAGAACGGCCGCCACTCCTCGTAGCGCTGGAGGTGCTCCGCGAGCTGCTGCGGGACGGAGAGGCGCGGGCGCACCGGTTGGGAGAGCAGCCGCATGCGCGCCTCGCGCGGTGTGCGGCCGCCCTTGCGGTGATTGCAGGGCTGGCAGGCGGTCACGATGTTCTCCCAGACGTGCGAGCCGCCGCGGCGGCGCGGCACGACGTGGTCGAGCGTCAGGTCCGGGTGCCCGTTCCCGCAGTACTGGCAGCGCTGGCGATCGCGGGCGAAGACCTCGCGGCGCGTGAGCCGTACCTGCGGCCGCGGGCGGCGCACGCGGCGGCGCAGCCGGATCACCGAGGGCGCCGGGTAGTCCTGGTCCACCCCGCGGATTGGCTCGGCGCCAGCCTCCAGCAGCTCCGCGCGCCCGCCGAGGACGAGCGCAAAGGCGCGCCTGACGCCACAGACGTTCAGCGGTTCGTAGTCCTGGTTGAGCACCAGCGCGCGCTTGTCGAGCAACGCGTTCGCCCTCTCCACTTCGGTGCCAGTGTAGCGGGCAGTGTAGTGGATCGTGGCGGCCGGGCCAGCGGCGGCTGCGCCGTTGGCCCGCTTCGGGGGGCGCGCTCAGGGGCCCCGCGTCAACGCCTTGCTCGCGTCCAGTACGTCCGACCAGCGCTCGGCGGCCAGCTCGAACTCGTCCGGGAGCAGCCGCTGGATCACCGGCAGGCCCTCGATGAAGGCGGGCGCGATCGTGGAGTCCTCGAGCGCCGCATCGAGCTCCCCGGAGATGGGGAAGGTGATCGCCGCGAGCAGCAGCACCTCGACGACGATCACGCCCTTGAGGAAGCCGAACGCTGCCCCGCCGACCCGGTCCGCGGTGCCGAGCAGCAGCAGCCTCGAGGCGCGATGGAGCAGCATGGCCGCGATCTGGCCGACCACGATCGCGCCGGCGAAGATCGCCGCGAACGCGACGAACTCCCGCCACGGCTCGTCCTCGATGGCGAAGGCGATGTCGTCGGCGAGCTCGGCGTAGAAGTGCCCCGCGAGGATCGCGCCGCCGAAGATCGCGACGGCCGTCACGACCTCGCGGATCAGGCCGACGGAGAGCGCGCGCAACGTCAGCCACGCGATGATGGCGACGATGACGAGATCGAGCCAGTGCAAGGGCTGCATGACACTCCGCTGCGCCGCCCGCCCCGGCTGCGCGCAGATCGTAGCACGCGTGACTGTTCGGAGCCGCTGCCACCCTGCCGGGCCGGCCCGAGCCTACTGCGACGTGAAGCCGAGCCCACTCTGGCGCATCGAGATCCAGCGGCCGTGGCCGATCACGACGTGGTCGAGCACGCGGATGCCGAGCAGGTCGCCCGCCGCTTCGAGGGCGCGCGTCGTCTCCACGTCGTCCGGGCTCGGCTCGGGGTCCCCGCTGGGGTGGTTGTGGGCGACGGCGATGGCGGAGGCGTTGCGGCGCACGGCCTCGCGGAATACCTCGGCGACCCGCACGGGGGCGCTGCTGACGGAGCCGCGGCTGAGCATGCGGCTGGCCAGCACGCGATGCCGGGTATCGAGCGCCAGCACGCGGAACTCCTCCTGTGGCAGCAGCTCCAGCTCCGGCTGCAGGAGCCGCACGAGGTCCTCCGGCGAGCCGATCAGCGGGCGTTCGTCATCGCCCTCCAGCGCGCGCCGCCGCCCAAGCTCGAAGGCAGCGGCGATTGTCGCCGCCTTCGCGGGGCCGAGGCCGCGGATCGCCGATAGCCCGGTGATGTCCGCGCTGGCAAGCCCACGCAGGCCGTGGTGCTCCTGCTGGATCCGCTCCGCGAGTTGCAGGACGCCCTCCTCGCGGGTCCCCGTGCGCAGCAGGATTGCGAGCAGTTCCGAAGTGGTCAGCGCCTGCGCGCCCAGCTGCTCCAGCCGCTCGCGCGGGCGATCGCCGGAGGCCATCTCGGAGACGCGCAGCCGGTAAGCCGGCGGCGCCGGGCTTGGCTCGGGGGCGGTCACGTCAAGAGGCCGTGAGGGGACACGGGCTCACCGGGGGGAAGGTCGTCGACAGCGCCTTCGATCAGCACCGCGCGGATCAGCGTGCGCGTATGTGGCCAGTGGTGAAGCTCGGCGATGTTCTCTTCCTCGAGCTGGATCCAGACCTGCGCCGCCATAACGAAGACCTGGCGGTCGACCATGGCGTAGTGCGATCGGAAGAACCAGAACAGGCCGCCCTTCGTCCAGAGGCGTACGACCTTGCCGCGCGTGAAGGTCGGCTCCGCTCGCAGATCGAGCAGCGCCGTGATCAGCTGGAAGAGCGCCGCGCTGGTGACGAGCAGCAGGATGGCGAGCGGGATGAGCGCCGCGTACGAGTCTCCGAGGACGGCGCTCAGGGAGACGAGCGAGATGGCCCCGCCGGCCGCCGTCAGCAGCGCGTACATGGCCACCATGCGCAGCAGCGTCAGGCGGCTCCCCGGCATCTCCCCGATGATTTCGATCCGGGTTGGGGGCTGGCTGGTCACTACGGCTGCTCCTCAGACACGTACTCGCTCCGGACCCATGACGTTACTCCATCGGTATCGTCGGCCCGGAACCAGCCTTCGCACTCACCGCTGCCGTTCTCGAGGATCCTGATCAGGCTCTCCTCGACCCAGCCGCGGCCGACGACAGTCGCCTCCCCCCGGCACTCGTCTCGCCAGCGTACGCCCGTACCGTCGGTGTTCGCGATGTAGGCGCTGCGGGGAACCTCCGGCGTGGGCTCGGGGGTCGGTGTCGGTGTCGGTGTCGCGGTCGGCGTCGGCGTCGGTGTGGGCGTGGGCGTGGCAGTTGGCGTCGGTGTGGCGGTGGGGCTCGGCGCTGCTGTAGGCGTGGCCGTCGGCGGCGCTGTCGGCGGCTGCGTCGGTGCGGCGGTGGGCAAGGGCGTGGGGGAAGCGGTCGCAACCGGCGAGGCGGTCGCCGCAGGGCTGGGGGCACTGGTTGGCGTCGCGCCGGTGGCGGGCGTGGGCGGCGCGGTCGGGGAGGCGATCGCCACGCGCACCGGGCTCGGCGTGGCGCGGGCCGCAGCGGCGTCATCCAGATCCCCGCCGCCGGCGGAGGGCCAGAGCAGCAGCCAGAGCGCGACTACGCTGGCCGCGACCAGCGCGATCAGCGCGCCGCGGTAGAGCCGCTGCGAGGGCAGGGCGAGCGCGGGGTCCAGGCAGCGCTCGCAGAGCACGTCGCCGTGCTCCATGCAGTAGAGCAGGCCACAGCGGGGGCACTCTCGCGCCGCCTCGCGCTCGCAGCGGAAGCACTCCACAAGGCCAGCCTCACACTCAGCCGCTGCCGGGCCGGGCCCCGAGAGGCGCCCGCGTCAGGCCGGCTGACACGGGCGGCCGGCAGCGTGCGGCTGACGATGTGCCGTTACTTGACCTCGACGGTGGCGCCCGCTTCCTCGAGCTTGCTCTTGGCTGCGTCTGCCTCTTCCCTGGTCACCGCCTCGCGGATCGCCTTGGGAGCGGACTCGACGACGTCCTTGGCGTCCTTCAGCCCGAGCGAGGTGAGCTCGCGCACCGCCTTGATCACGTTGATCTTGTTGGCGCCGAAGTCCGTGAGGACCACGTCGAACTCGAACTGCTCCTCGGCCGCGGCCGCGCCGTTGTCGCCGCCGTCCCCCACGGGCATGGCCGCCATCGCGACGGGAGCCGCGGCAGTCACGCCGAACTCTTCCTCGATCGCCTTGTTGAGATCCCTCAGTTCGAGCAGCGTCATGCCCTTGATGATCTCGAGGGCTTCCTCGACCTTCGCCATCCTCGTGCTCCTTCCGAACCGCCCCGCGGGCGGCAATGCTCCGTTGGCGCGCTCGCGCCTATGCTTCCGTGCCTTCGAGCTGCTCCGCGCGCGCATCGATCAGCCCCGCGAGCTCGCGGGTCGACGCCTCAAGCAGCCCCAGCAGTTCCACGATCTTGCCCGTCAGCCCGCCCGCGATACGGGCGACCAGCACCTCGCGAGTCGGCACGGTCGCCAGATCGGCGATGTACGCGGCGTCGACCAGCTGGCCGTCGATGACGGCGTTGCGGACCTCGAACGGCGTTTGCGGGTTGTTCCGCTGGTAGTTCCAGACCGCGCGCGCCGCGGCGACGGGGTCGTCGGGGTGCGTGACCAGGGCAGTGGGGCCCTGCGCCAGTTCGGCAAACAGCGGCTGCCCGCTCTCGGTGGCGGCGCGTTGCAGCAGCGTGTTCTTGATGACGCGCAGGGTGGCCCCCTCGTCGAGTAGCGCGCGCCGCAGCTGCGTCTGGTCCGGCACCGGGATTCCCTGGTAGGCCGTGCCGATGGCGATGTTGACGCCCTCGATCAGCTCCTTGAGCTCGGCGACCTGCGCGATCTTGCGCTCCGTAGGCACCGCGCCTCCTCTCCTGCTGCATTCGAGGGCGAACGAAACGCCCTCCGGCGGGAGGGCGTTCGCGCCGCGCCGTCCGGCCCTTGGCCGGGGACGCGTCGCCGTTTCGCCTGATCCCACCTGCACGGGCGGCCTGCGGCCATTCTTCCGTCCGGGCGGTCCGCCCGGCTGGAACCCGTGGTCTCCGGTGTCCGCGCCCGTTGGGCGCCCGTACAGTCTCTACCGCGCCCGCGCTTACGCGCGAACGCTCGTGGTTCCGGGTTGTCTGCTGTGCCGCTACCCCTCGGCGCCGAGCGCCATGAGCGGCGCCAGCTCGACGTGCACGCCCGGTCCCATCGTCGAGGTCAGCGTGGCGGCGCGGATGTACTGGCCCTTCAGGTCGCTGGGCCGTGACTTCACGATCTCGCCGAGCAGCGCGCTCAGGTTCTCCATCAACTGCTCGTCGCTGAAGGAGACCTTGCCGATCGGCGCGTGCACGTAGTTGGTCTTGTCCAGCCGGTATTCGACGCGGCCGGACTTGGCCTCCTTGACGGCGCGCGGGATGTCGTTGGCCTCGAGCACGGTGTTGTTGCGCGGGTTCGGCATCAGGCCGCGCGGGCCCAGCACACGGCCCAGCCGGCCGACCTTGCCCATCAGCTCGCGCTGCGCGAGCGCGACATCGAAGTCCGTGAACCCGTCGGCGACGCGTGCGATGAGTTCGTCCGCTCCGACGAGGTCGGCGCCGGCCTCGGTCGCGAGCATGGCCCCCTCGCCCTCGGCGAAGACGGCGATGCGCTGCTCCTTGCCGAGGCCGTGCGGCAGCGTGATCGCGCCGCGAATCTGCTGCTCCGCGTGGCGGCCGTCGAGGCCGGTGCGGAGGTGCAGCTCGACGGTCTCGTCGAACTTCGCGGTGGCGGTTTCCTTCACGGCGCTGAGCGCCGCGTCTGGCTGGTACAGCTCATGGCGATCCACCCTGGAGGCGGCCTCGCGGTAGCGCTTGCCTCGTTTGCCCATTACGGCTTCACCTCGATTCCCATCGAGCGCGCGGTGCCCTCGATGATCCGCACGGCGGCGTCCATGTCGTCGGTGTTGAGGTCGACGAGCTTGGTTTCGGCGATGGTGCGCACCTGGTCCTGCGTGACGGAGCCGACCACCTCGGTGAGCTGGTTGGCGGCGCCGCTCTCCACGCCCGCGGCCTTGCGCAGCAGGTCCGAGGCCGGCGGCGTGCGCAGCTCGAAGCTGAACGAGCGGTCCTCGTAGATGGTGATCACGGCTGGGATGATCTGTCCCTGCTGTGCCTGGGTGCGTGCGTTGTAGGACTTGCAGAAGTCCATGATGTTGATGCCGTGCGGGCCCAGCGCGGTACCCACCGGCGGCGCGGGGTTCGCCCGCCCCGCCTGGATTTGCAACTTGACCAGTGCGCGTACTCGTTTCGCCATTGGTTACTGCTTCTCCACCTGCAGGAAGTCCAGCTCGACCGGCGTCTCCCGGCCGAACATCGAGACCATGACCCGCACTTTGCCCTTGTCGAGGTTGATCTCGTCGACCTGGCCGACGAAGTCTACGAATGGACCGTCGATCACGCGTACCGCCTCGCCGACGGCGAAGCCGACGTTGATCCTCGGCGTTCCGGTGTCCATCTGCCGCAGGATGCGCGAGACTTCCTCGTCCTCGAGGGCGGGAGGCCGCGAGCGCTCGTCGGAGCTGGCGCCGGCGAAGCCGGTGACGCCCGGGGTGTTACGGACCACGTACCAGGAGTCGTCGCCCATCAGCATCTGGACCAGGATGTAGCCGGGGAAGAGCTTGCGGGAGACGGTCTTGCGCTGGCCGTCGCGGATCTCGATCTCGTCTTCGGTGGGGATCACCACCTCGAAGACCTGGTCGCTCATATCCATCTGCTGGATGCGCTGCTCCAGGCTCTTCTTCACCTTGTTCTCGTAGCCGGAGTAGGTCTGGACGATGTACCAGGCGCGGCCGTCTTCCTCGACGACGGTGGGAGCGGCGACCTGACCGGCGCGCTCCTCCAGCTCCGCAGTGAACGGATTAGGCGGCGCGGGCGGCGGTGGCGGGTGGCGTTCGCTGGTCATGCTGCCTCCACGTGCGCGCCGCTGTGCTCCGCCGCGCGCCTCGTTCGTCCCTGTCCGTGCGCCGCCACTAGCGGAGCACCGTGTTCTCGATGAGCCAGCCGAAGCCCAGGTCGGCGAGGCCGAGGACCGCCCCGAAGAAGAGCGAGACGATCACGACGACCAGGGTCAGGTAGCCGACCTCCTGGCGGGTGGGCCAGGTGACCTTGCGCAGCTCGCTGAAGATGTCGGCGATCCAGCGCGGAACCCAGCGCCGTCCGCGCCGGGCGTCCCCCGACGCAGGCGTCGAGACGCTCATCGAGGGCCCGCGACCACCTCCCCCGCCCGAGGCCGCGGCGCGCTGCTGCTGCCGCTGCTGGCGGCGCTGAGCACGCTCCTGCTGCCTGCGCAGCGCTCGACCCATCGATGGCTCCGTTCGGCTGTCTGTTCGGCCCGGGGGGCCAGCCTACCGCGTTTCGCGGTGTGGCTGGTGGCCCCGGCAGCGGCGGCAGAACTTGCGCAGCTCCAGCCGCTCCGGATCGTTCCGCCGGTTCTTCCGCGTGTGGTAGTTGCGGGAGCGGCACTGCGTGCACGCCAGCGTGATGTGCTCCCGGTCTCCCTTGGCCATGATGTCCGCTCCCCGAGCGTCCCGCCCGCGTCCGCGTTCCTGGTTGCTACTCGTTGATTCCGGTGACGACGCCGGCGCCGACGGTGCGGCCGCCCTCGCGAATGGCGAAGCGCAGGCCGTCCTCGATCGCAATCGGCGTGATCAGCTCGATGTCGACCGTCACGTTGTCGCCCGGCATCACCATCTCCGTGCCCGCGGGCAGCGTCACCACCCCCGTCACGTCCGTGGTCCGCACGTAGAACTGCGGCCGGTAGCCGGTGAAGAACGGCGTGTGCCGGCCGCCCTCCTCCTTCGAGAGCACGTAGACCTCGCCTGAGAAGCGGCGGTGCGGCGTGATGCTGCCCGGCTTGGCCAGCACCTGACCACGCTCGATGTCGCTGCGCTCGATGCCGCGCAAGAGACAACCGACGTTGTCGCCCGCCTCGCCGGTGTCGAGAATCTTCTTGAACATCTCGACCCCGGTCACCACCGTGGTCTCGGTCTCCTTGATGCCCACGATCTCGATCGGGTCGCCCACGTTGACGACGCCGCGCTCGATGCGCCCCGTCACCACCGTGCCGCGACCCTTGATCCCGAAGACGTCCTCGATCGGCATCAGGAACGGCTGGTCCTTGGGCCGCTCCGGCTGCGGGATGTAACTGTCCACCGCTTCCATCAGCTCCCAGATCGCCTTGTACTCCTCGGCGTCCGGGTCGGTCGAGGCGGACTCGAGCGCCGCCAGCGCCGAACCACGGATGATCGGCACCTCGTCGCCGGGGAACTCGTAGCCGTCCAGCAGCTCGCGCATCTCCAGCTCGACCAGCTCCAGCAGCTCCTCGTCGTCCATCATGTCGACCTTGTTGAGGAAGACGACGACGGCGGGAACCTCGACCTGGCGCGCCAGCAGCAGGTGCTCGCGGGTCTGCGGCATCGGGCCGTCCGGGGCGGCGACGACGAGGATCGCGCCGTCCATCTGGGCGGCGCCGGTGATCATGTTCTTGATGTAGTCGGCGTGCCCGGGACAGTCGACGTGCGCGTAGTGGCGCGCGTCCGTCTCGTATTCGACGTGGGCGATCGCGATCGTGATGCCGCGCGCCTTCTCCTCGGGCGCGTTGTCGATCGAGTCGAACTCGCGATACTCAGCTTCGCCCTTGAGCGCGAGCACCTTGGTGATCGCCGCCGTCAGCGTCGTCTTGCCGTGGTCGACGTGGCCAATCGTGCCCACGTTCGCGTGCGGCTTCGTCCGCTCAAACTTGCCTCGCGCCATCCCTCGACTCCCGTTCCCCTCCGCCGCCCCCAGGCTTTCCTGCCGGCCGGCGGCGCTGCTGTAGCTGATGCTGTGGTGGAGCCCTCAAGCGGATTCGAACCGCTGACCTCGTTCTTACCAAGAACGCGCTCTACCGACTGAGCTATGAGGGCACATCTCCGCTTCTGGCGCCACCCACCGCCGGGACGCTGCGTTCCAGTCCCGGTAGCGCGTGCGACTGGTGCAGGGGGCAGGATTCGAACCTGCGTAGCCGTAAGGCGGCGGTTTTACAGACCGCTGGAATTAACCACTCTCCCACCCCTGCGGGCGTCGATGCCCGGCATCCGCACCCCGCGCGTCTCCACAGGACCCCGCAGGGAGTGAGTGGAGCCCGAGAGGGGATTCGAACCCGCTAACCTGCCGATTACAAATCGGCTGCGCTGCCATTGCGCCACTCGGGCCCGAACAGTGCCGGAGCACATGAAACAATCACACCCGGCCAACCGGCGAAGTGCGATCAGTTAAGTATAGAAACGGCGTCCGAGGAGGGTCAACGCGACGAATCGCTGCCGGGAAGCGCGATGACCGCGATCCGTTCCGCCTCGCAGGTCTCGAGCAGCGCGGGATCGGCGGTCGCCAGTGACGCGTCCAGGCGTCGCGCCGTCTCCGCGGCGACGCAGTCCGCGAGGCTGAGCGCGCGGGTGCGGCGGTTGTAGTGACGCGCCCGCAGCAGCCCCGCTCTCGCCGCCAGTTGAGGATCGAGCGCCGGTGAGTCGGCCAGCCCGAGCTGTACCAGGTCTCCCCACGCCTGCTCCCCGTCGGCGCCGGCGAGGCGCACGAGGCGGTCGAGTACCTCGGCGACGCCGAGCAGCGTCAGCGCCGTCTCTTCGTCGCCTTCGATCAAGGCCTGGGCCTGTGGCGCCGCGGGCTCATCCCTCAGCAGCGCGAGCACCGCGTACGTGTCGAGGATGATCACCGCTCGCGGTCGGCGTCCTCGGCCCGGGCCTCCCGGCGAGCCTCATCAGAGCTTGGCCCGCGCCCGGCGTACTTCCCCCTGAGGGCGCCCACGGGGTCCGGCGGGAGCGGACGCATCACCACGCGATCGCCCATGTCGACGACGAGCATTCGGTCGGCCTTCCAGCGCGCACGCGCCTCCGCCGGGATCGAGACCTGCCCGTTCGAGGAGACCTTCATCACGTAGCTGCCGACCATGCGCCCCCTCGCGGCGTTGTATGAAACGTGTGCGCCATTGTATCGCACGGGCGCGAGTGTGCGCGATGGTGTCGCCTCGCACGGCGGACGGATCAGGTCGCGCCGCCGCCGTCCACCAGTACCCCCGCCTCCGTCGAGTGTTGCTGCTCCGGGAGCCTTGGCGCCCCGAAGGTTCCTCTCAGCCGTGCCGCCGCCCGAATCCCTATCCCCGCAGCGCCGCCGTCAGCTCGTTGGCGGCGACGCGGGCGTCGGCGAAGAGCATGAGGGTGTTGTCGGCGGCGAACAGCGGGTTCGGGATGCCGGCGAAGCCGGGGCTCATCGATCGCTTCACGATCACCACCGTCTGCGCCTGATCGACATCGAGGATCGGCATGCCCGCGATCGGGATCGAGGGGTCCGCCTCGCGCGCCATCGGGTTCACCACGTCGTTCGCGCCGAAGACCAGCACTACGTCCGTCTGGCGGAAGGTCGGGTTGATCTCGTCCATCTCCTTGAGCTGTTCGTAGGGGATGTCCGCCTCCGCCAGCAGCACGTTCATGTGGCCCGGCATCCGGCCGGCCACGGGATGGATCGCGAACTCGACCTCGACGCCCCGCTCTTCGAGCAGGTCCATCAGGTCGTGGATCGCGTACTGCGCCTGCGCGACCGCCAGGCCGTAGCCCGGCGCCACCACCACGCGGCGCGCGCCGTCGAGGAGCATCGCGACCTCGTCGGCGGACGCCGACTTGACGCGGCCCGCGTAGACATCGTCGCTGTCCTCGTCCGAGGCGACTTCGGCGCCGACGCCGGCGAAGATGATGTTCACCAGCGAGCGGTTCATCGCCTGCGACATCAGCGCCGTGAGGATGAAGCCGGCCGCCCCGACGAGTGAGCCGGCGATGATCAGCACGCTGTTGTTGAGCACCCAGCCGTGCCCGGCCGCCGCGAGGCCGGAGTAGGCGTTGAGCAGCGAGATCACGACCGGCATGTCTGCCCCGCCGATCGGAATCACCAGCATGATGCCGAGCGCGGCGGCGAAGGCGACCAGCAACCAGAACGGCAGCGAGGGATCGGAGTCGGCGATCAGCCAGACGCCGAGCGCGACGCAGACCGTGAAGAGCGTCGCGTTGAGGAAGTGCCGCCCCGGCAGCAGGATCGGACGCTCGGTGACGATGCCCTGCAGCTTGCCGAAGGCGATCGCGCTGCCCGTCATCGAGATGCCGCCGATCAGCCCGGAGGCGACCGCGGCGATCGTGAACTGGAAGTCGACCGCCTCGACGAAGCCGCCCTTGAGCGCCTCCTCGAGCGCGGCGCCGACGGCGAGCGCGGAGGCGCCGCCGCCGAAGCCGTTGAAGACCGCCACCACCTGCGGCATCGCCGTGAGCGGCGCGCGGTAGGCCATGAAGGCGCCGATCAGCGCGCCGACGACGATGCCGGCGATGATCACCTCGAAGCTGATGATGCGGTGGTCGGTGAGCGTGACGATGATCGCGATCAGCATGCCCGAGGAGCCGAGCAGGTTGCCGCGCACCGCGGTGCGCGGGTGCGACATGTCCTTGAGCGCCCAGATGAAGAGGACCGCCGCCACCAGGTAGAAGAGGTCGATCCACTCCGGGTTCAGCTCAGGCACGGTCACCCCTGTCGTGGAACATCGAGAGCATGCGGTGGGTCACGAGGAACCCGCCGACGACGTTCGCGGTCGCCATCGCCACGGCGACGACGCCAAGGATCGTGGTCAGGAGCGTGAGTTGCGCGCCGGCGGTGACCAGCGTGCCGACGAGAGTGATGCCCGAGATCGCGTTGGCGCCGGACATCAGCGGCGTGTGCAGCAGTGGCGGCACCTTCGTGATCACCTCGTACCCGACGAACAGCGCGAGCACGAAGATCGTGAGCGCGGCGACGAAGACTTCCATCGGCTACTCCGTTCCTGCGGGCTGCGGCTCGAGCCCCGGGAGTCCCAGCTGCTCGCGCACCCGCGGATGCACCACCTGGCCGCCGTGCGTGACGAGCGCGCCGCTCACGATCTCGTCGTCGCGGTCGAGCGCGAGCTCGCCATCCTGCAACACATGCCCGAGGAAGGCGGTGACGTTCCGCGCGTACATCTGGCTTGCGTCGAAGGGTGCCTCTGCGGGCAGGTTGAGTGGTCCGAAGATGGTGACGCCAGCGGCCTTCACGTCCTCGCCGGCGCGGGTCAGCTCGCAATTTCCGCCGGTCTCGGCGGCGAGATCGACGATCACGGAGCCCGCCTTCATGCGCGCGACCGCGTCGGCGGTCACGAGCAGCGGCGCTGCGCTGCCGGGCACGGCGGCCGTGCTGATCACCACGTCGCTCTCGGCGACGACGTTCCCGAGCAGCTCGCGCTGGCGGGCATAGAAGTCCTCGCCCATCGCCTGCGCGTAGCCGCCGCTGTCCTCGGCGTCGCCCGCGTCGAGCTCGAGCTCGACGAAGCGCGCGCCGAGGCTCTCGACCTGCTCGGCGACGGCGGGACGGACGTCGTAGGCGTGCACGACCGCGCCGAGGCGTCGCGCGGTGGCGATCGCCTGCAGGCCGGCGACGCCGGCGCCGATTACCAGCACGCGGGCAGGGGTGACGGTCCCGGCGGCGGTCATCATCAACGGGAACAGTTTCGTGAGCGCCCCGGCGGCCAGCAACACCGCCCGGTAGCCCGCGATCGTGGCCATCGAGGTGAGCGCGTCCATCGGCTGCGCGCGGCTGATGCGCGGCAGCAACTCGAGCGCGAAGGCGCTCACGCCGCGCTCGGCGAGAGCCGCGACGCCCGCGGCGTTGCCAAGCGGGTTGAGCAGCCCGACGAGCGTCTGCCCCTCGCGCAGGCCCTCGCGGTCCGCGTCGCCCGCGGGCGCGCCGATGCGGACGACGATGTCTGCCACGGCCAGCACCTCGGCGGCGCTCCCGGCGATACGCGCTCCGGCCGCGGTGTAGTCCTCGTCGGCGAAGCCGGCCGCGCTGCCCGCGCCGCTCTCGATGAGCACCTCGGCGCTGCTGTCGCTGAGCCGGGACACGATGGCGGGGACGAGCGCGACGCGGCGCTCACCCTGGTCTGACTCCGCCGTTACGCCAACGATCACGTGGCAATCACCTTCGAGCTACGTGCACGGCGGCAAGGATACAGGGCGGCAAGGATACAGGGCGGCAGGTTACGGGGGAGTCACGATGCGGCGGTGGGCGGTTGTGGTCGCGACCAGCACCAAGCCTCCGCCTTACTCGAGGAGGACGTGGACCTTCGCCAGGACGTCTCCCACAACCTTCCGTGGCGCCAGGCTCTCGAAGCGGGCGCCTCGGGCGCGCCAGTCCAGACTCCGGATCTGGTCGGCCAGCACTACGCCTGTTGCAGGGCCATCGGACGGCAAGGGAACCTCGAAAGGGTGCTCACTGATCCTTGATGTGATCGGGCAGACGAGGGCGACGCTGGAACGCTCGTTGTACGCACGTGGGCTCAAAACCAGGGCGGGTCGGTGGCCTGCCTGCTCGTGACCTGCCTGGGGCGAGAAGCTGAGCCAGACGATGTCGCCCCGAGTCGGGACGTAGGGAGCGTCTACCATGCCTCGTCGCCCTGCGGCTCACCCCAATCCTGTTCAGGATGCTGATTCTCGGGGTTCATCCTGGCGACCAGCTCAGCCAGGTCGTATGTCCGCTTGCGTAGCACGACCTCGTCGCCGCGCGAGACGATCTCGATTACCGAGCCCTCCTGAACACCCCACTGCTCGGCGATGGGCTTGGGTATGCGAACAGCAAGGCTGGAACCCCACTTGGAGACGTGCGATCTAGCGCCCATGTGACCCCCTCGCGAATACACATTGTATATCACGGCAGGGCCGAGCGCGCTCCTACCGCACCGCGCTCCAGCGCGCGCCGCGAGGCGTGTCCTCCACCTCGATGCCGGCCTCGGCGAGGTCGGCGCGGATCGCGTCGGCGAGGGCGAAGTCGCGCTCCTCGCGGGCCTGCTGGCGGCGCGCCAGCAGCGCCTCGATCGTCGTCTCGGCATCGCTGCCGCCGCAGGCCACCTCGTGGCGCGCGGCCAGCTTCGAGAGCGCGACGGCGTCGAGCCCGTCTTCGCCGTCGTCCGCGGCGTCGAGGCGCAGGCCGAGCACGCCGGCCAGCTCGCGCAGTTCGGCCTGCGCCGGGCGCACGTCCGCCCCGGCGTCCCGCTCGCGGTTGATGGTGCGCGCGAGGTCGAAGATCGCGGCGAGCGCGCGCGGCGTGCTGAAGTCGTCCTCCAGCGCCTCGACGAAGCGGGCGCGCTCGGCCGGACCTGCGCTCGATGCGGGGCCGGCGGCCGCGCCTTCGTCGCGGACGGCGGCGAGCAGCCGGTCGAGGCCGCGCTCGGCCGCCGCCAGCGCCTCGTCCGTGAGGTTGTTGGGGCGCCGGTAGTGGCCTTCGAGGACGAACAGGCGCAGCGCGTCCGGCCGCCAGGTCTCGAGCGCGTCGCGCACGGTGACGACGTTGCCGATCGACTTCGACATCTTCTCGCCGTCGCGCTGCACGAGGCCGTTGTGCAGCCAGATCCGGGCGAACGAGCCGGGGCCGCTTACCGCCTCGGCCTGCGCGACCTCGTTCTCGTGGTGCGGGAAGACGAGGTCCACGCCGCCGCCGTGGATGTCGAACGAGGCGCCGAGGTAGCGCTGCGACATCGCGGAGCACTCGATGTGCCAGCCGGGCCGCCCCGCGCCCCACGGCGAGGGCCAGTTCGGCTCGCCGGGCTTCAGCGCCTTCCAGAGCGCGAAGTCGAGCGGGAACTCCTTGCCCTCGCCGGGCTCGCCGCGCGTGCCGGCGCGCAGCTCCTCGATATTGCGGTGCGAGAGCTTCCCGTAGTCCGCCATCGCGCGCACGCGGTAGTAGACGTCGCCCGCGGCGGTGGCGTAGCCGTAGCCGGCCTCGATGATCCGCTCGATCGCCTCGACGATCGTCTCGATGTGCTCGGTGACGCGCGGGCGCACGTCCGGCTCCCGCACGTTGAGCGCGCGCTGCTGGCTCTCCCACAGCGCGATCTGATCGTTCACGAGGTCGAGCGGGTCGCGGCCCAGCGCGGCGGCGCGGTCGATCACCTTGTCGTCGATGTCGGTGTAGTTGGAGACGTAGGTCACCTCGGCGCCGCCGCCGGGCGCGCCGTTCCAGCGCAGGTAGCGGATGAAGGCATCGAAGATGATCGCGTACTGGGCGTGGCCGAAGTGGCTCTCCTCGTAGGGCGTGACGCCGCAGACGTAGATGCCGACGCGTCCGTCCTCGAGGGGCCGGAAGTCCTCGACGGCGCCGCTGAGGGTGTTGGTCAGGCGCATCGCAAGCGCTCCGTTGGTCCTGCCTGCGATCGCGTGCTGGCTAGGGCTCGCGCGCCGCGCCGCCGTCGAAGCCGCCGGGCGAGCTCGAGCCCGAGGCGGTCGGGGCGGGCTGGCGCTCGCGCTCGAGGCGCGCGATGCGCCGCTCCAGCTCCTCGATGCGGTCCCACTCGGGGTCGGGGAGGCGCTCGACGGTGTCGTTGCTCTGGTTGGTGAAGGCGACGACGTGGCCGGGCACGCCGACGACGGTGGCGTTGGGCGGCACGCTGGAGACGACGACGGCGCCCGCGCCGATGCGCGAGTTATGGCCGATGGTGACGTCGCCGATGATCTTCGCGCCCGCGCCAACCACGACGCCGTCCTCGAGCGTGGGGTGGCGCTTCTCGCGCCGGGTCGAGGTGCCGCCGAGGGTGACGCCCTGGTAGAGGTGGCAGTCGTCGCCGATGATCGCCGTCTCGCCGATCACCACGCCCATGCCGTGGTCGATGAAGCAGCGCCGCCCGATGGTCGCCAGGGGGTGGAGCTCGATGCCGGTGAGGAAGCGGGCGATGTGCGAGATCAGGCGGGGCAGCAGGGGCACGCCGAGCAGGGCGGCCTCGTGGGTGATGCGCTGCACCATGAGGGCGTGGATGCCGGGGTAGGTGAGCAGCACCTCGAGTGCGCCGCGCGCCGCCGGGTCGCGGTCCTGCGCCGCCTCGATGTCCTCGCGCAGTGCGCGCAGCCAGCTCATCTCGCGGGTTCCTCCGCTCCGCCGCGCGCCATTATCGCACACGCGGGGTGTGCGGCCGGGTGGGCGGCGCTATGCCGCCTTGGTGCCGATCGACGCGAGGGCGCTTGCGAAGGGCTCATCGCGGAGCGGCTTACCGATTGGCCTGAAGACGACTGTCTGTGGTGGGCGGTGTGGACCACGCCGTGCGATGACGCGGTCAGGGGCCGTCAGCAGGGGACCACGGCAACGCGCGCACCGGCAGTGTCGGCGAGGCGGCGCAGGTCGCCGGGGTCGCTGGTGAGAATGCGATCGCCACTCTCGGCGACGAGGACCACGGTCGCGTCGATCGGGTCGGCGGTGCCCGCGCGTCCAAGCAGGACGCCGGCATCGCGCGCAAGCCGATCGTCCACGGCCCGGATGTCCACAGCGTGGAGCAAGTGCGCCAACCGCGCCTGCCGGCCGGCCGGATCGCGCCATACCTGGGCGACGACGATTGCGCTCGTACGAAGCCCGATCTCATGCTGCTCGGCGGCTCGCAGGCGCGCGATCATGGCGCGGTCGTCGCGATCGACGGCGATGAACGCGCCCGCGTCAAGCACGAGTGCGCTCAAGCGGAGGGGGCCTCCGCGAGGAGCCCCAGCTCGGCCTCGGCGCGCCGCAGTTCCTCGGTGGTGACCGGGCCGTGCTCCTGCTCCCAGGCGTCGAGGAAGGCTCCGAGCGCCTCCGCACGCAGCTTCGCCCTGGCCGCCTCGGCCAGCCAGGCGGAGAGCCCCTTGTCGTCGCGCCGCGCAGCCTGGCGAACGGCATCGCCCAGCCCGGCGTCGAGCGAGATGCTGATCTTCTCTACCGGCATGGCGACATCCTACCACGGTATGAACGCCATCCGTGGGGACCAGCGCCGCGCTCCAGGCTCCTCTGGCTTGGGGCGCTGGCTGTCTGACGACGATGCGTAGGCCTCGTGCCCTTTAGCCTGATGGGCTTAGCGGCCCTGAGGGCGGAGGCGAGGCTTGGGGCCCTTCGGGGCCCCATTCTTTATTCCACGCACCCCCTACCCCGCACCCTCATCCAGCAGGGCGACGGCGTGGGCGGCCACCGCCTCGCCGGCGCCGATGGCGCCGAGGCCCTCGTTTGTCGTCGCTTTGACGTTGACGGCGCCGGCTTCGACGCCGAGGTCGCGGGCGAGGGCCTCGCGCATGGCGGCGATGTGCGGGCGCAGGCGGGGGCGCTCGGCGATGACGGTCGCGTCGACGTTGACGACGCGGTAGCCGCGCGCCGCGACCAGGCGCATGACACGCGTCAGCAGCTCGCGGCTGTCGATGCCCGCCGTGGCGGGGTCGCCCGGCGGGAAGTGCTCGCCGATATCGCCCTCGCCCGCCGCGCCGAGCAGCGCGTCGATCACGGCGTGGATCAGCGCGTCGCCATCGCTGTGGCCGATCAGCGCGGGCGCCTCGGCGATCTCGATGCCGCCGAGGCGCAACTCGCCGCTCTCGCCAAAGCGATGCACGTCGTAGCCCGCGCCGATGCGCATCAGGGAGCAGTCCCGGCGTCCGCGATCAGCGCGCGCAGGCGGTCGAGGTCCGCGGCGGTCGTCACCTTGAAGGCCTGCGGCTCGCCCTCGATGACGCGGACCGGCGCGCCGAGCTGCTCGACGAGCGCGGCGTCGTCGGTGGCGTCGCCTTCGATCTCCGCGTGGGCGCGACGCAGCAGGGCGGCGTCGAAGGCCTGCGGCGTCTGGATCGCGCGCAGCGAGGCGCGGTCCGGCGTTTCCCGCACCAGCCCCTCGCCGTCGACGCGCTTGATCGTGTCGGCGACGGGCAGGCCGGGCACCGCGGCCCCGCTCTCGCGCGCTGCGGCGAGCGCCCTCGAGGCGAGCGTGCTGCTCGCCAGCGGCCGGGCCGAGTCGTGGACCAGCACCCAGCGTGCGCCGGGCAGCGCCGCCAGGCCGGCCGCGACCGAGTCGCGGCGCCGCTCGCCGCCCTCGACGCAGCGGAGCGGCAGCCTGGGGCTCACGCCGAGCGCGAACGCGAGTTCGCCGATCTCGATGTGGCGCGCGCCCGGGGCGACGACCACGAGCTCCTCGATCGCGTCGACGGTGGCGAGGCGTTCGAGCGAGAGGGCGAGCAGCGGACGTCCGCAGACCTCGGCCCAGACCTTGTCGACGCCGCCCATGCGTCGCGAGACGCCTGCCGCGAGGAGGATTGCCGCCGCATGGTGTGTCATGCGGCAAGCCTAGCGCAGCGACCTCGACTCTGGCGTCGCCGGCTCCTGGCTGCCGCGCTGCGCCGGGCGCGCGGATGCGCGAGGATGGAGTGCGCACGCGAAGGAGCATGCAGATGATCATGACCACGTCCGACACCATCCCCGGCCGCGAGATCAGCGAGACGATCGGCCTCGTGAGCGCCAACGCGGTGCGCGCGCGGCACGTGGGCCGCGACATCCTCGCGGGCCTCAAGAATCTCGTCGGCGGCCAGATCGGCGCCTACCAGCAGCTGCTGGTGGAGTCACGCGAGCAGGCCTTCGCAGCGCTCCAGGAGGACGCGGAGCAGCAGGGCGCGGACGCCATCGTCGCCGTGCGGATGGCGACGGCCGCCGTCGCCCAGGGCGCGGCCGAGGTGCTGGTCTACGGGACGGCCGTCAAGCTCGCCTGAGCCTCAGCGCGCCGCCTGCGCCGAGTCGAGAACCGCGCGCGCCTCGCGGAGCGCGGCGAGGTGGCCCGCCGCATCGAGGCCGCCACCGAGCGTGCGGAGGCAGAGGTGCGTCGCGCCCGCCTCGGCCCAGGCGTGCGCCTCGGCGAGCCACTCGCCCGGCTGCTTGCCAGTGATTGCCACGGCGGCCTCGACGCCGATCGCGGCGGCGTCGCGCCCCGCGGCCTCGGCTTCCTCGGCGATCTGTGCGCTGGCGGCGGGCATGGCCTCCCGCGGGATGATCGCGAACCAGCCGTCGGCGAGGCGGCCGACGCGGCGCAGCACCGCAGGCGCCTGCCCGCCACCGCCGGGGCCGATCCAGATCGGGATCGGGCGCTGCACCGGCAGCGGGTTGATGCCGGCTCCCTCGACGCGGTCCCACTCGCCCTCGAAGGTCACCTCGCCCTGCGTCCAGAGCAGCCGCAGCAGCTCGATCTGCTCGTCGCAGCGGCGGCCGCGGGTGCGGTAGTCCTGCCCCAGCGCCGCGTACTCCTCGGCGCTGCGCCCGACGCCGACGCCGAGCCGCAGCCGGCCGCCGCTCAGCACGTCGAGCTCCGCCGCCTGCTTGGCGACGAGCGCCGTCTGCCGCGCGGGCAGGATGATCACCGAGGGCACGAGCTCGATTGCCGAGGTCAGCGCCGCCACCCAGCTGAGCAGCGTCAGCGGCTCGTGGAGGTGACCGCCGCCCGGGCGCATGACCATGTCCGGGATGCGCAGGTGGGTGAAGCCCAGCTCCTCGGCGGTCCGGGCGAAGTCGCGGATGCCCGCGAGGTCGTTCTCGAGCTCGCGGACGGGGAGCGAGATGCCGATTCGCAGGCTATCGAGGCTCATCGAGCCTATCCCCTGCCCGCACGCTGGTTGATCTCCGTGGCGAGCGAGAAGTCGTACTCGGTGATGCCGCCCGCGTCGTGCGTGTTGAGGGCCACGCCGACGCGGTTGTAGGTATTGGTCAGCGTCGGGTGGTGGTTCATCCGCTCGGCGAGCACGCCGATCTGCGCGATCAGCCCGACTGCCGCGACGAAGTCGTCCAGCTGGAACTCGGTCACGATCTCATCGCCCTCGCGGCTCCAGCCAGCGAGGCCGGCGAGCTGCTCCTCGATCTCGGCGTCACTCAGCTTCTGTGGTCTCGGCATCGCTGCCTCCGTTCCGTGCCTGCCGGCATCGTAGCCCGCACCGCGCTCTCGCGTGGGCTTCGAGGTTTGTCAATGTCTCTCCGTGTCCGGGCGAGGGGGCGGGTGCGCCCTCGAGGGTTGTCGTCCCCTGGGCGTCGGACCCCCTCACCCCCGCCCGCTCCCTCGGGGGGCGAAGGGGCCGGGTCTGCCCTCGAGGGTTGTCGTCCCCTGGGCGTCGGACCCCCTCACCCCCGCCCGCTCCCTCGGGGGGCGAGGGGGCCGGATCTGCCCTCGAGGGTTGGGTGTGCCCTCGATCCGACCCCCTCTCCTGGGGGAGAGGGTTGGGGTGAGGGGGCTCGCCGGACCGTGTCTATCAGCGGAAGCCGCGTGCGACCTCCAGAACCTCCAGGTGGGGGCTGTGGGGGGCGCAGCCCCCTTACTTTCTCCGTACGGCCTCAGTAGCGTCTGAGACCGGGAAGTCCGGCAGCGTCGGCATGGCTCAGTGCCCCCTGTCGCTCGACGGCCTGGGGGGTGTTGCCACCGGCGCTGTTCGGTGCGTGAACCTCTGATGGGGACATGCGGCGGATCGCTGATTCGTAAGGTGGATGACGGCGAGCGTACCTGCGGCCTTCCGGACGAGTGGGCGAGCAACCGAAGGGAGCCACAGTGGGTACGCCCGACGACATCGACGTGTGGATCGGCCTCGACATCGGGAAGGCGGAGCACTTTGCCGACGTGCTCGACGCCGCGGGCTCGCCGCTCTTCTCCAGAGCCGTCGCCAACGACGAGGCGGAGATCGAGGCCCTGCTCGACCGCGCGACGTCGACCGGCAGCCCGGCACTGGTCGTGGATCAGCCCGGCTCGCTCGCGAGCCTCGTGCTCGCGGTCGCCGCTCGCCGGGGCGTTCCCGTTGCCTACGTGCCCGGACTGGTGATGCGCCGCGCCGCCGACCTCTACCCGGGCGAGGCCAAGACCGACCGCCGCGACGCCTTCGTGCTCGCCGACACCGGCCGCACCCGGCGCCACCAGGTGCACTGGCTCGACGCCCGCGACGACGAGCTGCTCGCGCAGTTGCGCGTCCTCAACGGCTACGACGCCGACCTTGCGGCCGACGCCACACGGCTCTCGAACCGGCTTCGTGACGCACTGACGGGTGTTTCCCCGGCCCTGGAGCGCGTTCTCGGCCCCAGGCTGCACCATCCGGGTGTCCGCGACCTTCTCGCCCGCCACCCCGTGCCCGAAGCGCTGGCCCAGGCCGGCCGCGGCCGCAGCGCCCGCATCATCCGGAAGCGCTCCCCGCGCCTCGCCAGGGCCCTTGCCGCAGCTGTAGCCGAAGCGCTCGACGCGCAGACCGTCGTCGTGCCCGTCGAGACCGTGATGGGGCGCGTGATCGCCGAGGTAGTCGTCGAACTCGACCGCATGTTTGAGCGCCGCGAGCGGCTCGAGACCGAGATCGCGGAGCTCTTCAACGCGCACCCGTTCGGGCGCATCCTCGGCACGCTTCCGGGCATCGGTCCGCGGACCGGGTCGAGGATCCTCGCTGAGATCGGCGACGGGTCCCGCTTTGCAAACGGATCGAGACTCGCCAGCTACGCCGGACTCGCGCCCGTGACCCGTCAGTCCGGCTCCAGCCTCCGCGGCGAGGGCCGCAGCCGGCGTGGCAACCACCGGCTCAAGAACGCGATGTTCCTCGCTGCCTTCGCCTCGCTGCGCGACCCTGCCTCGAGGGCGTTCTACGACCGCAAGCGGGCCGAGGGGAAGGCGCACAACGCGGCCGTCATCTGCCTCGCGCGCCGGCGCTGCGACGTGATCCTCGCCATGCTTCGCTCGCGCCGTGCGTACCAGGCCGCGGGCCCGCAACACGAGCCCGTGGCCGCCTGATGGCCTCCCCTTGCCCACCGTCACCGGCCCGCGACCCTTGACGAAGAAGATGGGGACACCCCCCCGCAGGGATGCGCGCGATCGCCCTCGAGGGCGGCGAGAGGCTAGCGGCGGTCGTCGCGGAGCTGGCGCAGGCGCTCGTGCTCGCGGGAATGCTCTGCCGAGTCGGCGAAGGACTCGCCGCACTCGGAGCAGAACTTGAGCGTCGGGATCGACCGGGAGTGAGGGATCCCGGCGATCGAGTGGAGTTGCCACTCCTCGAGAGCCAGCTCCTCGGGGTCGTCGCCGGGGTTTGGGCCCAGGGTCCAACCGCCCGTGCTGCTGCCGGAGGCTCCGGGCGCGCGGTGCTCGCAGGGCCAGTAGCAGCCCTCGGGGCAGTAGTTGGCGCCAAGCGTGCCGGGCATGGCCGGGATGATACGCCGTTTGTGTAGCGGCCTGTCGGGAGTTCGTCGGTATGATTGGCTGGCGCGAGGCCCGCTCGTGCGAGCCGCGAGCCGGGCCGAGACTCACGATCGGAAGCCAGCTTGGCGGCAGCGCAGACTAACGACTACATCCTCTACGAGCCGGACGAGCCGATCCCTCCGCTGGCGGCGCTTGGCCACGGCCTGCTCTCGATTGCCGGCCGCCTCATCACGCTGGCAGCAATAGCGGCGATCGTCGTTGAGGCGAGTGGTCAGCCGAGCGAATACACCCCGTGGCTGTTCTCGGTCTCGGCGGTGGTCTGCGGGCTCGGCACCATTGCGCAGGTCTTCCAGTTCGGGCGATTCGGCGCGGGCTACGCGATCGGGGTGGTCAGCACCTCGGCGTTCATCGCCGTGGTCATCGCCGCGCTGACGGAGGGCGGGCCGGCGCTGCTGGCCAGCACCATGGTGGTCTCGTCCATCCTGCTGTTCCTCTTCATCCAGCGGCTCTCGCTGCTGCGGAGGATCATCACGCCGACGGTCACGGGCACGGTGTTGATGCTGCTCGCGGCCACGGTCATGTCGGTTCTGCTCAACAGGATGTCGGACACAGCCGGTGGTGGCTCCGATACCGCGGCGCTTGCCGTGGCCGGGACGACGCTGGGCGTGATGATGGGTCTGCGGCTGTTCGCGCCACCGGTCGTGCAGCAGTGGACGCCGTTCATCGGGATCCTCGCGGGTTGCGTGGTGGCGGTGCCGGTGGGTCTGTACGACACCGCGAGCGTCGGCGATGCGGCCTGGATCGGCGTTCCGCTCGAGGGCTGGCCGGGCTTCGGCTTCAACTTCGGGGTCGAGTTCTGGACGCTGTTGCCGGGGTTCGCGATCGTCTACCTGGCAGCGGCGATCTACGGCATCAGCGACACGATCTCCATCCAGCAGGTGTCGTGGCGCAACCCCCGGGCGACGGACTTCCGCGTGGTCCA
This sequence comes from Dehalococcoidia bacterium, assembly GCA_963667465.2. GTDB lineage: Bacteria > Chloroflexota > Dehalococcoidia > UBA2979 > UBA2979 > VXMT01. The sequence goes on along the minus strand of CAXXDN010000001.1, from coordinate 221,574 downwards.
GGGCGCGTTCAACGTCATGGCGGTGACCAACCTGCTCGCGGCGGTCGCGTCCGGGTTGCCGAACACGGTGCCGACCGCAAACTCCGCGCACGTGCTCCTCACCGGCGTGGCGGCGCGCCGCGTCGGAATTTACGCCGGATGCATCCTGCTGGCGGTGGCGGTTCTGCCGAAGGCGATCGCGGTCCTGACGGCGATCCCGACTCCGTTGTTCGCGGCCTACGTGATCGTGAGGCTGGCCCTGTTGTTCGTGCAGGGCATGCGACTGGTGATCCAGGGAGGGCTGGACCCGCGCACGTCCACAGTGGTGGGCGTCTCGTTCTGGCTGGGGGTGGGGTTCCAGAACGATCTAATCTTCCCGAATCTGATCACCGGGCCGTGGGAGATCCTGTTCAGCAACGGCCTGACCACCGGCTGCGTCGCCATGATCTTCTTCACCGTGCTGATCAACCTGACCCAACCACGAGCCCGCAGTTTGAGCGTGAATCTGGACATCCTCTCCCTGCCGAAGGTCGATGAGTATCTCCGTGAGATCGCCGGGAAGGCAGGCTGGGACGAGCCCTCGACCGATCGGCTGCGTTCGGCGGGCGAGGAGACGCTGGCGAGCCTGCTGAGCCTCGAACCCGACCAGCTCACCCGCGGCGATCGGAACCTGATCATCAGCACGCGGAGCGGCTCTGGAACGATCGAGCTGGAGTTCGTCGCGACCTCCGAGGAGCGGGACGAGAACCTCGAGGACCGGTTGGCCTACCTCGGCGACACGCCGCAGAGCCAGGACGACAACGAGCTCACGTTCCGCCTGCTACGCCACTACGCCTCATCCGTGCAGCACCGCAAGTACCACGAGATCGACGTCGTCACGGTGGAGGTGGAGGCAGCGCGGTAGCGCCTGGGCGGGCTGCTGCCTCCTACACCAGTGTGAGCGGCGCGCCGACGCGCTCGGCGACCTCGATGGTGCGGTCGCGCTTGAAGGTGTCGCCCGAGCGCTTCATCGCGACCAGCTCGGCGATCTTGTGGGTGCAGTCGCCGTTGATGTCCTGGTGGCCGCAGACGTTGCACGGGTCGCGCTTGCAGTCGAGCGTGATCTCCTCGTTGAGCGTGCGCATCCACTCGCCGCGCAGGAACGACTTCGTCGTCGCCGAGTCGATGTGGTCCCAGGGCAGCGGTTCCCAGAGGTCGCGGTCGCGATAGGCGTAATCGGCCGGATCGAGGTCGTGCGCCTCGAAGGCGCGCTCCCAGATCGACCAGTCGTGGTGCTCGGACCAGGCGTCGAACTTCGCGCCCAGGCGCCAGGCCGTCTCGATGACTGCGGCGACGCGGCGGTCGCCGCGCGACAGCACGGCCTCCAGCAGCGACTTCTCAGGATCCTCCCAGCTGAACTGCACGCCGGCGCGGCGGCAGCCCTCGCGCAGGATGCGATGGCGGCGGCGCAGCGTGTCGGCGTCGCACTGCGCGATCCACTGGTAGGGGGTGTGCGCTTTGGGGATGAAGTTCGAGGTGGAGACGCGCACCCGCGCGCGCCCGCCGCGGTGCCGCCTGCCGATCGCCTTCACCTCGGAGGCGATGCGGACGATTTCCTCGATGTCGTGGTCGGTCTCGGTCGGCTGGCCGACCATGAAGTACATCTTGATGCTCGTCCAGCCGTTGCTGAAGGCGTGCTCGGCCGCGTTGAGCAGATCCTCCTCGGTGACGAGCTTGTTGATCGTGTTGCGCAGCCGCTGCGAGCCGGCCTCGGGAGCGAGCGTCAGCGTGTGCTTCTTGCCGCGCGCCACTGCGTCGGCGACCTCGACGGAGAACGAGTCGACGCGCGTCGAGGGCAGTCCGATCTTGAGGCCGCGGTCGCCGTAGGCGTCCATCAGCGCGTGCACCATCGGCACGATGTCGCGGTGGTCGGTGGTCGAGAGCGACATCAGCGAGAGCTCGTGGTAGCCGGTGTTGTCGAGCAGTTCGCCCGCCGCCGCGACGACCTCGTCGACGGAGCGTTCGCGGGTGGGGCGGTAGATCATCCCGGCCTGGCAGAAGCGGCAGCCCTGGGTGCAGCCGCGCTGGATCTCGATCGCGGCGCGGTCGTGGACGACCTCCATGAAGGGCACGATCGGCTTCGTCAGCGGCGGCGGCAGCACCTGCATCACGCGCCGCGTTACGCTCGCCGGCGCGGCCTCGTCGATCGGCCGTGTCGCCTCGAGCGTGCCGTCCGGCCGGTAGCTCGCCTCGTAGAGCGAGGGCACGTAGACGCCGTCGATGGCGGCGAGTGCGCGGTGCAGCTCGCGGCGCGGGCCACGCCCGGCGCGCTTCCAGTCGCGCACGAAGTCGACCAGTTCATCGATCAACTCCTCGCCCTCGCCGAGGGCGAAGGCGTCGAAGAACGGGGCCATCGGTTCCGGCTCAAGGGCGGCCGAGCCGCCGCCGACGATGATCGGGTCGTCCTCGGCGCGGTCGGCGCTGCGAATCGGGATGCCGCCGAGCTCGAGCAGGTTGAGGACGTTGGTGAAGCAGACCTCGTAGGAGAGCGTGATGCCGAGCAGGTCGAACTCGCGCAGCGCGTGCCGCGTCTCCAGCGAGCGCAGTGGCTCGCCGTTCGCGCGCAGCAGATCCTCGAAGTCCGTCCAGGGCGAGAAGACGCGCTCGGCGAGTGCGTCGGGGCGGCGGTTGACGATGTCGTAGAGGATGCCGAGCCCGAGGTTGGACATGCCGAGGTCGTAGAGGTCCGGGTAGGCGAGGGCGACCCGCACCTCGGGCGAACCGGGCGCAGCCCAGTCCTTGACGATCGAGTGCAGCTCGCCGCCGACGTAGCGTGCGGGTCGCTGGACGCGGTCGATCAGCTCGTCGTAGGTAGTCGGCATCGTGCAGGCCTCGCGGGTCATGCGCGTTCGTGGATCGTGGATCGAGGGTAGTCGGGGCGCGGGCGGGCGTTCAAGCGGCGTACACGGCGTACACTCTGACTTGACGGGCGGTGAGCGGGCTTGGAGCGGTCATGACCTCGCGATCCAGCCGTGACGCGTTGCGCTTCACGCATCTCGAGATCACGAACTGGCGGAACTTTACAAGCGCATCCGTCGCGCTTGGGCAGCGCGTGTTCCTGGTTGGGCCGAATGCGTCAGGAAAGTCGAACCTGCTCGATGTCCTGCGCTTCTTGCAGGACATCGCGGCAGTCGGCGGCGGCTTCCAGGCTGCAGTCGAGGAGCGGGGTGGGGTGTCACGGGTGCGTTCTCTGGCGGCCCGTCGCAACCCAACGGTCAGCGTGTCCGTGCGAATCGGGACCGAGGAGAGCCCGGATCGATGGGGGTACGAGGTTGCCTTCGGACAACAAACACGGGGGCGTCGGCTGCCCCAGATCGAGTCTGAGCGTGTGACCCACGATGGCGAGCTCGTGTTGGGGCGAGACGCGACGGGCGAGGACCAGGAAGTTCGCACTCAGACTGTGCTGGAGCAGGTCGCGTCGAACCGCGAATTTCGCGAAGTATCTGAGTTCTTGAGATCCGTGCGCTACCTCCACATCCTCCCGCAGCTGATTCGCGAGCCCGGTCGGGCCGTGCCATACGCCAACGATCCCTACGGGAGCGACTTCTTGGAACAGGTCGCCCGGACGAACTCACGAACGAAGAATGCGCGGTTGCGGCGCATCGCAGCCGCCCTCCAAGTCGCGATACCCCAACTGCAGGAGCTTGAGGAGTACCGCGACGAGTCCGGCGCTCCCCACCTGCGCGGTCGCTACCTGCATTGGCGGGGGAGTGGCGCCTGGCAGGACGAGTCCCAGTTCTCCGATGGCACCTTGCGGCTTCTAGGACTGCTGTGGGTACTGCAGGACGGTGCCGGTCCTGTGCTGCTCGAGGAGCCGGAGCTCTCGCTGCACCCAGAGGTTGTCCGCCGTCTCCCCCAACTGCTTCACAGTGTGGCGCGCCGTACCGGTCGCCAGGCCATTCTCAGTACGCACTCGACCGATCTGTTTCTCGACGAAGGGATCTCGCTGGACGAGATCTTGATCCTCACTCCACAAGGGGAGGGAACCACTGTGCGGCAGGCGGACGATGTGTTTGAGCTACATGACCTCCTCGAAGGCGGCGCGATGCTGATGGACGCCCTCTTGCCCCACACGAGACCGCCGAACGCACATCAACTCGTGCTCTTCGAGTAACGCTCGGCCTATGTCTATGGCGCCTCACGTCACCGTCGCTGTCGAGGGCGATCTGGATGAGCGCGTCGCCGTGCGGCTTGTCGAGGAAGCAGGGGGTGTTGTCTCGCTGGTGCACGGGCGGCGCGGCAAGCAATGGCTGCGGCGTCAGATCGACGGGTACCGCTACGCCTCACGCCAGGCGAGATGGCTCGTCCTCGTCGACCTTGATCGGGACCGCTGCCCGCCACAGCTCCGCAGCGATTGGGGAGTTGACGAGGATCCTGGTGGGCTGTGCTTCCGTGTCGCGGTGCGAAGCGTCGAGAGTTGGCTGTTGGCGGATCGCGGCGGTCTCTCAAGGTTCCTGGGCGTGACGGCCGCCCAGCTTCCTACGTCTCCGGATCGGGCCGGAGATCCGAAGAAGCAGCTGCTCGCGGCTGCTGAGAGATCGCGCAGCAGCACTATGCGGGATGCTCTCGTGCCTCGGAAGAACGCCCGGGTGGGGCCGCTCTACAGCACGACCCTGAGCCGTTTCGTCGATCGACAATGGGATCCAGCAGCGGCAGCTGAGCGCTCTCCGAGCCTCGCCAGTTGCCGCGCCCGGCTCGCAGAACTCCTGCAACGCAAACTACCCAACGAGCGCCGGTAGAGGCGCGGTCGGGCGTTTAGTCGCAGCGCGCACCGCGCCTACTCCGCAGGCAGCTCCCACTCGAAGCGGCGCAGCGAGAGGTCGGCGCCGAAGGCGGCCGGGATGCGGGCCACCAGACCGTCGGGGCCCCCGAGGCGCCAGGGGGCGCCGGAGGCGAGCGAGGCGGCCCAGCCGGCGCGCTCGAGCAGGGTGATCTGGCGGCCGACGACGCCGAAGACCTGACCGTTCACGCCCTCGGCCGCGTCGCTGAGCAGCCAGGCGACGATCGGCGGGATGTTGTCCGGGTCGAAGGTGGTGCCGGTCGCGCTGTCCGAGCCGGGGCGGCCCTCGCTGCGGCCGGTCGTCTCCGCGATGTAGTCGATCATCCGCGTCGAGGCGCGCGGCACGATGCAGTTGGTCGTGATGCCGTGCGCGATCAGCTCGGTCGCGGAGGTGAAGGTGAGGCCGAGGATGCCGGCCTTCGCGGCGCTGTAGGCGATGGTCCCGCTGGCGCTGCCGAACGAGGCGCGCGAGGCGAAGAAGACGAGCCGCCCGCCGCCCTGCCCGGTCATCACCCGCGCCGCCGCCTGTGCGCAGGAGAAGTGGCCCTTGAGATGCGTGGCGATCGTGCGGTCCCAGTCTTCCTCGGAGGCGGTCAGCACCGTCCCCTGCGGGATGATGCCGGCGCAGCAGACCATCGCGTCGAGGCGGCCGAACTCGTCGAGCGCCTGCTGCACGGCGCGGCGGCCGCCTTCCATCGTCGAGACGTCGGCGAAGCAGGCGGAGGCCTGGCCGCCCGCGGCGCGGATCGCCTCGGCGGCCTCTTCCGCGACGGCGGCCTGCGGGTTGGCGCTCGTGTCGACGCTGCCGCCGTAGTCGGCGATGACGACGGCCGCGCCCTCGCGTGCGAGGCGGGCGGCGACGGCGCGCCCGATGCCGCGTCCGCCGCCGGTGACGACGGCGACCTTGCCCCGTAGCGGCGGGTCAGGCAGGTCAGCGGGCGGCGGCATCGAGGGCGCTCCCGGTGCGGCGCGAGGCGTCAGACGATCTCGCCGTTGCGGCGGTCCTCGATCCAGGCGATGTATTCCATGCCCATGCTGTCGCGCACGCCGAGCAGCGACTGCAGGCAGGCGTCCTGGGAGTCCCAGCCGTGTTCCCGCACGGTCGCGGCGGCGCGCTTGCCGCGCTCCGCGGCGATCGGGAGCGAGTCCTCCATGTCGTCGCGCAGGCTCTTCCACATCGCCGAGGGGTGCTCGAGCTCGAAGCGGGCGTACTGCAGCGCGGCGAACTTGTTGCCGAGCGTGCCGTCGCGCTTCCAGTCGGAGGGCGGCGCCCGCAGGATCTGCTTCATCGCCTCGTGGCGCTGTTCCGTCTCCCACTCGCTGTCGAGGCCGAGGTCGGCGAGTTGCGCCTCGGCCTCGGGGGCCATCACCAGCTCGCGCAGCATCGTGCGCAGCGGGCCCGCGCCGGCGGCGGCCTGCCGCCCGGACGGGGCGCGGACGTCTGGGTAGCCGTCGAGGCGCTGCCGCACGTGCTGCAGCGCGACGCCGAGGGCGTGCGGGATTGCGTGGGTCGGCAGCTGCTCGTGCATGAAGATCAGCACGGAGGGTGTCTCGGCGCTCCAGCGCACGCGCGAGAATGAATCCCCGTCGAACCTGTCGATCTGCAGCTCGCGCGAGGCTTCCTCGCGCAAGCGGTTGCTGATTTCCTCGTACAGTCCGTCGAGGACGTCACCGATGTCGCGGCCGTTGACTTGCACCTGGTCTCCTTACCTTTCGCGATGCTCCCGCTCAGGCCTCCGCCGCACTGTCGGCGGCTGCGGGGACGGCGCCCCGCTGTCCGAGGTCGAGCGGTTGGCAGCCGAGGCAGAAGTTCGTCTCGCGGCTGCCCGATGTGCGACCTCGCACCTCGCGTCCGCAGCGCGGGCAGTCCTCGCCGGCGCGGCGGTGGACGCAGAGGTGCGCTCGCCACTCCTCCTTGCGTTGTTTCAGGCCGTCACGGACATGCTCCTCGAGGATCGGGAGCGCCCGATCGAAGACGGCGTGCAGCGCACGGTACAGCGCCCGGCGGTCAGCGTCGCCCAATGTTGCGCCGCGGCGGTGCGGGTGCAGGCCCGCCTCCCAGAGGATCTCGTCGGCGTAGGCGTTGCCGATGCCCGCGATGAAACCCTGGTTGGTGAGCGTGTTCTTGAGCTGACCGCGGCGCTTGCGCAGCCGTTCGGTGAACTCGTCCTCGTCGATGGCGAGCGCATCCGGCCCGAGCTCGGCGAACTGCGGCACGCTGCCGAGGTCGTCCGCGGCGACGAGGTAGAGGCGGCCCATCCGGCGCTCGTCCGCATAGCGCAGCTCGTGGCCGTCCTCGAAGGCGAGCGTGATCGCGGGGGTGGGGCGGCGCGCCGCGGAGGCCTCGGCCCAGTGGAAGCGGCCGGTCAGCATCGGGTTCACCACCAGCACGCGGCCGTCGTCCGAAGGGAAGAGCAGGAACTTGCCGTGGCGGAGCACGTCGCCGAAGGCGTGGCCGCTCAGCGTCTCCAGCTCCCCCGCGCCGGTCCGCACGAGCCAGGGCAGGCGCGCCTCGACGCCGCGGACGCGGTTGTCGCGCAGGACCGGCGTGAGGAAGCCGCGAATCACCTCGAGGTCAGGTATCTCAGGCATCGGAGCGGTGCGGCGTCCCCTCTCCCGGTCAGGCCGGCTCGTCAGGCCGAACGGCGTCCGCGATCTCAGGCGTCGGACGCGGTCCAGCGCGGGTAGGAGCCGAGCACGCGCAGCCACATCGTCTGCTCCTCGATGGTAGCGAGGGAGTCCCGCACGAGGTCGTCGAGGCGGTGGCCCTGCAGGTCTAGCAGGAAGACGTAGGTGCCGAGCGCCTGCCGCGTGGGGCGCGATTCGATATGCGTGAGGTTGAGGCCGCGCGTCGCGAACTCCTGCATCACGCCGACCAGCGTGCCGGGCCGGTCGTGGTAGGTGGTGAAGGCGATCGAGGTCTTGTCGTCGCCGCTGGGCGGGTGGTCCTCCGGCGCGAGGACGGCGAAGCGCGTCGCGTTGCCGGGCGCGTCGGCAATCTCCTCGGCGTAGATGGCCGCGCCGTAGATCGCGGCCGCGAGCGTGTTGCCTACGGCGAGCGTGCCGGGCTCGGCGACGGCGGACTCGATCGCGCCCGCCGTGGAGAGCGCCGCGACCGGTTGGGCCTTCGGGGCCAGCTCGGCGAGCCGCCCGCGGCACTGCGCGAGCGCCTGCGGGTGCGAGTAGACGATGGACGCCTCGGCAGGGTCGACCCCGGTGGCGGCGACGAGGGCGTGGCGGATGCCGATCACGATCTCGCCGCGGATCTGCAGCGTCGTGTCCTCGCTCAGCAGCAGGTCCACGGTCTCGCGCACGCTGCCCTCGATCGAGTTCTCGATGGCGCAGACGGCGGCGTCCGCCTCGCCGCGCTCGACCGCCGCCGCGGCGGCGCCGACGCTGGGCAGCGGTAGCAGCTCGGCGTCCGGATCCCAACCGAGCGCGGCGGCCTCCGTGTAGGTCCCGCGCGGGCCGAGGTGCGCGATGCGGCTCACGGGGCCGGCTCCCTCGGTTCGGCGCCGGGCGGCGGCGGTGCGCTGACGAGGGCTCGCATCTGCGGCTCCGCCTGCTGGTCGATGATCGCGATGATCTCGTCGCCCGGCTGGAGCACGGTGTCGCCGTCGGGCACGGCGGCGCCCTCGCCGCTGATCACGAGCGAGATGCTGGTGCGCTCCGGGAGTTCGAGATCGCGCAGCGCCACCCCCGCCGCCTCGGCGTCCTCCTGCACATGCAGATCGACGACTTCGAGGCCGCTCGCGCGCAGCTTGACCAGCGGGATGAGTGCCTGCTCCGGGAGGTCGACCTCGATCTGGGCGAGGACCGCGGCGGCTGCGGAGACGGTCGCCTCGATGCCGAGCAGCTGGAAGAGACGCTCGTTGCGGGGGTTGTTGACGCGGGCGATCGTGCGGCCGATCCCGAAGTAGTGGCGCGCCACCTGGCAGGCGATGAGGTTGTGCGCGTCGTCGCCGGTGACCGCGATCACCAGATCCGCGCGCCGTGCCCCGATGCGCTCCATGAAGGTGACCTCCGTGCCGTCGCCCTCCACGGCGAGTTCACCGAGCTCCTCGCGCAGCAGCAGCGCGCGCTGGCGGTCGCGCTCGACCAGCAGCACTTCGTAGTCCGTGTTGCCGTAGAGCTCGAGCGCGAGTCCGTAGCCGACGTTTCCGGCGCCGACGATGATGATGTACACGGCTAGCGGCCCTCGAATAGCGAGTCGTAGGCGAGGTCGGCGCTGATCCGCGTCGGGCTGAAGGTGCGCAGCCCGAGGTCGGCGAACAGCTCGGCGCGCAGTGGGTCGTAGACCCTCGTGACGACCGTCTCGACGCGGAAGAGGTGTTTCGCAAGCTGCGAGGCGAAGAGGTTGCGGTTGTCGCCTTGCGTGAGCGCGATGAAGGCGTCGGCCTCGCGGATGCCGGCGGCGATCAGCACGCGGTCGTCCACGCCGGAGCCCGCGAAACGCTCGCCGCCGAAGCTGTCCGGCAGGCGGCGGAAGGCCTGCGTCTCGAGGTCGACGATCGTCACGTCGTGGCCCTCGGCGTCGAGGCGCGTAGCGACGGTGGAGCCGACGCGGCCGCAGCCCATGATCACTATCTTCATGGCATAACCCTACGCCACGCCGCCCCCGTCGGCTGCCTCCCCCGGCGTGCAGCGGAACAGCCAGACCTCGCAGGGCGCGTGCGCGAGCACGTACTGCGGGAGGCGTCCCAGGCGGAAGCGGCCGTAGGGGCGCTCGTACCCGACGCCGACGACGATCGCGTCCGAGTTGCGCTCGATCGCCTCGTCGACGACGGCGTGGCCGGCCTGTCGCGCCTGGCACATCGAGCCTTCGAGCGGGACCTTGTGATCGCGGGCGACCTCCTCGGCGCGCGAGAGGATCGCCTCTCCGCGGTCGAAGTCGCCCGCGAGATCGGCGTCGAGCGGAAGCGTGCGCGGCACCTCGATGACGTACAGCGTGGTGACGGCGGCGCGGTGCAGCCTGGCGATGTCGCAGGCGGCTCCGAGCGCCTGGTAGGCGGCCGCCGAGCCGTCGAGGGGTACGAGCAACTGCTCGACAGGACGGGTGCGCTCGGGTCTGGCCATGCTGCTTCCCCGCTTCAGGTCAGGCGTTGCGCGCCAGACTGTAGCGCGTGGCGGCCACGGCGAGGAACAGCACCCCGGCGAGCGAGCTGATCGAAACCACGTCGCCGGCTGCGAAGCTGGAGACGATCACCGCGGCGCCCACGCCCGCCGCCAGCGACGCGACGATCAGGTGCCGTCTGCGCTGCCCCGCGTCCGGCTGGGCCGCGGGCTCCGGATCGGGCTCCGGCTCCGCGGCGGCGGCTACGAGGTCCGCGTAGGGCGCGCTGGCGGGCGGCTCGTCCTCGGGAGCGTCGCCGGTGGAGGCGTCGGCGCGCGGGATCAGCGGCGCCGGAGGGCGCAGCGGCGCGGCCGCGTCCGGTTCCGGGCCGTTGGGCGCTGGTTGCGCGGGCGGGGCGTCGGAGTGCTGTGCCGTGGCGTCCTCCCCTCGCAACGTGTCGCGAGGCGTCGATCGCTGTCTGTGCCCATTCTACGTCCGAATCGCTGCGGGCGCGGCGCGGAGCGCGCTCGGCGGGGTGTTCGCAGGGGGTACGGTCGTGCCGCGGGCGGGATTCCGGCGCGCCGGTTGACCGGGATCGGCCCCCGATAGCACGGGGCCCTCGGCTACAATGGAGGGCGCAAGACCGCGAACGCGTACAGGAGCGTCATGGCGACCACCAACGGAAACCGCGTCGACGACGCGAACGAGCGAGGCGAGACGGCTACCTGGCGCGTGAAGGCCGGGCTCGCGCAGATGCTCAAGGGCGGCGTGATCATGGACGTGGTCACGCCCGAGCACGCGCGCATCGCCGAGGAGGCGGGCGCTGCGGCTGTGATGGCCCTGGAGCGCGTACCGAGCGACATCCGCGCCGCCGGCGGCGTCGCGCGCATGAGCCACGTCGCGCTCGTCGAGGAGATCTGCCAGTCCGTCACGATCCCCGTGATGGCCAAGGCGCGGATCGGCCACTTCGTCGAGGCGCAGATCCTCGAAGCAATCGGCGTCGACTACATCGACGAGTCGGAGGTGCTGACCCCCGCCGATGAGGCGCACCACATCGACAAGCGCGCCTTCGGCGTGCCCTTCGTCTGCGGCTGCCGCGACCTGGGTGAGGCGCTGCGGCGAATCGCCGAGGGCGCGGCGATGATTCGCACCAAGGGCGAGGCCGGCACCGGCGACATCGTGGAGGCGGTGCGCCACATGCGCGCCGTCCGGGGCGGCATCCGCCGCATCGAGGGCCTGCGCGACGAGGAGCTGGCTTCACATGCCAAGGAGCTCGGCGCGCCGCTGGAACTTGTGCAGGAGGTCAAGCGGCTCGGCCGCCTGCCCGTCGTCAACTTCTCGGCGGGCGGCGTCGCCACGCCGGCCGACGCAGCGCTGATGATGCAGCTCGGCGCGGACGGCGTCTTCGTCGGGTCCGGCATCTTCAAGTCGGAGGAGCCCGCCCAGATGGCGGCGGCGATCGTCAAGGCGGTCACCCACTTCGAGGATCCCGCGGTGCTCGCCGAGGTCTCGCGCGAGATTGGCGAACCGATGCGCGGGCAGTCCGCGTCCGCGTTGCCGCCGGCGGAGCAGCTGGCGGTTCGCGGCAACTAGGCTGCGCCCGTGGCCGCACCAGCAAGCGCCAGGCGTCCCCGGATCGGCGTGCTTGCCCTGCAGGGTGACTTCCGCGAGCACGTCGCCAGCCTCGCGGCGCTCGACCTGCCCGCCTTCGAGGTGCGCACGCTGGAGCAGCTGGACGATGCCGACGGGCTGATCATCCCCGGTGGCGAGAGCACGACGATCGCGCGGTTGCTGCTCGCCTTTGAACTGCGTGAGCCGCTCGCGCAGCGGATCGCTTCGGGCCTGCCGGTCTGGGGCACCTGCGCGGGCGCGATCCTGCTCGCCGCGCGCGCACCGGGGCTGGACCGCCCCACCCTCGGTGCGCTCGACATCACCGTGCAGCGCAACGCCTTCGGGCGGCAGCTCGACTCTTTCGAGGCCGACCTGGAGATCGCCGGCCTCGAGGGCGGCTCCTTCCGCGGCGTCTTCATCCGCGCCCCCGCGATCGTCGAGACCGGACCTGCCGTCGAGGTGCTCGTGCGCCTCGAGGACGGTTCGATCGCGGCCTGCCGCGACGGTGCGCTGCTGGCGACGACGTTCCACCCGGAGCTGACGGACGACCTGCGGCTGCATGCCATGTTCGCCGCGATGGTGGAGGAGCGACTCGACGGGGCGCCTGAGCGCCACGTGCGGGCGGAGGAGCTGAGCGCGTGATCGGCCCCGGCGATCTGATTGCCCTCGTCACCTTCGAGGGAGCCGTCTATCCGAACCTGGCGATCACGCGCGAGCGGTTGGGCAAGCCGCAGCAGGCCCCGCACGCCCTCGGCGCGGCGCTCACGCACTGGCTGCGCCGCCGCGACCTCTGGCTCGAGGTGCGCGGCAGGCAGATCCACGGAATCGCCACCGCGCGCCCGCTCGCCAGGCCGGACGCCTGGCAGATCGACACGCTGATCGACGCGGGCGACGGGGACGGCGCGGTCCTCGGCGCGCTGCTGGCGCAGGCCGAAGAAGAGGCGCTGCGCTCCGCGGTGCGCATGCTGCTGCTGCGCATGCCCGCTGCCTTCGGTGACGCGATCGCCGAGGTGCGTTCGCACGGCTTCGATCCGGTGCTCGCCGAGCGGCTCTGGCGCGCCCCGCTGGCGGGGCGGTTGCGGGCCTCGCCGCCGGAGTCCTCGCTGGAAGTGCGCGAGGCGGTCGAGAGTGACTGGTTCGGGCGCTTCCAGCTCTCCCGGCGCCTGCTGCCGCCCGCCGCGCGGCGCGTGATCGCGCCGACCTTCGAGCAGTGGCGTGCGATGCGTGAGGAGCAGTGGCTGGGCCGCCGTCCGCACGAGACCGTGGCAGTCGAGGAGAGCCGCATCGTTGGCTGCGTCAGCCTCGGTCGCTGCCAGGGCGGTGAGCAGCTTGAGCTGCAGGCCGCGAGCAGCGAGGCCGCGGCCGCGCTGCTCGCCGGCGCCCGCCCGCGGCTCGCCGCGGGCGAGCCGCTGTTCGCGCTCACGCCCGCGGGTTCGACTGCCGTCGAGGGCGCCCTCGCGCGGGCGGGCTTCGAGTTGCAGGAGGAGTGCGTGCTGCTGAGCCGCCGGCTCACGCAGCCCGTGGAGGAGGCCGTGCCCGCCACCGTGGGCGTGGCCGCGCCGGCCGGAGGGTAACGAGTGGCCGACGGCTTCGACGATCGCATCGAGCGCGAGCTGCTGATCGCGGCGCTGCCCCCGCGCGTCGCCACGGCGCTGACCGCCCATGACGACGGCGCCCCGAACGGCGACGGGCTGCTCGAGGTGGTGCTCGACCTCGGGCGGCCGCCGACCGCGCGCTACAGCGACCGCGAGCTGGCGCTGGACGAGGGCGAAGTCACCGAGCAGGACATTGACCACGTCGTCGCCTCGGTCTCCGAGTTCGGCGACGACAACCGCGCGGGGATCCCGAGGACGCTGCATCGCATCTCGGCGATCCGCAACCGCCGCGGCCGCATCGTCGGGCTGACCTGCCGGGTCGGTCGTGCGGTGACCGGATCGGCAGGCGCGATCCTGGACCTCGTCGAGTCCGGCCGCAGCGTGCTGCTGCTCGGCGCGCCGGGCGTCGGCAAGACGACGATGCTGCGCGAGGCGGCGCGCGTGCTGGCCGACGAGCTCGGACGCCGCGTCGTGATCGTCGACACCTCGAACGAGATCGGGGGCGACGGCGACATCCCGCACCACGGGATCGGCAACGCGCGGCGGATGCAGGTGCCGAAGCCGGAGCTCCAGCATCAGGTGATGATCGAGGCGGTCGAAAACCACATGCCCGAGGTGATCGTGATCGATGAGATCGGCGCAAGCCTCGAGGCGACGGCGGCGCGCACCATCGCCGAGCGCGGGGTGCAGCTGATCGGCACGGCGCACGGCAACACGCTGCACAACCTGATGCAGAACCCGACCCTGTCCGACCTGATCGGCGGCATCGAGTCGGTCACCCTCGGCGACGAGGAGGCGCGCCGGCGCGGCACGCAGAAGACGGTGCTGGAGCGGCGCGCGCCGCCGACCTTCAACTCGCTGGTCGAGATCCAGTCGTTCGTGCGAGTGGCGGTACACGAGGACATCGGCGCGACGGTGGACAAGCTGCTGCGCGGCTTCGACGCGGACGCCGAGGTGCGCACGCTCGGCACTGTCGGCGAGGTGGCGCAGGTGGAGCGGGTCAGCGTTGCGCCGAGTGCGCACGAATCGCTGGCGGGCGAGCGCGACGAGGCGCGCGCGGAGCCGCGGATGCTGACCCCCGCCCCGGGTGGCCCGCCGCGGCGGCTGCTGCCCTTCGGTGTGAGCCGCGCGCGGCTGGAGGAGGCGATTAGCTCGACGCGATCGCAGGCCGAGGTGGTCGATCGCCTCGCCGACGCGGACGCGGTGCTCACGCTGCGTCCCTACTACCGGCGGCGCAGCGGCCCGCTGCGCGAGGCGGAAGCGCGTGGAGTGCCGGTCCTGGTCCTGCGCAACAACACGGTGATGCAGATGGCCGGGGCGCTGTTGCGGATGCGCGGCGACGGCGAGGGCGCGGACCCGACGACGGCGGCGCTGCGTGAGGCGGAGGACGCGATCGCCGCGGTCAGCCATCGCGGCGAGCAGCGCATCGAGCTGACGCCACAGAACTCCTACATCCGCCGCCTGCAGCACGAGCTGGCCGCGCGCCACGGGGCGACCTCGTCCTCGCGCGGGCGCGAGCCCTACCGGCGCGTGCTCGTCGGGCGCGGCCCGGGCGCCGGAGCGCCCCCGCCGTGGCCGCGCGGCGCCGATCCGCTGGAGGAGCGCGGGTGAGCGAGCCGAGGCGCGGCCGCTTCGTCACGTTCGAGGGCGGCGAGGGCGCGGGCAAGTCGACACTGGTGGCCACCCTCGAAGCGCGAGCGCGCGAAGCAGGCGGCGAGGTCGTGACCTGCCGCGAGCCCGGCGGCACCCCACTCGGCGAACGGCTGCGCGAGGCGCTGCTGGGCGCCCCCTCCACCGAGCCGCCGGACGCGAGGGCGGAGCTGCTGGTCTTCGCGGCGGCGCGCGCACAGCTCGTCGCGGAGGTGATCCGCCCGGCGCTCGAGCGTGGCGCGCTCGTCCTCTGCGACCGCTACGGCGACTCGATGGTCGCGTACCAGCACTACGGCCGCGGCATCGAGCGCGAGGCGGTGGACGCCGCGAACGCCGTGGCGGCGGGCGGACTGATGCCCGATCTGACGGTCTTGCTGGACCTGCCTCCGTACCAAGGACTGCGCCGCGGCGGGCTCGTGACCGACTACCTGGAGCGCGAGCCGCTCGACTTCCACCGCCGCGTCCGAGCCGGCTACCTGGCCGAGGCGGAGGCCGACTCCGGGCGCTGGCTCGTGCTCGATGCAACCCGATCGCCTGAGACGCTCGCCGAGGAGGCGTGGGAGAGCGTGGAACGCCTCTTCGAGGCGTGAGCCGCCACGCGGAATATCCCGGAATCCCCGACGATTTGTGCACGGCTTGTGTATCCGGGAGGGGCGACCGCTGCGGATCGCTCATGTAGACTGCGCCGGAATCGCAGTGGCGCGCCCAGAGGGGGCCTCGGCATGGATGACGTCGTCATCATCAGCGGTGTCCGCACCGCCATCGGCACGATGAACGGAACGCTGAGCCAGACGCCCGCCTCGGACCTCGCCGCGGCTGTCATCAAGGAGGCAGTAGCCCGCTCCGGCATTGAGGGCGAGCAGGTCGACCAGGTGATCCTCGGCTGTGTCGGGCAGGTCGCCGAGGACGGCTACATCTCTCGCGTCGCCACGCTCAAGGCGGGGCTGCCGGTCGACACGCCGGCCTACACCGTCAATCGCATCTGCGGCTCCGGGCTGGAGGCGATCAACACCGCCGCCCGCTGGCTGCAGACTGGCGACGCCGAGATCATCGTCGCCGGCGGGGCGGAGAACATGAGCATGGCGCCCTACCTGCTGCGCAAGGGCCGCACCGGCTACCGCCTCGGCCACGACACCGTCGAGGACAACCTGCTGCACCTCATCTCGGACCCGCACGAGCAGTGCCACATGGGCATCACCGCGGAGAACCTCGCCGAGCAGTTCGAGGTCTCCCGCACGGTCCAGGACGAGTACGCGCTGAAGTCGCAGGAACGCGCGCTCGCCGCCATCGAGGCGGGCCGCTTCAAGGACCAGATCCTCCCGCTGGAGGTGCGCCAGGGCCGCAACACCGTCACCTTCGACACGGATGAGCACCCGCGCAGCACAGACCTGGAGTCGCTCGGCAGGCTGCGCCCGGCCTTCAAGGCGGACGGCGCCGTGACGGCCGGCAACGCCTCGGGCATCAACGACGGCGCGGCGGCCGTGGTGGTCACCACCGCGAGCAAGGCCGCCGAGCTGGGCCTGACGCCGCGGCTGCGCCTGGTTTCGCGCGCCGAGGCGGGCGTCGAGGGCCGGATCATGGGCTCCGGCCCGATTCCGGCCTCCGAGCGCGCGCTCGAGCGGGCCGGCCTCAGCGTCGACGACCTCGACACGATCGAGTTGAACGAGGCGTTCGCCGCCGTCGCGGCTGCCTGCAGCACCTCGCTCGGGCTGCCGGACGAGCGCACGAACCCGAACGGCGGCGCGATCGCCCTCGGGCACCCCGTGGGCGCGAGCGGCACGATCCTGACTGTCAAGGCGATGCACGAACTGGAGCGCAGCGGTGGCCGCTACGGCCTTGTCACGCTCTGCATCGGCGGCGGCCAGGGCATCGCCTCGATCTTCGAGCGGCTGAACTAGGCCCGCGGCGGCGATGGTCGCCAGCGAAGTCACCGTCGAGGTTCCCGCGACCTCGGCGAACCTCGGGCCGGGCTTCGACAGCCTGGGCGTCGCGCTCGACTGGACGCTGCGGCTGCAGTTCCGGCTCAGCGACGAACCCGTTGCGCCCTACGCCGACCCGATCCCCGCGCTGGCGGCTCGCGCCGCGCTGCTGCTCTATGAGCGCGCCGCGCTTCCGATGCCCGCGGGCATCGAGGTGACGTACGAGTCCGACCTGCCGGTGGGGCGCGGGCTCGGCATCTCCGCCGCGACCCGCGTCGCCGGGCTGCTGGCCGCCGACGCGCTGACCGGGAGCGGGCTCGACCGGGAGATGCTGCTGCCGCTGGCCGTGCAGCTCGAGCGGCACGCCGACAACGCCGTGCCGGCGATGTTCGGCGGGCTGCGCGTGATCGTCGAGACGGACGAGGGCAAGGGCGTCACGCAGATCGGCGTCGACTTGCCCGAAGAGCTGCAGCTCGTGCTGCTGATCCCGGCGTTCTCGATGCCCACCGAGGAAACGCGACGGCGCCTGCCGGAGCGGCTCACGCGCAACCAGGCCGTGCACAACATCGGGCGGGCCGCGCTGCTGCTCGCGGCGTTACAGGCGCGCCGTTACGACCTGCTGCAGATCGCCACCGAGGACGTGCTGCACCAGCCGGCGCGCGCGACGATCTTCGAGCCGATGTACCAGATCTTCCAGGCTGCGCGGGACGCGGGCGCGCACGGCGTCTACCTCTCCGGCGGCGGCCCCACGATCGCGGCGCTCGCGACCGAGCGCTTCGCGGAGATCGCGGGCGCGATGCGCGCCGCGGCGGCCGCTCGCGGCGTGGAGGCCTCGACGCGCATCTGCGCGCTGCGGACGAAGGGCGCCGAGGTGCTCTCAGCGGGCGGGCAGTAGGGCAGTAACCAGTTGAGCGAGCCGAGCGGTGCCCTCGTGGTCCAGAAGTACGGCGGCAGCTCCGTCGCGGACGCGGAGCGCATCACGCACGTCGCCGGCCGCATCGCCGCCCGCGCCGCGGGCGGCGACCGCGTCGTCGCCGTCGTCTCCGCGATGGGCGACACGACGGACCGGCTGATCGAGCTGGCGAACGAGGTCACGAGCAACCCGCGCCCGCGCGAGCTGGACATGCTGTTCTCCACCGGCGAGGCGGTGTCCTCGACGCTGCTCTCGATGGCGCTGCACGAGCTGGGGAGCGACGCGATCAGCCTCAGCGGGCTGCAGGCCGGGATCCGCACGGACGCGGTCTTCGGGCGCGCCCGCATCGCGGACATCGAGACGGGGCGCATCGAGCGCGAGCTGGCGGGGGGCCGGATCGTGATCGTCGCCGGCTTCCAGGGCGCCTCGGACGACTTCGATATCACGACGCTGGGGCGCGGCGGCAGCGACACGACGGCGGTCGCGCTGGCCGCCGCGCTGCGCGCCGATCGCTGCGAAATCTACACGGACGTCGCCGGCGTCTACAGCGCCGACCCGCGCATCTGTGCGGAGGCGCGCCCGCTGCGCGACATCGGCTACGAGGAGATGCTGGAGCTGGCGGCTACCGGCGCGCGGGTGATGCACGCGCGGGCCGTCGAGGTGGGCGCGCTCTACGGGGTGCGGATCCTCGTCGCCAGCAGCTTCGAGGTCGATTCGCCCGGTACGCTGATCCACGAGGAGAGCACGATGGAGCAGGCGAACAAGGTGCGCGGCATCGCGCACGAGCAAGCGATCGCGAAGATCACGGTGCGCGGGGTGCCGGACCGCCCCGGCATCGCCGCGCAGCTGTTCACCCCGCTCGCCGACGCCGGCGTCTCGGTCGACACGATCGTGCAGAACGCAAGCGTCGAGAACCTCACGGACATGACCTTCACCGTGGACCGCGGGGAGGCCGATCCCGCGCTGCGCGTGGTCGAATCGATCCTCCCGCAACTCGAGGCCAGCGAGGTGGTGGCCGACCCCGATCTCGGTTCCGTTTCGATCGTCGGGACGGGGATGAGCACGAGCCCCGGCTTCGCGGCGCGGATGTTCCGCACGCTGTTCGAGCACGGCATCAACATCGAACTCATCTCGACCTCGGAAATCCGGATCACGTGTATCGTGCGGGCGGAGCAGGTGGGGGACGCCGTGCGCGCACTGCACGCCGCCTTCGACCTCGATCGAGAGTAAGGAGCCCGATGGAGCGTGACCCGCGGCTGCGACGGCTATCGGAGGAGCACCACCACGGGCTTGCCTTCGCGCTGCGCATCGAACGTGAGCTGCCCGAGGCGGACGATGCCGCCATGGACGAGCTGTACGCCGATCTGTTGCGCTTCTGGACGCGCGGGCTGCTGCCGCATTTCCACAGCGAGTCGGAGTGCCTGCTCGCGCGGCTGATGCGGCACACCGGACCCGATGACCGGCGCGGGCGGCGCCTGCTGCGCGATCATGTCGGCATGGAGGCGCTCATCGCCTGGATGCGCGACAACGAGGGCAACCCGGGGGCGCGCCGCGAGGCGCTCATGCTCTTCGGCGAATCGCTCCGCTCCCACATCCGCTGGGAGGAGCGCACCTTCTTCGAAGTGCTGCAGGACACGCTGCGGGACGAGGAGCTCGACGCGGCCGGCGGCGAGATCGAGGAGCGCCTCCCGAAGCCGACCCGACCGCCCTGGGAGGCGGACTGAGCCGCTTCGCCGCCCGGAACGACGGCGCGCACGGTTCCTGCAGCGACGCTCCAACAATTCAGCCCGGCCAGCGTTGCCTTGAGGGAGCGCCCTTTCCCGTCCCGCAATCCCGCCACCCGTCCCGTCATTCCGGCGGAAGCCGGAATCCAGAGCGCCGCTGAAAGAGGGTAGATTCCCGGTTCACGGGAACGCCGAGAGCGGGCACCTGCCGGCAAGTTGTGCAAGGGGTTCCCGGAGGGACAGGCAATCCACATGACGCAGTTGTTCGACCTCGAGGGCAAGGTCGCGATCGTCACGGGCGGCAACGGCGGGCTCGGGCTCGCGATGGCCACCGGACTGGCCACGGCCGGGGCCAACATCGTCGTGGCGGCCCGGAACCCGGACAAGACGGCCGCGGCGCTCGCTCAAATCGAAGCAGCAGGCGCACAGGCGCTGGGGATCGCAGTCGACGTCACGGATGAAGCGGACATCGACGGCATGGTGACCCAGACCCTCGATGCGTTTGGGCGCCTCGACATCCTCGTGAACAACGCGGGCATCACCGTGCGCAAGGAGCCCGAGGACCTGTCGGCGGATGAGTGGGACCACGTGCTGGACGTCAACCTGCGGGCAGCCTTCCTGGCCTCCCGGGCGGTCTACCCGTCGATGAAGGCCCAGGGCGGCGGAAAGCTGATCCACATCGGTTCGATGTTCTCGATCTTTGGAGGTGGTGGGAGCGGCGCGCCGTATTCCTCCAGCAAGGGAGGGATCGTTCAACTATCGAAGAGCCTGGCCGTGGCCTGGGCAGGGGACAACATCCAGTCCAACGCGATCCTCCCCGGTTGGTTCATGACCGAGTTGACCGCCCCGATTGCCGACAACCAGCCGGAGCGCTACGAGCTGATCAACCGCCGCATCCCGGCGGGCCGCTGGGGTGAGCCGGACGAGCTGCACGGGGCGGTGGTGTTCCTCGCGAGTTCCGCTTCGGACTACGTCACCGGCGCGGTGATTGCCGTGGACGGCGGCTACGCGGTGATGTAACCGTGACGAGACGGTCTACCTCGCGAACCCGTATGGCTTCTCCACGCAGCAGAAGGCGACGCTGCTGCCGCCGCTTGTCGCCGTTCTCGAGGCGCTCGGGCTGGATGTCTGGGCGCCGTTCGCCCGCAACAACCAGCAGGACTTCACGGAGCGGGGCTGGGCCTACCGGATCGGACAGGCCGATCTCCGTGACGTAGTCGACGTCCACGCCAGCTTCGGCGTGGTCAACGGCGTCCCGCCCGGCGAGGGCGTGATGGTGGAGCTGGGCATGGCGGTCGCCCTCGGCAAGCCCACCTTCCCCTTTCGCGACGACCTGCGCCGCGCCACCGAGAGCGAGCACTACCCGCTCAAGCTGATGCTCTTCACCGGCATGCCGGAGGATGGCTGGGAGGACTGGTACTACACCTCGCTCGCGGAGATCGCGGCGGCGGACAAGGCGCTCGCGCGCCGGGCCGCCGAGCCGTCGGCGCCTGCTCACACCGTCGGCGACGGGGTCTCCTCCATGTGCGGGAAGACGTCGTCGCCCGCGTAGGGGTGCGCGTCGGCGACCGCCTCGTCGAGTTCGTAGCCGAGGCCCGGCCGCTCCGAGGGGATGATGTAGCCGTCCTGCCACTCGATCGGCTCCTTCAGCAGCTCCGCGTGGAAGCCGCTGAAGTCCTCGATGCTCTCCTGGATCAGGAAGTTCGGGCAGCAGACACCGAGCTGGATGTTGGCGGCCGCCTCGATCGGCCCGGCGTAGAGGTGCGGGGCGAGCTGCGCGTAGTGCGCCTCGGCCATCGCCGCGATCTTCTTCGTCTCGAAGACGCCGCCGACGCGCGACGGCGCGGGCTGGAGGATCGAGGCGCTGCCGTAGCGCAGCACGTCGACGAACTCATGGCGCGTGACGAGGCGCTCGCCCGTGGCGATCGGGATCGAGGTCGCGCGCGCCACGCGGGCCATCTCGCGCGGGTTCTCCGGCGGGACGGGCTCCTCGATCCAGAGCGGCTCGTACGGCTCGAGGCGGCGCGCGAGGCGGATCACGGCGGCGGTCGTGAGCTGGCCATGCATCTTGATCAGCAGGTCGCAACGGCTGCCGGCCACCTCGCGCATCCGCCTCACGACCTCCTCGATGTTGTCGAGCGCGGCGAGCGAGATCTGGCGCGGGTCGAATGAGCCGTAGGGCATGACCGGGTCGAAGCCGACGGCGGTGAAGCCCTGCTCCATGTAGGCCGCGGTGCGCGCCGGGGCGGCGTCGGGGTCGTCGAAGGCGTCGGCGTAGCGCATGCCGTCCTCGCCGGACTCGGCGGGGTAGAGGTAAGTGTAGGAGCGCAGCGTCTCGTGCACGCGCCCGCCGAGGAGGTTGTAGACGGGCTGACCGAGCGCCTTCCCGACGATGTCCCAGCAGGCCAGCTCGATCGCGCTGATCACGGAGCCCATCGTCAGCTCCGGCCGCTGCGCGAAGCCGCTGGAGTAGGCGATGCGCCAGAGCGCCTCGATGTCGAAGGGGCTGCGGCCGATCGCGTGCCGCTCGGCGACGTCCTCGATCAGCCCGCGCACCTTGCTGGCGCCGAAGGGGACGCCGTAGGCCTCGCCGTAGCCAACAATGCCGTCGTCGGTGGTGAGCTTGAGGAAGATCCAGCAGGGCCCGCCGCGCTGCGGGTTGGGGTTGGCGACGGCCCAGGTCTTCGCCTCGGCGATGCGCATCGCGGTCCCTCCGTTCGCTGCTCGCCCCGGACGCTACGCCGTGAGCCAGTCCACGATCACCTCGAGCGCGCGCGGATCCTCGCGCATGAAGCCGTGCCCGCCCTCGAACAGCTCGAGGCGCGAGCCGGGGATGCGATCGTGCAGCAACTCCTGGTTGCGGAGCGGCGCGATACCGTCGTGGCGGCCGCCCGCGATCAGCGTCGGGCTGGCGATCTGCGGCAGCCGCTCGATCGTGTCGAGGCGCGAGCGCGCGGCGAGCAGGCGGCGGTGGCGCTGCTCGTCCTCCTCGCTCGCGTAGCCGCCGACGGAACGTTCGGCCAGCTCCGCGTACTCCTCGGGATGCGCGGCCTGCCAGGCCGCGTCGTGGCGCAGGTCGTTGACCGCGACGCGGCGCGAGGCGCGTTCCTCGGGCGGCAGGTCGATCAGCTCGTGCAGGGGGTAGGAGGCGTAGTCGCCGCCGGGCGAGGTGCAGCACAGCACCAGCTTCGTGACGCGCTCGGGGTGCCGCAGCGCGAACTCCTGCGCGATCATCCCGCCGAACGAGGCCCCGACCACGGCGCAGCGCTCCCAGCCGACCACGTCGAGCAGCGCCGCCGCGTCGTCGGCGAAGTCCGCCATCTCCCAGACCGTCGCGGGCGCCTCGCAGCGTCCGAGGCCGCGCTTGTCGTAGGCGAGCACGCGGAAGCGCTCGATCAGTGGGTCGAGCGTGCCGGGCATCGACCAGCGCGGGCCGCCGCTGCCGCTGATATAGAACAGCGGCGGGCCCTCGCCGCGCAACTCGTACCAGCTGCGGGTGTCGCGGACCTCGGCGTACGGCATCGGCCTGCTCCTCGTCCGGCGTTCAGGCGCTCAGCGCCGCGATCGCTTGCTGGATGTGCTCGTCCTCGACGAACGGCGCGCCTGTGGCGTCCTTGATCTCCCCCGCCCGCGCCAGCACCTCGGCGCGGTCGAGGCCGGGTGGCGGCTCGGTCGACCAGGCGACGAGCGCGATCAGCACGTTGTCCGGGTCCTCGAGGAAGACGAGGCGCTCGTAGCCGCGGCGGATCTCCTCGCTGCCGCGCACGCCGGCGGTGGAGAGCTCGAAGTAGGCCTGGTCCATGAACGCGGCGGAGACCTGGATGGTCAGGTACTGCATCGAGCCGACGCCGAGGCTGGCCTCGGCGATGCGTACGCCCTCGTGGGTCGGTCCGACGAGCAGCAGGTAGGCGTCGCCGCCGGCGTGCAGCAGGGCCTGCGCGGACTCGGCGTCGTCGCGGTTCGGCTCGGTGTAGAGGTGGCGCATGCCGAGCTTGGAGTAGAACTCTATGCTCCGCTGCATGTTCTTGCAGATGATGGCCGGGTAGCCGAGGCCCCGCAGCTCCATGCCGTCCCTCCGTTCCGCACTCCGACGAGGGTAGGCGCTCGGCCGCCGCTGCGCAGCCCGCTGCCGCGGCTCCTCGCCCGTCCGCGCTCCCCGGCTGCCTCGAGGAGTTCGAGTCGCTGAGAGAGGCGCAGCGCGAGGGCACGGTCACCTTCCTCGAGCGCGCGCGG
Organism: Dehalococcoidia bacterium; assembly: GCA_963667465.2. Lineage (GTDB taxonomy): Bacteria > Chloroflexota > Dehalococcoidia > UBA2979 > UBA2979 > VXMT01. Next base: position 198,078 of record CAXXDN010000001.1, on the reverse strand, counting down.
ACGGCGGAGACACGCGCGCGGTCCGTGGCGCGGGTCGTAGGGGAGGTGCGGCGGCGGTTGGGGGAGTGAGGGGGCGACTACTACCGCAACAGATCGAGCAACTCGCGTGCTGCGAAGAGTCGCGGGCTCGTCTCCATGAAAGGGCTGAGGACGCTGGTTTCGACAAGCTTGCGGACGACGAGGCGCGCGCCGGGAACCGTGATGCTTAGGCGCTCCGCGACCATGCGGTATGCCACGACCGGACTGAGGAACAGTTCGTCGGCTAGCAGCAGCGCGTTCGCCGACGCTGAGGCGGCGAGCAGCCGCTGCCGGTACTCCTCTTGCAGATCGCGCAGGGCTCGGGTGCGCCGCACGGCGTCCCGCGACTGTTCGGCTACGCCGCTGAGGAAGAAGTCGAGCCAGGGATCCCACTCGCCGGTCTGGCTAACGCGGGAGAGATGGTCATAGTAGGCCTGCCGATGGGCCTCGAAGTATGCGCTCAGGTAGAGCAGTGGGGAGCGCAGGACGCCGCGCTCGATCAGGAGTAGCGGGATCAGCAGCCGCCCGATGCGGCCGTTGCCGTCGCGGAACGGGTGGATGGTCTCGAAGTGCTGGTGCATGAGTGCGCTGCGAACAAGGGGCGGCATCGCTGCCTCGTCGTGGACGAACGCTTCCCACTCGGACATCAGATCGGCGACGTAGTTGGGGGGTGGGGGCACGAAGCTGGCGGCCTCGATCGGGCTGTCCTCCGGGCCGATCCAGACTTGCAGATCTCGCAGGTCGCCCGGGCGCTTGTCTTGCCCGCGCACGCCGGTGAGCAGTTCGGCGTGTAGATCGAGGACGAGCCGCGTGCAGATTGGGAGTTCGGCGAGCCGCTCGATGCCGAGTTCAAGCGCCCGCACGTAGTTGACGACCTCATCCGCGTCGCCGTGCGGGCGGCCCGTCGCCTCCGTGGCGTACACGTCCGAGACGGAGGCCTGTGTACCCTCGATGCGCGAGGAGAGCAGCGCCTCGCGCCGCATGAACGGCGTGATCAACAGGCGTGGATTCGGCAGCGTTTCCCCGGCGCCTGCCAGTGTCGCGACCGCGCGTGATGCCTCATCAAGTTGGTACACACGCTCGGGCGAAAGTTCGAGCAGCCGAGGCAGAGGCGCCGGTACGAACGCCAGCGCCCCATTCGTCGTCTCCTCGAGACGGCCGGCTCGGCTGTTGACGAACCTCGCTGCATCCATATTCAGGCGCCTTTCCGAGTTAGCGTTGTTGCGGGCCTGGTCGTGAAGTGTAAGTGATGCCGCAAAAACTAACAAATGGTGACGGCGAGTGAAACTGCGCTTTCAAAGTGGCACTCGGCATGTAAGTGCGAGCCCGATGACTAACAAGTGGCGATGCAAGTGAAACTTTGCTTTCAAAGCGGGGCCCGTCATGTAAGTGCGAGCCCGATGACTAACAAATGGCGGCGGCGAGTGTAACTCCGCTAGCAGGGTGCCCCCGCGTTGACCCCTCCGCCGAACGCTGCCTACCATCGAGGGCGTGAACGGGAACGTAGCTGTAGCCAGCGGCGGCTAGCCGGCCCAGCGAGGGCCGCGCCGGTCGCCCACGCCCCGCTTCGGCGGGGTTTTGCTTGCCCGGCGTTACGAACAGCCATCCGAGGAGACCGCTACTCGCGGAGACTGCTACCCGAGGAGCATGGGATGACGACCGAGAACGGCGCCCGCGAGGAGATGCGCAGCGTCTACGACCCCTCCGAGGTCGAGGAGCGCATCTATCGCGCCTGGGAGGAGGGCGGCTTCTTCAAGCCGCAGGGCGGCGATCGGCCCTTCACGGTGATCATGCCGCCGCCCAACCTGACCGGCGAGCTGCACATGGGCCACGCCCTCACCGCCGCCGTCGAGGACGCCCTGATCCGCTGGCACCGCATGCTCGGCGACGACACCGTCTGGGTGCCCGGCGTCGACCACGCGGCGATCGCCGTCAACGCGCTCGTCGAGCGCCAGCTCGACGAGGAAGGCGTGAGCCGCCACGACATCGGGCGCGAGGCTTTCCTCGAGCGCGTCTGGGAATTCGTGAACGCCTCACGGGCGCGCATCGCCGAGCAGCATCGCCGGCTCGGCGCCTCGGCGGACTGGGATCGTGAGGCGTTCACGCTCGACGAGGCGCGCCAGCGCGCCGTCCGCCAGACCTTCGTGAACCTCTACGAGGACGGGCTGATCTTCCGCGGCGAGCGGATGATCAACTGGGACACCGTCGGCCAGACCGCGCTCTCCGACCTCGAGGTCGAGTACCGCGACGTGGAGTCCTCGTTCTGGTACGTGCGCTACCCCGCCGTTGGCGAGGACGGCGAGCCGGGGACCGATCCGGCCCCCGCTCCCGTGGAGGGAGAGGGCGGGGGTGCGGTGGAACGGGCGCAGCCCGCCGCGCCGGCCGGCGACTACATCGTGATCGCGACGACACGGCCGGAGACGATCCCGGCCGACACCGCCGTCGCGGTGCACCCCGAGGACGAGCGCTGGCGCCATCTGATCGGGCGCAAGGTGCTCGAGCCCACCTCGGACCGCGCGATCCCGGTCATCGCCGACGAGGCGATCGAGATCGAGGCGGGCTCCGGCGCGCTCAAGGTGACCCCCGGGCACGACCAGGTCGACTTCGAGATCGGCGAGCGCCACGGGCTGGAGACGATCAACATCCTCGCGCCGGACGGGACGCTCAACGAGCATGCCGGGCGCTACGAGGGCATCGACCGCTTCGAGGCGCGCGACCGCGTCGTCGCGGACCTCGAGGCGAAGGGGCTGATCGAGAAGATCGAGCCCTACACGCACGCGGTCGGGCACTCGCAGCGCTCGGGCGCGGTGGTGGAGCCGATCGTCTCGGAGCAGTGGTGGGTGAACGTGGCGCCGCTCGCCGAGCCGGCCATCGCGGCCGTGAGTGACGGGCGCATCGCGTTCGTGCCGAAGCGCTTCGAGCGCACCTACCTGCATTGGATGGAGAACATCCGCGACTGGTGCATCAGCCGCCAGATCTGGTGGGGCCACCGCATCCCCGTCTGGTACTGCGACGCCGGGGATTGCGGCAAGACGACCGCCGCTGTCGAGGACCCCGACGCCTGCCCCGCCTGCGGCGGTCCGCTGCGCCAGGACGAGGACACCCTCGATACGTGGTTCTCGTCGGGCCTCTGGCCGCACTCGACGCTCGGCTGGCCGGACGAGGACGCCGAGGACCTCGCGCGCTTCTACCCGACGCAGGTGATGGAGACGGGCTACGACATCATCTTCTTCTGGGTCGCGCGCATGATCATGCTCTCGCTCTACAACATGCGCGGCTTCGAGGGCGGCGACATCCCCTTCGAGACGGTCTACCTGCACGGCCTCGTGCGCGCGCCCGACGGGCGCAAGATGTCCAAGTCCTTCGGCAACGTCGTCGACCCGCTCAGCGTGATCGAGCAGTACGGCACGGACGCCCTGCGCTACGCGCTGATCTCCGGCACCAGCCCCGGCAACGACCAGCGCATCACCGACGACCGCCTCGAGGCGGGCCGCAACTTCGCGAACAAGCTCTGGAACGCCGCGCGCCTCGTGCGCACGCTCGCCGGGCCGGACGCCGACCTCGAGCTGCCGCCGGCAGGCGACCCGCGGCTGCGTCGCGAGGACCGCTGGGTGCTCTCGCGGCTGGAGCGCACGGTCGGGCTTGCCGACGAGCTGCTGCGCTCCTACCAGCTCGCCGAGGCGCTGCGCCAGACGCGCGACTTCTTCTGGGACGAGTTCGCCGACTGGTACCTGGAGCTGGCAAAACTGCGCGTGCGCGAGGGCGACGGCGTCCCGCTCGCCGTGGCGGCGCACGTCCTCGATCGCGTGCTGCGGCTGCTGCATCCCTTCATGCCCTTCGTTACCGAGGAGATCTGGCAGCGTCTCGCCGAGGCGCGCCCGGACCCGGAGGGCGCGCCGCAGCTGATCGTCGCGCGCTACCCCGCGGCCGACGCAGCCCGCCACGACGAGGCCGCGGAGCGCGACCTGGCCGCCGTGCAGGACTTCGTGCGCGCGATCCGCAACGAGCGCGCCGCCAAGCGTGTCGAGGCTGGCCGCTGGGTCGAGGCCTACGTCGTCGCCGACGGCGCGGCCGAGGCGGCCGGCGACCTCGCGGCGGCGATCGGGCAGCTGGCGCGGGTGCGCCCGCTGCATGTGGTGGCGGGCGCCTCGGATGCGCCGTCCGAGGGCGTCGTGACCGCCGTGCTGCCGGTCGGGCGCGTGGTGCTGCCGATGGCGGGCCTGTTCGACCTCGATGCTGAGCGCGCGCGGCTCGGCAAGCAGATCGGCGAGGCGCAGGACGAGGTTCGGAAGCTCGACGCGAAGCTCGCGAACGAGCAGTTCCGCACGCGCGCTCCGGCCGCCGTTGTCGCCCGCGAGGAGGAGCGCCTCGCGACGGCCTCCTCGCGCCTGCGCGGCCTCGAGGAGTCGCTGGCCGAGATCAGCTAGCGCCAGCGCGTCTCCACTGCCCCATTGTCTCGCCGCAAGCGCGGGCGCTACGCTCGCGGCATGGAGCAACGTGCGTTCGGCAGCCTCGGATACGACGTGAGCGCGCTCACCCTCGGCGGCGGGGGGATTGGCCAGGTCTGGGGCGCGACGACCTGCGAGGAGTGCGTCGCCACGACGCGCGAGGCGATCGAGCTCGGCATCACCCTGCTCGACGTCGCGCCGACTTACGGCGACGGGGAGGCGGAGCGAGTCATCGGCGAGGCGTTCGGCGGGCGGCTCCCGGGCGGCGTGCGCGTCTCGACCAAGTGCCGCGTCGGCGCGCCGCCGGCCTCGGAGGTGGCGGACCTGCTGCGCTCGAGCCTCACGGAGAGTCTCGCGCGGCTGCGCCTCGATCGTGTCGACGTGTTCATCGTGCACAACCTGCTCGTCGCCGCTGCCGACGCCGATCGCTACCTGGGCACGCCGCTCACACTCTTCGAGGAGGCCGTGCGGCCGGCGCTGGAGGGCCTGGTGGCGGAGGGGCTGGCGGGCGCGTGGGGCATCACGGGCATCGGCGTGCCCGACGCCGTGATTGCGACGCTCCGCTCCGCAACGCCGCCCGGCGCGGTGCAGTGCATCGCCAACCTCCTCGACTCGGCGGGGGCGATCCAGCGCTTCGAAGGCGCGCTGCGCCCGCGCGAGGTGATCGCCGCGGCTGGCGAGGCGGGCGTCGCTGTGATGGGCATCCGCGCCGTGCAGGCCGGCGCCCTCACCGACGCGATCGACCGCGATTTGCCTGAAGGGCACGGCGACGCGGCCGACTTCGATCGCGCCGCGCCGTTCCGCCACCTCGCGCGCGAGCTCGGCGAGTCGCCGGCCGCGCTCGCGCACCGCTACGCGCTCTCGATGCCGGGCGTCTCGACCGTCGTGCTGGGCGTCAAGAACCGCGAGGAGTTGCGCGAGTGCGCCGACGCCGAGGCGCGCGGCCCCCTGGATGCGGAGTTGCTGGCGCGCATCGACGAGGCGGTGGGCCGGGGCTAGCGGGCAGCGATCTCCAGGCGTTACGGCGGGTCGCATGCGCGATCCGGTACCCTCCACAGGGGTAGGTACTATCAGGGAGGTCGCCGTGCGCGCGATGCGCGAGGTGGTCGGGCAGCTCGGCCTCGATTGGGAGGCGATCGAGCCGTACGGCCGCGACAAGGTGAAGGTGCCGCTGGAGGCGATCCCGCAGGGCGGCGCCTCCGGGAAGCTGGTCGTTGTCACGGCGATCACGCCGACGCCGGCCGGCGAGGGCAAGACCACCACCTCGATCGGGCTCACGGACGGGCTCGCGAAGATCGGGAAACGCGCCGTGCTCGCGATTCGGCAACCCTCGCTGGGGCCGCTCTTCGGCATGAAGGGCGGCGGTTCCGGCGGTGGACTGGCGACTGTCGAGCCGGCGGCGGACATCAACCTGCACTTCACCGGCGACTTCCACGCGATCCAGTCCGCGCACAACTTCCTCGCAGCGATGGCCGACAACGCGGCGCGCTCCCGGCTGATCGACGGCTTCGCCCCCGGTGGCATCACCTGGCGGCGGGTGACGGACGCCGAGGACCGCGCGCTGCGACGGATCGTGACCGGCGTCGGCGGACGCGCCGACGGGCCGCTGCGCGACACCGGGTTCGACATCTCGGCGTCGTCGGAGATCATGGCCATCGTCGCGCTCGCCTCGGACTACGACGACCTGCGGCTGCGCCTCTCCGAGATCGTCGTCGGCTGGACCGAGGACGACCGGCCCGTGCGCGCCGCCGAACTGAACTGTGTCGGCGCGATGATGGTGCTGCTCAAGGACGCGCTGAAGCCGAACCTGGTGCAGACCGCCGAGGGCCAACCGGCGATCGTGCACTCCGGGCCCTTCGGCAACATCGCGCACGGCTGTTCCTCGATCATCGCCGACCGGCTGGCGCTGGCCACAGGCGAGCTCGCGGTCACCGAGGCGGGCTTCGGTGTCGACCTCGGCTTCGAGAAGTTCATGGACATCAAGATCCGCCAGGGCGGCCCGGAGCCCGCGGCGGCGGTCGTCGTCGCCACGATCCGCGGGCTGCGCTGGCACGGCGGCGTGGGGCGGGACGCCCTCGGCGAGCCCGACACGAAGGCCGTCGAGGAGGGCGCCGCCAACCTGCGCAACGCGATCGGTGTCGTCCGCGGCTACGGCCTGCCCGCCGTCGTTGCGATCAACCGCTACCCGGCCGACACCCCGGAGGAGATCGCGATCGCGCAGCGTGTCGCCCTCGAGGCGGGCGCGCTGGCTGCCGTCGAGGCGAAGGGCTTCAGCGAGGGCGGCGCGGGTATGACCGAGCTGGCCGAGGCCGTCGCCTCGGCGGTCGAGCAACCCTCGCAGGTGCGGCTGCTCTACGAGGACGACGCGGGCGTGTTCGGGAAGATCGAGACGCTCGCGCGCGAGATTTATCGAGCCGACGGGGTGAGCTGGGGCCCGCTCACCCGCACGACGGCCCGCCGCTTCGAGCGGAACGGCTGGGACTTCCCGATCTGCGTCGCGAAGACGCACCTCTCGCTCTCGGCGTTCCAGGACCGCCGGGGGGTCCCGACCGGGCACACATTCCCGATTGTCGAGCTGCGGGTGGCGGCGGGCGCGCGGCAGATCATCGCGCTCGCGGGGCCGATCATCACGCTGCCCGGGCTGCCCGCGCAGCCGAACGCGCTCGGCTTCGACCTCGGCCCCGGCGGCGAGGTGCGCGGCCTGGTCTGAGGGCGCTACGAGCCTGAGTTTCCTGCGAGAACGAGGTGCAGGTGGCGCCGAGGCTGCGCAGCACCGGCTCCTGCTGGAAGCGCCGCTCGTACTCCCCGGAGATCTCGTCGATCAGCCGCCGCGCCTTGTCGCCGGGCGGGGTAAGGATCCTCAGTACCTTCGCGCGTTCGCGCTGGACGGCCCCGTCGAGTCGCGCCACTGGCCCGCGGCGTCGAGCACCGTCAGCCCGTCCGGGAAGCGCGGTGTCACGGTGTCGGCGAGGAAGGCGGCCCACTCTTCCTCGCTGACCTTGCCGCCGCCGGGCGTGCTGCGGTCGAGCAGAAGCTGGGTACTCGGCGGAGCGCTCGCTGCCCTCGGGGCAGGGCTCGCCCTCGGTGCCGCACGCGAGCAGTGCCGCTCCCGCGGCGAGCGCGAGGGCTGCGAGGGTGAGGAGGCGGAGTGCGAGCAGAGTCATCTCAGGTGCTCGGCTCCGGGCGGTTGACTCATCGCGGATGAGTCAATCATACTGCTGATATGGCAAAGCGACTACAGGTGCTGCTTGACGAGGAAGAGTATCTCGAAATCCAGGGCGTGGCCCGGAGGCAGCGCATGACGCTCGCGGAGTGGGTTCGGCAAGCGCTGCGGCAGGCTCGGGCAGACCGTCAAGGAACGGTCGACGCCAAGCTGCGCGCCATTGCGAAGGCAACTCAGCACGAGTTCCCAACGGCCGATATCGACGACATGCTTGAGGAGATCGCGGCAGGGCAGCGCCTCGATTGATCTTCGTCGACTCGAACGTTCCCATGTACCTCGTCGGCGCTGCCCACCCGTACAAGGATCGTGCCTCCGCGATCCTCACGCGGCTCGTGAGCGACCGCGAACAGCTCATCACCGATGTTGAGGTGTACCAGGAGATACTCCATCGCTACACGGCGATTAAGCGGCCTGCTGCGATTGACGCCGCCTTCGAGAGCCTCGATGGAATAGCGGACGATGTGCTGGACTTCGGGATGTCCGAGATTCGGGTGGCGCGGGACATCATCGGTGCCGTGGACGGGATCTCAGCGCGAGACGCCCTGCACCTGGCTGTGATGCGGAAGGCGGGAACCAACCGCATCCTGAGCTTCGACCGCGGTTTCGACCTCGCTCCGGGGATCGAGCGGCTGGCCTGAGCGCACCCCGTCTGCGTTGACCATGCGGGGGGCCGCTGCTACGTTGCCGCAGGGCCTCGATCCGCCCCGCAGCAGGTGGCGGCCAGCGCCGGCACACGCGGCTGGGACAAGGCATTGGACGCGCTGTTCAACAACTATCTGGCCGTGCTCCTCGCGACAGGCGTGGGCTTCGTTCTCGTCATCACCGCCCTCATCGGCGCCCGCCTGATCGCCCCCTTCTCCAACGAGCGGCACAAGGCCACGACCTACGAGTGCGGCATGCTGCCCGTGCGGCGCACCAGCACCAACGTGGGCATGCGCTTCTACCTGTACGCCATCCTCTTTATCATCTTCGACGTCGAGGCGGTCTTCATCTTCCCGTGGGCGCTCTCCTTCGTGGACGTGGGGCCGCAGGCATACTTCGAGATGCTGCTCTTCGTGGGCATCCTGGGCGTCGGCTTCGCGTACGCCTGGAAGAAGGGAGCGCTCCAATGGCGGTAGGACCGGCGACCGGAACCACCGAAACCACCACCGCTCCCCCAGCGACACGGCCCGAGGTCGCGCCGCTGCCACTGATGCCGTACTCGCCCCCGCAGGAGCACCCGGCGGAGCTGCCGAGGCTCACCCCCGTCGAGGCGACCCCGGGCAAGGCGCTCTACAAGATCGTGCTGCCGGGCGTGATGCAGGCTCCGGCGGACCTCGTGATCGCCGCCGCCCGCAAGTCCTCGCTGTGGCCGATGACGTTCGGCCTCGCCTGCTGCGCGATCGAGATGATCGCGACCTACATGTCGCACTACGACCTCGATCGCTTCGGGATCGTGCCGTGGCCCTCGCCGCGCCAGTCGGACGTGATGATCGTCGCCGGGACGGTGACGAAGAAGATGGCGCCGGCGGTGAAGCTGCTTTACGAGCAGATGCCGAATCCCAAGTGGGTGATCTCGATGGGCGCCTGCGCCACCAACGGCGGCCCCTACACCCGTTACGACCGCGTGCTGCAGGGCGTCGACAAGATCGTGCCGGTGGACGTCTACGTGCCCGGCTGCCCGCCGCGGCCGGAGGCGCTGCTCGACGGCTTCGTGGCCCTCCAGGAGAAGATCATGGAGGAGCGCGGAGCGACCGGCCGATGACGAACGGCGACGCGGACGGCCTCGAGAGCACCATCTGGCCGCAGGTCGACGCCTGCCTCGCCGGTATCACCGCCGATCCTGAGCGCGGCGCGCAGGACCTGATCGTCACGATCCCCCGCGACGAGGTGATCCGCGGCCTGCGCGCCCTCAGGGGCAATGCCGACCTCGCCTTCGACTACCTGCGCTGCCTCAGCGGCGTCGACTGGGAGGACGAGGGGATCGACATCGTCTACCACCTTTACTCTTCCACGCAGAAGCTCAACCTCACGGTCAAGACCCGGCTGCCGAACGACGACCTGACGGTCGGCACGGCGACCACGGTCTGGCGCGCGGCCAACTGGCTCGAGCGCGAGACCGCGGAGATGTTCGGCGTACGCTTCGAGGGCCATCCGGACCCGCGCACGCTGCTGCTGCCCGACGACATGGACGACACCTTCCCGCTGCGCAAGGAGCACCCGCTCGCCGAGATCGAGGTGCTGCAGGGCGAGGGCATCGCCTACGGCGAGGGGGTGCAGCCGTGACCAGCGCCGTGCCGGACACCCCCACCTTCGATCACGAGTTCGAGACCCAGGACATCATGATCAACATGGGGCCGCAGCACCCCTCGACGCACGGCGTCTTCCGCATGGTCCTGACCATCGACGGCGAGCTCGTCACCGACGTGACGCCGCACATCGGCTACATGCACCGCGGGGCAGAGAAGCTCTGCGAGACGATGGACTACCGCCAGGGCATCGGCTACATGGACCGCACCGAGTACCTGGCGAACTTCAATGCCGAACTCTCCTACGTGATGGCCGTCGAGCAACTCGCGGAGCTCGAGGTGCCGGAGCGCGCGCAGTGGATCCGCATGATCCTCTGCGAGCTGAACCGGTTGTCCAGCCACTTCATGTTCCTCGGCGCGTTCGGGACGGACGTCGGCGTCTTCGGCACGGCGTTCACCTACGCCTTCCGCGAGCGCGAGTTCATCCAGGACCTGTTCGAGGAGGTCGCCGGCGACCGCCTGATGTTCGCCTACTTCCGCGCGGGCGGCCTCGCCTGGGAGGTGCCCGGCAACTTCGAGGCGCGTGTGCGCGAGACGCTGGAGCTCTCGCGCCGCGGTATCAAGGACCTCGACGGGCTGATGACGCAGAACGAGATCTTCCGCGCGCGCACCGAGGGCGTCGGCCACCTCAGTGCCGCGGACGCGCTCGACTGGGGCGCGAGCGGCCCGACGCTGCGCGCCAGCGGCGTGCCGATGGACATCCGCAAGGACGAGCCCTACCTCTTCTACGACCAGGTCGACTTCGACGTGATCACGGGTGAGCACGGGGACGTGTTCGACCGCTTCCAGTGCCGCATCAACGAGATGTGGCAGTCGATCCGCATCATCGAGCAGTGCCTCGAGCGGCTCGAGCCGGGGCCGATCGTCCCGGACCGGCTGCCTCGCATGCTGCGCACCCCGCCCGGCGAGGTCTACACGCGCACCGAGGCGCCGCGCGGCGAGTACGGCATCTACCTGGTGAGCAAGGGCGGCAACCGCCCGCACCGCCTCAAGATTCGCTCCGCCTGCCTTTCCAACCTGCAGGCGCTGCGCGACATGACGATCGGCGGCTACATCGCCGACGCGGTCGTCGTCCTCGGCTCGCTCGACATCGTGCTCTGCGAGGTCGACCGATGAACACCGAGCTGTTCGGCTTCTCGACCGTCAACGTCTGGGTGGACGCGATCATCCGGCTGCTCCTGATCGTCGGCATGATGACCGTCGTCGTGATGGGGCTGATCTACATCGAGCGCAAGATCATCGCACGCTTCCAGATGCGCCTCGGCCCGACGCGGACCGGGCCGCTGGGCCTGCTCCAGTCCCTCGCCGACGCGCTCAAGCTGCTCGGCAAGGAAGACCTGCGGCCGAGGAACGCGGACCCGCTGGTCTTCGAGTTCGCCGTCTTCGTCGTGTTCGTCCCGGTCTTCATGGGCTTCGTCGCGATCCCGTTCGCGTTCGACTGGAACGTGCGGGTGCTGGAGCTCGGCCTGTTCTACGTGATCGCGATCAGCTCGGTGAACGTCGTCGGCTGGGTGATGGCGGGATGGTCCTCGGACAACCGCTACGCGATGATCGGCGCGCTGCGCGCGGCCGCGCAGGGCATCTCCTACGAGGTGCCGCTGATCCTCGCGGTGCTGGCCGTGGCGATGGTCGCCGGCAGCCTCAACCTCAACGAGATCACCGGGCAGCAAGGCCACATCCCCTACATCGTCTGGCAGCCGCTGGCGTTCGCGATCTTCTACGTCGCGATGCTGGCCGAACTGAACCGCACACCCTTCGACATCCCGATCGGGGAGTCCGAGGTGGTCGGCGGGCCGTTCGTCGAGTACAGCGGGATCCGCTGGTCGATGTTCTTCCTCGCGGAGTACGCGGGGCTGTTCATCCTCTGCCTGCTCGCCTCGGCGGTGTTCCTCGGTGGCTGGGCCTGGCCGCTGGGCGAGGACGCCGGGTTCCTCTGGCAGGTCGTGCTGACGAGCGCGAAGACCGGGCTGCTGATCTTCAGCGTGTTCTGGGTGCGGGTGACCGTGCCGCGGATGCGCATCGACCAGCTGATGGCCTTCTCCTGGAAGGTGCTGATGCCGCTGTCGTTCGCGCTGATCCTCGGGAACGGGCTGATCCTCGTGTACGAGTGGCCAGACGTGTTCCTGCTGGTCCCGAACGTGATCGGGCTGGTGCTGCTCTACGTGATCGTCGAGCACGGCATCACGCGCCGCCGCCCCCGGCAGCTGGCGCGGCCGGTGGCCCAGGCGGAGGCGGCCTCGTGAGCCTCGCGACCCGGACGGGCGGCGGGGCAGACTCGCGCCTGCGGGTACTACCGCATAAGGTGCGGGCGTGAAAGGCTCCCGGCCATGAAGGGCCTCCTGAAGAGCATGGTGACGACGCTCTCGACGTTCGCGAGGCGTCCGGTCACGCGGCAGTACCCGGAAGGGCACCACGACCTGCCGGAGCGCGATCGCGCGTTCCCGATCCTGCTCTGGGACGACCACGTCGACGAGCCCTACTGCACCGGCTGCCACGCCTGCGAGCGCGCCTGCCCGGTCGAGTGCATGACCGTCCTGATGAAGGACAACCCCAACCACGAGAACCAGGGCGGAACCTCGCGGCGCCGCAAGATTATCGACAAGTTCTGGATCGACTACGCGCGCTGCATGCGCTGCAACATCTGCGTCGAGGTGTGCAACTTCGAGGCAATCGCCATGAACAACACCTGGACCGGCCACGAGTTGTCCGTATACGACCGGTCGGACCTGGTGATGGACCTGCCGCAGCTGCTCGCCCAGCATCGCGCGGGTGAACTTGACGAGTGGGTCGCCGATATCTAGGGCCGGTCCCGGTCCCGGGGGGCGAGCGCCCCGAGGGCAGGAGACCGCGGCGATACGGTGGGGCGCGCGGTGCTTGAACTGCTAGAACGCATCCCCTTCCCCCAGCAACTCGATCGGATCGTCATCTTCGCGGGCCTCGTCGCCGGCGCGCTGATCACGCCGGTCGTGGTCGTCCTGCTCGCGCTGCTGATCTTCGACGAGATCACGGCGGCGGAGCTGGTCTTCTGGCTCGCCGCCGCGGTGATCATCCTCGGGGCGCTTGGCGCCGTGCTGCTGCCCAACATCGTGCACGCCACGCTTTCGCTCGTGGTGGCGCTGCTCGGCGTGGCGGGGATCTTCCTGCTGCTGGGCTCCGAGTTCCTGGCGCTGGTCCAGGTGCTGATCTACGGCGGCGGCGTGACCGTGTTGCTGCTCTTCGGTCTGATGCTCACCAACGCCAGCGAAGACCCGAAGGTGTCCGACGGCGCACAGAAGCCGTTTGCCTTCCTCGTTGGCATCCTGCTCGCCGCCGTCATCGCTGTGGCGCTCGTTGACCAGCGGTGGGAGAACACCGAGCCCGTCGTCGCGCCCTTCAGCACGCTCGGCGAGCGGCTCTTCCGTGACTTCGGCGCGCCCTTCGAGATCGCCTCGCTGGTGCTGATCGTGGCGCTGATCGGCGCCGTCGCCGTGGCGCGGCGCGACCGTGACGAGGATGACGACGCGGTCGAGGAGGGCGAGTCCTCGTGAGCGACATCCCGATCGAGAACTTCCTCGTGCTCTCCGCCGTGCTGTTCGGCATCGGCTTCTACGGCGTGCTCGCCCGCCGCAGCGCGATCCTGATCCTCGTCTCCGTCGAGCTGATGCTGGCCGCGACGACGATCAACATGGTGGCGTTCGCCGCCTACTTCGACCACGAGGCTTTCACCGGCGTGATCTTCGCGATCTTCATCATCACTGTGGCCGCCGCCGAGGTCGGCCTGGCGCTCGGCATCGTGCTGCGCATCTTCCGCGAGCGCCGCACCGCCTACGTCGACGATGCGAGCGAGCTGAAGTGGTAGCCGCGAGAGTGGAGGCGTAGCGCCGTGGGCATGGAGCAGGTCTGGCTGCTGCCGGCGATTCCCGCCGCGCTCTTTGCGCTGCTGGCGCTCTTCAACCGCGCCATGCCGCGTGGCGGCGACGGGCTCGCCATCCTCGGGATGCTGGCGGTCGTCGTCCTGGCGTTGTTCGTCACGCTGGACTTCCAGTCGAGCTTCGTGGACGGCAAGTTCGCGCCCGGCGCGGAGCACGTCTACGCCTTCGAGTGGGCGAAGATCGGCGACTCGCTGCTGATTGAGTTCAGCACCTACGTCGACGGCATCACGGTGCTGATGCTCGCCGTCGTCTCGATCGTGACGCTGATGGTGATGCTCTACTCCGTCGGCTACATGGACGGCGAGCCACGCTACGGCTGGTACTTCGCGGTCCTCTCCGGCTTCGCGGCCGCGATGCTGATGCTGGTCACCTCGGGCAACCTGCTGCTGCTCTACCTCTCCTGGGAGGCAGTCGGCCTCGCCTCGTACCTGTTGATCGGCTTCTACTGGGAGCGCCAGTCGGCGGCCGAGGCGGCGAAGAAGGCCTTCATCACCACGCGCATCGGCGACGTGGGGCTGCTGATCGGCATCATCCTGCTCTGGCGGGGCGCCGGCAGCTTCGACATCCAGGAGATCATCGAGGTCGCCCGCGGCGGTGGCTTCGACAACTTCTACCTCACGGTCTCGATGCTCTTCCTCTTCGCCGGCGCCGCCGGCAAGTCCGCGCAGTTCCCGCTGCACGTCTGGCTCCCCGACGCGATGGAGGGCCCCACCCCCGTCAGCGCGCTGATCCACGCGGCGACGATGGTGGTCGCCGGCGTCTACCTCGTGGCGAGGATGATGCCGGTCTTCGACGAGGTGCTGATTGCGCGGGACGTCGTGCTCTACGTCGGCCTCACGACGGCGGCGATGGGCGCGACGATGGGCCTCGTGAGCAGCGACATCAAGCGCGTGCTCGCCTACTCGACCATCTCACAGCTCGGCTTCATGTTCGTCGCGCTCGGCGTCGGGTCGGTGACGGCGGCGATGTTCCACCTCTTCACGCACGCCTTCTTCAAGTCGCTGCTCTTCCTCGGCTCCGGGTCCGTGATCCACGGCACCGGTGTACAGCTGGTCGAGGAGCTCGGCGGCCTGTGGCGCAAGCTGCCGGCGACGACGCTGTTCTTCATCGTCGGGTCCGTTGCCCTCGCGGGCATCGTGCCGCTGGCCGGGTTCTGGTCGAAGGACGAGATCCTCGTCGCGCTGCAGGGCGGCGCGCCGATGCCGCTGTTCGTGATCCTCGCGGCCACCTCCTTGCTGACCGCGATCTACACGACGCGGCTGGTGCTGCTCACGTTCTTTGGTGAGCCGAAGGACCGCCACGCCTACGATCACGCGCACGAGTCCCCGCCGCCGATGCTGCTGCCGATGCTGATCCTCACGGGGCTGTCGCTCGTCGCCGGGTTCGTCGCCTTCGAGGGCGTCGGCAAGGTGCTGGGCTTCGCCGGCGGGATCGGCAACGTCGTCTTCACGCAGGGGGACAAGGGCCATGTCTTCGAGCTCCACCCGGACGTCGCGATCGGCGCGACGGCGCTGGGCCTCGTCGGCATCGTGATCGGCTTCGTCTACTGGTGGGGCCGCGCCGAGCGGGCGGAGCGCGCCCGCTCCTGGGCGCCCGAGCTGCACGACCTGTTGGTGCAGCGCTACTACGTGGACCACCTCTACCAGGTGACGATCGACAAGGTGATCCTCGGCCTCGCGACGGTGGTCGCGCGCTTCGACCGGCTGGTAATCAACGATTCGGGCGTGGACGGCACGGCGCAGGGCATCGGCTTCACCGGGTTCCGGCTGAAGTTCCTGCAGACCGGGCGCATTCCGAGCTACGCGCTGGCGATGGCGCTCGGCGTGGCCGTGCTGGCCATCGTCGCGCTCGGGCGGACGTAGGGCGGGCCGGGTATGACCACGAGCGAGGGCTACCTGCTGCTGGCATTGCCGCTGATCCCGCTGGGCAGCGCAATCCTGCTGATGCTGACGCCGTCCGGTGAGCGCAACGCGATCAAGGCCATCACCGGCCTCGCGAGCCTCGCGATGTTCATCATCTCCGTGTACGTCTTCTTCGCCTTCGACTACCGCGGCGACCAGTTCCAGGGCGTGGTCGACTGGCCCTGGCTCCAGAACGCCGGCTTCCTCGGCAAGAACGGGATCCAGCTCAAGGTCGGGCTCGACGGCATCGCGGCGCCGATGGTCCTGCTGACGGGGATCGTGATCCTCAGCGGCACCTGGGTGTCGTGGAAGATCCAGGAGAGGCTGAAGGACTTCTTCGTCCTGCTGTTCGTCCTCGTGGCCGGTGTCTACGGCACGTTCGTCGCGCTCGACCTGTTCTTCTGGTTCCTGCTCTACGAGACCGCGGTGCTGCCGATGTACCTGCTGATCGCGGTCTGGGGCTCCGGGCGGCGCGAGTACGGCGCGATGAAGCTGATGATGATGCTCGTCGCGGCCTCGATCCTGATCTTCATCGCGATCTTCGGGATCTTCACGGAGGCCGGCCTCGGGACCTTCGACATGCCCGCGCTGTTCGACGCGGAGTACGGACGCAACTTCCAGCTGGTGATGTTCCCGCTGGTCGCGATCGGTTGCGGCACGCTGGCCGGCATCTTCCCCTTCCACCCCTGGTCGCCGGACGGCCACGCCGCCGCGCCGACGGCCGTCTCGATGCTGCACGCGGGCGTGCTGATGAAGCTCGGCGCGTTCGGGATCATCCGCCTCGGCTTCCAGATGCTGCCCGAGGGCGCCGAGTTCTGGGCCCCGGCCCTGCTGACGCTCGGCATCATCGGTGCGCTCTACGGGGCGATCGGCGCGCTGCGCCAGACCGACTTCAAGCTGATGACCGGCTTCTCCTCGGTCTCGCACATGGGCTACGTCTTCGTCGGGCTGGGCACGCTCAACCTGATCGGGATGAGCGGCGCGGTGCTGCAGATGTTCGCGCACGGCGTGATGACCGCGCTGTTCTTCCTCCTGATCGGCGCGCTCTATGACCAGTCGCACGACCGCGAGTTCAACCACTACTCGGGCATGGCGCGGCGGATGCCGATCTGGGCGGTCTTCTTCGTGATCGCGGGCCTCGCCTCCTTCGGCCTGCCCGGGCTGTCCGGGTTCATCGCCGAGTTGCACATCTTCATCGGCGCCTTCCGCGCCTACCCGCTGGTCGGCGCGCTGGCGGTGCTCACGGCTGCGATTACGGCAACGTACCTGCTGCGCATGTTCGCCCAGACCTTCTTCGGCGAGCCGAGTCCGCGCTGGAGTGGCGTCGGCGAGATCAGCTGGACCGAGCGCGCCGGCGCGACGGTGCTCGCGATCTCGATCTTCGCGCTCGGGCTCTGGCCGTCGCCATGGATCGATCGTGTCGCCGCCGGCCTCGAGGCCGGTATCCCTGAGGTGCTGCTGTGAACTTCGAGTACGCGCTGCTGATTCCGGAGTTCATCCTCGCCGGCGCCGCGGGCGTGGTGCTGCTGGTCGACGCCTTCCGGCGCGAGCTGGGAGTCTCGAGGCGCCTGATTCCGGCGCTGGCCGCCCTCGGCGCGCTCGCGGCGGGGATCGCGAGCCTCTTCTACGCGGACCGCAGCACGGACTTCGCGGGGCTGATCGGCGTGGACGACTACACGCTGTTCTTCCGCGTGCTGTTCACGGTGACGGTGCTGGTCGTGATCCTCGGCTCGCACGAGTTCATCCAGCGCAACATCCGCCACCAGGGCGAGTTCTACGCGCTGCTGCTGGTGTCCACGATCGGCGCGATCTACATGGCGGGCGCGCGCGAGTTGCTCACCGCCTACATCTCGATTGAACTGCTCTCCTTCTCGCTCTACGTCGCCGTCTCGCTGGCCAAGGACGACCGCCGCTCCGGCGAGGCAGGGCTGAAGTACGTGCTGCTCGGCGGCGTCGCCTCGGCGATGCTGCTCTACGGCCTCAGCTTGATCTACGGCGCCGCCGGCACCACCAGCTACGAGGGCATCGCGGCGGCGCTCGGCGACTCTTCGGTGCAGGGCTCGCCGGTGCTGCTGATGGGCCTCGCCTTCCTGGTCGGCGGGCTCGGCTTCAAGGCCTCGGCGGTCCCGTTCCACATGTGGACACCCGACGCCTACGAGGGCGCGCCGCTGCCTGTGACAGCCTACATCGCGGCCACCTCGAAGGCGGCGACGTTCGCGCTGCTGCTGCGGCTGTTCGGCACCGGACTGCTGCCGGTGCAGGACGACTGGCAGTGGATGCTCGCCACGTTGTCCGTGGCGACGATGGTGACGGGGAACCTGATCGCGCTGGTGCAGACCAACATCAAGCGCCTGCTCGCCTACTCCTCGATCGGCCAGGTCGGCTTCATGCTGATGGCGGTCACGACCGTCTCGGACGCCTCGGGCTCGGCGCTGCTGCTGCACCTGGCGGGCTACCTGGTCACCAACCTCGCGGTCTTCATCGCGGTGATCGCGGTCTACAACCGAATCGGCAGCGAGCGCATCGAGGACTTCCGCGGCCTGGCGGAGACGCAGCCGTACCTCGCGCTGGTGATCACCACGGGGCTGTTCTCGCTAAGCGGGATGCCGCTGCTGGCGGGCTTCGTGACGAAGTTCTTTATCTTCCAGGCGGCTGCCGAGGAGGGCTTCCTCTGGCTCTCGGGCGTCGCGGTGATCATGAGCACCGTCTCGCTCTACTACTACCTGAAGGTGATCCGGCAGATGTACGTCGTTGCGCCGGCAGAGGGCGCGGAGGGTCGCTGGCGGCCCTCACTCCTCGCCTACGGTGTGACCGGCGTGCTGTTCATCGGCATCTTCGTCATCGGCCTCTGGGCCGCCCCGGTCCTCGAGGCGGCGGACGACGCCTCGGCGGTGCTGTTCGGGTAGTGGCAAACCGACCTTCCGCTTAGGCCGTTATACTGTTCCCTTGTGACTGTGCAACGTGGACAAGGCGATCCCGAAGGCCGTCGCACCGCGCGGCGCCGAAACTTGCTACTGGCGGAAGCTGGACGGGTGGGGCGGGCGCTCGCCGCACTTCTCCGGCGGGCGGACTACGACGCGTCTGATCTCGATGGTCTGCTCCGAGCGATTGGCCGCAAGGAGGCCGAGGAGCTGATGCGCAGCTTGGGGCCGCTTGAGTCTCGTAAGCGCTTCAAGTATCAGAGCGGTCAGCCGCTGCACGAGGAGCGAATCCCCGACAACCTGTTTCTGGACGAGTCGGGGCGGCCCGATCCTCGATCCCCGGGTTTGTTCTTTGCGCTCGGCGGGGTCGCGATGGCCGAGAGTGAGGTGGCTTCGTACAAGTCGAGGGCCGACGCCTTGAAGCTTAGATTCTTCGGGCGAGACGACATTACGTTCCACGAGCCGGACATCAGAACCCACCGCGATTGGTTCTCCCTCGGGGGAGACGCGGATCGCCAACAAGCATTCTGTAGTGCTCTCGATGAGCTCGTGGCAGGAACCGAGTTAGCGTTGTTCGCGGTCGCGATCCGCAAGGACGAGTTTGCGGAGTTTGTCGCGCTCGACGATGATCCGTATCTGCCGGCCTGATCCATATTCCGTCGCGATTCACATGCTCCTGGAACGGTACGTTGACTATCTAGCGACACGCGGCGATGACGCGCTGGGCCGTGTGACCTTCGAGAGTGTCGGTCCCCGAGAAGACGCGGAGCACCATCGCGACTATCTGGATCTGCTGCTCGATGGGACGCAGTGGGTGCAAGACGCTGCGTTCCGGAATTGGCTCATGACAGGCTGCGAGTTTACGCGAAAGCAAGGCAGCGATCCTATGGAGCTTGCCGACATGTTCTCGCGCGATGTGTTCGAGTGGGCGAGGGGTGGCTGTGGCGCGGTGATTCCGCGCCGGTGGCGCGTGTGGCAGTCTAAGATCTACTCGCGCGGTGACTCGATGATGGGGAAGTTTGGGATCAAGGTTTTCCCGGACAGCGACATCCGTGACCTGATCGAAGCACATCGCGCACAGGTTCGGGCCAAGAAAACTGAAAGCGCCGAGTCCCAAGGGGAAACGGCGCCGATAGCGGAAACCCGCTAGCCACTACCCATATGCTAAACCGCTAACCGGATGCTCTCAACCTTTGCATGACATTGTCACCAAGGCATCCGCAGCGAGATCGCACGATTCCACTCTGGGTTTCCGCTTACAGTACGGACAGGTAGCGGCGCAGCTCGAACTCCGAGACCTGGGCGCGGAACTCGGACCACTCGTGGCGCTTGTTCGCCACCAGCGATTCGCGGATGTGGCCGCCAAGCACGCCCGCCATCAGCTCCGAGCCGGCGAACGCCGCGATCGCGTCGCCGAGCGAGGCCGGCAGCGCCTCGATGCCCCGCCGCGCGATCTCATCCTCGGGCAACTCGCCGATGGGGCGGTCCAGCTCGGCTGGTAGCGGCAGTCCGCCGGCGACGCCACCGAGGCCCGCCTCGAGGATTGCGGCGAAGGCGAGATAGGGATTGCAGGCGGCGTCCGGCACGCGGTACTCGATGCGCGCTGCTGCGGCCTCTCCCGGCTTGTGCTGCGGCACGCGCAGCAGGTCGGCGTGGTTCGTGCTGGACCAGGTCGCGTGCGTCGGCGCCTCGAAGCCCGGCACGATGCGCCGGTAGGAGTTCGCCCACTGGTTGGTGAGCAGCATCAGCTGCGGCGTGTGCTGCAGCAGCCCGGCCATGAACGAGCGCGCCGTCGCTGACAGCTCGTGCGGCGCAGACTCGTCCGCGAAGGCGTTCTGCTCGCCTCGGAAGAGCGAGAGCTGGAGGTGCATCCCGGAGCCGTTCTGATCGGAGTTCGGCTTCGGCATGAAGGTCGCGTAGGCGCCGTGGCGCAGCGCCACCTCCTTCACGACGAGGCGGTAGGTCATGATCGAGTCGGCCATCGTCAGCGCGTCGGTGTAGCGCAGGTCGATCTCGTGCTGACTGGGCGCGGCCTCGTGGTGGCTGAGCGCGACGCCGATGCCCATCTCCTCGAGGGTCAGCACCGTCTCGCGTCGCAGGTCCGACCCGGAGTCGAGCGGCGTGAGGTCGAAGTAGCCGCCCGCGTCCAGCGGCTCCGTGCCATCCGGCCCGCGGAAGTAGAAGAACTCGATCTCGGGCGAGACGTAGAAGGTGAAGCCCTGCTTCGCCGCCCGCTCGATCGCGTCCTTCAGCACCTGCCGCGAGTCGCCCTCGAACGGTTCGCCGAGGGGCGAGCGGAGGTCGCAGAACATGCGCGCCACGGCCTGCTCGCGCGGCCGCCAGGGCAGCAGCTGGAACGTCGCGGGGTCCGGCACGGCGACGACGTCCGCCTCGTCGACGCGCGCGAAGCCTTCGATCGATGCGCCGTCGAAGGTGACGCCGTCATCGAGGGCGTGCTCGAGCTCCTCGATGGTGATCGCGACGGACTTGAGGATCCCGAGGATGTCGGTGAACCAGAGCCGGATGAACTTGACGTCGTGGTCGTAGCACGCCTGGATGACGTGCTGCCGCTGGTCGTTGCTGTCCCGGCGTGCGCCGTTACCGGAAATCGCGTCTGAAGTCATGCTGCTCTCCGCGGGCTCGTGTCCTGCGGTGCGATCGGCGTGGAGTACGACTCCGTTCTGCAGGCCGGACGGCCGGGGGAGCGGTCCGCGAATCGCCCTCCCTGCCGCCCGGCTTTGATGCTGCGGAGGCTAGTTGCTGAAGTAGAGCTCGAACTCGTACGGCGTGGGCCGCAGCGAGACGTTCAGGACCTCGTCGCGCTTCATGTCGAGCCACATGTCGAGCACGTCCTGCGTGAACACGCCGCCCTGCATCAGGAAGTCGTGGTCCGCCTCGAGCGCGTCGAGGGCCTCGCCGAGCGAGCCGGGCACGGTCGGCACCGCGGCGGCCTCCTCCGGCGGGAGCTCGTAGATGTTGCGGTCCAGCGGGTCGCCGGGGTCGATCTGGTTCTGGATGCCGTCCAGACCGGCCATCAGCATCGCCGAGAAGGCGAGGTAGCAGTTCGCCGTGGCGTCCGGCGGGCGGAACTCGACGCGCTTGTCGGAGGCCTCGTTCGGCATCCCGATGCGGTAGGTCGGGATGCGGACCGCAGCCGAGCGGTTGCGCATCGAGTACGCGAGGTTCACGGGCGCCTCGTAGCCGGGCACCAGCCGCTTGTAGGAGTTGGTCGACGGGGCGGCGAAGGCCAGCACCGTCGGGGCGTGCCGGAGCAGGCCGCCGATGTACCAGCGTGCGAGCTGGGAGAGGCCGGCGTAGCCGTTGGCGTCGTAGAAGAGCGGCTCCTCGCCCTTGCGCAGGGACTGGTGGGTGTGCATGCCGGAGCCGTTGTCCTCGAAGATCGGCTTCGGCATGAAGGTGGCAACCTTGCCGTGCTGGTGCGCCACGTTCCGCACCATGTAGCGGTACCACTGGGTGCGGTCCGCCTGGTCCACCAGCGTGGCCTTGCCGAGGCCGATCTCAGCCTGGCCGGCGGTCGCGACCTCGTGGTGGTCGATGAACGTGTCGACGCCGACGGCGTTCATGGCGGCGACGATATCGGAGCGGACCCCGGCGGTCTGGTCGAACGGCGGGAGCGGCGCGTAGCCCTCCTTGCCGGGGATCTTGTAGCCGGTGTTGAAGCCGCCGGGGAAGGCCTCGGTGTAGTCCTTGCCGGAGTTCCAGTGCGCCTCCTCCGAGTCGACGTAGTAGAAGGCGGACTGCTGGCCCTGGTTGTAACGGACGTCGTCGAAGAGAAAGAACTCGGGCTCGGGGCCGAAGAAGGCCTCGTCCGCGATGCCCGTGGAGGCGAGGTAGGCCTCGGCCTTGAGGGCGACGTTGCGCGGGTCACGCGAGTACGAGTCGTGCGTGACGGCGTCGATCACGTTGCAGATCAGGGAGATCGTGGGGTGATCCGGAATCGGGTCGATCACGGCGGTGTTGATGTCCGGCACCAGCAGCATGTCGGACTCGTGGATCTCCTGGAAGCCGCGCAGGCTGGATCCGTCGAAGCCGTTGCCGTTCTGGAAGAGGTCCTCGTCGAGGGCGTCCGGCGGGAGCGTGAAGTGCTGCCAGCGCCCCGGCAGATCGGTCACGCGCAGGTCGATTCGGGTCACCCCGTTGTCGGCCGCCAGTTGCTGCAGTTCCTGAAGGTCCACCTGTCGCCCCCATTCTCGCGTGCAGCCCCCGTTTGGCGCTGCATTCACTCGTGGCTCGTCCCTACCGCGCCGCGAGACACACGGCCTCCCGGCGCTCGAGGATGAGCGTACGAGCGAACGATTACCCCCGGATTACCGCCGCGTTTCGGGCATGTTTCGCAGCCCCCGGGGCGGGCGCGCAGAGACCTCGGGCGGAGGCCGAACGCGGTGCGCGGCGCCGGGGGCGGGCTAGTGCGAGCGGGGCTCCTCGACGAAGCGGTAGCCGACGTTGCGGACCGTCTCGATGTAGGGCTCGTGCCGCTCGATCTTGGCGCGGATGCGGCGGATGTGGACGTCCACGGTGCGGGCGCCGCCGTAGTAGTCGTAGCCCCACACCTGGTTGAGCAGCATCTCGCGGGTGAAGGCCTTGCCCGGGTTCTGCGCCAGGAAGCGCAGCAGCTCGTACTCCTTGTAGGTGAGGTCGACGGCATCGTCGCCGAGCCGGACGGTGTAGCGCTCCTGGTCGATCAGCAGCTCGCCGCGGCGCAGCAACTGGCTGTCCTCCGCGCTTGCTGCGGAGACCAGACGCGAGATGCGCAGCTGCAGCTCGTCGCGGTCGAGCGGCGTCGCGATCACGTCGCTCACGCCGGAGCCGGGACCGACGAGGTAGAACTGCTCCCGTGCGGTGATCGCGAGCAGCGGAGGCCCTTCCTGCAGCTCCGGGTCGCGCAGCAGCGCGCCCAGGCCGTTCACGGCGGCTCCGCTGCTGATGTCCAGACAGAGCAGATCCGGTGACTGCTCGCGCAGGGCGATCAGCCCGCGATCGATTGTCGATTCGCTGCGCAGGGCGTGGCCGTCCTCGCGCAGGGCAGCGCGCACGATCGCCAGATGATCGGCGTTGTCGCTGATCAGCAGTACGGATTGCATCGTGGCAGTGTAGGGAACCACATTCAGCCGTGCCGGGCCAACCCCGGCGCCCGCCGCTGCCGTGGCCGTGTCTCCGAGTGGTAAGATCCCGCGACGCCTCGCCGCGGGGGTGTCGCGGCATACGACGGCGCACGTTGGCAGTGGCGAGGGTGCGGAGCGTGCGATGAAGCTTGCGCCATCCTCACTGCGGCGATCGCTCAGGGCGGTCCGCGCCGGCGAGAGCGCGAACGGCGGTCGGGCCCAGGCTCCCGGCGAGGACGCGCCGCCCATCGCGACCGAGTTGGCCGGCCGCCGGGCCGGACCGAGCTACGCCATCGAGGCGCACGACCTCACGAAGATCTACGACAACCGCTACATCGCCCTCAACGCGCTCAACATGCGCGTGCGCAAGAACTCCGTGTACGGCCTCGTCGGCCCGAACGGGGCCGGCAAGTCGACGGTGTTCCGCCTCATGCTCGGCCTGCAACGGCCGACCGCCGGCGAGATCAGGGTGCTGGGCCGCCCGATGCGTGCCGAGAGCGCCGAGCTGCGGCGGCGGATTGGCTTCCTGCCGACGGCCCCGGTGTTCCCGCGTTACATGACGCCGATCTCCTACCTCGAGTTCGTCGGCAAGATCGTCGGGTTGCCGTCCGAGCGCGCGAAGATCCGCATGACGACGCTGCTGCAATCCGTCGATCTCTCCGATGTCGCCTCGCAGCGCATCGAGGGCTTCTCGACCGGCATGGAGACGCGGCTCGGCATCGCCGCGGCGCTGATGAACGATCCCGAGTTGCTGGTGCTGGATGAGCCGACCTACGGCCTCGACCCGCCCGGGCGCAGGCAGATGATCGAGTTGATCCGCGAGCTGTCGGGACGCGACCGCACGATCATCATCGCCACGCACATCCTCAACGACGTGGAACGGGTCTGCACAGACGTCGGGGTGATCGCGCAGGGGCGGCTGATCTACGACGGGCAAATGGCGGAGATGCGGCGGCTCGCGCGGCAGAACTCGATCACCGTCGAGATCGAGGGCAATGTCGCCTCCTTCGAGCGGAGGATCCCGGAGCTGGACGAGCCCGGCTCGGTGCGCTGGGAGCGCGCCGGCCCGGAGGTCCGGATCACCTTCCTCGGCGGCGGTGCGGTCACCGAGTACCTGAAGCGCCTGCTCGAGCTGGTGGAGCGCAGCGGCGTCGAGTTACTGAGGCTCGACACCGGCACCCACGAGGTGGAGGAGGCGTTCCTGCGCCGCCTCGAGGAGGACCGTTCGCGCAGCCTGCTGCGAGCTCCGGACTGGGTCGCGGAGGACGGCGCAGGGCAGCCCGGCACCGAGGAGCCGGGTCGCGGGGATGGTTCTCATAGCGGGGCCGCCTGATGCAGGCCTACCTCTATCTGCTCCGGCTCGACATGGAGCAACTGGCGCGCTCCTGGCTGGTCCGCATCTGGATCCTGTTGCTGGTCGGGCCGGCGGGCTTTTTCGTGGTGGTCGCCGCGAACCAGCGGGAACTCGCCTCGGAGACGCTGGCCGCCTACGTGGCGGCCGTGCTGGCGCCGCTCTCCTGGCTGGTGGTCGCGGTGCTCTCCGCGAGCGCGGTCAACGGTGAGGCAGACGTCGTCGCGGACTCGATCCTCTCGAGGTCGGTGACGCGCCGGGCCTACATCTGGTCGAAGTTCACGGCGCGCGTCGGAGTGTTCCTGGCCGTCTACGTCGCAGTGACCGTGCCGCTGGTGTACCTGGTGCTCCGCTTCGCGGTCGACGACGCGACGATCGAGGGGATCGTCTGGGGGCTGCTGACGGTGGCCTCGCTGCTTGTCTTCCTCGCGGCCTTCGGGATCGCGCTGTCGGCGATCTTCCGCAACATGCTGGCCTCCGTGCTGACGGTGCTGGTTTCCACCGTGGCGTCCGGCGCGGTGTTCCAGTTCCTTGCCCTGGACTGGATGAGCACGACCGGCGTGGTCAGTGGTCTGCCCGAGACGTTCCGCGGCGAGGTGTCCGTCGCCGAGCAGCTCCGCGTGCTGGTCGTCTTCGGCGTCCTCTCGGTGCTCGCCACGATGTTCGGGATGGCCTGGTTCCGCCGCAAGGACCTGTAACCCGCACGCTCCCACAGCTGTCGCAGGCGGCGTTGCGGACGAGAAACGGGAGGGCCGAAGCCCTCCCGCTGTTCGCGTAGCGCGATTTGCGCCGCGGGATACCCCGCGGCCGTCGTTAGTCCGGCTCGGCGACGTAGGCGCCGGCGAGCGCGAGCTCGCCGGGCTCGGTCTGCATCAGCTCCGCCAGCGACTCGTCCTCGCCGTCGGGCAGTTCCGGCCGCTCGAAGTCGAAGATGAACGGCAGCAGCAGCGACTCGGGGATCGGGATCTCGGCGATCGGCACGGGCCGCTCGACGGTGATCGGGGCTCGCGCCGGGATCAGCTTGCCGATGATCACGTTCTCCTTGAGACCGCGCAGGTGGTCCGTCTTGCCTTCGATCGCCGCCTCGGTCAGCACCCGCGTCGTCTCCTGGAAGGAGGCGGCCGCGAGGAACGAGTCCGTGCTCAGCGAGGCGCGCGTGACGCCCTGCAGCATCGGCGCCGCCAACGGCGCCGTGCCGCCCTCGGCCTCGATGCGTGCAACCTCGCGCTCGAAGTCGTGGCGGTCGACGGCCTCCTGCGGCAGAAAGTCGCTTTCGCCGGGGTCTTCGATGCTGACGCGCCGCATCATCTGGCGGACGATCACCTCGATGTGGCGGTCGTTGATGTTGACCCCCTGCGAGCGGTAGACCTTCTGCACCTCGTCCACGAGGTAGACCTGCACCTCCGCCGGACCGAGGATCGAGAGCACGTCCTGCGGGTTCAGCGCGCCCTCGGTGAGCTGCTGTCCGCCGCGGACGTGCTCGCCGGACTCGACGCGGATCCGCGCCGAGGCCGGGACCGGGTACTCGCGCTCGTCCGTGATGTCGGCGACGAGGCGCAGCGCGACCGGGTGGCGCTTGCGGCCCTCCCGCACGA
This sequence comes from Dehalococcoidia bacterium, assembly GCA_963667465.2. Taxonomy (GTDB): domain Bacteria; phylum Chloroflexota; class Dehalococcoidia; order UBA2979; family UBA2979; genus VXMT01. The sequence continues at coordinate 171,299 of CAXXDN010000001.1, read as the reverse complement.
ACTCCACCCGTCCGCCCAGCGCGGTTGCGAGCTGCACGGCCGGCGGAGGCGGCTTGCGCCGCGAGCGGCCCTTCGGCGGTGGCGCGTCATCCTGCTCGGTGGACTCGGCGAGCACCGTGTCCGGGTCGAGGTTGTCCCCCTCGGCGACGAGCAGCCTGAGCTCCGCGGGCAGGTCGATCTGCTCCGTGTGCGTCTCCGTGTTGCGCACCACGACGGCGCGCACGTCGCCGTCCCGCTGCACCTCGGCGATGCCGTCGATCTCGGAGATGACCGCCTGCCCCTTGGGCACGCGCGCCTCGAAGATCTCCTCGACACGCGGGAGGCCCGAGGTGATGTCGAGCCCGCCGGCGACGCCGCCCGTGTGGAACGTGCGCATCGTCAGCTGCGTGCCCGGCTCACCGATCGACTGCGCGGCGATGATGCCGATTGCAACGCCCTGCTGGACCAGTTCGCCGGTCGCGAGCGAGCGTCCGTAGCAGCGCTGGCAGACGCCGCGCCGCGACATGCAGGTCAGCGGCGAACGCACATGCACCTGCTCGACCTGCGCTTCGACGATGCGCTGCGCGGTCTCCTCGCCGATCTCCTCGTTGGCGTCGAGGATCAGCTCGCCCGTCTCCGGGTGAGCGACCGGCGAGGCGGTCCAGCGGCCGGTCATGCGCTCCTCGAGCGAGGCGAGGAGGCCCTGCTCGGCGCGTTCGCGCAGCCAGATGCCGCCGAGGTTGCCGTCCTCCTCGGAGCAGTCCCCGTCGAGCACGATCACGTCCTGCGCGACATCGATCATGCGCCGCGTGAGGTAGCCGGAGTCGGCGGTGCGCAGCGCGGTGTCGGCGAGGCCCTTGCGGGCGCCGTGCGTGGAGGTGAAGTACTCGAGGACGGACAGGCCCTCGCGGAACGAGGAGCGGATTGGCAGGTCGATGATGCGGCCGCTGGGGTCGCTCATCAGCCCGCGCATGCCGCCCATCTGGCGGATCTGGGCGATGTTTCCCTTCGCGCCGGAGTCGGCCATCAGGGCCAGCGGGCCGAGGCGGTCGAGGCTGTCCTCGAGTGCGCCCTGGATCTGGTCCGTGGCCTCCTGCCAGACGTCAATCGCCGCCAGGTAGCGCTCGTTCTCGGTCATCAGCCCCATCTGGAACTGCTCCTCGAGCGCGTCGATGCGCTGGTCGGCGCTGGCCATCAGGTCCGCCTTGGCCTGCGGGACGCTGATGTCCGAGACGGCGATCGAGATCCCGGACTGGGTGGCGTAGCGGAAGCCGATGTCCTTGATTGCATCGACGAACTCGACGGTCCGCTCGGTCCCGAGCTCCTGGTAGACGTTGGAGACCAGCGTGCGCAGCGCCTTCTTGTCCATTACGTCGTTCTGGAAGCCGAGGCTGTCCGGAACGATGCTGTTGAAGAGCACGCGCCCGACGGTGGTCTCGAGGACCGAGCCGTTCTGGCGCAGGCGAATCGGGTCGTGGATGCGCAGGTGGCCCAGCTCGTAGGCGGTGCGCACCTCGTCCGAACCGGCGTAGGCGCGGGTGCCGGTGTCGGTGTCCTCCCGCGGCGGGCCGTCCACGGTCATGTAGTAGCAGCCGAGCACCATGTCCAGCGTCGGCGCCACCACCGGCTCACCGTCCGAGGGCGAGAGCAGGTTCCGGGTGCTGAGCAGCACCTGGCGGGCCTCCGCGACGGCCTCGTAGGAGAGCGGGACGTGGACGGCCATCTGGTCGCCGTCGAAGTCGGCGTTGTAGGCGAAGCAGACCAGCGGGTGGAGCTGGATCGCCGAGCCCTCGACAAGCACCGGCTCGAACGCCTGGATGCCGAGGCGGTGCAGGGTGGGGGCGCGGTTGAGCAGGACCGGCCGGTCCTCGATCACCTCGTCCAGGACGTCCCAGACCTCGGGCCGTGCGCGCTCGACGATGCGCTTGGCGCTCTTGATGTTGTGCGCCAGCCCCTTGAGCACGAGGGCGTGCATGATGAAGGGTTTGAACAGCTCGAGCGCCATCTTCTTGGGCAACCCGCACTGATGCAGGCGCAGGTCCGGGCCGACCACGATCACGGAGCGGCCGGAGTAGTCGACGCGCTTGCCGAGCAGGTTCTGGCGGAAGCGCCCCTGCTTGCCCTTGAGCAGGTCGGAGAGCGACTTCAGCTTGTGGTTGCCGGAGCCGCTGACGGCGCGCCCGCGGCGGCCGTTGTCGATCAGCGAGTCCACGGACTCCTGCAGCATCCGCTTCTCGTTACGCACGATGATCTCGGGCGCGCCGAGGTTGAGCAGGCGCTTCAGCCGGTTGTTGCGGTTGATCACGCGGCGGTAGAGGTCGTTGAGGTCGGAGGTGGCGAAGCGCCCGCCGTCGAGCTGCACCATGGGGCGCAGGTCCGGCGGCAGCACCGGCAGCTCCTGGATGATCATCCAGTCCGGGCGGTTGCCGGACTTGCGCAGCGCCTCGACGACGCGCAGGCGCTTGGTGGCCTTCTTGCGGCGCTGACCGGAGCTGGAGTGCGTCTCGCCCTGCAGCTTCACGCGCAGCCCGTCGAGGTCCATTCGCTCCAGGATGCCGACGATCGCCTCGGCTCCCATGCCGGCCTTGAAGACCAGGCCGAAGCGCTCGTCCAGCTCACGGAACTCCTGCTCCGTGAGGATCGTGAGCGTGTCCGACTCCAGCGGGTCGCGTAGCTTCTCGAGGCGCTTGATCAGGTCTTCGTGCTCCTTGCGCACGGCGTCGCGGGCGGTGGCCACCTGCTGGCGCAGCGGCTCCAGTTCCTCGAATGCCTCGTCGCGCTTCTGCTGGGCGTCGGCCGCGGCGGCGGTCTGGATCCGCGTCTTCTGCTCGCTGATTTCCTCCTCGACAGCGCTCACCTGGTCGCGGGCGACCTCGTGGAGCGTGGAGATGGTGTTCGCGCCGATGCGCTGGCCGCGGCTGGCCAGCGTCTTCCCGCGGAAGGCGAGCTTGGCGCGCAGCTTCTCGCTGTCGCGTTCCTGCAGCTCCTGCTCCAGCGCGCTCGCCTCGGCCATGACCGCGTCGATCTGCCCGGGCAGCTCGGCGTCGGCGGCCTCGATGTCGGCGTCGCGCCGGCGCTCGATCTCGGCGATCTCGAGCTCGAGCGACTCCTCGCGGATCGCGATGCGGTTGGCGGCGGCGCCTTCGCGGCGGTTGACCTCGTCCTCGATCTCGGAGAGCAACTGCTCCAGCGCGTGCTGGCGCGCCTCGTCGTTGACCTCGGTGATCACGTAGTGCGCGAAGTAGAGCACGCGCTCCAGCGTGCGCGGGGCCACGTCGAGCAGCAGGCCGAGGCGGCTGGGCACGCCCTTGGCGAACCAGATGTGCGTGACCGGAGCGGCCAGGCTGATGTGGCCCATGCGCTCGCGCCGCACCTTGCTGCGTGCGACCTCGACGCCGCACTTGTCGCAGGTGATGCCCTTGTAGCGGACGCGCTTGTACTTGCCGCAGTAGCACTCGAAGTCCTTGGTCGGGCCGAAGATCTTCTCGCAGAAGAGTCCGTCCTTCTCAGGCTTGAGCGTGCGGTAGTTGATGGTCTCCGGCTTGGTGACCTCGCCGTAGGACCAGGACCGGATCTGCGCGGGCGATGCCAGCGACAGCCGAATCGCGTTGAAATCGTTGACCTCAAGCACTGGCGCTCTCCTCTGCCTCGCGACCGGACAAGTTGATGCCAAGCGACGGAATCGCCTCGATGTAGTCCTCGGAGAAGGCGACCTGCTCCTCGTCCTCGTTGAGGATTTCGACGCTCATACAGAGCGACTGGAGCTCCTTGACGAGCACCTTGAAGGACTCCGGCACGCCCGGTTCCATCGTGTTCTCGCCCTTGACGATCGCCTCGTAGGCCTTGACGCGGCCGACGACGTCGTCGGACTTCACGGTGAGCATCTCCTGGAGGATGTGCGCGGCGCCGTAGGCCTCCAGCGCCCAGACCTCCATCTCGCCGAAGCGCTGGCCACCGAACTGCGCCTTGCCGCCCAGCGGCTGCTGGGTGATCAGCGAGTACGGCCCGGTGGAGCGGGCGTGGATCTTGTCCTCCACGAGGTGCACGAGCTTCAGCATGTAGATGTAGCCGACGGTGACCGGCTGGTCGAAGGGCTCGCCGGTGCGCCCGTCGTAGAGCACCTGCTTGCCCCAGACCGGCGGCGCCTCGCCGCTGCGACGGGCGACCTCTTCGAGGCGCGCCTCGAAGGCGTCCCCGGCCAGGTCGCGCACGTTGCGCTCGCCTCGCTGCTCGAGCCAGAGCGTGAGGCAGGCGGTGCGCGCTGCGCCGGTATGTTCGCCGCCCAGCACCTCGTCGGCGTTGAATCCGCCCTCGTTGACGTAGCTGGCGATGCGGTTGACGTCGACGTGCGCGCCGACCGGCAGGACGTCGTCGCTGCCGTTGGCGCGGTTGCCGTTCCCGCCGTGCCCGTTGGCCGCGGCCAGCGCCTCCGGCGAGACGGCGCCGGCCTGGACGGCGAGCCAGGCGCGCGCGAGGGCGTCCTGGATCTCGGCGTCGGACGCGCCGTCGAAGACGGGCGTGACCGCGCGCATGCCCAGCGTGTTGGCGGCCCAGCCGAGGTGCGTCTCCAGCACCTGGCCGACGTTCATGCGCGAGGGCACGCCGATCGGGTTGAGCACGATCTCGATCGCGCGCCCGTCCTCGAGGTAGGGCATGTCCTCGACCGGCGTGATGCGGGAGACGACGCCCTTGTTGCCGTGGCGGCCGGCCATCTTGTCGCCCTCGGAGATCTTGCGCTTCTGGGCGACGGAGACACGGACCATCATGTTCACGTCGGCGGGCAGCTCGTCGTTGGCGGTGCGCTCGAAGACGCGCACGTCGATCACCTTGCCGCGCTCGCCGTGCGGGACGCGCAGCGAGGTGTCCTTCACCTCGCGCGCCTTCTCGCCGAAGATCGCGCGCAGCAGCTTCTCCTCCGGCGTCAGCTCGGTCTCGCCCTTCGGCGTGATCTTGCCGACGAGGATGTCGCCCTCACGGACCTCGGCGCCGACGCGGATGATGCCGCGATCGTCGAGGTCGCGCAGCGACTCATCCCCGACGTTGGGGATGTCGCGCGTGATCTCTTCCGGTCCCAGCTTCGTGTCGCGCGCCTCGACCTCGTACTTCTCGATGTGGATGGAGGTGAACTTGTCCTCGCGGATCATGGACTCGGAGAGCACGATCGCATCCTCGAAGTTGAGGCCTTCCCAGGACATGAACGCGACGAGCACGGACTGGCCAAGCGCCAGTTCCCCGTGCTCCGTGGAGGAAGAGTCGACCAGCGGCTGGCCGCGCGTGATGCGGTCGCCCTTGCGGACCAGCGGGCGCTGGCTGATGCAGGTGCCCTGGTTGGAGCGCACGAACTTGCTGAGCGGGTAGCGCTCCTCGCGGCCGCTGTCGTAGCGGATCGTCAGGAAGCTGGCGGTGGAGCTGAGCACCTCGCCGTCCTCCTCGGCGAGGATGACCTGGCGCGAGTCGACCGCGACCGGGCCCTCCATGCCGGTGCCGACCAGCGGCACCTCTGGGCGCACCAGCGGCACGGCCTGACGCTGCATGTTCGCGCCCATCAGCGCGCGGTTCGCGTCGTCATGCTCCAGGAAGGGGATCAGGGCCGCCGCGACCGAGACGATCTGCTTCGGCGAGACGTCCAGGTAGTCGACATCGCCGGGCTGCACCATGCGCAGCCGCTCGGCGTGGCGCACCTCGACACGATCGTCGGAGAGGTTGGAGTCCCCATCGAGGTGGGTGTTGGCCTGCGCGATGCGGAAGGCTTCCTCCTGCTGCGCGTCCAGGTAGACGGTCCGCGTCGAGGCGAACGGGCGCACCGCGATGCGGTCCTCGTCCGCGTCGGCCAGCTTCGCGGCCAGCTCGTCGTTGACCATCCGGCCGGCGCGCGCGATCTGGTTGCCCTCGGCGTCCTTGACGCCGGCGGCGAGGATGCGGCCGACGAGCTCCGGGCTCTGCTTGCCCAGGTCCTTCAGCACCGGACGGTACGGCGTCTCGATGAAGCCGAAGTCGTTGACGCGCCCGTAGGTGGCGAGGTTGCCGATCAGGCCGATGTTCGGACCTTCCGGCGTCTCGATCGGGCAGATCCGGCCGTAGTGGCTGAAGTGCACGTCGCGCACGTCGAAGCCGGCGCGGTCACGCGAGAGGCCGCCGGGGCCGAGGGCGGAGAGCCGCCGCTTGTGGGCCAGCTCGGCGAGCGGGTTGGTCTGGTCCATGAACTGGGAGAGCTGCGAGCCGCCGAAGAACTCCTTCATCGCGGCGACCACGGGGCGCACGTTGACCAGCGCGGAGGGCGTTGCCTCCTCGGGGTCGGTGATCGTCATGCGCTCGCGCACCACCCGCTCCATGCGCAGCAGGCCGATGCGGAACTGGTTCTGGATCAGCTCGCCCACCGAGCGCACGCGGCGGTTGCCGAGGTGGTCGATGTCGTCCGGGCGGCCGACGCCGTTGTTGATCTCCACCATCTTGCGGACCAGCTCGATGATGTCGGCGCCGCGCAGGGTGCGCTGCTCCGGCTGGTCGGCGAGCGCGAGCCGCTTGTTGACCTTGTAGCGGCCGACGCGGCCCAGGTCGTAGCGGCGCTCGCCGAAGAACAGCGTGTCCAGCAGGTTGCGCGCGTTCTCGGCCGTCGGCGGGTCGCCGGGGCGGATGCGGCGGTAGAACTCCTCGAGCGCGGTCTGGCGATTCTCGGAGGGGTCCTTCGCGAGCGTGGCGTCGAGGTAGGAGTGCTCCTCGTCGGTGTCGACGTCGGCGAGCATCGCGCGGACGCGCTCGTCGGTGCCGCGCTCCTCGTCGCTGAGGCCTTCCTCCATGTCGACGGCGCGGAGCAGGATGGTGACCGGGATCTTGCGCTTGCGGTCGACCTTCACGGAGACGATGTCCTTGGCGGAGGTCTCGAACTCCAGCCAGGCGCCGCGGTTGGGGATCAGCTTGGCCTGGGTGAGGCGCCGGCCGGTCGCCGGGTCGCGCGTCTCGGTGAAGTAGACGCCGGGCGAGCGCACGAGCTGGGAGACGACGACGCGCTCGGCGCCGTTGATGATGAAGGTGCCCTGCTCGGTCATCAGCGGCAGGTCGCCGAGGAACAGCTGCTGCTCCTTGATCTCGCCCGTCTCCTTGACGGTGAGCGAGGTGTCGACGAGCAGCCGTGCGGAGTAGGTGGTGTCGCGCTGGCGGCACTCGCGCTCGGAGAGGCGGGGCTCCTCGAGGCGGTAGTCGGTCAGCTCGAGGCCCATGCGCGTTCCGGTGAAGTCCTCGATCGGCGAGATCTCGTCGAAGAGTTCACGCAGGCCCTCGTTCAGGAAACGCTGGAACGACCGGCGTGGCATGTCGATCAGGTTCGGCACGTCCAGTACCGGGCTCGCCTTGCCGTAGTGCTGCGTAGCGAGGGACGTGTGCGCCGTCTGCCGAATGGTCGAGACCAAGGAGCGACTCCTCCGACTAATCACCAGGGTTCATCGGGCGTGGTGGGGCCGCGACGCATGCACATACCGGGGCCGCACACGTGCGCCCCCGGCGTGACCGGAGTTCGCTGTCGGTCAGTAGATGTGGTATTGCCGCGCCCAACGCAGCCACAAGTTTACCCCACCAGGCACAGATATGAAAGCGTACCGCACCGCGGATTGCTTGCCAAATCTGCATTTGGCGCGCCGCGCCTGCAGATCGTGCGCTACGGCGCGTCGGCGGGCGCGCGGTGGGGGCGCCGGGCTGCCTCCGCCCAGACGCGCCAGGCCTCCTTCGGCTGTCCCGCCGTGTCCAGCAGGCCGCTGCTCCTGAGCAGCTCGATGGGCAGATCGGAGACGAACTGCGGATCGCGGCTCGCGTACCAGACCACGAACGGCGACTGCAGCGCCTCGGCGTCCGCCAACAGCCGCTGGAGGTAGCGACGCTGCTCCTCGGGCGTCGAGGAGTTGGTTCCCCCGGGGCCGGGGCCAGACGAGAATCCGGTCGCCGCGAAGGCGATCGGCAGGTCCGTGTGGTCTCGCAGCTGCGAGTAGTAGTCCCCCGGGATCGCCTTCGCGACCGCATGGACGAGCGAGGGGAAGGTCGCGATCGCCACCACGTCCAGGCGCTCGCCGAAGTCCGCCAGCCGCTCCCAGCGCGGCGGGTGTGCGACCTCCCAGGGCGTCACGCCCAGCAACTGCTCGTACTGGAACGTGGGGAAGACCAGCGTCCCGGGGCTGAGCTGCTTCACCACGTCGTAGACCTCGCGGTAGACGCCGAGGTAGGCCTCGTACTCGGCAGCCGAGCGATCGAACGTGGCGTTCACCTCGATGCCGAACGCGAGGTAGGCGGGCTGGAAGGCGCCGGCGACGAAGCGGGCCTCGGCGACGAGGGCGGCGCGCAGATCGGGGTTCAGCAGCCCCGCTCCCGCGTAGCCGTCGGGCAGCGCCGCGAGGCGGCCGCGATCCGCGGGAGCGTACGGATCGAGTGCGTAGAAGAGCGTCAGGTTGCGCTCCTCGATGGCGTGCGCCTCGCGCTGCGTCAGTTCGCGCAGCTCCTCGGAAGGCGCGACGCCGGGCAGGAACTCGGCCCAGGTGGGACTGCGCTGGATCAGCAGCAGGTCGCCGTACAGCGCCGTGAGGTCGAGCGCCTCGACGTAGGCGGCGTCGGCGAGGCGCGAGGGCAGCGAGGAGAAGCCAAGCCGGAACGGGCGCGGTTCGCCGGCCTCGGGGATCGGCGTCGCCGTGAAGCTGGGCTCGTCGACGCGCTCGACGCGGCAACCCGCGTTGGCGAGCGCGAGCAGCGCCAGCAGCGCGGCGTACAGCGCGACACGGATGTGCGGGGCAGGCGTGAAGCCTCTCATCCCCTCGATTGTCGCAAGTCAGGGGAGGAAAAGGCGAGCCGCGGCCGGCGGGGGGCGTCCGGGCTCGCCGTTGCAGGCTGCGTTGTAGACTGCGCCACGTGGAGCGTTCCCGCTTTCGCCGCCTGGTCCAGCGAGCGCTCGACGCGCTGCCGCCGGAGATCGACGCCTACCTCAACAACGTCGCGATCGTGATCGAGCGCGAGCCCAGCACCGAGGATCTCGAGGACGCCGGGGTCGAGCCCGGCTCGACGCTGTTCGGGCTCTACGTCGGTACGCCGCTGACCGATCGCGGCGAGTACCACATGACGCTGCCGGACCGGATCCTGATCTTCCAGGGCCCGCTGGAGCGTGCCTTTCACCCTCGCGACATCCCGGACGAGGTGCAGCGCACCGTGCTGCACGAATTGGCGCACCACTTCGGGTTCGAGGAGCGCGAGATGGAGCGGCTCGGCCTCGACTAGTCTCGGCCCGCGGCGACGCGGCGCAGCAGCCGCTCGGCCGCGTCCGCGGCCAGGTCCGCCGCGCGGGCCAGCGCCTCCGCCTCCGTGACGCCCCCGCCCGCGAGCACCTCGAGGTCGGCGACGCCCTCGGGACTGCCGCTCGCCGCGCCCGCGACGGCGAGGCAGGGCCGTCCGAGGGAGGCGCAGCGCTCGATCACGTGTGCGACGGTCTTGCCGAAGGTTGTCTGCGCGTCGAGCGAGCCCTCGCCGGTGACGACGAAATCGGCGGCCTCGATCGCCGCGTCGAGGCCGACCGCGTCTGCGACGAGCGCCGCGCCGGACTCGATCCCGCCGCCGACCGCGCCGATCAGGCCGGCGGCGAGGCCGCCACCCGCGCCGCCGCCGGGCAGGTCCGTCAGTTCGACGCCGAGGTCGTGGCGCACGGTGCGCGCCCAGCGCCCGAGCGCGTCCTCGAGCATCTCGCCCAGCTCGCCGGCGACGCCCTTCTGCGGGCCGTAGACGTACGTTGCGCCTTCCTCGCCGAGCAGCGGGTTCGTGACATCGACGGCGACGCGCAGATCGACGTCCGCGAGGCGCCGGTCGACCCCGGAGCTGTCGAGCACGAAGACGTTGAGCAGGTGGATGCCGCCCGCCGGCTCGGGCAGCGGACCTCGATTGCGGTCGAGCAGGCGGTAGCCGAGCGCCTGGGCGGCGCCCGCCCCGCCGTCGTTGGTGGCGGTGCCGCCGACGCCGACGATGAGCGAGCGCGCGCCGCGGTCGACGGCGTCGCGGATCAGCTCGCCGACGCCGTAGCTGGTCGCGTGGCCGGGGTCGCGCAGGTCCGGCGGGACGAGTACGAGCCCGGCGGCCGCGGCCGACTCGATCAGCGCGGTGGGCGGGCCGCCGGCGATGTCCGGCAGCAGTGCGTAGCGCGCCCCAATGCGGTCGCCGAGGGGGCCGGTCACCTCGGCGGTTACGAGCTCGCCTCCGGTCGCCGCGGCGACGATCGCCGCAGTGCCGGGGCCGCCGTCGGCGAGGGGGAGCGTGCGGACGTCCGTGACGCCCGGTGCGCGGCGAGCGCCCGCGGCGATCGCGGCGGCGGCCTCGGGCGCGGTCAGGGAGCCCTTGAACTCTTGCGGGCAGACGAGGAGCCGCACGCGCTCAGGTGCCCCAGCCGAAGAGCAACCGCAGCGCCGAACCGATCAGGATCGCGGCGACGTAGGCGTAGCCGAGCGTGCGCGCGTGCTTCCCGAGGCTACGCAGTCGCCTCGGCTGCATGAGCGCCAGCCAGGCGATCGCGAGTCCGCTCGCGATCAGGGCAAAGAAGAGGTAGCGGGCCATGCCCGAATCCTAGCCGAGCGTGGCGCCAAGCACCCGCGCGAGGGGGATGCGTTGGCTTGACTAGCACGCGTGTTCTTGGGATACTTGCTCAGGAACGCATGTTCGCTACGAGGTATCGCGATGGTCACCACACTTGCTCCAGTCGATCGCACGGTGGCGGAGGGGGCGGGCGGTGCGGCCCGGGTTGCGGGCCAGCCGGCGCCGGGGCGGCGGCTGCGCCGGATGCCTGCCTTCGGGCCGCGCTGCCCGGACTGCGCCGGCCCCCTCGCCTTTGGCGAGGGCTGCTCGCTTTGTCCCGTCTGCGGCTACTCCGGTTGCGCCTCGTAGCGTAGCCTCTCCGGCGAGGGCGCCAGGTGCCCGTGCCCATAGTCGGGAGGCGACGCGATGAAGATCGACATCTTTTCCGAGATGCAGTACCCGAGGTCGCTCTGGGGCGACGATGGGCAGCACGAGCATCGGCTCTTCGAGCAGACGCTGGAGCAGGCCAAGCTCGCCGACGAGATGGGCTACGGCTGCTGGTGGGAGGTCGAGCACCACACGGCCGTCGAGTTCAGTTTCAGCTCCGCGCCCGAACTGATGTTGACCGCCATCGCCCAGAACACGCAGCAGATCGACGTCGGTCACGCCGCAGTGCTGGCGCCCTCGCGCTTCAATCACGCGATCCGCATCGCGGAGCGCGCGGCCTTCCTCGACCACCTCAGTAACGGTCGCCTGCAGATGGGCATGGCTCGCAGCACGGTCCCGGAGTGGCGCACGTTCAACATCGAAGCAGACTCGACGCGCGACCAACTCCAGCAGACGTTCGAGATGGTTCCGAAGATGTGGACGCAGGACACGTTCTCCTGGAAGAGCGACCAGTACGAGATCAACGATGTCTCGATCATCCCGAAGCCGTACCAGAAGCCGCACCCGCCGCTCTGGCAGGCCTGCAGCAGCATCCCCTCCTTCGAGCAGGCGGGCCGCAACGGCGTCGGGGCGCTCGGCGTCACGCTCTGGGCCTCGCACGAGGAAGTGCAGGGGATGGTCGACATCTACCGGAAGGCCTCGGAGGAGTGTGAGAACCCGGTCGGCGAGTTCCAGAACAACCAGATCGCCTTCTTCACCTTCGTGCACGGCGCCGACAGCAGGGAGGAAGCCCTGGCGAACGGCGCCGCGGGCGCCGCCGCCTGGTACACCAACGAGGCGTTCTCCTTCTTCGAGGTGCGCGAGAGCTTCATCGAGGTTGCGCGCGAGATGGAGGCCGCCGCGAGCGACCCCGCCGGAGGCGGACTCGTCGGCCAGTACGCCCGCGAGCACAGCGATCCCAGCGAGGCCGCAATCATGATCGGGCGGATCATGGAGGGCGAAGCGGTGGGCGAGGCCGAGATGTTCGAGGTCCTCAGCCGCCAGGAGTCGCTCATCGTTGGCGACCAGGACAAGATCCGGGAGGGCTTCAAGTTCTACGAGGAGGTCGGCATCGACCGGCTCATGACGCTGCACCAGGTGGGCCCGCTCACGCACGACAAGATCATGAAGAGCATCCGGCTCGTCGGCGAGGTCATCCCGGAGTTCGATCGCCCCTGAGCGGCTACTCCGGCTGCGCCTCGTAGCACCCTCGAAGGTCGCGTGAGGATCACGCCCGCGGCAGCGTAGCGCCTGCGGATTGCGCGTGCGTATACTCGCGCCACAGCCTGCAAACGCAGGGTCTCCCCGATACGCAGGGGCGCGATGGTCACCGACACAGAGCGCGGTCCCGATGGGACCAGTTTCGCCACTGACGACGCTGATCTCGATGCGCTGATCCGGCGCGTCCGCCAGCACATTGTGCGCATGGTCTTCGAGGCCAGCTCCGGCCACATCGGCGGCTCGATGTCCGCCGCCGAGATCATGTCCGTGCTCTACACGAGGATCATGCGCCAGGATCCGCAGCAGCCGGACTGGCCGGAGCGCGACCGCTTCGTGATGAGCAAGGGCCACGCCACGCCCGTGCAGTACGCGCTGCTCGCCGAGCTCGGCTACTTCCCCGTCGAGGAGTTGAGCACCTTCCGCACGAAGGGCACGCGGCTGCAGGGGCACTCCGTGCTCGGGAAGCCGCCGGGAGTGGAGAACAGCGCCGGCTCGCTGGGCATGGGGCTCTCGTTCGGCCTCGGGATGCGGCTCTCGGCGCGACTCGCCGGCTCCGGCACGCGCGTCTGGGTGCTGATGGGTGACGGCGAGCAGAACGAAGGCCAGGTCTGGGAGGCCGCGATGGCGGCCTCGCATCACGCCGCCGAGGGCCTGATCGCGCTGATCGACAAGAACGGCATCCAGAACGACGGCCACACCGCCTCGACGATGGTGACCGAGCCGCTCGACCGCAAGTACGAGTCCTTCGGCTGGGCCGTGCGCAGCGGCGTGGACGGGCACAACACCGGCGCCGTCGAGGAGGCGCTGCGCTGGGCCACCGAGGTGAGTGGCCAGCCCGCCTGCGTGATCTTCGACACCGTGAAGGGGCGCGGCGTCTCCTTCATGGAGGACAACCCCGGCTTCCACGGCGCGCCGCCCTCGCCGGAGCAGTACGAGCAGGCGCTCGCCGAGCTGGGCGTGACGCCGGAGGCGCAGCCATGACCACCGCACCAGCGCCCGCCGCGACTCGCGAGGCGACCGGCCCGACGCTGATCCGGCTGCACGAGGAAGGCCACGACATCGTCGTGGCCGACGCCGACCTCGGGAAATCGACCTCGGCGCGGCTGTTCGGGGACCGCTTCCCGGAGCGCTTCTTCAGCTTCGGGGTGGCGGAGCAGAACATGATCTCGGCCGCCGCGGGGATGGCGGCGATGGGCCGCATCGCCGTCGCGACGACGTTCGCCGTATTCGCCGAGCACGCCTACGACCAGCTGCGCATGTCCGTCTCGCAGCCGAACCTCAGCGTCAAGATGATCGCCTCCCACGGCGGCGTCTCCGTCGGCGAGGACGGCGCCTCGGCGCAGTCCGTCGAGGACATCGCGGTGATGTCCTCGCTCGTCAACTTCAACGTCGTCGTCCCGGCCGACGTGGTCGAGGCGGAGGCGGTGATCGAGGCGGCGATCCGCACGCCCGGCCCCTTCTACATCCGCACCGGTCGCCCGAAGCACGCGGTCCTCTACACGGACGGTGCGCGCTTCGAGCTGGGCCGCGCCGACCAGTTGCGCGAGGGCGGCGACGTCACCCTCGTCTCCTATGGGCTGATGGTCGAACGCACCCTCGAGGCGGCCGACGTGCTGGCAGCCGGGGGCATCGAGGCGCGCGTGCTCAACATGGCGACGATCCGCCCGCTCGACGTTGACGCGCTGACCCGCGCGGCCGCCGCCACCGGGGCGATCGTCGTCGCCGAGGAGCACCTGCTGCACTCCGGCCTCGGCGCGATGTGCGCGCAGGCGCTCGCCACGCGCGCGCCCGTGCCGATGGAGTTTGTCGGCATCGACAACCGCTACGGCGAGTCCGGCGTCTGGCACGAAGTGCTGGAGATCGTCGGTCTGACGCCGCAGGCGATCGCCGCCGCCGCGCAGCGCGCCGTCGGGCGCAAGCCGGGCTGAGCCACCGGCTCGACGCGGTCTACTCGCTCCCGAGGCCGAGCGCTTCCGGGATCTGACGCAACTCGCTGACCTCGGCATGGGGCAGCGCGTCCCGGTTGCCGGGGTCAGGGGCCGGCCAGTCGCCGCGGTTCACCCAGATCGCCGCGAGCCCGACGGCGCATGCGCCCGCGACGTCGTCGGTGGGGTTGTCGCCGATGAAGACGGTGCGCGCCGGAGCGACGCCCAGCGCCTCGAGGGCGGTCGCGAAGATCGCCGGGTCCGGCTTGCGCACGCCGAGCTCGCCCGAGACGACGACCACCTCGAAGTGGCGTTCGAGCGAGAACTTCTCGATCTTCGGGCGCTGCAGCTCGCCCGGCCCGTTCGAGATCAGGCCGAGCGGGTAGCGCGCTCGGAGGCGTTCGAGCAGCGGTTCGGCGTCCGGGAAGATCGCGAGCTGCCCGGGTGTGGCCGCCAGGTAGCTCGCGTGCAACCGCTCGACCAGCTCGGCGTCCGGCCCAAGGTGCTCGCTGACGAGCCGCTCGAACGCCTCGATGGTGAAGCGCGCCTGCCACTCGCCGAAGCCGGCGGCGCGGTGGGCGTCCTCGCCGTAGCGGCGGAACCAGGCGTCGTAGATGGTCGTCGGCAATCCGAGCCGCTGCAGGGCGGGGCTGCGTGCGTGCAGCTCGGCGATCGCCTCGGCGAAGCCGGCGCGCCAGCTGCCGCGCGCGTCCACGAGCGTGTCGTCGAGGTCGAAGAGGATCGCCTCGATCTGGTCGGGCGCGGGCAGGCTGGCGGGACGCACGGGCGTGGCGCCGGGGCGCGGCTCAGGAGGAGCCGTCGTCCTCGCCGTCCCCGGTTTCGTCCTCGTCGTCTTCGTCGTCGCTGTCGTCGGCGAAGACGCCGACCTCCTCGCCGCGCCAGACGGTGACGACCAGGTCCTCGCGGTAGGGGTCGGCGGTGGAGACGATCTCGTCGTCGAGCGCCTCGAGGAGGTCGTGCAGGGTTTCGTCGGAGACGGACTGGTGGACGGCGAGGGTGGCGTGCGCGCCGGCCGCGGTGAGGTGGATGTCGGCGCGGGCGATCGCGTGCTCGCCGTCGTCGACACGATAGGACTCGGAGTGGGGAGTGCGCGCCTCCCGCGTGAACCGGAACTCAGCCATCTGACCCTCCCCGGTGGATTGCTGGCGTGCGCCGGGCGCGCCGTGTCGCGCCCTCAGCGGAGACCTTACCGCGATGCTGCCGCAGGCGCTCGCCGCGTGCGCTGCGAGGGCGTCAGGTGCGGATCTGGCCGCGCCCGAGCACGACCCACTTGTACGAGGTCAGCTCGCGCAGCCCCATCGGACCGCGCGCGTGCAGCTTCCCGGTCGAGATGCCGACCTCGCAGCCGAGCCCGAACTGCGCACCGTCGTTGAAGTAGGTGGAGGCGTTGACGAAGACCGCCGCGGCGTCCGCCTCGCGCAGGAAGCGCTGCGCCGCGGCGTAGGAGTCGCTGACGATCGCCTCGGAGTGCCCGCTGCCGTGCTCCTCGATGTGTGCGAGCGCGTCGTCGAGCGAGTCCACGACGCGCAGCGAGCAGTCGAGCGAGAGCCACTCCCGGTCGTAGTCCTCCTCGCCGACGGGTACGGCGTTGGGAGCCTCCCCGGCGAGCGCTCCGGCGCGCGCGTCGGCGTGCACGGTGACGCCCCGCTCGCCGAGCGCGCGGGTGATGTGTGGCACGAACTCTGCCGCCACGTCGCGGTGCACCAGCAGCGTGTCCATCGCGTTGCAGACCGAAGGCCGTTGCGTCTTGGCATTGACGACGATCGGCTCCGCCATCTTGAGGTCGGCGGCGGCGTCGATGTAGGTGTGGCAGACGCCGATCCCGCCGGCGATGACGGGCATCGTGGCCTCGTCGCGGACGCGCCGGATCAGGTCGGCGCCGCCGCGGGGAATCATCAGGTCGATCTCGTCGGCGGCGCGCAGCATCTCGCCAACCTCGGCGCGGTCGGTGGACTGGATGAACTCGACGCAGTGTGCGGGCAACCCGGCCTGCTCGATGGCGCGAGCGGCGATCGAGGCCAGCGCCGCGGAGCTTGCGTGCGCGTCGCTGCCGGAGCGCAGCAGCACGCCGTTGCCCGCCTTGAGGCAGATCGAGGCGATGTCGATCGTCACGTTGGGGCGCGACTCGTAGATCGCGCCGATCACGCCGATCGGCACGCGCATGCGTCCCACCTGCAGGCCGTTGGGGCGCGTCTGCAGTTCCTCGATCTGGCCCACCGGGTCGGGCAGGTCGGCAACAGCGCGCACGTCTCCGGCCAGCGCGGCGATGCGCTCCGGAGTGAGCTCCATGCGGTCCAGGAACGACCCCGTGACGCCGTTCGCCTCGGCGCGCTCGAGCTCCGGTCCGTTGATCGCGAGGATCGTGTCGGTCTGGGCCTCCAGGGCGGTGGCGATCGCCTCGAGGGCCGCGTTCTTGCGGTCGGCGGGTGTGGTGGCCAGGCGGCGGCTCGCTCCGCGTACGCGGCTGGCTCGCTCGACGGCCTCGGATTGTGCTGTCGTTGTCATGGCGATCAGTCTATCCGCCGCTGGCCGGGCCGTCGCCCCGGTAGCCAGATAGCCCGATAGCCCGATAGCCAGTCAGAGCAGCACCAGGTTGTCGCGGTGCACGGCCTCGTCGCCGTAGTCGTAGCCGAGGAGCTCCTCGATGCGGTCCGAGTGGACGCCGTTGATGCGGCGCAGATCCTCGGCGCCGTAGTTCACGCGGCCGCTCGCGATGTGCTCGCCCTCGCGGCTCTCGATGCGGACGACGCTGCCGCGCTCGAACTCGCCGCTGGTGGCGACGATCCCGGCGGGGAGGAGCGAGCGCCCGTGTCGTACGAGCGCGCGGACCGCGCCCGCGTCGATCGTGATCGAGCCCTGCACGTGCAGCGGCGAGAGCAGGTAGCGGCGACGGCTCTCGAGGCGGTCCGTGGTCGGCGCGAACCAGGTGCCGACCGGCTCGCCGAGGACGGCGTCGCGCACGACGTGCGGGCGGCGGCCGTCGGCGATCACCGCATGCGCGCCGGACTGCGTGGCCAGCCTGGCGGCCTCCACCTTGGTCCGCATCCCGCCGCGGCCGCGCGCACCCGGGCCTCGCGCCGCCGCCTCGATCGCCGCGCCGATGTGATCGACGCGCTCGATCAGCCGCGCTTCGGCGTCGCGGGTGGGGTCCGCGCTGTAGAGACCGGCGATGTCGGTGAGCATCAGCAGCAGGTCGGCATCGACGAGGTTGGCGACGTGCGCGGAGAGGCTGTCGTTGTCGCCGATCGTTGCGTCCTGAATCTCCTCCACGGAGACGACGTCGTTCTCGTTCACGACCGGCACGACGCCGATGTCGAGCAGCGCGAGCAGCGTGTTGCGCGCGTTGAGGTAGCCCTGGCGGTCGGCGAGGTCGGCGCCGCCGAGCAGTGCCTGTGCGATGGTGATCGAGCGTGCGGAGAGCAGCTCGTCCCAGAGCGAGAGCAGCGGGCCCTGGCCGAGCGCGGCCAGCACCTGGCGCTTCGTGAGGTGGTGCGGAAGCCGGGCCGCCGCGTCCCCGCCGCGGGCCGCGGCGAGGCGGTCGCGTCCGGCGGCGATCGCGCCGGAGGTCACGAACACGACCTCGCCGCCGCCGGCGTGTACCTCGGCGAGCTGGTCGGCGATGGTCGCCATGATCGCGCGGTCGAGCTGATTGCCGCCGCCGGTCAGCAGGTTGGTGCCGACCTTCAGCACGACGCGGCGATGCAGCGGCCGGCGCGCCTCGCCGTCGCCCTCCGTGCGCGCTTCCTCGCTGCGGCGTTCGCTCACCGTGCTCCTCGCTTGGCCGCGCCGTGCGCTCTGATCATAGGATCACCGTACGAGCGGCGAAGGTCGAGGCGGGCGCTGTGGCGCCTCCGTGCGGCCGCGGTCCTCGCGAGGGAGCACGTATGCCTGGAGGAACGCTCGCCGCGACGATTGCCGATTGGGTCGCTCGCCTCCCGGCTTCGGTCATGCACTGGGTGCTGGTGCTGTGGCATGCGGCCTTCAACTTCGGCCGCAATCGTGCCCCGCAGATGGCGGCGTCGCTCTCCTACTTCGCGTTGCTCTCGATCTTCCCCTTCCTGCTGCTCGCGCTCGCCAGCTTCGGCGTGGTGTTGCGCGACGAGGAACTGCAGCAGCGCGTGCTGGCCGAGATCGTCGCCGCGCTTCCCATCGAGGCGCCGACGATCGAGGAGGCGGTCAGCAACGTCGCGGGCCGGAGTGCGAGCATCGGGGCGTTCGCTCTGGTCGGCACCGTGATTGCCGCCACCGCGCTGGCCCGCTCGCTGCGAGGGTCGCTCAACGTCATCTTCCGGGCGGAGGAGCAGCGTCCGTTGCTGGTCGGCTGGCTGGTCGACATGACGGTGCTGCCGGTGCTCGGCCTGCTGTTCATCACCTCGCTGCTGCTTTCCACAGTCTGGCGCTTCGTGCAGGCGCTGGCAGGCAACATCGGGCCGCTCGAGGAGTTGACGCTGTTCTGGGAGCTCGGGGCGATCGCGATCCCGGCGCTGCTCAGCTTCGTCGGGCTGCTGCTGCTCTATCTCTTGCTGCCCAACCGCTCGCTGCGCGCGGCCGATCTCTGGCCGGGGGCGCTGACTGCGACCGTCGGGTTGCAGGTCGGCACGTTCGGCTTCGCGATCTACTTCGAGAACTTCGCCACCTACGACCTCGTCTACGGCTCGCTCGGCGGCGTGATCGCGCTGCTCGCCTGGGTCTTCGTCAGCTCGCTGATCCTGCTCTTCGGCGCGGAGTTCGCCGCCGAGGCCTCGCGCCGCCGTCGCGACGGCTGACGACCGCCCGCCTCGTTGCCCGGTTCAGCCCGCCTGCTGCTTACTCTGCAGGTGCTCGATCAGGCCGTCGACCGACTCGAACGAGGCGGTATGGAAGAGCCCGAGGAAGGGACTGACGCGCTCCGGGGAGCCGGGGAACTCGCAGAGGTAGAGCGGCTTGCGGCGGTCGCGGGCGTGCGACATCTCCGTGAACACGCCCGGCGAGACTTTGTCGGTCGGGTAGTAGACGACCACCATGTCCGCCTGGTCGATCAACTGCAGGTCTGTCGCCACGGTGTGGCTCACGAGGTATGGCTCGGCCTCGTGCTCCATCTCGGCGCTGATCGCGGGCGCGCCGCCGTTGTCGTCCGCGCGCGTCTCATGCGGCGGCGCGCCTTCCTTCGTCTGCGGCAGGTCCTCGATCGAGAGCGGGTCGAAGACGACGAGGCCGGCCTCGTCGCGCAGGCGCGCGGCGAGCGTGCGCGCGCCATCGATCAGCTCGGTGCTGCCGGACTGGAGGATCGCGGTGATCGGGTAGCTGAGGTAGGCGGCGGGCGCGGGCGGGCGGCGGGTCAGCCGCGCCAGGCCCTCGGCGGGATCACGGCGGGCGAGCAGGTAGAAGGGCGTGCCCTCGTACTCGGCGAGCATGCGCGTCAGCGCCACCTCGAAGTCGCGCCACTGCGCCACCTCGGCGAGGCGCAGGCGGCCCGCCCACTCTGGCCGCTGCGCCAGCGCCTGCCACACGTCCGGCGTGTCCAGCACCACCGTCGCGAAGGCGGAGATGCGCCCGGCGAAGTGCTCCTTGATGAAGTGCATGTCGAGGCCGGGCATCAGCCGGCCGTTGCGCATGAAGCAGGCGTGCGTGGAGACGAGCACCACGTCGGCCTCGGTCTCCTCGATCATGCGCAGCATGTTCTGCAGCGCGTAGGAGCGATGCAGCCGCAGCACGTCCTCGTTGCCGTCGAGCAGCTCCGTGCGGCTCGCGCCGACCTTGAGGTGTTCCGGCACCTGCTCCAGCAGGTCGCCGATGTCGATCACCAGGCACGTACGGCCCTCGGCGCGGATCGCCGCGGCGGCCTCGTTGACGTAGTCCGTGCGCTGCGAGCCGCTGATGCCGGTGCACCAGATGAGCGTCCGCTCGTCCGCCGAGGCCGCCATCAGGCCGGCTCCGCCTTCCACAGCGCGAACTTGACGAGGTGTTCCAGGGGGGCGGCAGGTGGAGCCGCGGCGGGGCTCTCGGGCGGGACAACCTGGAGATTCACTGATCCGCTCTGCCCGACACCGGCCACGCCGGTGGCCGACAGGCTCACCTCGGTGGTGACCGTCATTTCTGTGACTTCCACGTCCCCAGGGACGCTATCGAGCCCGTGCTCCAGCGAACGAGCGAGTGTCTCTGCGGTGATGTAGTCGCCGTGCGCCGCCGCGACGGCAGCGATCGAGTCGGCGCCCTCGAAGCGGACGTGGATGCGGTCGCTGACTTCGAGCCCGTCCCTGCGGCGCCGCTCCTGCAGGTGGCGCACGAGGTCGCGCGCCAGCCCCTCGGCGGCGAGCTCCGCGCTCAGCTCCGTCGCGACGAGCGCCAGGTGGCCGCCATCCTCGGCGGCGCTCCAGCCCTCGGCCGCCTCGACGGCGACGCGCAGCCCGCCGGGCTCGATCGTGTAGCCGCCCGCCTCGACGGGCTGGCCGGCGCGCATCGTAGCTGCCGTAGCGGCGGGGTCGAGGTCGGCGATGGCGGCGCGCACGGCGGGCAGCTCGCGCCCGTGGATCGGGCCGAGCACGGGCAGGTTGGGCGTGATCGTGTAGCGCACGCGGTCGCCCGGCGTCTCCTCGATGGTGACGGCCTTGACGTTGAGCTCGTCCGCGATCTGCCCGGTGTGGCGCGCGAGGGAGGCTCGTTCCTCGGCAGAGCGTGGCGTCAGCACGGCGCTCGCCAGCGGCTGGCGCACCTTGATGCCGGCCTTCGAGCGGGCGGCGCGAGCGAGCGAGACCATGCGCTGCACGACCGCGATGTCGCGCCCGAGCTGCTCGTCGATCGCATCTGCCTCGGCCTCGGGCCACGGTTCGAGGTGCACCGAGTCCGCCGCGCCGGGCGTGCGGCCCGCCTCGAGGTTGCGGTGCAGCGCCTCGGCGAGGAACGGCGTGAAGGGGGCGAGCAGGCGCGCGATCGTGGTCAGGCACTCGTAGAGCGTGTGCAGCGCCGCCTGCGTGTCGGCCGAGTCGTCCGACTTCCAGAAGCGCCGCCGGCTGCGCCGCACGTACCAGTTCGAGAGCTGGTCGATCAGCTCGGCGATCGGGCGTGCGCCCTCGAGCGGCTCGTAGGCGTCGAGGGCGTCCGTGACCTTGCGGATCGTGGCGTGCAGCTCGGAGCGCACCCAGCGGTCGAGCTCGCTGCGCGCGCCCTCGGGCGGCGGGTCTGCGGGGTCGAAGCCGGCGATGTTCGCGTAGGTGACGAAGAACGAGTAGGTGTTCCAGAGCGTGGAGAGCACGCGCCGCGAGGCCTCTCCGACGAGCTCCGAGGAGAAGCGGCGCGAATTGCCGGGCGGCGCGGCGGCGTACATGTACCAGCGCAGCGCGTCCGCGCCATGGGCGTCGATCACCTCCCACGGGTCGACGACGTTGCCGCGCGACTTGGACATCTTCTGGCCCTCGCCGTCCTCGATCAGACCGACGCTGATCACGTTGCGGAAGGCGACGCCCGCGGGCGCCTCCTCGATCGCGTTGAGCAGCGTGGCGAGGGCATGGAGGGTGTAGAACCAGCCGCGCGTCTGGTCGACGGCCTCGCAGATGAAGTCGGCCGGGAAGCGCGTGTCGAAGACCTCGCGGTTCTCGAACGGGTAGTGCCACTGCGCGTAGGGCATCGCCCCGGAGTCGAACCAGGCGTCGGCGACCTCGGGCGTGCGGCGCATCTCGCCGCCGCAGTCGGGGCAGTCGAGGGTGACCTCGTCGATGTACGGGCGGTGTGGGTCCTCGGGCGGGCCCTTGAGGCCGCCGCGCTCGGCCAGCTCCTCGAAAGAGCCGATGCAGTCCGTGCGGCGGCAGGCCGTGCAGCCCCAGAAGGGCAGCGGCGTGCCCCAGTAGCGCTCGCGCGAGAGCGCCCAGTCGACGTTGCCGTCGAGCCATTCGCCGAAGCGGCCGTCGCGGATGTGGCCGGGCACCCAGCGGATGTCCTGGTTGTTCGCGACCAGCCGGTCGCGGACGGCGGTCGTGCGGATGTACCAACTGGGCTTGGCGTAGTAGAGGACCGGGGTGTCGCAGCGCCAGCAGAACGGGTAGGTGTGGCGGATCGTCTCGCTCGCCAGCAGCAGCCCGCGCGCCTCGAGGTCCGCCTCGATCGCCGGGTCGGCGTCCTTCACGAACTGCCCCGCCCACGGCCCGCCAGTGAACGCGCCGTCGAGTGCGACCGGCTCGAGGAAGGTCAGCCCCTCCTCGCGGCCGAGCGCGTAGTCCTCCTCGCCGAAGGCCGGGGCGATGTGCACCACGCCCGTGCCGTCGTCGGTCGCCACGAAGTCGGCGGCGACGACGCGGCGGGCGGGCGCCTCGGACGGCTCAACGTGCTGGGTGTGGCCGTCCTCGAAGGCGAGCGTCTCGACGCCCTCCCACTCGCGCGACTCGAAGAGCGGCTCGTACTCCAGCCCGGCGAGCGCCGCGCCGGGGACGCGCGCGAGCACGATCGGGTCGCCGTCGCCGGGCAGCACGGCACGCACCCGGTCGCTCGCGAGGAGCAGCCGCCGCTCGCCGTCCTCGACGAGCGCGTACTCGGCCTCGGCCGAGACGGCGAGCGCGGTGTTGCCGGGCAGCGTCCACGGGGTGGTCGTCCAGGCGACGACGTAGGTGGGCACGCCGTCGCCGAGGCGCAGCGCGGGGTCGGCTCCAACGTTGGGGGAGTCCTCGGCGGCTCCCGCCTTCAGCCCGAAGAGCACGGTGACGCTGGGGTCCGGGGTGTCCTCGCGGTAGCCGAGGGCGATCTCGTGGCTGGAGAGGCTGGTGCCGCAGCGCGGGCAGTGCGGGGTCACGCGGTAGTCGCGGAAGATCAGGTCGCGGTCCCAGAGCTGCCGGAAGATCCACCAGCAGCTCTCGATGTAGTCGTTGGAGTAGGTGACGTAGGCGTCGGCCATGTCGATCCAGCAGCCGACGCGGTCGGTCATCCGCTCCCAGTCGGCGACGTAGCGGAAGACGGACTGACGGCACTGCTCGTTGAAGGCGGCGACGCCGTACTCCTCGATCTCGCGCTTGTTGCGCAGGCCCAGTTCGCGCTCCACCTCGAGCTCGACGGGCAGGCCGTGCGTGTCCCAGCCGCCCTTCCGGGGCGCGCGGTAGCCGCGCATGGTTTTGTAGCGCGGGATCAGGTCCTTGAAGACGCGCGCGAGCACGTGGTGGACGCCGGGCGTCCCGTTCGCGGTCGGCGGGCCCTCGTAGAAAGAGAAGAGGCGGTCGGCGGGGCGCTCCTCGATGCTGCGCTCGAAGACGCGCTGCTCGCGCCAGAACTCGAGGATCTCCTGCTCGAGATCGGGGAAGGAGACGCGCGAGGGCGCCGGTTCGAACTGCGTGCGCGCCGCCTCGACGGTCATGGTGGCTCTCCTCGCATGCCGCGATCGCTGCGGGGACGTCAAAGCGCCCGCCCCTTGCGGGACGGGCGTGGCTGCCCGCGGTACCACCCGCGTTGCGTCGCGCCCGGCCCGCTGCCGGCAGGCGACGCCGCTTCACGCGCCGTCCGGCGAACCCGGAGGGCGCTGCCCCTGCTAACGGTGGGCGCTCCGGCCGAGCCTACTGACGTGGGGCCTCGAGGGTTGCGAGGCGCCCGCTGTGTTCGGTCGGCGGCTCAGGAGTGATCTTCACCCGTCGCGGCTGCGTCCGGCTCGCACCGTCCCGGACTCGCTTGGCAGCCGGCTGCGGCGGCCTACTCTCTCCGTCTCAGCCTGTCTGTCGAGTCTATGGCCGCGATCGCGCGGCGATCAACGGCGCGCCGCGTGCGGCGTTGCGCTCGTGTTGGGGAGAGGGCGGGGCCGCTGGGTTCCCGAAACTGTCGCCGCGCCCTCGCAACGCCCGTGTGGCCGCTGGCCGGGGAAGAGAGCCGGAGCGCCCTCCAAGGTCGGGTTCACCCCCGCCCGCTCCCGCGAGGGGAGCGGGGGGCCGGACTACCCCGGTGGAGGGGGGGCGGGCTAGGAACTCAGCGAGACGGGCGAGGTGGGTCCGGCGCCCTCGGGGCGTTCGGACTGGTGGCCGCTGCCGGAGATCTGGGCGGCGAGCCGCGCGGCGGCGGCTTCCTCGTCCGCTTCCTGCTCCTCGCGCACGGAGTTGTAGCAGCCGGAGCAGAAGACGGGCCGGTCGCCTCGAGGCAGGAACGGCACCTCGGTCGTCTGCTGGCACTTGGCGCAGTTGGCGACGTGGAGCTGGCGCGGGGTACGGCCGCCCCAGGAGACGTAGGTGCCGTAGCTGGGGGCGAGTTCGCGGTCCTCGGGGCGCATCGCCTTGCGGTTGGCGCGGCAGGCGGGGCAGCGCACGGGGTCGTGCTGCAGGCCCTTGCTGGCGTAGAACTCCTGCTCGCCGGCGGTGAAGACGAAGCTCGCGCCGCAGTCGCGGCAGGTCAACTCACGGTCGCTTGGCACTGGCTCCTCCTCTACTCACGCCCGATGCCGGGACGGGCCCGCGACGCGGCGGTCGCGCTCGCGATGCGGCCTTGTGGGTGTGGGCCGGAATCGGGGCTGGACTCAGTATACGGCTCGCCGCGGAATCGCGGGCGGCGCGCCCGCCTCGAGGCTCAGTCCGCGGCCTGTGCGGCCTTGAGCTGCGCGGCGAGGCGGCTCTTGCGCCGTGCGGCGGCGTTGCGGTGGATTACGTTCCGCTTCGCGGCGCGGTCGAGGGCGGACTGGGCGCTGCGCACGTAGTCCGCAGCGTCGGGATCGCCGTCAATGATCGCCTCGCGGGCGTCGCGCACGCGGCGCGAGGCGCTGGTGCGCAACGGCCGGTTGCGAGCGGCCCGCCGCTCGTTCTGCCGGATCCGCTTCTTCGCCTGGTTCGAATGCGCCACCGTTGCTCCTCTGTGAATCGCGACGCTCAACGTTAGCGCTGATGCGCGCGAGCGTCTATCGAGGGGTGCCGCCCAGCCATCGCTTCCGCCGGCGGCGGCCGGACCGTGGGACCAGCCCCGCTACAGCACCGCGTAGGCCCACAGCTCGTGCCAGATCTCCGGCTCGCCGTCCGGCATTGCCTGGAACGGAGCGCTGCGTTCGAGCAGGCGCCACGTTCCTGCCTCTTCGAGCGCGGCCTGCCGGATGTCGAAGCCGCCGTCGGTGTAGTAGTCCGTCCGCATCGAGAAGATGACCGGCCCGCCCGCCGCCGTCACGCGGACCAGCTCGTCCAGCGCCTCCGGTGGGGCGTGGCCGAAGGTCAGCACCCCGATGCACGTCACGCCGGCGAACTGGCCCGTCTCGAAGGGCAGCGGCTTCCCCAGCTCGCCGACCACGAGCTCCTCGTAGACCGACTTCCGCTCCGCCTGCGCCAGCATCCCGGGCGACATATCCAGCGCCGTGATGCGCTCGAAGCCAACGCGGTGCAACTCCTCGCCGACCAGCCCTGTGCCGGCCCCGGCGTCGAGCACCCGCGCTCCCTTGTCCGCTACGCGGCTCGCCAGCAGCTCGGCCCCGCCCCTCGGCGCGTTGTACCCGAGCGCCTTCAGGTCGGTGTCGTACTCCCCCGCCCAGCGGTTGTACTCGCTGGCCAGCTCCGCCGGATCGCCGGAGGCGTAGACCCGCTGGATCCGCTCCGTGCTGGCCTTCGCGCTCGTCATGTGCAACCTCCGGCCCGCGCCCCACGATGCACGACACCCGCGGTGGGCGGCAATGCGGAACAGCCGTGCGCTCGATGGCCCGCCGAGCCGCGGGCGTGGGAAGATGACTGGCGATGGCCTCATCGCCGCCCGCGGCCGGACTCGTGCACCGATTGCTCCGGATCCTGCGCCGGGGACTGACGCCGCGAACCGCCGTCGGCGCGGCCGGGATCGTCGCCGCGGGCTTCATCGGCTCCCGGCTGCTCGGCCTGTTGCGCTCGGTTGCGATCGCCGAGGCGTTCGGCACGGAGCCGGAACTCGGCGCCTACTGGGTTGCCTTCCGGCTGCCCGACGCGATCTTTCAGCTGCTCGCCGGGGCCACCCTCTCCGCCGCCTTCATCCCCACCTTCAGCCGCGTCGTGCTGCGCGAGAGCGAGGACGAGGGCTGGTGGCTCGCCTCCAGCGTGCTCAATCTCATCGCCCTCGCCACCTTCGTCGCCGCCGCGATCGGCTTCCTGCTCGCGCCGCTCGTCGTGCCGTTGCTCGCGCCGGGACTGGGCGAGGCGAGCGGGCGCGAGGCTGAGCTCCAGGCGCTCGCGGTGGAGCTGACGCGGCTGATGCTGGTCTCGCCGCTGCTGTTCGGCATCTCCGGGATGCTGACCGGCATCCTGAACGCACGGCAACACTTCCTCGCGCCGGCGATCGCACCTTTGCTCTACAACCTCGGAATCATCTTCGGGGCGGTCGTGCTGGCGGAGCGCTGGGGCGTGCACGGGCTGGCGTGGGGGGTGTTGATCGGCGCCGCCGGGCACCTGCTGGTGCAGCTGCCCGCGCTGCGAGCGATCGGGATGCGCTGGCGTCCCGGAGTCGACGTCGCCTCCGCGGGCGTGCGCGAGGTGCTGCGGCTGATGGGTCCGCGCGTCGTCGGGCTGGCGGCGGCACAGGTCAACCTCGTGGTGGTGATCTTCTTCGCCTCCTTCATCTCGGACGAGGCGATCAGCGCGATCAACTTCGCGTTCCTTGTGATGTTGCTGCCCGTGGGCGTGATCGGGATGGCGATCTCGACGGCGGCCTTCCCGCAGCTCTCGCAGCAGGCAGCGCAGGAGGACATCGCGAGCCTGCGCCGCTCGCTCGACGCGACGCTGCGGATGATTCTCTTCCTCGCGATCCCCGCCTCGGCCGGCCTCGTGCTGCTCGCCGAACCGGGCGTGCGGTTGCTGCTGCAGCGCGGCGCCTTCGACGCGGCCTCGACGAACCTCGTCGTCGAGGCGCTGATGATCTACGCCGTCGCGGTCTGGGCGCACGCGGCGATCGAGATCGTCAGCCGCGGCTTCTACGCGCTGTCCGACACGCGCACGCCCGTGACGTTCGCGCTGGCCGGGATGGTGATCAACGTTGCGCTCTGCGCCGCCCTGGTGGGGCCGCTCGGCATTCGCGGGCTGGCGGCGGCGGCCTCGGTTGCTGCGATCGTGGAGCTGCTGCTGCTGCTCCAGGCGCTGCGCGGCCGC
The DNA here is from genome assembly GCA_963667465.2 of Dehalococcoidia bacterium. Taxonomy (GTDB): domain Bacteria; phylum Chloroflexota; class Dehalococcoidia; order UBA2979; family UBA2979; genus VXMT01. The sequence continues at coordinate 144,181 of CAXXDN010000001.1, read as the reverse complement.
CTTGAGGGGTTCGACGCGGCGGCGCTCATGGCGTCGGTCTGGCGAACCTCGCTGGCGACGCTGGTGATGGTGCTGACGCTGATCCTGCTGCTGATCCTGCTGCGCTCGGCGGGGGCCGACCCGGAGGAACTGCTTGGCTCGCTCGTGCTGACCGCGGCTTGCGGCCTCGCCGGGCTGTTCGCCTTCCTCGGCTCCGCCGCGGCGCTCGGCAGCCGCGAGTACCGCGCCGGCACGCGCTGGCTGGCGGGCCTGCGTTCGGGGCCACCCTCGAGTTGACAAGCGTCAATGCGACTATGAAACTGGCTGTGGCTGACAGGACTGCTTCGGTACCTTGGTCCGTAGGGCTCACGCTCAGTCGGCTTCTTCTAGTGGATTTTCTTGCAGTGATTGCGGGCGGCCAATCGGCCGCCCGCCGCGATTTTCTTATTGGGAGATGGTGCTATGCACCTGCTCTACCTTGACGAATCCGGGACGCATCGTGATGGGCGTCACTTGGTTGTGGGCGGTCTAGCTGTCTTTGAACGAGGCGCGTATTGGTTGCAACACGAGCTTGACGCTGTCGTAGAGCGTTTCTTCCCTAGCACACACAGCACCGTCGCTATCCACGCTTCCCCGCTCCGCGTCCCGCAAGGTGGGACTCCTCGTCCACCCTACGATCAACTGACCGCGACAGAGCGTCACGGGATGCTCGAAGATTCTTACAACGTCGTCAGTCGTTCGACCCACCCCGTGCTGTTCGCGACCGTGGTGGAGAAGAACCGGGTCGCTCCTCGAGACCCATATGAAGTCGCATTCGAGGACGTGGTGAGCCGATTTGATCTCATGCTGAGTCGGCGTCATCACCAAGGTGACACGCAGCGTGGTCTCGTGATCGTGGCGGAGTCGAATTATCGCGAGCGCCTCGAGACATTGGGCGATCGGATTCTGCGCGAGGGTACGCAGTGGAGCCGCACGAACAACCTGGCGGATATCCCGCTCTTTACGCGGGCACCGCGAACGCGACTCCTCCAAGCAGCAGACCTTGTGGTCAATGCAGTGTGGGGATACTACGAGAAGGGCCTCGCCCGAGACTTCAATACACTGGCGCACAAGTTCGACCGCGAGGGGGACCGCATTCACGGCCTGACCCATATCAGCGCAAGTGCCTCAACGTGCATGTGCGTCGCCTGCTACTCGTGGCGGGTGCATCGCGCGTCCGAGGGCGGCGAGTAGCAGCCCTCGCCGCACGCTGCGATACTGCGAGGCACGGGCCTGCGGTCCGTACCCTGCGACGGCGAGAGCGACGAACCGGGACACTCCATGCGCGCGACGATCTTCGAAGAGCCCGGCAAGGTCTCCGTTCAGGATCGCCCCACCCCCCAGGCCGGGCCCGGCGAGGTCCGGCTGCGCACCGCCGCAGCCTCCCTTTGCGCCTCGGACGTTCGCGTCTACAAGGGCGAGAAGCGCGCCCGCCCCGGCGTCATCCCCGGCCACGAAATCGCCGGCATCGTCGACCAGGTCGGCGAGGGCGTCGCGGATGTGGCCGAGGGCGACCGCGTGGTGGTCTGTCCGATCGTCTCCTGCGGGCGCTGTCGCTTCTGTCAGACCGGGAAGCGCAACCGCTGCAGTAACCGTCAGACGCTCGGCTATGACATCGACGGCGGCTTCGCCGAATCGCTGCTCGTACCCGCCGGGATCGTGGGGCGCGGGCAGGTGATCGGCGCGCCGGACCAGTTGCCGCTGGACGTGGCCGCACTGACCGAGCCGGCCGCCTGCGTCACCGCCTCGCTCGAGTTGTGCGCGATCGGCATCGGCAGCTCGCTCGCGATCATCGGGGCGGGACCGATGGGGTTGCTGCACGTGCTGCTCGCCCGCGCGGCTGGAGCCGCGCCGATCATCGTGAGCGAACCGCTCGCGGAGCGGCGTGCGCTCGCGGCGCGCTGGGGCGCGGACCTCGTGCTCGACCCTGCGACCGAGGACGTGACCGGTGCGGTCCGCGATGCGACCGGAGGCACGGGCGCCGACGGTGTCGTGCTCTCCGTGGGCGTCTCCGCCCTCGTCGGGCCCGCGCTGGAACTGGTGCGGCCGCAGGGAGTAGTCAACCTGTTCGCCGGCTTCCCGCCCGGGGAGGACGTGCCGTTCGACCCGAACCTCGTGCACTACGGGGAGGTGATCCTGACCGGCTCGCAGAACGCCACGAGCGACCAGTACCGTCGCACGGTTGAACTGCTGCCCCACGTCGCACACATCGATGAGGTCGTGACGAACCGCTACGGGATCGAGCACGCGCCGCAGGCGTACGCCTCGAGGCTGGCGATGGAAGGGCTGAAGTCACTCGTGGAGTTCCCGGGCGTCGATGGCGCGTAGTGGTGTTGCGCGATTGGTTTCGCCGCTCTGTCACGAATCCGTCGCGGAGCGGCGATCTCGATGACACGCCCAGCAATGAAAGTGCGGCGCCAGCGAACACACTCGGCAGCTGGCTGCGCGAGCACCGGCTCGCTGCCGGCTTCGAGCTCGAGCAGGCCGCCGAAGAGACGCGCATCAGCTACGGCTACCTCGGCGCCATCGAGGCCGATCGCTTCGATGTGCTGCCCGCGCCCGTGTACGTACGCGGGTTCGTCCGCCTCTATGCCCGGTTCCTCGGCATCGATCCCGAGGATGCGGTCGATCGGTTGCCGGACAACTTGCCGGAGCCACCGGGTCTCGATCCGCTGCCTGGCCTGCGGTTGCGCGAAGGGGTGGGCGCCCTGCCCGCCGTGGGCCGGCGCTGGGCCCTGCTCGCCGCCCTGGCGGCGATCGTCCTCGCCGCAACCTTCATCTTCGGCGTCCCCGACATCGGGCCGTTCGGCCCGGACGACGAGGGCGGCGCTGACGGGTCTGCGGCCACGGCGTCGCCCACCGCCGAGGGCACGGCGCCTCCCCTCGCGGAGCAGATGCCGGACCTGAGCGGCCTCGCACAGGCGGCGGCGGAGCAGCGCGTTCGCGACCTCGGCGCCGAGTGGGTCGTCATCGAGGTTCCAAGCAGCGAGGCAGAGCCCGGCCACGTCTTCACCCAGGTGCCGGCGCCGGGCGAGGTGCTACAGGCCGGCCAGGGAGTCACGCTGGTGGTCGCCAAAGAGCCCACCCCGGACGGCGAGTAGGCCGCCCGCGTGCGCTACCATCTCGTCACGCTTGGCTGCGCCAAGAACACCGTCGACTCGATGCGCCTCGAGCGCTCGCTGCGCCACGCCCGGCACCAGGCGACGGCCAGCGCAAGCGAGGCCGAGCTGCTGCTCGTCAATACCTGCGGCTTCATCGACGACGCCAAGGACGAGTCGCTCGAGGTGATCGCCGAGCTGGACGCGGCGCGGCGTCCGGACCAGCAGCTCTACGTGCTCGGCTGCCTCACGCAGATCGCCGAGGAGGAGGTGCGGCGCGCCGTGCCCGCCGTCGATGCCACATTCGGCGTCGAGGCCTGGGACACCGTCGCCGCCTCGCTTGGTCCGGCGTCGCCGGACTTCGACATCCCGCAACCGGCGCCGCTGGCGACGGGGCCGAGCGCCTACCTCAAGATCTCGGACGGCTGCGACCGGCCCTGCACGTTCTGCATCATCCCGACCATCAAGGGCCGCATGCACTCCGAGCCCGACGACTGGCTGATCGCCGAGGCGCGGGCGCTCGCGGCCTCGGGCGTGCGCGAGCTGGTGCTGGTCGCACAGGACTCGACGGCCTACGGCGAGGACCGCGCGCAGCGCGACGGGCTGGCCGAGCTGCTGGAACGCCTCGCAGAGGCGGTCCCGGAGATGGCCTGGCTGCGACTGATGTACGCCTACCCCGGCCGCGTCACGCCACGCCTCGCGGAGACGATGGCGCGGCTGCCGAACGTCACGCCCTACCTCGATATGCCCCTGCAGCACGGCTCGCCGAGCGTGCTGAAGCGCATGCGGCGGCCGAGCCTGCGCGTGGCGCGGCGCAGCCTGGCGACGCTGCGCGAGGCAATGCCGGACGCCGCGCTGCGCACCACCTTCATCGTCGGCTTCCCCGGCGAAACGGACGAGGAATTCGAGGAGCTGCTCGACTTCGTCGAGGAGCAGCGCTTCGACCACGTCGGCGCGTTCACCTACTCGCCGCAGACCGGCACACCGGCGGCGGACCTCGGCGAGCCCGTACCGCACGAGGTTGCCTCCGAGCGCTACGGCCGCCTCATGGAGCTCGCGCAGCAGATCTCGATGGAGCGCAACCGCGAGCTGGTGGGCAGCGAGCTGGAGGTGCTGATCGAGTCCGACGAGCCGAGCGAGCAGGAGGACGGCTCGCGCTTCGTCGTCGGACGCAGCTACCGCGACGCCCCCGAGGTCGACGGCCTCGCCTTCGTGCGGGGCGAGTACGCCGCCGGCGAGTTCGTGCGCGTGCGCGTCGACACCGCCCTCCCCTACGACCTGGTCTGCACCCCGCTCACGTAGCGCGCCGCAGCCGCATTCCCCCATCCCGGACGGGCGGGCGCTGCGCGGCGGGCGTTCACCCGCACCCCCTCCTCACCCGCTCCCTCGGGGAGAGCGGACCGGAGGGGCGAGTCCCGCCGGGGCCGGAGGCGTTGCCGACGGAGCGCCGGTGCTGCATCGTGACGCTCCGGAGTGCGCGAACGGGCGAGGAGGAGTGCGATGGGCAAGCTGGACGGGAAGACCGCGATCGTGACCGGTGCGAGCCGGGGCATCGGAAAGGCGATCGCCGAGCTGTTCGCCGCCGAGGGCGCGAACGTTGCCTGCGTCGCGCGCACCGTGAACGAGGGTGACAGCCGCGCGCCGGGCGCGCTGACGACCACCCTCGAGGGCATCCGTGCCGCCGGCGGCGAGGCCCGGATGGTCGTCGCCAACATCGGCGAGGAGGACGACTGCCTGAGCCTCGTCGAGGAAACGCGGGCGGCCTACGGGCCGGTCGACATCCTCGTCAACAACGCCGTCACGAACTTCGCGCACCCGGTCTCCGAGTTCCCCTCGAAGCGCTGGCTGATCGGCTACGCGGTCAACATCCACGCGCCGTTCATCCTGGCGCGGGAGACAATCCCGGACATGCAGGCGCGGGGCGGCGGCGCGATCGTGAACATCTCCTCGGGCGTCGCGATCGGCCCCGGCCGCGGGCCCTACGAGTCGACCGGCTGGGACGGCATGGGCGTCCTCTACGGGTCGACGAAGGCGGCGCTGGAGCGCTTCACGCAGGGTCTCGCGGCGGAGCTGTGGGGCGACAAGATCGCCGTGAGCGCGCTCTCGCCCTCGCAGGCGGTGTTCACGGAAGGCGCGCTGCTCTTCAACAAGCCCCCACCGGACCTGCCGAGCGAGCCGGCCTCGACGATGGCGGAGGCGACGCTGTTGCTGGCGACCGAGCCGGTCGAGCGCGTGACCGGGCGGGTCTGCTACAGCCAGCAGATCCTGCAGGAGTTCGGCTGGATCGAGGAAGGCCACGGCACGGGCGTCGACGCGCCCGGCTCGGGCTACTCGCAGCAGTAGGCAGGCGCCAGGGCGGAACCGGGCCCGGCGATCAGACGGGAAGTTCCCCGGAGTCCTCGCCGCGCGCGAGGTAGACCTCGCGGATCGCGGCGTCGAGGTCGTCCTTGTCGGCATAGCGGCGCGGCGCGATCGCGTCGAGGATCGCGAAGACCTCGCGGTCGATCCCGCCCACCATGCGCGAGCGGCGCACGATCTCGTCCTTCGAGGCGGGGAACACAAGCCCGGCAAAGGCGTTGCGGTAGTCCACCCGGCTGGCGTGGATGACCATCGGCGACCTCCAGACGGAATCTTTGCCGCTCGCGGCGTCGTGAGCAACCCCGCCGCCGGGGCCCGCGCCCGAACGGGCTGCTATCGTGCGCCCATGCCGTACCGCAGCGGGCCGATCAGCGCGGGTTGCCGCCACTGCGGGACGACCACCTCACGCGCCTGCCTGCGCTGCGCGCATCCCGTCTGTGAGGGCTGCGAGCAGACCCACGACGAGACCTTCCCGCACAAGGACTACACCGGCTGAGCGCCGGACAAACCCGGAACGAGGAGCATAAGGAGCGGCAATGCGCTACGGAGCAGTCTTCCCCCAGACCGAGATCGGAACCGACCCGATCGCGATCCGCGACTACGCGCAGGCGGTCGAAAGCCTCGGCTACGACTACCTGCTCGCCTACGACCACGTGCTCGGCGCCGACCCCGAGGGTCGCGAGGGCCGCTGGCCCTACACGTACGAGAGCAGCTTCCACGAGCCGCTGGCGCTCTTCGCCTACCTCGCTGGCCTGACCGAGCGGATCGAGCTGGTGAGTGGCGTGGTGATCCTGCCGCAACGCCAGACAGCGCTGGTCGCCAAGCAGACGGCGGTGGTGGACATCCTGAGCGGCGGGCGGTTGGTCCTCGGCGTCGGCAGCGGCTGGAACTACCTCGAGTACGAGTCGCTGGGCGAGGACTTCCACACGCGCGGGCGGCGCCTCGAGGAGCAGGTCGGGCTGCTGCGGCGGCTCTGGTCGGAGCCGCTCGTGGAGTTCGAGGGCGACTTCGACCACATCCCGGCCGCGGGCATCAACCCGCGGCCCGGTCGCCTGATCCCGATCTGGATGGGCGGTACCGCGCCGGTCGTGCTCGACCGCATCGGGCGCATCGGCGACGGCTGGGTCGCCGGGCGCGGCGACATCGCTGGCTTCGCTGGCAGCGTCGAGGCGATCCGCGAGGCGGCGGAGCGGGCGGGTCGCGACCCTGCAGAGGTTGGGATCTGCGGATCCATCTCTCATCACGGCAGCCCCGACGAGCGAGTGGCGTACGCCGATCGCCTGGAGGCAGCGGGCGCGGACGGCGTCCATGTGCTCACCATGGACGCAGGGCTCGCCACGCCGGACGATCACATCAACGCGCTGCGCGAGTTCATGGAGGCGGCGCCGCCGGCCGGCGACTAGCCTTCGCCCATCAGCTGAGCCATGCGCTCCGCCATCTGCTCGGGCGTGACGTTCTCGACATGCGTGGCGATCGACCAGGCGTTGCCGCCGGGATCGAGGACGCGACCGATGCGCTCGCCGTAGAAGTGGTCCTCAGGCTCGGCCACGGCGGTGGCGCCCGCGCTCACGGCCTGGGCGTAGACAGCGTCGACATCCTCGACATAGAGGTGGATCTGCGCCTGGGTGGGCGGGAACTCGGGGGGCATCGCGGAGCCGAGCATCACCGCTGCGCCGCCGATCTCGACCTCGGCGTGGGCGACGGAGCCGTCGGGCATGGGCATGCGCATGCGCTCGACGGCGCCGAAGGCGTTCGTCAGGAAGTCGATCAGGCCCGACGCGTCCTCGGCGACGAGGTAGGGCGTGATCGCGGTGTAACCGTCCGGGATGGGCTGAACGTCTGGCATGATTCCTCCTGGTGAGTTTGGGCGAGAAGAGTAGCACATGCGCTCTACTGCGCAACGCGCCGGGGCACGACGGTGGAGCGAGGGGAGCGAGCGATGACATCGAACGACGACCCGGCGGCGCGCGCCCTCGCGGCGCTCGAGGCCCTCGGCGAGCCCTACGAGCTGATCGAGGTGGATCCGGAGCTGGCGGACACGGCAGCGTTCTGCGAGCACTACGGCTACCCGCCGGAGACCTCCGGCAACACGATCATCGTCGTCTCCAGGCGCGGCGAGCTGCGCTACTGCGCCTGCGTGGTGCTGGCGACCACGCGGCTCGACGTCAACCACGCGGTGCGCCCGCTGTTGGGCGTACGCAAGGCCTCGTTCGCATCGCCCGAGCAGACGCGCGAGCTGACCGGAATGCTGATCGGCGGCGTCACCCCGTTCGGCCTGCCCGCCGGCCTCCCGCTCTACATCGACGAGCGGGTCATGGACCTCGACGCGGTGATCGTGGGCGGCGGCGGCCGCTCGACGAAGCTCTCCGTCGCGCCCGCGGCGCTGCTGCGGCTGGCCAACGCGGAGGTGGTGGCGGGGTTGGCGGTGCAGGGCGAGGGTGCTCCGGGCTCTAGCCGGCGAGGGGGCCGCGCCAGCGCAGGCCCGGGAAGCGGCTGAAGTCGCGGTCCGTGGTAATCCACTCGGCGCCGGACTCGATTGCGAGGGCCGCCAGGTACGCGTCGGGAACGAGGTTCCCCCGGGCGCCGGCCGCCTCGCAGAGTCCCGTGAAGATGCCCCAGTGGCGCTCACCCGGTGAGACCGGCAAGGCGTTCGGAAGCGCGCGGAGCGAGTTCGCGAAGGTGAGCGCAGCGGGGAGCGGGCTGGGAGTCTTGAAGATCCGCGGATGCGTCACGACTCTAACGAAGCCACTCAGGATCAGGTCGCTTATCCCGAAGGCGGTCTCGGCCGTTGCCTGTTCCCGGAGCCAGTTCGCGTACTCGTCATGCCGGTCGGCGTCCTCGCGGTGCGCGTAGATGAGGACATTCACGTCGACGAGAATCACCGGCCCTCCAACAGGTCGAGCAGAGCGGCGGAGTCGTCGAGATCGACACCGGGCTGAAGCCCGTCACCACGGAACGTAGGAAGGTTCGGGGGTGGACGTTCGGGGCGGCGCTTCGCCTCGGCGAGCGCGCGCCGCAACGCGTCCTCAATGAGTGCGGTGAGCGTGCATCCGCTGCGGGCAGCGTGCTCCTTTGCCTCCCGCAGCAATACATCGTCAAGGCGCACCGTCGTTCGCATGCATCAAAGCATCTCAGACACGCATCAATATGTCCACCGTATTGGAGGGGGTCGCGCCGCCTAGTTGCGGCGGTCGCGGAAGGGGTCCGTCTCCACCGAGCGGCCCATGAGGAAGCGCGCGATCGCGCTGGCGTGGTGGTGCGCGATGCGCCACTCGCCGCCCTCGAGGACGAAGACGTTGGTCGCCTCGATCGGCGCGCCCTCCACGAGCTCGCGGCAGAGCACGATCGCCGTGTCGCCGAGGCGGTGCGCGACGGCGTCCCGCACCTCGATGGTCGGCGCGTCCGGGTTGGTGAGGATGCCCTCCCAGCTCTTCAGCACGTCCTCACGCCCGGTCAGCACCGTCCACGCGGGGTGCGTGCAGGCGACCGGCGCCTCGCGCGCCCAGATCCGCTCCATCGCCTCGAGGTCGCGCTCGGCGAAGGCGCGATAGAACGCGGCGTTCGCCTCGAGGACGGCGTCCTCCCGGCTGTCCTCCGCGCCGTCCGCGCCGTCCGCGCCGTCCGCGCCGCGCTCGGCCGCCTCGTCGGTCATGGCGCCGCGATCCTGGCGACCGTGTCTCCGGCGCGGATCGTGCCCGACTGCACGACACGGGTGTTCACGCCTCGGAGGCGCAGCGCCATGGCCAGCGGGGTGCTGACGAAGCGCAGCGCATCGTGGCCGAAGCGCGATGCGAACTTGAGGCAGCCGGTGTGCGGCTTCTCCGTCACCTCGATCACCGCGGACCCGATCGAGAGCCGCGTCCCGGGCGGGAGGTTCTCCGCGCTCAGATCGAGGTCGACGACGAGCTGGTCGCCCGCGAGCGGCCAGCGCTCCCGCGACCGCGCCACGAGGTCGAGCATGCGCGAGTTGATGATCGTCACCTGCGCGAGGGGATGCGGTCCGCCGTCGGCGCTGCTGCTACTAGGGCGGTCCTGCCAGCTGTCCCCGGTGAGGCCGGCCGCGACGTCGAGGCTGCCAGCCTCGACGACCTCGCGTCCGTCGATGCCGGGCCGCCGCACGATCATCAACAGCGCGCCGCCGTCCGCCGGAGAGCGGCGAATCTCGTCGAGTCCGGCCTCGAGGCTCTCGAGGTCGAGGTGCTCCGCTACGCTCGCCGAGTTAGCCATCTGCTCGCCCGCCCCGCGTGCGGCCTGTGCCGGGCGCTTGCCCGCTGGCCGCCCCGACAGGGTACCCTGCGCGCGCGAGCGAGGAGCTGCGGCGATGCCGGACCTGATCTACGACAAGCGCGACGACTACGCGATCTTCACCTACAACCGCCCCGAGCGGCTCAACGCCCTCGGCGGCGAGCTGATCAACCAGCTGACCGAAGCGGTCGAGGACTTCACCGAAGACCCGAAGATGCGCGTGGGCATCGTGACCGGCTCCGGGCGCGCCTTCTGCGCCGGAGGCGACCTCCGGGAGATGGCCGAGGGCACCTTCAAGGGGCAATTCGAGGCGACCTATCCCTACTCGGGGAACCCGAAGCCGTTCATCGCGGCGATCAACGGGCTCGCCGTGGGCGGCGGGATGGAGACCGCGCTCGATTGCGACATCCGGATCTGCTCGACGGAGTCCTACTTCGGCCTGTTCGAGCCGAAGCGCGGGATCATGGCGGGCTACGCCACGAAGCACCTCGCGAGGGTGATCGGGCTCTCGGCCGCCAACTACATCCTGCTCACCGCGGACCGGATCGAGCCGGAGCAGGCGCTGAAGTGGGGCATCGTGACCGAGGTGCTGGAGCCGGAGGCGCTGATGCCTCGCGCGATCGAGATCGCCGAGCTAATCATCGAGAACGCCCCGCTCTCCGTGGAGGGCACGAAGGCGCAGATCCAGGAGTGGCGGCTGGCGAAGGTCGACGAGGCGCTGCGCCTCGGCGCCTGGGTGAGCAAGGTCGTGCACGCCTCGGAGGACTCGAAGGAGGGCCCGAAGGCCTTCGCCGAGAAGCGCGACCCCGTCTGGACCGGCGGCTAGCACCCCGCCGCCACCCGCTTCCGATCGGCGCACGCGACTGTCGAGGCGAATCCGGCCCCCTCTCCCCCCGGCGGGAGAGGGGGGGGTGAGGAGGCGCCCCGGCGCTACGCCCGCCTCGATCGGTGGTTGCGCCCCGTGGGCTCGTGCACGGCGAGCGGCGGACGAGCGTGTGCTGGCGCGCCGCTCCCGCCCACCCATCCGCACGATCAGGCGCACGCGACTGTCGTGGCCGATCCGGCCCCCTCTCCCCTGGCGGGAGAGAGGGTGGGGGTGAGGGGAACGGCGCGCACACCCTGAAGGCAGCGGAACTGCCGAGGGCGCAAGAGGCTTCTGAGGGCGCTCCCCGGCGCTACCCCTCGATCTGCTATGCCTCGATCCGGGGCGGCCCGAAGGAGATGCCGGGCAGCGCGGCGTGCAGAGAGGCGCGGCGCTCCGCGAACGTGGCGGCGTCGAGCACCGGGGTTGAGGCGGCTTCGCGCGGGTCGGGCGGGAGGTCGGACATCGGGGTCCACGAGGTGCAGCCGGCGTAGTGCTCGCGTACCGGCACGGTGAGCGGCTCGGCGAGGCGGTGGACGCGCAGCACGAGCACGATCAGCGGCGCCTTCGGGCGCCAGCGGAAGCGCTGCTCGGCGTAGTCCGAGGTCCAGATGTGCTGTCCGTCCAGCGCCGCTACCTGTTCCGGCTCGCTCAGCGCCGCCGCCTCCTCGATCTCCGCCCAGGCGTCGACGCGCAACTCGCCCGTTGGCGGCGCCGAGGCCGCGACGGCCTCGATGAGCGGGCGCTCCGAGGGGCGGATCAGCTCCGGACGCTGGTGCTCGTAGCTCTCGTAGAGCCAGAAGCGCGAGGCGCGCACGCGGAAGCGGTGGCCTTCCTCGCGGATGCCGCCCTTGCGCAGATCGATGATCTGCCGCCCGTCGCGCAGCGCGCGCACGACGACCGCCCACTCCTTCAGCCCGGGATTCACCAGGTCGGTCGTCGTCACCATGGCCCGAGGATACCCCGGCGCTCGCCGCTACGGCGTCGGCGACCAGGACGGCAGCGTGCCGATCTCGCCCGTCGCCTCGAGGGCGTCGAGCGCGTCGTCGCCGAGGCCGAGCAGTTCGGACAGCAGCTCGCGGTTGTGCTCGCCGAGCAGCGGCGCCACGCGGCGGTGGGCGACGGGGAAGGCGCTGAAGCGGAAGGGGAAGGTCTTGTAGAGGTGCGTGCCGGTGACTTCGCGCGTCAGCTCCTGGAAGAAGCCGAAGTGCCGCAGGCCCACGTCCTCCGTCAACTGGTGCGGCGGCGTCACGCGGCAGCCTGCCACCCCCACCGCCTGCAGCGCCGCTTCCAGCTCGACCGCATCGCGCTCGCGCACGGCGTTCGCGACGAGCTCGTCGAGCTCGCCCTCGTTGGCCTTGCGCGCCGCGGCGCTCGCGAAGCGCTCGTCGTCCGCCCACCCGGCCTGCCCGAGGGCGCTCGCGAGGGCGGCGAACTCCTCATCGCCGTCGACGGCGATGCTGATCCAGTCGTCCTCGCCGGCGGTCGCGTAGACCTCGTGCGGGGCCATGCGGTCGTGCTTGTTGCCGCACAGGCCGGGGTCGGGCGCGCCGTGCTGCACGGCGACGTGCTCCGGCCCGAGCAGCGCGTCCAGAGCCTCGCACTGCGGCACCTCGACCGTGGTTCCGAGGCCGGACTGCTCGCGGTGGCGCAACGCCAGCAACACGGCGACGACGGCGTTCATGCCGACGATCGGGTCGCAGGCGCCGCCGATCAGGCGCGGCTGGTCGTCATCGGGGTAGCCGTTCATCGCTCCGACGACGGCCTGCTCGAAGGTGCTGCCGAAGCCGACGAAATCGCCCCATGGTCCGTCCGGGCCGTAGCCCGGCATCGTGACGCTGATCAGCTGCGGGTTGATCTCGTGCAAACGCCCCGCGGTGTAGCCGAGGTTGGGCAGCACCCGGTTGGAGAAGTTGCTGATCACCACGTCGCCTTCGCGCAGCAGCCGCTCGAAGAGCCCTCGCCCGGTCTCCGTGTTGAGGTCGAGCGTGAGTCCGCGCTTGTTCTGGTTGGAGTCGTTCCAGAGGTAGTTGCGCTCCCAGGGGCGCTCGCCCTCTCCGGCGCTGCCCGTGAAGCGGTAGGAGTCCGGCCGGCTCACCGACTCCACCTTGATCACGTCGGCCCCGAACATGCCGAGGTTCATCGTGGCGTGGGGGCCGGACCAGAACCACGTCAGGTCGATCACGCGCACGCCCTCGAGCGGCAGCGTCGGCGGCTCGGCCTCCTCCGGCCCCCGCTCCCCTGGCGGGAGCGGGTGAGGGTGCGGGGGTTCCCCGCCCCCGACGAAGCTCGCGCGTGGCTCCTCGACTGCCGCGCCGCGCGGTAGCGGCGGCGCTCCGGCGATGCGGTAGGGGACGCGGGGCGCCTGCAGCGTCACCCCGTCGACCACCGCGCGCTCGAAGAAGCCGCGCGCTGCGAGGTGCTCGTCGGTCAGGCGCTGCGAGACGCTGTCGCAGGGCCCCGAGGGCACGCGCACGGACTGGCCGGCCATGTAGACCTGCTCGCGCGTGCGCGCCTCGTACCAGCCGCGGACGCGCTCCCAGAGCTCGGCGCCGTGCTGCTGGCGGTAGGCCAGTTCGCGCCCGCCCGGCTCGTCGAGCACGTCGGCGATGCCGGTCAGCTCGCAGAGCGAGGCCCAGTGCTGGTGGGTGAGCGGGAGGATGCCGACGTGGCCGTCCTTGCAGCGTACGGAGGCATTCGGCCAGCTCGCTGCGCGGCGGAAGCCCGAGTTCCCGAACATGCTCCAGGCCAGCCACGGGCTCGTCAGCAGCGAGGCGGCGACCGCCTGCGCCGAGACCTCGACGAACGAGGGCGCAGCGCCACTCTCGCGATGGCGCAGCGCGACCAGCGAGGCGGCGAGCGCGTGCAGGCCCGTCGCGCGCGTCCCCAGGTCGCCCGCCGGGCGCAGGGGATAGCGGTCGGGCGCGCCGAGCATCCCGGTCCAGCCGCCCAGCGAGCAGATCCCCAGGTCCGTCGCGCGGTAGTGCGCGTACGGCCCGTCCGGCGCGAACGCGGCGATGCGCACGACGGCGGTCTCGCCCTCGAGCGCGGGTCGCAGCTCGGAAGGGTCGAGGCCGAGCAGCGCGGCCAGCGGTTCGTGCTCGGCGACGACAAGATCGGCCTCGCGGCAGAGCGCGAGCGCGTCCTCGGGCGTCGTCGCCTGGCCGGGCCCGACGGCGACGACGGTCTTGCCGCGCGAGAGCCACTGCCAGGTTGCGCTGCGGCGCTCGCCGTCGCGCTCGTACCACGGTGGCTCCTCGCGCAGCGGCGTACCTTCGGGCGGCTCGAGGACGACGACGTTCGCGCCCCAGTCGGCGAGGCCGGTGGCCGTCCACGCGGCAGCCCCGCTCGCTGACACCTCGACGACGTTGAGCCCTCGCAGCAGCATCTCGCCCCCGCCGGCGCCGCGTGCCGGGCGCCGCGGCGATGATAGCGACTCGCGCGATGCGCGGTGTGCGGCGGCTATGTGGGGCGCGTGGACTTGCCGCCGTCCGGCTGACGCTCCCGCAGGCGCTCCGCTGCATCAAGCTCGCTCCCCGCAAGAGCCCAGCTTCCGCTTTCGACATCGATGGCGACGAAATCTCCGTCGTGGGCGTCCTCGACCTCGCTCCGGATGTCGCGCTGGCAGATCGTGTCGCCGAGGCGGGCGATCTCCTCGGCGTCGCGGCGGGTCACCATGGCGGGCGCCTCCATGTGCGGACCCGTCCAGGATAGCAGCGGCGTGTCCCCGTGCTCGCTCCCGGACTCCGCATTCATTCCGCCTCCTGGAAGTCGCTGGGCGATGCGGGGAGCGCCGCCGGGAGGCTGTCCGCTAGTGCGGGCATCATCGCCATTGCGCGCATGCACCCCGTTAAGCCCGACCCCACCCCGCATTCGACGCGCTCGCCCCGCGGTGCCATGCTGCGGTGGAGGAGGGCGGACGATGGCGCGGGAGCCGCTCGGGGTGGTGCTGACGGCGGGGCTGGGGACGCGGCTGCGTCCGCTCACGCCGCATACACCGAAGCCGCTCGTCCCGCTGCTCAACCGGCCGCTGATCGGCTACGCCCTCGACCTGCTCGCCTCGCTCGGCTTGCGCGAGATCGCCGTCGTCGTCGGGCCGGAGGACGCGACGACCGCCGAGGTCGCGCGCAGCCACGCGCCGCCGGGCGTCGCGGTTTCCGAGGCCGTGCAGCGCGAGCCGAATGGGCCCGGCGACGCCGTCGCCTCGGTCGGCGCGGCGCTCGAGGACCGCACGGTCGCCGTGCTGGCCGTCGACACGGTGCTGAGCGGCGCCGATCCGGAGCTGCTGCGGCGCTTCGGGGAGTCGGATGCGACCGCCGGGCTGCTGCTGCAGGCCGTCGCGGATCCTCGCGCCTTCGGGGTCGCGTTGCTCGAGGGCGATCGGATCCTGGACCTCGAGGAGAAGCCGGAGCAGCCGCGCTCCGACCTCGCGCTGGTCGGGCTCTGGCTGCTCGCGCCGGAGGCCGTCGAGCGCGTGCGCACCAACCCGTTCATCAACGCCAGGGGCGAGTCCGACCTTACGGCGACCGTCGCGCTGCTGCTCGAGGAGGGCCGCGACCTGCGCGGCTGGACACTCGACGGCGAGTGGCTCGACGGCGGCACGCTCGAGGGGCTGCTGCACGCCCAGTCGCGCCTGTTGCCGGGTATCGCGGGCGGCGACTCGTCCGCCCTCGCCGCAGTCGGCAACGAGGTCAGCGGCGCGGTGGTCGTTGCGGACGGCGCGCGCGTCCGCGAATCGCGCATCGCCGGCCCCGCGCTGATCGGCGCGCGCGCGACGGTCGAGGGCTGCAGCCTCGCGGAGACGGTCGTCGGCGCGAACGCCGCGATCGAGGACGCCGAGCTCATCCGCGCCCTCGTCGAGCCGGGCGCGCGGCTGAGCGGCGGTAGTTACGCCGACGTCGTCGTGACCGCCGCCGGCGAGGTGGCCGGTCCGGGCCTCGCGGGCGGGTAGGGCTGCGCCGGAGTCCCTACTTCACTGTCTCTTGCACGTCATGCTCGTGGGCTCCTGGGAGGGCGGTCCGAACCATCGAGCCGGGAGTTCGCATGGCGTGCGCCCTCACCCCCACCGGTGGTCGCGTGCTCCGGCTGCGCCGGAGTCCCCCTCACCCTCGCCCTCTCCCGCCGGGGGGAGAGGGGATCGGAGGCCGGGAGTCAGCATGGCGAGCGTCCTCACCCTCGCCCTCGCCCTCGGGGAAAGGAGCCGGATACCCGGAGCGTTGCGGAAGGCGGGCGTGCGGGCGTAGCCCCATCGGTGCTCGTGTGCTCCGGCTGCGCCGGAGTCCCCCTCACCGTCACCCTCTCCCGCCGGGGGAGAGGGGATTCGGAGGCCGGGAGTCAGCATGGCGAGCGCCCGCACCGCGTGAGAGGGCGCAACACCGTCCGGTGCTAGACTCGCTGCATGGCGAACGAGGCGCTGATCCGCGAGCTGCAGGACGCCCTCGGCGAGGCGCACGTCCTGCACCTGCCCGAGGATCTCATCGGCTACGAATACGACGCGACGATCGAGCGCGCGCGTCCCGACGCGGTTGTGCTCCCCGGCAGCGCCGAGGAGGTCGCGGCGGCGGTCGAGATCGCAAGCCGGCACCGCGTGCCGGTGGTGCCTCGAGGCTCCGGGACGGGGCTGGCGGGCGGCGCGGTGCCGATCCTCGGCGGTGTGGCGCTCGTGATGACGCGCATGAACCGCATCCTCGAACTGGACCCGGTCAACCGCATCGCCGTCCTCGAGCCGGGGGTGATCAACCTCGACTTGCAAGACCGCAGCGCCGAGTTCGGGTTGCGCTACGCGCCCGACCCCTCCTCGCAGCGCATCTGCACCATCGGCGGCAACGTCGGGACGAACGCCGGCGGGCCGCACACGCTCGCGCACGGCAGCACCGTCAACCACGTGCTTGGCATCGAGGTGGTCCTGCCGGACGGGCGGCTGACCTGGCTCGGCGGGCGGCAGCCGGACGTGCCGGGACCGGACCTGCGCGGCATCCTTTGCGGCTCGGAAGGCACGCTCGGCATCGTCACCAAGGTCTGCGTCGCGCTCGTCAGCCTGCCGCCCGATGTGCGCACCATGCTCGCGATCTTCGACAGCATCGACGACGCCTCGGAGGCGGTTTCGGCGGTGATTCGCGGCGGCGTGCTGCCGGTGGCGATGGAGATGCTGGACCAGGCGATCATCCGCATCGTCGAGCCGCAGATGCACGTCGGCTACCCGCTCGACGCCGGCGCGGTGCTGCTGATCGAGGTCGAGGGCGTCCCGGAGTCGGTCGCCGCCGACGTCGAGCGCGTCGACGCGGCGTGCCGCGGCGCGGGCGCGCGCGAGATCCGCGTCGCCGAATCCGAGGAGGAGCGCGCGCGGCTCTGGGAGGGCCGCAAGGGCGGGATCGGCGCGATCGGCGCCAGTTCGCCGAACTTCTACATCCTCGACGGCGTGGTGCCGCGCACGAAGCTGCCGGAGGTGATGGCGGCGGTGAACGGGCTGGCCGATGAGTACGGCTTCCGCTGCGCCAACATCTTCCACGCCGGCGACGGCAACCTGCACCCCAACATCATGTTCGACGAGCTCGACGAGGGTGCGACGGAGCGCGTGCTCGACCTCGGCGGGGAGATCATGCGCATCTGCGTCGAGGCGGGCGGCTCGATCACCGGCGAGCACGGCATTGGCCTCGAGAAGCGCTCCTACATGGAGTGGATCTTCGCCCCCCCGGACCTCGAGGCGATGGAGCGCCTGCGCATCGCGTTCGGCACGGGTGACACCTTCAACCCCTGCAAGGTGATGCCCTCCGGGCACGGCTGCGCCTCCGGGCACGCCGCCGAGCTGCGCCAGCACCTCGCGACGCCCGGCGTCTACATCTAGGCCGCGCGGCATGAGCAACGAGGCAGCGCCGGACCCGGCGGCGTACCCGATCGACGGCGTCACGCCCGAGCGGGCCTGGCGGCCCGGCAGCGCCGAGGAGGTCGCGGAGCTGCTCGCCTCGGCCGCCGCGGCGGGGCAGGTGGTCGCGCCGCAGGGTGGCCGCACCGCGCTCTCGCTCGGCCGCCCGCTCGAGCGCTACGACGTGGCACTGGACCTCACCGGCCTCGCTAGCACCGTCGCCTACGAGCCGGACGACCTGACGGTGACCGTCGGGGCGGGGATGAGCCTGCGCGCGTTGCAGTCGATGCTCGCCGAGTACGGGCAGTACCTCCCGATCGACCCGCCGCCGGACGGCCGCGTCTCGATCGGCGGGCTGCTGGCGACGGCGCGGCCGGGCGCCTGGCGCGGGCAGTTGCCCGCCGCGCGCGACCTGCTGCTCGGCGCGACGGTCGCGACGCCCTCGGGCGAGCTCGTGACCACGGGCGGGCGCGTGGTCAAGAACGTCAGTGGCTACGATCTGCACCGCCTGCACACCGGCGCGCTCGGCGTCTTCGGCGTGATCGTCGAGGCCTCGTTCAAGCTTGCCACGCTGCCCCCCGGCACGCGTTCACTGGCTGTGCCGCGCGAGCGCATCGAGGACGCCTCGGCGCTCGCGCTTGAGCTGCGCGAGCTGGCGCTGCCGCTGCGCGCGCTCTCCGTGCTTTCGCCGCAGGCGGCGGCCGTCGCCGGCCTCGACGAGGGCGCGCACGTGCTGATCGAGGTGATGGGAGACGAGCAGACGCTCGACCGCTGCGCGGCGGCGATCGTCGAGACGGCCGCGGGCGCGGCGATCGAGCCGCCCGCAGGCTCGTGGGACCGCCTGCGCGCCCTCGCCGGGGCCGGCCAGGGCGTCGTGCTGCGCCTCGGCGTCCCGGCGGGCGAGCTTGCCGCGACGCTGGACGCGATCGAGGAGATCGACGGCACGGGCACTTCCGGGGGCACGGGAGGCCTCGTGGCCTGGGGGCACCTCACGGCGGGCAGCGTGATCGCGGCGGGCGCGGCAAGCGAGGCCTCGGACGTGCTCGCGCTGCGCGCCCGCGCCGAGCAGCGGGGCGGCTTCCTGCAGATCGAGGCGGGCCCGCCCGAGCTGCGCGCGCAGGTCGATCCATTCGGCCAGGCCGAGCGCACGCTGGTGCGCGCGTTGCGGCGGCAGTTCGATCCGGGGCGTACTATCAACCGCGGACGCTGGGAGGCGGAATCGTGAACGAGCGGCTGGTCCGGGAGGTTCCTCGGCGCGGCTTCTCCGGCGAGGACACGCCCGCCCTCGAGGATCTGCAGAACTGCATTCACTGCGGCTTCTGCCTGCCCGCCTGCCCGACCTACATCGCGACCGGCCACGAGCTGGAGTCGCCGCGGGGGCGGCTGCACCTGATCCGCGGGGTGCTCGACGGCAAGGTCGAGGCGACCGAGCGTTTGATCTCGCACCTTGATCTCTGCCTGCAGTGCCGTGCCTGCGAGACGGCCTGTCCGTCCTCGGTCCCGTACGGGCGGATCATGGAGGACGCGCGCGCCTCGATCGTCGTCAACCCGGAGGTGCGGCCACGCAGCTGGACGTGGCGGACGCTGCTGCTGCGCCGGGTGCTGACTGCGCCCTGGCTGCTGCGGCTGCTGCTCACGGGGGCGCGCGTCTCGCAATTGCTCGGGCTGCGTGCGCTTGTCCGCGGGCGGCTCGGACGCCGGCTGCCGCGGAAGCTGCGCGACCTGGAGGCACAGGCGCCGGTGCTGCGGAGCAGGCCGTTCCGGCGGCGCGGGACGCTTGCGAGCCCACCCGGCGCGAGCATGCGCGTCGCGCTGCTGCTCGGCTGCATGCACGGCGAGATCTACCCGCAGACGCACGAGGCGACCGTGCGCGTGCTCGCACGCCTCGGCTGCGAGGTGGTCGCGCCCGAGCGGCAGGTCTGCTGCGGCGCGCTGCACTCGCACGCCGGCGACGCCAGGACGGCTCGCGACCTGGCGCGGCGCAACATCGAGGCGTTCGAGCACGCGCGCGTCGACGCGGTGATCGTGAACGCCGCCGGCTGCGGCGCGGCGATGAAGGAGTATGGCCGGCTGCTGCGCAACGACCGGCGCTGGGCGGACCGCGCGAAGCGTTTCGACGAGCGCGTGTTCGACGTGCTGGAGTTCGTCGCCGAGCGCGACTTCGAGGACGGCCTCGGGCGCACCGAGGAGTCCGTGACGCTGCAGGACGCCTGTCACCTCGCGCACGCACAGGGCGTGCGCGACGCCCCGCGCCGCATCCTGCGCGCGATCCCCGGCCTCGAGCTCCGCGAGCTGGCGACGCCGGACCGCTGCTGCGGATCGGCGGGCATCTACTCCGTCGTGCAGCCTGAAATGTCGCGCACTGTCCTCGCTGCCAAGCTCGAGGACATTGCGGGTACGGACGCCTCGATCGTCGCGACGGCGAACATCGGCTGCACCATGCAGATCGAGGCGGGCCTCCGCAGCAGCGGCTCGCCGGCCACAGCCCGGCACGTCATCGAGCTCCTGGACCGCTCGTACGCGGCCGGCGGGTAGCCGCCGCTCACAGAGGATCCGGTCCCAGCTCTTGCGGTTAAACTCCGGGCGCCAGCGGCTGTAGGGCTCCGAGCGCACGTCGACGAGCCGCCCGACGTCCGTGCTCCGCAGGTTCCCGATCAGCAGGTCGAGCGCGAGGCTGCCGTGACCAACGGTCGTGATCGGCACGGGCGTTCCGAGGCCACTCCGGCGACTCAGCCCGCCCGGATCTGCCGCACCAGCGCGGCGGCCACCTCGTAGCGGCCGAACGAGGGCATGATGTAGACGCCGGAAACCCAGCCGAGGGCGCGCGCCTCCTCGATCTGCTCGGTCGCGATCTCCAGGCCAGCGTCGGCGCCGGCCTCGCCCGCCGCGCGCATCCGCTCGCGGATCGCGTCCGGGATGATCACGCCCGCGAGCTCGTTGTGGATGAACTCCGTGTGGCGCGTGGACATCAGCGGCAGGATGCCGAGCAGCACCGGCGCCTCGACCGTACCGAGGCGCTCGAAGAACTCCTCGAGCGTCGCGAGGTCGTAGACGGGCTGCGTCATCAGCAGGTCGGCGCCGGCGTCCAGCTTCGCGCGCACGCGGCCCACCTCGACGGGGATGTCGCCCGCCGTCGGGTTCGCCGCGCTGGCGACCAGGAAGTCGGTCGGACGGCCGAGCGAGTTGCCGGCGACGTCGACGCCCTCGTTGAGCCGCTTGAGGATGCGGATGAAGCCGATCGCGTCCACGTCCCAGACCGCCGAGGACTGCGAGGCCTCGGGCGGCGGGTCGCCGGTGAGCGCGATCACGTTGCGCACGCCGAGGGCGTGCGCGCCGAGCAGGTCGGCCTGTAGCGCCATCAGGTTCCGGTCGCGCGTGGTCTGGTGGATGATCGTCTCGATCCCCGCCTCGCGCTGGATCTCGAGCGCGAGCGCGAGCGCGCTCATCCGCACGCGCGCCATCGGCGAGTCGCCGATGTTGATCGCGTCGGCGCCCGCCTCGCGCAGCAGCCGCGCGCCCTCGACGGCCTTGCGCGGGTTGATGCCACGCGGCGGATCGATCTCGACCGAGACGACGTAGGCGCCGGCGGCGAGCTTGTCGCGCAGCCGCGCCGTCTCGCCGGCGGGCTCCGCGTCCGCGCCCTCGGCGGGCTCGTCGGCGGCGGGCAGCCCCGTGCCGAGGCCGCCGCCGCGCGTGTCGGTGACTGCAAGCGGTGCGCCGCCGCCCTCGGAAGCGCCGCCCCCGCCGCCGGCGCTCGCGCCGTCGAGCGCCTCGCGCATCGCGCGGATGTGCTCGGGCGTGGCGCCGCAGCAGCCGCCGACGACGGCGGCGCTGAGGTCCTTGGCGCGCAGCGCGAAGTTGGCGAAGTACTCCGGCGACGAGGGGTAGAGCGGCTGCCCCGCGGTGATGCGCGGGAGGCCCGCGTTGGGCTTCACGAACAGCGGCGCCTCGATGCCCGCGGCCGCCAGCTCCTGCAGGATGTCGAGCGTCGCGCGCGGGCCGACGCCGCAGTTGACGCCGACCACGTCCGCGCCGCCCCCGGCCGCGAGCAGCGCCGCCACCTCGCGCGGAGACTCGCCGGCCGGCGTCGTCAGCGCCGCGACGAAGTCGAGCGCGGCGATCACCGGCAGGTCCGTGACGGCGCGCACCGCCTCGATGGCGATCCGCACCTCCTCGAGCGAGGGGTACGTCTCCAGCACGATCACGTCGACGCCGCCCTCGACGAGCGCGCCGACCTGCTCGCGCACGGCCTCGCCCGCCGCCTCCGGCGTGACGCTGCCGACGGCGAGGTCGCGCCCGAAGGGGCTGACGGAGCCGCCGATGAAGGCGGGCGTGCCGATGATCTCGCGAGCGTCGCGGGCGATCCGGGCGGCCTGGAAGTTCACGTCGCGCACGCGCTCGCCGTAGCCGTGGCGCGCGAGCTGGATGCGCGTCGACTCGAAGGTGTCGGTCAGGATCAGGTCGGCGCCGGCGCGCAGGTACTCCTCGTGCAGCGCGCGCACGCGGTCCGGGTCCTCGAGGACGGCGAGCGGGCTGTGGCCGCGCCAGCCGCGCTCGCGCAGCACCGTGCCGGTCGCCCCGTCGGCGAGCAGCACGCGCTCACGAATCGCCTCGATGAAGGGATGGGCCACGGGGTGTCCTGTCCGGGCGTCCTGCTCGCGGTCCGCTCAGCCGCCGCGCCCGCCCGAGGTCGCCGGGCGCCGGCCTAGCTGACGGCCGCCCGCTCCGCCAGCAAGCTCTCGATCTGCTGGTAGTCGGCCTCGGAGATCTTGTGCAGGTTGCCGCGGAAGGCCATGCCGAGCTTCTTCGGGCCGAAGTTGCGCGTCTTGTCGAGCAGGTCCGTGATCTCGCGCACGTCCACGTAGTCGCCCGGCTCCGGGATCACCAGCGGCTTCGTCTGCACGCGGTACGGATAGCGCTCGCTCTCGCCCTTCGAATCCGAGCGCAGCCCGATGTCCGTCTCGTCCTCGAAGGCCTCCGAGGTGATCTCGGCGATCCCGCCGAACTGCACGACCTTCGTGAGGTAGAAGACGAGCCGGTCGCCTGGCTGCATGTCGGAAGACTGCTTGCGGCGCGAGGACTTGAAGGCGGCGAGGTCGAACCCGCGCTCGCGCATGAGCTCGAAGTTCTCGGCCGAGCCGACGGCGATCCAGGCCTGCATCTGGTGCTCCTTTGCTGGTTGCGCCGGGCGGCTGGATGCGCCCGGACGGCTTCAGGTTCCGCGTCCCCTCTCCCCTGGCGGGAGCGGGCGGGGGTGAGGGGGTCCCGCGCCTAGCTGCAGGCGCGAGGCGTGCCCTGCGGCTGGCCGGACCCGGCCTGGAAGGACGAGCCGCAGGCGCAGGCCGCCGTGGCGTTCGGGTTGTAGATCGTGAAGCCGGACTTCATCAGGTCCTCGACGTAGTCGACCTCGGCGCCGTGCAGCATCGGGACCGACTCCTCGTCGACGACGATGCGCACGCCCTCGGCGGCGTGGATCTCGGTGTCGTCCGGCTCGACCTCCTTGGCGAGGGCCATGCCGTACTGCCAGCCGGAGCAGCCGCCGCCGACGACGAAGACGCGCAGCGCGGCGTCCGGCAGCTCCTTCTCCACGAGCAGGGCGCGCGCCTTCTCGGCGGCGCGGTCCGTGATGGTCACGAGGCTGCTGATCGGTTCGAACGTGGTGGTCATCACATCCCCCGGATCTTCCTGAGAGCCATGATAGCACCCTTCAGCGCGTGCTCTCCCCGGCGGAGGAGAGCGCATCGAGGCGGTCCGGTTGCGCCCGCCAGGCTGCGCCCCACGCCCCCATCAGGCCGACGCCTGCGGCGGGGCAACAGTCCAGCGAGGCTCGCGCGCTCCGGCTGCGCCGGAGTCCCCCTCACCCTAACCCTCTCCCGCCGGGGGAGAGGGGATCGGAAGGCAGTCCGGCTCCCTCTCCCCTTGCGGGAGAGGGCGGGGGTGAGGGGGGTCCGACGCCTGCCGCAGGAGGGGATCGGAAGGCAGTCCGGCTCCCTCTCCCCTTGCGGGAGAGGGCGGGGGTGAGGGGGGTCCGACGCCTGCCGCAGGAGGGGATCGGAAGGCAGTCCGGCTCCCTCTCCCCTCGCGGGAGAGGGCGGAGGTGAGGGGGCGCCGCGCGACAGCGCGGCCAGTGCAGCCGCCGCGCGCGCCGCCCCTAGCCGCCGCGCACGAGGAAGGCGCAGACGGCCTCGCCCGCCGGCTCGAGGGCGTGCCCGGCCTCGACGGGCGCGCCGATCAGCGCGGCCAGCAGCTCGCGGTCGCGCTCGCAGGCGACCGGCGTATCCTCCGCGCCGAACTCGCCGCGCAGCCGCCTGCTCGGGCAGCCGCGAGCGAGCAGGCGCAGATCGCCTCCCGCGTCGTCCGCCGCCTCGACCTCGACCTCGAAGCCCTCGTCCTCGAGCAGGACGGCGACGGCGCGCGCGCGCTCCTCGACATCGCGACCGCCGACGCGCGGCGCGTACTCGGCGGCGAGCCGGTTGCTGAGCTTCGCGAAGACGAGGTCGGAGATCTCCTCGCCGCCGCGTCCGGCCGTCTCCTCGGCGGTGAGCTCGGAGATCTCGTGCAGCAGGCGGCGGGTGATGCGTACGTAGTGGCGGCCGAACAGCTCCGCGCCGGCCTCGGTGAGCGAGAAGGCGTAGCGAGGTCGTCCGGTGCGCCCCCGGATCTGGCTGGCGGCGACGTAGCCGTCGCGCAGCAGCACATCGAGATGGCGGCGCACGGTCGCCCCGGCGAGTCCGAGTTCCCCCGCAAGATCATCGACGGAACGCTCGTCGTGCCGCCGCAGGATGTCGAGGATCGCCTCGCGCGTGCCGCCGGCGCGGCCACGCGTGCCGATAGGCCGCGCAGTCATCGGATCGAGGTTAGCAGATCGGGGGTCGGGGGAGTTGGCTGCGTCCCTTACGTACGCTGCGACGCGGGCCGCGCGCTCTCAGCGATGATGCGGACGATGGCCTCGGCCTGATCCTCGGGGAACCCGGCCGCGCGCAGTCGCTTCCAGGCCTCGAGGGTATCGGGCGCGCCCTCGGCGATGGTCGTGACGATGGCCGCGGCCTGATCCTCGGGGAACCCGGCCGCGCGCAGGTCTTCCGCGTTCTTGAGGGTGTCGAGCCTGATCGCCATGGCTTCGATCCTACGCGCCGCGTGCGGGACGCGGCTAGCCGGTTGTCAGAATGGCCGCGGTGGCGACGCCCATGCCGGCGAGGACGATGCCGACGCCGCCGCCGACCGTCGCGAGCAGGCGGATGGTCAGCCGCTGCTCGAGAGCCCGGAGTTCGGTCATCATGACGGCGTTGGTAACGATGTCGTCGGGGACGCTATCAGAGATGGGCGCGACGATCGCCTGAGCCTGATCCTCCGGAACGCCGGTGTCCCGCAGTTGCTGCGATGCCTTGAGGGTGTCGAACGTGATCGCCATGCCGCGATCCTGCGCGCCCCGCGCGGGCCGAGGCAACGCGCCGCACCAATCGTACGGCGAGTGCTACGACCCGGATCGCATCGCGAGATCGTTGACGCGGCGCCATGCCTCGCCCGTTACCGAACCGTGCCACTGCCGGCCGCGCTCGGCCGTAGGGCCACGCACCCAGAGCCACCAGAGCGAATGGACACCCACGGCGAGCGAAGTGGCGACGACCCTGTAGAGGTGCGGGTAGTACAGTTCATAGAAGCCCGCTGGGTCGGACTCCGCCAGCTTGTACCAGTCGTCGTCCAGGAGATCCAGCGCCATCTCATCCCACATTTCGGTGGGCGACTCCTCGTCCCCGTTGCCCTTGTTCTTGCCCAGGGCCGCGTCAAGCGGGCTGTACTTCCCGGACCCGCCGAACTTGCCAAGTATCTCGATCAGCTCCCTGAACAGCTTGTCGCGCCCAAGGAAGGCGTGACGGCCGGTTGGCATGGCCTCTGCTGGTACTGTTTGCAGCAGTCTATCCAGCAGCATGGGAATGTCGTGCGTGGGGCCGACTTGTTCCCGCGCGAGATACAGCGTCAGCTTCAGCAGGATTTCGAGCCCCTGCGAGAGGTTCCAGAGGATGCCGTACAACACCTCCGGCTCCCCGCGGTAGTTCTCCTCGAGGCGCCTCAAACCCTGCTCTAGCAGTGCGCCGGACTGGAGGGCGGAGCCGTGCAGCGCGACGATCTGCGCGCCTGACATCGTGTCGCCTGCTCCGTTTGGAGAGCCGGTCGGTGAGCTTCGTGTTGTCATTGGGAGTCCCTCGAGTCGGTGGCTTCGGTTTCAGAACCCATGTGCGAATGGTAGCATGGCCTCCGCCCACGAGGCGCAGCGAGGACCGCGCATGACCGCAGACCGCCCCACGCTCTCCGCCGCCGGCTTCGCCGCGAAGTGGCGGGGCAATCCCCGGCGCGAGCGTGCCGCCTCGCAGGAGCACTTCATCGACCTCTGCCAGATGCTCGGGGTAGCGACGCCTAACGACCCGCCGGCCAGCCCCGAGTACAGCTTCGAGGCCGGCGCCGCGCGCACCAGCACCGGCGGCGCCGGCGCCGCCGATGTCTGGAAGCGCGGCGTCTTCGGCTGGGAGTACAAGGGCGCGCACGCCAACCTCGGCGCCGCCTACCGCCAGCTGCTCGACTACCGCGAGGCGCTCGCGAACCCGCCCCTGCTCGTCGTCAGCGATATGGACCTGATCGAGGTCCACACCAACTTCACCGGCACCCGCCCCGTCGTCGAGACCGTCACCCTCGACGACCTCGCGGAGGGTGGCGAGCGCACGGCCGAGGCGCTGCGCGTGCTGCGCGCCGTGATGAGCGAGCCGGAGGCGCTGCGGCCGCGCCAGACCCCGGACGAGGTGACGCAGCTCGCCGCCGCCCGCTTCGCCGACATCGCGCGCTCGATGCAGGAGCGCGGGCACGAGCCGGAGGCCGTCGCGCACTTCCTCAACCGCGTGCTGTTCTGCCTCTTTGCCGAGGACGTCGGCCTGCTGCCCGCGCGCCTGATGACGGACCTGGTGCGCTCGCGCGCCAACGACCCGGAGGCGTTCACGGCCGGCATCTCCGAGCTGTTCCGGCTGATGGCCGACCCCGAGGCCGGGCGCTTCTTCGGCACGCAGCGCATCGAGTGGTTCGACGGTGGGCTGTTCGACGACGCGGCGGCGCTCGCCTTCACGCGCGACGAGCTGCGCGCCGTCGGCGAGGCCGCGGACCTCGACTGGTCGCAGGTGGAGCCGGCGATCCTCGGCACGCTCTTCGAGCGCGGGCTGGACCCGGCCAAGCGCGGCCAGCTCGGCGCGCACTACACCGACCGCGAGAAGATCCTGCTCGTCGTCGAGCCGGTGGTGCTGACCCCGCTGCGCCGCGAGTTCGAGGCGATGCAGGCGCGCGTCGACGAGCTGCTGGCCGGCCGCGAGCCGCGTTTGTTCACACAGGCAGGCCACCGCCGGGTGCGGTTGCGGCCGTGGGAGCGCAGCGCGGAGGCCGAATGGCGCGCCTTCCTCGAACGGCTGCGCACCGTGCGCGTGCTGGACCCGGCCTGCGGCAGCGGCAACTTCCTCTACGTCACGCTGCGGCTGCTCAAGGACCTGGAGCAGGAGGCGATCCGCTGGGGCGCGGAGCGGCTGCGCGTGACCGGCGAGTTCCCGCGGCTGGACCCGCACAACGTGCTGGGCATCGAGATCAACCCCTACGCGAAGGAGCTGGCGGGCGTCTCGATCTGGATCGGGCACATCCAGTGGATGCTGGACCACGGCTACGGCTTCCCGCGCGACCCCGTACTGCAACCGCTCGACAACATCGAGCTGCGCGACGCCATCCTCGCCCGCGACGCCGAGGGCGCCCCGGTCCCCGCCACCTGGCCGGAGGCGGAGTTCATCGTCGGCAACCCACCGTTCCTGGGGATGGGGATGCGCCTGCGTGCGGCGCTCGGTGACGAGTACGTCGATGCGCTGTTCGCGGCATGGGGAGGGGACGTCGCAAACGCAGCCGATCTTTGCGCCTACTGGCACGAAACGGCTCGGCAGCAGGTCGTCTCCGGTTCGGCGATGCGAGCGGGGCTGCTTGCAACGAATTCGATCCGCGACGGGGTTGGAAGGCGCACGATCGACCGCATCAAGGAGAGCGGCGACATCTTCATGGCGTGGTCCGATGAGCCATGGACGGTGGAGGGCGCTGCCGTCCGCGTCTCCATCATTGGTCAGGATGACGGATCGGAGATTGACCGGTTGCTTGATGGCGAGCCCGTTTCGGCCATCAACAGTGACTTGACGGCAGGGCTCGATCTCACCTCCGCGCAGCGCCTTCGCGAGAATGGCGGCGTCTCGTTCCAGGGGGTGAAGAAGGGGGGCGCCTTCGACCTCGCGGGTGACCTTGCTCGCGAGATGCTCGCCGCCCCAACGAACATCAACGGCCGACCAAACTCGGATGTGGTGGTCCCGATGGTGAGCGGTATGGACATCGTGCGCCGTCCGCGTGACCGGTTCATCATCGACTTTGGTTTGGACCGAGGCGAGCAGGAGGCGGCCGCCTACGAGTGGCCGTTTGCGCACTCGGAGGAACATGTCCGCCCGGTCCGTGCGGGCAACCGAAACAGGCGGACCCGCGAGTCTTGGTGGCGGCATGAGAGAGGGCGTCCGGAGATGCGCGCCGCGCTTGCCGGGCTAACGCGATTCATAGCCACGACGCAAACCGCGAAGTACCGCATTTACTCATGGCTCTCGGCTCCCGCGCTGCCGGACAGCCTGGTGATCGCGATCGCGCGGGAGGACGACTACACGTTCGGTGTGCTGCACTCGCGGGCGCACGAGCTGTGGTCGCTGCGGATGGGGACGTGGCTCGGCGTCGGGAACGACCCGCGCTACACGCCGACCTCGACGTTCGAGACGTTTCCCTTCCCCTGGCCGCTCGACACGCCGGACGAGGCGCTGACGGCACAGCAGCGAGGGCAGCGTGACGCTATCGGCGCGGCGGCGCGGGCGCTGGACGAGGCGCGGCGGCACTGGCTCAACCCGCCGGACTTGGTGCGCGAGGAGCCGGACGTGCTGCCCTCGCTGCCCCCGCGCCTGCTCCCCGTCGACGAGGACGCCGAGCGCGAGCTTCGCAAACGCACGCTCACCAACCTCTACAACGCCCGCCCGGCCTGGCTCTCCCACCGCCACGCCGCCCTCGACAGCGCCGTGTTCGCCGCCTACGGCTGGCCGGAGTCCGCCGCGCCGGACGGGCTGCCGGAGGAGGAGCTGCTGGGGCGGCTGTTGGCGCTGAATCTGGGGCGGGCGGTATAGAACGCAGGTTCTACGGCGTGGTAGACTGTTTCCTCGGATTCACGTGCAGTAAGGCGGAAGTTGCAGCTGATGTCATCGAATGAAGGAGAGCCTCAGGACTTGGCACGTATTGCCGCCGACGCGAGGCGGGCCGTACTTCCCGCAACCGCCAGCATCTCGGCGGCGGAGCGCTTGTTCGAACAGGTCACGGCTCCCGCAGCGGCGGCGGAGCGCCTTCTGGAACAGGTGACGGCTCCCGCAGCGGCGGCGGAGCGCCTTCTGGAACAGGTGACGGCTCCCGCGGCCGAGATGCGGCGCCTTGTGGAAGAGGTGACGGCCCCCTTTGTCGACCTCAGCAAGCAGTTCGCGCTCGACCTCGGGCTCGGCGCCGGCCTCGGCGAGCAGTTCGCGTTCGACCTCGGGCTCGGCGCCGGCCTCAACGAGCAGTTCGCGCTCGACCTCGGGCTTGTCGCCGGCATCAACAAGCAGTTCGCGCCCGACCTCGCGCTCCTGTCCGATCCAGACGTGCGGTCTTCGTCCCGGAAGACCCGTCAGCGTCGGTCAGCGCATCCACCTCGCTGCTTGGTCCGAACGAACCGCCCCACCCGTCGCATCCGCTGCGAGTCGCCGCCGACCCGCGCGAGTCTGCGCTACCGTCGCTTCTCCCACGGCACGGAGGCCTCGACAGTCAGGGGACGATGCAGAGCCTACGTTCGAGGAGCCGATATGGAGCCACTGCCGCCTGGCGGCCAGATCGCGTACGAGCAGCCGCATGTACGCGATCGGATGGACCAGTTCGGGATCACGGAGCTGCAGGTGCGGGCCACACTGGAGCAGCCTGACCAGATCCGTCGCGCTCTCGATCGTCCGCCCACGGACCCGTGTAACATCTACCTGCGCTCGATAGGTGGGCGCCGCTGCAAGGTCTACGTACGCATCGGCTCCGACCCGATGCGCGTCGCGACCGTGCGATGGCACGGCGAGTGAGGGCCGTGAGACCCAGCAGGCTGGAGCAACGACATGTCTGAGGGCATTGAGGTCCGCGTCAATGACGTGGGCGACATCCTCTATCTGCAATTCAAGAAAGCGAAGATCGCCGACTGCCGCGAAGTCGATGACTTGCGCTGCGCCGACTACGACGCCGAGGGCCGGCTAATCGGCGTCGAGCTGATCGGGCTGCCCGGCGGGGTGAGCCTGCAAGGGCTGCCCGAGGCGGAGCGGATCCGCGAGGCGCTGCTGTCGCATGGCCCTCCTGAACTGCGCATCGAGGGGGACGAGGTGTTCCACCCCGTCCAGGCGAAGCCCGCGCCAGCCCCGTGAAGGTAAGCCACGACCCCGAGACGGACATGCTGTACATCGAGTTCGAGGACCGGCCCAGCCTCGAGTCGTTCGAGTTGTGCGATGGGATCGTCGTCGACCTCGACGCGGATGAGCACGTCGTCGGCATCGAGGTCGAGTGGGCCTCGCAGAAGCTCGACATCGAGCGGCTGCGGGCTGCTCTCGAACGCAAGCCCGCCGCTCGCCCCGCCTGACCCGCGCCGGAGCGGCGCGTCCCCCTCACCCTCGCCCGCTCCCGCGAGGGGCGAGGGGGGCGGAGGAGCGGACCCGGCGGACCGCGGGCGGGTATTCTGGTAGCGATGACCTCAGCCGTGCGACGCGTCTACCTGGATCACGCCGCCACCACGCCGCCCGACCCGGCTGTGGTCGAGGCGATGCGGCCGTGGTTCGAGGAGCGCTGGCACAACCCGTCTTCCATCTATGTCGAGGCGCAGCGGACGCAGCAGGCGCTCGATGAGGCGCGGGCGACCGTCGCGGCCTGGCTGGGGGCGACGCCGGGGGAGATCGTCTTCACCTCGGGGGGGTCGGAGTCGAACAGCCTCGCGCTGCGCGGGGCGCTGGGAGCGGCGCGCGGGCGGCGGCACCTCGTCACCACCGCCGTCGAGCACCACGCCGTGCTCGACACCGCCGAGCAACTCGAACGCGAGGGCGCGGAGCTGACGATCGTCGGCGTCGACGCCGAGGGCCGCGCCGACCCCGCCGAGGTCGAGGCGGCCGTGCGCGACGACACGGCGCTCGTCTCCGTGATGCACGCCAACAACGAGGTCGGCGCGCTCAACGACATCGCCGGGATCAGCCGCCGCGTCCACGCGCGCAACCCGCGCACGCTGGTGCATACGGACGCCGTGCAGTCGGCGGCGCACCTCGGCGTCCACGCCGGGCGGCTCGGCGTCGACCTGCTGACGGCGACGGCGCACAAGCTCTACGGACCTCGTGGCGCAGGGGTGCTCTACCAGCGCGCGGGTTCGCCGGTGACGCCGCAGATCCTTGGCGGCGGCCAGGAGCAGGGGCGGCGCGCCGGGACCGAGAACACGCCGGCGATCGCCGGCCTCGCCCGCGCCGCCGCCATCGCGCAGGCGCGCCGCGAGGACGACCTCGCGCACGAGCGCGCGCTGCAGCAGCGGCTGATCGAGGAGCTGCCGAGGCGCGTGCCGATGCTCGGCGTGACCGGGCCGCGCGACCTCGACGAGCGGCTGCCGGGCAACGTCTCGGTCGTCGTCGCCTTCGTCGAGGGCGAGTCGATCCTGCTCGCGCTCGACCTCGCGGGCATCGCGGCCTCCTCGGGCTCGGCCTGCACGACCGGGTCGGTGGAGCCGAGCCACGTGCTGGTGGCGATGGGCCTGCCGGCGGAGCTGGCGCGCGGCTCGCTGCGCTTCACCCTCGGACGCGACAACACGGACGAGGACGTCGACCGCCTGCTCGAGGTGCTGCCGGGCGCCGTCGAGCGGCTGCGCGCGCTCTCGCCGGTCCCGGCTACGGAGCCGCCGCCGGACTGGCGGCCGTGGCTGGCCGGCGCGGCGTAGTGGGAGTTCGAGGCCCACACGGCGCGGGCGTCGTTTGCCGCCCCACCGCCCCTCCGCTACGATCGCCGCGCGAAGGCGGGAGTTCCCGGTGGTGACCACGGACGGCGATACCCGGCAGCGCCTCGCGCTCTTCGACCAGGCGCGCGACATGGCCCCGCTCGACCTCGAGGAAGAGGTGCGCAAGAACGTGCTCCTGTCCTCGGTGGACGGGATGCTGAACTGGGCGCGCGCATCCTCGTTGTGGCCGGCGATGTTCGGGCTGGCCTGCTGCGCGATCGAGATGATCGCGACGGCGACCTCGCGCTACGACATCGCGCGCTTCGGGTCCGAGGTGTTCCGCGCCTCGCCGCGGCAGGCGGACCTGATGATCGTGGCCGGCACGGTGACCTGGAAGATGGCGCCGGCGGTGCGGCGGGTCTACCTGCAGATGGCCGAGCCGAAGTGGGTCATCTCGATGGGCGGCTGCGCGATCATGGGCGGCCCGTTCGCCTACGGGTACTCGGTGCTGCCCGGCGTCAACCTCGTCTGCCCCGTGGACGTCTACGTGCCCGGCTGTCCGCCGCGGCCGGAGTCCCTGCTGCAGGGCCTGATGATGCTGCAGGACAAGATCAACGCCTTCGGCATCGAAGGCCGCCGCGACCGCCTCCAGCCTGACGGCGACTTCTCGCCCTACCTGCCCGAGGGCGACCCGATCCGGCGCGAGCTGGAGTCGCTGTTCCCGCCCTACCCGGGCCTCGAGGACCCGGAGCGCCGCTCCGGCGGGGTGCCGTTGCTGCAGCGCTAGCGCGCGCCTCTTCGACCGCAGGACCTCTGGCTCGCCACCACCGTTTCGGTGGTGGCACTTGCGCAGTGCGTCGGGATTGGGTACAAACGATTAGCACTCGACAGGTGAGAGTGCTAACAACTGCGCAAAGTGTGATGGAGCACGAACGTCGTACGGTTCGGAGGGCGGCCCGCGACGATGCTGGACGGCCCTCGGCGACGCGAACGAGAGGGAGTGGACACGCATGGCGAAGCAACTACTGTTTGACGAGCAGGCCCGCGGGGCGCTGCGCGGCGGCATCGACCAGCTGGCCGACGCCGTACGGATCACGCTGGGGCCGCGCGGCCGCAACGTGGTGCTGGACAAGAAGTTCGGCCCGCCGACGATCACCAACGACGGCGTCACGATCGCCAAGGAGATCGAGCTGGCGGACGAGTTCCAGAACATCGGCGCGCAGCTCGCCAAGGAGATCGCCTCCAAGACGAACGACATCGCCGGCGACGGCACCACCACGGCCACCGTCCTCGGCCAGGCGATCGTGCACGAGGGCCTCAAGAACGTGGCCGCCGGCGCGGACCCGATGGCGCTGAAGCGCGGCATCGAGGCCGGCTCGCGCGCCATCGTCGACCAGATCGGCAAGAACTCCACGCCGGTCACCACGCGCGACCAGATGGCGCAGGTGGCGGCGATCTCGGCCGCCTCCACGGAGATCGGCGACCTGATCGGCGACGTGATGGAGGCTGCCGGCAAGGACGGCGTCATCACCGTCGAGGAGTCCAAGGGCATCCAGACCGAGATCGAGTACGTCGAGGGCATGGCCTTCGACCGTGGCTACATCTCGCCCTACTTCGTGACCGACCCGGACCGCATGGAGGCCGTCGTCGACGAGCCGGCGATCCTGATCACGGACCAGAAGCTCGCCTCCGTCAACGACATCCTGCCGCTGCTCGAGAAGCAGCTCCAGGTCTCCAAGGACCTCGTCGTCATCGCCGAAGACATCGAGGGTGAGGCGCTGGCCACGCTCGCGGTGAACCGCCTGCGCGGCACGCTCAACGTGATCGCCGTCAAGGCGCCCGGCTTCGGCGACCGCCGCAAGGACAACCTCGGCGACATCGCCTCGATCACCGGCGCAACGCTGATCAGCCCCGAGGTCGGCCGCTCGCTCGAGTCGGCCACCCCGGAGGACCTCGGCAAGGCCCGCCGCATCGTCTCCACCAAGGAGGAGACGACGATCATCGAGGGCCACGGCACCAGCGAGGGCATCACGGACCGCATCTCGATGGTCAAGGCCGCGCTCGACCGCGCGACCAGCGACTGGGACCGCGAGAAGCTGCAGGAGCGCCTCGGCAAGCTCGCCGGCTCCGTGGCCGTCATCAAGGTCGGCGCGGCCACCGAGGTCGAGCTGACCGAGAAGAAGCACCGCGTCGAGGACGCGCTCTCGGCGACCCGCGCGGCCGTCGAGGAGGGCATGGTCCCCGGCGGCGGAGTCGCCTTCCTCAACGCGCTCCCCGTGCTCGACGACGTCCAGCTGGAGAGCGACGAGGCGACCGGCGTGCGCATCCTGCGCCGCGCCCTCGAGGAGCCGATGCGGCGCATCGCCGCGAACGCGGGGGCCGACGGCTCGGTGATCGTGCGTGAGGTCCAGGGCCTGACCAAGGGCGAGGGCTACGACGCCGCGACCGGCGACTACGGCGACATGGTCGCGGCCGGCATCATCGACCCGGCCAAGGTCACCAAGGCCGCACTCGAGAACGCCGTCTCGATCGCCGGCATGGTGCTGACCACCAACTGCCTGGTCACCGACAAGCCCGAGGGCGACGACGCAGGCGCTGCTGCGGCTGCCGCCGCCGCCGCGAGCATGTACTAGCCCCAACTCAGGGTTCGAGTACCCCGAGGGGCCGGCATTGCCGGCCCCTCGTTGCGTCTGCGGAGTGGTGGGGTCGCCCCGGCCTCAGTGCGCCTCCCACCACGAAGTCAGCGTCTCCTCCGCCTCGCGGGGGCGGCGGCCGATCAGCCAGGTGAGGACGCCGCCGGCGACCATGACGATCGCGGCGACGGCCCAGACCTCGTGGAAGGTCGTGACCTGCGCCTCGGCGACCAGCGCCGTGAACTCCGGCGATCCGAACTCGATCGCGCCCGCTCGCGCGTAGAAGCGACCGAGGCCGTTCGAGGTCAGCAGCGCAGCGCCGACGAGCATCCCGGCGACGCGGCTGAGCGTGAGCCAGGAGGCCGCCGTGGCGCGCTCGCCCTCGCGGACCTGGGCGAGGACGGCGGCGCTGAGCGGGGCGATGAGGAGGCCGAAGCCGAAGCCGCCGGCGATCTGCGGGAGGCTGCGCCAGACCTCGCTGAGCTCGCGATCCCAGGCGAGCAGGCCGGCGAAGCCCGCCGCGCCAAGCCAGAACCCGGCCGTCGCCGTCGCGCGCAGGCCGATCCGGCCCGCCAGCCAGCCGCCGGCGAGCGCGCCGGCCGGCACGGCGATCGTGAAGCGCAGCAGCGTCAGGCCGCCCTCGATCGGGCTCTCCACCAGCACGAGGTTCACGAACAGCGGGACGCTGATCAGCATCGTGATCAGCCCCGCGCCGAGCAGCAGCGTCGCGGCGTTGGAGGCCCAGGCCGCGCGCGGCCGGAACATCGCCAGCCGCAGCATCGGCTCCGGTGCGAGGCGCTGGCGGACGACAAAGGCGACGCCCAGTGCGGCGACGAGCGCGCACAGCAGCAGGGTGAGCGGCCAGGGGCGGCGCGCGACCGGATCGTCGGCGAGGGTGATCGTGAGCAGCGCCAGCCCGAGGGCGAGCAGCGCCGCGCCGGGCCAGTCGATCGCGCCGCCCTCGCGCTCCCGTCCGGCCCACCGCCAGGCGCCGTACATGAAGGGCAGCGAGAGCGGGAGGTTCCACCAGAACACCCAGCGCCAGCCCATCAGCTCCGTGATCGCGCCGCCCCAGAGCGGGCCGACGAGCGCCCCCGCCTCCGAGGCGGCAGCGATCGCGCCGAGGCCGAGCAGGCGCCGCCCGGGCGGCAGCTCGGTGATGACGATCGCCATCGCGACGGGCACGACCGCACCGCCGCCCACGGCCTGCAACGCCCTGGAGACGACGAGCCACTCGAAGCCGGGCGCGGCGGCGACGAGCGCGCTGCCCACCATGAACACGACCAGCGAGGCGGCGTACACGCGCGCTCGGCCGTACACGTCGGCGATGCGTCCGACGATGGGCAGCGCGGCGATGTAGCCGATCAGGTAACCGTTGACGACCCACGAGGCGAGGTAGAGGTCGTCGACGGTGAGGCCGATGTCGCCGATCAGCGCGGGTAGCACCGTGACCACTGCGGTCTGGTCGTCGGCGGCGATGAAGACGCCGCCCGCGACCGCGATCAGCAGCCAGGTTCCTCGCCGGTCGCGCTCCGTCCGAGGGCCGTCCTGCGCCTCAGCGCGGAGAGACAATGTCCACGTCCTGATCGAAGTTGCTGAGGTCGAGACGCCGCACGATCGTCTCGAGCTCGCTGGAGCTGATCGGCCCGCGCAGCTCGATGCGGTGCACCAGCGGGTCGTTGACGCCGATCCAGATCGTCGCCTTGACCGCGAACCCCGCCTCGACGCCCCGGAAGAACACCAGCTCCCCGGAGTCGGTGGTCGCCTCGATGACCCGGCAGTCGGCGCCGCGGACGGCTTCGCGTCCGCGGAGGCCGGTCGCGGTCGCCGTGCGCAGCAGGGCGACCGCGCCCTGCTGCGGGTCGAAGAGGGCGCTGACGGTGATCTCCTCGCGCTGCCAGCGCTGGGTGAGCGGATTGCGCAGCCAGCCCTGGTCGGGAAGCACCACGATGCCGGTCTCGAATGCGAGCGTACCGAGACGGCCGTCGATCTCCGCCTGCAGCCGGTCCTCGCCCGCGATGTCGCCCTCGGCGCGCACCATCTCGATGTCCTGCACGATCTCGCTCGTCCCGTCCTCGTGTTCGAGTACGAAGTGGAACTTCTCGACGCCCGCCATCCGATCGGCGGCGGCGCGCATCAGCTCGCCGAGGTCCGGCAACGCCTCGGTCGGCGTCGGCGTCGCCTCGGGCTCCTCCTCGCCCGGGCAGGCGACGAGCAGCAGCGCGGTCGTCACGAGGACGGCGAGCGCCGCGAGGCGCGCGCGGGCGCTCATCGCGCTACCACCAGCGGCGGACCGGCCTCGACGCGCCCGATCACCCAGCAGCCTCCGGTCTGCGCCTCGATCTCGCGGCGCAGCGCCTCCGCGCCGTCCTCGGGCAGCGCGATGAGCAGGCCGCCCGAGGTCTGCGGGTCGTACAGCAGATCGACGATCGCGTCCGGGGGGTTGCCCTCGAGGCGCACGCGATCGCCGAGGCCGTCGCGGTTGCGCGCGCCGCCGCCGGTGGCGCCGCCGAGCTCGGCGAAGCGCTCCGCGCCGGGCAGCAGCGGCAGCGCGCCAAGGTCGAGGGCGAGCGTGACGTCGCTCTGCGAGGCGATCTCGGCGGCGTGGCCGGCGAGCCCGAAGCCG
This sequence comes from Dehalococcoidia bacterium, assembly GCA_963667465.2. Classification (GTDB taxonomy): domain Bacteria; phylum Chloroflexota; class Dehalococcoidia; order UBA2979; family UBA2979; genus VXMT01. The sequence goes on along the minus strand of CAXXDN010000001.1, from coordinate 107,423 downwards.
GTGACGTCCGTCATCGCGTGCACGCCCGCGGCGCGCGCGAGGTGCGCGGCGTGGCGGTTGAGCTGGATCATCGAGGCGACCGCGGCCTCGAGGCCTTCCTCGAAGCCATCGCGCTGCTGCCCGGCGGCGCTCATCACGATGGCGGTGCCGAGTGGCTTGGTGAGCAGCAGCGCGTCGCCGGGCTGTGCGCCACCCGTGCGCAGCACCGCGTTCGGGTGGATCACGCCCATCACGGACAGCCCGTACTTCGGCTCCGCGTCGATCACCGTGTGGCCGCCGGCGATCACGCCGCCGGCCTCGGCGACCGCGTCCGCGCCGCCCCGGAAGATCTCGGCCAGCAGTGAGGGGTCGAGGTCGTCCGGGAAGGCGGCGATGTTGAGCGCGAGGCGCACCTCGCCGCCCATCGCATAGACGTCGGACATCGCGTTCGCCGCGGCGATGCGGCCGTAGTCGTAAGGGTCGTCGACGACCGGTGGGAAGAAGTCGAGTGTCTGGATCACCGCGAGGTCGCCGCTGAGCCGGTAGATCGCGGCGTCATCGGGGCGTGCAAGGCCGACGAGCAGCTCCGGGTGCTCGTCGGCGGGGAACGTCTCCTGCAGCGGGCGCAGCACCTGCGCCAGGGTCGAAAGACCCAGCTTGCCCGCTCAGCCGCCGCAGGATGCGAGGTCGGTGAGCCGAATCTGCTCCCGAGTCACGCCCGGACCTCCGTCCCGCATCGGCGCGATCGCGCCTGCGCGACCATCCTACGACGGGCGCGCACGCTACGATGGCCGCCTGCGCTGGATCTTCGGAGGAGACGTGGTGGCTGGAGTGCAATGGCGGCCCTCCGAGCTGATCGCGATCCTCGGCGAGGCGTACGGGCGTGTCGATGCGCGTCCGCACCACGATGCGATCTCCGAGCTGGTGCTGACGCTGCTCTCGCAGAACACCTCCGACCACAACTCCGGGCACGCCTTCCACCGCCTGCTCGAACGCTTCGAGAGTTGGGACGAGGTGATCGACGCGCCGACCTCGGAGGTGGAGGACGCGATCCGCCCGGGCGGCCTCGCGCCGACGAAGGCGCCGCGCATCCAGGCGCTGCTCGCCGAGGTGCGTGAGCAGGCCCCTGGCTACGACCTGGGCTTCCTCGAGACCATGCCGCTGGAGGAGGCGAAGGCGTGGCTGCGCGCGCTGCCGGGCGTCGGCCCGAAGACGGCGGCGATCGTGCTGTTGTTCGCCCTCGGGCGGCCCGCGCTGCCGGTCGACACGCACGTCGAGCGCGTCGCGAAGCGCCTCGGCCTCGCCCCGGCGCGCATGCCGGTCGTGAAGGTGCACGACGAGCTGGAGGCGCAACTCGAGCCGGACGAGATGTATGCGTTCCACGTCGACCTGATCCAGCACGGCCGCCGCACCTGCCACGCGCGCTCGCCCGGCTGCGGGCGCTGCCTGCTGCTGGAGCGCTGCCCGCGCGTTGGGCTGCCGCCGATCGCCGCCGAGGGTGCGTAGCGCCCAGCAGTCGATTCTGTCGCCCGCTGCCGAAGCCTCGGATACACTCGCCCATCGGACCGATGTGGGGGATCCGGGCGTGGCAGACATCGATTCTCAGCCGCAGCTGGAGGAGCTTCCGGGCGGCCTGACCGCGCCCGCCGGGTGGACGGCCGGCGCCACCTACACCGGCATCCGCAGCTACGGACCCGAGCCGCGCTTCGACCTCGGGCTGCTGCTCTCGGAACGGCCCGCGACCGCCGCCGCGCTCTTCACCCGCAACGCCGTCGTCGGCGCGCCCGTCACGCTGACACGCGAGCGCGTCGCCCGGGGCGCCGCGCGGGCGCTCGTCGTCAACTCGGGCAACTCGAACGTCGCCACCGGTGCGGCGGGTGAGGCCGACGCCGAGCGCATGGCGGAGCTGGCGGCGGCGGCGCTCGGCGTCGCTGCCGCGGACGTGCTCGTCGCCTCCACCGGCGTGATCGGCCGCCGCCTGCCGATGGACCGCATCGAGGCCGGCATCGCCGCTGTCGAACTGAGCCGCGAGGGCGGGGCGCAGTTCGCGCGCGCGATGATGACCACCGACACGCGCCCCAAGGAGCATGCGCTGCATGTCGAGGCGGGCGGACGCTCCTACATCGTCGGCGGCGCGGCCAAAGGCGCGGGCATGATCCACCCGGACATGGCGACGATGTTCGGCTTCCTCACCACGGACGCGCCGGTCGAGCGGGGCTGGCTGCAGGACACGCTGCGGGAGGTCACCGACCGCTCCTTCAACATGATTGACGTGGACATGGACACCTCCACCTCGGACATGGTGATCGCCCTCGCGAACGGCGCGGCCGGCGGCGAGCCGATCGACGCCGGTCACCCGGCCGCCGCACCGCTGGCGAGCGCCATCGAGGCCGTCGCCGTATGGCTCGCACGTGAGCTGGCACGCGACGGCGAGGGCGCGCGCACGCTGATCGAGGTGGTGGCCGAGGGCGCGGCCTCGGACGCGGACGCGCGGATCGCGGCCCGCACGATCAGCGCCTCGCCGCTCGTCAAGACGATGATCACCGGTCGCGACCCGAACTGGGGCCGCGTGCTGATGGCTGCCGGACGCTCCGGCGCGGCGCTCGACCTCGAACGCACCGCGGTCTGGATCGGCGAGTTCTGCGCCTTCGAGAATGGTGCGCCCACCGCGACGCCGGAGGCCGACATCTCGGCGGCGATGGACCGTGACGAGGTGCGGATCCGCATCGACCTCGGCTGTGGCGAGGCGAGCGCCACGGCGTGGGGCTGCGACCTGACCGAGGAGTACGTGCGCATCAACGCGGACTACACGACATGAGCGCCGCCAGCAGCGGGCAGGGTCCGATCGTCGTCAAGATCGGCGGCTCCACGCTCGGCGACGAGGACACCACGCTCGAGGACGTCGTCGCCCTGCGTGCGCGGGGCGAGCGCGTCATCGTCGTGCACGGCGGCGGCGCGATGATCACGGACTGGCTCGACCGGCTCGAAGTGCCCTCGGTGTTCATCGACGGCCTGCGATCGACGAGCGAGGAGGCGCTGGACGTGGTGATCGGCGTGCTGCGCGGAGTGGTCAACACGCGCTTCGTCGCCGCGATCGAGCGGCTCGGCGGCCGCGCCACCGGCGTCTCCGGCGTCGACGGCGGCCTGGTCCGGGCGCGTCGCAACGACGAGCGCCTGGGCTTCGTCGGTGAGGTAACGGGCATCGACGGCGCGGCGCTCGCCGCGCTCCTCGAGGGCGACGCGACGCCGGTGATCGCGCCGATCGGGCTGGAGCCGCCGGGACAGCCGCTGAACATCAACGCCGACACGGTCGCCGGGGAGATCGCGCGCGCCGCCGGTGCGGGCAGCCTGGTCTTCCTCACCGACGTCGACGGGGTGCTCGACGGCCACGGCGCGCTGCTCGAGGAAGTGGACGCCGCGGGTGCGGCGGCACTGCGCGAGGAAGGCGTCCTGGAGGGTGGTATGATCCCGAAGATCGATGCCGCCTTGCGTGCAGCGGAGCGCGGCGTCGTAGCGCACGTGGCCAATGGCCGCCTTCCGCATACACTGGAACGGATCGCCTCCGGGGAGGTCCCCGGCACGCGAGTGAGGATCTGAAACTGGGCTTCTTCGACGACCGCCAAGACCGCGACGATCTGGGTCCACCGCCAGAACCGTTCCGCCTCGGCGGATCGGGCTTCCGTTCCCCCGTACCCCTCCGCTGGGTCGCCGTCGCCGCCGCGTTCGTCGTGCTGTTCGTGGTCGCCAGCTGGGCGAAGTCGATCTACGTCGACTTCCTCTGGTTCGAGTCCGTCGAGTACGAGGGCAACTTCCGGCGCGTCCTGACGGCGCGCATCTCGCTGCTCGCGATCGGCACGGTGGTTGCCGGGCTCGTGCTCGGTCTCAACGTCTGGCTGGCGCGGCGGCTCGCCCCGCAGGGCGTCGAGGAATCGTTCATCGAGGACATCGACGCGGCGGCGATCCGGCGCGTCGTCACGGTCGGCCTGGCGGCGCTGACGATCTTCATCGCGATCATCTTCGGCGGCGTCGCGGCCGGGTCGTGGGAGACGATCCTGATCTGGCTCAACGGCGTCGAGTTCGGCATCGAGGATGCGGTGTTCGGCCGGGACGTCTCCTTCTACCTCTTCACCCTGCCGGCCTATCACGTGATCCAGGGCTGGGTGCTCTCGCTGCTGGTGCTCTCGGTGCTGGGGGCGGGCGCGGTCTACGGGCTGACGTTCTCGCTGCAGCGCTTCGAGGTGCGGATGACGCGCGGGATGCGCATCCACATCTCCGTGCTCGGCGGGCTGATCCTGCTCGTGATCGCCGGCGGGTCGTACCTCGCCGTGTTCGATCTCGTGACCTCGCCGGGCGGGATCGTGACGGGGGCGACGTTCACGGACATCAACGCGCGGCTGCCCGCGCGCTACGTGCTGGTCGCGCTCGGGGCCTTCGCCGGACTGGTGACGATCGTCAACTCGCTGCTCAGCAGCAGCTGGCGCGCGCCTGCGTTCCTGGTCAGCCTCTGGGTGATTGCCGGGATCGTCGGTGGCTTCATCTACCCCTCCTTCGTCCAGTCCTTCCAGGTCGACCCCAACGAGCTGGAGAAGGAACAGATCTACATCGGCCGGAACATCGAGGGCACCCGCCAGGCCTGGGGCCTCAGCGAGGTCGTCGAGACCACCTTCCCCGCCGAGCCGGCCGTGACCGAGGAAGAGATCGCCGCCAACCAGACGACGCTCGACAACGTGCGCCTGCTCGACCCGCGGCCGATGCGCGACACGTTCAACCAGATCCAGTCGATTCGCCCGCTCTACCAGTTCGATGACATCGATGTCGATCGCTACATCATCGACGGCGCGTTGCAGCAGGTGATGCTGGCGCCTCGTGAGCTCGACCTGACACGGGCGACGCAGACCGGGGGGTCCGGCTGGACGCAGCAGCGGCTCCAGTTCACGCACGGCTACGGCGCCGTGGTCGCGCGTGTCAACGAGATCACCCCCGAGGGCCTGCCGGTGCTGCTCACGGGCGACATCCCGCCCGTCGGCGAAGAGGTCCCGATCTCGGAGAGCGGCGCCCGCATCTACTTCGGCGAGCTCACCAACCACTACGTCATTGTCAACACGAACGAGGGGGAGTTCGATTACCCCACGGGCGACACGACCGTCGAGACGTTCTACGAGCCTGACCGCGGCATCGTGCTCTCCAACATCCTGCGCCGCTTCGCGCTGGCCTGGGAACTGGGCGATCGAAACGTGCTGATCTCGAGCCAGTTGAACTCCGACTCGCGGCTGCTGATTCACCGCTCGCTTGGGGACCGCATCCGCAAGGTGGCGCCGTTCCTCGAACTGGACTCGGACCCCTACCTGGTGGTGGTCGACGGCGAGCTCAACTGGATCCAGGACGCCTACACGACGTCCGGGAGCTACCCCTACTCCCAGCACCTGGGCTCCATCAACTACGTCCGCAACAGCGTCAAGGTCGTCCTCAACGCGCAGACCGGCGACATGACCTTCTACCTGATCGACGAGGACGACCCGATCGTCGCGACGTGGGCGAAGATCTTCCCGGACATGTTCACGCCCATCAGCGAGATGCCGCAGTCGATGCGCGCTCACCTGCGCTACCCGGAGGACCTGTTCCGGCTGCAGGCCGAGCAGTACCTGCGCTACCACATCCAGGATCCCCGCACCTTCTTCATCGGCGAGGACCTCTGGGCCGTGCCGACGGAGAAGTTCCGCCAGCAGGAGCAGCCGCTCGAGCCGTACTACGTGATCATGAAGCTGCCGGGCGAGGAGACCGAGGAATTCTCGCTGATCCTGCCCTTCACCCCTCGCAACAAGCAGAACACCATCGCCTGGCTTGCCGGCCGCTCGGACGGCGACAACCTCGGCACGCTGCGCGCCTACCGCTTCCCCACCGACGAAGTCGTATACGGGCCGGCCCAGATCGAGGCGCGCATCGACCAGAATCCGGGCATCTCCGCCCAGTTCTCGCTCTGGGAGGGCGCGGGTTCCGAGGTCATCCGCGGCAACCTGCTGATGATCCCGATCGGCGAGTCGTTCCTCTTCATCGAGCCGGTGTACCTGCAGGCGGAGAGCTCGCGTATTCCCGAACTCAAGCGCGTCGTCGTGGCGAACGGCGATAACATCGCTCTCGAGCCGACCTTCGAGCGCGCGCTCGACGTGGTCTTCGGCCGCATTCCCTCGTCGGTGCCGGGCGAAGACGGCTCGCTCGCCACGCAGCCCGCCACGGGCGACGACGATTCGGACGACACCACCCGTCCGGTGGCGCCCTCGGGCGACTTCGGCGATCTGCTGCAGCAGGCGCAGGACGCGGCAGACGCCGCGCAGACCGAACTCGACCGGCTGCGCGCGATCCTCGAGCAGCTCGGACAGAGCGAGTCCCAGTAGCGCGCACGGACGGACCGCGCGCGCTGCCGCACACGGACGGCGAGACGACAGCAGAAGCGATCAGCACGGGAGCGCACGCGTGAGCGATGACACTCAGGCCCTGGAAGCACAGCTCTACATGCAGGCCGCCCGGCGGCTGCCGGTCACCCTCGTGCGCGGCGAGGGCACGCGCGTCTGGGACAGCGACGGCAAGGAGTACCTCGACTTCGTCGCCGGGATCTCGACCAACACCTTCGGCCACGCCGACCCGGGGCTGGCGCAGGCGATCAGCGAGCAGGCAGCCACGCTGATCCACTGCTCCAACATCTTCTTCACGGAGCCGCAGATCGAGCTCGCGCAGTTGCTGATCGACAACTCGCCGATGGATCGCGTCTTCTTCGCGAACTCGGGCGCCGAGGCGAACGAGGGCGCGCTCAAGCTGGCGCGCAAGTGGGGCCGCGTCCGCAAGGACGGCGCGGGCGAGATCATCGTGACCCACAACGGCTTCCTCGGCCGCACGATGGCGACCGTCGCCGCGACGGGCACCCCCGCCTACCGCGAGCCGTTCGAGCCGCTGGTGCCCGGCTTCGTGCACGTCGACTTCGACGACATCGAGGCGGTCCAGGCGGCGACCTCGCCGCAGACCGCGGCGGTGATGGTGGAGCCGATCCAGGGCGAGGGCGGGATCATCGTTCCCAGCGACGACTACCTGCGCAAGCTGCGCGAGTGGTGCGACGAGCAGCAGCTGCTCCTGATCCTCGACGAGATCCAGGTCGGCATGGGCCGCACCGGAACGCTCTGGGCGCACGAGCAGGCCGGCATCGAGCCGGACGTGATGACGAGCGCGAAGGCCCTTGGAGGCGGCGTCCCGATCGGCGCGCTGCTCTGCAAGGAGAGCGCCAACGTCTTCGAGCCGGGCGACCACGGCAGCACCTTCGGCGGGCAGCCGCTGGCCACCGCCGCCGCTGCCCACGTGGTGCGGCGCGTCATCGAGGGCGACATCCTGCAGAACGTGCGCGAGCGCGGCGCCCAGGCGGCGGCCGCCCTCGGCGCGCTCGGCGAGAAGCACTCCGTCGTCAGAGGCGTGCGCGGCCGCGGCCTGCTCATCGGCCTCGAACTCAACGACGCGATCGCGCCGGACGTCGTGGTGAACTCGGTGGGCCGTGGGTTGCTGCTCAACCCCGTGCGGCCGGACGTGGTGCGGCTGATGCCGCCGCTGAACGTCAGCGCCGAGGAGATCGACCGCTGCGTCGCGATCATCGACGACGCGATCACCGAGGTCACTGCCTGACCGGGAGTACCGCCGGGAGCCTCGATCCATGGAACTGGGCTGGACGATCGTCTACGTCAAGAGCGTCGAGGCGGCAGTGCGCTTCTACCGGCGCGCCTTCGGCCTGGAGCTGCGCTTCATTGTCGAGACGAAGGACTACGCGGAGCTGGAGACGGGATCGACGGCGCTCGCCTTTGCCTCGAACCGCTTCGCCGCTGTGCATATGCCCGCGCCGATTCGCGAGAGCGACCCGGACGAGCCCGCCCCCGGCTTCACCATCTCCTTCCGCAGCGACGACGTGGCGGCCGCGTACGAGCAGGCGGTCGCCGCCGGCGCCACGCCGCTGTCACCGCCAAGCGAGCAACCCTGGGGCCAGACCACCGCCTGCGTGCGCGATCCCGATGGCGTCATGATCGAGATCGCCTCGCCGCTGGTGGCCGGCGCATGAGCGGAGCCAGACTGTGAGCGGAGCCGGACCGTGAGCGACAGCATCGTCCTCGCCTACTCGGGCGGACTCGACACCTCGGCGGCCGTCAAGTGGCTGCAGGAAGAGCGCGACTACGAGGTCGTCTGCCTGCTGGCCGACCTCGGCAACGTCGGCGACATCGAGGGCGCGGAGCGCCGCGCCGGCGAGGCGGGCGCGAAGGAGTTCGCGGTCGTCGACGCGCGCGAGGACTTCCTGCGCTACTTCGCCTTCCCTGCGCTGGCGGCGAACGCCGTCTACGAGGGCGCCTATCCGCTCGCGACCGCCCTCGGGCGGCCGCTGATCGCGAAGCTGCTCGTCGACAAGGCGCGCGAAAGCGGCGCGGCGGCCGTCGCGCACGGCTGTACCGGCAAGGGCAACGACCAGGTCCGCTTCGACGTCGCGCTGCGCGCGCTCGCTCCGGACCTCGCGATTGTCGGCACGGCGCGCGAGAACGAGTGGACACGCGACGAGGCGCTCGCCTACTGCCGAAAGCACGGCATCTCCGTCGAGAGCGGCAAGGCCTCGCCGTTCTCCGTCGACGAGAACATGTGGGGCCGCGCCATCGAGGCGGGCGTGCTCGAGGATCCGTGGCTGACACCGCCCGAGGACGCCTACGCCTGGACGCAGCCGCTGGACAACACGCCCGCCGAGCCGGCCAGCGTCGAGTTGCGCTTCGAGCAGGGCGTCCCGGTGGCCCTCGACGGCGAGGCGATGGCGCCCGTGCCGCTCGTCGAGCGGCTTAACGAGATTGCGGGTGTGCATGGCGTCGGGCGGATCGACATGGTCGAGAACCGCCTGGTGGGCATCAAGTCGCGCGAGGTCTACGAGGCGCCGGCGGCCGTCGCGCTGCTCGCCGCACACCGCAAGCTGGAGACGCTGACGCTGAGCAAGCAACAGCTGCGGATGAAAGAGCGGGTCGCGCAGGACTACGCGGACCTCGTCTACGAGGGCCTCTGGTTCAGTGCGCACCACCAGGACCTCGCCGCCTATGTGCACTCCACGCAGCGCCACGTCACGGGCGAGGTGCGGCTGCGCTTCTGGCGAGGCCACGCCGAGGCGGTCGGCGTCGCCTCGGATAGCAGCCTCTACCACTTCGAGCTGGCGACGTACGGCTCCGACGACGCCTTCGACCAGCAGGCGGCGCTGGGCTTCATCAAGCTCTGGGGCCTCCCGTTGGAGGTCCAGGCCCGCCAGCAGCTGCTACGCGAGTCCCCGGACCCGCTGCGCCTCGCCGCACCCGGCGAGGAGTAGGGGGGAGCGGGTACGGCGCGGGAGCGCGGTGCTAAACGCGTGTCATGACAGCCGTCGATCCCGTCGAGGTAGCCGACTACACGGCGCAGGCGCGAGAGTTCCTGGCGAAGGCCCGGGAGTATCTGGCCGCGGGCGACCTGCATCAGGCCTCCGAGAAGGGTTGGGGGGCGGCCTCGCACATGGCGAAGGCCGTGGCCGCGGCCCAGGGCTGGGAATACGAGACCCACGCCGACTTCAGCGTTGTGCTCAATCGCGTCTGTTGGCTCACCGGCGACGACCTCCTGCCGGGTCTGCGCGCCATCGCCAACGACCTGCACGGCAACTACTATCGTCGAAAGCGGCATCTTGACTCCTCAGCCATCGGCCGCGACATCGAGAGCATGGGGCAGCTGCTTGAGTTGCTGGCGCCGCTCGCTGCCTGAGGCGCCCCCGCTCGCGCGTCGCACGCGCGCGGTGCTAGCCTCGAACGATGGTGGACGAGGCTGAACAGCAGGGGGGCGACAAGCTCTGGGGCGGGCGCTTCAGCGCGCCTACCGACGCGCTCGTCGAGGCCTACACCGCGTCCATCGCCTTCGACCGGCGGCTCTACCGCGAGGACATCGCGGGCTCGATCGCGCACGCCCGCATGCTCGCGAAGCAGGGCATCATCGCGGATTTGGACCGCGACGCGATCGTCGAGGGCCTGCGCGCCATCGAGGCGGAGATCGAGGCCGGGAGCTTCGAGTTCCGCGAGGACCGCGAGGACATCCACCTCAACATCGAGGCCGCACTTGCCGAGCGCATCGGCGAACCGGCGCGGCGGCTCCACACCGCCCGCTCGCGTAACGACCAGGTGGCGACCGACCTGCGGCTGTTCGTGCGCGCCGCCTGCGACGAGGCCGCCGCGCACCTGCGCGCCCTGCGAGGCGCGCTGATCGACCTCGCGGACCGCGAGGCGGAGACGGTCGTGCCCGGCTACACGCACCTGCAGCGTGCGCAGCCCGTGCTGCTCGCCCACCACCTGCTCGCCTACGAGGAGATGTTCGCGCGCGACGCTCAGCGGCTGCGGCAGGCGCGAGGGCGCGCCAACGTGCTGCCGCTCGGCTCGGGCGCCCTCGCCGGCGTCGGCTACCCGATCGACCGCGAGTTCGTCGCGCACGAGCTGGGCTTCGAGGCGGTCTCGGCGAACTCACTCGACGCCGTCTCCGACCGCGACTTCGTCGTGGATGTCCACGCGGCGGCGGCGCTGGCGATGACGCACCTCTCGCGGCTGTCCGAGGAGATCGTGCTCTGGGCCTCGGCCGAGTTTGGCCTCGCGAGCCTCGACGACGCCTTCTCGACGGGGTCGAGCATCATGCCGCAGAAGCGCAACCCGGACGTCGCGGAGCTGGCGAGGGGCAAGAGCGCGCGCGTGATCGGCAACCTCGTGCAGGCGCTGACGCTGCTCAAGGGCCAGCCGCTCGCCTACAACCGCGACCTGCAGGAGGACAAGGAGTCGCTCTTCGACACAGTCGACACGCTGCTCTCCTCGCTGGCCGTGGTAGCCGCGATGCTGCCCTCGCTGCGCTTCGACGCCGAGCGCGGGCGCGCGGCGGCCGTCGCGAACTTCGCGCTCGCGACCGACCTCGCCGACCAGCTCGTGCGCAACGGCGTGCCCTTCCGCGAGGCGCACGAGGTGATCGGCGCGCTCGTCGCGCGCTGCGAGCAGGAGGGCCGCGCGTTCGAGGACCTCACGCCCGGCGAGTTCGCCGAGGCGCACCCGGTCTTTGGCGCAGAGCCGCCTGCGCTCGGCCTTGAGGCCGCGCTGGCCGCGCGCAGCGCGACCGGCGGCACCGCGCCGCAGGCAGTCGCGCAAGCGCGCCAGGCTGCCCGCACGCGACTCGCGTCCGAGGAGGCGGAGTGAGCAGCGAGGCAGCGCGGCGCGCCGGCATCGCGCCCTCGATCCTCACGGCAGATCTCGGGCGACTCGCCGAGGAGCTGCAGGCTGCCGAGGCGGGCGGCGCCGACGTGATGCACATCGACGTGATGGACGGGCAGTTCGTCCCGCAGATCAGCTTCGGCCCGTTGATCGTCGAGGCTGTGCGCGAGGCGGTCGCGCTGCCGATCGAGGCACACATGATGGTGGCCGACCCGCTCGAGCAGCTGGAGCCGCTGGCCGAGGCGGGCGCGGGGCGGCTGATCTTCCACCTCGAGGCGACGGACGAGCCGCAGCGCGAGATCGCGCGAGCGCGCGAGCTGTCCTGCGAGGTCGGCATCGCGATCAGCCCGCAGACGCCCGCCGCGGCGCTTCAGCCCTGGCTCCCGCAGCTCGACGAGGTGACGGTGATGCTCGTGCACCCCGGGCGCGGCGGGCAAGAGCTGATGCCGGAGCTGCTCGACAAGGTCCGCGAGCTGCGCGCCGCCCTCGACGCGCTCGGGAGCGACGCGGTGATCGAGGTCGACGGCGGCGTCAAAGCGCACAACGCGCTGCAGTGCGCCCACGCGGGCGCGAGCCTGCTGGTCGCCGGCTCTGCGGTCTACAACCCGAACGAGACGCCGCAGGCCGCGCTCGCAACACTGCGCGCTGCCCTCGAGGGCTGACGGGCGCGCGCAACTGCGGTCGAGGCAGGTGCGAGAGTCGGGCGGACGGTCAGGCGGTGGCGGTGCTCGCGGAGGGGATGGCGGGCTTGCCCTCGGCGAGGCGCTTGAGCTGCGTGCGCAGGCAGCGCGTGCAAACGTTGACGCGCTTCCAGCGGCCGTCGATCAGCAGCCGCTTCTTGTGCACGTTGGGGCGGAACTCGCGGTTGGTGCGCTGGGCCTTGCGCTCCCAGCGGCCGGAGTGCTTGTGCCGGATATTGCGGCCGAAGGCGGTGCGCTTCGGACAGAGGTCGCACTTTCCGGAGGCCATGAGACGCCATCTCTCGTTGCGCGGCTCGCGCTATGCTTGACCGGGATCAGAGCGTAGCACCGGACCGGGTGCTGCGCCACGCCGCCGCCAGCGCCATGAGGCGCGAACGACGAGGACGCAACAGCCCATGACCTCGACCGACGCCACCGCCCCTAGCGCCCTCGACGGCACGGAGCTGCGCCACGCGCTCCAGGTCGCCGAACTCTGGCTCGAGGCCAACCGCGAGGCGCTGAACGCGATCAACGTCTACCCCGTCCCGGACGGCGATACCGGGACCAATATGCTGCTCACCCTGCGCGCCGCCAACGCGGCCCTGCCCGAGTCCGGCGCGGCGGGCGCGATCAGCAAGGCGCTCGCCGACGCCGCATTGCTCGGCGCGCGCGGCAACAGCGGCGTCATCCTCTCCCAGATGCTGCGCGGCTTCGCCGACGGCCTCGAGGGCGTTGAGGCGCTCGGGCCCGCGGAGCTGCGCACCGCCCTCAGCACTGCCTCGGCGGTCGCCTACGGCGCCGTGCCCGAGCCCGTCGAGGGCACGATGCTCACCGTGATGCGCGAGGCCGCCGCGGTCGCGGCGGACGCCGCCGCCGCGCTCGCCCTCGACGAGCTGCTGGCGGTCGCCGTCGAGGAGGCGGAGGCGAGCGTGGAGCGCACGCCGGAGCTGCTGCCGCGGCTGCAGGAGGCGGGCGTCGTGGACGCCGGCGGGCAGGGCGTCGCCGTCGTGCTGGCGGGCCTGCTCTACGGCGTGCGCGGCGAGGCGCTGCCCGAGCCCCCGCCCGCCCCCACGGGCGCGGTCGACCTCGGCGGCGTCGCGCACGAGGGCCACGGCTACTGCGTCGAGTACATCGTGCAGGGGCAGGGCCTCGAGCGCGCCGTGCTGGCCACCGAGCTCAGCGAGGCCGAGGGCGAGTCCGTGCTCGTCGTCGGCGACCCCTCGGCGCTGCGCGTGCACGTGCACATGGAGGATCCCGGCGTCGCGCTCTCCAGGGGCGCCGCCCACGGCGGCCTGCAGAGCGTCAAGGTCGACAACATGCAGGCCCAGCACGAGAGCTGGGCCGCGGGCCACGAGGATGCCGAGGACGACGCCGCGCCCGCGCCTCCGGTCGGCCTCGTCGCCGTCGTGCAGGGCCCGGGGCTCACGGCGCACTTCCGCGACCTCGGCGTGACCCGCATCGTGAGCGGCGGCGCGACGAACAACCCGAGCGCCGGCGAGTTGCTCGAGGCGGCCCGCCGCGCCGGGCGAGACCGGGTCTTCATCCTGCCCAACGATTCCAACGTATTGCTCGCCGCCGAGCAGGCCGCGCAGCAGGAGCCGGACCTGATCAGCGTCGTCCCCGCGCGCACCGTCGCCGCCGGCCTCGCCGCGGCCCTGAGCTTCGTGCCTGGCGAGTCGCCCGAGGCGCTCGCCCAGGCGCTCACCAACGCCGCCGCTTCTGCCCGCTGCGTCGAGGTCACGCGCGCCGTCCGCGACGCGACTGCCGACGGCGTGAGCGTAACGGCGGGCGACGCGATCGCCATCCTCGACGGTCGCCTCGTGGCGCGCGCGGAGGACATCGACGCCGCGCTGCTCGCCGGCGTCTCGCAGGCGCTGGAGTCCGACGACATGCTCGAGCTGGCGACCGTCTACCTTGGTGTGGACGCGCCCGCCCGCTCGGCGGATCGGGTTCGGGAATTGCTGGAGGACGCGCACGAAGATCTTGAGGTCGAGGTATACACGGGCGGACAGCCGCACTATCCATACCTCGTGAGCCTCGAGTAGACAGCAGCCGGAAGGACTACGCCTGATGAGCATCCGCATCGTGACCGACTCGACCTGTGACATCCCTCGCGACCTCGCCGGGGAGCACGGCATCACCATCGTCCCGGCGAGCGTGTTCTTCGGCGACGAGCACCTCCTCGACGGCGTGGACATCGATTCCGACACGTTCTTCGAGCGGCTCGCCCGCGAGTCCCGGCTGCCGACCACCTCGCAGCCCTCGCCGGGCGCGTTCCGCGACGTCTACCAGCAACTCAAGGACGAAGGCGCCACGGAGATCCTCTCGCTCCACGTCTCCGAGAAGCTGAGCGGCACGCTCGCCTCGGCGCGCCAGGGCGCGCAACAGGTCGAGGGCGTCCGCATCGAGGCCGTCGACTCCGGCATGGCGACGCTGGCGCTCGGCATGGGCGCGATTGCGGCGGCGCAGGCGGTCGAGGGCGGTGCGAGCCTCGACGAAGCGCGCGACCGGGTGCTCGAACACTACAGCCGCACCCACGACTTCATCCTCGTCGACACGCTCGAGTACCTGCGCCGCGGCGGTCGCATCGGGCGCGCGCAGGAGCTGCTCGGCGGCCTCATGCGCGTCAAGCCGCTGCTCTCCATCCAGAACGGCGAGATCGTCCCGGTTGGGCGCGTGCGCACGAAGAAGAAGGCGGTCGCCGAGGTGGTCCGTCGCACGGCGGCGCTCGGCTCGATCGAGCAGCTTGCCGTGCTCTACTCGACGACCCCGGACGAAGCGGCCGACCTCGCCAGCCGACTCGGCGAGGTCGCGCCCGGCGCGGCGGTGATGCAGGGCCAGGTCGGTCCCGCCATCGGCGTGCACGTCGGCCCCGGCCTGCTCGCCGTCGTCGCAGTACTCTCCCCCGACGCCTCTGCGGCATGACCGCCGACCTGGAGCGGCTCGCGACGGTGCTCGAAGGCGAGCTCCGCTCCGGCTGTGCCGACACGCTCGTCGAGGGCGGCCTCGACGAGTTGCTACGCCTCCAGGCCCGGGACGAGCCGCCGCGCTCGCCGCTGCTGCGGATGGTCGCCGCGCTCCCGGCAGCCGGCTACCGCTCGCTCGGCATCGAGGAGCGAAGGAGCTGGCTGCGCCGCGCGCGCGCGACGATCGCGCACGAGCAGGGCCGCGCCACGAACGGCGCGCCCGCGCCCGCGGCCGCGCGCCCTCGCAAGCGCGCCGCGCCCGCCTCCCCCGAGGACGCAGCGCCGCGCCGCAAGCCCACACCACGCAAACCGCCTGCTGATCCGATTCCCAAGGGCGCGGCCGCCCTCGAGTGGCCGATCGCACGCGCCGGGACGCGGCTCGGGGTGAAGAACCTGGACCGCCTCGAGCGGCTTGGGCTGAGCACCGTCGGCGACGCGTTGCGCCACTACCCGCACCGCTTCCACGACTTCTCCGTGACCGTGCCGATCGCCGCGCTGCGGATCGGCGAGGAGCAGACCGTGCGCGGCACGGTCGACCGCGCCCGTCCGGTGCGGATGGGCCGGGGTGGCCGCATGCAGGTCTGCGAGGCGACGATCACGGACGAGACCGGCGCGCGCCTGCGCGTCGTCTGGTTCAACCAGCCCTGGCTCGCCCAGCAGCTCCCCGCGGGCACGGAGATCGCGCTCTCCGGCACGGTCAAGGCCTACCGGGGCCGCCCGACGATCGACAATCCGGCCTTCGAGAAGCTCGGCGGCGAGCAGCGCGAGACCGGCCGCCTGGTGCCCGTCTATCCCTCGACGCAGGGACTCGCCCAGCGGACGCTACGCACGACGATCGCCGCGCTGCTCGACCGCTTCGCCGAGCGGCTGCCGGAGACGCTGCCCGAGGAGCTGCGCGGGAAGCACGGACTGCCCGGCATCGTCGAGGCGACGCGGCAGATGCACTACCCGGACAGCAAGGAGGCGCTCGATATTGCGCGGCGGCGCATCGCTTTCGACGAGCTGCTGGCGATCCAGATCGGCGTGGTGCGGCGCAAGCGCGAGTGGCGCGCGCACGGCGACGCGCCGGCCTTCGCCGGCCACGCGGCGATCGAGGCGTTCCTCGGGACGCTGCCGTTCGAGCTGACCGGGGCGCAGCGGGCCGCCCTCGACACGATGCTCGACGACCTCGGGCGCCCACAGCCGATGGCGCGGCTGCTGCAGGGCGACGTTGGCTCGGGCAAGACGGTCGTCGCCCTCGCCGCGATGATCGGCGCCGTCGCCGAAGGCCACCAGGCCGTGCTGATGGCCCCCACCGAGGTGCTCGCCGAGCAGCACTTCCGCACGATTTGCGGCGTGCTTTCGGGCGAGCCGGAGCCGCCGCTCAACGGCGTGGTCAGTCTGCCCTTCCTGTCGCTCCCGCTGCGCGTTGTGCTGCTCACCGGCTCGACGCGCGCAAAGGAGCGCCGCGACGCCCTCGATGCGATCCGCCACGGCGGGGCGAACCTGATCGTCGGGACGCACGCGCTGATCCAGCAGGGCGTCGACTTCCAGCGGCTCGGCCTCGCCGTCGTTGACGAGCAGCACCGCTTCGGCGTGATGCAGCGCTCCGCGCTGCGCCAGCCCGAGCGGACGGGTGACGGGGACGGCGCCGTCGAGGCCGCAGCGACCGCGCACCTGCTGGTGATGACCGCCACGCCGATCCCGCGCTCGCTCGCGCTCACGATCTACGGCGACCTCGATCTGACGGTGATCGACGAGCTGCCGCCCGGCCGCACGCCGATCGAGACTACGTGGCTACCACCGCACGACCGCGGCGAAGCCTTCGCCGCGCTGCGCTCCGAGGTCGAGGCGGGCCGCCAGGGCTTCGTGATCTGCCCGCTCGTCGAGGGCTCGGACGCCGTCGTCTCACGCGCCGCCACCGAGGAGTACGAGCGGCTCTGCCGCGAGCAGTTCCCCGACCTCGCGGACCGCATCGCGCTGCTCCACGGCCGCATGTCCGGCCGCGACAAGGACGCTGTGATGCAGCGCTTCGCGCGGGGCGAGGCCTCGATCCTCGTCTCGACCGCCGTCGTCGAGGTCGGCATCGACGTGCCGAACGCGACGGTGATGCTGATCGAGGGCGCGGACCGCTTCGGGCTCTCGCAGCTGCACCAGTTCCGCGGGCGTGTCGGTCGCGGCGAGCACCCCTCGACCTGCTACCTGCTGGCGGACGACCCCTCGCCCGAGGCGCAGGAGCGGCTCTCGCTGGTGGCGCGCAACCGCGACGGCTTCGCGCTCGCGCAGGCGGACCTGGAGCTGCGCGGTCCGGGCGAGCTGTTCGGCACACGCCAGGCCGGGACGCCCTCGTTACGCGTCGCCTCGCTGCTCGACGCCCGCCTGATCGACACCACCCGCGTCGAGGCGGAGGCGCTGCTCGAGGCAGACCCGGAGCTCGCGGCCGAGCCGCACGCCGCGCTGCGCGCCCTCGTCGAGCGCGCCGAGGCCGGGCTGGTCGCCGAGGCGCACTGACGCCTCGGGCACCGTACCTACCCCCCGTTGGCGCGCGAGGCGTACCAGCTGCGGACGGCGGCGAGGGCGTGCGCGCCGCGATCGTAGGTCTCGAAGCTGGCGATGCCCTGCTCCGCGAGCGTCGCGGCGATCTCGCGCATCGCCTCGGCGTGGGCGAGCGGCTTCGGCGAGTGCAGCAAGGCGATGTGCGGCTTCGAGGAGCGCTCGTTCGCCCTCGCCAGCGCCTCCACCAACTCCTCGAGCAACTCGCGGTCCGGGTCGTCCTGCGGCCGTGGCCGGATCTGCATCACGACGATGTCGATGTTCTCGTCCTTGTCGAGGATGCCGAAGATCTGCTCCAGCTCGGTGCGGTTCGAGCCCATGTCGATCGGGTTGCGGAAGCTGGCGCCGACGAGGCTGAACCACTCCTCGAGCTGCGCGTAGGACTCGTCCGTGAGCGTGGGGACGCGCAGGCCGGCGGTGGCGAAGCTGTCCGCCATGGCGACCGACTGCCCACCGGAGCCGCCCGCGATGCCCACGCCGTCGCCGGTGAACGGCGGGACCAGCGTCAGCGCCTTGAGGATGTCGACCAGCTCTACGAGGTTGCGCGCCTGCAGCGCGCCCGCCTGGCGGCAGGCGGCGTCCCAGACCTCGGACGATCCGGCCAGCGAGGCGGTATGCGAGCGGGTCGCGCGCCCGCCGTCCTCGGTGCGGCCGCCCTTCCAGAGCACCACCGGCTTGTGGCGCGTCGTCTCGCGCAGCGTGCGGAAGAAGCGCGGCCCGTCCTGCAGACCCTCGACGTACATCGCGAGGATGTCGGTGCTGGGGTCGCCGGCGAAGTACTCGAGGTAGTCGGCGTTCTCCAACACGATGCCGTTGCCGAAGCTGACGGCCTTGCCGAGCAGCACGCCGGCGTCGTAGGCCGCCTCGATCAGGTCGCCGGTGTGCGCCCCGCTCTGCGCCGCGAAGCTGATCCGGCCCTCGAAGCCCGCGGGCTGGTTGGGGCCGAAGCGCACGCCGACCCCGGGGCTGTAGAGGCCCATGCAGTTCGGGCCGATCAGCGCGAGGCCGGAGTCGCGCGCCAGCTCGGTCATCGTCGCCTGCAACTCGCGGCCGTCCTCGCTGTCGGTCTCGGCGAAGCCGGAGGTGAAGAACGCCGCGCCGGCCACGTCCTTCTCGACGCACTGCCGCAGGATGAATGGCGCGACGTTGCGCGGCACGGCCACGAGCACGAAGTCGATCTCGTCCGGGATCTCAAGGAGGCTCGTGTAGTTGGGGATCCCCAGCTCCTCGATGTTGGGGATCTCGTTGGGGTCGACCTGGACCGAGTAGACCGGTCCCTGGAAGGTCTCCATGCTCTTCAGCCAGCGGTAGTTGCGGATCTTGGCGTCGCCCACCACCGCCACGGTGCGCGGGTTGATCGTTCGGTCCAGCCGTTCGCGTTCGACCCTCATGGTTCCCGCCTCTCGCCCGCGACAGGCTACCGCGTCGGCCGCGCTGCTGTCGCGCGGGGCAGTGTGCGGCGGAGTCAGGCGGCGGTCACCTCGACGCGGATGCTTCGGCCGACGGCGCGGAGCGCCTTCTCGACCTGGCTGACGTGGGAGCGGTGGTCCGGGTTGGCGAGCTTGCGCACGGCCGACTCGCTGACGCCGAGCCGTCGCGCCAGCTCGACCTTCGTGATCCCCTGCGCCCGCATGGCGGAGTAGAGGGCCAGCTTGGCCGCCGCCACCGCCGGCACGGCGACCAGTTCCCGGTCCTCGGTGGCCGCGCCGGGCGCGGGAATCTCGCGCTGCTCATGCACGTACCCGGCGAGGGCCGTGACGAGGGCGTCCCCGGCCATCGCCAGCGCCTCGGCGCGGTCCGCTCCGCCCGTGATGGCCTCGGGCACGTCGGGGAAGGTGGCAACGAGGCCCCCGTCGCCGTCGGGGGTGAGATCACAGGGGTAGGCGTACAGCATCAATCAGAACTCCCTGCGGTCGCTGTCCAGTTGGCGCAGCATCGCGGCGAGGCTGCCCGGCGACAGTTCGCCCCGCCGCACTGTGGCGACCCGCGAACCGCGAACCGCGAACAGTCGTCCATGGCTACTCTTGCCGTGCGCCGCGTCGAACCGGAACGCACCTCTAGGTACGGTCCGGCATCCCTGCTTCCGCGGCCGCGCGCGCGGCCCGGTCGGCGTCGCCGATCTCCCTCATTCTGCGCAGCACCTCGGTCCCGTCGGCCGGCACGCTGCCGGCCAGGTAACGGTCGAGGAACAGCGCTCCCGTTGTCATGCCCTGGCGGCCCACGATCCGCCCGAGGTCGAACGAGTGCGGCTGCCCGGCGAAGATCAGCAGCTCGACGGGCACACCCGCCTCGCGCAGCGCCTCGTACATCAGCGTGCTCTGCTCCACTGGCACGGTCACGTCGTCCGAGCCGTGGAGCAGCGCAGTCGGCGGGTACGACCCGCTGACGTAGCTGAGCGGGCTCGCGGCGCGAACCGCGTCAGCGCTGCCGTCCCCGGCAAGCAGGATGTCGATCGGGCTGAAGCTGTCCTCCGAGCGCCACAGCTTCACCGGCGCGTAGTAGGCGACGGCGACGGCCACGTCCGTGCCCGCGCCGGCGTTGCCGCCCTCGCCCTCCCAGGCCGGGTCGTTCTGCGTGCCGGCGGCGAAGAGTGCGAGGTGCGCGCCGGCCGAGTGGCCCCAGACGGCGATCCGCTCGCGGTCGATGTCGAGTTCATCGGCGCTGGCGCGCATCCAGCGCAGCGCCGTCTTGATGTCGTGGATCTGGGCGGGCCAGGGCGCTTCCTGCACGAGGCGGTACTCGCAGGTGACGCACAGGTAGCCGCGCCGACCGAGCATCAGCCCGTACCACTTGAGCTGCTCGCGGTCGCCCATCTGGAAGCCGCCGCCGTGGATCAGCAGCACCGCCGGCCGCGTCTCGATGTGCTCGGGCGGCCGGTAGATGTCGACGAGCAGTTCGCGATCGCCGCCGTGGCCGACCGGCACGGCCTCCTCGATCGTGACCTGGCCCTCGCTGGATTCGCTCACGAACCGGCCTTCCCATCGGACCCGGCGGCACGGCACGCGCGCCGGCGGTCAGGCTACAGCATGGCAGGCTGGCGGGGCATGGCTGGCATGCTGTGCGCGCGGGTGAGGAGGACGGCAATGACGCAGCAGGGAAGCGGAAGACCGCCGCGCGACGTGCTGTCCTCGTTCTGGTCGCCGCTCTGCGCGATCGGCGCGCGCGGCCTCGAGGCGGGCGCGCCGCCAAACGCAGCTCCGAACGCAGCTCCGAACGCACAGATCTGCGTCTCCGTCTTCGGCGCCTCGATCGTGCCGGAGCGGCCGCGCGTACTCGTCTCGCTCTCGAAGACGAACTACACGCACGAGCTGGTCATCGCCTCCGGCACGCTGGCGGTCACCGCGCTCTCCGCGTCGCAGCTGCCGCTGCTTGAGCCGCTCGGCCTGCGCTCCGGCCGCGACGGCGACAAGCTCGCCGGCCTCGAGGTCGCGCTGACCGGGGCGGGCGACCCGTGGTTCCCCGGCTGCGTCGGCTACCTCGGCTGCGTGGTGATCGAGCGTCACGACCTCGGCGACGCGACGGCCTTCCTCTGCGCCGTGCGCGAGCGCGAGACGCTCAGCGCGGAGCCGGCGCTGCGCTGGCCGGACGCGCAGCAGGTCGTGGGAGCGGAGTTCCTGGAGCGCTGGGCGGAGAAGAGCCGCCGCGAGCAGGCCGCCGCCCGCGCCTCGATGCGCTGGGTCTGAGGACGGGTCGGTTCACCGCGACAATAGGTGCGCGTTCGCGGGATGCTAGTCTTGGTCTGGACGTGAGCCAGGCGGTGCCACGCTGTCGGCATCGACTGCACGAGCCGCCCGTTTCGCGAGGGGTACAGGGTGATGCTAGCCTCGCGGGCAATCCAGACTAGGCGCGCAGGTCACCCATCCGGGCCAACGGTCTATCGCTGGGGAGGAGTTCGCACGTGACCCTGCCAGGGCAACAAGATTCCTGCGTTACCGTACGCAGCGTTTTCGAGCTTGAGCGGCAGCTTTCTGCGCCCCTCTACCAACGGCGGTTCTCCTGGGACCGAAAAAACCTGGACGAGTTCTGGGAGGATGTGAGCCTCGTAGAGGAAGGCGAATCAGTGGCGCTCTTCTTGGGCGCGATCATCTTGAAGCATGAGGGACCTAGTGACCCTAGCGCAGGCGTTCTCGAGAAATTTCTGGTGTTGGACGGCCAGCAGCGGATTGCAACCTTGTTCCTCACGCTCCTCGCCATCGCACTCGAGTGGCAGGAGCACGGGCATCCAAACGAGGCTACCGCAATCGCAGAAGCGTTTCTTATGTCCGCACGAACGACGACCAGAGGTGAACCCCGCTTTCTGCCAACGATTCCGGACACGCCAGAATTCTTCTCGCTGTGTCGGAAGTTGAAGGTTGCCTGGGAGGTGCCGCCTGCAGCGAAGTTCAGGCCGGGAAGGATGTCCGCTGCGCTTGAGCGAGCGCAATCAGAGGTGCGCGCCCGATGCGAAAGCGCGGACGGATTCGATGGAGAAGCACTGAGGACTCTTGAACGGACAATAGTTGACAAGGTCGAGATTGCAGCGATCAACATCGCGGAGCGGCACCAGCCGAACGAGGTTTTCGACCGCTTGAACCGGAAGGGCCAGCTCCTCACGGTCGGTGATCTTGTGAAGAACGAGATCTTTCGGCGACTGGCAGCCGAAGCGGGCACGGCGATCCGCCTTTACCAAGAGCATTGGGAGCCCTTCGAAGGGTCGTTCACGGACCGAAAGCAGCTCGACAACTACTACTACCCCTTCACGCTAACCGTCGATGACGGCGCGACCGTCGCAGGGGCGTTCCGCGTGCTCAATCGGCACTGGGATTCAACTATTCGAGATGAAGATGACTCGGCAACCACAGCCGAACTCATCATCGAGGATCTTGGGCGGTTCGTGCCTGAGTACAACGCGCTGTCGGCGGGGGCCGACTACGAAACGACACCAGAGGTCGCGGAGTTGGTGGAGCGTCTCGTACGCATGCCGGCACCCCGCGTGACCTACGCGTTCCTGATTCAGTTGCTTAGGGCTCAACGCTTGGGAAGCGTGAGTTCGGCCGCAGCGGCGGAGTGCCTCCGCATCGTCGAGTCCTTCTTGGTGAGGCGAGCGTTCTCCGGTCGAGAGCCGACCGGGCTCCACGCCGTGTTCAAGGGTCTTTGGCGGAAGAATGGTGGTGACCCGTCGTCACTCGTTGCCGACCTCCAGACGAGAACCATCGACTTCCCCGACGACGATCAACTCCGACGAGACATCTTGAGTAGATCCTTCTATGGGCGTCGCCTCGACGGCTACGTCCTCGCCGAACTCGAGATCGCCGCTCACAAGAAGAACCCGATCACCCGCGAGCAGCTCGATGCGATCACAGTCGATCACCTCGCTCCGCAATCCCTCAAGGGTGCCTGGAGTGATGAGTTTCCGGACGATAGCGAAGAGCGGGAGCGACTTCTCGGCTTGCTGGGGAACCTCGTGCCGCTTAGTCAGTCTGACAACTCAACAAAGGGGGCTGCCGATTGGGCCGAGGCACATGCTCGTCTCCGAAACGAGACGATCTACAGGACCACTAGGGAAGTCCTGGATCAGTACGCGATTTGGGGGCCACAGCAGATCCGCGAAAGGACGGAGGAGCTCGCTGAGCAGGCCGTTCTCCGGTGGCCTCGACCGGGGGAGTGACCCGGCACGGCGCCAGGGGGCCCGCAACGGCCAACCGGAAGATGTAACCGCTGCGATAGGTGTGCGGCGTCGAGCCCCAACCCAGCCGGACCGAGCGGTCGCGCGCGACACGAGAGCGTCGCGCAGGCGCAAGGCGCGGTATCATGCGCGGCAACAGGCAACCGACGCGCCTCCCGAGGCGCGCTATGTGAAGGAGTACGGCGTGGTCGCGACCGAGCGAAACAAGGTCATTGGCACCCGACCGGTCCGCCCGGACGGCGCGGACAAGGTCACCGGACGGGCCGAGTACGGCGCGGACATCCGCCTGCCGCGCATGCTCTACGGGCGCGTGCTGCGCAGCCCGCACGCGCACGCCCGCATCGTCAGTATCGATGCCTCGAAGGCGCTCGCCCTCGAGGGCGTGCACGCCGTCGTCACCAACGACGACTTCCCGCGGCTCGGCGACGACCTCGTCGACCTCGGCGAGACGTTCGCGCCGTTCAAATACATTCGCGACAACGTGCTCGCCTCGGACAAGGCGCTCTACGCCGGGCACGCCGTCGCCGCTGTCTGCGCGACGGACCCGCACATCGCCGAGGATGCGCTCGCGCTGATCGAGGTGGAGTACGAGCCGCTCGACCCGGTGATGAGCGTCCACGAGGCGATGGCCGACGGCGCGCCGCAGGTGCACGAGCACATGCGCACCACGGAGATGGCCGCGCGCTTCGTGCCCAGCGACAACCGCTCCGAGGACAACTCGAACACCGCCAGCCACCTGCGCTTCGAGCTGGGCGATGTCGAGCAGGGCTTCGCCGACGCGGACATCATTCTCGAGCGCGAGTTCGAGACCTCGACGGCGCACCAAGGCTACATCGAGCCGCACAACGGCACCGCGTTCTGGAACAAGGACGGCGAGATCACGGTCTGGGTCAGCACGCAGGGCCCGTTCGCCGTGCGCATCCAGGTCGCCAAGCTGTGCGACGTGCCGGTCTCCAGGGTCAAGGTTGTGCCGATGGAGATCGGCGGCGGCTTCGGTGGCAAGATCAACACCTACATGGAGCCGATGGCGGCCATCCTCTCGAAGAAGACCGGCCGCCCGGTCAAGATGATCATGACGCGCGAGGAGGTGCTGATCGGCACCGGGCCGACCTCCGCCACCTACGTGCGCTGCAAGATCGGCGCCAAGCGCGACGGCACGATCGTCGCCGGCGAGGCCTACCTCGCCTACGAGGCCGGGGCCTTCCCCGGCTCCCCCGTCGGCGCCGGCGCGGGCTGCATGTTCTCCTCGTACGACATCCCGAACCTGATCACCGACGCCTACGATGTGGTGACGAACAAGCCGAAGGTCTCCGCCTACCGCGCCCCCGGCTCGCCGCAGGGCACCTACGCCGTCGAGTCGCTGATCGACGAGCTGGCGGAGCGCCTCGAGGTGGACGGGATGGAACTGCGGCTCAAGAACGCCGCCACCCAGGGCTCGCGCCGCGTCGATGGCGTCGCGCAGGGCCGCATCGGCTCCGAGGAGGTGATGCGGGCGGCGATGGAGAGCCCGCACTACCGCTCCGAGCTGCAGGGCAAGAACCAGGGCCGCGGCGTCTCGATGGGCTTCTGGCACAACGCCGGCCTCGAGTCGAGCGCGTACGGCTCGCTGAACGCCGACGGCACGGCCAGCCTCGTGCTCGGCTCGGTCGACATCGGCGGGCAGCGCGCGGCGCAGGCGATGCAGTTCGCTGAAGCGCTCGGCATCAGCTACGAGCAGGTGAAGCCGCTGGTCGTCGACACCGACTCGGTCGGCTTCAACGGCGTCACCGGCGGCAGCCGCACCACCTTCGCCACCGGCTGGGCGGTCTACGAGGCGGCGATGGACATCCGCCGCCAGCTCGAGGAGCGCGCAGCCCAGATCTGGGAGGTCGACCGCGACTCGGTCAGCTATGGCGACGACGCGGTGATCCGCGGCCCCGCCGGCGATGACGGCGAGGCCCGCTCGCTGACCTTCAACGAGATCTGCGGGAAGCTCGGCGGCAGCGGCGGGATGATCCAGGGCCGCGCCGACGTGGCGCCCACTACCGTCGGGGCCGCCTTCGGCTGCCACATCGTGGACGTCGAGGTGGACCCGGAGACGGGCAAGGTGGACGTGCTGCGCTACACGGCCGTGCAGGACGTGGGCACCGCCATCCACCCCTCGTATGTCGAGGGGCAGATCCAGGGCGGGGCCGCGCAGGGCGCGGGCATGGCGCTGACCGAGGAGTACTACTACCGCGACGATGGGAGCATGGCGAACTCCAGCCTGCTCGACTACCGCATGCCGACGGCGCTCGACCTGCCGGAGATCGAGACGATCCTCGTCGAGGTCCCGAACCCCGGGCACCCCTACGGCGTGCGCGGCGTGGGCGAGGTGCCGATTGTGCCGCCGCTGGCCGCGATCGCGAACGCGATCCACGACGCCACCGACCTGCGCATCACCTCGCTCCCGGCTTCGCCACGGTCGCTGCTGGAGCAGTTGCAGCCGGAGGAGTAGCCGCGGGCGCGCGTCCGCGCGGAAGCAACAACGCAGCGGGCCGCCACAGCTGGAGCTGGGCGGCCCGCTCGCTTGTCCGGCCCTCGCTCGTCCGGCCCTGCTCGTCCGGCCCCTCGCTTGTCCGGCTCCCTCTCGCCGCGGGAGAGGCGGGGGTGAAGGCGCTCGCCGGAGCAACGCGACTCGCCCAACAAGGGAAGCCTTCGAGACCGGCCGGACGTTGTGACCGCCGACCCTACCGTGGTGCCGGAGCCACGTGGCACGTCCGACCTGGCTGACAGCGCGCCCGGTCAACGCGGCGAACAGCATTGCCTTCGGCGGAGTGAGCGCGGTCTGTTTCGTCGCGATCGGCGGCGTCCACGCCGCCGGGCTTGTCGCTGTCGCCGGGGTCCACGCTCGCGGCGCGATCGCCCGCACGCGGCGAAGTGGGCAAGAGCAGCACGCGGCTCCCTGATGCGGCAGCCGCCGGCGAACCGGTCAGCCTCGAGGCCGCGGTTTGACGAGCCCGGCGAGGCGTGACCATCATCGCGGCCCCGCCCACGCGGCGGGGAGTGACTGCCGGGAGCGCCGATGACGGCTACGCAACCCGCGCCCTCCGTCCTGCCCGATGTCCGCGTGGTCGAGCTCGCCTCAGGCGTGGCCGTCGCGTACGCCACGCAACTGCTCGGACAGCTCGGCGCCGAGGTGATTCGCATCGAGCCGCCCGGAGGCGACGCGGTGCGCCTCGCCGGACCCTTCCCCGAGGGCGAGGCGGAGGGTTCGCCGGACCTCGACAGCGGCGGCCTGCACCGCTACCTCAACGGCGGCAAGCGCAGCGTCGTGCTCGATCTCGGCGCCGAGGAGGGCGTCGCCCTCGCTGCCGGGCTGATCGCCGGCAGCGACCTGCTCGTCGGCGACTGGCGTGAGAGCGGCCTGCTGCCCTTCGGCGACGCCGGCGCGCTGCGCGAGCGCTTCCCGGAGACCACCTGCGTCTCGATCAGCGACTTCGGGATGACCGGGCCACGCGTCGGCTGGCGGGCGGACTCGCTAATCCACGAGGCGCTCTCCGGCATCACCTACGTCAGCGGCGAGCCGGACCGCGAGCCGCTCGCGCTCGGCGTCGACGTCGCCGACTACTTCGCGGGGCTGATGGGCTGGATCGCCTCGCTCACCGCGCTCGCGCAGGCGAGCGTCGGCGAGCGGCCCGGCTTGATCGACGTCTCGGCGCACGAGGTGCTCGCCTCCTCGGACGACCACAGCCTCTCGATCTACGTCGGGACGGGGGCGCTCCGAAAGCGCTACTACTCGCGGGTGCTGGTCAGCTACCCCTCGGACATCATGGCCTGCAAGGACGGCCATATCGCCTTCGTCACGCCGCAGGGCGCGTTCCCCGATCGGGTCGCGGAGCTGATCGGACGCCCCGAGGCCGCCGCCGACCCGTTGCTCAACGATCGCCGCGAGCGCGTCATGCGCTGGCGCGATCTCAACGCGATCCTCGACCCCTATCTGCTGGAGCACACCCCGGCGGAGTTGCTGCAACGCTCGGACGAGCTGCATCTCGCCTTCGCCGCCGTGCCGAGCGTCGCCGACCTGCTGGCGGACGAGCACCTGCACGAGCGCGGCTTCTGGATCGAGGGCCCGGACGGCGAGTCCGTGATTGGCCCGCCGCTGCGCCTCCCCGCCAGCCCGCTGCTCGCCGGGCAGCCGGCGCCCGCGCTCGGCTCGACGAGCGTCGAGGACCTCGACGCCTCGGACGGGGAGGCCTGAGATGCGCTTCTTCGAGGGCCTGCGCGTGCTCGACCTCACCCACGTCTGGATCGGGCCGCTGGTGACGCGCGTGCTCGCCGATTTCGGGGCGGACGTGATCAAGATCGAGCACGCCTCGCACCCGGACAACACCCGCGTCGGCTTCGTCACCGACAACGACACCAGCGGCGAGTACTGGCACCACAGCCCGTACTTCACGAAGCGCAACGCCGGCAAACGCGCGATCCAGATCAACCTGCGCGATCCCGAGGGCAAGGAGCTGTTCCTGCGCCTGGTCCGCGCGGCGGACATGGTCGTCGAGAACTTCACGCCGGGGGTGATGGAACGGCTCGGCCTCGACTACGCCTCGCTGCGCGAGCACAACGCCTCGATCATCATGTGCTCGCTCTCCGGCTACGGGCAGACGGGCCCGCACGCGCACCGCGCCGCCTACGGCATGAGCATGGAGCCGGCCTCGGGCGTCTCGGCGCTGACCGGCTACCGCGGCGTCGGGCCGATGAAGACGGGGCAGACCTGGATCGACCACTACGGAGGCTTCCAGGGCACGGGCGGCGCGATCGCCGCGCTGATCCACCGCGCCCGCAGCGGCGAGGGCCAGCACGTCGAGGTCGCGATGCAGGAAGCGGCGGTCCCGATGCTGGCCGCACGCGTCGCCGAGTACCAGCAGCACGGACGCCTCCACGGCCCCAACAACCCGCGCCGCGAGGGCATGGTGCGCGGCTACTACGAGTGCGCCGGCGTGGACGCCTGGCTGGCGATCTCCGTTCGCGACGTGGCCGAATGGCAGGCCTGCTGCCACGCCGTCGGTCACCCGGAGTGGCTGGAGGACTCGCGCTTCGCCTCGGCCGCGGGCCGCTACGAGCAGCACGACGCCCTCGACGAGGGGCTCGCCGAGTGGGCAGCGAGCCGCTCGAAGTTCGAGGCGGCGCGGCTACTGCAGGAGGCAGGCGTGCCCGCCGCGCCCGTGCTCGCCGCCGACGAGGTGCTCGCCGACGAGCAGCTCGAGGCGCGCGAGTTCTTCGATCCGGTTGAGATCGCCGACGTTGGCGAGATCCCGGTCGAGCGCTACTTCAGCGCGCGCGTCGACGGCGAAGGTGTCGGCGCAGCCGGCCGCGCGCCGAAGCTCGGCGAGCACACGGACGACGTGCTGCGTGAGGTGCTGGGCCTCGGCGACGAGGAACTGGCCGGGCTCGCCGAACGGGGGGTCACGAGAGGTGAACCCGTGGCCTGGATGAGCCCGGCGGCGCGCGAGATGACGCCGATCCCCTTCGAGCGCTACATCGAGCAGGGCTCGATCCTGCGCATCGACGCGGACTTCCGCGAGGCGATCGACGCGCAGGTCGCGCGCCTCAAGGAGCGCGACGCGGCGCGCTGACGGCGGCTGAGAAGCTCGCTATCCCCTCGGCAGGCCGAGGCCGCGCGTGGCGATGATGTTGCGCTGGATCTCGCTCGTGCCCGCGCCGATCGTGCGCGCCACGCTCGACATGTAGAGCTGGCAGAACGCGCCGTCGAGCTTCGCGTGCGGCGAGGCCGGCTTCAGCGTGCCGGCGAGACCGAGCAGGTTGATCCCCACGCGCGCGGTGCGCTGCTGGAACTCGCTGCCGTACACCTTCGACATCGAGGCTTCGTAGTTGGGCACCAGGCTCTGCGACTGCATCCAGGCGACGCGGTAAGCGAGGAAGCGCGCGACCTCGGTCTCCACGTGCTGCTCCGCCAGCTTCGCGCGCGCCATCGGCGAGTCGGCGATGCGCTGGCCCGTGCCGCGGCTGTCGGGCTGCTTCGCGAACTCGAGCAGCTTGTCCAGCTCGCGCTTCGTGTTGGCGAAGCGCTGCACGCCGGAGCGCTCGAAGTCGAGGGTGGTGGTTGCCGCGTACCAGCCGCGGTTCTCCTCGCCGATCACGTTGCCGGCGGGGACGCGCACGTCCTCGAAGAAGGTCTCGTTGAAGTTCGCCGCTCCGTGCATCTGCACCAGCGGGCGGACGGAGACGCCGGGTGTCTTCATGTCCAGCATGAAGTAGGTGATGCCGCGGTGCTTGGGCGCGTCCGGGTCTGTCCTCGTGAGGACGTGGATGTAGTCGGCGTGCCGCGCTCCCGAGGTCCAGATCTTCTGCCCGTTGATCACGTACTCGTCGCCGTCGCGCACGGCGCGCGTGCGCAGCGAGGCGAGGTCAGAGCCGGAGCCGGGCTCGGAGAAGCCCTGGCACCACATCACCTCGGCCGAGGCGATCCTCGGCAGGTGCTCCAGCTTCTGCTCGTCGGTGCCGTGGATCATCAGCAGCGGGCCGACCATCTGCACGGACTGCCCGCCGAGCGGCGCACCGACGGCGGAGCTCTCCTCGGCGAAGATCAGCTGGTCGAAGTGCGGGGCGCCGAGGCCGCCGTACTCCTCGGGCCAGGCCATGGTCAGCCAGCCCTGGTCCTTGAGGGCCTGCTCGTAGCGTCGGGTGCGCCGGGCGGCCTCGCTATCGTCGCCCTCGGTATCGTCCGTCTGGGAGCCGCTCCAGCGGCTGCTCACGAACGCGCGCACCTCCGCGCGAAACTGCTGCTCTCGCTCCGACCAGCCGAAGTCCATCGCAATCCTCCTCGAGCGTCCTCCCGGCGGCTGCGCGCCTCATGCTAACGCACTCGCGGCGCATGCGAGGGCGGGTGAGGTCAGGCGCGGGCCTCAGCTGCTTGTCCGGCGCTCGCCCTGCTCCTGAGTGAACAGTCCCTCGTAGAGCGAGACCTCCGGGTGCTCGGCGAGGATGCCCTGGAGCGAGCCCTGGCGGTGGCCGAGCGTGAACGCCTCGCTGCGCGTCCAGGCGTCGAAGGCCTCGCGCGACTCCCAGGTGCTGTGGCTCAGGTACTCGCCCTGGCGGTCGCTGCACAGCAGCGCGAAGCGCACGAAGCCGGGCACGTCGCCGAGGTACGTCTCGCGATCGCGCCAGCGCGCCTCGAAGGCCTCTTCCTGGCCGGGCACGACGACAAAGCGGTTCATCGCAACGAACACGGCGTGCTCCTTCCCTCCCCCCTCAGCCTATCCCTCTCCCCTGGTGGTGGGAGAGTCGGTGGGAGAGCGGCTTCTGAGGACACGGGACAGCCCGGCTCAGTAGGCGCCCTGCGCCTCGAAGATGCGGCGCGGGTTGCCGGTGGTCATTGCCTCGATCTGCTCATCGGGGACGCCGCGGTTGCGCAGGCCGGGGACCACGATCTTCGGAATCGTCAGGAAGTTCGCCTCGGGCAGCGCGCGGTCGAGGATCTCGCGCGGCACGCCCTGCATGTGCGGCGAGGTGTCGTGGCTGAGCACCATGCGGTCGGCGTAGCCGCGTGCGCAGAGCTTCGCGATCGTGTCGATCCGCTCCTCGGTGGTCGCGTTGAGGCCGGACCCGAAGCGGTCCATCCCGATCGTGCTGCCACGCTCCATCAGCCCGCTCAGGTAGTGGAAGTCCGTCGAGTCGCCGGAGTGGCCGACCACGACGCGCGCGAGGTCGACGCCCTCGGCGGCGAAGACGCGCTGCTGGTCGTTGCCCGAGCCGGCGAAGGGGTTGCTGTGCGTCATGATCGGGACGCCGCTGGCGCGGTGCGCGAGGGCGATAGCGCGTAGCTGCAACTCATCGTCCGGTTCGTACTCCTCGGTGGCGATCTTGAGCGCGCCGGCGCGGATCGAGGTGCCGGCGATGCCGACGTTGATGTCGTGCAGGTAGAGCTCGACGACGGGGTCGGGTGTCCTGCGGCGGAAGTAGTTCGGCACCCTGAGGTGCACGCCCGTGGCGGCGATCACTTGCAGCTCCGTGCGCTCGGCGACCGCGGCCATCAGGCGGATGTCGCGCCCGAGGTCCACGGTCGTGACGTCGACGATCGTGGCGACGCCGGCCGCGCGCGCCTCCTCGCAGAATTCCGCGGCGGCGGTGACCTCGGCCGTGCGGTCGAAGAGCTGCGGGTAGTTGTCGTAGAGCGCCGGCGTCTGGAGGAAGAGGTGCTCGTGCATCAATGTGAAGCCGAGGGCGCTCGGCTCGAGCTCGCCGCGCAGTGTCGGGATCGTCGCCATGGCTCGCTCCTCTGCTCGTGAGGGGCATCGTAGCCGCTCCTCGTTCCTGCGGCGGTGCGCCGTATGATTCGGGCGACTTCGGAACTGGATGCGGGAAGGGGCTGACATGCCGCTGGATGGGTTCGAGGAAGGCCTCAAGGTTCGCCGCGAGGTGCTGGGCGACGAGTACGTGGACCGCGCGTTCGAGGGCGTCACGGACTTCGATCGCGAGTTCCAGGAGTTCGTGACCGCGGTCGCCTGGGGCCAGGTCTGGACGCGCGACGGGCTCAGCCGTCGCGACCGCAGCCTGCTCAACCTCGGGATGCTCGCCGCGCTCGGCAAGACGACGGAGCTGACGACGCACATCCGCGCGGGCCTCGGCAACGGCCTCACGCCAACGGAGATCTCCGAGGTGATCCGGCAGGTCGCGGTCTACTGCGGGGCGCCCGCCGCGCTCGAGGCGATGCGCATCGCCAAGCAGGTGCTGCGCGACCAGGGCGTCGACGCGTGACTGCCCCCGCTGCCGGCACGCTCGCCATCACCGGCGTCACGCTGATCGATGGTACGGGCGCCGACCCCGTCCCGGGCGCGAGCCTGGTGATCGAGGACGGCCGAATCGCGTGCGCCGGCCGCCTCGACACGCTGCCGCAGGACGCGGAGGTGATCGACGCCTCGGGAGCGACGCTGCTGCCGGGGCTGATCGACTCGCACGTGCACTTCTACAGCTCGTGGAAGTCGATGCAGCAGCGAGCGCTGACGCCGCCGACCCTCGCGACGTTCGAGGCGGCGCAGAACGCGCTCGCCACCCTCGACGCGGGGTTCACCGCGGTGCGCGAGGCGTCCGGATCGCCGGCCGGCTTCAAGCTCGCGATCGAGCGCGGGCTGATTCCGGGGCCGCGCATGAAGATCGCCGTTGGGGCGCTCTCGCAGACGGGTGGGCACGGCGACGGGGTGCTGCCGAGCGGCGTGCGCTTCTGGCGGCAGTGGGGTCCGGAGTGGATCGAGACGATCTGCGACGGCCCGGACGAGGTGCGCAAGACCGTGCGCGGCGTGCTCCGCCTCGGCGCGGACTTCATCAAGCTGCACGCCACCGGCGGCGTCATGTCACCCTCGGACGAGCCGGGCTCGCCGCAGTTCACCGAGGAAGAGATCGCCGTGATGGTCTACGAGGCGCGCATGGTCGGAAAGACCTGCATGGCGCACGCGCAGGCGACCGCGGGCATCAAGAACGCCGTCCGCGCCGGCGTCGAGTCGATCGAGCACGGCTTCTACCTCGACGACGAGGCGATCGCAATGATGATCGAGCGTGGCGCCTTCCTGGTCCCGACGATTCACGCGCCTCGCAGCATCGTGCTGCGCGAAGAGGCGACCCCGGAGTCCGTGCTGCCGCAGTCGCTGCGCAAGGCCTGCGAGGTGATCGACGCGAACGCGGAGAGCTTCCGCGCGGCCCACGAGGCGGGCGTGCGGATCGCGATGGGCACCGATGCGGGAGTCGGCGTCCACGGCACGAACGCGTGGGAACTGGAGCTGATGACGCAGCACGGCATGACGCCCATGGAGTCGATCGTCGCGACGACGAAGACCGCCTCCGAGTGCATCCACATGGCGGACGAGATCGGAACCCTCGAGGCAGGCAAGCTCGCCGACCTGATCGTCGTCGACGGCGATCCGCTCGAGGACATCACGCTGCTGCAGGACACGGAGCGGCTGCGGGTGATCATGCAGGGCGGCCGCGCGCACAAGAACACGCTCGCGGCCTGACGCGCGGCGGGCGGCGCGAGGGGAGTCCCCGGTGGCTGCGTCCTCGTCGGACCTCGTCCTGCTCTTCGACGTCGACCACACGCTGATCGACGGTGCGGCGCTGAAGGCCGGACTGGACGCGAGGATCCAGGCGGTCGCCGGAGTTGAGGGCGCGCGGCGCTTCTGGCAGGCGTACGAGGCGGTCCGCTCCGAGCTCGGCTACGCCGACCTGCCGCAGACGATCGAGCGCTCCGGCCGCGAGGCGGGCGCTGCGGCCCTCGGCGAGCAGGTCGCCGCTGCGGTGTGGGGCTTCGACTACGCGGGCTGCCTGTTCCCCGGCGCGCTCGCGGCCGTCGCGCACGCGGGCGGTCTCGGCCTGCCGGTGATCGCCTCGGACGGCGACGAGCGCTACCAGCGCCACAAGATCCGCACCTCCGGCCTCGATGCTGCCTTCGAAGGCCGGGTGCTGATCTTCGAGCACAAGGAGCACGAGCTGGAGGCGATCCGCGCGCGCTACCCGGCGCGCCACTACGCGCTGATCGACGACAAGCCGCGCATCCTCGCCGCCGTGAAGTCCGCCCTCGGCGACGTGGTGACTACGGTGCTGGTGGAGCAAGGCCCGTACGCCCTCGAGGCCGCCGAGGGCGCGCCGCCGGACGTGCGCCTCCCCTCGATTGCGGCGTTCGCTGGGCTGGATGCGCCAACGCTGGGCGGGGTTTGAGGCCGTGACGACACAGGAGGCCGCGACGACACAGGAGGCCGCGACGACACAGGAGGCCGCGACGACACAGGAGGCCACGATGGATCCGAGCGAACGATTCCCGATCAGCCTCGGCGAGGCGATCTTCTCGCTGCGGGCGATCCGCCGCGTCAAGCCCGACGCGATCCCCGAGGACGATCTGCGCGACATCCTGACGGCGGCGATCCAGGCGCCAAACGGCGGCAACGCCCAGCCCTGGCACTTCCTCGTGGTGCGCGACCCGAAGCTGCGGCGGCAGCTCGGCGCGCTCTACCGCGAGGCGTGGTGGGCGAAGCGCGCCGACCAGGGCATCCACGGCCCCGAGGACATCGACCGCTCGAACGGGACGCTGGTCTCGGCGATGCGGCTCGCAGACGAGTTCGCCGAGGCACCGGTGATCGTGCTGCTCTGCGCGACCGGGCAGGGAGCGGGCCCGCTGGCATCGGTGATTCCCGCGGTGCAGAACCTGCTGCTCGCCGCCCGCGCGATCGGCATCGGCGGCACGATCACGACGCTGCACGCCGTCGTCGACGAGCGCGCGAAGGAGCTGTTCGGGATTCCCGAGGAGCTGCAGATCGTCTACGCCGTGCCGCTCGGCTACCCGAAGGGCAACTTCGGCCCGGTCACCCGCAAGCCGCTCGCCGAGGTCGCCTCGGTCGATCGCTGGGGCGTCTCGATCGGGTAGCGGCCGGCTGGCGCTCGCGGACGGCCCTCAGTGGGCTCGCCGCAACTCGGGCGAGACGGTGGTGATGGCGATCGTCAGGGCGGCGAGCAGCAGGCCCGAGGCCGCCGTCGTCGCCACGACGCCCAGCGCCGACGCGGCCGCGCCCTGCACAAGCATCGCGCCCGGCAGGACGCCGATCGAAACCATGAGCACGCCGAGCACGCGCCCGCGCGCGTCGGCCGGCGCGAGCAGCATCGTCACGGTGCTCTGCATCACGCCGAACCCCGAACCCCCCAGGCCGGCGAAGAAGATGAGCAGCAGCGCGAGTGCGAACCCGCCACTCAGCGCGAACGCGGCGAGCCCCAGCCCGAACAGTACCGTCGCCACCAGGTAGAGCAGGCCCTTCCAGCGGAAGTCCCCCCAGGAGGCGATCGCGAGGGCGGCGACCAGCGCCCCGAGCCCGTTGACGGCGACGATCAGGCCGAGCCCCGCGGCGCCGACCTCGAAGATCTCCTCCGCGAAGATGGGGAGGAAGCCGAGGATCACAGGCCACCCGAGGATGTTGGCCAGCACTGTGACCAGCAGCAGGGCGCGCAGCGCGGGGTTCGTGAGGGCGTAGCGGAACCCGTGCAAGACCTCGGCCGGCGCCGCCGCCATGGCGGAGCGAGGACCGCGGCGAGCGTCCTTGATGCGGAGCAGGGGCCACGATGCGGGCAGGTACCAGGCGGCGCAGAACCAGAGCGCCACATCCGCACCGAACGTCGCGATCAGCGCACCCGCCGCCGCGGGAACGATCATGCGGCTGCCCAGCATCCCCGCGGTCGTGACCGCGTTCGCGCTCGAGACGCGTCGCTCGCCTACGAGGTCGATCGTCAGCGTGAACCGTGTCGGCATCAGCGGCTGCGTGGTCAGACCGAGGAGCGCCGTGGCCACAACGACGTGCCAGTACTCCGCCCGCTCCAGCGTTACGAGCGCGGCGATCGTGACCCCGGTGGCGAGCCCGAGCGACTGTGCGCCGATGAGCAGGCGTGGACGGTGGAGTCGGTCCGCGAGCAGGCCGCCGACCGGCCCGAGTAGCATCGGCGTCAACCCGGCTGCCGCCGCCGCGGAGACTGCGAACTCCGAGCGCGTGATATCGAACGCCAGCCAGATGAGCACGACGTTTAGCCCCCACCACGCGCTCCACGCGAACAGCGTGCTCCACCAGAGCGCGCGGAAGTCCGGGTAGGCGCGCAGCGACTCCAGCGTGTTCGCGACGAGCGAGTGGCGGGCGGGAGTGATCAACAGGCGCATGCGCTACGCGCCTGCCGGCCGCTACGAGTGCGCGCGGAGGAAGGCGCGGATCTCCTCGATGGTGGCGGAGAGGTTGGCCGGCGATCGGCAGTCCACAGCGAGGCAACGGGCGTGTGGGGCCTCGGCGCAGATGCGCTCGGCGATCGAGGTGGGGTGGAACTCGTCGCTGCCGGGCAGGATCAACAGCGGCGCCGGGCAGCCGCGCAGCCACTCCTCGCTGACCGTGAAGTAGGGCGGATCGTCCGGCCAGAACGCATCGCCGAGGCGCCCGACGGTCGCGACGTACTCCTCCGGCGGCATCGCCGCGAGCACGTCGCGGAAGGCGGGATCGACCTCGATGCGACGCGAGAACGGGCCGCCCGCGTTGTTGGTGACGAACTGCGGGTCTTCGAGGGCGCTCGCGACGACGGCCGCCATGCCCTCGGCGCGCGCGAGCTCGACGGTCTCGCGGAACATCTCCATGAACGTCCCGCGCGAGTTCGTGTGGTCGATGCCCACGGGGTTCTGCCCCACCGCCGAGGCGACCCGATCGGGAGCCTCGCGGATCATGCGCAGCAGGTAGGCGACGCCGATGCAGCCGCCCATCACGTGCGCGCGCTCGACGCCGAGCGCGTCGAGGACGGCGAGCTGGTCGCCGAGCGCGAGCTCGTAGGAGAACTCCAGCGGCGCCTCGCAGCTGTCTCCGGCGTGGCGCTGGTCCATGCCGATCACCAGCCGCTCGTCCGAGAATTCGCGTGTCGGGTCGATGTCGCCGCGGCGCCAGAAGTCGATCTCGGAGCGCACGCCGCCGGGCGCGATCAGCAGCAGCGGAGTGGCGCCGTCCTCCGGCCCCCAGGTCTGGTAGTGGATGCGTGCGCCGTCGGGGCGCTCGACGAACGGCATTGGGCGGTACTCCTGGTGGTTTGCTAGCTGCGCGGCAGTCCGAGGCCGCGCGTGGCGATGATCGTGCGCTGGATCTCGGACGAACCGCCGGCGATCGTGCGCGAGATCGTCGTGACGTAGCGCAGCGTGAACAGGCCCATCGAGGGCGCTCGCTCGTCCTCGGGGTCCCAGAGGTTCGAGTAGAGCCCGAACACCTTGGCGCCAGTGCGCGCCGTGCGCTGGTCCAGCTCCACCATGAACATGCGCGAGGTCGACGCCTCGTAGTTCGGGATCAGCCCGGCGTTCTGGATCGAGATCACGCGGAACGAGAAGTTCTGGCAGACCTCCGTCTCGATGAAGCGGTCGGCCACCTCGTGGCGCAGCGTGCCGGCGCGGCGTGCGTAGGCGCTCGCCGGCCCCGAGGTGGCGTCGCGCACCAGCCGGCGGATGTAGCGGCGGATGCGGACGGCCTCGGAGATGTTCGAGCGCTCGAAGTCGAGCAGCGTCATGCCGACGTACCAGCCGCGGTTCTCCTCGCCGAGGACGTTGCTGGCGGGGACGCGGACGTTCTCAAAGAAGGTCTCGTTGAAGCCGTGCTCCCAGGCCATGTTGATCAGCGGCCGGACGCTGAGGCCCGGCGTGTGGATGTCGTCGATCAGCATGAAGCTGATGCCGCGGTGCTTCGGTGCGTCGGGGTCGGTGCGCACGAGGGCGAACAGCGCGTCGGCGTGGTGGGCGTTCGACGTCCAGATCTTCTGCCCGTTGATCACGAACTCGTCGCCGTCGCGCACGGCGCGCGTGGCCAGCGAGGCGAGGTCGGAGCCCGCGCCGGGCTCGGAGTAGCCCTGCGCCCAGAGGATCTCGCCGCTGAGGATGCCCGACAGGTAGGCCGACTTCTGCTCCTCGGAACCGTGCACGATGATCGTCGGGCCGAGCATGCTCACGCCCTGCCCGCCGACATCGGGTGCGGCCGCCTCGGCAACCTCCTGTTTGAAGATGAACTGCTCCATCGCGCTGAGGCCGCCGCCGCCGTACTCCTTCGGCCAATGCGGGGCGAACCAGCCGCGCTCGGCGAGCGCCTCGGTCCACTCGTTCGCTGCTGAGGTGCGCTCGGGATCGCCGGAGGCGCGGTCGGCGACCCAGCCGCCCTCGGGGCCGTGTTCGATGCCGAGGCGCGTGCGCTCGCGATACCACTCTGGAAGGCGATCGTCGATCAGCTGGCGCACCTCGGAGCGGAACGTGGCCTGCTCTGTCGTGTCTTCCCAGTCCATCGTTCCTCCAGCGGTCGCGTCTGGTCGCGAGGGCGCGGCGCGGCCTGAGGCGCGGCGCGCCGGTATCTTAGCGCCTCGCGGGCGAGTATCGAGGTTGGCCCGCTCGGGAGGTGCGCGATGTCGATCATGATCACGGGCGGGACCGGGTTCCTCGGCTCCTGCCGCGCGCGCCACCTGCTGCTTGAGAAGGGCGTCGCGGACGTCGTGCTCTTCGACCGCTACCCGGACCTGCGCAAGCTCGAGGGCATCGAGGGCCGCGTCACGGTTGTCGAGGGCGACGTGCTGGAGCCGCAGGAACTGCTGGCGGCGCTGGACCGCCATCGCGTCGAGCGGGTGGTGCATCTCGCCTTCGGCGTGGGCGGGCCGGAGCCGGAGAAGATCGTGCCCTACGCGCGGGTGCAGACGATGGGTACCGCGAACGTCTTCGAGACGGCGCGGCTGCACGGCATCGTGCGCGTCGTCAACGCCAGCTCGCTCGCCGTCTACGGTCCGCACGAGTCCAGCTCGCTGCGCGAGGACGACCCGAAGCGGCCGGACAGCCTCTACGGCGCGTGCAAGCTGTGGAGCGAGCACCTGGCCGACGTCTACAACGACGAGCACGGGCATGGAGATCGTCAGCCTGCGGCCCTGCTCGGTGTTCGGGCTGGGCCGGGCCTGGCGAGGATCGTGCGCCTCGGGGCTGGTGCACGTGCGCGATCTGCCGCACTACATGGCGCTGGCCGAGCTGGCGGTGCGCGGCGAGCCGATCACCATGCCTCCCGGCTCGCAGCTGGCGGACTGGTGCTACGCCGCCGACGCCGCCGAGGCGTGGTGGCTGGCGCTGATGGCCGTGAACCCGCCGCACCGTGCCTACAACATGCGCGCCGAGCAGCGCCCGATCGGCGACTACACCGCCGAGTTGCGCCGTCTCCTCCCCGACGCCCGCATCGAGGTCAGCGAGCGCCCGGCCCACGTCGGCCAGCTCATGGACAACACCCTGATCCGCGAGGAGCTCGGCTTCGCCCCCCGCTACACCATCGAAGCCGGCCTCGCCGACTACGTCGAGCGCATCCGGAGTGCTCCGGATGTGACGGGGCGCTGATACCCATCAGGACAAACACGTGCCATCTACGGGCGGAGTGAACCTACCCTTGGGGCTGATTCGTCGGAAGGAGCCGAGAGTCTTCCAAGAAAACGCTCTGCCCATGGATCGACGAGATCCGCCCATCGATCAGGACTGGGTCGCCCACCTGTAGCGTTTGTGCGCCGACGGACCGGTCTTGGTCAAATTCGGCTTGGGCGAAGCAGGAGAACTTCAGCACTCCTAGGGGAACGCGTATGGAGACGGTGCAGCTAGACGGAGTGCTATAGCTTCTTCTGACGTCACTCACGCTGCCGCTGACCACGATTCGCGTATCGACATGGAGCGCGCTAATGTGCTCACCCTCCACTGATGTCTTGCCTTCTAGCGCGCGCACCAACTCCGAAACTGTGCGCCGGGTATAGTGCTCTCCCTGAACGACAGGGCTGTAAGGCTCTACTGGTCTGGCACCAATACGCGGTGCAACTAAGGTGCCTGCTGCGAGTGCAAGTACGGCACCTATCATGCCGGACGTCAACGGAATCCAAGTCGCCGTTCCACCCGTAAGCACATACTCGGCAAGCCCGCTAACGGCTGCAGTCACTATGCCGACAATGCCGGAGGTCCAAGCGATTCTCACTGGCTCATGGTAGCGAGCAGACGTAACGACCCGCAATCTTCGAACGCCCGAGCAGCCTGTAGGGCAGTGTCAAGGCGGGCTCTCCGGGCTGAAGGGCCTCCAATCGTCCTGAACGCTCTCGTGGCTCCCCGAGACCACGTTGGGATCGAGCGTGGTCGCCGCTGCCCGATCAGTCGGGCTGTGGAGGCTTGCACTTCGGTTCACGGTTCGGCAGGTCCAGTTCGGTGCCACCCAGGGACTTAGACCGGTCGCGAATCGAGCGCGCGAGATCCGCGCGCGGCGGAGGTTCCTGCTCCGGCGCAGCACTCTGCGTATCCGGCGCTTCGTCAGGCCAGGCGTCCTCGTCCTCGGGCGAGTTCCACTCGGTCAGCGTCTCGCTGACAGCGCGCAGGTAGCCGTCTTCGTCGCGCGGTGCGTTTGCCATACCTGAAGCCTAGTACGCCACCCCGGAGGCGGCGAGGGCGGCCTGCTCCTCGGGGGTGAGGCCGAGGATCTCGCGGTAGACGTAGTCGTTGTGCTGGCCGAGCGCCGGCGCGGGGTGCATCACGGGGCGGGCGCCGTTGACCAGCCAGGGCATCGAGAGCACCTCGATGTTGCCGAGGCGGGCGTGGTCGACGCGCGTCCACATGCCGCGCTGGCGGATGTGCGAATCCTCGTAGAGGTCGCGCACGTTCATGCTCGGCGAGGCCGCAACGCCGAGCGACTGCAGCTCGGCGACCAGTTCGTGGCGGTCGCGGCCGCGCGCCCAGTCGGCGATCGCCGCGTCGATCGCGGGCTCCTGCGCCTTGCGCGCCTGCTGGTCCCAGGCAGGGTCCAGCCGCCAGTCGCCGATGTGCCCGGCGAGCCGCCGCCACTGCGCGTCGCGCTCGACGGCGAGCACGATCCAGCCGGGACGGTCGCTGTCCTCGCACTCGTACGAGTTGTGCGGCGCGAGCACCGGGTGATGGTTGCCCAGCGGCTCGTCGACGGTCCCGCGCAGCTGCCACTCCAGCAGCTGGTCGCCGACCAGCGTGGTCCCCACCTCGGAGGCGGCGAAGTCGATCAGCACGGCGCTGTCCGAGTGGTCGCGCGCCATCAGCCCGACGATCGCGGCGAGGGCGACCGAGGTGCCGACGCGCTGGTCGAGCGGGCCGCGGTACTCGCTGGGGGTGCTCACGTCGTAGCCGCTGAGGCCGGACATGCCGGAGGTCGCGCCGAAGACGGCGGCGTAGCCGGGCATGTGGCCGTCCGGCCCGGTCTCGCCGTTGGCCGAGAGCGAGAGCATGACGATGCGCGGGTTAACCTCGATCAGCCGGTCGAAGCCGAGCCCGAGCCGCGCCACCGCGCCCGGCCGGAAGCTCTCGATGATCACGTCGGCGCCGGCGACCAGCTCGCGCACGATCTCGCGGCCGCGCTCGTGCCCGAGGTCCACCTGGACGCTCTGCTTGCCCATGTTGACCTCGTTGAAGCGGTAGCCGGTGTCGACCCAGTCGCCGTGCTTCAACTCGTCGAGCATGACAGTCTTGAGGCGCCGCGCCTTGCGGAACGGGTCGGTGCGGCCGAGGCTCTCGACCTTCACGACCTCGGCGCCGAGTGAGGCGAGGATCATGTTTCCGTAGGGTCCCGCCTGGTACCAGGTGAGGTCGACGACGCGCCTGCCCTTGAGCCAGTCGATCGGCCGCGCCGGGGTCTCGGTCTGCTCGGGCGCGGGTGCGCCGGAGCGGACCACCGGAGCGCGTTCGCTGTCGAGGGCCGCGAGCGTCTCCTCGGTGTCCGCGCCCAGCGACGGCGCGGCGGCCCCACGCGGTCCCGGCCGCCAGGCGCGGTCGTCCGCGCCGCCGTGCGCCTCGCGCACGATGTAGGGGTGGCCGGGCACGTCCTGCAGCTCGCCGTCGGGGTAGGCGACGCCGTGGAAGAAGTCGCGGAAGCGCAGCTGATCGGACTCGTAGATGTCCTGCATTGTGCGCACGGGCCCGCCGGGCACGCCCTCCTTGCGGAGGGCCTCGTAGACCTCGGACTTGGTGCGCTCCTTGAGCCAGAAGGCGAAGAGGTCGTTGAGCTCGCCTGTGTTCTTGATGCGGTCCTCGGCTGTCTCGCCGAGCGTGTGCGCCCACTCCGGGTCGCCGACGGCGAGCACGAGGCGCTCCCACATGTGCTGCTCGGACGGGTAGATCTCCACCCAGCCGTCGCGGCACTCGACGAGGCCGAGCACGGGGATCTGGCGCGTCGCGCGGTTGTCGATGAAGCCGTCGTTGGGCCACTTCACGATGTCCTGGCGGCTCAGTGCGATCGCCGCTTCCTGCCAGCTCAGCTCAACCACCGCCGCCGCGCGGTCTCCGGCGAGCCAACCGAGCATCGTGAGGCCGGCTGCGGTGCCGGCGTCGAACTCGGCGACGCGGCCGGGCACGCGGACCGGCTCGCGGTCCGGGTAGCGCAGCCAGCTGAGGCCGCCGGGGAAGGCGTAGGACTCACCGCCCGTGTGGTGGCTGGTGAGGTGTGTCGCCGCCCACTCCGCGCGTTCGCCGAAGCGCCCGAACGGCGTCAGCGAGACCGCGAGGCGGCAACGCCCGCTACCCGGCAGCGCGTCGAAGTCCAGCCCGAGCTCGCGCCAGTGGCTCGCCGCGTGTGCGTCGATCACGATCTCGGCGCTCGCGAGCAGCCTCGCCAGCTCGTCGCGCCCCTCGGCCGTTGTGTCGTCGAGCACGACGCTCCGCTTGCCGGCGTTGGCGTAAGCGAAGAGGGCAGAGGCGTCCGCGCCGGGCGAGGTGTAGCCCTCGAAGCGGGTGCGGTCGCCCGC
This sequence comes from Dehalococcoidia bacterium, assembly GCA_963667465.2. Taxonomy (GTDB): domain Bacteria; phylum Chloroflexota; class Dehalococcoidia; order UBA2979; family UBA2979; genus VXMT01. Next base: position 65,077 of record CAXXDN010000001.1, on the reverse strand, counting down.
GGGTGGCTCGATCTTGGTGACCGTCGCGCCGAGGTCGGCGAGTAGCCGACCAGCGAAGCCGATCGCCGCGCTCTCGCCGTACTCGACGGCCGTGATGCCCTCGAGGAGGGCGGGCGCCGGGACGAGCTGCTCGCTCACGGCCGGGGTCCTACTCCTGCAGCCCGACCATGCGGAAGCCGTGCGTCGAAGAGACCGGCTGGAACGGCGACGGACCGACGGGCACGACCTTCTTGTCGCCCTCCCAGGTGGGGTAGGGCGGCTGGTTGCCGGTCGGCAGTTGCGGGTTCCCCGCCTCGCGCGAGGGCAGCAGGATGATTGCCTGGCCCGGCGTGGTGATCTCGTTCAGCTGGTTGATCGCCTGGAAGTCGCAGACGACCTGGTACTCGCCGTTCTCGATGCGCTTGTCGATCACCTCGCCGGTGAAGGTCTGGAGGTCGCCGAGGATGTTGAACTTGCGGATCTGGACCCACATGCGCTTCAGCCAGGCGTCGTCACCCATCCAGTTGGTGAGGAAGTTGCAGGTCCAGCCGACGCGCTGCGCGCCGTAGTCGTAGGCGGCGGGCACGCCGATCTCGCGCGCGAAGTCGTCGTCCCAGTGGACGCGCTCGACGACGTCCCAGACGCCTCGCGGGTCCTGCGTGTAGGCGCCGGGGTGGCGCGAGCGGAACTCGTGGTCGGACTTGCCGGTGCGGGCGTAGGGGCCGCCCCAGCCCATCTCCCAGGCCACGCCGTCGGTGACGCGGAAGGGGCCGCGCACCATCTCGCCGAGGTTGTCGCCGATCTGCACGTCCTCCCAGTAGCGGGGCTCCGGCCCGCGCCAGGTCTCGCGCGCGTAGGCCTCGTCGATCTCTGCCAGCTCTTCGTCGCTCCAGACGCGGGACTCGCGGAAGACGGACTTGCGCTCGCGGGCCGCGTCGCGCTCGGTGCGCATGCGCCAGCCGAGCATCTTGGCGACGACCTCGTGGCGCTGGTTGCGGAACAGCGTCTCGACCATCTGGAGGATCTGGCGGCTGCCGGTGAACTTGCCGTCCTTCTCGTAGAAGCCGGCCTCGTAGGTGACCTTGTGGATGGTGTCGCCGGCGAGCATGGGCGCGTACCACTCGAAATCGCGGCCGGCGAACATGCCGTGGACGCCGGGCAGGGCGCCGCCGCGCCCGGCCTCGCGCTCCTCGGGAGTGATGTCGCGGCCCTCCGGCTCGCCGGTGGCGAGCAGGATGCCGGGAGGCGCGACAGTGTCGCCCCAGCGGCTGGCGCGCGCGTGGTTGGCGTCGACGTAGAGCGGGTTGAGGTCGCCGGTGGCGATCGAGTAGCCGCGCGCGGCGTCGGCGTTGATCTGGGTGTACTTTCCGCGGTCGTCGCGCTTCGCGGGGATCCCGACGCGCGCGCGCATCGCGGTCACGCCCTCGTCGGTGATCTTCGGGTAGCGCCGCTCGGTGGTCGTCATCTGTTGCCTCTCCCGTGCATCGTGTTGCCTGGTATCACGCTCGCATGCCTCGGTAGCCGCGTCGCGGGACGCCAGCCTACCAGAGCGCCGGTTGCAGGCGAGGGGTGGGGTGGGTGAGTCACGAGTCGGCGCTTCACGCGCAGCGACCGGGTGATACGTTAGTCGAGAAGGACTGCCCAGATTGTGAGAGCTGCCCCAACCAGTCCCACGCCCCACCCGATCACTGAGAAGACCTTTCCGGTCGTGCTTTGCATCGCAGTGTCGATTCCACCCGCGATGCTCATACCGTACTGCTCACGCCAGGTTGAGGCTGTCTTGAGTTCGCCGGCAGCGGCGAGTGAGGCTAACCGGGCGATCAAGTCGACCTTTCTCAGCGTTGATTGATGCAGCTTCACGTACTCCTTGTCCTCGAAGGCGCGGGCTTCCTCCCTACCCGTCATAAAGTCGCGCTTGGTCAGTCCGTTCAAGTCGACCAGTTTCGCGAGGCGTGGGTGGGGAGCAAGACCCCGGCCGTAGATGTCTGATAGCAGAATCGACAGGTCGACCTTGTCTGAGTCCCGAACCGCGAAGGGCTCACCGCCGAGGACTCGAAGCCGGTGCTCGATGGCCGCGAATCCGTAGTTGGCATCGCGCATATTCCAGTGAATCCACTTCGCGTCCTGTTGCTTCTCCGCGTACTTGAAGAATTCCGTGAGCATAGTTCGCTCGAAGTCGTCGTATTTCTGCTCAATCTTCTCGATGTCATCCAAAGAGCCGCACCGCTCGGCCACTTGGTGGATTGAGAACGAGCGTGCCTGACCTGATGCATGGTGCCGGACAGCGATTGACGTGATCCTCGGGGAGGAGCCATCCGAGCGATCGTAGAAGCTCTCGCATGAGTAGTGGATGAACCGGAGATGAGACTTCTTCTCGTCGGCGAACACGTCCGCGAGCAGGCGACGGCCCACCCTACGCTGCTTGTACCGATTCATCTCACCGAAAGCCTACCAGAGCGCCGGTTGCAGGCGAGGGGTGGGGGTGGGAGGTGGGACCGGACGGCGCGTTCAGTCGAAGCGGGGTGGCTCGCGCATCGGTCCGCGGGGCGGGAGCTTCAGGGCGATACCGCCGAGGGGCGCGAACCGGGCGCGGATGGCGCGCGCCAGGCTCCTTCCCGTCTCGGGTTTCTGGTCAGGTGCTGTTTCCTGGCTGTCTGGCGCCTCGTCCCACTGCTGATCGGTCACCGCTGCGCGGCCCGCTACCCGTTGGGGTGGATGATGTTGCGCACGCCCTCGCCGCGCTCCATCACCGCGACGGCGTCGTTGAAGCGGCTCAGCGGGTAGCGGCCCGTCACCAGCTCGTCGAAGCGCAGCTTGCCGGCCATGTAGAGGTCCACGTAGCGCGGGATGTCGACGTTCGGGCGCGAGGCGCCGAAGCCGCTGCGCCGCAGCGGACCGCGCATCATGCCCATCCACGGAATCGAGACCACGGCGTCGCCGGAGAGCGCGCCGATGACGATCGTCTCGCCACCGGGTCGCACCATCTGGATCGCCTGCAGCACCGTTTCGGGCAGGCCGATCACCTCGAAGGCGTAGTCCACGCCGCCGCCGCTGATGCGCCGCACCGCGGCGATCGGGTCCTGCTCCCCGGCGTTGATCGCGTGCGTCGCGCCGAACTCGCGCGCCTGCTCGAGGCGGTGGTCGAGCAGGTCGATCGCGATGATCGTCAGCGCGCCCGAGAGCGCCGAGGCCTGCACGGTATTCAGCCCGAGCCCGCCGACGCCGATCACGGCGACGGTGCTGCCGGCCTCGACCTGCGCGTCGTTGAAGACCGGCGCGAGGCCCGAGGTGGCGCCGCAGCCGAGCAGCGCGATCGTTTCCAGCGGCGCGTCCTCGCGCACCTTCACTGCGCTCGACTCATGCACCACCGCCTCCTGCGCGAACGAGGAGACCGAGGACTGGTGGCTGATCCGCTGCCCGTCGAGGCTGAGCCGGCTGGTGCCGTCCAACAGGTTGCCGCGCTGGGCGTTGGCCAGCTTGCGCTCGCAGTTGCTGAAGCGCCCGTCGCTGCAGGCGCCGCAGCCGCCACAGTAGGGACCGAAGCTGATCACGACGTGATCGCCGGGCGCGACGTCGGTCACCGCGTCGCCGACCTCCTCGACGACGCCGGAGCCCTCGTGGCCCATCACCATCGGCGTGGCCGAGGGCAGGTGGCCGTGCAGGCGGTGGATGTCGGAGTGGCAGAGCCCGCTGGCGACGACCTTCACACGCACCTCGCGCGCTTTCGGCGGCGCGAGATCGACCTCCTCGATGGCCGGTGGCTTGCCCAGCTCATGGAACACGACGGCCTGCACGGGGGTCTCCCTTCGCTCGCGCCCCGGCTGCGAGGCGACTGTGGAGCATTTCCGCGCAGTCTAGCGTCGCGGGCGCGGCGGCGGGTGTCAGAAGGGGAGCGCGCGCCCGGCCTCGCGCAGCCGCTTGCGCCGTTGCTGTACATCGGGCAGCGCGCTGCCGACCAGTTTCCAGAAGTCGGGCGAGTGGTTCTTCACGGCGAGGTGGGCCAGTTCGTGGACGATGATGTAGTCGATCAGCGCGGGCTCCAGCATCATCCCCCGCCAGCTGAAGCGCAGCGTGCCGTCCGAGGCGCAGCTCCCCCAACGCCGGCGCTGGTCGCGGATCAGCACTCGCGACGGCTCGCCGCAACCGAGCCGCGGCCACCAGCGCTCGACGCCGGCCGGGAAGCGCTCGGCGGCGCGCGCCGCGTACCACGCGACGACGGCCCCGCGAACCTGCTCCTCGCGCTCACCAGCCTCGAGGTTCCCGGGCGCGACGATCCGGAAGGCTCGGCGGTCGAGCCGGATCTGCGGCGCGGGCGCCTCCCCGCACTCGACGACCAGCGGGACGTGCCGGCCCAGGTACGGCAGCGTCTCGCCGCTGACGAATCGTTCCGTTGCGGGCTCCGGGACCGCCCCGGAGAGGCGTTCGAGGATCCAGGGCGCCCGCGCGCGGACGATCGCCCGCAGCTCGGCGTCCGGGGTCGTCGAGGGCGCTGCGACCCGTACGGCGCCGCCGTCGATCCTGATCTGGACGGTCTTCTTGCGCCGCACGCTGCGGCGAATCTCGTACTCGATGACCGTATCGCCGACGCGGACGCTGTCCCGTTCCGTCACCGATCGCCTCGCTCACGGTTCCGCATCAAGCCGGGCCAGGCGCCCCGGCCGGTTGTCGATGCGTCGAAGGTCGCGCGCTCAGTCGGCATTAGGTCGTGAACTGGTTCATCAAGCCGACGTTGGCGCGCAGTAGACCGTCCTCGATCCGCACGAAGTTGTGGTCCCGCAGGTAGTTGATGTCGCGCGTCAGCGTCTTGTTCGTGGTGCTGGCGTAGAGCGAGGCAGCGGGGTGTTCCCGAGCGCGAAGCCCGGCCAGGGGGATCGGGTGGGCTATCGTCCAGCGCACGAGGTCGAGCCGCCGTTATCAGTCGATGTCCCGCATGTTGTCCACTCCAGTGTCCTCCAACTTATCAATTGTCACAAGTGAAATCTGGATCTTCGCCAGTTCCGCTGTCCACAACGATGTCCCGCACGGTGTCCCCCGCTGTCCTGTCGGCCACCGCCTCTCGCCCTCGATCTGCGGTCGCCGTGCGGAGACCGCGTCCGTCAGGCGGGCCCCGCGAGGGCTTCGAGTTCGTGCGCGGCCTTCTCCCAGCCGCGCAGCGCGGCTTCGAGCTGCGTCTGCAGCTCTCGCTGGCGGCCCTCGTCGGCGCGGATCTCGTCGAGCGTGACGCGCGAATAGTAGGCGTTGTCGGCGAAGCGGGCGGCGATCGGGGCGAGCTGCGCCTCGACCTCCGCGATCTCGCGCTCCAGCTCCTCGACGCGGCGCGTGAGCCGTGCGTGGCGGCGGCGCTGCTCCTTGCCCGCGGCGTAGCCGCGCGCGCCGCCGCCGGACCCCGGGCGGCGACGCTGGCGCGGCGCCGTGCTGGCGCCGGACAGGAAATCGTCGCCCCGCCGTTCGAGGTACTGCTCGTAGCTGCCGACGACATCCTCGAAGCCGTCGGGGCGCAGCACGAGCACCCGCGTCCCGACGCCTGAGACGAAGTGGCGGTCGTGGCTGACGAAGACGAGCGTGCCGGGGTAGTCGCGCAGCGCGTGCATGAGCGCCTCGCGGCCTTCGAGGTCGAGGTGGTTGGTCGGCTCGTCGAGCACGAGCAGGTTGGGCTGACGCAGCATCAGCGCGGCCAGCAGGAGCCGGGCGGACTCGCCGCCGCTGAGGCTGCCGACTCGCTTGTGCACGTCGTCGCCGCTGAACAGCATCCGGCCGAGCACCGCGCGCAGCGTGCCATGCTCGGACTCGCCGGTGGTGCTGCCCAGCCAGGCGAGGGCGCTCTGCGCGCCGCGCAGTTCGGCGTCGACGTCCTGCGCGAAGTAGCCGAGCTGCGCCTCATAGCCGAGCTCGGCCGCGCCCTCGTCGGCCTCGACGCTGCCGCTGATGATCTTGATCAGCGTCGACTTGCCGACGCCGTTGGGTCCGACGACGGCCAGCCGGTCGCCGCGCTGCAGCTCGAAGGAGATGTCGCGCAGCACGGTCTGCTCGCCGTAGCTCTTGGTGAGGCCACTGACGCGCAGCGGCGTGCGGCCGGAGGGGCGGACCTGCCCGAACTCGAAGCCGGGCGTGCGCCGCGAGCTGCGGCGAATCTCGGGCAGCTCCATTTTCTCGACCTGCTTCTTGCGGGCGCTGGCCTGGCGGGCCTTCGTGGCCTTCGCGCGGAAGCGATCGATGAACTGCTGCAGCTCCTCGATGCGGCCCTCGGTGCGCGCAATCTCGGCCTCCTTCTGCGTGACCGCCAGCTCCTTCGCGCGCTCGAACGCGTCGTAGTCGCCGCTGTAGAGCCGCAGCTCCGAGTAGTCGAGATCGGCGATCGTGTCGCACACCGCGTTGAGGAAATGACGGTCGTGCGAGACCACGACGAAGGCTCCCGGGAACTCCCGCAGGTAGCCCTCCAGCCACTGGATCGACGCGATGTCGAGGTGGTTCGTCGGCTCGTCGAGCAGCAGCAGGTCGGGCTGTCCGAAGAGCGCCTGCGCGAGCAGCACGCGCAGCCGGAAGCCGCCCGACAGCTCGCGCATCGGCCGCTCGTGGCGCGCGTGCTCGATGCCGAGGCCGGAGAGCAGGGCGGCGGCCTGCGGCTCCGCCTCGTAGCCGTCCAGCCCGGCAATCGTGAGTTCGAGATCGGCAAGGCGCTCACCGGCCTCCGCGCTGATCGCCTCGCCGCTCTCGCCGAGCAGGCGGCGCTGCTCCTCGATGGCGGCCCAGAGCTGCGCGCGGCCCATGAGCACGACGTCGAGCAGCCGCATGTCGTCGAAGCGGAACTGGTCCTGGCCGAGCGTGCCGAGGCGGAGCGCCGCCGGGCGCGCGACGGACCCCGCGTCCGGGCTGAGCTCGCCGGTCATGAGGCGAATCAGCGTGGACTTGCCGGAGCCGTTCGCCCCGACCAGGCCGTAGTGACCGCCCGGATTCACCTGCCAGTTAACGCCCTCGTAGAGGAGCTGCCCGCCGAAGCGCATCGTCAGGTCGCTGAGCGTGATCATGTGCCTGCCATCTTTGCGCCTGCGGCCGCCTCGCGCGAGCAGGCGCCCTGCGCGAGGGCGAGCTGCTCGCGCGCCTCGGCGACCCCGAGGAGGGCGAGGAGGTGGGCCGCTTCATCGCCCCGCACGGCATCGCCGTCGACTCGCGGGGCGACAGCTACGTCGCGGAGGCGGCGTGCACGATCCGCGGCCGCCACCTCGACCCGCCTCGCGAACTGCGCAGCATCAAGAAGCTGCGGCGGCTGGGGTAGGTAAGGGGCGGCAGGCTGCTAGGGCAGGTCCTGCCCTCGAGGGTCGGCGGGGTTGCCGGCCGTCACGGCGACCGGATCGAGGTCCGGCGCGTGCTCGATGGTGAGCCGCGGCAACCTGCGGTCGAGCCAGCCGGGGACCCACCAGTTGCGCGCGCCCAGCAGCTCCATCGCCGCGGGCACCAGCAGCAGCCGCACCACGGTCGCATCGAGGAACACGGCGACGGCGAGGCCGAGGCCGAACATCTTGATGCCGCGGTTGTCCTCGAACACGAAGCTGGCGAAGACGACGACCATGATCGCCGCAGCGGCCGTGATCACCCGTGCGGTCGAGGCGAGGCCGTCCGCAACCGAGCCGGCCGGGTCCCCGGTGCGGTCGTACTCCTCGCGCACTCGCGAGAGCAGGAACACCTCGTAGTCCATCGAGAGCCCGAACACGATGGCGAACAGCATCATCGGGATGAACGGCTCGATCGGGCCCGCGTCGACGCCGATCAGTGAGCCGAGCCAGCCGTGCTGGAAGACGACGGCCACCACGCCGTAGGCGGCGGCGATCGAGAGCAGGTTCATGACTACGGCCTTGATCGGCACCAGGATCGAGCGGAAGACGATCAGCAACAGCAGGAACGAGAGCACGAGCACGGCCGCGAAGAACACCGGTGTGCGTGCGGCCAGGTAGTCCGTGAAGTCCACGCCCAGCGGGACGGACCCGGTGACGTTGACCGCCAGCGTGCTCCCTTCGACGGCCGCGGAAATCACCTCGGCGCGCAGGCGGTCGACAAGATCCGCGGTGGCCGGGTCCTGCGGAGCGGTCGCCGGGTAGACCTGCACGATGTACGCGGCTGCGTTCGCGGGATTCGCGAAGTCGCTCGGCAGCGGGCCATTCACCGAGGCGACGCCGTCGCTGGTGGAGAGGGTCGCGACCAGCGGCTCGATGACCGCGCGATCGTCCTCGGCCCGCGGTTCGACCGTGACAAGGAGCGGCCCGTTGAAGCCCGGCCCGAAGCCCTCGGCGAGGAGGTCGTAGGCGCGACGCGTCGTGGTCTCCTCCGGGTAGTTGCCTTCGTCGGCGAAGCCGAGTTGCAGCGAGAGCGCGGGCGACGCCATCGCGAGCAGCAGCGCGGCGCCGGCGGCGAGCGCGATCCACGGGTGGCGCTGCACCAGGCGGCTCCAGCGCCAGGCGAATGTCTGCTTCATCGGCGTGCGGGGCCGCCTCGGCACGATCGCGCGCAGCGGCCGCACCACGAACCCGGCGAGGAGCACGACGATGGCGAGCGGGGCGGCGAGCAGCAGCGGCGGGAAGCCGAGGCCGATGCCGAGCAGCGCCACCGCAACCAGCGCGGCAGCGATCAGCCCGCGCCAGCGCGTCACCTCGATCCGTTCACGCGCGAATGCGAGCAGCGCGGGCAACAGCGTGACCGAGGCGATCATCGTGGCGGCGACCGGGATCGCCGCGGCAACCGCGAGCCCGGTGATGAACGGCAGGCCCATGAAGAGCATGCCGAGCAGCGAGATCACCACCGTCAACCCGGCGAAGATGACCGCCCGTCCGGCGGTGTCCATGGCAAGGAAGATCGAGGGCTCAACCGCGCCATCCTCGGCGAGGCCGTCGCGGTAGCGGGTCACGATGAACAGCGCGTAGTCGATGCCGACGCCGATGCCGATCATCGCGCCGATCGTCGTCGCGAACTCGGGGATCGACAGCACGTTGGAGAGGATGATGGCCAGGCCGAGGCCGAAGCCGACGCCGGCCGCCGCGATCGCGATCGGCAGGCCCATCGCCATCACGGAACCGAAGGCGAGAATCAGCACCACGACGGCGAACGCCAGCCCGATGAACTCCGACTGCGGCGGCTCGAACTCGCTGAGCGCCTCGCCGCCGATCTCGATCGTCAGCCCGGGCAGCTCGGGCACGAGGTCGGCGAAGTCCCCGCCCAGTGCGGACGTCTGGTTGAAGTCCATGTCCGGCGCGAGGTCGATGCTGGCGAACGCGACCAGCCCGTCCGCGCTGACCTGGGGACGGCCGGGCGCGTGGGGCAGGCTCCGGGACTGCTGCTGCGGTGCATCCGGGGGCGGAGGCGTGGCCTGGTACGGGCTGGTGACGCTCACGCCCTCGTAGGCGTCGACCTGACCGAACATCGCCTCCATCGCCGCCCGCACAGCCGGATCGTCGATACCGGACTCGGAGCGGAAGACGATCGAGCCGCTGAGGCCGCTGCCGACGCCGCCGAAGTGCTCCTCGAGCACCGCGAATCCGTCACGGCTGTCCGACTCCGGGGCCTCGAGTTGCGCGAAGAACGAGGGACCGACGACGGCGGCCGCCGCGAACGTCACGAGGACGACCGCGACCCAGGCGGCCACGGTCTTGCGGGGGTTGTGGAAGCACCAGCGCGCGACTCGTACCAGCATTGCCATCCTCATCTGCGCGCGAGGTCCCGTGGCCTTGTGGCAGTTTCGCAAAGCGCGGCTAACTTGAGCGTAAGTTGGACGCCGCGTGGGCACCACTGCGGCCGCCACCTGAGCCGCCGCGCGAGCTACGTGGCATCAGGGAATTGCGGCGGCTCGGGTGGGGGCGTCGGCTGCCCGCCGCTCGCCGCGGCTTCCCGCGGTGCGATACTTGCGACTGAGGCGAGGGGGTGCGGCATGGTCAGCGCAGGGTCGGTTGAATTTGGGGCCGGGACGTTCCGCTACGAGGCGCTGGCGACGTGGGAGCAGCTGCCCGACGGCATGACCCTCCACGAGTGCGCCGGCGTCGCAGTCGACGCCGAGGACCGCGTCTACGTGCTGACGAGGAACACCTCGAACCCGCTGATCGTCTTCGATCCCGGCGGGAACGTCCTGCGCAGCTTCGGCGAGGGCGTGTTCACGGATCGTACGCACGCCGTCGGCGTCGGGCCCGATGGCTTCCTCTACTGCGCCGACGACGGCTCGCACACGATCACGAAGTGGACGCGTGAGGGCGAGCTCCTGCTCACCATCGGGGAGCCGGGAGTGTCCTCGGAGCGGCACAGCGGCGAACCGTTCAACCGGCCCACGGACGCCGTCGTGTCCTCGCACGACGGCTCGATCTTCATCAGCGACGGGTACGGCAACGCGCGCGTCCACCGCTACTCCGCCGAGGGCGAGCTGGAGCTGTCGTGGGGCTCGCCAGGCGTCGATGCCGGGCAGTTCATGGTCCCGCACAACCTCGCGATCGACGAAGCGGATCGGATCTACGTCGCGGACCGCGAGAGCCATCGGATCCAGGTCTTCGACCGCGAGGGCGGGCAGCTCGCGATGTGGAACAACATCCACCGCCCCTGCGGCATCACGATGGGCGGCGACGGCCTGCTCTACGTCGGCGAGCTGAACGGCGTCGCGCTCATGGCCGGCGCCGCCGGCGTCGGGCACCGCGTCAGCATCTACAGTCGCGAGGGAGAGCTGCTCGCGCGCCTCGGCGACCCGGAGGAGGGCGAGGAAGCGGGGCGCTTCATCGCGCCGCACGGGATGGCGGTAGACTCGCGGGGTGACATCTACGTCGCCGAGGTCTCCTACACGATCCGCGGCCGCCACCTCGACCCGCCTCGGGAGCTGCGCAGCATCAAGAAGCTGCGGCGGCTGGGGTAAGTTGATCGTCCGCAGCAGGCCCAGACGCGGAGCGCCCCGATGACCACGGCCCAAGTCACCAGCCGCGGCAGGATCAGGATCCCGAAGCAGGTGCGGGCACGCCTCGGCCTGCGTCCGGGCGACGGACTCGCATTCACCGAAGACGCCGGTGGTTGGCAGATCCGTCGGGAAGTCGGCGCGGCTCCGTTCGAGAGGTACCGCGGCTATCTCCGGCGCCTGCGCGGCCGAGATCCGGATGAGCTTGTCGAGCAACTGCCCGTCGCGTAGCTAGACGAGTTCGTAGAGTGGCGGCTTCGACCACTGCTCGCTCGGCGGGTTCTCCTGGCGGCGGATTTCCTCGCGACTGCGCGCTGCATTGATGCGCCTCGCCTCGCGGAGGATGCGGTCTCGCTCGCGCTCGTGTTCATGCTCGTGCTCGACTGCCTGCTTGCTGCGGGCGCGCTTCGGTTTGCCCTCGTACTCGGTGATGCGGCCTTCGTCGCGGAGCTGATCGAGGTGGCTGCGCACGTTCCCGTCGGCGGCGCGGCGCAGGCGGGTGTCGATCTCGTCGCCGTAGACGCGCAGCATGATGTCCCAGCTGCTGAGCTGTTCCCCGCCCTTGAGCACCTCGATGATCTGCTGCTCACGCAGGTTGCGGTGGTCGACGTACAGCTGGAGGCGCTCGCGTGGGTCGTTCACGATCTTGCCGTGGCCGGGGCAGATCACCTTCAGGTTCGGCAGCTCCAGCAGCCGCTCGAGGCTGCGCCGGTACGCCCCGAGGTCCCCGACTGTCGTCGTCGAGGAGCCGAGCAGCGTGTCGCCGGTGAACAGCACGCCCTCGTCCTCCAGGTAGTAGCAGAGCGAATCGACGCTGTGGCCGGGCGTCGCGAGCACCTCCAGGCGCACGCCGCTGCCCATGTCCAGCACGTCGCCATCGGCCAACTGGTTGACCTGGCGGGGGATGCGGCCCTTGAGCAGCCGCCGCCCGCCCTTCGGGATCGAGATCTCGGCGTCGAGGAACTCCTTCGCCCACTTGAGGTTGCCCGAATGATCGGCGTGGTGGTGGGTGATCGTGGCGACGCCGATCTCGGCGTGCTCGGTCGCCGCGAGGTAGCCGCGCAGGAACCACTGGTAGCGCTCGATCGCCTCGCCGGAGTCGATCGTGAGTGACTGGCCGCCCTGTGGACCGACGAGGTAGATCGACGTGAAGTCGGGGTGCATCACGTTCTCGTCCGGCACCATTGCGGCGCGCACGGATGGGCTGATCTGCATCGCTTCCTCGCCTTGCGTCGGGGCGCGCGTCGGCGCGCCGATCGCCTCGGAGCATAGCGGACGCTGCGATCGGCAGACGCCGCCTGCGCAGCTCCCTGTGCTGTTCATATACTGGAACGGTCGCCTGCGTGACTTGCGGCCTCCCGCCGCGGAGCAGGCGGATACAGGCGGGGTACGCCATGACCCTTCCGGCAGACGCCCGGCAGCTGCCCGATGAGCGCCCCGAGGGCGTCGTGGGCCTCTGGCGTCCCGGACTCGTCGAGTACGGGCGTGCGCTGGAGTGGCAGCACGCCCGCGCCGCCGCCCTGTACGCGGGCAGCGAGGGCGAGGCGCTCGCGTTGTTGCAACACCCGCCGGTTTACACGCTCGGCGCGCGCGGCGACGACAGCCACCTGCTCGCCTCGCCGCAGGCGCTGGCCGCGTTTGGCGCGGAGGTGGTCCAGACCGACCGCGGCGGCAACGTGACCTTCCATGGCCCGGGCCAGCTCGTCGCCTATCCGATTCTCAACCTGCGCGGGCGCGGCATGGGCGTGGCGAGCTACGTCCGCGCCCTCGAGGCGATCATGATCGAGGCGGCCGCGCGCTTCGGCGTACAGGCCGAGCGGGTGCGAGGTCGCCCCGGCGTGTGGGTGGACGGCGCGAAGCTTGGCGCCGTCGGCGTCCGCGTCAGCCGCGGTGTCAGCAGCCACGGCCTCGCCCTCAACGTCTCGACCGGCCTCGAGTGGTTCGCACGGATCGTCCCCTGCGGCATCCCGGACATCGAGGCCACCTCGCTGGAGCGGCTGCTTGGCGATGCGCCCGCGCTGCAGGAGGTCGAAGACGCGCTCGCCGAGGCCTTCGAGCGCGAGTTCGGCTGCACGCTGATCGTGGCGTCGTGGGCAGAGGGCGCGCCCGTGCCGGCGGCGGCGGGAGCGGCGTCGTGAGCTCGCGCGGCGCCGCGGGCGGCGGAGTGGCCCCGCTGATGGAAAAGCCGTTCCCGCGCAAGCCGCGCTGGCTGAAGGCGCGCTTCCCCGCGGGCGAGCGCTTCTCCGAGATCAAGTCGCTGCTGCGCGAGAACGAGCTGCACACCGTCTGCGAGGAGGCGCGCTGCCCGAACATCGGCGAGTGCTTCAACGCCGGGACCGCCACCTTCATGATCCTCGGCGATGTCTGCACGCGCGCCTGCGGCTTCTGCGACGTCACCTCCGGCCGCCCCGAGGGTCTCGACCTGCTGGAGCCGTTCCGGCTGGCGCAGGCCGTCGAGCGGCTGGGCCTCGACTACGTCGTGATCACCTCGGTCAATCGCGACGACCTGCCGGACGGCGGCGCGGAGGTCTTCGCCGGCTGCATCCGTGCGATCCGCCGGCGCCTGCCGGAGACGCAGGTGGAGGTGCTGATCCCGGACTTCGAGGGCAATCGGGACGCCCTCGCGACCGTGATCGAGGCGCAGCCGGTGGTGCTCAACCACAACACGGAGACGGTGCCGCGGCTCTACCGGCGGGTGCGCCCGAAGGCGCGCTACCGGCGCTCGCTCGAGCTGATCCGCCGCGTCAAGGAGATCGACCCGGAGCTGACAACCAAGTCCGGCATCATGGTCGGCCTCGGCGAGACGCTGGACGAGGTGAAGCAGGTGCTGGACGACCTGCGCGAGCACGGCTGCGACCTGCTGACCGTGGGGCAGTACCTGCGGCCCTCGCTGAAGCACCTGCCGGTCAAGCGCTTCTGGCACCCGGACGAGTTCGCCGAGATCGCGGACTACGCGCACGCCATCGGCTTCCGGCACGCCGAGTGCGGACCGCTGGTGCGCAGCTCCTACCACGCCGCCGAGCAGGCCTCCGGGGCCGCGCCGGCGGGGAAGGGCGATACGCCGTGACCATCGAAGCCGTACCCACCCAGGCCGGCGGGCAGCTCGCGCCTGACGGCAACGGCGCGGACCTCGAGGCCGCGCGCGCCGCGCTCGAGGCCGAGCTCGACGCGATCGAGACCGAGGAGTGGCGCCAGTCGCTGCACGAGGTCTTCTTCCGGCGCGGCCCGGAGCGCGTCGCGGAGCTGCTACAGGATCTGCAGCTGGAGGCGCAGAAGGAGATGGCGCCACTGCCGGTCACCTCGCGCACTCCGTACGTCAACACGATTCCGGTGGGGCGTGAGCCCGCCTACCCGGGCAACCGCCACCTCGAGCAGCGGATCAAGAGCTTTGTGCGCTGGAATGCGATGGCGATGGTCGTCGACGCCAACAACAAGGCGGACGGCATCGGCGGTCACATCTCCACCTACGCCTCGGCAGCGACGCTCTACGAGGTCGGCTTCCACCACTTCTTCCGCGGCGCGAACGACCCGAGCGGGGGCGACCTGATCTACATCCAGGGCCACGCCTCGCCCGGCATCTACGGACGCGCCTACCTGGAGGGGCGGATCAGCGAGGAGCTGGTGCGCAACTTCCGCCGCGAGCTGGCCGAGGGCGGCGGGCTGCCCTCGTACCCGCACCCCTGGCTGATGGAGGACTTCTGGAAGTTCCCGACCGTCTCGATGGGCCTCGCCCCGCTGATGGGGATCTACCAGGCGCGGTTCATGCGCTACCTCGTCGATCGCGGGCTGAAGGAGCCGACGGACGCGAAGGTCTGGGTCTTCCTCGGCGACGGCGAAACGGACGAGCCTGAGGCGCTGGGCGCGATCTCGCTGGCGGCGCGCGAGCAGCTCGACAACCTGATCTTCGTGATCAACTGCAACCTGCAGCGCCTCGATGGCCCGGTGCGCGGCAACGGCCAGATTGTCCAGGAGCTGGAGGCCGTCTTCCGCGGCGCCGGCTGGAACGTGATCAAGGTGCTGTGGGGCGCCGAGTGGGATGAGCTGCTGGCCCGCGACGACCAGGGCCTGCTGGCCAAGCGCATGGGCGAGGTCGTCGACGGCGAGTACCAGAAGTACACCGTCGCCGGCGGCGCCTACATCCGCGAGCACTTCTACGGCGTCGATCCGCGCCTGCTGCAGCTGGTGCAGCACATGAGCGACGACGAACTGTGGTCGATGCGCCTCGGTGGGCACGACCCGGCCAAGGTCCACGCCGCCTACCACGCGGCGGTGCGCCACGAAGGCGGCCCGACCGTCATCCTCGCGCGCACGATCAAGGGCTACGGCCTCGGCGAGGCGGGCGAGGGCAAGAACATCACCCACCAGCAGAAGAAGCTCAACGAAGACGAGCTGATGCACTTCCGCGACCGCTTCGCGATCCCGCTCAGCGACGAGGAAGTCGTGCACGCGCCGCTCTACCGCCCCGGCGAGGACAGCCCGGAGGCGCGCTACCTGCAGCAGCGCCGCCAGGCCCTCGGCGGTTTCCTGCCGCTGCGGCGCACCATCTCCTGCGCCGGGATGTCGCCGGCGGAGTCGGTCTTCGAGGAGTTCAGCGGTGGCTCCGGGGGCCGCGAGGTCTCGACCACGCTCGCGTTCGTGCGGCTGCTCTCGCGGCTGCTGCGCGACGAGACGGTGGGCGACCTGATCGTGCCGATCGTTCCCGACGAGGCCCGTACCTTCGGCATGGAGACGCTGTTCCGCGAGGCCGGCATCTACTCGCACGTCGGCCAGCTCTACGAGCCTGTCGATGCCGACAGCCTGATCTACTACAAGGAGACGACCGACGGTCAGATCCTCGAGGAAGGCATCACCGAGGCCGGGTCGCTGGCCTCGTTCATCGCTGCCGGGACGGCCTCGGCGGTGCATGGGGCGTGCACGCTGCCGTTCTTCATCTTCTACTCGATGTTCGGTTTCCAGCGCGTGGGCGATCTGATCTGGGCGGCCGCCGACTCACGCACGCGCGGCTTCCTGGTAGGCGCGACGGCGGGCCGTACCACGCTGCAGGGCGAGGGGTTGCAGCACCAGGACGGGCACAGCCACGTACTCTCCTCGGTGGTCCCGAACCTGCTCAGCTACGACCCGGCCTACGCCTACGAGGTGGCGCTGATCGTGCGCGAGGGCATCCGCCGCATGCACGAGTTGCAGGACCCCGTCTTCTACTACCTGACCGTCACCAACGAGGCGTACCCGCAGCCCGAGCAGCCGGAGGACGCGGCCGAGGGCGTGATCCGCGGCAGCTACCGGCTGAACCGTTCCGCGGGACGCGGCCCGCGCGTCCAGCTCTTCGGCAGCGGCGCGATCCTCAACGAGGTCGTCGCCGCGCAGGAGTTGCTGGGCGAGCGCTACGGCGTCGCCGCCGACGTCTGGTCCGTGACCAGCTACAGCGAGCTGCGCCGCGACGCCATGGACGCCGATCGCTGGAACATGCTGCACCCGGACGAGCCGCCGCGGCGCTCCTATCTCGCCGAGGTCACCGCGGACGCGGAGGGGCCGTTCGTTGCCGCGACGGACTACCTCAAGTCGCTGCCGGACGCCGTCGCCAAGTGGCTGCCCGGCCGCCTCGTCTCGCTCGGCACGGACGGCTTCGGGCGCAGCGAGACTCGCGAGGTGCTGCGCGACTTCTTCGAGGTGGACGCGAAGCACATCGCGCTCGCCGCGCTGCACGCGCTCGCCCTCGACGGAGTGATCCCCGCAGGCGTGCCGAAGCAGGCGATCGAGGAACTCGACATCGACCCGGAGAAGGTCAACCCGCGGCTCGTCTGAGCGACGCGCCGCCCGACGGGCTGCAGGAGGACGCATGGCCACGGACTATCTGCTGCCCGACCTCGGCGAGGACATCGAAGAGGCCGAGGTGATCGCGGTGCACGTCCACGCGGGCGACCGCGTCGAGCGCGACGCGCCCGTGATCGAGGTCGAGACGGAGAAGGCGAACCTCGACGTGCCCGCGCCCTACGCGGGGGCGATCACCGCCGTCCATGTCAGCGTCGGCGACACGATCCGCCCGGGGCAGGCGATCGTCGCGATCGAGGCCGAGGAGGGCGTCAAGCCGTCCTCGCCGGCCGCGCCACAGGCGCCCGCCGCGAGCGCGCCACCCGCCAGCGAGCCGGCTGCGCCGCCGCCTCCCCCCACACCGACCACACCGGCCCCGGCGCCTCCCGCCGCCGCATCCGCGAGACCAGCGGCAGCGGCTACGCCCGTGCTGCCTTCCGACGGCGGCCTCGTGCCCGCCTCGCCCTCGGTGCGGATGTTCGCGCGCGAGATCGGCGTGGCGCTCGGCGAGGTGACGGGCAGCGGTCCGGGCGGGCGCGTCTCGATCGACGATGTGAAGGCGCACGCCCGGGTGATGCGTAGCGAGGCGACTGCGGCGGCCACGCCCGGTGCGCCCGAGGCGCCGCGACGGGGCGCCGCGCCCCCGCCCACCGCGCTGCCCGACCTCTCGCAGTTCGGCGAGGTCGACCGCGAGCGGATGAGCGGCGTGCGGCGCACGACCGCGCGCACGCTCAGCCAGTCCTGGTCGCAGAGCCCGCACGTGATGCTGCAGCGCAAGGCCGACGTCACCGAGCTCGAGGCGATCCGCCGCGCCAACCGCGAGCGCATCGCCGCCGCCGGCGGCCAGCTGACGATGATGCCGATCCTGATGAAGGTCGTCGCCGGGGCGCTGCGCGAGTTCCCGCGGCTCAACGCCTCGATCGACGTGGCGAGCGAGGAGATCGTCTACCGCCGCTACGTCCACGTCGGCGTCGCAACGGACACGGACCACGGCCTGATCGTCCCCGTCGTACGCAACGCCGACGAGAAGAGCATTACCGAGCTCTCAATCGAGATCGGCGAGCTGATCGGGCGGGCGCGCGATCGCAAGAGCACGCTCGAGGACCTGCGAGGCGGGACGTTCACGATCTCGAACCTCGGGGGGATGGGGATCGGCTTCTTCAACGCCGTGCTGCTGCCGCCGCAGGTCGGGATCCTCGCCGTCGGGAGGGCGGAGCAGGAGCCGGTCTGGACCGGCAGCGAGTTCGAGCCGCGGCTGCGCATGCCGCTGGCGATCAACTTCGACCACCGGCTGATCGACGGCGCCGACGGTGCGCGCGCCCTCGCCTGGATCTGCGAGACACTGGAACAGCCGCGGCCCTACATGCTCGAGGAGTTCCCGGAGACCGAGCCAGGATCGGAGGGCTGATGGTGGCTGACGGCGGCAGCGATCTGGTCGTGATCGGCGGGGGGCCGGGGGGCTACCCGGCGGCGTTCCTCGCGGCCGACATGGGGATGAAGGTCACGCTGATCGACGACGCGCCGAACCCCGGCGGCGTCTGTCTCTACCGCGGCTGCATCCCCTCCAAGGCGCTGCTGCACGTCGCCGCGCAGCTCGAGGAGGCGAAGCAGGCCGAGGACTGGGGCGTCAGCTACGGGCCGCCCTCGATCGACCTCGACAGGTTGCGGCAGTGGAAGCAGGGCGTGGTCAACCGCCTGACCGGCGGGCTCGGCCAGCTGACGAAGCAGCACGGCGTCGAGTTCGTGAGCGGGCGCGCCCGCTTCAACGGCCCGCGCTCCGTCGAGGTGACCCCGGCCGAGGGCGAGCCGCGCACGATTGGCTTCGAGTACGCGATCGTCGCAACCGGCTCCGTCCCGGCGACGGTCCCGAGCCTCGCGCTGGACTCGCCGCTGGTGCTGGATTCCACCTCGGCGCTGGAGCTGGAGCGCGTGCCGGCGACGCTGCTCGTCATCGGCGGCGGCTACATCGGGCTCGAGCTCGGCAGCGTCTACGCTGCGCTCGGCGCTCGCGTCACCGTCGTCGAGATGACGAACGGGCTGCTGCCCGGCGTCGATCGCGACCTCGTGCGCACATTGCAGCGCCGCCTGCGGCGCAACTTCGAGGCGATCCGGCTGGAGACGACAGTGCTCTCGATGGAGGAGGCGGAGGGCGGCGTGCTGGGCCGCCTCGGCGGCTCCGACGGCGAGCCCACGGAGGAGCTGTTCGAGCAGGTGCTGGTCGCCGTCGGGCGCCGCCCGAACAGCGCCGGCCTCGGCCTGGCGCAAACAGGCGCGAAGCTCGACGCGCGCGGCTTCGTCGAGGTGGACATGCAGCGCCGCAGCGCGGACCCGGCGATCTTCGCGATCGGCGACGTGGCGGGGGAGCCGATGCTCGCGCACAAGGCCACGCACGAGGCCAGCGTCGCCGTCGAGGCGATCGCGGGGAGGCCGCTGGTCTGGGACGCGCGCGTGATCCCTGCGGTGGTCTACACGGACCCGGAGATCGCCTGGGTCGGGCTGACCGAGACGGAGGCGGCGGACCAGCGCATCGAGGTGCAGACCGCGACGCTGCCGTGGGCCGCCTCCGGCCGCGCGACGACGCTGGGCCGCACCGACGGCGCGACCAAGCTCGTCGTCGAGCCGCACACCGATCGGGTGCTCGGCGTGGGCATCGTCGGCGTGGGGGCGGGCGACCTGATCTCGGAGGCCGCTCTGGCGATCGAGATGGGGGCCGTGGTGCAGGACCTCGAGCTGACCATCCACCCGCACCCCACGCTCGGCGAGACGCTGATGAACGCCGCCGCCGCCTTCTATGGCCGCAGTCCCGACTACATCGGGCGGCGGCGCGGCCACGAAAGGAACTGACGACGATGGACCTGGAGTTCGCCTTCCTCAGCGACTTCGCCGAGGAGTCCGGCGGGAAGCTGCACGCGCTCGGCATCGGCGTGGACACGATCCACGCCGCCGATGTGCCGACCCGCCACCCGCTGCTCACGATGGTCGCGCAGATCCGCTACTCGGTCGCCGAGGCGGGCTCGCACCGCCTCGAGGTCAGCGGCTACGACGCCGACGGCCAGCAGATCATCGATCGCATCCAGGGCGAGATGCCGTTGCCGCCGGTGAGCGGCGGCACGAGCGGCACGGCGCGCGTGCTGGTGAACCTCGTCGGCGTGAACTTCCCCGCCTACGGCGATCACTCGTTCCACCTCGTGATCAACGGTACCGAGGTGACCCGCGCCTCGGTGCGCGTCGCGCCGCCGCCGGCGGGGGGCTAGAAGACGACGATGCCGCGGCCGAAGACCTCGCCGCGATCGAGCCGGCTTGTCGCCTCGTTGATCTCGTCGAGCGCATAGCGCTCCGTCACGAGCGCGTCGAGGTCGAACATGCCCTCGCGGTGCCAGCGCAGGAGCTCGGGCACGTCGCGCTCCGGCACGGCAGAGCCGAGCAGGACGCCGATCAGCGACTTCTGACCCGTGACCATCTCGCCGGTCGGCACGCGCACCATGTTGCCGGTGGCGAGCATCGCGGCGGTGCCCCCGCGCTCGGCGCCACGGCGGCGCTTCACCGCCTTGACGATCTGCTCCGTGGTCCCGCGCGCGCCGATCGCGTCGATCGCGTAGTCGACACCGCCGCCGCTCAGCTCGCGGACCAGCCTGGCCGGGTCTCCCTCGCTGGCGTTGACGACCTCGGTCGCCCCGAAGCGGCGCGCGAACTCGAGCTTCTCGTCCGAGAGGTCGACGGCGATGATCGGGTCGCAGCCTCGCACGCGCAGCGCGGCGATGGCCGAGAGGCCGACGCCGCCGGCGCCGAACACGGCGCCCGATCGGCCCGGCTGCGCGTCCAGCGCGTTGAGCACCGTCCCGGCGCCCGTGAGCGCGCCGCAGCCGAGGGGCGCGACCACGTCCAGAGGCGTGTCGGCCGGCACCTTCACCATGAACTCGGCGTTGAGCAGCGCGTGCTCGGCCCACGTGTAGATGTTGTTCTTGTGGCCGTCGAGTTCCTCGCCGCGCCATGTCACCGAGCTGTCCGACCACGGCGTGCCCGAGCCGGCGGGATCGCCGTCTCGCGGCACAAGCGAGGTGACGATGCGATCACCGGGCACGAGGTGCGAGACGCCCTCGCCGACGGCGATGACCTCGCCCGTGCCCTCGTGGCCCAGCAGTGTCGGGGCCGTCACCTCGCGGTAGCCGCGCAGGTAGTGCAGGTCGGAGTGGCAGACACCGGTCGCGGACATCCGCACGAGCACGTCGCCCGGCGCCGGGTCGCCGAGCTCCACTTCCTCGATGCGGATCGGCGCGTCGGCGCTCGTCAGGATCGCGGCTCGTGATCTCATCCTGACTGCTCTCTTCCTTCCGACGCTCGCCGGCGCAGGCGAGCTGGACGGCGATCACTCTAGACCGGGCCGGCCAGTGACGCTCGTCTCCGAGTCGCTCGTGGCAATGGACAACGTCGACGAGCGGCGCCCCGTGAGGCTGACCGCCACGGCGAAGATCCCGGAAGCGCCCGGGGCCGCGCTATACTCTCGGGGCAGGGAGACCGATGAGCGAGATCATCTTCGAGGTCGAGGAAGCGCCGGAGGGCGGCTACACCGCCCGCGCGCTCGGGTACTCGATTTTCACCGAGGCCGACACCTTCGAAGAACTCCGCGTGATGACGCGCGACGCCGTTCGTACCCACTTCGACGAGGACGACCCCGATCGGCCTCGCGCGATCCGGCTCCAGCTGGTGCGAGACGAACTCATTCCGGCGTGACCCTTCCTCGCGATGTTCCGGGTGACCGTTGCCGAGCCGACGACGAGCGGTTGTCGTCGAACTCACTTCAGATGCTGATCTCCTGAATGTCTCCCGTGCCCATTACATCGACGACGGCCTTGATGTCGTCTGCCCGCAACTGGATGCGCGGCCACGAGGTTGAGAGCAATACCAAAACCCCGAGGTTCCTCCCGGCGAGATTCTGTTGGTGCCGAAGGCTCTGGTCGGTCGTGATCAGAAGCGCGTAGCCCTCATCCTCCGCTCGTTGAAGCAACACGCTGTTGCGCAGGTCGGACCAGCCGCGCTCGAATGCGGTCTCGACCACATGCCCGGGAAGGCCCTGGCGGAGTGGTGCGGGTACACCCTGGTCGAACAGGATCCTCACGAACGAATCGGGCCGGCCAACCCCTCGACTTCATGGTCGAGGACAGCCTCCACGTGGCTCCGCTCGACGCCGGGGAACCACTCCAGGAACTCCTCCGTCGAGGCGCCATCCTTGAGGTTCTCGAAGAGCGTGGAGACGGGTACGCGAGTACCGCGGAACACCCATGCCCCGCTGAGGGTGTCCAGACGGCGCTCAACCGCGGCGCAACTCTCCCAGGTCATGTCCGCTACACCTCAAGCTCGTCCGGCAGCCGAAACTCCACGGTCTCCTCGGCGACGACGACGGGCTCGATCCGGGAGACGCCCCGCGCCTTCAGATCCTCGATGATCGGGTTGAGGAGCTCGTCGGGGACAGAGGCCCCCGCGGTGAGGCCCACGACAGCGACACCCTCGTACCAGGCGGGGTCGATCTCCTCGATCCCGTCGATCCGGTAGGCGGTCACGCCGGCGGCCTCGGCAACCTCGCGCAGCCGCACGGAGTTGCTCGAGTTTGCCGAGCCGACGACGAGCAGCAAGTCGGCCCGCTCGGCGATCGCGCGCACGGCGAGCTGGCGGTTGGTGGTGGCGTAGCAGATGTCGTTGCGTACCTCGGCGTCGGGGTAGACGGCCCGGATCCCGTCGATGGTGCTCGCCGTGTCGTCCATTGAGAGCGTGGTCTGCGTGACGACGAACACCGGGCGCTCGCCGGGGTCGATCCTGGCGACCTCGCCGGCGTCCTCGACGATCCGCATGCGATCGGGCGCCTGGCCGAGCGTGCCGGCGGTCTCGTCGTGGCCGCGATGGCCGACGAGGAGGATGTCGTAGCCGTCGCTGACGGCCTTGCGTGTCTCGAGGTGCACACGGGTCACCAGCGGGCAGGTTGCGTCGATGATGCGCAGGTGACGGCGCTTCGCCTCGTCGATCACGGCGGGCGAGACGCCGTGGGCGCTGAAGACGATGCGCGAGCCCTCGGGCACCTCGGCGACAGCGTCGACGAAGATCGCGCCGCGGGCGCGGAAGCCGTCGACGACGTGCCGGTTGTGCACGATCTCGTGGAAGGCGTAGACGGGCGGCGGCTCGCGGTCGAGCACAGAGTCGAGGATGTCGATCGCGCGCACGACACCGGCGCAGAAGCCGCGCGGCTCGGCAAGCAGGAGGGTGTGCGGCATGCGGGCCCTACCCGGGACCGGTCGCAACTGAAACCCGGTCGCGCTGTCATCGTAGCACGGGCCCCGCAGCCAACCCCCGCTGCGCGAGGGCGGCGGCTCCGCCGATCGGCGGAGAGAGGGGGCGCGTGGGATGTGGCGAGAGGCATCTGCGTGTTACGATCTTTCTCAGGCTCAGGTCGCGGGGTAAGTGGCCTGCCACTGGAGGCGAAGCATGACCAACGCGACCCCCCCCCCCCCGACGTTCGTTGTGGGCGCGACGCCCGATGAGAGCGCGCCGCTGGCGGGCGCCGCTGTTTGGCCTCGCGCTGCTCGCGATCATGGCGGCGACGCTGCTGTTCAGCGCTTCATCCACGACCACCGCCAACGCCCAGGACGCGTCGAGCTGCGTGAGCGACGCCCTGCTCGAGCGAGTTCGCTTCTACTACGACATCAACACGGCCCAGGGCCGCACCGGCTTGAACTGGAAGCGCGTGCTGATCGCCTTCGGCGATGTCGAGGACTCGCAGTTGACGCCGTTCTCCGCCGCCGAGGCCCGCACGCGGGAAGCGCGCTGGTCAGGGTGGAAGCCCATCCGGCAGGCGCTGGAGTGCATCGAAGCGGCGGCCGAGGCCGCCCCGACTCCCACACCGACGCCAACGCCGACGCCCACGCCGACTCCCACGCCTGCTCCCACTCCTGAGATCAGCATCGCCGCAGGCTCGGGCGTCACCGAGGGCGCCGCCGCCAGCTTCACCGTCACCGCCAGCCCCGCACCCGCCTCCGACCTCGCTGTGAGTGTCACCGTCTCCCAGAGCGGCGACTTCGCCCAGGCCGGTTCGCAGACAGTGACGATCCCGGCCTCCGGCAGTTACACGCTCACCGTCTCCACGACCAACGACAGCGCCGACGAGCCCGACGGCTCGGTCACGGCGACGCTGGGCGCGGGTACGGGCTACACCGTGTCGTCAAGTTCGGGCGCGGCCACGGTTGCCGTCGCGGACGATGATGTGCCCGAACTGAGCATCGCCTCCGGCGGCGATGTCATCGAAGGCGCCAACGCCAGCTTCACGATCACCGCCAGCCCGACGCCGCACTCCGCGCTGACCGTGAGCGTCACGGTGTCCGCAACGGGAGCCTTTGGCGTCACGACCGGCTCACAGAGCGTCACCATTCCCACGAGTGGCTCCAGGTCCTTTACGATCAGCACGAGCGGCGACGCAACCGACGAGCCCGACGGCTCGGTCACGGCGACGCTCGCGAGCGGCACGGGCTACACCGTGTCGTCGAGCGCGGGCGCGGCCACGGCTGCCGTCTCCGACGACGATTATCCGCTGCCGACCCCGACGCCAACACCAACGCCAACGCCGACCCCGACGCCTGATCCCGGACCAGAAGCGCAGGAGACGTCCACTGATTGCACCCTGCCAGCCGACGCCGTCACCGTGAGCGAGGTCACGGGCTGGCGCGACGAGCACAGCGCCGCCACGCATCAATCGCGCTGGAACCGGGTGCTCGAGGCCTTGGGCGAGGACACCGGCAGCGGCGAAACGGCCATGACCGCGGCGCAGGCGCAGGGCATCAAGAACCAGATCAACAACTCCCGCTGGGATCGCACCGCGCGCACCCTGGAAGCCCTGGAGCAGTGCGAAGGCTCCACCGACGGCGACTCGCAGCAGCAGGACACCGACACGGATACCGACACCGATACCGACACCGATACCACAGACACCCAGACCCCACCGACTCCATCCAATACGAACTCCCTGCCTGAGTTCAGTGTTGTGGGCGGCCCCACGATCACCGAGGGCGGCGCTGCCACCTTCACCGTGACCGCCACTCCCGCGCCGACCGGCACCAACGCCCTCACCTTCGTCGCGGTGGTGACGCAGGACGGCCGCTTCACCTCCAGCGACGGCCAGTACGTGGATTCGATTGGCCTGTCCGGCAGCACCACGATCACCGTGCCCACGCTGGGTGACGACCGCGACGAGCCCGATGGCTCGCTGACACTGACGCTGCAGGCGGACCCGCGCGATAACCCGCGCTTCACCGTCTCGGCGACGCAGGGCGCGGCCACCGTGGTCGTCTCGGACGACGATGCGCCGGGCTCCGGAACCCCCGTGACCTACACCGAGTTCTGGGCGCCCTACCAGGACCTGATCGCCAAGGTGGAGGCGTATCGCAACCACGAGCTTTATGGCCAGTTCTCATCGCACACCGACCTCTACGACTCTGTCCTGCTCGCGCTCGGGCAGGATGTCGCGAAGCAGTCGATTCAGCCGCTGTCCGCCTCGAAAGCGCGCAGCCTGGCCGCACCCCGCTCGACCGACATCTGGGACGAGATCGCGCCGGCGCTGGATTGGATCTTCCACAACGGTCCGCCGCCAGCGCCGCTGCCGACGCTGGACAACCCGTTGCCCACGTCCATCAACATGTCCACAAACATCGAGCCGACGCAGCTCACGCTGACCGACTACTTCGGCCACGAGACGGGCGCCGAGCTGACCTTTACGGTGACGCTCGACAACCCCATCGCCACGATTAGCCAGTGGGATGAGCTCATTTCGATCGAGAACACCGGCACAGGGACGGCCACGATGACCGTCGAGGCCAGCGACGGCACGAACAGCATCAGCGCCTCATCCAGCGTCGAAGCCGCCTGCAACCCGGGCTCGCGCCTGTCGTCTGATGGCACGTTCTGCGTCGCTGCCCAAACAGCGCTCGCCTACAACGGCAGCATCGGCCCCCATCCGAGCAGCCCGGGTGGTCCGGCCGATAACTTCAAGCCTGAGATCAGGCTGGAGGAAGGCACATCGAACACGATAAGTGTGCGCGTCTGGGTCAACAGGAATGATGTCGGCAGCACGTGCCGGATGCGCGGCTACCTCACCATCGAGCCCCAGACCGGCGGCGCCACCATCCCCACCGGGGGGATAGCGCGCACCGTCGGCAACACCACCAGCCCGCATGCCAGCGCCCAAGGCTGGACTGACGCCAATTGCTCCAACGGCTTCCTGACGAACAGCAACAGGAACTACCGTGAAGCCCGTGTCACATACAACCTGCCCGCCGCCGACAGCATGCCCGGCACGACCCTCAACGGCGCCAAACTGGTCTACCACGACATGGGCGCCAGCGGCACCTCCGTGGTCGGCACCTACGACATCCTGCTGATTCACTTCCGGGACAGCATCGCCACCATCACTACCACCATGAGCACTGGCGACGGTACCAGCCACTCCACCTCCAACGGCGACTTCACCATCACCGAAGGCACCAGCGGCACCGCGACGATCACCCTGTCGGGTGAGCACCTGACCGGCTACCTCGCCCCGCGGATGGAGGACATCCGAAAGGGCGGCAGAGCCTCGGCGGCGCGGATGCATCTGGAGCACGGGCATGCTGTCTACTGGCAGCCCAGCGTCTGCGCCTTCAACAAGGAGGCAAACGCGGGCGCGAACCAGGATGACCGGACGGCCACCTGCGAGGTCTCGTGGAACTGGCAGTCAGACGGCTCCAACGGGAGCCAAGGCACGGTCAAGCTGGTCTGGCACGAGACGGACGGGGCCGGCTGGGACCTCCCGGATGTGCACACCACCGAAGTCAGTACGATCACGATGTCCGACACCGGCCCTTCCCCCGGCAATCCGAACGGCTGGGTGGCGAGCGACACCAGAAGCGTCGACAATTACTGGGTGGAGGCTGCGGGCGGTCAGAAGACTGCCAACACGTCACTTGGCAACGTCACCACGATCACCGAAGGCGACAAGTTCGAACTGAAAGTCGTCGCCGGCACTCGGGGCGGCACTCCACGGGTCGCGCTCGAGGTGCGCACGGCGACGAATGACGACGGCACCCAATGGTCGTCGTGGAAGAATCTGGATCAAGAGGTCGGCCACCGCTCGCTGGCAATCAGGGAAGAGTCCGAGTGGCGCCTCTACACGGGCGGTTTCGTCGGATGCTTCGATCCCGGCGGGTACAACTGTTTCGGAGGCCCCGGCAGGTGGGCGAATAGGGGCAATAGCCAGGAATTTTTTGATTTGACGTTCGTGTCCCACGACGACAACTTCGTGGGCCAGCCCGAGCGCTACTACCAGTTCCGGGTGAAGCATTCGACCAACACGACCAGGGCGAACCCGATCCTCAAGGTCGTCGAGGATGATGCCGTCGTCTTCAGCCTGCACCCGCAACAGGAGAACGGCAGGCTGCGGGTCTACCTCGCCAAGAAGGTATGGACCGACGTGACCATCCAACTGGACACCGATAGCGTGTCCAGCGCATGGAACAACTGGGCAGTCGTGTTTGACGCCGAAGCCACCAATGACCTGGACCGGTTCGGCTCCAGGATCATCGATCAAGACTGCGACGGCGGCGCCACAGACATCAGGGTCTGGGCCCGCATCCTTGTTGGTCAGCACTCCGGCGTGCCGGAACACCTCGACTACTACGACGGCACGACCAACAAGAACGACGACCGCAAGGGCGAGTACGTCCTCGTCAACTGCGACTAGGGCGTCGGGACGAAGGCGGGGAGGGTGCGCCTCACCAGGGGCGCACCCTCCCCGCCCGACCTCCCACCCGCACCACCCATTCCCCCAGTAGAGGACGCCTCCGGTCCCCTCTCTCCTTGCGAGAGAGCGCGGAGGGTGAGGGGTCGGCGCGCAGCGCCGCTCCCGCCCCCGCCGGCCAAGAGCCTGCGGCGGCGCACCTCTCTTTCGAGATCGGCGCCGGTCCGGCGCGCCCCCTCACCCCAACCCTCTCCCCCGGGAGAGGGGGCCGGACAGGACCGAGGACGCCTCCGGTCCCCTCGCCCCTTGCGGGAGAGGGCGGAGGGTGAGGGGTCGGCGCGCAGCGCCGCGGCCGCTCGTCCTGCTCCCCGGTCATGAACTCCGCCCACGAGAACAGCGTGCGCTGCCGTTCGCGAGCGCCAGCAGCAGGTCGTCGCCGTCGTCCCCGAAGGCGGCGAGCCCGTCCTCGGGCAACTCGCCCTCGACGGCGAGGGAGCACGGCTCGAGGCGTGTGAAGTGGTAAGCTGCGTGAGAAGAGCCCCCAGAGAGGCGCCACGCCGCCCCCGGAGCGCCGACCTGGCTTGAGAATCTGCAGTCCCGGAATCGTACCCATGACCGACCTTCTCCAACAGGCGTTCGACAGGGCAGCGGCGCTGCCGCGAGACGAGCAGAATGCGTTCGCCCGGTTCCTGCTTGCCGAGCTGGATGCAGAGCGGCAATGGGATGACTTGCTAGACCACCCAGAGTCGCAGTACATGCTGGAGCAGATGGCGGACGAGGCGATCAAGGCTCACCGGGCGGGGCAAACGGAGCCTCTGGATCTGAGCCGCCTCTAAGCGTGCGTTCCTACACGCTGCCGAGCTTCTGGAGCGCCTATCGCCGGCTCCCGGACGCCGTGAAGCAGCAGGCGCGTGGCGCGTACCGGTTCTTCCTGCTGGATCCGCAACATCCGGGCCTCAAATTCAAGCGCGTGGGGCAGCGGCGCCCGGTGTATTCGGTGCGTGTGAGCAGGAACTATCGCGCCTTGGGCATCCTTGAGGATGGTGACATCGTCTGGTTCTGGATTGGGCCACACGACGAATATGGCCGGCTGCTGAGGCGCGCCTGACGCCTCCTCGGCTCGATGCACGCCGCCGCCTGCGAAGACAGCGGTTATGGTCCGGTTCACGATCGCCGACCTACCGCACTCAGCCGAGTATGGAGGACACCGGTATCCCGACATGAGGAGGCGTCACCAACTCCGGCGGCTGGCTTCAGAGGAACCTTGTCGACGGGGAGATCGCCGCGACCATCGGTCACCCCGCCTACCCAGGCTACATGGTGCAGGCGCTGTTATCCCTGTACGAGCACGTCCTTCCCTGACCCGCACCGGGAGATCCGGTACGGTACACCGACCGGCCACGAGGGCGTGCCCATGGCCGGCCTGTCGATGCAGCATGTGCAGCTGATACAGCGGTTGCTGGCCCCGGGCCTGAGGCTGAGCCTTGCGGCCTGTCGGCGAGCGGCGGTGGTCATGAACGAGCGAGGGTCATGATGAACCTGGAAGCGTGGCAGGACATGCTGGACGGCTGGCGCAGCCCCGGCGGCGCGCTGCGGGGCGTGCTGCTGGTCGTGATCGCCGCCCTGGCCATCGGCGCCGGGACCCTCGCAGCCTGCGGCGACGAAGAGCGGGCGCCCCTCAAGATCGGCGCGCTGCTGGTGAACAGCGAGGCGCAAACGGAGACGGCCCTCGACCGCCTGCGCTCCTTCAAACTGGCCATCAAGCACGTCAACGAGGCCGGCGGCGTGTTCGGGCAACAGGTGGAAATCGCGGAAGGCGACACCCTCAACCCTGCCGAGGAGGCTCGCCGCCTCATTGAGGATGAGGGCGTGCATGCCATCGTCGGACCCAACTCCAGCGCCGGATCAGCGCCTGGTGCTGTAGCAGCTGGTGCTGTAGCAGCTGGTGCTGTAGCAGGTGGAGACCCGGCTCGCGCGACCCTTTCCGATCCCCTCTCCCCCGGCGGGAGAGGGTTAGGGTGAGAGGGACTCCGGAGGCTGCCGCTACGCTTCCAGCCCTTGCGGCAGGCGGAACTCGACGTTCTCCTCGGCGACGACGACGGGCTCGACGCGCGTCACACCGCGGGCCTTGAGGTCCTCGATGATCGGTTCGAGCAGTTCGTCGGGCACGGAGGCCCCTGAGGTCAGACCGACGACGTCGACGCCCTCGTACCAGGCGGGGTCGATCTCGTCGAGGCCGTCGACGCGGTAGGCGGTCACGCCGGCGTCCTCGGCGACCTCGCGCAGACGCACGGAGTTGCTCGAGTTCCGCGAGCCGACGACGAGCAGGAGGTCGGCGCGCTCGGCGACCTTGCGCACCGCGAACTGGCGGTTGGTGGTCGCGTAGCAGATGTCGCTGCGCACCTCGGCGTCGGGGTAGCGGTCGCGGATCTCGCCGATGACGTCCGCCGTGTCGTTGACGGACAACGTGGTCTGCGTGACGACGAAGACGGGCCGCTCGACCTCGATGGCGGCGACCTCGCCGGCGATTTCCACGATCCGCGTGCGATCGGGCGCCTCGCCGTGGGTGCCGACGGTCTCGTCGTGGCCGCGGTGGCCGACGAGGAGTACGTCGTAGCCGAGCTTGACTGCGTTCTTCGTTTCGAGGTGCACCTTGGTCACCAGGGGGCAGGTGGTGTCGATCACGCGCAGGCGACGGCGCTCTGCCTCCTCGACGACGGCGGGCGAGACACCGTGCGCGCTGAACACGATGCGCGAGCCAGCGGGCACCTCGGCGAGCTCGTCGACGAAGATGGCGCCGCGAGCGCGGAAGCCGTCCACGACGTGGCGGTTGTGCACGATCTCGTGGAAGACGTAGACGGGCGGCGGCTCGCGGTCGAGCACCGCGTCAAGGACATCGATCGCGCGAACCACGCCCGCACAAAAGCCTCGAGGCTCGGCGAGCAGCAGCGTGTGAGGCATGCGTGAGCGTCCCCGCGAACCCCTCGTCCCATCCGGGCGCGACGGCATTGTAGACGCCATATGCACGCGGTGCGACCGGTATGTATGACAATAGTAAGGGAGACGGTGAAGCGCGCTAGGCCTCGGTCCCGGCCGCCTCCCCAACCGCTGCGCCGTCATCCTCGGAGTGCTGGTAGGTCATGCGGTAGAGGTCCGCGTACACGCCGTCGAGGACCATCAGTTCCTCGTGCGGGCCGATCTCGACGATCTCGCCGTCGCGCATCACCACGATCCGGTCGGCGCTGCGGATCGTCGAGAGCCGGTGGGCGATCACCAGCGAGGTGCGGTCGCGCAGGATCGTGCGCAGCGCCTGCTGAATCAGCCGCTCCGAGTGCGTGTCGATGTTTGCCGTCGCCTCGTCGAGGATCAGGATGCGCGGCTCGGCGACGACGGCGCGCGCGAAAGCGATCAGCTGACGCTGCCCGACCGAGAGGTTGAGCCCGCGCTCGTGCAGCTCCGTCTCGTAGCGCTCCGGCAGTCGCTCGATGAACTCGCTGGCGCCGACCGCGCGTGCGGCCTCCTCGATCTCCGCGTCGGTCGCGTCGAGGCGGCCGTAGCGGATGTTGTCGGCGATCGTGCCGGAGAAGAGGTAGGGCTCCTGCAGCACGACGCTCATGCGCCGCGTCAGCGAGGCGCGCTCGATCGACCGCAGGTCGTGCCCGTCGACCAGGATCTCGCCGTCCTGGATGTCGTAGGAGCGGTTGACGAGGGCGGTCACCGTCGTCTTGCCCGCCCCGGTGTGGCCGACGAAGGCGACGGTCTCGCCGGCCGCGATCTGCAGGTCGAAGCCGCGCAGCACCGGGACGCCCTCGACGTAGCTGAAGTCCACCTTGTTGAAGTCGATGCGGCCCTCGACATCGGGGAGTGAGACGGCGTCCGGCGGATCGACGATCTCCGGCTCGGTGTCGAGGACCTCGAAGATGCGGTGCGCGCCGGCCATGGCGCGCTGGAGCATCGTGTACTGCAGGACGATGTCGCGGACGGGGTTGAAGAAGCGCTGGATGTAGAGCAGGAAGCCAACGGTGAAGCCGAGCGCCTCGCCGGCGCCGAGGCTGCCGTTGAAGACGCGGATGCCGATCACGATCAGCACCATGCCGGTGGCCATCGTGGCGAGCACCTCGACGGTGGGGATGACGCTCGCCTGCAGCCGGACGGCCTGCATGTTGGCGTCGCGGTGACGGCGGTTGAGCAGCTCGAAGCGCTTGAGGTTCTCTTCCTCGCGGTTGAGGGACTGCACGATGCGGACCCCGGAGACGTTCTCGTTGATCGCCCCGTTGACGATCGAGATCGCCTGTCGCACGCGGATGAAGGCGCGCGCGGCGGGCGTCTGCCACCAGGCCATGAAGGCGAGCAGCAGCGGGATCACGGACAGCGCCACCACGGCCAGCAGCGGGTCCAGCCAGAACAGGAAGCCGACGATCAGCGCCAGCCCCACCGCGTCCGCGAGGATGTTGAGGAAGCCTGTGGTGATCAGCTCCTGCAGCGTCACCACGTCCGAGGTGACGCGCGACATAATCCGCCCGACCTCCTCGCGGTCGTAGAAGCTGAGCGAGAGGCGATTGAGGTGCGCGAACATGTTGCTGCGCATGTCGCGCAGGATGCGGTGCCCAACGTAGCCCGTCATCAGCCGCTGCACCGCGGCAGAGATGAAGGAGATGATGGCGAGCCCGATGAGCAGCAGGCCGAACTCGACGATCTCCGCGTCCACCGCCGCCAGCGAGGCAGCCTCCCCGGAGCGCAGCTTGTCGACGATCGATGCAGTGGCGGTTGCCATCACGTAGGGCTGCGCGTAGGAGGCGATCGCGAAGACCAACATGGAGATGACGGCGATCGCGGCCTGCAGCTTGTAGGGGCGGAGCATCGGCACGATGCGCCGCACGAGTATGGGGTCGTAGACGCGGCCCAGCTCCTCGTAGTCCCAGCCGTCGGCGGCGCGGCCGTGGCGGACGCCGCTCATGTTGCCGCTCCAGCCGCCGACCTGGCCGCTGCCCCAGTAGGCCATTAGCCGCCGCCCCCCGTCGCCGCAGCGCGCTCGCGTTCCGCGGCGCCGCCGAACGCCTCCTCGGAGGCGGCCTGGGCCTCTTCCTGGTCGCGCAGCTCGAGGTCGTAGATCTGGCGGTAGAAGCCGTCGCGCTCGAGCAGCTCGTCGTGGCGGCCGCGCTCAACGATCACGCCGTCCTCGAGGACGACGATCTGGTCCGCTTCCTTCACGGTGCGGAGGCGCTGGGCGATCACGAACGTCGTGCGGTTCTCCATCAGCGCCTCGAGCGCCCCGTGGATCTCGAACTCGGTGCGCATGTCCACCGAGGCCGTCGAGTCGTCGAGGATCAGCACGCGCGGGTTGCGCAGCAGCGTGCGCGCGATCGAGATGCGCTGGCGCTGGCCGCCGGAGAGGGTGACGCCGCGCTCGCCGACCCAGGTGTCGTAGCCCTCGGGCATCTCCTCGATGAACTCGTGGATGCGCGCGGCCTTCGCTGCCTCCACGACCGCCTCGTCGCTGGCGTCGAGCT
The DNA here is from genome assembly GCA_963667465.2 of Dehalococcoidia bacterium. GTDB lineage: Bacteria > Chloroflexota > Dehalococcoidia > UBA2979 > UBA2979 > VXMT01. The sequence continues at coordinate 32,118 of CAXXDN010000001.1, read as the reverse complement.
GGCCGTAGCGGATGTTGTCGCGAATGGTGCCGATGAAGAGGAAGAGGTCCTGCTGCACGATGCCGATTGCGTCGCGCAGCGACTCCAGGGTCACGTCGCGCACGTCCTGGTCGTCGATCGTGATCCGGCCCTCGCTGACGTCGTAGAAGCGCGGCAGCAGGTTGACGACGGTCGACTTGCCGGAGCCGGTGCGCCCGAGCAGGGCGATCGTCTCGCCGGGGCTGGCCGTGATGGTGATGTCACGCAGCACCGGCGAGGAGGCGTCGTACTGGAAGGTAACGCCCTCGAAGCGCACGTCGCCGCGCTCGACCGCGATCGGGACCGCGTCCGGGCTCTCCTGGACGGCGGACTCGGCGTCGAGGATCTCGAAGATGCGGCTGCCCGTGGAGTGGGCGCGCGCGAACATCATGATGATCCAGCCGATCGAGCGGACCGGCACCTGCAGCAGCGTGAGCCAGAGCAGGAAGGCGGCGAGCTGGCCGGTGTCCATGCGGTCCGCCTGCACCTCGAGCACGCCGAGCCAGAAGACCACGGCGAGCGAGAGCAGCCAGAGCGATTGCAGGAACGGCTCGTTGAAGGCCTGGAACTTGCTGGTCGAATACGAGTGGCGGAACAGCTCGTCGACCTTGGCGTCGAACTTCTGCTGCTCGAACTCCGTGCGTGAGAAGGCTTTGACGACGCGCTGGCCGGTGAGGTTCTCCTGCAGCACGTTGGCCATCTGGCCCTGCAGGTCCTGCACGTAGAGCCAGATCGGCCGCAGCTTCGCCGAGGCCCAGGTGCCCTGGATGGCGATCAGCGGCGCGAACGCGAGCGCCGCGAGGCCGACCTTGGCGTTGGTCGTGATCATCAGTGTGTACACAGCGACGCAGAGCACGATCACGTAGAGGAAGCGCAGCACGCCCATGCTCACGAACATGCGCACGCCCTCGACGTCGCCGGTGGCGCGCGACATGATCTGACCGATCTGCGCCTGGTCGTGGTACGCGTAGCTGAGCCGCTGCAGGCGGTCGTAGATGTCGTTGCGGAAGTCGTAGGCCATCTGCTGCGAGATGCGCTCGCCGAGGTAGGCTTGGCCGTACTTGAAGAGCCCGCGGCCGATGCCCGCCAGCAGCAGCAAGCCGACCGCGAAGAGCAGCGTGGCGAGCGTGCCCCGCGCGATGGTCTGCTCGACGCCCCCGACCCCGCGCTCCGTGGCGATGTCGAGCCCGACGTCGATGGCGACGCCGACGAGGTAGGGGGCGAGCACGTCGAGGCCCGCCGCCCCGGCGAGCACGACGAAGGACAGCGCAATCGCGCCCTTGTAGGGCAGGGAGCGTTCGACCAGCCGGAGCAGCACGGGCTTGCGGCGGCCGGAACGGGGGCCTGCCTGCCACATGTCGGTCCTCGGAAGGGATGTCACCAACGCGAGTCTACGCCCACGCGCGCGTGAAGGCGAGGCTCCCTATGTCTTGTAGCGGGGACCCGGCGCGCCCGCCCGGTTCGCGCGCCATCGCGGGCGCGGCTAGGCTCGGCGCTCCTCGCGACCATGAATCGGAGTCAGACCGCGTGCCGCCAGACGCGACGCCACCGGTGATCGGGCCTCGCCGCTTCTTCTACGGCTGGGTGATCGTCGCCACCAGCGCGCTGGTCGCGTTCAGCACCGGTCCGGGCCAGTCGTTCGTCTTCTCGATCTTCGTCGACTCGATGATCGAGGACACCGGGTTCTCGCGCTCGACGATCTCGGCGCTGTACGCGGTCAGCACCGGGCTGAGCGCGCTGATGGTGGTGGTGGTCAGCCGGCTGGCGGACCATTGGGGGGCGCGCCTGAACCTGATTCTGGTGGGTGTCGCCTTCGGCGCGGCCTGCTTCGGGATGGCGTTCTCGGTGGGTCTCGCGGCGTTCTACGTCTCCTTCGCCGGCCTGCGGGCGCTGGGTCAGGGCTCGCTCACGATCAACGCCACGCTGCTGGTGAACCAGTGGTTCGTGACGCGCCGAGGCCGCGCGATCGCACTGATGGGCCTGGGTTTCCCGCTCTCCAACGCCGTGCTGCCGCCGCTCAGCCGCTTCCTGATCGACGCCTACGGCTGGCGCGAGGCGTACGGGGTGCTCGGCGTGCTGGTGCTGCTGCTGATCATCCCCGCCGCCGTCTTCCTGATCCGCAACCGGCCGGAGGACGTCGGCCTGTTCCCCGACGGCGCCGATCACCCGCCGCTGATCGAGCAGACCGCGGCGTTCAGCCCGGCGGCGGCCGCCTCGAGGCCGGTGATGCGCTCGCTGGCGTTCTGGATGCTGGCCGCGCCGCTGGCGACGCCGGGGCTGGTGGTGACCGCGCTGGTCTTTCACCAGACCTCGATCTTCGAGCAGCACGGGCTGAGCGCGACGCTCGCGGCGGCGGTGTTCGTGGTCTTCGCCGTCTCCTCCGCCGCGACCTCGATGGTGGTCGGGTTCGTGGTGGAGCGGACGGGCCCGCTGCGGCTGTTCGTGTTCTCGATGTGCGCGCTGTTCGCGGTCTGCCTGCTGGCGCTGGTGGTGAACTCGGTCTGGATGGCGGTGCTCTACGTGGCCGCGATGGGCGTGACGGGCGGGTCGCAGCGCATCGTGCAGGGCGTGATCTGGGCGCACTACTACGGGCGCTTCGGGCTGGGCCGGGTGCAGGGCGCGGCGATGATGGCGGGCATCACCGGCGCGGCGGTCGGCCCGCTGCCGCTCGCGCTCTTCCGCGACCTGACCGGCAGCTACGACGTGGGCGTGCTGGTGATGGCCGCGCTGCCGCTGATCTCCATCGCAACCGTGCTCCTCGGGCGCCCCGAGCGGCGCATCGAGGCGGCGCTGGCGGAGCAGCGGGTGGAGTAGGAGTCTGCGCTTGGCAGGCTACGATGCGGCCCTTACTATCTAGACAGAAGGGCTAGACAGAAGGTGCAACATGGCCGTGTGGCAACTGCAAGACGCCAAGAATCGCTTCAGCGCCGTCGTAGACGCCGCGCTGTCCGGCGAGCCCCAGCGAGTGACGCGACGGGGTAACCCGGCCGTGGTGGTGCTGGCCGTAGACGAATACGAGCGCCTCCGCATGCTCGACAATGCCGCGGCGCCGACGCTCGCCCGGCTGCTGCTTGAGATCCCGCAGGACGACGGGGAGTTCGAGCGCCTGCCCTTGCCGGCCCGCCCGCTGGAACTCTGATGTTCCTGATTGACACCGATGTCCTGTCGGCGCTCCGGAGACGGGAGCGGAGCCCCGCCGTCGCTCGTTGGATCGAGGAACAACGGGCAACCGATCTGTATCTGAGCGTCGTGACCGTGAACGAGATCGAGCGGGGGATTGTTCGTCAGCAAAGGCGTGCCCCCGCCTTCGCGGAGGAGTTGGCGCACTGGCTCGACCGGATCCTGAGCTGGTACGAGGACCGGGTACTGGTGATTGACGTCCCGACGGCGCGCCGCTGGGGACAGCTATCGGGCGAGCTCGGCCACGACAGCGCAGACCTCGCGATCGCCGCCACCGCACTGGAACACGGCCTGACCGTGGTCACCCGCAACATGCGACACTTCGAGCCGACCGGCGTAGCGGTGCTCAATCCGTTCGCCAGCGAGGGCGACGCGACAGCGTGACAGTCCGCCTCGGCCGAGGCGCCCCGGTCGCCTCCAGCGGGCACGCGGGCTAGGCTGGACGGGCGAGCGAGAGGAGCAGGCTATGGCAGGCCTCGGCAGGCTCTTGAGGACGCCCCAGCCGTCCGGCAACGTGCCGGACCCGGCGGACTGTGCGTGCGAGAACCTCACCCCCCGCTGGCGCGGCCCCGAGGTGATGGACGACGAATCGAAGGCGATGGGCTTCGTCTGCCACCGCTGCCACGCCGAGTACCTGCCCTACCAGGTCCGCGACCGCCGCCCCATCGCCCGTTAGCGCCTCGAGGGCGTCGTGCGCTCCGCTCCACGCAGCCGCCTCCTCGCCGGCCTCGCGCTGCTCGTGCTGCTGCTCGTCACGGCGGCGTGCGCCGGCTCCGAGGACGCGAGCGACGCCGGCGATGCCGCCCAACCCGGCCCCGGGGCCACCGCCCAGCCCACACCCCGGCCGAGCGTGGAGCCGGAGCACGAGCTCAGGGGCCTCGGCGAGTGGTTCAACTCGGAGCCATTCACGATCGCTGAGCAACTGCAGCGCGGCAACATCGTCCTCATCGACTTCTGGACCTACACCTGCATCAACTGCGTGCGCACGCTGCCCTACCTGCGCGACTGGCACGAGAAGTACGGCGACCGAGGGCTCGTAATCCTCGGCGTGCACACCCCGGAGTTTGACTTCGAGTACGACGCGGAGAACGTCGCCGAGGCGATCGAGCGGCTCGACGTCGCCTGGCCGGTGGCGCAGGACAACGCCTTCGCAACCTGGCGGGAGTTCGAAAACCGCTATTGGCCGGCCAAGTACCTGTTCGGTCCGGGCGGCGAGATCGTCTATCGCCACTTCGGCGAGGGCGAGTACGAGGAGACCGAGCGCATCATCCGCACCGCCCTGATCGCGGCCGGCCAGAACGTGACCGACATCACTCCCGGCCTGCCGGAGCCCGAGCCCGAGCGCGATCCCGAGGCGCGCGACCAGACCCGCGAGCTCTACGGCGGCTACGCCCGCAACTACACCCGCCAGGGCGTCTACGCCGCCCAGGTCGCCTACTACGACGGTCCCGACGAGGAGCGGCTCTACACCGACATCGACACCTCCGGGGAGCCGCGGATGCACCATCGCTGGTACGTCCACGGGCTCTGGCGCAACGAGCGCGAGGCGATCGTCCACGCGCGCGAGACGGAGCAGCTCGAGGACTACTTCGCGCTCGTCTTCCGCGCGCGCAGCGTGAACGTGGTGCTCAACCCGCCGCGCGACGAGCCGTTCGAGGTCTACATCGAAATCGACGGCCGGCCGCTGCGGCCGGAGGAGGCCGGCGCCGACGTCGTCTTCGACGCCGGGGGGCGCAGCCTGATCCGCGTCGACGCGCCGCGCCACTACGCGATCGTCGAGCTGCAAGAGTGGGGCGAGCACGAGCTGAAGCTGGCCTCGAACTCCGACAACTTCGCGATCTTCGCGCTCACGTTCGGGAACTACCTCGAGGGAGCGTGAGCGCCCTGGCGCATGCGAGTGGGCGCGGAGTATGTATGATTCATACACATACACATCGCACGTAGGACATGCGTCATGGCGAGAGTGCAACTGGTCATCCCGGACGAGGACAGAGACCGCTTCGTCCACGAGGCGCGCCGCGAGGGTTTGACGCTCAGCGCCTGGCTGCGCGCGGCGGCGCGCGCACGGCTCGAGGAAGGCCAGGGCTCCGCTCGCTTCGCGTCTCCGGAGGAGCTCGCGGCGTTCTTCCGGGAATGTGACGCCCTGCCCGGTCCCGAGCGCGAGCCTGACTGGGACGATCACCTGCGCGTGATTGAGGAGTCCCGGCGGCGGGGCGCGACCGGCACGTGATCTTCGTCGATACGAACGTGCTGATGTACGCGGTCGGGGCCCCGCATCCCCTGCAAGGCGCCGCCCGCGAGTTCCTCGACGAGTCCACGAGGTTCCGCACTCCCCTCTGCACCTCGGCGGAAGTGCTGCAGGAGCTCTCGCACGCCTACCTGCCGGCCGGGCGGTTGCCGACGTTGGACGCGGCGATGAGGCTGGTGGCGAGGGCGGGTGTCGAGGTGTGGCCGCTGGAGGAGGCGGACGTCACGCTCGCGCAGCAACTCCACGTCCAGCATCCGGGACTGTCGGCGAGGGATCTCTGCCACCTCGCGAGCTGCCGCCGGCGTGGCGTCGAGCGGATCATGTCGTTCGACCGGGCGCTTGCCGCAGCCGCCCCCGCCGAGCCGCGACCACGGTAGGCATTCGGAGTCGGCCTGCCGGTCCTGCCGTGCGCCGCTAGAGGCCTCAAGGCTTATTCTTGGTGGGCCGTCTCTGCGCGTTGCGGGGTCCGTGGAGGTGTCGCTTGAAGCTCTGGGCGCATCCGGTTCGGCGAATCCCATTCGTTGCGCGACGCACGGCCCTCGTGACCCTCGCGGCGCTCGTTGCGGCGCTGCTGGCAGCGTGCGACGACGAGGGCGCCCCGCCGCCAGTCGCAACGGCGACGCCCTCGGCCGCGGTCGCCACCGCGACGCCCGAGCCGACGCCGACCGCAACGCTCGAGCCGACGCCGACCGCAACGCTCGAGCCGACGCCGACCGCAACGCCCGACCCCACATCGCCTGCGACGCCCGAGCCGACGCCGACCGCAACGCCCGAGCCGACGCCGACCGCGACGCCCGAGCCCACACCGACTGCGACGCGCGAGCCGACGCCGACCGCGCCGCCCGCGCCGACGCCGACCGCAACGCCCGAGCCGACGCCGACTGCGCCGCCCGAACCGACGCCGACCGCGCCGCCTGAGCCGACGCCGACCGCAACACCCGAGCCCACATCGACTGCGACGCCCGAACCGACGCCGACTGCGACGCCCGAACCGACACCGACGGCGACGCCAAAGCCGGAGCCGACGCCCGAGGGTCCTCGCATCGTGCCGGAGTACGAGGTAGTGGGCCTCGGGCGCTGGTTCAACTCGGAACGGTTCACGATCCAGGAGCAGCTCGAGGCGGGGAACGTCGTGCTGATCGACTTCTGGACGTACAGCTGCATCAACTGCGTCCGCACGCTGCCGTACCTGCGCAGCTGGCACGAGAAGTACGCGGACCGGGGGCTCGTGATCCTCGGCGTGCACCGGCCCGAGTTCGCGTTCGAGGAGTCCGCGGAGAATGTCGCGGCGGCGATCGAGCGGCTGGACGTCCGCTGGCCGGTGGCGCAGGACAACAATTCGAGGACCTGGCGCGCGTTCAACAACCGCTTCTGGCCGTCGAAGTTCCTCTTCGACAAGACCGGCGAGGTGGTCTGGGCCAACATCGGCGAGGGCCGCTACACGGAGACCGAGCGCGCGATCCGCAAGGCCCTCACCGAGGCCGGCCACGACGTTTCAGACATCTCGATCGGCATCCCCGAGCCGCAGCGCGATTCGAACCGCCGGGACCAGACCCGGGAGATGTGGGCCGGCTGGACGCGCAACTTCTCGAGCAACTCCAATTGGCACTCCGCCGGGCAGGATGAGTACTACCTCGGTCAGAACCGGGAGGTGTTGTACGAGGACAACACGGCGCCGGAGGAGCGCACGAATCACAAGTGGTACGTGCAGGGTCTCTGGCGCAACGAGCAGCACGCGATAGTCCACGCGCGGGAGACCGAGAATCTCGAGGACTACTTCGCCTTCATCTTCCGCGCGCGCAGCGTCAATGTGGTGATCAGCCCTCCGGAGCCCGAGCCGTTCGACGTCTACGTCGAGATCGACGGCCGCCCGCTCACCCCCGAGCAGGCCGGCCCGGACATCGAGTTCGACGCTGAGCAGCGCAGCTTCATCCGCGTCTCGGAGTCTCGCCACTACGAGATCGTCCAACTGCCCGCATTCGCACAGCACGAGCTCAAGCTGCGCTCGAACTCCGATAACTTCGCGATCTTCGCGCTGACCTTCGGCAGCTATCTGGAAGGGGCGTGATCATGCGGATCCGCCAGTCACTCAGCGGACGAACGGGCGCCCGTGCGGCGCTGGCGCTCGCGGCGCTCCTCGCGGGCGCGCTCGCCCTCGCCTGCGGCGACGGCGGGACGGACGAGCCGGCGGCGACTGCCAGCGCTGCTCCCGCGGCGACGGCGACCCGCGAGGCGGCCGCGCCGACGGCAAGTCCGACCGAGCCGGCCGCGGCGACCGCGACCGCCGAGGCGACGCCGGAGGAGCGGACCTCCGTCTTCGGCGACGAGGGTTTCGAGGCCAGCTACCCGCAGTACTCCGACGAAGCGTCCGGCCTGATCCTGGTCTTCGGCACGCCGGACCTCGGACCGGGGCCGCAGCGCATCGCCTTCGTGCTGAGCGACGCCGAGGGCATCGTGCGGCTTCCGATCGTCTCGATCTCCGCGAGCCGCGGCGGCGGCGAGGCCGTGACCGCGATCGCGCGCTACTTCGACTTCCCCGAGGGCATTCGCGGCCTCTACGTTGGCGAGCTTGACTTCGACCGCGCCGGCGAGTGGCTGATCGAGGTGAGCCTGCCCCGTCCCGACGGCTCGCTCGCCGTGCTGAGCTTCCCCGCCGAGGTGGCGGAGCGCACGCTCGCGCCGGACGTGGGCGAGCCGGCGCCGGCGAGCCTCAACCGCACGCTCGAGGACGTGGAGTCCGTCTACCAGCTCTCCACCGGCGCCGAGCCGGACCCGGCGCTCTACGCGCTGACGGTCGCCGAGGCGATCGAGGCAGGCCGCCCGTTCGTGATCGTCTTCGCCAGCCCGGGCTTCTGCACGAACGCGCTGTGCGGCCCGCAGGCCGAGATCCTGACCGTGCTGCGCGAGCGCCACGGCGATCGCGCGAACTTCATCCACGTCGATCTCTACGAGAACCCGGAGGAGATCCGCACGATGGGCCTGGGCGTGGCGATCGAGACGCCGCTGCTGCGGGAGTGGGGCCTGCACACACCCGAGTGGACCTTCATCATCGGCGCGGACGGCCTGGTGGCCGGGCGCTTCGAGGCGTTCGCGCCGGAGGAGGAGCTCGAGGAGGCGCTGATCGCCGTGCTGGACGGAGCGTAGCCGCCTCGCCGCGTCCTATACTCCGGACGTGATCGAACATCCCCCCGACGGTGTCGAACGCCGTCCCGCGACGGCAACATCCCGCATCCTGCTCGGCGGGCCGGTTGCGCTCGTCACCACGCACGATCGAGGCGTGGACAACGTGCTGCCGGTGGCCTGGCACACGCCGCTCTCGGCAGACCCGCCGCTGGTCGGCGTCGCGCTGCACCAGACGCGCCACTCACTGGAGCTGATCCGCGCCGCGGAGCAGTTCGCCCTCAACATCCCGGCGCGTCCGCTGCTGCACCTGGTCCAGTACCTCGGCTCCTACAGCGGCGAGGAGATCGACAAGTTCGACGCCACGCGGCTGGAGACGTTCACGGCGACGCACATCGACGCGCCGCTGCTCAAGGGCTGCGTGGCCTGGGTGGAGTGCGAGCTGCAGGAGGTGCTCCCCTTCGGCGACCACGAGCTGTGCATCGCCATCGCCGTGGCGGTGCACGTGGACGAGCGCTCCTTCGGCGAGCGCTGGCTGCTCGGCGCGGAAGAGACACGCCCGCTGCACTTCCTCGGCGGCAACGAGTACGCCGCGCTGGACGCCGCGATCGAGGCGCGCCTGCCTCGCGACTTCGAGTCGCCCTCGAACGTGCTCGCCGACCGCATCGCCGAGGAACTGGAGCTGACCGAGGAGGCGCGCGAGCGCCGCGAGGAGCGCCTGGGCGAGATCGAGCGCGAGATCGAAGCGGGGAACGTCGTCGACCTCGCCGAGCTGGAGGACGACGCGCTGCCGCCGCTCGACCTCTCGACAGGCGTGATCATCGGGGAGCCCCCCGTGCTGGAGGAGCCGTAGGGCTCCGTCAGTCCCCCGCATCCTCCTCGGAAGCGGCCACCTTCCACGGGCGCCATTGCGGGGCCAGCAGCTCCAGCGCCACGAGCGCGAGTGCGACGGCGAGCGCGAGCAAGCCGGCCTGCGGAAGTCCGAATCTCGTTCCGGCGGATCCCGGCCTGGCGGCAGGCTGCGCGTTGGCGCTGCCCTGGCGTGTCGCCGCCGCTGCCAGCGTCGTCGCCTCGGGCGTGGCGGTGGGCGAGAGCGCGGCGGCGGCGACTGCCGCGGGCGGCGGCGTCTCTGCCGGCGCTGGATCGGGAGTCGCTGTCGGAGTGGTGGTGGGCGTTGGAGTTGGCGAAGGTGTCGGCGTGGGCGTGGGTTCGGGCGTTGCAGTTGGCTCGAGGGTCGCTGTCGGAGTTGGCTCCGGGGTTTCGGTCGGTGTCGGTGTCGGTGCCGGAGTTGCCTCGGCCGTCGGCGTGGGTGTCGGAGTTGCCTCGGCCGTCGGCGTGGGTGTCGGAGTTGCCCCGGCCGGTTGGCTGTAGGCCGTATACGAAAGCGCGGCCAGCTGGCGAATCGCCTCGTGGCCCGGATTCCAGTTCTGGTACGGCGCGCCCTCGGTCAGCAGCACCAGCACGTACGCGCCGCCGGGTGCGTAGACGATGCCGGCGTCGTGGGCGGAGCGATCGAGGCGTCCTGTCTTGTGCGCGATGGGGACTTCCGGCGGCAGCAGCCAGGGGATGCGATCGCGGACTTCCTGCCCCAGCAGCACGTCGTGCATCGCCGCGTCCGCCTCCGGGCTGATCAGGCGCCGCGCGTGCAGCTCGATGAAGAAGTGCGCGATGTCGGCTGCAGTCGTCGTGTCGTCCTCGTTCACGTCATCGACGATGACGGTGTTGCTCATGCCCAGTGTGGGCGCGAGCGCCGCGACGTTCTCGGGACCGAGGCGTTGGAGCAGCGCGTGCGCGGTGTCGTTGCTGGAGAGCTGGATCATGCTGTGGATCGCGTCCCTGGCGCGGAACCGCAGGATTGGCTCGTCGAATGAGAAGGTCCCCGTCTCCCGCTGCCGGTGCGCCTCGGCGAGCACGACCAGCTTGTAGAGCGAGGCGGTCGTGTGGATGGCACCGGGGGCGCGCTCGCAGCGCGACCCCGCGGTCAGGTCGTGGACGACGAAGGCGACGCGTCCCTCGAAGTCGGCGGCAGCGGCGTGCAGTTCGTCGCACATCTCGTCGAACGGCCGGTTCTCAGCGTCGACGGGTGTCGCGAGGGGGGCCGAGGCAAGCAGTGCGGCTGCGGCAAGCGCGGCCGCGAGCAGCGCTCGACGCCGTGTCCGGGAGGTCTGCTTCAAGCCGCCGTCCCCACCGCGGGGGCGCGTCTCGCGATGCGTGCGCGCTGCCCCGAATCGCCGGTCGGCGAATGATAGTTGGGATGCGGGTATGATACCTCCGCAGCCCGATCCGGCCCGGCGGGGTGCGGGCCGCTCGGTTGACGGCTGATCCGGCGAAATCCATAATCGCGCCGCCGAGCAAGCGGCGGCTCGGTGTGTCGTTCGCGGCTCCATCCACCTCGATCGATCCGGCCGGCGTGTCTGGCCGCGGGGCCGGGTGCGGAGCACGTGCGCGAGCGACGAGGCAGGAGGCGAGCATGGACTGGGGCGACTCCGCCGAACAGGCATCCTTCCGCACGCAGGTGCGCGAGTTTGTCGGCGAACGACTACCCGACTTCTACCGCGCGCTGCACGCCACTCGCAGCGGCCTCGACGGCGGCTGGCAGGCGCATCGCGCGAGCGACGATCCCGAGGAGAGCGGCGCTGCCCGCGATTGGGCAAAGGCGCTCGCCGAAAACGGCTGGGTCGCGCCCAACTGGCCCGAGGAGTACGGCGGCGCGGGCCTCACCGTCTGGGAGCAGTTCATCTTCAAGCAGGAGATGGCCGAGGCCGGGGCGCCCGCGGTGGGCGGCCAGGGCGTCACCCAGATCGGCCCGACGGTGATCGTGCACGGCAACGAGCAGCAGAAGGAGAAGTACCTGACCGGCATCCTCGAGGGTGACACCGCCTGGTGCCAGGGCTACTCCGAGCCGGGGGCGGGCTCGGACCTCGCCTCGCTGCAGACGCGCGCCCGCCGCGACGGCGACGAGTACGTGATCAACGGCCAGAAGATCTGGACCAGCAACGCGCACAACGCCGACAACATGTACATCCTCGTGCGCACCGACCCGGACGCGCCGAAGCACCGCGGCATCTCGCTGATCATCATCGATGACATCCACGAGGCCGGCGTGCAGGTGCGCCCGCTCGTCGACATGACCTTCAACCACCACTTCAACGAGACCTTCTTCGAGGACGTGCGCGCGCCCGTCTCCAACCGCCTCGGCGAGGAGAACCGCGGCTGGTACGTCGGCATGACGCTGCTCGACTACGAGCGCTCCAACATCGACAGCGCGATCCTGGACCGCACCATGGTCGAGGAGCTGATCGAGTACATCGGCAGCGACGAGGGCGAGGTGTGCTCGCGGACCGGCGACCTGCCGACGCTGCGTGCCGAGATCGCGGACCGCTACATCGAGTGCGACGTGGCGCGGAACTTCGGGATGCGCATCGCCTCGATGCAGGCCTCGGGCGTGGTGCCGAACTACGAGGCCTCGACGGGCAAGATGTTCGGCACGGAGACGCACCAGCGGGTGATGCGGACAGGCACGAAGACGCTGGGGCTCTACGGCAACGTCTGGGGCAAGGACTCGGCGTACGCGCCGATGCGATCGCAGTTCACGCACGGCTACGTGCGCGCGATCCCCTCGACGATCGCGGGCGGCAGCTCGGAGATTCAGCGCAACATCATCGCCACGCGCGGGCTCGGCCTGCCGCGCGGCTAGGGACAGCGAAGACACGGACACCCGGGACACCGGGGAAACCGTAGAGGAGACAAGCCGGCGGCACGCCGCGGCCCAAGCGCCGGGAGGCGCGCGGGCAAAAGGAGGACGACATGGACCTGGGCTTCACGGAGCAGCAGGAACTGCTCAAGAACGCGGCGCGTGACTTCCTGGAAAACGAGTGCCCCGAGCAGCTCGTTCGCGACATGGAGGAGGACGAGCGCGGCTACTCGCCCGAGCTCTGGTCGAAGATGGCCGAGCAGGGCTGGCAAGGTCTGCTGATCCCCGAGGAGTACGGCGGCGTCGGCTTCGACTTCCTCGACTTCTGCGTGCTGCTCGAGGAGTTCGGGCGCGCGCTGGTTCCTGGCCCGTTCATGTCCTCCGTCCTCGGCGGCGCGGTGCCGCTGCTGGTGGCCGGCTCCGAGGAGCAGAAGCAGGAATTCCTGCCGAGCATCGCCTCCGGCGACCTGATCTTCACGCTCGCCCAAACCGAGCCGTCCGCCCGCTTCGACGAGCAGGGCATCGAGGCCGAGGCGACCGTCAACGGCAACGACGTCACGATCAGCGGCACGAAGCTGTTCGTCCCGGACGCCAACGTCGCCGACTACATGGTCGTAGCCGCACGTTCGGGCAACGGCGTGACGCTGGCGATCGTGGCGACCGACCAGCCGGGCGTGACGGTGAACCAGCTGCTGACGATCGCGCGCGACAAGCAGTGCGAGGTGATCCTCGACGGCGCGAAGGGCCAGCTGCTGGGCGAGGATGGCAGTGGCTGGGAGCACCTCCAGCCGGTGATGCAGCGCTACGCCGTCGCCGAGTGCGCCTACCTGGTGGGCCTCGCGCAGATGGACTTCGAGATCTCGGTCGACTACGCCAAGGAGCGCGTGCAGTTCGGCCGCCCGATCGGCTCGTTCCAGGCGATCCAGCACAAGTGCGCGGACATGGTCACCGATGTCGATGGCTCGCGCTTCATCATGTACAAGGCCGCCTGGTCCATCAACACGGACCAGGAGGACACGCAGATGGCCGTGAACATGGCGAAGGCGTGGACCTCCGAGGCGACCCGTCGCGTGGTGGCGCACGGCCAGCAGATCCACGGCGGCATCGGCTTCACGAAGGACTACAAGATCCAGCTCTACTACCGCCGTCAGAAGCGTGCGGAGCTGGCCTGGGGCGACACGGACCACCACCGCGAGTTGGTGGCCGACCAGCTCGGCATCTAGCCGCCCTCGAGGGCTACGCAGCCAACGGGCCGCCTGCGAGGGCGGCCCGTTTCGTTGGATGGAGGCGCGACTCATCGGAGTGCCATGATCGCTTGTCACGTCTGACAGGTTGTGTGAAGATGCTCGTACGACTCCCCGGCCCTTGAGGCCGGTTGGGGCGGCCCCATAGCGGTCGCCCTCTTCATGCCCGCCGAGGAGTTCGATCTGGCAGGCGAGATGCGCTCACCCTCGCCCACCTGCGTTCTCTGCGGCCAAGCGAGCGCCCTCATCCCCGCCCTCTCACCGCGGAGAGAGCGTCGGCTCGCCCTCGGCGTGAGGGTGCGCCCTCGGAACTCCGGGTGGGGGCGTGGGGGGCGCAGCCCCCCACAGAAAGAACATCCGAGGGCGGGTGGGTGGGCCAGAGCGGCGCGCAGCGCACGCTCGTCCGGGATAGGGGTGTGGGGGGCGCAGCCCCCCGCGAGCAACCGCTGCGCGAGCCCTCGTGAGTTGCATCCAATACTGCAGATCCTCACCCCCGCAGCCCGTGATCGAATAAGATCGATCCGAGGCGTGTTGCAACGCCTCGCAGGCGGGATTCCAGAGACCGGGACTGGGTGATGCAGAACTTCAAGACGGTGGTGTTGCTGGCCGCGATCAACGGGTTGCTGATGCTGATCGGGTTTGGCGTCGGCGGGCTCGGCGGCCTGATCATCGCGCTCGTGGTCGCGCTCGCGATGAACGTGAGCTCCTACTGGTTCTCTGCCGACATCGTGCTCAAGACCTCGAAGGCGCAGGAGATCGGCTACGAGGACGACCCGGACCTGTTCCGCATGATCGAGCAGGTCGCGAACGGGGCCGGACTGCCGATGCCGCGCGTCTACATCATGGACTCGCCGCAGCCCAACGCCTTCGCCACCGGCCGCAGCCCGAAGCACGCCGCCGTCGCCGTCACCACCGGCATCCGCCGGCTGCTCACCGACCGCGAGCTGCGAGGCGTGATCGGCCACGAGATCGCCCACGTCGCCAACCGGGACATCCTCACGTCCTCGGTCGTCGCGACGGTGGCCTCGGCGATCTCGTTCCTCTCGTTCTTCGCGCTCTGGTTCGGGGGACGGCGCGACGGAGGCGGCATGCTGGCCCTGGTCGCGGCGCTGCTTGCACCGATCGCGGCCTCGCTCATTCAACTCGCGATCAGCCGCTCGCGTGAGTATCAGGCCGACACGGACGGCGCGAACTACGTCGGCGACCCGCTCGCGCTCGCCTCGGCGCTGGCGAAGCTCGAGCAGGGCGCCCAGTTGATGCCGCGCGAGGTCTCCGAATCGACGGCGCACCTCTACATCGTGAATCCGCTGGGCGGGAGCAGCGTCCGAGGCCTCTTCTCCACGCACCCGCCGATGGAGCAGCGCATCGAGCGCCTGCGCCGCATGGCCGGCTACCCGCAGTAGCGCCCGGGCGTCGCGCCGGAATCGAACCCACGATGCGCGAAGGCGAGCCAGCGGCCGGCACGGCGGAGACGCGGGCGCTGCGCGCACGCATGGCCGCGGAAGTGCCGCCCGCGATGCTCGCGCACATCGATCGGGTCGTCGCGGCGGCCGAACCGCTGGCGCGCCGGCACGGCGCGGACGTGGGCCGCACGCTGCTCGCCGCACAGGGGCACGACCTGCTGCGCGCGCTCACGGACGCAGAATGGCTGGCGCGCGCGGAGGCGCGCGGCCTCGAGCCGTTGCCGGTCGAGCGGGTGCGGCCGGTGCTGCTGCACGGGCCGCTCGGCGCGCTCGAGCTCGCGGAGCGCTTTGGTGTAGACGACGAGCTGGTCCTGCACGCGATCCACTGGCACACGACGGGCGACCCGGCGTTCGGCCCCGAGGCCTGGGCGATGTTCGTCGCCGACAAGATCGAGCCGGCGAAGCTGGCCCGGCGGCCGGAGCTGCAGCGCGTGATTGACCTCGCCGAGGACTCGCTGGAGGCCGCGGCGCTCGCCTACCTCGAGCTGGAGGCGGCGCGCTCCGAGCGCGAGGGGTTCAAGTTGCACCCGCACGCGATCGAGACGCGGGAGGCACTGCCGGCGGCGCTGCGGCAGGGCTGAACGCCTGCCGGCGGCTTGCCGGGCGGCGAGTGCTGCGTTAACCGGTTGTGGGTCGCCAGCGTTCTTAGGCATGTGGTGGGAATGCGGCGTAACGCCGCCCCGCGGGTCGGAGAGGGCTATACTGGGTCCTGATCCGGCACGCGCTGGCCTCGGCGGGACCAGTCGGCCGGGGGCTCGCGCGGAGCGGCAGCATGTCATCTCCACCACTGTTCGGTCTCTCGCCTGAAGAGGAGCGGTCGCTCGTCGACCGTGCCAAGGCAGGTGAGAGTGAGGCGATGGGCCGCCTCTACGACGCCTACGTGGCGAGGTTGTATCGCTACTGCCTCACCCGCGTCGGCGACGAGACCGAGGCCGAGGATCTGACGGAGGAGATCTTCGTCAAGGTCCTGGGAGCGATCGACCGCTTCGAATGGCGGCCGGGCGCGGAAGGCCAGCGCATCCCCTTCGGGGCGTGGATCTTCCGCATCGCCCGCAACGAGGTGGCATCGTTCCAGCGCCGTGCGGCGGCGCGACCGCGGCGGGCGGAGTTCTCCGACCTCGTCGCCGAGCGTCTCCGCGATGAGGGCCGCGGCCCTCAGGAGCTGACAGAAACGAAACTGACGATCGAGGAGGTGTTCCGGGCGGTGCGAGAACTTCCGGAGGCGCAGCGCGACGTGATCCTGCTGCGCTTTGCATCCGGCCTCTCCGTCAGGGAGACGGCGGAAGCGCTCGGGAAGCACGTGCCAAACGTGAAGGTCTTGCAGCACAAGGGCGTGCAGCGCCTGCGTGAACTGCTTGCCGAACCGTCCGGGATCCGCGAGGCGAGAAAGCCATGACCAACTTCGAGCTGGTGGAGGCCGAACGATTCGCCCAGGCCCTCGACGCGATCGAGGCGCTGGCGGAGCCAGACCTCGACCCGCGCGAGGATCCCACCCTCTTCTCGCTGGCGGCGCTCGCGGCCGAGCTCTACGACACCGAGCAGACCGCAACCCGGTCGCCCCGCTTTGAGTCCTATCGCGAGCGCTCGCGCACCTACGTGCTGAACCGCCTCGGGGCGAGGCGAGCCGCGCAGCGGGTCGACGACAGCGCGCCGCGCGAGGATCCGAAGCCGTTCTTCATCTTCCGCTGGAACGTGCTGACGCCCGTCTTCAGCGCCGCGGCGGCGGCGGTGCTCGTGCTCGCGTTCGTCGTCGCCACCCAGCTGGATTCGTCGCCGCCTCAGACTGCTGCGATCGTCGAGCCGTTCGCGGACTACCCGCCGGTGGAGACGGTCACGATCCCCGTTCCGGCTCCGTACAGCGGCGCGCCGCAGCCGGCAGCGCGGACGAGTCCGGCCAAGGGCATGTTCTTCAACGACTACGTAGTTGATCCCCAACTCGACGCGATCGAGGTATTCGGTGGCGGCGCGGCCGAGCCGGCCGTCGCGCCGCCCGCCGATCTCGGTCCGCTCGTACCCGGCGACGAGGAGCGGTACGCCGCCCGGCTCATCGAGGTGGAGATCGAGCGCATTGACGTGCTGCTCACGGCGATCGCGGACAACGTGTACAGGGATGAGCCGGTTGACCCGGAGATGCTGCGGGATATCACCGAGTCGATCGCCCTCGTAGCGGAGCAGCTCGAGGCGCAGCCGGACGCCGTCTCGAAGCAGCACGTGATCAGCTACCTCACCCAGACCGCGCACGGCCGGACACTGCTGGCGGCGGCGAAGGCGGACGAGGAGAACGGTCGCGCGCTCGGCGCCGCCCGCCGGGCCGCCCAGGACGGCGTCGTCGTCGCCTCCCACTACATCCGCGAGCACTACTAGGCGGCGGAGCGCACGGCTGCCTCGTGAGAGTGCCCGGGTTGCAGCCCGGGCGTCTTCTTGTCTCCCGGGCCTTGATGTCAGTTGCTCTCCGCGATCGGGACCCCAACGACCGGGACCTCCGCGACCGGAACCTCCGCGACGGGGAAGCGGATCCACAGCTCGTCTCCGCCATCGAAGCTCCCGGGGTTGCTCACCCAGTCGGGTGCGCCGGCGAAGTGCAGCATCCAGCGCTCCTCTTCGGCGTTGTAGCGCCAGATCGCGAGCGGCTGCGGGTCGTTCAGCAGGAGGTGCAGGAAGCGCAGCGGGCTGGCGGGCGCCGCCGGCGAGGCGCGGCCGGCGAGAACGGATACGGCGACGAGCAGGGCGGCGGCAAGCAGCAGGCGCATCGATACCCCTGTCGCGTCCGCTCATCGTAGCGAGATGGGAGGCCCGGCCGCGCCTGTGGCGAGCTTCGCGGGGCGCCGTCCGGCCGGGGGCGCCGCGCTGATTCGCGCACGGTCAGTGGACGGCATCGGGTAGCCTACGGCGGTCCGGAGCGGGGTGGCGGGCCCCCGTTCTCGCATTGGAGGCGGCATCTTGCCGAGGCGTCTGCGGCTCTTCCTGGCCGTCCTTCTCGCAGCCGCGCTGCTCGGCGCCTCCCTTGCCTCCACATCCACGACTGCATCGGCGGACGGATCGGAAGAAGCGCCGGCCACGCTGACGATGCAGCTGCAGCCCGGCTGGAACATGGCCGCCTGGCTCGGGCCTGCTGGTCCCGTCTCCGATGTGTTCGATGCGATTCCGGAGTTGGAGCGCGTCTACGGGTGGGACAACGAGGCCGAGCGCTACCTGCGGGCCTTTCCCACCAGCAGGCCGCGCTACGCGCTCAGGCACGTGACTACCGGCATGGGGCTGTGGCTCTACATCGGCGGCGACTCGATCGTCGAGTGGACCCTCACGCTGCCCGAGGGTGGCGTACTGCTCACCCTTCAGGCGGGCTGGAACCTCGTCGGCTGGGGGGGACGCGACGGCGAGCCGTTCGCCGAGTCGGTCGAACGCTTCGGCGACTCGCTGCTCGAGGCGAAGCGCTGGAACGCGGTCACGCAACGGTACGAGCGGTACCGGCTGGACGCGGAAGACTCGGCCAACACGCTGCGCGAACTGAAGCGGGGCGACGCGTTCTGGATGAAGCTGAGTGGTGCGGCGCGCTGGTGGCAATCGGGGCTGGTGGGGACGACGTTCGAGTTCGGAGGTGAGCGAACCGAGGAGGAGCAGGCATCGCTTCGGGAGGACATGGCGAGTGTCGTCACGTTCTTCGCGGAGCGCTACGGGATCGAACCTCCGCCATTCCAGGTGGAGTACCACCCTGACCTGCAGATCTTCGCAGGAGCCCTGTCCAGCCGGATCCTGCTGAGCAGCGACGTCATGGACTACCCGCTGCGCACAGTGACCCTCGCGCATGAGTACTTCCACGTCCTGCAACGCCACCTTGCCGGGCGGACGCGCTCGCCGGCCTGGATGACCGAAGGCACCGCGACGTACGCGGGCGGCCGCTACCGGCTCGCCGTCCGGGACATCACGGGCGAGCAGTTGCGCAACGCCCGCTGGCAGCACAGCAGTCACATCACCGAGCCGATCGGCGACCTCGAGTTGATCAGGGTGTTCTACGCCGGTGAGGCGCCGGTCTACAGCCTCGCCGCCCTCGCCGTCGAGTGGCTGGAAGGGCGCCTGGCCCTGGACGGCGACGAGGCGGAGTTCGCGCCGCAGGAGGTGGGGTGGCCGGACAGCTTCACGGAGACCGCCGCCTACATCGAGTACTACCGGCGGCTCGCGTCCGCCCGGGACTGGGAGGACGCGTTCGAGGATGTCTTCGGCATCACCGCCGATGACTTCTACGACGCCTTCGAGGCCTACCGCGAGGCCCTCTACGCCACTCCCGTTCCGGACGACGTTCTGGACGACGACGTTCTGCCTGACGAGTAGTCGCCCCGCTGGGTGCTACGCGGCCGCCTCGATCAGGCCTGTCTCATCGCCGCTGTAGATCGCGGACCAGGCGATCTCCGTGCGGACGCCCTCGAAGCGGCGGCCCGTATGGTGCGCGAGGATGCGCAGCATCAGCCGATCGCGCTTGCGCATCGCCGCGCTGCGGATCAGGCGCTTGCGCGCCACCTTGCGTAGCAGCGGGTCCAGCTCGAGGCGCAGCGCGACCCCGGAGCGGTCGCCCGATCCGTCCCCGAACGCGATGCGCGGCATCTCCGCGAGGTCGTGCATCGTCCGGTAGACCTGGTTCAGGTAGTCGGCGTGCAGCCGCACCCCGCCGCCCTGCAGCAGATCGAGGAGGTACGCGCGCGCCTCCTCCGGCAGCTCCCAGACCGCACCCGGCTGCACCGCGATGCCGCGTGACTCCTCGACGTTTTCGAGGACGGCGATCGGGTTGCCGGAGAGCTCGAGGATGCGGCTCAGCTGGGTCATCGCGCGGTTCAGCTCGACGATCGACTCGCGCAGCGGCTCGATGTCGGAGATGCCCCAGAACTGCTTCGGGCGCGGGGTGTTGGGGAAGATTACGAACGGGATCACTCCGTACGGGTTGGCCCGCGCCTCGACCGGCTCGTCCTCCACCCACAGCTCGAAGCGCTCCGCCGTCCACACCTCCGTCAGCGTCACGCGCTCCGGGGTGCGGCCGCCGGGCCCGCGCGGCAGCCGCCCCGTCCGCGCCTCCGCGTCTTCCGAGGGCGTCTCGTAGCGGGCGGCCACGCGCCGGATCCGGCGCACGTCGTCGCCCAGCCACCAGACATACAGCCCCTGCACGTCCGGCGCCGTCACCACCACGCGCTGCTCCTGCTCGTCCCAGCTCACCTTGAACGCGCCGTCGCCGAGCGTCGCCGTGTCGAACTCGCTCTCGAGGTCGAGCCGCTCGAGGTCGTTCGCCTCCCACAGCTCGCCCAGCGCCTGCTCCGCCTCGGCGGTGCCCCCGCCGTCGACCGCGACGACGTCCGGGCGGTGCGCGGTCATCAGGTAGGAGGCGCCCTTCTCCACGAAGGCGCGCGCGTAGTTGAAGCTCAGCGATCGCTCACGCGGCCCGCCCGGCGCCGCGCCCCGCCGCCCCTCGTAGTAGTCGAGGAACTCGCGGTAGCGCGCGAGGCGCTCGCGATCGCGCTGCGCGAGGGTGCGCGGGAATGGTGTTGCGCCGGCCGGCGCGACTGCTGCCTGGGTCATCATTCGATCTCCTTCCGATCGGCGTGGTTTGCCTGGCGCGCGCCGCGAGGACCGTGCGTGTCTCCCGAGGAGCCGCGACGCCCTCGCGAGGCGGGGCCGTGCTGCAGGGCGCGAAAGACGGTCCGGCGCGAGACGCGATAGCGCCGCGCGATCTCGTCGACGGGCAGCTCGTGCTCGCGGCGCAGCCGCCGTATCTCGCGATCGCGGATGCGATTCAGCATCGCCCGCGCGCCGCCCGGCTCGTCGTAGCGACAGCGCGGCAGCGGGCAGTGCAGGCACGAGGGGAACAGGTCGCAGCCCTGGTCCCGGTACTCCACCTGCTCCGGCAGCGCGTCCGCGCGCACCAGCTCCGGCTGCGGCTCTTCCGGGGCGTTCATGCCGCCACCGCCGTCGCCGCCTCGACCGCGCCGGCGGGCGTGCGGCCGCGCGCGGTGCGCGATCCGCCTTCGTCGCGCGCGGCGTGCACGGCCAGCGCGAGACTCATCAGGTAGTCGTCGTGGCCCTCCGAGGGGTCGACGTCGAACTGCAGCTGCCCGCGCTCGCCGTACGCCGCCCGCGCGCGCTCCAGCTGCACGCGGCACTCCGCCGCCTCGCGCGAACCGTCGACGCGATAGAGGCGCAGCCGGCCCGAGTGCACCGCCGCCAGCAGCCCAAAGCCGAGCTGCGATTTGCGCTCTGCCGTGAACGTGAACGGCACGACCCGGCCCGAGGGCAAGCGCCGCGCCAGCAGGTCGGCGACCGGGCCGCCGAGGCCCGTCGCGTCGACGACGACGCGGCGCACGCGCCAGACCCGCGCGAGGCGGTCCGCCAGCGTGTCCAGCAACTCGCCGGCCGGGGCGCCCTGCCAGGCCTGGTGCTCGACGACCTCGAGCAGCGGGAGGCCGCTGCTCCCCGCGCGCACGCGCGCGACCGTGAGCACCGTCCAGTCGTGTTGGTCTGCCCCGCGCCCGCCCGCCAGCGCCGGTCCCGCAAGATCGAGGCCGGCGACGTAGCGCTCGCCGCGCCGCGGGCTGCGGCGGCGCTCGTGCTCGCCCTCAAGCTGCGCGCGGGCGGCCCCGTCGAGCAGGCGGTCCTGCTCGCGCAGCTCCTCCAGCAGGTACTGCGTGCGGAACAGCGGGTGGCGCTCGCCGAGCCGCCGCCGCTCCTCCTCCACGTACGCGCCGTACGCGGGGTTGTGCGCCGCCACCTGCTCCCAGTCGAAGCGGAAGCAGCGCCGCCGCCCGTCGGCGCGCTCGGCCTCGCGATGCGCGGCCTCGGCCTGCGCAAGCAGCGACCGAGGCCCCCACGGCGTGCCGTAGAAGACGACCGGCGCGTTCGTCGCGGCGGCCATCGGACGGAAGTCGCGATCGAACTTCTCCGCCGGGACCTCCTGCGCCTCGTCGACCTCCAGCAGCAGGTCCGCCGTGTGCCCCAGCACCGAGGCGCCCGGCCCCGCCGAGAGGAAGCGCGCCTCCGCGCGCCCGCAGCGCACCGACCCCGCGCCCTCGCGGCGCACGATTGCCCCGAGGCGTGCGCCGTCCGCACGCGCCAGCAGGCGATCGCGCGAGATCGCGGCCTGCGGCTCGAAGGTCGGCGCGCACTTCACGACCGTCCCGCCCGCGCGCTGGCGTGTCAGCAGCAGCACCAGCTCGAGCTGCGCCGAGAGTTCGTTCTTGCCGCCCTGGCGCGCGATCTGCACCGAGATCGAGCCGCCCTCGCCGCCCACGACCCGCTCGAGGACGGCGCGCGCGACCGCTGCCTGGTAGGGCCGCAGCCGCGGCAGCCCGCTCGCGCCTTCCGCGGATTGCGACGCCCCGGCGGTCGCCGGCGCCCCGGCGATCGTTGCTGGCGCGCTCATCCGGCCAGCGCCCGCAGCAGGATCTCGCCGGCGGCGAGCGCGATCAGGCCGAAGAAGAGGCCGTTGACGCGCAGCCGCATCTCCCCCGCGTCGCGCTCGAGGTAGTCGATGCGCGCGTGCAGATCGTGCTCCGGCGGCCGGTCGCGCGTCCCGACGCCCGCGATGCGCCGCAGCACCAGCGCCAGCCGCTCGCCCGCTCCGGCGCCCTCCGGCGAGAGGGTGGGAGCGAGGGGTGTCCGTTGTGTGTCTTCCGTCATCTGTTCCAGCTCTTTCGTGTCGTCCCTGCGTGTCTGTTGGGGGGGCGCTGTTTCGATCTGACGCGAGGAAACCTCGCAGGCCCCCACACCCCATCCCGGAGAGCGAGCGCTGCGCGCCGCTCAGGCCCGCCCACCCGCCCTCGGAGTTTCTTCATGTGGGGGCTGCGCCCCCACGCCCCCCTCGGAAGTTCCGAGGGCGCACCCAACCCTCCGAGGGCCGATCCGGTCCCCTCGCCCCTCGCGGGAGAGGGCGGAGGGTGAGGGGGAGGCGCGCAGCGCCCCTCCGACGCCCGGTGGGCAAGGACGTCTGAGGGCGCAACAACCCTTCGCTCTGCGGCAGCGGGGGCGTGGGGGGCGCAGCCCCCCACATGAAGAAGAATGAAGGGCGGGTGGGTGGGCCGAGCCGCGCGCAGCGCGCTCGTCCGACGCCCGCCGGGCAAGAGCCTTCGAGGGGCACCAACCCTTCGATGCACCGAGCACCGTCGAGCGCGCCTGGATTCCGGCGTTCGCCGGAATGACGGGAGCGCTCACGCCGCCGCTCCCGCCGCACCGAGCACCTCCCCGAACTCCTCGAGGACGTTCGCGACCGCCTCGCCGAGGTGCTCCGCCTGCTGCGGGGAGAGCCGGTGCTGCGCCAGCAGCGCCTGCACCAGCAACCGCACCCCCGCCTGCACCGTCCGCGGGTCCGCCTCCGCGTCCGCGAACGCGCGCCGCAACTGCACCCGCAGCAGCGCCACCTCGTCGCCGAGACCGGACAACGCCCGCGCCTCGCGCAGCGCCGCCGCGTCCGCCGCCGCCAGCGCCGACTCGTAGAAGCCCTCGCGCGCCCCGCCGGCCCCGCCTGACCTGCCGGACCCGCCTGACCGAGCCGCGCTCATGCGTCCTCCGCCCCGAGCAGCACGGTCAGCTCCTCGCGCGTGCCGGGCGCCGACTCCGCCGCCCGCCCGAGCGCCGCGAGGACGCCGAGCAGCAGCCGCAGCGCGGCCGCCTCGTAACGCTCCTCGCGCAGCGCCTCGCCCAGTGCTCCCGCGCTCACCCCGGCGCTCACTGCGCGCGCTCCCGGCGCGGGCCCGCGAGGATCGCGAGTCCGGCCAGCACGTTCGCCGCCAGCAAGGGCAGCCGCAGCAGCACGCCCTGCAGCGACGGCCACGAGGGCGCGCCCGGCAGCACGTGCGCCGCGGCGTCCAGCGCCACGGCGGCGAAGAGCAGCATCAGCAACAGCGCCGCGAGCCGCCGCGGCCCGGCCGCCTGAGTGGCGCGATGCGCGAACCAGGCGGCGTTTGCCGCGCCGCTCCCCGCGGTCGCCAGCTCGCCCGCAATCGCGAGCCCCGAGAAGATCGACACTGCGTTCCTTCCGCTCTGCCCTGCCTGTGATGTCCTGAGCCCGTCCCCGCGTTCATCGCACCCGGCCTCCCTCCGCCTGCTGCCGGAACGCCCGCCGCGTGCAGGGGGTACGCGAGGGGCGTCCCGGCGCTGGGTACTAGAACATGCGTGCCAAGGACGAGTCAAGCGCTTCGTGTCACCACGGGCGGGCGATCGGGATCCGGCCCCTCTCTCCCCTCGCGAGAGGGCGGGGGTGAGTGTCCGGTCCGGGTCCCCTCGCCCCTTGCGGGAGAGGGCGGAGGGTGAGGGGATCGGAAGGGGATCCGGCCCCCTCTCCCCTCGCCGGAGCGGGCGGGGTTGAGGGGGGTCGAAATTGAATACGTAACAAAGTTGGGAGCCTACGGCCTCACCGTCGCCGCCGCCTTCGCGGTAGCGCTCGCGGTGCTGCTGTCCGTCTCCACTTCCACGGTCGAGGCGGAGGTGCGGGACACTGCCACAGGCAGCCCCCTGGACACCCCGATCAAGAAGAACAACGGCGACACCGTCTACATCCATAACGGCGCTGGGGGCTTCGTCCTGTACGAGATCACGGCGATTGGGAACGCGTCCGCGTCGTTCACGCACTCGAGTGCACAGAACGACGGACAGACCCTCTACTGCTCGCCCGCGACGACTACCGGAACGTGTGACGCCAACACCGCCGACGGCACCACCGTGGCGGTGAAGATCGATAAGGATTCCGGCTCTGGCGGGATCATCGTCAAGCAGACCGTGCTGGCGACCGGTGTCACCACCGCCGACGAGCTGGCTGTCAGCGTCGCACCGGTGCCGACCAAGCTCACGGCGAGCCCTTCGCCGAAGGCCATCAGCGCTGGTGAGGGCTCGGATACTGCGGACGAAAGCACGCTCACGTTCCGTCTCACCGACCAGAACGGCAAGGGCATCGGTGGGAAGGCCCTGACGGTCATCGCCAGTCATGGGGAACTCGAGGGCCTAGACGACGCCCCCGACGGTTGGACTGACGTTACAGGTGGCATCGAGTTCGACGGCAGCGGCACCCAGGTCGGCACCGTCACCACCAGCACCGATACTGGGGATGAAGACGTGGATGGTGCTGGCTATGCAGCCGTGAAGTTCACCGCTGGCGGCGTGGCGGACATCGCGACCATCACGGTGCGGCTGGCAGGCAGCACGCTGACCCAGACCGCCGACATCGTGATGTACGGCGCGGCCAAGACGATCACGGCGGCTGCCGAGCAGACGGCCCTCCAGATCGGCGGCAGCACGTTCATCGTCGTGACCGCGACGGACGCAGGCGGCAACGCCGTCGCCGGGCACCCGGTCGACGTCAAGAGCGGCGCGAGCGGCGTCGTCGGCCCGGAGGCCCGTTCCAACGAGGTGGTAGTGCGCAACGTCGCCGACAAGGATGTCGCCCCCATCGGCGGCCTCGCAGCGGGCGCGGGTGACCTGCCTGCCTGTGGCGACGCCCCTGACCGAGTGGACGTCGACGGCACTGATGTTAACGAGTCCCTATGGTGGACGGGTAACGGCACCAACGCCGCCGGTAAGTGCGTCATCCAGGTGACGACGGCCGGTGCCAACACCGCGTCGACTGCGGACGACACCACGCGCGGCACGCACACCATCACCATCGCCGGGCCGGCAGCCGACGGCTCCGCGGACGTGACGGTCGAGATCGAGATCGGCGGTGCGCCGGCCACGATCACGAGCGACGCTCCCGAGCGGATGGACCCGCTGAGTGAGATCACGGTGAACCTGACCGTGCTCGACGACGAGGACGTCCGTGTGGGCTCGGTCCACTACTCGGTGGTCAAGGTCAGCGACGACGGCGTGTTTACCAGCGCCGTATCCGGACGCACGTCCGACGGCCGTGCGAAGTTCAGCTACCTCGCACCGTCCAGCTCGGGCACTGCTCAGTTCCTCGTTCGGACGTGGAACGAGAAGGCGGATGGCACTCGAGGAACCACGCAGACTGCTCGCGAGCAGATCCTGATCGAGGTCGGCGAGGCGATGCCGGAGGAGCCGGACATGCCGGCCATGCCTGACGGCGACGCCACGCTGACCGTCCAGGGCAACATTGGTAGCTTCAGCGGCGGCTCGCTCGATGCCTTCGCGGCTGCTGCCGCGGCTGAGTGCCCCGGCGGCTCGCAGATCGCTGTCCAGGACGCCGATGGCGAATGGCACCTCTGGAGCAGCACCGCTCCGGCGTTCGCGATCATCGGGTTCACCACGGCATTCGCGGACGGCTTCGACGGTATGACCTTCGTCTGGGTCTCCAGCTGTGAAGCGGACGCCATGGACAGCGAAGGCTCCATGGGGAGCGAAGGCTAGGGCGCGCAGCGCTCCAGTCTGAGAACTCCGCAGGAGTAGCGACGGACCCCGGAATCCCGGCCTCGGCCGGGGTTCCGGGGAACCGTATTCCACTCTCCAAACAAGCCCGGCAAGGAGAAACCGAATGATTCGAACGATTGGACCGGCCAGGCTCGGCTTCGCCGCGGCGCTTCTCGCGCTGCTGCTCGGCCCGCTTGCGCTCGGCTTCCACACCGCGCACGCGCAGGGTCCCGACGTGGCCTCGTACTACGGCCAGAACCTCAGCGCTGGCGACATCGTCACCGCCTCGATCGATGGCACGGAGTGCGGCAGCGACACCGCCACCGCCGAGGGGTGGAGCATCCAGGTCGGCCAGGACGACTGCTCGCCTGAGAACGGCGACACCGTCAGCTTCACGGTCAACGGCGACGCCGCCGAGCAGACCGCGACGTGGTCCGCAGGCGACCTCTCCGAGGTCACCCTGACCGTCGCCGCCATGCCCGACGACGGCGCCATGCCCGATCTGCCGGCCGAGCCTGACACCGGCAACGCCGGACTGCTCGGCGCTGGCAGCGCTGGCACCTCGTTGCTCGCGCTGGCCCTCGGCAGCCTCGCGCTCGCCGGCCTCGCCGTCGCGCGCCTCGCCACGCGCCGCGTCAGCTAACCTTCGGCCACCGGCCGATTGCGAAGCGCCCCCGGCAACGGGGGCGCTTCTTCGTGTCCGGCTCGCTCTCTCGCCGGAGAGGGTGCAGGTGCGGAGGCTCCGGCCCCCTCTCCCCTCGCGGGAGAGGGCGGGGGTGAGGGGGTCCGACGCCCGCCGCGCGAGGAGCCTGCGGCGGCGCAACAGTCCTCGAGGCGCGCGCGCTCCGGCTGCGCCGGAGTCCCCCTCACCCTCGGGGGTGTGGGGGCTCCCCCCACAACACATTGGCTCTCCCGCCGGGGGAGAGGGGATCGGAAGGGGATCCGGAGTCCCCCTCACCCTAACCCTCTCCCTCCGGGGGAGAGGGGATCGGAGGGGACCGGCTCCCTCCCCTCGCCGGAGACGGTGCGGGTAAGGGACAATCCGGCTCCCTCTCCCCTCGCGGGAGAGACACCCCAGGGTGCTAAGGCGTCAAGCGGCGAGCTGTTCGCGGTCGTGGCGGTGCGCCCAGGCGGTGGCCTCGTCGTAGGGGCGACGTGCCTTCAGGCAGCCGTGGAGGTAGCCGACGAGGCGGTTGCCGAGAGCGCGCAGCGCCTGGTGGTGGAGGTCGCCCGCGGCGCGGCGGCGGTGGTAGAAGTCATGGCAGCCGGGGCTCGCCTGCAGCGAGCAGAGCGCCCAGCGGTCCACGGCGTCGGCGAGCCGGCGGTTGCGCACGAAGCGGGCGCGCACGCTGCGCTTGCGGCCCGATGCTACGGTGAGCGGCGAGGTGCCGGCGTAGTTCCTGCGGGACTTCGCCGACTCGTAGCGTTCGGGGTCGTCCCCGAACTCGCCGAGCACCCGGGCGCCGAGCACGACACCGAGACCGGGCAGGGAACGGTAGATTGCGGCGTCCGGGTGCTGCTCAAAATGGCTCGTGAGCGCGGCCTCGAGCTCCGTAAGCTGACGGTTGATCTCGCTGATCTGCGCGACCGCCGCGCGGGTGCTCGCGGCGAACGCCCGGCTCACGGCAGGCGGCGCCTCGAGTTGCGGGGAGCGCAGCGCGTCGCGCACCGCGGCGGCGCGCCGCTCGAGGTTGCGCTGACGTCCGCCGCGGCGCAGCGCCGAGCGGATCTTCGACGTGCTCAGGCGCGCCGCCTCGCGCGGCTCGCTCGCCCGCGCCAGCACGCCCAGGGCGTCGCCGTGCGCGAGGCTGGGGAAGGCCTGCAGGGCAGCCGGGAAATACTCCCTGAGGGCGTTGCGCAGCCGGTTGGTCTGGCGCACGCGGTCCCAGATCAGCTGCTGGTGGGCGCGGGCGAGGATGCGCACCGCGGCAGCCTCGTCGCTGTCGCCGGCCAGCGGACGGTGGTTGTGGCGGTCGGTGCGCACGAGGTCGGCGAGCAGCTTCGCGTCGGCGGCGTCGGACTTGGCGCCGCCCAGGTGGTGACGCTCACGGTAGCGCGCCGCCGAGCGGGGGTTGATCGCGTAGACGCGGTAGCCGGCCGCGAGCAGGGCCGTGACCCAGGGTCCGCGGTCGGTCTCGATGCCGACCACGACCGCGCCCGGGTCTGAGGCGTGCTCGGCAACCAGTTCGTGCAGCACGGCGACGCCCGCGACGCCCTCGGGCAGCCGCCTGGCGGCGAGCCGTTCGCCGGCCTCGTTCATGAGCTGGACATCGTGGTGGTCTTCGGACCAGTCGTCACCGACGTAGAGGGTCATCGTGCCTCGCTTTCCTGCGCTTCGTGCTGCTGTTTGCGACCTGCCGGGCTGGTCCTGCGACGGCCTAATGGACCAGTGCTCTCGGGCACGACACCCCAGGAGTGCTGTGGACCACCCGGACGCACCAGCCGGGGCACGGTCTCTCCCTGGAGATCGCAGTGTCTCGGGGAGGGGCAGTGCTCACCGGCCGGCCGGTCCAAGACCAGTCTCCCAGATCGCTCCAGGGTCCGGTCGAACCCCATTAGGGCGGGGGTGAGGGGGCGCCGCGCGCCAGCGCGGCCAGCGAGGGCAGGCGATGGCGGACGACCGGTCCAGGGCCAGGGCACGGCGCCTCAGGCGGCAATCCACGGACGCCGAGCGCGCCCTCTGGTGGAAGCTCCGGGATCGCCGCCTCGAGGGCGTCAGATTCCGCCGCCAGGCGCCGATCGGCTCCTACATCGCCGACTTCGCAAGTCACGAGCGGAAGCTGATCGTCGAGCTGGACGGAGGGCAACACGCCGGCCGCCGGGCATACGATGCCCGGCGCACACGCTGGCTGGAGTCGCGCGGTTACCGGGTGCTGCGGTTCTGGAACGGCGATGTGCTGCTGCGCCTGCCCTCCGTGCTCGAAGCGATCGCCCAGGAACTCCGCGAGTCACCGCCGGAGTCCCCCTCACCCTAACCCTCTCCCGCCGGGGGAGAGGGGATCGGAGGGGGATCCAACGCCCGCCGCGGAAGAGATCCGGCTCCCTCTCCCCTCGCGGGAGAGGGCGGGGGTGAGGGGGTCCGCGCGCCAGCGCGGCCAGCGCGGCCAGCGAGGGCAGGCGATGGCGGACACGAAGAAGCGCCCCCGTTGCCGGGGGCGCTTCGCAATCGGCACGGGGCCGAGGGTTAGCTGACGCGGCGCGTGGCGAGGCGCGCGGCGGCGAGGCCGGCGAGCGCGAGGCTGCCGAGGGCCAACGCCAGCAGCGAGGTGCCAGCGCTGCCAGCGCTGCCGACGAGGCCGGCGTTGCCGGTGTCAGGCTCTGCCGGCAGATCGGGCATGGCGCCGTCGTCGGGCATGGCCGAGACGGTCAGGGTGACCTCGGAGAGGTCGCCGGCTGACCACGTCGCGGTCTGCTCGGCGGCGTCGCCGTTCAGCGAGAAGCTGACGGTGGCGCCGTTCTCGGGCGAACAGTCGCCCTGGCCGACCTGGACGACCCACTCGCCGGCGGCGTTGGCGGTGGTGCTGCCGCACTCGGTGCCGTCGATCGAGGCGGCGACGGTGTCGCCCTCGCTGAGGCCGGTGCCGTAGTACTGGGCCGTGTCCGGGCCCTGCGCGTGCGCGGTGTGGAAGCCGAGCGCAAGCGGGCCGAGCAGCAGCGCGAGGAGCGCCGCCGCGAAGCCGAGCCTGGCCGGTCCAATCGTTCGAATCATTCGGTTTCTCCTTGCCGGGCTTGCCGGGCTTGCTGGGGAGTGGAAGACGGTTCCCCGGAACCCCGGCCGAAGCCGGGATCCCGGGGTCCGTGTCTACTCCGTTGGAGTTCTCAGGCTGGAGCGCTGCGCGCCCTAGCCCTCGCTCTCCATGGCGTCGGCCTCACAGCTGGTGACCCAGATCAAGGTCATACCGTCGAAGCCGTCCGCGAAGGCCGCATTGAACAGGCTGTTCGCGATCGCGATGGCGGTGGTGCCGTAGAGGTGCCAGGTGCCATCGGCGTCCTGGGCGGCGATCTGCGCGCCACCGGCACAAGCCGCCTCGGCAGCCGAGTGGAGAGCCTCGACCGAGCCGCCGCTGAAGCTACCCAGGTTGCCCTGGACCGTCAGCGTGGCGTCGCCGTCAGGCATGGCCGGCATGTCCGGCTCATCCGGCATCGCCTCGCCGATCTGCAGCGTGATGATGTCCCTGATCGCGCCAGTACCGGTACCGGCGATGACGCGGAAGACAACCTGACCCTCGAGGCCGGCGGCGTAGCTGAACGTCGACGAACCGTTCTTGGTCTTCGCGTCGTCGTCCGTCGCCGCACCCTCGACGAGGCCGTCGCCGGCGACCATGATCACGTTGATGTCGGTCGCTCCGACGAGGACACCCTCGTCGTCAAGCACCGTCACCGTGATCGTCGTGTCGCTCAGCGGGTCGACGTACTCGGGAGCATCGCTCTCGATGGCGGCCGGCCCACCGGCGACCGTGACCTCGACCGCAGCCTTGAGCTTGGCGCCGAGCGCGAAGTTCACCGTGTGCACACCGCGCGTCGCGTCCTTCGCGGCTCCGTCGGCCTTCTTCGGAGCTTTCACCTGGACGACACACTGGCCCTTGCCGTTCGTACCGGACGAGGCAGTGGCGAACAGCTGCGACAAGGTCCCCTCTCCATCGTCGACCGGCGTCCTTACGTCGTCACCACAGGCCGGGATGCTCTTGCTGGCCGTGTTGTCGACGTTGTGGTCGACGTTGTACGGCGACGTAACGCCTCCACCTTCCGTGAACGAGTCAGTCTTGCCGGTCGTGACCAAGGTGGCGTCGTCGTTCGGGCCGACAACTTCCTTGTCACCCGGCACAGGCTGGGCACCGGAAACCGGGTTACCCGCGCTGTCCGTGACGGTGAGAACGACGAACACGTTGCCGCCGATCTCGACCGAGCCCTGCTCGGCCTCAGCCGTAAGGTTCTTGGCGTCGCCGAAGAGCGTGACCTCGGTGGTCGCAGGGTCAACACTCGCGTGGGTGGTGGTGATGACCGCCGTGCCCTCGCGATTCGCACCACTGAGCGTGACCGTAGCCCGGGCGGCGTCCATCGTTTCGTCGTCGTTGGTGTCGACGAGCTCCGCGTCAACGTCAGCACAAACCTGGGTGTTCTGGCCTGTATTCTCACCACAAGTAGTGAACGACCCAAGCGTGGTGATGAACGTGAGAGTCTCATCACTGTTGGCGGCAGCGTTCGGCGTCTTGTCGAACTTGATCGTCGCCGTAATCACCGAGGTGTCACTGGCATCGGCAGAGGCATCAATTGTCGGCGTACTCCGAGTCAGTGTCACCGAAACCGGCCTCGGCTGCGTGGTGACCGTAATGACCACAGTCTCCGGAGCGGCGCTCGCGACCGGAAGCACCTGGGTACGGGTGACCTGGATGTAGCCGTCCGGTGAGTCGGCGTCGACGTTCAGCTTGACACTGATGGTGTCCGGTGCGGTGTTGGTGTCACAGCCACGGCCCGTCGTCGAGTCGCTACAGGACAGCGTCTGCTCGCCGCCCACGGCGAAGCTGCCGGTGGCCGTGCCGCCAACGATCGCGTAGTTCACGATTTCGGCCCCGGCCTGGCCGGGGGATGATCACCGTGTCGCCCGGCTCGACGTCGGCACGATTGGTGGTCAGCGGACCGTTGCCGCCTCGGCCGTCTGCGTCGTGGAGACGGACAGCAGCACCGCGAGCGCTACCGCGAAGGCGGCGGCGACGGTGAGGCCGTAGGCTCCCAACTTTGTTACGTATTCAATTTCGACCCCCTCACACCCCGCCCGCTCCGGCGAGGGGAGAGGGGGCCGGATCCCCTTCCGATCCCTCACCC